>CAVUZI010000014.1:0-127669 GCA_963745955.1 uncultured Acidimicrobiaceae bacterium | reverse complement strand
TGGCCGCCGCGCTCGGTCCGGTGGTGGGTGGGTTGCTGGTGGCGGCCAGCTGGCGCTGGGTCTTCCTCGTCAACGTGCCGGTCGGGATGGCCGCCCTCGTCGTCGGATGGCGGCGACTCCCCCACATCCCCGGTCACGAGTCGGAACGGCCCGACTCCCTCGGCGTCGTGCTCTCAACGGCGGGGATCGGCCTGCTCACCTTCGGACTCGTCGAGGGAAGCAGGTGGGGTTGGGGCTCGACCGCCGATCATCGGAGCGCTGGCCGGAGCCGTGGTCCTGATCGCGCTCTTCGTCGTCCACTGCCTCACCAGCGTCAACCCGCTCATCAGGCCGTCGCTCTTCCGGTCGAGGGCGTTCACGGGGTCGTCGATCGTCGCCCTCTTCTTCTCCGCCGCCTTCGGGGCCATGCTCTTGTCCATCGTCCTCTGGGAGCAGGAGGTGTGGGGTTGGACCGCGCTGCGGGCCGGACTGGCCATCGCCCCGGGTCCCCTCATGGTCCCGCTCATGTCCTTCGTCGTGGCCGGCCGGCTCATCGCCCGGTACGGACCCGCGGTGGTCATCGCCCTCGGCAGTACGGTCTTCGGGGCGGGTGTGGCGTGGTGGGCGATCGCCATCGGGCTCCAACCGGACTACATCTCGGACGTGCTCGGAGGCATGATCCTCACCGGTATCGGGGTGGGCCTCACCCTCCCCACCATGATGGCGACGGCTTCGTCCTCCCTGCCACCTGCGTCATTCGCAACCGGTTCCGCGGTCGTCAACATGATCCGCCAGACCGGACTGGCCCTCGGAGTCGCCGCGCTCGTGGCCGTGCTCGGCACCGCCGCCGCTCACGGCCTACCCGAGCTCGATGCCTTCCGTCGCGCCTGGTGGTTGATCGCCGGCATCTCGTGCCTCGGCATCGTCCCGGCTCTCGTCCTCCTCCGCCAGGCGGGTGCGGCGAGCGCACGGGCGTGGTCGGGCGTCGGCTGACGGATCCGAGCCCGACCTCCTCGTCGCGGCCGGAGAGCCGGCGGGCTCCGCGCCTCCGGCGCGGCCGACGGCAGCCGTCGGGCCGGTGCTGCTCAGCCCTCGGTCAGCTCCGCCGGCGCCGGTGAGCCGGAGCCGCCCGGACCGACTTCGGCCTTGAGCGCGGCGAGCTCCTTGTCCACCTCGGCGGCGGAACCGGCTTCGTCGAGCTCCTTTTGGATGTCATCGGTGGAGCCCCCGACGTCCTCGAGCACTCCTGACTGGAGCAGCTCGTCCATGGCGCCCGCGTGGGCCTGCATGGTGGCGATCTTGTCCTGGGCCCGCTGGAGTGCCGCCCCGGAGTCCCCGAAGGTCTTGGAGATGCCGGCCGTGCTCTCGTCCACCGAGCTCACGGCCTTGGCCGCGGTGTACTGGGCCTTCATCACTTCCTTCTGGGTCCGGAACTCGTTCACCCGCTTCTGGAGGGCGTCGAGCGTGTGCTCGAGCTTCTCCTCCTGCTCGGTGAGCTGCTGGTGCTGGGGCTCCATGCCGTCGATCTGGGCCTGGGCGGCAGCCTTGCGGGAGAGGGCCTCTTTGGCCAGGTCCTCCTTGCCCTGGGAGAGCGCCGCCCGGGCCTGGTCCTGGAGGTGGTCCACCGTGTGCTGGAGCTGCTGTTCCTGCAGCTCGATCTGCTTGCGGGACGCCGCCAGGTCCACCAGCGCCCGACGGACCTGGGTGATCTGCTCGAGCATCTGCTCGTAGGAGAGATCGAGCATCTCGTCGGGCTTCTCGGCCGCATCGAGCGCCTTGTTGGCCTTGGCCTGCACGATGTCGTGGGCCCGCTGGAAGAGGGACATGTCGATTCGCTCCTTGTGTCGATGACGGCCGGGATCTCGTCGATCCCCCGCCGCTCTCAGCTCCGGCCGGTTCCCGCGGTGGGCCTCGATCTCATAACGCACGAGGCTACTGCCTGGTCCCGTCCCCACGGCGGTCGATCCGCCGCCGGCACTGCGACCCCGGCATAACCGATGCCCCTTCCAGGTTGCAACGAGGGTGGAAGGAGGTGTCCATGCCGAGAGCAGTGAAGTTCGAGGAGTATGGCGATATCGACGTCCTCGAGGTGGTCGATGTCCCCCGCCCCGTACCCGGCCCGGGCGAGGTGCTGGTCAGGGTCAGGGCGGCCGGCATCAACATCGGGGAGGCCAAGATCCGCCGAGGCCTGCTGCACGAGCGGTGGCCGGCGACGTTCCCCTCCGGGCAGGGCAGCGACCTCGCCGGGGTGATCGAGGAGGTCGGCCCGGACGTGACCGAGCCGGCCGTCGGCGACGAAGTCCTCGGCCACACCGACCGCCGGGCGAGTCAGGCCGACTACGTCGTGGTCGAGGCGGCCGACGTCGTCCCCAAGCCGCCGGCTGTCCCATGGGAGGTGGCCGGCTCGCTCTTCGTCGCCGGCACCACTGCCTACGCCACGGTGCGGGCCGTCTCGGTGGGCGAGGGCGACACCCTGGTGGTCGCCGGCGCGGCCGGAGGGGTGGGCTCCATCGCCGTGCAGCTGGCCTCGATGCACGGAGCGAGTGTGATCGGTCTCGCCGGTGCGGCCAACCACCAGTGGTTGCGGGACCATGGCGTGGTGCCGGTGTCCTACGGTGACGGGACGATCGAGCGGATCGGTGAGGTTGCCGGCCGGGTCGACGCGTTCATCGACGCGTTCGGGGACGGCTACGTGGAGATGGCCCTCGAGCTCGGAGTCGAACCGCCTCGCATCGACACCATCGCCGACTTCGCGGCCGTCGAGCGCTTCGGGGTCAAAGCAGAGGGCAGCGCCACGGCAGCCGACCCGAAGGTCCTCTCCGAGCTGGCCGGGCTCGTGGCCGCGGGCCGGCTCGAGGTCCCGATCGCCGGCACCTACCCGCTGACCGAGGTCCGGGAGGCGTACCGCCGGCTGGAGGGCGGCCACGTACGGGGGAAGATCGTCCTTCTGACCTGATCCGCGTCGCTGCCCACGCGGCAAAGGACCTTTGGCCCTAGGCCTTCCGCGTGGTCCCGAGCGAGACTTTGCCGATGGGTGGTCGAGGATTGCTCCGGCGTATGGTCGTTCTCCTGCCCGCTCTGGCGTTGGCCGCGTGCGCTTCGCCAAGTTCGGCTCCCCCGGGCCATCCCGGTACGGTGGCGCGGACCGGCCAGGTCGAGGTGGACATCTTCGGCGACTCGCTCGCCTACCAGGCGGCGCCGTACTTCAACGCGCTGGTCGAGGCCAGTGGTCGGGCGAAGGTCGGCGATTTCGTCTTCGGAGGCACTGCCACCTGTGATTGGCTCCCCGACATGCGCCGGGTGGCCCGTGACCACCCTCCCCGGGTGGTGGTGATGGAGTTCGCGGGGAACACCTTCACGGCGTGCATGCGGAGCTGCGTACCCGAATCGAGCTCGACCATCAGCCGCTACTGCTCGGCCATGTCGCAGGCGATCCGGATCTTTCTGGCCGTGGGAACACACATCTACCTGGAAGGCACCCCCATCAACTACCGGCAGTGGACACTGCACGACCCCCACTGGGACGACCTGAACCGGGCATTCGCCCAGCTGGCCGAGGCGTACCCGGGGCGGGTCACCTATGTGGATGCGGGAAGGCCGGTCGAGGGCCGCGACCAGGCGTTCGTGTGGATGCTCCCCTGCCTGGCATTCGAGCCCTGCACCGGCCCCACGGTGGCGGGGGTGAGGAACGACATCGTACGGTCTCCCGATGGCGAGCACTTCTGCCCCGACCAGAGCGGCAACTCGGTCGGCCAGGTCGTCCCCTGCGCTGTCTACAGCTCCGGTGCGTTCCGGTTCGCGGCTGCGATGGCCGGGCCCGTCATCAGCGACCTGCACCTCTCCCGCCCAGCCCGCTGAACGCGAGCGACCATGGGTGAGTCACCGGCCGACCCCACCGGCGTCGCCGTCCCCGAAATCGGTACTGTGAACCCTGTGCAGCCCCGATGAGCGAAGACCCGAACGACGGCGAAGCAGAGCCGGATGCCAGGTTCACCTACGCCAACGAACGGACGTTCCTGGCCTGGAACCGTACCGCCCTGGCTCTCATCGCCACAGGTGTGGCGGCCACCCAGCTTCTCCCCGACTTCAAAGTGGACGGTGGCCGACGCATCCTCGGTCTCCCCTTGATCGCGCTGGGCGCGCTGGTCGCCGTCACGAGCTTTCTCCACTGGCAGGGGAATCGAGCGCGCCATGCGGCGAGGCGATCCGATCCCTCGGTCACGGATGCCTCTCGTGCTGTCGGTGGGCATCGCCGCAGTCGCCGCCATCGCCGTCGTGCTGGCTCTGATCGGCTCGAAATAGAGGAGGGCCGTACCTTGGACGACGATGCGGGGGAAGAGTCCAGTGGGGTCGATTCCGGACTGGCGGCCGAGCGAACCCTCCTGGCGTGGAACCGGTCGGGATTGGCGGTGGCGGTCACCGTCGTCATCGTGCTGCGGAGGCTGTGGCCCCTGCACGGCGACCGGGAAGTGGTGGCGCTGGGACTGATCGCAGTCGGAGCGGCCACCTGGGCCGCGGGGATGCGAATCGCCCATCGGAGAGGGATGTCCGCCGGATCACAGCCGGCCTTGAGCCGGCCGGCGGGCCGGATGCTGACCATCGGGACGCTCGCGCTCGCTCTTGCCGCATTCGTTGCCGGCTGGCTCTAGCGGAACGACATCGGATCGACGGCCGAACGGGCCGACATGACCACCCGACCATGGTCGACCCGCACCCCTTCGGAGCGAAGGAGCCCGGCCTGTTGGCGTTCGTGGCCCGGAACGAGCCGCCCGGTGCTGGTCACCACCCGCCACCACGGAAGTCCCGGGTGACCGCGGGACAAGACGGCGCCGACGGCGCGGGCCGCCCCGGCGTGGCCCGCTTCGAGCGCCACCTCGCCGTACGTCATCACCGTTCCGCGCCCGAGTCTCTCGAGCACCCGGCGTACATCGTCTTCGAACCCCTGAGCCGCCTCAGACACGCGGGACCTGCTGCGTGATGCAGTGGACGTTCCCGCCACCGAGAAGAATCTCCCGACCCGGGACACCTTCGATACGACGGCCGGGGAACTCATGGCCGAGCAGCTCCCGCACTGCGTCGTCGTGGCGCTCGTCCAGGAGCGGATAGACCACGACCGAATTGGCGACGAAGAAATTCACGTACGAGCCGGCCATGCGCTCGCCAGCCAACCGGGGACGGGCGAAATCGCTGCGATCGATGCCGGCAGCCTCCTCGACGGTGATCGACAGTGGACCCGGTGAGGGCACGAGGCCGACCTCCAACTGCCGCCCGCGGGCATCGCTGGCCGACTCCAACACGGCACGGGCTTCGTGGGAGATCGCAGCCTGTGGATCATCGTTCTCTTCGCTCCAGGTCAACAGGACCCGGCCCGGTCGGGAGAAGCACGCCAGATTGTCGACATGGCCGTCCGTCTCGTCACCCCAGACGCCGCGGGGAATCCAGATGACCTTCTCGACCCCCAGGTAGGCGCCGAGGTGGGCTTCGATGTCGGACCTGGAGAGGGTGGGGTTCCGATTGGGATTCAGGAGGCATTCCTCCGTCGTGATGCAGGTCCCCTGGCCGTCGACGTGCACCGACCCTCCCTCCAGCACGAACGGAGCCCGATACCGGGACACCTGCTCGAGCTCGCACACCTTGGCCGCCACCAGATCGTCGTTCGCCCACGGGAAGTAGAGCCCGTCGTCGATGCCACCCCACGCGTTGAACTCCCAGTCCACGGCCCTGCGCTCTCCACGAGCCCGGTTGATGACGAACGTGGGGCCGGTGTCCCGTATCCAGGCGTCATCACTGGTCATCTCGACCACCCGGACCGATGGCGAACAGGTCGACCGGGCATGCTCCCACTGGCGGGCGGAGGCGAGCACCGTGACCGGCTCGCTCTGGACGATGGCATCGGCGACCGCGGCGAACGCGGCCTGCGCCGGCTTGGCCCCCGATCTCCAGTTGTCCGTCCGCTCGGGCCAGATGAGGTAGCAGCGCTCGTGCGCCTCCCACTCCCCCGGCATGTGGAACCCGTCGACGTCCGGGGTCGATTCAAGCATGGGAGAGGGCAACCGGACGGCCTCCTGGCTCAGCGATGTGCTGGATCCAGGATCTTACCGCCGGCGCCGAACCGATAGGCTTCCACCCGCGTCCTGGTGGGCATACCGTCAAGCGCGCACGGACGGTCAGGTGCGCACGACGGTCGGGTGCGCAGACGACGAGTGGACCACCTCCCAATTCCGCCGCCGGGCGGACAGCCGAGTCGGGGACAGCCAATGACAGTGCGACTGGCAGTGATCCAACAGGGGTTTGGTGAAAGCCGGGAGGAGAACCGCGACTCCGTCGTGTCGGCGATCTCGGATGCCATCGCCGGCGGCGCCGATGTGATCCTGCCCCCCGAGCTGTTCGAGGGACGGTACTTTCCCCAGTACGAGCGCCAGGAGTTCTTCTCGTGGGCCACCGCTCCCGATGAGAATCCAGCCATCATCGCCGTTCAGAAGGCCACCGCGGAGACCGGGGTGGTCGTCCCTGTCTCCTTCTTTGAAGCCGCCCCGCCCCTGTACTACAACTCCGTCGCCATCGTCGAGGACGGGGTCGTGCTGGGCATCTACCGGAAGGCACACATACCGGACGGGCCGGGATACGAGGAAAAGTTCTACTTCAGCCCGGGAAACTCCGGATTCAGGACGTGGTCCACCGGTCACGGGCGGATCGGTGTCGGCATCTGCTGGGACCAGTGGTTCCCTGAAGCGGCCCGGATGATGGCGCTGCAAGGGGCCGATCTGCTGCTGTACCCGACGGCGATAGGCAACGAGGTGGGAAGCCAGGCCGACAACGACACCGCCGACATGTGGCGCCGTGCGATGGACGGGCATGCGGTCTGCAACCACGTGCCGGTTGCCGCGGCCAACCGGATCGGGCGCGAGGACGAGCTCACGTTCTACGGGTCGTCCTTCATCGTCGACCACCGAGGAAGACCTCTCGCCCAGGCGGGGCGCGACACCGAAGAGACGATCTATGCCGAGCTCGACCTCGGCCAGGCAGCAGCAGACCGAGCCGGTTGGGGACTGTTCCGCGATCGGCGGCCTGACCTCTACGGTGGTATCAGCGCGACGTCGCCGTGAGTCTCCGACCCGTCGGTTGGGTCTTCGTGCTCTTCGGCATCTTCTGGGGCGGCTGGGCGGTTGCCGCGGCCGACGTCGAGCGGGCCCTGCACCTCTCCAACGGCGGGTTCGGCCTCCTCCTCTCGCTCGCCCTCGTCGGTGCGGCCACGTCCAACGCGGTGGGTGGGACCCTGTGCCAGCGATTCGGAACCGGGAGGGTGCTCGGGACCGCGCTCCTCACCTGGTCCGTGGTCCTCACGCTCGGCGCCGTGGCCAGGGTTCCGGTGCTGGTGGAGCTCCTCATCATCGTGATGGTGGCGAACGCGGGGCTCATCGACATCGCCATCAACGTGGCGGCCACGGCAGCCTTGGCCGACACGCCGGGACGGCTGGTCGCGTTTCACGCACGGTTCAACGGCGGGGCCGCGGCCGGGGCGGCGATGTGCGGAGTCCTCCTCGGCGCCGGCTCCTCGTGGCGCTGGCTGTGGGTAGGGGTTGCCCTCGCCGCCGCCGGATTGGGCATCGTGTGCCACCGGGTCCCGCTCCCGGCCGGCGAGCGCGGCGAGCGGTTGCCGTTCGGAGGCACCTTCTCACTCCTCCGCCGCGAACGCCTGCTCCTGTTGGCCGGGGCGTTCGCACTCGCTGCCCTGGTCGAAGGTGGAATCGAGCTCTGGGGGGTGTTGTTCCTGCGCACCTACCTCGCCTCGGGTGTCCTCATCGGAGCCGGCGGGGCCGTGCTCGGCTACTCGGTCGCCGCACTGGCCAGGTTCACGCTCGGGCCCACCGTCGGTCACCGGGGATCGGCTCGCGGAGTGATGATCGGGGCCGGTGCCGCGGCGGTGGGCGTGGCCATCCTGGCCACGGCGGGCACCGCGGTGCTGGCCGCCGTCGGACTGGTCGTGGCCGCAGGGGGGATCTCGATGTGCTGGCCGCTCCTGCTGGCCCAGGCCGGGGCCGGCCGGACCCGGGCCGGAGCGGTGGTCGGGGCCGTCTCGGCGGTCGGCTATCTCGGGCTGGTCATGGGTCCCGTCGTCGTGGGCTGGGTGGCCGAAGCCGTCGGCCTGCGCGCCGCCCTCGGAGTCCTGGCCGCTGCCGCCCTCACCGTGGCCGTTGGTCCCCCTCGGATCGAGCAGCGTCACCGCGGGTGGTCCCTCGTCAGGTCCGGTGGGGTGACCCCGGTGCCACCTTGGGCCACGCCAGTTCCCGCTCGGCCACCAGGGCCAGGTCCAACAGGAGTTGCTCGTTGTGGTGTCCGGACAGGACCTGCAAACCCACGGGGAGCCCATCGACCAGACCACCGGGGATGCTCACGGCCGGGCTGCCGTTGAGATTCGAGGGCGCGGTGAGGGCGGCGCTGTTCATGATGGCCCGGGTGAAGCCGATCTCATGGATGAGGTCTGCCCCCGGGATGGAGGAGGGCGGCGGACCTTCTGCGACAAAGGCCACGTCGGGCGTGGCGGAGCACATGACGAAGTCGGCCTCGGCGAAGAGATCCGCCATCGCCTCGTTGAGCTGCCGGCGGTAGGACTCGACGGATGCCGCCTTCTCGAGGGTGTAGCGCTCCCGGGCCACCTCGAGCCCTGCCTTCATCTCCCTCGACAGCTCATCGATGCGGTCCGGATAGGCGCCGCCCAGATCGGCCACGAAGCAAGGCTGGTTGGCCATGGCCCACTGGCCCCGCAGGACCGGGAGGTTCGGGTGGACCTCGACCACCTTCAGTCCCGCGCTGCGGGCCAGGTGCTCGGCCGTCGTGGCCACCTGCTCGGCCACTTCGGCGCGCACACGAGCGATCCCGAGATCGGGAAGGATCGCCACCCGCATCCCGGCCAGGTCATGGGTGCCCAACCCCGCCTCCCACCCGCTGACGGCGGGCAGGCTGCGCGGATCGCGCTGATCGAATCCGTTGCAGCAATCGAAGTAGCGGGCCGTGTCCCGGACCGAGCGGCTCAGGCAGCCCATGACCGTCGTCATCGGCTCCATGCCCGCCCACGGTCCCTTGGGCACGCGTCCATAGGTGGCCTTGAGTCCGAAGAGGCCGGTGAAAGCGGCCGGGATGCGGATCGACCCTCCTCCATCACTGCCCGTGGCCATCGGGAGCAGGCCGCCGGCCACCGCGGCCGCGGTGCCTCCCGACGAGCCACCCGGGGTCTTGTCGTGGCGCCAGGGATTTCGGGTCGTCCCGTGGAGCTCGGTCGAGGTGCAGTTGATACCGCCGAACTCGCTGGCCGTGGTCTGGGCGGCCAGCACGGCGCCGGCGGTCCTCAGGCGGGCGACAGAGGTGTGATCGTGATCGGAGACCCGGTCTCTGAAGATCACGGAGGCGTCTGTGGCCGGCCAGCCCTCGACCCGCTCCAGCTCCTTGACACCGAAGGGCACTCCCCCGAACGGCAGCGAAACGTCTGCATGCCGGGCTGCCTCGCGGGCCCGCTCGAAGTCGGTGTAGCTGAAGGCGTTGAGCGGGGACCCGGCGATGGCGTCGATGGAGGCGTCGAGGGCCTCGAGCGGAGAGACCTCGCCGGCCCGAAAGGCCTCCACCAGGCTGCAGGCATCGTCCATCCAGGGGGTCGCCATCGCCGCGACGGTACTCCTCCGGCTCGGGCCGTGCCCGCACGGGGCCGGACCGGCGGGCCGTGCCCTCGGTACGCTGCTCCCTCGTGCGCACGAGGGACCTGACCACTCCGGCGTTGGTCGTCCAACGTGAGCTGCTGGAGGGCAATCTGGCCACCATGTCCAGAGCCCTTCCGGGTCGGCGCCTGCGTCCCCACGTCAAGGCCCACAAGTGCACGGCTCTCGCCGCCCGTCAGGCCGACCTCGGTCACACGGCATTCACCTGCTCGACGATGGCTGAGATGGAGGGCATGGCCAGGGCCGGATTGGGCGATGATCTGCTCCTGGCCAACGAGGTGGTGGACGCCACCCGCCTCGGAGCCCTGGTCCGCGCCGGCGCACGGGTGACCGTGGCCGTCGACTCCGAGGAGACGATCGACGCCGCGGCCACGGCACGGGTCGGAGAGGTGTTGATCGACGTCAACGTCGGGCTGCCACGCTGCGGATGCAGGCCGGAGGACGCGGGGCGTCTGGCCGATCGGGCCCGTTCGGAGGGTCTCGAGGTGCGGGGCGTGATGGGCTACGAAGGTCACATCGTCGGTCTGGCCGACCGGGCGAAGCGCACCGAGCTGTTGGAAGTGTCGATGGGACTCCTCTTGGACGCTCACCGACTGGTCGGGGGCGAGGTCGTCTCCGCAGGGGGGACGGGCACCTATGACACGAACCGCTGGGCGACGGAGATCCAGGCCGGGTCCTACGCGCTGATGGACACCGCCTACGCGAAGCTCGGGCTTCCCTTCGGCCAGGCACTGTCGGTCCTGGCCACGGTCATCTCGGTGTCGCCCGGGTGGGCGGTCGCCGATTGCGGCCTCAAAGCGCTGGGCATGGACCACGGGGATCCGTCGATCGACCGGGCCGCGGTGTCGTTCTGCTCCGACGAGCACGTGACCTTCGTGCCCGAGCAGCCGGTGCGGGTCGGGGACCGCATCAACGTCCTGCCGGCCCATGTGGATCCGACCGTGGCCTACCACGAGCAGCTCCATCTGGTCGACGGTGACGAGGTGGTTGCCAGCTGGCCCGTGGACCTCCGGGGGTGGTAGCCGACACCTCGGGCCACGCCTCGAGAGCTCCCGCCGGCTCCCTCGTCAGGATGCCCCGCCCCGGTACGGCTCCACGTCCAGCCCGGGGTACCGGAGGGCCACATCGGCCAGGGTCTGCTCGTTCCAGTAGGGATGACCGGGCCGCGGAAAGCCGAACAGATCCCGCTCCCTGACCGTGCACTGCGGGATCAACTTGGCCCATCGCTGCGGGGACTGCTTCGGCCATGCCATCTTCCCACCCCATGTCGTTCCCCTGGCCTGGAAGTCGGCCAGGATCGAAAATCGTGAGGACCGGGTTCCCGTGAGGTTCGATCCCCGGTGGAGGATGTCGGTCCGGTAGACGAGGAGGCTCCCGGCGGGCCCGACGACCGGCACCTCGCAATCGGCCAGTGCACCGAATTCGATGTAGAGCGGGGTGAACGGGACGTCCTTGCCCCGTTCGTAGGGGACGATCCGGGTGGGACCGTCGTCTGCTCGGTGACATCGGAGAGGAAGATGAACGTGGTCAGTTGCTGGAACCGTCCGTCCACGCGGGGGACCACCAGGCTGTGGCTGCCGTAGTCCCGGTGGAGCGGCTGGTCGTAGTCGGCCGCGCCGGCGTACTTGGCCCACAGCTCCACTTTGTACAGGTGGAGATCCTCGGTACCGAGATAGCGCTCCGCCGCGTCGACCAGGTCGGGGTGGAAGGCCAGGCGGTTGAGATCCCATGACCGGTACGGGAATTCCTCGACGCCGCCGAACTGGTCGCCGGAGTACTCGGGGATGGCCGGTCGGATCGGAGAAGTACTCCTCGGGCTTCGGGAAGTGCAGCCACAGTGCCTGCTGGGCCGCGCGCAGCTCGTCGTCTGCGAGAAACCCCTCGATGAGCGTGAACCCGCGGGCGCGGACTTCGTCGAGCTTGGTGTCCGGGACCCGCACCGCTGCGCATCCTAACGGGTCAGGTGCCGGACCGCCGTCCCGCTCCCGCGGCCGGCGGCGCAGAAAGCACGTACGCTGACCGGGTGCGCGCCGTCCAGTTCGACATGGCAGATCCCGCGTTTCCGGCGTCGCTCGTCGACCTTCCCGAACCCGAGCTGCCCACGGCTGCGTGGGCCCGGATCGAGGTGACCACCGGCGGCATCTGCGGCAGCGACCTCCACCTCTTCGCCCACAACACCGGTCCCTCCCCGACCCTGGCCTCGATCGGTTCGTTCCCGTTCGTGCTCGGTCATGAGATCGCCGGCCGGATCATCGAAGCGGGGCCCGGGTGCCCACTTCCCGAAGGCACCCGGGTGGCCGTCGACCCCTGCATACCCTGCCTGCCCCGCGGCATCGATCCGCCGTGCGCGAACTGTTCCCGTGGATGGACGTCGTCCTGCCTCAACCTCGACAGCCGGCTCGTCAGCAGCGGACGGTCTCTCGGCTTCACCACCAACCTCGGAGGCGGATGGGGCGAGCAGGTTCTGGCCCACGGGTCGATGTTGCACCCGATCCCCGACGCCGTGCCCGACAGAGCCGCCTGCCTCCACGAGCCGGTGTCGATCGCCTGTCACGGTCTCCTGCGGGCTCCCCCCGAGGATGGTGATCCGGTGCTGGTGGTGGGGGCCGGGATCATCGGGCTCGCCTCCGTGGCCGCCCTCAAGGCGCTCTACCCACGGTCGCCGGTGACCGTGCTCGCCCGCCACCCCCACCAGGCCGAGGCCGCGGCGGCCTGCGGCGCCGACCACGTGGTGCGGACCGACCCCGGATACGGGCACTTCGAGGTGCTGGCCGAGCTGGTCGGCGCCCGGGTCATCGGTCGCAAGGCGCACGTGATGTTGATGGGCGGCTTTCCCTACGTGATCGAGGCCGTCGGCTCCCCGCAGTCGGTCACCGAAGCGCTGGCGGCCGTCGCCCACCGGGGGACCGTCCTGCTGCTCGGGGCCGCCGGCATCAGCGAGGTCGACCTGACCCCGGTCTGGTACAAAGAGGCCGCACTGGTCGGATCGATCGACCACACGGTCGATGCCGGCTCCGCTCCCGGTCTGGCCGGTGGCCCCGGGCGGCACTCCGTGGACCGCGCCCTCGATGTCCTGGCCGCCGGGCTCCTGCCCCATGAGGTGGTCGTCACCCACGAGTTCCCACTGGAGGACTTCCGCGAGGCGGTGGAGACGGCGATCGACCGCGACACATCGCATGCGATCAAGGTCGCCTTCCGCCCCTCGGGGCGGGGGCAACGGTGACGGGAGGGACCATGAACGGCCTGAAGGGAAAGTGCATCATCGTCACGGGGGCGGCATCGGGTATCGGGCTGGCCTGCGTGGCCCGGTTGATCGGCGAGGGGGCACGCGTGGTGGGCGCCGACCTCCTCGACTATCCCGGGACGCCCGACCGACGGCTCGGGGAAGCCGGCCGGCGACGACGTCTGGGACTTCCGCCCGGTCGACGTGGCCGACGAAGAATCGGTCGTCGCACTGGTCGATGCGGCCGTCCGCTTCGGGGGCCGTGTCGACGGTGTGGTGAACGCGGCCGGGGTGGCCGGTGGAGGACCCGTCCACATGCTCCCGAAGGATGAATGGGATCGGGTTGTGGGGATCAACCTGACGGGCACGTATCTGGTGGCCAAGCACACCATCAAGAGGATGTTGGCTCAACCGGCAGTCGGAGATTCGAGAGGCTCC
This sequence comes from uncultured Acidimicrobiaceae bacterium, assembly GCA_963745955.1. Taxonomy (GTDB): domain Bacteria; phylum Actinomycetota; class Acidimicrobiia; order Acidimicrobiales; family RAAP-2; genus Bog-756. The sequence continues at coordinate 114,319 of CAVUZI010000014.1, read as the reverse complement.
GTCGTCACCGTGGCCAGCATCGAGGGACTCGAGGGCACGGCCGGCGGCAGCGCCTACAGCGCATCCAAAGGCGGGGTCGTCCTGCTCACCAAGAGCATGGCCATCGACTATGCCGGACGCGGGATCCGGGTGAACGCGGTCTGCCCCGGATTCATCGACACGCCGATGACCCAGCGGGTCTTCGACGGGCCGGGGATGGAAGAGGCCCGTTCCAGCGCCATCGGCGAGCACAAGATCCGCCGTTTGGGGCGGCCCGAGGAGATCGCCGCGGCGGCGGCGTTCCTGCTCTCGGACGACGCCTCGTTCATCACCGGCCACGCCCTGCCGGTCGACGGCGGGTTCACGGCCGGCCGGGATCACGGCGTGACCGAGATGCTGGGCCTTTCCGGACCAGAGCTCTGACCGGCGATCGTGGACTGCGGGTTCTGAACATGCGGCGATTGGGTCTCGCGGTCATAGGCGGGTGCTGTGCGCTCGCCATTGCCGGATGTGGAGCAAACGCAACCCTCCCGGCGGGCACGGTGAACGGCATCGCCGGGGCCGACCCTGCCGGCGGAACCGGCTCGTTCGTGCTCACGGCCACCAACACAGGCTCGACCTATGCGCCCACGTTCACCGGAAACGGCGAGCTCGGAATCCGGGTCCCGCCGGCCGGCCAGGGCTACGCGGGCGGGACGGTTCCCGCCCTGGCCGAGCTCGCCGGCTTCTATGCCCAACCTCCCGGTGGGGTGCAGCAGCGGGCCAATCTACCGACCTGGTCCACGCTCGCCTTCTCGGACGGCGGAAGCACGTTCGCACTCTCGAGCGGTCGCACCACCGACTGGCGGCAGTCGATCGATTTTCGAACCGGCGTGATCACCACGTCGGCCCTGTGGACGGCCCCGGACGGACAGGTGACCCGACTCTCGTACCAGGTCCTCACGGACAGGGCCCGGGCCCATGTCGGCCTGGTCCAGCTGACCCTCCAGCCCCGGTGGACCGGCAACGCGGCCGTCACCGACGTGATCGACGGCTCACCTGCCACCTTGAGCACCCAGGTGGGGAAGTCCTGGGTGCCCTCGGCCCACCGCGACTCGGTCACCGTGCGGGCCGTCGGCACCGGTATCGAGGCGGCCATCGCCAGCCAGCTGGCGGTGAGCGACAACGTGCATGCGACGACCACCGCGATCAACCAGTCGGCCGAACAGAGCGTCGGACAGGTGCTTTCGTTCGGTGTGACCGCCGGACAGCGCTACACCTTCACCAAGTACGTCGGCATCACGACGTCCCAGGAGAGCAGCTCCCCGACCTCGGCGGCCCAATCCACAGCTGCCGGCGCGGCCACCACGGGATTCGGGCCACTGGTGACGGCCAACGACGCCGCCTGGGCGGCACTCTGGTCCGGCCGGATCGACGTACTCGGCAACCAGACGCTCGCCTCCGAAGTGAACGCCAGCGAGTTCTATCTCTGGTCGAGCACCCGCGACGGGGTGAATTGGAGCATCTCGCCGGCCGGGCTGTCTTCGAACGGGTACGACGGCCACATCTTCTGGGACGCGGAGACGTGGATGTACCCGGCGCTGCTGGCCCAACATCCCGACCTTGCCTCCGGCATCAACGAGTACCGGTACGCCCGCCTGGCCGCCGCCCATGCGCATGCCTTGTCGACCGGCTACCAGGGCAGCCGCTTCCCGTGGGAGAGCGCACTCGACGGCACCGAGCAGATTCCCCCACCGGCTTCCGCGTTCACCGAGGGTATCTACGAGCAGCACATCAGCTCGGACATCGCCCTGGCCCAATGGCAGTACTTCGAGGCCACCGGGGACAAGAAGTGGCTGGCCCAGCGGGGCTGGCCGGTGCTCTCGGGAGTGGCGACCTTCTGGGCGTCGCGAGCTGTGCCCGGATCCGACCACACCTACGACATCGACGGCGTCACCGGACCCGACGAGGACAACCCCGACGTCGACGACGAGGTGTACACGAACGCCGCCGCAGCCACCGTCTTGCGGGACGCCGTCCAGGCGGCCCGGATCGTCGGAGCCAAGGCGCCGGAAGCCTGGTCGCGAATTGCGTCGGGGCTCTTGATCCTGTCGGACACCGCCCTCGACGTGTCCCCCGAGTTCGCCGGCTACGACGCTCAGCTGATCAAGCAGGCCGATGCCACACTGCTCGAATACCCGCTCGGCTTTGCCATCCCGGCAAGCGTCGCACAGAAGAACGTCGACTACTACGCACCACGGACCGACCCGGCCGGCCCATCGATGAGCGATTCGATCAACTCGATCGACACCTCGCAATCGGGGACTGCCGGTTGCGCCAGCTATGTGTTCACCCTCCGCAGCGTGCAACCCTTCGTACGCGACGTGTTCGACCAGTTCTCGGAGACCAGGACGGGCGGAGTCCTGACCTTCATGACCGGTATCGGCGGGTTCCTGCAGGAGTTCCTCTACGGCTACTCGGGATTGCGCTGGGACACGGATGGCGTGCGGGTCTCACCCAGTCTCACCGGCCAGTTGGGCGGGGTGGTCCTCCACGATCTCTCGTGGCAGGGCCGGCGGTTCACCGTGGCCATCGGCCAGGACACCACAACGGTGACCGTCATCAGCGGCGGCACGCTGCCCGTGCTCGTCGGGTCCAGGACCGACATGGTCGGGGTCGGGCAGTCGATTTCGATCGCCACCCGCCGTCCGGATCTTCAACGGTCCGGTGACCGGGCCCTGTGTCAACCGGCAACCGCCACCTCGTCGCAGCCGGGTGCCCCCGCCCTGGCCGCGGTCGACGGCAGCCAGGCCACCGACTGGCAACCTCACTCGCTCCCGGCGACGATCAGGGTCCCGCTCGCCGGACCGACCGGGGTCATCGACAGCGCCACCCTCGTCTGGGGCCAGCAGTGGCCTCCGACGCCCGGGCCCAACCTGCCCCCTCCGCCCGGGCCGGTTTCGACGCTGCGGGCCAGCAGCTACACGGTGGCCGTCTCCGGTAATGGAAGCACGTGGAACACGGTGGCCACCGTGGTCGGCCGGACCACGGGATCCACCGATGTCCTGCACTTCCCGGCCGTTCGGGCCCGTGACATCAGCGTCACCATCACCACGTCGGCCGGCTCGCAGCCGCCGTCGCTCGACGAGCTGAGCGTGGGAAAGGGGACATGACCGGGGCAGAGGTTCCCCTGACCGGTGGTGCCCTCAATGCGGTCGTCCGGGTCGGCGACACGGTGCGCCGGCCGATCGGGCCGTGGACGCCGACCATCCATGCCTTGCTCCGTCACGTCCGCGAACGTGGCTTCGAGCTGGCGCCGGAACCGCTCGGCGTGGACGACCTCGACCGGGAGATCATCTCGTACGTCCCGGGCACCACCGTGGGCTGGTCGCTCCCATGGCCGGAGTCGATACGCCACGACGACCTGCTCGTGGAGATGGGCTTGGCCACGGCCCGCTACCACCGGGCGGTGGCCGATTTCCGACCGGCCGGAACCATCCCGTGGCAGTCCGGTCCGGCGGCCCTCGGGCCTTCGGAGTTGGTCTGTCATCATGATCTGGCGCCGTACAACGTCGTTGTGGCCGATGGGCGTCTCATGGGGATCATCGACTGGGATCTCGCCGGGCCCGGGAACGCCTGTTCCGACCTGGCCTTCGTCGCCTGGCAGTGGGTCCCGCTCCACGGGCCGTTCACCGCCAGCCTGCTCGGATGGACGGACCCACCCGACCGGGCTCGTCGGCTGCGGCTGCTGCTCGACGCGTACGGTCTGCGCGATCGCACCGGGTTCATCGACCACGTCGTGGCCCGGGTGGGCTACAACCGCGAGATCATGGTCGAAAAGGCGGCCGCAGGAAGTCAGGCCTACCAGAACCTGATCGACAACGGGCACCTGGTGGGGATGGACGAGGCGCTCAGCTTTCTGGCCGAGCACGGCCCCCGGCTGCAGGACCAACTCTGAGAAGGACGGCGCCGGCGTCCGTTCATCCCGCCCTGACGGAGTCGAATGTCGGGGCTCCCGGCTCGAGAGGCACGCGGGCACACCTGGCCGTGAAGCTTATGGCGTGGTACCAACCGCAGAGCATGGTCAGATCGAGGAGCTGGCCATCGTCGAACTCCTCCGACAGTTCGGCCCACAGTCGGTCGCCGGTGTCGCCGTGGTCGTGCAGCGCATCGACCAGGCGGATCAGCAATCGCTCCCGGTCGGTCGCCCAGCAAGGGTCCGAAGCGCCACCGTGGGTGAGCGAGCCGACCTGTTGATCGGTGAGGCCGACCCGCTCGGCAAAGAACGCCACGTGGACACCCCATTCGTACTCACACTTCGACCGGGCACACGTCCGATCGATGACGATCTCACGATCGCGCATCGATACGGACAGCTTCCTGCTCAGCTCATAGCGGCCCCACCCCCCCATCGCCTCGGCCATGGGCAGGTTTCGCACGAAGGTGCGGAACAGCAGGATCGGAGGAGCCCCGGGCGGCATCATCGCTTCGAGGCGTCGCGCCACCTCAGGCGTGTAGGGCGGCTGGACCGGTTCGATTCTGGCCACGCGGGCTCCTCCTATGTTTTGGAATCAGAAACATATGATATGTTTCGGATATCGAAATGGCAAGACCCGGCGACAGGACGACCGGTTTGAAAAAGCAGCAGCTTCCACGATCAGGGGGACGGGTACGGGGATCGACAACCGGTCGCCCCCTCATGGCCGCCATGGACCTGCTCGGACGGCGCTGGGCGTTGCGAATCCTCTGGGAGCTCCGCCACGGGCCCGTCGGAGCCCGAGCCCTGCGGGCCCGATGCGACGGGATGTCCTCGAGCGTCCTCTACGAACGCCTCAAAGAGCTCACCGACGCCGGACTCGTCACCAAGGGCGACGAGGGCTACCTGCTGACCGAGATGGGCAGTTCGCTGGGGTCGGCACTGCAACCTCTGAGCGAGTGGGCGCTCGCCTGGTCATCACGATCGTGAGATCACCTCCGCTCCCCTGACCGGCGGACCGGGGCCGCGGACTCCAGCCCGACGACGGGGTCGATGACCACGCCATCCCCTACTATTCGCCTCTGTGCGTCCCCCCGACGATTCCGCCGACCTTGATCGGCTCGCCGCCGTCCGGGAAACGGTCCTGGCCGAAGCCGAGCGGCTCGGTTGCACGAACGCGGAGCTCCGGGTGGAGCGAATCCGCTCCCAGCATGTGCGCCTTCGGGACGGGCGACTCGAAGGGGCCGCCGACGACACCGAGCTCGGCATGGGTGTGAGGGTCGTAGTGGATGGCGCCTTGGGCTTTGCGGCCACGGTGGCCACCGGTGCCTCCGAGGCCGCCGAGCTGGTCCGTGACGCAGTGGAGGGTGCACGGGTCATCGCCGCCGCCGGCGGCCAGCCGGTCGAGCTGGCGGCAGAGGCAGGTCACGGGGTCATCGACTTGGACCGCTCCCCATGACGTCGATCCGGTGTCAGTTCCGTTGGCGGAAAAGGTCGGACTCCTGGCCGAGTGGAGCGGACGCCTGTTGGCCGCGGATGCGGTGGACCACGTCACTGCCGAAGTGCTGGCCGTCACCGAGGACAAGTACTACGCCGACCTGTCCGGGACCGAAGCCACCCAATTGCGGGTCCGTGTCCACCCCGTCGTCGAGGCGCTCGCCGTCGACCCCGATGGCGGTTTCGAGACCATGCGCACCGTCGCACCGCCGACGGGCCGGGGATGGGAGTACCTGCTGGGTGAGGGATGGGACTGGGACGCCGAGCTCGAATCGATACCCGGTCTGTTGGCGGAGAAGGTCGGGTCCCCGTCGGTCGAAGCCGGCCAGTACGATCTGGTCATCGATCCGACCAATCTGTGGCTCACGATCCACGAGTCGATCGGGCACGCCACGGAGTTGGACCGGGCCATGGGGTACGAAGCGGCCTACGCCGGAACCTCGTTCGCCACCTTCGACCGGCTCGGAACGCTGCAGTACGGCTCCGCCGCCATGAACGTCACCGGTGACCGCACGACACCCCACGGGCTGGCCACCGTGGCCATCGATGACGAAGGTGTGCCCGGTCAGTCGTTCGATCTCATCCGTGGGGGCATCCTGGCCGGCTACCAACTCGATCGGGTCATGGCCGCGGTCAGCGGGCTCGGGGCCTCCAACGGCTGTGCCTTCGCCGACTCGCCGCTGCACATACCCATCCAGCGCATGGCGAATGTCTCGCTGCAGCCGGCCGAGGGGCAGGGACCGACCACCGAGGACCTCATCGGTGGGGTCGAACGGGGCATCTACGTCGTGGGCGACAAGAGCTGGTCGATCGACATGCAGCGCTACAACTTCCAATTCACCGGACAACGCTTCTTCCGGATCGAGGGCGGCCGCCTCGCCGGTCAGGTCCGAGACGTGGCCTACCAGGCGACCACCACCGAATTCTGGGGCTCGATGGAAGCTGTCGGTGGTCGTTCGACCTACCTCCTGGGTGGCGCGTTCAATTGCGGCAAGGGTCAGCCGGGCCAAGTCGCCCCGGTCTCCCACGGCTGCCCGTCGGTTCTGGTTCGAGACGTCCGGGTCCTCAACGCCCGCCAGGAGTCCGGGCGGTGAGGGGGAGCGGTCTTCCGCCCGCCCAGGCGGTGGTGGAGGACACCCTGGCCGCCGCTCGCGCCGGCAGTGACGACTGTGTCGTGATCGTCGAGGAGACGAGTGAGGTCGAGGTGCGCCTGGCCAACAACACCACCACGACCAACGGAAGGCGGCGCGGCCGGCGGGTGACCGTGATCAGCATGCGCGACGTCGACGGCGGGATGGCTGCGGGCGTAGCCCGCCGCGGCGGTGACGTCGACATCCCCGAGCTGGTCCGCGCCGCCGAAGCGGACGCTGTCGGATCCCCTCCGGCCGATGACTACGCCCCGCTTGTCCGACCTGCGCCGGCCGGGACCCGTTCGGAGGGGTCGGCCACGTTCGACGCCCCTCCCGACCAGACCGACCTCACCGTCCTCTCCGGAGTGCTGTCCGAGCTGTCCGGATCCTTCGGCCGGGCCCGAGCCGCCGACTACGTGCTGGCCGGATTCGCCGAGCATCGTCGCACGACCGAGTACCTGGGCACCTCGACCGGAGTGCGCCTGGCCCATTCCCAACCCCAGGGCGCGCTCCAACTGGTGGCCCGAAGCGGCGACGGGTCGGCTTCGACCTGGGCCGGTGTCGCCACCAATGACTTCGCGGACGTGTCCGTGGATGATGTCGAAGCCCGGTTGCGCACGCGGCTGGCGTGGTCCACCGGGCGATTGGACCGGACTGCCGGCCGGTACGAGGTCCTCCTTCCCGCGGAGGCGGTCGCCGATCTGATGGTGTCCATCGCCTACGAAGCAAGCGGACAGGACGCCGAAGACGGCAAGACGGTCTTCTCCCGCCCGGGAGGTGGGACCCGGGTGGGCGACGTGCTGTCGCCCCTGGCGTTCAATCTCCGCAGCGATCCGACCGAGCCCGGACTCGAATGCACCCCGTTCCTCGCGGCCAGCTCATCCACGTCCGATACATCGGTCTTCGACAACGGGCTTGCCCTGCACCGCACCGACTGGATCGTCGACGGTCGCCTCGACCGCCTTCGCTACCACCGGGCCGGTGCCGCCCGCTCCGGTGCGAAACCCGCCGGCTACATCGGCAACCTGGTGCTGGAGCTGCCGGGAGCCGGCGGATCCTTGGCGGACATGGTGTCCCGGACCGAGCGCGGGCTCCTCTTGACCTGCCTCTGGTACATCCGTGAGGTGGATCCGGCCACCATGCTCCTGACCGGCCTCACCCGTGATGGCGTCTACGTCATCGAGGACGGGGAGGTCGTCGGGGCATCGAACAACTTCCGCTTCAATGAGAGCCCCGTGGACCTGCTGGCCCGCGCCTCCGAAGTCGGTGCCACCGAGCGCGCACTGGGCCGGGAATTCGGCGAATACCTCAACCGCACACGCATGCCACCGCTTCGGATCCCCGACTTCAACATGAGCTCGGTCAGTCAAGCCAGTTGAACCGGCGGCGGCACTGAGGTCCCGATCCTCATCGACCGGAGGAGCGCCGGGAGAACCACCGTCGAGCCTTCTTCTGATCCAGTCCGTGCCAGACCGGTCGCCACCGACGCCGGAGTCTGCGTTGTGACCGGGCCTGCCCGGCGGCAAGACGACCGGCGGAATAGCTTGCTGCCGGTGTGCCCCTTGCGGCCTGGTTTCGGAGCCATGCCTCGGCGGTCACCGCATCGTGGTGCCGGCCGAGGACGTTCTGAGCCTCCTCGGCCGCGATGGCGGTGCGGCGGGCTGCCTTGCCGATGACCGGTGCCGCCGTTTCCGCCGCGTAGCGGAGCTCCTTCGCCCGGATTCGCATCCCGTGGAGCTCGGCGTCACTCGGATGGCGTCCGCCCCTCCTCACGGCGCGGCGCAGTGACCGCCAGCGGTACCTGACCAGCTCGGGCAAGACCTCGCCGGCCGGCCGCTCAGGGGGCCTGGCCGGCGACGATTTGCGCTTCCCTCGACGGCCTTCGGCGAACGGAGGCAGCTCGGCGGCCGCATCGAGCCGGTCGAGCAGCTCCAGGTAGCGGTCGCTGGAGAGGGCGTCCGACAGATCCCGACAGTGGCCCCGTCGTTGGGCTTCCGCGGCCGCCCGGAGCTCGCTGCGCCCTCCGGCGTCGAACGAGGAACCATCGCCGGCGCCGGTGAGCACGAGGGCCAGCACGTCGGCGTCACGAACCGTTCCGAGCCGCTCGCCCAGCCACCTGAGCTCGGCACGCACCTGAGCCACCCAGACGGGATCGAGCACCGATCCGACCATCTTCAATTCCGAGCGCAGACGGCGGGTGGCCACGCGGGCCTGGTGGATCCCCTCCACCGATGGATCCGAGGGGTCGAGCCGCAGAAGGTAGTCATTGTCGAGGAGGCGGTCCAACGCGGTGGCGATGGCGGCGCGGGCGACGTCACCCATCCGCGAGCCCTTGTGGATCCGAGCCCCCTGCCGCGACGGGGCCGGGAGATCCACGGCTTTGGCCAGCTTCTGCCGGCCGCCGGGACGGGCGCCGGCGCTGATCAGTCGATTCACGACTCGGCCGGCCAGCTCATCCCCGCCCGGTCCGAGCTCGACCTCGATCTGGCGAAAGCACACGCCGTCCCGGTTTCCCCCGGCAACGGTGACCGTGTCGTCATCGAGCTCCCCGCGCGGAACCCCTGCCGGGTCGGCCAGGATGAAACGGCACCTCGTCGTGACCAGCTCGACGATCTGATGGAGCGGTGAGCTACGGGTGATCCCGAGGAACAACCCGATCGCCTCCTCGGGCAGCGCCTCCCGAGGTCCGGCCCACGACAGCTCCGTGCGGTCCAGCGTCGGCCCCTGGCCCGATGCCGGAAGCTTGGCCGTCCACGTCCCGGCTCCCGGCTCTTCTCCGGTGCGATGGCGAAGTGTCATGCCACGACGCCACAGCCGAAACTCCGCCGTGTCGAAGTAGGCCGTGCGCATCGCCCGCACCAGAGGTGGCCCCGACGTTCCGACATCCTCGGTCAGGTCGGGGAGCACGAAGTCGAGGTCGACCCCCAGCTTGACCTCGCGCTCGAGATGGCCCGGATCGGCGGCGGCGCGGGTCACAGGCCGACCCGCGCCCAGGGCCCGGAATCCACAGACCGACCCTCTGCTCCCATGAGACCTCCGTTCCGAATCGACATCGAGGCCATCGGGACGGCCGGTGACCTTTGGCCCTAGCGGGCACCGATGGTGGCGTCGCATGCTGGACCTTACCGGCAAGAGGAGGAACAGCCATGAGGGAACCGAGCTATGTGTCCTTCTTCGAGGAGTTCGGAATCGGGGACGTGGCCAGCGTCGGTGGCAAGAACGCCTCGCTGGGAGAGATGTACCAGAAGCTCTCCGGTCAGGGGGTGCGGGTGCCGAACGGCTTCGCCATCACCGCGGAGGCCTATCGAGCGATGCTGGCAGAGGCCAAGATCCTCGAGCCACTGCACGAAGCGCTGGACGGCCTCGACGCCGATGATGTGGCCGACCTCGGACGCCGCGCCAAGCGGGCTCGTGAGCTCGTCTACGGCGCCGGCCTTCCCGAGGACCTGGCCGGGCAGATCGGTGCTTCGTACCGGCGCCTGCAGGACGAGTACGGGGAGGATGTCAGCCTGGCAGTGCGCTCCTCGGCCACCGCCGAGGACCTGCCCACGGCCAGCTTTGCCGGCCAGCAGGACACCTTCCTCAACGTCCGGGGCGAGGAGAGCCTGCTCGACGCCTGTCGACGGTGCTTCGCCAGCCTGTTCACCGACCGCTCCATCCACTACCGGATCGACCAGGGTTTCGACCACTACAAGGTGGCGCTCTCGATCGGGGTCATGAAGATGGTCCGTTCGGATCTGGCCTCGTCCGGCGTGATGTTCACCCTCGACACCGAGTCGGGATTCCGCGATGTCGTGTTCATCACCGGGGCCTACGGTCTGGGTGAGAACGTCGTCCAGGGTGCGGTCGACCCCGACGAGTTCTACGTTCACAAGCCGAGCCTGGCCGCCGGCCACCGGGCGGTCCTCCGGCGCCTCCTCGGCGACAAAGCCGTGAAGATGGTGCTCGTGGAGGGCCGGACGACCCACACGACCCGCAATATCCCGACGCCGAAGTCAGATCGGGACCGCTTCTGCCTGAGCGACGCCGACGTGCTCGAGCTGGCAGATTTCGCCGTGACCATCGAGAACCACTACGGGAGGCCGATGGATATCGAGTGGGCGAAGGACGGCCTCGACGGGAAGCTCTACATCGTCCAGGCCCGGCCGGAGACGGTTGCCTCCCAACGCCAGGCCGATGTCCTGGAGACCTACGTTCTCGACGGCGCCGGAGAGGTGGTCACCAAGGGCCGTTCGGTGGGTGGCGGAATCGCGGCGGGCGGGGCGCGGGTCATCGACAATGCCGCCCATCTCGGGCAGTTCCGCCCCGGCGAGGTGCTGATCGCCGATACGACCACGCCGGACTGGGAGCCGGTGATGAAGACGGCGGCGGCAATCGTCACCAATCGGGGTGGGCGCACCTGCCATGCGGCCATCATCGCCCGCGAGCTCGGGATCCCGGCGGTGGTCGGGGCGGGAGACGCGACAACCGCGGTCCTCGACGGTGAGGTGGTCACCGTCTCCTGCGCCGGTGGGGATACCGGGTTCGTGTACCGGGGTGAGGTCGGCTTTCATGTGGACCGGGACAGCTTCGGCGAGCTGGCCCGCCCGGTCACGAAGATCATGATCAACCTGGGCAACCCCGACATCGCCTTCAAGAGCTCCTTCCTCCCCAATGACGGAGTCGGTCTGGCCAGGATGGAGTTCATCATCAGCGAGTCGATCCGGGCCCATCCTCTGGCCCTTGCCCACCCGGACCGGGTCACCGACCCGGAGACCCGTCGGGAACTGGAGCGGCTCATCCGTGGCTATCCCGACGGCGAGCACTTCTTCGTCGAGCGCCTGGCCGAGGGAATCGGCACCATTGCCGCCGCCTTCTGGCCGAAGCCGGTCGTTGTCCGCATGTCGGACTTCAAGACCAATGAGTACGCCAGCCTCCTCGGTGGGGTGGACTTCGAACCGGCGGAGAGCAATCCGATGATCGGCTTCCGCGGGGCCTCCCGCTATGCCCACCCGGCCTACGCCGATGGCTTTGCCATGGAATGCCAGGCCATGCGACGGGTGCGGGAGCAGATGGGGCTCACGAACGTGGTCCTCATGCTTCCCTTCGTCCGGCGCGTGGCGGAGGCCGAGCAGGTTCTCGAACGGATGGCCGAACTCGGCCTCCGACGGGGAGAGAACGGCCTCGAGATCTACGCCATGTGCGAGATCCCCAACAACGTCATCCTGATCGACCGCTTCGCGGAGTACTTCGACGGCTTCTCGATCGGCTCGAACGACCTCACCCAGCTCACCCTGGGCGTGGATCGGGACAGCGAGATCGTCGCCTTCGACTACGACGAGCGCGACGAGGGTGTGAAAGAGATGATCCGGCTTGCCGTCGAGGGCTGCCAGCGCAATCACATGCACTCCGGTCTCTGCGGGCAGGCGCCGTCGGACTATCCGGACATGGCCGAGTACCTGGTCGAGCTCGAGATCGACTCGATGAGCCTGAACCCCGACACGGTGGTGCAGACCACCCGGCAGGTGCTGGCGCTCGAGGAGAAGCTGGGCCGAACCCGCCGGGACCGTGGGTCGCGGTGACCCTGGACCAACCGGGCTGACCCCGGATCAACAGGGCTGAGGGCCGAGACCCGCACGCAGCGCGGCAAGACCGGGCAGGTCCCCCACCGGGCCGAGATCCTCCAGCCGGGGAATCCCGCCCAGCCCGGCCATCAGCTCTGTTCGGGCACCATGTCGATGGCCCCGCAGGGGCATTCCTGGGCGCAGAGGCCGCACCCCTTGCAGAAGTCGAAGTCGAACTCGTAGCCCCGTCCGGGACCGAGCTTCTTCACCGCGTTGTCGGGACAGACGCCGAAGCAGTTGTCGCACTCGAAGCAGTTCCCACAGGACAGGCAACGGCGCGCCTCGAACAGGGCATTCTCCTCGGTCAGGCCGCCGACGACCTCGTCGAAGGTGCCCTGGCGCCGTGCCCGTTCGAGCTCGGGCTGCCGCATCCGTGGAGCGTCGGAGTAGTACCAGGTGTTGAGCCGGTCGAACGACGCGAGCTCGCCGCGGACGGGATCGTGGAGCTCGCGGCCGGACAGGAAGGCGTCGATGCCGCGTGCAGCTCGTCTTGCCGTGCCCGATGGCCACCGTCGCGGTCCGAGGGGAGGGAACCGCGTCACCCCCGGCGAACACCCCACGCTCACCGGTCATCATGGTCGGGCGGACCTCGATGACACCGTCTTCGACGCTGATCGCCGGTGCCTGATCGAGCAGCGAGAGATCGGTGTCCTGACCGAGCGCGAGCACCAGCGAGTCGGCACCCAGATCTTCGAACTCGCCGGTCGGCTCGGGGAAGCCGTCCCCGTTGAGACGCATCCTCTCGAGCACGATGCGGCCTTCGTCGAAGGTCTTCACCGTCGAGAGCCACCGCGTGGTCACACCCTCGACGAGCGCCTCTTCGAGCTCATCCTCGTGGGCGGGCATCCGCTCCAGATTGCGCCGGTAGACGATGACCGAGTCGGTGGCGCCCAGGCGCACAGCCGTGCGGGCCGCATCGACGGCGGTGTCCCCGCCTCCGTAGACCACGACCCTGCGGCCGAGCAGGGGTGGGTCGTCGTCGGCCACCCGGCGGAGGAGGGAGATGGCATCGATCACACGCCCCGAGTCGCCGGCGGGAAGAGCGATCCGCCTGGCCAGTTGGGCCCCCACGGCCAGGAAGACGGCGTCGAACCCGCCATCGCTCCGCTCGGCCTCGATATCGCCGACCACATGGTTGAGCTCGACGTCGACGCCGAGGGCGACGATGCGTTCGATCTCCGCGTCGAGGACCTGACGGGAGAGCCGGTACGCCGGGATCCCGTAGCGCATCATGCCCCCGAGCATCGGTGCCGAGTCGACCAGGCGGACGTGGTGGCCGAGCCGGCGCAGGTGGTAGGTGGCGCTGAGCCCGGCCGGGCCGGCACCGACCACGAGGACCCGCTTCCCGGTGTCGGGCCCCGCGGCCGGCAGCGCCCAGGATCGCTCCACGGCCAGGTCACCGAGGAAACGCTCGACGCTGTTGATCCCGACCGCCTCGTCCAGTTCGGCCCGATTGCACGCCGTCTCGCACGGGTGGTAGCAGATCCGGCCCATCACCGCCGGAAACGGATTGTCCTCGACCAGCTTGCGCCAGGCCGACTCATAGTCGCCGGGTTCAGCCCGGTAGAGCCAGGCCTGGATGTCCTCGCCCGCCGGACAGGCGTCGTTGCACGGGGCCAACCTGTGCACATATTCAGGCCGGTTGGTCCGCCACGAACCGGTCCGGTTGGCCTGGCTCGAGCCGACGTCGAGAGAGATGGCGAACGGAAGTTCCATCAGGCGTCCACCCCTTTCGGACCGGAGTCCTCGGTGTCCTCGCCGACCAGCCCGTAGGTGGCGATGTTGTCATCGGCGATGGCCTGGATCCGGGCGATGACATCGGTACGCGGGTGCTCGCCGAAGAGATGGGCGTAGCGACCCTGTATCGAAAGGTACGCCTCCACCGGCATCCGGTGACGAATGGGGGACACCGAGGTGATCTCTCCGTATTCGGCCTCGTACACGGGAAAGATCCCGGTCTCCTTGGCCAGGCGGGCCACCTTGATCGTGTCGCTCGGGTCCGAGCCCCACCCCAGCGGACAGGGAACGAGGATGTGCAGGTAGCGGGAGCCTCGGAACTCCATGGCGTGTTCGACCTTGTGCTCGAGATCGTGGAGGTCGGCCACCGTCGCCGTGGCCACGTAGGAGATGTCGTGGGCCATGGCGATCCGGGGAAGGTCCTTTCCCTGCCCGAAGGTATTGCCCGGCTCCGAGCCCACCGCCTCGGTCGTCGCCGTGCGCGCCGCCGGGGGCGTCGCTCCGGAGCGCTGGACCCCGGTGTTCATGTAGGCCTCGTTGTCGTAGCAGATGAAGAGCACGTCGTCGTTGCGCTCGAACATGCCCGACAGACAACCGAAGCCGATGTCGACGGTCCCACCGTCCCCCGCCTGGGCTACGACACGGACATCGCTTCGTCCCTTTGACCTTCATGGCTGCGGCAACCCCGGTGGCGACGGCCGGAGCGTTGCCGAACAGCGAATGAAGCCACGGGATCCGCCACGAGGACTCCGGGTAGGGGGTCGAGAAGACTTCGAGACATCCGGTGGCGTTCACGGCCACCAGCTGCCCGGCCGTGGCCCGCATGGCGGCGTCGACGGCGTAGCGGGCACCCAGGGCTTCACCGCAGCCCTCGCAGGCCCGGTGCCCCGAGTCGAGCGAGTTGGTCCGGTGGGGGTCGGACTGGACGGTCCGGTCGTCGTCCGGGAGGAGGCGGTTGCCGACGGCGAAACTGCCCACCTGGTAGAAGCGGACCGGTTGTGTGGTCATGATCCCCTCCTCAGCCGACTCGGGGCGCGGTGCCGAGGTCGCGGAGGACGTTCTCCGCCGAGGGGCCGGACCGCCGCGTCGCCGGTCATCCGGGCGCGCTCCCGCTCGACCACCCCGTGGTCGAGGTCGAGGAAGGTGAGGACGTCCAGACCGTCCCCGCCGGCGGTCGCCAGGATCCCCTCCAGTGAGCGGCAGGTGATCGGCCGACCACCGAGTCCGGCGACCACGGTGTGCAACGAGCAGTCTGCGCCATGGGTGGCCATGGCCACATCGGTCGACAGCACACCGCCGAAGCCGACGCTGAACGCCTTCTCGACCACCACGATCCGGCGGGCACCGGCCAGCGCCTGTCGGACTGCGTCCCGGGGGAAGGGCCGGAAGGCGGTGATCCCGACGACGCCGACCCGTTCGCCGGCATCCCGCCGGATGTCGACCGCGTCCTTGATCGTCCCGAGCACCGAGCCCAGGGCGACGACGATCGTCTCCGCCCCCTCGGTGCGGTACGAGTGGAGGAGGCCCCCGCTCTGGCGCCCGAACGCGTCGGAGAAGGCCTCGGCCCAGCAGTGGAATCTGCTCCAGGGCGTCGAGTTGGCGGAGGTGGCCGAGGTAGCGGACCTCTTCGAAGGCCTCGGGGCCGACCATGGCCCCGATCGAGACCGGATCGTCGGGATCGAGCACCTGGCGGGGCTCGAACGGAGGGAGGAAGGCATCCACATCGGACTGGGCCGGCACGTCGATCCCTTCGAATGCATGGGTGAGGATGAAGCCGTCCATGCACACCATCACCGGGAGCGAGAGCTGCTCGGCCAGGCGGAACGCCTGGATATGGAGGTCGACGGCCTCCTGGTTCGTCTCGGCGAAGAGCTGGACCCATCCCGAGTCCCGAACCGCCATGGCGTCGCTGTGGTCGTTCCAGATGTTGATCGGGGCGCCGATGGCCCGGTTGGCCAGCGTCATCACGATCGGAAGCCCGAGACCGGCGGCGTTGTAGACGGCCTCGATCATGAACAGGAGCCCCTGGCTCGCCGTGGCGGTGTAGGCACGCGCCCCGGCGGCCGAGGCGCCGATCGACACGGACATCGCCGCGAACTCGGACTCGACGTTGATGAACTCGCAGGGAGAGAGCGCCCCCGATTTCACCATCGCACCGATCGACTCGATGATGTGGGTCTGCGGTGAGATCGGATACGCGCAGACCACCTCCGGTCTGCATGCGGCGACCGCCTCGGCCACTGCCCGGGAACCCTCAATCTGGCGCAACACGATCCAGCCCGTTCCTTGCCGCCACGAATCGATACGCGGCCGAGGCGGCGGCCGCATTGTTCTGGTCACCGACCACGCCCGGGTAGCGCTGGCAGACCGCCGCGCTGAGTGCGTCGAGTGAGATCTCGCCGGTGAGCGCAGGCGAACCCACCGAGGAGGGCTGCGTTGGGCAAGGGGCGTCCGAGCGTGCTCGAGGGCGAGCTCCGTCGCCGGACATGCGGCCAGGTGATCCTCGGGGAGCAGCGGGACGAGGGCGCCGAGACCGAGTTCGTCGAAGGTGCGGGAGGTATTGACGAGGACGTAGCCCTCGGGCAGAAGGCCGGCGAAGAGATCGACCTGATGGATCAGGGTGACATCCTGGATGATCAGCGCGTCAGGCTCCATCACCGGCTCGCGGGTCCGGATCGGACGATCGTCGATGCGGCAGAAGGAGACGACCGGTGCACCCATCCGCTCCGATCCGAAGCTCGGGAAGCGCCTGCGCATGGCGACCTTCGTCGAAGGCGGCGACCGAAAGGATCTCTGCCGCCGTGACCGCGCCCTGACCTCCCCGCCCGTGGATGCGAACCTGGAACATCCCGTCACTCCCACGTCACCCGGCGCCGGCCCGCGGGGGCGCGGCGACGATGGCGGCCAGGTCGACCAGCCGGCTCGAGTAGCCCGATTCGTTGTCGTACCAACCGAGGACCTTGACCAGTTTCCCGTGGGCCATGGTGAGCTCCGAGTCGAAGACACATGAGTACGGGGACCCGACGATGTCCGAGGAGACGAGCGGCTCGTCGGAGTATTCGAGCAATCCGACCAGGCGCCCGTCCCCGGCAGCCGCACGGTACGCGGCCTTGATGTCGGTGACGCTCGGGGCGGCCCGCAGGTTGGCGACCAGATCGGTGATCGACGCATCGGGCACCGGCACCCGGAGGGCCAGACCGTCCAGCGTCCCGGCCACGCTGGGAAGGACGAGCCCGGTGGCCCGGGCCGCGCCGGTGGTCGTGGGCACGATGTTGATGGCGGCGCCGCGCGACCGCCGTGGGATCCTTGTGGAGCGAGTCGACCAGCTGCTGGTCACCGGTATAGGCGTGGACGGTCGTCATGAACCCGTCCTCGATGCCGAAGGCGTCATCGAGCACCTTGGCCAGGACGGCCAGGCAGTTCGTCGTGCACGAGGCGTTGGAGATGATGAAGTCGTGGGCCGGGTCGAACTGTTCCTCGTTCACGCCGACGACCAGCGTCGCATCCGCGTCCCCCGAGGGAGCGGAGATGATCACCCGGGTGGCACCGGCCTCGAGGTGGGCGGCCGCCTTGGCCCGACTGGTGTTCCGCCCGGTCGACTCGATGACGACGTCGATGCCCAGCTCGCGCCACGGAAGGGCTTTGGGTTCGGGCTCGGCCAACAGGGAGATCCGGCGGGTGCCCACGACCATCGAGTGGCCTTCGACGGAAACCGCCTCCGGATAGCGTCCGTGCACGGAGTCACGGGCCAGGAGCCGGGCCAGCGCCTCGGGCGCGCCCAGGTCGTTGACGGCCACGATCTCGAAATCGTGGGAGGAGCCCAACGCGGCCCGCAGGAACGCTCGCCCCGTCCGGCCGAAACCGTTGATTGCCACTCGTATCGTCATCGGGCATTCCTCCGTGGTTGACGAGGCCGTGGTTGACCAGGATCCATCGATCACTCTCCCCCCATGGTGCCGATCCGGCCGGGGTTCGGACAGGGCCAAACGTCCCACATGACCGGAATACGTCCCGCGTGCCGGGGTTCGGTCATCTAGGGACTTTTGGCACTGCCGGGGCGGGCGACATGTCGCCACACTGACGGGATGGGTACCGTCGCCGTCGTCATCATCGTCGTGGTCGTCCTCCTCCTGCTGCTGGCGCTGTCCGTGAGGATCGTCAAGCAGTACGAACAGGGCGTCCTGTTCCGACTGGGCCGGGTGGTGGGCACCCGTAATCCGGGGCTGCGCCTGATCATCCCGATCATCGACAACCTGCGCCGGGTCTCGTTGCGCATCGTCACCATGCCGATCCAGTCCCAGGGCATCATCACCAGGGACAATGTGAGCGTGGACGTCTCCGCGGTGGCGTACTTCCGGGTCGTTGACGCCGTCAAGTCGGTGGTGGCCATCGAGAGCGTCAACGCCGCCATCGACCAGATCGCACAGACCACGCTGCGCAAGGTCGTCGGTCAGCACACCCTCGACGAGACGTTGTCCGAGACGGACCGGATCAATCTCGACATCCGTGAGATCCTCGACCGGACCACCACCGACTGGGGCGTGGAGGTGACGCTGGTCGAGCTCAAGGACATCCAGCTGCCCGACAGCATGAAGCGGGCCATGGCGCGCCAGGCCGAGGCCGAGCGGGAGAAGCGGGCCAAGATCATCAATGCCGAGGGGGAGTCCCTGGCCGCTGCGGCGCTGGGTGAGGCCTCGGACACGATGATGGCCCATCCCCTGGCTCTGCAGCTCCGCAATCTGCAGTCCCTGGTCGAGATCGCGGTGGACAAGAACAGCACGGTCGTGTTCCCCGCCCCTCTCATGAGCACGATTGCCGAGCTCGGTTCCTTCCTCGCCCAGGAAGCGGCGGCCGCGAACGCATCGACACCGGGCGGTGCCGACCTCCGCTCGATGCCGGTGGCCGGCGTGGCCGGTGCCGGGCAACCCGCCTCGACGGCCTAGCCGTGGCCCCGGAGCACCCGGCACCGGAACGATCCGATGTCCCCTGAGTCCCCGAGCGACGTCGACCGGGTGCTCGAGGAGGTCCGATCCGTCTTCGCCGACCTGCACGGGGGCCGAGCGGTGACCGTGACCCCCGAGAGCGACCTGGCCGGTGAGCTCGGGCTCGATAGCCTGGCCATCGTCGAGCTCCACGACCGCCTGGAGGGCGCCTTCCAGGTCCGGCTGTCCGAGGACGTCCTGGCCACGGCCCGCACGCCCGGTGACTGGCTCCGGGCCGTCCTCCGGGCCCGCGGCGAAACGGAGGCTCATGCCCATCGACCGGCGGCACCGACCACGGCCAGGCCCGCAGGGCAAGCCTGGCCTGGCGGCGTGGAGACGCTGACCGAGGCACTGGCTTGGCACGTGCAGGCGCATCCCGACCTCGTGACCATCCGGATCCTTGACTCGCTTGGTCCAGTGGAGGAGCTCTCCTACGGCGACCTGGCCGACGAGGCGACGACCTTCGCCCGGGGCCTTCTCGCCATTGGCCTCGGCGCCGGCGAGCGCGCCGCCATCATGCTTCCGACCGGCCGGGACTACTTCGTGGCCTTTCTGGGCGCGCTCCTCGCCGGTGGGGTTCCCGTCCCCGTCTACCCGCCCGTCGACCCCTCACAGCTCGAGGATCATCTCGGCCGCCAGGCCCGCCTGTTGGCCAGCGCCGGCACCAGCATCCTCGTCGCCGGCTGCGACATCCAGGAGGCGCGAGCGCACCTTGTCTCCCCTGGTCCCCTCGCTGCGCACGGCCTGCACCCCGGCCACGGTGACCGAGGGCGGAGCCCGTGCCCAGCGGCTGCCTGCCGTCGGCGCCGACGACATTGCCCTCATCCAGTACACCTCGGGGAGCACCAGCGATCCGAAGGGCGTCGTGCTCACCCACGCGCAGGTACTCGCCAATGTGCGGGCGCTCGGGCAGGCGGTCGACGTGAGCACGGACGACGTGTTCGTGAGCTGGCTGCCCCTGTACCACGACATGGGACTCATCGGTGCCTGGCACACCAGCCTCTTCTTCGGATTTACCCTGGTGGTCATGGCGCCGCTCCAATTCCTGGCCCGCCCGGTCAGCTGGTTGGAGGCCATCTCGACCCACGGCGGAACCCTGTCGGCCGGCCCCAACTTCGCCTATCAGAGCTGCGTGGACCGGATAGGCGACGAGGAGATGGAGGGGATCGACCTGTCGTCGTGGCGGGTGGCGGTCAACGGCTCGGAACCGGTGCACGCATCGACCATCGAGCGCTTTGTCGGCCGCTTCGGTCGGTACGGATTCCGTCGCCAGTCGATGTGCCCTGCCTACGGCTTGGCCGAGATGGGCCTGGGGCTCACCCTGACGCCCTCGGGCCGTGGGCCGCGAGTCGACATCTTGGAACGCGGACCGCTTCAGCAGGTCGGCGAGGTGGTCCGGGCGGCACCCGGCGATGAGGAGGCCCTCACCGTCGTCGGCTGCGGCGAGGTGGTCCCCGGTTGCCAGGTCCGGGTGGTCGACGACGAGGGGAACGCGCTCCCCGACCTCCGTGAAGGAGCGATCCAGTGCCGGGGCCCGTCGGCGACTGCCGGGTACTTCGGGAACGACGCCGCCAGTCGGGCGCTGTGGTCCGAGGGATGGCTCTGTACCGGCGACCTCGGCTATCTCCGTGACGGTGAGCTGTTCCTGACCGGACGGGCGAAGGACATGATCATCCGCGGCGGACGGAACCTGCATCCCGAGGACCTCGAACGCGCCATCGGCGAGATCGGGGGCGTGCGCGACGACGGCGTCGCCGTTTTCGCCAGCGCCGATCCCGGACACGGCACCGAGCGGCTGGTCGTCGTCGTCGAGACCGACCTCGGGGATCCTCGAGCACGGGACGAGCTCGGGATCGTCGTTCGCCGGACGGCGGCCGGGGTGATCGGGGCCGCGCCGGACGAGGTCGTGCTGGTCCCGGCCGGTTCGATCCTGCGGACGGCGGGTCTCAAGATCCGACGCTCCGCCACCCGTGAGGCGTACGAAGCCGGACTTCTCACGCCGGGCGGTTCGCCTTCCGCTGTCCGGCCGGCCGGCCTCACCCACCGGCGCCGACGGGTGCTGGCCCATGGTCTTGTCGGCGAGGTGGGGTCGTGGCTCTTCGGTGCCTATGTCTGGTCGTTGTTGGTCCTGCTCGGAGTCCCGCTCTGGGTGGCGGTGCAGCTCCCCCTCGGACCCCGGCTCCGGTGGGAGTTGACGCGAGGCGCAGGCCGGGCACTCGAGGTGCTCGCAGGTATCGACCTCCAGGTCGACGGTACGTTCCCCGTCGACCGACCTGCGGTCGTCGTCGCCAATCACTCGAGCTTCGTCGACGCGCTGGCCATCGTGCTCGCACTGCCCGGGACGATGGTGTTCGTCACCAGTACCGACATGGGACGGGTGCGGTTCATCGGGAGCTTTCTCCGCCGGCTCGGCTGCGTCTTCGTGCACCGGGGCGAGGCGGGCCGGAGCGCCGAGGACGTGCAGGAGATGACCGCACTCATCCGGACCGGTCACCATCTGGTCATCTTCCCCGAGGGGTCGATCGCTCCGACAACCGGCCTGCGGCCGTTCCACCTCGGCGCCTTCGCGGTGGCCACCACCGCCGGGTGCGCGGTGATCCCCGTCGGCATCCGCGGGACGGAGGACATCGTCCGGCCGGGCACCTCGCTGCCCCACCGTTCCGCGGCCAAGGTCACCATCGGAACGCCGATCATCCCCGCCGGGGAGGGCTTCGCCGCTGAGATCGAGCTCAGCGACCGGGTCCGTCGGGCCGTCGCCGCGCTCAGCGGACGGATGGAGTGCGACCGGTGAGCGCAACCGGGGCCGGCTGACCGACGTTCGGTGTCGGGAACAAGCGCATCGCCGGAACTGTTGAATTAGTTGGATCCAGGGGAAGGGTCCGGAAGGAGGTTTTGGAGCGCATGATGAGGTTGCTCTGGTAAGAGGTTCCGACAGAGTTCCCTGGATGAGCCAGGGGGCTCGGGTTGGGAACGTGAGGCAAGCGGCTCGAAGTGTGAGCGTTGCAAGGACAAGGAATCCAAAGTTCTGCCCGATCGGTCCTCTGCTTGGACCTCCAGCAAATGAAGTTGAGGAGAGCGCCCGACCCCACCGATTGCGGGGCGGGCGTTTTCGCGTCGGCACGTGGCCCCCGGAGAGCCGGATCGGACGGTGGTCCGCCCGGTTGACTCAGCTCCGGTCGGCCGTGCGTCCCTGCGACCGCATCATGGCCAGCTGCACGTACCGGGCGATGTCGCTCGGCGACACGATGCCGACCAGGCGCCCGGCCTCATCGATCACGAACGCCCTCCCGTCGGGTGATGTCTGCATACGTTGGAGGAGGTCGGGTATCGGTTCGCCAGGTGCCCCCACGGGCACATCGGACAACGGGCAGGCGGTGTCGAGCAGCCGGGTGGTCGTGCGGAGATGAGCGGGCACATGGCGGATCCTGCTCATGGTGGTCAGGCCCTCGAGTTGTCCATCCGGCCGCACCAGCGGGTAGGAGCTGAACCGGTAGCGGTGGAGCTGGTTGTCGATCAGGTCGGCCACCGTGGTCGTCGAGAAGAAGGTCGTCGGATCCCGGGTCATGATGTCACGAACGTGGACGTCGGCCAGCGAGGAGCGCATGACGACGTCGTTCTTCTCGGCGCGGGCCGCGGTCAGAAGGAACCACCCCAAGAAGATGAACCAGATGCCGAGGATGCTCACGGTGAGGAACTCCAGGACCCCGAGGACGACCAGGACATAGCCGAACACCTCGCCGGCATGGGCTGCCGTCGCGGCGGCACCGATGCGGTCGCCGCTGCGGCGCCACAGAACGGCGCGTAGGACCCGACCACCGTCCAGCGGTGCGGCCGGCATCAGGTTGAACCCACCGAGGAGGAGGTTGATCCAGGCCAACCATCCGAGGGCGGAGCCCACCACTCCCTCGCCGCCACCGGCTCGGTGGAGAAGGATCCCGAAGACACCGAAGACCCCGGCGAGCACGAGGCTGGTCACCGGCCCGACCACGGCCACCCGGAAGTCGGCTCCTGGGGTCAGTGCGTCGCTCTCGAGCTCGGAGACGCCGCCGAACAGCCAGAGCGTGATTCGGCGGACCCCGATACCGTTTCGCCTGGCCACGATGCAATGGGACACCTCGTGGACGAGGAGCGAGGCGAAGAACAGGACCGTGGCCGCGACACCGGCGATCCAGTAGACAGCCAGCGCCTCATGAGGGTGGTAGTCCGGCAGGACCAGATCGGCCAGCTCCCAGGCCACGAGGAAGAAGATGACCAGGATGCTCCAGTTGACGCCGATGGGGATGCCGGCGATCCTGCCCAGCCGGATGTTCTGGTTCATCCTCGTCCCATCTCCCTCCGACCACACCCACTTCCGGTCCCGTACCCCCAGCTCGAGCGGTGGTACCGAGCGCGGATGGTCACGCTCCCGATGCCTGCGCCGGGTGCTGGCCTGCCAGCAGGTACCCGTTCCCGGCCGTGGCTGCGGCGATGGCGAAGAAGTCGTCGTCCCCCTGGCCACCGCGTGACCCGTAGAACCGGGCGTCGAAGCTGAAGACACCGCCGTCGGCACCCACCAGCCAGTAGCCGCCCGTCACCGGATCAGATGCCATGCCCACCACGGCTGCGTTCAGGGGCGTCCCGCCCATCGAGCCGTGGAAGTCGGCATCGCCGAAACTGAAGACGCCTCCGTCGGCGGCCACCAGCCGGTAGCCGTGGCTGTCAGAGGTGGCGGCCATGCCCACCACCGGCCGGTCGAGCGGCTTCCCGCCCATCGATCCGTAGAAGCCGGCGTCGCCGAAACTGAAGACGCCCCCGTCGGCGGCCACCAGCCAGTAGCCGTGGCCATCGGGGGTGGCGGCCATGCCCACGATGGCGGCGTTCAAGGGCTTCCCGCCCATCGATCCGTAGAAGCCGGCGTCGCCGAAGCTGAACACGCCCCCGTCGGCGGCCACCAGCCAGTAGCCGTGGCCGTCAGAGGTGGCGGCCATGCCCACGACCGACCGGTCCAGCGGCTTCCCACCCATCGAGCCGTGGAAGCCGGCATCGCCGAAGCTGAACACGCCCCCGTCCCGTGCCGTCAACCAGTACCCGGCACCCGGTGGATCGACCGCCGCGCCCACCAGTCGGGCATCGGAGGTGATCGATGCACCGGCTGTCGGAGCTGCACCGAAGCTGTACACCGCGCTCGTCTGGGGCACCTCCGGCGCCGTGGCCCCGCAGATCGATACGAACGCGTATCCCTCGTTGCCGAGTTCGGTGATGATCTGTGGAAGGGCGGCGACCGTCTCGGAGCGGTCTCCCCCGCCATCGTGCATGTCGACGACCGCGCCGGGGAAGGCTGCTCCGACCACGCCGCTGACAATGGCCTGCACCCCGGGCAGGCTCCAGTCTCTGGGATCGACCGAGTAGCTCATGGTGGTCAGTCCGCGCTGGGTGATCTGGCCGAGGACGGTGGCATCCCAATCGTCGTAGGGCGGCCTCACACAGCGCGGGGTCTCCCCGGTGAGCGATTGGATCTCCTGTTGGGTCTGGTCGATCTGGTACGGGAATTGCGACTCCGGGATGGTTGACAGGTCAGGATGCGTCCAGGTGTGGTCCTCGACCGGGTATCCCGCGTCCGCCAGCATCCGGGTGTACTGGGGATACTGGGCGATGTTCTCGCCGATCTCGAAAAAAGTGGCCGGAACGTGGTACTGCTCGAGTACCGAGAGCACCTGGGGCGTGAACGGGCCCGGGCCGTCGTCGAAGGTGAGGGCGATGACCCGTTCCCCTGCGGTGGCAGCACCACCTGGTGCCTGATCGGTGTAGAAGGCCGGCTGTGGTGCGCTCTGGGCGGACGCCGCCGACGGCAGACCGAGAACGAGCGCGATGCAGCAGGCCGCGCCCGGCCCGGCGACCGGCAAGATCCGCCGCAGTTGTCCGATGGTGATCATTCCCCCACTTGTAACACCATGGACCCTGGTGTCGTCAGGGCCGGAAGTCCCATCGCCCACGACCTCGACGGGCGTCATCCGGTCGGCGCGGCCCGCCATTCCTCCACCCTCCGGATCAGGTCATCGGGGTGCTCCTCGATCACCGCGAGATCTCCGCTGTAGACGAGTCCGTTGGCACCGTCAACGGTGATCCGGTCGCCCTCGCGGAGCACGGCGTCCCCCAGCTGGATCCTTCCGTGGGCGATGTCGACCGAGAGGCTTCCACAGCCGACCACACAAGCCAGCCCGAGCTGTCGAGCCACCACCACGGCGTGAGCCGTGCGGGCTCCGGTTGCGGTGACGAACCCACGACAGATGGCCAGGCTTCCGATGTCGGCCGTCGATGCCTCGTCTCGCACCAGCACCACCGGGTCTCCAGCCTCGGAGAAGCGCTGGACGGCCTCGATGGTCAGCGCAAGTCGACCCCCCACGACCCCGTCACTGGCCGCGGTGCCCCGCCCGAGGACCTTCGCATCACGTTCGTCGGCCAGCCGAAGACGGGAAATGGCGCCGAGTGCGTAGGGGCGCAACCGCTCGAGCGCGGTCGGCACGTCGATGATCCCCTCGTCGACCAGGTCGCAGGAGATCCGGAGCTCAGCCCACGGGGTGCGCTTGGCCGTTCGGGTCTGCAGGATCCACAATCGCCCCTCTTGAACGGTGAACTCGAAGTCCTGGGCATCGCGAAACAGAGCCTCCAACCTGCGGCGCGCTCCCTGCAGTGCGTGCGCCAAACCCGGAACGGCCGCAATCGAGCGATCGGACTCGTCCGCTCGGCAGCGCCCGGCCACCACATCCTCTCCCTGCGCATTGAGGATGAAATCGACGAACAACCGGTTCTCGCCGGTCGAGGGGTCGCGCGAGAAGGCCACGCCGGCTCCCGATGCCACGCCGGTGTTCCCGAACACCATGGCTTGAACCGTCACTCCGGTGCCGGCCAGGTCGGTCACGCCTTGCAGCTCACGGTAGTTCACCGCCCTGGGGCTGTTCCACGAACGGAAGACAGCGGCGACGGTTCGGAGAAGTTGTTCGTTCGGCTCTTGCGGAAACGGTCGACCG
The DNA here is from genome assembly GCA_963745955.1 of uncultured Acidimicrobiaceae bacterium. GTDB lineage: Bacteria > Actinomycetota > Acidimicrobiia > Acidimicrobiales > RAAP-2 > Bog-756. The sequence goes on along the minus strand of CAVUZI010000014.1, from coordinate 88,429 downwards.
ACGACCGATTTGAAGGCGGCAAGTTCGCCCTGGACCACCTCTTGCAACGCGGCGACATCGAGCTCATCAACGGTGGGCGCTCCACGTTGGACCATCACATCGGCAAGCACCCGCGCGAACGGGGCCGCGGGGCACCCTTCGACCACCTCGGCGTAGGCCTGGATCAGACGGCGGTACGAGTCCCACACGAACGTCGGGTTTCCGGTCGAGCGGAGCAGCCCCGGCAGCGTCGTATCGGACAGCCCGACGTTCAGGACGGTCTCCAGCATCCCCGGCATCGAAACCGCCGCGCCCGAACGGACCGACACCAGCAGCGGCCGACGGCCGCCGCCGAACCGTCGGCCGGTGCGTCTCTCGATCTCCCCGATGCCCTCGAGCACGTCCTCGACGAGCGTGTCGCCGAGGCGCCCTCCGGCCGCCTCCACTTCCTGGCACGACTGGGTGCCGAGCACGAAGGCCGGCGGGATCGAGAGACCTGCCTCGCTCATCATCATGAGGTTGAAGGCCTTGACGCCCACCTGTGCCGGAGTGACCTCCCGAGGACTCGTGGCCCCGACGACGAAGCACCCACCGGAACGACCGCTCGGGACAAACGCGCTCATCGTGCTGCGATCTGCCCGAGGATGTGATCACGGAGGAGGAAGGCGGCATGGGCGAGCCCGTCGGTGGCGCTCTCCATCGCACACGAGATGAGGTCGGCGACGTGAAGGCTGCGAAAGTCGGGACACTCCGAGACCAGGCGCCCCCTGGCGATTCGGTCGGCACCGTCGGCCTCATGCTCGAATGTGGCCACCTGGTCGACAGCGAGGAGGAAGTCCTCCAGTTCATCATCACCGACCCCTCCGACCAGCTCGCGGGCGATCTCGAGCGCCTTCAGATGCTCCCGTGCTGCGAAGACGGCTCGTGCCGGCCAACGGTTCGAGGATCGGGCACACGACTTCGATGGCGTCCGACGGGAGCAAGGTGAGCAGGAAGAGAGCCTCTTCGAGGTCATCGATCGAATCGTCCAGACTGGCGACCGTGGACACGATGGCTTCCGCACCTTTGACTCGACCGGAGGCCAATCGAACCGCGGTCAGAATCTCGTCTGCGCGATGTTCCCAGGCCGCCGCCCGCCTGGCCGCCCTCTTCACGTAGGCAACGCCGTCTGACATCCCGAGCCGGGTCAGCGCGGCTCGCAACGACTCGGACGATTCCACGACCAGCGTCCCGTGCTCGGCAACGAGATCGATGAGTTGCTGGTGGACTGCACGCAGGTGCTTGAGGAGCTCGACCCGAATCTCATCCCTGACCAGGGTTCGCGACTTTCCCGTCTGCATTCCCTCGGATGAACCGCGGATGGCGAACCGCAACACATCCAGTGTCGCCTGGGAGCCGATGGAATCGCTCAGCGACTCGCCGAACCGTGCCGGGACCCTGCCTGTCAGCTCGACTGCCTCGTAGATGAGACGCTCGGCGCCCATCTTCAGAAATGCCATGTGCCCGTAATCCTCGTCTGCGGCCCAGTGCAGAAGCGAGATCGCCTCGCGCTTGTTGACCACAGATGCGATTCGCTTCCGGGCACGGTTCCAGTCGATGAGAAAGACCAACCGGGACCCGAGGAAGCGAAGGTACTCCTCGAGCGAGGCGCGATCGCCTGACTCCAGGCGCCCGCTGACCAGATGGTACCGACCCAGTTCCTCGTGGCCGACCTCCTGGTGGGCATCGGTCCACTGCACATCGAACCCGTCGAGCATGGACTCGAAGAAGCGGAGCCGTTCGAGATGCACATCGCTGTAGGTCACGGTCACGACAAGATCCTCGATGGTGATGACGATGACGTGAGCCTCGGTCATGCCGATGTCGTTCTGGATCAAGACCTTCGTCCCCACCCGGGTGGCCGTCGTGCCCAACCCGGGGTGGTCGAACTTCAACCTGTCGGTGGACCGGACCCCGGCCATGAACAGGGCGACCAGGGATCGATCGTCATCGGTGAGCCCGTAGACGGAGGCGCCATCGAGGTTCTCTGTCGCCACCTCGATCTGCAGCTGGTTGAGGGCGCGGTGGACGTCCATGATCAGCAGGTGGATGGAGTCGCCCGAGCCACGGTCGGCGGAGACCATGCGGTCCACGTAGGCCCCGGGGATGCAGTCGGCGGCAAGGTCCGGCGCACCGGCGAGCGCCGCATCCAGGCGGACCGAGAATGGGTTGGCGTTGGAGGGGCCGACCTCGAACGGCGCGATCATCTCGGCCACCGCGGCCACCAGTGCCGTATGGACGGATCCGATGTCGGGAATCAAGTAAGACGACTCGGCGGTGGCTCGTGACCGGCCGACCAGACCGTCGAGCGGTTCATCCGGCACGCCGGCGGCCAACCGCTCCGCACGGAGCGAGGAGAAGGGTCGGTCCGGATGGTCGGCGTGAGCCAGGGCGGCCTGGATCAGCGCCAGGTAGTACTTGGCGCGATCGTTGGCCTCCAACCCCCGATTGACCAGTAGCGGCAGGGCCAGGGACGATTCGCCGAGATCAAGGACGATCTCCTGTTTGGGATGGCCCGCCTGAGGCGCTCCGGTGGCGGCGGGGAGCTGTGCCATACACCGTTGATACTCCCGATCGGTTGGCGTCGCCAGGGGCAAACGTCCCAACCGTCAGCGACCGGGCCACACCGGGGCTGGCCGGGTGGCCGAGACCTCCCGGCGGAAGAGGACTTCCGACCCTGGCGGACGTGTGCCCGATGGCAGAGGGTTGACCCATGGAGACCAGATCGATTCCTGGCACGTCCGCCGAGGAGATGGCTCACGCGGCACGGCCGATCACCGGTGAGTCGGATGACTACGACTCGCTGCTCGACCTCATCGGGGACCGGCGCTTCGTCCTGATCGGTGAGGCGTCGCACGGCACCCACGAGTTCTACCGCGAGCGGGCCCGCATCACCCGGCGTCTCATCGATGACCTCGGCTTCTCCGTCGTGGCCGTCGAGGGGGACTGGCCCGATGCCTACCGTGTGAACCGGTACGTGATGGGCATGTCCACCGACAGCGATGCCGAGACGGCGCTCCGGGGATTCCGTCGGTTCCCCACCTGGATGTGGCGGAACCAGGATGTCCTCGGCTTCGTCCAGTGGCTCCGGGCCCGCAACGAGGCCCAGGCCCATCCGGCCAAGAAGGCGCGCTTCTACGGGCTCGACCTCTACAGCCTCCGCACCTCGATCGCAGCGGTCATCGAGTACCTCGACCGGGTGGACCCGTCCGAGGCGCAACAGGCCCGTCGGCGCTACTCGTGCTTCGACCACGTCGGTGCCGAAGGCCAGGCCTACGGCCATGCCGTCGTCTATCAGGGAGCCGCCCCCTGCGAGAACGAAGTCGTCGCCCAGCTGCTGGAGCTCCGGCGGAGGTCGGACCTCTACCTCCGGCGCGACGGATGGGTGGCCGAGGACGAGCAGTTCTACGCCGAGCAGAACGCACGCCTGGTCCGGGATGCCGAGGAGTACTACCACCAGATGTACCGGGCCGAAGTCTCGTCCTGGAACTTGCGCGACCAGCACATGGCCGGCACGCTCGACGCCCTGATCGAGCACCTCGACCGTCAGTCGGGCGATACCAAGGTCGTCGTCTGGGAGCACAACTCCCACGTGGGCGACGCCCGGGCCACGGCCATGGGTCTCCGTGGCGAGCTGAACGTCGGCCAGTTGGCACGGCAGCGATACGGAGGGGACACCGCACTGATCGGTTTCACCACCTTCGACGGCTGGGTGACCGCCGCTTCCGGCTGGGGCGCGTCGACCGAGCGCAAGCGGGTCCGGCCGGCTCGCCCCGACAGCCACGAAGCCCTCCTGCATTCGGTCGGTCTTCCACAGTTCTGGTTGTCCACGACCGATGTTCCTGTCCACGACGCATTGGACCAGCCCCGGCTCGAACGCGCCATCGGCGTGATCTACCGGCCCGAGTCCGAGCTCCAGAGCCACTATTTCGAAGCCCGGCTGGCCCGACAGTTCGATGCCGTCATCCACATGGACCGCACCCGTGCCCTCGAGCCCCTCGAACGGACCCGAGCGTGGGACCGGGGCGAGCCGTCCGAGACGTTCCCCACCGGGCTCTGACATGACCGGCGCCCGCGACACGGGAGGAGACCGCGACACGGGAGGAGACATGGTCTTCGCCGACCGAAGAGATGCCGGTCGGCATCTGGCCGAATTGCTCACGCCGCTCAGAGACGAGCACCCGGTGGTACTGGCCCTCCCTCGGGGCGGCGTACCCGTGGCCACCGAGGTCGCACGCGCCCTCGGCGCGCCGCTCGATGTCATCGTGGTGCGAAAGCTCGGCCTCCCCTTCCAGCCCGAGTTGGGCTTCGGGGCCATCGGGGAGGAGGGCGTCCGCCTCCTCGATACCGATCTGGTGCGGCGTGTCGGGCTGACCGAGCGGGATATCTCCCAGGTGGAGGGCAGGGAACGAGAAGAGCTGGTCCGGCGCATCAGACGGTACCGGGACGACAGGCCACCGGTTGCCGTCAAGGGGCGCACGGTGGTCATCGTCGACGACGGGTTGGCCACCGGGGCAACAGCCCGAGCGGCGGTGCGCATCGCCCGGGCCCGGGGCGCCCGGCGTGTCATCGTGGCCGTCCCGGTGGCGCCCTCCCAGACCGTCGACGAGCTCCGGAGCGACGCGGACCAGGTGGTGAGCCTGGTCACTCCCGCCCACTTCGTCGCCGTCGGGATCTGGTACCGCGATTTCGAGCAGACATCGGACGATGAGGTTGCCGCGTTGCTCCGTGAGAATCTCAGTCGTCCCCCCCGAGCCGGCCTTCGTCGACCGCCTGGATCGAGACGTGGTCATCCCCGCCGGCGTGGCTGAGCTGGAAGGACTCCTGCAGGTGCCGGCCGGGGCCCGGGGGATCGTCCTCTTCGCCCACGGAAGCGGGAGCAGCCGGCTCAGCCCCCGGAACGCTTCTGTGGCCCATGCGCTCCACCGTCGGGGCCTCGGGACCCTGCTGTTCGATCTGCTCACTCCCGGAGAGAGCGCAGACCGCCGAAACGTCTTCGACATCGACCTCCTCGGCCGGCGATTGCTGGAAGCCGGTGAGTGGGTTCGCCGACAGGCCGACGTCGGCATGTTGCCCCGGGGCTACTTCGGCGCCAGCACGGGCGCCGGGGCGGCACTCTGGGCCGCCGGCGCGCCCGGCAACACGGTCCGGGCCGTGGTGTCACGAGGGGGGCGGCCCGATCTCGCCGGCACCCGGCTCCCGGCCGTGCGCTGTCCCACCCTGCTCATCGTGGGAGCCGCCGACCACCAGGTCCTCGAACTCAACCGGGATGCCGCCGCCCATCTCCGGTGCCGCCACCGGTTGGCCACGGTGGCCGGGGCGACCCACCTCTTCGAGGAACCGGGGACGCTCGACGAGGTGGCCCGACTGGCCGGGGAGTGGTTCGAGCAGTGGCTACCGTCCGAGCATGCCCGGGCCTCGGCCTGACGGTCGGTCCCAACTCCGGCCGACTGTCCACGGGTCGACGGGACACGCCGTCTACAGGCGTGTCAGCCGCCAGAAGGCCGGGGGGCCGTGGAGTGGGCGTGAGGAACGAAGGGCAAGATCGATCATCTGGCCCCCGAGGTCGGCATGGAGGACACCGATCTCCGCACCGGCGGGGATGGCCGTCGGCAGCGCCTGGGCGTGGAGGCGCACGGGCACGGTCAGCCCGGGCCAGCCGACGACGCCGGCGGTGCCGGCCGTCACCGGGACCGACGGACCCCATGGGGCGGTGATCCGACCGGCACTCCCCGCGGGAAGGAGGGACCCGAACATGCCCGCGGCGGCGAAGGCGGCGTTCACCAGACCGGTGGCGGCATCCAGGGCCGACGTGTTCGGACTCTCCCCCTCCTGTCCGAGTACCGCTCCGACCAGGGTCAGGCTCCTCCCGTCCACGTTCTCTTCGGACTCGAACAGAAAGCATCCGCCCGCCGCCGAGTCCGAGCCGGTCTTGATGCCGACGATCCCACTCTGACCCAGGTCGGCGTCCAGGTTGTAGACGAGCCCGGCCAGCGGAAGGGTGACCTGGGCCATGGCCACGATCTGGGCGAAGGTGGGAACGGCCATGGCCGCCTCGCCCAGCCTGATCAGGTCGGTCGGGGTGCTCACCGTCCCTGTGTCCAGGCCACTCGGATCCGTGAACGTGGTCGAATCGAGGCCGAGGGCGTGCGCGGCGGCGTTCATCCTGGCCACGAAGGCGGCCTCGCTCCCCGCGTCCCACCCGGCCAGCAGGGTGGCCATGTCGTTGCCCTGGGCCACGAGCAGTCCCTCGAGGGCCTGCCGCTCGGTCAGGGTCTCACCGGTGGTCACCGGGACGACCGACTGCTGGGAGGCGGCCTCGGTCTCGGCGGCGGCGCTCGTCGCCGTCGTCACCGGGATGACCGGCCCGTCGGCCCCGGCGGCGAGCGGATGGTCCCTCAGGACCAGGTAGGCGGTCATGACCGCGGCCAGCCCGGCGATGGGGGCCGGGTGGCCGCTCCCGACACCTCCCAGGCTCCCGGCCCCCGCCACCCCCAGTGCCGCCGCGCCCGTGGTCGGCCAGGGCAACGGCGGCAAGGTACCCGGGAGCCGCACCGACGACGACACGGCCGGCTCGAATGACGGAGCCGGAACCGGGCCGAACCAGCGAACACCGGCCAACGCCACCAGCACGGCCACGACCGCCGCGGCGACGAGGAGCCTGTGGCGCGCCACCTTTCGCTCCTCGATGTACTCGAGCTCATCGGGGCTCACCGGGATGCGTTGACCCAGGGCGCGCAGCCGCTCCTCGCTCGCCGATGAGCGTCGGCGGCGGTGACGGGTGGGCTCCGTCGCTCTCCTCGTCCCGTACCCGTCAACCATTTTCGATCACCGTAGCAACCGTTCCGACCTCCTCCGTGGCGGATGGGCGCAGCGTGTGACTTCCGGCCCTGTCGGAGCGGTGTCCCCGCAATTAGCCTGCCGGTATGCGCATCGGCGAGAAGGTCGTCATCGGCCTGGATGGCCTGGACGCACTGCTGGCCACTCTGGCCGGCCTCGGCTACGAGACGAAGGGGCCGGTGGTCCGCGACGGGGCCATCCTGCCCGGGCCGGTGAGACGGGTCGCCGACCTGCCGGTCGGCATGCACGACGAGCAGTCCCCGGGCCGGTACCGCCTGGAGCAGGGTGCGGACGCCACCGTGTTCGGCTGGGCCGTCGGACCCGGATCGTGGAAAGCCGAGTTCTTCCCCCCGACGGAGGAGGTCTGGCGGTCCACCGTCCATGGCGACACCGTCTCCACCACCACTCCCGATCTGGACATGCCCCCCCTGGCCGTCATCGGCGCCCGGCCCTGCGAGCTGGCCGCCCTGGCCGTGCTGGACCGGGTGCTTCTCGAGGGCGCCCATCCCGACCCCGGGTACGCGGCCCGGCGGACCGGCACCTTCGTCGTGGCCGCCGAGTGCGGGTCCCCCGCAGGCACCTGCTTCTGCACGTCGATGGGCACCGGCCCCGGAGCCGAATCCGGGTTCGACCTGGCCCTGACCGAGCTCGACGACGACGACGGACACCGCTTCCTGGTCGTGGTCGGTACCGATCGGGGTGCCGATGTGCTGGCCCGCGTGCCCGTGTCCCCGGCGTCGGCCGGCGATCTCGCCGCTCGCGACCGGGTCGTCGAATCGGCCGGTGACGCCATCGGTCGCCGGCTCGAGACCGAGGGGTTGGCCGAGCTCCTCGGCCGCAACCTGGACCATCCCCGCTGGGAGGAGGTGGCCGAGCGCTGCCTGGCCTGTGGGAACTGCACCCTGGTCTGCCCGACCTGCTTCTGCAGCGACGTGTCCGACACCACCGACCTCACCGGCGAGGTCCGGCGCCAGCGAACCTGGGCCTCGTGCTTCGACCTCGACCACTCCTACCTCCACGGTGGTCCCGTCCGGTCCTCCACCTCGTCGCGCTACCGGCAATGGCTCACCCACAAGCTGTCGACGTGGTGGGACCAGTTCGACACCTCGGGATGCGTGGGCTGCGGCCGCTGCATCGCCTGGTGCCCCGTCGGCATCGACCTGACCGTGGAGACGGCGGCCATCCGGATCAGCGACGGCGCCGTCCGCTCACCGACCACGTCGCCGGAGGATCGATGACGACCGGGATCGCCGAGCTGGTCGCCTCGCACCCCCTCCTGGCCGGGCTGCCCGGGGACGCCGTGGCCCAGGTGGCCGGGTGTGCCCGGAACGTGAGCTACCCGGCCGGGGAGCTACTGCTGGCCGAGGGCGACCCGGCCGACACCCTCTTCCTCGTTCGCCGGGGAAGGGTGGCCATCGAGATCCACGCCCCGGACCGCGGGCCGATCATCGTCGAGACGGTCAGCCCGGGCGCCGCGGTGGGCTGGAGCTGGCTCTTCCCACCGTACCGCTGGCAGTTCGACGCCAGGGCGGTCGGCCCGGTGGGAGCCATCGCCGTCGATGCCACCTGCCTGCGGGCCAAGGCCGATGCCGACGACGCCCTCGGTCACCAGCTGGTCACCCGGGTGGCCGCTGTGCTCCTCGAACGCCTGCAGGCGACCCGGATCCGCCTCCTCGACCTCTACGGTGCAGACGGTGATCGCTGACGTGCGGACGGGTCCGTCGGTCCGCGACGGGCACGCGCCGGATCCGTCTCCGGGCACCGCTCCCATGGTGCCGAACACCCACCGGGTCGTCGGGCGCCGTGACGAGACCGGGGACGTGACCACCCTGGCCCTGGAACCGGTCACCGGCCCACCCATGGAGTTCCTTCCCGGACAGTTCAACATGCTGACCGCCTACGGAGTGGGTGAAGCGGCCATCTCGGTGAGCAGCTCGAGGCGGGAGCACGGGCCGCTCCGCCACACCGTGCGCGACGTCGGGCCGGTGACCCGGGCCCTGTGCCGGGCCGGCGCCGGCGACGTCATCGGCGTGCGAGGTCCGTTCGGAATGCCCTGGGGAGTGGGCGACGCCGTCACCGCCACCGGCGACGTGGTCGTGGTGGCCGGGGGCATCGGGCTGGCCCCGCTGCGCGGCGCCATCGACGAGCTGGTACACCGGCCCGACCCGGACGGCGGCCGTGTCTTCGTCATCACCGGGGCCCGCGAGCCCGGGCAGATCATCTTCGGTGACGATCTCGAGAGATGGGAGCGGGACGGGGCCGAAGTCGACGTCACCGTGGACGTGGCTTCGCCCGGCTGGAACGGCCACGTGGGCCTGGTCACGTCCCTGCTCGACCAGGCCGGCTTCGATCCGGCCTCGTCGAGCGCGCTGCTCTGCGGACCGGAGATCATGATGCGTTTCACGGCCCGGGCCCTCGTCAACCAGGGCATCGACCCCGGACGGGTCCGGGTCTCCCTCGAACGGAACATGCAGTGCGGACTGGGCTGGTGCGGGCATTGCCAGCTCGGTCCGTTCCTCCTGTGCCGGGACGGACCGGTCATCTGCTACGCCGGTGCGGTGTCGCACCTTCTCAACGAGCGCGAGCGATGAGCAGGACCGGTCCTCGGGTCCCCGACCAGCGGCCCTCGCTCGCCGTGTGGAAGTTCGCCTCCTGCGACGGTTGCCAGCTCAGCCTGCTCGACTGCGAGGACGAGCTGTTGGCCCTGGCCGAGGCCGTCCACATCGCCCACTTCACCGAGATGTCGAGAGCCACCGTGGACGGACCCTACGACGTGTCCCTCGTGGAGGGCTCCATCACCACCCCGTCCGACGCCGAGCGAATCGTCGGAGATCCGGGCCAACTCGCGTCGACTCGTGACCATCGGAGCGTGCGCAACCGCCGGTGGGGTCCAAGGACTTCGGAACTTCGCCGGCTCCGGTGCCTACGCCCGGACCGTCTACGCCCACCCCGAGTACCTGGCATCGCTCGAGACGTCCACGCCCATCTCGGCCCACGTCGAGGTGGACTACGAGCTCCATGGCTGCCCCATCGACCGGCGACAGCTCCTCGAGGTCATCACCGCCTCCCTGGCCGGGCGGACGCCCGTCATCCCCGGTCACTCGGTGTGCCAGGAGTGCAAGGGCAGGGGAACCGTCTGCCTGTTGGTCTCCGGATCCGTGCCCTGCCTCGGCCCGGTCACCCGGGCGGGCTGTGGCGCCCTGTGCCCCTCCATCGGGCGCGGCTGCTTCGGTTGCTTCGGCCCGGCCGACACCGCCAATACGGCATCGCTGGCCGCAGAGCTGCGCCGCCAGGGCACGACCCCCATCGAGGTGTCACGTCTCTTCGCCACCTTCAACGCCGGTGCCCCCGCCTTCCGGGACGAGTCCGCCACCCAGGGCGGTCCGGTCCCGGTCACCCTCGGCCGCACCTCCCGGCCGAACGGGAAGGAGGGCCGACCGTGACCCACGGCTCAGGATCGGCTCGCACCATCGGCGTCGAGGGGATCTCGCGGGTGGAGGGCGAGGGATCGCTCCGGGTCGTCGTCCACGACGGCACGGTCACCGACGTCGCCCTCGAGATCTTCGAGCCTCCCCGCTACTTCGAGGCCCTGCTGGTGGGACGGCGCTTCACCGAGGCGCCGGACATCACGGCGCGTATCTGCGGGATCTGCCCGGTGGCCTACCAGATGAGTGCCTGCGCGGCGATGGAGGACGCGTGTGGGGTCACCGTGGACGAACGGGTGGCATCGCTGCGGCGGCTCCTCTACTGCGGCGAGTGGATCCAGAGCCACGCCCTGCACGTCTACCTCCTCCATGCGCCGGACTTCCTGGGCTGTGCCGATGCTGTCGAACTGGCCGAGCTGGACCGGGCCGCGGTCCAGCGGGGCCTCGGTCTCAAGCGCACCGGCAACCTGGTCATGGAGACCATCGGCGGTCGGGCCGTCCACCCGGTCAACGTCCGGGTCGGCGGCTTCTACCGTGCACCGGACCCCGGGGACGTGGCCTCGCTGGCCGAGCCGCTGCGCAGGGCCCGCGACGCGGCCCTGGCCACCGTGGAGTGGGTCTCGGGCTTCGAGATCCCCGACGTGCCCGGCGACTACCGGTTCGTGGCCTTGCGCGACGAGGGCCGGTATCCCATCGAGCGGGGCCGGCCCTCGTCATCGGACGGCCTCGACCTGAGCCCGGCCCAATTCGGGGATCTGGCCGTCGAGGAGCACGTGGCCCGCTCCACCGCCCTCCACGCCCGCTTGGGCGGACGCGACCCGTACCTCACCGGGCCCCTGGCCCGCTATGCGCTCAACTCCGCCACCCTCCCCCCGATCGCAGCCCAGGCGGCGGCGGCCGGCGGCCTGGGTCCGGTGTGCTCGAACCCGTTCCAGAGCATCGTGGTGCGCTCCGTGGAGCTGGTGTTCGCCTGCGACGAGGCGCTCGCCCTCGTCGAGGCATACGCTCCGCCCGATCCACCGGCCGCCGACGTGCGGCCGGCCGGCGGTCCCGGTGTGGGGACGGGCGTCACCGAGGCACCGAGGGGGCTCCTCCTCCACCGGTACGAGATCGACGAGGCCGGGACCATCCTGTCGGCGCGGATCATGCCGCCCACCTCGCAGAACCAGCTCACGATCGAGGCCGACCTCCGTCGCGTGGTCGAGGACGGCCTTGACCTCGACGACGACGAGCTCCAGTGGCGCTGTGAACAGACGGTGCGCAACCACGACCCGTGCATCTCCTGTGCCGCCCATTTCCTCGACGTGTCGGTGGTGACCTCGTGACCGGCCGGACGGCACTGGTGGTGGTGGCCGGGCTCGGGAGCGAGTACCGACGCGACGACGGGGCCGGTCCGCTGGTGGCGGCGCGTGCCGTCGAAGAGGCCGGGACCGGGCGCGACGTGGGACCCATCACCGACCCGCTCGATCTCCTCGGGGTCTGGGACGGCGCCGATCTCGCCGTCGTCGTCGACGCGGTGCACTCGGGGGCGGCCCCCGGCACGGTGCACGTCGTCGAGCTCGAGGGGGGCGGGGGCCACGGCGTTCCCGACGGGCGGTCCGCCACCACCAGCACGCACGGGATCGGACTGGCCGGTGTGGTACGTCTGTCCCGCGCCGTCGGCGCGGCCCCGGATCGAGTGGTCGTGGTCGGCATCGAGGGTGAGGACTTCGGCCGCGGTACCGGGTTGAGCCCGGCCGTCGAGGCTGCCCTTCCGGGGGCCGTGGACCGCATCGTCGACTTGATCGGAGAGGTACGAACATGTGTATGAGCAGGCTCCACCGGGTGGTGGGCGTGCACGACGGGGCCGTCGACGTCGAGGACCTCGACGGCACGGTGCACCGCGTCTCGCTGCTGGCACTCGACGGCGCGCCACCGGTCACCGGCGACTGGCTCGTCGTCCACAGCGGCTACGCCATCGATCGGGTGGACGCCGGCGAGGCCGAGGCGGTGGCGGCACAGTTGGGACAGGCCAGGGCGGTCGAATCATGAGCGCGGGGACCACGCCCGCACCCGGGGCGGGGGGTCTGACGGCCCGTCCGGGCGCTGCTTCCGGTCCGGCCGGGCTCCCCGGCGTGCTCGTGGCCGGGATGACCGCCCTCATCAGCGGGCTGTCCGTGTTCGTGAACAGCTACGGCGTCCACGCCGTGACCTCGCCCGCGGTGTACACCACGGCCAAGAACCTCGTGGCCACCTTGGTCCTCGTCGGCTGCGCGCTGATTGCGTGGAGGGCACGGGACCGGTGGCCGGGCACGGCTGCGGCCCGGTTCGCCTCGGTCGAGAAGGACCCCGCCGGCCCGGGGGCGGCGCGCCATTGGCAGGAGTGGGGAGCCTTGCCGTGGATCGGTCTGGCCTACGTGGGTGTCGTGGGCGGCGGTATCGCGTTCGTCCTGTTCTTCGACGGGCTGGCCGACACCTCTGCCACGCCGGCCGCCTTCTGGCGCGACACGCTGGTCATCTGGGTGGCCGTCCTGGCCGTGCCGCTCCTGCGTGAGCGAGTCACCTGGTGGAACGTTGCCGCCATCGTCCTCCTGGTGGTGGGCGAAGTGGCCGTCACCGGCGGCGTCGGCCATCTGGCCGCGTCCCGTGGGGAGCTACTCGTCCTGTCCGCCTCGATGCTCTGGGCCATCGAGGTCGTGGTGGCCAAGTTCCTGCTCCGCGACATCGCCCCCTCGGCCATCGCCCTCGTCCGCATGGGAGTCGGTGCCCTGGCGCTGCTCGCCTACCTGGCCGCGTCCGGGTCGCTGCACGTGCTGGTCTCGCTCGATGCCACCCAGATCGGCTGGGCTCTCCTGACCGGGCTGTTGCTGTCCGCCTACGTGGCCACCTGGATGACGGCGCTGGCCCGGGCCCGGGCCCTCGACGTGACCTCCATCCTGGTCGGCAGCGCGCTGGTCACCGCGCTCCTCGAGGCGGCCGCCGGCACCGCTTCGCTGGCTCCCCAGGCCCTCGGCCTGGCGCTCATCGCCTGCGGGGCCGGAGTCGTCGTGTGGATGGGCCTGCACCATCCCGAGCTCCGTGGGCGCGGGACGCTGGTCGGGTGAACCGGCCGGGCCCCTGGCGCGGGCCGACCCCGGACGGTGACGGCCGGCGCCCCACCGACGACGCCCCCGGTCCCGTCCTCTTCGCCAGATATGCCTACCCACCCAACTCGCTGGGCTACTGCGGACCCGGTGATCCCTCCGGCCTGCTCGGTGCGGCGAGCGAGGGCACCGACGTCGTCGGCCTCGGGCAGATGGCCGCCCGCTTCGAAGGCGCGTGGCCCTACCTCAGACTGCTGGCGGCATGCGCCGGCATCGACGACCCTCTCGATCGGCGAGTTGTCGAGGCCTACTGGGTGGGCAACGACCTCCTGGCCCAGGTACCTCCGTCGACGTTGTCCACCTCGTTGAGCGACCGGTTCGAGCAGCGGTCGGGCCGGCACTTCGAGTCGCTGGTGTCCGCCGTCGCCGCCGGCGGGATCCCCCAGCACAGCTTCCACGTGTTCGCCGTCTACCCCTGGCTGGGTCTCCTCCGGGCCGGTATGGACGGCCCACCGATGGAGGTCCTCGACCGGTGCCGGATCCGTTGGGGACGGATCGAGGCGGTGACCGGCGACCTGGTCGCCGTGACCAGCCGGGCCCTGGCCTTCGAAGGCTCCCGTCTGGTGCTCGGCCCCAACCGCGTGGAACAGGCCCGCCGCAGCCTCGACGGGGTCGGGTTCGCCGAGGACCTGCGGCCGGGGGACGCCGTATCGCTCCACTGGGACTGGGTGTGCGACCGGCTGTCCCCGACCGCCCTCGGGTGGCTCCGGTACAGCACGTTGCGAAACCTGGATGCCGTCAACTCGCTGGCCGCCCCCGGCCCCGCCGTGGTCTGTGGAGCCTGAGGCGGTCTGACCGGCCCCACCCGTGCTCCGTTGAACTGGGGACTTTCGGCCCTTCCCCCTGGCCACAGCGGACGTCACACTCGATTGGAAGCCGTGCGGTGTGGAGAATCGTCGAGCGCGGGAGCAGAGCCCGGGAACCCGGAGGAGGTGTGATGGGATCGTACTTTCAGGGCAAGGTCGAGAGCCTGAAGAACCGTGAACCGGTCTTCGCCGAGCCCGATGCGACCCTTCGCTCGGTGGCGCACACGATGTGGGTCGAGAATGTCGGCGCCCTGGTGGTCGGCGATGCGCGGAGGCCGTTGGGCATCATCTCCGAACGTGACCTGGTCTCCCAGACGGGTCAGGGCGCGGACCTCGACACCGTCACTGCGGAGCAGGCCATGACCTCGCACCTGATCGCGGCCCGGACCGGGGACACACTCGACGACGCCGCGTACCAGATGCTCGATGACGCCATCCGGCACCTGCCCCTTGTGGATGGCGACGGCCGCGTGGTCGGCATGGTTTCCGTCCGCGATCTCCTGCGCCCGCTGCTGTCGGCCGGGCCAGGAGGCGTGGAGTAGTACCGCAGGTGCACGAGGCATCGAGATCCGGCCGTTGTCGATCGGGGGCCGGCGGGTGACCGGCGACCTTTCCGAGTCGGGCTTCCCCTTCGAGGCCGTCTACGGTCCCGAGTCCCTTCCCGGGTTCGACCCGGAGACCAGCCTCGGTGCTCCGGGGTCGTATCCGTTCACCCGCGGGGTCTATCCGACGATGTACCGGGGTCACCCCTGGACGATCCGGGAGTACGCCGGGTTCGGCACGGCCACCGAGTCCAATCAGCGATACCGCGAGCTCATAGCCGCCGGACAGACCGGGCTGTCGGTGGCCTTCGACCTACCCACCCAGATGGGCTACGACTCGGACCATCCGCTGTCCTGCGGCGAGGTGGGCCGGGTGGGGGTGGCCGTCGATTCGCTCGACGACATGAGGGCGCTTTTCGAAGGGATCTCGCTCGATCAGGTCTCGACATCGATGACCATCAACGCTCCTGCCGCGCTCCTCCTCCTGATGTACCAGATCGTGGCCGAGGAACAGGGCGCCGATCTCCACAGACTGGCCGGAACCATACAGAACGATGTCCTGAAGGAGTACATCGCCCGTGGTACCTACATCTTCCCGCCCCGGCAGTCGCTGAGGTTCGCCACCGACATCTTCGCGTACTGCCATTCGGAGCTGCCACGTTGGAACACCATCTCGATCTCCGGCTACCACATCGCCGAAGCCGGAGCCACCCCCGTGCAGGAGCTGGCCTTCACGCTGGCCAATGCCATCGAATACGTGCAGGCGGCCGTCTCGGCCGGACTGTCCGTCGACGAGCTGGCTCCGAGGCTGTCGTTCTTCTTCGTGGCCCGGATCACCGTGCTCGAAGAGGTGGCCAAGTTCCGGGCCGCGCGGCGGCTGTGGGCTCGGATCATGCGCGAGCAGTTCGGTGCCCACGACCCGAAGTCGATGAGACTCCGGTTCCATACCCAGACGGCCGGTGTGGAGCTCACCGCGCAGCAACCGGAGGTCAACCTGGTCCGTGTCACCCTGGCCGCACTGGCCGCCGTGCTCGGAGGCACCCAGTCGCTCCATACCAATTCCTTCGACGAGGCCCTGGGCCTGCCCACCGACACGGCGGCCCGCCTGGCCGTCCGCACCCAGCAGGTGCTCGCCCATGAGACGGACCTGACCGAGATCGTCGACCCGCTCGGAGGCTCCTTCGCAATCGAGCGGCTCACCGATGAGATCGAGGAGCGGGCGGCCTCACTCATGACCGAGATCGAGAAGCTGGGAGGAGCTGCCGCGGCCATCGACGCGGGCTTCCAGCAGTCCCAGATCGAGCGAAACGCCTACCGCATCGCCGAGGAGATCTCCTCCGGCGAACGGGTGGTGGTGGGTGTCAACGCATACACCACGGACGAGGAGGAGAGCTACCAGCCTCTCCGCATCGACCAGGAGGTGGAGAGAGGCCAGATCGATCGCCTGAAGCGCATGCGGGATCGCCGCGACGGCAAAGCGGTCACCACGACGTTGGAAGCGGTCGGCGAAGCAGCCCGGGGCTCGGCCAATGTCCTGTACCCGCTCAAGCAGGCGCTGATCAGCGGGGCGACGGTGGGAGAGATCTGCGATGTGCTGCGCCGCCAATGGGGAACGTACGAGTCGACGAACCTTCTGTGATCCGGAGGACCACATGGAAAAGGTGCTGATCGCCAATCGTGGGGAGATCGCCGTGAGACTGGCACGGGGCTGCCACGACGCGGGGATTTCCTGCGTCGCCGTCTACGCCGATCAGGAGCTCGACTCGCCGCACCTGCGCTATGCCGATGAGTCCTTTGCCCTCGGAGGCACCCAGCCGTCCGACACCTACCTGTCGGGCCCGAAGCTCATCGACGTGGCCCGGCGATCGGGTGCCGACGCGGTGCATCCGGGATACGGCTTCCTGGCCGAGAACGCAGACTTCGCCGAGGCGGTGATCGAGGCCGGACTGACCTGGATCGGTCCGCCGCCGCAGGCGATCCGCGATCTGGGTGACAAGACCGTGGCCCGACGGTTGGCTTCGGCAGTCGGCGCACCCCTGGTCCCGGGCCTGGCCGAGCCGGCCCACGATGTGTCCGACATCCGTTCCTTCGCCGACCGAGTACGGCTTCCCACTCCTGATCAAGGCAGCATTCGGAGGCGGAGGTCGGGGCATGAAGGTGGTGCGCGGTGCCGACGAGCTCGACCAGGCCTACGAGTCGGCCGTCCGGGAGTCGACGACGGCATTCGGGCGCGGCGAGTGCTTCGTCGAGCGCTACCTGGAACACGCCCGGCACCTCGAGACCCAGTGCCTCGCCGACGTCGAGGGCAATGTTGTCGTCCTCTCCACCCGCGACTGCTCACTCCAGAGGAGGAACCAGAAGCTGGTCGAGGAGGCTCCCGCCCCCTTCCTGGCCGACGACCAGGTCCACCGTCTCTATGAGGCCTCCAAGGCGATCCTGGCCGAGGCCGGCTACGTGAATGCCGGGACCTGCGAATTCCTCCTGGCTCCGGACGGAACGATCTCGTTCAACGAGGTCAACACCCGCCTCCAGGTCGAACACCCGATCACCGAGCTGGTCACCGGCATCGATGTCGTCCAGGAGCAGTTGCGGATCGCGTCCGGCGGGCTGATCGACTACGGGGACCCGGTGGTCAAGGGACATGCCATCGAGTTCCGGGTCAACGGTGAGGACCCGGCTGCGGGCTTCCTCCCCAGCCCCGGCCTGCTCCGGCGGTGGAGGGCACCGTCGGGGCCCGGCGTGCGCTGGGACGGTGCCTACGAGGAGGGAGACGGGCTTCCCGCCGAATTCGACTCCCTGCTCGGAAAGCTGGTGGTGTACGGCGCCGACCGGCAGCAGGCTCTGGCCCGGGCCCGGCGCGCCCTCTCCGAATTCCGGATCGATGGCATCGCCACCGTGCTCCCCATGGACAGGATCGTGGTCGATCACCCCGATTTCGTGGCCGAGCCGTTCCGGGTGCACACCCGTTGGATCGAGACCGTCCTGGCCGACGCCCTCGAAGCCCTCCCCCCCTTCCTCGGGCACTCCGAACCCGAACCCCGGGAGGAGCGGCGTCGGCTGCTTGTCGAGGTGGACGGCCGGCGGGTCGAGGTCACGCTGCCGGAGGCATTGGCCGTCTTCGGTGGCCCGGCCCTCCCCCAGCCACCGCCGCGACGTCGCCAGGAGCGCTCCGGCACGGGCTCCGGAGCGGCCGGCACGACCGTGACCAGCCCCATGCAGGCCAAGGTGGTCAAGGTGGTGGTGGCCAACGGACAGCACGTCATGCGGGGGGAGACGGTCATCGACGTCGAGGCGATGAAGATGGAGCAGTCGCTGAACGCGCCGTCCGACGGTTGGGTCCAGGGCTTGGCCGTCAAGGTCGGGGACGAGGTCATGAGGGGCGAGGTGCTCTGCCGCGTGACGGACACGGGCCCCGAGGAGGGCGCACCGTGAGTCCGGAGGTCCCCGAGCCGGACACCACTGCTTCGCGCCTGGCCGACCTCGACGAGCGGCGCCGGTCGGTCAGCGAGCAGGCTGAGTCGGTTGCCGTCCGACGCCAGAGCGCCCACGGAAAGCTGACTGCACGCCAGCGGATCGAGGCGCTGGTCGACCCGGGATCGTTCCGTGAGCTCGACCAGCTGGCCCGACACGGCTCCGGATCGGATTCGGACGGGACCGCACCATACGGCGACGGTGTCGTCACCGGCGTCGCCACCGTCAACGGGCGAACCATCTGCCTGTTCTCGCAGGACTTCAGCGTGTTCGGCGGTTCGCTGGGCGAGGTGTTCGGCCAGAAGGTCGTGAAGGTGATGGATGTCGCCTTACAGATCGGCTGCCCCATCGTCGGGATCAACGACTCGGGCGGAGCGCGCATCCAAGAGGGTGTCGCCTCCCTCGGTCTGTACGGCGAGATCTTCTACCGCAACACGGTGGCATCGGGGTTCGTCCCCCAGGTCTCCGTGATCGCCGGGCCGTGTGCCGGCGGGGCCGTCTACTCGCCGGCGCTCACCGATTTCACCGTGATGGTCGATCAGATCGCCCACATGTTCATCACCGGTCCCGACGTCATCAAGGCCGTGACCGGCGAGGACGTCGGGTTCGAGGAGCTCGGCGGGGCCACCACCCACGCCGGGCGGACGGGCAACGCCCACTACGTGGCGCCCGACGAAGGTGACGCCTTCGACTTCGTGCGTGCTCTGCTCGGCTACCTTCCCCAGAGTGCCGCCTCGAAGCCACCGAGGTACGCCGCCGCGGTGTCGGTCACCCCCACCGCCCGGGATCTGGCCCTCGACGCGCCTGGTTCCGGACTCCGATACGTCCCCCTACGACATGCGCGAGGTCATCTCGACCGTCCTCGATGGCGGGGAGCTGCTCGAGATCCACCAGTCCTTCGCCCCCAACATCATCTGCGGGTTCGGGCGGGTGGAAGGCTCATCGGTGGCCGTGGTCGCCAACCAGCCCATGCACTTGGCCGGCACCCTGGACATCGACGCCGCCGAGAAGGGGGCCCGGTTCGTCCGGACCTGTGATGCCTTCGGGATCCCCATCGTCACGTTGGTGGACGTCCCCGGTTTCCTGCCGGGCACCGACCAGGAGTGGCACGGGATCATCCGCCGGGGCGCCAAGCTGATCTATGCCTACGCCGAGGCGACCGTGCCCAAGGTGACAGTCATCACCCGGAAGGCCTATGGAGGCGCCTATGTGGTCATGGGCTCCAAACACCTTCGGGCCGATGTGAACCTCGCCTGGCCCACCGCCAAGATCGCGGTGATGGGTGCCGACGGTGCGGTGAACATCGTCCATCACCGCCAATTGGCCGCCCGTGACGACCCGGCCCTACGGGAGCGCCTGGTGGCAGCGTACCGCCGGGAGTACGACAACCCGTACCTGGCCGCCGAGCGAGGCTATGTGGACGCGATCATCCGACCCTCCGAGACACGGCTGGAGCTCACAGCCGCTCTCCGGGCCCTCGAGCACAAGTCCCCCGATCGCCCCAACGCCAAGCGGCACGGCAACATCCCGCTCTGAGGTCCGCCCGCTCAGGCCTTGGCCAGCGCCGTCTCGAGGATCCCGAGGCCTTCCTCCAACAGGGCGTCGGAGATGACCAGCGGAGGGAGCAGTCTGAGCACGTTCCCGTACGTCCCTGCGGTCAGGATCAACAACCCCTGCTCATGACAGAGACCGGCAACCCGCTGGGTGGCCGCGGCATCCGGACGCCGCCCGTCCGCCTCCACCAGCTCCAAGGCGATCATGGCGCCACGGCCCCGTACGTGGCCGACCGGCCCGTCGGTGGAAACCAACTTCTCGAGCATGGGCAGCGCCACATCCCCGATGTGCCGTGCCCTGTCGAGCAGGCCCTCGGATTCGATGATGTCGAAGACGGCCAGGGCGGCGGCGCAGGCGATCGGGTTGCCGCCGAACGTCCCCCCCAGCCCGCCCTGATGGACCGCCTCCATGACATCGGCCCTGCCGGTCACACCTCCCAGGGGGAGGCCACCCCCGAGGCTCTTGGCCGTGGTCACCAGGTCGGGCACCACCTGCTCGTGCTCGCAGGCGAACCAGTCGCCGGTTCGACCCATGCCGGTTTGGACCTCGTCAACGACCAGAAGGATGCCGTGCTCCGAACACCAGGCGGCGAGTCCGGCCAACCAGCCCGGTTCCGGCACCACGAATCCCCCCTCGCCGGCGATGGGCTCGACGACCACGCAGGCGATCGTGCCGGCACCCACGGTGGTCTCCAGCAACCTGGTGACCTCCTCGAGCCGTCCCGTGCCGCGGAACGGGTCCGAATAGGGGGCTCGGTAGATCTCCGGTGCGAACGGTCCGAACCCGAGCTTGTAGGGAGCCGCCTTTCCGGTGAGGCTCATGGTCAAGAGGGTGCGCCCGTGGAATCCGTGGTCGAAGGCGACGACGGCGCTGCGACCCGTCGCGTATCGGGCGATCTTCACCGCGTTCTCGACCGCCTCTGCGCCCGAGTTGACCAGAAAGGAACGCTTCTCGTGATCGCCGGGAGTGAGCTGGTTCAGCCGCTCGCATACCGTGACGTACTCCTCGTAGGGCGTCACCTGAAAGCAGGTGTGGGTGAAGCGCTCCGCCTGCTGCTTGATGGCCTGCACGACCGCGGGGGCACTGTTGCCCACATTGGTGACGGATATTCCCGATCCGAAGTCGATGAGCCGGTTGCCGTCGACATCCTCGATGATCCCGGCTCCGGCATTCGTGACGAACACGGGGAGGGTCGTCCCCACGCCATGAGGCACAGCCGCCGCCCGGCGCTCGGCAAGCGCACGCGAAGCGGGACCAGGAACAGCCGTGACGAGCCGGCGGCCCGAGGTCGATGGTCCGGCGCTACGGCCCGGCATGTGGGTCCTCCGATCGTGCGAGCTCATCGCTACGGAGCAATGGAGCTCATGACGTGCTTGATCCTCGTGTAGTCCTCGAATCCGTAGACGGAAAGATCCTTGCCGTAGCCGGAGTGCTTGAACCCGCCGTGGGGCATCTCCGCCACGAGCGGTATGTGCGCGTTGATCCACACGCAGCCGAAGTCCAGGCGGGCTGCCGTGCGCAGCGCACGGGCATGGTCACGGGTCCACACCGAAGACGCCAACCCGAACTCCACGTCGTTGGCCCAGCGCACAGCTTCGTCCTCGTCACTGAAGCGCTGAACGGTCACGACAGGTCCGAATACCTCCTCCTGGATGATCTCGTCGTCCTGGGCGAGCCCTGTAACCACTGTCGGCTGGTAGAAGAACCCCCGGTCACCGAACCGCTTCCCACCGGTCTGGATCTCCGCGTGATCGGGCAACCGCTCGACATAGCCGCCGACCCGTTCGAGCTGCGCGCCGCTGTTGAGAGGACCGACGTCCACGCCGACCTCGTCGGAGCCGCCGAGCTTGCGACGACGGGCCGCCTCGGTCAGGGCGGCGACCAGGTCGTCGTGGATACGGGGTCCGGCCAGCACCCGGGTGGCCGCCGTACAGTCCTGGCCGGCATTGAAGTAGCCGGCCATGGCGATGCCCTCCGCGGTGGACTCGACATCGGCATCGTCGAACACGATGACCGGCGCCTTGCCGCCCAGCTCGAGGTGGACCCGCTTGAGATCCTCCGCCGCCGCCCTGGCGATCTCACGGCCGGCCCGGACACTCCCGGTGATGGAGACCATGCGGGGAATCGGGCTCTCGAGAAGGGCCGCGCCCATCTCCCGATTCTGGCCGCACACGACGTTCAACACACCGGGCGGGAGGAACTCGGCCGCCACCTCGGCCATGAAGGCGGTACTGGCCGGCGTGGTGTGGGCCGGCTTGAGCACCACGGTATTGCCCGCAGCGATCGCGGGTGCGAACTTCCACACCGCCATCATCATCGGGTAGTTCCACGGGGTGATCTGCGCGCACACACCGACCGGTTCGCGGCGCACGAACGAGGTGAACCCCTCCATGTACTCGCCGGCGGACCGGCCCTCGAGGAGCCGACACGCACCGGCGAAGAACCGGATCTGGTCGATCATCGGTGGGATCTCCTCAGAAGTGGTCAGGCCCCGCGGCTTTCCCGTGTTGCGGCACTCGATATCGACCAATTCGTCCGTCCGGGCCTCGAGCGCGTCGGCGAACCGGAGCAGTGCCAGGCTCCGCTGTGACGGGGTCGTCGTCGACCAGGTGTCGAAGGCGTGCTGCGCCACCTGAAAGGCGTACTCGACATCCTCGGACTGGGAGCGAGGGGCCTCGGCGTACTTCTCACCGGTCACAGGATCGACGAGGTCGTAGACCAACCCGTTCTTCGCCTGAGCCGACTCTCCGGCGATGAAATTCTTCACGACATACAGCGGCGCATCGGCCATGGGGATACTCCTCTTTTCGACTTGTCGACCTCGTTGAAGTTGTCACTGCCGACCCGGTGGGCTCGGTGGAGCGCGCCGGACGCCAGCCCTGTCGCCGTCCGGGACGGTGCTGTCGAGCTCAGGCCAGCGCCGGCTTCCGCTCGTCACAGGCCCACGGAGCCCCGTGGCTGTTGACGAGGTCGAGGAAGGGGTTGGCCGGCAACGCCTCCGGACCGAGGACGCCCTGACCCGACCAGACGCCGGAATCGAGGAGCTCGAGGGCCACGATCGGGTTCATGGCCGTCTGCCACACCACCGCCTGGGAGCCGAACTCGGACATGCACCAGGCGTTGTCCACCACATGGTGGAGGTAGACGTCACGGGGGGACCCGTCCTTACCGGTACCGGTGACCCAGGTCCCGGCACAGGTCAGCCCCGACATGCGATCCCCCAGCTGGGCCGGATCGGGCAGGCACCCGGCGACGACGTCCCGCGGGGAGACCTCGACGTTGCCCACCCGGATCGGGGTGGTCGAGTCCAACCCGAGCTTGTGGATCGTCGAGAGAACGCCGATGAACTCGTCACCGAGGCCGTACTTGAACGTGACCCGCTGAGCATCAACCCACCGCGGGACGAGCAGCACCTCCTCGTGCTCGACGTTGACGCACTCGATGGGCCCGATCCCGGCCGGGAAGTTGAATGTCTCCGGCTCGCTGAAACACTCCGTCGTGAACCACTCCCTGTCCCGCTCCCAGACGATGGGCGGGTTGAGGCACTCCTCGATCGTGGTCCAGATGGAGAACGAAGGGGCGAATTCATAACCTTCGATGACCAGGTTGGCGCCGTCGCGGACACCGATCTCGTCGATGGACGTAAAGAGGTTGTCCGCCGCATAGCGGGCGAACACGTCGGAGAGGCCCGGCTCCACCCCCATGCCGCACAGGGCCAGCAGACCCCTCTCCTTCAGTTGGGCGTCCATGGCGAACTGCTCGTCGCCCAGCTTCACCCCGGGCACCCGGTACGGGTCGGTGGGGTGGGGATGCGACAGGGACATGGCCATGTCGAGATAGGTCACGCCCGCGGTGAAGGCGGCCCGGAAGATGGGCATCACGAAGCGCGGGTCGAGCGCGTTCAACACCGCGTCCACCTTCTCGCTCTTCATCAGGCCGACCACCGCCGCCTCGTCACTGCCATCCAGCTGATAGGCGGCGAAGCGGTCACCGGCACCGGCCACAGCCTGCAGTGCCCGCTTGACGTCGTAATCGGCCACCGCCACCCTCTCGAAAAGCCCCCATTTGGCCGCAGTCTTGGCCACCGCGGTCCCGACTCCCCCGGCTCCGATCACCAATACTCGCATCTCGACCTCCATTGCTCTCGGTCACCCCGATGCCCGGAGCCACCACTCGTACCTGTAGTCAGTATTCGCACCCTTCCGTCCGCCGACCAGGGTCAAAGGTCCCATCCGGTCCGGGCTGCCCGCACCCCATCTCCGCCCGGATCGCGAGCCCAGAGAAGTGGCCACGGTCATTTGGGACTTTCGACTCTGACGGTCCGACGGTTGCGACCAAATGATGTGGAAATGAGTTCAGGATCAGCCGGGCCCAGGCAGGCGACCACCCGGGCGAAGGACCAGCTCAACGAAGTGATGGCCAAGGTCGTGGCCAAGAATCCCGGTGAGTTCGACTTCCATCAGGCGGTCCGGGAGGTCATCGGCTCTCTCGAGCCGGTGCTCACCCGCCACCCCCGCTACGTCGAGGACAAGATCCTCGAGCGGCTCGTCGAGCCCGATCGGGTGATCAGCTTCGGCGTCAACTGGGTGGACGACGCCGGCGAGATCCACATCAACCGTGGTTACCGGGTCCAGATGAGCAGTTCGATCGGCCCCTACAAGGGCGGGTTGCGATTCCATCCGACGGTGAGCCCGGGCCTCCTCAAGTTCCTGGCCTTCGAGCAGACCTTGAAGAACTCCCTGACCACCTTGCCGATGGGCGGGGCCAAGGGGGGTTCGGACTTCGACCCGAAGGGGCGGAGCGAATCGGAGATCCGCCGGTTCTGCCAGTCGTTCATGACCGAGCTCTACCCCTACATCGGAGAGTTCACCGACGTGCCCGCCGGAGACATCGGGGTGGGCGAGCGCGAGATCGGCTATCTCTTCGGACAGTACAAGCGCATCGCCAAGCGTTTCGTGGGCGCGCTCACCGGAAAAGGGATCAAATGGGGTGGCTCCCATATCCGCCAGGAAGCCACCGGGTACGGCGTCGTGTACTTCGCCCGCGAGATGCTGGCCACCCGGGGGGACGTCCTGGAGGGCAAGACCTGCCTCGTCTCGGGCAGCGGGAACGTGGCGCAGTTCACGGTCGAGAAGCTCATCGAACTGGGAGCTCGAACCGTCACCCTCTCCGACTCCGACGGGTTCATCCACGATCCCGACGCCATCGACCGAGAACAAGCTCGAATGGGTCAAATGCCTAAAGAACGAGCGCCGGGGCCGGATCAGCGAGTACGCGGAGAAGTTCCCCCGGTCGACCTACCATCCCGCCGTGGCCGGCGAGGACAACGGCCTCTGGAGTGTGCCCGCGCAGTGTGCCTTTCCGAGCGCCACCCAGGACGAGATCTACGGCAAGGACGCAGACAGCCTGGTGAAGGGTGGGGTCATCCTGGTGGCCGAGGGGGCGAACATGCCCACCGTGCCCGAGGCCATGGAGCGCCTGGCCGCCGGCGGCGTGCTGTACGCTCCGAGCAAGGCATCGAACGCAGGGGGTGTGGCGGTGTCAGGTCTGGAGATGGCCCAGGACATGCAGCTGGCCCAGTGGTCACCGGCGGAAGTCGACGGACGCCTCCAAGAGATCATGCGACGGATCCACGAGACCGTCCTCCGGACCGCCGCGGAGTACGACCGGCCGGGCGACTACGTGGCCGGTGCGAACATCGCCGGTTTCGTCAAGGTGGCCGACGCCATGCTCGACGAGAGCCCGATCTGACATGGCCGACGCAGCCTCCCCCATCGCCAACCCGGACCAGCCGGCCGAGGCGCCCGTCGAGAAGGGCCTGAAGTCGAATGCGGTGAGCCTGGTCTCGAACATCGTGATCGGCGTGGCCTCCACGGCTCCGGCCTACAGCCTGGCGGCCACCCTCGGCCTGATCGTGGTGGCGGTCGGCGTGCTCTCGCCCATCATCGTCGTGCTGGCCTTCGTCCCCATGCTCTTCGTGTCCATCGGGTACAGCGAGCTCAACAAGGCAGACCCCGACTGCGGCACGACGTTCACCTGGGGGACGCGGACCTTCGGGCCGTGGGTGGGCTGGCTGGGGGGTTGGGGCATCATCGCCTCCGACGTCCTGGTCATGGCCAGCCTGGCCCAGGTGAGCGGCCAGTACGGGTTCCTGCTCTTCGGGGCCAAGGGCATCGGTGAAGACCCCACCAGCGGGTGGGTCCTGCTCGTCGGCGTGCTCTTCATCGTGCTCCTCACCTACATCTGCTACCGGGGCATCGAGCTCTCGGCCAGGATCCAGCGGATCCTCCTCTCCGTCGAGGTGATCGTCCTCACCCTGTTCGCCGTCGTGGCCCTGGTGCGGGTGGCCATCGGCAAGGCACCGGCCAGCCACCTCGCCCTCAGCTGGAGCTGGTTCAACCCCTTCCACGGCCCCTCGTTCTCGAAGATCATCGCCGGGCTCACCCTGATGCTGTTCATCTACTGGGGATGGGACACCTCGGTGTCGATCAACGAGGAGACATCCGAGCGCGAACGCAACCCGGGCCTGGCCGCCATCATCTCGACCGTCTTGTTGCTCGTCATCTACTTCATCGTCACCCTGGGGGCCCAGGCCTTCGCCGGCGTGGGCAAGACCGGCATCGGACTGGCCAACCCGGACAACTACAGCGACGTGTTCTCCGCCCTCGGGGGCGCGGTGTTCGGCCATTCGACAATCGGTTCGATCGCCGCCCGTCTTCTCATCCTGATGGTGCTCACCTCGGCCACCGCGTCGACCCAGACCACCATCCTGCCCACGGCACGGACCACGCTGTCGATGGCGACCTACAAGGCCATCCCCGACGCCTTCGGCCGGATCCACAAGCGCTACCTGACCCCGACCGTCTCGACAGTGGTCATGGGGGCCGTCTCCATCGTGCTGTATGTGGCCTTCAACCACTTCGCCGGAGGCAATCTCATCCCCGACGCGGTCACCGCCATCGGGATCTACATCGCCTTCTACTACGGTCTCACCGGCTTCACCTGCGCCTGGTACTACCGGAAGGTGCTCACCCGCAGCCGGCGAGACCTGTGGATGAAGGGCATCCTCCCGCTGCTCGGAGGGGTGATCCTCTACTTCTTCATGGGCTGGAGCCTGTGGGAGGACTGGAACTACGACAACGTCCAGGCCCAGAGCTACACCTCCTGGCACCTGCCGTTCGCACCGCACTCGGACGTGGGTGGCGTCTTCCTCATCGCCCTCGTGGCGGCACTGGTGGGCACGGTGGCCATGCTGTTGATGCGGTTCGGCAGCCCGTCGTTCTTCCGGGGGGAGACCCTGAACCGTTCGACCCCGACACTCGTGCCCGAGGACAGCGGTGCACCCATCACGCTGCCGGCCGACGATTCCGACACCACCCCGTCATCGGTGTCCTGAGGGGCCACGGATGACCAGGGAGACACTCCAGCGCGCCGCCCCGCCCGATCGCAGCAGGGCATCCGCGGATATCGCCTACATGGCGTGCCACTGGTAGGCGGCGGACCCATCCTCGCCCGTCCGGCCCAGTCACGGCTCCAGGTCCGCAAAGCTTCAGCCGACGAGATCGTCCCCGTCGCCGCCCTCCTGGTCCGGGCATTCGCCACCGATCCGATCGAAGCCTGGTGCATGGCATGCGCCGACCCCACCAGGGTGATGGAGGTCGAGTTCCTCCAGCTGGCCCGCGAGCTGTCGGCGGAGGGCTGGCTGTGGGTGACCGACGATCTGTCCGCCGTCGCGGCCTGGCTCCCGCCCGGTGCCGACTACGGCGCATCCATCGACGCCGTCGTCAATCCGGTCCTGGCCGGCCTCGGCGGAGACCCCGAGCGACTGGTCCGATTCTGGGAGTGGGTCGATCGCCATCGACCGACCACACCCCATTGGTACCTCGACCTCGTCGCCGTCGACACGGGTTGTCGCGGCCACGGCAGGGGCCGCCTCCTGCTCGAACACGGTCTGGCCCGAACGGACGAGCTCGGCGGGACGACCTTCCTCGTGACCGGCAATCCCTCCACTGTCCCCTGGTACGAGCGTCACGGGTTCGTCGTCGGTTCCGAGCAGGCGGCACCCGATGGTGGTCCGCGGGTGTGGTTCATGCTCCGCGCACCCTCGGCCTCGCACGCGGTTCCGACGTGACCATCCGCCATCGCCGCCGACTGGCGGCATCCCGAAGGATGGGCGATCGAGCTCATCTGCGCCGGTACGAAACCGACCGCGCCAGTTCCAAGACGTCTCCCGGGCCCAGCGTGGACCCCGCGGTAACTACGGCACCGTTCACCCGGGTGCCGTTGGTGGACCCCAGGTCGCGGACCACGAACGCGTCGTCGACCCGCTCGATCTCGCACTGACGCCGCGAGATCTCACCGTGGTCGATGACCACGTCGGCATTGTGGTCCCGGCCGATGAGGAGCTTGCGCATGTGCGGCGACATGTGGATGGTGGGCGCGTCGGGCTCGAGCGGCTCGAGGACGAGGATCGGGGCCCCGACATCGACTTCCGACCCGGCGTGCTCGAACCCTTCACTGTCGCGTCCGGGCCCTCCCCGCCGCCTGTGTCCGACCTCTGGCGGACCCCGACCGGCGGGACCGTTGACCGTGACGAGATGGTTCGGCGAGTCCGACTCCACAGTTCGCCCTCCACCCATCGGAACCACAGAGGGACGGCCGGTCCGGACGTCGGCTCGCTCGACCCAGGACAGTGCCAGATGCACCTCGATCCCCCAGCCCCGCTTCACGGCGAGCTCCTCGGCCGCAACAGCCGTGTCGGAGAGGAAGAACCCGGGGCTCTCTTTGACCCTTTCCCAATCGCGGCTGGAGAGGGCGACGCCGAAGTGGTGGGGGACGTTGACGACCCTGGCCTTCGAGGTGGAGCGGGCCCGGGCGATCTCCCCGACGGTCAATCGCTGGAGGGTGCCGAACGTCGGCGGGGTGATGTGATCCCCGAGCCCGGAGGGGAGGAGGGCAACGAACCTGTAGAAGGCACAGACCGGGGAGACGAACCCGTACCTCTTGCGTTGGAAGGCACAGAATCCGGCGCCGGCCAGCACGACCAGCGCAGCAAGAACCGTCAGCACGGACCAGGACCACCCCGGTGGGGAACCGCAGGAGGAATCACCCGAAGAATTCCTCCTCCAACGCCACGCACATGGCATGGTAGACGGCCAGGTGGAGCTCCTGGGCACCGGCTACGTCCGCCGTTGGGACCTGTACCCACACATCGGCGAGTGGCCCGAGAGGCTCACCGGGGTCACCCGTCAGGGCCAGCACCCCCACTCCCACCGCCCGGGCCGCGATGGCGGCGAGCACGACATTGCGGGACCGTCCCGATGTCGACAGTGCCCAAAACGTATCGCCCGGCCGGCCATAGCCGTGGACCTGCTGTGCCATCGACATGTCACCTGCGGTGTCATTGGCCACCGCCGAGATGAGGGCGGTCTGGCTGGTCAGGCTCACCGTGGGGAGAGCCCGTTCGAGCCGGTCGGCCAGGTAGGTCGCATCCTCGTCGAAGCCGACGGGGGCGGCCGCGGCCAGGGCGCAGCGCATGCTGTCGGTGAGGGGCCGACGACGTGCCATTCCCTTCATCAGCTCTCCCACGATGTGTTCGGAATCGGCCGCACTCCCGCCGTTCCCGCCGACGTACACGGTCCCTCGACCTTCGTATGTCCGGACGAGGAGGCCGAAGGCCGCGTCGAGCTGGGCGGCGATCGGCCGGAGCTCGGCGTGACGCTCGAACAGACCCGTGAACCGTGCCGGCCTCGACCTCACGACTGAGCTCCACCCGTTCCCGACGGAGGTGGTGCGGAAGGGACTCCGAGGGCAAGCTCGGGAATGTCGAGGTCGCACACCGATCGCATCGGATCGTCGGGCACGAAGATGGTACGCACCTGGTGGGGACCGAGGTCGCCCGTCCACGACCGGTCCTGCACGGGAAGCGACACCCGGGCCCGGCTCGGCCTTCCTGCCACCTCCCACACCCGCAGCACGGCACCCGTTCCCATCTCGGCCCGTTTGACCACCGGCACCACGACGCCATCGCCCCCCACGTCCATGGCGCTGGCTTCGGGCCCGAGGCGGCCACGGTGCCAGGTGTCGAGGACGACGGGTACCTCCACCCGTTGCTCTTCGGCCATCCGGGCGACCTCTGCGCCGGCCCACGTTCCCAGGTGCGGGGTGAGACGGAAGCGCAACTGGTGGAGCCCCTGGTCGGTGACCGGATAGGCAACGGGATCATCGTTGCCCCAGCCCCAGCCGTGGTCGGCAACCCTGGGGCTCCGGAGGGCCGTGAGACGCAGGCGTGCGCCGAGAGCGTCGTAGCCTCCCGCCCCATCGGAGGTGACGGCCACTCCTCGGCGCCCGTCGGAGAGGTCGATCCAGTGCACCATGGGCTCCTCGTGGCCGGAACAGGGCCGCTCGACGAAACCGTACGGAGCGCCCGCCGCGCTGGAGGGTTCGACGATCGAGGTCGGGACCACCACCTTCATGAGCTGGCCCGACTCGTGCCAGTCGATGGTGAGGCGCAGCTCCACGAACGGGCGGCCCTGGTAGAGGGACACCTCTTGGACCACGGTGGAGTGGGCCAGCGACCAGGTGCTCCTGATCGTTGACCGAACCGGGCCTTCCTCGACGACGGCGACGCTCACCAGCTCGCCTCCTCGCTCCTCGCCCTGGTAGCGGACGGTCCCGTGAGACCAGGTGTCACTGACGTCGTCGATCACCACAGGGAGCACGCCACCCTCTGCGATCAGCTCCCACTCACCCTCCTCCCCGGATGCCACCACCAGACTGGTCAGGGCGCCGGTACCGGGATCGACGACAGCTCGGAGAAGCCCGTTGGCCAGGCCGGGGCCGACCGGGTCATCGGCCACGGCCACAGCCGGCGGGGTATCCCCGGTGGGTGTCCCCGGATCGGGGTCGACAACGTGAAGCCAGTACCGGCGGTAGCCGAAGGGCGGCACCGACAGCTGCATCAGGCTGCGGGTGGGGCTGTGGGTGACCTCCCCCGAGGGGATCTGTTGCACCGGCTGCCGATGACCCGATGCCGAGGTGGCCACGGCCATCGGGTGGGGAATGGACACGATCCCGGTGACAGGCCAGGACAGAGGGTTGAACACGATCACGGGCACCGGCATTCCGGAGATGGCCGATTGGATGCCCTCGGCACGCTCGGCTCCGTCGACCCAGGTGTCGACCGACTCGACGATGGTGTGGGCGGCCAGAATGGCCACCCGGTCGGCTCGGGCCTCGGCGGAGGCCAGCGACTGCTCGACGACGACGTTGGCCGGGTCGGTGCAGGTTCCCCCCAGGGCGTCATGGAACTGAGCGAACAGCACGCCGCGCCAGGCCTCGGCCAGCTCTGCCCGTACGTCTACCATGCGCCCGGTCAACATGCGGCACAGCTCGGCCATCTTCTCCGCCGTCACCAGCGCGTCCTCGGCCCGGGCATTCGCCCGCTTGAGCGAGGCCCGGACCGAGTAGCAGCCCACGGCGTGCCACTGGAGCTCGCCGGTGACCCGCGGGAGCTCCGCCTGGCCACGGGCCAGGGCATCGCGCAGGGCCTCGAAATAGGCAGGCGGGCTGCTGAACGCGACCGACCCTTCGCTGGACGTCGACAGCTCGCGGATGGTGCGCATGGCCAGGCGGGTGGGCCCTCCGCCATGGTCGCCCACACCGAAGAAGGCCATGAGCGGATAGCCGAGCTGGCTGCTCCGTTCGAGGAGCTCCGCACTCCTCTTGCGGAGCACCTCGTCCTCGTGCCTCCCCTCGGTCCCATACTCGTAGGGGATGCGGTAGGCGGGCACTGTTGTGCCGTCAACACCCTCCCACCAGAAAGCCGGAGAAGCGATGGTCTTTTCATGCTCCCCTGGCCGCATCATGACGTACGACTCGATGCCGCTGCCGACCAGCAGCTGGGGCAGCGTGCCGGCATGACCGAACGAATCGATGTTGTACCCGACCGTGGCGGTGACTCCGAGGTGCTCGGCCAGGTACCGCTGGCCGTAGAGAAACTGCCGGCAGACCGACTCACCGCTCGGCAGATTGCAGTCCGGTTCGACCCATTGGCCCCCGGTCACGATCCAGCGGCCCTGGGCCAGGAGCTCCTTGATGCGTCCGAACAGCTCAGGCGAGACCTGTTCCACCCAGTGGTAATAACTGGCGGAGCTGGCCGTGAAGGTGAGCGTGGGCTCCTCGTCCAGCCGGTCTACCGCCGACCTGAACGTCTGGAGGACCTCGTGCATGCCTTCCCGCCAGTCCCAGATCCACATCGGATCGATGTGGGCGTTTCCCACCATGTGCAATCGGACTGGCTGGTGGTCACGGCTCATCGGGCGGCTCTCCTTGACGGACGTCCGCCCCATCATGGTGGCCCGTCATCGGCCGATCCACTCGGAACACCGTGTCGGGTACCGACGCCCATCCGGCGCCCGAGTCGGAGCCGAAGCCCGGCGGGGTCAGTCGACCCCTTCGGCGACCATCGCAGAACGACGCGGGGGCGTCGCGTCCATCAAGTGCACCGTCTGGGGAACAGCAGGCCGAGAATCGCTCCCTATCCTGGCCAGGCAGAACACGGCGAGGACGATGAAGCTTCCTTCGACGATCAGGCTCACGGTGCCGAGGAGGTAGCCCCAGTTGCCGACGTCACCGGGGTCGCCGGGCAGGCCGACGCTTCGCGACAGGAGGTATCCGGTCAGAGACCCGGCGCTTGACGCCAGTCCGAGAAGCCAGCCGAGGGCCTTCCCCCGAATGATGAGTGCGGCGCTGACGGTGCTGCCGATCTCGACAAGGTAATAGCCGTACTTCAACCACGTGGGTGATTGGTCGCCCAGGAGACCGCCCTGGTCCTGGAGATGGATCACGGCGATGGCCAGCGCCAGACCGGCGCCCACGACGAGCAGCGGAACGGGGGTCCGGGTGTCATCGCGAAGGAGGAACCTCATGACAGGTTGGTACGGTGGGACTCGCATCGGCGACGCTGCTGGCATGGCGCTGACTCCTTTGGAGTGTTCGAGGGGGCACGACCCGGACAGCGGGTCGTGCTGTAGGTCTACGAGCAGGGTGGTGGTTCTGTTCACCGTTTCTCCCGCCCCGGTCGGTCTCGGCGCGCCGCAGTGCGTCGGTCGGTCCGGGTATACGGTGGTGGTCGGGCGAACGGCCAGGTGGACAGGTGCCACGCGGATCAGGTCCGAACACGGAGCCGCCCGCACCGGGGGCCCATCGAATCGGAGGAGCACCGATGAGTGAACTGTTGGCGATCTGGCGGGAGGTGGCGGACGGATTCACGGAACGCCTGGCGGCTGTCGGTCCACAAGAGTGGTCGGCACCGACCGGTTGCCCGGACTGGGACGTCAACCAGCTCGTCGACCACGCCATCGGAGCACAGAGGATGGTCCCGAAAGCCCTCGGGGCGGCCGACGCCATCGACGCCACAGGCGCTGATCTCGTCCGGGTCTGGGGGACCGTGCGAGAGGCTGCCGATGTTGCACTCAGCGCGCCGGGGGCGCTGGATGAGACCGTGGAACTGCCGTTTGGGACGATGACGGCCAGGGACGGGCTCGGCTTCCCGCTCAGCGACCTCCTGGTTCACACGTGGGACCTGGCCAGGGCCGTCCACGCCGACGACCGACTGGTTCCCGAGGCCTGCACCATGGCCCTCGCCAACCTCGTGCCCATCGATGAGCTGTTGCGGAGCCCTGGTTTCTACGGCCCGAAGCTCGAGCCGGCCGTCGATGCAGACGATCAGGACAAGCTGCTGGCCTTCCTGGGTCGACCGGTCTGACCGGGCTTCCACCCATCCGGTTCGGCGCAGCTGTCTCCCGCTTCTGTTCGATTCGGTCGTACCCCGGCTTGCTAGCGTTGCCACGTGAACGAGGCGACCAACAGGGCCCGGCGCGACGTACAGGAGGCACTGCGGTCGGGCGACCACATCTTTTCGTCGCTGGGCATGACCGACGTCCATGTGGAGGGCGTGGATCTGGCCGTGGAAATGCCGGTGACTCCCCGGTTGTCAAACAGCCGAGGCGGTCTCCAGGGAGGGCTCATCGCCACGCTGGTCGACGTGGTGGCAGGTCGGTTGGCGATGGACGGTGCCGCCGTCGGGCACAGTTCGGCCACCAACGACCTGAGCATCCATTTCCTGGCCCCGATCGTCGAAGGACCGGCCCGCGCCGAAGGGAAGGTGCTGCGCCGGGGGCAGCGATCGGTTGTCGTCCACGTCGACGTGCGCGACCTGGCTGCCGATCGGCTGGCTGCGGTGAGCACCATCTCCTTCACCGTGCTCGCCCCCCTGCCCGGCTGAACAGACCGTCTGGCGGTCGGCCCCGGGCGGCCACCGGCATTCCAACCCAGGTGACGACGCCCGCCTAACAGCGATAGACGCGCTCCGCGTTTGCGGCAAAGAGCTTCTCGCGGGATTCACCGTCGAGTCCGGCCGTCACGGCGCTGAACGCTTCGTAGAGATCGTCGAACGTGCCGTACATGGCGTCGACGGGGAAGTTGCTGGCGAACATACACCGATCGACGCCGAAGGCCTCGATGGCGTACTCGAGCCAGGGAGCAAGGGCGTCTGCGCTCATGGACCCGAACGGCATGGCCAGGCCGGAGAGCTTGCACACGACGTTGTCGCCGAGGCCGGCCAGGGCATCGATGCCAACCCGCCAGATGGAGCGCTCCTCGTCCGTGGCGGAGCGCGGCCATCCGGTGTGCTCGACGACGACGGTCAGATCCTCCGAGCCGGCGAGCCGCTCCGCCGCCACCTGGAGCTGATCGGTATGGGTCATGAGCTCGAACAACAGATTACGCTCCCTCAGGGCCTCGAGGACTCCGACGTCAGGGACTGGCCCCTCGTGGATGCCCATGGGGCGCACCCCGCGGAACCGTGAAGCAGCCATCTGCCGGTCGAGGAGCTCGATGGCCTCGGCCACCGTGTCGGTCGGTGGAAGACCGCCGACGATGGCATCGGGACCGCCGCCGACGTCGGCATTGTCGTCGAGCTCGATGGTCTCCTCGATCGAATGGCGACCGGTGGCGGCGGCGACGTTGATGAACTTTTCGACGTTCCACCTGGCCGACTCGGCCCGATAGGTGTCGATATCGAAGCGGCGGTACATCCTCGACGCATCGCCGGGGCCTTGCTGCGGAGGGTGCGAGAGGTACGGATACCAGTCGGTTCTGGCGGGGTCCCAGAGGTGCACATGAGCGTCGACGACACGTGTCGGCCGGACCGCCATCAGGCCTCCACCCGCGCCGGGTCGCCGGTGGCACCGACGATCTCCCGGAGCGTGGCATCCAGCCATTCGGGGATCTCCGGCCCACCGTAGGTGATGCTTCCGATGGGTCGGGGATGACTACGAAGGCCGATCCAGCCGGCGCCTACCACCAGCTCCGCGCCGGCCAGAGCCGTTGCCTCGGGCTGGCCGAGCAGATGGGCGACGAGTTCTCCGACCGGCTGTCCCGCTGCCTCGTCCGCAGCTTCGATGCTCACGGCGAAGGCCGCCACACGTCCGTCCGTCGCACCCAGGGCGACGCGCGCGTGCTGCGCCGCCGCCTGAGCGCGGCTCCGGCCTCCCGAGGTGACTGCGTCGGTGAGTGTCACCAGCCGGACCGGGCGCTCGGCGCCGGCGGCGTAGTCGGCGGTCGCCCGGGCCCATCCGGCGTCGGTATGGATGTCCTCGACGATCCCGCTGTGCTCGGCGAGCACGCGCTCCCAGGCTTCGGCCGAGGTAGCCGTCGTCCGACCACCGGCGGGGGCGACGACGACGGCGTCGATCGGCCCCGCCGCTTCGATCACCGAGCTCAGCGCGTCGGCAGCGTCGCCGAAGCCGCCATCGACGACCTCGACGAGGTGGCAGGCGATCGATCGGGCCTCGAGCGAGGCGGTGAGCGACCCGGCCATACCCGGGCGGTCGGTGACGACGGCGCAGGACCGCACGGGCGATGCGGCAACCTCGGTAGGGCCCGGTTCGTCGAAGATCGGACCGAACCGCGGGTTTCCGCCGCCTTCGCTGGCCTGGCTGGCCTCGGCTTTGGCAAATGCCGGGGGCACGACGGCCTCGAGCACCCGGGCGAGAGAGACCGCGTGGTCGCTCCGCACCACCTCGAGAAGCCTGGGTTCGTCGACCACCGCCACCTCCGAACCCCCGGCGAAGAGCACCCGGCCAGTGCACCACCCGAAGTCCTCACTGACGAGGTAGGCGCCGAGTGGCCCGAGGTCCTCGGGGCCGGCCACCGACAGGAACGAGATTCCGCCCCCGCCCGACCGGCCCGCCTTCCTGGCCCGCTCGAGGGCGGAGGCCATCATCCGGGTGGCGGCAATGGGCGATGTTGCGTTGACCGACACGCCCGGCGGCGCCTGTCGGCCCAGCTGCCAGGTGAGGGCGGCGACAGCCCGCTTGGCGCAGCTGTAGGCACCGGCATCGGCAGCCCGCCAGCCCGACCCGGAGGTGACACCGAGGACGTGGCCCCTCCCGGCTGCGGCCATGAGCGGCAGCGCGGCGTTGAGCACGTTGAGGTAGCCCTCGAGGTGCACGGCGAGCACGGCGAGCCAGTCCTGCTCGCTCCCCCGCCCGAAGTAGGTCTGCCGGGTGATACCGGCGACGTTGACGACGGCGTCCAGTCCACCGTGCTCGTCGACCAGCTCGCGGAAGAGGTTGCGGACCGCCTCGCCGTCGGTCACCGACACCGACGATGCCCGGGCCGCACCGCCCGCGGCCACGATGCGGCCGGCAGTGGACTCCTCCGGCTCGGGCATCCGTTCGGAGCCGTCGAGGGTCACGAGGGGATCGACGGTGACCACGAACCAGCCGCCGCGGCCGAGCTCCTCGGCGATGGCGGCTCCGATCCCACCGCCGCCGCCGGTCACGACGGCGACCCGCCGGCGCGCGCTCACGATGCCGTCGACCGGACCTTGAGCTCCAGGCCCTCGAGGTTGCCGGCCTCGAGCCATCCCTCGAGCAGCTCGCGGTAGGCGAACCAGTCGCCGAACCCACGGCCGTAGTTGGTGTTCCGGGGGTTCAGCGCTTCCGGGTGGCCCTCGTTGTTGATGCGCGACGGCGTGCACGCGGACATGATGGAGCTGGCGTCCACGAAGGTGTCGACGATCTCCTTCGTCCACGCCTCCTCGGCCTCGGCGCTCACGTCGAAGACTTCCACGCCCCGCTGCTCGAGTTGTCCGATGGCACCCCCGATGAACTCGGCCCCGAGCACGGCCAGCTGGGTGTAGTTGACGGTCACCACCGCTTGCTGCCCCGGCGCGGGCATGACGAACATGTTCGGGAAGCCACGGCTCATCATCCCGAACAGGCTGGCGGCACCGTCGGCCCACTTCTCCGCCAGGGTGACGCCGCCGCGCCCGACGATCTCATGGCCGACGCGCCGGAAGAGCGGGGTGAGCTCGGCCTCGAAGCCTGTCCCGTAGATGATGCAGTCGACCTCGTACTGCTTCCCGTTGACGACCGGGCCCGTCTTGGTGATCCTTTCGATGCCGCCAGGGCAGTCGATGACGGTCACATTGGGGTTGTTGAGGGCCGGCAGGTATTCGTCATGGAAGCAGGGCCGCTTGCACAGGTACCGGTAGTACGGCTTGAGGATCTCGGCCGTGGCCGGGTCGGTCACCAGCTCCTCGACCCGGCGCCGGTGCTCATCCATGATCCGGTAGTCGACCTCCTCGCCACTGCGCAGGTAGTCGGCCATGGTCATGCCTTCGGTCCGCGGGGGATGTTGGACGGCGGCATAGTGGCGCGTCCACCCGTCGTCCACCAGATCGGCTTCCACGGGCCGGCCCATGATGATGGCCTGGAAGTTGTCCATTCGACTCCGCTGCCAACCGGGCTCGAGCCCCTCTGCGAAATCGGGATCGGTGGGCCGGTTGCCCCGCTCGCCGATGGCCGAAGGCGTGCGCTGGAGCACGTAGAGGTGCTTCGCCGACTCGGCCAGCGGCGGCACGCACTGGATGCCGGTGGCCCCGGTGCCGATGAGGGCCACCACCTTGTCGGCCAGGCCGGTGAGGGGTTCGTGTGGCCCGCCGCCGGTATAGGCGTAGTCCCACCGGGCCGAGTGGAACGAGCGTCCGGCGAAGTCCTCCATGCCCGGGATGGTGGGCAGCTTCATCAGGTTGAGGATCCCCACCGCCAGCACGTACCAACGGGAGCTGACCTCGTCGCCGCGGTCGGTGCGGATCCGCCACCGGGCCTCGTCCTCGTGCCATTCGGCCCGGGTGACCCCGGTGTGGAAGAGCGCGTCGTCCACGAGGTCGAAGCGGTCGGCGACCGCCTCGAGGTGGCCCAGGATCTCCTCGCCGTAGGCGTAGCGCCGGGTGGGGATGTAGTCCAGCTCCTCGAGCATCGGGAGGTAGATGTACGACTCGACGTCGCACATCACACCCGGGTAGCGGTTCCAGTACCAGGTGCCGCCGATGCCGCCCGCCTGGTCGATGATGCGGATCCGCCCGATGCCCGCCTTGCGGAGGTGGGCGCCGGCGAGGACCCCGGCGATGCCTCCGCCCACGATCACCGCGTCGACCTCGTCGACGACCGGGTCCCGCTCGATCAAGGGTGTGAACGGGTCGTCGCGGTAGCCGGCGAAATAGTCGTCGGCCCGCAGGTCGCGGATATCGGCGCGGTGGGGCACCAGCCGCTTGTCCCGCTCGGCCAGGTACTTGGCTCGGACGGCCTCCGGGTCGTAGTTCGCGTCGGTCGAAAGTGGTCCGGGCATGCGGCAATACTACGTCAGCGCCTCGTCGCCTCGTGGAGAGGTGGGACGAAGGTTGCCTCCGCCAGTGGCGGTCCAACGTTCGGCGGCGACAGCAGTGACAATACGGGACAACTCTCGAACTACGACGGAGGGCCGGGGCCCCGTTGCAGGCTGTCCCGATGCCCTTCGGTGGTGAAGGTGCTCGGCTCCGTCGTGCGCAGGAAGTCCTTCAAGAGCTCGACAAAACCGACGGGATCCTCGGAGTGGGGGAAATGGCCGACCCCGGGCATGACCTCCAACCGGCTGTGAGGCACGGCCCTCAGCGCCCGTTCGGCGTGAGCGAGCGGGATGATCCGGTCCTTCTCGCCCCACACGATGAGGGTGGGTATGCGCTCGGCCAGATAGAGCCGGTCGATCGCACTCACCGACTGACCACCAGGATCGATCACCGATCGCATGGTCCGGATGAAGGCCCGGCGGCTGTCGGCGATCCGTGAGCGAACGGTAGGAGCGCCAGATCTCCATCGCCGGCACGCTCCGGAGGCCGATCCGGTCGGCGAACCGGGCAACCGGGTCGCCCCACCGTTGGGCGACGGCCGGGAACAGGAACGGCATGACGTACTCGGCGGCCGGCAGGGTGGCCAGGCGAAGGATCCAGTTCACCTCGCGCCCGAGGCCGCCCGCGTCCACCAGCACCAGTCGCTCACAGAGATCGGGGAACTGGTATGCGAACTGCATGGCAACTCCGCCCCCGAAGGACTGGCCGACCACGGTGGCTCGCTCGAGGCCCAGTACCACCAGGAGATCCCTCATCCAACTGGCGAAGTTGCCCAGCGAATAATCTCCTGTCGGCTTGGACGAGTGGCCGTGGCCGAGGAAGTCGGGAGCCACCACCGTGTAGTCCGTCTGGAGGAGCTCCATGGCCGGGATCCACGTCTTGGAGCTGCCGGCAATGCCATGGAGCAGCAACAGCACCGGCCCGTCACCGCCCATCCGGCAACCGATCCGCTGGCCGTGGATGGTCAGGTACCGGACCGGAAAGCGTCCCTTCCACCTGATCGGACACATCCGCTTCCTCCGAAGATTGGTCCATGCAGCCGTCTACCTCCCGGACACGGTGCGCTTGGCCACCGCCTTCTTCCTCGCCGGTGCCCGCTTGGCCACCGCCTTCTTCCTCGCCGGTGCCCGCTTGGCCACCGCCTTCTTCTTCGCCGGTGCCCGCTTGGCCACCGCCTTCTTCCTCGCCGGTGCCCGCTTGGCGGCCCTCTTCGTTGCCGCCACCCGCTTGGTGGCCCTCCGCGTCGTGGTCCGGCCCACCTCGGCGGCCCGATCGGCCTGCTCGTTGATGGCCTTGACCACCTCGCCGACCATCCGGCGTTGGCCCTTGATGACCCGTTCGCTGAAGTCGAAGACATCGTCGACCAACCGTTCGACGTCGGCGGAGATCGGTGGCACGAACCGCTCGGCCCCCTGGTTGACGCCTCTGGTCAACTCACGGCTTGCCTCCAGGATCTCATCCTGTGCCCGTTCGATGAGGTGCTCGATGCGCCTTCGCAATTCCATCCGTTCGGGCATGGGGCCCTCCCTTTCGTTCGTACTGCCCTCTCCTGGTGATGTTGGACCACTCTCGACCCACGCAGGAGGGTAGAAAGTCCCAACTTCGTCATCTCGATTCCGTGTCCGACTCCCCACCGTGCGTCGAAAGTCCATCCCACCCGGGTATTCACCTGCCTCGACGACACTTCGGTGCCGGACCACTGCTCGGCACGCCGGATTTGGCCGGCTCACACCGGACCGTCGGTGACCGGCCTGAAGCGGCTGCCACCGAGGTCGTGCAATTCCGAGGTCAGGCCCCGCCCCATCAGTGATTCCACGGCATCCTCGGGTGACCGTGCTCCGGTCAGCATGGCGCCCACCTGCTCGGCCACCGGCATCTCCACGCCCACCCGGCGGGCCAGTGCCAGCACGGCCGGCGTGGAGTCCACCCCTTCGGCGACCATGTTCGTCTCCGTGACGATGTCACTGAGGGTGCGGGCCTGCCCGAGGGCGACCCCCACCCGATGGTTGCGGCTCTCGTCGCTGCTGCAGGTGGCGATCAGGTCTCCGTTGCCGGCGAGACCGAGGAACGTGAGGGGATCACCGCCCATGGCCACGCCCAGTCGGGCCAACTCGGCCAGACCACGGGTGATGAGGGCGGCGCGACTGTTCCAGCCGTACCCGAGCCCGTCGGCGACACCTGCGGCGATGGCGATGACGTTCTTGACCGCACCACCGATCTCGCATCCCACGACATCGTCGCTCGTGTAGACCCGGAACCGCTTGCTGTTCAGGAGACCCTGCAGCCACCGGGCGGTCCCGGTGTCCGGGGCCGCCACCACCGTTGCCGCCGGCTGCCCCGCCATCACCTCGAGGGCCAGATTGGGACCGGCGAGGACGCCGATGCGACCCTGCCCACCGGGCCCGAGCGCCTGAGCCAGGATCTCAGACGGCCGGCACAGCGTGCCCAGCTCGATGCCCTTGGTGAGGCTCAGCATGACCACGTCAGGACCGACGAACGGTGCGAACTGTTCGGCCACGCCCCGCATGTGCTGGGCCGGAACGGCCACGACCAGCAGCTGGCGGTCATGTGGCGGCCCGGCGGTGGTCGGTCGTCGCCTCGAGTGAGCGGGCCAGCGTGAAGCCGGCGAGATAGGCCGGGTTCTCATGATGGCTCGAGATCGCCTCGGCGACCTCGGGCTCCCGGGCCCAGAGCACGGTATCGAACCGTTCGGCGAGCATGGACGCCACCGTGGTCCCCCACGAACCGGCGCCGATGACCGCTATCCGCACGTCCGTCACCCGGCCGGGACCACGCTCGCATCCGGGTCGGCCACTGCGCCGGCGCCGGCCGACCGCGCCGGTCCCGATGGAGGAGCCAGACCGGTCACGGCGGTGGTTCACCTCCGTACATCTCATCCACTTCCTTCTGGTGCCGTTCGATGACCACGTTTCGCTTCACCTTGAGGGTCTGGGTCATCTCGCCGGAGGCCACGGCGAAGTCGTGGTCGAGTATCCGGAAGGCCCGCACGTGCTCGACACGGGAACGCTTGGCGTTGACGTCCTCCACGATCCGGTCGATGGCCCCTTTGAGCTCGGGGTCGGCGATCAGGTCCCGGGGTTCGACCTCTTTTCCCCGCTGTCGGGCCCATCGGAACAGCGCCTCGATGTCCAGGGTGAGGAGCGCGGTGAGATAGCGCCGGCCGTCACCGATCACGACCGCCTCGGACAGGAGCTCACTGTTCCGGAGGTCCGACTCGATGTCCTGCGGGGCCACGTTCTGACCGGCCGCGGTGATGATCAGGTCCTTCTTCCGGCCGGTGATCCGGAGATAACCATCGGCGTCGAGCGCGCCCATGTCGCCCGAGTGCAACCACCCGTGGCCGTCGATGAGCTGAGCCGATCCTTCGGGATCCCGGAAGTACCCTTGGCAGACGTTTCCGCCTTGCACGAGGATCTCCTCATCTTCGGCGATGCGCAGGCGCACCCCGGGCAGGGGTAATCCGACCGTTCCGACCCTGTTGTCCTCCGGGGGGTTGGCGGTGGTGGGTCCGCAGGTCTCAGTCTGGCCGTAGACCTC
The DNA here is from genome assembly GCA_963745955.1 of uncultured Acidimicrobiaceae bacterium. Lineage (GTDB taxonomy): Bacteria > Actinomycetota > Acidimicrobiia > Acidimicrobiales > RAAP-2 > Bog-756. The sequence continues at coordinate 46,357 of CAVUZI010000014.1, read as the reverse complement.
GAGCACCGGCAGGCCGACGGCTCCCAGCCAGCGGAGCAGGTCCGGATGGACCGGTGCCGCCGACGACACCAGGATGTGGGCCTTGTCGAGGCCGAGTTCGTGCCTGACCTGCGCACCGACGGTGGCGTCGAGGGCACGATGGGGAAGTTCCGCCCACAAGGCCGGACGGCGACCAGCCTCTTTCCGCTGGGCCACGTGCTGGCTCAACTCGACGTAGTGGTCGACGACCATCCTCTGCAGGGCCCGGCTGCCATCCAGTCTGTCGAGGATGGCCTCGCGGAGCTTCTCCCAGACCCTGGGGACCGCGAAGAAGACGGTCGGCCGGCAGGCCCGGAGATCCTCGCCCACGGTACCGATGCTGCGGGCGAACCATGTCTCACCGCCGGTGGCCACCGATGCGAAGTCGCTGATCATCCGCTCGGCGATGTGGCTGAGGGGCAGGAACGAAAGGAACCGCTCGCCCTCGCGCAGATCGAAGACCGAGATGGCGCTCCGGAGTGTCCAGATGATGTTGGCATGGCTGATCATCGCCCCCTTGGGAGGGCCGGTCGTCCCGCTGGTGTAGACGAGTGTCGCCAGCTGGTCGGCGGCCACGGCACCCGACCGGGACTCCACCAGGTCCGGTTCACGTTCGAGGCGATGGACGCCCGTGGCCCGCAGCTCGGCGAACCCCATCACGAACGGGTCGTCCCACGGCCCGTCGCCGGCGAACACGATCACCTGATGGAGGAAGGACAGCTGGTCCCGCACCTCGAGGACTTTCGCCAGCTGGTGCTCATCCTCGACGAAACAGAGGCGCGCCTCCGAATGACCGAGCACGTAGGCCACCTGCTCGGGCGAGCTGGTCTGATAGATGGGCACGGTCACGGCGCCACCGACGAGTCCCCCGATATCGGCCAGGTGCCACTCCGGCCGGTTGCCGGACAGGATGGCCACCCGGTCACCTGGAACCACCCCGACCTCGGCCAGCCCCGCCGCCGCCTCATCCACCGCCCGGCCGTACTCGGACCAGGTCAGCGCCGACCAGGCTCCGTCCTCGTACCATCGAAGGGCGGGCCGGTCGGGTAGCCGTCTGACGCTGTGGCGGAATGCCTCGACGATGCTCTCGCCCTCAACCGACGCCGCTGCTCGATCGCCCATCTCGACTCCCCCACTGCTGGCGCACGTGGTGCGCACGAACACGCCCCGAAGATGGGAGCGAACGCCCGATGCTCCTACCCTAGGTGACCAGGGGCCACGGGCGGACGGTGACCGACTCGCGGCCGGATCGGGGGGATCCTCTACGACCGATTGCCGGAGACTCAGGCCTTCCCCGCTCCTTCTCTCCGCTCGGCCTCCGAAATCGACCACGCCGCATTGACAAGACCTATGTGGCTGAACGCCTGGGGGAAGTTGCCGATCAGCTCGCCGGTGTCCGCGCTGACCTCCTCTGAGAGCAATCCAACATCGTTGACGAAGGACACTGCGCATTCGAAGGTCTTGCGGGCCTCTGGGACCTTACCGGCCAGGGCCTGGGCCTGGGCCAACCAGAATGTGCACAGGAGGAAGGACCCTTCAGATCCGGAGAGCCCATCGTCTGACAGATACCGGTAGACGAGGCCCCGTTCGTCGGTCAGGCATCGGGCGGTGGCGTCGATCGTGGCCAGCATGCGGGGATCGTCGGCCGGTATGAATCCCACGATCGGCATCATGAGATTGGAAGCGTCGAGGCTGTCCGAACCGAACGCCTGGGTGAAGGTGCCCGTCCCTTCATTCCACCCATGGGCCAGGATGGCTTGGGCGATCTCTTCACGGACCGCCCGCCACCCGTCGACATGTTCGTTGGCATCGAGCCTCTCGGCCAAGGCGATGGCGCGGTCGAGGGCAACCCAGCACATCAGCTTCGAGTACACGAAGTCCTGCGGGTCGCTTCGGAGCTCCCAGATCCCCTGATCCTTCTCGCGCCAACGAGCGGCCGCGGCGTCTGCCAGATCGACGAGGAATTGCCGGGTGGGTGGGCCGAGCTGATCGAGCTGCTCCGGAAATCGGTACGCCGCATCCAGCAACTCGCCATAGACGTCGAGTTGACGCTGCGTCCACGCCCCGTTGCCCACTCGGACCGGGGCACTGTTCCGCCAGCCGGTGAGATGGGGCAATTCCCGTTCGGTCAGATCCCGTTCCCCACCCACGCCGAACATGATCTGGAGATCTGCGCCCCGGTGGAGCTGGGAGGCCGCGGCGCCGGCCATGAAGTCGAAGAACTTCCATGCCTCATCAGGACATGCCGCAACCCACAGCGCTTGCAGGGTGAAGCTGGCATCTCGCACCCACGAATACCGGTAGTCCCAGTTGCGGGTACCGCCCGGTGACTCGGGCAGCGACGTCGTCGGCGCTGCCACCATGGCGCCGGTAGGAAAATAGGTCAAGCCGTAGAGGACCCGGCCGCTCAGTTGAACAAGATCTCGCCAAGGCCCGTCGTACGACTGGTGCAGCGCCGACCACGAGCGCCACGCGTCGACCGTCGAGTCGAGTCGATCGGCGATCTCCTGAGGTGTCCAGAGCCCAGGCGCTTCTTCGGATGACGAACGGGCGAGAAGGGAGAAGTTGAACTCCTGACCTTCGCTGACGGTCAAGCGGGCGGCCACCTTGGATCCCTCGATGTCGACCGGTATCGGGCACGACATCGCCAAGCCGACTGCCCCTGCCGCGTGCTCGGACTCCCCCATCGACCAGCTCCATCACCGGCCAGATCAACCCGTACTCCGGACGCGGCACATACTCGAATTCCAGGTCGACAGTGCCCTTTGCCCCGACGATCCGTCGAACCAGTGCGGAGGGTGCGCCTGCGCCCAGCTGGTGTCCGCGATCGTCTCGTCCCACGGCCAGGGCGTCGACGAGAGTCACGGTGCCGTCGGTCGTCGAAAATGTGGTCTCCAACACCATGGTTTGGTCCAGATAACGCCGGTCCGACGTAAAGGCGCCAGCAGGGCGGATCGACCAATGCCCTGCAGCCTGATCCAGAATCCGCCCGAATATCGAAGACCCGTCGAAACGGGGGAAACAGAGCCAGTCGACCGATCCCCCCTTGCTCACCAGGGCGGCCGAATGACAGTCGGAGATCATGGCATAGTCCGAGATCGGAAGGTTGCTCACTGGGGATCGGTCCTCATCGGATTCTGCGGCCTGGCCCACCGCTACCGCACCATGCCGCTTCACGAGGAAACCCCTCCGCTCTGGGACCGTACCCTCAATTCTCCTCCGCAGGCCGCAGATCCTCTACGTCTCGCTTGGAAAGATTCAACTGAATACCGTTGTCGATGGCGATCACGGCATCTGCCGGAACGGCAACGTTCTTGTGGCCCCACGCGTGACCTTCCCGTAGAAGCAGGTGGGTGACGTGCCGAGTCCGGGTATCGATCACCACCCCTTTGACGCTCCCGATGGGGCCATCCGTGGCATGGACCCGTTCACCCGGCATCACCTCCACCTCTCCCGATGGGACCGTGTCGTAGATGACGGGCTCGGGAACGTCCCCGATCACGTTACTCAGGCCCTCGTAAGGCTGAGGCAACGCCCGTCCGGCTGGATAATCTGCATGGCCGCCACTTGCAGGCAGGAGCTCCGTCTCTTCCGCATGATCCAAGGCTTCGAACTGGGCCCTCGTGCAGTCGACTCGCACTTCACCAGTCGAGACATCCACGAGATCGAGTGGCACAAGTCGTCCGAGCCCCTGTCGGTGTAGCGGCTCGACCACCAGATGGCTCACCTCGAGCGTGGCAGGATCTATGACCAGACGACGAACTTCACCGCACGATCCATCGGTGCACTTCGCCTCGGCTCCCATCATGAGCTGCGCCACCCCTGCCGTCCTGTCTCCCTCCACGCCGGCCGAATTGACTTCTTCCGTCATCATCGTGCTACGGCGTCTCTGGTCAGAGCCTCAGCCAGCATTTCGAGGGCAGAGAGCGGAGACGACCCACAGCTGCCGGCGGTCCTCATTGCCCACACAGCCAACGGTGGATCGTCGAGCAGGACAGCCAATCGGCTGCTCTTCACCATGTCGACCGATGAATGAACCATGACTACCTCTTTCCCCTTCGACAACCTCGTACCGGATCGATCATCCTCGAGCAGTCCTTTCACACTACGACCGTCGACGCCCGCCAGGTGCTTCGTCCATCCTGGATGAAGGACACCACTCGAAGCTCGCCACTTCAACTGCCACCCCAATCACTCAAGACCACCAGCGCGGTCTGGAATGGCACGACCGACTTCGAGAAGCTCCATGGACTGAACCGACGCTTCCCCGGCGCTCTCGACGAGAGCGGCAATGCTCCTCAGTTCGGGCATCACCTTCCGCGCCAACTCGTTCATCTCCCTTCCGACCACGACTGCCTCGCTTCATCCTGCCCGTTGCTCTCTGCCTGACCACCATGCCGCTCGAACGCCGCGTGCGCGCCATCAGGACACGGCCACCACTGGAGTCCTCTTCGGCAAGGACACCTGGGGACGTGGCCCTCCTGAGCTTCATGTTCGCCCACAGAGCCTCCCGTCGCACCCGTGGGAGACCCTGGTCACTACCCGACGGGCGATAGCTGGTGGTCGCAAGCTCCCGACGGGCACCCCGAAGTCTCGGCGCAGGCGATCAATGACCCGCGCTCTGGCCACCGTCGATGTGCAGAATCTCTCCGGTGACAAAGGGAGACGACTCCAGGAAGAGAATCCCTTCGACGATATCGCTGACCTGCCCGACACGACCAAGGGGCTGGAGCGCTGCCGCCGCATCATAGGAATCCGGTGCATTCAGCGGCGTCTGGATAACGCCCGGCGAAACTGCATTGACCCTGATCCCACGGGTCGCATACTCGATCGCCAGCGACTTCGTAGCCGAAGCCAGGCCGCCTTTGGTGAGCGAAACCAACACAGAGGGAACTTCGGCATTCGCGTAGTCGACGAGAGTGGTCGTGATGTTGACAATGTGACCGCCCGAGCCGTTCAGCATCTCGGCGACCACCCGCTGGGTGAGCCTGAAGAATCCAGTGAGGTTCACGCGCACGATGGATGCATACTCTTCGTCGGTATATTCGGTGAACGGCTTACTGATGAAAATACCTGCGTTGTTGATGAGCGTATCGATCCGTCCGAAGTGTTCGAGGGCCGCACTGACGATTCGGTCATCGGTCGCCGGCTCTGCCACATCACCGTCGACAGTGACGATACCCGCGTCCTCGGAGGGCTTGATCGTCCGCGAGTTGGCCACGATTCCCCAGCCCCGGCCACGATACGCCGAGACGAGGCCGGCACCGATGCCCTCACTCCCTCCGGTGATGATTGCGACCTTCATCTCATTTCCGACCATGGAGCTCCTCAGAAGCATGTGTGAGCGAGGCCAAACTACGTCACGTGGAAGACGCGGTCTTCTGCCCGGGCTCCTCACTCCGAACCAGTCCCGGGTCATTTGGATGGGGCGACAGTTGCATGACCTCATCCGTGCGCCATACGCGCAACGGCATGGAGGCGAGGATCTCCCCGAGTTGCCTCTGGTCATCAGCGGAGAAGAGACCGAGTGTGCGCCATTCGCCCGGCTGCAACGGAGGGCGCCAGAGGCGGAGCAGGTGTCCCTCCGCCGAAAGCTGACTCGATCGTACGGCCTCTCGGGCCCTGATCTCTTCGACCTCTTGCTCTGAGGTCCCGTCAGGAACGTGAGTGGTCATGGTGACGAGGTACTCCATGGTCACGATCTCCCTGGGCCTGGCGTCGTCGGAACGAATTGCTCAGAGCAACCTTGCGCATACTCGTGGATTCCCTCCAGAACATGGAGACCGGACTCGACCCGAAGCTCCATGGCCTTCCCATTCCGGTCACCTCTGCGGAACACAGCCACCTGGACCATTACGAGGGAACAGATGAACCCATCGGTGCGCCGACCACCTTCTGCCCGCCTGCTCGCCCCACTTCCTTGCTCGCACCGTCTTTCTTGCTCGCGCCGTCCTTCTTGCTCGCACCGTCGATTTCGACGCCGAGCGCCTTGAGGGCAGTGGCATAGATCTCCGAAAAGCTGGGGAAGGGTTGAATCGTGTCACGCAGCACTTCAAGTGGGACTCGAGCTCGTATGGCCAACGTCGCCTGCTGCAACCACTCCCCTGCCTCGGGGCCCAATGCATAGGCGCCAGTCAGCCGCTCGCCGTCGCTGAGCAGTGTCAGGAAACCCTTGGACTCGGCGTAGTCATGGGTGTAGGTGGCGGTTCTGGAGACCTCTGACAAGGGAGCAGTGCCACTGAACGGGGCCTCGACGGCCCCGACCGCCGCAGCCTGGGGGTCCGTATAGACGACGCGGGGCACCGCTTCATAGTTGGCCGGCCTCGACCTTCCGAGGATATTCGCGGCCACGACATCACCTTCGTACTCACCCACATGGGTCAGAGGCCACACACCGTTGACGTCGCCTATCGCCCAGAGTCGTTCGCCTGCCCGCAGGTACGGGTCCACTGGGATCCCATGGTGGTCAGCCTCCACTCCCACGGTGTCCAGGCCTATGCCACTCACCCGCGGGCGCCGGCCAGTGGCAACCAGCAGGCGATCCCCCCGCAGCTGGCCGTGCTCGCCGAACTCGAGGACGTACTCTTCACCGTCTCTTCGCGCAGCCTTGACGCTCTCGCCAAGGACGATTTCGATCCCGTCACGGCGCAGACTGTCGGCCAGCGCGTCACCCAGTGGCGCAGCTTCACGGGCGAGCAAACGGTCCGCTCGCTCGATGAGTGCGACCTCGCCGCCCAGGCGGCGCACCACCTGAGCCAATTCCACCCCGGCCGGCCCGCCCCCCATCACGAGCAGACGACTCGGTACGGCCTTCATGCCAGTTGCCTCGTGCGTCCCCCAAACTCCATCCAGCTCACCAAGGCCGGGAACGGGCGGTACCGCCGGATCGGAGCCGGTTGCCACAACCACATGGTCTGCCGTATATCGCTTGCCGTCGACCTCGACCACCCCAACTCCGGCAAGACGGCCATTTCCACGGAGCAGGTCGATTCCCTTGCCCTCCAGCCACTTTGCTTGTCCGGTGTCCGAATAGTCGGACACCATGAAGTCCCGCCAGGCGAGCGCCGCTTTCACGTCCACCTCCGCCGTCGCGGCCGCTTCCAGCGCGCCGTGCACGGCCTCCCCGGGACGCAGCAGTGCCTTGGATGGAATGCACGCCCAATAGGAGCACTCACCTCCCACCAGATCGCGCTCCACCACGGCGACACGCAAACCACCATCAGCCAACGCAGCCGCACAATGCTCGCCTGGCGCTCCGCCACCGAAGAGAATGACGTCGTACTCACTACTTCCATCACTGCTGCTCATCAAGGACCTCCACGGGTCGCTGCTTCCTCGCACCACTATTCCGGGACTCAACCCTCTCACTGAGTGGAAGGAGATTCTGATCTCCCTGTCCTGCTCAGAGCTGCTTTCGTGTTCCTCCCTCCGTCCGCGCTGAAGCTATCGTCGACCCTTGGCCTTCTGGTCGCACCAGTGGGAGTCCCTGGTTGGAGCCGTGGTGCTGGTCAGCCGCCAACTGGAAGCATCCCTGACAACCGCGACCGGAGCGCGAACCGAGCCCAAGACAGATTCCACAGACTCGAAGAGCCCTCGGCGCAGACGGCCATGAGTCCGCGACCCGAGTACGACCAGCGCTGCTCCCGCCGATTCCCCTACAAGGGCCGATCCAGCCGGGAGGGCAACGACCCGCTCCCGGACCTCCACGTCCGGAAAGGCCTCGCGACACACCCGCAAGGCCTGGGCGACTCGAGCGTCATAGTGAGCCGAGCTCCTTCTGCTCCACGCCAGAATCGCCGTAACACCGGCATCGCGGCGCTGGGCGGCGCGGAAAGCGAAGCCGAGAGCGACTGTCGGGTCCTGCGTACCATCGGCGCTGACCACCACCCTTCCCAGCGAAGGGCCAGGTGAGACCTCATCCTGCAGGCCGACGACGAGGACCGGACAGTTCGAGCGACGAGCCACCTGGCTGCCCACCGACCTGGCGACGGAACGGCGGTGGCGACCGGTCCGGCGACCCAGGACGATGAGCGCATCACTTCGTCCCTCCCGCAGCACCACCTGGGCGATATCTCCCAACTGGAGATGAGTCGTGATCGGCACAGTGGGAGCGACGCTGCGGGCAAGGTCGACCGCTTCCTCGAGAACGCACACCCCCGTGCTTTCGACCTTGGGATCCCACCGGTTCATGGCCAGGCCCCCGGGCAGGCCCGATGGCGGTCCCGGCCATCTGATCGCATGCACGATCCGGAGCGCCACCTGGCGGGCAGCCGCCTCGGCGGCGGCCCACTCCAGAGCATCCCAGCCCTCCGCTCGGCCGTCGACCGCAACAAGGAGCGGACCCGCTTCTCGGCGAAGAAGCAGATCGGCTCCTCCCCTGGTGCTCGCCTGTGGCTGGCTCGATGCAGCATCCGTGGCCGCCCCACCTGCCAACGGCGGCCGGCGGAAAACTCTCATACTGCCGAGGCTCGCGCCTCCGGCGACCCGTCGCGCCTGTGGATGACCCTGGTCGACGTGGACAGCCGATGATGACCGCCGGCCTCCGGTAGCGGACACCCGAGCGGGGATCTGACCGGTCACCTGACCCCAGAGTGGTCGCCCGGCCCTGCCCGCAGGCCGGAGCACTGACCAGGGTCATCCACGGGCGCGACGGGAATCTGGAGGCGCCATGGTTAGTTGAGCGGGCAGCGAGGCTGTTCGGGCCGGCCAGGAGCCAGGAGCCAGGAGACAGAAGGTGAACGTGATGTGTGTCCGAATGAGAGCCACTTGATCCCTCGGGAGGGCAGCGATGAACGAGATGCGGCTCGAAGTTCTCAGAATGATCGTCGGCCAGGAGCGCCAGCGTGCGGCCCACGGAGGCAGCGATCGAGTCGGCCACCCGCGTGAAGTGCGTTCGGCATTGGCGACCACAGCCGGCGGATTGGTCAGCTTTGAGATCGTCGGGATACTGACGGGCCTTCTGGTCTTCGCCTCGTGGGATGGCTGCGTCTTGACGGTGAGTGAGGAGCTCTACGAAGACTCATTGTTCTCACTGGCGCTGGAACGACTCTTTGCCGCTCCCGACAGAGCCGAACATGCGAGCCACGTGCTGGACGACCCGCAGAGAATTGCCATCCGGCTCGTTCAAAGCCTCGACCATCTGGTGAGAATCGAATATGGCAATTGGTGTGATCGTTCACGAAGGAAGTGCACATGGTTGCTCGAAGGCGCGCACAAGGCACGGCCATCACGGCTGTCTGCTCACTGATGGGTGTCATCGGAAGGATGGCTCGCAATTGGAGCCTGGCTCAAAAGCGGAAAAGGGGATCGGGCGTTGGTGCCTGGTCGTGGCCGGAGGCAGAAATGAGAAGCTTCGTAGGAGGGACGAGGGCCCACTATCCGAGATGGGTGGAAGGCGACGCGGAGACGGAGCTATCAGTTGTTGCCAGCAAAGGAGAAGGCTGCCCGCGAACGGAGGTCTCACCATGAGTGTCGGGACGCGTCATCCCACTACATCGGCAAGGCCTGGCGAGCCCAACGATCGACCTCCAGCACCGGCTCCTCCTCCCCCACCCCGGTGGCGGAGATGGCTCCTGCCGCTGGGCGTCCTCACCACGCTGGTCCTGCTCTCCATCCCCCATATGACGGGCAAGCCGACGGAGAGCTACAGCTATTCGAAGTTTCTGTCCGAGGTCGCTTCAGGGGGCGTGCGGACAGCTTCGGTCAACCCGAGTGGTGCCATTACGGGGACACTCAAGAGAGGCGACAATTACACCAGTCAGATCCCGACGGCAATCACCGACACCCAGCTGGCGCCGACACTGAAGGCGCATGATGTCGACGTCACCGGTGTGGGGCAGGGGTCGGCTCTCCTGGATGACCTGTTGTCGTTCCTTCCCATCCTCTTGTTCATCGCCGTCTTCATTTGGATCGGGCGGAGGAGCTCCAAACAGCTGGCCGGGATCAAAGGTATCGGCGGGTCGAAGGCCAAGGTGTACGACGAGGACAGGCCGACCACCCGGCTGGCCGACGTCGCCGGGTACGAGGGAGCGAAGCAGGAGGTGACCGAGGTGGTCGACTTCTTGCGTCATCCTGAGCGCTACGCCCAGGCCGGGGCAACCGGACCTCGGGGGGTGCTGATGGTCGGACCGCCGGGAACGGGCAAGACCCTGATGGCCAGGGCGGTAGCCGGCGAGGCAGAGGTGCCGTTCCTCGCCCTCACCGGCTCGAGCTTCGTCGAGCTGTTCGTCGGAGTGGGCGCCTCCCGAGTGCGGGACCTCTTCGCCGATGCCCGCAAACGGTCCCCTTCCATCATCTTCATCGACGAGATCGACGCCATCGGCCAGCGCCGTGGGGGTTCGTTCGGCTCCAACGACGAGCGGGAACAGACCCTCAATCAGCTTCTGGCCGAGATGGACGGCTTCGACCCCAGCACCGGGGTGGTGGTCATGGCGGCCACCAACCGCCCGGAGGTGCTCGACCCGGCCCTCCTCCGGCCCGGCCGGTTCGACCGGGAGGTCGAGATCCCGCTGCCCAACCAGGCCGAGCGGTGCGCCATTCTGGCTGTGCACGTGGCGGGCAAGCACCTGGCTCCCGACGTCGACTTCGACGCGGTGGCCCGGGCCACACCCGGGTTCTCCGGAGCGGACCTGGCCAACCTGTTGAACGAGGCGGCCATCGTGGCCGTTCGCGACAACAGGGACGTCATCTTCGCGAAGGACATCGACGAAGCCAGAGATCGAGTGCTCCTCGGGCGCCGGGATGTCCCCAACGCGCTGCTTCCCGAGGAGAAGCACTCCGTCGCCGTCCACGAGGCCGGACACGCCTTGGTCGCCTTCCTCTCCGCCCACGCCGACCCGGTGGCCAGGATCACCATCCTGCCCTCGGGTCGCGCGTTGGGCGTCACCGAACAGCTGCCGGTCGACGAGCGTCACCTGTACGCCGAGAGCTACCTGCTCGACTCACTGGCCATCCGCCTGGGTGGGCGAGCCTCGGAGAACCTGGTCATCGGAGAGGCCTCGACCGGGGCGGCCAACGACTTGTCAGGGGCCACCGACCTGGCCATCAAGATGGTGAGGGACTGGGGATTGTCATCGAAGCTCGGGCCCATCGGGTATGGATCGGACCAGCCTTCCTATCTGAGTGGTTCCCCATTGGGCCAGGAACGGCCCTACTCCGAAGGCACCCAACAGGCCATCGACCAGGAGGTGAGCCGCCTGCTCACCGAAGCCGAGGAGAGGGCCCGCGGGCTGCTGGCCGACAACCGTGACGCACTTGATGCCGTCGTCAGCGCCCTCCTCGAGAAAGAGACCATCTCGGGAGAGGACCTCACCAGAATCGTCGGTCGGGTCCGAGGTGCGACAGGCGGCGGACGGGTGGCGGTCGGTGCTTCGTCTGCCAACTCAACAGTCAATTCACATCATTGAGGGATTCGACGAGCTCAGGAGGTACCAGTGCACAGAGTTGTCATCGTCGGTGCCGGATTCGGGGGTCTGGCGGCAGCGCGCTCACTCGCCGACAAGTCGGTCCACGTCACGCTGGTCGATCAGCGCAACCACCAGACGTTCCAGCCACTTCTCTACGAGGTGGCGACGGCCGGGCTTGACTCGGCGGATGTTGCCTATCCGGTGCGTGCCGCCATCGGGCGGGACTCGAACATCCACTTCCGGCTCGGAACGGTCACCGGGGTCGATTGGGATGAGCGGACGGTGTGTTTCGCAGGCGTCGGCGTCAAGCATGACGCGACCAGCCACGGCTGTGCCGATGACATTCCTTTCGACTTCCTGATCGTGGCCTCCGGCTCGGTTGTCAACTTCTTCGGCGTACCGGGTGCAGCCGAGCACGCCCATCCTCTGTACACCCTGGAAGATGCTCGTCATCTGCGAGACCACATCCTCCTTCGGTTGGAGGAAGCAGACGGAGAGATTGCGCATTCCTCCGACGGGACGTTGAATTTCGTCGTCGTGGGCGGGGGCCCGACCGGTGTCGAGGTCTCGGGTGCAATTGCCGAACTGCTCGACATGTCGATATCCCGTGACGGGTTCCGGTTCGATCGGTCGGTGGCTCGGGTCGTTCTGATCGACGGGCTCGACCACGTACTCGCCTCGTTCAAACGCTCGGCACAGCGATATGCGGAGAGAACGCTCGAAGGTCGCTCCATCGAGGTCGAGCTGGGCAAGATGGTCACGAAGGTAGGCCCGACCGAGGTCGAGTTCGCGGACGGATCGGTCATCCCGACCCGCAGGGTGATCTGGGCCGGAGGCGTGACGGCCAGTGGAACGGTGGCGACCGAACTCGGTTCTGACACCACTCGAGGCGGGCGTTTGGTGGTGGACTTCAACCTGGCCATCCCTCTGCACGATGGCGCCTTTGCCATCGGAGATGCCGCGTCCATCCCGGTAGCGCCGGGCTCGGATGAGCTGTGTCCACAGCTTGCGCCGGTTGCCATCCAATCAGGGCACCATGCGGCCAACCAAATTCTTGCGCAGACGGTCGGTCGACCGACCAAGCCCTTCCGCTACCGGGACAAGGGCACCATGGCCACCATCGGCCGGCGAGCCGCAATCGCCCAGCTCCGTGGCGGCCTGGTGCTGCGGTGCACGATCGGGTGGGCGGCATGGTTCGGTCTTCACCTCGTCTACCTGATGGGGTTCAGGAACAAGCTGACGGTCTTCGTCAATTGGACCTGGCGCTATCTGAATTGGACGTCCGGTCCTCGGATCATCGCCGGGTACCACCGGTACTCCCCAGTCGAGGCATCTCCCGCCCAGACGCATCGAGCCCTCACCGGCGACGGCATCCCATCGAACGGCAGGCGTCTGCCCGGCGCTCCCGATCGAGCCACATCCGGAACTCACACCTAGTCATCGGTGACGAGGAGGAGCGACCATGACCCGCTTCAGTGCAAATTCTGCGATCCGAGTGGCTGCCCGTGACGCCCACCCACTCAGAAGTATGTTGCCGGCCTGGATGGTCCAATCGCTATTGGCGGAAGTCGATGCCCTTCAAGTCGAGCCCTGACGTCGGTGTTCGACAGAAGGGTTCGCCCTGTCGCGGTCACCTGGGTACGTCGCTCATACAGGTAGATTGTCCGATGTCAGCCCGGGGTATACGTCAAACGACAGAGCACGGCCGAGTGATTGCCACAGGCGCCGGTGAGAACACCGGGCTCGATGGCAGGCATTGTCGGGATGAGAGGTTGCATCGGCTGTTGATGGACCCGCACGTAGGCCTACCAGTGGGGGAAGAAGACATGAAATCGAGGTGCCGATGACCCTGGCATCGACGTCGCCGGCGCCCACCGACAAGCCGGTGGAAGGCCGGTTCGGATCATTGGCCTTGGCGACGCTCCTCTTCGTCCTGTTCCTGACCTTCCTCGACAACACCATCGTCACGGTGGTGTTGGCCCATGTGCAGAGCGATCTGCACGCCTCGGTCAGCCAGCTGCAGTGGGTGGTGAACGGCTATGCCCTTGCCTTCGCCAGCCTGATGCTGAGCTTCGGCACCGTCGGAGACCTCTTCGGGCGCAAGAAGGTGATGCTCGCCGGAGTGGCGGTGTTCTGCGCCGGCTCGGTCATTGCCGCCGTGGCCCCCACCACCGACGTGCTCATCGCCGGCCGAGTGGTCATGGGCATCGGCGCCGCCGCCTCTGAGCCGGGCACCCTGTCGATGATCCGACACCTCTACCCCGACCGGGCCCAACGGGCCCGTTCCCTCGGCATGTGGGCGGCGGTCTCCAGCCTGGGATTGGCCCTCGGCCCACTCATCGGCAGCCTGCTTGGTGTTCGGCTGGTCGTGGCGAGCCATCTTCTGGTTCAACGTCTTCTTCGGCGCGCTGGCCTTCGCCGGTGCCGCCGTCGTGCTCCCCGAGAGCGCCGACCCGGTCCGGGCCCGGTTCGACATCCCGGGCTTCCTCCTCGGGGCCCTCACCCTCGGATCGCTGACCTTCGCCATCATCCTGGGCGAGACCGCCGGCTACCGGACCTGGTGGATCGACCTCCTGTTCTTCTTCGCCCTGGCTGCCGCGGTGACCTTCGTCCTGGCCGAGCTGCGAGCCAAGAACCCGGTGCTCAACGTCCGCTACTTCAAACGCCCGGCCTTCGCCGGGTCAAGCGTCATCGCCTTCACCGCCTACTTCGGGACCTTCGCCATCTTCTTCATGGTGGCGCTCTACCTCCAGGTCGTGGTGTCCGTCTCGCCTCTGGGCCTGGCGCTCGACTTCGTCCCCCTGGCCGTCGGGATGGTGGCAGCCTCGCTCTTCACCGGGCGGTGGGTGGCGGCCTGGGGCCCTCGGATCCCCATGGCCACCGGCTGCCTGTTGGCCGGGGTCGGGATCCTGCTGACCAACGCCATGGTCACCCCGCACGTCGGCTTCGACCAGATCGGATGGACCATGTTCCTCGCCGGCGTGGGGGTGGGCATGGCCATGGTGCCGGTGACCTCGGCCGCCCTCGGTTCGGTTCCGGCCAAGCACTCGGGGATGGCCGCCTCCACCACCAACACCTTCCGGGAGCTCGGTGCGGTGGTCGGGGTAGCCGTCCTCGGCTCGATCATCAACGGGCAGCTGACCGTCAACCTGGTGCGCAAGCTCACCGCCATCGGGATCCCCAAGGCCTACCAGTCGCTGGTGGTGTCGGCCGTCACCACCGGCACCTATCAGGGCGAGGCCAAGGCGGCCACGGCCAAGAACCACGCCATCGCCCACATCGTGAACGAGGTCGTGTCCGCCGCCTATGGCGCCTTCGGGCACGGCCTCAACCTCTCCCTCAACGTGGCCGGCGCCCTCCTCCTGGCGTCAGCCGTCCTCGCCCTGGCCACCGTCTACGGACGCCGCATCCACCTCGAGCGGGTCAACTCGGCAGAGGGTCACCTGCTGTACTTCTCGGTTCGAAGCGAGGACGGACTTCAGCCTGGAAGTGGAGGGTAGCGGTCCACTTGTCCAACCAACCCAACCCGAAGGAGAAAGATGATGCCCCTTGCCCTGACCACCGCGCCCAAGGCGGACTGCGGTGACCCGGCCCCCAGACGGTTCGGCGAGCAGTCACGACGGCCCGACATCGATGCCACCGGAGGACGGTCGAGGGTGATCCGCCTATCCTCGCCAGGATGGTGAACGATCGCATAGACCCGAGCGTCCGGCCGAGCGGCGATGGGTGCGTCGAATGCCTCGCATCGGGAGGGTGGTGGCTTCACTTGAGACGGTGCGCCAAATGTGGCCACATCGGGTGTTGCGACACATCACCGAGTCAACATGCCACCGCTCACGCCAAGGCCACGGACCACTCGGTGATTCGAAGCTACGAACCAGGTGAAGACTGGTTCTGGGATTATCAGTCGAACGAATTCTGCGACGGACCCGCGCTTCGGGCCCCCGAGCATCATCCGCTCCAGCAGCCGACGCCCGGACCTGCGGACCGTGTACCTGCGAACTGGCAGAGCCTTCTCCACTGAGACCCACGCACCAGTTGGCAGACCTCGCCAGCCCGCCGGCCACCGATCGGCCCTCACCACGCATCGCTCGTCTGTACCCGATGGAGCAGGCCGCGCGGGCGCTCGCGCCAGGCGCCTCCGGACACGGCGGCGGCGGCAGCCAGCGTTCCGACGGTCGGGCTCTCGTGCTAGCCGGAACTTCGTCGGTGCGGGCCCATTTCGGCTCTCAGCGGAAACCCTCCTGGGTAGTCGGGAGCCTGACGGCCACCCCGTCGAGCACGCAGTCAAGGCCGAACTCGAACCGCTCGTCCCTCGTCTCTGGCGAGTCCGGGTCGATGCCTTCCGCAAAGACCCGAACAAGTCGCTTGAACATGCCCGAGTCGTTGAGGCGCTCTGTCCACGCCGTCATCCCAGCAGTCAACTCAGTGTCACTCAGTCCGGACCTGGCCTGCGCCTTTTCGGCCCGGATCTCCCGAAGTTCGTTGAACACCGACCCCGTCACGTAGGTATCGATCGTCATCAAGATGTGGAGCGCGGTCCGAGTGTCGAGCCTGAACCCATCGAGCACCGACAGCGATCGTTCGACCTGCAACAGGGCGTTCGGTCCGAGTTGTTCCTTGCCCCGTCTTCGCCTACCTCCCGGGAAGGGATGGCACTCGTCCCAGCGCCAGCCGCAAGGCATCGCTGCTCGGCATCGCCGCAGCGTCCGGATTCGGCTTTGTGGCGGCGGTCATCAAAGAGCTCAGCTCTCATCTTTCTCAGGGGCCTGCCGGCGTGTTCACCAATTGGTCGCCCTACGTCCTGATTGCTGCAGGAGCGGCGGCAATGTTCCTGGCGTCCAATGCCTTCCAAGCCGGATCGCTCACCGCTTCTCAGCCAGGCCTGACGATCGTCGATCCGCTGGTGGCAAGTGTGTTGGGAGTCGTGCTCTTTGGTGAAAGACTGAATGTCGGGGCCGCGGCCCTGGCCGGCGAGTTTTTGGCATTCGCCGTGTTGGTTGCCAGCGTGATCGTGTTGAGCCGCAGCCCGCTCGTTCAGGATGAGGCGAATATCCCGACCCACCCCACCTCGTATTCGGGGCATAGCCCGAATCCGTCGAAGCAGTGGGCCTCTGAATCTTGGATTTCGCTGCCTACACAGGTTCGACTGGCGACCCAGGTCCAGGGCGGTCGGTCCATCGCTCCCTTGAACCCGATCGAGATCAAGCCCGCGGGTATTCAAGATGCGCCGGTTGAATGCCCTCTCTCGGTCACTGTCCGACGGGGGTGACGCAGCGCAATTGATCAAGATGCGGGAGGCATCGGTGAGACCCAAATCGAGTAAGCAGGAATCGCGCCGGGACCTCTCATCGAGCAGACGACCGGACTCGGGTTGCGACCAGTTGGTGAGGCAGCGGATGTCGCCCTGACCTGCGCTCAGGCCGGGGTCCGGTTGTGTCGAGCCGATCTTCATTCAGATGGCAAGTCCACTGCTTTCTGGACGGAGGGGGCGCTGTGCGTTGTTATCGTCGAGCGAACGGTCGATAGCCCAGGGACGACGGGGACGAGGAGTGAAGAGAGGGAGACGGTGGGATGACCAACGAGCGCCACTTGGGCTTTCAAGCCGAGGAACATCCTGATCGACCGGCCATCGTCATGGCCGGATCGGGACTTGTCACCACCTACCGGGAGCTCGACGAACGCTCGAACCGGCTGGCCCACCTGCTGCGAGATGCTGGACTGCGAACCGGCGATCACATTGCCCTGATGATGGAAAATGGTTCGGAGTTCCTCGAGGTCGCCTGGGCGGCTCAACGATCAGGCCTCTACTACACCGCGCTCAACAGTCACCTTCGTCGGAGCGAGGCACAACACATCCTCGATGACTGCGGGGCCACCGCCTTGTTCATTTCGGAAAGTCTGTCAGACATAGCCGGGGGCCTCGACTTGCAGCGGATAGGACTGCGCATCGTGGCGGGAGGCGAGGCTGCGCCGTTTCTGCCCTACGACGACGCACTGGAGCGCTGGCCGGTGACGCCGATCGCGGACGAAGCCGAAGGCCGAGAGATGCTCTATTCGTCTGGAACGACCGGAGCACCCAAGGGGGTGCGAAAGGTCTTGTCCGCCACGCCGATGGGCGATCCCGCCGCGACACCGGTCGTGCTGGCCGGAAACATCGGCCGGGTGGGAATCGACGCAACATCGGTCTACCTCTCCCCCGCTCCGCTGTACCATTCCGCACCACTTGTCTACTCGATGGCGATGCATCGGCTCGGCGCCACGTGCGTGGTCATGGAGTCGTTCGAGCCGGCGAGATGCCTCGAAACCATCGAGCGATACCGGGTCACACATGCCCAATTCGTTCCCACCATGTTCACCCGTATGCTTCGGCTGCCAGATGAGGAGAAGTACTCTTACGATCTCTCGAGCCTGCGGTGGGTGGTCCATGCCGCGGCTCCCTGTCCGGTGCCCGTCAAGCAGCAGATGCTCGAATGGTGGGGCATGATCATCCACGAGTACTACGCCGGGACCGAGGACATCGGATCGACCGCCATCAGGCCCGAGGAGTGGGTGGCCCACCCCGGTTCTGTCGGGCGGCCGCTCAACGAGGTCCACATTGTCGGCGACGACATCGAGGTCGATCTTCCTGTCGGCCAGACCGGCACCGTGTATTTCGCCGGTGGTCGGGAATTTGAGTATCACAATGATCCTGAAAAGACCGGTCACATGGCGAACCGGAAGGGATGGAGGACGCTGGGCGATGTCGGCTACCTCGACGCCGACGGCTATCTCTATCTCACCGATCGTGCATCCGACATGGTTATCTCAGGAGGAGTGAACATCTATCCACGCGAGGCCGAACAGATCCTCGCCACCCATCCTCAGGTGGTCGACGTCGCGGTGTTCGGGATCCCCGACGAGGAGATGGGGGAGTCATTGCTGGCCGTGGTCCAGAAGCAACTCGGTGATGAATCTGTCTCGGCGGCAGAGCTCATGGCATGGTGTCGAGACCGTCTCGCCGGCTACAAGTGTCCCCGAGCGCTCGAGTTCATCACGGAAATGCCCCGCGACCCGAGTGGAAAACTCTTCAAGCGACTGCTCCGTGAGCCCTATTGGAAGGATCGATCCTCTCGAATTGTGTGACCAGCCTGGTCGTCCTGAGCTTTCCGTTCGCCGGTGACGATCGCGTTCATCGGCGCCCCTGAGCGGAGCTGCCCCTGAGGTACCGTTTGTCGTCCGCAGGACACGCTCTCCCGCTTCTATTCGGGTGCCTGCAGGGGCGGCTTGCCAGCCCGCAAGGTCGCCGGCCGAAGCGGAGAGATCACGGGGATCGGGTGCCGACGAGGACCCGACCACATCGCCGGCGGGGCGTCGACCGCCCGGCGCGATCGCGTAGGCCGCCGCCTCGTAGTTGACCCGCCAACCGACAAAATCGAGCCATGCCTCTTCGTTTGGGCGCTCGAGGGGGAAGTCCACCCTCGCCAAACGGTCGATGGCATCGACGAACTCCTCGTATGTCAGGTCGATGCCGTCGTTCGGGTCTGGATCGTCGGGGACGGCGAAGCCACGTGCACGGGCGATGGTCGTAAGGCAGGTGAAGCCGCCGCGCAGGCAGAGACGGGCGGACACCGCACCAGGGGCATCGGGTACCAACGACAAATAGAGGGCGGCACCGTCAAGCACGGCCAATTGCGCGGTCACCCACGAGGAGAGCGGTCTCGGGGAGCGGAAATTGACCAGAGGAAGGTACGTGGCGTGGCTTTCGGAGACATCAGCCGACCAGCGCTCCCATTCCTCGAACAATTCCGGCAGCTCGCCCATGGCCGAGACCCCGGAGCCCAAGCCGTAGTGCGTGCGGGCCAGCAGTTCGGGACCCCAGGAGGGAACACCGGCTCGGGAGTCCAGCAGCGTCACCAGCCCTTCACGCCGGTTGAATGCAGCGTAAAGAGTGGGGAGGTAGCCGATCTGTAAGGCCACTGTGCCCAGGCCCACGAGGGCGGCGAGGTCGGCCAACGCCGTCGGAGCGCCATTGGGGGGCGCCAAGTAACCGAGCGTGCACAGCGACGAGCCGGCCAGTTGGAAGGCGCCGGAAAGACCCTGAGTGCCCATGGACGGCCACATCAGCAGCGCAAAGCCGAGCTCGAAGACCGCCAGCCACGCGACAATCTGCAGAATGAGCTGAATCGGGGCCTGGGCGGCCAGAAGCCGATCGCGCGGCTCGTAGGAATCGAAGCGGTCGGCGACGAAATGGAACGTTACATCGACGGTGACCGCGACAGCTCGGGTGAGCCGGCTGCGGATCCGCCGTGGGACGACCACCGTTCCGATCACGCTCCATCCGCCGGCGATGATCAGGAGTGCCCCAACTACCGCTGCCAGGTCACGACCCAAGAGCATGCCTCAGCCTCCCACGCTCGGACCGGGCGGCGCTGAATAGTCGTTCCGGGGCTGACGGCCGAAGCCCACGTGGCCGGGTTCGGTCCCAGAGGTTCCGAGGACGTGGGCGCGCCGTACCCACGGCCCACGAACAACTCCATGCCCGCCCAGGAGACGAGCCCCGAGCGTCGCCGAATCTGAGGGGCACCCACTCGTCGCCGAGCTGCTCGTTCGTCGCCTTTGGTCCTCGTTCGTCGCGTTTGGTCCTCGTTCGTCGCGTTTGATCCGAGAGGGACCCGGAGATCACGGCCCGGGCTCCTCAGGAGAGTCCTTCGTCGAGCTCGCCAAGTGAGCGGATGAGCTCACGGTTGGCCGAGTAGTCGACCGGACATGCGATGACCGACACGGTCTGGTCGGCCAGCGCGGCGCGCAGAATCGGCAAGAGCTCGTCGGCGGCGTTGACCCGGTAGCCGACAGCTCCGAAGCTTTCGGCATAGGCCACGAAGTCCGGATTTCCGAACGTGGTGTCCACGTTGTGCCCGAGCTCGAGGTCCATCTTCCAGCTGATCAGGCCGTAGGCATCGTCCACCCAGATGAGGATCACCATGGCGATCCCTTCACGCAGCGCGGTCTCGATCTCCTGGGAGTTCATGAGGAAAGCACCGTCCCCGGTGGCCACCAGCACCTTGGCCATGGGACAAGCGAGCTTGGCGCCGATCGCGCCCGGCACCGACCATGCCATCGTTGACAGGCCGTTCGATATGAGGCAGGTATTGGGCGCATAGGTCGGGTAGAGGCGGGCCATCCACATCTTGAGGGCTCCGGTATCCACGAGGACGATGTCCTCATTGCCGAGCGCCGCCCTCGTGTCAGCGACGATGCGCGCTGGAGCCATGGGAAACCGATCGTCGGCCTCGCCCGCGTTCGAGCTCGTCGGCCAGAAGGGCGCGAATCCGCTGCTCGTCCCCTCGCGGCTCGAATCGCCGGTCCACCGCCGCGGCGAGGGAATCGAGGCTGTGCCCGATATCGGCCTGTAGGCCCACCGAGACGTTGTAGTGACGGTCGACCTCGGCCGGGAATCGATGGATGTGGATGATCTGCTTGTCGCCCCACGGGTTGATCCGGACCGGGTCGAACTCCTGGAGCTCATAGCCGACACTGACGATAACGTCCGCCCGGTCGAACCCGAAGTTGACGTAGTCGTGGCGCATGAATCCGACGGCTCCGAGCGCCAAGGGGTGGTCGTCGGACAACACGCCCTTGCCGTGGAAGGTGGTCGCCACCGGCGTACCGAGTGACTCGGCGAAGGCGCGGAGACTCTTCCCGGCCTCGGCCCTTGTTGCGCCGTGGCCGGCCAGCACGATCGGGTTGACGGCGGCCCGGAGGATCGACGCCGCTCGATCCACCTGTGCGGGCGACGGCTCGTCCGGGCGCGGGATGTTGATCGGCAACGGTGCCGCGCTGCCCGGAACCGCAGTCTTCTCGATATCTTCGGGGACGGCGAGGTAGACGGCGCCAGGGCGTTCGGTCTGGGCCAGTTTGAAGGCTTTGCGGATCATTTCGGTAACCGCGCCCGGCGTGGCGATGAGGGCCGACCACTTGGTCACCGGTGCGAACATCGACACCAGGTCCACACTCTGGTGCGATTCCTTGAAGCTCCGGTCCATCCCTACCTGGGCGGACAGTGCGATCAGCGGAGTGGAATTCGTGGTGGCGTCGGCGGTGCCGAGCAGGAGATTGATGGCGCCCGGACCCAGCGTGGCCGAGCACACCCCGGCCCGCCCGGTGAGCCTCCCGTAGGTCTCGGCCATGAATGAGGCGCCCTGTTCATGTCGGACCAGAACGAAACGGATCGGAGACCGAGACAAGGCCTCCACCAGCCGGATGTTCTCCTCACCGGGGATACCGAACACATAGTTGACGCCTTCGTTCTCCAGGCAACGCACGATCAGTTCGGCAACCTCTTGCGTTGGACCGGCCATACCGTCAACCATAAGGGACCGCGGGGCTCCTTCGACGCATCGCCGCGCTCGTCGACAGCGAGGGAACCCGGTGGTCGCCATTCCGCTCTATTACGAGGGGCACGTCTACCGTGCGGGATCGCAGCATTCACGTCACGATTTCTGCGCCGAACGGAACCCAGCCCGTATGGTCCTTCGGCCAGACGGTTCCCAAGGGAAAGGCGACCGTATCGATCGCCTTCTCCACCGCCATGCCGTCGAGCCTCATCCTCCCGGTCGTCCCAGGGGTGCAGGTGCCCACGCCTCTGCCGGCGTGCCCGAGCCTGCGCAACGAGCCATGCAGGCCATACCAATCGGTTGTGAACGAGGTGGCCGCCCAATGAATGTGGCCTGACGGCGCGCACATCATGCCCGGGTCCGGACCCGACCCTTCGGTTGCTCGTCCTACCCCCCCTTCGCCGGGGCTCGTCCCGACCCGCGACCCGGAGAGCTGCGCTCTTGATAGCGTGCAGACCGACCCGGGAAGACGAGGTATGACAATGGAGACGTCCAAAGCCGGAGAGCTGCTTCGTTCGGAGCGTCTCCGTGTGCAAAACCTGGTAGCAGAGGTCAATGCCGGGGGCCGCAACGACCGAACTGCCGCGAATCAGTCTGGCGACATGTTCGATTCGGCCCAACCCCTGACGGGGGAAGGCACCGATGGGGCGATCCTGGCCGAGCTGCAAGAACGCCTGGCGGCCATTGATCGAGCAGAGGAGCGCCTCCATGCAGGAACCTACGGCTACTCGATTCGGAGCGGCCTACCCATCCCCGACGAGCGCCTTGAGGTTGACCCTGCCGCGGAACTGACCACCGAAGAAGCCTCAGAGGCCCAATGAACTGGAAGAGCTGAGGCAGCCGCGATCCGCCGCCCACCACGATCTGCGGCTATGGCCCCTTCAGGACCATGCCGACCAGTCCCCCTCTGGGTCGGTGGTCTGCCCTACCTCGATCAGATAACCATCGGGATCGCGGATGTAGCAACGGATCTCGTACTGGTGCTGCTTCGGCTGCGTCAGGAATTGAGCACCCCGGGCGCTCCATTCGGCGTACACGGCTGCGATGTCTTTGACCCGGATATTGAGGAAGCTGCTGACCCGGTCGGGGTCGCGCGGCGTCTCCAGCGTGACCGTGGGCTTGTCGTCTGTGGGACCACCGCCGACATTGATGATGATCCAGCTGTTGGCTAGTGCCACGTAGGTCACGTCTCCCGAGAAGATCACCCTGCCCCCCAGTACTTCGGTGTAGAAGCGCCGAGAGCGCTCTACATCGTCCGAGACGATGAAGTGGGCCAGCAGAATCCCCTCTGCAGGCGGCGTGAATTCGGCCATCTGGAACCTCCATTGGTTGGGACTCATACCCCGTTTACCACGAGGTCTACAGACGCTGCCACGACAATCGGGGACCGCCCTCGGGCACCCGGCTCACCTGCTCTACTGATGGGCCCCACGAACCCCTGGTCAATCTGGGCCCCCCGGAAGGCAGGCACGCTGCTGGAAGCACTGCCCTCGGCTATCAGCGCAGTGATCTGAAGCTGGCTCGCATCTCCTCCGAGAAGAGTTGCGGTTGCTCCCAAGCTGCGAAATGACCACCCCGGTCAACCCTGTTGTAGTAGATGAGGTTGTTCGGATAGGCCCGCTCCGCCCAGCTCTTCGGTGCCTGATACAGCTCGTCGGGGAAGACACTGATAGCGAAGGGAACGGTGATGTCCTTGGCGTCGAAGAAGGCCGCCTTGTTCTCCCAGTAGAGCCGGGCCGCCGATACCCCTGTGTTGGTCAACCAGTAGAGCGTCAGGTTGTCGAGGATGTCATCTCTCGTCAGATCGCCGGGAAGGCGCCCCTCCAGGATCTCTCCTATGAGGCCCGGCTGGCCGGTGCCGTCCCCGTGGTCGATGGCGAACGCGGCGAGGTCGATCGGCGAATCCGCAAGTCCGTAGAGCGTCTGTGGGCGCGTCGCCATGATCTGGGCATAAGCAACGTGCTTCGCATAGAACACGCTCAGCTGGTCGTACGCCCGCCTCTCTTCGTCCGATAGACCGGGCGGGGCCGGCTCCCCGGTCAGATAACCGCTTACCTCCGGAGGCGCGGTGCCGGGCATGTTGGAGTGAATCCCGAGTAGTTCCGGAGGAGCCTGCTGACCCATACCCTCGGTGACGGCAGCACCCCAGTCGCCGCCCTGCGCTACGAA
Organism: uncultured Acidimicrobiaceae bacterium; assembly: GCA_963745955.1. Classification (GTDB taxonomy): domain Bacteria; phylum Actinomycetota; class Acidimicrobiia; order Acidimicrobiales; family RAAP-2; genus Bog-756. The sequence goes on along the minus strand of CAVUZI010000014.1, from coordinate 22,389 downwards.
CCGGGAGTAGCCGAGCCGCTTCATCAGCACGACCCAGGCACGCGCGATACGGGACGGATCCCAGCCGGTGCTGGTTGGCTTCGCAGAGAACCCGTGACCCGGCAGCGACGGAATCACCAGATGAAAGGCATCCTGCGCGCTGGCGCCATGTGCGGTCGGATTGGTGAGTGGCTCGATGATCTTCAGCTGCTCGATGATGGAACCGGGCCACCCGTGCGTGATGATCAGCGGCAGAGCATCCTCGTGCCGGGAGCGGACATGAATGAAATGGATGTCGAGGCCGTCGATCTCGGTGATGAAGTTGGGCAGGGCGTTTAGCTTCGCCTCGCATTTGCTCCAGTCGTAGTCTGTCGCCCAGTACCGAACCAGCCCCTGCATCAACGCCAGTGGGACTCCCTGGGAGTCGTCGGTGACTGTCTCCCCCTCTGGCCAACGGGTGGCGACGATACGCCGACGCAGCTCAGCTACTTCCGATTGCGGAAAGCCAACCCGAAACGGCCTGACCGCAGAGCTACCCTCGCCCGCCTGCTCCGCAGAACCCTTCGAAACCGTGGTAACCATTGATGCCTCCTTGACCTGCGATCGCAGAACTGCCGGACGGTGCGTGCTTCTTTGAGGATGAGGTTCTCACGGCCTGCCACGGCTCGAGCCCGTGGGAGTCCCTGGTCCGTGACCCAGCCGGCTGTGAGACTGTGAGGCCCTGCCACCCGCTTGGCAGTTCCGGTACTCGGTTGGCCGTTGGCATCAGCACCACACGACGGCAGGGTGCTCTTCGCTCCTGCCCGCAAGGAACAGGGCGTTTCACGGGTCCGATGGTCCGCCTCAAAGGCCACCGTTATGGCGGGGTGGGAGTCGAAGTCAAGCGAAGGTCGTGAAGCGTGAGACATGAGCTCGATGACGGTTCCGGGGTTAGAGGGACTGCGAATCCACCAAAGCAGAGGAGAAAAGGCCATGAGCATTATCGACGAGGCGTTGAGCGCCAATGCAGCAATCGCCAAGGAGTACGACTCCAGCGGTGTCAAACCACCGGCACCCCGGATCGCAATCGTGACTTGCGCCGATCCCCGCCTGACAAACATCCTGGACATGTTGGGCGTCGCCGATGCAGATGCCGACGTGATCAGGAACTTCGGCAGTGTGATCGATGAGGACTGGGTCCGGTCGCTTGTTCTTTCGACCAGATTGCTGGGGACCGGAGAGATAATGATCATCAATCACACCGACTGCGGGATGCTCAGGTTCGCCGACAGCGAGATGGAGGAGCGGCTCCGCAAGGAGACGGGGCTGGCGCCGATTGCGCCGGCCAGGTTCTACAGCTTTACGGACGCCGAGGAGAAAACAAGGGAGCAGATTCAAAAGGCGAGGTCGCATACGTGGATCTCGCGGGATGTGCCTATCAGAGGCTTCGTCTATGACGTCAAGACCGGGCGCCTGAGCGAGGTGTTCGCCGATGCGGAAGAGGTCACCGGTTCGTAAGCCTGGTTCGCCAGGATGTGGTCCTCTCAAAGTCCGCCATGCAGGTCGCCTGGCCGAGGGTAGGTTGGGAAAGTGTCAGGGGGGAGAGGGGCGCACGTCGGCCTGAGCTCTGGCCGCGTCCTTGTGGGGCGGAAGGTTGTCGTTCGTGGTTGCCCAGGGCGAAGGAGGTGCACACATGCCGAGCCAGGTAATGCAGGAGTTGATTGAGGAGCTCAGAGATCGGCAGAAGGCCAGCACCGGTCAGGCGTTGCCGCTGGGGGAGCTTCGCGCCACCTTCGCCCCGGGGGCCGCCTTCACCCGGTGCCTGACGACGTGCTGGTGAGGGAGGTGAACGCCGGCGGGATGCCGGCCCACTGGCTTGCCGCCCCTGGAGCGGACGCCGGCCGGGTGCTTCTCTTCCTGCACGGCGGAGGTTACGAACTCGGCTCTCTTCGCAGCGACGGCGAGTTGGCCGCCCGGCTCGGACGGGCCAGTGGGATGCGGGTGCTGTTCCCCGACTATCGCCTGGCCCCCGAGCACTCCTTCCCCGCGGCCATCGACGACGTCCTGGCCGCGTGGCACTGGCTCCGCACCGACCAGGCCCTGAACGCAAGATCAATAGCGGTGGCGGGCGACTCCGCCGGTGGAGGGCTCGCCGTCGCCCTGCTCGTGGCCACGCGTGACGCCGCGGAGGCATTGCCCGCGGCCGCCGCGCTGATGTCCCCGACGGTGGATCTCACCAGCTCGGGCGCGTCGATGACCGAGCGCGCCGAGCAGGATCCCATCTCCACCCCCGCCATGCTCCGTCAGTTCGCCGCCGACTATCTGGCCGGGGCTGACCCCAAGACGCCTCTGGCGTCGCCGCTGTTCGCCACACTGTCCAGGCTACCGCCGCTGCTCGTGCAGGTAGGCACAGCAGACCTGCTGCTCAGCGACTCCGAGCGCCTGGCCGGTGCAGCAGCCGAAGCAGGGGTCGACGTCACCCTGGAGATCGGCGCCGGCCTGCCCCACGTCTTCCAGCTCATGCTCGGCACCCCCGAGGCAGCCGAGGCCACCGATCGGATCGGGAAGTTCCTACGCGCCAAGATTCCGTAACCAGACAGCCGAAAGAGGGTGCCATGACCGAATTCGATTCGGACGCCGTTCGGGAGCTTGCTCAGCAGCTGCGGGTGGATTCGATCCGATGCAGCACAGCCGCCGGATCTGGGCATCCCACATCGAGTATGTCCGCTGCCGATGTGATGGCTGTCCTCATGGCCCGCCACTTCCGCTACGACTGGGACCATCCCGACGAGCCGGCCAACGACCATCTCATCTTTTCCAAGGGTCATGCGTCACCCCTGCTGTACTCGATGTTCAAAGCCGCCGGGGCCGTCACGGACGATGAATTGATGACCGGGTACAGGCGGTTCGGTTCGCGCCTGCAGGGCCACCCCACCCCGCTGCTGCCTTGGGTGGACGTGGCCACCGGCTCCCTCGGTCAGGGACTCCCGGATGGAGTGGGGGTGGCTCTGGCCGGACGCTATCTCGACGAGCTCCCGTTCCGGGTGTGGGTGCTGTGCGGCGACAGCGAGATGGCAGAAGGGTCCATATGGGAGGCGTTCGACAAGGCGTCCCATTACCGGCTGGACAACCTGACCGTGATTGTCGACGTCAACAGGCTCGGGCAACGTGGCCCGACGGAGCTGGGATGGGACCCGGAGGGATACGCACGGAGGATCGAGAGCTTCGGATGCCAGCCCATCTCCATCGACGGCCACGACTACGGCGAGATCGAGAAGGCCCTCGGCGACGTGGGCGGCGCGGACCGGCCCACCGTGATCCTGGCCCGCACCCGCAAGGGCCGCGTGTTCGACGAAGTCGAGGACCGAGAGCGATGGCACGGCCGGGCGCTGCCGGCCGAAATGGCCGAGCGTGCCATCATCGAGCTCGGAGGTGAGCGCGATATCACCGTCCGCGGACTGCGGCCAGAAGGTGGGTCGCCACGGGTCCGGCCCAGCGGCGAGGTCAAACTGCCCCGTTACGAGCTGGGTGCCGAGGTGGCGACCCGACTGGCGTTCGGCCAAGCGCTGGCCGCCGTGGGCGCCCGTTCCAACGTGGTGGCTCTCGACGGCGAAGTGGGAACTTCAACCCACGCCGAGGAGTTCGCCAAGGTCTATCCCGAACGCTATTTCGAGATGCTCATCGCTGAGCAGCAACTGGTGGCGGCCGCGGTCGGCATGTCAGTACGCGGATACATCCCATTCGCGGCCACCTTTGCCGCCTTTCTGACCCGGGCCTACGACTTCATCCGGATGTCAGCGATCTCGACTGCGGACATCGTCTACATGCGCACCACCCGCGGCGCCTACCCGGTGCTGTACCCACCGGAGGAGGTCTTTCCCATCGGCGGCGCCAAGGTGATCCGGTCCGGCGCCGACGACCAGGTGACGTTGATAGGCGCGGGTGTCACCCTGCACAACTGTCTGGCCGCGGCCGACCAACTGGCAAGCGACGGGATCGGGGCTCGCGTCATCGATCTGTACTCACTGAAGCCCATCGACACGAACACGCTTCTGGCGGCGGCGGCCGCGACAGAGGACCGCCTGGTCGTCGTCGAGGACCACTACCCGGCGGGGGGAATGGGCGGGGCGGTACTCGAAGCTCTGAGCGACGCCGGGCACGCAGCCCGCGTCACCCACTTGGCGGTCGGAGGCCTCCCTGGCTCCGGGACGCCTCAGGAGCTCATGGAAGCAGCCGGGATCTCGGTGGGCCACATCACAGAAGCCGCCCGGCAGGTCATCAGCACCTGACCCCACCGAGCCTTCGTCGCCTGACCGAACTCCGCGGCTTCGGCCGACGCGGGCGATCCGGACCCGATACCGCGTCAGGTGGGACGCTGGTCAACATGGGGCGGGGTGCATTCGCCTCGCCGGGAGTGACTCGGTTGACGACTCGATCCGCATCCGATCATGATGACAAAACTGCGATGCAATCCCCGGAGACGGTGATGCGCGCCGACATTTGGACCTTTCAACCTGAGGTTGCGGACAGTGTCTCTGCCTATCGAGGACTACGCGATGATCGGCGATACCGAGACTGCCGCGCTTGTCGGACGGGATGGATCCATCGATTGGCTTTGCCTTCCTCGCTTCGACTCAGGCAGTTGTTTCGCCAAACTGCTCGGAGAGAAGAACCACGGCCGCTGGCAGATGATCGTTGACGAACCGGTCACCTCCCAGGTGCGCCGCTATCGGAGCAGATCGATGGTGCTCGAGACCGAGATCACCACCGGCACCGGGGTCGTACAGGTCATCGACTTCATGCCTCCCCGGCATCATCATCCGAGAGTCGTCCGGATCGTACGGGGCGTCGAAGGCGAGGTGTCCATGCGGACCGAGCTCGTCTTGCGCTTCGAATATGGGCACGACATTCCATGGGTCCGGCAGACGGACCGCGGCCTACGCGCCATTGCCGGACCGAATGCCGTCGTTCTCGACTCCCCCATCGAGCTCAAGGGCATCAAGATGCGCCATGAGGGGAGATTTGCGGTCCATGCCGGAGAAGAGGTGGCTTTTGTCCTCGCCTGGTACCCGTCCCACGAGGATCCCCCTTTCGTCCTTGATACCGCTCGGGCGCTCGATGAGACGATGAAGTTTTGGAGGGATTGGTGTGGTCAGGTCCTACCGGTGCACGGCGAGTGGGACGACCTCGCATTGCGGTCGCTCATCACGTTGAAGGGGCTGACCTACGGCCCGACGGGCGGAATCGTCGCCGCGGCGACGACATCGCTCCCCGAATCCATTGGTGGCGTGCGCAATTGGGACTACCGCTATTGCTGGGTCCGCGATGCGACGTTCACCCTCGAGGCCCTGATCGAATCGGGCTTGCGCGAAGAAGCGGAGAGCTGGCTGGAATGGCTGGGACGCGTCGCCGCCGGCGATCCCGATCAACTGCAGATCATGTATGGACCAGCCGGGGAACGTCGTCTGACCGAAGAGGAGATCGACTGGCTCCCCGGCTATGAGGGATCGTCGCCGGTGCGGATCGGCAATGCCGCCTCCGGGCAGTTCCAACTCGACGTCTACGGGGAGCTCATGGACGCCATCGACCGGGCTCGCTCCCACGGCATCGCCGTACATGAAGTCATCTGGCGGATTCAAGTGGCGATCATGGGCTTCCTCATCGACCATTGGTCCGATCCTGACGACGGAATCTGGGAGGTCCGTGGTCCTCGCCGGCTCTTCACCCACTCCAAGGTCATGGCCTGGGTCGCTTTCGACCGCGCCGTCCGCGGTGTGGAAATCCACGGTCTGGAGGGACCTGCCGACAAATGGCGCACCATCCGGGATGCGATCCATGCCGAAGTTTGCGAAAAGGGGTGGAACGCCGACGTTGGGGCGTTCACCCAGTTCTACGGCGCCGTCGAACTCGATGCCAGCCTGCTCATGATGCCGCTCGTTGGGTTCCTCCCCGCAGACGACGAACGAGTGGTCCGGACGGTTGATGCCATCCAAAAGCACCTCACTGAGGACGGTTTCGTGCTCCGCTACCAGGTTGAATCAGGGGTGGACGGGCTGCCGGGCCGCGAGGGAATGTTCCTGCCGTGCACGCTCTGGCTCATCGGCTGCCTACGGCTGATGGGCCGTCTCGACCAAGCGACGGCCGTCTTCCGACGGGTTGCCGCCCTGGCGAACGACGTCGGACTCATCTCCGAGGAGTACGACCCGGGTCACCGGCGCTTGCTCGGGAACTTTCCCCAAGCCTTCACCCATGTCGGGATCGTGAACGCCGCCCGAGACCTGACTGCTTCACACGCTGCGAACCGCGCATGAGCCCGCACAGTGGCGCGAAGCGCCGGACCCGGGGCGAGCCGGCGCCTCTGCGGCGGACCCCGAGTTCCAGCGAGCGCTGGGCCGACATCCTGGCCGGGCTCGGAATCGGATGGGATACCATCGTCAGACTCAAGGTCCGCTCCGTCGCCGGCTGAGATCGGCGGCGTCTGATCGTCTCTCAATCAGGAGGTACTGATGTCACTGTTCGACGCATTCCGCTACGACGGCAAGCAGGTCCTGGTGGTCGGTGGAGCCACCGGCATGGGGGCAGCCGCGGCAGAGCTGGCGCGTGACGCCGGTGCCGAGGTGGTGGTGATGGACTTCGCCGAGGTGACGCTCGCCGGCGTCAAAGCCATTCATGTGAACCTGGGAGACAAGGAGTCCATCGACAAGGCGGTCGATGAGTGTGGCGGACCGATCCACGCCCTGATGTCCTGCGCGGGTGTGGCCGACGGCACCCCGAACATCGAGAAGATCAACTTCGGCGGGCACCGCCACCTCATCGAGCGACTGCTGGCCAAGGACATGCTGCCGCGCGGCTCCGCCATCGGCTTCATCTCGTCAGCTGCCGGTCTGGGGTGGGAGGCCGGCTGGGAACAGGTCAAAGAGTACCTGGCCACGCCCGACTTCGATTCGGCCTCGGCCTGGGCGATCGAGCATAACTGGAACGACTACTTCCACTCCAAGCAGGCGGTCTGCGGTTACGTCGCCAGCCAGGCCTTCCCACTCCTCAAGAAGGGCATCCGCATCAACGCCATCTGCCCCGGTCCGACGGACACCCCGCTGGCCCAGGCCAACGCCGAGATGTGGTTGGGCTTCGGTGCCGACTACCGGGAGGAAACGGGGATCGAGGCCTCCACGCCCCTCGAGCAGGCCTACCCACTGGTCTTCCTCTGCAGCGACGCCGCCGCCGCCATCTCGGGCATCACCTTGATCAGCGACGCTGGCTACATCAGCTCGGGCATCACCGGCTCCTACGAGCCCGCCTCGGCGGCCGCCGGCTTCCTGCTCGGCAAGCTGTAGCCGGCGGCGCCAGCCGAGCCCCGTGGGCCCCCATGAATGCGGAGCCTGGCGCTTCAGCCCGAACTGATCGCCTGAGCTCCTCCCAGACGACCAGGGTCTCTCACGGGTGCCAGCCAAAGCGGTAGGTGCAATGCTGGCAGCGATCGACCGAAGGGATTCGGAGAGGTTGTCATGAGCACTGAGCCGCCAGCCCGAAAGACCCGGCCGAGCCCGGGCCGCCCGAAGGAGCTCCTGATCGTCGTATTCGGCGCCACGGGCGACCTGGCCAGACGTGAGTTGCTGCCCGGGCTCTTCCATCTCGCGGTGGCGGGTCTCCTACCTCCGAGCTATCGCATCGTGGGCACAGCTCCCTCCCGGGGGGCCCTGTCCGGAGCGAGCTTCGGGGAATACGTCAGGCAAGCCATCACCGAGTTCGGAACCGCCAAGCCCGAGGGGCAGGTCTGGAAGAGCTTCGAGGAGAGCCTGGCCTTCGCCACCGCCGACGCTGACGATCCGTCTCCTCTGGTTGCTGCCGCACAGGACGCCGAAAGCCAGATCGGCGGCAATCCGCAGCGCCTCTACCATCTGGCCATCCCTCCGGTTGCGTTCGGGTCGATGATCGAGATGCTTGGCACCACCGGTCTGGCACAGGGAGCGAGGGTGATCATCGAGAAGCCCTTTGGTACCGACCTGGCCTCGGCCACGACTTTGAACGACACGGTTCACGCAGTGTTCGACGAGTCGAGTATCTTCCGGATCGATCACTTTCTCGGCAAGGAAACCGTCGAGAACATCCTGGCTTTCCGTTTCGCCAACGGTCTCTTCGAGCCGGTGTGGAATCGAGAGCACATCGAGTATGTCCAGATCGACGTCCCCGAGACGCTTTCCATCGAGGGACGTGCTTCTTTCTACGAAGGCACGGGAGCGTTCCGGGACATGGTGGTCACCCACCTGTTCCAAGTCCTCGGGTTCGTCGCCATGGAGCCACCGAGCACGTTGTCGGCGGAAGCGCTTCGAGAGGAGAGGCAGAAGGTCTTCGATTCGATGCGATCCATCAATACCAGGCACGTGGTACGCGGCCAGTACGACGGTTATCTGGCCGAGCCTGGCGTGGCATCCGGCTCCCAGACCGAAACGTTCGTGGCCCTGCGGGCAGAGGTCGAGAACTGGCGCTGGGCGGGCGTTCCCTTCTATCTGCGCACCGGCAAATCGCTCGGGTCCAGCCGCCAAGTCGTCACGCTGGGATTCCGGGAGCCCATCCTCCGCATGTTCCCGGCAGAAGTTCGCTCCAATCCTGACGGTCGGCTGAACGAGATCAGCATCGACTTCAACGACCCGGGCTCCATAGCAGTGCGCTTTCTGGCCAAGGAACCGGGCCCGGACATGCGACTCGGAGAGGCGAATCTCATCTTCCGCTACAAGGACTCCTTCGGTACCTCGGCTGACCTGACGGCCTACGAGCGTCTCCTCCTCGACGCCATGGTCGGGAACCGGTCGCTCTTCACCAGTGCCGACCAGGTGGAGAGGCTGTGGGAGGTCTCGGCGCCCCTGCTCGAGCACCCCCCACCCGTCGAGTCCTATGCGCCCGGCTCTTGGGGACCGCCCTCGATCGATAGCGTGGTGGCGCCCCACCGCTGGCACCTCCCCGAGGAGGATTGAGATGGCACTGCGTTACGGCACGCCGCTGTACCTTCTCGCCTTCGATCACCGCTCATCGTTCGAGCGCGGCCTCTTCGGCGCCACGGCTCCAATTTCGCCGGAGGTACGTCAGGGCATCGTGAAGGCCAAGCAGATCATCTTCGACGCCAACCAGATTGCGGTCACGGCAGGTGCGCCCCGTAATCGAGCGGGGGTGCTCGTGGATGAGGAGTTCGGCTCGGCAGTGGCCAGACGTGCCCTTGAGGTCGGCGTCCCATTGGCCATGCCGGTCGAGCGCTCAGGCCAGGACGAGTTCGACTTCCAATACGGCACCCACTTCGCCGAGCACATCGAGGCATTCGATCCGACCTTTGTGAAGGTTCTCGTCCGTTTCAACCCCGAGGGAGACCCGGATCTGAACCGCCGCCAGACTGAACGGTTGGCGTGCTTGAGCGCTTGGCTCCGGACGCAGGGGCGCACTTTCCTCTTCGAGTTGCTGGTACCGGCCACCACCGCGCAGTTGGACAGCTTCGAGGGCCACCAGCAGGACTACGATCGCAAGCTGCGCCCTCAACTCGCCGGGACGGCCATCGCCTCGCTGCAGGCCGGTGGGGTGGAACCCGATATCTGGAAGATCGAGGGCCTCGATTCCGAAGAAGATGCCAGTGCCCTGGTCCGACAGACGCGCTCGGGAGGAAGGGACCACGTGGTGTGCATCGTGCTGGGACGCGGTGCGGACTGGGACAGCGTCGTGCGTTGGCTGGAGGTCGGTGCACGCGTGCCCGGGTTCGAGGGCTTCGCCGTCGGGCGGACTCTGTGGCACGACGCGCTCGTCGATCACCTCGCGGGCCGGTCCTCGAACACTGAGACGGCACAAGTCATCGCCGATCGCTACCGAAAGCTCATCGACGTCTACGATGCGGCCGCGATCGGAAAGGCCGGGGCCGCGCCGTGACTCCTCCGCACATTCGCCTGATGCTGGCCGACGTGGACGGTACCCTGGTGACCCCGGACAAGGTCCTCACCGACAGGGCCATCGCCGCCGTCCATCAGCTGCGCGAGGCCGGGATCACCTTCGCCATCACCAGCGGGCGCCCCCCTCGCGGGATGGCCATGCTCATCGAGCCGCTCGATCTGCAGACGCCCATCGCCGCCTTCAACGGGGGCCTGCTCGTCGACCGCGACATGACCGTCATCGAACAACGAATCGTTCCTGCGCACCTGGTCAGCCCCATCGCTGCGCTCATGACCTCCTTCGATCTCAGTGTGTGGCTCTACCGCGGTGCTGACTGGTACGTCCCGGACCCCAAGGGACCGCACGTGGACCGTGAGGCATGGACGGTCAAGTTCGAACCCAAGGTCATGACGAGCATCGACGGTCTCACCGGCGACGTGGCCAAGATCGTCGGGGTGAGTGACGACCACGACGCTGTGTCGAAGGCTTCAGCGGCCGCGCACGAGCGATTCGGGGACCATGTCGCGGCGGCGGCGTCCCAGCCCTATTACCTAGACGTCACCCACCCCGAGGCCAACAAAGGCGCCGTGGCCAGATACCTCGCACAGAGATACAAGCTGTCCACCGATGAGATTGCCACTATCGGAGATATGCCCAACGACGTCTTGATGTTTGCGCACTCGGGCCTGAGCATCGCGATGGGAAACGCCGACGTCCAGGTGCAACGAGCCGCCCGTCAAGTGACGGAGACGAACGAGAACGAGGGTTTCGCCGGCGCTGTCGAACGCTTCGTACTGCCTCGAGCTCCGAAGCCGCCGCGGCCCTAGTTTCGGCGTGTGGTTCGCCCTCGGCCGGAAGCATCTCAAAGCTAGGAGACTGCGAAGCTCTTTTGGGCTGCCGAGCGATGGCACTTCAGGTACCGCAGCGCGATCCTGCCATGAGCCTTCCTGACGCAGTCATCGGAGCACCCAGACCGGACGACGGATTCGAATCCCCGACCCGCCAAAGATAGGGACCTTCGGCCGCAACCGCACAACCACCCCAGCCCTCGAGTTCCACCTGCAGGCGGCGGCAGGGAGGGATGGTCCGGGCCTTTGAGCCTCCTCGCCGACCCCCTCCGAGCCACTCCATTGCCTGGAGCTCGATAGCGACAGCGTCCATGTCGATCACGCCTCGATCCGGAAGGTGAAGCCAGCGAGGGCGGTGCCCAGAGGCCCGACGGCCGGCTCGGGAAGCTTGATCGGCTCCTAAATCGGGTCGAAGTGCCCGATCGAACGACACCGAATGTTTACCTTTCCTAAGGCATCTCGAGTCGGTACGGTGAGGCGCACACCGCGAGGACACGATGCTGGTCCCAGAGTTCTGCAAAGGAGATTGCCGGTGCTCAAGAGATCTATTGCTAGGAGCCTCGTTGTTCCTCTACTGCTGGCCACACTCTTGGTCGCACCAGTTCGAGCCTGGGCCACGAGCCGCCCAGCCGCCCGGGACTTCATGATGTCTCAGTTCGCAGTGACCGCCGGTTCGTCGGTGTCGCTCCATTGGGACACCAGCTCCCACCAATTCTTCTTCCTCACATCGACCGCACCCACCGCCCTGCCGAAATTCAGTTCGAGTAGTGTCGTCACATGGCCGCAAGGTTCGGGAGCTTCGTGGGACCACGCCTACGGTTGGTGGCGGACGACTTCCGGAGCTGTGACGGTCGCGATCCCCGCCAATGCAGCTCCCGGAACAACCTATGCATTTCAGCTCTACACCTGTGACTCGTCAAGCAACCTGTGTTCGAAATCCGCTGATGGTCACGGTCACTCTCGTGTCACCCTGACCGTTGCTGCCAACTGGACCACGACCGCATACAAGAGGGACTTCTCAACAGCGAATGTCGTCGCACAGATGACCGGTAATCCGCTTGATGTCGTGTTCTCGCCGGACAACACAATTTGGGACAGCAGTGAATTCAGTGATTCGCTCGGCAAGCTGCCGACTCGCGCAGGACTCAAGTCGTACGTTGATCCCACCGATACCGGAACCAAGCCGTTTGCATACTGCTTCTCAAACTGTTCGTCTGCCAGTGCATCGAGCGCCCTGAGCGAACGGGTAATCTATGTCAACGGGATGATCTGGTTCACCCAAGGCGGATGGCCTTCTTACAACTGTGTAGTCTCGCATTCGCAACGGACTTGCCCTGCCAACCATTCTGAGGTTGTCGCATTCAATCCGATCACCAACAACTTCTGCAGCTATCTGGTGCCGGGCGATAACAATGAGGTCATTGGGCTGGCAGCAACAGGTACTGCTCCGAATGGCGACATCTGGTTCGTCGAATCGAACCGCGAGGGTGGTAAGCCCAATCTTGACTACTTCAACCCGGCAGAAGTCGGGGACGGCTGCCCCGGGGTGACGTCCCAGTCTTATTCTCTGAGCGGACTGGTCCACCGGATCACGTGGCCGGGAAACATTTTTCCCAGCCAGATAGCCGTTGACCCAAGCGGATCAGCGCTGTGGGTGAGCGACTTCTGGGGCTCCTCGATTGCACGGGTCGATCTGCGTACCCATGCGGTCACCTCATACCCCCTTGCGTCGCACAATTCGTATTCATTCTTTGGTGCAGACCCGTGGCAAGTGGTTGCCAGCACGAATTACGTGTATGCCATCGATTACGGCGATAGCAGCCTCGATCGAATCAACAAGAAGACCGGACACGTCGACCAAGTCTCCATACCACTACTCTCGGATACCGAACAGGGTTATGGTCTCGCCATTTCGGGCGACAGGCTCTACTTCACCCTCTCGGACGACGACCGCCCGAGATTTGGATACGCCTCGACAGTGGGGTATGTGGACATCGGAACCTGGGCGGCGTCATCACCTTCACCGACAACAGCTGTCGTCTACACAGGACTGTCGGAAGAAGCTGACCCTACCTCCTCAAGGGTCGATTTCCGAGGTATCGCCGCGAGCTCCGACGGGCTCCTCGCAATCGCCGACCTCGACAAGGTCATACGGCTCGCTCCCGGGGGCCCGTCTCAGAAATGACTGGAGCACTTAGGTTTGCGTTCGCGCTGGTCCGAACATTCCGCTGACGTGCGGTTCTGTCCACCCAGTTTCCACGGAGTCCGCTGGATAACGCCCTGTTGTAGACCGGTCTACTACGAGTTCCGCTAGATGCCCTGAAAACGTTGACTTGGTGTTGATCTACGTGCTCCGTCGCCTCCGGCGGATCGCTTCGCTCCCGCTTCGATACAACGAAACAAGGAGAGCCCGCACGCCAGCGGGAACATCCGCATGAGGGCGAATCAGGCGCAGAAGGTCGGCCAAGCGTGGAGGTGGTGACGCTATTCGTGAGACGCCCGGGTGGAGTTTCACCAACCCAGTACCGAAAACGACCAAGGTTGTCCGACCTGGCAGGGCAACGGCCGGAGCGAGGATTCCCTCAAAGCTGCCTTGTGAGCTGCATCAGCGATCTGATGGCACAAGGTCAGGTCGTCACTGATCAATTGATCGGCAGTCACCTCCAGGATTTGATGCACGTTCGAATCGGTGAGGTCGAGCGCATTGAGATCTTGAACGTCCGCGGGACCTATACGCCGACGCACCTCAAAGGGGTCGACTCCCTCGTCGATGAAGTGCCGGAACAACTCGGCCCATGCAGCTTGTTCTTGACTAGACGCATACCAGACACCGGGCCCGGCTCGTTCGTGATACCGACCGTCCGTCGTGGCAGGATTGGTAATCCCGACCAAGGCCCAGCGGGTTGGGCCCTGGTGCCAGAATCTTCCCCGAATCTGCCGACGCGGGCACGAACGCACCCCCTCGAGCAAATCGCTCAAACGTAGGAGCCCTCAATGAATGCCCGCGCAGCTTGCTCCACTCGATCAAAGTCCCCCTGAGTGAGCACGTCGATTGGGCGCTCGCCACCGAGTACACGGTTACGTGCGTGAAGCCACTGGCCCACTCCACGCGCGGTTAGCGAGTCAGAAAGCAGAACCACCAGGTCCCGCATTTCCGCCAATCGGTCGTAGCGCTCACTGGTAATGCTCCCTGAACGCCAGCTACGCACTGCCCGGTCGGAAACGTGGACTACCGCCGCCACGTCGCCCTGCTTGATACCGAACGGCTTAAGGGCGTCCACGATTTCGCTCGCCTCTACCGCGGTGTCGAGTGTCATACGCTTACATCCCTCTTTTACTTCCGCTTTTCTTACCGGTATTGATTCCTATTCTACTACCGCTAGTCCAACCGTCAAGAGGCTCACCAATGCCGATCTGGTGGTCCCGCAGGATCATCAGTTGAGCTTGCGGGGGTCGGCGAAGCCGAGACTTGTGTACCCGGGGGCGCGCTTGCCCAGCGACGAGGCCAACACTCCCGTGAGAACATCGTGATAGTCATGAACTTCCGCCGTGGACTTCCCTGGGTAGGGCCGCATGATGCGCCCGGCGTATTGCACGAGACGCCCCTTGAAAGCGATCGGTGCAGCGAGAAACAGGGTGTCAAGCACCGGACAATCAAAGCCTTCACCAATATACGAGCCGGTAGCCACAACCAGAAGTGGCCCTCCGTCGGGTTTCATGTCGAGACGGGCAAGGGCGGCAGCTCGGACCTTGACCCCCATGCCACCCCGAAGAATCACAGGGTCGTGCCCGGCCTCGGTTAGCGCGGCGGCGAGTTGTTCGAGGTGCTTGGTCCACTGGGTGAGCACGAGGCAGTGGCGTCCAGAGTCCAGAGCGGTCAGGACGTCGCCAACCACCTGCTGGGTGCGGATGCGGTCAGCGACAAGGTCCCGGTATACGGCGGCGATTCCACCAGGTGCCGAGGGGTCAGCACCCCCGCCGTACCGAAACGAAGTGGGGTGGACATAGAGGACCGGGTCGGGTGGTGAGGCTTGCGGCACTCGGGTCGACATGGTGCCGGACGGGAGTTGAACCATGGTCTCGCGGACTGGGCCGAGCTGGAGACCGATGAGCTCATCAAGTTGATCACGGCGGTAAGGGGTAGCGGTCAGTCCGAGCCAGCGGCGGGCCGGAATCTGACGCACGGCATGCTCGAAGGCGGCAGCCGGCACATGGTGGCATTCATCGACAACAACAAGTCCGTAGCCGGATGTCAGCGCGGCGAGGTCGTCACGACGGGCAAGCGTCTGCAACGTTGCGATGTCGATCACGCCCCGAGTCTTGGTTCGTCCTCCGCCCCGCTGGCCGGCCTTCTCGCCGAGCAGTTCGTGGATACGGGTGCGCCATTGGTCGGCGAGGGTCTTCCGATCGACAAGGACCAGAGTCGATACGCCGTGGGCTGGCCACCAGAGCACAGGCGATCACGGTCTTGCCGGCACCGGGCGGGGCGACCAATACACCGAGGTCGTGAACCGCCAGTGCATCGGCGGCCTCCAGCTGTTCGGGATCAAGTGTGGCCGTAAAATCGAATGTGTGGGGATCGCCCTGGCTGCGTTCGTCAATGAGATCCAGACGGCCGCCGGCCTCTTGGACCAGATCGCGCAGCCGATCAAGGAGTCCCCGCGGCAGGATCGAGATCTCCGGCAACGGTCTCGTCATAGTTTCGCAAGATAGCGAGGTGTGTCCCAGGTAGACGCTCGCCGACGCTGGCGCTCATAGAAGACTGGATTGGCCATCGAGGCCGCGTGCTTGAGCGTCGCCAACAGTGCAGGCGACAAATCCGTTCCCTCGACGGTGATCGCTGCACCGAGACGGGCGTGAATGACTCCCGGAGATTGCACAGAAATTCTGGTCGAGGTGGCCTTTTGCAGTCCCTTCACCGAGGAACCGACTCTCACGGGGCCGAGGCGTTGCGCCAGTCTGGCTACGTCGCGTGGGGACAGCCGGGCGACGCTCGAGAGGTAAGCCCACTGGTCATCGTGCGGTTCGAGTGTGGCCAGGTCAAGGAACAGGGTGGTTCCCCGGCGCCGGGACCGCCCCTGCAGTGGAGCCGCGATCAGATTCCCCAATCCGCCGATCTGCAATACGTCCTGAGACGGGAACAGACGGTCGTAGCTGACCAGGTCCATCCGACCGCGCAGCGCAATCGCCTCTCTCAGCAATCCGCACCCAACTTGCCGCGCACTCGCGGCCGAAACCGGCGAAGCGAAGAACAACCAAACATGGGCTCCAAGGCCAGAGCGGGACATCTCGAGCGCGGCGGGTGCCCCGACGGCCCGAGCCGCTTTGAGGTAGGACAACGCATCAAGCATCGCCGCCTGGCCGTCGAAATCTGCAGCCAGCCACGCGCACCGGTCTCCGTCGAGCATCGGATAGAGACCGAGCTCGAGTTCTCCCGAGAGATGCGCGGTAAGAATCTCCTCGGTCAACGGCAGGTACTCCCGTCTCGGAGGCGGGGATGCCCTTACGCCAGCCACCCCGGACCGCTGGCATCCATCCGGATTTGCCCGATCGGCTGTTCTCCCATCGCTGCGCATACACATCTGTGCGAGCCGCGAAGAGGGCCCGGAAGAACTTCACTTTGGTTTCAGGAGACGACCCAGCGTGGACGGCGCCGGGGGCGACGTCAAAGATGGCTGTCTGTGCCGGATCCGGCAGCCGTGCCTCCTGGGGCGTCAACTCCAACAGTCGCTGAAGCCGGGCATTGTCCTCCCGCAACTGGAGAACCTGCCTGCGCAATGCTTCCAGCTCCGTGTCTAACGTGTCAGACGAGCTGACGTCGATGTCTTCAGATCCGGGATTCATGTTCGGGGAAACTCTCATCACGACTTGACAGGTGCGGCTCGCTTCAACCGCTCGGACAATTGTTGCGCCGCAGCGCGGTCACCGCCAGGAATCGCATGTGCGTAGACGTTCAGGGTCGTCGATGCCCGGGCGTGGGCAAGGCGACCAGACACGACGGCGATGGGGACTCCTCCGTCGAGCATTTCCGTCGCCATGAAATGGCGGAGATCGTGCAGGCGAAAGTGCGGGAGTCCTGCCTCCGTGCGACAACGGATGAAGGCCTTCGTCACCCAGTTCGGGCGCCACGGGATCATCCCGTCCGGCTTGAGCGAGAAGACGAACCGATCTGTCCTTTCGGCCGTCCGCATCGCTCTCTCCAGCTGATCCTTGAGCGCTCCGATAGATGATGCATCGAGCGCAACCTGGTGCGAGCGCCGAGTCTTCGTCGGGGCCAGGACTGGGCCGTCGAGCCCCTCGACGAGGGATCGCTGAAATGCCAAGCTTCCCTCCCGTTAAATCGACGTCCCTCCATCGCAAAGCGAGCAGCTCTCCCCTGCGGGCACCGGTGGTCGCGGCCAACAAGAAGAAGAGGCCGAGGGACGGATTCACCGTCGATGCATGGGCGACGAGTTCGGCAACCTCGCCGGCACTCGGCGGACGGATCTCGGCAGGAACGTAGCGCGGCGGGCTCGCATGACTCGCGGGGTTCAGCCAGATCCACTGCCATCGGACAGCCTGAGTCAGCGCCCTGTGCAACACGACGTGCACTCGGTGGACAGTTCCCGCGGCGAGCGGGCGGCTCATTCGGCCTCCGCATCGGGACAGGTAGGCATAAAAGCCATCGATGTCGGCCGTCGTGACCTTCGTGATCGGCAGGTGTCCCAGGTGGGGCTTCAAGTGGTGCTCGACGAGGCTCTTGGTCTCCCGCTTCGTGCTCGCCGCCCAATCCCCCGAGGCTGTCTCAAACCAGCGATCGAGGAGCTCGGCCAGCGTTCCGGCATGAGCCCGGGCGTACGAGGCTTCGTCGGCGAAGCAAGCCAGTTCCCGGCGGGCCGCCCGCTCGCTTCCTCGGACGGTTCTCGTTGCCCAGCGCTGCCGACCGCTTTGAGGGTCCATCCCCACGTAGACGCGGAGCTGCCAGCTGTTCGGCCCTCGTCTGCGGATCGATCCGGACATGATCGAAGGTTAGGAGCCATGGCCAACCCATGGCCAAGTCATGGCCAAACGCCAAGGATCGAGAACCGGAAATTGCCTCTGACCTGGAGCGGACGACGGGATTCGAACCCGCGACCCTCACCTTGGCAAAAAAGGCGCTGAACTGAGTCTTTGGCATGTCATCCAATCCGTTGACGTGCTGTTCTGTCCACCCAGTTTCCACGGAGTCCACTGAATGATGCCCTGTTGTAGACCGGTCTACTACGAGTTGGTTTCTGACCCACCGCCGAACCCGTCGGGTGCCCACTCGATGGCGCCGTCCGTCTCTTCGATCACATGATCTACCTAATGGTGGTCGATGCTCACGGTGGAGGATAAGTCTAGTCGATTGCCTTGGCGGAGGCTACCAGATAGACTATTCTGATGAAACCTCTCAGTACCAAGGCCTTGCGCACCTTGCTCCAATCGATGGGCTGCGAGAAAGTGGGGGTGGTCGGGTCTCACGAGAAATGGCGGGGACCAAAGGGACATACGTGCACGATCAAAGCTGGCGTCAAGCAGCAAGCGCCCGGCACCCTGCGGGCGATCCAGGCGAGTCTGGCCCCGGAGTTTGGTGAAAAATGGATAGAGGAGAGACGATGAAGACCTACACCGTGCGATGCGAGTGGGACTCCACGGGCTGGTGGGTGGTGACGGTGTCCGAGCTCCCTGGAGCGGTCAGCCAGGCACGACGCCTCGATCAGGTGGCAGGTGACGTGGCCGAAGTGGTCGAACTGATGACCGGCGAGAAGCCAGGTACGTACGCGATTGAGATCGAGACGGTCTACCCCGGTGCGGCAGGCGCAGCGGCCCGTGAAGCCGTCGAACTTCGGCGGAAAGCCGAGGAGATCGGCACCGCGGCGAGCGACGCAGTCCGCAACGCGGTGCTCGCCCTACGAGGTGAAGGACTTACCCTGCGGGATTCGGCAACGCTGGCAGGAATCAGTTACCAGCGGGCGCAACAGATCGAACGCTCGACGCTCAAGCACGCTGGCTGACCCCGGCGTCTTGAGTGGGTCAAGGTCGCTTGTCTGATCAGTTCGTCTGCAGACGAGGAACCGTGAGGCACGTCACGCCTTCTCGTTTTGTCTCACCGAGACCGCGAGTCGGTCTCGGGGCTGACGTTCGGTCCCGGCAGGCTCATCAGTCAAGCTTGCGGGGGTCGGCGAAGCCGAGACTCGTGTATCACGTCGTGATAGTCATGAACCTCCGCCGTGGACTTCCCCGGGTAGGGCCGCAGGATGCGCCCGGCGTATTGCACGAGGCGCCCCTTGAACGCGATCGGTGCGGCCAGGAACAGGGTGTCGAGCAGCGGGCAATCAAATCCTTCACCGATGTACGAGCCAGTGGCCACAACCAGAAGTGGTCCTCCGTCGGGTTCAACGTCGAGACGCGAAAGAGCTGCAGCTCGGGCCTTGGCCCCCATGCCGCCCCGCAGAACCACGGGATTGTCGTTTGCCAGTCCTAAGGGACCACCCCGTTGCCAGCAGCATGGGACCACCTCGCGTCCACTTCGGCCGGCTGACGCGATGATCCCGGCGGCCGGCGGTGGTGTCAAGCTGCGTGGCCGCCGGGGCCTCGCCGGAGGAGGGTCCGTCGGCGGCCCGCCGATGATCGGCTTCTCGTGCTGGCGGTAGGACTCGCCCTCGATGATCGAGCTCCCACGCCGCGCTCTTCAGCCGGTCGACGGCCGACTGGGCGAGCAGCGGGTCGGCCATGACGGCCAGCCATTCGCTCGGGTCCCGGTTCGAGGTCAGCACCGTGGACGCGGAGTGGTGCCGTTCGACGCACAGCTCGTAGATGTCGGCCGTCTCGGTGGCGTCGAGGCGGTGAGGGCGAAGTCGTCGATGATGAGCAGGTCGACGCCGATGAGCTTGCGCATCTCGTGATCGTAGCTGGCGTCGAGGCGGGCCGCCTTCAGTCGCTTGTGCAGCCGGTCGGCCCGTTCGAAGTGCACGCTGATGCGCCGGCGGCAGGCGATGTGCCCGAGGGCGGTGGCCATGAAGGTCTTGCCCACGCCGACCGGGCCCAGGATGAAGGCGTTGCGGGCCTGCTCGACGAAGCGCAGGGAGACGAGCTCGGACCACACCGCCCGGTCGTAGGTGATCTTGGCGTCCTCGTCCCAGGCCTCGAGCACCATGTGCGGGATCGAGGCGGGCCGCTCGGGCCCGGCGCCCGGCCGAGTCGGCGTCGCGGCGGGTGACCTCGTCGCAGAACAGCTGCTCCAAGAACTCGACGTGGGTGAGGTCGTGACTCCTGGCCAGGGCCAGGCGCTCGGGCAGGGTGTCGATGAGCTGGCCGAGCCGCAGCTTGCGCATGAGGACCTTGAGCTCGGGCGAGACGGTGGGGGTGGGTGCGCTCATCGTCCGGCCTCGTTCGTCGAGGCGAACTCCGAGGGGTCACGGGCGAAGCGGCCCTGGATGACGACCGGGTCGGGTCGGGCCTCGGGCTCGGTCGACTCCCGGGCCCGCTCGAGCATCCGCGACACCAGGTTCACGTCGACGGCCTCGGCGTCGAGGGCCCGTCGGCACGCCTCGTCCACCCGGTGCGCTCCCCACTTCTTCACCAGTCCCAGCAGCCGGTAGACCTGGCGCATCTTGGTCCAGGGCAGCGGCGTGTCGAGGATGGCGGCGGCGTAGCGGCCGATGGCCTCCCCGTGCTCGGCCGCCATGCTGCTCGAGCCGCTCGATGTCCCGGGTGGCGTAGATCTCCTTGCCCGTGGGCATGTCGGCCGGGTCGGTGCGCCGCTCACCTGGGGGTTTGCGGGGATGGACCTTCACCAGCTCGCCTCGCAGAGTAGAGCTTCACCGTGGCCGAGTCGCAGCCGGGCCTCGCAGCGTCCGGCCGACCAACGTGTGGTGGACGCGAGTAGATGGCCTTGGCCACCTCGACGTGGAAGTCACGGTGGACCTTGGGGTCGGACCACTTCGGCGTGTCGAACGGTGCGCAGGGCAGGGCGAGCAGCAGCGGCAGCTCCTCGATGCGGAACGCCTCGATGGGCCGGCACTGGGTCGTGCCGTGGATGCGCATGCCGGCCGTCGTGCGTGCACCAGGTCTCGGCCCGGGCCCGGCAGTCGGCCAGGTCGACGAACGTCTCGCCGGCGAAGAAGTTCTTCTGCACGTAGTGGACGACCCGTTCGACCCGGGGCTTGTCGGTCGGGGTCGCCACCCGGGCCGCGTCGATGACGAAGCCCCGCGACTGGGCGTACTCCATGAACACGTCGTTGAACCGCGGCGCGGTGTTCTCGGCCTCGATGACGATCGACTTCATGTTGTCGGGGATGACGACGGGGAACACCCCGCCGAAGTAGCCCCAGGCCGCCTCGAAGCCGCGGATCACCTCTTCGGTGGTCTGGGAGAACGTCGGCCAGACGAACTGGTGGCGGCTGAAGCACGGCGGTGAAGATGAGCCCTTGGCACACCCGTCGCCGCTCGCCGTCGGGGACGAGCCCGAGGCGGCCGAAGTCGACCTGGAGCTCGATCCCCGGCGGCGGGTCGTCGACCCGGACCGTGACGGTCCGCCGGCCGGCCCCGCAACGCTCGACGGCGAAGCGGGCCAGGGTGCGGGGCGGGACCACGACGCCCCGTGCGGGCGAGCAGGATCCCGATCTTGACGACGGTCAGGTCCTGCTTCACCCACGCCTTGATCTGCTGCCTCCTCGGCGAGCAGCGTCCGCCACGCCTCGCCGTGGCCGTCGGGGCGGTGCGGGCGGACCCGCTCGACCACCTGGCCGATCAGCTCGTCGGTGAGCTGCTCCTCGCCGCCGGAGCGGTCGACCCCGAGCTCGACGGCCGCGGCGATGTAGCGCCGGGCCGTCTTGCGATCGACGCCGACCCCCTGGGCGATCGGTGCGCTCGCCCTCACCCCTCAGCCAGCGCCGGAGCGCCTCTTTGATCTGGACCACCGTTACCTCCCTGAACGCCATGGGGCCTCCTCCGCCATCGGCTTCGGAGGCCCAGCCGAATGTCTCTTCGGCCGGCGGTGGTGGACCCTCAGGGTGGTCCCATAACTGGCAACGGGGGTGGTCCCATGCCACTGGCAAAACCAGCGGCTAGCTGGTCCCATGTGGCTGGCAAACGACAGGGATCGTGTCCACCCTCTGTCAACCCAGCGGCGATCTGTTCGAGGTGCCTGGTCCATTGGGTTAGCACGAGGCAGTGGCGCCCAGAGCTCAGCGCAGTCATGACGTCGTCGACAACCTGCTGGGTGCGGATGGGGTCATCGACAAGGTCCCGGTAGACGGCGGCAATCCCACCCGGTGCCGAGGGGTCAACACCCCCGCTGTACTGAAACGAGGTGGGGTGGACATAGAGGACCGGCTCGGGTGGTGAAGCTTGCGGCGATCGGGTCGACATGGTGCCGGATGGGAGCAGGGGAACTTTCATCGCGACCTGACCTCGCTCGGCCATTTTCAGCCGGTCGCACGATTGTTGCGTAGCAGCGCGGTCACCACCAGGAATGGCAGGTGCGTAGACGTTCAGGCTCCTCGACGCCCGGGCGTCCATCCCCACGTAGATGCGCAGCTGCCAGCTCTTCGGTCCTCGTCTACGGATCGATCCTGACATGATCGAAGGTTAGGAGCCATGGCCAACCCATGGCCAAGTAACGGGTCAACCGCATTGAGAGCGGACGACGGGATTCGAACCCGCGACCCTCACC
>CAVUZI010000013.1:0-83935 GCA_963745955.1 uncultured Acidimicrobiaceae bacterium | reverse complement strand
GACTCGATCAAGTCGATCTCGTCGTCATGCAGGTCGGTGCAGCCTCCAGTCCGCGACTGAAAGCGAAAGCAAGACTTCGCGATCGACTTCAAATACGCCCAGATGGAGCAACAAGTTCGCATTTTCGACTGACTCAGCGGGCGCCGTCGACGCAAGCTGAGACAGCGCCACGCCCAGCACTTGCCCGAGCAGGTCGGTCGGAGCAGCGAGGACTGCTTTGATGACCTCCCGAGCAACCCCGATCGCGCTCGATCAGAGGCTGCCAGGAAGGGGCCAGGTACCATCGCCCGGCCGGTCTCCACCGACCCGATGACGCTCAGCCGTTCCCGCACATAGTCAATGACGGAGGAAGCCTCTGGGATATCGCTGAGTAGCTGGTTCGCCGTCCCGGCCTGGTATTGCTGGTGATGCTGCTCCGCCGCTTTGAAATCGTCGGTCAAATCGTCGAATGCCCACGCAAACCCTTCGATCAGGCAGCGAGTGACTCTGGAAGTCCCAGATCGGTCGGCAGGCTAGCCAAGGACATGCCGAGCAGCATCCCTGGTCTCGCCCCTGTCCGTGGGAAGGCGTGCCAGCGAACGACGTGGCGTATCTCAACGTACAGCAGTGGTTCGAATGGCGTTGAGCTCACTATGTCAGCTAGCTGATTGAGTACCGCCAGATGGTCCGGGTCCCATTGCGTGCGCTGTTCGTTGCTTGGTTGCGCTCCGGCCAGACCAATAGGGAAGCGCAAACTGTGTTCCAGCGTCTTGAGTGCCCGTACGGCGTCTTGTAACGGACCATGCTCCAGTACTGAGAATGCAGCCTCGATGACCTGCTCCCGCAATGGACGTACGACTTCGGCGGTGATCAGGAACCCCCGCATGGTGACCTGGCGCCCGTCGAAGCTATCTTCGGTGCCCTCGGTCGCGAGGAAGGCGTCGAGCACGTCAAACGGTGAAGGACCAGCTGGCGTAGTGGGGTCTGCGGCCCAACTGAGCGCCCGCTCGATCACGGCTTCATGGAAGGTCACTGGCTTCCCGGGCCCAAGCCGGCGATCTGCTGGAGGGCGCGCAGCGGCTCGGCGTTCGAGGATGCGCCCTCTGCTGATCGATACCTCTTCGCCAAGGTCCACAGCAGATCGACGGCCGGACCGACGTACTGGTAGGTGTAGGCGACGTGCCGCAGGATCGGCACCAGCGCCGGGATCAGGCTGATGGCTTCGGGGTCTAGTTCTTGCCCTTCCGCGTCCTTGTCCAGGCCCGCATCGTGAATGGTCTGAGCGGCCACCTCCAACGCCCGTTCAGGCTGGAAGTAGGCGACGTCGGCGATCGTCTCCAAGATGGCCCGCCGCGCCGCCCCAAGGCCCGCCTTCCTGAGGTGGTTGTCCATCTGCGACCATACGCGATCAAGCAATCGCGCTCCGGGTGTACCGGTCGTAGTGTTCGACAGCCGCCAGTCCAACTTGCCGACGTTGACGAGGAGGTTCTGCAGGGCCTTGCCCGCCAGCTGGTCGAAGAGTTCGTCGACGTACCCAGTCGGTTGCCCGGTGCGCTCATCAATACAGGCCTTCTCGGCGATGGTATCGGCCAGGACATCCGGCACCAGCCGGAGCAATCCTCCCCGGCGGATCAGTACTCCCGCATCTTCCAGCCGCGTCAGTGGCCGTCTGAGCTCAGCATGCGACTTTCCGACTATCAGCTGGAGCAGCGTGTCGAACTCCGGACCATCAGGTGCCAGTGGCTGGAGCAGCGCAAAGAACTGCAGTAGGCGGTCGAGGACGTCGCGCTCACCGGGCTCGCAGAGTTCACCGGTCAGCACCTCACTGAAGGCAGTGAACAGGCGATCCCGAAATTGTTGGTCTGAGGCCACCGCCTGCGGCAGGATCTGTCCCCGTGCCACTAGTCGTGCTCCGATGACCGTCGCCAACGGGCAATCTCGCGTGAGGACGGCGATGTTGTGAGCCAACTCGCTGATAGGTCCGAGGAAGCTCTCCGCTTGCAGGACCTCGGTAGCAAGCGCGGTCACTTCCGGAAGCGAAAGCTCCCTGAGCCCGATCTCCAGCGGTTTATCCACCATGTTGGCGCGCTGGGCAACACTACGAATGCGGGCGACTCCGTAGGGACGACTCGCGGCATTACCCGGATTTCCGGTCGCAGTGCAGCCACGGCGTACAGCAGCCCTCTAGGGCGGGAGTCTCGTGTGCGTCGTCAATCACTAGGACGGACCGGCCCTCTGGCAACTGCTCTACGAGGCCCGCCGCTACGGCGGTGCCAGGTAGGAGGAAGCGAACCCGTAGCTCTGGATGCGCCTCGAGCGAGGCAATCACCGCCCGGAGGAGCCGGCTCTTGCCGCTACCGCCGGTCCGATCACGATGGCCAGTCGATCGGCGTCCGTCCCCACACTGAAGGCCGTCAGGTCATCGACGTCTTGCTGCCGCCCGACTAACGACCACGTGTGGTTTAGCAGCTTGAGCGGGTCATCGAACGCCCCGAAGAACTCCTCCTCGGTCAGCCACGGCCCCCGCTCAGGTAGTCCGAGGAATCCTCGCGGTGGTTCGGGAAGAACCGATCGACTAGTTGTATCCGGGCGTCCAGGTCCAAGTCGGTGCGGATCACCTCGGCGATGTCTTCGAGGTCCCAAAGCGACCAGTCCGGATTGCCCAAGACCACCTTGCGTGCCCCGGGCGTTGCGGTCCGAGTCAGCAAGATGTAGTGGTGCTTAGCCGTGATGGTGTTGCTGGTCATCGCTGCATTGACCTTGGCCGGTCCAAAGTCGGTTCGCGGCCCGTACCGCTTGCACTGGAAGGTGGTGATCGATCCGTTCGGCTCCTCGGCGTAGAGATCGATGCCGTCCTGCCGGTCACCCTGGTCGCCGAAGCGGTGGACTTAGCAGCTGGGTGGAGGGCTTTAACAAGCGACCGGCAGAAGCGTTCGAAATCAGCGGCCGTCAAGCTGCCGATCGGCAAATCCGGGTTGAGGGGCCGGGCCGGCGGGAGTGCACCGTCCGAGGGCTCGTCGCCTTGCTCCAACCAGACTTCAAGCTGGTCAGGACCAGCTCGAATAGTTCCAGCAACCGCGTCACCTGGCTCCGGTTGGGGCGGGTCCTACCCGTTCCCAGCGGCTGACAGTTTGTTGTCCGATTGGCACGCGACCAGCCAGGGCGGCCTGCGTCCAGCCCCGCTGCTCTCGCTCCTGCCTGATGTGATCAGCGATCTCCATGAGAACTGCACCGTATCATACGCAGGGGGTGCGTGTGACTACTCGTGTCAACTGAACTTTGTATAGTTGTCTTGACATCGGCGCCTTCTCTGGAGAAGACTCGCAGGGTGCCTCCGTACCAGTCCAATGTTCGCGAGTACCGGCTGCAGGCCGGACTCTCCCAGGAAGCCCTTGCAAGGGAACTGGGAGTCAGCCGTCAGACTGTGGTGAACATCGAGAAGGGGAGCAGTGAACCAAAGGTCCTACTCGCCATCGCCCTGGGCGCCATCCTGGGTGTCGCCCTCGAAGAGCTATTCCGAAGGGGAACTGCCTGAAATGAACCAAGCCCAGATTGCCCAATCCAACCAGATCGCTGATTTCCTTCGTCGGCGTGTCCCATTCACGCGATCGCCGGCGGACATCCGTGGGGAGGACCGCTCAGTGGCGCCAAGTTCCGACGGTGGAGCAGTTCGCCAAGGACCTGCTGGCCGACACTGAGTTCCGCTCCCTGCAGCTCGGGACCTGGCTCGGCACCACCGACGGTGAAGTGATCGAGACCGCTGTCGGCTGGGTGATCCCGCCCTTCTATCGTCCCGAGTACGACCTGGCGGTCGACGGCTTGAAGTTGGCCGCCCGGCTGCAACAGCAGGAAGGTCAACAGGTCGCAGGGCGAGTGGCACTGTTCACCGTTGGCGCCAGCCTTATCGCTGCTGGCCTGGTCGCCGCCGGACATGGTGCGTCCTGATCCCACGAAGGCCCGTCGATGACGACGGTCGGCACCGTCTCGTTGCCGTTAGCCACTGACCGGACATAGGCGGCTGCGTCGGGGTCCGTCCATATGTTGATTCGCTGTACCGAGAGATGATGCCACCTCAAGACAAAGCGCATTCGGAGGCAATACACGCAGCCCGGTCGCCAGTACAACGTCACCCGCTGATTGGCCCCGGTTGTCTCGGTGGAACCGTTCACGGGATCAGTCAATCACGGCTCTGAGAACCAACTGACGCCGGCCATGAGCAGCGAATCAGCCCGAGAGTGCCCGACCCAAAAGTCCCGCAGCGTCTCGGTCCCGCTCCGGCAGAGCATGGGAGTAGACCCGAAGCGTGGTGCTGGCGTCCTTGTGCCCGAGACGCCCGGCCACCGTGCGGACGTCCGTCCCTCCGCCGATCATCTGCGTGGCTGCGAAGTGCCTCAGCGCGTGGAGGTGCGTATCCACCCCGACCCTCGTGGCCACGGCCTTCACGTAGTGCGTCACGGTGTCGGGATTGATCGGATTGGTTCCGTCGTAGGTGAAGATCCAGTCGGACTCCAAGAGTTGCCGTCCCAGGTCTGAGGCCCGGCTCGAGGCCTCGGCACGGTGACGCCGCAAGACTTCGACGCCGAAGTCATCGAGCGCGAGGCGGCGAACGGCGTGGGTCTTTGTCCCTTTAATTATGATCTCCTTGCGTCCCACGACCGCCACCGAGCGTTCGATGGTCAGACTGGCTGCGATCCAGTCCACGTCCCCCCACTTGAGACCGCACAGCTCGCCTCGACGCGCCCCCGTGACTGCGGCCACGGCGATCAGCGTGGCCATGTCCGGATCGTCGGCCTCGGCAGCCTTGATCATGGCCCGTACCTCGTCCGGCGTCGGCGCAGCCTGGGGCTGATACCGGACCCTCGGGGGCGACGCATCGGTCGCTGGATTGGAACTCATCCAGCCCCACTTCACGCCTTGGCGGCAGGCCGATCGAATCACCGCGTGGACCTGGCGGACCGAGGCGGGGGACAGCCCGCGATCGGAGAGTGCCACGTACAGCTCATCGAGCTTGTGGGGGTTCAATCTCCTGACCGAGGTCGACCCGAGGGCTGGGCGGATGGTCTTCTCGATCAGGCGCCGGTACTCGCGCATGGTGGTGGGGGAGCGGTCGCCCTCGATCTGCTCGAGCCAGCGGTCGAGGAGCTGACCGAACTTCACTTCGACCCACCCGACCGCTTCGACTCGACGTCCTCGACGAGCTTCCGGAGGGCCGCGTCAGCCGAGGCGGGTCCGCCCCGGTGGTGCCGCGAGATGTGGCGGACTTTGCCGGTGAGCGGGTCGCGTCCGACGTAGACGCGCAGCTCGTAGACGCTGTTCGATCTGGTGCCGCTGACCAGTCGCTTGGACCCCTTCACGGAGCCCAGATTACCGCCCCAATTGCAATTGTTGGGTTTTTGTTGGGTTTTTTGGGTGTTCCGAAAACCAAAAATACCCTCTGACCTGGTGCGCCCCCTGGGATTTGAACCCAGAACCTGCGGATTAAGAGTCCGTTGCTCTGCCGTTGAGCTAGAGGCGCTTGTCCTGCAACCTACCCCCGGGTGTCGAGCACGATGTGCTCACATCACCCCTGGAGGCCTGAGGGTGACCGACGGGGCTCGAACCCGCGACCTCCGGGGCCACATCCCGGCGCTCTGCCAACTGAGCTACGGCCACCAAGGAGCCTCTAGTGTGGCACACACCGACGGAAGTCCGGGCCGCCCATGGACCTCCCCGTGGCTGGCCCCTGTAGCTCAACTGGATAGAGCAGGTGGTTTCTACCCATCAGGTTCCGGGTTCGACTCCTGGCAGGGGCGCCGGAAGCTGTGCGCAGCCCTCACCGAGCGGTACCCTCCCGAGCTGATGACTGGCTCGGGACCCTGGCCCAGTCCCGGCCGGTTGCCGCGGGTCGGCCGGCTACGAAGAGGAAGGCGGATGGGTCGGGACCGGAAACTGCCGTACCAGGAAGTCTTGGAGGATGGAAGGACACAGAGCGGAGTCGGCCAGGCTGCATGATTCCTCGGCGATGCTGACCCCATCGGGGAGATTCGGAGCCTGAGGCACGATCATCTCGCCAGTTACTGTGATCGGACCCCCGGATCCGGCGAGAGCGCCCTTGATCCCTGCCGGGTCAGTGATGGTGACGACATCGGGAGTCAGCTGATGAACCAGCTCGCCCGTCGGAGCGGAGCGGGGGCACGGCTCCTCGCTTGAGGCTTCACGTGGAAAGTAGGGACAGGCGAGGTCAACTCCTGGAACGTGCCCTGTGTAGTCGAAGGTTGCCGAGATGATCTGGCTACCGACGGCGGGCTCGGCATCGCCTGTCGTCGGGTTGGGCTGACCTCGGGGGTAGACGTCCATTGCCGCAGACCCGTCGGCGCCGGTGAGTTGCGCACAGGACCATCCCCGCGGGCCGAGGAGGGTCTCGGTTCCGATCGAATAGAACTCGAGGTGAAGGGCAGCAGTGGGGGGAATAGCTCCAGCTAGTTGAGTCGGTACCCATGCCGGTCCGGTGCTCGGGCCCCCAAAGGTTCGGGAGCATGCGCCGACGGGGAGCACGGCTGCGCTGCTGCTCGCCGCCGTGGTCGAGGTGGTCGCTGCGGCTGTCGATGGCGGAGGTGCCGAAGAATGTGTCGTCGCCCCATCGGTACAGGCCGAAATCGTGAGCAGGAGGGCCATCCCGGCGACGAGCCTCGACACTCTGGACCGTCCAACCTCCGCCACGGTGCCATGGTACTGCCGCCCTTGTGCCGGGCCGAGGGGCCGAGATGGCTTCACCTCTTCCGATTGCTCGCGGGAGTCGCCACCGTCGGGCCGGCCGGCGCCGTCCGCCATCGGGATTCGGGGTGCGGGTCGACTGCCAACCCGGGGGAGGATCGTTTATCCTGACGGCATAGAGCCAGCCCCTTGCGTCGCCCGCGGAAGTCGACCGTCTTGAGCCTGGACGCCACCGCTCGCCGTGCCCACGGAAACCTGGCCAGGCGGGCCGGGCCCATCCTGGTGTTCGTCCTGGTATCGGCAACGATTGCGACGGTGACGGCACCCTCGGCCCATGCCGCGGCCGGCCCCGCCGCCACTGCCGGGCCCAGGGCCATCACCGGAGCGAGTTTCAAGCAGACATGGTCGACCGGCACGCTGCCCGATGAGGGCCAACCGATCGCCCTTTCGTCACCCATCCCTGCCGACCTCGACGGTCAACCGGTCAATGGTGGTGGGCGACCGGCGTGGTCTCCTCTACGCCTACCACCTCTCCAACGGGTCACGGGTCGCCGGATGGCCCGCCACCAACGCCAGCGGACCGATCGATTCGACCCCGTCGATCGTCCCGTCGACCGGCCTGTCGACGGTGGTGGTGGGTTCGGGCAACGACCAAGATCCCACGACCGGCGGGTACACGGCCTTCGGCTCCTCGGGTGGACAGAAGTGGTTCACCCCGGTCGTCAATCCGCGCTCCGACGCCGCTCCGCTGATCGGGGTGGAGGCCGGAATCACCATCGGAGAGCTCCAGGGCGGCACCGGCGCCGTCGCCGGTTCGCTCGGTCAGCTCTCCTATGCCCTCGACGTGGCCACGGGCGCCCCCCTGACCGGATGGCCGTTCTTCAATTCCGACAGCACCCACTCCACCGCGGCCTTGGCCGATCTCTACGGCACCGGGCAGAACGAGATCATCGTCGGTGGCGATCAGTCGGCCGGCCAGGGCCGGGGCCAGACCTACACCGACGGGGGCCATCTCCGGATCCTCACCGCGCAGGGAGATCAGATCTGCCGGGCCGACACCAACCAGGTGGTCGACTCGTCCCCCGCGGTCGGTGGATTCCTCGGTGGCGGAACCACCGGCATCGTGGTCGGCACGGGCGCGTACTTTCCCGGTGCCTCCGACACCGACACCCTGAAGGCGTACAACGGGCGCTGCCAACTGGAGTGGTCGGCCAGACTCGACGGCAGCACCTACTCGTCCCCCGCGCTCTCGGACGTGGTGGGCAACGGGTCGCTCCAGGTCGTGGAAGGGACCGACCAGGGTGCCGGCCGGTCCGGTTCGGTGTGGGTGTTGAACGGTGCCACCGGCCGGCCCATCTGGAAGGCGGACGAACATCGGTCGGATCATCGGTTCGGTCGTCACCGCCGATCTGTCGGGTCGGGGCTATGACGACGTGATCGCCCCCACCGTCAACGGGGCCGTCGTCCTGGACGGCAGGACCGGGGCGACGATCACCGACCTCAGCCCGCACCTCGGCCTGCAGAACGCCCCCCTGGTGACGGCCGACCCGAACGGGTCGATCGGGATCACCCTGGCCGGCTACGTGGTCTCGGCCGGGTCCCCTGCAGGGGTGGGGGAGATCGACCACTACGAGATCACCGGATCCGACGGGGCTGCTGCCGTCGGCGCCGGATCGTGGCCGATGTTCCACCATGACGCCCAGCTGACCGGCGACGCCGGAGGGACCACCCCCATCGGGTCCGTGCCGGCCTGTTCGGTACCGGCGGCGGCCTTCACCGGGTACCGCCTGGCCGCATCGGACGGAGGGATCTTTTCGTTCGGCAACCTTCCCTTCTGCGGATCGACGGGAGGTATCCACCTGAATGCCCCGGTCGTGGCCGTCGCCGACGCACCGGTGTCGGGCGGCTACTGGGAGGTGGCGTCCGACGGCGGCATCTTCGCCTTCGGCGGTGCCCGCTTCTACGGATCGATGGGGGGACACCACCTCAACAAACCGATCGTGGGGATGGCGGCGACCCCCGACGGCCGGGGCTATTGGCTGGTGGCGTCCGACGGCGGCATCTTCGCCTTCGGCGACGCCCGCTTCTACGGATCGATGGGGGGGCAGCATCTCAATCAGCCCATCGTGGGGATGACCGCCACCACCGAGGGCAATGGCTACCGTCTGGTGGCCGCCGACGGCGGGATCTTCTCCTTCAATGCCCAGTTCTACGGATCGATGGGCGGCGAGCCGCTCAACGCCCCGATCGTCGGGATGGTCAGTGACACCAATACCGGTGGCTACTGGGAGGTGGCCGCCGACGGCGGGGTCTTCTCCTTCGGCGGGGCTCCGTTCTACGGGTCCACCGGAGCCATCCGGCTCAACGCCCCGATCGTCGGGATGGCGGAGACGTCGAATGGAAGCGGCTACCGGTTCACGGCCGCCGACGGAGGCGTCTTCAGCTTCGGGGCACCGTTCTTCGGTTCCATGGGCGGTCTGCCGCTCAATCGGCCCATCGTGGGAATGGCCGGATTCTGAGCCCGACGGCGGTCGCCCCGGCCGGGCGTAGACTCCGCTCGTGACCGACGTGCTGGCCGTTGCCAACCAGAAGGGTGGCGTCGCCAAGACGACCACCGTCCATTCGCTGGGGGTGGCTTCGGCCGAGCTCGGGAGACGCACCCTGGTGGTGGATCTCGACCCCCAAGCCTGTCTCACCTTCTCCCTGGGATTCGACCCCGACACCCTGGACCGATCGCTGCACGATGTCTTCGTGCGCCGGGACAGCATTGCCGAGGTGACGCTTCCGGTCCCCGGTGTCGACCTTCTCGATCTGGTTCCGGCCTCCATCGACCTGGCGGGATCCGAAGTCCACCTCCTCACCCGCACGGGACGGGAGCATGTGCTCGAGCGGGCCCTCGAGCCGGTCCTCGCCAAATACGATCTCGTCCTCATCGACTGCCCTCCGTCGCTCGGCGTGTTGACCATCAACGGTTTGACGGCGGCCAATGACGTACTGATCCCCTTGCAATGCGAGGCGTTGTCCCACCGCGGAGTCGGTCAACTGCTCGAGACCATCGAGGACGTGCGCGCCTTCGCCAACAGCGAGCTCACGGTCAGGGGAATCGTGGCCACCATGTATGACGACCGGACCAAGCACTCGCGGCACATCATCGAAGAGGTCGAGGCCGCGTTACGGGATTCCCGTGCTCCAGCCTCCGGTGCGGAAGTCGATCCGGTTCGCCGAGGCCCCGGCGCGCGGGAAATCGATTCTCCAGCATGCGCCGAGCTCGCCCGGGGCCATGGCCTATCGCCAGCTGGCACGCACGCTCGTCGCCGCCAACGAACGCCGCCAACGCCGCCAACGTCGCCGCCGGCACCGTTGGCTGATGGCGGACGGACCCGACCCGTTGGGCAAGCGGGCGCTCTACTGGATGCCCATCGACCAGCAGGAGGTGTCCGACATCGATGCTGAGCCGATGGTCGGCCAAGCGAGGGGAGCCTCCACTCAGCCCACCCCGGCCAGGTCCCATGCACGACCGGCCGGCAAGCATGCGCTGTTCTCCGAAGCCACTCCGAGCAGGGAGCCGGTACCGGCCACGTCGACCGCAACGGCGACCGACCCGCTTCCACGGCGCGGTCCCATCTCGGTCGGATGTTCATCGTGCGGGTCGATCAGCCGGGTGGGCGTCATCGAGTTCCTGCTTCTCCAATTCCCGGTCGGCGCCTGGCTACCCAGACGCACCTTCGACAGGTGGATGACCTGTCCCGCCTGCCGGCGGCGGACGTGGACCAGCGTGACGCTCTCGCGGTGGTCCTGAGGGGAGCCTGCCGCCGCCGGTGGCCCGATTCCGGGGTCCGGCGGGTGACGTGACCCTGGTGACGGCAGTGGCCCAGCACCTCGATGCCACCGGCGGGGTGTCGGGATGGCTGCTCCACTTCCACGGGACCGCGGCCTACGCGCTGGTTGGGTTTCTGGTGTTTGCCGAGGCCGCTCTGTTGGTGGGTTTCTTCATTCCCGGAGAGACCGCAGCCGTCGTCGGCGGCGTCCTGGCCGGGCTGCACCAGGTCGATCTCGAGGCCATGATGGCAGTGGTGGTGGTCTGTGCCATCGTCGGCGACTCGGTCGGCTTCGAGGTGGGGAAGCGCTCGGGACCATGGCTTCTCGAGCGGCGTCCGTTGAAGGGCAGGACCGGGGTCCGCCGGACCATGGCCATGCTCGAGCGATACGGGGGCCCGGCCGTCTTCTTGGGCCGGTTCGTCGCCTTTGCCCGGGCCATCATCCCCGGTCTGGCCGGAATGAGCGGACTGCGCTACCGCGTGTTCCTCTTCTACAACGCACTGGGCGGGTTGGTCTGGGGGGTCGGCTACACCCTGCTCGGATTCATCGTCGGCATCTCCTTCGCGCACATCCTTTCGACGATCGGCCTGTGGTCCATCGCCGTGGTCGGCGCCGTTGTCGTGGTCGCTGTCGGGGTGGGGGTGGTGGTGAAGAGGCGCGAGCGCGGCCGGACGGCAGTCGAGGCCGACGGCGCGGGACCGTCGGAGGTCGGGCCCGTCGGAAGCGGGCAGCACGACGGGGGGCCCGGACCGGACGACGGTCGACCACTTCCCGACCGTCATCTGTCGTGATCGGCAATGGCGACAGTTCTCAGCGATCGGCGACGAAGAACAGGGCCGGTTCCTTCCCCTGACGACGGACCCGATCATGCAGTTCGAGGAGGACGCAGTGCGCCAGCGTCTCGCCGTTGGCCTGCCGTTGCATGAACGGTTCGATCTCGTCCCACGGCCGTGACCAGTGGAGCCTCAACGTGATCTCCCAGGCCGTCGAGCCCGGGTGCTCGGTCAGGACGTGTTCGATCTCGTCGAGACGATCGGCATGGTGGGTGATGATCTCCTCGAGTCGGCTCTGAAGACCGGAGAACCGGTACTCGTGGGCCGGGAGGACTTCTTCGGTCCCGAGGTCCTGAACCTTGAGGAGGGATTCGAGATAATCGCCCAAGGGGTTGGAGTACTGCTGGGCATGGACCGAGATGTTGGGCGTGATCCGGGGCAGTACGTGGTCACCGGAGATGAGCAACCTCTGGTCCTCGCTGAAGAAGCACACGTGCCCTGGGGAGTGACCGGGCGTCCAGATGGTGCGCAGCGGCCATCCGGGAAGCTCGATGTCGCGGCCGTCTTCGAACAAGATGTCTGGCTCGGCCATGGTCACCATCGACTTCAGCGCCATCGATGCGAGAGCCAGGTCGGGCAGCTTGTCGTCGGGCACTCCCGAATCGGCCAGCAAGCGGAACATGTTGGCGACGAGCTCGTCGGTGTTGCCGTAACGGGCCTCGAGCATCACCGCGTCGGCCGGATGGAGTCCGATCCAGGCACCCGAGGCCTCGCGCACCCGGCCCGCCAGTCCGTAGTGGTCGGGGTGGATGTGGGTGACCAGCACCGCCTGGACATCGGAGATGCTTCCCCCGGCCGTGGCCAACCCGTCGCTCAGGGCGGACCATGCATCGTCGGTGTTCCATCCGGCATCGACCAGTCCCACCCCGCCGCCGCGGAGCTCGAACGCGTAGACGAGCACATATCGCAGCGGATTGTTGGGGATCGGCACCGGAATCGACCACAACCCCGGCCGCACCTGTTCCACCGGCGGCATCACGTTGCTCGCCCAGGCTTCCTTTTGCACTGTGCCGGTGACGACGACCACGCAGGCACGGTACACGGCGAGGAAGTTCGGCCGGCAAATCGGCGCACCCGGTGGACAGGGGGGACAAGAGCCGACGTTGTCCGCGCAATGACCTGGTGAGGGGCCAAATCCTTGAAGTGCAAGGGTTCTTTGCCTACCATGTCGTCCCAGTGGCACGGCGTCGTTGCTCAGCCGAGTGTGTCGGGGTTCGAGCAGGACGGTGACTCTTGGTCGGTCGGTTCATCGTCGCCATTCCCTGTGGAGTACTGCGACCCCAACGATCCCGGGGCGACTCATCGAGACCACGACGGGAGCACCATGGTGGTTGAAGGAGTAGCGGAAGTCCCGGTGAGCGAGCTGTCGCTCTGGCGCCACCGATGGTCCCGACTGGTCTCGCTCTGCCCTGACGCCTTCGTCGAGGTGGACGTGGGAGGGGTGGTGACGGAATGGAATCCGCGGGCGGAGGAGGTCTTCGGTTGGCGGAGGGACGAGGTCGTCGGTCGGTCGATCTTCGACACCTTGCTCCCTCCGGACCAGGGTGCCTCGCCTTTTCATCGAGGTGCTCGAGCCGACGCCGGGAACGTCGCTGCTCCCGATGAGGGGGGACCGGCCGCCGCTACCGGTGATCGATCCCAGGTCGAACTGGTTCACCGTGCGGGCCACCGGGTGGTCGCCGAAGGGCTTCTGTTCGACATCGGTCGTGGGCCGCAGCGATCGGTCGCCGGCTTCATCCAGGCCCCCGGAACCCCCGACAGCGAACCAACACCGAGCGGGGCTGACGGCTGGGACTCACAGACCGGTCTTC
This sequence comes from uncultured Acidimicrobiaceae bacterium, assembly GCA_963745955.1. GTDB lineage: Bacteria > Actinomycetota > Acidimicrobiia > Acidimicrobiales > RAAP-2 > Bog-756. Next base: position 70,800 of record CAVUZI010000013.1, on the reverse strand, counting down.
CAGACCGGGTCCAATTCGACCGCTGGGTGACCGGTGCCACCACCAGGACCCGGGGAGTTCCAGGCACGATTGCCGTCGTGCTGCTGGATCTGGACCGGTTCAAGGCCATCAACAACAGCATGGGACATGAGGCCGGTGACAGGGTCCTCGGCTCAGTGGCCCAGCGGCTACAGCGGGCTGCCGGCCACGGTGAGCTCATCGCCCGGCTCGGCGGCGATGAATTCCTCGCCCTCTTCGAGAGTCCCGACGGCAAGGCCCACGCCGACGCGTCGGCATTCATCGAGCGGGCCCGGGCAGCTCTGACGGAACCGCTCGAGATAGACGGCGCCGAGGTGTTTCTGGACGCCTCGGTAGGTGTCGCCGTCAACACCTTCGGGATCGTGGATGCGGCCACGCTTCTGTCCAATGCCGAGGCTGCCATGTACAAGGCCAAACGGCGAGGGGGATCGAGCGTCGAGACCTTCGGTGAGTCGATGCGTGTCGAGCTCCTCGACCGGATGACCACCGAGCATTCGCTGCACCGGGCCCTCGAGCGCAGCGAGCTCATGCTCCACTACCAACCGGTGGTCGAGATCGCCGGGGAGACGACCGTCGGGGTCGAAGCCCTCATCCGATGGCAGCATCCCGATCAGGGCCTGGTGTCTCCGTATCGATTCATCCCGGTGGCCGAGGAGAGCGGACTCATCATCCCCATCGGAGCCTGGGTCCTCGAGCAGGCGTGCCATCAGCTCCGCGACTGGAACCTCACCGGAGCTGAAGGGCCGCAGGGCTCCGTCGACGTGAATCTGTCCGCTCGTCAGATCGACGACCCCCGCATCGTCCAGACCGTCGAGGAGATCCTCACCCGGACTGGACTCCCTCCCGAGCACCTCACGCTCGAGATCACCGAGAGTGCCCTCATGGAGGACGCAGCCTCCGCGCTCGGAGTTCTTCGGGCCCTGAAGGAGATCGGCGTGTTGTTGGCCATCGACGATTTCGGTACGGGCTACTCGTCCCTGAGCTACCTGCAGCGTTTTCCGCTGGACATCTTGAAGGTGGATCGGCTGTTCGTCGAAGCGCTCGGGGTCAACGCCGAGGGTGAAGAGATCGTCTCCGCCGTCATCAATCTGGCTCACGCGCTCGGGCTCGAGGTGGTCGCCGAGGGTGTCGAGACCTCCGAGCAGTTGCGGATCCTCCGGAGCCTGGAGTGCGATCTGGCCCAGGGCTTCCTGTTCTCGAAGCCATTGCCGGCCACCGAGATCGTCACGGCATTCGGCCTGCCGATCAGCGCCTGACCGTCGTCATCAGGGGGTTCGACTCGGCATCGGACGTCAATTTCTTGTAGCCTCCCGAGTGTTGATCGGCCTCTGGGCGGGCCAGAGCGGAGCTGCACCGGACGTCCGTGCGGCGAGGTGTCCATCGAGGGAGGATTCCTGTGGGGAACTTCACGATCTCGCGACTGGCGGGTGCGACGCTCCTGTTGCTGGGCCTCGTTCTGGTACTTCCCGGGATCGCCTCTGCCACCCCGGCCGCGACATCACGCTCAGTCGTGCCCGTGACGCGGAGCACGGTCGTCTCCCATGGCCGGGCGGTGGTGATTGCCGGATCCGGTCTTCCGTCAGGCCGGACCGGAGAGATCGCCGAGTGCAGCAGTGCCACTCCACAGCCGACGGTGGTCGTCCACGGAATTCCGATGCCGGTGTCCTGCACGAGGCCACGCCGGGTTCGGGTCGGGGTCGATGGGAGGTTTTCCTCGGTCAGGTTCAAGGTCGTCGACGGCGAGGTCGGACCCCCTTCGTCCGGAACCGACAGTTGGGGGCACCCGGCGGGCACCGACGCCAGGAGGTACCCATGTCAGCCCACATCCTTCCAGGCTTCGGCCGGGGCCTACTGCTACGTCCAGCTCAGGTGGGGGGCCGGCACAGGTGATGAGACGCTGCAACCGCTGACCTTCACCGCTGTCAAGAGCCGCTCGACCGGTCCCTCGAGCGGCACCGTCTCGCAACAGGTGGCCAGTGGCTCCGCAGCCGCGCCCAAAGTGGCCAGCGCCTCTGCCGACACGGCCGACGTCGCCGCGGCCATGGCCGTGACCCCGCGCACAGATCTGACAGAAGGTCAGGCGGTTCTGGTGACGGCCAGAGGCCTTCCCGATAATGGCGTCGGCGAGATCAGGGAGTGCAACAGCACCCTCCTGCAGCCGGTCGTGTGGATTGCCGGTGTGAGGACGCTGGTCTCGTGTACCGACCCGAACGGCGAACGCTGGGTCTTCAGCGATCGAGGAATCCTCCATACGAGATTCACGATCGTGACCGGCACCGTCGGGCCCCCCAAGTCGGGGACCGACAACTTGGGACACTCAGCCGCCATTGACGCCAGCAACTACCCGTGTCCGCCGACGGCCGCTGAAGTGGCTGACGGATTCAATTGCTATCTGGAGATCGAGTGGGGTCGCGGAGCCGCGCACCGGGTGGTGGTACCCATCACGTTCGCTTCGTCGACCTCCACGTCGGCCACCATCACCACCAAGACGGTCACGGCGTCCAACACGTCCACGGCCAGTGCAGGTACGTCCGCCGGATCCCCGAGCGGGTCAGTGTCTAGTGCATCGACGCATGGGAACCTGCCGTTCACCGGGGCCTCCATCGAACCGATGGCACTGGCGGGCCTGCTCCTCGTGATCCTCGGGACGGGTCTCCTCGTCAGTGTGTCCACTCGTCGGAGACGTCGCCCCGGCCACGAGGGCACGCCCGTCGACACTCACTGAGGGGAGCGCACGGAGTCTGGTCGGGAAGGCGGGATTTGAACCCGCGACCTCCTGCTCCCAAAGCAGGCGCGCTAACCAAGCTGCGCTACTTCCCGGAAAAACATCGCTTGAACTGGCACTTCGTGGTGACACGCGCCGGAGGGCATTGGCACAACGCTCCCGACGCGGATCACCCTCGTTGTGCGGATGCCTTCTCGGGCCCCCGCGACACGGTCTTCCGAGGCCGGGAAAGGGTTTCCGCGAACTCGGTCACATTCGAAAGCGTAGGCGATCCGGCCCCGCTCATTGCCGGACCCAACACCGGGGTGTCCGAGTTGACCAACCTGGTTGTCGTCAGTGGTGCTGCTTGCGATGGTGGTGGGCATGGTGGCGGCGGCGATCGTGGTGGTGGTGATCGTGGTGGTGGTGATGGTGGGTGGTGGTGGTCGTTCGGGTCTTGCCCGGGTGCGTGCTCGGCGTCCGGCTCCCGGCGCCGCCGCCATCTCCACCCCCGGTGTGCGAGCGTGATGCGGTCGGCCCGGCGGTCGTGTGATGAGCGGTCGCGTGATGAGCGGTCGCCGCGATGGGAAGAGCCGCCGTGGGAGTGGTCACCGCGGGAGCCGCCGTCGTAGCAGGCGTCGGGACCGCAGGCTTCGCGGTAGCAGGCTTCGCTTTGGATCGCCTCACTTCGGATGCCTTCGCTCGAAGGAGATCCGCCCTGAACGCGGCGGCGGACCCGGAGGAGCTCTTTGGCGGTGTCGACCCAGTTGCGAGTGCCGTGACGACGGCGATGATGAGGACCACGACGCCGGCAATGATGATCGGAAGGGCTTTCCGAGTCACCTTGTGCGGCTTTGGCTCCGGGACCGAGCCCGCACCGCTGTCGGTGTCCGGCCCCGGATCGCTGTCGCTGTCGCTGTCGCTGTCGCTGTCAGGCATGGAATGCCCCAGGCTGTCCGGCAACGATCAGCGACATCCGGCAGGGGAGCGACCTCATCCTCGGCCGGCGACGAAACCGAAATCGACACTGCGTCCACACGCTGGACATGACCGCCCCCTTCAGGCCACCGACAGCAGTGTCGGCACGTTCATTCGGCACCCGGCCGGCAACGCTACCTCAGCACGTGGTACCGATAGCCGCGCCCTTGTCACCCAGACACCGGCGTTGCGTTCGGGCCGGTGCTCCGACATGCTCCCGCCAGGGGATAGCGTCACGCCGATGCGGACCGTTCGCGTTGCCGTCTTCGATCTGGGCAGTAGCTCCTTCCACCTGATGGTCGTCGACGCCTCGCGGGAGGGGGTGCTGATCCCCGTGCTGCGGCGCCGCTCGTTCCTGCATCTGGGCACGGAGGTGGCCAGAACCGGCGGCGTACCGGCCGATCGCGCCGCCTCGGCGGTCCGCACGGTGCGACGGCTCACCGCCGCCTGTGACGAAGCCGGGGTGGATGTGGTGGTGGCGCTGGCCACGGCGGCTCTCCGCGATGCCGACAACGGCTCCCGGCTCATCAGCCGGCTCGAGCAGGTACTGGGTAGCAAGATCACCTTGCTGAGCGGCGAGGAGGAGGCCCGGCTCTGCTTCCTCGGCCAGAGGGCCGGAGTGTGGGTGGGCCGTGACCCCGTCCTCGGCCTCGACCTGGGCGGAGGAAGCCTCGAGGCGGGCATCGGCACCATCGACGAGGTCATCGCCGTGGCCAGTGTGGCCCTCGGCACGGCGCGGCTTCGAGGTGAGCTGGGAACAGGGGAGCTCCTGACCCCGGACGACCGCAAGGCCATCACCGAGGTCGCCCTCCACCGGGCGGAGCCGATCCGGGCCATGCTCGAACGGAACCCGAGCGCCGGTACCAGGGTCATCGCCAGCGGCGGAACGGTCCGGGCCCTGGCCCGGCTGGCCATGGGCCTCCACCGGCCTCTGTCCTCGGGCTCGGTGTCTGCGCTCCAGGTCAACCAGGTCGAGATCCCCGCCGGCCAACTCTACGAACTGGCCGACCGCCTGGCGACGCTCGATCTGGACGCCCGCCTCGCCCTTCCCGGTGTCCAGACCCGACGGGCACCGCTGCTGCCCGTCGGGGCGGTGGTCTTCGCCACGCTGGTCGAGACCCTCGGCCTTCAGCGACTGGTCGTGAGCGAGTGGGGGCTTCGGGAAGGAGCGGTGATCGGCGCACTCTCGCTTCAGGCCGAGCGTCCACGGACGAGCGTCTAGGGGACGACGAGCCCGTCAGGCCTTCTTCTTGCCCAGGATCCGGTTCATCCCCGTGCCGCACGTCGGGCACTTGCCCTTGGCCGAGCGCCGGCCGTTCGCCATCTCGACCTCTTCGCCCTCGAACTGTCGCTTCTCACGGCATTTCACGCAATATCCCTCATACGACGCCATGTGTCCTCCTCGTGATTCGGATGGCACCCATCCGATGATCGGATGGACCGAACGTATCGGCCCGGGTCGGCCGAAGGGGGGATGGGAGGGCCAAATGCTTGCAATAGTTAGCACTCAGCCGGTGCCGGACATGGCGGCCGGCCTCAGGCCGTGGCGTCGCCCAGGGCTCCCGGATCATCGGAGCCGGCGATACCGGCCATCATCTTTTCGATGTCACCGGCCGGCAGTGGGGGGCTGAAGAAGTACCCCTGGGCGGTGGTGCATCCACGCTGGAGGAGCACACGGCTCTGCTGCAGGGTCTCGACCCCCTCGGCCACGCACTCGAGGCCCAGCCGTTCCGCCATGGAGATGATGGCCGAGACGAGCGCGTTGTTGTCGCCGTCCTGACCCAGCACCTGGACGAAGGACTGGTCGATCTTGAGCGTGCTGACCGGGAAGGAGCCGATGCGGTTCAACGAGGAGTTCCCCGTACCGAAGTCGTCGATGGTGAATCGCACGCCCAGGCGGCGCAGCCGTTCGATGTTCTCCTTGGCCGGACCCGAACTGTCCAGGACCACACGCTCGGTGATCTCGAGCTCGAGCAGCGACGGATCGATGCCCGTCTCCTCGAGCGTGCGGTCGATGTTCTCGAACAGACTGGGATTGGACAGATCCCGGGATGCCAGGTTCACCGAGAGCCGGAGGGGATCGAGACCGTGGTCGACCCAGGTCCGGAGCTGCCGGCAGGCCTGCTCGAGCACCCAGGTGTCGAGGGCGACCACGATCTCGCTCCGCTCCGCCATGGAGATGAACGAGGAGGGCTCGAGGGTCCCGAGGGTCGGATGATGCCAGCGGACCAGGGCTTCCACGCCGACCACCTGGGCCGTGCGGAGGTCGATGTAGGGCTGGTAGAGCACGAAGAACTCGGAGTGGTCGAGGGCGTGGATGAGGTCGGCATGGAGGGTGCGCTCGTCGATGGCCAGCCGTCCCAGCGAGGCGTTGACCACCGATCCCGAGTACATCTGGAATGCGTTCCGGCCCCGGCTCTTGGCCCGGTACATGGCCTCGTCGGCCCGGCTGAGCAGCTCGTCATAGGAATCACCGTGATCGGGGGCCATGGCGATGCCGATGGACGCCGACGTCGCCACCTCCTCCCCGAAGACGATGAACGGCCTGCTCATCGCCTCGAGCGAGCGTTGGGCCAGCTGGTCGATGGAGAGCTGGTCGGAGAGCCCGGGGAGCAGGATGGCGAATTCGTCGCCCCCGACCCGGGCCACGGTGTCCTGGCGTCGCACGGTGTCGACCAGCCGCTGGCTCACCTGCTGGATCAGGTCGTCTCCGGCGGCGTGCCCCTTCGTGTCGTTGACCGTCTTGAAGTGGTCGAGATCGACGAAGAACATGCACACCGGCTCACCGACCCGGCGCGACCTGACCAGCTCCTGTTCGACCCGGTCCTCGAAGAGCCGGCGATTGGGCAATCCGGTGAGGGCGTCGTGCCAGGCCATGTGCGAGACCTTCTCCAGGAGCTCCAGGTTCTGGAGGGAGGTGGCAGCCTGATCGGCCAGGCCGGAGAGCCGTTCGTGCAGGTCGGCGTCGCGGATCGTGTCGATCGAGCTCTCGGGCCCGAAGTTGGCCGCGATGACCCCGAGGAACTCTCCACCGGCGAAGAGCGGCGCCACCACCGATGCCGCCATGCCCGACTGGTCCAACAGGTCCCGGAGCACCGGGTCCTCGGTCGAGCCGTCGAGGACGATCACCTCCCTCGAATGGAGGATCCGATCGACGACGGGGGTGTCGGAGCGGATGTTCACCGGACCCCGGGCTCGCGGTCCGGACCCGACCACGCCTCCCTGGGACGTCGACGGGCCGCCGACAGGGCCGATCCTCGTGCGCTCCGGAGCGGGCGTGGGCAGCGGGCGGATGGGTGACGGCTCGGACCGTTCCGGCTGCCGGGATCGTCCGGTGACCGGCAGGATCGGTCCCAACGAGCCATCGGGTGACTCCATGCCCTCGGTCCAGGCCCGAGGGACCAGTTGGCCCAGGTCCTGGTCCCAGAGGTACACCGTCGACTGGTCACAGTCGGTCACCGCCGGCACCGTGTCGGCCAGCAATTGGACCAGCTCGGCCAACGTGGTGACCCGGGCGAGGGTTTCGGAGAACGAAAGGAGGGTCCGGGCGGTGGCATCGCTGCGCTTGGCGTCGCTGAGGACCCTGAAGATGTCGAGGGCCGCCGCCGCGTACTCGGCGAAGAGGCGCAGGACGTAGGCCTCCGACGGTGGGTGGACAGCGCCATGGGGCAGGACCTCGGCCAAGCGGCCGTAGAGCCGCTGGGGGGAGGCGATGTCGACGACGAGCCTCGAACCCCCGTCGTCCCCCGGATCATCGCGCCACAGCTCGGCCGCCAGGGCCTGGGCCTCCTCCGGCTCGAGACCGCGGCGTGGAGCTGGACCGCCGTCCCGGGTCGGACCCTGATCATCAAGAGGTAGCGGTGGGCGGCGACGACCGCGTCGGCCCGCGCGGCGATCTGGCCCAGCAGGGTTTCGACGTCGTCGTCCATGAGCTGACTGACGCGTGGAGAACGCCCCTTCGACCAGCACGCTCATCCGGTCGAGCTCGTTGCGAAGCTCCGCCTCCGTCCGGTCGGCCGAACCTGAGGGCGCGGGCTCCGGTGTGGGCTGACTCCGCCCGTCGTGCCTCGTCCTCGCCGTCGTCCTCGCCCTGTCCTCGCCGGCCTCGTCGGGCACGATGCCCCAGTCGCCCGGGGGCACCGTGTCGACGAGCGGCCCGGCGTCACCCGGTGGGACCGGGTCGAGGTACGGCGGGGCGTCGCCCGGTGGGACGGGGCCGGCGGCCCGCACCGGTGTTCGGGGCCGTGAAATCGCCGGTCGACGGGTCGTCCCAGCTCAGCGCATACAGGCAGGCGCGACCCCCTCGGGCGCTGCACTCGACCTCGGTGATGAGTGCGGTTCCCCGGCCGTAGAGCGCGGGCACCTGGGACAGCAGGCCCCGGGTCATCTCGCACAGGTGGGCGTGCCGACCTTCCTGCGAGCGCGGGAGCACCTCGACCAGCGCGTGATCGGTGGCCACCTCGAGGGCGACCGCCTCGCAGGTGGCGTCGAAGTGGGCGACGAGCGCCGAGATGTGCTTGAAGGCCTGTTCAGGGGAGCCGAGGGTCCGGAGTCGATCGACGAAGCCGGTGCCGTCGGCGGTGGTAGAGGAGCGCTTCTCCCGACGTGGAGGCCGACGGCCCCGTCCCCGGTCACCAGCGCGGCCGCATTGAACAGGGCCACGGTCTCCCCGAGGGAGCTCCAGGCGCTCATGTCCCCGAGGGTGGCGAAGGACCGGCCGTCGTCGGCCAGGGCCAGCGCCTGGGCCACCCCGACGTCGCCGTTGCGCTCGTGCACCAGGCTGATGAGGGCGTGGACGACCGCCCCCGACACCTCGTCGCGGTGACCGGTTTCGCTGGTGCTCTGTTCAGCCTCGACGGTCATTGCTCGTCATTCAATCCTTCGGCGCCGACGGCGCGTTCCACTCACTGAGTTGCTTGCCCCTATCTTCGACAGGCCCGGGGCTTTCCTTTACCGGCCCCAGGTGGGGGAAGGGGCCCCCGCGCCGTGGGGCAGGCCGATCCCGGCGCCGGGGCATGTCTTCCGGCTCGGCCGGATCCCACAGGCCTGATGGCAACCCGGCCATCTACACTTGATGGCCATGAGCATCTATGACCCACCCCTCCACTCCCTCACCGGCGAACCGGCCTCGGTCGCCGACTACCGGGGCAAGACGTTGCTGGTCGTCAACGTGGCCTCGAAATGTGGGCTGACGCCCCAGTACGAGGGGCTCGAGCGCCTGCAGAAGACCTACGGCGACAAGGGGTTCACCGTCCTCGGCTTCCCCTGCAATCAGTTCGGGGCCCAGGAGCCCGGGTCCGCCGAGGAGATCGCCACCTTCTGCTCGGCCACCTACGGCGTCACGTTCCCGATGTTCGAGAAGGTCGAGGTCAACGGCGACGGTCGCAACCCGGTCTACGAGGAGCTGGTCGCGTTCCCCGATGCCGAGGGCGAGGCGGGGGACATCCAGTGGAACTTCGAGAAGTTCCTCGTGTCGCCGACGGGCGAGATCGTGAACCGGTTCCGGCCGATGGTGGACCCGGAGGCTCCCGAGGTGATCGACGCCATCGAGGCGAATCTCCCGGGCTGACCGACGGCCGGGCGCTTCGAGCCGACCCACCGGCGCTTACTGGCAATCGAGGAAGGGGAGCGCATGCGGGGTCCATCGGCCAACAACGAGGCGGTCATCGAGCACATGACAGAGGTGTGGGTGTCGCTGGTGGGCGCCTGCGAGAAGATGAAGACCGCCCAGTGGGACCTGGCCACGGACTGCCCGGGATGGACGGTCAAGGACCAGCTCTCGCATCTCATCGGCATCGAACGGCTGCTGCTCGGGGATCCGCCTCCACCGCCGCTCGACGGTGGTCCCCGACCACGTGACCAACGCCTTCGGCGAGTTGAACGAGGCGTGGGTGGCCGCCCGCCGGGCGGTGCCCGGCGACGAGGTGCTGGACGAGTTCGTCGAGGTCACCAACCGGCGCTTCGAGGCCCTCCGGGCCATGCCCCGCGGCGAAATTCGACGAGGTGGGGTGGAGCCCGGTCGGCGAGGTGCCGTACCGGGAGTTCATGGAGACCAGGGTCCTCGACACATGGGCCCACGAGCAGGACATCCGGCGGGCGCTGGGCCGTCCCGGCGGCCGCAACGGTGTGGGCGAGGCCACCACGCTCGACCGGTGCGCACGGTCCATGCCCTTCGTGGTGGGCAAGCGGGTGGCGCCACCCGACGGCACCTCGGTGCTGTTCGCGGTGATCGGGGTCATGGGCAAGAAGGTGGGCATCCACGTGGACGGGGGCCGGGCGTCGCTGGTGCCGCTCCGACCCGACCGAGGCGCCCACGGTCACCCTCACCATGGATCAGGAGGCGTTCTGGCGACTCGGGTTCGGCAGGGTGGAGCCGGCGCGTGTCCTGGCCACCGGCGAGGTGCGGATCGAGGGCGACATCGCCCTCGGTCACCGGGTGCTCGAGTCGATGGCGTTCATGATCTGACGCGGCCGGGGGACTCACCGGGGCCCACCCGAGGTCCCCGACCGGACGTCGACAAATCCCGGTCCATCCCGGTCCGGAAAGTTCACCGCCCCCGTGCCGGTACACTCGGCAATTCGTATGCGAGCCACAGTCGAGCCCGAAGAGGGCAACAAAGTCCGTTTGTCCGTCGAGATCGAGGAAGCGGAGATAGACGAGGCTCTCGACCAGGTCATGCGTCGGCTCTCCCGCGAGGTCCGGGTGCCCGGGTTCCGTCCCGGCAAGGTCCCGCGTCGGGTCATCGAGGCCCGGATGGGCGGAGCCGGCGCCGTGCGCGGCGAAGCGCTCCGGGAGGCCCTGCCCACCTTCTACGCCCAGGCGGTCACCGACACCGACGTCGATCCCATCGACCAGCCGGAGATCGACATCACCTCGGGGAACGACTCGGGCGGCGGTCTCGTTCGACGCCGTGGTGACGGTCCGGCCGGTGGTTGCCATCCCCGGCTACCAGGGGCTGGTGGTGACACTGCCGGACCTGGAGGTCACCGAGGAGGAGATCGACGCGCAGATCGACCGTCTGCGATCCACCTCCGGCGAGCTGGTCGAGGTGGCCCGGCCGGCCAAGGACGGGGACCAGGTCACCATCGACATCCACGGCACCCGTGTGGGCGGCCCCGGTCCGGGTGACGACAGCGACCTCGATGCCGAGGACTACCTCTACGAGGTCGGGAGCGGGGGTGTGGTCCCCGAGCTCGACGAGCAGCTTCGGGGGGCCAAGGTGGGCGACATCTTCGTCTTCGACGCCAACCCGGGGGCGGGGAGCGAGTCCATCTCGTTCAGGGTGCTGGTGAAAGACGTCAAAGAGCTGATCCTTCCCGACCCGACCGACGAGTGGGCGGCCGAGGCCTCCGAGTTCGACACCATCGAGCAGCTCAGGTCGGACATCGCCGATCGGCTCCGGCAGCGTCATATCGTCCAGGCGCAGATGGCCCTCCAGCAGAAGACCGCCGAGGCCCTGGTGGAGCTGGTCACCGAGGAGATCCCCGATCAGCTGGTGGCCGAGGAGCTCCGCGAGAGGATCCACGATCTCAACCATCGGCTCGAGGGCCAGGGGATGAGCCTCGGGCAGTTCCTCGGGGCCACCGGTCGCGACGAGCAGGAGTTCCTCGACGAGCTGCGGGCCGGCGCCCTTCACAGTGTCAAGGTCGATCTCGCCCTCAGGACCCTGGTCGACGAGGAAGGGATCGAGCTGAGCGACGAGGAGCTCGACGAGGAGCTGGCGACCATGGGCGAGCGCCTCGAAATGGACGTCAACGAGGTACGGGAGCAGTTGGAACGGGCCGGACGGCTTCCGGCGGTACGCTCGGATCGACGAAAGGCCAAGGCCATGCGTTGGCTGATCGACAATGTCGATCTGGTCGATGAGGAGGGGAGGCCCGTCTCACGGGACGACCTGAAGGTGAACCAGGGCGAGGAGGACTCGAAGTGAGTTTCACGGAAGGAATCAGGGAAATGGACGCACAGGCATACAGCGTGCCGTGGGTGGTCGAATCCACCAGCCGCGGTGAGCGGAACTACGACCTGTACTCACGCCTGTTGCGCGAGCGCATCATCTTCCTCGGCACACCGATCAACGACACCGTCGCCAACCTGGTCTGCGCGCAGCTGCTCTTCCTCGAATCGGAGGAGGCGGACAAGGACATCCACCTCTACATCAACTCGCCGGGCGGTGACATCACTGCCCTGTTCGCCATCTACGACACCATGAAGTACATCAAGCCGGACATGTCCACGTTCTGCTTCGGCCAGGCCGCCTCGGCCGCCGCGGTGTTGCTCGGCGCCGGAACCCGCGGCAAGCGGTTCGCCCTTCCCCACGCCCGCATTCTGTTGCACCAACCGTTCGGAGGCGTCGAGGGCCAGGCCAGCGACATCGAGCTCCAGGCCAAGGAGATCCTGCGCATGCGCGATCTCCTCAACGGCATGCTGGCCAACGACACCGGCCAGACCACCGAGCGGGTCTCCAAGGACACGGACCGCGACTACATCATGACGGCCGACGAGGCGGTTGCCTACGGGCTGATCGACGAGGTCATCACGGCCAGGGACGCAGTGTCCATCGAGGCGGTCGGGGCTGCGTAACCCGATGAACGGCGATGGAGGTCCTGTCGGTGCCGAGCCAGCCGCTAGGGTTGGGTTTCTGATTGGTAGGACCGTGGCCCGAGACAGGACGGTGGCCAGGGGGAGCAAGACCAGCTTGGAGCAGCACGGAAGTCGGGGATCGGTGCACACTGCGTGTGGATCAGGCTCTCGACGACCGGGACGCATGGAGCAGCACGCACGGATGAGCAACAGGGACCGCTGACAGAAGGACAAGAGGAACCGACGTGGCGAAGTTCGGAGACGGTGGCGATCTGGTGAAGTGCAGTTTCTGCGGCAAGTCGCAGAAGCAGGTCAAGAAATTGATCGCCGGGCCAGGGGTGTACATCTGCGACGAGTGCATCGAGCTGTGCAACGACATCATCGCCGAGGAGCTGGCGGACACCACCGAGCTCTCCTTCGAGGAGCTACCCAAGCCCAAGGAGATCTACGAGTTCCTGAACGACTACGTGATCGGTCAGGAGTACGCCAAGAAGATCCTGTCCGTGGCCGTCTACAACCACTACAAGCGGGTCCAGGCGGGAAGCAACGGATCGCACGACAACGACGTCGAGTTGGCCAAGTCGAACATCTTGCTGCTGGGCCCGACCGGCTGCGGCAAGACGCTGCTGGCCCAGACGCTGGCCCGCATGCTCAACGTCCCCTTCGCCATCGCCGACGCCACCGCCCTCACCGAAGCCGGATACGTGGGCGAGGACGTCGAGAACATCCTGTTGAAGCTCATTCAGGCTGCCGACTACGACGTGAAGCGGGCCGAGACCGGCATCATCTACATCGACGAGATCGACAAGATCGCCCGCAAGTCGGAGAACCCTTCGATCACCCGGGACGTATCCGGCGAAGGTGTGCAGCAGGCCCTCTTGAAGATCCTCGAGGGGACGACCGCATCGGTGCCGCCCCAGGGCGGACGCAAGCACCCCCATCAAGAGTTCATCCAGATCGACACGACCAACATCCTGTTCATCTGCGGCGGCGCATTCGCCGGAGTGGACGCCATCATCGAGAACCGCATCGGCCGCAAGGGCATGGGATTCAGGGCCGAGGTGCGCAAGGCCTCCGAGCGGGACGACTCCGAGCTTCTCCGCCACGTGCTCCCCGAGGACCTCATGAAGTTCGGGCTGATCCCCGAGTTCATCGGACGCCTCCCCGTGGTGGGGGCGGTCTCCCACCTGTACAAGGACGCGCTGATCCGCATCCTGGTCGAGCCGAAGAACGCACTCACCCGCCAGTACCAGCGGACGTTCGAGCTCGATCACATCGAGCTCGAGCTGACGGACGACGCGCTCGAGGCCGTGGCCGAGCAGGCGCTGTTGCGTGGAACGGGGGCGAGGGGGCTGCGCGCCATCCTCGAGGAGGTCCTTCTCGAGGTGATGTACGACCTTCCGAGCCGCACCGACATCTCGAAGTGCGTCGTCGACCGGGCCGTGGTCCTCGACAAGGTGCACCCGACCCTGGTTCCGCTGAACAGCCCGCCGGCCAAATCGGCGCGGAGCCGCAGGGCTGCCTCCTGAGCCCAGGCTGGTCGGGCTCCGCCGTGGTACCGGTCACGGCAGGTGTCGGTCTGATCGTCGGCACCGGCGAGCCTTCCGTCTCCGTCTGATGTTCGACGACCTCCCCCACGCGCTGTCCTGGCTCGACGCCCACATCGACTTCGAGTCGGCCATGCCGTCGCGGCGCTCGTGGCCCACCCTGGAGCGGATGCGATCGCTGACCGGCCTGCTCGGGGACCCCCAACGCGCCTATCCGGCGCTGCACATCACCGGAACCAACGGCAAGGGATCGACCGCGGCCATGACCACCGCCCTCCTCGCCGCCCAGGGGCTGACCGTCGGCACCTACACCAGCCCCAACCTGGTCCGGGTCAACGAGCGGATCGCGCGCAACGGCGAACCCATCGACGACGGTGCCTTCGTCGAGATCCTCGAGTCGCTGGCCCGGCTGGAGCAGCTGATGGACGAGCCCCCCACCCGGTTCGAGCTCCTCACCGCGGCCGCACTGGCCTGGTTCGCCGACGAGGCGGTCGACGTGGCCGTGATCGAGGTCGGGCTGGGCGGCCGGTGGGACAGCACCAACGTCGTCGACGGCAGCGTGGCCGTGCTCACCAATATCAGCTTCGACCACACCGAGGTGCTCGGTCCCACGCTGGAGGACATCGGTCGCGACAAGTCGGGCATCTTCAAGGAGGGCAGCCGGGTGGTCATCGGCGAATCGGACCCCACCCTGGTCGCCCTGCTCCGCGAGGCCGCGACCCGGGCCGGAGCCTCCGAGGTGTGGGTCAGGGGCCAGGACTTCGCCTGCACGGCCAACCGGCTCGCCGTGGGTGGACGGCTGATCGACGTGCGCACCCCCGGCTCGCTCCTACGGCGAGTTGCTGGTGCCGCTGCACGGTGCCCACCAGGGGGACAACGCGTCGTGTGCGCTGGCCGCGGTGGAGGCCTTCTTCGGTTCCCCGCTGAGCGAGGAGACGGTCGAAGAGGCGTTCGCCGGGGTGAGGGTGCCCGGCCGCCTCGAGGTCATCGGGCGGCACCCGTTGGTCGTGGTCGACGGGGCCCACAATGTGGCCGGGATGATCGTCCTGGCCCGTTCGCTGGTCGAGGAGTTCACCGTCGATGGCGAGATGCGGGCGGTGGTGGGCATGCTCTCGGGACGCGATCCGACCTCCATGCTCGAAGCGCTCACGACCGCGGGCATCCGTTCCGTCGTGGCCTGCGCTCCCGACTCCCCCCGGGCGCTCGCCGCCGACGTCGTGGCCGAGGCCGCGGTCGGGCTGGGCATGGAGGTGGCCGTGGCCGACACGCCCGTCGAGGCGGTGGAGCTGGCGGTCGGCCGCGCCGGAGCCGACGACGGGATCGTGGTGTGCGGCTCCCTCTACGTGGTGGCCGACGCCCTTCGGCTGCTGAGGCACGGCACGCGCTGACGGGGGGCCGGCCGGGGCCGGCCCCGGTTCCGACGCCCGGGGCGGTGTCGGCTAGCGGCTAGCCTCCCTCGCTCGTGGAGCGCACACTTGTCATCTGCAAGCCCGACGCCGTCGAACGCGGCCTGGTGGGCGAGATCGTCGACCGGCTCGAGCGCAAGGGCCTGCGCCTGGTGGCGGCCGAGCTCCGGACGATCACCCCCGAGGTGGCCGCCCACCACTACGCCGAGCACGAGGGCAAGCCCTTCTACGACAAACTGGTCACGTTCATCACCCGATCGGCGGCCCTGGTGATGGTGGTCGAGGGCCCCGAGGACACCCACGCCGTCGTGCGGAACCTGATGGGGGCCACCGACCCGCTGGAGGCCAGCCCCGGGCACGATCCGGGGCGATCTCGCCCTCAAGATGAGCGAAAACCTCATTCACGGATCGGACTCGCCCGAGTCCGCCGCCCGTGAGATCGGGATCTTCTTCCCCGACTTGGGCTGAGATCGGTGCCGGTCGCGGACCGGCCACCCGGGACGGACCGGCCACCCGGGTCGCTATCATCGGGGGCAGCGGGACCGGATCGGGTGGACAGACGGCCCGACCGGGTCACGGGTGCGGGTTCCCATCGGGGCGACCTTGTTTCCGCCCGCCGGTTCCCCTAGCCTGATGGAGCAGATGCCGCTGGTCGTGAAGGACGAGGGCAGCGGCGCAACAGGTGTGGTCAAACGCACTCACGAAGCCCCGAACCACTACTGACGGAGGAGTGCATCGCTGATGCGCGACAACGGTTTCTCACTTCTTGGCCGCGATATGGCGGTCGACCTCGGCACGGCGAACACACTGGTGTACGTGCGCGGCCGGGGCATCGTGCTGAACGAACCCTCGGTGGTCGCCGTCAATGTGAAGGACGGCCGGCCCCTGGCCGTCGGCGCCGAGGCCAAGCGCATGATCGGCCGGACCCCGAGCCACATCCAGGCCATCCGTCCCTTGAAGGACGGGGTCATCGCCGACTTCGAGATCTGCGAGAAGATGCTCCGGTACTTCATCCACCGCGTGCACCAGCGTCGCTTCGCCAAGCCGCGCATGGTCATCTGCGTCCCGTCGGGAATCACCGGTGTCGAGCAGCGGGCGGTGATGGAGGCGGCGGAGTACGCCGGGGCACGCAAGGCCTACATCATCGAGGAACCGATGGCGGCGGCCATCGGCGCCGGGCTCCCGGTCCACGAGCCGACCGGCAACATGGTGGTCGACATCGGTGGCGGGACCACCGAGGTGGCGGTCATCTCGCTGGGCGGGATCGTGACCAGCCAGTCGATCCGTATCGGTGGCGACGAACTCGACGAGGCGATCGTCTCGTTCGTCAAGAAGGAGTACAGCCTGGCCCTCGGCGAGCGCACCGCGGAGGAGATCAAGATCGCTCTCGGATCCGCCTACGAGCTCGAAGAGGAGCTCCATGCGGAGATCCGCGGCCGGGACCTGGTCACCGGGTTGCCGAAGACGGTGGTCATCTCGACCCAGGAGATCCGCAAGGCCATCGACGAGCCGGTGGCCGCCATTGTCGACGCCGTCAAGGTGACCCTCGACCGCACGCCTCCGGAGCTGGCCGCCGACATCATGGAGCAGGGCATCGTCCTGACCGGCGGTGGCGCCCTCCTGCACGGGCTCGACAGCCGCCTCACCCAGGAGACCGGGCATGCCGATCGTGGTGGCCCGCGATCCCCTCAACTGCGTGGCCATCGGCAGCGGGCAGTGCCTCGAGGAGTTCGAGGCCCTGAAGCAGGTCCTCATCACCTCATCGGCCCGCTGAACGTCCGGAGGACACGTCAGCCGTGGCGAAGGCGCGGCGGTCCCGCCGCCCTCGCACCACCTTGATCCTGTTGCTGTTGGCGTCGGTGACCATCATCACCCTCGACGCCCGCGGGGGGTTCCATCGCATCACCTCGGGCGTGAAGTCGGTGGCGGCCGACGCCTTCTCGCCGGTGCGTTCGGGGGTCGACGACATCGTCGAGCCCGTCGGCAGCTTCCTGGCCGGTTCGGTCCACTACGGGGCGGTTCGCCAGCAGAACCAGAAGCTCCAGCAAGAGATCGACCAGCTGAGACAGGAGCAGGCCTCGCGAGCAGGAGGTCGACCAGGCCATGAAGCAGTTGAGCACGTTGTTCAACCTCCCCTTCATCGGCAATCTGCAGACGGTGCCGGCCGAGGTGACCGACTTCGCGCCGAGCGACTTCGCCGCCACCATCGACATCGGCGTCGGCCGGGACGAAGGCGTGCAGTTGGACATGCCCGTGGTCGGCGCCGGAGGCCTGGTGGGGCAGGTCGTCCAGGCCAACCACAACACGGCCACGGTGCGCCTGATCACCGACGGCCAGTCGTCGGTCGGGGTCCGCTACGGGCCCGCCGGCGGATTCGTCGCTGGCCGTGCTCACCGGTCAGGGGTCGGGCAGGCCGCTCAGCGCCGGCCTGGTGCCCAACAACACGAAGCTCTCCGCCGGCGACGTCTTCACCACCAGCGGGCTCGCAGGGTGCGAGCTATCCGGCCGGGATCCCGGTGGCCAAGGTCGTGGCCTCGAGGACGGGGGCGACGGCGTCGGAGGAGTCGGTGACCCTCGAGCCGCTGGCCGATCTGGTCCACCTCAGCTACGTGGCCGTCGTGCTGTGGGGACCGTCCTCGTGACCACCGTGCAACGGGGCCCCGGCCCGCACTCCGAGCGGGCTCACCTACGGCTGGGCCGATCCCGATGACCGCACGGGACGTGACCCGGGTCGGGCTGGTGGTGCTCCTCTTCGTCATCGTGCAGGAGACGCTGGTCCTCGACCTCCGGGTGGGGGGCGTGCATCCGGACATCATGATCCTCCTCCCCGTCGTGGCCGGCATCGTCGGCGGTCCGGCCCGGGGGGCCACCATGGGATTCGGGGCCGGACTGGTCGCCGACCTCTTCCTGCCCACACCCTTCGGGCTGTCCGCGCTGGTCGGGAGCATCGTCGGGTTCGGCGTCGGGGCCATGACCCTCGCCCTCAACCGGTCGGCCCTGTGGCTGGCGCCGCTGGTCGCCCTCGGGGCCAGTGCGGCCTACGAGGGCCTCTACGCCGTGCTCGGATCCGTTCTCGGCCAGCCGCAGATGCTCCACGTCGATCTGCTGCGGATCATCGTGGTGGTGTCGGTGACCAACGCGGTGCTGGCCATCCCCGCCCTGCGCCTGGTGACGTGGGCGCTGCCGGCCGCGTCCATCGAGGGTGTGCCCACCTCGGCGGTCTCGTCGGGGGCGCGCTGACCGTGGCCCCGGTCCGCGTACCGGTCCCGGGCCGATGCTTGGGATACTGGTCCCTCGTGAACCGATCCCTCCGCCACCCGTTCAAGGGCTCCCGTCGCTTCGGCCGTCCCGAACGGGAGCGCAAGGCCGCGCCAGAAGAGCGCGAAACAGCCGAAGATGCGCCAGAGCCGGTTCTCGGTGGAGGCGATGCTCGACACCCCGGACACCAGTACGTCCCGGCCCGGGCTCCGCATTCGCATCATCGCGCTGGTGGTCGTCGGCCTCTTCGCCCTGCTCGGGCTCCGCCTGTGGGCCCTCACCGTGCTGGAGGCCCCGGCCGCGGCCCAGGCCGCCAACGCCGACCAGATCCGTGTCGTCCAGATCCAGCCCACCCGGGGCCTGATCCTCGACCGCTACGGCAATCCCCTGGTCAACAACGTGGTCACCGAGCAGATCACCCTGTCCCGGGTGGCGGCCGTCCAGGAGCCGGTCGTCGTGGGCAGGCTGGCCGCACTCATCGGGCAGACCACCGCCCAGGTCAAGACCACCATCGCCGATCCCCAGTACAGCCTGTACAAGCCGGTTCCGATCCTGTCCAACGCCCCGTTGGGCGACATCTTGTACATCGACGAGCACCAGAGCGAGTTCCCCGGGGTGACGGCGGTGGCCACCACCCAGCGAAACTATCCCCAGCTCGAGCTGCCCGGGCCGGCCCAGATGGGCTATCCGGCGTCGCAGGCCCTCGGCTACGTGGGGACGATCAACGGCGCCGAGCTCAAGGCCCGGGCATCGCAGGGCTACCAGGCCGGCGACCCCTTCGGCCAGTCGGGACTGGAGTACCAGTACGAGTCCGAGCTGCGGGGCACGCCCGGCCGACAGGAGCTGGAGGTCAACCCCGAGGGTCAGGTGGTGGGCACCCTCAAGACGACCCCGGCGGCCGCGGGCGACAACGTCGTGTCACCAACATCGACACCGGTCTGCAGCAGGTGGCCGACAACGCCCTGGCCACCCAGATCCTGGCCCTCCGGCACAGCTTCGACCCCCAGTGCAACAACAACTCGGGCTGCCAGCCGGCGGCCACCGGTGGCGCGGCGATCGTCATGGACCCCCAGACCGGGGCGGTCTACGCCATGTCGTCGTACCCGTCGTACAACCCGTCGGTGTGGGTGGGGGGGATCTCCGACGCCAACTACGCCGCCCTCACCGATCCGGCCAACGACGAGCCCCTGCTCAACCGGGCCATCGACGGGCTGTACACGCCGGGCTCCACCTTCAAGCTCAACACGGCCACCGCCGCCCTCGACCTCGGGCTCATCAGCCCGGGCTACTACTACGACGACACCGGCACCTACACCGTGCCCGCCTGCCAGTACGGCAGCAGCTCCTGCATCTTCCACAACAGCGAGGGCGACGGCGGGTTCGGCGAGATCGACGTCTCCACCGCCCTCACCGTGTCCAGCGACGACTTCTTCTACAACCTCGGCGCCATGTTCTGGGACGCCTACGAGCATGACCGGACCGTACGGGCACGACCCCGATCCAGAACCAGGCCGCCCAGTACGGCCTCGGCGAGCTGACCGGCATCGACCTGCCCGGCGAATCGGACCAGGCCCGGGTGGACAGCCTGGCCGAGGACCTCAAGCTGCACGCGGAGAGCCCGACCGGGTTCCCCAACACGGTCTGGAACACCGGGGACAACGTGGAGATGGCCTTCGGCCAGGGGGCGACGGTCATCACCCCGATCGAGCAGGCGGTGGCCTACTCGACCTTCGCCAACGGCGGCACCCGGTACGCCCCCGAGGTGGCGGCGGCCATCGTCTCCCCGTCGGGCAAGGTCGTCAAGCGGTTCGCCCCCAAGGTGACCGGCCATGTCAGCCTGCCGCCGTCGACGTACGACGCCCTGCTCGCCGGGTTCACCGGTGCCGTGCAGGACCCGAGCGGCACCGCCTACGGCACCTTCCGGGGGCTCAACTTCCCCGGCGGCGTGGCCGGCAAGACCGGGACCGCCGACAGCGAGATCGGCAAGGAGCCCACGGCCTGGTTCGTGGGCTTCGGCCCCACTGCCGACCCCCAGTACGTGGTGGTGTGCGTGATCGACCAGGCCGGCTACGGCGCCACCGCGGCGGCGCCGGTGGTGCGGTCGATCTTCAACTATCTGGCCACCCACCCGGTCACCGCCCCGGGCATTCCCCCTGAACAGGGCATTGTGCAGTCGACAACGCCCATCCCGCTCCCCACCACCCCGGCCCCGACCACGACCACCACGGTGCCTCCCGGCGGCTGAGGCCGGGCGGACCCCGGTCATGACCGGGTGGGGCGGCTCCCGGGCCGGCGCACCGCCGCCGGGTCCCGGCGCCCCTAAGATGCAGGGGAGATGCAGTCCCTCTGGCCACGCGTGGAACCCCTGCTGGCCCAGGTCACCAAGCCGGCCCGCTACATCGGTGGGGAACTGGGAGCCCAGGTCACCGAGCACGCCGAGACAGCCGTGTCGTGGCTGCTCATCTATCCCGACACCTACGAGATCGGGCTGCCCAACCAGGGCCTGCAGATCCTCTACGAGATCCTCAACGAGCGCGACGATGCCGTGGCCGAGCGGGCCTACGCCCCGTGGGTGGACATGGAAGCGGCCATGCGAGCGGCCGACGTTCCCCTCTTCTCCCTCGAGAACCACCTGGCCGCCGGGTCTTTCGACGTCCTGGCCTTCAATCTCTCGGCCGAGCTCGTCTACACCAACGTGCTCAATCTGATCGACCTGGCCCGGGTCCCGCTCCATGCCGCCGACCGCACGCTGGACGATCCCATCGTGGTGGCCGGCGGGCACTGCGCCTTCAATCCCGAGCCGCTGGCCGATTTCGTGGACTGCTTCGTGCTCGGGGACGGCGAGGAGGCCGTGGGGGAGATCAACGAGGTGCTGGCGGCGGCCCTGGCCGGGCGGACCGACGGCACGTCGAGGGAGGCGCTGCTCCGTGCCCTGGCCCGCCTGCCCGGGGTCTACGTCCCGGCCTGCTACGAGGCCACCTACGAGCCCGTGCCGGAGGCGGCGCCCGGTCGCCCGACCGGGGGTCCGGTCCCGGCCCCGAGACTGGCCGCGGTCACGCCCAGGTTCCCCGACACTCCGGAGCTGGTGGAGAAGCGGACCATCGCCGACCTGGCCGAGTGGCCCTATCCGCGCCAGCAGCTGGTGCCGCTCATCGAGGTGGTCCACGACCGCCTCAACGTCGAGTTGTTCCGCGGCTGCACCCGGGGATGCCGTTTCTGCCAGGCCGGGATGATCACCCGCCCGGTGCGGGAGCGCCCGGCCGAGCAGGTGCGGACCATGGTGATGGGCGGCCTGGCCCGCACCGGCTACGACGAGGTGGCCCTGACCTCGCTGTCCAGTGCCGACTACTCGGGCATCGAGGAGACGGTCACCTCGATCATCGACGATCCCTCCTGCTCGGGACAGGTGTCGGTCAGCCTCCCCAGCCTGCGGGTGGACGCCTTCACCGTGGGCACCGCAGCCCAGATCCAGCGGGTGAGGCGCACCGGGCTCACCTTCGCCCCCGAAGGCGGGACCTGGCGGATGCGCCAGGTGATCAACAAGCTGATCCGCGAGGAGGATCTCTACGCCGCCGTCGATGCCGCCTTCAGCCAGGGGTGGAAGCGGGTCAAGCTGTACTTCCTGATCGGCCTGCCCACCGAGACCGACGAGGACACCCTGGGCATCGTCGGCCTGGCCAAGCAGTGTGTGGCCATCGGTCGCCGCTACCACAAAGGGGTCACGGTCACCGCCTCGGTGGGAGGGTTCGTGCCCAAGGTCCAGACCCCTTTCCAGTGGTTCGGTCAGAACACCATCGAGGAGCTCACCCGAAAGGTCCACCTCCTGCGCGACGCGGCCCGCCCGGTGCGCGGGCCTCACCATCCGGTGGCACGACCCCAAGGCCACCGCGGTGGAGGGCGTGGTCAGCCGCGGGGACCGCCGGATGGGGCCGGTGATCGAGCAGGTCTGGCGGGCGGGAGGGACCTTTCAGGAGTGGACGGAGCACTTCGAGCTCGGACGGTGGACCGACGCCCTTGCCGACCACGGGTTTTCCCTCGAGGACACCGTCTACCGCCACCGGACCGAGGACGAGGTCCTGCCCTGGGACCATCTCTCGGCCGGCCTCCACCGCGATTTCCTGTGGCAGGACTGGGTCGATGCCCTGGCCAACCACGGTCTGGAGGACTGCCGGTGGACCCCGTGCTACGACTGCGGTGCCTGCACCGGGTTCGGCATCGAACACGTCGTGGCCTCGGCGGTGCCTCCGGCAGGCGGGAGCCAGGGCACGGGGCAGGATCTCTCAACCGGGGGCCAAGTGCCGGTACGATTCCTGACTACGGTGCCATCGGGTGCCGGTCCGGCCTCCGGGCCGGAGAAGGATGCCGCGTTGCCGCGGGTCGGAGAGGGGAGAGGCTGAGATGCGAATCCGCTTCCGCTTCGCCAAGCTCGGCAAGATCCGCTTCACCAGCCAGCGCGACGTGGCTCGCATGTGGGAGCGGGCCTTGCGGCGGGCCGGGCTCCCCCTGGCCTATTCGAGGGGGTTCTCGCCCCGGCCGCAGCTCAGCTTCGGCCTGGCCCTGCCCACCGGGTGCGAGTCGCTGGCCGAGTATCTCGACGTCGTCCTCGACGAGGACCGGCCCGAGGCCGCCGGCGTCGACGTGCCGTCGCTGCCGGCCCGGCTCACCGACCTGCTTCCCGCCGGCATCGAGGTGGACGGGGTGACGCTGGTCGAGCGCAGCACCGGCTCGTTGCAGCAGTTGGTCACGTCGTGTTCGTGGGTGATGGCCATCGCCGGCCTGTCCAGAGCCCAGCTCGAGGATCGGGTGGCACTGCTTCTCGAGGCGACGTCGGTCCCCATCACGAGGGAGCGGAAGGGCAGGGAGGAAAGCGACGACCTCCGGCCGTCGGTGCTGTCCCTGGCCGTGTGCGACCTGCCGGAGCCGCCGTTCGGAGGCGGA
The DNA here is from genome assembly GCA_963745955.1 of uncultured Acidimicrobiaceae bacterium. Taxonomy (GTDB): domain Bacteria; phylum Actinomycetota; class Acidimicrobiia; order Acidimicrobiales; family RAAP-2; genus Bog-756. Next base: position 47,370 of record CAVUZI010000013.1, on the reverse strand, counting down.
GCCGAAGGCTCGGTCACGCTGGTGGCCGAACTGGCCACCCAACCCCGTGGCGTCCGCCCCGTGGAGCTGGTCCGCGGCCTCATCGCCGTTTCCGGCCCACGGGATGGCGACCCGCCGGCGGGGGCGAGCGCCGGTGGCATGACCGGAGGAGTCCCGGTCCTCGACCGGGCATGCAGAACGCAACAGTGGATCGAGCGCGACGGCATCCGCGAGGAGCCCCTCGAACGCCGGGGGGACGCCGCAGGTGTCGACCGCGCCGCGCACGCGTTGGAGCGTGCGTCATGAGAAGTCTTGAAAGGGATATCGATGTCAGATGGAGCAACCGGACAACCGGTGGAGGTCCCGGCAGAATCGCCGGGACCAGCCCAGGCCGTCACGCCGGTCAAGTCCAGCGGTGCGGGCATGCCGCCTTCGGGAAACGGCTCGCACGGTGACGGACCGACCTCGGGCGCGGTCGGGCCCGGAGGCTGATGGCGTAGGCCAGGAGGCCCGGGACCAGAACGGCGCCCGGACCCAGAGCCGCAGGCGGCGCGGCTCCCGGGGAGGCCGAGGGAGGTCTTCCTCGGCCGGTGCACGAGCCCAGGACGAGGGCGCAGACGGGGCCTGCGGACGCGGTCCGTGCCCGGCCGCGCCGGCGGCGACCGGGGCCGACGGTCCATCGGCCGCTGGGCCCGCGGCCCGTCCCCGAGCGGCCGAAGATCGGGGACAGCCGGCCCGCCCGTCCCGTGACCGAGCCGGGCACCGGCGCCACGGCCAACGGTGGTGCCGGCACCTCTCGCCGCCCGGACGCGGCGGCTGGAGGCCGCGGCGAGGGGCGTAGCGGGAGCGGAGGTGGGAGCGGAAGTGGGAGCGGAGGACGCTCCCGGCAGCGGCCTGCCGTGCAGACCGATGCGGCCGCCGCCGGCCCCCGGGCCCAGGCCGGCACCGGGGGCCGGGCCGAGGGCCGGCGGGGGGGCCGGGAGCGCCGGGGCAAGGCCGTCGGGCGGTACATGATCTGCGTGCACGTCCGTCCGGAGGCCACCCAGATCGCCCTGCTCGAGGGCCGCACCCTGGTCGAGCACTACATCTCCCGGGCGTCGGACGACGCCACCCAGATCGACGGCAACATCTACCGGGGTCGCGTCCAGAACGTGCTGCCCGGGATGGAGGCCGCCTTCATCGACATCGGCACGCCGAAGAACGCCGTCCTCTACCACGGCGATGTCCGCTACGACACCGACGACGTCGAGACCGGCGGTGCTCCCGGCCAGCCCCGGATCGAGCAGCTGCTCCGCCCGGGCCAGACCATTCTGTGCCAGGTGACCAAGAACCCGATCGGGGCCAAAGGGGCCCGGCTCACCCAGGAGGTCTCGATCCCCGGCCGGTTCGTGGTCCTGGTCCCCAACAGCACGGCCTACGGCATCTCCAAGCGGCTCGAGGACGCCGAGCGCAAGCGGCTGCGCCGGATCGTCGACGCCGTCCGGCCCGAGGGGCACGGCCTGATCGTCCGGACGGCCGCCGCCGGGGCCAGTGCCGAGGAGCTGGGGAACGACGTGGAACGCCTCGTCGAGCAGTGGGAGGCCATCGCCTCCGAGGCCACCAGGGGACAGGGTCCGGCGTTGCTGTACCGGGAGCCGGCCATCGCCGTGCGGGTCATCCGCGAGGAGCTCAACCGCGAGTACCGGGCCGTGGTCATCGACGACCTGGCCCTCTACGAACAGGTCCGCGACTACGTCGGCGCCGTCAACCCCGAACTGGCCGACCGGGTGGAGTACTTCGACCCGGCGGTCGAGCCCCTGCCGGTCTTCGAGCGCTATCACGTGCACGAACAGCTCCACAAGGCCCTCGACCGCAAGGTGTACCTCCCCTCCGGCGGTTCGCTGGTCATCGACCGCACCGAGGCCCTCACCGTGATCGACGTCAACACGGGCAAGAACGTCGGGACCACCAACCTGGAGGAGACCGTCTACCGGAACAACCTGGAGGCGGCCGAGGAGGTGGCCAGGCAGCTCCGGCTCCGGGACATCGGGGGGATCATCGTGATCGACTTCATCGACATGGAGATCCGTGAGAACCGGGACAAGGTGGGCAGCGCGCTGCGCTCGGCCCTGGCCAGGGACAAGACCCGCACCCAGGTCTTCGACATCTCTGAGCTGGGGCTGGTGGAGATGACCCGCAAGCGGGTGTCGGAAGGGCTCATCGAATCGATGTCCACCACCTGCGAGGTGTGTGGCGGCCGTGGGATCGTCATCGACGATCCGGAGCTCTAGACGGCCTGTAGTAGAGTCGCATCCCTATGTACGCCGTCATCAGAACCGGAGGAAAGCAGGAGCGGGTCGCCGAAGGGCAGACCCTCCGCGTGGAACTGCTGGGGGAGGCCCCCGGGGCAGAGGTGAGCTTCACGCCTGTGCTGGTGGTCGACGGTGAGACCGTCCTGGCCACCCCGGCGCAGCTGGCCGGCTCATCGGTGACGGCCACGGTGGTGGGTGAGGAGCTCGGACCGAAGATCCGGGGCTTCACCTACAAGAACAAGTCCAACCAGAGCACCCGGTGGGGTCACCGCCAGCGGTACTCGACCATCGCCATCACCTCGATCAGCGCGGCGAGCTAGAGGGCAAGGAGCAGCCTCAGATGTCCAAGACCAAAGGCGGCGGTTCGACCCGGAACGGCCGTGATTCGAACGCCCAGCGACTGGGCGTCAAGGCGTTCGGCGGAACGACGGTGCAGGCCGGGGCCATCCTGGTCCGCCAGCGGGGCACCAAGTTCCATCCCGGCCACAACGTCGGCCTGGGCGGCGACGACACGCTCTTCGCCCTGTCGGACGGCACGGTGCACTTCACCAGTCGAAAGGGCCGCAAACTGGTCGACGTGATCACCGGCGACTGAACGGCCCGACCCGCGCCGGTCCCGGCGCGCGGTGCAGACGGTACGATCCGGACCATGTCAGCAGCCGATGTCGCCGCCTCGGATCCCGACCCGGCCGACCCTTCCTACAGCCGGACCCTGGAGTTCGACGGCTGCGTCAACTTCCGCGACCTGGGCGGCTACCGGACCGGGGACGGCCACCAGGATCGGGTGGCGGCGCCTGTTCAGGGCCGACGGCCTCCACCGCCTGAGTGCGGACGACCACCGCCGGCTCATCGAGCTGGGCGTGTCCACGGTCATCGACCTCCGGACCGTCGACGAGGCCGAGCAACGGGGCCGGTTCCCGGTCGAACAGGTGCCGGTCCGCTTCGTCGACCTGCCGCTCACCGACGTGCTCCCGTCCACCGAGGAGATGCCCTCGTGGCGCGAGTCCTCCTACGTGGCGTCGCGCTACGTCGAGATGGTGGACCAGGGTGCACCTGCCCTGAGCAGGGCCTTCGAAGTCCTGGGCTCGACCGGTTCGCTGCCCGCGGTCTTCCACTGCAGCGCGGGCAAGGACCGGACGGGCGTCCTGTCGGCGCTGATCCTGGCCTTCGTGGGTGTTCCCGACCGGACCATCGTGGAGGACTACGCCCTCAGTGCGGCGGCCATGGTGCGCCTCCTCGAGCACCTGAAGGCCGAGTACCCCGACGTCCGTCGCGGAGGTCGAGCGGCACGCTCCGGCCGTGCTCCAGGTCATGCCCGAGACCATGGAGGAGTTCCTGGCCGCCATCGTGTCCCGCCACGGGAGCTACCAGGGTCTGGCCGAGTGGCTCGGGGTGGCCGACGCGGTGGCCCGACTGCGTCAGGCGGTGCTGGTCCGGGCCTGAACAGGCTGTTTCTCCGGGAGGGCGACGGTCCGTCGGTAGGATCGAACCATGTCCGGCTTCGTCGATGAGGCGCAACTCCATGTGAAGGCGGGCGACGGTGGCGCCGGCGCGGTCGCCTTCCGTCGGGAGGCCCACGTCGACCGGGGAGGCCCGGACGGGGGCGACGGCGGTCGGGGAGGCGATGTGTGGCTGGTGGCCACCACCAACCAGTCGTCCCTGCTCGGCTTCCGCGACCACCCCCACCGCCGGGCCGGCGACGGAGGTCACGGCGGCGGCAAGAAGAAGCACGGGGCACGCGGAGCCGATCTCGAGGTACCGGTGCCGGTCGGCACCCGGGTCCGGGGACCGGACGGGACCGTCCTCGTCGACCTGGTCGGACCGGGCGACCGCTGGGTGGCCGGCGAAGGCGGCCGCGGAGGCAGGGGCAATGCCAGCTTCCTGACCAACCGCAGACGGGCGCCCTCGTTCGCCGAGCAGGGGGAGAAGGGTCACGAGCAGTGGTACGACCTCGAGCTGGCCCTGGTGGCCGACGTGGCCCTGGTCGGGTTCCCCAACGTGGGCAAGAGCACGCTCATCTCACGGATCTCGGCGGCCAAGCCCAAGATCGCCGACTACCCGTTCACCACCCTCGAGCCCCACCTGGGAGTGGTGCGGGCCGCCGACGGCTCCACGTTCACGGTGGCCGACATCCCCGGGCTGGTGGAGGGGGCGGCCATGGGCAAGGGGCTCGGCCACCGGTTCCTCCGCCACATCACCCGCTCACGGGTGCTGGTGGTGCTGGTCGAGCTGGATCCGGTCACCGGGATCCCGCCGGCCGAGCAGTACCGTGTGCTCCTCGACGAGCTCGAGCGCTACCAGCCGGATCTGGTCGAGCGGCCCCGCCTGGTGGTGGGGTCCAAGCTCGACGCAGCCGTTCCGGCCGGTGACGCAGCCGTTCCGGCCGGTCGACGTCGGCCGGCGCGCGCGACCCAGGCGAATTCGGGGACTTCCGACCGGACCTGGCCATCTCGGCGGTGACCGGCCAGGGTATCGATCAGCTGGTGGGGAGGCTCACCGGCCTGGTGGCCGCGGCCCGCGCCGTCGAGCCCGAGAACCAGGGGTCCGTCGTGATCCACCGACCGCTGCCCGAGGGGTTCGGCGTGGAGCGGATCGGAGACGGCGTCTACCGGGTGGAGGGGAGGGTGGCCGAGCGGGCCGTGGCCCTCAACGATCTCACCTCCGACGAAGCCGCCGACTACGTCCAGGGCCGGCTGCGGCGGATCGGGGTCGACCGGGCCCTGGCCCGGGCCGGGGCCCGCGACGGCGACCTGGTCCACATCGGCGAGCTGACCTTCGTCTGGTATCGCGACCAACCGGAGTTCACCGGGGACCCGGCCGGCCGGCGCCGTCGGTCGTGGTAGCGGCCACCTCACCACCCGGCTCCTCCACGACCAGGACGGTGGTGGTCAAGATCGGCTCATCCTCGGTCACCACCGCCTCCGGACGGGTGGACGCCGACGCCATCGACAAGCTCAGCGGCGAGGTGGCCGAGGCCCGGGCGACCGGCATCCGGGTGGTGGTGGTGACCTCCGGTGCCATCGCCGCCGGCTGGACCAGCCTGGCCCCGGACCGTCCGCGGCCGACGGATCCGGCCACGCTCCAGGCGGTGGCCGCCGTCGGCCAGCACCGGCTGATGCAGGTCTGGAGCGACGCCCTCGAGCGGCGTGGCCTCACCGCCGGCCAGGTCCTGCTGGCCCCGCTGGATTTCGTGCACCGGAGCCAGTACCTCCACGCCCGCCAGACCCTGGGCCGGCTGCTCGACCTGGGGGTCGTCCCGTGGTCAACGAGAACGACGCAGTGGCCGACGAGGAGGTCCGGTTCGGGGACAACGACCGTCTGGCCGCGCTGGTCGCCCACCTGGTCCGGGCCGAGCTCCTCGTGCTGCTGACCGACACCGCCGGACTGTTCACCGAGGACCCGCGGCGGACCGACGCCGGATCGCTCATCGAGGAGGTCGTCGAGATCGATCACGAGCTCGAGCGCATCGCCGGCGGACCGGGCACGGCCATGGGCAGCGGCGGGATGGGATCGAAGCTGGCCGCGGCCAAGATCGCGGTGTGGTCGGGCGTGGAGGCGGTCATCGCCGATGCCTCCCGCCCCGGGGTCCTGGCCGCGGTGACCGGGTCCGTGCCCGGAGTGGGGACACGGTTCCGGCCCCAGGCCCGCCGACTGCCGGCCCGCAAGCTGTGGATCGCCTTCGCCATCGGGGCCGCCGGGACCATCGTGGTCGACGCCGGGGCCAGGCGGGCCCTGGTCGACAAGGGCCGGTCGCTGCTGCCGGCCGGGGTGACCTCTGTCCTCGGCGCCTTCAACATCGACGACGCGGTGGAGATCGCCGGTCCCGACGGTGCCGTCTTCGCCAAGGGGCTGGTGCGCCAGGACTCCTCCACCGTGGCCGACTGGGCCGGCCGGCGATCGGACGAGCTGCCCGAGGACGCCTCCCGTGAAGTGGTCCACCGCGACGACCTGGTCGTGCTCGACTGAGGGTTGGAGGGCCCGGGCGCGGGGGTGGGAACCCCGCCAAGTACGCTGACACGGTGTCTTCGAGCCAAATTTCCACGATGATCGATCTGGCCCGGCGGTCGCGGGCTGCCAGCCGGGTCCTGGCCCGTGCCTCCTCGGATGCCCGTGACGAGGCCCTCGGACGGGCCGCCGACCTGCTCGAGCAGCGGACGGACCGGATCCTCGAGGCCAATGCCGTCGACGTCGGGCGGGCCGAAGCGTCCGGAGCCGACGCCACCACCCTCGACCGGCTCCGCCTGGACGCGGCCCGGGTGGCCGCCATGGCCGGCGGGCTGCGCAAGGTGGCCGGCCTCCCCGACCCGGTGGGCGAGGTGGTCGACGGGTGGGTCCGTCCCAACGGCCTGCGGATCGAACGGGTCCGGGTCCCGCTGGGCGTGGTCGGGATCATCTACGAGAACCGGCCCAACGTGACCAGCGATGCCGCCGGGCTCTGCCTCAAGTCGGGCAACGCCGTGCTCCTGCGGGGGTCGTCGTCGGCGGTGACCTCCAACCTGGCCATCGCCGCGGTCCTGAGGGACGGGCTGGCCAAGGCCGGCCTCCCCGTCGACGCGGTGGGGCTGGTGGCGGACACGACCGGTCGTCGGCGGTGGCCTTCATGCAGCTCGACGGGCTGATCGACTGCCTGATCCCACGAGGTGGGCCCTCGCTGGTGGCCTCGATCCTCGAGCACGCCACGGTGCCCTACGTGATCGACGGCGCGGGGAACTGCCACGTCTACGTGGACCGGGCCGCCGACCTGTCCATGGCCGAATCGATCGTGGTCAACGCCAAGACGCACCGGCCGGGCGTGTGCAACAGCGCGGAGACCCTCCTCGTCCACCGGGCGGTGGCCGACGCCTTCCTGCCCAGGGTGGCCGAGGCCCTCACCGGGGTCACCCTGCTCGGCGACGCGGCCACCCGATCGGTCCTCCCCGGCGTGGGCAGTGCCACCGAGGACGACTTCGCCACCGAGTTCCTGGACCTCACCATGACGGTGGCCGTGGTCGACGACCTCGACGCGGCCATCGACCACATCGCCCGCTACGGCTCGGGGCACTCCGAGGCCATCGTGACCGGCGACCTGGCCGCGGCCAACCGGTTCACCGCCGAGGTGGACGCGGCCGCCGTGCTGGTCAACGCCTCGACCCGGTTCGTCGACGGCGAGGAGCTGGGTCTCGGAGCGGAGATCGGGATCTCCACCCAGAAGCTCCACGCCCGGGGGCCGATGGGGCTCCGGGAGCTCACCTCGGTCAAGTACGTGGTATCGGGCAACGGGCAGGTGCGGTCATGACCGGGCCGGCGACCGGATCCGCCCCGCCGGACCCGTCCGACGCCATCACCTCGGGTTTCCCGACCGCCGGCGCTCCCCGTTTCGAGTCCATCGACGGGGTCCGCCAGGGTCTGGCCGGCGTGCAGTACCTGGCCGACGAGGGGATCGCCGGGGTCGTCTTCCTGGCCGACCGCCTGGCCAAGCCGGTCCTGGTCGAGGGTCCGGCCGGCACCGGCAAGACCGAGCTGGCCAAGTCGGTCGCCCGTCTGACCGGGAGCCGGCTCATCCGCCTCCAGTGCTACGAGGGCCTGGACGAGTCCAAGGCCCTCTACGAGTGGAACTACAAGAAGCAGCTCCTGCGCATCCAGGCCGATTCCGGACAGACGTGGCAGGAGCTCGAAGAGGACATCTTCTCCGAGGAGTTCCTCCTGGCCAGGCCCCTGCTGGAGGCCATCCGGTCACCCGAGCCGGTGGTGCTCCTGGTCGACGAGGTCGACCGGGTCGAGCTCGAGACCGAGGCCCTCCTGCTCGAGATCCTCTCCGAGTACCAGGTCTCGATTCCCGAGCTGGGCACGGTGCGGGCCACCCAGATACCCCTGGTCTTCCTCACCTCCAACAACACCCGCGAGCTCTCCGAGGCGTTGAAGCGCCGCTGCCTCTACCTGCACATCGACTATCCGCAGCTCGACCGCGAGCGGGCCATCATCGAGACGCGGGTGCCGGGCATCAGCCAGGCGCTGGCCGACCAGGTGGCCCGGATCGTGCGCTCGATCCGGACCCTCGACCTCAAGAAGGACCCGTCGGTGTCCGAGACGCTCGACTGGGCCCGGACCCTGGTCGTGCTCGGGGTCGAGTCGATCGATGTCGAGCAGGCCCGCGACACCCTGCACATCCTCTTGAAGTACCAATCGGACATCGACCGGGCAGCCAAGGAGTTGGCCGGGGTGGAAACCCCGGACTGAGCGACCGGTCGCGCCGTGCTCGATCTCCTCACCGGCTTCGTCGCCGAGCTCCGGGCCGCGGGCATCCCCGTCTCGCTCACCGAGCACCTCGACGCGGCCGAGGCCCTCACCCACGTCCCCATGGAGGACCGGGAGGCGATCAAGTACACGCTCGGGGCCAGCCTGGTGAAGTCGTCGTCCCACTGGAGGGCGTACGAGACGGCGTTCGAGATCTACTTCTCCCTGCGGGGCCCCGAGTACCGGATCGACGAGGAGTCCGACGACCCCGCCGCCGGCTCCGAGCTCGAGACGGACGGGATGACCGGCTCGGGCAACCGACGGGGCCAGGGTCGGGGCGGTGGCGGTGGCGGCCAGGAGGGCATGACACCCGAGGAGCTCGCCGACCTGCTCTACAAGGCGCTGCTCGGGGCCAACGACGCCATGGTGGCCGCGGTGGCCAGACAGGCGGTGTCCCGCTATGCCGGGATGGAGGCGGGTCGGCCGGTCGGGGGGACCTACTACCTCTACCGGACGTTGCGGAACCTCGACCTCGACCGGGTTCTCGACCGGCTGGTGGATGCGGCCCGGGCCACCACCTCGTCGCTCAACGACGACTCGCCCCCCGAGCCCGGGGCCCCGATGGCCACGCTCACCTCGCTCGAGGAGCGGCTGCTGCGCGACGAGTACCAGTCCCGTATCGACCGGCTCCGCCAGGAGATCGAGAACGAGATCAGGCGGCGCCTGGTCGCCGATCGGGGCAGCGAGGCGCTGGCCCGGTCGCTGCGCAAACCGCTGCCCGAGGACATCGACGTGATGCACGCCACCCGCGACGAGCTGGTGGCGCTGCGCAAGTCGCTGCAGCCGCTCTCCCGCAAGCTGGCCGTCCGGCTGGCCCGGAAGAGGCGCCACGGTCGCAAGGGACCTCTGGACTTCCGCTCCACCATGCGCCACTCCCTGTCCACCGGTGGGGTCCCCGTCGATCCCAAATTCCGCTACCCGCGGCCGTCCAAACCCGAGATCGTGGTCATCGCCGACATCTCCGGCTCGGTGGCGTCGTTCGCCCGCTTCACCCTCCACCTGGTCCACGCCATCAGCACCCAGTTCTCCAAGGTGCGCAGCTTCGTGTTCATCGACGGGATCGACGAGGTCAGCCGGTTCTTCGAGGGTGCCGACGATCCCGCCGATGCGGTGCACCGCATCAACACCGAGGCCGACGTGATCTGGGTGGACGGCCACTCCGACTACGGTCACGCGCTCACCGTGTTCTGGGAGCGCTGGGGCGAGGAGATCACGCCGCGCACCAGCGTGCTGCTGCTCGGCGACGCCCGCAACAACTACCACGCCTCCCAGGCCTGGGTGGTCAAGGAGCTCCAGGCCCGGGCCCGCCACGTCTACTGGCTCAATCCGGAGCCCCGGGCCTACTGGGACTCGGGCGACTCGATCGTCGGTGAGTACGCCATCCACTGCGACGACGTGGTCGAGTGCCGCACCCTCCGCCAGCTCGAGCAGTTCGTCGGCGAGCTGGCGTGACCGGCCCGCCCGGAGGTTTCGACGGGCTCTCGGGAGCGGGCGATCCGGTGGCCGCGGTCACCCCTCCGCCCGACGGGCATCCGCACCGATATCGGCCCAGCCGGCGACGGCCACCCGGGTGGTGCTGATCCGCCACGGGGAGGCGGTGTGCAACGTGTCGGGCGTGTGCGGCGGACGACTGGGATGCGAGGGGCTGACCCCGAGGGGCCGCCGGCAGGTCGAGGGGCTGCGCGACCGCCTGCTGGCCACCGGGGAGCTGGCCGGGGCCGACGTCCTCTACGCCAGCGTGCTGCCCCGGGCCATCGAGACCGCCGAGCTGGTGGCGCCGGCCCTGGTCGGCGACCGGGCCGGATCCGCCGGGCGGAGGACACGCCCCTCCCGACGTCGTGACCGAGTGCGGCCTGTGCGAGCTCCACCCCGGAGAGGCCGACGGACTGACCTGGAGCGAGTTCACCGCCAGGTTCGGCACCCTCGACTGGGACGACGACCCGGGGCAGCCGATCGCCCCGGGCGGCGAGAGCTGGACCGGCTTCGTCAATCGGGTGGCGGGCACCCTGGACTCGTTGGCCGGCACCCACCGCGGCCAGGTGGTGGTGGTGGCCTGCCATGCCGGGGTGATCGAGGCATCGCTGCTGGCCAAGCTGCCGGTGGCCGGAGGCCTCGCCGGAGCCCGGCTCCAGCTCCGGACCGAGCACGCCTCCATGACCACCTGGGAGATCGACGAGGACCGGTGGCGGCTGCTCGGCTACAACGACATCGCCCGTCCCGCCCCCGCCTGGTAGGCGCCCGGCCGGCCGATGCCACCTCCGGCCCGCGCCCATCGGCACGGTGGGATCAGCAGCCGTAGTCGTTGTCGAACGCCGTGCTCATGCCGCCGGCCGGGTAGGGGGAGCTCGGTGAGCTGTACTGCACGATCTGGACCGGGCCCCGGGGCAGCCCGGCGTAGAGCGAATGGACGTTTCTGCAGGTGGCGGCCGGGTTGATGCCCCAGTCGGCCGCCCAGTAGGGCACCGCCGGGGAGTAGTCGGTTCCCACGATGCCCGTCCAGTCGCCGGGGCTGGCATAGATGCCCACCCCGTTGAGGCCCTCGTAGTGCAGCCCGTCGATGGCCCCCTTGACCAGGGCGGCGTTGGCTCCGAGGTTGGACGACCACTGCGGGACCCCCGGTGTGTCGGGCTCGACGTCGAGCCACCAGCCCACCGAGGTGTTGACCCCGGCTGCGGTGGCCTTGGCGAAGGCGTTCAGGGCGGCGCCGAATCCGAAGTTGCAAGCTGACGGGGAGGCCGTCGCCTGGCAGGCCGGGTCGGCGCTGCTCGTGGCCTGGCCGTAGGTCAGGTAGATGTAGAGATTGAGCCCCCCACCGGCCCAGTCCGCCTCGGCTCCGAGGCAGTTGTTGGTGCTGCCGTACGAATCGCCCACCACCTGGACCAGCCCGATGGTGTGGGGCGAGGGCGGCAGGTTCCCGCACTGGAAGTTGGAGATGTCGTACCCGTAGCTGCCGGCCGGGTAGGACGAGCCCGAGAATCTGCCGTTGGCATCGGCGTCGGCCATCCCCACCACCGGATTGTTGAGGACCTGGGGGGCCGAGCCCCAGTAGATGGCCCCGCCGAAGGCGGTCACCGCCCCGTTGGTGTTGGTGAACCAGTACCCGTTGCCCGAGTGGTCGGCGGTGATGGCCACGATGGGCCGGCTCTGGGGCACATTGCCGAGCGAGCCGTAGAAGGGGGCGTCGCCGAAGGCGAAGACGCCGCCGTCCGATGCGGTGAACCAGTAGCCGTGCCCGTTGGGTGCCGCCGTCATCCCGACGATGGGCTTGTTCAGGGTGAGGTTCCCGGTCGACCCGTAGAAGGCGGCGTCACCGAAGGAGAAGATGCCGCCGTCCGAGGCCACCAGCCAGTAGCCCTTGCCGTCCGGGGTGGCCGCCATGCCCACGACGGGCTTGTTGAGGCGATGGCCGCCCATCGATCCGTAGAACCCGGCGTCGCCGAAGGCGAAGATGCCGCCGTCCGAGGCCACCAGCCAGTACCCGCCCCCGTCCGGGGTGGCGGCCATGCCGACGACCGGTTTGTTGAGCACGATGCCGCCGGTGGATCCGTAGAATCCGGCGTTGCCGAAGGCGAAGATGCCGCCGTCCGAGGCCACCAGCCAGTACCCCTGGCTGTTGGGGGTCCCGGCCATGCCCACGACCGGCTTGTTGAGATGGATATTGCCGGTGGAACCGTAGAATCCGGCGCCGCCGAAGGAGAACACGCCGCCGTCGGAGGCCACCAGCCAGTAGGCGGACACCGTCTTGGCCGTGGTCGGCCGCGGCGACCGGGGTGTCGGGCCCGACGACGGCCACCGATCCGAGCAGTCCGACCACGCAGCGCCAGGGCCGCCACCGTGCCCCACCAGCGCGGCGCGCGGTGCGCCCCCTCGTCCGTCGCGTGGCATGGCTCCGGTGACGCGGTAACGGCATGGTGAACAATCTCCATCAATTGGATGCGTGCAATCGGATGCGTGGCGCTCCCGGGGCCCGGTTCGGCGGCACCGCTCGACAACGGCCCTGCCATTTCGCCAGCTCACCTGGGCGACGCCATTCTCGCCGGTCAACGCCGAGCGGTCAACGACCCTGGTCAGCCTCGCAGCAGCTCGGCGACGACCCTGGTCAGCCTCGCAGCAGCTCGGCGACGACCCTGGTCAGCCTCGCAGCAGCTCGGCGACGGCAAAGGCCAGGTCGAGGGACTGGCGGGCGTTGAGCCGTGGATCGCAGGTGGTCGTGTACCGCTGGTGCAGCTCGGCCTCCACGATGTCCTCCACCCCTCCGAGGCACTCGGTCACGTCGTCGCCGGTGAGCTCCACGTGCACGCCGCCGGGCCAGGTCCCGACCTCGCGGTGGGCCCGGAAGAACCCCTTGAGCTCACCGATGATGTCGTCGAATCTCCTGGTCTTCTGGCCGCCGTCGGCGGTGAAGGTGTTGCCGTGCATGGGATCGCAGACCCACACCACCGGGTGCCCCTCGTCCCTGACGGCACGCAGCAGCGGCGGAAGGCCCGAATCGATGGCGTCGACGCCCAGCCTCGTGATCAGGGTGAGCCGCCCCGGTACCCGTTCCGGATTGAGGCGCTCGCACAGGGCGACCACCTCGTCGGGGCGGGCATCCGGACCGATCTTCGACCCGATCGGGTTGCAGATGCCCGACAGGAACTCGCAGTGGGCACCCGACAACTGACGGGTGCGTTCGCCCACCCACAGCATGTGGGCCGAGCAGTCGTACCACTCCTCGGTGAGCGAGTCGCGTCGGGTCAGGGCCTCCTCGTAGTCGAGGATGAGCGCCTCGTGACTGGTCCAGAAGTCGACCTCGTGCAGGCTGTCCTCGGCGGTGAGGTTGATGCCGCAGGCGGCCATGAACCGGAGCGCCCGGTCGATGCCCACGGCGATGTCCTCGAACTGCTGCCCCTCGGTGGAGGAGGCCACGAATTGCTGGTTCCACGCATGGACCTGGCTCAGATCGGCGAAGCCACCCTTGGTGAAGGCCCGGAGCAGGTTGAGCGTGGAGACCGACTGGTGGTAGGCGGCCACCAGTCGGGCCGGATCAGGGATGCGTGCGGCGCGCTCGGGCAGGTCGTCGTTGACCATGTGCCCGCGGAAGGAGTCGATGACCTGGTCGCCGACCGTCTCGGTGGGGGAGCTCCGGGGCTTGGCGAACTGCCCGGCGATCCGGCCCACCTTGACCACCGGCACCCCGGCGCCGTAGGTGAGGACAACGGCCATCTGGAGGATGACCTTCAGCTTGTCCCTGATGGAGTCGGCGCTGAACTCGGTGAACGACTCGGCGCAGTCGCCCGCCTGCAACAGGAAGGCCCGACCATCGGCCGCCTCTCCGAGGGCACGGGTCAGGTGCCGGGCCTCGCCGGCGAAGACCAGCGGGGGCAGACTGCTCAGACGGGCGTGGACCCGCTTGAGCTCGGCCTCGTCGGGCCACACCGGTTGTTGCGCGGCCGGCCTCGACCTCCAGGTGTCGGGAGTCCACGAGGCGGGTACGGGTTCGGGGGGCCACGCCACCAGCGTAAAGCCTTCGGACGTAGGCTCGGAACATGCATCCCTTTCGATTCGGAGTCCAGCTGTCCAAGGCCGAAACCGGTGCCGCATGGCGGGCCACGGCCCGGAAGATCGAAGATCTCGGGTACTCGACGCTGTTCATCCCCGATCACTTCGAGGACCAGTTCGGGCCGCTGGTGGCCCTGACCGTGGCCGCCGAGGCGACCGCCGCCCTCCGGGTCGGCTCCCTCGTGTTCGGGAACGACTATCGGCACCCGGTCGTGCTGGCCAAGGAGATCGCCACGCTCGACCTCTTCTCAGGCGGCCGGGTCGAGTTCGGGCTGGGCGCGGGCTGGATGACCACCGACTACGAGCAGTCGGGCCTCGAGGAGGACGCAGCCGGCACCCGGATCTCCCGCATGGCCGAGAGCCTGACGGTGATGAAGTCTCTCTGGTCGGCGGGCGAGGCCACCTTCTCCGGCCAGCACTACCAGGTCGCCGGCGCGGTCGGCGCGCCGACCCCGGTGCAGCGCCCCCATCCGCCCATCATCATCGGCGGCGGCGGCCGGCGGGTCCTCGGTATCGCCGCCCGGGAGGCCGACATCGTCGGGGTGAACCCGAGCCTGGCCGCCGGCTACATCGGCCCCGAGGTCCTCGAGACGACCTCGGCCGAGTACTACGACCAGCGGATCGAGTGGATCCGGCAGGCGGCCGGCGAGCGGTTCGACGACCTCGAGCTGCAGTGCCTCACCTTCCTCGTGCAGATCGTGCCCAACCGAGAGGAGGCCGTGGCCCAACTGGCCGCCATGCTCTCCCTGACGACCGAGCAGGTCGAAGGGTCTCCGATCGCCATGATCGGGTCCACCGACCAGATCGCCGAGTTGCTGCGGGCAGCGGCGGGAGCGGTTCGGCTTCTCCTACCTCGTGGTGCATGAGGCGGAGATGGAAGCGTTCGCACCGGTGGTGGCCGCACTGTCCGGGACCTAGCGGTGGGGGAGCCGGCTGCCCGGATCGGGATATTCGGGGGGACCTTCGACCCGGTGCACACCGCGCATCTCGAAGTGGCGGAGGCAGTGCGCACGGCCCTCGGGCTCGACCGGATGCTCTTGATGGTGGCCAACCAGCCCTGGCAGAAGGGGGGCCAACGGACGCTGACTCCGGCCGAGGACCGGTTCGCCATGGTCGAGGCGGCCGCCGGCGGGTGGCCGGGCCTCGATCCCTGTCGGATGGAGATCGACCGGGGAGGCCCGACCTACACGATCGACACCGTCCGGCAACTGCAGCGGGAGCTGCCCGCCGCCGAGCTGGTCCTGGTGGTGGGGTCGGACGTGGTGGCCGGACTGACCACCTGGAAGGACGAGCCCACCCTCCGCCACCTGGTCACCCTGGCCGTCGTCGGCCGGCCCGGAGCCCCACCGGTCCTCCTCCCCCCGGGCTGGCGGGCCGTCACCGTGCCGGTGGCGCCCTTCGATGTCTCGAGCACCGAGCTGCGGGAACGGCTCGAGGCGGGGCTGCCGGTGGACGGACTGGTCCCGGACGCGGTAATCCGTTGCATTGAGCAGCGGGGTCTGTACGCTACGAGGAGATGACCGTGGGGATGACGCCAAGGAATTCGGGCACCGCACAGTCATTCCGCCCGTACCCCGGGCGCCAGACCGTCCCCCCGAGCCCCCCGGGTGCCCCGGCGGCGGTGGGGAGCAGGCCGGCGAGCGAGTCCCTGGGGGGCAACGAACCTCCGGTGCCGGTCGACGAGCGGGAAGCTCCCGAGCCCGGGACAGAGCCTGAACCCGATCGTCGAGCGGACCCGAGGACCGAAGGCCGCCGGCAGTTGCGTGCCGCCCGCAAGCGCCGCCGCCGAATCTCGATAGGCTGTGCCGTGTTGATCGCAGTGTGCACGGCCGTCACCTTGGTGATCGTGGCCGTGGCCCGCGACCGCTCGCCCAGTCTCTTGGTGGTGACCCCGCCGCCGGCGCTCGTCTCGTCGCCGCCCGTCGTTCACCACGCCGTTCTTGCCACCGAATCCACCGAGACCCTCGGCGCGCTGGCGCCACAAGGAGGTCACCGTTGACGTCAATCAGTGCCACGCCGGTCGTCGCCGACGATGAGCAACCTGTGTCCGGAGCATGCATCGTGGCGGCCCGTGCCGCCGACGCCAAGTCCGGTGAGGACACCGCCGTCCTGGCCATGGGCGAGCTTCTCGGGCTCACCGACGCGTTCGTGATCACCAGCGGACGCAATGTCCGCCAGGTCCGGTCGATCGTCGACGAGGTGGAACTCCGGGTGAAGGCCTCGGACGGGCGCCCGCCGGTCCGGGTGGAGGGACTCGACGACGCCCGCTGGGTGCTGATGGACTACGGCGACTTCCTCGTGCACGTGTTCTTGGACGAGGCCCGTCAGTTCTACGACCTCGAGCACCTCTGGCTCGATGCCCCCCGGATCGAATGGATGGAGCCCGGCGCGTCCTGAGCGTCGGCTTCGATCAGGGCAGGGGGGCCTGCGGCTGATACGAGGAGCGCTTCACCGGCCCGGGCACCTCGGCACCGCTGGCCGTCGGGACGTCGATGGGCCGGTTGTCGATCTTGAAGACGACGCCGGTCACCCCGGGCTGCTCGGTGGCGGTGAAGACCACCTGGGCGATGGCCAGGGTCTGGTCGGGCCCGACCACCTGGACCGGATTGGCGGAGAAGAAGTCGACGGTGGCGATGCCGCCGGACACGGTGGCCCTGACCCTGGTGGTGGTCCCGGACAGGAAGCTCTGGAGGCCGAGCTCCGATTCGGCGGCGGTGGGCCCTTCGAGCAGGGCGCCGAGGATCTCGCTGAGGGTGGCCGGGACGGGTATGTTGCGGGACACGGCGTAGACGTGCTGGGCGTGTTCCACCAGGTAGATGGTGGCCGGCACCGTCACCGGGGCCCGGACGACGGGGTGCACGGTGGTCGAGGTGACCGGGCTGAGCAGGTGGAAGGGCACGTCCGCCTTGGCGATGGCGGTCGGCGTCCCGTTCGTCGGGATACCGCACGCCGATGTCCCGACGGCCACCAGGATGAGCAGCGCCGGCCACGACCCCGGACGACCCGACGGCTCACGAAGCCCGTCCCCACGGAGCATCGTCCGAGGCGAACGGCAGCTCCACGATGAACTGGGATCCGCCCCCCGGCGCGTCCTCGATCCACACGGAACCACCGTGGAGGCGCACGTGCTCGGCCACCAGCGACAGCCCGAGGCCGGTGCCCTCGCTCGAGGCCCGCTGGCCGGCGCGGCCGCCCCGGTAGAAGCGCTCGAAGAGATGGTGGCGTTCGTGCTCGGGTATCCCCGGTCCGTGGTCCTCCACGACGACCCGGATGCACCTCGGCGGTTGGGTGCCGTCGGGACCGTGCGGATCACGTTCCACGAGGACCCGGGTCACACCGCCGGCATACAGCGCGGCGTTGTCGAAGAGGTTGGCCATCACCCGCTCGAAGCGACGCTTGTCCACCCGGAGCCGCAGGCCATCGACATCGGCGGAGACCACCACCGGAACGGCCACCGGGCCACGACGCCCGTCCTCCTCGTTCGGGACGGAGGCGGCCACCGCCCGGCGGACCAGTTCCCCGGGGTCGACCTCGTCGAGCGAGAGCTCGGCGGAACCGGCGTCGAACCGGGAGATCTCCAACAGGTCGTCGACCATCCGCCTGAATCGTTGGAGGTCGCCGTCGAGCAGGTCCAGCGCGCTCCGGGCCCTCGGGCCCAGCTCGTTCCGGTGGGCCTCGAGCACGCTCACCGTGGCCGAGATCGTGGTCAGCGGAGAGCGGAGCTCGTGGCTGACGTCGGAGGTGAACCGGGCCTCCCGCTCGATCCGGTCCTGCAGGTTGGCGGTCATCTGGTTGAAGGCGGAGGCCAGCTCCTGGAGGTCGACGTCGTCACCGGCCTCGACCCGGGTGTCCAGCTGGCCACCGGCGATGGCCACGGCGGCCTCGGTCACCCCGGCCAGGGGGCGAAGGGCGCGTCCGCTGGCCCATCGGCCGAGCGCGGCACCGGCCAGGGTGGTGACCAGGGCGGCGGCGGCCAGGGCGAAGGCCAGGGCGCGCAACGTGCCTTCGAGCTCGGCCAGGGAGAAGACCTCGTAGTAGGCGGCGTGCACGTCGGGCAGCGGCACGCCGATGACCAGCTGGGGCGTGCCGCTGATCGAGAAGAGCTGCCAGGCCGGTGTTCCCGACAGCACCAGCGTGCGCTCCTGGTCGGGAATGGCGCTCTTCCCCACCGAGATCGATGTGGCGTACCACTGACCGCGGCTGCGCAGCACCGAACGCGAGCCCGGGCAGCGTGTCCGCCTGCTCGAGCAGCTGGTCGACGTTGATGCCCGGCGAACGCAACGAATTCTGGATCAGTGAGGCGTTGGCGAACGCCTGGCGCTGGTCGGTCGTCTGTCGTTCGTTGAGGAAGCTCTGTCTGGCGGTGAAGTACGTGATCCCGGCCATGATCGTGGACAGGGCCAGCGCACCGATGGCGAAGGTCGCCGTCACCCGGGCCCGGAGGCCGAGGCCACCCGAAAGGTGGGTCCGGTGGGCCCGACGGGACGCTCGCTGCCCTGCCGGTGCACGCCCGTTGGCCGACCCGCCGGCCGGTGGTTCCGGCGCGGGGGTGGATCGGCCGGGGCCACCGCTCAGACCGCCAGCTTGTAGCCCATGCCCCGGACGGTGAGGATGTAGCGGGGATTGGCCGGGTCGGGCTCCACCTTGGTCCGCAGCCGGCGGACATGGACGTCGACCAGGCGTCCATCGCCGAAGTAGTCGTAGCCCCAGACCCGCTCGAGGAGGTGCTCGCGGCTGAGGACCTTGCCGGGGTGATCGGCCAGCTCGCACAGCAACCGGAATTCGGTCCGGGTGCAGTGGACCTCCTCGCCGTTGCGGCGGACGACCCCGGCGTCGGGCTCGATCTCCACGTTCCCGAAGGTGAGCACCGAGTCGCCGGCGTCGACGGGACGCGACCGACGGAGGAGCGCCCGGATCCGGGCGGCCAGCTCCTTGGCCACGAACGGTTTGGTCACGTAGTCGTCGGCGCCGGCCTCGAGACCGGCGACCACGTCGTGGGTATCGGAGCGGGCGGTGACCATGATGACCGGCACCGTGCTGTGGCGCCGCAGGTCCCGGCAGGTCTCGAACCCGTCGACGCCGGGCAGCATCAGATCGATGAGCACCAGCTCGAAGGGCTCCTCGTTGAAGCGGGCCAGCGCGTCCTCGCCGCTGGCCACGTCCTCGACGGTGTACCCCTCGTCCTCGAGCGCCAGGCGCATGGACGACCGGATCCGCTCGTCGTCCTCGACCACAAGGATGCGGCTCATGGCCCGATCATGGCACGGCCGGCCCGGCGTTCCCGCGCAGGCCGGCCGCCGGAGGTCAGGAGTTGAGCCAGATCTGGGTGGGCCAGATCGCCCCCTGGATGAGGGGGAAGGCCTGGCCGCCCGCAGGTGTGGTCGGATTGGCGAAATTCTCCACCTGGGATTTGGCCCCGATGGCCCACACCGTCCGGTCGTACCAGATGTAGGGGATGTCCGTCCCCATCAGCCGGTCCACCTCCTGGTAGGCCGCCACCCGGTCGGCCTGGGCCGAGGACTCGCGCCCCTTGATCAAGGCGGTCTCCATGTTCGGGTCGTTGTTGCGGGCCATGTTGATGGAGAATCTCGGGGTTGATGTTGGTCGGGCTCCAGAAGATGTAGTTGAGGTCCGGGTCGACCGCTCCGAACTGCCGCCACAGCTGGCCCTCGAAGGTGCCGAGCAGGGCGGTACTGATGATGTCGGCCTGCTGGACCGGGGAGAGGGAGACGGTCATCCCGACGGTCTGGAGCTTCTGCTGCAGGTACTCGCGCGATCTTCGTGGTCTGTGGATCGGGCGTGTGGTTGAGGGCGACCGTCACCGGCTTGCCCGGTCTCCTGCTGGACCTCCTTGACCAGTTGGCTGGCCTTGGCTGGGTCGTACTTCGGATATTGGCTGTCCGACACGTAGTAGGGGGAGGTGGTGGTGAAGGGTCCGTTCGAGGTCGGGTTGACCCCGGCGTCGATGATGGCCACGTACTGGGCCGAGCTGATGGCATAGGCCGTGGCCTGGCGCACCTTGAGGTTGTTGAAGGGCGGCTTGGACAGATTGAGCAGGAGGCACCCCATGTCCGGTTCGCCGGCGATGTGGACCGAGTCGTCGATGTACCCGTAGGACGTGTTGGCTCGCAGTTGCTTGGTGATGTTGGCGGTGTCGGTGTGCATGATGTCGACGCCACCGGACTGGAAGGTGGCGTACAGCTGGTCGGGATCGGGGATCGGCTTGTAGGTGATGCTGTCGAGGTAGGGAAGTCCGGGCCGCCAGTAGTGCGGGTTCTTGGTCGCGGTGAAGTGGTCGTTCGGGATCCACTCCGGAATAGACGAAGGGACCGGTCCCGATGGGATTGGTCTGGCTGCCGGACTTCAGCCAGCCCGGCTCGGCCACATAGGCGATCTGGCCACCGATACCGCCGGCCAGGTAGTAGTCGAAGGGCACCCACGGCGACTTCAGGGTGACGGTGACGGTGGTAGGGCTGGTGACCGCGATGTTGCTGAAGCTGGTGAACTCCGGACCGGTCAGAGCCGATGACTGCTGCTGTTCGAAATTGGAGGCCAGGGCGGTGGCGTCGCACGGCGTGCCGTTGTGGAAGACGAGATTGGGCCGCAGGGTGATGGTCCAGACCGTGTAGTCGGTGTTGTGGGTGACCGACTGGGCCAGGTAGGGCTGCGGGGTGCCGTCGTTGGCGATGATCATGAGGGGGTCGAAGACGGTGCGGGCATAGAGGAGGCCCACCTCGTCGAAGGTCCCCTGTGTCGTCGAGAATCCCTTCTCCTCGGCATCGACCCCGAAGATGAGCTGGCCGCCCTTCTTCGGGGTGGCGGTGGAGACGCCGTTGGGGTGGGAGCCGGTGGAAGAAGAAGAAGTCGAGGTCGAACCGGAGCTGCAGGCAGCCAGGAGCCCCCCCGAGGAGCCGATGGCGGCGATACCCACTCCGGTGGCCGCCCCCCGGGCCAAGAACGAGCGTCGGTCGATTCGATCTGACATGTTCCCCCTTTTGGAACGCTGGCTGTGACCGGAACGAATCTGATTCGTCGGCCTCACGAAATGGCACTCATGTCGTCCACAACCGGTCGCAAGCCACGAGAATCGGTGTGTGACGCCCTGACGATAGCCCTGTCTTCCGTGTCACGCTGGAATTTTCGGCCTCGGAACAGGGACACGGGGCCGCCGCCGCCGGACCTGCCCGCGGGAGATGCCGGATGCGTCGCTGCTGGACAGGTACTGTTTTCACGTGGCCTGGGAGATCGAAGCCTTCCGTCGGTCGGTGGGAGGTCTGTCCCCGGCCTCGGTGCGGGCGTACTCGTCCGACATCGAGCGGTTCGCCGACTGGGCCGGGCGGGGCGGGGCGGAGGGCCCGGATGACATCGACCGCATCCTGCTCCGACGGTACCTGGCCTTCATGGGCACGCTCCGGTATTCGCGGGCCACCATCGCCCGCACCGCGGCCTCGCTGCGGTCGTATTTCCAGTGGTGTGCGAAGCGCGGCATGGTGGACAGCGACCCCTCGACGCGCCTGTCGGCTCCGGCGCCCGACTCCCGCCTGCCCCGCATCCTCGGCCATGCGGAGCTTGGCGAGCTACTGGAGCCGGCCAACCCGGCAGCCGGCGGTGCGACACCGGCGGTCGATCGCCGTGACGACGCCGTGCTGGAGCTGCTCTACGGGAGTGGGCTGCGGGTGGCGGAGCTGTGCGGCCTGGACGTGGACGACCTCGACCTGGCCAACCGGGTGGTCACGGTGACCGGGAAGGGCTCCAAGCAGCGGCAGGTGCTCATCCATCACCGCTGCGCCGAGGCCATTCGTGCCTGGCTCGGGGAACCGAGGTCCAGCCTGGCCGGCGTGGACAGCCCCACGGCGGCCCTGTTCTACAACCGGCGGGGAAATCGGCTCGGACCGAGGGACGTCAGGCGGCTGCTCGATCGCCGTTCACCCGTCCCGACCCACCCCCACGCCCTCCGCCACAGCTTTGCCACCCATCTCCTGGATGGGGGCGCCGACCTGCGGGTGGTGCAGGAACTGCTGGGTCACGCCAGCTTGCAGACCACGCAGGTCTACACTCATGTGAGCAAGGAACGCTTGCTGACTGTGTATTCGGGAACGCATCCACGGGCCTAAGGGGACAATTGCCGACGCAACGAGACACGGTGGGACACGGCATCGATGCTCTGTGGGCCGAGTACAAAGAGACCGGGGAGCGGAAGCTGCGCGACCAGCTCATCGTGCACTACGCCCCGGTGGTCAAGTACGTGGCCGGCCGGGTGTCCGTCGGGCTTCCCCGGCATGTGGACGAGGCCGATCTGGCCAGCTACGGGATCATCGGCCTGATCGATGCCATCGAGCGCTTCGAACCCCTCCGCAACATCAAGTTCGAGACCTATGCCATCCCGCGGATCAAAGGCGCCATCATCGACGAGCTCCGTTCGATCGACTGGGTTCCGCGGTCCGTGCGGGCCAAGGCCCGGGCGGTGGAGCAGTCGTACTCCAAGCTCGAGGCCACGCTGCACCGGACACCGACCGACGCCGAGGTGGCGGCCGACCTCGAGATGACGGATGCCGAGTTCCAGACGGCACTGCGCAAGATCTCGTTCGTGGGCGTGGTCGCGCTGGACGAGGTGTTCCGCGGCGGGGACCGCTCCGACCGGTCGACGCTGGGGGAGACGTTGCCGGACAGCAACGCCGGCCCCATGGACACCTTCGAGGTCAAAGAGACCAAGGAGGCGTTGATCCAGGCCGTGAGCCAGATGGCCGAACGCGAGAAGACGGTCCTCACCCTCTACTACTACGAAGGCCTGACCCTGGCGGAGATCGGTGACATCCTCGGCGTCACCGAGTCCCGGGTCTGCCAGATCCACACCAAGGCGGTGCTGCAGCTCCGGGCCAAGCTGGCCGATCGGCCCGAAGGGTCGGGCAGGCGGGCCAAGGACCCCGGTACCAAGTCGCCCGCCGGCGCGTCGACCGCCTCGGGCTCCAAGCGGGTACCCACCAGGGCTGCCGGCTGAGGCGCCGGGCCCGGGAACGGGCCCTCCGAGTGGAGCACTCGAGCCCAGGGCACTACCATGGGTGTGCCCTGTCAACCGGCGGGGCGTACATGCGGGATCTAGCACGCACCCGGCCGCGTCCACGGTCGCCCCTCAGCCAGGGGTGTTGTGGTCGGTGAAATGACAACCGTTACAAGGAGCAGTCCAATGGCCGTCGTCACGATGAAGCAACTGTTGGGCGCGGGCGTCCACTTCGGGCACCAGACCCGCCGTTGGAACCCCAAGATGCGAAGGTTCATACTCGGGGAGCGCAACGGGATCTACCTGATCGACCTTCGCCAGACGATGAAGGGGATCGAGGAGTCCTACAGCTACATCCGGGACCTGGTGGCCGGCGGGGGCACCATCTTGTTCGTGGGCACGAAGAAGCAGACCCAGGGCCCGGTGGCCATCTACGCCGATGCGTGCGGCATGCCGTACGTGAACGAGCGCTGGCTCGGCGGCATGCTGACCAACTTCCAGACCGTGTCGACACGGGTCAAGCGGATGAAGGAGTTCGAGGCCATGCAAAAGGCCGGGGACTTCGACGCCATGCCGAAGAAGGAAGCGTTGCGCCACACCCGGGAGCTCGAGAAGCTGCAGCGCAACCTGGGCGGGATCCGGAGTCTCGATCGCCTTCCGGACGCCATCTTCGTCATCGACACGAAGAAGGAGCACATCGCGGTGACCGAGGCCAACAAGCTCGGGCTTCCCGTGGTGGCCGTGGTCGACACCAATTGCGATCCCGATGTGATCACCCATGTCATCCCCGGCAACGACGACGCCATCCGCTCGGGTGCCCTCCTGTGCCGGGTGGTGGCCGACGCCGTGGTGGAGGGCCGGTTCATCGCCCAGCAACGACCGACGCCGCCGCCGGCCGCCGCTCCCATACCGGCTCCGCCGCCCCCCCCGGCCCCGGCCACGACCGAGGCCGCTGCTCCCGCGGGATCGCCGGAGGCCGCTGCTCCCGCGGGATCCCCTGAGACGGCGACCGCCTCGGTAGCGGTGGCGGAGGCCCCGGCGCCTGCCACCGAGACCGTCACAGCCCCGGCCGAGACGGCCACCGGCAGCGCCGAGCCGCCGCCGAGACGACCCCGGCCGAGCCGGCCGGCGAGGGGACAGCCCCGGCCGAGCCGGCCGCCGAGACGACCCCGGCCGAGCCGGTTGCCCAGCAGACCGCCCCGGCCGAGCCGGCCACCGAGACGACCCCGGCCAAGCCGGTTGCCCAGCAGACCGCCCCGGCCGAGCCGGCCACCGAGACGACCCCGCCCACCCAGGAGATCTGACGTGCCCGAATTCACCGCCAAGGATGTGCAGAAGCTCCGGCAGCTCACCGGCGTGGGAATGCTCGATGCCAAAAAGGCCCTCGAAGAGACCGAGGGGGACATCGATCGGGCCATCACGTTGCTCCGCGAGCAGGGCAAGGCCAGCCAGGCCAAGCGGGCCGACCGTGATGCCTCCGAAGGGGCCGTGGCCATCGGTCGCGCCGACGGCGTGGCCTCGATCGTCCAGCTTCGATCGGAGACCGATTTCGTGGCCAAGTCCGACCAGTTCGTGGCCCTGGTCTCCTCGCTGGCTGATCAGGTGGCCTCCAAAGGGGAGTCGGCCATCGATGAGCGCTCCGACGAGATCGACAATCTCAAGCTGACGCTGAAGGAGAACATCTCGGTGGGTCAGGTCGTGCGCATCGAGGCCCCCCCGGGTGGGGTGGTCGACTCCTACCTGCACACCCAGGCCGGCCGCGGAGTCAACGCCGTCATCGTGGCCCTCGACGGCGGGACCACCGAGCTGGCACACGACATCGCCGCTCACATCGCCTTCGCCCGTCCCCTCTACATCTCCCGGGACGAGGTCCCTGAGAGCGAAGTGGCGGCGGAACGCGAGACGGTCGAGAAGATCGCCCGCAACGAGGGCAAGCCCGAGGCGGCGCTGTCGAAGATCGTCGAGGGCCGGCTGGGCGGTTGGTACAAGGAGCGGGTCCTCCTCGACCAGCCCTACGTGAAGGACGAGAAGCAGACCATCGCCAAGCTCCTCGGGTCGGCCACGGTGGTGCGATTCGCCCAGGTCGTCGTGGGCGACTGAGGCAGCGGTGGGTGAACGGAGACGCATCGTCCTGAAGATGTCCGGAGAGGCCCTCGCCTCGTCGGCCTCGGACGAGACGATCGACGCCACGGTGGTCGAACGCCTGGCCCGCGAGATTGCCGACAGCCGGAGCGAATTCGACCTCGAGCTGGCGGTCATGGTCGGCGGGGGCAACATCTGGAGAGGCACCACCGGTGCGGGCGCCGGGATGGACCGGGCCACCTCGGACACCATGGGCATGCTGGGCACGGTCATCAATGCGTTGGCCCTGCAGGACGCGCTCGAGCACCACGGCCAGGCGACGCGGGTGCTCTCCGCCGTCCAGATGGCCGAAGTGGCCGAGCCCTACATCCGGCGCCGGGCCATCCGGCACCTCGAGAAGGGGAGGGTCGTGGTGTTCGCGGCGGGGATGGGCAATCCGTATTTCACCACCGACACCTCCGCGGCCCTGCGCGGAGCGGAGATCGAGGCCGAACTGCTGTGCAAGGGGACACACGGCGGGGTGGACGGCGTCTATTCGGCCGATCCGAGGCTCGACCCGGCGGCCACCCGCTACGACGAGATCTCGTTCATGGAGGTGGTGGCCAAGGATCTGAGGGTGATGGACCTGACCGCCATCACCTTCTGCATGGACAACGGCCTGCCCATCAGGGTGTTCGATCTGATGCAGCCGGGCAATATCCACGCGGCTCTGGCCGGCGAGCCCATCGGCACGCTCGTCCGATGAAATACCAGGTGGCGTACTCGTCTGGGTGGGCTCCGACCCTCCTGGCTACGCTGGTTCGCTAATGGATGACGACCTGATCGCGCTGGTGGTTGCGGAAGCGAAGGACCACATGGCCAAAGCGGTCGCCCACGTCCTGTCGGAGTTCGGCGCCATCCGCACCGGCAGGGCCACGCCGGCACTGGTCGAGCACCTGAAGGTGGACTACTACGGCGCCGAAACCGAGCTTCGCCAAATGGCCGGGTTCAGTGTTCCAGAGGCCCGACTGCTGGTGGTGTCGCCCTACGACAAGGGTTCGTTGCCGGCCATCGAGAAGGCCCTGCAGGGCTCCGATCTGGGCATCACCCCGTCGAACGACGGAACGGTGATCAGGCTGTCCTTTCCCGTACCGACCGAACAGCGCCGGAAGGAGCTGGTGAAGGTGGTCAAGGGCAAGGCCGAGGACGGTCGGGTGGCGGTCAGGAACGCGCGGCGGGCCGCCCGCCACGAGCTCGACACCATGCAGAAGGACGGGGACCTCTCGAGTGACGAGCTCGACCGTGTGGAGAAGGACCTCGACAAGATTACCCATGACCAGGTGGCTGCCATCGACAAGCTGCTGGCTCACAAGGAGCAGGAGCTCCTCGAGATCTGACGCGTGGCCGGGCCGTACCCGGCCGGGCGACGGGAGGAAACAACCGAAGTGGATGACGTCCCTGACGGGTCGGAAGACGACGTGACACGCACAGACCGTCCCGAGGCGCGTCCCGAAACGACCGGACCGCCAACCGACAGGGTCCGGATCTTCGGCGCCGAACCGGCCGGAGAGATCACCAGAGCCGTACCGGCGGTCTCCCGCGACGCCGGACCGGCCACCGAGGCCCAATGGCCGCCGCCTCCCGCACCCGGTGAGGCCGGGCCGACCGCAGATGACGGACCGTCGGGGACGGAAGGCGACGAGCTCGGTCAGCCCAAGGTCCGGCTCACCGGCGAGCCGGCGGCTCCGGACTCGGGCGTCACCGTCGTGCACCCGGTCAACCCGGGTCAGACGGCGGTGCCGAGCAGCGGGGGTGCCGCCACCGAGCTGCCCCACTGGACCGAGCCTCCCACCGGCCAGGTTCCGGCGGTGTTGGCCCGCGACTCGGGCGACGAGGGATCGGGGATCGGAGCGCCGTCATGGCGAGAGGAGGACGCCGACTGGATCGCTCATGACGAGGAGTTCGAGCCGGCGATGTTCGGCGACGACGACGTGGCCCTCGGATCGCTCGACGAAACCGACAGCACCGACGTGGACCGCCGGCCCTGGGAATTCGACCTCGATTCGGTGCGGCCCGGTGCGGCCAGCCCGAGCCGTCCCTCCGACGGTGTCGATCGGGAGGGTGACGACATCTCCACCATCGCCCCCATCACCGAGCCGACGGAGGTCGTGGCCCCGCTCGCCGGGGACGCCGGTCCTGGTCGAGGTGACAGCGAAGGATCGACGGGCGGGCCACACCCCACGGACGCTGCCGCTTTCCACGTCCATCGGCGAGGTCCATCGGACCGGAGCATCCGCCGGAGCAGTGGCCGCGGCCGGCGCCGCCGCCGGCGCAGTCGGCGACATGGGGGCCGGGACGAGCGCCCCCGGCCCGGCCGGGGAAGGGCCCGCCGGCGTCGAACGAGATCCCGCCGTCCCTGTCGGTCACGCCGCCGACGAGGAGCTGTTCACGGCGGACAAACCCCGGCCGACCGGGGGGACCCGAGCGGGCCGGGCCCGGCGCAACGGGCTACTGCCGGCCCGGATGCGGGCCAAGCGGCCCGATGATGTCGACGTGGTCACCGACACCCCCCTGGCCGCCGAACCGCCGGGAGCATCGGTGACCGACGTACCCGGCGTCGGCCTCAAGCGGGGTGGCGTCGCCGGACTGGCCGCCGCCGACCGCAGCGCGCAGCGGGACGGCGAACCCCAGGTGGCGGCCGTCGGCGATGCGGCGACGGACTGGTCCCGACCTGGTCCCGACGGGGTCGATCTGGCCGCCACCGCGGCCGTGGCCGCAGGCGTTCCGCGTCGCCGGCCGAAGCGGTTTTCGGCATCGGACCCATCGCCCGACTCCGGTGCGGCGAAGACCGTCGATGCGCCGACCGGTGGCGGACCCCCTCCGGTCCGCCGGCCCGGACGTCCGTCGCGGAACGCGGACGGATCGAAGAAGACGGCCCGCAGCAGCTCGATGGCGGTCCGGGTCGGAACCGGTATCGCCGTGGCGGTGATCGCCCTTGCGGCCTTCAAGCTGGGCACGGTCACCGCCCTGGCCCTGTGCCTGGTCGTGGTCACCTTCGCGGCCGGAGAGTGCTTCGGCGTGCTGCGGCGGGCCGGCTACCACCCGGCCACACTGCTCGGCCTGGTCGGCACCATCTCGTTGATGATCGGTGCCTACGACAAGGGCATCGCCGCGGTGCCGCTGATCCTGGTGCTGATCACGGCGTTCACGCTGATCTGGTACCTGTTCGGCATCGAACGGGGCTCGCCGGTGGCCGGGACGGCGGCGACCCTGCTCACCGTCGGTTGGGTCTCACTGCTCGGTGCCTATGCCGGCCTGCTCCTGTCGCCGTCGATGTTCCCCGATCGCCACGGGATCGCCTTCCTGCTGGGGGCGATCATCGCCACCGTGGCCAACGATGTCGGGGCGCTGGTGATCGGCGGGGGTATGGGGCGACACCCCCTGGCTCCGACCGATCAGCCCCAACAAGACCTGGGAGGGGCTCGTCGGGGGTGCCCTCTTCTCGATCCTGGCATCCACCGTCATCGTCGGGAACATCCATCCGTGGACACCGTCCAATGCCGCCGTCCTGGGCGTGGTCGTGGCCGTCGTGGCTCCCATCGGGGACCTGTGCGAATCACTGTTGAAGCGGGACCTCCGGCTGAAGGACATGGGCAACATGCTCCCTGGCCACGGCGGTGTGCTCGACCGGGTGGACGCACTCCTGTTCGTGCTGCCGGCCACCTATTACTTGGTTCGTGCCCTGAACATCGGCTGATTTTCGGGCAGGCTAGGGGTATGGAGACCTTGGCCGACGGGCCCGATCCGGCCGCTTCACCCGGCATTGGGGCCGACCGCCGTCACCGCCGCCGGGGGCCCGCTCCGGACCGGTGACGGTCAGCCTGGTCGGATCGACCGGTTCGATCGGGACCCAGGCCGTCGACGTGGTCGAGGGCTTTCCGGACCGGTTCCGGGTAGTGGCGCTCGGGGCGCACCGCTCGATGGAGGCCTCTGGCCGCCCAGGCCCACCGGCTCCGTCCCGAGATCGTGGCCATCGCCGATCCCGCACAGGCCCTCGGGCTTTCGCGGGCCCTGCCCCGCGGCGTCGAGGTGGTGGTGGGCGCCGAGGGCCTGGCCACCATCGCCACGGTGGCCGAGGTGGTCGTCAACGGGGTCGTGGGCTTCGCCGGATTGACGGTGACCATGGCCGCCCTGGAGGCGGGGCGCCGGCTGGCCCTGGCCAACAAGGAGTCGATCATCGCCGGGGCTCCCGTGGTCCAGCGGGCCCGGCGCACCCCGGGCGCGGAGATCATCCCCGTCGACTCCGAGCACTGCGCGGTGCACCAGTGCCTTCGGGCCGGTCACCGTGACGATGTGGAGCGCCTGTTGCTGACTGCGTCGGGCGGGCCGTTCCGGGGATGCACCCGTGAGGAACTGGCGACCGTCGACGTGGCCGCGGCGCTGGTGCACCCGACCTGGTCGATGGGCCCGAAGATCACGGTCGATTCCTCGACGCTCATGAACAAGGGCCTCGAGGTGATCGAGGCCCACGAGTTGTTCGGGATCCCCTACGACGCCATCGACGTGGTCGTCCATCCCCAGTCCGTCGTCCACTCCATGGTGGAGTTCACCGACGGGGCGGTGGTGGCCCAGCTGTCCATGCCCGACATGCGCCTGCCCATCGGGTACGCACTGGCGTACCCCGATCGCCTCTCCGCCGCGTTCGGGGCCATCGACTGGTCGGAGCTGTCGGTCCTCGAATTCGAGCAGCCCGACCGCTCCCTCTTCCGGTGCCTCGATCTCGCCTACCGCGCCGGCCGGGCCGGCGACCTGGCCCCGGCGTGGCTCAGCGCCGCCAACGAAGTGGCCGTGGCCGGGTTCCTCGACGGCCGGATCTCGTGGAACGACATCGCCGACGTGGTGGAAGGCACCCTCGACCGCTACGACGGGCCGGCGGACCCGGTGCCCGGCGGCTCGTCGACACCGCTCCAGATCGGGGACGTGCTGGACGCCGACGCCAGGGCCCGCAGGGTGGCCGAAGCGGTCGTCAGGGGCAGGGAGGCGGCGGCGTGAGCGCGCTCGACACCCGGCCGACGGAAGGCATCCCCATCGGTCCGGTCCCGGACGGACCCTCTTCTCGGCCAGGCCAAGTCGCCGAGAAGGCTGGCCGGTGAGCTCATCGGGACCATCGCCCTCATCGTGGCCCTGGCCGTGGCCACGGGACACGCCGATCTCCTCATCGTGGTGGTCTCGATCATCGTCATCGTCATGGTCCACGAGCTCGGCCACTTCCTGGCGGCCAAGCGCGGCGGTATGAAGGTCACCGAGTACTTCGTCGGATTCGGGCCGCGGCTGTGGTCCTTCCGGCGGGGAGAGACCGAGTACGGCATCAAGGCCCTCCCGCTCGGGGGATACGTGAAGATCCCGGGGATGACCAACCTCGAAGAGGTGGATGCGGCCGACGAGGGCCGCCTGTACCGGGACAAGCCGTTCCACTCACGGCTGCTGGTGGCGGTGGCCGGATCGGCCATGCACTTCCTGATGGCCTTCCTGCTCCTGATCGCCCTGTTCGCACTGGTCGGCGTGCCCAACGACAATCAGGTACAGATCCAGGGAGTCAGCGCGCTGGGCGGACGGCCCGGCCCTGCCGCCGTGGGTGGCGTGAAGGTCGGGGGACGTGGTCGTCTCGATCGACGGGCGGCCCATCGGGGGCAACGTGGACGCCCTCACCTCGGCCATCCAGCACCATCCCGGCGTACCGATCACCGTGGTGGTGGATCGCAACGGCCAGCACAAGACCCTCATCGTCACACCGGCCAACGGCCGGACCCGTCACGAGGCCGGGGCCACCGCCCCCAAGGGGTCGGCACCCTACGGGGTCATCGGGGTGAGTCTCGGCTCGCCGGTGGAGACCACCGGCCTGGTCCACGCCCTGAGCTCGGCGGGAACCGGGTTCGGGAACTTCGTCTGGGCCTCGGTCACCGGGATCGGCCACCTGTTCACGCTCTTCTCCCCCCATGGGATCGCCCAGCGTCTCCAGCAGGTGACCAGCGCCAAGGCCGCCCAACAGGCCGAGGTCAACGGCACGCGACCGCTGTCCACCGTCGGGGTGGTGCAGACGGCCAACGACGCCATCCACGCCGGGCTCGGCGAGTTCTTGTACTTCCTCGTGCTCATCAACATCTTCTTCGGGATCTTCAACCTCTTCCCCATGCTCCCGCTGGACGGCGGCCACGTGGCCATCGCCGTCTACGAGAAGATCCGCACCGGTCGCCGCAAGGTCATGTACCACGCCGACGTGGCCAAACTGATGCCGTTCACCTGGCTGTTCATCCTCGTCATCGCCATCCTGGTCGTGCCGGCCCTGCTCACCGACATCTTCCACCCCGTGGCCAATCCCTTCGGCTGACCGCCGCCAGCCGGTGCCCGGCCCCTGCGCCCTAGCATGGGGCCATGGGACGAACGGCCTGGACCACCACCGAACGTCGACCCACCCGGCAGATCCATGTGGGCGACGTGGCCGTGGGCGGCGGCGCACCGGTCACGGTGCAGTCGATGACCACCACCAAGACGGCCGACGCCGAGGCCACCCTGAGCCAGATCTACGCGCTGGCCGCGGCCGGGGCCGACCTGGTCCGGTGCACCTGCAACGAGGAGGCGGCGGCGGAGGGCCTGGCCCGGATCGTGCCCCGCTCGCCCGTGCCCATCATCGCCGACATCCACTTCCACCACGAGATGGCGCTGGCCGCGCTGGAGGCCGGCGTCCAGGGCCTGCGGCTCAACCCGGGCAACCTCCGCAAGGAGGCAGAGATCAAGCAGGTGGCGGCCGAGGCCAAGGACCGGGGCGTGCCCATCCGCATCGGGGTCAACGCCGGTTCCCTGCACCCCGATCTCTACAAACGATTCGGGGGCGCGACCCCCGAGGCCCTGGTCGAATCGGCCCGCATGGAGCTGGCCTACTTCGCCGAGGTCGGATTCGACGACGTGAAGATCTCGGTGAAGGCCTCGTCGGTCCCGTTGATGATCGAGTCGTACCGGTTGGCGTCGGAGACCTTCGATCATCCGCTGCACCTCGGGGTGACCGAGGCGGGGCCGCCCCCGGCCGGCCTCTTGAAGGGGACGGCGGGGATCGCCACCCTGCTGGCCGAGGGCATCGGCGACACCATCCGCTACTCGCTGACCGCCGACCCGGTCGAGGAGGCCAGGGCCGGCAGACAGCTGCTCGAGGCGTTGGGGCTGCGGGAGCGCAAGGGGCTCGACCTGATCGCCTGCCCGAGCTGTGGCCGGGCCGAGATCGATGTCATCGCCGTGGCCAGTGCGGCCCAGTCCGCGCTCGAGGACCGTCACCTCCCCATCCAGGTGGCCGTCATGGGGTGCGTGGTCAACGGGCCCGGGGAGGCCCGTGAGGCGGACCTCGGGATCGCCGCCGGTCGCAAGCGGGGCCACCTGTTCATCAAGGGGAAGATCGTCCGGGTGGTTCCCGAGGACGAGATGGTCGAGGCCCTGGTGGCCGAGGCGGAGAGGCTGGTGGCCGAGGGGGTGGAGGCCAGGCTGGCCGCGGCCGACTCCGGCGCCGAGGCCGAGGCCGAGGCGGACCGGCAGGGCACTCATCGATGCCAAGGGCGATGACGCCAACGCATCGGAGACCAAGGTGGAGCTGATCCGGAAGAAGTACGGCGGAGGCGACGAGGAGGCCTGACACGCCGGCGTCGGGCCCCGGAGCCGTCGGCGGGCGCTCAGGCGGCGAGGTCCCGTCACCGGTGTCACCTCCCGGAGCCGGGCGGGGCGGCCGGTAGGATCGCCGACCATGCGCATGTCCCAGCTCCTCGTCCGCACCCTGCGAGAGGCGCCAGCCGACGCCGAGGTGGCCAGCCACCAGCTGCTGGTGCGGGCCGGGTACATCCGGCGGTTGGCCTCGGGGGTCTACAGCTTCCTGCCCCTCGGGCTGCGGGTGCTGCACCGCGTGGAGCGGGTGATCAGGGAGGAGCTCGACGCCGCCGGCTGCCAGGAGCTGCTGCTCCCGGCCCTCCACCCCATCGAGCTGTGGGAGCAGTCGGGCCGGGCCGCCCTGTTCGGGAGCGATGCCCTGCCGGCCATGACCGTCGACGCCCGGGGCGGGACCTTCGTCCTCGGGCCCACCCACGAGGAGGTGGTGACGGTGACCGTCGGCGCCGAGGTGGACTCGTACCGGCAGCTCCCTCTGACCGTCTACCAGGTCCAGGTCAAGTTCCGTGACGAGGCCCGGCCCCGGTTCGGGCTGCTGCGGACCCGCGAGCTGATCATGGCCGACGCCTACTCCTTCGATGTCGACAAGGAGGCCATGCAGGAGTCGTACCGGAAGGTGTTCGACGCCTACCTCAGGATCTTCGGGCGTCTCGGCCTCGACGTGGTTCCGGTGGAGGCTGCGTCGGGCGCCATCGGTGGCGACGTCAACCACGAGTTCATGGTCCCGTCGGCGGTGGGCGAGGACCACTTCGTCCGGTGCCCGTCCTGCGGGTACGCGGCCAACGTCGAGGCGGCCACCCGCGCCGCCCCCGGGGCGGGCCCGGCCGACGGCGACCGGTCCCCGGGCCCGATGGCCGAGCACCACACCCCCGGCCGGCCGGGGATCACCGACGTGGTCGCGTACTTCGCCGACCGGGGGGTCACCGCCTCCGACTTCCTGAAGAGCATGGCCGTCTTCGACGACGAGGGCCGTCCCACCCTGCTCGTCGTCCCCGGCGACCGTGAGGCCCGGCTCCCGGGGGGATGGCGGCTCTTCGACGACGCCGACTTCGAGGCGTACCCGACGATGGTCAAGGGGTACATCGGTCCGACCGGCCAGCAGGCGCAGGGCGTTCGGGTGGTGGCCGATCTGGGGGTGGCGCGGGCCGGTTCGTGGATCGTCGGCGCCAATCGCAAGGACCACCACATCACCGGGGCGGTGCTCGACCGCGACTTCACCGTCGACGACTGGGGCTCGTTCGCCCAGGTGGTCGCGGGCGACGGTTGCCCCCGGTGCGGGGCGGCCATCGAGCTGGTGCGGTCGGTGGAGGCCGCCCACACCTTCCAGCTGGGCTACAAGTACTCGGAGGTGATGCCGGGTTCGAATTTCGTGGCCGAGGACGGAGGGGAGGCCATCTTCTCGATGGGCTGCTACGGGATGGGCGTCAGCCGTCTCCTGGCCGTGGTGGCCGAGGAGCACCACGACGACCGGGGTCTGGCCTGGCCGCCCGAGGCCGCACCGTTCCAGGTCCACCTGTGTGCGCTGGGCGCCGGCCGTTCCCCCGAGGTGGCCGAGGCCGCCGACCGGCTCTACGGGCAGCTGACGGGCGCCGGGATCGAGGTCCTCTACGACGATCGTGACGTGTCGCCGGGGGTCAAGTTCGCCGACGCGGACCTGCTGGGCATGCCGGTGCGCCTCGTCGTGGGGGCGAAGGGGCTGGCCAGGGGTATCGTGGAGTGGCGGTCGCGGGCCACCGGCGAGGAGCGCGAGCTGCCCACGGACGCTCCGGTGGAGGACCTGGTGGGGGGATAGGCCCGACGGCGGCCCCCGCGCCGCCGGGCCGGGTGGCCCGCGCCGGTTGTCCACAGGTCAAATCCGGTGAAATCGCACGTCACGGCGTTTACAGGTCCGAGCCGTCGCTGCTATACTTTTAGATCTGCCGTTCGGTTGGAGTGAGGTGACGCTGCTGAAAGCGTGGGCGGACAGCCCACGCTTTTGTTTTGGTCCAGAATGCTTCGATGGAGGGCACAGCGCAGATATCAACAAGCACAGCGCAGACATCAACAAAGGTGAAATAACACGACGTTCACCGCCATCGACAGCACGGACAACACGAAGGAGGCAGCGCACATGGTCGAACTCAATGCCGTCCTTCGGCCCGTGGTCAATGCCGCCGGTCTCGAGCTGGTCGATGTCGAATTGCGGTCCGGCGTGCTGCTGGTCACCGTGGACCGTCCCGGTGGGGTGGATCTCCAGGCCCTGACCGACGCCAACCGGGTGGTGTCCGATGTCCTCGACGAGCTCGACCCCATCCCCGGCACCTACTCGCTCGAGGTCTCGAGCCCCGGCGTGGAGCGCACCCTGCGCACGCCCGATCACTTCGCCAGAGCGGTGGGTGAGACGGTCTCGATCAAGACCCGGCCGCAGGTGCCGGGCGAACGCAGGCTCCGTGGCCAGCTGGTGGCGGCCGACGACCAGGGCTTCGAACTGAAGATGGACGACGAGACAGCCGGGCGCCGGCGGCTGTCCTATACCGACATCGACCGGGCCCGGACGGTATTCGTCTGGGGCCCAGAACCACGCCGCGGCAACGGAAAGGACTCCGCATCGACCGGCGCGACCAGTGCCGTCAAGCCGCGCCCGGCGGAGAAGAGGAAGCAGGTCGTTACCCCATGAGCAAGCCGAACTTCGAATTCCTCGATGCCCTCGGTCAGATCGCACGCGACAAGGGCATCTCCGTCGAGACCCTTCTCGATGCCCTGGCCAACGCGTTGGTGGCCGCCTACAAGCGTCGACCCGACGCGGCCGAGGAGGCCGTCGTCACCATCGACCCTGAGTCGGGCGAGATCCGGGTCTACGGGCAGGAGCTCGACGAGGACGGCAATGTGGTCCGCGAGTGGGACGACACCCCCGACGACTTCGGGCGGATCGCGGCCCAGACGGCCAAGCAGGTCATCCTCCAGCGCATCCGCGA
Source organism: uncultured Acidimicrobiaceae bacterium (assembly GCA_963745955.1). Taxonomy (GTDB): domain Bacteria; phylum Actinomycetota; class Acidimicrobiia; order Acidimicrobiales; family RAAP-2; genus Bog-756. The sequence goes on along the minus strand of CAVUZI010000013.1, from coordinate 11,569 downwards.
GGTCGAGCGGGACCTCAAGTACGAAGAGTACGCAGGCCGTGAGGGCGACATCGTGACCGGCATCGTGCAGCAGACGGACAACCGCTACACCCTTCTCGACCTGGGCAAGGTGGAGGCGCTGCTGCCCCAGGCGGAGCAGGTCTCCTACGAGCGCTACGAGCACGGGGCCCGGCTCAAGGCCTACATCGTCGAGGTCCGCAAGACCACCAAGGGCCCCCAGATCGTGGTCAGCCGCAGCCATCCGGGGCTGATCAAGCGCCTGTTCGAGCTCGAGGTCCCGGAGATCTCCTCCGGGGCGGTGGAGATCAAGGCGGCCGCCCGCGAGCCCGGCCACCGCACGAAGATCGCGGTGTGGTCGAACGACCCGAACGTGGACCCGGTCGGCGCCTGTGTGGGCGCCCGTGGTTCGAGGGTCCGTATGGTCACCAACGAGCTGCGCGGCGAGCGGGTGGACGTCGTCCCGTTCTCCGACGATCCGGTGGAGCTGATCCAGTCGGCGCTGGCCCCGGCGAGGGTACGCGAGGTGCGGCTGGACGACGACACGGGCACGGCCACGGTGATCGTGAGCGACTACCAGCTCTCGCTGGCCATCGGCAAGGAAGGGCAGAACGCCCGACTGGCCGCCCGGCTGACCGGGTGGCGGATCGACATCAAGAGCGAGACCCAGCTGGCCGAGGAGGAGTCGGGCTATGCGGGCGAGGAGTGGGCCGAGGGCGAATGGGTCGAGAACGAGGCCGGTGAGATGGTGTGGCAACCGGCGGGAGGCGGCACCGCGGTGTCGGCGACCGAGTGGTCACAGGGGGCCGAGGCGGTGGACGGCACCGGAACCGACGCTCCGGTCGCTCCCGACGCCCCGGCCACCGGGGAGGGACCGGCCACCGGGGAGGATGTCGCGGCCTCGGAACCGGTCGGAGAGGCCGAGCCCACACGCCGACGGCGGCGGTCCCGTCGACGGGGAGCCGGTAGTCCATGCCGAGGTTTCCGGAGGAAACGGGGAGGCTCCGGCATAGCCCCGATCCGGACCTGTATCGGGTGCCGGTCGACCGGCCCGGTCGACGGGATGGTCCGGGTGGTACGTGTGGACGGAGGCGGGTTGGCCGTGGGCCGGACGCTCCCGGGGCGGGGCGCCTGGTTGTGCCGGAACTCGCCCGAATGTGTCGAACAGGCGGTCAGACGTCACGCCTTCAGCCGTGCCCTCCGGGGCGAGGTCGGCAGGGCACAGGTGGACCACCTGGTCGTGGCGCTCGGGTCGAGCGCCGGACAGCCGGGGGAGGATGTGGGACCGGGCTCGGGAGAAGCGCTCCCGTGATGTGCGAGGATAGAGGGTCGTATGTGCGTATCGGCATCTACGACGTGAATGAAGGGCAGTAACAGCCGTTGCCGAAGAAGATCCGGGTGTACGAGCTCGCTCATGAGCTCGGCCTGACCAACAAAGAGGCGCTCGACCTCTGCCTGTCCCTCGGGATGGGCGTGAAGAGCCATTCGTCGTCCATCGAGGACGCGCAAGCCGACCGCGCCCGCAGGAAGGCCGACCGTGAGGGCCTCCGCCGCCCGGTGCAGCCTGAAGAGCCCGCACCGCCGGCCAAGAAGGCCGCAGCCGCCAAGAAGACGGCGGCCGCGGCGGTGTCGACGGCCCCGGCGGTCACCGACACGACTGGCCCCGACCTGACCGCCACCCCGGGCGGCGGTCCCGGCCCCGACCGGGGCGACGGATCGACCGGTGGGCCACAGGTCCCGCCGGCCACGGCCCCGGTCAAGCGCTCCGGGGCCCGGCTGATCACCAGCCGGCCTGCATCCGAACAGCCCACGGTGCCGGCTCCGGCCCGCGCCCCGTCGCCTCTCAGTCCGGCCCCGGTGGCACCAGCCGCACCGGCCGCGCCGGCGCCGGCCCCGGTGGCCCCCGCGGCACCGGCGGCCCCGGCCGCCCCGCCGGCCGCCCCGCCGGCCGCCCCGGCCCGAGCCACTCCCGCCGCCCCGGCGGCCCAGTCGCAGCATTCGTCGGCACCCACCGCACCGCGGCCGGCCCCGCCGGCGGCACCGAGGCCACCGGCCCCGGCTGCCGGAGGGCCGACGTCACCGCCGTCGGCACCGGTCCACGCACCGACCAGCGCCTCGGGCCGGCCGATCCCCCCGCCGCCCGGCGGGCCGCCCCGTTCGGTGACCGGAAAGCCCATCCCCCCGCCCCCCGGGACAGGGGGACGGCGGCCTCCGGCGGCGAACACGCGGCCGGGCGGCACGAGCGGGTTCGCGGGCCGTTCCGGAGCGCCGAGCTCGGGTGGATCGCGCCCCGGCGGGGCAGGAAGCCGAACCGGTGGACCGGGTGGAGGGGGCGGCGGTGGTTTCGGGTCCCGACCCGGTGGTGGTTCGAGCGGTGGGTACAGCGGTCGTCCGGGCGGTGGCCCGGGCGGTGGTCCCGGTGGCCCCGGTGGTCCCGGCGGCGGCCGTGGAGGGCCGGGTGTCGGACGTGGCCGTCCGAACCAGCGCCGGCCCCGTCGCCGGCGTCGCAATCTCGAGGAGCTCGAGCCGACCCAGCTCACCGCCTATACGCCGTCGACCGCCCCGGTGCCCGACACCGAGGTCATCATCGAACGGGGCTCGACCGCACGCGACCTCGGCCCCAAGCTCAACCGCTCGGCCGGGGACGTCATCCGGTTCCTCCTGCTGCAGGGCGAGATGGTCACGGCCACCCAGTCGCTGGGCGACGACATGATCGAGCTGTTCGCGGCGGAGCTCGGCGCCGACGTACGCCTGGTCGATCCGGGGGAGGAGCGCGAGGCCGAGTTGCTGGCCAAGTTCTTCGACGACGACGACGAGGAAGAGGACGAGTCCGATCTCCGGCCGCGGCCACCGGTGGTCACCGTCATGGGCCACGTCGACCACGGCAAGACGCTGCTGTTGGACCGCATCCGGTCGGCCAACGTCGTGGCCGGTGAGGCCGGCGGCATCACCCAGCACATCGGGGCCTACCAGGTCGAGTGGAACGGCCACCCCATCACCTTCATCGACACGCCGGGCCACGAGGCCTTCACCGCCATGCGGGCCCGGGGCGCGGAGGTCACCGACATCGTGGTGCTGGTGGTGGCGGCCGACGACGGCGTGATGCCCCAGACGATCGAGGCCATCGACCACGCCAAGGCGGCCGACGTGCCCATCGTGGTGGCCGTCAACAAGATCGACCGGGAGGAGGCCGACCCCAACCGGGTGCTCCAGCAGCTGTCCGAGCACGGCCTGGTCCCCGAGGCGTGGGGGGGCGACACGATCACGGTGGAGGTCTCGGCGCTCCAGAACCTGGGTATCGACGACCTGCTCGAGCAGATCATCCTGGTGGCCGAAGTCGAGGAGCTGGTGGCCAGCCCCGAGGGCCGCGCCCGGGGCGTGGTCCTCGAGGCCGAGCTCGAGATCGGCCGCGGCCCGGTGGCCTCGGTCATCGTCGAGCGGGGCACGCTGCGGGTCGGCGATCCCATCGTCGCCGGGGCGGCCTGGGGCAAGGTCAAGGCGCTGGTCGACGACCACGGGGACCAGATCAAAGAAGCCCCGCCGTCCACCCCGGTCCAGGTGCTCGGGTTCTCCGAGCCCCCCGAGGCCGGCGACGAGTTCCGGGTGGCCCCCGAGCTGGCCCAGGCCCGCACCATCGGTGAGGCCCGGGCCCACCGGTACCGGGTGGCGGGGCACGTCCCCGCGGCCACCTCGGCCCTCGGCGGAGCCAAGCTGGAGGACCTGTTCGAGCAGATCCAGCGGGGCGAGACGGCGACCCTCAACCTCATCCTCAAGGCCGACGTGCGGGGTTCGCTGGAGGCGGTGACCGAGAGCCTGCGCAAGCTCGAGCGGGACGACGTGAAGGTCAGCTTCGTGCACCGCGGTGTCGGGGGCATCACCGAGTCCGACGTCGAGCTGGCCCAGGCGTCCGCGGCCACCATCATCGGGTTCAACGTGCGTCCCGATCGCCGGGCCCGGGAGATGGCGGCCAAGGCCAACGTCGAGATCCGCCTCTACGAGATCATCTACAAGCTCCTGGAGGACCTCGAGGCCGCCATGCTCGGGCTGCTCTCGCCGGTCTACGAGGAGATCGTCACGGGCGAGGCCGAGGTGCGTCAGGTCTTCCGGGTGCCCCGTATCGGTGCCATCGCCGGTTGCTACGTGCGGGAGGGTGTGATCACCCGCGGATCGAAGGTCCGGTTCCTGCGTGACGGCGTGGTCATCTGGAAGGGCGCCATCACCTCGCTCCGCCGCTTCAAGGACGATGCCCGGGAGGTGCAGGCCGGCTTCGAGTGCGGGATCGGTCTCTCCGACTACCAGGACCTGAAGGAAGGCGACGTCATCGAGACGTACGACGAGCGGGAGATCCCGCGCACCTAGTGGGACGCGCCGCGCCGGTGTGGGCGGCCGGACCGAGGGTGGTCGGAGCGGAGGTGCTGTGTCAGGTCGTCGGCATGACAATCGGGGTGCGGCCCCGTACCCGCGGTCGTTGCGGGTCAACCAGGTCCTCCGCCAGGTGCTGGCCGAGGAGCTCGAGCGACTGGCCGACGCCGACGAGAGGCTCCGCCTGGTCACGGTGACCTCGGTGGACACGGCCCCCGACCTCCGGAATGCCACGGTCTACCTGAGCTCGCTGTCCGAGGACGCCGCCGCGGCGCTGGCCGACCGTCGGGCCCAGTTGCAGCGAGCCGTCGCCCGCCAGACCCGGATGAAGCGCACGCCGCTCCTCGAGTTCACCGCCGACCCGGCCGTGATCGCCGGCAGCCGGGTGGAGGAGGTCCTGCGCAGGATCCGCGGCGGTCCCCCCGGCGAGCCGTCCGGCCCGGCCGACGGACCCACCTCGGGGCGATGAGTCCCACCGGGCCCGGGCCGGTGACCGGGCTGGTCGTGGTGGACAAGGAGGCCGGCTGGACGTCGCACGACGTGGTGGCCCGGTGCCGGCGGATCTTCGGCCAGCGCCGGGTGGGTCATGCCGGAACGCTGGATCCTGACGCCACCGGCGTGCTCCTGGTCGGCCTGGGCCGGGCCACCCGGCTCATGCGATTCCTCACCGCACTGCCGAAGACCTACGAGGCGGAGGTGGTCCTCGGCACGGCCACGTCCACCCTCGACGCCTCCGGTGAGGTGACCGGCACGTGGGACATGGAGCAGGACGACACTGGTCGAGGTGCGGGCCGCGGCCGGGTCGCTCACCGGTCCGATCGAACAGGTGCCCCCGATGGTCTCGGCGGTGAAGGTGGGAGGCCAACGCCTGCATACGCTGGCCCGGGCGGGGATCGAGGTCGAGCGGGCGCCACGACCGGTCAGCGTGTACCGGTTCGACGTCCACCCGGGCATGACCCCGGGCGTGTTCCGGATCGAGGTGGAGTGCTCGTCGGGGACCTATGTGAGGGTCCTGGCCTCGGACCTGGGCCAGGCGCTCGGTGGGGGAGCCCACCTGCGGAACCTGAGGCGTACCCGTATCGGCTCGTTCTCGACCGACGGAGGCCCGCCCGGTCGACGAGCTGACGGCGGCCTCGGTGCTCACGCCGGCCCAGGCCCTGCGGGACCTCGACCAGGTGGTCGTGCCCGACGCGGTGCGGACCCTGGTGGCCCGCGGTCTGGCCCTCGACCGGGTCCCGTTGGGCGTCACCGGCGAGGGCCCCTGGGGCCTGATCGACGAGGGCCACCGGCTGCTCGCCGTCTACGAGGCCACCGACACCGACAGGATCCGGCCGGCCGTGGTGCTGGAGGCGGCCGGATGATCCCGGGCGGGCGGCCGGTCCGCGCCGGTCGTCACGGTGGCGGCAGTAACCTTCCCCGGTGATGGAGATCGTGACCGAGCTGTCGACCTGCGAACCCCCGGCGGCAGGGAGCGCGGTGACCATCGGGGCGTACGACGGTGTCCATCTCGGCCATCGCGCCCTGCTCGGCGAGCTGCGGTCGCGGGCCGAAGAGGGCGGCCTCACCACCACCGTGGTCACCTTCGACCGGCATCCGGCCACCGTGGTGCGGCCCGAGTCGGCGCCCAAGCTGCTGTGCGATCTCGACCAGAAGCTGGAGCTGCTCGAGTCGACGGGAGTGGACCGGACCGTGGTCGTGGCCTTCGACGAGGACCGGGCCAACGAGACGGCGGAGGAGTTCGTCGAAGGGATCCTCATCGAGGATCTCGGGGCACGGCTGGTCGTGGTGGGGGAGGATTTCCACTTCGGCCATGGGCGCAAGGGGAACGTGGCCCTGTTGCGGGAGATGGGGGCCGAAGCCGGGTTCGCCGTCGACGGCGTGTCCCTGCGCTCCGACCGTGATCGGGCCGGGCCGGACGGCGGACCCATCTCGTCGACCCGTATCCGCAGCCTGGTCGGGGCGGGCCGGGTGGAGGACGCGGCGGCACTGCTGGGCCGACCCCACCAGGTCAGGGGCAAGGTGGTCCACGGCGATCATCGGGGAGGGACGGAGCTCGGGTTCCCTACCGCCAACGTCGATGTCCCCGACAGCATCTGCCTGCCCGCAGCCGGGATCTACGCCGGTTGGTACGAGCGACCGGACGGCTCGGTCAGGCCGGCGGCCGTCTCGGTCGGCCGTCGCCCGACCTTCTACGGGACCGGAGGCGATCTGCTGGTCGAGGCCTACGTGCTCGACTTCTCCGGTGACCTCTACCACGAGGAGGCCCGGGTGTCGTTCGTGTCCCACCTGCGGGAGGAGTTGGCCTTCGAGCGGGTGGACGACCTCATCGGGCAGATGGAGCGCGACGTGGCCGCCACCAGGGAGCGGTTGGGGGGACCCGGCTGACCGGCCGCTGTGTCTCACGCCGCCGCCCTCCGGCGGCCGGTGTCAGATGGGGGGCGCGTCGCCGAGGAGCTCGGACCGCAGCTGGCGCTTGAGGACCTTGCCGGCCGGGTTTCGGGGCAACGGCTCGGCCCTGAACCAGAACCGGGAGGGCACGTTGTAGGCGGCCAGCCGCTCGCCCACGAACCGGCCCAGCTCGTCGGCCCCGACGTCTGTTCCGGGCCGGAGCACGACGACGGCCCCCACCTCCTCGCCGAGGACGGGGTGGGGCACCCCGATGACCGCGCAGTCGGCGACGGCGGGGTGTTCGTAGAGCGCCGCCTCCACCTCGACGCAGTAGACGTTCTCGCCTCCGCGGATGATGATGTCCTTGGCCCGGTCCACGATGTGGACGAAGCCCTCCTCGTCGATGCGGGCCACGTCGCCGGTGTGCAGCCACCCCCGGGTGAAGGTCAGGGCCGTGTCCTCCGGCCGGTTCCAGTAGCCCCGCACCACGTTGGGCCCCTTGATCCACAACTCGCCGGTCCGTTCGGGATCGGGGGCCTGGCCCGCCGGTGGCTCCTCACCGTCGTAGTCCTCCTCCACCACCGCCACATCGCACACCGGAGCCGGTGGTCCGACGCTGTCGGGCTTGCGGACGTAGTCGTCGCCGCTGTTCATGGTGGTCATGGCCGATGTCTCGGTGAGGCCGTACCCGTTGCCCGGGGCCCCGGACGGGAAGTGCTCCTTGATCCGGCGGACCAGGTCCGGAGGGCACGGCGCCCCCCCGTAGGAGATCGAGCGGACCGAGGACGTGTCCCGCTTGGCGAAGTTGGGCGAGTCGATCACCTGCATGACCATGGCCGGAACCCCGCCGAAGATGGTGATGTGCTCGCGCTCGATCAGCTCGAGGGCCCGCTCGGGGTCGAAGTGGTGCATCATCACCAATTTGCCGCCGGCCGCCGTGTTGGTGACCAGCAGCGGCGTGACAGCCGGTGGCGTGGAAGAGCGGCACCGACAGGAGATTGGCGTTCTGGGTCCCGCTGCCCGCATCGCCCACGCTTCCGCTGCGGCGCAGGGTCCCCACCGTGGACACGAAGAAGAGGTTCATCAGATTGGACACGCTGTTCCGGTGGGTCCCGACCGCACCCTTGGGCTTCCCGGTGGTCCCCGAGGTGTAGAAGATGGTGGCGTCGTCGTCCGGTTCGACGGCCACGTCGGGAAGGGCGGCGTCACCGGCCCCGGGCACGGTGAGCTCGGCCAGGGGGATCACCGGCAACGGCACCGATCCCGGCCTCTCCACGGTGGATCCGACGGCGGCCCGCCGGCCCCCGTGCTCGTCGTGCTCCTCGCAGCACACGACGATGGCCGCGGAGTCCCGGGGCCTCGTCGAGGTGGGGGAGCACCCGCCGCTGGCGCTCCTCGTCGACGAAGAGGAGGGATGCTCCCGAGTCACTGAGCCCGTAGGCCAGCTCGGGCCCTGTCCACCAGGCGTTGAGGGGCACGACGACGGCGCCCACCGAGATCGAGGCCCAGAAGGCGATCACCCACTCGGGCAGGTTGCGCATGGCGATGGCCACCCGGTCGCCCTTGGTGATCCCGAACCGGTCGACGAGGGCGTGGGCCAGGGCGGCCACCGCCCGGAAGTGCTCGGCGAACGAGATCCGCTCGTCCTCGTAGACCAGGAAGTCCTTGTCCCCGTGGTGGGCGGACAGCTCGAGCACCGCCCGGAGGGTGGCCGGCGCGCTCTTCCAGGTCCGGGTGGGGATCCCGCGGATGGTCAGATCCTCCATCTCGAAGAGCTGGCCGGGGGCGGTGAGCGTGGCCGTCGCCTCGGCCAGGGACGGAACCGGCGCCGGGTCCGGGACGGCGGCCCCATCCGGTCGATCAGGCGAACCGCCCATGGGGGCTCCTCTCGGGGTGACGGGACGATGGCGGGGGGTCCACCCGGTGGGCCGGGCCGGGCCGGATCACTTCGGGCGGCCGGCGGGCCCGCCGGGCTCGGGCCCGGCCGGCTCCCGGAAGATGGCTGAGCGGTAGTAGGCGAGCTCGGCCACGCTCTCGCGGATGTCGTCCATGGCCCGGTGGCCGCCGGCCTTGACCGGCGCCCCCTTCATCGACTCGGGGTACCAGCGACGGGCGAGCTCCTTGACCGTCGAGACGTCGACCGACCGGTAGTGGAGGTACTCCTCGACCTCGGGGAGCTGGGCGGCGAGGAACCGGCGGTCGGTGCCGATCGAGTTTCCGGCCAGGGGCACGGTCCGGGGCGCGGGGACGTGGGCGCGGATGAACTCCAGGGTGGCCGCCCCGGCCTGCTCGAGGGTGACGGTCGACGAGGCGATATCGGCCAGCAGGCCGCTCTTGGTGTGCATGGTCCGGACGAAGTCGTCCATGGCGTCGAGTTGCCCGGGCGGGGTGGCAACCACCAGATCGGGGCCCTCGGCCACGATGGTCAGATCGTCGTCGGTGACCAGCGTGGCCACCTCGACGATGACGTCGGACGAGACGTCGAGCCCGGTCATTTCGAGGTCCATCCACACCAGCACCTCGGTGACGCTACCGGTTGGCGGCCCCGGGCGGTAGCGTCCCTGGCGGGAGAAGTCGGAGGAGGCCAGTTGGCAGCGGTATCACAGACAGGCGTGGACGAGGGGACGGCCGACGCGGGACTCGAACGATCGCCGGGTCAGACCCCTCTGCCGGTGCAGGTGGTGAGGGTCGACCCCGACCTGCCCGCGCCCGCCTATGCCCGGAGCGGCGATGCCGGCGCCGATCTGGTGGCCCGCGTCGACGTGACGCTGCCCGCCAACGGGGGCCGGGCGCTGGTGCCGACCGGTGTGGCCCTGGCCATCCCGGCAGGCTATGCAGGCTTCGTCCAGCCGAGGAGCGGACTGGCGCTCAGGCACGGGGTGACCTGCCTCAACACGCCGGGGCTGATCGACTCCGGGTACCGTGACGAGCTGGCGGTCCTGCTCGTCAACACCGATCCCGAGGCTCCCTACCGGGTGCACCGGGGTGACCGGATCGCCCAGCTGGTCATCCAGCGGGTCGAGACGGCTGTCTTCGTCGATGTCGATGAGCTGGGCGAGACCGAGCGCGGCCTCGGCGGCTTCGGGTCGACGGGCCGGTAGGGGATGGAGCGTCTGACCGGTCTCGACGCGGCGTTCTTGTCCCTCGAGTCACCCACCACCCACCTCCACATCCTCGGGGCGCTGATCTTCGACCCCACCACGGTGCCCGGGGGCGTGGACTTCGGGCGCATCCGGGACATGGTGGCCGATCGTGTCCACCTGGTACCCCCGTTCCGCAAGCGGCCGCTCGAGGTCCCCTTCGGACTCCAGCAGGCGTCGATGGCCGACGATCCCGAGTTCGACATCGACTACCACGTCCGGAGGGCCAGCCTTCCGGCGCCGGGTGGGCGTCAAGAGCTCGAGGCGCTGGTGGCGGACCTGGCCTCGCGACCCCTCGACCGCCGCCGGCCGCTGTGGGAGTTCCACGTGGTCGAGGGGGTGGAGGGCGGGCGCATCGCCCTCGTGCCCAAGGTGCACCACGCCATCATCGACGGGGTGTCGGGAGCGGAGGTGATGGCTGCGTTCTTCGACCTGTCCGCCGATCCGTCGCCCCGGCCCCTGTTCGGCGCCGGCCGCCGTCGCCCCCGATCGACCGGGGTCCGGGGTGGGGATCCGGGTGGGGGACCTCAAGGGACCACGCAGGATCGGGTCGAGCCCGCCCCGACCGACCCGTCGTGGTCGCCCGACCCGCTACCCGGCGAGGCGGACCTGTGGCGCGATGTGCTGGCATCGATGCCCGGGCATGCCGAGGCGGTCGTGCGCACGCTGGGCCGGACGGTCCAGGTCCTGCGCGGCCTCAACGGCCGGAACCGCGCCGGGGCCGGCACCGTGCCGCCCGCTCCGTTCGCCGCTCCCCGCACGTCGATCAACCGGGCCATCTCCGCGCACCGGCGGGTGGCCTTCGCCGAACTGCCGCTCGGCTGATGTACGCCGTGTCCGGGAGGTCCTCGGTGGGACGGCCAACGACGTGGTGCTGGCGGCGACGGCGGGGGCCATGCACGAGTTCTTCGCCGGGCGCGGCGAGCAGCCCGAAGGGCCACTGGTCGCCCTGGTGCCCGTGTCGGTCCGGGTGGAGTCGGAGCGGGGTGCCCTGGGGAACCGGGTGTCGGCCATGCTGGTGTCGCTGGCCGACGGGATCGAGGAGCCGGCCACGCGCCTCGCCTGCATCCGTGACGAGGTGACTGCGGCCAAGGAGCAGAGCCGGTCGATCGGCCCCGAGGTGTTCGCCGGTTGGGCCCAGACCACCTTTCCGGCGGTGGCGACGAGGTTGTCGCGGCTCGTCACCAATCTGCGCCTCTTCGACCACGTGGCGCCGATCTTCAACCTCATCGTCTCGAACGTGCCCGGACCGGACGTTCCGCTGTACCTGGCCGGGGCGCGGATGGTGGCCATGTTCCCCTTGGGTCCGATCATCGAAGGTGTCGGGATCAACGTCACGGTGTTCTCCTACCTGGACACGATGTACGTCGGCGTCCAGGGATGCTGGGACCTGGTTCCGGACGTCGGGGTGATCGCCCAGGCCATGGAGGACGCGCTGGCCGGCCTGGTCGTCGAGGCCAACCGCAGGGATCGGCCGGTGCCATGGTGGCATGCAGAACTTCCTGCGTAGGTCGGGTCCCGACGTTCGCTGAGGTCGGTCTGACACGTGCCCGCGGTGGAGGTCGGCGCCGGTCCTGAGCGGGTCCGGCGGCGGTGATCACTTCGGGAGCCGGGGTGGCCGACTGCTAGGGTGTAAGCCTTACGCGGACGTGGCTCAGTTGGTAGAGCATCACCTTGCCAAG
>CAVUZI010000012.1:0-54724 GCA_963745955.1 uncultured Acidimicrobiaceae bacterium | reverse complement strand
TCACGAGGCCAGATGGGCCAGATGAGCCTTGTAGCCCGCACCGTAGGGGGTCGGGTTGCCGCTGGCGTCGATGAGGTAGGGCCCGTTGCACGGTCCGGAGTTGAAGGCCCAGGCCAGGTAGGACACGCCGTGGGCGTCGGCCCAGCTCGTGTAGGTGTCGATGAACTTCGCCGTGCAGTCCCGCTCGCCCAACTCGCCCGTGACGAAGGGCACCTTGGACAGCAGGCCCATCCGCACCCACTTGCTCCAGGTGGCCGGCGATTTGGCCGCGTTGAAGTTGTAGACGTGGACCGAGATGGCCAGCTGGCCGAGCGGGTCGTGGGGCATCGCGGTCTTGAACCCGGACGGGTTGGCGGCGAAGTCGATCCCGGCCACCATGACCACATTGGTCGCCCCGGTGTCCCGGACGTCGGAGATGAGCTGGTCGTAGCCGGCCACCTTGACCCCCTTTACGGTGCAGCCCCCGTGGACCAGGCAGGCAAAGGGGAGGTGCCGGGGCTCGTTGAAGAGATCGAAGACCACCCCCCGGTTGCCCTTGAAGGTCGCCGCCACCGACGACCAGAAGGCCGGCGAGTGGCTCTCGTCGGCCATGACCTCCCCGCCGGTGGCCAGCTCTGTGCCCGGCGCACCCCAGTGGAGGTCCAAGATGACGGCCATGCCGGCCGCGTTGAGGGTGTCCACATAGGCGACGATGGCCGAGCGGTAGGCGGCCCCCCCGTCCTCGGGGTAGGGCAGGTTGATGCCGAGCCAGCAGTCCTCGTTGAGGGGCAGCCGGACGGCATTGATCTTCCAGCTCTCCAGGGCGGCGATGTCCCGCTCGGTGTCGGAGGGGGGCGGGGTGCCGAACCCGTCCCCGGCCACACACGACGACTCGGCCCCGGCCTGGTCGACCCCGAGCAGCCGGATCGGTTTCCCGCTGCCGTCCACCAACCGGTGGCCGGAGACACGGACGACCGGGTTCCCCGAGAACCGGACCGTGGCTGCCGCAGGGGTGGCCCGGATCGGGTCGAGCACCAGTTGGGCGACGGCCAGTGCGATCAGGACCACCGCCACCTGCACCACCCGGGCCCGGCTCCGGCCCGCTGCCGGTGATGGTGGTCGTGTGGATTCGGTCATGGTCGTCTCTCCTCGGTCGAACTGAAGGTCACGGAAGGTCGCGCCCCTCAGCCTTGACCAACGGGTAGATCCGGTTGACGCTCGGAGTGTCGGTGCGGTCACTTGCGCCGATCCCGGAGCACAGGTACCGGCTCATCGGCATCACAACGCAATAGACCGTCGAAACGACGGGACCTGCCCTGGAGGCAGTCGATCAGGCTCAGCAGAACCTGTCAAGGGATCCGAGGCACTTTGCTGTCGCTTCCTCGCTGTCGCAACCGACTCACGATGGCCGCCGATGTCCAGCCCGGCTGCAGGCGTACTCGTCCCCGACCAGGCAAGGTCTGCTCCGCCGGAGCCCTCGGCTCCGTGTCGGGACGCCCCCGATGAAAGGGGCAACTTTTCCGGGGGCGTCATCCCAGGGCAGGGGTCTGTGAACCCTCACAGTGAGGATGGCACCACAGAGTGTATTCCTTATCGCCCATGAGCGGGGCAATGGTCGAGATCGCCGTCCTGGCCGGCCGGTCTCCAACCGCGCAGGGCGAACCGTACCCGGACGTACTCCGGGGAGGCTTCGACCGCTCCCTCGAGGAACGACACGACCCGACAGCCGTAGGCGTCGCAGCTGATCGTGTTGCCGTCGACCGTCATTGCCATAGCGTCGGGCGAGGGGGCCGGGATCGCCAGGGTACAAAGTCCCATCTTCTGTGAACGCATCCGTCACCGCCGCTCGGGACCGCGCCGGTCAGGGCCCGGGGGCTCGCCGGCGTCGAGGCCGGGATTGATTCATGGCGGAGAGGATGCGACACTCCATCGGTGAGAAGGGGGAAGAACGGGACCAGGGCAATCGTGGTGCACCCGGGTCCGGTCTTCGCCGCGCTGGCCATGACCGCCGTGGTCCTCACCGGGTGCTCGACGTCGTCCACCCCGGCGACCGGATCGGCGCAACACGCGGACACCGTGAGCACGACCTGCCACCGACCACTCCCGTCCCGGCCCGTCGTCGCCACTCCGATCACCGGCGTTCCGAGCGACTGGGACGTCACCTCATTCGACGGAACGAAGATCCGGGCCCACTGGTTTCCGGTCCACCCCGGTTCAGCACAGAAATCACCGACCGTCCTCATGGGTCCGGGTTGGAGCCTGTCCGGGGACACCGACACCCAGGGGACGGGCGTCCTCGGCGAGATCCCGATCAAGTCGCTGTGGGCGGCCGGGTACAACGTCCTCACCTGGGATCCCCGAGGCTTCGGCAAGTCCGGTGGCGAGGCCGAGGTGGACAGCCCCGAGTACGAGGCGCGCGACGTGAGCTCCCTGATCGACTGGGTGGCGACACGACCCGGCGTCGAGCTCGACGCCCCGGGGGATCCGCGTATCGGGATGGTCGGGGGCTCGTACGGGGGCGGGATCCAGCTGGTGACGGCGGCGACCGACTGCCGGATCGACGCCATCGTTCCCACCATCGCCTGGCACTCGCTGATCACGAGCCTCGACAAGGCCGACACCTTCAAATCGGGATGGGGCAACATCCTGTCCAACCTGTCCTCGTCCGACCACGTGGACCCCGAGGTGCAGACGGCCCGGTCGACCGGCAACCTCACCGGTGCGGTGACCCCGGCCGAGGAACAGTGGTTTGCCGCACGCGGCCCCGGCAATCTGGTGACCCATATCCACATCCCGACACTGTTCGTCCAGGGCACGGTGGATACGTTGTTCACCCTGCAGGAGGGGGTGGAGAACTACGAGATCCTGAGACACGACGGCGTTCCCACGGCCATGATCTGGTTCTGCGGGGGTCACGGGGTCTGCCTCACCCCTCCGGGCGATCAGGAACTGCCGGTCGCAGCCACCATCGACTGGTTGAACCGCTATGTGAAGCGGGACACCTCCGTTAACACCGGTCCCGGGTTCCAGTTCGTCGATCAGAACGGCACCAGCTACTCGGCCGACAGCTTCCCCGTCCCCACCGGCACTCCGCTGAGCGCCGACGGCGAGGGGAGCCTCGCCCTCGTGGCCGCCGGTGGATCCGGGCCCGCCGACACCTCGGGCAGCACACAGGCGCTGGCCGGCCTGGTCGCATCCATCACACCGGCCAGAGCGGCCAACGCGGTGGACGTCGACGTCTCGTTCGAAGACCGGTCGGCGGTGGTGGTGGGAGCACCCCGGTTGCAGCTCACCTACCGGGGCACGGCGGCGCCGGGCGTCCGGCCCACCCGGGTCTTCGCCCAGCTGGTGGACGAGTCGACGGGGCTGGTCCTCGGAAATCAGGTCACGCCGATCGACGTCACCCTCGACGGCCGGACCCACACGACCTCGGTCCCACTGGAGATGGTGGCATTCACCGGCAGACCGAACGCACATATCCAACTCCAATTGGTGGCCACCACCGTGGCCTACGCACCGCCCCGCCTGGGTGGGAAGCATCGATTTCACCCACATCCACATCGCCCTACCGGTGGCGTCGGACATCCAGCCGAAGTAGGCAGGTCCCGCCGACCGGCCGGCGGTCGCTACTGGCGGTATCCCTCCACGGTCCCTTCCGGTCGCATCACCGCACCGTCAGGACTGCGGCCTGCGTCACGGAGGGCCCGACGTTGGCGGAGCAGGTCCCAGAGGCGGTCGAGCGTGACCTCGATGGCCCGCAACCGTGCCTCCTCCTCGGCCGAGATGCCGTCGCCGACATGCCTCTCCTCGAGGCGCTTCTCCTCGTCGGCCAGACTCCCGATCTGGGTGATGATCTCATGGTCGTCCACGGTTCGCTCCTTTTGTGAGCGGGCATGTCCCGTCCGGTCTCACACTATGCCCCGACGGCCGTCGGTCATCGAGGCGCCCTCGGCATCCCGAGCCCGATCATGGCGATGATGTCACGCTGGATCTCGTTGGTCCCTCCACCGAAGGTGAAGATGGTCTGGCTGCGCGAATTGTGCTCGAGCCGGCCACGCAGGACGGCGCCGGGCGAACCCTCGGGGAGGTAGCCGCCCTGCCCGACGATCTCGAGGAGCAACCGGTAGGCCTCGAGGGCGAACTCGGTACCGAACACCTTGGTCGCCGACGCATCGGCCGGGTTCAGTCCCTTGTCGGAGGCCCACGCCACCTTCCAGTTGAGGAGTTTGAGGTACTCGGCCCTGGCCTGCACCCGGGCCAGATGGACCTGGACCCATTGGTGGTCGATGACCCGCCCGCGGCCCGACGGTGTCTCCCGGGCCCACGCCGTCACCTCGGCGATGCTGCGCAGGATCCCCGACACCGGGCAGATGGCGACCCGCTCGTGATTGAGCTGGTTGGTGATCAGCTTCCAGCCCTGGTTCTCCTCGCCCACCAGGTTGTCCACCGGAACCCGCACCTCGTCGTAGAACGTGGAACTGGTGAACTCACCGGCCACGGTCCGCAGAGGGGTCCAGTGGAAGCCAGGGGCATCGGTGGGAACGATGAACACCGAGAGCCCTTTGTGCTTGGGGGCGTCCGGGTCGGTTCTCGCCGCCAACCACACGTAGTCGGCGTACTGGATGGCGCTGGTGTAGAGCTTCTCGCCGGTTATCACGTATTCGTCGCCGTCCCGTACGGCCCGGGTCTTCAGCGAGGCCAGGTCGGTCCCGGCCGTGGGCTCGGTGTAGCCGATGGAGAAGTGGACCTCGCCGCGCAGGATCCCCGGGAGCATGCGTTGCTTCTGCTCGGGTGTGCCCAGGGCCATCAGGGTCGGGCCCACACTGTTGAGGGTGAGCAGCGGAAGCGGTACGCCGGCCCAGTGGGACTCCTCGACGAAGATCATCTGATCGATGGGGCCACGCGCCTGGCCCCCGTACTCCTTCGGCCATCCCAACCCCAGCCACCGGTCCTCGCCCATCCGGCGGATGTACCTGATGTAGGTGGACTCGTCCGAGCCGGCGCCTTCGACCTCGTCGACCAGCCGCACGAAGTACGAGCGGAGTTCCTGCTTGAGCTCAGTCTGCTCTTCTGTCAGCGCCAGATGCATCGATCCTCACCCTCCCGGCCCGCACCATAACAATCTCCGACCGGCCGGCGGTTGCACTACCGTCACACGCTATGAGTGATACTCCTACGCCCACCGACCCGGCCGAGCTCTTCTCCGTCGCCGGGAAGACGGTGGTCGTCACCGGGGGCACCCGGGGCATCGGGCTGATGATCGCTGCCGGTTTTGTGGCTGCCGGTGCCACCGTCGTCGTCGCCTCCCGCAAGGCCGATGCCGTCGAGGCCACCGTCGCCGACCTGTCCCGCTTCGGCGAGTGCTCCGGATTCCCCGCCGACCTGTCCGACGAGGCGGGGGCGCGCCAGCTGGCCGACCGCGTGGCCGCCGATCATGAACGGGTCGATGTGCTGGTCAACAACGCCGGCGCCACCTGGGGCGCACCGCTGACGGAGCACGACACCGCCTCGTGGGAGCGGGTCCTCAACCTCAACGTGCAGGGGGTCTTCCACACGACCAAGTTCTTCCTGCCCTTGCTCGAGGCCGGAGCCACGCCCGACCAACCGTCCCGGGTGATCAACATCGGCTCCATCGACGGGATCCATGTACCCGTGCTCGAGTCCTACTCGTACTCGGCGTCCAAGGCCGCGGTGCACCAGCTCACCCGGCACCTGGCCAAGCGCCTCGCCCCGACCGTCACCGTCAACGCGGTGGCACCGGGCCCATTCGAATCGAAGATGATGGCCGCCACCCTCGAGGCGTTCGGTGACCAGATCGCCGCGGCCGCCCCCCTCAAGCGGATCGGCCGTCCCGACGACATGGCCGGAGTTGCCATCTTCCTCGCCTCGCGGGCCGGCTCCTATCTCACCGGCGCGGTCATTCCCGTCGACGGAGGCATCGCCACGACCGCCTGAGTCGGGACAGCACCCAGCGGGACCCTGGATCCTCAAGGAATCGGGCCTCGCTACCGATAGGTGAGACAAGTCACTGCGCCACCATCGGAGTGCCGGGCGGAGGGCAGGAAAGGCAATCATGACGTTGACCAGATCGGCAGCACCCGCTCGCCTCGGACAGTGGTCCGTGGAAGCCATCCGAAACAGGGCCATCCGAAACAAGGAGGCCCAGCCGGGCGAAGGGTCTGGTGCGACCACCTACGGCATCCGGATCCGCGCAGACGGCGGCGAGCTCTACGTCGACAACATCGACGAGGCCCGGCAACTTGCCGCATCGATTCTCGATGCCATCTACCACGCCGAGGTGGTGCAGTTCTGACCTCTTGGAACTGAGGCCGGGATCCTCAGGAGTCGATGGTGGCCCGAAGCTCCGACAACCGCGGACGGTCGAGCGAGTACCAGACCCACTTGCCCCTGCGCTCCCCTCGAACGAGGCCGGCCTCGCCCAGGATCTTGAGGTGGTGGGAGACCGTCGGCTGGCTCTTGCCGAGGGGCCCGACGAAGTCGCACACGCATACCTCGCCGTCCGGGACGGCGGCCAGGATACTGAGCACCCGGAGCCGGACCGGATCGGCCAGGGCGCTGAACCCGCGTGCCAATTCGACGGCATCGGCCGTGTCGAGGGGAGCGGTCAACACCGAGGGGCAGCACGCACCCGTGTCCCGAATGGCGAGCGAGGGGGCTGGTTTTCCCATTGCGATCTCCCATTGACAGTTATCGATGCATCATCAACCCTCGATGCATCGATCACTTTCAATGTTACAGGAGGCTTCCGCCATGTCGAGAGTGCAGCTGGCCCTGAACGTCGCGGACATCGACGGAGCCGTCGAGTTCTACTCCAAGCTGTTCGACACCGGTCCGGCCAAGCGCCGCCCGGGCTACGCCAACTTCGTCGTCGTCGATCCGCCCCTCAAGCTGGTCCTGCTCGAGACCACCGTTGATCGCGGACATGGCACCGTCGGTGCCCTCAACCACCTCGGTGTCGAGGTCGAGACGGCTGACGACGTCACCGCGGCCACTGTTCGCCTCTCCGGCGAGGGTCTGGCCACGGCCACCGAGGAGGCCACCTCCTGTTGCTACGCCATCCAGGACAAGGTGTGGGTCGAGGACCCCGACGGGGCATCTTGGGAGGTCTACACGGTACTGGCCGACGATCCTGACGCCACGGCGCCCCACCGCGGCCCGGCCGGCGCGGGCGGTGCATGCTGCCATGACACCTCGGTGGCCGCGGCCGGGCCGGCCGCGTGCTGCTGAGCGGGCGGTCGGCGGCGATCGGGGACACGCGTGGGTGACCCGCCGCTCTGGCGACGCCTGGTGGCCGAACTTCTGGGCAGCGCGTTCCTGGCCGCCATCGTCATCGGTTCGGGGATCGCGGCCCAGCAGCTCTCTCCGGGCAATGTCGGGCTGCAATTGCTGGAGAATGCCGCGGCGACAGCCGCCGGCCTCTACGCCATCATCCTCATGTTCGGGCCGGTGTCGGGGGCTCACTTCAACCCGGTGGTGTCCTTCGTCGACGCCACGTTCGGCGGGGTGAGCTGGCGCACCGCGTCCTCCTACCTGCCGGCCCAGGTGATCGGGTGCATCGGCGGGGCCATGGTCGCCAATCTCATGTTCTCGAAGGCGGCGGTCGACATCTCGACGAAGCACCGAGCCTCTCCGGCCCACTTCCTGTCCGAGGTGGTGGCCACGTTGGGTCTGATCCTGGTCATCTTCGCTCTGGCCCGCAGCGGACGATCCCGAAGTGCGGCCGCGGCCGTCGGCGCGTACATCGGTGCGGCCTACTTCTTCACCAGCTCGACCAGCTTCGCCAACCCGGCAATCTCGGTGGGAAGGATGTTCTCCAATACCT
The DNA here is from genome assembly GCA_963745955.1 of uncultured Acidimicrobiaceae bacterium. Taxonomy (GTDB): domain Bacteria; phylum Actinomycetota; class Acidimicrobiia; order Acidimicrobiales; family RAAP-2; genus Bog-756. The sequence continues at coordinate 46,902 of CAVUZI010000012.1, read as the reverse complement.
TTGCCGGGATCGCGCCATCCTCCGTCCCGAGCTTCATCGTGGCCGAGGTCGTGGGGGGAGCCCTCGCCATCGTCGTGATCAACCTCCTCTACCCCGACATCACGTCCGATGAGGCCGCTGACATCATGTTTCCCCGGCACCAGCAAGACGCCACCGGCCGGGTGGAGCAGCCGGAGAGCCGTTCGGCGCCCACCCACTCCTCATCACTCTCCCCGCCCCGGGAGCCCCGGTGACGACCACACCGACCGTGCTCTTCGTGTGTGTCCACAACTCGGGGCGGAGCCTGGCGGCCCGAGTCCTTCTCGATGACTATGCCCGCGGCAGGGTGAGGGTCGAGTCGGCCGGGTCGGAACCGGGAGATCAGCTCAACAGCTCCGTGGTGGCCGTCCTCATCGAGCGGGGGCTCGACCCGACCCGAGAGTTCCCCAAGCCTCTCTCCGACCAAATGGCGAAGGCTGCCGACGTCGTCGTCACCATGGGCTGCGGTGACACGTGCCCGGTGTACCCGGGCCAGCGACACCTGGACTGGGAACTGGTCGACCCGGCGGGCAAAACGGTCGAGGAGGTCCGCCCGATTCATCGACGAGATCGACCGCCGGGTTCAGGCCCTCCTGGCCGAGCTGCTCGGCCCGTCCGGGCCGGGTGCGGCGACAGTCAGGTGGTCACCAGCTCCTCGAGCCGGGCGAGAGTCCGCTCCATGTCGCGACGGGTCTTGCCCCAGTAGATACCCCCCAGCTTCAGCAGGAACCGTTGATGGTCCGGTGTGATGTCCCAGCTCTCCACCACCCGGGTGCCACCGTCGACGGGCTCGAGTTGGTATCGCCAGATCCGTCCGGCCAGTACCCGCCCCCAGGCGCCGGTCGGCCCCGTCTGCCACGCGATGCGACGATCGTCCTCGAATTCGACCACCCGGTTGACGGTCGAGTACCGCATCACCATCTTCATGCCCATCCCGAACGTCGCCCCGAGGGCCAGGCGCTGCTGATCCTGATCCTGGCCGGACGTGCCCTGGAGCATGCCCGACCCGTCGATGAGCGAGTGCTTGGACGGGTCGGACAGCACGTCGAAGATGGCCTCGGGCGAGGCGGGGATCGTCCGCTCGACGGACAGCACGTAGCCCTTCATCGGCTCAGGCGAACTCGGGCACATCGGGCAGACGCCGGGCGACCAGGGCCTGGACCCGGTCGATGAGCAGCTGGGGATAGGACTCGTGGGTGAGGATCAGGAACTGGTCGGCACGGAGGGCGGCGATGACGATCCGGGCCACTTCGCCGGGGTCCATACCGTCGGCGACCGCCTGAGCCAGGTAGTCGGCCACGAACTTCTGATCGTCGGTGACGTCGGTGGCCAGGCGGTCGGGTCGGTGGCGGTCGGAGTCCACGATGTTGGTGGTGATCATCCCCGGGCAGAGCACGGAGGCCTTGATGCTCGACCCGACGGCCTCGAGGTCGTGAGCCAGGGATTCGGTGGCGGCGAAGGCGGCGAACTTCGAGACGGCGTACGGCGCCTCGAACGGGGCTCCGAACAGTCCGGCCACCGAGGCGGTGTTGACGATGTGCCCTTCGGTGCCCTGCGAGATCATCCGGGGGACGAAGGCGCGGATCCCGTTGAGGATCCCCCACAGATTGGCGCCCAGCACGAACTCGAAGTCCGCGGCCGGCCGGTCCCAGATGAACCCACCGACGAACACTCCGGCGTTGTTGCACACCACATCGACCTGGCCCCATCGATCGAACACCGCGTCGGCCAGCTTGTCGACGGAGTCCGGCGTCGCTCACATCGCACACCTGGGTCATCACGTCCGCAGGGGAACCTCCGTCCCGTGCCGGCCAGGCCGACTCCTCCAGGTCGTCGGCATCGATATCGGCCATGGCCACGCGCATCCCCTCGGCGGCGAAGGCCAGGCTGAGGGCGCGTCCGATCCCGCTGCCGGCCCCGGTCACGACGGCGGTCTTCCCGCGGAACTCCTGCATGTCGATGTTCCTCCTGTCCAGCTCAGTCCCGGTCGCCGGTACCGGCCGCCCTGCCCGCCAGACCGAGGTGTCCGGCCAGGAACGATCCGATGTCAGCGATACTCTGGTCCGCCTCGGGGATGACCGAGGCCGGAAACGCCTGGAACACGTGGATCATCTCCGGCCATACCGTAAGCGAGACGTCCACCCCCGCGCTCCGGAGGCGCCGGGCCAACCCGACCGAATCGTCGATCAGCGCCTCGTCCTCCCCCACCTCGATCCGGATCGGGGGAAGGCGGTCCAGATCTCCGGCGAACAGGGGCGAGGCCAACTCGGTCCGGGGATCGACCCCTCCCAGATAGGCATCGGCCATCAGGTCGAGGCCGGCCTTGGAGACCATCGGGTCGCGGTCCCCGATCCGCCGGTAGGCGTCCGAGGACTGGGTGAGGTCGACCCACGGCGAGAGGCATGCCGCCGCCGCGGGCAGGGGCGACCCGGCAGACCGAAGGGCGAGGAGCACAGCCACGGTGAGGCCACCTCCGGCCGAGTCACCGGCGATGGCGATCCGTTCGGGGGGCACTCCCGTGGCCAGAAGATCGCCATAGGCACCGGTGGCATCGTCGAGTGCGGCGGGGAAGGGATGCTCGGGAGCCAGCCGGTAGTCCAAGGTGACCACGGGACATCCGGCGGCGAGGGACAGGCGACCGCCCAGGCCCCGATGGCTGCCGAGCGATCCGATGCAGTAGCCGCCACCGTGGAGATAGAGGACCACGGCATCGGTTGGCCGCGCCCTCCGGGATCAGCCGCTCGCCGGGGCGACCTCCCAGCGTGACCCGTTCCACGGACACCCCGTCCGGCGGCGGGGAGGATGAGGCCATTCCATCGAGCTCCGCCCTCTGCTCGGGGATCGACGCGGCCAGAAGCCCGGATCCGGCCAGCTGCGCCCTGATCGCATCGACTCCGGCATGGCTCATACCCGTCATCCTTCCGCTCGGGCTTCTCCCCGGAATCCCACGACCCGGGCCTCGACACGTTGGCACATGCCGTACCCGCCCGCCCCCAACGTAGATCTCCCGGGACCCCGAGGGGGGCGGGCGGCGCTCCTCCACAGGCCGGCGACGGGCGATCCACGGACAGGGATGGCCCGATCCGCTCAACCTCGGCCCCTTCCGTGCCGATACCACCTGAGTGTGGGTGGAAACGCCCGACACGACGACCACTGGGCAGAGAGGTCTTGGGCATGGGGCAACGACGGACGCGGACGGCGGCGCTGTGCGCCGTGGGACTGGTCATGCTGGTCATGCTGGTGGTCGCCCAGCCACTGGTATCGGGAGCACCCCGAGCCGCGGCCAGCACGGGAGACCCCCGCGGCGCGCAGACCACGAACAACTTCTGGTTGGCCACCGAATCGGGCAACGTGTACACGTTCGGCGTGGAGTCCTACGGCGACCCCGGGGGTGCACCGCTCAACCGGCCCATCGTCACCATGGTCCGGACCAAGGACCGCCACGGGTACTGGCTGGTGGCCTCCGACGGCGGGGTCTTCTCGTACGGGGACGCCGCCTTCTACGGCTCCAGCGGCGGCATCGTCCTCAACCGCCCCATCGTCGGCATGAGGCCGACCAACGACGAGAACGGCTACTGGCTGGTGGCCTCCGACGGCGGGATCTTCTCGTACGGGGACGCCGCCTTCTACGGCTCGACCGGCGGCATCGTCTTGAACCGGCCCATCGTGGGCATGGCCGCGACGCCCGACGGCAGGGGGTACTGGCTGGTGGCGTCCGACGGCGGGGTGTTCTCCTTCGGCGACGCCGCCTTCTACGGATCGACCGGCGGCATCACGCTGAACCGGCCCATCGTGGCCATGGACCCGACACCCGACGGCAGGGGGTACTGGCTGGTGGCGTCCGACGGTGGGGTGTTCGCCTTCGGCGACGCCGCCTTCTACGGATCGACGGCGGGCACGGCCGGGGATCCGGTGGAGAAGCTGGTGACCACCAGGTCGGGCCACGGGTACTGGATCGTCCAGCAGAACGGAACCGCCACCGCCTTCGGCGACGCGGTTTCGCAGAGGCTCCCGGCGACCGCTCTCCTGTTCAGGCCGGCGACGCCGGGGGACGAGGCGGTGTTGTTCGCCTTCCAGCAGTTGGGCAAGCCCTACATCTGGGGAGGGAACGGTCCGGTGGGGTACGACTGCTCCGGACTCGCCCTCGCCTCGTGGGTCCACGGCGCCGGCATCGGGTTCGCCAGGGTGGCCGATGACCAGTACCACACCGCCGGGGCAAGCGTGGCCATGGACGACCTGCAGGCCGGCGATCTCGTGTTCTGGGGTGACAACCAGAATGTCTGGACCAGCGTCTACCACACCGCCATCTATGTGGGCGGCAACCGGATCGTGGAGGCCACCGGCAATCACGTCCAGCTCAACGTGCTCAACCAGTGGGGCACTGACGACCTCATGCCCATCGGTCGGGCGCCCTGAGGGGCGTCCGGGTCGACCGGCCCGGGCTGCCCACTTGACAACCGACCGGCCGTCCCGAGCAGACTCGTGGCCGAGGAGGGCATCCTCCATGACGCTCCGGAGGGTTGGCCGGCATGACCTCGACCGCAGTGAGATTCGGCATCCTGGGCGCGGCGAGGATCGCCCCGGCCGCCCTCATCCGGCCGGCGGCGTCGAACCCGGAGGTGACCGTCGAGGTCGTTGCGGCCCGCGACCGGGCCAGGGCCGACTCCTTTGCCGCCCGGCACCGGGTCCCACGGGTCGCCGACAGCTACGAGGCGGTCGTCAACGACCCCGACGTCGACGCCGTCTACATCCCGCTCCCGAACAGCCTCCACGCGCCGTGGACACTGGCGGCGCTGGCCGCCGGGAAGCATGTTCTGTGCGAGAAGCCCTTCACCTCCAACGCAGCCGAGGCCGTCACCGTGGCCGAGGCCGCGGCCGAGGCCGCCGCCGACCGGGGCCTGGTCGTGCTCGAGGCCTTCCACTACCGCTACCATCCGCTGGCCCACCGCATGCGGGAGATCGTCGCATCGGGTGAGCTCGGGCGGCTGCACCATCTGGAGACCTGGCTGTGCGCCCCGATCCCCAACAAGTCCGACATCAGGTACCAGTTCGAACTGGCCGGCGGAGCCATGATGGACATGGGGTCCTACGTGGTCCACATGGCACGGATGCTCGGAGGCGAGGAACCGTCGGTGCTCTCGGCCGCGGCCAAGCTCCACGGTGCCGACATCGACCGGGCCATGTCCGCCGAGCTGCAGTTCCCGAGCGGGCACACCGCGTCGGTGCACTGTTCCATGTGGTCGTCGTCGCTCCTCCACCTGGCCGCACGCGTGGTCGGTGACCAGGGGGAACTCCGGGTGTTCAACCCGATCGGCCCGCAGTACGCCAGCTGGCTGACGGTGCGGTCCGGCGGCACCCGCCGCATCGAGATCCCGGCACGGCGGCCCACCTACGCCTACCAGTTGGACGCGTTCTGCGATGCCGTCCTCCGGGGTCGGCCGGCGCTGACCACCGCAGAGGACGCCGTGGCCAACATGACCATCATCGATGCCGTGTACCGTGCAGCCAACATGCACCCCAGAGGAGCGTGAACCCAGCCAAGGAGTCACCACCATGAGCACCTTCCCCTACGACGGCCGCTTCGCCGTGCACCGTCACCTTCCCGAGCAGGGCACGCCGCGCTCGGAGATCCTCGACGAACTCCGGACCATGTCCACCGAGGAAGATGCCGCGTGGGAATCGGGCAAGTGCTCGGGCACCATGTACTGCGGAGACCACGAGCACTACGGGTTCATGAACGAGGCCTTCGGCATGTTCGCCCACGTGAACGTGCTCCAGCGTGACATCTGTCCCAGTGCCACCAAGTTCGAGGCCGAGATCATCTCCATGACCCTCGACCTCCTGCATGCCGAGGCGGTCACCGACGGCGAGCCGGCGGGTCTGGTGGCCACGGGCGGGACCGGGAGCATCTGCCACGCCATGCTGGCCTACCGTGAACACGCGGCCCGGTACCGTGGGATCGACCGGCCGAACGTGATCAAGCCGGAGACGGCGCACCCGGCGTTCGACAAGGCCTGCCATCTGTTCGGGATCGAACTGAAGGTGGCTCCGGTCGATCCGGTCACCACCCAGGTCGATACCGCCTGGGTCGATCGCAACATCGATGCCGACACCGTGGCCATCATCGGATCGGCGTGCAACTACGGCTACGGGACCATCGACCCCATCGAATCGATGTCCGAGGTCGCGTTGAGCCACGGGGTCGGGCTCCATGTCGACAGCTGCCTCGGTGGGTTCATCCTCCCGTTCGGCCAGGAGCTCGGCTACGACATCCCGGTCTTCGACTACCGCCACCCGGGCGTGACCTCCATGTCCGCGGACACCCACAAGTACGGCTACGCCTTCAAGGGGACCTCGGTGCTCACCTTTCGGGACAAGGCGCTCCGCAACGCCCAGTACTTCTTCCTCACCGACTGGAGCGGGGGGAAGTACTGCTCTCCGGGCATGGAGGGCTCCCGGTCGGGTGGGCTGATCGCCGCCACCTGGGCGGCCATGGTCCAATTCGGCCGAGCGGGATACCGGCACTACGCCAAGGCCATCTTCGAGACGGCGGCGGCCATGCAGGGGTCGGTGAAGAGCCACCCCGAGCTGCGCATCCTCGGCAACCCGACGTTCCTGTTCAGCTTCACCTCCGACGAGTTCGACATCTATCACGTGAACGACTTCATGCGTCAACGGGGCTGGAGGTTCAACGGCCAGCAGTACCCCAACGCCCTCCACATGGCGGTCACCCGGCCCCAGACCCAACCGGGTGTGGCCGAGACCTTCGCCGCCGATCTGGCCGAGGCAGTGGGCTATGCACGCGAGCACGCCGACGAAGAGCCGAAGTCGGGGGCCATCTACGGGGGCGTGGCCGGAGGGATGACCGACGAGGCGGACGAGTTCATCAAGGTGGTCATGAGCGACATGATGGACAGCCAGCAAGCCATCCCCGACGGCGCCTGACCGCCGGGACGGCCGGCGAGCCCACTCCCTGCCCACCGTGATGCCGGCCGCCGACCGTGACCACCGCTACGTCCTCGCCGTCGACCTGGGTACCGGCGGCCCCAAGGTCGGTCTGGTCTCCCTCACCGGCGCACTGGTGTGGTCGGAGCACCAGCCGACGTCGACGCGGCACGGAGCGGGAGGGGCGGTCACCCAGGATGCCGACGAATGGTGGCAGCTGATCTCGTCCGCGTCCCGGCGTGCGATCCGCTCCGGGGTGGTCCCCGTCGAACGCATCGTGGCCGTCTCGTGCACCGGGCAGTGGTCGAGCACCGTTCCGGTCGACGCCGACGGGCTCCCGGTCGGCGACTGCCTGATGTGGCTCGACACCCAAGGGGCGGACATGGTCCGGAGCGCGGTCGGTGGCCCCGTCGGGGGGTACTCCCCGATGGCACTGGCCCGGTGGATCCTCCACAGCGGCGGAGCCCCTTCGACATCGGGTGCCGACCCCATCGGCCATATCCTGTTCATCGAGCACTCGCGACCAGACGTGGCCCGGTCCACCCGGTGGTACCTGGAACCCGTCGACTACCTCTCCATGCGGTTCACCGGGATCGCCGCCGCGTCACCTGCGTCGATGGCCGGGGCCTGGCTGACCGACAACCGGCATCCCGAGCGGCTCCGGTACGACCCGGTACTGGTGAAGGCATCGGGTGTCCCCGGGTGGAAGCTCCCCCCGTTGGTGCCGACGCTCAGCGTGCTCGGTGAGGTCCGGTCCGAGGTGGTCCAGGATCTCGGACTCGAGCCGGGGGTGGTGGTGGTCGCGGGCACACCGGATCTGCACTCGGCGGCCGCCGGGTCCGGCGCGGTCCTGGCCCACCAACCCCACCTGGCCATCTCCACGACGAGCTGGGTCAGCTGCCCGTACCCGAAGAAGAAGACCGACCCCATCCGCCAGATGGCCACCGTTCCGGGCGTTCTCCCCGGCCTCAACCTGGTGGCCAACAATCAGGAGTCGGGGGGAGGCGCGCTCGAGTGGTTGCGGGATTGCCTGAGCGGGCCAGACCGACCCTCCTCGTTCGAGCAGTTGACCGCCCTCGCCGCGCAGGCGGAGCCGGGCAGCGGGGGTGTCATCTTCACCCCCTGGCTGGCCGGCGAGCGGTCGCCCGTCGACGACCGCTCCGCGCGGGGCGGGTTCCACAACCTCTCGCTGCGGACCACACGGGCCGAGATGGTACGTGCGGTGATGGAAGGTGTGGCCTTCAATTCCCGATGGCTCTCCGAAGCCGTCGAACGCTTCACCGGTCAACGGTTCGGCTCCATCCGGGCCATCGGGGGTGGTGCGACCTCAGGCCTGTGGTGCTCCATCTACGCCGACATCCTCGACCGGGTCGTCGAACAGGTGGACGAGCCGGTGCACGCCAACCTTCGCGGCAGCGCCCTGCTGGCCGGGGTGGGACTGGGCCTCGTCGAGCCGGCCGAGCTCCGTTCGTTGGTGCCGCTGGCGGCCACCCATCATCCCCGACCCGTCCTCACGGCGACGGTACGACCACCTGTTCTCAGAGTTCCCGGCCCTGTACTCGGCTCAAAAGGGTATGTTCAAGCGGCTCAACCGGAGGTCGTGAACGCTCGGGGAGCCCACCTCGCGTCGAGGACCTGGTCCGCGATCGAAAACGAGTGGGCCGGCGCCGGCCGGGCCAACAGGAACCCCTGCGCCTCATCGCAACCCATGGCCCCGACGGCTCGGAGCTCCGCCTCGGTCTCCACGCCCTCGGCCACCACCCGCAATCCCAGCTTGTGCGCCAGGTCGACCACGGTGGAGATGATCGTCGGGTCCTGGTCCGGCGAACCGAGCCCGGCGACGAAGCTCCGGTCGACCTTGAGCCGGTCGATGGGCAGGCCTTGGAGGTACAAGAGGGACGAGTAGCCCGTCCCGAAGTCGTCGAGGGCCAGGTGCACGCCCAGGTCCCGGATCTCCTGCATGATCGCCCCGACACGGTGGACGTCCACCACCAGGACGGACTCGGTGACCTCCAGGACCAACGAGCCGGCGTCCAGGCCCGACCGCGCCAGCGCGGTCTGCACGTCGGTGACGAACTCCGGGTCCTGGAGCTGGCACGCCGAGACGTTGACCGAGACGGTCAGCTCGCGGTGGCCCTGTTCCTGCCAGGCGCGGCACTGGCGCACCGCCTCGTTCAGCACCCATCGTCCGACCGGAACGATCTCACGGCTCCGTTCGAGCAGCGGTATGAAGTCCAACGGGGGCACGGAGCCCATTTCGGGATGGTCCCAACGCAGCAACGCCTCCATCCCCACCATCTCGCCCCCCAGCCTGAACAACGGTTGGTAGTGCACCGAGAGCTGCCCGCACTGGTAGGCCGCCCGCAGTTCGTGGGCCAGGTGGCTCTGGCGCCGGTTGTCCTCGCCGATCGCCGCGTTGTAGCACTCGTACCGGGCCGGGCCACCCCGCTTGGCCTGGTACATGGCGACATCGGCCCGCGACAGGTTGACCTCGGGATTGGCGTCCGGCGTCACCCGCGGCGATTCCGATGCTGACCGAGGTGTACAACTGCCGCTCTCCCATGGCCACCGGGGATCGCATGGCCAGATGGATGCGCTCGGCCAGCGCGCACGCGGTGGCCTCGGGATCTTCGAGGCCCTCGGCCAGCACCACGAACTCGTCACCCCCCAGACGGGCCACGGTGTCCGACGGCCGGACCAACTCCTCGAGCCGGGTGGCCACGGCCACGAGAAGGCAGTCCCCTGCCGCATGCCCGAACCGATCGTTGACGGCCTTGAAATTGTCCAGGTCGAGGTAGAGGAGCATGGCGCCGGTCTGGCTGCGCACCAGTGAGGCTGCGGCCCTCCCCAGCCGGTCGGTCAGCAGGGCGCGGTTGGGCAGCCCGGTCAGCTGATCGTGGAGGGCCTGGTGGGCCAGTGACGCCTGCTCTTCGTCGAGACGCTGCTGCAGCAGCCTGCGGGTCTCGTCGAACTGCCGGACGATGCGGACCAGGCTGCCGTCACTGCTCAACCGCACGACGTCACAGGCCAGGGCCAGTACCTCGTCGTCGACCTGCAGCCGGTGGGCCTCCTCGGTGAGGACGGCGATGGTGCAGTCCCGCCAAGCCAGATAGGCCTTGGCCACGCTGCCCAGGGACGCGTTCTCGAGAATGGCCTGTTCGCCCTGGCGGGTCAAGACGGCCTCGTCCTCTTCCGATGCCACTTCCCCGGTGGCGATCCAGCGACTGATCAGGAAGGTGGCCAGCCGGGCGGTGGCGAACGCCTGCCCGTACAGCTCCTTGGCGAACCGGCCGTCGACCAGCTCGCCCACTTCGTCGGCCCTGGCCTGGAGCGCCGTCCCGAGCGCGATCCGGTCCGCACCGACCCCGGCTCCCGCTGTGTCGGCGGCGTGGGCCGTCGGGGCCGGCGACGGAGGGGGGTCGGTCGGTGTCGGCTCCGTCTCGAGCACCTGCCACTCCATATCGTGTTCCATCGGCTCAGGGCCGCACGAACTTGACGCCGCGCAGGCCTGTCTAAGGTGGGGACGGCGGGGCACGACGAAGGAGATCCCGGTGAAGGCAGCGGTGTACTACGAGACCGGCGGGCCCGAGGTGTTCCGGTACGAGGAGATCCCCGATCCGATCGCCGGCCCCGGCGAGGTCCTGGTCCGGGTCGAGGCGATCAGCATCGAAGGGGGCGACACGCTCAATCGGCTCGGAGGGGCCATGGCCCACGTCCCCCACGTCGTCGGCTACCAGTGTGCCGGCACCGTGGTGTCGAGAGGTGAGGGTGTCGACGAGATCGCCCCCGGCGACCGGGTCGTCACCGTCGGCCTGGACGGCTCCCACGCAGCCCTGCGGGCCGTGGGCCAGTCCTTCTGCTGGGTCATCCCCGACGGCGTGACCACCGAGGAGGCCGCATGCGTGCCGGTTCCCTTCGGTACGGCCGACGACTGCCTGTTCGAGTTCGGACGCCTCCAGCCCGGTGAGACGGCGCTCATCCACGCCGGGGCCAGCGGTGTCGGGATCGCGGCAATCCAGCTGGCCAAGCGGGCAGGTGCGACGGTGCTGGCCACCGCGTCGAGCAACCCCCGGCTCGATCGGTTGGGTGAGCTCGGGTTGGACCACGGCATCAACTACGCCTCGGAAGACTTCGTGGGCGAAGTCCGCCGGCTGACCGGGGGCAAGGGAGCCGACGTCATCGTGGACTCGATCGGTGGGTCGACCTTGCAGAAGAGCCTCCTGTGCCTGGCCTACCGGGGCCGCTGCATCACCTTCGGGGATGCCGGACGGGAGCCCGCGGCCAAGCTGGACATCTCGACCATGCGGGCCAACAACCAGGCGCTCGTCGGGTACTTCCTCGGTGCCGAGCTCTTCATCGGGCCGCGGGCGCACACCATGATCGCCCGGCTGCTGGCCGACATCGCCTCGGGGACCCTCAAGGTGGTCATCGACCGGCGGTTCTCCCTCGAGGAGGCGGGCGAGGCCCATGCCTACATCGAGAGCAGGCAGGCCTTCGGACGGGTCCTGCTCATCCCCTGATCTCCCGCGCCGCTCCCGATTTCGGGACTGGCTAGCCTGAGGCCGATGATCCGGCCGGCAGACGAGGGTGACGTCGAGGCGCTCATCCAGCTGATCCACGACCTGGCCGAATTCGAGCGCTCGCCGGCCTCCGTCATGATCGAACCCGAGCAGCTCCGGGCCGCCCTGTTCGGCGAATCGCCCGCCGTCCACGCCCACGTGGCCGCCGAGGGAGGCCTTGTCCTCGGCATGGCCATCTGGTTCCGCAACTTCTCGACCTGGACGGGGCGGAGCGGCATCTACCTCGAGGATCTCTACGTGCGGCCGGAGGCCCGCTCCCGGGGGATCGGTCGAGCCCTCATCGCCGAACTGGCCGCCATCGCCCGTCGGGCCGGGTACGCGCGGCTCGACTGGTCGGTGCTCGACTGGAACGAGCAGGCCATCGGCTTCTACCGGTCGCTCGGGGCGGTGCCGATGGACGAGTGGACCGGCTACCGGCTGTCCGGTCCGGCGCTGGAGGCCCTGGCCGGCGAACCCCCGTCTTCCGGGCCGGCTCCCTGAAGCCGACCTCCCCGATGTCCCGGGCGGGAGCGTCGTCCCGATCGCTCAGATGGTGAAGGCCAGATTGGCCACCAGCTGCTCCCCCAACCGCCGGTCGCCGGTGAAGCCGATCTCCCCCTCACCGCTCCTGTGCATGTCGACGCGTCCACCGGTGAGCCGCAGGAACAGCATGACCGGCAGCTCGACGCCCACCGTCGGAGGCTGATCGAACGACTCGACCTCAACCGCCCGGCCCTCCACCTGGACCAGAAAGGTACGGCTGACGGGCCCGGACAGGTCGATGCGGACCCGGGCGCCCTCCGGCATCGATGCCCGGCGACCGACGATGTAGCCGAGGCCGGTCGACACCTCGTCCAGGGCGGAGGCAATGTCCCGCTGGTCCAGCCTCGGTGGCATGCCGAGCGCGTCGCGGATGTCGTGTTCATGCATGAAGCAGTCGTAGTGCCGGATCCTCATGAAACGGCCGTATGTCTCGTCGCGCCCGACAGGGGTCCACGACGGAGCGTCGAAGTCCGCCTGGGTCATCGCCTCGAGAGCCGCGAGCCGCCGGCCGGTGATCTGGCCGAAGCGGTCGAGGAGCTCGTCCCCACTGAGGGCCCGCATCGATTCGACCCAGACCTCGTTTGCCTCGGCGACCCCGTTGCGCATGTGGTCGAGGTGCGAGATGTCGACCGAGGGGGCCGGCACACCGGCCAGCATCGACTCGGTGCCGACGACATGGCTCAGCACGTCCTTGACCGACCAACCGGGAAGGCAGGTGGCCGCATTCCACTGGTCGTCCGACAACCGGGAGCACACGGCCGCCAATGATCGGAACTCGTGCCGGAGCAGATCGACGGTCCCGGCCTTGTCGACGTGAGTCGGCATCGTGGACCCACCGTAGCGGAGCGACCCGGTCGGCGCCGGGCCCGGGCCGGCCTCCCCGGCGACCGCACCGGCCTCCCCCGGGCTCAACCAATCCGGCAAAGGTACCGATAGCTACCGGATGAGACACTCGAACTAGGCGGACCATTGAGAGCACATGCGTGGAAGTACGTCCTGGTCATGGGGGCTGTTGCCTTCGCCGGGTACCTCGCGGTCGCGGGGACGACCGCTCGTGACGCGCTGTGCCAGGCCGTCGGAGTGGCCTCGGTAGGGTGCATCCTGGTCGGTGTCCGCCTCCACCGTCCAAGGGACCGCGCCGGCTGGTACCTGCTGGCCGCCGGCGTGGCCGCCTTCACCTGTGGCGACACGGCCCAGAACTACGACGGCCGCATGGTGCGGGCCGGTGGACCGCACCCGACCCCGGCCACCGCGTTCTACCTGATCGGCTATCTGCTCGCCATCGCCGCCGTCATCAGGTTCAGCACCCGTCTCAAGCATTCGGGCCGCCGCGAAGACTACGCCGACGCCGCCATCATCTCACTCGGGACGCTGGCCGCCTCGTGGACCTTCCTGATGAACGCCTACGTCTACGACACATCGATCACCTCGTTCGGAACGTTGGTCGTCCTCGGCTATCCGGCCATGGACCTCGCCCTCGTCTTCTTCGTCCTCTACTCGCTGCTCCTGAGGGTCGCCGAGCGACCCTTCCACAGGCTCATCGCCGGGGCCCTGATCGTCATCGTGGCGACCGACTTCGCCCGCGACGTCCTCGTCCTCCACGCCCAGCGGTCGATGGCCGACTCGGTCGAAGCCGGGACGCTGATCGCCTACGCGCTCATCGGCGCGGCGGCGCTCCACCCTTCTGTGGGGGAAGAGGCTCCCGCCCCGCCCACGCAGGCAGCGAGCATCTACCGACGTGAGACGAACGGCCGGGGTCGAATTCCCATCGTGGCCTTCGCCGGCTTCGTGCCGCCGAGCATCCTCTTGGTGGCCAGCAGCCTCGGGCTCGCGGTCAATGTCCCCGCCATGTCCGGGCTGTGCCTGGCCGTCTTCGCCCTCATCTATCTCCGGATGATGTGGCTGATCGCCAGGATCACCGGTCAGACCGCCGAGATCGAGGTGCACGCCCACGCCCTCGAAGCATCGCATCGACAGCGCGACGCTCTGGAGGCGGACCTGCGCCACCTTGCCTTCCACGACGAGCTCACCGGACTGGCGAACCGGGCGCTGTTGCATGATCGGGTGGAGCACGCGCTGGCCTCGGCACCGCGGTCGGGGAGGTCGGTGGCCCTCTGCTTCGGTGATCTCGATGGATTCAAGACGGTCAACGACACACTCGGTCACAATGTCGGCGACACCGTTCTGCTTCGGGCCAGCAGGCTCCTCTCATCGATCGTCCGCCCGGGTGACACCGTCGCCCGCCTGGGCGGCGACGAGTTCGCGGTCCTGATGGTCGATGTCGAAGATCCGGAAACGGCCGTGGACTTCGCCCACCGCATCGTCTCGGTGCTCAGCAACGCACCCGACTTCGAAGGACATCATGTCGGGCTCTCGATCAGCGTCGGCGTGGCCTATGGCGGCTCCGACAAGAACACGGAGCAACTCCTGAGCGAGGCCGACGCAGCCATGTACGAAGCCAAGGAGAAGGGCAAGAACCGGGTGGAGGTGTTCCAGACATCGATGCGGGCGCGCATGCTCGAGCGGCTCGACCTGACGAACGGCTTCCGCTGGGCCCTCGGACGGTCGGAGTTCTTCCTGCAGTACCAGCCCATCGTGTCACTCTCCGACAACCGGCTGCAGGGGTTCGAAGCACTGGTTCGGTGGAGCCATCCCAACCTGGGCGAGGTGGCCCCCCTCCGGTTCATCCCCATCGCCGAGGAGACCGGCTTCATCGTGCCGCTCGGGCGGTGGGTGCTGGCGGAGGCGTGCGAGCAACTTGCGACCTGGGACACCGATGCCCACGAGGATCTCAGTCTTTCGGTCAATCTCTCCAGGCGGCAACTCATCTCCCCACACCTGTCCGACGAAGTCCGGACCGCACTGGCCCTGAGCGGCATCCGGCCCGATCAGCTGATTCTCGAGATCACCGAGAGCGTCCTCATGGAGGACCCGGAGCGGGCGACGCTGGCTCTGTCCGAGCTGCGGGAGATGGGGATACGTATCGCCGTCGACGATTTCGGAACGGGTTACTCCTCCCTCAGCCATCTCCAGCGCTTCCCCGTCGACATCCTCAAGATCGACAAGTCGTTCATCGATCCACTGGTCGGACTGGACTCGGGAAGCACGGCGTTGATCACCGCCATCATCGGCCTGGCCCGAAACCTCGGGCTGGACGTCATCGCCGAAGGGATCGAGCACGACAGCCAGCTCCATCGACTCATCGACCTCGGCTGCACCCAGGGCCAAGGCTTTCTGATGGCTCGACCGCTCGACAAGGACGCGGCCGAACTGCTCATTTCGAAGGCTGCGGCCAGCGTTTCCGTCACCTGATCGGATTATCCGGCCCTGGCGGAGCCGGGCGCGTACACTCGATGGTGGACCACTGGTGTGGGTCCTTCACAGGGAGAGCATCGATGACCACCTTGCAGACCGAGTACAGCGAAGCCGAGCTCCTCGCCGATCCCGACATCGTCGAGCCGCTCATCGCCCAGGGAGTCCGGTGTCACGGCGGATTCGACGAACAAGGCAACTACGTCTCGCCCCGCACCAAGTATCGCGTGCCCGCCATCGCGGCCTGGGAGGAACAGCGCGTCGAACAGTTCTCGACGCCCATCCTCGACGTCCCCCTCGATACGTGGCCGGAGAACTTCCCCAACGTGGAGCAGTCGAAGTTCCTCATCCGTCACGGGGCCCCCGGACCCATCGTCACCGCACTGACCCGCATCGGCACCGTGGAGGGATTCGGCGCCATGCTGAGGCTCCTTCCGACTCCCGATTTTCCCCGTTGCTTCGAAGAGGACATCACCGGGACGGCCATCGCCCATATCGACCACGGGCTGTTCGAGGCCCACGCTCGCGACGAGGCCGGTTTCGGGGACCTGGCCGGTCACAACCGGATGTGGTTCGTGGCCCGGGACATCGCCTTCGAGCACCCGCCCACCGATGACCTGACGGCACGGATGCTCGGCCGGATGGGGATCGACCCGACACCGAAGACGGCTGCGCAGCTCGAACAGGCCCAGCAGGCGGCCAGGAAGCTGCGGGCCCTGCCCGACGACATCGACTTCAACTTCGAGACGGTCGTCGATCGGATGATCGGCCTCCTGCTCATCGAGATCTCCGCGTTCCACGGATTCCGGTGGGCCGAGGCGGTGTTGGCCGACACCGAGCTGGTGGCCGGCGACGGCGAAGCGGCCACCCTCATCTCCTATATCCGGAACGACGAAGCGCCACACGTGGCGTGGCTCCGGACCGCGCTCTCGGAGATGCGTGACCGAACCTGGCTGGGTGAGGACGGCCGGCCCCATGCAGGGACCGACATGATCGACCTGCTGTGGGAGAAGGCGCTGAGCGACTCGATCGTCCTCCGTCGTCGGCAGAATCTCAACTTCTTCATGGATGAGCTCCATCACGCGTTGGACGGTCGACCGGACGGCGACGACATCGTGGACGAGATGCTCTCCCTCGGATCGGTGATCCGACTGGATGACGGCACCGTGGCCGATCCCGTCGACGCCGCTCCGTCCCGTTGAGCCGCTCCCTCCCGTTGAGCCGCTCCCTCGACGTCCGGGCGCACCGTCTCGTTGAGACCACCAGGTCCCGGCACCGGACGCGCGGTGCCGAGCCGGCGGGGCCGAGGTGAGCCGGGCATGAAGTTCGGGATCTTCTACGAGCACCAGCTGCCGCGGCCGTGGACCGAGTCCAGCGAACAACGGCTGATCGCCGATGCCCTCGACCAGATCGAGCTGGCTGACCGCCTGGGGGTGCAGTACCTCTGGGAGGTCGAACACCATTTTCTGGAGGAGTACTCCCATTCCAGCGCGCCGGAGGTGTTTCTGGCTGCGGCCAGCCAGCGGACCCGCCGCATGCGCATCGGGCACGGCGTGGTCCAGACCGCCCCGGGTTACAACCATCCGGCCCGCATCGCCGAACGAATCGCCATGCTGGACCTGGTCTCCAACGGGAGAGTCGAGTTCGGCACGGGCGAGTCGTCTTCAGAGGCGGAGCTGGGAGGCTTCGGCGTCGACCGTGACACCAAACGTGAGGCGTGGTTGGAGGGACTGGAGGTGGCCGTCCGGTGCATGACGGAGACCCCCTTCGGAGGGGTCGCCGGTCGCTTCGTCACCATGCCCCCTCGCAACGTGGTGCCGAAACCGGTTCAGAAACCGCATCCGCCGCTGTGGGTGGCCTGCAGCCGCCGGGACACCATCCTGCTGGCGGCCGAAAAGGGCATCGGGGCACTGAGCTTTGCCTTCGTCGAGCCCGAGGATGCCAAACAGTGGGTGGCCGACTACGAGGCGGTGCTCCGCGACCGGTGCGTCCCGGTCGGGCTCTCGGTCAACCCGCAGGTGGCATGCGTGACCCCCATGATGTGCGCGCACAAGGAGGAGGATGCCTTGGCCCGGGGGCTGGAGGGAGCCAACTTCTTCGGGTACTCGCTCGCCCACTTCTACGTCTTCGGGGACCACGTTCCGGCCGGCACCGATGTGTGGAGCGAATTCGTCGAGCGCCGCGGCAAGATGGGGTACTCACCCGAAGCGGCCCTGGCCGTCCGTCAGGAGGTCCTGGGTGCGAAAGCCGAATGGGGCGAGCAGCGCGGCCTCCGGGGGGCGATCGGTACGCCCAACCAGCTCCGCCAGTTCCTCAGGCGCTACGAGGAAGCCGGCGTCGACCAGCTCATCTTCGTGATGCAGGCCGGAAACAACCGCCACGAGCACATCATGGAGTCGATCGAGCTGTTCGGCACCCAGGTGCTTCCCGAGTTCATCGAGCGGGACGAAGCCGCCGACGAGGCCAAGGCGGCAAAGTGGGAGCCGATCGTGGAACAAGCCATGGCCCGGCGGGTGCGCAGCGATCCGGTCATGCCTTCCGGCTACGTGATGCGGGCGATTCCCAAGCAGATGGTCGAGGCCCTGGACAGTGAGCCGGCCCAGCAGTGGCTCGAGGCCCTCGCCGACAAGCAGGCCGCCGGGATCCACGACGAGGAGTTCCAGCGCCTGGTGGACGGCTGACGTCGACCGTCGGTGCGAAGAGCGGAGCCCGCGCCGCACCGACCGGTCCACTCAGGAATTACGCTGGGCCGATGACCTCACCCTCCTCGTCGACGCCTCCTGAGGGACACGCGGATCCCCTGGCCGCCACCGCCACCGCCGAGCTGGCGGTGGTCGGCATGCACTGCGGGTCCTGCGTCGCCCTCGTCGAAGAGGCTCTCATCGAGCGTTCCGGGGTGATCTCGGCGTCGGTCGACCTCGACTCGGCCCGAGCGGTGATCGGCTACGACCCCTCGCTCGTCGGCGTCGACGAGCTCCGTTCCACCATCGAAGAGGCCGGGTACTCGGCGACACCGGTCGACTAGGGACGGGACCGGAACCGATGCTCACTGCACCCACGGAGGTTCCCTCTCCTGGCCAGCAGGACGAGCCGGCACTGGTCACGACCGAGCTCGAACTGGGTGGCATGCACTGCAGCGCGTGTGCCACCCGTATCCAGAAGTCCCTCGGACGGCTGCCCGCAGTGGCCAGTGCCTCGGTCAACCTGGCTACGACCCGTGCCTTCGTCACCTACGATCCGGGACGGCTCAACCGGGAGGAGCTGTGCCAGGCCGTCGCCGATGTGGGCTACTCCGCATCTCCGGTGGACGTCACGACCACCTCGGCCGACCGCGACTCCGACCACTGGGGACTCCGAGCCGCGCTCTCGTGGCCGCTCGCCATCGCCGCGCTCGTCGTGTCGTTGGCGGCGCCGGAAACGGCCCTCGCCGGCTGGACGGTGCTGATCCTCGGCATCGCCGTCGAGATCGCCGGGGGATGGCCCTTCCTCCGGGACAGCGCGCGGCTGCTCAGGCACGGTGCCACCAGCATGGACACGTTGATCGCGCTCGGGACCCTGGCCGCGCTGGCAGTCAGCGCGGTGGAGGCCATCGCCCTGGGCGGACGGCATCTGCATCTGGGAGGCAGCGGCGCATTCGCCGCCCGTCTCCACGGTGTGATGGCTCCCCTCATCGTGTCCATCCTGGTGACCGGGAGGGCGATCGAGGCAAGGGCCCGGGCCCGGGCGGCCCGGGCCATGCACTCGCTCCTGTCCCTCCGCCCCCCGACGGCACGGGTGGTGACCCGGGTCGACGACGACGGAGGGGAGCTGGTCGCACCGGAGAGCGTCCCGGTCGGCGCGCTGGTCCGGGTGAGGCCGGGTGAGGCCCTTCCCCTCGACGGAACCGTGGTGTCGGGTTCGTCACCGGTGGACGAGTCGATGCTGACCGGCGAGCCGCTCCCCGTCGACCGGGGGCCGGGGGACCTCGTCACCGGCGGAACCCGCAACGGCAGCGGCGTGCTCGTGATCCGGGTGGGCGCGGTGGCCGCCGAATCGGTCCTGGCCCGCTTGCAGCGGCTCGTGGAAGATGCCCAACGGGACAAGGCGCCACTCCAGCGTGTCGCCGACCGGATCAGCAGTGTCTTCGTCCCGGCCGTGCTCATGGCGTCGGCGGCGACGTTCCTGATCTGGTGGCTGGCGATCGGCAACCTCGGGAAGGCCGTCCTGAGCGCGCTGGCCGTGCTGCTGGTGGCTTGTCCGTGCGCCATGGGCCTGGCCGCCCCGGTGGCCATGATGGTGGGGTGCGGCCGCGCCGCGGCGATGGGCATCTTCGTCCGCAGTGGCGACGTCCTCGAGCGCCTGGCCAAAATCGACGGTGTCGTCTTCGACAAGACCGGCACGCTCACCGAGCGCCACGCCGAGGTGACCCTCGTGGCCGCGACGACGGGCACATCGGAGGAGGAGGTGCTGTCGCTGGCCGCGGCGGTCGAAGCCGAGAGTGAGCACCCCATCGCCGCGGCCATCACCGGCGCGGCCCGCTCGGCCGCCGTGGCCACGGAGTTCCGGTCGGTGCCGGGATCGGGTGTGGCCGGCATCGTCGACGGCCATCGGGTCGAGGTCAGCCGCGCCGCCTCCCGTCTGCCGGGTCCGCTCGGGCCGGTGGCGGCCGGGTGCGGCGAGCGGGGCGAGACGGTCGTGATGGTCGAGCGTGACGGTGAGACGATCGGCGTCATCGCCGTGACCACGCCGCTGCGGGCCGAGGCCAAGCCCGCGGTGGCCCACCTCCTCTCGATGGGGCTCCCCTCTGCCATTCTCAGCGGCGACAGTGAGCCGGCGGTGCGCACCGTGGCCACCGAGCTCGACATCACCGACGCCCGCAGCGGGCTCAGCCCGGCCGGCAAGGTCGAGGCCCTCACGGCCATGCGCAGCTCGTCGCGGCAGGTCGTCATGGTCGGAGACGGGGTGAACGATGCTCCGGCGCTGGCCGCGGCAGATGTCGGCTGTGCCATCGGGAGCGGATCCGAGGCCGCCCTGGCCAACAGCGACATCGCCCTCCTCGGCAACGACCTGCAAGGGGTTCCCGCGGCGATCGGGGTAGCCGGATCGACCTACTCGGTCATCGTGCAGAACTTCGGGTGGGCGATGGGCTACAACATCTCCGCGCTTCCCCTGGCCGCGGTCGGGCTCCTCGATCCGTTGGTCGCCGCCGTGGCCATGGGACTGTCGAGCCTGATCGTGGTCCTCAACAGCCTGCGGTTGGCCCGGCTGGGCCGGACCGGCCTGTCCCAGGTCGGGTCGGCACGGTCCGTGCACGCCCGCCGGGGACTGGCGCTGTCGGTCGTGCTCCCCGTCGTCTTGTTCGCCGGCCTCGTCGGGGTCAGCCAGGCGGTGTCGCCGGCCCGCGGTCAGTCCCTGCTCCCGACGCTCCCCTCCATCACGACCATCGGCCTGCCCGAAGGCGGGTCGGTGGAGGCCTACCTCGAACCCGGCGGCATCGGTGTCAACCGGCTCCATCTCATCTTCAGCGGGTCCGCGGCCCAACTGGCCGGCATCAGACCCGTGGTGACCGCCAGCGTGGACGGGGGCCCGGCCCGGGTCCTCCGCCAATTGCGAGGTCAGCACCGGCCATTTCACTGATTTCGTGGTCCTCTCCCCCGGCCTCTGGCGCTTCCACGGGGTCGGCATCCTCGGTCGCACGCCGATCAGGTTCACGGTGAGCCGCTCGGTGCCCTGAGGTCCCGACCGGCTCCGGGTCACCGGTGGCCGCGTCAGCCTGCGGAGCCGTCCGGCGGGTCGGGCCGTCAGTCTCCCTCCCAGCACCCCAGGATGACATCGCCCACCGTGACCGCCACATCGCCGGAGCTGGTCGGCGGCACCCCGAACTGCGCCGGTAGGCCGGGAGATGTCCACCAACAGCACCTTCCAGTCCTTGCGCACGACGACGGAACCGTCGGTGGTCTGGAACGCGCCCTGACCGAGTCCCTGGAGGACACGGGTCTTGCCCATCTGCGCGGCCGAGCCCGTTGAAGTAGCCGGTCGTCTGCTTCCAGCTCGAGAGCTCCTTTATCGACAGCTCGATCGATCCGGTCGGGTAGCCGTAGCGACACGAGTAGAGATGGTCGGCCCACGTCGGGGTGGAGACCTTCGCCGTCTCCCCCAGCGCAGAGTCGATGTCGTCGTGGGCCTCCTTCTGGCACACCATCTTGGCGATCTGGGAGGGCCGGGGGCCGGCCGGACAGCGGAGCCTCGGTGGTCGAGGACCCAGACGGTGCGCTGGATGCGCTTGCGCATCCAGCGGTCAACAGGACGATGACGGCGACCACGAGCATTCGACCGCGCACGGCCGAAGCGTACCAGTCGGGGTTCGTTTGCCCAGGTCAGCCGAGGCGCGGCTCGGGCGGCTCGAGGACGCCCACCAGTTCGACGTGCTCGGTCATGGGGAACAGGTCGAAGCCCCGCAGCGTGCGGAGGGTCCAGTCGGCGTCGAGCATCACCCGGAGGTCCCGGGAGAAGGTGGCCGGGTCGCACGAGACAGAGGCGATGCGCCGTGGCGGCGGGGTCGAGCGAGGCCAGGGCCCGCATCACCGACGTTCCGGCACCCTCTCGTGCCGGGTCGAGGACGACGACGTCGGGTGCGCCCAGCTTGCGGGAGACCGTACCGTCGGTCACATCCGATCGGACGATCTCGACCTGGTCGAAGCCCCTGGTGTTGCGCGCAGCGTCTGCGCAGGCCCGACGGCTCCGCTCCACGGCCACCACCGAGCCCGCCGGTCCGACGGCCTTGGCCAGTGGGACGGTGAAGAGACCGGCGCCGGCAAAGAGGTCGGCAGCCCGCTCGCCCGGTTGCGGGTCGAGTCCTTCGAGGACGCACCGGGTGAGGGCGGCGGCGGCTCGGGGGTGCACCTGCCAGAACACCCCGGCACTGACCTCGAATCCATGGCCGAGGACCTCGAAACGAGTCCGCTGCGGTCCCCGCACCGCTCGACCGTCGACAACCAGGCCGCCGACGGTCCCCGGGAGGGAGGCCAGACCTCTGTGCCCCGTGTCGACGGACACGACCGGCGCCCCACCGTCCGGCGAAGCGGTCACCTCGACATGACGTGCCCCTTTCCACAAGATCGACCCGGCTCCCGACCCGGTTCACCGCCGGCGCGGCGATCGGGCAGCTCTCGACCGCCTCGATGTCGTGGGAGCGATGGCGATGGAACCCCACGTGCCCGGCGCGGTCGACGGCGAACCTGACCCTGGTCCTCCAGCCCAGGCCGTCCGGCGTCCCGTCCAACGCCTCGATGTCCACGACCCGGTCGACTCCGGCCAGCCGGCGCAACTGCTCCGACACCAAGCGCCGACTTCAGGGCCCGCTGGGCCGGAAGTGAGACGTGCTGCCAGTCGCATCCCCCACAGCGCCCCGGTCCCGAGTGCGGGCACCGCGGCTCCACCCGATCGGCCGACGGTTCGATGACCTCCACCGCATCTGCGCGCAGGAACGAGGTCGTCTCGGCCGTCACCTCGGCGACCACCCGCTCACCCGGCAGGGCGTGCCGGACGAAGACCACCCGTCCGTCCTCGGCCCGGGCCACGCAGCCCCCGCCGGCGGCGATGGCTCCTGTCACCAGCTCCATCACCATGGCACCGGTCTTAGCAGGTCCGCCGGAGATACGGTGAGCCGATCGAGATCGCCTGCTGAGCAGCGCACAAGGAGGAGGGCACCGTGGAGGTCGAAGAAGCGCTCTACACGACAAGGGCCATGCGGAGGGTACGACCCGATGCCGTGCCCCTCGACGTCCAGGAGAAGATCCTCGACGCCGCCATCAGGGCCCCGACGGGCGGGAACGCGCAGAACTGGCGGTTCCTCCTGGTCGATGACGCCGATGTCATCTCCCGAATCGGCCCCCTGTTCCGCGACTCAGTCGACCAGCTCTGGAAGACCGTCTACGCCGACCGGCTGGCGGCTGCGGCGGAGAATCCCGAGGCCGACGAGAACGTGCAGTGGATGAAGGTCCAGCGGTCGGCCCAGTGGTTGGCCGATCACTTCGAAGAGGTGCCGCTGTACCTGTTCGGCTTCGTCCACGCCGATCCCACCGGCGGCTCCATCTTTCCCGCCGTCTGGAGCGCCCAGTTGGCGGCGCGGGCACAGGGCGTCGGCAGCTCGCTGACCATGGTCCTCGGGCGTGTTCCATCCCGACGAAGTCTTCGACATCCTCGGCGTTCCCCGGGACGAGCACTGGGTCATGTCCTGTTGCGTGAGCTTCGGCTACCCGACAGGGAGATGGGGAGTGGCACCCCGCCGGCCCGCGCACGAGGTCTCCTATCGCAACCGGTGGGGTTCGCCGGTGGGGTTCGTCCTCGACGAGCCGCTGTGGCCACCCGGCTAGACGGGCGAACCGGCGCCGGCGCAGGTCTCGTCCCGACCTGCGGTCGCCCGGTCGCCGGGCGGTGGACCCATAAACCCTGGTCAGAGCCAGCTCACGGAGCACAAGCGGCCCCGACCCGCCCGGAGTCCGGTCTCTTGTCCGCTGCCGAGGTACCCTTTCTGCGTGCGGTCTTCCCGAGTTGCGTTGATCGTCGTCGTCCTGGTCCTCGTGGCTGCCGGCCTCACCGCCGTGTTCTCCGGGGGCAGCAAGGCCCAGGCCTCGGCCCACCCCATCACGACGATCTCCATCAAGCAGGCGGAGCCCTATACGCCGAAGGCGCCGCCGGGGGCGACCGACGACTACCACTGCACCGTGATGAACCCTCACGTCAAGCAGAACTCCTACATCATCTCGAGCCAGTTCTTCCCCGGCAGCCCGGAGGACCACCACGCCATCTTGTTCCTGGTGCCGCCGGACCTGGCCGCCCAGGCCGAGGCCGACAATGTGGGCAACAAGGGCTGGTCCTGCTTCGGCGAGACGCCCATCCCGAACACCGGCCTGGCCCAGATCTCCAACACCCCCTGGCTGAGCGCCTGGGCCCCCGGTCACGGGGAGGACAACCTGCCCAAGGGGACCGGGATCCTCCTCCCGGCGGGAAGCCTGGTGGTCATGCAGGTTCACTACAACCTGCTCGTCGGGGACAAGCCGGTCAAGAACTCGCTGGTGCTCCACACCGTGCCGGCCACGACGCCGCTCCTGCCCCTCAAGCTCGACCTGCTGCCCGCCCCGCCGGACATCCCCTGCCCCGCCGGCGTGACCGGACCGCTCTGCAACCGGACGGCGTCGTTGGCCAACCTCGGTCAACGCTTCGGCCAGAGTGCCGTGGGCTTCGTGAACACCCTCGAGACGATATGCGGGCGCAATCCGGCCGATCCTCCGCAAGGCGACTCCACGTCGTGCTCGTGGCCGATCTACAGCAGCGGTTACATCGTCCGGGTCGGAGCCCACATGCACCTCCTCGGCGCCACCTTCAAGATGGTCCTCAATCCGGGTACGCCCGAAGCGAAGACGATTCTCGACGTCCCCGACTACAACTTCCACTACCAGCGCGCCTACAACCTGAAGACGCCGGTCCAAGTGAAGCCCGGTGACCAGGTGCAGGTGACCTGCACCTACGATCCCACGCTGGCCCAGGAGCTGCCGACCCTCCGCAAGGTCCCACCCCACTTCGTGACATGGGGAGACGGATCGTCGGACGAGATGTGCCTCGGGTTGACGGAGACCTCGGCCACGCTCCCCAACCCCAACTACCCGGTCTAGGGACCATCGGTAGGGATGGCAGACGTGAGAGCGATGGCTGCCCGTGGCCCGTCGCGGGGCCCGTTCCGGGGTGGGCGGTGGCGGCTCGCCCTGGTTGTCGGGACCGCACTGTCGGCAATGCTCGTCGCCGGATGCGGATCCTCGTCGAGCAGCACAACGACAAGTACGACCTCCACGTCGACGACCGCAGCTCCCGCCACCACGCTGGGCTCGACCACGACCACCGGAGCGCAAGAGGCCTACGTGGTGGGCACCGGGACCGTCAAGGGCCTCGGCTCGGTCCTGGTCGACGGCCGCGGCATGACTCTCTACCTGTTCGTTCCGGACAATCAACAGGGCAAGTCCACCTGCTACGGGGCCTGTGCCACGGCATGGCCTCCGCTTCTCCTCCCGGCAGGCGTGAAAACCCCGGTGGCCGGGGCCGGCGTGCAGTCGTCACTGCTCGGAACCACCCAGCGGACCGACGGCACGACACAGATCACCTACAACAAGTGGCCGTTGTACCTGTGGGTCAACGATTCCCAGCCCGGTCAGGCCACAGGTCAGGGCATCAACAACCTCGGTGGTCTTTGGTACGTGCTGTCGCCTGCCGGCCACGAAATCACCACCACCCCCTGATTGGTTCGCCGACCCTTTGATTGGCGGGCACGGGAGCTGATACCCTGTTTCTCCTCAGGGACATGGGGGAATCGGCTGCGGGTACTGCTGCGGCGTTCCACCACCAGGCCGATGAGAAAGTGGGGCTGCACCGGCATTATGAGCGAGGGGGACGCAATCTCAAGTCGGCCGTCTGGACGCGGACGAGGACCAGGTGATGAGCAGCCGGTTCTCAGTCGTCGAAACCGAAGTCTACGAACCGCGTTTCGGTGCGGACCCGTCGACTTCAGCTCCGAACCACTTCACCCCGGCCACGGTCGACACCGTACCGGTTCGGGAGGCACCGGTCGCGGGGCCGCGCCCACATCCTCCGGCTGGCCCGCTATGCCGCAACCTCGGGGATGGCGTTTGCCCTGAGCGAGGTGACACTTCTCATCCTCTACGGAAACCACTTGGTGGGTGCCACCACCGCGGCCCTGATCGCCAATGTGGTGGCCACGGTCCCCTCCTACCTGATGAGCCGATACTGGATCTGGAAGGACGCCGAACGTACGCGGGTCGGACGTCAGGTGGTCCTGTACTGGGCCACCTCGGCAGCCAGCATCTTGCTCACGAGCCTGGCGACCGGAGCCATCGCCCATCACATCCCGACCGGGCACCGCTACCACCTGGCCATCGTAGGCTTCGCATTTCTGGTGGTCAACGTCGTCTTCTGGCTGCTGAAGTTCGTCGTGTACCACAAGTTCATCTTCCCGACCGATCGGAACGGCGCCGTCGAAACCGTGGACGCTCCTTCGTAGCGCTGTTTGATGCACCGGCGGCCGGCCCTGCGGCCGGGGCCCGGTTCAACGTCGTCGACCGCCGTGCAGGAGCTGCAGGGAGCTCGTGTTCCACAGGGGCGTAGCTAGCAGTTGTCTGCTCGGCACGGTCCTCGCGGACGGGAAACGATTCCCGCGGATGTTATGCTCGCGCCTCCGAAACACGCGGCTGTAGCTCAATGGTAGAGCCTCAGTTTTCCAAACTGATGACGAGGGTTCGATCCCCTTCAGCCGCTCTGCTTGGGCCGGCCCTGTGGCGCCGGTGGTCCTCGTGGCCCCCACCGGGGAAGAAGGGCGATAGCAGCTCGTCCCCCTCGACACGGTCATAGAAGGCGTTGATCATTCGGGAAAGGGCGTCGCTGCCTCCCGCCCATTCGTAGAGCTTCGAAGGGTTGGCTACGACTCCGAGAATACTCCGCAGGATGGGCACCCAGGCTCCCCCTGACCGCCGGGTCAATGACCCTCTGCGGCGCCCGGTACGGCAACGATGGCCTCGATCTCAACCAATTGACCTTCATATCCCAACACGGATACGCCCAACAGTGTGCTGGGTGGCCGATTCGGCGCCAAGCCGCTGGCAACAACGTTCCAAACTGCGACGAGGTCGTTTCGATCACCAACGACATAGACGGTGGTCTTGACCAGGTCCTCAAGCCGGGCACCGAATCGAGCTAAGGCAAGAGTTAGATTGGCGAGTACTGCGCCCGCCTGTGCCACAGGATCGCTGAGCCCGACGACGCTCCCGTCCGAGTCGAGCGGACATGCTCCGGCAGTGAAGAGGACCGCTCCTGCAGCCACGATCGCTCCGTATTCGCATGGTGCGTTCTCAAAGAGAGAATCGACCCCTGATGGCTGTTGTTCTGTCATCCGCCAATCTTGCCCCGTTAGCGCCTTCACCGTGTCCCGCCGGATATGCCCTGCCGCGACCATCACTTGCAGGTCCACGTTCGTCGCACCTCTCGGTGAAGATCCTCCACCTGGCTCACCGATTCGGGGAATCATGGTGCGACGGGCGACATGGAATAGGCGAGATGTCTCAGATGATCAGCCCTCGGCTAGGCGGCGGATCTGGAAGGCCAATGCGATCTCGACAAGGCCGTAGGCGATCAGCCCCACTCCGAGGATGACGGCCAGGATCGACAGGGACAGTCCCGGATAGACCAGGCACAGAATCCCAACGACCGTCCCCACCAGGCCGAGAATGATGAGTCCTGCCCGCCGACCTTCGGCCTCTCGGCTGAAACCGGCGAAGAGTTCGGATAGACCTCCAACAACCCAGAAGACGCCGATGATGAAGCCGAGAATGGCCACGGTCTCAAAGGAGTGATGCAGCACTAACAAGCCGACCAGCGCCGCCAAGAGCCCGGCAAATGCCATGCCCAACCGTGTGCCGCCACTATCACCTCGTTCGGCTATGGCCATGATGATCCGAATCACTCCGCACACCAGCAGCCAGATCCCGAAGAGGACTGCCATTGCATGCACCGACTTGCCAGGTCGGAAGGTAATCACAATGCCTATGGCTAACGTGACGATTCCGAAGAAGAGGACCAAGCCCCACGAGCGCCCGAAGCGGCGTACCGGTTCCACGGGATCAGACGATCCTTGGCCAGCCACATCGACTCCCTCAACGACGTAACCGATCTCGACGTATTCCTCATCCATGTTCACTCCTTCGCTCAGGCGTATCAACAGGGGCAGGGGCCAACTGTCCGACCCCGCACAACCGCTACGCCTGCTTGCCTCTGACGAGGCTAGAGCGAGGTCGATCGTGGCAATAGGGCCATAAGTCCCGCTCACGTGATGTATCGGCGCACGCCTTCAGTCACCCTGGGTAAAGGTCAGGCACCAAGAGGCGGCGCTCACTACCGAATGAAGGGAGTCGGCTGGATCGGGCGATCCGACGATGTCGGCGACGGCGCCTAGTGCGGACCCCTCACGGTGAGAATGACGCCACAGCGTATTATGGGACCGTTAATCATGCCGAAATCGGTCCTCCACTCGAAGTCTGGCTCCTCGATTACTTAAGGTCATCCTGCACTCGTGCTGGCATCGACGGATAGGGTCGGAAGACCTCGTTCCTGCGCCTACTCCTCGGGAGCTGACTCAACATCCAGCGCCAGTTGCTGGAGCACGATCTCGGGCGAGCAGTCTGGTCCCTCGATCAGCGCTAAGGATTCGGCTAACTGACCGATGATGTGGCACAGTTCATTAACGAGCTCGAGTGCGTCCTGATCGATACCCTTGATGGCCAGCTTCGTCCACTTCTCCATGTCACCGCTTACCCAGGCCGTGGAGAGCGACATCCCCTCTCCCTTCGGAGGACCGAGCGTCCAGGCACCGATAAATGGTCTTGGCAAGGGACCGCCTTCGAGAAGTCTTGGCAAAGGACCGTCTTCGAGAACTGCCGAGTAGCCCGCATCGACAAGGCGTTGCTCGATGTTCTCGACCACGACAGCGTCCTCCGAGAGTTGGTCTTCCCCTACGGCACGTGCAACCTCTTCATGAGTGAAGATCAACAGGTGGACGGGCGTGCCATCGGCATGCTCGAGCCAGACATACCAATCATCGCCATTGGGCCGAAGCGCTGCCCTGGTGAGTAAAGGGTCGTACCTCAGCTCGTCATAGTTCAGTTCTGCGTCCATGATTGCCACCTTCCTCCACCCTGCTGACGGTCCTTCGAAGCGTAGTGTCAGAGATCCCTTCAACCCATTCGACCCTTCGGCCAGACCGATCGTGCTCTCCAAGAGGGTCTTGCCGCCCGAGCAGGAATGCGCAAGGTGTAGAGTGGACCGAAGAACGAGGCGCCGATCAGGGCCGTTCAGCTCCATCCGAGTTGACCGCCGACCCTGAATAGTGTGGGTGGCCAATAGGAGAGCTGTGCCTCCAGAGGGCGAGATTCACACGGGCGGTCAACTCGATCAGGATCATTCGCCGGAAACAAATGGCCGCATGTCTGTCTGTCGACGATGTGGATCCCAGACTGACGGCCCGATCGGGAGCCATCACGTGCCCTCCGACCGTCAGATGACCCGCATTCGTGAGTGGCTGGTCGCAGAGTCAAAGAGGGTGCACATCAAGCATGCGCTCGAAGCCCGAAGGGGATGAGAGCGTAATGGCCATCGAGAGGGTCGTGGCTCAGCCCGAAAATGACTCGTGCCCTCAATGCGGCAGCGCTGAGATTGGCATCTCGTTCAGTAGGTCCGACATCTCAAGGGTTGCCGCTTGGGAGTGCCATTGTTCGGATTGCCGATTCAAATGGCTAGGGAAGCTTTAGGGTCATAGGGGCGACGCAGTGCCACAAGTGCACGGACCCAACCGGTGAGCAACCTGACGTTGTGGAGCGATCGGAGATCGAAGCGATCACATGCGTCCTTCGGAAGTCGCTCGACAGGTTGATCAACTGATCCATTAAGCAGCAGGCAGGTCAGTCCAGTGGATCAGTGGCCGGAGGAAACCGGCGCTCCAGCTCAGTTCGAAGGGCGAAGATCTCTCGCCAGATCTGTCTCCGCTCCTCCGAGTCCCTATTCAGCGGCAGCTTCCTCTGTTCGGCATCGAGTTCCCCGAATAGATAGGAATCGCTCTCCTTGGTCAGGTCCACGCAGGGAGCGTATATCGGGCCGCCGACGTTGCCGCTGTTGTGGTCACGTCTACCAGTGAGACAGGGAATCGGCTACCAGCCCATGTCGACAGTCCCGGGACGCCAGTCAGGAAGTTGGAACTCATGCCATGCCCCATCGGCCAGGCCGATCATGCTCTCCAAGACCAACTCGGCCTTGACCTCGTCCGATCGATCTTCGGCTTCATGCCCGGCGATGATCGCTGGAGCTCGATCTCGGGTGAGCAGTCTGGTTGACCAGCAGCAGAGATTCGGCTTCGGCGGCAAGATGGTCCAGACAGAAGAGCGAAGCGCCGCTCGCCCCGCCCAGCGAACTTTTTGGTGAGCATTTGGTGAGCAGTTGCACCCGTACCCCCTTGTTTCCAGGTGTGTCCTGAGGCACGCTGAACTGGGGATTCGTGTTTTGGCCCTGGTCACAAAACGCTCGTTCAGTTTTCCAAACTGATGACGAGGGTTCGATCCCCTTCAGCCGCTCCCGTTGGGCCTGGCCCCATTCAGTGGTCCTGGTCGGCGGTTTGTGTCCGCTCACCAGGTACAGCCGGCGACACCTCCCTACCGGTCCCGCCGTGATCTCCTCGGTGTCTGCCCGCGCCTGCTGGTTCCCGCCCCTCAGGGGCATCTCCCGTGCTAGCGATCCGTGGGAGGCTCCCATTCGGGAATCGGTTCGATGAAACCCCGGACCAACGTGTGGAGTCCCATTCCGAAGATGGTCCATTCCTCTAACTGGCCGTCTCTGCCCGTCGGCAACATGATGGTCTGCCTGGCCTGTTCATCAACCATCTCCCGCAGGCCGCTCCCTTCCGCCAGTGCCTGAATGGCGGCGGCTCCCTGGGCCATCGTCAGAGGCGCCTTGACTCGGAATCCGAGGTAATCGAGCACCACTGTGTAGAGCTCGGCCGTGTCCCGCATGATGGATTCGTAGCTGTTCAGGAGCGCCTCTTTCAGTCGCCGCTTTTCATCAGTAGCGGGTCCCGAACCGGCGAGCGCCCAGATCCCAATCCAGATCCGCCACACCGGCGAGATCCGGAGTGAGTCCATCATCAAGGTTCCTGTGACTCGGCAGAGGTCTGAGATGCACTGCCAACGGGACGCCATGGTTGAACGTTCGGCGACCAGGAGGACCTCGTTGAGGAGAACTTCTGACAGGTCGTAGAAGTCCTGGGAATCGCTGGCGGCGATCATGCCGAGCACCTCGGATTGGAATGCTCGCTGCGACTTGAATGCTCTTCCGATCACCGATGCGTTCGTCAGTCGAATGTCTCGAGTCCGGTGAAGGTGGTCGTAGACACGTTTGAAGGTCAGGACTTCCGCTCCGCTGCCCAAACCTTCGTCCAGCAGGGTCTCGACTCCCACGTCGAGCAGGAGCTGTCTGATTTCGTCTGTGCTCCGTCGGTTGGGTGATTCCGGCCCGTCGATCATCGTTCCAGGGGACCCCTCACCACCCCAAACTGCCCAGTGGACAGAACGGGCGGAGGCCAAGGCTACCGTTGCAACTGGCAGTTGCGATCCTGAGTTGCACAACGTAGCCTGCATCCAGGCGGGAACCCGGATCTACTGGGGCGACGGGAAACGGCGGACCCGTCGCCCTAGTAGGCGGTTGCATCGTCGATATCGGATCCTTTGCGAGGAAGGTCCTGCGTCCCTGTGACATGGTGTCCTCTGCATGATAGGTCCACCAGGGCTTATGGGGTGGAAGGCAAAGTCCTGATGGCCCTGACCCCCATCGGGAGAACAGCACAACAGGGGTGTTCCGAACAGGATGCGGAAGCACAGGCTGTCGCCCCGAGAGGAGGCCCCACCCCTGTTCACGGAGAGCAGATCGCATGGCCTCCCTCCGGACGATCCGTTGACGATCAGGGGCATTTCCGCCCGTCGTTCAAGGGTCCCACCTCATGAACCAGATGTGAGGTCCGCCGTCGGGCGCATCGACGTGATCCACCACTCGGAAGCCGCAGCGGGTGTAGATCGATACATTTCGCTCGGTCCCCGTCGACAGGATCGCCCCACACCCCGTCGCGCCCGCCTTCGACTGGCCCATCTCGATCAGCGCTCTCCCGTAGCCCTGCCCTTGGACCTGCGGATCGACTGCAATCGAGTCAAGGAGCCACAGGGGCTCGTCAGGGATACGCGAGTCGATCCAGTCCCAGAATGACTCGTATCTGCCGCCCCCGTCATCGGAGAGTTCGAGGATGCGTGGCTGGCTCCAGGGGTGTTCCACCCACCCGGCGCTGCTGTCAGGCGGAATCCACACCGCAGCTCCTCTCGCATCTCCTGCCTCCCAGACGAGGCCCAGGTCGACCGCACTCTGCAGGAAGTAGGTAAAGCACTGCTTCAGCAGCTCCTGCGGCTCCCGCCTTCCGAGAAGGGACCAGCGCATCATCGGGTCGTCGACGAAAGCGCGGGCAAAAACAGAGGCGAGTGATGCAAGCCGGAAGTTACCGGCACGGGAGATCTCGACAGGAGTTCCGCTCATTCACTCCACGGTATCGTCCCGATTCGAAAGGTTGGCGACTGCCTACCGAGCATCGTGCTCCCGGATTCTACGGCAGGGCTCATGCCCTACGACCGACTCTGAGATTGACCGGTCCGCCGGCCGGAGAGACAGAGATTCAAGCCAGAGAACCGGCCACAGCTGAAATGGTGGCCCCGCTCTCGGCATTCATCCCGAGTCCGGCGTCATTCCCACAACCGGCTGATTGAGATGAATCGCCCCTGTGGAACCTTGGAAGGTGGCGTCACCGAGGGCGAACTCCCCGCCATCTGAGCACCGGCCAGTAGCCGCCGCCACCCTCCCGACCTGGCGAGTCAACGTCGCCAGGTCGGGAGGGTGTCAGGGTGACGCCACTGACCAGGGGGATCAGCGGCGTGCCGCCTTCTTGATCAGTTCGGCTACTGCCGCAGGCTGCGAGACATAGACCGAGTGGCTACCCCGGACCTCGGCCACGGTGGCGCCGGCCCGATCAGCCATCGAGCGCTGTGCGGGCGGTGGGATCATGTGGTCATCGGATGCGACGAGGTACCAGCTCGGCTTGGTGCGCCACGCCGGGTCAGACACGGTTCCGCCAAGGGCGGCGACGCCCCAGGGAACCTGCGAATCTGCCATGAAGGCTGCCTCCTCAGTGGGGACATCGGCGGCGAAGGAGGCGGCGAACTTGTCCCGGTCGAGGAAGAGGAACCCATCCTGGGGAGGAAGAATCGGCGGCACCGGTGCCCCCGGAGGCGGGTCGGCAATCAGACTGTTCACCGACTCACCCTTGTCCGGTGCGAAGGCGGCGATGTACACGAGCGCCTCGACCTGGTCATGGGTGCCGGCTTCGGTGACGACCACGCCACCGTAGGAGTGGCCGACAAGCACGACCGGACCATCTTGGTTCTCGATGAGCTGCTTCGTGGTGGCCACGTCGCCCTCCAGCGAGATGGTCGGATTCTGGACGATCCGCACATTGAAGCCGTCGGCCCTCAGAAGGTCGTAGACCCCTTGCCAGCCGGATCCATCGACGAAGCCCCCATGCACCAGCAGGACGTTCTTGATGTCACTCATGATCAGATTCACCTTTCTGCGATGAGCCCGGAGTTGAGCTCGATTCCCAGGTTGAAGCACGTGGCGCTTTCGAGCATCCCCAAGAGCGCGTAGTTCTTAGCGTCGACGCCGTCGTACTGGGTCATCGCCGACCACTCGACGACCAGGCAGCGCGAGATCCGGGGCTCGAGGATGCTGATCATTCGCCGAGTTGGCCGACGATCATTCACATTTGGTTGTTGTCCCCACAACAATGTGGGAACTCACGACACCGATAGCGTGGGAGATGGCCCCGTTTCGAGGCCCGTCGGTGGCTCCCCTGCGCCGGCATGCTGGTGCTCATGGGGCCGCCCTGCGCCACCTGCCGTCAGGGGTACAGGGTCGGAAAGGCCCCAATGGACTTGTCGACACGCCCGCATATGGCGGTCGGTGGCAGTTTCGCGGGCCGCCAGCCCCCATCGCGTCCGCACGAAGGTGACGCGATCTGTAGCCGGCAATGGGACGCACCTCTTCGAGGTACCGCCAACGCCTCCCTGGGAAGGGGGGTTTGGAAGGAAAGGACTCCGCCAGAGAGGCTTCACCGAGCCGTACCGGTGGGTGTACCCTTGGCCCGTGCCGATGTATATCGATCGTCACGATGTCCCCGGCGTTTCGCCCGAAGACGTGGCCAACGCCCACCTCCTCGATCTCGAGACCCAAGAGAAACACGGCGTGCAATACCACACGTATTGGTTCGATCCAGAATGCGGATCGGTGTTCTGCCTCGCTGAAGGGCCGAGCAAGCGGGCAGTTGCGGCTGTGCACGAGGAATCCCACGGTCTACTCGCCAGCTCCATATTGGAACTCGGTCGGGATACACCTCTGAACTCGTTCTTCGGGTCAATGCCAAACCATCCGGTGGGAGCCGCATACGCGGCACCGGCAATGCGAGCGATCGTGTTCACTGACGTCTGTGGGTCAGTTGCTCAAACGGTTCAACTCGGCGATGAGGGCCATATGCACTTACTCAGGGAGCACAATGAGATCGTGCGTGATCAGCTCGTCGCGCAGAGCGGGCGCGAGGTCAAGCACACGGGCGACGGCATCATGGCCTCCTTCACCTCGGTGGTCTCTGCTGTCACGTTTGCGGTTCAGGTGCAACGCCGACTCCACGAGCGAAACAAGAAAGCCGAAACGCCTTTTCACATAGGCATCGGAATCAGTGCGGGTGAGCCGGTCACGGACGACAACGATGACCTGTTCGGTGCAGCCGTCCAGCTCGCAGCCCGGCTTTGCTCCGCCGCATCTGAGGGTGACATAGTCGTTTCGACGGCGGTTCGTGAACTTTGCATAGGCAAGTCCCTTCGTTTTGATGACCGCGGCGAACTCAGCCTGAAGGGAATACCGGAACCAACACATGTCTATGGTGTGAACTGGAACGATTGATTTGAAGGTGGTCACGGTGGGTGGACCTTCGAACATCGAGACGGACTACCTCGTTGTCGGAGCGGGGGCACTCGGAATGGGGTTCGTCGACGCCCTGATCCAGAACTCCGACGCCGACATCGTGGTGATCGACAGGCACCACCGTCCCGGTGGTCACTGGCTCGACTCCTATCCATTCGTCCAGTTGCACCAGCCATCCATGAACTACGGCGTGGACTCGACCCCCCTCGGGCGGGACCGAGTCGCGCTCGAGGGAAGAGATAGCGGATTCTACGAGCGGGCCACTGGAACGGAGATCTGCGTCTACTACGAACAGATCATGCGCGACCGCCTACTGCCATCTGGCCGGGTCCGCTTCTTTCCGATGTGTGACCACCTCGGCGACGGACGATTCCGATCCAGATTGACCGGCGGGGAGACAGGCGTGTCGCCACGACGTGGAATCGTGGACGCCACCTATATGGCGTCTCGCGTTCCGGCCATTGGCCCGCCGCCGTTTCAAGTCTCGCACGGAGCCAGGTGTATCCCGATCGGTGCACTCACCGGCGTCCTATCCGCCCCGGCCGGCTACGTGATCATCGGTGGCGGCAAGACAGCTATGGATGCGGCGGGCTGGTTGC
This sequence comes from uncultured Acidimicrobiaceae bacterium, assembly GCA_963745955.1. GTDB lineage: Bacteria > Actinomycetota > Acidimicrobiia > Acidimicrobiales > RAAP-2 > Bog-756. The sequence continues at coordinate 11,273 of CAVUZI010000012.1, read as the reverse complement.
TCGATCAAGGCGTTGCCCCCCACGACATCACGTGGATTCGTCCTCGCGACTCGTGGATCTTGAATCGCGCCTACTTTCAGCCCGGGGATGGAGTCGTCCTCACCTTCGAGGGAGTCGTCCGAGAGCTCGAGGCAGTCGCAGAGTGCGATTCGATCGAGCAGGTCTTCGAGCGCTTGGAAGACTGCAGGGTGATGCTACGGATCGATCGGGCCGTCCAGCCGTCCATGCTGAAGGGGGCCACAGTGAGCGTTGGAGAGCTCGACGAGCTGCGACGAATCGAGAACGTGGTCAGACTCGGACATGTCGAGCGCATCGACCTGGATGCGATCACCCTCGAGCACGGGTCGGTTCCAACCAGTCCCGATCGTGTGCACATTCACTGCGCCTCGGCCGGACTGAGCGACAACCCACCGAAGACGATCTTCACTGAACACAACATTGTCCTTCAACCTATTACACGGGTCAGTCTCAGCCTCTCCGCCGGGCTGATCGGCTTTGTCGAAGCCTCGGGACGATCGGAGGCAGAGAAAAATCGGTTGTGCCGACCAAACGCGTGGCCCCATACGCCGTTCGATTGGATTCGTCACCTGTTGACCGGAGTGAGGACCGAAATGGAGTGGCAGGACGCTCCTGACGTCCTGGCTTGGGTGGACGCTTCACGCCTCAACCTGGTGAAGGGACTCGATCGACACCCCGACAAGGGCAGGGTGGCCGAACTGCAGGGCAGGTTTGTGACGGCGCTGTTTCCCGCGCTGGCCAAACTCGAAGCCTTCGCGTCGAACGCCCTGCCCGCAGAACGGGAACGGATGTTCGAGCCCGTCGCGTAACAATCCAGGACACGGTTCGCAGAGGCGCAACAAACAAATGATCCATGGGCATCTGGGGCAGTGAGCAATTGACCGCATTCACGGCAGATGATGCGCCCCAAGCCGGTCGGGGGCGCCCGACGTTCGGTCAACCCTTCACGTAGGAGAATTTCTCAGACACAAGCCCGTCACGCACGCGGAACACATCGATACCTCGAACGTGACCCCCCGTCCACGAGTAGCACCATCGCTGCACCACCCGATCTTCCGCGGCGAAGGTCTCCTCGACCTTGAAGACAGTGTGCACGTCGTCGAATATCGGCTGCCAGGCCTTGCGAATGGCCTCACGACCTTCGTAGCGGTTGCCGTCGGGCCCCGGCTCCGTCGACTCGAACACACAGTCATCGGTGACGAGCGCCAGCGTTGCGTCCAGGTCGTGAACTCCCCACGCCACACCAAACGCGTCCACAATTGCGAGCGAATCCACTGCTGTGTCCGATCGACGATGAAGGTGCTCGAAACGGTTAGGCCATGACCGGTGAGACATCCTCCAGGCCGGATCGAATCATTTCCCTCAGTTCAGGTGTGTCCTCGTGTCCATGTTTCGCAACAGCGTGGGCCACGGCGGCATCGAGCGTTTCCTCTTCTGTCCCAGCGATAGTGAGTGTGCAACCGATGTCGTTGGGTACTTTGCGGCAGTCAATCATCTTCCGGGCCATACGAGCCCCCTTTCTCTTGCAACCGGACCTGTTCCGGTCAGCGTGAACCTGAGTGGGTCGCGTAGTTGCTGGCACCAAACCAGTCCACCGTAACGACCGGTGATTCCCCAACCACCCATGCGTCATGACCACTCGGCAGGAACGTAATCTCACCTGGACCTGCGACAATCTCATCTCCGTCGTCCATGAGGATCGCCAACTGACCGCTTACGTGGTACTGGAAGTGCGGAGCTTCACAACTTGCCGTGCTGGCGATGGGCTTCACGTCGTTGGACCAACGCCACCCGGGCTCGAAGGTGTAGCGACCAACTTCGCCGCTACCGACCTTTACGATCTCGGCTCTCCCGTGGGGAAACTCACGAATCTCGTCTGGTTGTGCAAAGGCTCGATGCTCAGCTCGTTGCATGGCAACCGCCTCTCGTCGGTGGTCTGCCCCGCGACTTTTAGCTTACCTACTAGTAGGTAGAAGTCAAGTGGTAACCTCGGGCGTGATCCGGGGATCTGTGAGGATGAACTGAGTGAAACAAGCGCAGAAGGAAGGGACTGACACATCCAGCCAGATCCTGGACGTAGCAGAGCAGCTGGTCCAGGTGCGCGGGTTCAACGCCTTCAGCTATGCCGACGTCGGCAAGGAATTGGGGATCACCAATGCCGGCCTTCACTACCACTTCCGGAGCAAGGCGGAACTCGGAGAGGCGCTCATCGCCCGTTATGCGATTCGGTTCATGGGGGCCTTGGCCGAAATCGACGGATTGAATTCAGATCCCCTTCGCAAGCTCGATGCCTATTCCGACCTCTATGCCGACGTACTGCGGAACCAGAGGATGTGCCTCTGCGGCATGTTGGCGGCTGAATACGAAACGCTCTCGGCTGGGATGCAAGGCGCGGTCACAGAATTCTTCGAAAGGAACGAGCAGTGGCTCGCGGAGGTGTTGCAGCAAGGTCGTGATGACGGAACGTTGAGCTTCCCTGGGTCTCCACTCGAACAAGCGCGGTCAATCGTAAGTGGCCTGGAGGGAGCGATGCTGATCGCCCGATCCTTTGGCGACATCAGGCGATTCCAATCAGCCGCCAGCCACTTGCTGACGACCCTGCGCCCGTGAGCCGGGTTGGGTGAAAGCGGGATCCACTCCCCCGAATGCCGATCGTGGCAGTTCGTGGACCGCGAGCACGGATCAGATCTGATGCGACCCTACGTCGGTGTGGTCGGGAGCACCCTCAGCCCATTCTGTGCGGGAGAGCGGCCAGGTGTCTGGCATTGTCACAGCGTGAACCTGCCGTAGTGCGATTGCTTCACAGCACCGGCCGAGCTGATGCAGATGTACCCACTGACAGCCTGACCGACCGCGATGTCTGGCTGGGTATTGGCGGTCACCTTGCCGCTGACGTCATACTCTCGCCCCAAACCCCTAATTACGCACCATCCTTTCGTAGGATCGGGACCCAATGTCGTTTTGACTGCGATCGTGGTGGACGACAATTGCCTGCCGAGTCGCCACGAGATCGTTCCTCTGGCCGTGCCCTTCAGTACGGCTCCGTGCAACATGCCCGTTCCCACCACCCCACCCCCGACGGGACGACAGCTGCTCAATTTGACGTCGTCACCGGTTGTTCCGGATACATGCTTGCAGTAGACACCTCTCGGAGGAGCGGGCGGGGTCGGGACAACCGCGTTGGACGGAGCTGAGGCCGGACCGGTTCCGGCCGAGTTGGCGGCCCTCACGGTCAGGGTGTATCTGTCACCGACGGTGAGACCATGGATGATCTGCCCTACATAGCCTTTCGTTTGGGCCGTCTGGCCGCCACGTGCAGGATCGGTCAAGTCGGTTGCGAGGATCTTGTACTGCGTGATGCTGGCGCCCCCGTCAGAAGACGGCGGGCTCCAGTTGACATCGGCGCCGCCGGGTTCGGGACTGGCTGAGACCCCCGTCGGAGCACCAGGAACTGCCGGTGGGGTGAGTGCACCAGCTGGTTGGATCGAACCGAGCAGCCCCGCACTGGCAATGACAGACACGGCAACGAGAACAAGTCCCGATCCTGCAGTCGTCCCGGCTGGCCTTTGACGCATTGGGAACCCCTTCCCAAGCTGAGTTAGCCGCATCGTACCCCCCATGGAGGCGACCGCGTACGCGCCGCCCGCCAGGCCCACTGCTGCCGGAGGCAGGCTGCTGCCGGGGTCAGGCCGCTGCCGGGGCCCGGCGACGAACGGTCCCTGACGCCAGGCCTTACTCTGGGCTCATGGACCACCTGGCCGTCCGGGCCGTGAACATGGAGTACTGGCGGGGTTCGGGGTGAACGGACCATGGCATTCGGAGCATCGGCTGCCGCAAGGTGCGAGCCTTGAAGACCGTATGGATTGGCATATTGCGCATACGCGGGCTTGCGGATGCCGCCCGATCCCGCCGGGCATCGCCCAGGCAATCGAGGATAGGCGCACCTCTCGTGACTGACGCTTCCCCCCGTGTCTGGGGCTGGGTGTGAGGATTGCGCCTCATGATTTGGGCCATTCGCCTCTATCAACGAGATGGAAACCGTCGCAAGCTCGAGACATGTCAGAGACTGTTGCCGACAAGCCGAATCGCCGATGGCTGCTCGGGGTCGAGCCCTTCTTTGAAGGGGGCTGGCTCCACAAGGGGACGCGCTCCCGGTCGTGGGATGTCGAAGCGGAATTGGGGGCGGTTGCCCTGCTTGGAGACGTGACAATCGATCTGACGAACACCAGGACGATCCCCAACGAGATTGGGGTCCAGGCCTATGCGATTGGCCGGGATGTCGACGTGCTCGTAAGACCGGGCACCCGCGTCGAATTGTCGGGTCGGGCCAGCAATGACCACCTGAACAACGACGCCGCGAACATCCCATTGGGCGAAGGCGACCGCGTCGTCAAGATCACAGGCCACACCTTCTTGGGTGATGTCACCGTGCGCACGGTCGACGCCAAGCCCTAGTCCGATCACCTCAGACGTGAGTTTTCACGGCCACAGTCAGGTGAACGTGGATCTCGATCCGGCAGTGGCCAAAGCGACCAGTCTGGTCTCGCCCTCGACCGGCTGATCGGGCAGGCGGTTTCCGAATGTCGGCGCCGCCCACTCTTCCCCGCTCGACCCCGCGGAAGCGTGCGGTGTGGGCGGGGCCGGCCGTACCCGATGGCAAGGGGCTGAAACGGATCGCTCGGTTCCTCGTTACAAGGGTTGACAACGGTGAGGCCCGAGTGATCTCACCGACATGCGACCTAGACCGAAGGAGGCCCGCGATGATCAGGCGCGAGAGATGGCCGCGGTTGCTCAAGCGGGCAGCGATCGTCATTCCGGTGGCAGTCGCACTCGCGGGTTGCAATGTCTGGACCATGTACGGCGGCGCCTCCGCGCACTTGAACTACGACTCGTCGGATGTCATCACCACGAGCAACACCTCCACGCTCACAGAAGCAGGGACGACCGCGGCAGCCACGGGCAGCAGCAGTTGGATCGATTCGTCACCGACTGTCGCCTCGAACGACATGCTGTACGCGACGGCGAACTATGCAGCTTCGGGCGATTGCGAGGGAATCAAAGATCCGAATGATTTCCTGCTTCCGAAGGATTCCAACGATCCTGAGCTTCGGACAACCACCAACAAATGGGCAGTTGCGAACGAATGCGCTGATACGGTCGGCGAATTGTACGCATACTCCGCAACCGGTGGGACGACCAACTGTCCGACCCCAACGCTGGGAAATCCGACCTTGAACTGCAAACCGGTCTGGACCGCTATTCCATCTCCGACGAATGGTTTGACCACGTCGCCGGCTGTCGACACTTCACTCTCCACATCTGTCGTGTACGCCGGCAGCCATGACGGCGTGTTGTATGCGTACAATGCGTCGAACGGCGAGCTGCTCTGGCATTCACAGACCCTCGGGGGCTCTATCGATGCGTCGCTCACCATCGCCAACGGGTACGTCTACGTTCCTGAGGACTATGGATGGGTGTATGTCTTTCCCTCGACCACCGGCACCAATGGCAACGACCAAAACTGTTGGACTGCGTCCAAGGCGCGGGAATGCGATCCGGATTGGGGCTACAGCACTGGAGGGAACAACTTTTCGGCGCCGGCGGTCGAGGGCGGCATGATGTACCAGGCCGCCGGGGACCATGTGGGCAGCAACAAGAATGACCCGGATCAGTATGCGGTGTACGGATTCAATGCCTCGTACGAGGCCAGCCAGTGTCCAGGCACGTATGCTCCCCATAAGTCCGGTAAGCCCCTGTCAGACATCGCAACGTGCACACCGGCGTGGTCGGCCCCTTGGGAATACGGAGGGGAATGGGACGGCGGAGCCTCGTCGCCCGCAGCAGCGAACGGTGATGTCTATGTCGAATCCGCCACCAACGGGCTGCTCGCCTTCTCTGCCAGCGGATCCTCGCACTGTACGGGCACCAAATATGTCGGGCAGTGGGGGAAGATCTGCACACCAATGTGGGTCGCCTCGACAGGCAAGGACTATCCGAACGGCGCCGAAGCCGGCCCCACCCCTGCGGTGGCGAACGGCGTCGTCTATATCGGCGACAGGGCCGGCGAAGTATATGCATTCAACGCCACGTCCGGAGCTCGAAAGTGGACCTTTGAAACCGGCGGAGCGATCGACTCGTCCGTGGCCATCGCAGGAAATAATGCCTCCGACGCTGTCGCCATCTTCGGGTGCTCCACCGGAGTCGCCGGCCAGACTTGCACCCACAGCCTCTTCGCCCTGAACGCTGCGAGCGGAGGCTCGGCCCTTTGGACCGCGAACACCGGTGGCTCGGTCGATGACCCGCCGATCATCGTCGACGGGGGGACCGGCAGTGGAACCGGTGCGGTGTACGTCCCGTCCGGCAAACAGATATTTTCCTACGCGCTCCCTACGTCGCATTAGAGCGAGCGCCGGCTGCCGGCATCACCAGGGTCGGGAGCACCTCCATCTGGTACTCGTCGGTCGCGCCAGGCACGACCGGCTATGCCGAGGCCCGGGTGTAAGGGCAGTGCCCTCAGCGGATGGGTGAACCGAAACGAATCACGTTTCCATCGGGGTCGGTGACGGAGCCCTCCCGCTTGCCATAGTCCTCGTCCCGCGGGCCCTCCACCTGGATGCCCGCCTCCACTCCTCAGCCACCCTGTCGGCGTCCTGACAGTGGATGTAGAGAGCCCCCCGACCCGCAGGTTCCTCTCCCCCGGCTTGGGCAAGATGGATCGTCAGATCCCGATCGCGGTGAGCGAAGGCGTATGTGTCATCGTGGAACGACACCTCGAAGCCCGCACGCTCAAACCAAGCGGCCGAGCGAGTCACGTTGGCCACCTTGAAGATCGGCTCGAAGCCCGTGATCAGCCACCTACCTGTCATGAGTTGCAGCTGGCCGTCCCTCTGACCGTTCAACCCGGCGAGGCAGTGGTGGCAGATCGGCAGATCGGGATGCGAGCGCAGTCTCACCCACCAGTCGACCGACGTCGAGCAGCATATGCACGTCACAGCCATGGGCGACCATGGTAGATGGCGCTCCGGCGTTCAGTGGCCCATGAAATCTCGTGCGCCGCGGCGCAATGCGAGGGCGACGTGCCCTTGTCCGCTGCTGGCTCGATCGCATAGGTGCTGATCCATGGGCCCAGTCAGCTCACCCAGCACCGGCTATCTGCCAGTGCGCTCGCGGTGTTTGCACCCTGGCCAGCAACAGGGTCGACGTTGGCCTTCCTCCAGTTCCTCCTGGGTCCGGCGAATACGGCGGTCTCGGGTCATCTCCTGCTTGGCATCCTCGACCCAGCAGATGAACTCGTTGCGGGCCAGAGGTGTGATGTCCTTCCAGGCGTCGAGTGCCGTGGTGTTGGCGATCAGTGCCTTACGGAGGTCGTTCGGAAGCTTGTGCACGACCCCACCGGGTACCCGCGGGCTGCTCACAGGGCAACGGTAGCGGGTCTGGGCCAGAGCCCAATCACCTGCGGAGCATGAGTCATCAACTGCGTGCCACCGAATCGGGATCCCGCAGCTTCGCCACTGCCGCCTCGATGCGCCGAACCCGCGTCTCGGGCTTCTTCGCGCTTTCGATGGCACGGACATGTTCCCGCTTGTGGCTATAGGCCAGTCGGTCATAGGCGGTGCGAGTGACCGGGTCTGCATCCAGGGCCCGTGCGAAGTCGGTGGGCTCAACGACAGTGCGCGGCTCGGTGTCGAGTCCCACGTCGACCTCGACCTCGTCGTCAGTCGTAACCCCGGCAGCCCGCCGGTTGGCGTTGCTGAGGCCGAGGAGGTGACGGCCGCGCATGATGGCTACCCTGCTCCTCCAGGAATGGCCGTTGAAGGTGATGGTCACCGGAGCCCGCTTACCCCCACCGAGAGCCTCGACTACTTGTTCGGGGACCTCCAGGCCTCTCATCGGTTCCGGTGGTTCGACCTCGGCTCGAAACTTCATGATCCTCCAGTCATCGAATGCCCATCTGCCGAATGCAGGAAGCAGATGGTCGCCTTCCGCGCACTGTCGATGCCCAGACCCGCAGACGACCCGATTGGCGACTCGGAGGCTTGCACCCTTGGGAGCGTAACTGATACGTGAGTCCAGAACCCGAAGGGAGGGCCTGTCGGACAACAATTGGTTGCCAGCACCGGGTACGTCTTCGTCGGCGTGCCGGGGCAACGTCGGACCCATCGGGCGGTACGCCGCGGGGAACCGGGCCCGGCCCGAAACCAACCGGAGGGTGACACCGTCCCGCTGAACCCGGAGCCTCGGGCGTAGCCTGGCCCGCGATGGACCCGGCAGCCTTCGACTACATCAGAGTGAACGCGACCGCCTGGGACGAGCGTCGCGAAGATCAGTTGGTCACCGCCCGGGCGCAGTGGGCGGCGACGGAGCCGGCCTGGGGTCTCTTCAAGGTTCCCGAGCGGACTGCACATCTTCTTCCTGACGATCTGAGGGGCAAGGTCTGCCTCGAGCTCGGATGCGGCACCGCCTACGTCTCGGCCTGGTTGGCTCACCGGGGAGCGCACCCCGTGGGCGTCGACCCTTCGCCCGGACAGCTGGCGATCGTCCGCCAACTGTCGAACGAGCACGGGTTGCGGTTCCCTCTCATCCTCGCCTCGGGAGAGCACGTACCCCTGGGCGACGGAACCGTCGATGTGGTCATCAGCGAGTACGGCGCCGCCATCTGGGCGGATCCGTATCTCTGGATCCCCGAGGCCGCCCGGCTACTCCGTCCTGGTGGTGAACTCATTTTCATGGGAAACAGCTCGCTGCTCATGCTCTGTGTGCCCGAGCATGACGACGCCCCAGCCACCGAGCGCCTCGTCCGGCCCTACTTCGACATGCATCGGTTCGAGTGGCCGGATGACCCCGCGGTTGATTTCCACCTCGGCCATGGGGACTGGATACGGCTCCTACGGAACAACGACTTTGACATCGAAGACCTCATGGAGCTGCGCCCGCCCGACGGAGCCGTCAGTCCATTTCCATTCGTCACTGCCGAATGGGCGAGGAAGTGGCCGTCCGAGGAAGTCTGGCGGGCTCGCAAGGTCCCGCGGTAGCAGCCAAGTCTCGGCCGACAATCGAACCCCGCTTCGGCAAGGGCTGCCTCCTCGACCGCGGACAGGGAGTACGGAGTCCCCTCCCCCGCCGAGCACCACCACGAGCCGTGGGCGGACAGCAGCAGGTACGAGGCTCGATCCACTACCCGGGGTCGGAAGGGATTCGGGTGGAGCAGTCGCTCATCAAGGCCAGGAATTGCTCGAGCAACCGGTGGAAACCGATGACCTCGCGGTTGAGGGCGGGCCAGTCGACGCCGTTCGGATTCTGAGACTGTTCCAAGAGGAGATCGGCCAGCGCGACAGATGACCGAAGGACCCTGCGGAACGAGACCGCCAGATCCGGAATGAGGCAATGATGATTGAGCTGCCACTTCGTGGAATCCCGGGCAATGGCTCGGAGTTGGTCGCTGGTGGCGAGCCCGGCCTCCGGCGTTGACACCCAAAACGCGGAGTTCAGTGCAGCCTTCAGCGGAGTGAGGATCGACCACATCTCACGTTCCCATCGCTCGAACTCGCCGTCTGACTTCACCCGATCGGGTTCAGAATGATTCATCGTTCACCGTTGCCCCCGTCTGGTCCCTTCTGCCCCGTCTGCGTGTCGTGGTGGCCGCCTGCGACGAAGATCGCTGGATTGATGTAGCCCCCCTACGCGTGAACTATATGTCCGCTTTGGGCTTGAATACCGGGACAATGCAGGATCCTCACTCAGGGTTGCCTCCGCACCGCATTGAGCGGTCAATCCATCGATAATCCGGCCTCGGGGGTGCAGGGCCGCGGGTGCCGGTGGGCGCGGCCCGAAGCCACCGAACGGGTATCGATGGGCTGGAACACGGCCGTCTGGCCGATAGCGGCAACGGCGTGCGTGGCCGGCGCGGTTCCGAGTTCCTCCGTCGAGCGTGGGCGATCAACGTAAGAGCCGACATGCGAAACCTCGACTCATCGGGTGATCCTCGAACGAGCCAAATGGAGCAATGGGTACGTAACCGAAGGACGCATACCGCGAAATGGCCTCGGCTGCGGCTGGTTCGAAAGCCACGCTTTCTCGTAGCCAGCGACGACGGCCACACCGAGTCAACTCACAGCGGGAAACCGGCATCGGCGGCGGGCGAAGTCGAGCCGCAGATCACCGACACCCTCCGCCGGGACGAACCACGACGGTGACCGACGGTGCAGTCGCCCGTAGCGTGAGCATGGGGGCACACGGGTGGGAGGTGACCGTAGCCCCGTCAGCGGAGACCAGATAGCCGCCCGGATACGTCAAGCTGGGCGTGATCACGTCGGTGACCGTGTCGCTCGCGAACGGTTTGCCATCGGGACTGTGTGAGGTGTAGCTGAGCTTGAACTCACGTGAGACGGTATCGAAGCCATAGCTGGTGGGAATACCGGCAACTGCAAATGGATAGGGGCGGGCCAGCGCCTTCAGAGCAGCCGATGCTTGCTCATCGGTCTCGCCTGAGGATCCGTGCTGGTCGGCGATCATCGAGTAATCCCAGAACAGCCAAGGGATCAGATACGAGTCGAAGCCGTCGAGAAATTGGTCGATGGTCGTCACATCCGTTGTGGCCCCGAACTCGGTCGCCAGCAGTGCATCGCCGTTACTGGTGGACAGGGCAATCGCCTTTCCCGTCTGTCCTGGAAACTGGGCGATGTACGGGTGGAACGAAAGTGCGTTGGCCGGTGAGCCGAACGCCGGTATGGACGTACTGCCCTCGTAATCGAAGGTGAGGAACGGCTCGACAAAGATGAGGTGGTGAGGATCGACGGCGCGGATGGCGCGAGCGGCCTTCGTGTAGAACGGCGCCAGCAGGTGCTGATCGAGAGCAGGGCACCCCTCCTCGGTTTCGCAACTCGCATAGTCGGCGCCCGGCCAGGGTTCGTTCATGATGTCGTAGCCGAGGATCGACTTGTCCGACTTGAATGTCTCCGCCAAGGCCACGAGGGCTTCGACGTAGCGCTCCTGAAGGCCGACACCCCCGGGGCCCGGCCGGTCAGCCCAGAAGTTTGCCCACACCGTTTGTACGGCCGGACTCTTGAAGTACCCGGTCGGGAAGGGCAGGTTGGGATTGGCCGCTCCATCGGTGATGGTGGCCCACGCCGGAAAGCCGTCTCCTCCGGTGACCGGGCCGTACTCGTCCTGATGCATGTCGAGCAGTACGAAGATGTGGTCTTGGGCCACCAGATTGGCCATCTGGGCGATCTGGTGCAGATAGGTGAGGTCGATCT
>CAVUZI010000011.1:0-1395114 GCA_963745955.1 uncultured Acidimicrobiaceae bacterium | reverse complement strand
TGCCGCTCGACCCTGAGTCCCAACCTCGGTCTAGGACCATGGGACCTGCGTTCTGGCCATGAGTTCGAGCTCAGGGGCTTTGAGCTCTCTGCCCTGACCTCCATCCGAGGCGAGCAGCACCCCTTCTCCGCCGTCTCTTGACATCTGGAGTATTGCGATATATCGTAACTGTACGAGAGTGTTCCAGTAAGAACCTCCCAAGCCCATTTGGGTCGGCCAGGGGCCGGCCCATCCAAGATCCCGCCGCCTACGTGGGCCGGCGGGAAGAAAAGCAGGAGACAAACACCTATGCACGGACACAAGAGATATGAGCAGTGGCAAGAGGGCGGATCCGGACGCGGATCCGGACCCGGATCCGGAACCGGTTTTCGCGGCCAATCCGGAGACCGCTTCAGTGGGACCGACCGGGGAAGGAACGGGGGCCGTGGTCGGGGCCGGGGGCGTGCCGACGGCTATGGACCCGGATTCGGCCGCCACGGCGGCTTCGGTCCCGGATTCGGCGGCCCGATGTTCGGACGAGGGCCGAAGGTCGGACGGGGCGACGTCCGGGCCGCCATCATCGCCCTTCTGGCCGAGGAGCCCATGCACGGCTACCAGATCATCACCGAGCTCACCGAGCGCAGCGGCGGGGTCTGGAGGCCCAGCCCGGGCTCGGTCTATCCCACCCTTCAAGTCATGGAGGACCAGGGCCTGGTGACCGCCGACAAATCGGAAGGTCGCCGCGTCTTCAGCCTCACAGAGGAAGGCCGGGCGGCGGCCGATGCTGCCGGCGACGGGCCCGCCCCCTGGGAGGAGGCAGCCCGGGGTGCCGACCGGTCGTTGGTCGATCTCCGCGGGCTCATGGGCGAAGTGGGGGCGGCCATCATGCAGGTGGGCCAGGCCGGGTCCGACCGACAGGTCAAAGCCGTGGGCGAGATCCTCAGCGAGACCAGGCGCCGGATCTATCTGGTGCTGGCCAACGGCAGTGACGAGGACCCGTCGGCCGAGGCCGGAGCGGAGGCCGGAGCCGGGGCCGGGGCAGGTGCAGGTGCAGGTGCAGGCACGGAAACATGACCTCCGATGCCGAGAGGCTGGAGAAGAAGCGACGTGCAGCCGCTCACCCGGACCGCCCGGGTGAGCGGTGTGCGGCACCGGCGGGAACCTATGTGCCGGTGGTCGACCACGCCCGTTGTGAAGGAAAACGCGACTGCGTCGACGTGTGTCCCAATGACGTGTTCGAGGTTCGTCGCATCGACGACTCCGACTACAGATCGTTGGGCCGGATGGGGCGTCTCAAGGTCCGGGCCCACCGCATGGTGACCGCCTACACACCGAATGCCGACGACTGCCGGGCCTGCGGCCTCTGCGTGGTCTCCTGCCCGGAGCATGCGATTGTCCTCACAGGACCACGCTGAGCGGAAGGCGCCCTCTCGGGTCCGGCCGATCCTGCCACCCGGTCGGCCACCCGGCTCACCGGTCGGCCACCAGCCCCAACCGGCCAACCGGCCCAACCGGCCGTCAGCCGCCTTCGTAGTCGAACCCGAGATCGGGCGCCGTCAGCAGAGCGCGGAACGGGATGCCCTCCTCCGCGGCCATCGCCTCCACCGTCCCACCCCTGTCCACGACGGCCACCAACAGAACGGGAACGCCCCCGGCCTCGGTCACGGCCCGAGCAGCCTCGAGCAGCGACGTGCCCCTGGTCACCGTGTCCTCGGTCACGACGACGCGGTCACCCGGGTCGAGGGCTCCGGCGATCCGCCCGCCTCCGCCGTGGTCCTTGGCCTCCTTGCGGACGCTGAACGCCTTGAGCATCCGACCGCGCGGTCGCAGCCACCCCGGCGGTGACGAACGCCACCGGGTCGGCCCCCATGGTGAGGCCCCCGATCGCGTCCACCTCGGAGGGGATCACGGAAAGGACACCGTCGGCCACCAGCGTCATGGCCTCGGGACGGCACACCGTCTGCTTCGAATCGATGAACCAGTTGCTCCGGCGGCCGGACTTGAGCACGAAGTCGCCGCGCCTGACCGAGTACTCGAGCACATGCTTGCGCAGCGCCTCGAACTCGGTGGGGGGAAGCGAGTCACTCATGCCGTGGACCCGGAGCATCCGTTGAGCCGGACGAATCGTCAGACGCCGACCAGAACCCGGGTCCGATGAACTCCACGCCCGGCCGGCCGGCCTCCACCCGACCCACCACCATGGCGCTGACATCGGCTCCGGCGAGCGCCCCGAGGGCGTCGTCGACGCAGCCCGGGTCGACCATCATGACCATGCCGAGCCCGAGGTTGAACACCCGGGCCATCTCGCCCGCGGTCACGTTTCCCAGACGTCGGATCTCCCCGAAGATACGGGGAATGTCCCACGTCCCGCGGTCCAAGACCGCACGCAACCCGTCGGGCAGGGCGCGGGGCACGTTGCCCTCGATCCCGCCACCGGTGATGTGGGCGACCGCATGGACCCCGGAACGGACCCCGGACTGGACCTCGGACTGGACCCCGGACAGTGCCCCGGAACGGGGCGCAGGGTGCGCGGCGGCGATGGCCGCCCGCACCGCTGGGGTGTAGATGACCGATGGCCGGATCAGCTCGTCGGCCAGCGACACGGACGCGCCGGGCCAGGCCGGACCGGCAAGGCTGAGGCCGGACCGTTCCAACAGCACCTGCCTGGCCAGGGAGTAGCCGTTGCACCGCAGGCCCGGTGAGGCCAGCCCGATCAGCAGGTCGCCCGGCTGCACCCGGTGCGGTCCGAGTGCCTCGTCCCGTTCCACGGCGCCGACGGCGAACCCGACCAGGTCGAACTCACCCGGTTTCATGACCCCGGGGTGCTCGGCCATCTCCCCGCCGATCAGGGCGGCACCGACCTGGCGGCAGCCTTGCGCAACCCCCCCGACCAACTCGGCCATCTGTGACGGCTCCACCATCCCGCACGAGATGTAGTCGAGGAAGAACAGCGGCTCTGCTCCCTGGCACACCAGATCATCCACGCACATGGCCACCAGATCGATCCCGATGGTGTCGAACCGCCCGAGCTCCTGGGCGACGAGGGCCTTTGTGCCCACGCCATCGGTCCCGGCCACGAGCACCGGCTGCCGGTAGCGGTCGATGTCCAGTGCGAACAGACCGCCGAAGCCGCCCAGGCCGCCGACCACCTCGGGGCGGAGGGTGGCGGCCACCAGTGGCTTGATCAGGTCGACGGCGCGCTCACCGGCCTCGATGTCCACGCCGGCCCCGGCATAGGTCGAGTTCGCCGGGTTGTCCGCCTTCGCCGATTGATCCGACATATCCGATGTCGTCCCGGCAGGATCCGGTGTTCTGGCTCCGGGTCCGGCGGGCGCAGGTGGGGAAGGGGTCGGGTCCGATTCGACCCCGATCACCCCCGGGTCCCGCTGGCCGCCCCACTGAGTGCGGGCCGCTCCGAGAACTCGACGGGCACCGGCACCGGGTAGTTGCCGGTCAGGCATGCGTCGCAGAACCCGGCCCCGGGGGCATCGATGGCACTGACCAGATTGTCGAGGGTCAGATACTCGAGTGAGTCGACGTCCAGGAACTCGACGATCTCCTCGTTGGTCTTGATGGCGGCCAACAGCTCGGTCCGGTCCGGGGTGTCGATTCCGTAGAAGCACGGCCAACGGAACGGCGGCGAGGAGATACGGAGGTGGACCTCGGTGGCTCCGGACTCACGCAGCATCTTGACCATGGCCCTGGTGGTGGTGCCCCGGACGATCGAATCGTCCACCACGACCAGCCGCTTGCCGGTGATGTTCTCACGAAGAGGGTTGAGCTTGCGCCGCACCCCGTTGGCCCGCTCGGCCTGGGTCGGGGCGATGAAGGTCCGCCCGATGTAGCGGTTCTTGACCAGGCCCTGACCGTAGGGGATACCCGACGCGACCGCATATCCTTCCGCAGCCGGAACCCCGGAGTCGGGTACGCCCATGACGAGATCGGCCGGAACCGGTGCCTGCGAAGCCAGCAGCTGGCCCATCCGCCGGCGGGCACCGTGCACCTCGTTCCCGTACAGGGTCGTGTCAGGCCTGGCGAAGTAGACGAACTCGAAGATGCAGAGCTTCGGGTTGAGACGTTCGAAGGGGAAGGGCCACTCCGAGCGGATCTCCTTGCCGTCGATGACCACCATCTCGCCGGGCTCGAGCTCACGGACGAACGTCGCCCCGATCACGTCGAGCGCAGGGGACTCCGAGGCGAGAACCCAACCCATCTCGAACTCGTCGGTAGCCTCGAGGCGCCCGAGACAAAGTGGCCGGAATCCGTTCGGGTCGCGGACGCCGATCAGGCGGTCGGCGTCCAAGAGCACGAACGAGAACGCCCCTTCGACCGAGGGGAGTACCTTCATGAGGGCGTGCTCGAGGTCGTCCGCGACCTCGTCGCGGGTGCGTTCGCGATCGTCGGGGGGGAACGCCTGGCCCAACAGCTCGGCGACCAGATCACTGTCCGACGACACCAGGCCGGGCAGCATGTTGGCCAACTCGCTCAGCGCCACCGTGTTGGTCAGGTTTCCGTTGTGCCCGAGAGCGAACCCGGCCCGGCCCACGCCTCGAAAGACCGGTTGGGCGTGGATCCAATCGCTGGAACCGGCAGTGGAATAGCGGGTGTGGCCGATTGCCATGTGCCCCCGCAGTCCCGAGAGCTTGCGCTCGTCGAACACCGTGGTGACCAGGCCCATGTCCTTCATCACGGTGATGGCGTCGCCGTCACAGACGGCCATGCCGGCCGACTCCTGGCCACGGTGCTGCAGAGCGTAGAGACCGTCGAAGGTCAGATGTGCCACCGACCGCCCCGGGGCGTAGACCCCGAAGACTCCGCAAGCTTCCTTGGCCTCCATCATCGGTTGGTCACCGCACACACCGGGGTCGTCGGGCTCATCCTTGACCACGGCCAGGCCTCCATTGCCTCACCGTGCAACTACATCCTAGTGGTGCCGCCGGAGGGCGCGCCTATCCACCCCGCCGGGGCCCGACGGCGCCCGACGCGGTCCCACGGGCTCGGACGGCTCCGAGAGGCCCGACGTCTCCGCCTCCCGGTCCGCGCCCTGGTTCAGAACCACCCGCCGATAGCCTCGCCGACGATGATCGATCTCCACACCCACTCCGACGTGTCCGACGGGAGCGATCCGCCCGAACGGATCCCCGAGCTGGCCGTCGAGGCCGGTTGCAGCGCGGTGGCATTGACCGACCACGACTCACTGGCCGGGATCGGGCCGGCCCGCCGCCGGGCCGAGGAGCTCGGTATCACCTTCGTGCCCGGGTGCGAGGTCTCGTGCCGATCGGCCGGATCCGGCGGCATGCACGTGCTGGTGTACTTCGTGGACGACGATGCCAGCCCGCTCGGCGAGGAACTGGTCCGGCTCCGGGAGGACCGTCGGCGCCGCAATCTCGCCCTGACCGATCGGCTGATCGACCTCGGTCTGCCGGTGACCTACGAGATGGTGGTGGCCGAGGCCGGGTCCGAAGTCGGTGTGGGGCGACCCCATTTCGCCGCTGCCCTGGTGGCGGTCGGTGCCGCCGACTCGGTCGATGACGCCTTCGACCGGTTCCTGGCCAACCGGCGACCCGGGTTCGTACCCAAAGCGCGGCTGTCGGCGGCCGAGGTGGCCCGGTTGGCCCGGGACTCGGGCGGGGTGGCGGTACTGGCCCATCCCTACAGCACGGGGCTCGACGGTACCGACCTGGCCAGGGCTGTCGAGGAGTTGGCCGGGGCCGGGTTCGCTGGCATCGAGGCCGTCTACGGCCGTTACTCGGTCCGCCAGCGCCGCGGGCTCGGCAACCTGGCCCGCCGCTTCGACCTGGTGGCCACCGGTGGCTCGGACTATCACGGGCTGATGAAACCTGACCTCCGGGTCGGCACCGGTCAGGGTGACCTCAAGGTGACCGACCGCGTCCTGAGTCAGCTGCGGGCCCGACGGCCTGCGCCTGCTTGAACGTTGGGGCCCGGCTGATCGGCCCCGCCCGGCTGATCGGCCCGGCCCTGCTGATCGGCCCCGCTTGAGGTCGGCCTCGCTTGACCGGGTGGCTCCACCACACCGATGCTGATCCACCAAACCGATCAGGACGAGACGGGTGTCACCTCGTCCAACAGCGAGGGAAGCCGACCGCGCCAGGCGGCGGTGACTTCGTCCACTCCCAGATCGACCAGGCCCTCCACCACCAGCCGCTGGCCCCCGGCGGTACCGAGCACCCGGAACCCGACGCCGGCCTCGGCCGCCCGCGAGATCAGCTCGTTCCGGCGGGTGGTGCACACGACCACCCGGGACGGCGCCTCGGTGAACAGTTCGTGGTGGTCGGCCACGCCGGCCACCTGCAGGCCCATCCCCGAGCGGACGACGCACTCGGCCAGCGCCACCCCGAGACCACCGCCCGAGACGTCATGGATTCCAGAGACCACACTCCCGCCGTTCCCGCCTTCCCTGCCGACGGGCCCGGCGCCGTCTCCGGCCAGACCCTCGGCGACCAGCCCGCCGACGAACTCGACCAGGCGCCGGTGCCCGGGCAGATCGAGCGCAGGAAGGGTGCCGTTCCGGTGGCCCCGGCGCTCGACGGCCCAGCGCGACCCGGCCAGTGACGGTGGACTGAGGTGGCCGGCGGACATGCCCACGCTGACATCCAGAAGCACCAGGGCGGCCCCGTCGACCAGGGTCACGCCGGGGGGACGGGCGGCCAGTCGATCGATGAGGCCGAGCACACCGATGACCGGGGTGGGGTCGATGTCGATACCGAAGCTCTCGTTGTAGAGACTCACGTTCCCACCGATGACGGGGAGGCCCAGTGCGACGCAGGCCTCGCTCATGCCGTCGATGCACTCCGACAGCTGCCACATCACCTCGGGGTGCTCCGGGTTCCCGAAATTGAGGCAGTTGACGACGGCCATGGGCCGCGCCCCGGCACAGGCCACGTTGAGGGCTCCCTCGGCCACCGTCGCCGCGGTGCCGGCTCTCGGGTCGATCGAACACCAGGTCGGATTGGAATCGGTGGTGAGCGCCAGCCCCTTCTCGGAGGGAGGGAGGCCGGGAGCAGCCAGGCGAAGCACGGCGGCATCACCGCCGGGACCGTCCACCGTATTGAGGAAGAGCTGGTGGTCGTACTGGCGGTAGACCCACGACGGGTCCGACACCATGGCCAAGATGTCCGCACCACAGTCGTCCGGCGCGGCGAGCGATCCGGGGTCGTCGGCCGCCCGGGCCCCGTGGTCGCCGGGCTGGGCCATGGGCCGGTGATAGAGCGGGGCGTCCTCGCTGAGGGCCACCGCGGGGACGTCTCCGAGCACCTCACCGTCGAACCCGTCGAGTATGCGCAGGTGCCCGGCCTGCCCCGGGGGCGGGTCGGTGACCCGACCCACCACCGCCGAACGCACCTCCCAGCGGCGGCAGACCTCCTCGACGCGGGCCAGATCCTCGGGCGTCACGATGGCCAGCATGCGCTCCTGGCTCTCCGACGTCATCACCTCGTAGGGGGCCATCCCCGGCTCGCGCCGGGGGACGGCGGAGACGTCGACGTCCATTCCCACCCCGCCCCGGGCCGCCGTCTCGCTGGTGGCGCACACCAGTCCGGCCCCGCCCAGGTCCTGGATGCCCACGACCAACCGGGCGTCGAGCAGCTCGAGGCAGGCTTCGATCAGGCGCTTCTCCTCGTAGGGGTCGCCGACCTGGACGCTGGGCCGCTTGGATTCGTCTCCCGCGGCCCCGCCCCCTCCCCCCGGCTCCCCGGAGTCCCCGGAATCCGCGCCACCGAAGCCGGCCGAGGCGAGAACACTGACTCCTCCGATCCCGTCGCGACCGGTGGACGAGCCCAGCAGAACAGCCAGGTTCCCGACGCCGGACGCCTGCCCGAGCACCAACCGATCGATGGGCAACACCCCCATGCACAACACATTGACGAGCGGGTTCTGGGCATAGCAGGAGTTGAAGGTCAGCTCACCTCCCACGGTGGGCACGCCGACCGAATTGCCGTAGCCCGAGATGCCGGCCACCACCCCCTCGATCAGCCACTGTTGACGGGATTCGTGGGGGTCACCGAAGAACAGTGGATCCATCACCGCCACGGGCCGTGCCCCCATGGTGAAGATATCCCGGAGGATCCCACCGACCCCGGTGGCCGCACCCTGGTAGGGCTCGATGGCCGAGGGGTGGTTGTGGCTCTCGATGCGGATGGCCACCGCGATCCCGTCACCGGCGTCGATGACCCCGGCGTTCTCACCCGGGCCGACCAGCACGTGAGGCGCCTCGGTGGGCAGTCGCTTGAGGTGGACCCGTGACGACTTGTACGAGCAGTGCTCGCTCCACATCACCGCGAACAGCGCCAGCTCGAGGTGGTTGGGGGGACGCCGGAGAACGGCTTCCACCTCGTCGCGCTCGCCGTCGGTGAGGCCCAGCGCCCTGTGGAGGGACCCGTCGTCTCCGGTGGCCACGCCACGGCTCTCTTCCCGGCCCACGTCCATGGACTCGAGCGTACCTGTCGTCCCACCCGTTCAGGCCGTGTGGCCCCCCGGAACGGGCCGGACCCGAACCCGGTCCGACAGACCTCCGGTCCGGCGGCAGGTCACGTAGCAAAAGAGCCCGGCCGAAGGACCCGGGACCGTGATGTGGCCCCACCGGGATCACCGCCAAGCAACGCCCGGCAATTGCTTCGTGGGCCGGCCCATGGGAGGGGCCGTTCCCACAAAGGTTGACGCTGTGTTCCCGACGATCAGATCAACCATTTGCCATCTATGGACATGTCTGGGATGCTCAGTGAATGCCAGCTTCCACTTCGACGAAATCGCGCAAGAAAACTCCCATGTCCGATACCCACAAGGCGGCACTGGCGAAGGGGCGCGAAGAGGGACGGGTCGTGCGCCAATACCTCGAGGCCCTCGAATCGACCAAGCCCAGGCGGGGCCGCAAGCGGACCCCGGATTCGATCCGCCGCCGCCTGGCTACCATCGACTCCACACTCCCGGGAGCCGAGCCCTTGGCCCGACTCCATTTGGTTGAAGAGAAGCAACGACTCGAAGCCGAACTATCCCACAGCGGCGATACCGTTGATATGGCCGCGCTGGAAAAATCCTTCATAAAGGTGGCCCGCATCTACGGTGAGCGCAAGGGCATCTCTTACTCGGCATGGCGGACGGTGGGAGTCAGCGCCTCCGTGTTGCAGCAGGCGAAGATCCCCCGCACTCGTAGCTGAGCCGACCTTCCGTCGAGCGCCCGATTGCGGCGACACCGGTTCGTGCGCCATCCGGCCGATTGCCGCGACCTCGGCTGCGAACCGGAATCCTGACGAGCTCCGAACCGACCTCGGACCGGCTCCGCCGCGCCCCGGTGGCCGCTGACGACCTCAGGCGATGGCCGCCGCCGTGGCCGCCGTGGCCACCGACGGGGGCGCCGTCGGGTCGGCCGCCGTGGCCAGCAGGGCCCGGAGCAGGACCGAACCGTCGACCGAGCCCAGTAGGGGATCGGAGGCCCGCTCGGGGTGGGGCATGAGGCCGACCACGTTCCGCCCCCGGTTGCAGATGCCGGCGATGTCGTCGATCGAGCCGTTGGGGTTCTCCACGTAGCGGAGCACCACCCGGTCCTCGTCCCGGAGCTCGGCCAGCGTGTCGGTGTCGCAGATGTAACTGCCCTCGAAGTGGTTGATGGGGATGCGGAGCACGGTGCCGACCGGCACGCCCGCGGTGAGTGCCGAATCCGGCGATTCGACCCGGACCCCCACCGTGGTGCAGAGGAAGCGGAGGCCCTTGTTCTTCTGCAGTGCGCCGGGCAGGAGGCCGGCCTCCGTCAGCACCTGGAAGCCGTTGCAGATCCCGACCACGGGACCCCCGTCGGCGGCGAAGCGACCCACCGCCTCCATGACCGGCGAGAACCGGGCGATGGCACCCGGTCGCAGGTAGTCGCCGTGGGCGAATCCTCCGGGCAGGACGAGCGCGTCATACCCGGTGAGCGACGTGTCTCCGTGCCAGACCAGGTCGGCGGATGCCCCGAGCCGGCGTACGGCCAGGACGGCATCGTGCTCGCAGTTCGTGCCCGGGAACACGACCACCCCGACACGGGCCGGCATTCAGGCTCCCCCGCTCCGGGAACCCGAGCCCGACCCTCCGGCCGGCTCCACGGTGACCGACGACTCCTCGATGACCGGATTGGCCAGCACGCGCTCGGCCACCACCGTGGCCCGGGCCAGCGCGTCGGCGTCATCGGAGGCCGCGATGTCGAAGCGGAAGGCCTTCCCGGCCCGCACACCGGAGACGCCGTCCAGCCCGAGCGCGGGCAGCGCCCGTTCGATGGTGGCACCCTCGGGGTCGGCGATGCCCTCCCGCGGCCGGACTTCGACCAGGACCGAGAAGTGTTCGGGCGGCGCCACTAACCGGCACCGTACCAGTCGGACAGGCGACGGCCGCAGACCCGCTCGTAGGCATCGATGTAGCGCTGGGACGTGGCCGTCACGATCGCGTCGGGCAGGGCCGGTGGCGGTGGCTGCTTGTCCCAGGGCTGGTCCTCGAGCCAGTCGCGCAGCGGTTGCTTGTCGAAGGAGGGCGGGTTGGTCCCCGGAGCGCAGTCGTCCGCCGGCCAGAAGCGTGAGGAGTCCGGAGTCAACACCTCGTCGCAGATGGACAGGGCGCCGTCGATGAAGCCGAGCTCGAATTTGGTGTCGCAGATGACGATGCCCTGCTCCTCGGCCCTCGTCGCCGCCCGGCCGTATGCGGCCAGGCAGAGCTCGGAGGCGGCCTCGGCCGCCTCCTTCCCCACCAGGTCGATGGCCTCCGCCATCCCGATGTTGAGATCGTGGCCCTCGGTGGCCTTGGTCGAGGGGGTGAAGATCGGCTCGGGGAGTCGATCGGCGTGACGGAGGCCGGCGGGCATGGCCATCCCGTGGACGGTCCCCTCCCGCTCGTACTCCTTGTAGGCCGAGCCGGCCAGGTAGCCGCGCACGATGCACTCGATGTCGAGCATCTCGGCCCGGCGGACCAGCATCGATCGGCCGGCCAGTCCGGCCAGTCCCCCGGGGAGGGCGGCGGCGCCATCGGGGAATGCCGCCGTGTCCGCGCTGATCAGGTGGTTGGGAGCGAGGTCGGAGAGCTCGTCCAGCCAGTAGGCGGTCATGGCGGTGAGCACCCGGCCCTTGTCGGGGATGGGTTCGGCCATGATGACGTCGAACGCGGAGATCCGGTCGGAGGCCACCATGAGCAACCGGTCGGCTCCGGCGTCGTAGAGCTCCCGGACCTTTCCGGATTGGATCAGCGTCGGCGGTTCACTGGTCGATGAGACGGTCATGGTGCGAGATCCTCCAGGGCATCGGTGAATCGGTGGACATGGCGCAGGGCGCGCGACAGGTCGAAGGCCCCGTCGAGCACCTCCGTCGACAGTATGACCTCGGGATCCTCGTCGAGCACCTGGCGGAACGGCCGGCCCTCGGCCCACGCCGCCCGGGCGTCACGCTGCACGATGCGGTAGGCGGCGTCCCTGCTCAACCCCCCTTCGACCAGGGCCAAAAGGACGCTCTGGCTGAACACCAGGCCTTGGCTCCCTTCGGTCAGCGTGGCCAGCGCCCGCTCCGGGTGGAGCACCAGCCCCTCGACCAGCCCCCTGGCCTTCTGCAGCACGTAGAGCGTGAGCATGCTGGCGTCGGGAAGCACCACCCGCTCGACCGAGCTGTGCGAGATGTCCCGCTCGTGCCAGAGGGCCACGTCCTCGAGGCCGGCCGAGAGGTACCCCCGGAGCACACGGGCCAAACCGCACAACCGCTCCGAGAGGATCGGGTTGCGCTTGTGGGGCATGGCCGAGCTGCCCTTCTGGCCCGGCTTGAAGGGCTCCTCGACCTCCCCGAGCTCGCTGCGGGCCATGTGCCGGACCTCGGTGGCGATCAGCTCGACGGTGGCACCGACCGACGCGCAGGCCCAGAGGTACTCGGCATGGCGGTCGCGCGCCACCACCTGGGTGGCCGGCGTCGGGGTGAGCCCCAGCGCCCGGCAGACGTGTGCTTCCACCCGGGGGTCGATGTTCGAATAGGTACCCACCGCGCCGGACAGCTTCCCCACCGCCACCCGCTGGCGGGCGGCACGGAGCCGCTGGACGTCACGGTCGGCCTGCAGGGCCCACAGCGAGAACTTGGCCCCGAAGGTGGTGGGCTCGGCGTGCATCCCGTGGGTCCGACCGGTCACCGGGATGTCGATGGACTCGGCGGCGCGGTTCTTCAGCGCCCCGACCAGGGCCGTGGCCGCCTCGATGAGCAGATCTGCGGCCTGGGTCAGCGTGGCGCACAGGGCGGTGTCGACGACGTCCGAGGAGGTGAGCCCGTAGTGGATCCATGAGCCTTCCGGCTGGCCGATGGCCTCTTGCACCACGTCGACGAAGGCGGCCACATCATGGTCGGTGACCTTCTCCCGTTCGTCGACCGCGTCGACGAAGGCGTCGTCGACCACCGGCGCCCGGACCCGGCACGCCTCGGCGGCCGCGGCCGGGACGTCGCCGACCTCGGCCCACCCGTCGGTGGCCAGGAGCTCGACCCTCAGCCACATGGCGAACCGGGCCTCGTCGGAGAAGAGACGGGCCATCTCCCTGGGTGCGTAGCGCGGGATCATGGCGCGCCCTCCAGCTCGCGGGATGCGGTCCGGGCGATGTCGGAGCGGACCTGCATGCCCGGCCACGAGATGGCCGCCACGCCGCGGTAGGCGCGCTCCCGGGCCTCGTCGATGGAGTCGGCCAGCGCGGTGACGCCGAGCACCCGGCCCCCGGCGGTGTGCACGGCGACCGGTCCGCCGGCCGCCCGCCCGCCGGCCGCCCGCCCGCCGGTGCCGGAGGTGGTCGCCGCCGTCCCGGCATGGAACACGGTGACCCCCTCCACCGAACCGGCCTCGGCCAGACCGGCGATCTCGTCCCCGGTGCGGGGCGCCTCCGGATAGCCCTCGGAGGCCAGCACCACGCACACGGCCGCGCCCGGCCGGACGCCGGGCACGGTGGTCAGCGCTCCCGCGGCCACCTCGGCCAGCAGGCCGGCCAGGTCGCAGTCGAGCCGTGGCAGCACTACCTGGGCCTCGGGATCGCCGAACCGCACGTTGAACTCGAGGACCTTCGGTCCCTCAGCCGTCAGCATCAGCCCGGCGTAGAGCACGCCCCGGTAGTCGATGCCCCGGGCCCGCAGCGCGGCCACCAGCGGTCGCACCGCCTGGTCGACCAACTGGTCGACCAGTGCGGCATCCATGAACGGCAGCGGGGAGTACGCGCCCATCCCTCCGGTGTTCGGTCCCCGGTCGCCGTCCCCCAACCGTTTGAAGTCCTGCGCCGGCGGCAGCGGGACCAGCCGTTCCCCGTCGCACAGCACCAGCAGGGAGCACTCCGGTCCCACCAGCCCCTCTTCCACCACCACCTGCCGGCCGGCCTCGCCGAAGGCGTCGCCGGACAGCTTGGCGTCGATGTCGGCCTCGGCCTCGGCGAGCGAGTCGGTGACCAGCACACCCTTCCCGGCGGCCAGACCGTCCGTCTTGATCACCCACGGTCCGGGGAGCGTGCGCAGATAGGCCTTGGCCTCGACGGGATCGGTGAACACCCCGAAGCGGGCCGTGGGCACGCCGGCCTCGGCCAGCACCTCCTTCATGAAGGCCTTGGACCCCTCGAGCCGGGCGCCGTCGGCCCCGGGCCCGAACACCAGGCGTCCCGAGGCCCGCAGCCTGTCGGCCAGGCCGTCGACCAGCGGGGCCTCGGGACCGATGACGAACAGATCGGCTTCGATCTCCTCGGGCGGCGTGGGCACGCTGGTGATGGTGTGGCCCTCCGGGGTCCTGCCGGCGATCCCCGGGTTGCCCGGGGTCACCACCACGTCGGCGGTGCGCCCGAGGACCACGGCCAGTGCGTGCTCGCGACCCCCCGATCCGACGACACACACCGTGTCGACACGGGCTGCAGCCCGGGGCCGCCCGCTCATGCGGCGAAGCGGACGAACTGCTCGCGGCCCGGGCCCACCCCGACCAGCCGGACCGGGGTGCCGATCTGCTCGGCGAGGAAGTGGACGTAGTCGCGGGCGGCCTGGGGCAGGTCGGCGATCTCGGTGGCCCCGGAGATGTCCGTCTTCCACCCGGGCAGCTCCTCGTAGACCGGGGAGACCTGGTGGAACACCGACTGGTGGTACGGCGGGTGGGTGAACCGCTCACCGTTGGCCTCGTAGGCCACGCACACCTTGACCGTGTCGAAGGTGTCGAGCACGTCGAGTTTGGTCAGGGCCACACCGGACAGCGAGTTGAGCCGCACCGCCTGGCGCATCATCACCGCGTCGAACCACCCGGGCCGGCGACGGCGGCCGGTGTTGACCCCGTACTCGTGACCCCGATCTACCAGGATGTCACCGATCTCGTCGGTCAGCTCGGTGGGGAACGGCCCGCTCCCCACCCGGGTCACGTACGCCTTGGCGATCCCGACGACCTCGTCGATGTAGCGGGGGCCGATCCCGGCCCCGGTGCAGGCACCGCCGGCCACCGGGTTGGACGACGTCACGAAGGGATAGGTGCCGTGGTCGAGGTCCAAGAACGTGGCCTGGGCCCCTTCCAGCAACACGTGGGCGCCGCGGTCGAGGGCGTCGTGGAGCAGGCCCACCGTGTCGGCCACCATCGGGGAGACCCGCGGGGCCAGCTCGTCGAGGTAGTGGGCGCAGATCTCGTCCGCCGACAGCGGGAGGCGGTTGTACACCTTGGCCAGGACGGCGTTCTTCTCCTTGAGGGCCACCTCGAGCTTCTGGCGGAAGATCTTGGGGTCGGACAGGTCCTGCACCCGCAGCCCGACCCGGGAGGACTTGTCGGCGTACGCCGGGCCGATCCCGCGCTTGGTGGTACCCAATTTGTTCTTGCCCAGATAACGCTCGGTGAGCCGGTCCAGCTCGTGGTGGTAGGGCATGATCAGGTGGGCGTTCCCGCTCACCAGCAGCCGCGAGGTGTCGATTCCCTTGGCCCCGAGGGTGTCGAGCTCGGCCAGCAGGACGGTCGGGTCGACCACCACACCGTTGCCGATGATCGGGGTGATGTGGTCGTAGAGGATGCCGCTCGGCACCAGCTGGAGGGCGAAGGTCTCACCGTCCACCACGATGGTGTGGCCGGCATTGTGGCCACCCTGGTAGCGGACGACCAGCTCCATCTCCTTGGCCAGGAGATCGGTGAGCTTGCCCTTGCCCTCATCACCCCACTGGGTCCCGACGACAACAGTTGCCGGCACGCGTCACTCCTCCGTTGCGAAAAAGCGGATTACGCACCAGTGTAACCCGCACCCACCGTGGCCGTGACCGGGAACCCGCAGGTCGGAGTGGCGATTGTTAGGGTCGTGTATGGACAGGCCGGCCCACCGGGCCGAGAGAGCGAAGGCCGAGCCCGGCGTCCGGCTCTTCTGGGCATGGATGGTGATCGGGCTGCTCGTGCGCCTGCTCGTCCTGCGCTCCACCTGGGCGCGTACCGACGCCGACGAGTCGGCCGGAATCGTGATGGCGCTGCGTGCGTCGGAGGGCCACTTCTTCACCTTCTTCTGGGGCGCCAATTACGGCGGCACCCTGGTCGTGTGGGTGGAGGCCCCGCTGGTCCGGCTGTTCGGGACGAACCTGGCCCTGTTCCGGACGGTCGACCTGGCCGTCACGTTCGTCGACGTGCTGCTCCTGCGGGCGGTGGGCAGGCGGGCGGTGGGGCCACGGGCCGGCAACGCCGCCGCCGCCCTGTTCTGGGTGTTCCCCGCCGCCTGGGTCTTCTGGAGTGCGCACGAGTACGTGTTCTGGCTGACCGGGTGCGCATGCGCGCTCGGGACCGCGCTGGCCTGCCTGCGGTGGCGGGATGAACCACGCGACGTCCGGCTCTGGCCCATCGGCCTTCTGCTCGGGCTCACTGTGTGGATGTACCCCCTCTACCTGTGTGTGGCCTTGCCCCCGGTGGTGGCGGTGCTCGTCTCGCAGCGGGCCCGGCCGATCGGGATCCTGAGAGCCGTGGCCCTCGTGCCGCTCGGCGCCGCGCCCTGGATCTACACCAACGCCACCCGCTCCTTCGAATCGCTCCACCATCCCATCGCCGGGACACTGGGCTTCGGCACCGGGGTCCATCTGGCCGTCACCGAGATCCTGCCCGCCACCCTCTCGGCCACGTTCACCTCGGTGGGTGTCGTCTGGGGGATCCACGTCCCCGCCCATCCCCTGCTGCTCCTGATCGCGGGCGTGGCCATGGGGGGGACCCTCGTGTGGACGGTCTGGTCCCTCGTGCGGCGTGACGTGACACGCTGTTGCCTCGGAGCCACGGTGCTCCTGTGGCCGCTGTTCGTGGCTGCCGCACGGGTCCCCGAGGCGGTGAGTACCTACCGCTACGGCCTGGTCATCGTGCCCAGCCTGCTCCTCATCCTCGCCGACCTGGCCGTGCGGGTCCGACTGTCCGTGCCCCTGGTGGTGGCGGGTACGGCGCTGACCCTGATCGTCGGGGGGGTCGAGACCAGCGGATGGGCGGCGGCACCGATCTGGCCGGCCGGCACGACCAGGGTGGCCCACTACCTCGAAGCGCACCATCTCTCCCACGTCTGGGCCGGCTACTGGGAGAGCTATCCGCTCACCGTCCTCACCACCGCCCGTGTGGAGGCCAGCGCCATCACCCCCGTCCGCGACCAGCAGGCGGCCGCTGACGCCGCCGCGGCACCGCGGTCCACCATCGTCACCCTGATCGACACCCCACTCGACGGCGAGCTCGAGTCCTGGGTGGCCGACCACCACGATGCGGAACGGGTGGTGGTCGGCGACTACGCCGTCTACCGGTTCGACACCCGCGTCGATCCCTCGGTCATGGGCCTGGCCTCACCCATCTGAACCGGCGCCGGAGAGGCTGACCGGCTCGCCGTCGCCACGATGTCCCCGGCCGTCACACGAGGACGATGTCCCCGGCCGTCATACGAGGACGATGTCCCCGGCCGTCATACGAGGACGATGTCCCCGTCCTTCTCGTCCACCACCACCGTCGATCCCTCGGGAAAGCGCCCCTCGAGCAGAGCCAGGGCCAAGGGGTCCTCGACCTGGCGCTGGATGACCCGGCGGAGCGGACGGGCCCCGAAGTCGGGGTCGAAGCCGGCCCGGGCCAGCCACTGCTCGGCCGCCGGGGTCACCGACAGGGAGAGCCGTCGCTCGGTCAGCCGGCCGCGCAGACCGCCGAGTTGGATGGAGACGATGCGGGCCAGGTCGGCCTCGGTCAGCGAGTGGAAGCGGACGATCTCGTCGATGCGGTTGACGAATTCGGGCTTGAAGAAATCGACGGGTTCACCCGGGAGGTTGGACGTCATGATCAGCACGGTGTTGGTGAAGTCGACGGTGCGGCCCTGGCCGTCGGTGAGGCGGCCGTCCTCGAGTACCTGGAGGAGCGTGTTGAACACATCGGGATGGGCCTTCTCCAGCTCGTCGAGCAGCACCACCGCGTAGGGCCGGCGCCGGATCGCCTCGGTCAGCTGGCCTCCCTCCTCGTAACCGACGTAGCCCGGGGGGGCGCCGACCAGCCGGGCCACCGAGTGACGCTCCATGTACTCGCTCATGTCGATGCGCACCATGGCCCGCGCGTCGTCGAAGAGGAATTCGGCCAGGGCCCGGGCCAGCTCGGTCTTGCCCACGCCGGTCGGCCCCATGAACAGGAACGAGCCGATAGGACGGTTCGGATCGGACAGGCCGGCCCGGCTTCGGCGGATGGCGTTGGCCACCGCCGAGACCGCCTCGTCCTGTCCCACCACCCGCGCGTGGAGCGCGTCCTCCATGCGGATCAGTTTCTCGACCTCGCCCTCGAGCAGCCGGCTGACCGGCACGCCGGTGGCCCGGCTGACCACTTCGGCCACGTCCTCGGCGTCGACCTCCTCCTTGAGGAACCGCTGGTCCTTCTGCAGTTCGTTGAGGGCCTCGGTGGCCTCTTCGACCTGGCGCTCGAGGTCGGGGATGAGCCCGTAGGTGATCTCCGAGGATTGGGCCAGATTGCCGTCCCGGGCCAGGCGCTCGGCCTCGCCTCGCTGCTGCTCGAGCTCGCCTTTGAGGGTCTGGATGGTGTTGATGGCCTCTTTCTCGGATTGCCAGTGGGCGGTCATGGCCACCGACTCCTCCTGGAGGTTGGCCATCTCCTCATCCAGCCGCGCCAGCCGCTCGGCCGAGGCGCTGTCGGTCTCCTTGGCCAGGGCCATCCGCTCGATCTCCAGCTGGCGCAACCGCCGGCTGACCACGTCGAGCTCGGTGGGCATGGAGTCGATCTCGATGCGAAGCCGGCTCGCCGCCTCGTCCATGAGATCGATGGCCTTGTCGGGCAGGAACCGCCCCGTCACATACCGGTCCGAGAGCACGGCCGACGCGACCAGCGCCGCGTCCTGGATCCGCACCCCGTGGTGGACCTCGTACCGCTCCTTCAGGCCCCGCAGGATGGCGATCGTGTCCTCCACCGACGGCGGCGGCACGAAGACCTGTTGGAACCGGCGTTCCAATGCCGCGTCCTTCTCGATGTACTTGCGGTACTCGTCGAGCGTGGTGGCGCCGATCATCCGCAGCTCGCCGCGGGCCAGCATGGGCTTGATCATGTTGCCCGCGTCCATCGCCCCTTCCCCGCCGCCGCCGGCACCGACGATGGTGTGGAGCTCGTCGATGAAGGTGATGACCTCGCCCTCGGCGTCGGTGATCTCCTTCAGCACTGCCTTGAGGCGCTCTTCGAACTCACCGCGGTACTTGGCCCCCGCCACCATCGAACTCAGGTCGAGCGCGATGACCCGCTTCCCCTTCAATCCCTCGGGCACATCGCCCTCGACGATGCGCTGGGCCAGCCCCTCGACGATGGCCGTCTTGCCCACCCCCGGCTCACCGATCAGGACCGGGTTGTTCTTCGTCCGGCGAGAGAGTACCTGGATGACCCGGCGGACCTCCTCGTCGCGTCCGATGACCGGGTCGATCTTCCCCTGTCGGGCCAGTGCGGTGAGGTCGCGGCCGTAGCGCTCGAGGGCCTGGAAGGTCTCCTCCGGATTCTGTGAGGTGACCCGATGGCTGCCGCGGACGTCGCGGAGCGCGCCGAGCAGCTGGTCGCGGTCCACTCCCACCCGATCGGCCATGGCCAGCAGCAGGTGTTCGACGGACAGGTACTCGTCGCCCATGTCGGACCGCTGACTGTCCGCCGCGGTGAGCACGTCGCGAAGGGCCCGGTTGATGCCGGGCTCCTCCCCGCCGACGGCCTGTGGCAACCGGGCGAGCTCCCCGTTGATCCGGTCGCGCACCACCGACGGCTCCACGCCCACCCGGGTCAGGACGGGACCGGCGATGCCATCAGCCTGGTCGAGGACCGCGGCGAGCACATGTTCGGGCGTGACCTCGGGGTTGTGCGCGCTGCGGGCGCGGTCAACGGCCGAGGCCAACGCCTCCTGGGTCTTGAGGGTCCAGCGATCTGGGTTGATGGTCATCGGCTTCCTCCTGGCCCTCGTACGTTGCGGTGGGCCGAACGCGTGGGCACGGGCATCTGGGACAGCGGGACCAGCTCACGCCGGTACTTCCGGTGGGTCACGGCGACCGCCTCCCGAGCTTCGGCCCGGGTGGCAACCAGCTCCTGGCGGAGCCGGGCCACTTCGGTCTCGAGCTCCATCACCCGGCGAACGCCCTCCAGGTTGAGTCCCGCATTGGTGAGGCTCTGGATGTGACGCAGCCTATCGAGGTCCTGGTCGCTGAAGCGCCGGCTCCCGCCTTCGGTGCGGCTCGGGTCGAGCAGGCCCTTGCGCTCGTAGAGCCGGAGCGTCTGGGGATGCACCCCGGTCAACTCGGCGGCCACCGAGATGACGTACACGGCCCGTGATCGCGAATCGTCACTCATGTCACACTCCCAGTACGTCGCGCGCCGGCGGGTCGACCACTTCGGCGAGGGCCTCGACGGCGGCGCGCTGGTCGTCTGTCAATTTGTCGGGCACCGCCACTTCGACGGTGACGAGGAGGTCGCCGGTGACACTCTTCTTGCCGGCCGGGACGCCGCGGCCCTTGACCCGGAAGGTGCGGCCTGACGGGGTGCCCGGGGCCACCCGCAGGGTGACCGGATCGGTGAGGGTGGGGACGGTGAGGGTCGTGCCCAGCGTCGCCTCGGGATAGGAGATGGGCACGGTGAGGGTGAGGTTGCGGCCACGACGCCCGAACACACCGTGCCTGTCCACCCGGACCACGACGTAGAGATCGCCACTGGGCGCGTTGCCCCGACCGGCCGCCCCCTTTCCCTTCACCCGGATCCGCTGGCCGTCCTCGACGCCGGCGGGGATGCGCACCTTGACGGTGCGGTTGCGGTGCTCGACACCGGCACCCGAACACGTCGGGCACGGCGTGGTCACCACGGTCCCCCGACCGCCGCACTGGGGGCAGATCTGGCTCAGGGAGAAGAGGCCCTGGTCGTCCTGGAGGGTTCCCGAGCCACCGCAGCGCGGGCAGGTCACCGGTTGGGTGCCGGGGGCGGCCCCGCTGCCCCCGCAGGTATGGCAGCGGACGTCCGAGGTGAGGTTGACCGACGTGGTCACCCCACCCACCGCATCCTCGAACGAGAGGTGCAGCTCGGTCTCGAGATCGGCACCCCGTTGCGGGCCGGTGGTCCCACCACCCCGCCGGCCTCGGCCGAACAGACCGCCGAACAGGTCGCCGAGGTCGCCCATGTCCTCGACCCGGTAGGTGCCCCCGCCCCCGGCCCCGCCGAAGCCGCCGGGGAATCCCCCGCCGAAGCCGCCGGCCGCTGGGCCCATGGCCCGCACCTCGTCGTACTCCTTGCGCCGATCGGCGTCACCGAGCACGTCGTAGGCCGCGCTTATCTCCTTGAACGTCTCCTCCTGGCCCGGGTTGGTGTCCGGATGGTGCTTCTTGGCCAGCTTCCTATAAGCGCTGGTGATCTCCTTGGCCGTGGCCGTCGAGGAGACTCCCAGGGTCTTGTAGTAGTCCTTTTCGAACCATTCGCGTTGTGGCGCCACGTGGCCTCTACCCGGTCCCTCTCAGCCCTTCACCATCACCATGGCGGGACGCACCACTGCGCCGCGCCAGCGGTACCCGGGTCGCATGACCTCGGCCACCACCGGCTCGCCCCGCGCCGGGACGGCCGCGGCCTCTCCCGACCCGGCCGATCCCGCCGAGCCATCCTCGCCCGCTTCGGGCGCGACCTGGCCCACCGCCTCGTGGGCGGTGGGGTCGAACTCCTCACCCAGCGGGTCGATGCGCTCGAGACCCTCTTTCGCCAGCACGTCCCGCAACTGGCCGGACGCGGCCACCAGGGCGCGTCCGTCGGCGGACTCGGCGTTGCCGATATGCGACGTGGCCAGGTCCAGCGTGTCGAGTACCGGGAGCAATTTGTCCACCAGGGACAGCGCGGCACGAGCGACCTGATCGCTCTGCTGCTTGGCCACCCGCTTCTTGTAGTTCTCGAACTCGGCCTGCAGGCGGCGCAGCGAGTCGAGGTACTCGTCGCGCTGGGCCAGCGCCTCCTTCACATCGGCGAACTCGGGGGCCGCGCCGCTGATGATCTCGGTGGTGTCGTCGTCGAGCTCGTCTCCGATGACTTCGGCGTCCACCACATCGGTGTCGGCGACCCCTCCGTCATCGAGATCAGCGCCGCGTTCGAACCGGGAGCCGGAGATCTCTTCGACCTCCGGCTCCTGGTTTCCCGCGTCGCGATCTGACCCATAGATGTCGGTCATCGGCGATCAGCTCTTGTCGTCGACGATCTCGGCATCCACGACCTCGTCGTCAGAGGAGTCGTCGGCCGGCACCTGGCCGCCCGGTGCGGCGGCATCCGCCTTCGACGCCTCCTCGTAGAGGCGCTGGCTGAACGACTGGCTGGCCGAGAGGAGCGTCTCCGTCGAGGACTTGATGGCCTCCACGTCCGAGCCGGCCAGGGCTTCTTTGAGGGAGCCCAGCGCAACCTCGACCTTCTCCTTCTCGTCGCCCTGGAACTTCTCGCCCTGGTCCTTCAGGAGCTTCTCCGTCTGGTACACGAGGGTGTCGGCGTTGTTGCGCACCTCGGCCTCTTCCTTGCGACGGCGGTCGTCCTCGGCGTGGGCCTCGGCGTCCTTGACCATGCGCTCGATGTCGTCCTTGGCCAGCGACGACTGGCCGGTGATGGTCATCGACTGCTCCTTGCCGGTGGCCCGGTCCTTGGCCGAGACGTGGACGATGCCGTTGGCGTCGATATCGAAGGTGACCTCGATCTGCGGCACGCCACGGGGGGCGGGAGGCAGGTCCACCAGTTGGAACTTGCCCAGCGTCTTGTTGTACATGGCCATCTCGCGCTCACCCTGGAGCACGTGGACCTCCACCGAGGGCTGGTTGTCATCGGCCGTGGTGAACACCTCGCTGCGCTTGGTCGGGATGGTGGTGTTCCGCTCGATGAGACGGTGCATCACGCTGCCCTTGGTTTCGATGCCCAGCGAGAGCGGGGTGACATCGAGGAGGAGGACGTCCTTGACCTCACCCTTCAAGACGCCGGCCTGCACGGCCGCGCCGATGGCCACCACTTCGTCCGGGTTGACGCCCTTGTGGGCCTCCTTGCCCGTCATCTGCTGGACCAGCTCCTGAACGGCGGGGATCCGGGTGGAACCTCCGACCAGCACGACATGATCGATGTCGCCCTTGGAAAGGCCCGAGTCGGCGATGGCCTGATCGAACGGCCCCTTGCACGCCTCGACCAGATCGGCCGTCAGCTCGTTGAACGTGGCCCGGCTCAGCTTCACGTCGAGGTGCTTGGGACCCTCGGACGTGGCGGTGATGAAGGGCAGGTTGATCTGGGTCTCCTGCAACGAGGAGAGCTCGATCTTCGCCTTCTCCGCCGCCTCCTGCAGGCGCTGGGTGGCCATCTTGTCGGTGGAGAGATCGACGCCCTCGGTGTCCTTGAACGTCTTGACCAACCAGTCGATGATGCGCTGGTCCCAGTCGTCGCCGCCCAGCTTGGAGTTGCCTGCGGTGCGACTTGACCTCGAAGACCCCGTCCCCGATGTCGAGGAGGGACACGTCGAAGGTGCCACCGCCGAGGTCGAAGACCAGCACGGTCTGGTCCGCCCCTTCCTTGTCCAATCCGTAGGCCAGGGCAGCCGCCGTGGGCTCGTTGATGATGCGCAGGACCTCGAGGCCGGCGATGGCCCCGGCCTCTTTGGTCGCGGTCCGCTGGGCGTCGTCGAAGTACGCGGGAACGGTGATGACCGCCTGGGTCACCGTGTCGCCGAGGAACGCCTCGGCGTCCCTCTTGAGCTTGCCCAGGATGCGGGCCGAGATCTCCTGTGCGGTGTAGTCCTTGCCGTCGATGTCGATCGTCCACGACGTCCCCATGTGCCGCTTGACCGAGCGGATCGTCCGGTCGGGGTTGGTGATGGCCTGGCGCTTGGCCACCTCGCCGACGAGTACCTCACCCGACTTGGCGAATCCGACGACCGACGGGGTCGTCCGCCCTCCTTCGGCGTTCGGTATGACGACCGGCTCACCGGCCTCCAGCACGGACACCACCGAGTTGGTCGTTCCGAGATCGATTCCTACGGCCTTGGCCATCTTGTTCCTCCTACTCACTGCCCCTTCGGGCACTCTCACTGCCCCTTCGGGCACTCTCTGCGACTCGGCACTCCGTCCGACTCTGTTCTTCCAACGCTCTGTGCTTCAGGCACTCTGTGCTTCAGGCACGCTTCTCCGGGACTGTCCGGTCGCCTCCACGGCTCCTCTTCGGCATCCCTTTTCTTACAGATCTAACTATACCAAAGTTGAGTGCTATACGCATAAGTTTTCTGTATTTTGTGATGAGGATACCCACCTATCGGGATTCCATCGGGAAAGCCCAGGTAGGAAGGTTGTGAGACCGGGATTCGGCATGCCCGAACAGGCGGTCCTGTCCGGGGCCCCGGCGGGCCGACACTCCCCGAGGCGGGTTCGGGGCGGCCGAGCCACCACGATGAGTCCACCGGCGTTCGTCGGGGTAGGCATTCGGACGCCCAGGCCGGAGAACGAGGCCCGCCGGCCCGGTTCTCGGCCTGGGCACAACCCGAAAGAAAATGTTTGAACCGGCCAGAATCGGGCATAGGCGGATGTAGCCATCCTGTCGAGTAGGGGTCCGCCGCTCCGGCTCCAGGCTGGGACGCCCCTGGCAACCTGCCCCTCGGTCAGGGGCGCGCCCCAAAATCCGGTTGCGAGGACCCCTCGAGGGGTCGGGTGCCGTCGAGGGCGGGATACGCTCGAACCATGCCCCAACTGGTACTTCTCCGCCACGGCCAGTCGCAGTGGAACGCCGACAACCTGTTCACCGGCTGGCACGACGTCGACCTCACCGAGGTGGGCCGGTCCGAGGCCGAGAACGCCGGCCGGCTCCTGGCCGAAGCCGGCCTGGACCTGCGGATTCTCCACACGTCGGTGCTGGTCCGGGCCATCCGGACGGCCGAGCTGACCCTCGAGGCGGCCGGGCGGCCGTGGCTGCCGGTCCGCCGCCACTGGCGGCTCAACGAACGTCACTACGGCGCCCTCCAGGGAAGGAACAAGGAGGAGACCGCGGCCGAGCACGGGATGGCCCAGGTGCTGGCCTGGCGGCGAAGCTACGACACCCCGCCGCCACCGGTCGAGCGCGGCAGCGAGCACCACCCCGCCGGCGATCCCCGGTACCGGGACGTCCCGGTCGACGTCCTGCCCACCACCGAGTGCCTGGCCGACGTGGTGGCCCGCGTGCTCCCCTACTGGGACGACGCCATCGTGCCCGACCTGCTGGCCGAGGGTGCACGCGGTGGCGCGGTGCTGGTTGTGGCCCACGGGAACAGCCTGCGGGCGCTGCGCAAGCACATCGACGGCATCACCGACGACGAGATCGTCGACCTCGAGATCCCCACCGGCTTCCCCTTCCTCTACCAGTTCGACGACGAGCTGACCGTGGTGTCCAAGGACTACCTGGGCGACCCCGAGGCTGCCCGGGTGGCGGCAGAGGCGGTGCGCCGCCAGGCGGGCTGACCGGATCGCCGGATGGCGAGAACGAAGGATGGCAGGACCGCGACAGAGGGCCGGCTCGCAAGAGCCGGCCCTCTTGTCATTCAGGTTCGTCTGTCCCCACAAACGACACCATGAACCACTCGGTGGGCAAGTTTCAAAGAGCGTCCGCTCCACGCTCTCCTGTCCGGACCCGGATGACTTCCTCAACGGGGAGGACCCAGACCTTGCCGTCACCGATCTTTCCGGTTCCCGCACTGTCGACGATGGTGGTGACCACCTCGTCGACCTGGGAGTCGTCGACGAGGATCTCGAGCCTGATCTTCGGCACGAACTCGACCTCGTACTCGGCACCCCGGTACACCTCGGTGTGCCCTCTCTGGCGGCCGAAGCCCTGGGCCTCGGTGAGGGTCAGGCCGTGGACACCGAGACTCTTCAGTCCCTCCTTGACCTCGTCGAGCTTGAACGGCTTCAGCACCGCTACGACTAACTTCATGGCGATTTCTCCTTGGGTTCGTAGTGGTCGAGTTAGAGGCCGACGGTGTCGGGCGGTGGCCAGTCACCGGGTTTGCTTACCATCGCGTCATCCACTCTGTCCGAGACGGAGGGCTCACCACCACCCCCGCCTCCGCGGGACGGCGCATCACCGGCCATGGACATGGCCCCGACCCGCTCGGCGAACGTCTCCTCGGGGAAGGCCTCCTCGCCGTGGATGGCGAGGTCACCGACTTCGAGGATCTCGTCCTTGTAGCGGGCGCCACGGAGCACGAGCCCGATGATCTTCATCAGGATGAAGGTGATGAGCGCCGACCAGATGATGACGAAGACGGCGGCCCGGAACTGCTCCCACAACTGGTGGGCGGATCCCGTGTAGATCAGCCCGTTGACCCCGAACGGAACGCACGTGCCCTTGGCCGTGGCGTACTGCACGGCGGTGGTGGCGATCACCTGACCGGAGGCGTCGAGGTGGCCGCAGCCGTACTCGAGCATGTTCGGGTCCCCGAAGATGCCGAGCAGCAGACCACCGAAGAGCCCGGCGATGCCGTGGGTGTAGACGACCCCGAGGGCGTCGTCCACCTTGGAGAAGGGGCGCACCTTGGAGAGGAAGTTCCAGGCCACCCAGACGATGCTGGCGCAGATCAGTCCGACGTAGATGGCTCCTTGCCCGTTGACCCAGCCCGCACACGGTGTGATGCCGACCAGGCCGCAGATCATGCCGTTCACTGCGCCCAGGAAGGTGGGTTTCTTCTCCTTGGAGACCCAGGCGTCCCAGGCCACCCAGGTGAGCAGACCGGTGGCGGTGGCCAGGTTGGTGTTGACCACCGCGCCGGCCGCGCTGGCTCCGGCGTAGTACGGGTCACCACCGTTGAAGCCGTTCCAACCGAGCCACAGGATGCCGGCACCGACCGCCGCCATGATCAGGTTGTTGGGCAGGAAGTGTTGTCGGTCACGGAGCAGTCTGGGACCGAGCACCCAGGCGGCGACGAAGCCCGATACCCCGGCCGACATATGGATGACGTACCCGCCGGAGAAGTCGAGCGACCCCTCCTGGGCGAAGTAGCCGCCGCCCCACAGCAGGAAGGCGTCCACCGAGTAGACGCACGTGGTCCACAGCGGCACGAGGAGGCACCAGGCCAGGAACTTGATCCGGCCGAGCACGCTCCCGAGGAAGAGCAGCGGGGTGATGGCGGCGAACACCAACTGGAAGTACGCCAGCGACGCGGTCGGGAAGTGGAAGGGGATGAGGGTGTTGGCCGCCGAGACCGCCTGGCCCTGTTCACCCAGAGGGCTGGTGACCGGACCCGGTTTGCCGAGGAAGTTGTCGATGAAGTAGCTGTCAACCCCTTCCCTGTACCGAACTGGGTCTGGATGCCGTTCTTGACACCGCCCCCGAACGAGTTCGCCCCGAATCCCATCTTGTAGGCCCAGAGGAACCAGGCCAGCAACACCAGGGAGAAGCCGGCGAACATCATGCCCACCACGTTGACCGCCCACTTCTTCGGGACGATGGACGCATAGAGGACCGCCAGGCCGGGGAGGCTCATGAGGCCGACGAACGTGGCGGCAGTTATCTGCCAGGTGTTGTCGCCCGGGTTGAGCCAGCTCGGATACGGCACATATGACACTGCTGCGGCTAGCACGCTGAAAGTGCTCCTCTCTTGTTGTCACTGCGTCATGGCAGGCCCGCACCTCCGACAGGGGCACGAGGCTCGCCAAGGGCAAGACGAGCAGTTCGGCTTGCCGCCGCAAACAATGCAGGGTGGGGATTTCAGCACGGTCACATCTGTGTTACCAACGTGTGAACTGATGCAAAGTCCCTGGTGGAGGACGTGAACCGGCGTGAAGGCGCGATGAGGGCCCCGGTGTTCCCAGTGCGGGGGACGACTCAGGTGGGGCCGGCGACCGGCCCCCCGCGTCGTCCCGGCGTGTCAGCCCGGCGTGTCAGCCCGGCGTCTCAGCCCGCCTCGAGCTCCTTGCCCGGCTTGGGCTTGGACGCCCGGCGGACCGGCGCCGCCGGTGGGGTGTAGCGCTTCGAGGATTGCGGGCGCGACGCCGTCGAGCCGCGCCCGCCGGCGCCGCCCATGCCCCCGCCCGCCTTGGCGTGCTTGAGCTTCTCCGACAGACGGTAGGCCCGCACCAGGTACCAGGCACCCGCCAGGATGAACGGCAGTCCGAATCCCCAGTAGTGGAGATTGAAGATGGAGAGCCCGTACAGGGCCATGGCGATCCCGATGAGAATGCGCTTGCGGAACCAGGCCGCACCCAACATCAACAGCGCCAGGGCCAGGGTGACGGCTCCGAGCTCTTCATAGAGCGACGGGTTCACGTGCAGCTTGTCGATCTGGCCGTTGCTGTACAGGGCGCTCGGGTCGTGGGCCACCAGGCTGCCCACGACCAGCAGCGCGATGGCGGCAGCGATCGGCGCGGCCAGCAGTCCGATCACCCGCTCCTTGTCGTCGGCCCGCTTGATGGCCGCTTCGATCTCGGGAATGGTGGTCGGCACGCCCGCCTGGGCCGACGACGCGTCGCCGGAGTCCTTCCCGGCAGGGGCCGGCTTCAGCATGAAGTTGCTCACCGCCCCGGTGAACCGCTCCCGTCTGGTCATCGGGGACGAGGAGCCGTCATCGGCGCCGTCCGGATCGTGGCTGGCCATGCGCGAGGCTACCTCGCTCGCCCGTGGGTCGGAAATGCCGTGTCAGCCCGGTTTCACTGTCCGACGGGAGAATGGCGGGCCCGGGTCCGTCTGCTCGTCCACACGATGGCGGCCAGCACGCCAAGGACGATCGCCAACAGGACGACCGGTGCGATGAACACGTTCCACGATGCACGTTCGTCGGCCACCTCCCCGGGCGTGGACAGCAAGCCGGGGTCGTTCGGTACGATCACGCCCCGGATCACGCTTCCGGTGTGGAGGAGCGCGGTGCCCGGAATGTCCTCTTCGAAGTGACGGGCATCGAAGGTGTACGTCCCTCGGCAGGCGTACCCGGCGGGGTTGGATCCGCTCCCGCCCAGCAGTCCCCGGCAGCCGGTGACGGTGACCGCGACCGGAATCCCGTGCTCGTGCAAACTGTCGGCTTGCGAGTTCTTGTTCAGGCCGGCCACCAGCAGCACGACGGCCACGGCGAGGAGCACCACCAGCGCCGCGCCGATCACCATCGTGCGGGCGCGCCGGGGGTCGACGTCCACTCCGGCCCCACGGAGGGTCGTCACCGGACCGTCGGGCGACGTCGGCCGCCCATCCTGTCCGGATGCCGAAGGAGCCCGGTGGCCCGCGGGCGGCGGCTCGGACATCATCATCGGCGGGCCCCAACGTCGCC
This sequence comes from uncultured Acidimicrobiaceae bacterium, assembly GCA_963745955.1. Lineage (GTDB taxonomy): Bacteria > Actinomycetota > Acidimicrobiia > Acidimicrobiales > RAAP-2 > Bog-756. Next base: position 1,366,430 of record CAVUZI010000011.1, on the reverse strand, counting down.
TGGCGGTCGACCCTCACCCGTCTGTGCTGCTCGAACGATTCGAGGAGCGTAGCAGTGGACACGGGCCGTCAGAGAGGTCGGGAGCCGGCATCCGTCGTCCTCGCCGGTCCGGTGCGCGGAGGCTGACGGGACAGGTTCGTGCCGAGGCGATTTCCCGCGGTCAAACGACGGCCGCGGTAGCCTCTCGGCCATGTCCCCGCGCTCGAAACCACTGGATCTGAAGACCATCTGGCTGTTCTCGAGTTGCTCGGCGTCCGAGCTGCGCAAGATCCGCGGTTCGCTCGACGAGGTCGAGGTGCCCAAGGGCAAAGTCCTGGTCGAAGAGGGGCGGATCGGCATGGAGTTCTTCCTCATCGTGAGCGGGACCGCGGCGGTCACCCGTGAGGGCCGGAAGGTGGCCACCCTCGGCCCGGGCAGCTACTTCGGCGAGCTGGCCCTCCTCGACCGGAGGCCGCGGTCGGCATCGGTGCTGTCGGAGACGGACATGGATCTGCTCGTCCTCTCGCAGCGCCAGTTCAACAGCCTGCTCGAGTCGGTGCCGACCATCGCCAGGAAGATGCTCTCGGCCATGGCCAGCCGGCTACGCGACGCCGACGCCCTCGCCCTCGCCCTCGACTGACCGCAACACCTCCGGACATCCTCCGACGGGCACATCTGTCACGGGGCCGAGCCCGGCTCCACCGAACCCCTAATCCCCTCCGGGCGGATCCTCGGCAGCGCCGACGGCGACCGGCTCGGCCATCGACTCCTCCAGCAACTGGGAGAGATCGAGGACGCGCACGTCGTCCTCCTTGGCGTTGGCCCGCACCGCGTCGTCGAGCATGATCATGCAGTAGGGACAGGCCGTGGACACCACGTCGGCGCCGGTCCCGATCGCCTCTTCGGTCCGCTCCATGTTGACCCGCTTGCCGATGCTCTCCTCGAGCCACATGCGCGCCCCGCCGGCGCCGCAACAGAAGCCCTTCTCGCGGCACCGCCTCATCTCCACCTGGGTGGCCCCGGGGATGGCATCTATGACCGAACGGGGCTCGTCGAAGACCCGGTTGTGGCGGCCCAGGTAGCACGGGTCGTGATACGTGACCGTCCCCGTGTACCCGCCACCGGGAGTCAGTTTGCCCGCCGTGACCAGGTGGTCGAGCAACTGGCTGTGGTGGATGACCTCGAAGTTCCCGCCGAGGGACGGATACTCGTTGGCCAGGGAATTGAAGCAGTGGGGGCAGGTGGCGATGACCTTCTTGACCCCCGCCCCCTCCAGGGTCTCGATGTTGGTCCGAGCCTGCTCCTGGTAGAGATATTCGTTGCCCAGCCGGCGCGCCGGGTCACCGGTGCACCGCTCCTTCGGTCCGAGTATGCCGAAGCTGACGCCGGCCCGGTGGAGCATCCGGGCGGTGGCCTGTGCTCCCTTGCGGGCCCGCTCGTCGAGGGCACCGGCGCAGCCCACCCAGTAGAGGTACTCGATGTCGTCGGGGATGGTCCCGCTGACGACGGGCACCTCGAAGTCGAGCACGTCGGTCCAGTCGGTGCGCTTGGACGCGCCGAGCCCCCAGGGATCGCCCTGGTTCTCGATGTTGCGAAGCATGAGGCCGGCCTCCGTCGGGAATTTCGACTCCATGAGCACCTCGTAGCGGCGCATGTCGATGATGGTGTCGATGTGCTCGATGTCGACCGGGCACTGCTCGACGCAGGCGCCGCACGTAGTACACGACCACAGGACATCGGGATCGATCACCGACGGGACCAGGTTCTCCACCTCGACACCGGCAGCCCGGTTCTTCGCCATCACCCGGTCGGCCGAGGCGAAGAGATTGTCGCGCAGATCCATGATCAACAGCTTGGGCGAGAGCGGCTTGCCGGTATTCCAGGCCGGGCACTGGGACTGGCACCGGCCGCATTCGGTGCAGGTGGCCATGTCGAGGAGCTGCTTCCACGAGAAGTCCTCGATGCGTCCCGGCCCCGAAGACCACCTCGTCTTCGTCACCCACGTCCTCCATCGACATGTCCGGGGTGGAGGCCAGGGCACCGAGGGCCCGCGGCCGGCGCGAGGTGGCCACGTTGATGGGGGCGAGGAAGATGTGCAGGTGCTTCGAGTAGGACACGAAGACCAGAAAGCCGGTGATGATGGCGATGTTGGCCAGGAGGGCCACCGTCTCGATGACACTGTTCACCCCGGTGCCGAGGGGCTTGAGGGCGTTGGCCAGGCCGTGGGATGCGAAGGCCCACCAACCGTAGGGGAAGTTGCCCGTGTTGACCTGCGCGGCCCGGTAGAGCAGGAGGGTGATCATCACCCCGCTGATCATGACCAGCACCAACCACGCCGCCCCCGTGTGCGAGCCGAAGAAGCGGGAGCGCCGGTTCTCCCGGGCCGGGGAGTGCTTGACCCGGATACCCACGAAGACCAGCAGGGAGATGAGAACGGCCACGGCGAAGAAGTCCTCCAGGAAGCCGATCACCGCCGTGTGCCCGATCAGGGGGATGTGGAAGTTGCGCTGGAAGAGGCATCCGTAGGCCTCGATGATGGTGAGGAAGAGGATGGTGAAGCCCCAGAACGTGAACGCATGGGCCAACCCGGGCACGGTCCACTGCAGGAGCTTCTTCTGTCCGCCCACCTCCACCAGTTCCGCCTTGATGCGCTTGGGGACGTCCCGGAAGCGGCTGGGCACGGCCGGCTGGCCGGCGGAGATGAGCTTGAAGAGCCAGAAGAACCGGCGGCCGGCGATGGCGAACATCACCGCGGTGATGCCGAGACCTACGGCGAGTCTGAGAGGCACTGCATTCCTCCTAGGTTGTTACTACAGAGTAACAAAGCTCGGAACCCCCGGTGACCTGGGGAGTCGAGTCATTGCCGGAAGTTGTCGGCATACCGGCTGGGGGTCGGGCCCCACTGACCCTGGTACTTCGACTTGAGCCCGTCCGACCCGTAGGGATGGTCGGCCGGGGTGGTCATCCGCAGAAAGCTGATCTGGCCGATCTTCATGCCCGGATACACGGTGATGGGCAGATTGGCCACGTTGGAGAGCTCGAGGGTGAGGTGACCGTCCCAACCGGCGTCGACGAAGCCGGCCGTCGAGTGGATGAGGAGACCGAGGCGGCCGAGCGAGGACTTGCCCTCGAGGCGGGCGACGAGATCGTCGGGGAGGGTGACCTTCTCCTGGGTGGAACCGAGCACGAACTCGCCGGGGTGCAGGATCAGAGGGTCCTCGCCGATGTCCACCAGCTCGGTCAGGTCCTCCTGGTCCTCACGCACGTCGATGACCCGGCTGGTGTGGTTGCGGAACAGTCGGAAGTAGTGATCGACGTGGAGATCGACCGATGACGGCTGGATACAGCTCTCGTCGAAGGGGTCGATCACGATGTGGCCGGCGTCGAGCGCCTCACGTATAGAGCGGTCTGAGAGAACCATGCCGGACAGACGATAGTGGGATGCGCGTCGCACGGGCGTATCCGGAGCCGATTCGAGGGCGGTCGGCCCGGGCCGCCGGGCTCCGAGCGGGGAAGACACCGTCCATCCCACCGGGCACCCGTCCCTCCCACAGCACCATGGGTTGCACCGTCACCACCGGAAAATCGCACCACGTGTTGCACCGTGACCGCCGGGGCGTCATTGCAACTTATGGTTGCAGTCGGCTTCCCGGACGACGATACTGTGCACAACCGGGCGGCGGCTGTCGGACAATTCCTGGCGGATCAATCGGTCGCCGGTAAATGACGACCGACAAGCTGCGGCGGACGGAGGCGGTCGATTGGTTGAGGTCAAACGGGCGACGGGGGGGTGGATCCGGGACCTCAGGGCTCCCGGGGGACTCGATGCCGAAACCGGTGCCGCGGCCGCCGGAGGCCGGAGTCCGGTCTCGGTGGCGACGCCTCTCCAGAGGGAGCCTGTGTGCCGGTTGGAGGATGTTGCCGTCCACGTGGGGGACCATGACCCGACACGGGAGCGGGATCCGATGTCGGTCCGCGGCCGGACCCTCACGCCGGGCCGGGCCCTGCCGTCGGTCCTTGGTTTCGTGGCGCCGCTTCTGCTGCTGCTGGCCGCACTGTCCACCTTCGAGGGCTACGTCTGGTTGAACCTGATCTCGGCCGACGGCTGGCGGTCGTGGGCGGCGGGCTTCGCGGTTCTCACCTTCGGCGTCGTCATCGTCCTCATCCGGCCACTGCGGCGCGGACGACGCCTCGCCGTCGTCGTCGTGGTGTCCGTCTCCGTCGTCATGCTCGGAGCGACCGTCGTGGCAGTGTTCGTGAAGGGCCCGGTGGTAGGGCGAACTGCCGGGGTTGCCGATCTCCTGTTCGCCGTCACCGCGCTGGCCACGGTGGCGGCGGCCGAACACTCCACCCGTCGACCGGACTGAGCCCGCGCCCACGGCGACGCTCAGCCGCGGTCGAAATTCGTCGCGAACCAGCGGGACACGCCCGTGCCGGCCGTGAGCGGCCCGACCGACCAGCGTCGATGCCGCCGCCACCCGCCGCGCCGAACCGGGAGCAGCGCCGTCGAGCAGCTCGTTCCAGAAGATCCCCCATCCCCCGGCCAGGGCACGGCCGATCAACGGGGCGGTGACCAGCCGGCCCACCGCGGACACGGCGGCGGGCCGGCCCACCAGCGCCGCATGTCCTGCCGCGCTGATGCGTTGGTAGGGGAGGTGGGCCCGGGCCAACCGGTCACGGTAGGTGGTCGCGGCCCGGCCGGGTGCGGCCGAGGATCGACTCCGCGGCCGCTCTCCCGCTGGACATGGCCTGGGCGATGCCCTCACCCTGGAGGGGGTTGACCAAGCCTGCGGCATCACCGACCAGAAGAACCCTCCCGGAGGCTGGCGTGGTGCCCACCATGCCCATCTTGAGCCACCCGCCCAGGAGCCTGGGCGCGGGACGGTCAGGGGCCCGGTCGACGAGTCCGAGGTCGGCCAGGTGTTCGAGGTAGGCCGGCAGCATGCGCACGGCACCGGCGCCACCCTGGCGGTCGGCCAACGTCCCGATGCCGACCCCGACATTGGCCGTTCCCCCCGGTCCGGGGAAGATCCAGCCGTACCCCGGAAACGCTCGCCACCGGGTCTGCTCCCACAGCGTGATCACCGGGAGATCGACCCGCTGCTCCAGATAGCACCGCACGGCGAACCCCCACAGCACCCTGGCGCCCTCGACGAGCCCGGCACTCCTGGCCACGTGACTGGTGGCTCCGTCGGCCCCGATGACGAAGTCGGCGCGGAGCTCGTCACCACCGGCATCGAAGCCCTCGAGGGAGGCACCCGGTCCGAGCGGCCGGTCGGCCCGCCCGTGGCAGGGGACGGCACCGGCCTCGATGGCCGCGGCCCGGAGGGCGGCGTCCAACACGACCCGCGTCACCGCACGGGCGCGGCCGGGGTATGACTCCCCGTCGAAGCAGGGCAGGACGACGCGCCGACCGGTCGGGCCCACCACGACCATGTCGCCGACGTCGAGCCCGGGTGGCTCGGGGACCGCGAGGTCGGCCAGGACCTGGAGCCCTCTCGGGCCGATGAAGTCACCGCACGCCTTGTCCCTCGGGAACTGCGCCTTGTCCAGCAGGGCCACGTGGGCCCCGGCCCGGGCCAGGACCAGGGCGGCGATGCTGCCGGCCGGTCCGGCCCCGACCACCAGCACGTCGAAGCGCCTCGAGCTCACTCCACTCCTCCCGGGCGTTGACCGCCTACGGTGAGATCTTCGCACCTGAGGGAGGCGTCATGGAGATCCCGGAGCCGGACCATCCCAACCGGTTCGCACAGCAACTCTTCACGCCGCTGCCGGGACGCTACGACCGTCTGGCCGAGGTCCTCTCCATGGGACAGAACGGGCGCTGGCGGCGGGCCATGATCGACCACATCGTGCCGAGCCGCCCCGGGTTCGTGCTCGATGTGGCCTCGGGCACGGCGGGCGTGGCCATCCAGATCGCCGATCGGAGCGGAGCCCGGGTCATCGGGCTCGATCTCACGCTCGACATGTTGCGCCAGGGAGCACACAACGTGGCCGAGCACCACATGGACGACCGGGTCCAGTTGGTGGCGGCCCGGGCCGAGCAGACGCCCTTCGACGATCGGACCTTCGACGCGCTGACCTTCACCTACCTGCTGCGCTACGTGGCCGATCCCCAGGCCACCCTCAACGAGCTGGCCCGGTTGGTCAAGCCCGGTGGGGCGGTGGCCAGCCTCGAGTTCCTCCTCCCGGAGAGCCGGTTCTGGCGCTTCTGGTGGTGGTTGTACACGCGGTTGGTACTGCCCGCGGGCGGCTGGCTCACCGGGGGAAGGGAGTGGTTCGAGGTGGGCCGGTTCCTCGGACCCAACATTTCGGCCCACTACCGGCGCTATCCGTTGGAATGGACGGTCGAGGCCTGGAAGCGCGCCGGCTTCGTCGATGTCGGGGTGCGCCGCATGAGCCTCGGCGGAGGTCTGGTGATGTGGGGGAGACGCGCCGATGAATGAGGCCCCGGCACCGGGCGGCCCCCAGCCCGAAGAACGGCCGTCGTTCTACGCGGCCCGGCCCGGCGGCTGGCGGGACTGGTGGACGCTGCTCCACCCGCCCTATACGGCATGGCACCTGGCCTACGTCGTGATCGGCGCCTGCCTGGTGGCCAACGTGAACCTCACCCGGATGATCGCCACCGTCCTGGCCTTCTTCTTCGCCGTCGGCCTGGCCGCCCACGCACTCGACGAACTGCACGGGCGGCCGTTGCGCACGCAGATCCCGGGTGGGGTGCTCGTCGCCGTGGCCGGAGTCGGGCATGGGCGGTGCCGTCGCCCTCGGGATCGCCGGGGTCATCCAGGTGGGACCGGCGCTGGTTCCGTTCCTCGTCGTCGGTCCCCTCCTCGTCGTGGGCTACAACTTCGAGCTCCTCGGTGGGGTGATCCACAACGACGTCGGATTCGCGGCCAGTTGGGGGGCGTTCCCCGTCCTCACCGCCTACGTGGCCCAGACCGGGCGGCTCGCCCTCGCCCCGCTCATCGCCGCGGCCGGCGCCTTCGCCCTGTCCGTGGCCCAACGTGCCCTCAGCACTCCGGCCCGGCTCCTCCGCCGGCGGGCCGGCGACGTGTCCGGTGCCATCGTGCTCGTCGACGGGCAGTCGATCCCTGTCGGGCGCGCCGTCCTGCTGGCCCCACTCGAACAGGCGCTCCGGGCGATGTCGTGGGCGATCGTCATGGTGGCGGCCGCGCTGGCGGTCGCCCGGCTCGGTTAGCGAGTCAGAGGGCCTCGATGCGCCGGCGAAATCCGGCCACCGTCATCTCGACCACCCGGTCATGTCCCCACTGGAGGACGGGACGACCGATCCGGCTGGCCAGCCTCATGGCCGGCTGGCACATCTCCACCGTCCATGCCGCCTCCACCCGGGTCCCGCCGTCCTCGGGGTGGAGCCGCAGGTGCGCGTCCCCGACCAGATCACCGCTGATGGTGGCGTCGATGCCCTCGGGGCGGGTGCACTCCCCGAGCTCGGCGTGCACACGCATGCGGTAGGGAAGGGGTGGGCTGACCGTCCCGTGGAGGATCGACCCGGTCGACAGGCCGGGGCCCTCGATCCGGAAGTCGGTGAGCCAGGGCCACCAGCTCTCGAATTGGTCCACCACCTCGATCTGTTGCCAGAGGCGGTCCGGTGCCAGGTCGAACCGAAAGGCGCTGCGGTAGGTGAGCACGGGTGCCGGCACGATCCCAGGGTACGGGCTGGGCCGGTGCCGGGCACGGGGTGGAACGGACGGTTCAGTGCCCCCGGATCTGTGCCCACCCGGGACCCCGGCCAGCGTGCGGACCCGGTCGGCGATCGACGCTGGAGTACGGTCGGCCGATGTGAACGGATGCGCCTCGTGCCGCGCCATCTGGACCGCCGGCCCGGACGACAGGTCGGCTTCGGTGACCCTGTCCACCGCCCTGCGACACAACACGGGAACGGTGACCGAATGGCTGGAGCACCTGGCCGGCGAGCCGATCGACGCGGTCATCCGGCATCAGGACATGGGTCCCGCACCCGGCGACAACCTGCTCGGGCTCGCCCCTGGCGCGCCGCTCCTCCACCGGTCGGTGCTGCTCACCGGCCGAAGGACCGGGCTGGCCTTCGTCTACGCGGAATCAGCCATCGCTGCCGACCGCCTCCCCGGTTCCGTGCTCGTGCGCCTGCAGACGAGCCGCGACCCGATCGGCAAGGTACTGCTCGACCACCACCTCGTCATCTGTCGAGACCTCCTCTCCGGGGCTGCCGCCGTGCCCGGCACACGCGCCGACCCGGACGTGGCCACCCTTCTCGTCGACGGGGTCCACTCGCGTGCCTATCGCATCGTCCTCGACGGCGTCCCGGTCATGTTGGTGAGCGAATGGTTCCTCGGATCCGTCTCCGACGCGCTCACGGCTCACCTCCGAGCGCCGGTCTCACCGGAGGCCGGGGGCTGAGCATTTCAGCTTCAGGATGCGGGTCCGACCACGGTCACCAGCGTGCCGATCGGGGTCAGGGGCCAGACCTGGGCCGCCTCGGCGATGGGCATTTCGACGCATCCGTTGCTCTGCGGAAAGCCGTAGGAAGCCCGGACGAACCCGTGGAGCGCATCTCCACCGTTGAAGAAGCTGGCCCACGGGACGTTGGGGTCGTCATAGTGTGATCCATCAGGGTTGGTTCCCACCATCCTCGAACTGACGACGTGCTCGAAGACCGGATAGGTCCCATCGAGGGTGTCAGCCCCGGGGGCGCCGGTGTTCACCGGGACGTTGACGAGCTTCGGGGCTCCGTTCTCGAAGAGGGTGAGGGCTTCGGGCAGCTGCTTGGACACGAACACGTAGGTGTACGGGTTGGCGTTGACCTTTCCCGAGGCGACATCGGCGAGGAGCGTTGACCACACCTGCTTGCCGGCCACTCCGTCCACGGCCAGTCCGTTCTGGTTCTCGAAATTCATCACCGCGCCCTTGGTGATCACGTCTTCCGCGCCTTGTGTCCAGAGGGAGGAGAGCGACACCGGGGTGTCGGGCCAGCGCCAGTGGAACGTTCCGGCCTGCGCCGTCGTCGCCAGTGTCGGAGAGCTCAGTGGAGCGGCCGGCGAGAAGGTGAGCGGCAGGTAGCCCAACTCCGCGAGCAGCTGCTGGAGCCGCTCGGTGCTCGCCTGGGCCACGGTGAAGGTGACGGTGACCGGAGCGTCGAGCACCTGTCCGCCGGCACTGCGGGGGCCCGAGAGGCCGGCCGGTATCTTGAGGGTCTCCGTCGTGGTCGGGATGAACGGTGCCTTGGCCGCGAACGACAGTGACGTCGGACCGACCCGAATCCACGATCCCGGCACAGGCGGATCGAAAGCCGGCATGCCCGCCGCGCTGGCCACCGGCGCCGAGAGTTTGACCGTCACCAGTTGGTCCGAAGGAACGTTGGTGGCGCCGTCGGCCGGCATAGTGGAGAGGATGGTGAGCGGTTTCGGTCTGATGGTGGTGACCACCCCCCCACCGCCATGGTCCAGAGCGGAGCGACCGGAGCCGTTGCTGTGCCTTCCCACCACGTACGCCCCCGCGGCCACCAGGACGACGGCGACGGCGACGGCCAATCAGACCCTCCGGTGGTGTTTCGGTGGTGGAACCAGTATCCGGTACTCGGCCATGGCAATCGGCACTCCAGTGAAGGTCGTCGTGAACTACTGCTCGGAGCTCTCGAATGCCGCCCAATCTCCACCGCCGAGAGTAGCCAGTGGGGATGCCGACGCGGCTTCACCATCACCTGGTGGTGGGCCGGACAGAGGGTCCGGACTCGACCCTGCAGGCCGACTGTGGGCACTGGTGCGGCCCGGACCGGTCTCGGTGGCTAGCGTCTTGGCCATGACGACCAGGAGGTGATGACGGTGCACAGCCACTGGCGAGCACTCTCCCTCGACTACCGTGACCCAGCCATCCCGTTCGAAGAGATCGTCCGCCTCATCGATCTGTCCGGCCCCGCCACCGGCGCCGCATACAGCCGGAGCGATGTGGTCGAGGCCCTCCACGAACACCAGCCGGCGGTGGTCGCCCTCTCGTCAGGCACGCTCGTCGGCGCCGTCGTCGCCCGCGTGTGTGGTTCCGACGCGCATCTGATGACACTGGCGCTTCATCCCCAGTGGCGCGGGCAGGGGATCGGCTCTGCGCTGCTCCGCCAGTTGGACCAGGAGATCATCCATCGGGGTGCCCGTCGGCTGTCGGCCGTCGTCCACCCCGGCCAGGTCGGAGAGCTGGCCTTCTCGAACCAGGGATTCACACGCCAGGACGGCCTGCACCTCTACCTCAGGGACGCGTCAATGGTCCCCGAGGAGCTGGCCATCGTCGAACGGTTCGGCGGCCAGGTGGTGGCGGCGAACCTCTGGGAGTCGCTGAAAGGGTTCTCCTCGGCCAAGGAGATCCTGGAGCGACGTGTCGTCGCCCCTCTCGCCCACGCCGAGCTGGCCGAGCAGCTGGGCCTCGTCCCTCCGGCCGCGGTGCTGCTCTTCGGCCCCCCTGGGACGGGGAAGACCTCGTTCGCCCGGGCCATGGCGTCCAGGCTCTCGTGGGCGTTCGTCGAAATCCACCCCTCGCTCCTCGGACAGGGGGTGGAAGGGGGAAGGGCTCTACGGGACACGCTGTCCGAGCTCGGCAAGGTGGACCGCCTGGTGTGCTTCATCGACGAGGCCGACGAGATCGCATCGGACCGGAGCGAACGTCCCGACAGCCAGCCGCTGGTCAACGAACTGCTGAAGGCGGTTCCGGTCTTCAAATCCAGGCCCGACAGCCTCATGGTCATGGCCACCAACTCGATCGACGCCATCGACCCGGCCCTCCTCCGTCCGGGTCGCTTCGATCTCATCATTCCGGTCGGAGCTCCCGACGGAGCGGAACGCGCCGACCTGGCCTCCGAATTCCTCCCGGCGAGAGACCCCGGGGATGTGGCCGCCCGCACCGCGGGCTTCACCCCCGCGGACTTCGCCCTGGCCGCCCAGCGAAGTGCGCAGTTGGCATTCGACCGTGCCCTGGCCGGCGGTTCGCCCGAAGTCGTCGCCGATGACGTCCTCGCCGCCATCAAGCTCACCCGACCGTCAGTCAGCGCCGAGGCCATCCGGCGGTTCGAGGACGAGGCGCAGCAGTTCTCGCGGCTCTAGAGGGACCCCCTGACCTCACAGCCGGTCGCGCTGAGCCGGACGGGAAGCACCCGGTATCGCGGGTCCAACCGGGCGGTCGCCGCCCGGACGGCATCTCTGCCGGCGCGGGTTGCGCTCAGGATCGTCACCGATCCGCCGTCGCCCCCGGCCCCGTTCACCTTCCAACCGAGTGCCCCATGGGCAACCGCCATCTCGACCATCCGGTCCGCGTCCACCCCCACCAGCCCCGGGTGCAGTGATCGCTGTGCCTCGTTGTTGTCCGTCATCGCCCTCCCGAAGGCGTCGAGGTCGCGGGCGAGGACCGCATCACGTGCCGCGGTCGCGGCAGCCCGCAGTCGGGAGAACACCGCCGCTTCGCGCCGGCCGAGGCCTTGGATGACCTGGCGGTGCAGATCGGAGGAATTGTGGGCGCGCCCGAGGAAGACGAGCAACAGTCTGGAGTCGAGCCCATCCCAGGTCGGCAGAGCGTGGACCACCGCCTCCGGGTACGGCTCGACCTCGATGTAGTTGATCCCGCCCAACGCCGCACACAGCTGGTCCTGGATCCCGCTCTGGATGCCGAGGGTGTCGACCTCGAGGCGATGAGCTGCGTACGCGATGTCACGGGGTGACGGTCGCTCGGAACGCAGTGCCGCCAATGCGCCCAGCAGGGCGATCGACACGGCCGCGGAGGTTCCCGTGCCACAGCCGGGCGGGACGGCCGCACGGACGCCGATCTCCACAGCCAGGTCCGGTGGCGGTGGGAAGGCGTCGATGGCGCTCTCCAGCAGGCGATGCCGGGCCGACCGAGGAGCCCCGGGGACGAGCGGGTACCGGTCGCCGAATGCCTGCACATCCAGCACCACCGGGTCCGGGCCATCGGTCCGGCGGACCTCGACCTCCACCCCCGGGGTGGCGGCGATGTTCAACACGCGTCCCGGCCCGCCGAACCAGGTGTCCGTCCAGCCGCCGTTGTCGCAGATCCGAATGGGAGCCGAGACCCTGATCACGACCCTCCCCTTTCCCGTTCCGCCCAGGTCGACCTGCCCAGTTGACCACGCCGCGCCACAGCTCCCCGCACGTCTTGCCGGTCCCGAGGCCCGCCGCTTGACCTTTCGAGCCCGATTCAATACAGTACGTTTCGGATCGAATATCACCGACCCGGTCCGCAGCCCGGTCCCGACGTCCCCATCGGTCCCGACGTCCCCACCGAAGGGAGCCCGTATGCCAGCGCTCGATCGCAAATGGTGGACCCTCATCGCCGTGTGCACGGCCACGTTCATGCTGCTGTTGGACATCACCGTCGTGAACGTCGCGCTCCCCGACATCCAGCGGTCGCTGCACGCGTCATTCAGCGATCTGCAGTGGGTGGTCGACGCCTACTCCCTCACCCTGGCCGCCTTCCTGCTCACCGCCGGGGTGCTGGGCGACATGTTCGGGCGCCGGGAGGTGTTCGCGGTCGGACTCGGCGTCTTCTCGCTCTCCTCCCTCGTATGTGGACTGTCGTCCTCCTCACTCATGCTCAACCTGGCCCGTGCCGCGCAAGGGGTGGGCGGGGCCATCATGTTCGCCACGTCGCTGGCCCTGATCGCGCAGGCCTTCTCGGGCAAGGAGCGGGGGACGGCGTTCGGGATCTACGGCGCCGTGATCGGTGGGGCGGTTGCCGTCGGGCCGCTGATCGGCGGGGCCATCACCAGTGGCATCGGATGGCGATGGATCTTCTTCGTGAACGTGCCCATCGGCGTGCTGGCCGTGTTCGTGACGCTGGCCAAGGTGGACGAGTCGAGGGACCCGAACAACCGGCGTATCGACTGGATCGGATTCCTCTCGTTTTCCGTCGCCCTCTTCATGTTGGTCTTCGCCCTGGTGCGCGGTCCCGACGACGGATGGGGCAGTGCTCTCATCACCGGTCTGCTCGTCGGTGCCGTCTTCCTGCTGATCGTCTTCGTGGTGGCCGAATGGCGACAGAATGACCCGATGCTCGATCTCACCCTCTTCAAGCGCCCGGCCATGGTCGGCGTCTCGCTGGCCGCGTTCACCATCGCGGCTTCCATCTTCGCCATGTTCTTGTACCTCACCTTGTACCTCCAGGATGATCTCGGTTACGGACCACTGGCCGCCGGGGTCCGCTTCCTGCCCATCACCGTGCTCGCCTTCGCCGTTGCTCCCTTTGCCGGGAAGTTGACCGTGCGCATGCAGGCCCGGTACCTGCTCGGCACCGGTATGCTCCTCATCGCCGTCGGCCTCCTGCTCATGGCCACCACCCACGCCTCGTCGGGATGGACGGTCCTCCTGCCCGGTTTCGTCGCCGCCGGCATCGGGATCGGGACGGTGAACCCGGTGCTGGCATCGTCGGCCATCTCGGTCGTGCCGCCCCAGCGCAGCGGCATGGCCTCGGGCGCCAACAACACGTTCCGCCAGGTCGGTATCGCCACTGGGATCGCCGGGCTGGGCACGGTGTTCCAGACCCAGATCGAACACCGGACCCTCACCGCGCTCAGCGGATCGCCCGCGGGCCAGGCGGTGGTCGCCCACGGCGGCGCCGCCCTCCAGGGCGCCCTGGCCGGGGGCGGCGTGCGCGAGGCCGTGACCGCCATACCGTCGGCCGCGTCCCGAAGTGCACTGCTCCAGGCGTACCGCGTCGGGTTCTCGGCCACCCTCGACCACCTCATGGTCATCGGCGCAGTAATCGCTTTCATCGGCTCGATCGGCTCCTTCGCCCTGGTGCGCCAGCGCGACTTCGTGCCCAGTGTCGCCCATGGGCCCGAGTCTGCACCGGCCCCGGCCACGGCCACGGCCCCGTAGTGGGTGACACCGCGGCAACCACGCCGGCACCCGCACCACGAACCGCCGCACGGGGGCCCGGCCGGCCCCGCGATCAACGGGCGAGCTCGGCCATCACCGGAGCCGCCCTCCGCCAGCTCGACGAATTGGGCTACGCCAGGGTCTCGATGGAGAGCGTGGCCTGCGAGGCCGGTGTCGCCCGGACCACCATCTACCGTCGCTATCGCGACAAGGCCGACCTGATCACCGCAGCCATCGCCGGCAACAACTCGACCCACCTGTCACCCGGGACCTCACGCCATCCACGCAGAGACCTCATCGACTATCTGACCGAATTCGACGAGCGCTTCGCCGAGAGTTGCCTGGAGGTCGTGGGCACCCTGATCGGGGCACGCGAGGACCCTACCGCCCTTGCCCTCCATCGGGAGCGGGTCGTCGGACCTCGCATGGGCTACGTCCGGTCGCTGTTGGAGACTGCCGTCGAACTGGGCCAGCTCCACCCTGACGTCGACCTCGATCTCGCCCTCCAGATGCTGACGGGATCGGTGTTCGCCCGACGGGTGGCCGGTGAGCCGTCCGCGCCCGGCTGGGCGGAGCGGGCGGTCGACATGGTCTGGGGTACGGGACTCAGGCAACCAGCGGGCGAAGGGTGACGGGTCACGGGGCGGACTTCATCCGCTCGAGCGTGGCCGCCATCTGCTCGTGCACGAGGTTGACCGCCTGCAACGGCCGGATCATCACCCGGAACTCGACGATGCGGCCCGCGTCATTGCCGCGGATGATGTCGACGCCGTTCACATAGATGCCGCCGATCTCGGTCTCGAATTCGAGCACCGCGGTGTCGCCCGAGCACACCGACTTCGTGTACCGGAAGCTTCCTCTGGTACCGCTTCCGGCCGCGGTCGGAAGTGCCTGGTCGCCCGGAAGGGTCTGTGCCGCGGCCTGGAGGTAGAGGGTGGTGACTGCTTTGCCCCGCTGGGGGGTGAAGACGATCGGCGAATAGAACACGACCTCGTCGTCGAGCAATGCGTCCAATCCGCCGGGCAGCTCGCCACGCAGATAGGCATGCCAGCTCTCGATCACCTGCTCGATCATCGGCCCTCCTCGGTCGACAAGACCGTAGCCGAGGGGCATCCGGTCCCCGGCCCTGGCGGTCACGGACCAGCCGGGCGGCCCAGGGGAATCACCGCGCCGGTTCGCCCCGAGACCGAAACCGTTCCGTCCATTAGATTGGGCCCGGTGAGCTCCGTCATCGATTCGGACCAGCACCTCTACGAGAGCCGCTCGCTGTGGGCCGAACACATCGACCCGGGTCTGGTGGACGAGGCGCTGGCCATCGAAGACGACGAGTTCGGCTATCCGTGGCTCACGTGGCGAAACCGACGCCTCGATCTCGCCGACGTGCAATTGCCCGGGGACACCGTGGCCATCGGGCGGAACCGTCAGCGGTGCCGGCAGCATCTACCCCCTGAGTACTCCTACGACGACACGCTTCCCCGGGACTACTGGGATCCTGGGGCCAGGGCAACGCAGCTGACCTCGATGGGCATCGACGAGGCTGTCCTGTTCCCCAACTTCGGGTTGCTCTGGGAACGCCGCCTGTCGGAATCACTGATCGCCCTCACCGCCAACATGGCGGCATGGAACCGGTGGTGCGCGACGGTTGTGGCCGACGGCGCGGGTCGTCTTCACCCCGTCGGCCACCTCACCCTCCGGGATCCGGTGTGGCTGGAGCGCCAGCTGTCCGAGCTCTCGTCAGCGGGGGTGCGGCTGGCCATGATCGCCCCGGCCGCGGTAGACGGCAGGCCGCTGTCCCATCCCGATCATGACCGGCTCTGGGCCTCGTTCGTCCATCACGGCGTCACGCCTGTGTTCCACGTCGCCGACCAACCTCGCCTCTTCGACGAAGCGTTCTATCCGGATCCCGATGAGTCCTTCGTCCCGGCCATCGAATCGATCTTCCTTTGGGTTCCACCGGCCATCGCCGCCACCGATCTGATCCTGAACGGCGTGCTCGCCCGCTACCCGGAGCTCAAGCTCGGAATCGTCGAGCTCTCCTCCATCTGGGTTCCGCAGTACCTGCTGATGCTCGACGGCGGTTGGGAGTTCACCTCCGTCCTCAACGGTCAGGTTCCCACGAAGCTCGATCTCCGTCCGAGTGAGTACTTCCAGGGCCAGGTCCGCGTGTCATCGTTCTCCTACGAGCAGCCGGCCCGGCTGTCGGCCAAGGCCGGCGACCTGTTCATGTGCTGCAGTGACTATCCGCACTCGGAGGGCACCGCCACACCGGTCGAGGACTATGCCCGAGGCGGAGGATCGCCTGAGCGTGCGCCCGGCCTCTTCCACGACAACATTTCTGCACTGCTCGGCCGCTGAACGGGGGGCGTCCGACCCGGCGGGTCAGATCCGCTGCTCGGTGGCGGGATCGGCCCGCCCGCCGAAGCACCGGTCGAGCACCGTCTGGAACACCGGTTGTGCAGGCTCCGCCCGCATGAACAACGTCATCGACGAGCAGAGTTTCTGGGCATCGACGGCGCCGAGGATCTGCTCCGCACGGCTGTGCCGTCCGATGGCGAGGATGCCGGCACATTCGATCAACCGCGGACCGAGCACGGGGTGGTCCAGGTAGGCCTTCGCCTCCTCGAGTGACGAGATGGCGAACTCCTTCGATGTGGCACTCCGCCCCAGGCCGGCGATCTGTGGGAACACGAACCAGATCCAGTGGGTCACCTTGCGCCCGTCTTGCAGCTCCCCGACCGCCCGGTCGTAGGCACCCCCGGAGTCCTGGGCGACGACAAAGCGCTCCAAATCGTACAGATCTTGCATCATCGCTCCTGTCCTCGGCTCCTCGACTGCCCTGTCAACAGATACCCGCTGGGGTACGTTGGAATCCAGAGCCCAGCACCTGGGCCGGCAAGGTGATCTGACGTGCGTCCGGCATACTGGTTCCCACTCCTCGTCTGCACAGCACTGGTGGCCGCCGGTTGCGATGGCGGCACGGCTGCCCAGACGGCCACCACCCGCACGACACCCCCGGTCCCCGCCAACTCCTCGTCGGTTCCCGGAAACTCCGGGCCGCTCCGCTTCGCCCGCCCGGTCCCGGTGGCCACGGGGGCCGGGCTGGAGTCCGTGTCCTGCGGAAGCCCCACCTCGTGCATCGCCCTCGACAGCGTCGGCCGGGCCTACGTCTTCAACGGCAGCGGTTGGACCGGGCCCGTGCCGTCGGCCGCGCAGCCGGTCGGCGCGGGGGCCATCTCCGTCTCCTGCTCCAACCCGGCATTCTGTGTGGCCGTGCCGACGGCCGGCGACCAGGTGACCGGGTGGGACGGTCAGTCCTGGTCCCTCCCGGTGACCGTCGGGGGAGCCAGCAGCCTCGAAGCGGTGGGATGTGCCCCGACCGGCTATTGCGCCGCGGTGGATGCCCAAGGGAATGCCTTCTCGTACAGCGGCGGCACGTGGTCGGCCACCAGTGGCGACTGGGGATCCGTGTCGGCCATCTCGTGCGTCTCATCGTCGTTCTGCGTGTCGGCCTCGGGCGGCATCTCGCAGTGGAACGGTTCGCAATGGACCATGCCCGACTCCTTCTCGGACCCATCCTCCTTCGCTGGCGTCTCGTGCCCGACCGCCTCGTTCTGCACCGCCGTCGACGAGTCGGGCGGGTCCTTCGTGTGGAACGGCCTGTCATGGTCCGGACCGATCCATATCGAGCCCGGGCAGGCAACCGCGACCACGATCGGGGTCACCGTGACCGGTATCTCGTGCCCCGCGAATTCCTACTGCGCGGCCAGCGATGACTCCGGAGGCGTGCTCCAGTGGAGCAACCACACCTGGGTTCGCGCCGACGTCGATGGCCGGCACCATCTGACGTCCATCTCGTGTTCTTCGACCTCCTTCTGCGTGGCTGTCGATCAGTCAGGGGATGCCGTCGTGGGGAGGTCCTGATCCGGCCACCGACACGGCCGGCGCCGCGGCCACGAGCCGATCAGAACGGCAGCGAGTCGGCCTGCAGGACCATCAGCTCGTCGAAGATCTTGCGGCACGAGGCCTCATCGGTCGGAGAGAGCGGATCGCGACGGAGCGCGTCGAAGGCGAGTGCCGGATCCCCTTTGATCGCCGCCTCGACCACCAGTTCCTGTAACTCGATCTGGGTCCTCATGAACTCGGCCAGCGGCTCGATGACGGGCGGCATGTCGGATGCGACGACGCCCGTCCCGTCGGCGACGGCCGGGACTTCGACAATGGCTCCTTCAGGCAGGTTGGGAACGTATCCGCGGTTGGGAACATTGACGGCATTGATGTTCCGGGCGTCGCCCGACCAGATGGCCCCGATGACGGGAAAGACCTCCTCGACCGATCGCCCCGCCTTGTGCATGGGTATGAGGGAGTCCCCCTTGCCGTAGCGGTTGACCATCCGCTCCACGCGGGTCATCACCCCCTGATGGAAGTAGACCGGAACCGGGTGCCAACCGGCGATTTCCTTGGCAAAGGGGACGTACTCGCCGATGTGGCTGTCGACAGAGCACGGCAGGAGCCCGTATTCGCGGAACATGTGGGCCACCAGCGGTGAGTACATCTGCTCGACCATCATCTGCACCCAGGGAACCTTCACGAGCTGCCGCGCCGCGGCCGTCACCGGGGGCGGGAAGTCGAAGTACCGCTTCTGCCACAGCCGACGCAGGCGCGGATAGAGATCCTCCCCGGTGTCGGACCGCTTGATCTCGGTGAAGAAGGTGAAGTGGTTGATGCCCGACGCCTTGGCCGCGATCTTCCTCCTCGGGATCCGCAGAAGCTGGGCGATGCGCCCCACCCCACCGGCGAATTCGTGGCACATGCTGATGTTCTTGATGGCGGTCCCGTTGTTGACGGCCAGGGCCACCCGGCTCAGGGGGTTGGTCAGATTGATCAGGAACGCGTCCGGGCAGTACCTCTCCATGTCGCCACAGATGCCGAGCATGGTCCTGATCGAGCGCAGCGAATGGAAGACGGCACCGGGCCCCCCGTTCTCACCGGTGATCTGCGTGGCCCCGTGGCGGACCGGGATCTCGTAGTCCTCGATCCAGTGCTGCCAGCGTCCCACCTCGGCACTGGTCAGGCAGAAGTCGGCGCCGGCGAGCGCCTCAGCCGGATCGAGCGAGGCCTCGATGGTGATGGGGGACCCGTTCCGCTCATTGACCCGAACGGCAAAACGGCGGGCCACCTCGAGTCGCTCCGGGCTGATGTCGTGGAGCATCATCGTCGCTCCCCGGATACGCCGGGTGTTGATGGCATCGAGGACCATGACCGGTCCGAAGGACATGCCTCCTGCGCCGATGAGGCAGATCTTCGGTCCCTCTCGTTCTGCCATGTCCTCCCCGATCCCTGGGCCTACCCGATCGTACCGGGAGGGGGCGGTTCCGTGCAGCCTGAGCCGAGCGGACCGAACGGGCGCGGGCACTCCCACACCGACCGACGGGATCAGAGGGTGCGGCGCGGGCCGGGATCAGACGGTGGAGGATCGGTCCCGGGAGTACCGTGGTCGGTGACGTGCTCGGTCCATGCTGCCCCTGACCAGTACCTCTGTTCGTGCTTGAAGAAGGGGTCGGCGAACCAGCCCGGCGGCGTACCTGCGGCCGTCGTGTCGGAAACCCGGGGCCCGCCCGGGGGTCCGGGCGCCGGGCCAGAGCGGTTCCCCCTGGTGAACGAGCTACCCGGGCCCCACGCTCCGCTGCGTCCTCCCCGCCGGCGCTGGGAGGCCATCATCCGCATCGCGAACGTCCCGGCGATCACCACCAGGAAGATCCACGAACCGTGACCGTAAAAGAGCAT
The DNA here is from genome assembly GCA_963745955.1 of uncultured Acidimicrobiaceae bacterium. Lineage (GTDB taxonomy): Bacteria > Actinomycetota > Acidimicrobiia > Acidimicrobiales > RAAP-2 > Bog-756. The sequence continues at coordinate 1,346,802 of CAVUZI010000011.1, read as the reverse complement.
TACCAGCAGTGTACGGCCGACGGCCGCCGGGCAGACATCGGTGCCGGTGGCTCAGGCCGGCCGGGCCAGGCGTGCCCGGTCGAGTCGGTCCAACGCCTCTCGGAGGTCGGTTCCCGACGGCGACCGGAGCCCGACCCGCAGCCCCTCGGCGAAGCGCGGGGCGCCACCGTGGGACGGATGACGGATATAGGGAGCACCGGTGGCGGCCTGCGCGAAGCGGCCGACGGCCAACACCACCCTCCCGCGGCATACCAGGTCGAGCAGGTGTGAACAGGCCTGCACCTCCGCCCGCCGGGGATCGCGGTTGCCGGGTGCGAAGAGCATCGATGCGTTCCAGAGCAGGACTTCCCGTTCGCAGCCCAGTTCCGAAAGCACCCGATGCACGATGGTGGCCGTCGGCTCGGCCGGTCCCGACCCCGAGAGCTGCCGGCACGAGGTGAACGGCACCCCGCACCGTCGGGCGCCGTCTTTTCCGGGGGCCTCGCCGACCAGGACCACGGGGGCCGTCCAGTGGGCCACCAGATGGCCGCGAAGGGCAAGCCGGCGCGCCGTTGCCTGACCGGGCTCGTCCCCCCACCCGATGCAGTCGTCTTCGTCGTAGATGTTGAGTGCGCCGGCGACCCGGACCCGCCCGAGCCGGTCGAGTACCTCGCCGACCGAGGTGCCGGCATCGTCCACCCTCATCCGCCCCGGTGCCGTCGCCGCGTCGGCCGGGGCCGTCGACCTCGGCTCACCGGAGCTGGGCCGTGACGGCGTCGATCCAGTCGAGGTAGCCGGCGGTGCCGTGGTCGATGTCCACCGCGACGACTTCTGGGACCTCATAGGGATGGTCGGCGACAATGGACTCGATCACCCGTGAGGTGAGCTCGGATCGGGTCTTGAGCAGGACCAGCCATTCCGCCGCCTGTTCGAGCGAGCCATTCCACCAGTAGCGACTGGTCACCGGCCCCAACCGCTGGCCACAGGCCACCAGCCGCCGGGCCAGGAGCGACTCGACGATGGCATCGGCCCGCTCCGGGTCATCGATCGCAAATTGAACCTGGACATGTCCCAACGCGCACCTCTCAATGGACCCGCGAGCATCAAGAGACCCGCGAGCCGCCCGCTCGACGGACCGGCCTTCGCCCCGACCGGCGACATCGCAGCCTCCCGGCACCCTTTCGGTACCCTAGGGCGCTCGGGAGGACGGAGCCCGACGGGCTCGCAGCGCCAGCGACGGCACCGGGTTGTGAGTACCGTACCCACTCAATATGGTTATCTCCTGCCAGACGGGCTGCCGATGTCCGAGGAGAGCTGGTCGGGGAACCGTGGGCCGACAAGGAGCGACGGAAATGGGCGCGAGCAGCTGGTGGAACCCGTTGGGACGGTTGGCCCGGGCATCGGGCCCCTCCACCCGCCGGGCCGGCTCGGCCCCGATCCCCGCCCTGGTGGTCGTGGCCGTGGTCCTGGTCGGTGCCGCGGCCTGCGGGTCGTCGTCCCCATCGTCGTCCTCGTCGACCTCCCCGGCGACGACGGGCGGGTCATCCACCTCGTCACCCAGCCCGGTCAGCTCGGCCAGCACGTCGACCCGCGGGATCACCGCCGGCACCATCAACGTCGTCTTCCCGGTGGTGTCCCTCAACTCACTGGCCGGTCAGGAGGGGTTCGCGTCCGACCCCGAATACGCCGAGCAGGACAAGGCCATCAACTTCTACGTCAAGCACGTCAATGACTCCGGGGGTATCAACGGCCGGAAGATCAATCCCATCATCACCACCTTCGACCCGACCAACGAGACCCAGATGCGGGCACTGTGCAAGAGCTGGACCGAGGGCTCGCCCGCAGCCTTCGCGGTGCTGGACGGCATCGGGGACTGGACGGGTGACGACCAGCTCTGCATCACCCAGGAAGGCCACACCCCGTTCATCGGCGCATGGTCGACCGTGACCACGTGGACGAACGAGGGCTCGCCCTACCTTTGGTGGACGGGACCCGACCAGGCCACCATCCTCCAGGCCGTGGTCAACTGGGGGCTCAGCGCCCACCTCCTCGGGGGGACCGCAAAGGTCGGGATCATCGCCGGAAACCGGGCATCGGACCAGCTGGCCCTCAACGACTACCTCATTCCCGACCTGCGCAACGCCGGCATCACCGCGGTGGTGAAGACCATCGATTCGGACCCCGACGACACCGCCACCACCGACACCCAGGCCCCGCTCGTCGTCCAGCAACTCCGAACCGCGGGCATCACCTCTGTCATCCCCCTCATCCCGTTCAACGTGTTCTATCCGGTACTCCAGGCCGAGACCCAGCAGCAGTGGTACCCCAAGCTCCTCCTCAGCGACTATGAGGAGAGCATCGAATCGGCACTCGGGCTGATCCCGATCCCCTACGAGAAGGCCCTCGACGGCCAGGAGGGCCTGACCACCCAGACCCTCGGGGGTGGCACCAACAAGTCCGACTACACGGGTCCGCGAGGCTACGACGCGGGGGTGCAGGCCTGCTGGACCCCGTGGCACAAGGCCTACCCGCAGATCCCGCAGGGCGCCACGACCGACTACATCGAGCAACAGGGGCCCGTCGTCGGGTGGTGCCAGGCCATCACCCTGTTCGCCAAGGCGGCACGGGACGCCGGGTCCGACCTCAACCGGCGCACCTTCGTCACCGCCATGTCGAAGATCACCAACTTCCCTGGTACGTCGACCCCCATCCTCAGCTTCGGCCCGGACAAGCGCTACGGACCGACCGAGTACAAGATCGTGAGGCTGCACAACAACGTCCCACCCTCCTCGCAGTGCCAGCTGACCTCCCAGGGCAAGGCCCAAGGGACCTGCTGGGTCACCGTGAGCCCCTTCGCGCCCCTTCCCTCCGGCTGACCCGTCGATGCACACCTCGACAACGTCACCGGCCCCGGATCACCGATGGCGTCCCCGATGAACGTCGGGCACGCCACCGACGCTCGCCCTCGAGAGCGTTCCCGACCGGATCGCTCTGGTCGTGGACGGCAACGAGTACACCTACCGCCAACTCGAATCCCGCATCAGACAGGCGTGCTCGGCGCTGGCCGGGTTGGGGGTCGGCCCCGGGGACCGGGTTGCGCTGGTCAATCTGGGGAGCGCCCTCTCGGTCGCCACCATCTTCGGGGCGGCACGGCTGGGCGCGGCCACCGCCCAGATGAATGCCTACCTGACCCCCGGTGAGCTCGGGCAGCTGGCCGAGCTGGTCGGCGCCCGCGTCGGGGTGGCCGGCACCCAGTTCGCCGACGGGCTGCGGTCGGTCATCGCCGGGCCGGTGCTGACCGAGGAGTCCGTGTGCGGCAGCAGACACCGCCGGGCCCGCCGGGTCCGCCGCGGTGGGGGACGCGGACGACACCGCCCTCGTGCTGTTCACCAGCGGGACCACCGGGCTGCCCAAACCCATTTCCATCAGCCACGGCGTCGTCACCGACCGGCTGGCCTTCTATTCGCAGCCGATCGATCCTCGAGCGGACCAGATCGTCGACATGATGTCGGCCCCCATCTTCCACATCGCCGGGACCCTCGGCCTGTTCATCTCCCTGCACCAGGGCAAGCAGCTGGTCCTGATGCCCAAGTTCGACGCCGGGCTGTGGCTGTCGCTGGTCGAAGCGCACCGGGTCACCCAGACGTTCGTCGTGCCGACCATGCTGCGGCGGATCCTCGACCACCCGAGCTTTGCCACCACCGACCTCAGCTCGCTGCGAGCCCTCAGCTACGGCGCGGCGGCGGCCCCCGTGGACCTGATCCGCCGGGCGGTGGCCGAGCTACCGAACGTCGACTTCTCGAACACGTTCGGACAGACCGAGACGCTCGGGGCGTACGCGGCCCTGACGCCCGATGACCATCGACGTGGTGATCGCCTCAGCTCGGTGGGCCGACCGCTGGCCGGCGTCGACGTCAAGATCGTCGACCCGGTGTCGGGTGAGCCGGTGGCGCCCGGCAGCGTCGGCGAGCTGGTCGTGCGGGCCCGGCAGAACACGACTTCGGAGTGGCTCCACACCGGCGACACCGGATGGCAGGACGACGACGGCTACCTCTACCCGTCGGGCAGGCTCTCCGACACCATCAACCGGGGGGGCGAGAAATTCGGGCCGGTCGAGGTGGAAGAGGTCCTGCGGACCCACCCGAGCGTCGTCGATGTCGGCGTGGTCGGGGTGCCCGATGTCGAGCTCGGGGAGCGGGTCGGCGCCGTGGTCGTCGTGGCCGAGCCGGTCTCCGCCGAGACGCTCGCCGGCTACTGCGCCTCGCAACTGGCCACGTTCAAGGTTCCCGAGTACCTCCGGTTCGCCGACGAGTTACCGCACAGCGTGCTCGGGAAGCTCAACCGACCGGCCCTTCGCGACCTCCTGCACGACGCACCCGTCATCGACCGCACGCGCTCGTGAGCGGGCGCCGCCCCGCCGTGCAGAGGTACCCTCCAGCGGCGGTCGCTACCTGCTCATGACGGTCCGGGACAGGGAGAGCGCGGGCCGTCCAAGTTGTTGTCGAACAGGGCCCCGTTGATGCCGTCGGCGTCGTCGAGGTGCAGAACTCCGCGGTGGTCTCCGGCGAGTACTCCGCGTTGAGCACCGCTTTGTGCCCCTCGTAGCTGGTCAGCTGCCCGCAGGTGCCGTATTGGTTGCACTGCTCGGTGATGATGCCCGAGGCCAGCGGCTCCATGACGCCGGCGAAGCCGTCACCCGTGTCGTCGAGGTCCTTGGCGATCCATCCCAGTCCGATCGAGTGCATGTAGTTGGCCAACGTGGTCAGATAGGTCTGCTCGTCGGACTCGGTTATGGTGAAACCGGTCGTGCCCTCGTTGCCGTTGTACGTCTCGTCCAGGTCGGTCTCCACGGCATCGAAACCCTTGTCGGCGCACTGTTGTTTGATCATCGACTCGATGATGCTGACCGCCGACGCCGGCGTTGATGTTGATGAAGTACTCGGAGTAACCCGACAGCTGGTCGCCCAGGTCGCCCGCCGACTGCAGCTGGTCGTAGTAGGTGGTTCCGATCCCCTCCTGGGCTGTCGTGTAATAGTCGCCGGCCGTCCCCACCTCGATGTAGCAGATGACGTGATCGTGCTTGGCGTGAAGGGCGGCCACGGTGCCGGCCGAGTTCTCGATGGCGTCGATGTCGTAGACCACCGGGTCCGGAGCCGCACCTCCGTCCGGCAGCTTGTCGTTGGTGCCCATCTCCGTCGCACTGCCGGTATCCAGCGTGCCGGCGAGGTACCACTGCCACGGCAGGTTGCCCGCCGGTGCCACCCACCAGCCGGGTGCCGGTTGAGTCCCCGAGGTGAGGGTGCCGCTCATCACGAGCGACTTGAGACCTCCGGAGGTGGCGCATGCGCTCGGTGCCTTGGCCGGCTTCTTCAGCTTGACGTGTGCCGGACCTGAGAACGAATCCGATGACCGTGTGCCCGCCACCGTGGTGGAATTGAACGTCGCCAGCCGGCCGCTCAGCTCACCCTTCCAGTGCAAGGCGAGCGCCGGTGAGGCCCCGGTCAGTGCATCCGTCTTACAGGTGAGGGGGCTTCGTGAGAACCACCCGGTGAACGAGCCACTGGTGATGGTCACCGAACGGTTGGTCGTATGGCACTTCGTCAACTTTCCGCCGGTCACCGCCGAGGCATGGCTGCCACCCCCGGAATCCTTCAATGCCGGTGAGAAAGCCACCCTGGCCGAGAAGGTACAGGTCACCTGCCCCGTTATCCGGGATGAGGTGGTCTTCGGCACCGATGCAGACGCCGGGCCGGAAGCAAGGGACGGAGCGAGGAGGCACCCGGCCAGCACGACCAGCACGCCGACGACACGGGCCACTGAGCAGGACCGGAATTTCCCCATGCGAACCCCCCTGCTCGGCCCGCCGAGCGTCCGAACGAGTCGGTGGGCGGCAAACATCACGATTGTGTCCTCGCCACGAGCCTACGGGCCTCCGGGGACACGGGCCACCCTCGAAGTTGCCCGGCGGCACCCCCGCCCCCCGCTGGACCACCCCTCGGCGCGAGGGAAGGGGGGATGCCGTCCGATCGATGCTGCATCGGAATCGATGTTCGGCAGAATTTTTCTCCCGGATGGGAGAAAGAATGTGCAGTGGTACGGCCACTGAGCGTGACAGGCCGGAGCGACGCGACAGCACTCCTCGCGTCTGCCGTACCACTGTCGGAATGATCTCTGGTTTCCAAGGTGAATCCTGACCGCTCAAGGTGACGAGACGTTCACTGCACGGATGACTGACACACCGGCGGTCGGTTGCCGTGCCGAGGTGTAACGAACGTGGGGATCGCATCGTTACAGATTTCCTTGGCAATTAGCGCGCGCCAGCCCCTACGATAAGTACATGAAGAAAGCGCGAACTGTCATCGACTTCGATAACAGTCGCTCGGCGGAGTGCCAGTTGTTCGGCAACAGGAAGCATCTGTCGGGTGACGTCTCGACTCACGACGTTTCACCGGTGTTGACGGTCAATCGCGCCCCGGTGCATCGACATTTTCGATTCATCGACGATCGGTGCTGCTCGGCATCGGAAATCGGCAGGGGCTCGTCGTGGTCGTCTCTCAACTAACGCCGCAACCCACAGACCGACGCTCGCGCACGCTGATCGGGCCTCGCCTTCTCGAGCGAAGCCAGTTCCTGACAGAGCTCGAGGCCATCTTCAGCCAGTCCCTCGACGTGCCCAGCCGGTGCATCGCCATCGAAGGGCCATGGGGTTCGGGGCGCACCGCGCTGGTCAACGCCGCCTGCGGCCTGGCCGCCCACGCCGGCTGTCTGGTCCTCCGCGCCAGGGGCGGCGACGTCGAGAAGCGGACCCCGTTCGGCGTCCTCCGCAGATTCGTAGAGTCGGCCGCCACGCACATGAGCGGGTCCGATGCGCCGTTGGAGCACGCGACGGCCATCGAGGCGCTGATAGGCACCGCCGACGCGGCACGTCGGGATCCCAACGAGATCGGTCCGATGTTCTACTCGCTGATCATCGCGCTCCGCGAGATCGGTCCGGTCCTGCTTGCCGTCGACGACGCGGATCTGGCTGACCGCGAGACGCTGGCCGTCCTGCAATACGTGGTCCGGCGCCTCGAGAGCCAGCAGATCTGGCTCCTGGTCAGTGCCCGACCTCTCCACCCCGGGGTCGGCCTCCGCCCGATCGAGTCACTCCTGACCGAGCCGGAGATCCGCCAGTTCACACTCGAGCCTCTGCGCCCCGAGTCCGTCTGGATGATGCTCGCCGCGTTCTTCGGTGAGGATCCCGACCCGGGCTTCGTGGCCGCCTGTTACGACGCCACCGGAGGAACGCCGATCTTCCTCAAGGCCCTTCTGTCCGCCCTCGGTCACCGGCGGGTGCAGCCCACCGCCGACATGGCCGGGCTGGTGGAGCGCATACCGTCGCCGAAGATCACCCAGTTCGTCCTCAGTCGTCTCGCCCATCTGTCGGTGGCCGCCTCTGACCTGCTGCAGGCCTGTGCCATCCTCGGTGACAAGGCCGATTCCTCGGTGGCGCGGCAACTGGCGAAGATCGATGCGCTCGCGGCCGAGCGAGCGGCTGACGAGGCGGCACAGATGGAGCTGGTCAGGCCCGGTCGGCCCATCACGTTCACCTCGCCCCTCATCCGTTGGGCGATCTACCACGACATCCCAACGGCGAGGCGATCCCAATTCCACGCCAGGGCCGCGCGTCTCCTCGCCGATCACGGGGCCGGTGTGGCGATCACTGCGGAACATTTGCTGGCCACCGAGCCGGCCGGCGATCTCGAGACCGCGGACAGGCTCCAGCAGATGGGTCGGACCGCGCTGGGATCCGGCGACGTCGATCTGGCCCTCCGGTGCCTCAACCGCGCACTGCTGGAGTCGCCACCTTCCAGCCAGGGAGGTGGCCTGTACCTCGATCTGGCCTCCGCCGAGATCGCCCTGCAGCGCCCATCGGCGCTGCTCCACTTCCGGCGAGCCATCCAGCTCGGGGTAGCAGATGACGCGGCTCTGATCCGAGTGGCGATCGGACTGCTGCGCGATCCGGCCGACGCCCCTCAGCTCAGAACCGAGACGGTCAAGACGGTCCGGGGCCTCAAGGACCGACTCGATGCCATCGATCGCGATCTCCGCATCGAGTTCGAACTGGCCCTCACCATGGCGTCGAGCCACCCGACCGAGCGGAGCCACGGTCTCGAAAGACTGAAAGCGCTCCTGGCCGAGCCCGGCAACAACACGCACGCCATGCCGCAAATGGCCGGGGTCCTCATCGACATTCACGAGGCAGCGGCATCATCGATCTCCGCTGATGAGTTGACCCAGAGGCTCGAGAAGGTGGTCGGCGTCGATCAGCTGTTCAGTTCCGACCCGATCGTGGACCGGGTCCAGACCATGGCCTGTTTCGGGCTCCTGTGCGCCGATCGGTTTGAATCGGTAGACAACATCCTCAAGGGGGCGCGGGAGCGGGTTGGTGAACTGGACGGAATCACATCCGACCGTCGCCTCTCCCTTCTCTCGGCCATTTCACTCCTCTGGCAGGGATCGCTCACCGAAGCGGAGGAGGAGTGCAGAAGGGGTCACAAACGCGACGCCCGGCTCGTCAGCGGACGACGTCGACCGATGATCGGGCTCGTTGATGCGCTCGTCGGACAGGGAAAGATCGACGAGGCGGCACGGATCTCGGATTCGATGGCCATCGACGAGATCGACGACTCGATCCTTCGAGGCCTCGCCCGCCTCGAACGAGGCCGGCTCCTGGTGGCCCGTGACCATCAGAACGAGGGGCTCGAGGAGCTCCTCGGAGTTGGCGATGACGCCCTCAGCGCCGGGATCGTCAATCCGGCCCTGAGTCCATGGCGCGCCGACGCAGCCATGGTGCTGGCCACATTCGGTGAGTGGGACGACGCCGGTCGTCTGGCCGACGAGCACCTCCGCCTGGCTCGGTCCTTCGGCGCCGTGCGCACGATCGGTCTGGGGCTCCGGGCCATGGCGGCAGCGACACCCGACCTCGACGAGCGGACAGCCTGGCTCGTGGAGGCCGCCGAGCTGCTCGAGCCTTCACCGGCCCGGCTCGAGGCGGCCAATGCCCTGGTGGAGCTGGGTACGGTGTTGGTCGAGAGCAAGAAGAAGGAGGAGGCCAGAAGCGTGCTCCGCCGGGGAGCCAACCTGGCCTCCATGTGCGGCGCCCACCAACTGGTCGAGACAGCCGGCATCCAGTTGCGAGCCGCCGGGGCGCGACCGCGCCGGCTCGGTTACACCGGCCCCGACTCACTGACGCCGGCCGAGCTCCGCGTGGTCCGCTTGGCCGCGACGGGAATGACCAACCAGGGCATCGCGTCCGATCTCTACATCTCGGTCAAGACCGTCGAGGGTCATCTGGCGAAGGCCTACCGGAAACTGGGGGTCGGTTCGCGCCGGAATCTGGCCGTCGCCCTCTCCGGTGACGACGAGTTCCTCGACGCATCCTCGCTGTAGACAGGCACGGGGTCGACCGGGCCGCCATCGTCACCGGGGGAGGGTCTGCTCCTGTTCGCCCTTCCAGTACAGGGATGGGATGGAGCCGTAGGGATTCGCCCGCGCGCCGTTGGTCACGTAGATGTACCCGACGTTCCGGCTCTTGCTGAGAGCGACAGCGCTGTTCATCTCCCTTTGCGTCGCCGCTCCGTAGACGATGTTCCAGATCCGGTCCGGATCGACCGGTGTCCAACTGAGGGGCCGGTAGGAATCGGACGGAGTGGCGGATGTGCCGGTGTAGTCCTCGTAACTGCCTTCGAACGTGACCAGCACATCAGCCGAGTTCCGGTAGCACTGCGGAACCGCGGTCCCCGGGCTGAGAGCGGTCAGCGCTCCAGGATGGGCTTCCTTCACGTACCGGCTGAGAGATTCGTATTCGTCGGCATACAGGTGAGACGACGGTGTCGGTCCGCACGCGTCGGTGCCCTGGTCGAAGTAGACCCCGTCGACGTCGGATCCGTAAAATCGGTACCAGGCGTCCACGTCTGCCTCGATCTGGGTGGTCCAGGCCCCGAGCCCGGCTCCCCCTGATCTCGTCAGGAGCCCGTCGGGATGGCCGGTGAACGGCCTTCCCAGGTAACCGGTGTCCACGTAGCCGAGGACCTTGATTCCTGCCGCGTGGGCTTTGCGGATGACCGACGCCCAGGCCGGTACCGGCTGCGTGCCGGGTCCACTGTCCACGTTGGCCACGACGATCCCGACCGTCCCGGGCCGCGAGCCGATGAGCTGGGCCCAGCTGCCCGCCTCCTGCGTCGGGCTCATGTAGGCCGGTACCGCCAGCTGCTGGCGGAGGTCCTGACCATTGGGTCGACCCGGAGCACCGTTCGTGGAAGTGGTCAGCACGATGACCAGCAGCACGGCCAGGCAGGCCGAGCACACGATCGCCAATTGCCAGATGCGCCTGCCCTCGCGACGTGGCATCAGCTCGGGCGTCGAGGTGGATCAGTGGTCATGGTGCGAGCCGGCGAACTTCGGTCGTGGGTACCACCTTCACTCTCGTCGATGCTATCCCTGTTCTGACCGCAGGCTCCCTCGAAGTTTAGAGCGGAGGCCGCTCCCGGGGACCGCCCAAGCGTCCACCTGCCTATTCGACGGTCACCGTCTTGGCCAGATTGCGGGGACGATCGACGTCATGGCCGTGGGCCTGCGCCAGCCAGTAGGCCAGGAACTGGAGGGGCACGACATCGACCACCGGTGAGAGCATCGGCTCAACCGAGGGAACCCACAGCATGTGATCGGCCAGGCCCGCCGTCTGGTCGTCACCGTCGCTTCCAACCAGGACGATGGTTGCTCCCCGGCTCTTGACCTCTTGGATGTTGGAGCACATCTTCTCCCACAGGGGGTTGCGAGTGGCCACGCCGACAACCACGGTGCCCGGCTCGATGAGGGCGATGGGCCCGTGCTTCAGCTCGCCCCCCGGGTAGCCCTCAGCCCGCAGGTAGGAGATCTCCTTGAGCTTGAGCGCACCCTCCATGGCCACGGGGTGGCCGACGTGACGCCCGAGGTAGAAGAAGTCGCGCGCCTCGGCCAACTGCCCGGCCACTCCGGCCACATCACCGGTGCGCTGGAGGACGGCGTCGAGCTGGTCCGGAAGTGCGAGCATCTGGTCCATGACACAGCTGATCTCGGCCACGGACAGGGTGCGGCGGGCCTGGGCCAGCACGAGGGCCAGGAGTTCGAGAGCCACGATCTGGGTGAGGTGCGTCTTGGAGGCTGCGACACCGATCTCCGGACCGGCCCGCGTGTACAGGACGCCGTCGGCTTCCCTCGCCATCGACGAGTCCACCACATTGGAGACGACCAGCACTTTGCTTCCCAGCGCGGCGGCCTCCCGGAGGCCCTGGAGGGTGTCGACGGTCTCACCCGATTGACTGACCCCGATGGTCAAGGTCCGATTGTTGAGGACCGGATTGCGATACCGGAACTCGCTGGCGATATCCACCTCGGTGGGCAACCGTGCCCACTGCTCGATGGCGTACTTGGCCACCAGGGCGGCGTGATAGCTGCTGCCGCAGGCAACGATGCAGACCCGTTCGATCGCCCGGAGGTCACGATCGCTCAGTCCCGCGGCCTCGTCGAGCGCAAGCCTCCCCCCGTCCCGCCGGTGTCCGAGCAACGTGGCCGCCACCGCGGCCGGCTGCTCGTGGATCTCCTTGGTCATGAAGTCGTCGTGCCCACCGAGACGTGCGGCGGCCACGTCCCAGTCGATGCTCAATGCGGTGGCGCTGGCGTCGGCACCGTCCAGGGTTGTCACCCGCATCGAACCCGGCCTGAGCTCCACCAGCTGGTCGTCCTCGAGCGCGAACAGTTGCCGGGTCGAACCGAGCAGGGCCGGAATGTCCGAAGCGAGAAACGAGGTGCCTTCGCCCAGCCCGACGATCAGCGGGGAGACCCGTCGGGCGGCGACCACCAACTCCGGATCGTCGGCATGCACCGCGGCCACGGCGAAGGAGCCGCGGACCTTTCTGAGCACGGCTCGCAGACCTTCGGCCAGGCCCAGACCGCCGGCCATCTCTGCCTCGACCAAATGGGGCAGCACCTCCGAATCCGTATCGGATGCGAGCACGTGCCCGGCGGCCACCAACATCTCGGCGAGCTCGACGTGATTCTCGATGATGCCGTTATGGACGAGCGCCAGTCTGCCGGAGCAGTCCATATGGGGGTGGGCGTTGCCGGTCGTCGGCCCGCCGTGGGTTGCCCAGCGTGTGTGTCCGACCCCTCCGCTACACCTCGGGGGTGCGTCCTCGCCGAGCAATCGCAGGTCGCGCACCGAATGGGTTCCCTCCGCCGCCCGGGTCCGCCAGAGGGCGTCGCCGGTGACGAGCACCACGCCGGCCGAGTCGTATCCCCGGTACTCCAGACGGCCCAGCCCGTCGAGGAGCAACGGCAACGCGTCGTCGACCCCGGTGACTCCGATTATTCCGCACATGTTTCAGACTCCTGACTTCCAGAGGGCCGCCACGGCCTGGGCGATGGGGGTGGACGGGACCCAGTTGAGGTGGCGACGGAGGAGGGCGACGTTGGCCTGCTGCCACGGCACCGCGGCCGAGCGCAGGGAGCCGCCTGACTCTTCGAAGACATCCCCCTCGAATCCGGCCGCGTCGGCCAGCAGCTCGACCATGGACCGGCACGACATGGCCACACCGCGCCCCACGTTGAGGATCGGGTGGGAATCGACGCTGTGGACGGCCCGGACGGCCGCGGTGCCGACGTCGGTACTGGCCAAGAAGTCCCGAAAGGACCACAGCGGTCCGAGGGTGATCGACGGCTCGCCCGACGCCAGCGCCCGCCGGATCTGGGAGGCGGCCGTGCCGGCCAGCGAGTTGGCCGGAGCTCGCGGACCCACCGGGTTGAAGACCCGGAGCACCGTGGCGCGGATGGCTCCTTTTTCCACCATCTCCGTCACCAGTTCGGTGGCCTCCAGTTTGGTCCTCCCGTAGTCGCCGACCGGGCGGGCCGACGCCGACTCCTCGATGGCGATGCCTTCGGGTTGGCGTCCGTACTCTGCGGCCGATCCCATGTGGACCAGTGGAATGGCATCGGTGACGGAGAGCGCTTGGACCAGCTTCTCGACGACCTCGGTGTTGACCGCTTCGAGTTGCTGGAGGGAGCCCGACGTGCAGCCGACGCAGTTGATGATGGCGTCCGGCCTGCTCTTCCCGACCAGCACCCGCAAATCCCGTGCCGAGGCGCGAACCAGGTCCATCTGTTGCCACCTGCCACCCGCCGGTACGCCGAAGCGCGGAGCGTGGCCACTCACCGCCACCAAGTTGGATTCGTTGCCTGACCGTTCGATGGCTTCACGAACCTGGCTTCCCAGGAATCCGTTCGCACCGAGGAGAAGGTACGTCGTCACAGCAGGCTGGGAAGGAGGCGCGGGCCCAGGACGTCGAATTCACGATTCGCCTGGTCGTAGTCGTCGGGCCTTCCGATGTCGAGCCAGAACCCGTCGAAGTGGTAGCTGGCCGGCAACGTCCCGCGTTCGATGAGGTCGAGCATCAGTTCATCGAAACCGTAGGGAAGTCCGGGGGTGTACCGCTCGAGATGTCTTTTGCTCACCCCGTAGATCCCCATGCTCACCGCATAGGACAGGGGCGGCTTCTCGGTGAAGTTCGTGACCTTGCAGTCCACGACGTCCAGCACGCCGAAGTCGATCTGATGAACTCGTTGATAGGTGGCCACGGTCAGGGGGGCCTTACTGGCGATGTGGGTGTCGAGGAGATCTGCGTAGTCCAGATCGGTGAGGATGTCGCCGTTCATGAGCAGGAAGTTCTCGGGAAGTCGATCCAGGACCACCAGGGCGGGCCCGACCGTGCCCAACGGAGACTCCTCGTTGACGTAGTCCACCTCGATCCCCCACTGGGATCCGTCGCCCACGTAGGCCTCGATCAGTTGACCCAGATGGCCGATGGCCAGGGTGGCCCGCAGGAATCCCTTCGACGACAATTGGCGGAGGACGATCTCGAGGATCGAGTACTGCTCCCCGATCGGCACCAGGGGCTTCGGGATGACCGTCGTGTACGGACGGAGCCGCACCCCCTTCCCCCCGGCCAGAATTACGACATGTCGCATTTCGCCGGAGCAGTGCTGATCTGCCAGAGTGAATTCAGTCATGAGGTCCCGCCTTTCCGAGCGCCATCATCAGACGTTGTACTGGTCGGTCTTGTAGTGGCTGAGGTTGCCCGCATCGGAGAACCATTCGATGGTCTCCCGCAGGCCTTCAGCCAGGGTGTGCTCCGGTTTCCACGACGCCGCGCGCCGGATGGCGGAACTGTCCGAGACCAGCCGCGTCACCTCGGATCGCTCCGGACGGAGCCGTTCGTCCTCCACACGGATGTCCACCGTCGCCCCCATGAGGTCGGCGATGAGCTGGACGGTGTCGCCCACCGAGATCTCCACGCCCGATCCGGCGTTGAAGGTCCGGCCGACCACGTCTTCCAGCGGGGCTTCGAGCAGCGACTGGAACGCACGGGCGGTATCCGAGCACGAAATTGAAGTCCCGGGTCGGGCTCAATGAGCCGAGGGCGATCTCCCGGCGCCCGGCTGCCAGCTGGGAGATCACGGTCGGGATGACGGCACGGGCCGACTGGCGGGGACCGTAGGTGTTGAACGGACGCAGGGTGATGACGGGGAGGCCGAAACTGAGGTGGTAGCTCTCGGCCAGCTTGTCGGCGGCGATCTTGGAGGCGGAGTAGGGGGATTGGGCTTGCAGCGGATGGTCTTCGGTGATCGGAACGATCCGTGCGCTGCCGTACACCTCGCTCGTCGAGGTGCAGACGATCCGGGACGTCCCGAGCGCCCGGCCCGCCTCGAGCACATTGAGCGTGCCCCCGGCGTTCGTCTCGAGATAGGACCACGGAGCCTGGTAGGAGTATGGAATGGCGATCAGCGCGGCCAGGTGGCAGACCATGTCCGCACCCGTCATGAGGGCCATGACCGAGTCGCGGTCACGGACATCGCCTGGGACCACCTCCATGGAGGCGAGGACCGTCGGATCGAGGGATTCGAGCCATCCCCATGAGCCGAACGAGTTGTACTGCACCATTGCCCGGACGCGATATCCGGACGCGACCAGCGTCTCAGTCAGATGGGAGCCGATGAATCCGTCGGCTCCTGTGATGGCTACGGTCGTGGTCATCTTGTCGGATCGCTTTCTCTCGGGGGCGGATCAGTAGTTGAAGGGCGACGGCAGCACGCGCAGCGCCGAAATGGACAAGAGGACGATGGCCGTCCCGGTGGACACGAGCAGGGTGATCAGGCCCGCCGCCAGGGTGATGTGGCCGCGGGTGGCGTGGGCGACGCCCAATGAGGCCACGAACACGAACAGGGTGGCCCCGAAGCTCACCAGCACCGGGTTGATCTGGCCCGAAGAGGCGAGCAGCAGAGCCAGGAAGAAGGACACCCCGATGGCCGACACGGAGGCGACCAGCAGCGTGACCAGCGAGTCGTGCCGCTCGTGCCCGATGACGATGCTCACCATCGAGAGGACGGCCAGTGCGGCCACGTACGCACCGGCCGAGATCAGCAGGTCGGAGCGGATCCGGCCTGCGAACTGGTCGAGCCCCGGAGTAGTGGACAGGGCCCGCTTGGCCCGGCTCTTGAAGGACCGGAGTTGCCACTCCATCAGGCCGAGCGTGGCCAGCAGCGGCAGGACGGCGATCACCAGAGCGCCGCCTTTGGGGTTGGACTCGTCGGCGAAGCCGATGAAGGCAGAAGTGAGGAGACCACACCCCAGGCCGTAGAGCGAGTATTTGCACGCCCGGACCAGATCGGCCGCCTCCAGAATGGGCCGGTGCCAGCCCTGTGGCCGGATGCATCCGATGGCGGCCACGGCCACGATCACGACCGTGGACGCCACCAACCAGGCCGACGTGCGATGGGTCATGGTGATGGGAAGGAGCCCGATGTAGCAGAGCGCTCCCACCGCGGCCGGCACCATGCAGATGGCGAGGAGCCACTCCGAGTCGTGGAAGACGAGGACGCCGGCGGCGGCCACATAGGTGGCCACTCCGACCGCCTCCAACACACTGGCCTCGTTCCCCCCCATGATCCGCCAGGCCAGGAGCGCGCCGCCGAGGCAGACCGCCGTGCTGACCACGATCGACACCATGGCCACAAACGAGTCGCTCCGTTGGTCCTCCCGAGCCCGTTGGGCCCATCCGGTGACGACAGCAGCTTGGCTGACCGCCCACGCCACCGTGAGCCCGACCGGCATCGCCCACCAGTGCGAGTGGAAGGCGAAGCCGGCCACGACCACCGGCAGGAAAACCGCCGGAAGGGCGTAGAGCGCGCCACGCAGCAGGTCCGAGGGTCCCCCCATGGGCTCAGGTTTCGCCGCCCGCGCCCCGTCGGTTTCGAAAGGCAGAGTTTCGTAGACGAACCGAGCGGCGGAGAACACATCGGGGAAGCCGAAGGATTCGACGGCGACCTGCCTGCTCATTCCATGGGTCTCGAGCCGGGCTGCCATCTCCAACGGATCGACGGCGGCGGCACACGCCGCCCGCAGCTCAGGATCGTTGTTGATCCAGTCAAAGATCTCGGTGCCTCGACCACCCGCGTCCATCTGGTCGGGCTGGTCCGTCCTCAGCGCGCTCATGGACCGCACCTGCCGTTGGGGCCGCTTCCGAGCAGAGCCAGACCGGCCCTGGACACGGTGGGGAGATCCGAGCGCCGGATCGATGGGCCACGGTGTGGAACCCGGGCCCCTTGCCCGGTGCGGCTCAGATCCTGTTCGTGCTTGAGCACGTGGGCAGTGGTGACCCGGCCGGTTACCTCCCGGTAGAGGTCCCCGAAGATGGCCAGGCTCTGCTCGAGCGTGAACAGCGACAGGATGCGGGCCCGCGCCGCGCGCCCCATGCTGTGGCGGAGATCGGCGTCGGAAAGAAGGCGGAGGCAGGCCGCGGCGGTCGCTTCGGGGTTCTTCGGAGGCACGATCAACCCGGCGTCACCGGTCGCCTCGCTCACCCCTCCCACGTCCGTGGCCACCGTTGGCATGCCGGAGGCCATCGCCTCGATGAGGGAGTACGGAAAGCCTTCCGAGATGCTGGTCAACAGCACGATGTGTCCGGCATGGAAGGCCTCCAGCACCGACGGGGCCCGCCCTTCGAAGATGGCGGAATCGACCAGGCCGAGGGAGTCCCGCAATGCGATGCAGCGGTCGAGATACTCCTGATTGCCGGGGGAGGCACCTCCGAAGATGCGGAGGCGGGCCTCGGGCAGGACCTCGTGCACCTTGGCAAACGACCGGACGAGGGTTTCGACGTCCTTGAGGGGATCTATCCGGCCCAGCCAGACCAGGGTCGGGACGTCCGGCTCGCACGGGCTGGCGGCGAAGTCGGCCGGATCGACGCCGTTGTAGATCGGATTGATCCGCTCCGGTGCGGCTCCGTTGGTCTCCTGCCACTGCCGGTTGTACTCGCTGCCCGGGGCGATGGCGCTGGCGATCTGGTAGCCGGCCCAGGTGAGACGCTGGAAGAACTGGAGCATGATCGAGCGCAACGGCGTCGAGTACGTCTCATGGCCGTAGGACAGATACCGCTCCCGCAGGTAGATCCCGTGCTCGCTGAGCACCAGTGGGGTATCGCGGGACCACTTGGCCCCGAGGGCCAGGAGGATGGCGAGCCCATTGGCCGTGGCGTGGCAGAGATCGGCTTCGGGGGCCGGCCCGAACAGGGGCCGGAGCTGATGCTCGATGAGCTCGAGGGCCAATTGCGCATCGGACACGCTCACCGGCGCCGGTTCCGTGGTGAATGCCCGATCGCCCGGGCCCGCCCGCATCACGTCGAGAAGGACTTCCAGCGACGCAGTCGTCTGGAGGGCGCCGGCCACAGGAGTTTGTCTCGACAAGGCGAACAGTTGATGGAGCGCATCGAGGAAGTCGTTCTCGCCACCCTCATCGACCAACGACACGGCCAATTGCCGGAAGGTGCTCCGGAGCTCCGACGAGTTCCGCACCTTGCGCGCCACCTTCGGCGTCGGTCCCCACAACGCAACGTTGTGGATCCCGACCACATTGTCGGGGATCTCCCAGACCGGCATCTCTCCGGGTCGGGCCGTGATGGCGTGCACGGCGAACCGATGAGGAGCCAGTCCACGGACCAGTTGGTCGCACCAGACACTTACGCCGCCGGGGTGGTACGGGTAGGTGCCCTCGGCTAGGAGGGCAATATCCATTGTCGAGCCGCACCTCTTCGATCGTCGGTGGTCGGGGGCGTGCCTGCCGGTCGGTCGACCAACGCACGCAGGTTCCTCTGTCCGGTACGACAGTAGAGATCGGAAGCCGATGTGAACACCCCCGACTTTCGCGTTGGCGATCCCCAGCGCCACTCGTTTCATGACCCTTGGACCCGAGGGAAATCTCCGTCTACCCTCGCAAGAGATCTCGACCACCCTTGGGTTAGGCGACCCGCGGAGAGGACTTCTGGGACGGCGGCGTCCAGACCTACTGGTCGGCACCGTCGGCTGACTTGGAAGGGGCGGGCGCCGCCCGGATCCGGTCCGCGGCTAACGCCGGGGTCGTCGGTATAGCCGGGTCCCAAAGTTCAGGGTCGCTATCCCCGGTGCAGGGTATCGGCGCGAGGTCCACACCCTTACTGTGCCAAGAGGCGTTGCTCCAACTGCTTTTCGAGCGCGATATGCGCGCGCGGTGGCAAGAAGGGAATCCATGTCCACACCCCGGTTGTTGAGGTCCGCAGTCAAAGTCGTCATGGCCGCCCTTTTGGGGCTTGGCATGTTGTCGGTGGTGGCCAAGGCGGCCGCCTCCGCCACCCCGGTGGAGCTCAGCCTCAATGTGCTGCTCATCGGCGCGGGGTCAACCGACCCGACCACGGCGGCATGGCAGTCAGCGTTGACCCAGGAGGGGGTGGCCTACACCGAGGTCACCGCCACCAACACCACCACCTACGGGTCCTACGCGGTCACCCTCCCGGCCCTCACCACCGGCTCGGTGGGCAACTTCAACGGGGTGGTCATCGCCGACTCGCCGGCCGCCTTCGCCGCGAACACATTCACCGCCCTCGATGCCTATGAGGCCTCGTTCGGGGTGCGCCAGATCGACGGGTACACGGCCCCCTACCTCGGGATCACCCTCGCCTCGTCCGGCGCCCTCGACGGCACCACCGGGACCCTGACCGCGGCCGGGCTGGCCGCCCTGCCCGAGTTGGCCGGGCCCATCCCCTTTGCCACCGGCACCTACGGCTACCCGGCCACGGTCACCGCCGGGGCCCCGTTCACCCCGTGGCTGGACAACGCCGCGGGCCAGGTCCTGGCCGGTGTCTACCAGCACCCCTCGACCGACCCCCAGGCCAACGTGGCCGAGCTCGAGCTCGGCTTCGACTACAACGCCACCCAGCTCCAGTGGGAGCTGTTGGCCCCCGGTCTCATCAACTGGGTGACCGAGGACTCCCATCTCGGCATCGACCGCCACTACGTCGAGATGGACATCGACGACACCTTCACCCCCGACAACGCCTGGTCGACGGCCGTCCACGACAACGACTACTCGGACGCCGACTCCCAGCGCATGGATGCGGCCGACGTCATCAGCTCGGCCGACTGGTCCAACCCGACCCAGGAGAAGGCGACCACCGCCCGCCCGGCCGGTGAGCCGGCCACCGCCTTCCGCCTCGACCAGCTGTTCAACTACGGGGGCACCGTCGAGTACCAGAACGGCGAGCTCGACCTGCCCGGTGAGCCGGCCGCCTGCACTGCTGCCGGCGATGCCGCCGGCACCTGTGGGCCCGACCCGCTGCTGGCCCAGTTCCAGGCCACCGACCCGGCCACGGGCAAGCCCTACTCGGACGACTTCGGCTGGCTCAGCCACACCTATGACACCCCCTACCTCGACGTCGGCTGTGCCACGGAGGACTACATCGAGGCCGAGCTCAACGAGAACACCTCCGATGTCACCGCCGCCCCGGGGGCGACGGCCGGCACCGGGGGCCTCGGCCTGCCCGAGCAGACCATCGCTTCGGGGGCCGGAGACGTGGCCAACCCCGATGGGACCTACAACCCCCAGGTGTTCGTGCCCGGCAACCACTCCGGCTTCGCCGACCTCGTCCCGGGCACCCCGGCCACGGTCGACCCGCCCGACCTGGACGAGGCCGACGTCAACACGACCGGAGGCACCCTTTCTTCTGGCACCTACGAGTACGCGGTGACCGACCAGTTCAACGGGGCCGACTCGACCACCACCGACCAGTCCCAGGCCTACGTGACCGACGGCCTCCAGGGTGACCTCGCCCCGGTGGTGGTCACCGGGGCGACCGGGTCGGTCGACCTGGTGTGGCAGTCCATCTGCCACGCGGCCAACTACATCATCTACCGGGCCCCGGTCAGTGGCGGGAAGGCCGGGTCCTGGACCGAGATCGGCACCTATGCCGCCCCGAGCTCTGCCACCCTGCCCGACAACAGCTCCGGCGACACCAGCCCGGCCCAGACGCCACGGTGTGCTCGGGGCCGACCTATGCCCCCACCTCGTGTGCCGGCGAGCAGGAGCTCACCTTCACCGACACCGGGGGGACGACCGGGGCGCCGGCCGGGGTGACCTACCTCGACACCCCCATGCCCGCGGGGTGGACACCGCCGGTGGTGGAGAACGCCAACGAGCTGCCCTGGGAGCAGAACCCCTACTTCAGCAGCGCCCTCACCGCGGTCGGGATCACAACCGTCGGGGCCGATGCCTCCAAGGCCTACCCCGACCCGGCCAATGACGCCTTCGGCATCGGGGCCACCTACACCGGGTCCACCTACGCCGCCGGCCAGCCCTTCGTCGACGGGACCTCCCAGGTGGCCCCCCGCCACCCCATCAACGTCTTCTACAACGCGGCCACCAACGCCCAGGAGCTCGACGAGTACAACACCCTCTACACCTCGGTGGCCCCCGACTCCCAGTGCCATGACACCTCCACCACGACCTGTGCTTCGACGCTCTACACCTTCCCCGAGGTCATCAACCAGGTCGTCTCGGGCATGTTCACCAACATGTTGTCCAACGACCCCGAGGTCAGCTACGTCCACCAGACCAACACCATGGGGACACCGCCGTACTCGACCACCCTGCCCCCCGCTAACTACGTGCCCGCGGCCACGGCCCAGCCCGGCACCGACGGTGACGGGACCCTCTACGAGGTCCTCAACCCGCTGATCTCGGAGTACGACTCCTACTTCACCGCCGACACCCCCTATCAGCAGCTGACCCTGGGCGGTATCGGCCAGGTGCTGGCCGACCAGACGGCCTGGTCGGCGGCGGAGACGGCGGGTACGGTCAAGGCCACCGAGGAGAACGGCGTGGTCACGGTGACCAACACCGGCACCGGAGCGGTCAACGTGCCCGTCACCGTGCCCCCCGGCACCACGGTCGGCGGCAGCGCCTTCGGATCGGCCTATGACGGCCAGCTCTCAGGGTGGACCAGTGTGGCCGGCACCGGCACCACCACCCTCACCGAGAACGTAGGCCCGACCATCACCAGCGCCAACTCGGCTGCCTCCAACGTGGGTGCGCCCTTTTCCACCACCGTGACCACCACCGGGAGCCCGGCACCAGCCCTCACCGAGACCGGTGCCCTGCCCACCGGCATCACCTTCACAGACAACGGCAACGGGACGGCCACCATCTCGGGCACCCCGGCCGCCGGCACCGGGGCCTCCTACCCGATCACCATCACGGCCAAGAATGCCAACGGCACCGCCACCCAGGTCTTCACCCTGACCAACGCACAGGCCCCGACCATCACCTCTGCGTCCACAGCCAGCTTCATCGTGGGCACCGCCGGCACCTACACGGTGACCACCACCGGGTACCCGGCCGCCACCATCACCGAGTCGGGCACCCTGCCCTCAGGGCTCACCTTCACCGCCGGGACCACCGGGACGGCCACCATCTCGGGCACCCCGGCCGCCGGCACGGCCGGGACCTACCCGGTGACCGTCACGGCCACCAACGTCAGCGATGACTCGACGTCCACCCTGGCCCTCACCATCACGGTGAGTGCCAGCGCGGCCCCGGTCATCACCAGTGGGACGACCGCCGACTTCACCCTGGGCCAGGCCGGCGCCTTCGCCGTGACCACTACCGGTTCGCCCACCCCGGCCATCACCGAGACGGGCACCCTGCCCGCCGGGCTCACCTTTGTCGACCAGGGCAACGGCACCGCCCTCTTGTCGGGGACCCCGACGGCCACCGGCACGGCCACCCTCGACGTCACCGCGGCCAACGGGAACGCCCCGAATGCCACCCAGACCCTCACCGTCGTCGTGGGCCAGGCCCCGACCATCACCAGCGCGGCGTCGGACACCGTCACCGAAGGCACCGCCTTCAGCTTCGCGGTGACCACGACCGGGTATCCCGCTCCCGCGCTCGGGTTCACGGGCTCCCTTCCCACCGGAGTCACCTTCGTCGACAACGGCAACGGCACGGCCACCATCGCGGGAACGCCGACCGCCACCGGAGATCCCTCCTTCGACATCACCGCCACCAACGGAACGGGCACGGTGACCCAGATCTTCGCGCTGACCGTCAACTCGGCCTCCTCCGTCCCGGCCATCACCAGCGCCGCATTAGACACCGCCAAGGTCGGGACCGCCTTCACCTTCCCGGTGACGGCCACCGGCATTCCGGCGCCGACCCTGACGGAGAGCGGCACACTGCCCGCCGGAGTCACCTTCACCGCAGGGGCAGCCGGCGCGGCCACCCTGGCCGGCACACCTGGCGCCGGAACCGGTGGTTCGTACCCGATCACCATCAGCGCGGCCAACGCGTCGGCCACGGTGACACAGTCGTTCACCCTCACCGTCGACCAGGCCCCGGCCATCACCAGCGCGGCCTCCGATACCGGGGTGGTCGGCACCGCCCTCAGCTACACCGTGACCACGACCGGCACCCCGGCGGCGACCCTCACCGGGACCGGAACCCTGCCGGCCGGGGTCACCTTCACCAGCAACGGCAACGGGACGGCCACCATCGCCGGCACGCCGACGACCGCGCGAACCTCCCGGCTGACCATCACCGCCACCAACGCCGCGGGCACCGCGACCCAGGCCTTCACGCTCACCGTCTCGGCCGCGGCAACGGCCCCGGCCTTCACCAGCGCGGCCACGGAAACAGCCACCCTCGGTGACGCCTTCACCTTCTCGGTGAGGACGACCGGCGCACCGTCGCCGACCCTCACCGAGACGGGTGCCCTGCCTGCCGGCGTCACCTTCACCGCCGCGGCCAACGGCACGGCCACCCTGGCCGGCACCCCCACGGCCACCGGCGTGTTCCCGCTCACCCTCACCGCCACCAACGCGTCGGGCACGGTGACCCAGAGCTTCACGCTCACCGTCGGCCAGGCCCCGACCATCACCAGCGCGGCGTCGGACACCGTCACCGTCGGCACCGCCTTCTCCTTCGCGGTGACGACGACCGGTTACCCGGTGCCCACCCTCACCGAGGCCGGCGCTCTTCCCGCCGGGGTCACCTTCGTCAACAACGGGAACGGGACGGCCACCATCTCGGGCACGCCCACGGCAGCCACGGGAACGGGACGTGGCGGCGGAGGCGGGCTGCGCATCACCGCCACCAGCACGGCCGGACATGTGACCCAGACCTTCACGCTCACCGTCAGTGCGGCGCTGGCCATCACCAGCGCAGCCACGGACACGGCCACGGTCGGCAGAGCGTTCACGTTCACGGTGAGAACCACCGGCACCCCGGCGCCGACCCTCGCCGAGAGCGGGGCCCTGCCTTCAGGGGTCACCTTCACGGCAGGCGCCACCGGCACGGCCACGCTGGCGGGCACGCCCGCGGCCAACGGCGTGTACCCGATCACCATCTCCGCCTCCAACACGTCGGGCACGGTGAGCCAGAGCTTCACGCTGACCGTCGACCAGGCGGCGACCATCACCAGCGCGGCGTCGTACACCGCCACCGTCGGCACCGCCTTCTCCTTCACGGTGACGACGACCGGGTACCCGGCACCCGCCCTCACCGAGACCGGCACCCTGCCCGCCGGGGTCACCTTCGTCGCCAATGGGAATGGGACGGCCACTATCTCGGGGACGCCCACCACGGCGACCACGGGGACGGGGCGGGGCGGTGGCGGACTCCGGATCACCGCCACCAACTCGGCCGGGAGAGTGACCCAGACCTTCACCCTCACCGTCGACACCTGAGGCGCTCAGCTGGACCGAACGTCGGTCGAGGGGAGGGTCGGGGCGGCTAATGACAGGGTGGCGCAACGACAGTGCCGGTGGCTATCCGTCCCGACCGGTCTTACGTTTCTCTGCCGGGAGGCAAGCCGGCGGGCGTGCGATACGAGCTGAGCCGAGTGCCGACCGAGGGGAGGGTCGGGGCGGCTAAGAGCAGGGTGCGGAAACGACAGTGCCGGGTGGCTATTCGTCCCGACCGGTCTTATTTTTCTTTGCAGGGGACAAGTCGGCGGGCGTTTGCGCATGCATCCGGAGATGGGGCGATCCGAAATCATGACTCGAGTCGTACGGTCGGCAGCCACCGCGGTCATGGCCTGTCTGCTGATGGGCAGCTTGTTGACGGTGGCGGCGAAGTCCGCGGCCGCCACCACCCCGGTGCAACTCGGTCTCAAGGTGCTGCTCGTCGGCACGGGGTCGACCGACCCGACCACCGCAGCCTGGCAGTCGGCGCTCAGTCAGGAGGGGGTGGCCTATACCGAGGTCACCGCCACCGGCACCTACGGGGCGGAGACGGTCACCCTGCCCGCCCTCACCACGGGTTCAGTGGGCAACTTCAACGGGGTGGTCATCGCCGACTCGCCGGCCGCCTTCGCCGCCGGCCAGCTCGCCGCCCTCGACTCTTATGAGGTTTCCTACGGGGTGCGCCAGATCGACGGCTACAGCGCCCCGTACACCGGCATCGGGCTGACCGAGGTGTCGACCGGGGCTCTCGACGGGACCACCGGGACCCTGACCGCGGCCGGGCTCGCCGCCCTGCCCGAGTTGGCCGGGCCCATCCCCTTTGCCACCGGCACCAACGGCTACTGGAGCACCGTGGTCAGTGGGGCCCCGTTCACCCCGTGGCTGGACAACGCCGCCGGCCAGGTCCTGGCCGGTGTCTACCAGCACCCCTCGACCGACCCCCAGGCCAACGTGGCCGAGCTCGAGCTCGGCTTCGACTACAACGCCACCCAGCTCCAGTGGGAGCTGTTGGCCCCCGGTCTCATCAACTGGGTGACCGAGGACTCCCATCTCGGCATCAACCGCAACTACGTCGAGATGGACATCGACGACACCTTCACCCCCGACAACGCCTGGTCGACGGCCGTCCACGACAACGACTACTCGGACGCCGACTCCCTGCGCATGGATGCGGCCGACGTCATCAGCTCGGCCGACTGGTCCAACCCGACCCAGGAGAACACTCCGGCCGCCCGCCCGGCCGGTGAGCCGGCCACCGCCTTCCGTCTCGACCAGCTGTTCAACTACGGGGGCACCGTCGAGTACCAGAACGGCGAGCTCGACCTGCCCGGTGAGCCGGCCGCCTGCACTGCTGCCGGCGATGCCGCCGGCACCTGTGGGCCCGACCCGCTGCTGGCCCAGTTCCAGGCCACCGATCCGGCCACGGGCAAGCCCTACTCGGACGACTTCGGCTGGCTCAGCCACACCTATGACACCCCCTACCTCGACGTCGGCTGTGCCACGGAGGACTACATCGAGGCCGAGCTCAACGAGAACACCTCCGATGTCACCGCCGCCCCGGGGGCGACGGCCGGCACCGGGGGCCTCGGCCTGCCCGAGCAGACCATCGCTTCGGGGGCCGGAGACGTGGCCAACCCCGATGGGACCTACAACCCCCAGGTGTTCGTGCCCGGCAACCACTCCGGCTTCGCCGACCTCGACCCGGGCACCCCGGCGACGGTCGACCCGCCCGACCTCGACGAGGCCACGGCGGCCACCACCGGTGGCACCCTCGGGGCCGGCACCTACGAGTACGCGGTGACCGACCAGTTCAACGGGGCCGACTCGACCACCACCGACCAGTCCCAGGCCTATGTGACCGACGGCCTCCAGGGTGACCTCGCCCCGGTGGTGGTCACCGGGGCGACCGGGTCGGTGTCCCTCGTGTGGCAGTCCATCTGCCACGCGGCCAACTACATCGTCTACCGGGCCCCGGTGTCGGGGACCACGGTCGGGCCCTGGACCGAGATCGGCACCTATGCCACCCCGAGCTCTGCCACCCTGCCCGACAACAGCTCCGGCGACACCAGCCCGGCCCAGTCGGCCACGGTGTGCTCGGGGCCGACCTATGCCCCCACCTCGTGTGCCGGCGAGCAGGAGCTCACCTTCACCGACACCGGGGGGACCACCGGGGCGCCGGCCGGGGTGACCTACCTCGACACCCCCATGCCCGCGGGCTGGACCCCGCCCATCGTGGAGGACGCCAACGAGCTGCCCTGGGAGCAGAACCCCTACTTCTCGCCCGCCCTCACCGCGGTCGGGATCACCACGGTCGGGGCCGATGCCTCCAAGGCCTACCCCGACCCGGCCAATGACACCTTCGGCATCGGGGCCACCTACACCGGGTCCACCTACGCCGCCGGCCAGCCCTTCGTCGACGGGACCTCCCAGGTGGCCCCCCGCCACCCGATCAACATCTTCTACAACGCGGGTACCAACGCCGAAGAGCTCGACGAGTACAACACCTTGTACACCTCGACGGCTCCGGACAGCCAGTGCCACGACACCTCCACCCTCACCTGTGCCACCACCCCGTACACCTTCGCCGACGTCATCAACCAGGTCGTCTCGGGGATGCTCACCAACATGTTGTCCAACGACCCCGAGATCAGCTACGTCCACCAGACCAACACCATTGGGACGCCGCCCTACTCGAGCATTCTGCCCCCGGCGGGCTACGTGCCCGCGGCCACGGCCCAGCCCGGCACCAACGGGGACGGGACCCTCTATGAGGTCCTCAACCCGCTGATCTCTGAGTACGACTCCTACTTCAGCTCCGACACCCCTTATCAGCAGCTGACCCTGGGCGGCGTCGGCCAGGTGCTGGCCAACCAGACGGCCTGGTCGGCGGCCCAAACCGCGGGCAGTGTGACCGCCACCGAGGAGAACGGCGTGGTCACGGTCAAGAACACCGGCCTCGGGGCGGTCAACGTCCCCGTCACCGCGCCCCGGGGCACGACCGTCGGGGGCAGCGCCTTCGGCTCGGCCTATGACGGCCAGGTGTCGGCCTGGACCAGCGTGGCGGCAGGCGGATCCGTCACACTCCTCGAGAACCTGGCCCCGACCGTCACCAGCGCCGACTCGGCCGCCTCCATCGTGGGCGCAGCCTTCAACGACACGGTGACCGCCACCGGCTATCCGGCCCCGACCCTGACCGAGACCGGCGCCCTGCCCACCGGGCTCACCTTCACAGACAACGGCAACGGGACGGCCTCCATTGCCGGCACCCCGGCCGCCGGCACCGGGGGCTCGTACCCGATCAACATCACCGCCACCTCCTCCGCGGGCAGCAACACCCAGACCTTCACCCTGACCAATTCACAGGCCCCGACCATCCCCTCCGCCTCAGTGGCCAGCTTCTCCACCGGGGTGGCCGGCACCTTCACGGTGACCACCACCGGGTACCCGGCCGCCACCATCACCGAGTCGGGGACCCTGCCCAGCGGTCTCACCTTCACCGCCGGGACCACCGGGACGGCCACCATCGCCGGCACCGCGGCCACCGGCTCGACCGGGACCTACCCGGTGACCATCTCGGCCACCAACAGCTCCGGTTCCACGGCCACCCTGGCCCTGACCATCACGGTGGGTGTGGGCACGCCTCCTGCCATCACCAGCGCGGCCACCACCGCCTTCACCCTGGGCGACGCCGGCTCGTTCGCCGTGACCACCACCGGCTCACCCTTCCCCGCCATCACCGAGACCGGCACCCTGCCCGCCGGGGTCACCTTCGTGGACAGCGGGAGCGGAACCGCCACCCTCGCCGGGACACCCACCGGCACCGGCGCGTTCCCGCTCACCATCACGGCCACCAACGGCACCAACGCGGTGACCCAGAGCTTCACCCTCTCGGTCGACCAGGCCCCGACCATCACCAGCGCCGGCTCGGACGCCGCCACCCTGGGCTCCGCCTTCACCTTCCCGGTGACCGCCACCGGCTACCCGGCACCCGCCCTCACCGAGAGCGGCGCCCTGCCCGCCGGGGTCACCTTCGTGGACAACGGCAACGGGACGGCCACCCTCGCCGGGACGCCCACGGCATCCGGCACCTCCCCGCTCACCATCACCGCCACCAGCACCGCGGGCACCGTGGCCCAGCACTTCACGCTCTCGGTCGACCAGGCCCCGACCATCACCAGTGCCAGCTCGGACACCGCCACCCTGGGCTCCGCCTTCACCTTCCCGGTGACCACGACCGGCTACCCGGCACCCGCCCTCACCGAGACCGGCGCCCTGCCCGCCGGGGTCACCTTTGTGGACAACGGCAACGGGACGGCCACCCTCGCCGGGACACCCACGGCCACCGGAGGGTTCCCGCTCACCATCACCGCCACCGGCACCGCGGGCACGGTGGCCCAGCCCTTCACGCTCTCGGTCGACCAGGCCCCGGCCATCACCAGCGCCAGCTCGGATACCGCCACCCTGGGCACCGCCTTCAGCTTCCCGGTGACCACCGCCGGCTACCCGGCACCCGCCCTCACCGAGACCGGCGCCCTGCCCGCCGGGGTCACCTTCGTGGACAACGGGAACGGGACGGCCACCCTCGCCGGAACACCCACGGCCACCGGAGGGTTCCCGCTCACCATCACCGCCACCAGCACCGCGGGCACCGTGGCCCGGCCCTTCACGCTCTCGATCGACCAGGCCCCGACCATCACCAGCGCCAGCTCGGATACCGTCGCCCTGGGCTCCGCATTCAGCTTCCCGGTGACCACCACCGGCTACCCGGCGCCGACCCTCACCGAGACCGGCGCCCTGCCCGCCGGGGTCACCTTCGTGGACAGCGGGAACGGGACGGCCACCCTCGCCGGAACACCCACCGCCGCCGGAGGGTTCCCGATCACCATCACCGCCACCGGCACCGCGGGCACGGTGGCCCAGCACTTCACGTTCTCGGTCGACCAGGCCCCGGCCATTACCAGTGCCGGCTCCGATACCGTCACCCTGGGCTCCGCCTTCAGCTTCCCGGTGACCACCACTGGCTACCCGGCACCGACCCTCACCGAGACCGGCGCCCTGCCCGCCGGGGTCACCTTCGTGGACAACGGGAACGGGACGGCCACCCTCGCCGGGACACCCACGGCCACCGGAGGGTTCCCGCTCACCATCACCGCCACCGGCACCGGCTCCGCCACCAAGAACTTCACCCTCACCGTCGACCAGGCCCCGACCATCACCAGCGCCGGCTCGGACGCGGTCACTCTCGGCACCGCCTTCACCTTCCCGGTGACCGCCACCGGCTACCCGGCACCGACCCTCACCGAGACCGGCGCCCTGCCCGCCGGGGTCACCTTCGACATCTCTGGCTCCGGGACGGGCACCCTCGCCGGGACACCCACGGCCACCGGAGGGTTCCCGATCACCATCACCGCCACCAGCACCGCGGGCACGGTGACCCAGCGCTTCACGCTCTCGGTCGACCAGGCCCCGACCATCACCAGTGCCGGCTCCGATACCGTCACCCTGGGCACCGCCTTCACCTTCCCGGTGACCACCACCGGCTACCCGGCACCCGCCCTCACCGAGACCGGCACCCTGCCCGCCGGGGTCACCTTCGACACCAATAGCTCCGGCACAGCCACGCTCGCCGGGAGGCCCACGGCCTCCGGAGGGTTCCCGATCACCATCACCGCCACCAGCACCGCGGGCACGGTGACCCAGCACTTCACCCTCACCGTCGACCAGGCTCCGACCTTCACCAGCGCCGGATCGGATACCGCCACCCTTGGCACCGCCTTCAGCTTCCCGGTGACCACCACCGGCTATCCCGCGCCCGAGGTCACCGAGACCGGCACGCTGCCCGCCGGGGTGGCCATCGTCTCGGGCGCCGACGGGGTGGCCGCCATCGCCGGGACACCCACGGCCACCGGCGTGTTCGCACTCGCCATCACCGCCACCAACGGCTCCGGCACGGTGACCCAGCACTTCGCACTCACGGTCGAACAGGCCCCGACCATCACCAGTGCCAGCTCGGACGCGGTCAAGCTCGGTACCGCCTTCTCCTTCAAGGTGACGACCACCGGCTATCCGGAACCGACGCTGACCGAGACCGGAGCGCTGCCGGCCGGGGTCACCTTCGGCACCGGCGCCAACGGCACCGCCACCCTCTCGGGCACGCCGCCCACGGTGGGAACCTCCACCTTCGCCATCACCGCCACCAGCACCGTCGGCACGGTGACCCAGACCTTCACCCTCACCGTCGAGCAGGCCCCGACCATCACCAGTGCCAGCTCGTACGCCGCCACCGTGGGCACCGCCTTCAGCTTCCCGGTGACCGCCACCGGCTATCCGGCTCCGACGCTGACCGAGGTCGGGGCCCTCCCCGGCGGGATCACCTTCGACAACCTGGGGAGCGGGACGGCCACGATCGCGGGGACGCCCACAGCCACAGGCGTGTTCGCACTCACCGTCACCGCCTCCAGCCCCGCGGGCACGGTGACCCAGCACTTCACGCTCACCGTCGAGCAGGCCCCGACCATCACCAGCGCCAGCTCGTACGCGGCAAAGGTCGGCACCGCCTTCTCCTTCAAGGTGACGACCACCGGCTACCCGGCGCCGGCCCTCACCGAAACCGGAACCTTGCCCGCCGGGGTCACCTTCGTCACCGGCGCCAACGGGACGGCCACCATCGCCGGCAAGCCCACCGCAGTGACGGCGGCCAAAGGAGCCGGGCTCACCATCACCGCCACCAGTGCCGCCGGAACGGTCACCCAGATCTTCACGCTCACCGTCAGCCGGTCCCCGTCCATCACCAGCGCCAGCTCGTACACCGCCAAGGTGGGTGACCGTTTTCCGCTTCCCGGTGACCACGACCGGCACCCCGGCACCGACGCTCACCGAGTCCGGCGCACTGCCCGCCGGGGTCACCTTCGTCGCCGGCGCCAACGGGACGGCCGCCATCACCGGCAAGCCCACGGCCGTGACGGCGGCAAAGGGAGCCCGGCTCTCCATCACCGCCACCAATGCCGCCGGAACGGTCACCCAGGTCTTCATGCTCACCGTCAGCCGGTCCCCGTCCATCACCAGCGCCAGCTCGTTCACCGCCAAGGTCGGGTCCGCCTTCTCCTTCGCGGTGACCACGGCCGGCACGCCGGTACCGACCCTCACCGAGACCGGCGCCCTGCCCGCCGGGGTCACCTTCGTCGCCAGGACCAACGGCACGGCCACCCTCGCGGGCACGCCCCAAGCGGTGACGTCGTCAAAAGGAGCCCGGTTCTCCATCACGGCTGCCAATTCTGCCGGCAAGGTCATCCAGATCTTCACGCTCACCATCGACCATGCCCCGGCCATCACCAGCTCCGGCTCGGACACGGTCCCCCTCGGCACCGCCTTCACCTTCCCGGTGACCACGACCGGCACCCCGGCACCGACGCTCACCGAGACCGGCGCCCTGCCCGCCGGGGTCATCTTCGCCCAAAACGGGAGCGGCACGGCCACCCTCTCGGGCACGCCCTCCGCCCCCGGCAGGTTCCCGCTCACCATCACCGCCTCCAGCACCGCGGGCACGGTGACCCAGCACTTCACGCTCTCCATCGGTCAGGCTCCGGCCATCACCAGCGCCGGTTCGGACACGGTCACCTTCCACACCGCGTTCAGCTTCCCCATGACCACCACCGGCTACCCGGCACCGACCCTCACCGAGACCGGCACCCTCCCCGCCGGTGTCACCTTCGTCAATAACGGGGACGGGACGGCCACACTCGCCGGCACACCTTCGGCCTCCGGCGGGTTCCCGCTCTCCGTCACCGCCACCAACGGCACCGGCACGGTGACCCAGAGCTTCACCCTGACCGTCGACCGGGCCCCGACCGTCACCAGTGCCGGCTCGGACGCCGTCACCCTGGGCACCGCCTTCAACTTCCCGGTCACCACCACCGGCTATCCGGCACCGACCCTCACCGAGACCGGCACCCTGCCCGCCGGGGCCACCTTCGCGGACAACGGCAACGGGACGGCCACCATCGCCGGAATACCCACTGCCTCCGGAGGGTTCCCGCTCACCATCACCGCCACCAGCACCGCGGGCACGGTGAGCCAGCACTTCACGCTGACCATCGACCAGGCCCCGACCATCACCAGTGCCGGCTCGGACGCCGTCACCCTGGGCACGGCCTTCAGCTTCCCGGTGACCACCACCGGCTACCCGGCACCGACCCTCACCGAGACCGGCACCCTGCCGGCAGGAGTGAGTTTCGTCGCCGGCGCCAACGGGACGGCCACCCTCGCCGGCACACCCACTGCCACCGGCACGTTCCCGGTGGCCATCACCGCCACCGGCACGGCGGGCGCGGTGACCCAGCACTTCGTCCTCGTCATCGACCGGGCCCCGGCCATCACCAGCGCCAACTCGGACACCGTCGTCCTCGGCACCGCCTTCAGCTTCCCGGTGACCACCACCGGCTACCCCGCGCCGGAGGTCACCGAGACCGGGACCCTGCCCGCCGGGGTCACCTTCGACTTCACCAACGGTACGGCCACCATCGCCGGGACACCCACCGACACCGGCGTGTTCGCGCTGGCCATCACCGCCACCAACGACACGGGCACGGTGACCCAGCACTTCACACTGACCATCGACCAGGTGCCTGTCATCACCAGCGCCGGCTCGGACACCGTCAACCTGGGTACCGCCTTCAGCTTTCCCGTGACCACCATCGGCTACCCCGCACCCACGGTCACCGAGACCGGCACCCTGCCCGCCGGAGTGACCTACGTCGCCGGCGCCAACGGGACGGCCACCCTCTCGGGCACGCCGACCACGGTGGGAACCTCCACCTTCATCGTCACCGCAACCAGCACAGCGGGCACGGTGACCCAGAGCTTCACGCTCACCGTCGACCAGGCTCCGGCCATCACCAGCGCCGGCTCGTACACCGCCACCGTGGGCACCGCCTTCAGCTTCCCGGTGACCGCAACCGGCACCCCGGCACCGACCCTCACCGAAACCGGCGCCCTGCCCACCGGGACCACCTTCGCTGCGGGGGCCAACGGGACGGCCACCCTCGCCGGGACGCCCACGGCCACCGGCCCCTTCGCACTGGCCATCACCGCCACCAGCCCTGCGGGGACGGTGACCCAGACCTTCACGCTCACGGTCGACCAGGCACCGACCATCACCAGCGCCAGCTCGGACACCGTCACCCTCGGCACCGCATTCAACTTCCCGATCGCCACCACCGGCTACCCGGCACCCGCACTCACCGAGACCGGAACCCTGCCCGCCGGGGTCACCTTCGCGGCGGGCGGGAACGGGGCGGCCAGCCTCGCCGGGACGCCCACGGCCACCGGCACCTTCCCACTGGCCATCACCTCCACCAGCCCGGCGGGCACGGTGACCCAGAGCTTCACGCTCACCGTCGACCAGGCGCCCGCCATCACCAGCGCCGGCTCGGACACCGTCACCCTCGGCACCGCCTTCGCCTTCCCGATAGCCACGACGGGCTACCCGGCACCCACCCTCACCGAGACCGGAACCCTGCCCGCGGGAGTTGCCTTCGCTGACGGTGTCAACGGGAAGGCCACCATCGCCGGGACCGCCACGGCCTCAGGCACCTTCCCACTCGCCATCACCGCCACCAGCACGGCGGGCACGGTGACCCAGACCTTCACGCTCACGGTCGACCAGGCCCCGGCGATCACCAGCGCCAACTCGGACACCGTCAGCCTCGGCACGGCCCTCAGCTTCCCGGTGACCACCAGCGGCTATCCCGCTCCCGCGGTCACCGAGACCGGCACCCTGCCCGCCGGGGTGGCCTTCGTGGCCAGCGTCAACGGAACGGCCGGCTTCGCCGGGACACCCACGTCCACCGGCACCTTCCCGCTCACCATCACCGCCACCAACGGCTCGGGCACGGTGACCCAGAGCTTCACGCTCACGGTCGACCAGGCCCCGACCATGACCAGTGCCAGTTCGGACACGGTCATCCTCGGCACCGCCTTCACCTTCCCGGTGACCGCCGCCGGCTATCCCGCGCCGGTGGTCACCGAGACCGGCACCCTGCCCGCCGGGGTCGCCTTCGTGGCCGGCGCCAACGGCACCGCCACCCTCTCGGGCACGGCGACCGCGGTGGGAACCTCCACCTTCATCATCACCGCCACCAGCTCGGCGGGCACGGTGACCCAGAGCTTCACGCTCACCGTGGACCGGGCCCCGGCCATCACCAGCGCCAACTCGGACACCGTCACTCTCGGCACCGCCTTCAGCTTCCCGGTGACCACCACCGGCACCCCGGCACCAACCCTCACCGAGACCGGCACCCTGCCCGCCGGGGTCACCTTCGACGCCAACGGGTCCGGGGCGGCCACCCTGGCCGGGACACCCGCGGCCACCGGCCCATTCGCACTCACCATCACCGCCACCAGCATCGCGGGCACGGTGACCCAGAGCTTCACCCTCACCATCGACCAGGCCCCGACCGTCACCAGCGCCAGCTCGTACACCGCCAAGGTCGGCACCGCGTTCTCCTTCAAGGTGACCACCACCGGCTACCCGGCGCCGGCGCTCACCGAGACCGGCGCCCTCCCCCCCGGGGTGACCTTCGTCGCCGGCGCCAACGGCACCGCCACCCTCTCGGGCACGCCGACCACGCGGGGGACCTCCACGTTCATCATCACCGCCACCAGCACGGTGGGCACGGTGACCCAGAGCTTCACGCTCACCATCGAACAGGCACCGGCCATCACCAGCGCCGGATCGGACACCGTCGCCTTCGGCACCGCATTCTCATTCCCGGTCACCGCCACCGGCACCCCGGCACCGGCCCTCGATGAAACCGGCACCCTGCCCGCAGGGGTGACGTTCGTGGACAACAGCAACGGGACGGCCACCCTGGCCGGGACACCCACCGTCGCCGGCATGTTCGACCTCTCCGTCACCGCCACCAACGCGGCGGGCACGGTGACCCAGAGCTTCACGCTCACCATCGATCAGATGCCGGCCGTCACCAGCGCCGGCTCGTACACCGCCAAGGTCGGAACCGCCTTCAGCTTCCCGGTGACCACGACCGGCTACCCCGCGCCCGCGGTCACCGAGACCGGCACCCAACCTGCAGGAGTGAGTTTCGTCGCCGGCGCCAACGGGACGGCCACTCTGGCCGGCACACCCACCGTCGCCGGCGTGTTCGACCTCTCCGTCACCGCCACCAGCACAGTGGGCACGGCGACCCAGACCTTCACGCTCACCATCGACCAGGCCCCGGCCATCACCAGCGCCGGCTCGGACTCCGTCACCCTCGGCACCGCGTTCAACTTCGCCGTGGCCGCGACCGGCTACCCGGCGCCTGCGGTCACCGCGACCGGCACCCTGCCCGCCGGGGTCACCTTCGTCACCGGCGCCAACGGCACGGCGAC
This sequence comes from uncultured Acidimicrobiaceae bacterium, assembly GCA_963745955.1. GTDB lineage: Bacteria > Actinomycetota > Acidimicrobiia > Acidimicrobiales > RAAP-2 > Bog-756. The sequence continues at coordinate 1,311,315 of CAVUZI010000011.1, read as the reverse complement.
CCTCTCGGGTACGCCGACCACCGCGGGGACCTCCACGTTCATCATCTCCGCCACCAACGGCACCGGCACCGTGACCCAGAGCTTCACCCTCACGGTCGACCAGGCCCCGACCATCACCAGCGCCAGCTCGTACACGGCCAAGGTCGGCACCGCCTTCAGCTTGCCGGTGACCACGACCGGCTACCCGGCGCCGGCGCTCACCGAAGCCGGCACCCTGCCCGCCGGGGTCACCTTCGTGGCCGGCGCCAACGGCACGGCGATCCTCTCGGGTACGCCGACCTCGGTCGGATCCCCCGTCTTCGCCATCACCGCCACCAACGACACCGGCACGGTGTCCCAGAGCTTCACGCTCACCATCGACCGGGCCCCGGCCATCACCAGCGCCGGCTCGTACACGGCCAAGGTCGGCACCGCGTTCTCCTTCAAGGTGACGACGGTCGGCACGCCGGCACCGGCCCTCAGCGAGGTCGGAAGCCTGCCCGCCAAGGTCGCCTTCGTCGCCGGCGCCAACGGCACCGCCACCCTCTCGGGCACACCGACGACAGGGGGGACCTCCACGTTCATCATCTCCGCCACCAACTCCGCGGGCACGGTGACCCAGAGCTTCTCGTTCACCGTCGACCAGGCCCCCGCCATCACCAGCGCCGGCTCGTACACCGCCAAGGTCGGCACCGCCTTCAGCTTCCCCGTGACCACGACCGGCTACCCGGCACCGACGCTCACCGAAACCGGGACCCTGCCCGCAAAAGTGAGCTTCGTCGCCGGCGCCAACGGCAGCGCCAGCCTCTCGGGCGTGCCGACCACGGTGGGATCCGGCACGTTCACCATCACCGCCACCAACGGCACCGGCACGGTGTCCCAGCACTTCACACTCACCATCGACCGCGCACCAGCCATCACCAGCGCCGGCTCCTACACCGCCAAGGAAGGCGCCACGTTCTCCTTCAAGGTGACAACGGTCGGCACCCCGGCACCGGCCCTGACCGAAACCGGAGCCCTGCCCGCCGGGATGGCCTTCACCGCCGCCGGCGGCGGGACAGCCACCATCGCCGGCACACCCTCTGCCACCGGCGTGTTCGCACTCACCATCACCGCCAAGAGCACGTCAGGCACAGCGTCCCAGCACTTCACACTCACCATCGAGCGGGCCCCCGCTATCACCAGCGCCGGCTCGTACACCGCCAAGGTCGGCACCGCGTTCTCCTTCAAGGTGACCACGACGGGTTACCCAGCACCGTCCGTCACCGAACTCGGAGCCCTACCGGCCGGGGTCGCCTTTGCCGCCGGCGTAAACGGCACGGCGACCATCGCCGGCAAGCCGACCGAGGTGACAGCGGCAAAAGGAGTCAGGTTCTCCATCAAGGCCACCAGCGCGGCCGGAGCGGTGACCCAGACCTTCACACTGACGATCGACAAGTGAGCGGAGACACGCCATGAGGGGGGTACGCACGGACATGACGACAAGAGGGCGGGGCCTGTTCCGCAAGCCCACCAGTCTGGCGGCGTCGCGGCTCGCCGCCATCCGGGCCATCATCGAACTCGCAGGCGACAGCGAGAGCCGCGAAGCTGCGACCGTTCTGCTTCTCACCCTGGGCGCGTCCACCCACGAGATCACGGCGGCGACCCTGGATCTCAGCCCTGAGGTGCCGTCGTGCGGAGCGCAGCTCTTCGAGAAGCCTCCGGCCCGAACGTGCGAACGGGCGACCCGGCACTGATCAGTCGGCGACTCCATCGGCACCCGAGGTGGCCGCGGGAGGTGTCCAATCGGGGTCGAGCTCGAAGAACGTCTGCAGCAGCGCCTCCAACCCGATGGCGAAAAGCGTCCATTCCTCGTCTTCGCCCTGCGGCCCGGTCGGTCGGAGAATGCCTTCCATGTGCTCGTCCACACGCTGTCGGAGGGAGCACCCCTCGGCCAGTGCACCGACGGCCACCGAGAGCTGGCGAAATGTCAGCGGCTCCCGCACCCGCATCCCGAGGTGGGCGGCCAGCACCCGGTAGGCATCCTCCCAGAGCTTGGTGAAGCCGCCGTACCCCTCGAGCAGAGCCGCCCGGATCCTCTGCTGGTAGCGGGCATTGGCCTCGTCGCCGGGTGGGGTGTCCGCCGTCGCCAACGACCAGACCGCTATCCAGAGCGACCAGTTCGGAGACTCCAGCAGGCTCAGGATCTCGACCCCACCGCCGACTCGGCAAACCTGCCGCAGTGACCGGTCACGCCCGGTCGGGGTGGACAGGTCGAGGCCGTCCAGAAGCGGACCGAGGGCATGAACCGTCTTCTCGAACTCCCCGAGCCCCTCTTCCAGGGCAATGGAAGCGAGGACGTCGGCCTGGTAGTCGGCCTGGTTGTCCCACACCCGGCGGATGATCGAGGCGTTGGAGAGCCGCAAGCCGGTGTCCGATTCGACGCGCTCGAAGACGCGCTTGAAGGTCAGGGTGTCGGTGCGGATCCCGAGCCCCTCTTCGATCAGTACGGTGCGGCCGGTTCGGAGCAGCAAGGCGCGCAGCGCCTCCCGGCTCTGCCTGGGCTGGCGCTTCTCGGTCATCGATGACATCTCAGCCATACCCCATCATCAGGCCGCATCCGACATCTACCGAGCCTACCGGGACTGGGCGATCCCCGTCGCCCCCGCTGGGCGATCCATTTGCCATCCGGCGCGCCTCGGGCGAGAGTCTCGGCCATGGACGTCGAACGCACCTACCGGGCCACTGTGGGATCCCAGACGCTCGAGCTCCCGCTCGTGCCTGTCTCCGACGACCTCAGCATCGCGCTACTCATCTGCGTCGACCACGGCGTGGCTTTCGCCGACACCGCCGGGCGGGAACTTGCCGCCATGCTGGTCGATTTCGAGCCCGAGGTGGTGGTGTCCGTGGCCACCATGGGCATCCCCCTGGCCATCGAGGTCACGAGACACCTCGGGTTGGACGACTATGTGATCCTCCACAAGACGCCGAAGACCCACCTCGGTGACACACTCGTCGAGCCTGTCCGTTCCATCACGACCGGCGCTGCGCAGACGCTCCGTTTGGATCCGGCTCGAGTCCCGGCCATACGCGGCCGGCGGGTGGCGGTCGTCGACGACGTGATCTCCACGGGAGCTTCGACGCTGGCCGCACTGAACCTGGTCCGGCGGGTCCGGGCAGATCCGGTTGTCATCGGTGCCCTCGTCACCGAGGGGTCGGGCTGGCGAACCGCGCTCGGGCCCGATGCCGGATGCGTCCGTACTCTCGGGGCGATGCCCGTCTTCCGGCCCTCGGACCGAGGGCTGGTCGAGGATTGGAGCTGACGGGTCCGGGACCGGTGATTACGCCGGTGGACCGTTCTCCAGCGTGACGCCGGCCGTCTGGGTCTGGCCCGAGGTGGTGGTCCACTGCAGCTGGACGCGGTCACCCGGGTGGTAGGGCTCCAAGATGTTGCTGAGACTCGACGAGGAAGAGACCGTGACGCCGTTGACCGCAGTGATCACGTCGCCCTGGACCAGTCCCGCTTGTGCCGCAGGAGACCCGGAGAGCGTTCCTTCGACGTCCGCACCCGAACTCGTCGTCCCGGTGCCGCCGCCTCCGAAGCCACTACCCCCGAACCCACCGGCACCGCCGGCGGCGGTCGGGGACTCGACGCTGACACCGAGGAACCCGGTCGCTCCGATGTGCACCTTGGACGACGCGTCACCGGCTTCGATCCGCTTGGCGATCGACAGGGCCGTGCCGATGGGAATGGCGTAGCCCTGGCTGCCCGACGTCTCGTACCCCGAGTCCACCGACGCCGCGGTGTCCATGCCGATCACCTGGCCCGAGGTGTTCACCAGCGAGCCACCCGAGTCGCCGGGCTGGATACCGGCATTGGTCTCGATGAGCCCGGTCAGGTTCTCGGAGTTTCCACCGCCGTCGTCACTGGCGGTGATGGACTGGCCCATCGCGGTGATCGAGCCACCGGCCGCGCTCGGCGTGCCGCCGGTTCCTCCCGCGTTCCCGACTCCCACAACAGCCTGACCCACCGCGGCCGTCCCCGTGCTCGTGGTCACGGTGCGCAACCCGCTGGCACCGACCAGCTTGATCACGGCCACGTCGCCCGTCCGGTCGTAGCCGACGACCTTGGCCGTGTACGTCTTCCCGGTTCCCACGTCGGTCACGCTGATGTTGGTGGCGCCGTCGATGACATGGTTGTTGGTGAGGATCTCACCCGAAGAGGTGAGGACCATGCCGGTTCCGGCCGCCTGCTCGTCCTCGTAGCTCAGGTTGGTGTTGATGTCCACCAGATCCGGGTCCACCTTGGCGGCGATGGCCGAGATGTCGGATGGGGCGCCGGCACCGGTCGAGGAGCCTCCCGAGCCCACAGATCCCGATCCGCCGAACGGAGAGTCATCCCCTCCCGAAGAGCCTGATCCGAACGGCGAGCTCTCACCTCCGGAGGATCCGCCGGGTACGACATTCGGCGTCGAAACGGCGGTCGAGGTGGACGATGGCCAGACGAAGTGACCCAGTCCGGCCCCGGCCAGGACGGCGACGACGGCAAAGACCGCGGCCATGGCGGCCACCAGGCCGCTGCGCCGCTTGGGTGGCGGGGCGGGGAAGCCTTGCGGCGGCGGCCATCCGCCGAACGGCGGTGTCGGTGCCCCCGGTCCACCTCCCCATCCACCGCCGGGAGCCGCACCTGCGGCCGACCCGGCACCCCAACCCGGATAGGGCGGGGGCGGCCAGGTACCGGACGGCGGTGTGGGCGACCCGGCTCCCACCACCGGATTCTCGTCCGTCGGGTACTGACCGAACGGGTACTGACCAGACGGGTACTGACCGGACGGGGGCTGCGGCCGGTACCACCCGTCCGGATGGGGGGAGACACCTCCGTCCGGGCCCGCGGCATACGGGTATTCACGTCGGTAGTCGGGCATCACCGGCCCCAGGGGGATCGGGCTCCCCGCGCTGGCCTGGGGGTCACCGGCGCCGGTTGCGGTGGCCTGGGGGTCACCGGCGCCGGTTGCGGTGGCCTGGGGGTCACCGGCGCCGGTGGCGCCGACATCGTCCGCATCGTCCGGTCCGGGTGAAGGGGGCCAGGTCTCGCTCATTTCCATCTACCTTCTGCTTTCCAGTACCGCGCAGCCAGAGATCCTTACCCGTCCATTGGACACCTTTCATCTAAGGCCACCGTGAACTCAGGATATGAATTCCCTAAACATGCCCGTCGACCCGGCCCGTTGACCGGCCGTCGGGCCACCGGAACGGGTCCGGGCCGACACCCCCTACTGCTCGGACAAGATCCGCTCGAATTCCACCATCGGGTTGACCGGCACCTGCTCGCTGAGGGTGACCGTGGCCGAGTGGATGGTGGCCGTGCACCTGAATGGAGCCACATAGCCGTCTCCGATCGCCGGCCCGAGCTCGTAACCGCAGGTCAAACCGGCTCCGGTGGCGCTGAAGGCGGCGACCGTGAACCTCGGGATCGGCGCCTCGGCCACCACCGCCCCGTCCACGGTGAGGAGCCCGGTACCGCCCCCGTCCGCCTGGCGCTCGAAACGGAAGCCGAGGAGATGCCGGCCGGGGTCGACCGGTGCGTCGGCGACGACCTCATGGAGCTCCTTGCCGTAGAGGTTGTGCACGTACCGCAGGCATCCGTCCCGGAGGTGGAGGGAGAAGCCACCGAGCACCGAGCCCTGGGCCAGCAGCACCCCGACCGGCGGTGCACCGGGGGGAACGGTCACATCGACCTCGATGGCATGGCCACGGTTCTTGACGTTGGCGGCCACCGTCTCGGGAACCGGTGATCACGCCCGGGTAGTAGGTGGTGGTCAGCCGGGGCGGTCGCCAATCCGGCTTCGGGTTGACAATGCGTGTGCAGCACACGGTTGTCGAGGGGCAGGACCTGGTTGCGGCGGGCTTCGGCCCACCACCGCTCGATCATCTCGGCCAGGAGGTCGGGGTGGAGCTCGGCCAGGTCGTGGAGCTCGGCCGGATCCGACTCCACGTGGTAGAGCTCCCAGCGGTCCTCGCTGAACGGGGCGTTCCAGTTGATCCCGTCGTTGTAGACAGGCCCGATGGGCTTGAAGGTCACCGCCTTCCAGCCATCGTGATACAGCGCCCGGCTCCCGAACATCTCGAAGTGCTGGGTGGTGCGGTGGGGCGGGGCTTCGGCCCCTCCGGCGGCCAGGAGGGGGGCGAAACTGATGCCGTCGATGCGGGTCTGGGGCACGTACTCGATGGTCTCGGGGGCCTCGATACCGGCCAGATCGAGCACGGTGGGGAGGATGTCGACGGCATGGGTGAACTGTCGGCGGACCCCACCAACCGAGCCGAGCCGGGCCGGCCAGCTCACGATGCAAGGATCAGCCACGCCCCCTTCGTGCACCTCCCGCTTCCATCGTTTGAACGGGGTGTTGCCGGCCATCGTCCAGCCCCAGGGGTAGTTGTTGTGGGCGCTCGGCCCTCCCAACTCGTCGATGCGCCTGGACAGCTCGGCCGGGCCCGCGGGATCGAAATTCTGGAGCCGGTTGTCGTTGATCGAGCCGCCGGCACCGCCCTCCGAGCTGGCGCCGTTGTCCGAGACCAGGATGACCAGGGTGTCGTCACGATCGCCGGTCTGGTCGAGGAAGTCCAGCACCCGGGCCAGTTGGGCGTCGGTGTAGGACAAGAAGGCGGCAAAGCACTCCATGAACCGCGCCGCCACCTTCTGTTCCTCGGGGGGCAGGTCGTCCCAGGCCGGGACCCAGGGGGGCGCGGCGCCATCTCCGTCCCCGGCGCCAGTAGGCCCGACCCGACCTGGCGGGCGAAGGTCTCGTCCCGCCACCGGTCCCAGCCCTTGTCGAACCGCCCGCGGTAACGCTCGATCCACTCAGCCGGAGCATGGTGGGGCGAGTGGCAGGCACCGGTGCAGAAGTAGAGGAAGAACCGGCGGTCCACGTCGACGGCGCGCAGATCTGCGAGTTGGGCGATGGCCTGGTCGGCCAGATCTGCGCTCAGGTGGTAGCCCTCCTCGATCGACCTCGGGGGTTGGATCGAGTGGTTGTCGTGGTAGAGGGCGGGAACGAACTGGTGGGTCTCGCCCCCATGGAACCCGTACCACCGGTCGAATCCCCGGGCCAACGGCCAGCTGTGTCGCGGGGCGGCCATGTTGGTCTCGTCGTCCGGGGTGAGATGCCATTTCCCGACGGCGTAGGTGGCGTACCCGCGCTGGCGGAGGATCTCGGGGAGGAACCCGTTCTCCTTGGGAACCTCGCCGTTGTAACCGGGGAATCCCATGGCCAGGTCGGCCACCCGCCCGAGGCCGTTGCGGTGGTGGTTCCGCCCGGTGAGCAGGCAGGCCCGGGTCGGGGAGCACAGCGCCGTGGTGTGGAAGTTGCTGAGGCGCACGCCCGATTCGGCCAGACCGTCGATGGTCGGCGTCTCGATGTCCGACCCGTAGCAGCCCAGCTGCGCGAACCCGACGTCGTCGAGGACCACCAGCAGCACGTTGGGGGCACCCGCCGGCGGGGCCGGGACCTCCGGCCACCACGGGGTCGAGTCCCGCCAGTCCTCACCGATGACACCTCGAAACTCCGGAGTCTCCATCACCACCTCCTGATCGCACCCGGGACCACGCCGGGCGTTCCGCGTGCGCCGAACCTACCGGGGATCGACCACCTGAACCCGTCCGACCTCCTCGGTTCACGGCCGGAAGGCTACGGCGCCACGAACACCGTCTTGCGGCGGACCATCTCCTCGATCCCCGCCCGCCCGCCCTCCCGGCCGAAACCGCTCTGCTTGTACCCGCCGAACGGGGTGGCCGGGGAGATCCGGCCCATTCCGTTGACGGCGACGGTACCGGCGTCGATCTCGCGGACGAACCGTTGGATACGCCGGAGGTCGTGGGTATGGAGATAGGCACCGAGGCCGTAGGGGCTGTCGTTGGCCAGAGACAGGGCCTCGTCGTCCGAGGAGAAGCGCAGGACGGCCTGTACGGGACCGAACACCTCGTTCCGGGCCAGGTCGCTGCCGTGGTCGACCCCGCCGAACACGGTGGGGGCCACGAACCATCCGGCGGCGAGCTCCCCGTCCAGCCGCCGCCCACCGGCCAGGAGATCGGCCCCGTCGGCCCGGGCCCGGTCGATGGTGGCCAGGATGCGCTCCATGGCCGCCTCGGTCACCACCGGGCCGACGAACGTCCCCGGGTCGAGCGGGTCCCCGACGGTCAGGGTGGCGAGGGACGAGACGAGCAGACCCACCACCTCGTCGTACACGTCGTCGTGAACGTAGAGCCGGGTGGGGAGCGCACATCCCTGCCCGGTCAGCAATGCCGTCCCGAATGAGGCGCTTGCTGCCGCCGTCTCGAGATCGGCATCGGGGAACACGACGTTCGGAGACTTGCCGCCGAGCTCCAGGGCCACGGGGGTGAGGTTGCGGGCCGCCGACTCCATGAGCTGGCGGGCAGTGGCACCACCGCCGGTGAAGGTGATCTTGTCCACACCGGGGTGCCCGGCCAGCGACGCCCCGGCCCCGGCCCCGCCCACGACCACGTTGAGCACGCCCGAGGGCAGGCCCGCTTCGAGGGCGAGCTCGGCGAAGCGCAGCATCCCGAACGGCGACACTTCGGGCGGTTTGGCCACGACGGTGTTGCCGGCGGCCAACGCCGGGCCGCACTTCTGGCCCATGCCCATCATCGAGCCGTTCCAGGGCGGGATCACCGCGACGACGCCGTACGGTTCGAGGCGGACGAAGGACATCCCCGGTTCGGCCGACATCACTTCCCCGTCGAGCTTGTCGCACCAGCCGGCGTAGTAGCGCACCCACGCGGCCGCATACCTGCCGGGGTTCATGACGCTGACCGGCGTGCCGTTGTCGAGGGCCCCGAGCTCCGCCGCCTCCAACTCGTGGTGCTCGAGCAGGTCGGCCAACCTGAAGAGGACCCTGGCCCGCTTCAGCGGCGCAAGCGCGGCCCATCCGGGCGACGCGGCCCGGGCGGCGATGACCGCGGCATCGACATCAGCGGCCCCGGCCAACCCGATGCGGGCCTGCACCTCGCCGGTGGCCGCGTACCGGTGGTCGTAGTCGCCCCCGGCGTTGCTCGGGCTCCACGATCCCCCGATCAGGTGGCCCTGTCCGGCGAGCCGGCTCACCGTCCGCATCGACACGGCCGTCCTCAAGGGACCACGTACCCGCCGTCGACCGGAAGTGCCACCCCGAGCACGAATGACGCCGCCGGGGTGCAGAGCCAGACCGCGGCCTCGGCGATCTCTGCGGCCTCGGCGATCCGGCCGATCGGGTGCAGCGTCTCGAGATACCTGTCGATGGAGGGATCGCGCCTGACCGCGTCATCGACCATGGGGGTACGGGCGGTTCCGGGGCAGATGGCGTTGACCCGAATGCCTTTCGCCCCGTAGTCGAGAGCCGCCACCTTCGTCAGTCCGACCACGCCGTGCTTGGAGGCGGTGTACGCGGCCTGGCCCGGATATCCGACAAGGCCCACCCCCGACGCCGTGTTCACGATGGCCCCGCCCCCGCGCTCGAGCATGCGGGGGATCTCCGCCTTCATGCACAGGTAGACGCCGGTCAGCATCACTGCGATGGTGCGGTCCCATCCGTCGTCGGGATAGTCGGCCAGCTTGGCCATGGGCGCAGCGATCCCGGCGTTGTTATGGGCCACGTCGAGGCCGCCGAAGGACCGCACCGCGTGCTCGACCATGGCTTCGACGTCGTCCTTCACCGCCACGTCGGTCGGACGAACGTGGCCCGCCCTCCATCGGCCTCGACCAGCGCAACCGTCTCGAGCCCGTGCTCCTCGTCGATGTCGGCCACCACCACACTGGCGCCCTCACGGGCGAAGATCCGGGCCGACGCCCTGCCGATCCCCAATGCGCCACCGGTGACGACGGCCACCTTTCCCTGCAGGGCCCCCATCGGGGTCATGGTACTGGGCGCGTGCGGCAGCCACTACGTTTCAGCGCATGGCACGATTCGACGGGAAGGTGGCGCTGGTCTCGGGTGCGGCGAGCGGGATCGGCGCCGCGGTGGTCGAGCGACTGTCCGCAGAGGGGGCCACGGTCGTCGGGTGCGACATCCGGGCCATGGCCGATGGACTCACCTGCGACGTGAGGGACGAGGAATCGTGCGCGGCGGCGGTGGCGGCGGTGCTCCATCGCCACGGGCACCTCGACGTGCTGGCCAACGTGGCCGGCATCGGTCTGGCCCGGGCCATCGGTGACCTGGAGCCCGACCAATGGCGGGAGGTGATCGACGTCAACCTCACCGGCACCTTCCTGCTGTCGCAGAGTGCGCTGCCCGCCCTGGTGGCGTCCACCGGGGTGATCGTGAACATGGGTTCGGTGGCCGGCCTGCGGGCGACGCCCTACAACGCCGCCTACTGCGCGTCGAAGGGCGGGGTCATCATGCTCACCAAGTCGATGGCCATCGAACTGGCCAAGGCCGGCGTCCGGGTCAACGCGGTGTGCCCGGCCTCGGTGGACACCCCGTTCCTGCGCGGGTTCGAGATACCCGAGGGGGCGGACATGTCGCTCTTCGCCCGGGCGGCGTCGCCCATGGGACGCCTCATCGAGCCCGCAGAGGTGGCCGCGGCGGTCGCCTACCTCGCCTCCGGGGAAGCCGCCACCATCAGTGGGACGACCCTCGTCATCGACGGTGCCGCTACGGCGTGACATCGGCCAGGGACACCGTCTCGGTGTCGCGCCCGGAACGCAGCACGCGGCCCGGGCGCTCGTCCGTCACCGCACCGTCCGCAACCACCTCACTCCCGCCGACGAAGACGTGGTCGATACCGCGGGAGGCCGCGTGGAGCCGTTCGCCTCCTCCCGGCAGATCGTGGACAACCGTCGCCGGCCGCGTTCCCACCTCGTCGGCATCGAACACCACCAGATCGGCATGGAAACCGTCGGCGATCCGGCCCCGGTGGCGCAACCCGTAGTGCCGGGCCGGGCGGTCGGTCATCATCTCCACCGCCTCCTCCAACGAGAGCAGGCCGCGGTCACGGACCACTTCGCCGAGTACGACGGTCGGGTAGTTGGCGTGGCACATCAGATCGACGTGGGCACCGGCATCCGAGCCCCCCAACATGACCCGCCTGTCCTTCCAGACCGCCACCCGGGCCGCCCAGCCCTCATCGGTGCGACCCAGGGAAGGCGTGAGCGAGGGGAGGACCACGAACAAGGTGAGGCCATCGACCAGGACGGTGTCGATGAGGACGTCGACGACGTCGGTGCCCTTGGAAGCGGCGATCTCGCCCAGCGATCGGCCGACCCACATCGACCCGGGATCGGCCACCTCCATGAGACGGAAGTCGGACAGCACACCCATGGCTCTGGCCGCCACCGCCTCGGCGGCCGACCGCAGCGCGGCCCTCGTCGCCGGGTCGGCCGCCGCAGCCACCCGGTGCGCCCGGTCGAGGGCGAGGACGTCCCGCCAGCCGGGCAGGCCCGACAGCAGGGTGGTCGACCGCATCCGCATCATGTCGGGCAGGGCCAGGGCGACCACGTGGGCACCCCTGGCCGCAGCCAGGTCGGACGCCTCGAGCTGTTGTTGGTAGATCTCCTCGGAGGCCAGGCTGCCGAGGAGGTTCCAGTTGAGGGGCCTGTCGGCGGCCAGGGACATGTCGGCCATCAACTCCATCCGCTCCGGGGGGATCGGCCCCACCGTCGGGATGAACTCGAGGGTGGTGCCGGGATGGTCCCGCACCGCACCGGCCAGGGCGACCAGCTCCCCGGCGGAGGCCACCCGGGAGGGAACCGGGCGGCCGTTCCCGTCGACATGGCCTTCTCCGAGCGACGAGGAGAACCCGAGTGCGCCCCCGGCCACCGACTCGCCGACGAGCCGAACCATGGCATCGAGCTGGTCGGGGGTGGCCGCATCCTCTGTGGCCGCCTCGCCCATCACCGCCCGCCGGACCGTCGAATGGCCGACCAGGAAACCGGCATTGACGGCCAGGCCGACGTCGATGCGGTCCAGGTACTGCCCGAACGACGTCCACTCCCAGGCGCCCCCGCTCTCCAGCGCCTCGAGCGGGATCCCCTCGACCACCGCCATCATTCGCCGGATGTACCCGGCGTCGCCGGCCCGGAGCGGGGCGATCGAGAACCCGCAGTTCCCGCCCAGCACCGTGGTCACACCGTGGAGGACCGAGGGACTGGCCGTCGGATCCCACAGGAGCTGGGCGTCGTAGTGGGTGTGGATATCGATGAAGCCGGGACAGACGATCCTGCCGCTCACGTCGAGCGTCGTCCGGGCCGGTTCGTCGGCGGGTCCGAGGGCCGCGATCCTCCCGTTGCGGATGCCGACGTCGGCCACCACGGGTGCGGACCCGGTGCCGTCGACCACGGTGCCGCCACGGAGCACGAGATCGAGCACGTCAGTCTCCGGCGAGCAGCCGGTCGACGGCCGACTCGACCCTCGTCCCTCTGAAGAAGTCGGGATTGGTGCCGGTGTAGAACCGGACCGGATTGGTGAACGTGAACTTTTCGAAGTCCGCCTCGGCGATCCACCCGTGCTCGACCATCTCCCACGCCTCGGCCAGCACGTCGGCCATGTCGGGGACGTCCCAGTGGGCGATGTCCGACCCCATCATCGCCTGCAGCTCGGCGCCGAACGGGTTGATCCGGGTGTTGAAGGCCATCGAGGTCAACGGATCGTCGGCCTCGCATCCGAAGAAGAAACGGTCGACGAAGAGCGCCTTGATGTCCTCGGCCTTCTCGATGCCGCACGCGGCCCACTCGTCCAGGGTGTCCTCGGCCTCCACCGGCCGCCGGGTCAGCGGCCCCCGGTAGCCGAGTGCGTCGGGGGCGTACTTCGCCACCATCGCACCCATCAGTGACCGGTCGACGAGGGCCGGGTCGAGATTGGCCCGGAGAGCCGCCAGATTGCGCTTCTCCCAGTGGCCGATGAGGTCGCAGTAGAGGGCGGCAGCCCAGGCCACCCCGCCCTCCAGGAAGGCGAAGTTCATGTCCGGGAATCGGCGGGTGACCCCGCCCAGGAACAGTGACTTGGCCAATGACTGCTGGCCCTCGGCCAGCATGGACAGGTGGTTGAACACGTAGTTCGAGATCGACCGGTACGGGGTCATCCCGATGAAACCGGAATGGAAGGCGATCGACACGCCGAGCTCTTCGGCCTTGGACCACACCGGGTCGTAGTCGTAGGCCGAGTCGATCCCGAACTGATCGAGCCAGAAGGCGTACCTCGACACGTCGGGATCCTTCCCGTCCAGCGCGGCGAAGGGACGTTGCACGTACCCGGCGCAGACCACCGCTTTGAACCCGAGCTCGCCCACCGCGAATTCGAGCTCCTCCACCGCCTCCTCGGGGGTGTGCATGGGAATGGCCGCCACCGGGGCCAGCCGGTCGGCCAGGGAGGCGAAGGTGGCGGCGTTGGCCCGGTTGAGGGCCCGGCAGGTGCCGCGCCGGTAACGCTCGTCCGGAGTGTGGAGGAAGACCAGGCCGAGGCTCGGGTACACCACGCCGAAGTCGATGCCGAGCTCGTCCAGCCGTTCGTACAACAGCTCGGGGAACAGGGCGGTGGCCAGATCGAGGGTCCGGCCCGCCGGTGCGCTCCACCACGGCTCGCGGGGGGTGCGGGTGGCGGCCCGCTCCTCGGGCGTCTGCCCGTGCCAGGTGCGGTCGGTGCCACCGTAGGGCGGGGCCAGGCGGGCCAACGCGGGGTGGTCGAGGGACAGGCCCTCGCGCTCGAGATACGGCGCCAGTGCAGGGAAGAACTCGGCCATGTGCCCGTCGATGTCGACGACCGGATGGGTCAGGTGCCGATGGATCTCGGACGACGAGCTCACACGTCTAATCTATGCGCATTAACCGCCGCCAGCGAAAGTCGTGCCATGCCCTATGACATCGTGATCCGGAACGGAACCGTCGTCGACGGATCGGGCCTCGGATCCTTCCGGTCCGACGTGGGCATCGTCGACGGCCGGATCGGCGCGGTCGGCCGGATCCACGAGCGGGGAGCCCACGAGATCGACGCCGAGGGTCACGTGGTCACCCCCGGTTTCATCGACGGGCACACCCATATGGACGCCCAGGTCTTCTGGGACGCCACCGGCTCCAGTTCCTGCTGGCACGGCGTGACCTCCGCGGTGATGGGTAACTGCGGCTTCACGCTGGCCCCGGTGCGCCGCGACCAGCGGGCGCTCGTGGTCCGCAATCTCGAACGGGCCGAGGACATGGACCCGGCCGCGCTGGCCGCCGGCATCGACTGGAGCTTCGAGACGTTCCCCGAGTACCTCGATGCCGTCGACCGGCTGCGAAAGGGCATCAACTTCGCGGCCAACATCGGGCATTCGGCCCTGCGCACGTGGGCCATGGGCGAACGGGCCTTCGAAGGGGAGGCCACTGACGACGACCTGGCGGCCATGGAGGGCCAGCTGGCCGACTCGCTCCGGGCCGGTGCCATCGGCTTCACCACCTCGCGCACCGAGCACCACGAGACCTCCGACAACCGGCCGGTCGCCTCGAGGCTTGCCTCGTGGGACGAGGTGGTCCGGCTGGTCGGCGTCATGAGCACCCTCGGAACCGGCATCTTCGAAGGCGCCGACGCCGGCATGTCCGCTCCCGACCCCGAGGTGCGCCGGGCGGCCCTCGACCGGATGAAGCGACTCGGATCCGACAGCCGGGTGCCCATGACATTCGGGATGGTGGCCACCCGGTCATCGGGCTTTCTCCTCGACTTCCTCGACGATGCCGCCACCGCCGGGGCCAGGATGATCGCCCAGACCCACTGCCGGGGCATCTCCGTCCTGCTGTCGCTCAAGACGAAGCTGCCCTTCGACCTCCTCCCCGCATGGCACGACCTCCGGGCCCTGACGGTCGACGAACAGGTGCAGATCCTGGCGGACGGCGAGCGGCGCCGCCCCTACGTCGACGCCGCCGTCAACGCCGACTACGGGCACTGGACCGGTGTCGGGGCCCAGGCCCGGCCTCCGGACTTCGACGGCATCAGGGTCTACGAACACGGACTCCCGCCCAACCCGACGGTCGCCGATGTCGCCCGCGCCCGGGGCGTGCACCCGGCCGAGGCCATGATCGACCTATGCGTGGCATCCGGAGGGAACCAGCTCTTCATCCAGCCGAGCCGCTACCCGCAGGACGAGGACGTGCTGCTCCGGGCCCTCCGTCACCCGCGGGCGGTGATGACCTTCTCCGACTCCGGCGCCCATCTCAGCCAGATCGCCGACTCTTCGATCCACACCCATCTGCTCGGGTACTGGGTGCGCGACCGACAGGAGTTCACGCTGGAGGAGGCGGTCCGCATGATCACCCTCGCCCCGGCCATGGCCTGGGGGTTCGCCGACCGCGGGCTCTTGCGGGCCGGCATGGTGGCGGACATCAACGTCTTCGACCCGGACACCGTCGGGCCCTCCGTCCCCGAACTGGTGGACGACCTGCCTGCCGGTGGTCGTCGTCTGGAGCAGCGATCCCAGGGCTTCCTCGCCACCCTGGTCAACGGACAGGTCACCATCCGGGACGGCGAGCCCACCGGGGCGACGCCGGGCCGGCTCATCCGCACCCCGGCGAGTTGAGTGCTCCGGCCCGTCCGGGGCCCGGCCGTCAGCGCATCCACACCACGGTCGAGGACCGCCGCTTGAACACCCACCGGCCCTGCTCGAGTACCACCTGATCGCGGTAGCGCATGCCCAGGGTGAGGTCGCCCTGTCCGGCGGCCGGATCGCCGAGTTGGTAGACCACCGCATAGGTGTCGACCTCGGCCTCGACCCGCTCCGCCGTCTGCGATGAGGGGCTCGCCGAGGAAGTGCATGCTGGTAGGAAAGGAGCGAGGCGCCCGCATGGTCTCGAGCCACTCCTCGAGCGACTGCTCCGCCCGGGTACCGGCGATCCGGGCGTCGGGGTGGAAGAGCGAGGCCAGTCCCCCGATGTCGCGATCGTCCACGGCCCGGGCGTATCGCTGCATGAGCTGGCGGATGTCGTCGTGGGAGGTCACAGCACGGCCACCGGATTGACCGGGCATCCGGTGCCCCGGACGATCCGCAACGGAGCCATGGTGAAGAGGAACTCCCAGCGCCCGGCGGCGGCGCACCGGTCGCTCAACTGGGCCAGCTTCACGTTGTCGATCAGATGCACCCCCATGGCCGTGATCCCGATCTGGTGCACCGGGAAGGGCCAGTCCGGCGTACCCACGAAGGGCATCGGATCGGAGATGCCGTCGCTCCCGAGGACGGCCACCTCGCGCTCCTGCAACCAGGGAAGGCACTCCGAGTGCAGGCCGGAGAAACCGTCGAATCCACGGGTGGCGGCCCGCCGAGCCTCGCGGCCCCACTTGACGAGGAGCACGTCACCGGTGCCCACCCGCACCCCCTGGGCGGCCTCGGCCGCCTCGAGGTCGCCCACCGTGACCACCTGGCCGGCCGTCAGGTAGTCGCATCCGAGGGTGCGGGGCACGTCCAGGAGGACCCCGCGGCCGATGACGCCGTCGGCCATCGACAGCACCGTATTGGAGTGGGCCCCGTCGCTGCGAACCTCGCTGGCCGGCCGGCCGCCGAACATCTCCCCGCGTACGAACATGTGGGAGAGGGCGTCGACATGGGTGGTCCAGAGCCCGTGCACGTCGAGGGCCAGGTGGTCGCGGGCGGCCTCGTAGCCGGCGATGCCGCTGGAGTCCCGGGCGTCGCCGGAAGCGAGCATGTGATGTTGGACGGGGTGGGGATGCTCGGGAAGCGGCTCGGTGGCGAGATCGTGGGCCAGGCTGATCGACTCGCCGGTCCGCGCCAGACCGACCGCGGTCGCGCGGCGGGCGTCGGTGAGGTGGTTGAGGGCACCGCGCTGGTCGTCCGACCCCCCAGCGGCCCCAGTTCTTGAGCGAGTCGAACATCCGGTCGAGGTCCTCGGTGGTCGGTACCTCGTACTCGCTACCCATGGCACCAGCTTGTCAGCCTCCGAGGTGGGGCGCGGTCATGGCGCCGATCACCATGTCGACCAGATTGTCGACGAACCGGTCGTCCGACA
Source organism: uncultured Acidimicrobiaceae bacterium (assembly GCA_963745955.1). GTDB lineage: Bacteria > Actinomycetota > Acidimicrobiia > Acidimicrobiales > RAAP-2 > Bog-756. The sequence continues at coordinate 1,294,384 of CAVUZI010000011.1, read as the reverse complement.
GGACACCGCCTTGTCCCCCACCGTCCAGCGATCGGGCCCGGTCGGCGGCCGCTCGTCCGATGAACACGATGCAGATCTCCCGCCGTTCGCGCCATAGGTCGGCGGGAACATCCGGGCACCGCTGGCGCAGTACCTTCCACGCCGCCTGGCCCACCGTCGCCGTCATCAGTTCGCGGATCCCGGGCGAGGCCCGGTCGATGGCGCCGCTCAGCTCGGAGCCGATCTGCAGATAGGCCCGCTCCCGCCATCCCCGCTGGGCGAACTCGGTGAGGGGGCGGACGATGGCCTCCGCCGCCGATCGCGCATCCGTCGTCGGTCTGGCCCGGGCCCGCTCCAGTAGCTCGCGGCGGCGGTCGGCGATGGCCGGGACGTGACGGGCCAGGACCGCCCGCAGTACCTCGTCACGGTTGCCGAAGTGGTAGTGGACGGCGGACGAGTTGCGCTGACCGGCCGTCCGGACGATTTCGGCGATCGAGACGTTGTCGATCCCCCGCTCGGCGAAGAGGAGCGAGGCCGCGTCGAGCAGCATCTCCCTCGTTGACGACGACGCTCCCATCCCGCTCGTGACAGTAGCGGTCGATGTCGATTCTCATGGCCAACCGGACAGGAGCCCGAGCTGACGGCAGAGCACCTGGGCTTCGACCCACTCCCCGTTCCGCTCCCGCGCCTCGGGAGCCGAGACCAGCCAGGCGGCGACGGCCCCCACGACATCAGGGGGAGCCCCGGCGCTGGCGTCGAACCCGAACTCGGCCATGTCGATGGTGATGCGCTCGGTGGCGATGAAGCCGGGGCTCAGGTTGTAGGCGCGGATCCCGCGGTCGCCGAGCTCCACGGCCAGGATGCCCGCCATCCGGTGCAGGGCCCCCTTGGACATGCCGTAGCCGAGGCCCCAGCCCCCCGCTCCGGCGGGCGACGGCGGGTCCATGGTTCCGGAGCTGGACGCCAGGTTGATGACGACGCCCTCCGCCCCGTTCCACCATCTGGGGCAGGACCAGCTTGACCAGGATGACCGGCGCCATCACGTTCGCTTCGAGGTGGCGGTCCAAGAGCTCGACCGGGGTGTCGAGAACCCGGTCCATGTGACCGGGCCCGACATAGCGACCGTTGTTGACCAGCACGTCGATCGGACCGAGCTCCCGGGTGACGGCATGGACGGCGGGTGCGAGGGATGCACGATCGAGCAGGTCCAGGTAGACGGGGAGGGCCCGTGAGCCCGCCCCCTCGATGAGGGCCGCGGTCGAGTCGAGTGAGCCGGGAAGGGCCCGGGTGTTGGACGCGGCCACCGTGGAGGAGTGCTCCCGCTCCTCCCCCTCGTGCAGTGTCCGGGCGCCGATGGCCACGTCGTACCCGGCCGCGGCCAGGTGCACGGCGATGGCCTTGCCGATCCCTCGGCTGGCCCCGGTGACGAAGGCCACCGGGCGACTGCTCATCGGCCCCTCCCCCTTGCTGCGGCCTCCGGCGGACCGGCCGTCCTCATCCTTCGGTCTCCGCCGGGCTCCAGTCGGGGTCGAGCTCGAGGAACTGGTGCACGAGCGCTTCGAGTCCGATGGCGAACAGCGTCCAGTCCTGTCCGTGCCCACCGCTCCCGGTGGGACGGACGATCCCTTCCATGTTCAATGCGTCGACCCGGTTCCGCAGGGCGCACCCTTCGGCCAGTGCCCCGACGGCGATGGCGAATTGACGGATGGTCAGGGTCTCGCGCAGCCGGAACCCGAGGGACGACGAGATGACCAGGTAGGACTGCTCGAAGCGGTCGGTGGCCGACTCGTATCCCTGGAAGAGGGCCGCGTCGATGCGTCGCCGGCGTCTGGGCTGGTCGCCGGCGGTGGCCAAGGCCCACACACCGATCCAGGACGGCCAGTTGGGGGACGTGCGGAGTGCTTCGATGTTGGCTCCTCCCGCCACCCGGCACAGCTCGCGCATGGCCGCCCAACGGGCTTCGTCCGTGGACAGGTCGAGGCCTTCGAAGACCGGGGCCACCGCGTCGAGCGTCCGGTCGACCTCGGAGCCTCCGGCATCGACAGCGATGGCCATCAGCACCTCGGCTTGATAGTCGGCCTGGTTCGCCCAGACCCGGCGGATAACCGAGGCATTGGTCAGTCGGAGCCCGGTATCTCGCTCGACCCGGTCGAACACGCGCTTGAAGGTGAGGGCCTCGGCGCCGGTCCCGAGTCCCTCCTCCCGGAGGATGGCGCGGCCCGTTCCGATGAGAAGCGAGTGGAGGTCGTCGCGACTCCGCTTCGGCCGGCGCGGCGAGTTCATCGCTCATGCGCTCCCGTCCGAGTATGCATTCGGTCTCCGCCCGCTCATCAGCCCCATCGCCCGTGCCACCGTGACAAGAAGATAGTGCTCACCGTGATCGACCTGCGGCGGCCCCGGAGCAGGGCGGCGGAACCCAACTCGACGGGGCCGCCGGCCGCGCACAGTAGCGAGATCGATCGAGGAACGCCAACCAGCCTGGTCAGGGATGGTTGACGTCACCTGGGGCCGGGACCATAATGTTGATGAAACCGATGGAATTTAGAGACAAACCGACCCATACCCACACCCATACCGGTACCGACACCCAGGCCCATGCCCATGCCCGCCGACGCACCCGCCGAGCGAACCTCCCTCCTCCTCCTCGAGAGGCCGGCCGGCCGGAACCGGGCGGTGCCGGAGGACGGAAGGGCCGTCGGACGGTGGGGACATGCCGGCGGTGGGCCGACCGACCAGGGCCGGCCGCTCGAGCGACTCGGAACCGAACTCGTCGCGGTCGAGAACCGTGACCGTCTCGAACTCGACGCCGTCCACTGACCGCGCCACGACGTTGGCGTACCCGCGACCGGCGCCGACGGGCCGGCGCAGGCGGTAGGCGAGCCAGAAGGTCCCGTCCCCGTCGAGCACGGCACTGGGCCCGCCGGCCCAGTGGCCGGGACCGTCGCCGGGCGCAGGCACCACCACGCGGGACTGGTCGGGGCAAGGCGGGGGAAGTGCGCTGCCGGCTGCCATCTTCAACGGTACCCCCCTCTGGCCCCAGGTCCCTGGGTCACCGTCGCGCCGGACAGCCATCAAATCTACCGTCGCCCGCGGGACATCCGATCGATCCCCGTGCACCTGGCGACACCGGCCGGGCCTCCGGGGCCGACGGGCCTCCGGGGCCGATGGCCTCTGGGGCTGATGGACACAGAGGCTGTACCTCGGTATGGTCGTCCGCCATGCCACAATCACGCCGGAAAGGGGGCCCGGACGACGGATTCGGCGGCACCATCGGGCGGACCCAGGCCGAGTCGACGCCGTGGTGGCCCACCCCGGCGCACCCGGGGGAAGACGCTCCCAACGTGGTGGTCATCCTCCTCGACGACACCGGGTTCGCCCACTTCGGCAGCTACGGCTCCGATCTCATCACCCCGAACATCGACCGCCTGGCCGCCGGTGGACTGCGCTACACCAACTTCCACGTCACTCCGCTGTGCTCGCCGACCCGGGCCTCGCTGCTCACCGGGAGGAACCACCACACGGTCGGGATGCGCTCCCTCTCCAATTTCGACAGCGGCTACCCCAACATGCGTGGCCACATCACCAACCACGCGGCCACCGTGGCCGAGGTCCTGAGGGACGAGGGCTATGCCACCTTCGCGTTGGGGAAATGGCACCTGTGCAGCATGGAGAATGCGTCGGCAGCCGGTCCCTACGACCAATGGCCCTGCCAGCGCGGGTTCGACCGGTACTACGGGTTCCTCGAGGGCGAAACCGACCAGTTCTATCCCGAGCTGGTCTACGACAATCACTCCGTCGAGGCTCCGGCCACGCCGGACGAGGGGTACCACCTGAGCGAGGACCTGGTCGACCACGCCCTCGGTTTCATCCACGACTCCACGTCCATCCGTCCGGACCGTCCCTTCTTCGCCTATCTCGCCTTCGGCGCCATGCACGCACCCCATCAGGCTCCCGCCCACTACCTCGAGAAGTACCGGGGGCGATTCGACGCCGGGTGGGACGAGGCCCGCGACAGGTGGTTCGCCCGCCAGCTGGAGTTGGGGCTGCTCCCGGCCGATACCCAGCTCGCCCCGCGCAATCCGGGCGTGGAGGCGTGGGACACGCTGCCCGAGAACCAACGTCTCCTGGCCGCCCGCCTGCAGGAGGCCTTCGCCGCGTTCCTCGAGCACACCGACGCCCAGATCGGACGCCTGATCGATGGACTGGAACAGCTCGGTCGACTCGACAACACGCTCCTCATCCTGCTGTCGGACAACGGAGCGAGCCAGGAGGGTGGGCCGTTCGGCGTCATGCACGAGATGAAGTACTTCAACTTCATGATCGAGACCCCCGACGAGGCCGTGGAGCGGATCGACGACATCGGCGGGCCTCACAGCCACTCGAACTACCCGTGGGGCTGGGCCCAGGCCGGCAACACACCGTTCAAGTGGTACAAGCAGAACACCCACGAAGGCGGCGTCCACGTCCCGCTCATCGTGCACTGGCCTGACGGCATCGCCGCCCGGGGCGATCTCCGCGACCAGTTCCACCACGTCAACGACATCGCCCCCACGATCTACGAGACCCTGGGCATCGAGGCGCCTTCCAGCTACCGCGGCCTGGAGCAGATCCCCATCTCGGGAGTCTCCATGCACTACTCGTTCGACGCTCCCGACCGGCCCACCGCCAAGCACGTCCAGTACTACGAGATGATGGGCCACCGGGCCGTCTACGCCGACGGATGGAAGGCCGTGACCCGCCACCGGCCCGGCGTGCCCTTCGAGGAGGATGACTGGGAGCTGTACCACCTGACCGAGGACCGATCCGAATGCCACAACCGGGCTGCGGAGATGCCAGACAAGGTGGCCGAGATGGTCGGGCTGTGGTGGGCGGAAGCGGAGGAGTACGGGGTGCTGCCCCTCGACGACCGGACCATCGAGCTGTTCTTCACCCGCTACCGCGACCGCTCGCCCAATCCTTCCAGTCGGCGCTACTCCTACTTCCCGCCCATGTCGCCACTGCCCGGGCAGGTGGCCCCTTCGCTCGGGGGGCGGGGTTGGGACATGGCTGCCGTCATCGACCGGCCGGAGGGTGCCGGCGGCGTCCTCTATGCCTCGGGAACCGAAAACTCCGGAGTCAGCCTCTTCGTCCAGGACAGCCGGCTGGTCTTCGACTACAACTGCTTCGGGGAGCACCACGTGGTCGAGTCCGAAGAAGCGGTACCGGTGGGCCCGTCGGTCGTCGGCGTTCGGTTCCGGCGAACAGGGAAGAGCGGTGAAGCGACCCTCCTCATCGACGATCTGGCCTGTGGAACCATGGCCGTCCCGTTCGCCATGACCATGATCTCGAGCGTGGGCCCGAGCATCGGCTACGACCACGGCTCACCGGTGAGCGAGCGCTACACCGGCCACTTCCCGTTCGAGGGGCGACTCGTCCGGCTCGACGTCAACCTGGTCCGCGCCGCCACCGGTGACGAGGCCGCCCGGGCCGAAGCCGATCAGCGGGCCGCGATGTCCCGGCAGTGAGGGTGCCGCCGTGGGGGCGGCTGCCGTTCATGCGGTGAAGCGAGCCGACGCTCCGGCGTCCACGTCGATGACCGAGCCGGTGATGTGGCGGGCCCCCTCGGAGGCCAGGAAGACCACCGCGGCGGTGATCTCCTCGGGCTCCAGCCACGGCACCGGTTGCACGTGCAATGCGGCCATGCCGGGGGCCACGTCCTCGCGGGTGGGATGGTCGAGGTCGGGTCGCATCAGCCCATACAGGGTGTCATTGTGGATCATCGGGGTCGAGACGTTGCCCGGCGCCACGGCGTTGGCGGTCACCCCGAAGGCGGCGAGCTCGAAGGCCACCGACTTGCACAGGCCGATCACTCCCCACTTGGAGGCCACGTAGGCCGGAATCCCGGGATTGGACGAACGGCCCATCATCGAAGAGATGGCGATGATGCGGCCCCATCGCTGCCGGCGCATGTGCGGAGCGGCAGCGCGGATCGCGTTGAACACCCCGGTCAGATTGGTGTCGACCGTCTCGCTCCACTGGGTGGCGTCCATGGTGCAGATCGAGCCCAGGGCGGAGACGCCGGCGTTGGCCACCAGTACGTCCACCGACCCGAGGGCGTCGTTCGCCTCGTCGACGAATGCGATCATGGCGTCGAGGTCCCTGACGTCGGCCACCTTCGACAGGCAGCGACGTCCCTCGCCCTCGACCTGTCGCGCCGTCTCCGCCAGGTCGGCCGGGGTGCTGAGGGGATAGCCCACGCTGCCCAGATCGTGGCCGAGATCGCAGATGGCGACATCGGCACCCAGCCGGGCGAACTCCAGCGCATGGCTCCGACCCTGACCTCGCGCCGCTCCGGTGATCACCGCCACCCGGCCCGCGAACGGTGCGTCATCGGGTCGGGCCATCGGTGGTTGGGTCATCAGGTCTCCTCCGCTCTCGGCGACGGGTGCGACCGGACCGGCCGGACGCCCATCACGCCGGGGTCAGGTGCCCCGGCCGATCGATCATAAATCCGGGCGGCGGGCGGCCACCGGGTCCGGCCCACCGGTCAGGCCGAGCGTCCCCAGGTGGTCAGGACCTCCCGATACCGCCGATCCCACCGTTCGTAGGCTGCGCGCAACCTCGCCCCGGGCCATCCTTCAGGCAGCAGCTCGGCCGGGAGGAGCGGGTCGGCCTGCAGATGGCGGAGCACGGCGGCGGACAGTTCGAAGCCCGGGGCCAGGTCGGCCGGACCGGTGGGCGGGAGCCGGCTCATCCGGCCGAGCAGGTCCTCCGCCCGACGGGTCCACCCCTCGAGGTCCCAGAGGCCAGAGGCCAGTGCCGCCGGGTCCGCGTCGGGGGTGGCGGTGAACACGGTGAGGTGGGGGTCGTCGCCCGGGTCCGGGACGAGCTCGATATTGTCGGGGCGCAGCCACACCCCCTCCCGCTGCTCGGCCAGCCGGGCCAGGGCCAGCCGCTTGCGGCGGGCCAGGCGTTGGTCGGGCGACCGCCCCGAGGGCGCCGAGGTGGTGACGACGACCAGGCGCCACGCTCCCTCCCAGGGCCTGGTCTCACCGCGCAGGCTTCCGGCCTGGCGCCCGAGGCGATCGAGCAGGTGTCCGGCAAGCCGGTACCTTCCGTTTCCGTCGGTGCTCGCCTCCCCGGCGGCGACCATCCGGCTGAGCGCCACCCGGGCCCGGTTGCCGCTGATCCCGAACAGCCCGGCCAGGTGGACCAGGTGGGCCACCGGCAGCTCCGGCGGATCCTCGCCCAGCAGAGCGCTGGCCAGGACCGAACGGGCGGTCAGGGGCTCCTTACTATCTTGCATCACTTGATTCTAATAAGTAATATATGGGACATGGCCATGACCATGGTGCCCGATGCCGCCGTCCGACCCGAGGTCTTCCCCACCGAGCGGCTGATGGAGAACGGCATGGCCCGTCCCGAGCTCCGCCAGGGGTTCCGCCGGATCTCCAACGTGCGCAACGCCGTCAGCGTGGTGTCGGTCTGGTTCTGGGTTGCCGTCCTCATCGGAGGTGCGGTGTGGCTCGGCAATCCACTGGGCTATCTGGCCGCGTTCGTCCTCATGGGGCCCATGTACGCCCGTTTCGCCATTCTCATGCACGAGGCGGCCCACAAGATCCTGTTCACCAACAAGCGGGCCAACGACTGGGTCGGCACCTGGCTCATCGCCTACCCGACCTGGACACCCATCTCGATCTACCGGCGTGGCCACTTCGCCCATCACAAAGAGGAGTTCGGACCGCGCGAGCCGGACATCGCCTTCTACGGCGGCTACCGGTGCGAACGACGCGCCCTGGCCCGCCGTCTGCTCCGCGACGCGGTGGGCATCTCCGGTTGGAAGAACTTCAAGCCGTTGTTCAAGGCCCTGAAGAGCCGGGGCACCCGGACGGTGGCGGCTTCGATCCTCGGCGTGCAGGCCGCCCTCTGGCTCGTCATGTGGGCGGCAACCGGACGGTGGTGGATCTACCCGCTGCTGTGGTGGTTGCCGTGGATGACCCAATGGCGCGTCCTCAACCGCCTGCGGGCCATCGCCGAGCACGGCGGTCTCGAAGCCGGGGCCGACCGCCGGGTCACCACCCACAACGTGGAGCAGGGTTGGCTGGCCCGGTTCTGGTTCGTGCCCTACAACACGGGCTGGCATCTGGCCCACCACGTGGACATGGGGATCCCGTTCCGCAACCTCCCCGCCTTCCATGCCGAACTGGAGCGGGCCGGCTACATCACCGAGGGGATGACGTATCCCAACTACCGATCGCTGTGGAGGGCCCTGGCCTCGGCCTGACCGGCGCGGTCGGATCCGCGCCGGTCCCCTTCAGCCGGGCAGTTCGCGGATGGCCCGGTAACGACGGACCAACGCCGCGGTGGAACTGTCCTGCCCACTCAGATCGGGAGGACCTGCGCCGGTCAGGGCCGGCGCCAGCTGCTTGGCCATGACCTTCCCCAGCTCGACCCCCCACTGGTCGAAGGAGTCGATGCCCCACACGGCACCTTCGGTGAACACGGTGTGCTCGTAGAGGGCGACGAGCTGGCCGAGCACCGAGGGGGTCAGCTCGGGCGCCATGATGGTCGAGCTCGGGTGGTTCCCGGGCATGACCTTGTGGGGAACCAGGGACGCAGCGGTCCCGTCGGCGGCAACCTCGGCAGCCGTGCGGCCGAACGCCAGCACCTGGGCCTGGGCGAAGCAGTTGGACATCAAGAGGTCCTGTTGCTCCCCTGTCTCGTGGGTGGACCGGCCGAAGGCGATGAAATCGCTCGGGATCAGCTTGGTGCCCTGGTGGATGAGCTGGTAGAAGGCGTGCTGGCCGTTGGTCCCCGGCTCGCCCCAGAAGATCTCGCCGGTCTGGCCCCACACGGGCGACCCGTCGCGTCGCACCGATTTTCCGTTCGACTCCATGGTCAGTTGCTGGAGATAGGCGGGGAAGCGGGCCAGGCGCTGGCTGTAGGGGAGCACTGCATGGGTCTGCGCACCGAAGAAGTTGTTGTACCAGACGTTGAGCATGCCCTGGATCACCGGCATGTTGGCGGCCAGTGGAGCGGTGGCGAAATGCTCGTCGATGGCATGGAAGCCGGCCAGCATGTCGGCAAAGGCCTCGGGCCCGATGGCCACCATGAGCGAGAAGCCGATGGCGGAGTCGAACGAGTAGCGGCCACCCACCCAGTCCCAGAAGCCGAACATGTTGGCCGCATCGATGCCGAAGGCGGTCACCGCCTCAGCGTTGGTGGAGACGGCCACGAAGTGACGGGCCACGGCTTCGTCCCCGCTTCCCAGCCCGTCGAGGAGCCACTGCCGCGCGGCCGAGGCGTTGGTCAGTGTCTCCAGTGTGGTGAACGTCTTCGAGCAGACGACGAACAGGGTCTCGGCCGGATCCAGGTCGTGCGTCTTGTAGTACAGGTCGACCGGGTCGATGTTGGACACGAACCTGCATTCGATGTCGGGTGTGGCGTAGTCGAGCATCGCCTCGTGGGCCATGGCCGGACCCAGGTCGGAGCCCCCGATGCCGATGTTGACCACGGCGGTGATCCGCTTGCCGGTGGAGCCCTTCCAGTCGCCGGAGCGGATGGAGGTGGCCACCTCGCCCATCCGGTCGAGCACCTTGTGCACGTCTGCCACCACGTCGCGGCCGTCGACTTCGAGGCGCTCCGTCCTCGGCATCCGCAGGGCCACATGGAGCACCGCCCTGTCCTCGGTGGTGTTGATGTGCCGGCCGGCGAACATGGCGTCCCGGCGCTCCTCGACCCCCGCGGCGCGGGCCACGTCCATCAGCGCGGTCAGCGTCTCGTCATCCACCCGCTGTTTGGAGAAGTCGAGATAGAGGTCTCCGGCCGTCACCGTCATCCGGGTGCCACGATCAGGATCGTCGGCGAACAGCTCCCGCAGGTGACGCTGGCGGAGCGCTTCGAAGCGGTCCGAGAGCCTCCGCCACTCATCGGTGGTCGACACGTCGACGACCTTGTCCTTTTCTGTATCGCTCATGTCTTCCCGTTCACTTGGATTGTTCGCCGTCCCTTCGACCCCTTCTTGAGCCTGCTCGATCCGGCCCGGATGTCACTCATTGCCGGCGCGGTGTGCGGCGGATGTCGGCTGATTGTGTCCGTGGCAGAAGATTACCCATCATTCATCTTTCAGTGACACGGAGATTGCACTGAGTTCACCTGGCCTTCTTAGGGTGTGAAGGGATGGCAGCGAACCGCGACACGGCATGTCAGCGCCCGACCCGTCCAACGGTAGGGAGGGGCGCACTGTCTCGGTCACTCCGTCCGGGGGCCTGGCCCCCTCCGCCTCTCACGGCAACCGCTCTACCATTTCCGGTGAGGCACGCCCATCGCAGGGTGTCCGCCCGCAGGGACCGACTGGATGCCTGCATTCGGGTGTGCACACTGCCGCGGGACACCGCCGGTCCACGATGACCTTGGCGTTCCGCGAAGTCGAGGATCCGGCACTCCCGCCCCTCGGGCACCCGACCGTGCTGATCATCGATGACGACACCCAATCGCGGGACTCGTTGGCCGCCACGCTCTCGGTGGAGGGATTCGACGTGGTCACCGCCACGAACGGGGACGAAGGAATCGGGCTGGTGGCGTCGGCGGCGCCATCCTTGGTCCTGTTGGACATGCAGTTGGCCGATTCGCAGGGTCTGTCGGTCTTCCGGCGCATCGCCACCATGTCTGCCGTTCCGGTGATCATGATCACCTCACGCGACGATGAGCTCGACGCTGTCCTGGCTCTCGAAGCCGGGGCCGCCGATCACATCACCAAACCGCCACGACCCCGGGAACTGACGGCGCGGATCAGGGCGGTCCTGCGGCGGATCGGGCGCCAGCCGTTGCCCGAGGTCGTCTCGTCCCGTCCCGACGGTATCTACACCCTGGGCCCGGTCTGCATCGATCTCGCGCTGCGGGAGACGGTGGTCAGGGGGAAGGCCGTCGACCTCTCCCGCAAGGAGTTCGATCTCCTGGCCCTGCTGGTCTCCGAATCCGGCCACGTGGTCACTCGGCAGAAGTGCATGGAAAGGATCTGGCAAGACCGCAAGATGGGCGACAGCCGCACGCTCGACACCCACGTGAAGCGGCTGCGCAAGAAGATCGAGCTCAATCCGGCCGATCCCGAGCACGTACTGACGGTGCGCGGGATCGGATACCGCTTCAAACAGTAGGGGTCTACCCGGCGCCGCGCCCACCACTGCCTCCCCCACTGGTCGACGATCGGTGTGCGGGTGGACCCCTACTGGTTGAAGCCCACGGCATGACCCGGCGCCCCCACTGGGCGGGCCGTCCGGCCCCCGGCCCGGCCCGCGGACCCGGGAGAACGCGGACCGACCCACAACGTTCACGGAACGATCACCCCCAGGTAGCCAACGGGCCGTTTCCCGTTCACCTGGCTTCTCTAGGGTCAGCCCTGGAGGTCGCCCCTGCCCATGGACGCCGTCGCAGAGAACATCAGAGTTCTGGTGGTCGAGGATGAAGAGTCCTACCGTGCGGCGCTCTCCTCGGGGCTCAGCCTGGAGGGTTTCGACGTGGATGTCGCCCCCGACGGCTCCGAGGGTCTGCGACTGTTCGCAGACCGACCTCCGGACATCGTGCTCCTCGACATGCTGTTGCCCGGCATGCACGGGATGGAGGTCTGCCGCCGGATGCGGGCCATGTCCCAGGTGCCGATCGTGATGGTCAGCGCCGTGGACACCGAGCTCGACGTGGTCCTCGGTCTCGAGCTCGGAGCGTCGGACTACGTGACCAAGCCATTTCACCTGCGGGAGCTGGTGGCCCGGATCCAGGCAATCCTTCGCCGGGTGTCACCGCAGGCCACGCCCTTCCTGGAGCCTGTTCCTCCCACCGCAGGCGGGCCGAACGCCGATCGAGACCTCTCCGACCAGCGTCCAAACGCCGCGTTCGGGACCGTCACCGTCGACTTCGTCCGCCGCGAGGTGACCGTCGACAGGCGTCAGACCCACCTGTCCCGGCGCGAATTCGACCTGTTGGCGGTGCTGCTCTCCCCGGCCCGCCGGGTCCGCACGCGGGCCGAGCTCATCGACCTGTTGTGGCCAGATCGCTACCTCTCGGACAGTCGGACCCTCGACACCCACATCCACCGGCTCCGGGCCAAGCTCGAGCCGGATCCCGCCCAACCCCACTTCATCGTCACGGTCCGGGGCGTCGGTTTCCGGATCGACCCCGATGGCGCCCGTCCCACACCGCCGTCCCCGCAGGTGTTCGAGCTGGACCGGTCGGGTCGTCCCGACCGTGCCCAGCCGGTCTCGGCCTAGCGATCCGGTCTGGGCTCCCGGCCCGGGCTGTCCGGGCCCCGGTCGGCAGTCAGCGTCCGGTCGTCCCTAGCCGAACCGACCGTTGACGTAGTCCAGCGTCCGGGGGTCGGTGGGCTCGCTGAACAGCTTGGCGGTGGGTCCGAATTCGATGAGCTTGCCGGCCTTGTCCTCGCCCATCAGCAGGAAGGCACAGCGGTCGGAGACCCGCATGGCCTGTTGCATGTTGTGGGTGACGATGACAATGGTCACCCGGTGCTTGAGCTCCCCGACCAGCTCTTCGATCCGCTTGGTGGCGATCGGGTCGAGTGCCGAGGTGGGCTCGTCCATCAACAACACCTCGGGCTCCACGGCCAGGGCCCGGGCGATGCACAGGCGCTGTTGCTCCCCACCCGACAGGGTGCTGGCGTGGGTCTTCAACCGGTCGCGCACGCTGTCCCACAGGGCGGCGGCGATCAGGGCCGACTCGGCCGCCTCGTCGAGAAGCGCCTTCTTGCGCACCCCGTTGAACCTGAGCCCGGCCACGGCGTTTTCGTAGATGCTCATGGTTGGGAACGGGTTCGGGCGCTGGAAGACCATGCCCACCCGCGTCCGGAGCAGTGTGGCATCGGTCGACGCGGCATAGACATCGAGGTCGCCGAGGTGGATGCTCCCGGTGACAGATGCGGTCCGCACGGTGTCCTGCATCCGGTTGAGGGCACGGAGCAGCGTGGTCTTGCCCGACCCGGACGGCCCGATGAGGGCGGTGATCTCGCCGGCATGGACGTCGAAGGTGACATCGCGGACCGCGGTTCGGCCCGAGAAGGCGACGGCCACGTCCCGCAGCCGCATCACCGGGTCGCCCGCCGGTCGCTCCATCAGGACCTCGCCGGTGTTCACACTCACACTCTCGTCCATCCTCGGTGAAGCGGGGGTCGGATCGATCATTGTTTCTCTTTCTGCAGGAAGGCGGCGGTGACCCGGCTGCCGATGCTGAGCACCAGGACCACCACCATCAGGAGCAACGCCGCCCCCCATGCGATCTGTACCAGATCGGCATAGGGCTGGCTGCTGTTGTTGAAGATCACCAGGGGAAGGGCGTCGATCGCCTTCGTCGGGTTCCACTGCATGTACTGGTTGCCGAAGATGGTCAGCAACAGGGGTGCGGTCTCACCCAGGCCGCGGGCCACGGCCAGCAGCACACCGGTGATGACCCCGGGCATGGCCGACGGCACCACCACGCGTCTGGCGATGGTGGAGTTGCGGGCACCGAGGGCCAGGGCGGCCTCGCTCAAGCTGTAGGGCACGCCGCGGTAGGCGGTCTCGCCGGCCCGGATGATCACCGGGAGCATCACGATCCCGATGGCGAACGCACCGGCCAGCCCGCTGTAGCCGAAATTCTTGACGATGGCGATATACCCGAAGATGCCGATGGTGATCGAGGGGACCCCGGTCATGACATCGGCGGTGAAGCGGACGGCTGAGGCGACGCGCCCCTCCGACGAGGCCAGAAACAGGCCGCAGGTGAGCCCGAGGGGCACCGTCACCGCGGTGGCGATGAGCCCGATCACCGCCGTGCCCACGATGGCGTTGGACACGCCGCCCCCCGGTATGCCCTCGGGCGTCGTGGGGTGGGTGAAGAAGTCGGCGTTCCATGCAGGAAGTCCCTTGATCACCACGTAGGCGACCACGGCGACCAGCGGGACGATGGCGATCCCGAGGAACACCCAGCACACGCCCACCGCGATCCGCGAGTAATTCTTGCGCCGGCGGAGCGTTGCCGCGGCCACGGCCTGGATCTCCCGGCGTCGCTGGAGCATCGGGTCCAACGGGGCGTCGAAGGTGAGGGTGGACGCCATCAGGCCACCGCAACCGATGCCGCGCTGCCCCGGGCGGTCGACCGCACCAACCACCGCGCCAGGACGTTGACGGAGATCCCGATGACCAGGAGCACCAAGGCCGCTCCGAAGAGGGCGGCCAGCTCGGTACCGGTGGCCTCGCCGAAGTTGTTGACGATGAGCGAGGCCAGGGTGGCCGCCGGGGCCTTGACCGAGTGGGCGATATAGGGCGAGTTGCCGATGACCAGGGCCACGGCCACGGTCTCACCCAGCGCCCGACCCATGGCCAGGGTGAAGCCGCCGAGGATGCCGGTACGGGCACCGGGGACCACCACCTTGCGCAGCACCTGCCAGCGGGTCGCGCCCAGGGCCAGCGCCCCCTCCACCTGCTCCTTGGGCACGACCACCAGCACGTCGCGGGAGATGGCCACCATGGTGGGCAGCACCATCACGAACAGGATGACCCCGGCCAGCAGGACCCCGACCCCGTCATCCGGACCGTTGAACAGCCCGGTCCACCCGAGCACCGAGGTCAGAAAGGGCTCGACCGTGCTCCTGAACACCGGGGCGAGCACGATCAGGCCCCACAGGCCGTAGACCACGCTGGGCACGGCCGCCAGCAGCTCCACCGCGGTGGACAGGGGTGGCCGCAGCCGGTCCGGGACCAGGTGGGCGAGGGCGATGGCGGTGCCGAGGCCGATGGGCACGGCCAGCACGAGGGCGATGGCGGTGGTCTCGACGGTCCCGAGGATGAACGGGAGCAGTCCGAATTTGTTCCGGTTCGGGTCCCAGACCGTTTCGAAGATCCACGAGAAGCCGAGCGTGGAGAAGGCCGGCTTGGACTGGACGATGATCGAGACCAGGTACCACACCACCAGGGCGACGAAGACCCCCGCCGCGGCGATGAGGACCCCCCGGTAGGCACCGTTGGGCATCGAGCGGCGCCGTCCGGGCATCCCGACGTGTGGTGCCGCTGTGTCGACGGTCGTCACGGTGTTCGGTCAGCCCCTCGCGGACGTGGGTCTTGGACCCGGCGAATTCACTTGGTCAGCAGGGCCTGCCCGCTCGGGCCCGTGACCGTCAGCAACGCGGACCGATTGGAGTTCTGGAGCCCGGGCGGGAGCACGACGTAGCCGAGTCCCGACGCCTGGTCCTGGCCACCGCCGGTATGGGTGGTCCAGTCGAGGACCTTGACCACCTGCGCGCCCGTCGTCGCGCTCTTCTGGTGCTGCAAGAGGATGGCCCAGCTGTAACCGGCGATCGGGTAGCTGGCCGCACCCGGCTCGTTGACGATGGAGAAGTCGGTCGAGGTGACACCGAGCCTCTGGTCGGCGTCGGCGGCCACACTGACCTGCGAGGGCACCACGTACATTCCGGCGGCGTTCTTGATGGCCGCGAAGGTGAAGTTGTTCTGCAGGGCGTAGGCCAGCTCGACGTAGCCGATCGAGTACGGGGTCGACTTGATGCTCGACGCCACACCCGAGTTCTTGGGCGTGGCGATGGCCACCGACGGCCAGGCGATGGTCTTGCTCGTACCCAGCTTCCACACGGTCGGGGCGGCCACCGCCAGGTAGTCGGTGAAGATGTAGGTGGTACCCGAGCTGTCGGCCCGCACCTCGGGCACGATGCTGTTGGAGGGCAGGGTCACCCCGGGGTTGAGGGCTTTCATCTGCGGGGCGTTCCAGGTCTTGATGGAGCCGTCGAAGATGCCGGCCAGTGTGGGGGCGTCCAACCGCAGCCGCTTGGTCACGCCGGGCAGGTTGTAGGAGACGCTGACACCGCCGAGGATGTCCGGGATCTGGATGACCTTGCCGGCCGACGCCGGCATCTTGGCCAGGTCGGAGCTCGACATGGGCACGTCGGAGGCGGCGAAGTCGACCGACCCGGACTCGAAGTCGGTGATGCCCGTGCCGCTGCCCACACCGGAGTAGTTGACCTGCAGACCGGAGTTGAGCCCGGTGTAGGTGTAGAAGGCCTTGGTGAAGAAGGGCTGGACGAACGTCGATCCGGCCGCGGTCAGCGAGCCCGAGGGAGCCTTGAGGTCGGCGGCGATGAAGGCGGCGTTGCTGGCGCTCAATTTGCCCCCGGGGGGCACCGTCGTGGTCGAGGGTGTAGACGACGAGCTGCAGGCGGCCAGCAACGTGCCCGCGGCAACCAGGCTTGCGATGAGGAGATGGGTCGCCTTGCGGCGCGGCCCCCTCGGTGGGAGAGGGGTCAGGATCGAGTCCACTGGTGCTGGAACCTCCGTGTCAGCATTCTGCGGCCGTCGTTCCGACCGCAAACAAAATGGGGTGCAAGAAGCACCCCGCTTGCGACCGTACCCATCGGAGATGAACGTCGGGCGAACCCCCAGTGAACGGAGCACGAACATCAGGTGCTCTGGGGATGAACTCTCGGCGTTACACCGCCGAGCCGACATCGCCCTCGTGCTGGTGGCGCAGGACCCGGAGGAGCTCCTCATACGGGCCCAGCAGATATGCCTCGTCACCGGGAGCGAAGCGGGTGCCCCGCCGCGGTGGGTGCTCGAGACGGCCTCCGTCCGCCGCCCGGCTCAGAGCGATCACCCGCGTCCGGGCCGGCAGGTCCTGCATGGCCAGGCCGTCGAGCCCGCGCCCAGGGTCCACGGTCAGTCGTCCGACCAGAAAGGGTTGCCCTCCCACCGTGAATGATCCGAGGATGTCGAGGCCGAGGGCGGCGCCCACGAACCGGGGGGCGGCCAGAGCCGACGTCGAGCGCACGTGGCGGAAGTCGAAGTGGTGCTCGACGGTGTGACCGAGGGCGCGGTCGAAGACCCTGAGCACGACCGGGACACGCACCCATCGGTCGCCCAGGAAGTCGCGGACGGCCAGGCCGGTTTCGATGTTGGTGAGGTCGTCGCTGGTCAGGACGGCCACAGCCGAAGCCGCGTGGACGTTGGCATCCTCGAGGGTCTGGCGTTGGGTGGAATCTGCGATGAGCACCGGTACCCCACGGGCCCGGGCCTGGTTCAAAAACCTGTTGTTCTCGTTCCGCTCCACCACGACGACCTCACGCCCCTCGGCCTGCAGGCCCTCGAGCACCCGGATGCCGACCGAGCCCAGTCCGATCACCACCACGTGACCCTCGATTCCCACCAGGTGCTGTCGGCCGAGGGACTGCTCGATGCGCCACGAGACCAGGAGGTTGGTGATGAGGGCGAAGACGGTGGTGAGCAGCGTGGCCCCCATGACCATGAGGAAGATCCCGAAGACGAGGATGCCGGTGGACTGGCCGGAGAAATAGAGGTCTCCGAACCCCACCGTGGAGATGGTCTCCACGGTGAAGTAGAGGGCGACGAGAACGGACACGTGACCACCGTGGGGGGTGTGGTAGGCGAGACGGAGGATCACCACCGACATCGCCACCAACACGGCGGCGGCCCCCACGGCGAAACGCAGTGTGGTGTTGGCGTCCGAGCCCACCACCCCGGCCATCCGCCGGACGAACCCGGGCCGGGTCGAGGACCTCGAACGCGGCCCCTGGCCACCGTCGTCGCTTCGCATGGCGATGCCGGCTTGGCTCAGCTCCCCGGGGGTGCCGAGCACCGTCACCCGGTCCCCGATCGACACCGCGTGATCGCGGCCCGGGCAGGCCACGGTGTCCGATCCGTCCGACGGCACCACGGCCACCGGGGCCAGGGACCCGAACAGCGCCCGCAACGATGCGTACCGCTCCACCTCGACCTCGGCGGTCATGAACCGGGTACCGGCCAGTTCGATCTGGAAGGAATCGCTGCCCAGGCAGGCTTCGACGATGGAGGGTGCGGCCAGGGCGGCCACGTCGAGAACGGTGCCGGGCCCGGTGACCTGGGAGACAGCCGCTCCCACGGCGGCATTGGCCAACTGCACGACGACCCGGATCTCGGGGCGCACCTCGCTGACGAGGAGGGCGGTCTCGAGGGTCTGGACCTCGGTGCGCTCTGCACACACGACGGCGCGGGCGGTCGACAACCCCGCCTCCTCGAGGACACCGCCGATCCGGGGGCTCCCGACGATGTAGGGGATGCCCCACGCCTCGACCACCCGGACCAGACGCTGCTCGGGCTCGTCGTCGACCACCACCACGTCCACCCCGGCCTGGTTGAGCTGCTCGACCATCCGCAAACCGACGCCCTGGAGACCGCAGACGATCACGTGGCCTTCCCGAGGCTGGCCGAGGGATGGGTCCATCTGGTTATGGTGCCCCACCTGCATTTCCTCCTGATTGCCGGAGTGTTTCCGGCAGGTGCCGGGTTTCGGGGCGGCCCGAGCGGCGACACCGCCTCCGGACCCATCCAGGCACGAAGGGGAATACACGTTCGACTTATCTGTTGACCACTCAACAGCACAGTGCTGGTGAATTTCGGAGGAACGATGGACGAATTGACTGAGAACCTGCCACTTCTGCCCCTGACCTCGGGGGTGGTGCTCCCGGGCATGGTCTTCACCATGGCTTTGGAGTCGGACGAGGCGAAGGCGGCCGCCGAGGCCGCCGAGGCGGCAGGGGGCCATTTCGTGATCGTCCCCTTCATCGACGGGCGTTACGCGTCGATCGGGGTGGTCTCCGAGGTCATGGAGACCGGCGAGCTACCCGGTGGGATGCCGGCCGTGGCCGTGCGGGGCATCGACCGGGCCCGGCTGGGCACGGCGGTGCCCGGCACCGGACAGGCCCTCTGGGTCGAGGTCGAGCACATCGCCGAGGTCCCGGTGACCGAAGAGGCAACCGAGCTGGCACGCGAGTACCGGGCCGTGGTCGAGAACATCCTCCTGGGCCGGGGTGCGGGGCGACTGGCCGAACGCCTGGCCGACGTGACCGACCCGGGCCGCGTGGCCGACATGTCCGGCTACTCTCCCGATCTGTCCCTGGCCCAGAAGGTCGAGGTCCTCGAGACCGTCGATGTCGAGCAACGGCTGCGACTGGTCATCGCCTGGGCCCGCGAGGTCCTCGCCGATCTCACGCTGCGCGAGCGGATCAAGACCGACGTCGAAGAGGGCATGGAGAAGACCCAGCGCGAGTTCCTGCTGAGGCGCCAGCTCGAGTCGATCCGCAAGGAGCTGGGACAGCTCGGGTCGGGTGACGAGAATGCACCCGACGACTACCGCGGGCGGGTCGAGGGCAGGGACCTACCCGAAGCCGTGCGCAAGGCGGTCGACCGCGAGATCGACAAGCTCGAGCGGATGAGCGAGCAGAACCCCGAGCACGGGTGGATCCGGACCTGGCTGGATACGGTGCTCGAGCTTCCCTGGGGCGAGCAGTCCGAGGACCGGCTCGACGTGGTCGAAGCGTCGCGCATCCTCGACGAGGACCATGACGGTCTACGCGATGTGAAGGATCGCATCCTCGAGCATCTGGCCGTGCGCAAGCTCCAGGCCGAGCGCGGCCTGGCCCCGGTGGGCGGGCGTGGCGCGGGCGCCATTCTGGCCCTCGTCGGCCCTCCCGGGGTGGGCAAGACATCGCTGGGCGAGTCGGTGGCCCGCGCCCTCGGGCGATCCTTCGTCCGGGTGGCACTGGGCGGTGTCCGGGACGAGGCTGAGATCCGCGGCCACCGCCGGACCTACGTGGGTGCCCAGCCCGGCAGGCTGGTGCGCGCCCTGCGCGAGGCGGGGACGATGAACCCGGTGATCGTCCTCGACGAGGTGGACAAGCTCGGAGCCGACTATCGGGGAGACCCGTCCTCGGCCCTGCTCGAGGTCTTGGATCCGGCCCAGAACCACACCTTCCGCGACCACTACCTCGAGGTCGAGCTGGATCTGTCCAAGGTCCTGTTCATCGCCACCGCCAACATGGTCGACACCATTCCCGGGGCGCTGCTCGACCGGATGGAGATCATCCGTCTCGATGGCTACACCGAGGACGAGAAGGTGGCCATCGCGCGCCACCACCTGGTCGGTCGCCAACTCGATCGCGCCGCCCTGGGCGGCGACGAGGTCGTCATCACCGACGACGCCCTTCGGGTCATCGTGGGTGACTACACCCGTGAAGCTGGCGTTCGCTCGCTCGAGCGCGAGCTCGGCCGGCTCCTGCGCAAGGTCGCCGCTCGCATCGCTTCGGACGGCGCCGGGTCGGGGTCGCCCCTGACGGTCGACGCCGACGATGTCCGCGAGTGGCTCGGCCGCCCGCGCTTCTTCTTCGAGGCGGCGGACCGGACCGCTGTCCCCGGCGTGGCCACCGGGCTGGCCGTCACCGGAACCGGTGGCGACGTGCTCTATGTGGAGGCGACGATGATGGACGGACCGGAGGGTCTGACCCTGACCGGGCAACTAGGCGACGTCATGAAGGAGTCGGCGGAGATCGCCCTCTCCTATGTGCGCTCGCACGCGTCGGAGTTGGACATCAACCCGACGGTGTTCGCCGGCAAGCGGTTCCACGTCCACGTCCCCGCCGGGGCCATCCCGAAGGACGGGCCCTCTGCTGGGGTCACGATGACCACCGCGCTGGTGAGCCTGCTCCGCGGCGTGCCGGTCAGGTCGGTGTTGGGTATGACCGGCGAGGTCACCCTGCAGGGCAGGGTTCTTCCCATCGGCGGGGTCCGCCAGAAGGTTCTCGCCGCCCACCGGGCCGGGTTGACGCACGTCGTACTTCCGGTCCGCAACGGACCCGATCTCGAGGATGTTCCCGAAGCAGTGCGCGAAGAGATGACCTTCCAACTGGCGTCGGACATCAGCGAGGTGCTCGGCGCCGCGCTGTCGGACGAGGGCGCGGGGGCGGCGGGGACTCCGGACGCCGGCCAGGTCGCCGCCTGAGGGTCAGTCTCCGACGGAGAAGCGGCTGAGGATGCGGGCCAGCTCGACCGGCTGGTCCCCTTGGATGCTGTGGCCCGCGCCCTCAACCGTGACCACCAGGTCGGTCGGTCGGCGCCGACGGAACTCTGCTTCGTCGGCGTCGTCGACCACGGGTGAGAGTTTGCCCCGAGCCAGCAGCACCGGCACGGCGATGTGCTCGAGGTCGTCCCACAGGGAGCCGAAGTCGAGCGAGTCCACGTGGAGGCCGGTGCCGGTCGACGGGCGTCCCAGTTGGTGGCGCCAGGTCCACGACCCGTCCTCGCGCTGTACCGCGTTGTGGAGCACTCCCCGTCGTAGCGACGACTCGGACCGGGTGGGGTTGAACTGGATGGTGCGTTCAAGGATCTCATCGAACGATGCGAACGACTCCGGGCCGGCAAGAAAGGCGGCGATGTCGGAGCTCTTGTCGTGATCGACCCCGGGGGTGATGTCCACCAGTGCCAGTCGCCTGACCGAGCCGGGATGCCTGGCGGCCAGTGCGATGGCGGTCATACCTCCGAGCGACATGCCCACCACCATGCCGGCGTCAGGGGCCAGTCGGGCCATGGTCGTGGCCACGTCCTCGGCCATGGCCCCCGTGTCCAGGGCGCGTCCGTCCCCAGGCCAGTCGGAGTGCCCGTGCCCGGGTAGGTCGATGGCCACCAGAGGCACGTCGAGGGCGAGGGCCACCGTGTCCCAGGTGTGGGCGTTCTGACCCCCGCCGTGCAGGAACACCATCCTGGCCGGCTCGGATCCCCACACCAGGGCACTCACCTTCCGGCCGCTGTCCATCTCGACGAACTCACGACGCACGGTCGGCGGGCCCGACCAAGGAAGTCCGGCCTCGGTGGCGTTCTCCTCGAACAGCGAGAATTCGTCGTAGTGCCCGCCGGCCGGTCCACTCATGGCGTCCCTCCGTTCGTCGTCGTTCCGTTCGTCGTCGTTCCGGCCCCGGCACCGGCGCCGGCCTCGGTCCCGGTCCCGGCCAGCACGTCAATCAGTTCGCCCAGCGTCTCATCGGAGACGCCGGAGGGCGTGTAGAACCCCACCCGGTCGACCTGACCACCGAACCGGTCGGCAACGAGTGAGGCAACCTCCTTCGGGGACCCCACGGCGGAAAGTGTGGTGAGCATGGTCTCGTCGATCATGTGTGGCATCTCCTCCCAGCGACCCGACTTGGAGAGCTTATTGAGTTCCGGCTGCAGGCCCTCCCACCCCTCCACCTCGAGCACCGGCCGGTAGGCGGGCGTGGATGCGTAGAACGCGAGGAGCCACCGGCCGGCCAGCCGGGCGGCCTCCATCTCCACGTCGTTGCGGCCACAGCACACGATGACCTCTCCGGTGACGGTCAGGTCCGTTCTCGATCGACCGGCGCGCGCCAGGCCCTCTTCGATGGCCGGGAGTGTCCGCTGGCGGAAATGGCCGGCGGTGTTGAATGGCATGACCAGCAGGCCGTCCGCAACTTCGGCCGCCAGACGCACCATCTGAGGCCCCAGTCCGCCGATGGCGATAGGCGGCATCCCGAAGGGATGGGGGCCGGGGTTGAACGTGGGAGGCATCAACGTGTGGGAGGTGAACTCTCCACGGAAGTCGAGTTGATCGCCCGACTGCCAGGTGGCGAAGATGGCCCGGAGGGCAGCCACCAGTTCGCGCATGCGGGCGATCGGGCGATCGAACGCGGCGCCGTAACGTTTCTCCACCTGGGCTCGGATCTGGGAGCCGAGTCCGAGGGTGAACCGCCCCTTCGACAGCAGTTGGAGATCGTACGCCTGGTGGGCGAGTTGCACGGGGTTGCGGGGGAAGGCGATGGCCACGTTGGTGGCCAGCTCGAGGGTCGTCGTCGATACCGCGGCCAGGACGAGGGGAGTGAACACATCGTGGGGCCCCTCGAAGGTGAACGCCCCGTCCACCCCGAGCTCCTCGAGGCGGCGGGCGTGCTCGCCGGCATCTTCGAGGCCGGGCAGCATCGTGTCGAATTTCATCGGCCCTCCGACCGCGCTCACGACTGCCGACCCCAGGCGTTGGTCCCATCCCTCGTGCTCGATCATCGGAACATGCTCCCACCCGGAGGACCCGGTTGCTCCGGATGTCGGGGCGCGGCCCGGTGTCCCCTTCTCGCCCGGCTCGGGTGGCACACTGGACCCATGGCCCCCGTCCTCTGCACGCCGGGCGGGACCGCCATCGCAACGGCCCCACGGGACTCCACCGTGTCAGGCCCCAACCCGAGCCACGGGATGACCACCGGCCTGGCCGGTCCTCCGCTCACATGAGCGGAGAGCGGCGGCCCGTGTCCCTGACGCTGGCCACTTTCAACATCCATCTCGGCGTCGACGGCTGGGGGAGGCCCTTCGACGTTGTCAGGGAGTGCCGGAACCTCGATGCCGACCTGCTCATCATGCAGGAATCGTGGGCACCGGATGACGGTGGCCCGAGCACGGCCACGGTGGTCGCCGGTCAACTGGGCTACTCCGTCGTGGCTGAAATCGGCCTGGCCCACGGCCGTCTCTTCGATCCACATACGACAGCCTCCGCCCGCTGGGGACCACCGATCGGACCCTGGCGAACCTCGTTCCGGCTCGATGACGAGCACTGGCGACTGAATTCCGACCGGGCCGGCTCCAGGTACGTCGACGGTACGTGGGGGCTGGCCATGCTCTCGCGACTGCCCGTGCACCGATCCACGGTCATTCCGCTGACGAAGCTTCGCCGTGATGCGGCGCGCCGGGTCGTGATCGGATGCGACATCGAACTGGACGGCGGGCTGCTCGCCGTGTTCGGGACCCACATGTCCCACTTCACCCACGGCTCTCACGCCCAGTACCGCCTCCTGCGCAACCTGCTTCCCCCACCGACCAATGCCTCGGTGCTGGCCGGAGACATGAATCTCTGGGGCCCGCCGGTCAACTCCTACCTCAGGGGTTGGCGACGGGCGGTCACCGTCCGCACGTGGCCGGCATACCGACCTCATAGCCAGCTCGACCACGTGCTGATCACCCCTCCCGTCTCGGTGCTCGATGCCCGGGCGGGGGCGTTTGCCGGATCCGACCACCTGCCGGTGGTGGTCACCCTGTCCCTGGCCTGAGGCCGAGAAACCCCGCCCGGTTGCGAGGTAACGTCCACCCCGTGGCCGATCCACTGGCAGGATTCGAACAGGGGTCATTTTCCGCCGACGGCAAGGAGCGGGTGGTCTACCGGGCCGGGTCAGGCCCGGCCGTCATCGTGATCAGTGAGATGCCGGGCATCACCCCGGCGGTTGCCACCTTCGGGCGCACCGTGGTCGACGGCGGATTCACGGCGGTGATGCCCCACCTGTTCGGCGACGACGGGCGGGCGGCCACCCCCGGGTACGTCCTCTCCTCCCTCACCCGCGCCTGTATCAGCCGCGAGTTCACCGTGCTGGCCCAAGGAAAGACGAGCCCCATCATCAGCTGGCTTCGCGCCCTGGCCGCCGCGGAGCACGCAACATGCGGTGGGCCCGGAGTCGGCGCGGTGGGCATGTGCTTCACCGGGGGGTTCGCGCTGGGAATGATGGTGGACGACGTGGTACTGGCCCCGGTGCTCAGCCAGCCCTCCCTTCCGTTTCCAGTGACCAAGTCCCTCCGGCGCGACATCGGGCTCTCACCGGCCGACACGGCCCGCGTGCAAGAACGGGCTGCGGCCGGAGCGTGCGTGCTCGGGCTTCGGTTCACCGGTGACAAGTTCAGCCCGCCCGAGCGGTTCCAGCATCTCCGCGAACTCCTCGGCGATTCCTTCGTGGCCGTCGAGCTCGACTCGTCCACGGGAAATCCGCACGGCCACAAGAAGGCCGCCCACTCGGTGCTCACCGAGGATCTCGACGATCGGCCCGGAACGCCTACCCGCGCTGCGCTCGACCAGGTTCTCGACTTCTTCCGGACACAGCTGATCGGGTGAGCCGGCCGGCCGAGTCGTGGAGGGCCCGGGGGCACTACCTGACCTTGTGCGGTCATCGGATCTTCACCGTCGACGTGCCCGCAGTCGGCACCGAGTTGCATGCACCGCTGCTCATTCTCCATGGATTTCCGACATCGTCGTTCGATTTCCACGGCATCGTCGACCGGCTGGCGGAGGGTCGTCGAGTACTGCTCTTCGACATGCTCGGCTACGGCCTGTCCGACAAGCCGGACCGGACCTACAGTTTCGCGATCCAAGCGGACATCGCGGCGGCCTTTCTCGATGCCGTCGGGGTGAACCGCCTGGCGTTGCTGACCCACGACATCGGCGACACGGTGGGCGGGGAGCTCCTGGCCCGCAATCTCGAGGGCAACTGGGACGTCGAGATTGCCGGGCGGATACTCAGCAACGGGAGCATCTATTTCGGGCTCACCCAATTCAGTGCCGGCCAGCTCTTCCTCCTCGGCCTTCCCGATCAACGGCTACCTGTGGATGCTCCGCTCGATCAGGCCACGGTGATGGCGGGCGTGACGGCCACGTTCAGTCCCACCAGCGTGGTCGACGACGACGAGATTGCCGGTCAATGGGAGATGATCTCCCATCTGGACGGACAACTGCTGCTCCCCCGCCTCATCCGGTACGTCGAGGAGCGGAAGCACGGCGAGCCACGCTTCACCGGAGCCATCGAGCGCCACCCGTCCCCTCTGGTGGTGATCTGGGGACAGGACGACCCCATCGCCGTACCGTCCATGGCCGATCGTCTCCGTTCGGCGCGACCGGACGTCCAGCTCCACCTGTTGGAGCGGGTCGGCCACTACCCCATGGTCGAAGCCCCAGGTCGCTTCCTCGATGCCATCCTCTAGGCCGGCCCCTCGACCGGCTGAACCGCCCGTCGTCACGCGGTGCAGATGATCTCTCCGTGGAGCACGGCGAACCAGCCACCCGGCGCCGCCGCCCACCGTCGATAGGCGTCGGCGAAGAGGCGGAGTTCGTCCATGGTGGCGATGCCGTGGGCGAGCAGCTGATCGGCCAACCCCGATTGGGTGAAGCGATCAGCCCACAGGTCCCCCCACCAGGCCCGGTCTCCCGGCGTCGCGAAGCACCAGGCCGACGCGGACGGGATCACCGAGGAGAAGCCGACACCCAGGGCCCAATCGAGCAGCCTGCGCCCGGCATCCCAATTCGCCCCGTTGAGCCGGGTAAGGCACCCATACGCCTCAAAGGCGCGTGCCATGTGCGGGTCCTCGGGAAAGTACGTCATGGCCGGGTAATCCCCGTCTCGAACCGCGACGATCCCTCCGCGGCGGCATACCCGTCGCATCTCGGTGAGCGCCGCCGCCGGGTCCCCCACATGTTGGAGTACCTGATGCGCGTGGACCACGTCGAACGTCCCGTCTTCGAACCGGAGGTCGAACAGATCACCTTGTTCGAAGCTGACCGACGGAATGTCGGCACCGGCGGCGGTGGCTTCCTCGACGACCTCCGCAGAAGCGTCGACCCCGATCACCTGCCCCGGGACCAGACGGCGGGCCAGGTCGCAGGTGATGGTGCCGGGTCCACAGCCCACGTCCAGCAGGGTCATGCCCGGGGACAGCCGGCTCAACAGGTGTCCGGCCGAGTTCTCCGCCGTCCGCCATCGATGGGAGCGCAACACGCTGTCGTGGTGGCCGTGGGTGTACGGGACGTCGGTCATCTCCCTAGCTTGAGCCGTCACCCATCCATTGGCAAACAAGATTGATGCACCCCTCATATAAGATTAATGAATGGCTGTCTCGGAGTGGCTGCGCACCTTTGTGGCCATCTACCGGTCGGGTTCCGTCAGTGGCGGCGCCGAACAGCGGAACTTGTCGCAGCCGGCGGCCAGCCAGCAGTTGGCTTCACTCGAGCGCCGGATTGGCCTGCCCCTCTTCATCCGTACGTCACAGGGGGTCGAGCCCACCCGTCGGGGGCGCGAACTGCACGCCCAGGTGGCCGAATCGCTCGACCGCCTGGAGCCCGTCCTTGCCGGGATCGACGGTGGAACCGTCAGCCCGGGCGCAGCCAGTGTCAGGTTGGGCTCCTCGGCCGAGTTCTTTTCGTATGCCGTCGTCCCCCGGCTGGGACCGGAGTCCCCGGCACTCTCCGCCCGGTTCGGGTCGGACGACGTCATCCTCGACCTGCTGGAGCACGGGGAGCTCGACATCGCCGTGACAAGTGTCACCCCGGGAAGGCGATCCCTGACCGCGACCCCGATCGGCGCCAAGCGCTTCGTGCTGGTCGGCTCGCCGGCACTGGCCCCGGATCAGCCCTTCGAATCGCTCACGGACCTCGGGTCGTGGCTGGTCGGAAAGCCCTGGGTGGCCTTCAGCGCCGAGCTCCCCCTGACCCGTCGATTCTGGCTCGCCTCGCTCGGCCGGTCCTTCCAAGCCGATCTGCGGCTGGTCGCACCCGACCTCCGTGTGGTGGGCGCGGCGGTGGCCCACGGACTCGGTTTCAGCCTGTTGCCGACCTTCGCCTGCGCCGACGCACTGGCCCTCGGATCAGTGGTCGAAGTGCATCCGGTGGCGGACACCATCCCCGTCGAGCCTTGGTTCGCCTGCACCCGAGTGGCCGACCTCGGTCGGGAGCACCTCAACCGGCTTATCGGCCGGCTGACGCCATCGGGCGAAGGATGACCCGCCCGGCTGACACATCCGGTCACACCTCATCCGGTCACGCCGGCTACGGGAATGCCCTCTTCCAGATACAGGGGGCCTGTGGCGGTCAGCACACGTTCGACTCTCCGCCCCACCGGTCCGCTCAACCGTTGGACCGCCTCCTCTCCATCGACCCATCGATGGTCTTCGATCTCCTCTGCCTGCAGGACGATCCGGGCCTTCTGATCACCACCGACCGCGCCGCAGTCAAAGAGGAACCGAAGCCCACCAGGACGCCTGGCCCTCGGACGAAGAAAATCTACGCAGGCCAACCGGCCCGACGTGACAGTGAGCCCCGTCTCCTCGAGCACCTCGCGACGGCAGCCCTCCCACGGGGATTCCCCGTTCTCTTCGATCTGGCCTCCGGGTATCGTCCATCCCGATTTGTACGTGGGTTTGAGGATGAGGATCCGGCCTTCTCCATCAGCGATCAGCGCGCCGGCCGAGGCGGGTATGCGCGGGATGACGAATTCGGTCACTGGAGCATCATCATCGAATTCTGCGGTCGACCCCTTCATGACCACCTCGAGCAACTCTTTGTTGGCCTGCCCCGGGCCGTGTAGTTCGTTTGCGGAATTGTCCGGATTATCGGCTACAGGGTAACTATTCAGCCCCTGACCGGAGGGTCCCCCACCTGGGCAGACAACACGCGTACCGTGGGGAATTCCGACCCAGGACCCTCCCTCTGAGCCCTCCGGGGCGCCCCCCTACGCCGAGTTGGTGGCCCTGAACGGCGAGCTGAGGTCCGCCCTGGTCGACCAGGCCGATCGGTTGGCCACCCTCGAAGCCACGGTGCTGGCCCTGACGGCGGACAATGCTCGGCTGCGATCCCGTCTGAGCACGAATTCGCGGAATTCGTCGAAGCCTCCCTCGAGCGACGGCTACGCCAAACCCGCGCCCAAGTCCCGCCGGGTCCGCTCGGGGAAGAAGCCTGGGAAACAGCCGGGCGACCCCGGCAAACACCTGGCCCAGGTGGCAGACCCTGACCTGGTTGTGGACCACCATCCGGACCACTGTGGTGAATGCGGTGGAAGTTTGGCCTCCGCCCCGGTGACCAAGGTCATCACCCGCCAGGTCTTCGATCTGCCCCCGGTGGTGGCCCTGGTCACCGAGCATCGCTGCGAGCGTCGCCGCTGTCGCTGTGGAGCCGAGACCGCCGCCCCGTTCCCGGCTCCGGCCACCGGCCCGGCCTGTTACGGGCCCAACCTCCGGGCCCTGATCTGCTACCTGGTGGTCCGCCAGCACCTCCCCATCAAGCGGGTGGCCGAACTGATGCGGGACGCCTACGGGATCCCGGTGTCGACCGGGATCATCGTGGCCATGGTCAGTGAGGGGGCGGAGCGCCTGGAGGACTTCTTGTCCTCGCTCCGGGACCAGTTGCGCTCGGCCGACGTCGTCCATGCCGACGAGACCGGCCTGCGGGTGGCCGCCTCGTTGCACTGGGTCCACTCCGTCTCGACCCAGGACTCGACCTTGTACCACCTCGATGCGAGACGGGGCCCGACCGCCATCGAGGCCATGGACATCCTCGCCCACCTGCGGGGGGTGGTGGTCCATGACGGCTGGCTCCCCTATCGCACCTTTGCCCACCACGATGAGGTGGAGCATGCCTTGTGCAACGCCCACCACCTCCGAGAGCTCGACGCCGTGAAGGACACCAAAGGCCAGGAGTGGGCCCGTGACATGGTGGCCTTCTTGGCCGATACCTGGCACCGGGTCCAAGTGGCCAAAGCGGACGGTGCCACCTCGTTCGGCCCCGATGAGCTGGCCTCGTCTGGGCGATAGGGATTGCCTCTAACGAACGGCTATAGGCGATAATTTGGCCAATTCCGAAATTTGAACGAAGCACAGGGCTGCTGGTTTCACAGGGCTGCTGGTTCAGGCCCTGTTGGTTCAGTGTTGGTTCAGGCCCTGCTGGTTTCACAGGGCTGCTGGTTTCACAGCCCTGCTGGTTTCACAGGGCTGCTGGTTTCACAGCCCTGCTGGCGCCGGGCTCTCTAGACCCGGGCCATATTGTCGAATCGGGCATGATGGCCGATGAACGCCAGCCGGGTGTGCCCGGTCGGCCCGTTGCGGTGTTTGGCCACAATGATCTCCGCCGTGCCCTGGCTCTCACTCGAATCCGGGTTGTAGATCTCGTCGCGGTAGATGAACAACACCACGTCGGAGTCCTGCTCGATGGAGCCCGACTCCCTCAGATCGGCCAACATCGGGCGCTTGTCCTGGCGCATCTCCAGCCCCCGCGACAGCTGGGACAGAGCCACCACCGGTACCTCGAGCTCGCGGGCGAGGATCTTCAGACCACGGCTGATCTCGGATACCTCGACCTGCCGGTTCTCCGCACCGTGCCGACCGGTCATCAGCTGGAGGTAGTCCACCACCACCAGACCCAACCCTTCACGGCTCTTCAGCCGACGCGCCCGGGCTCGGATATCCATCACCGTCAGGTTCGGATTGTCGTCGATGAAGATGGGGGCCTCGCTCATCCGACTGATCGCGTTACCGATCTTCGTCCAGTCGGCCTCGAGGAGCTTGCCGGTGCGCATCCGGTTGGCGTCGACCCGAGCCTCCGAGCAGAGGAGCCGCTGGGTGAGCTCGAGATGACTCATCTCCAGGGAGAAGAGCAACACCGGTTTGTTCAACTTGATGCCCGCATGGGCCACCATGCCCAGGGCGAAGCTGGTCTTGCCCATGGCCGGTCGGGCCCCCACCACGATGAGATTCGACGGCTGCAGGCCGGCCAGCTGTTCGTCCAGGTCGGCGTAGCCGGTGGCCAGGCCGGTGATCGATTCACCCCGGGTGAAGAGCTGCTCGAGGTGGTCGAGGCTCTCCCCCAGAAGGTCCCGCAGCGGCGTCATCGAGTCGACCACCCGGCGCTGGGAGACCTCGAACACCAGGCTCTCGGCCCGATCGAGCACGTCGGAGACATCCTCGGGAAGGCTGTAGCCAAGTTCGGTGATCTCGCCGGCCACCGATACCAGCCGCCGCAACAGGGCCAGTTCCTCGATGATCCTGGCGTAGTACTCGGCGTTCCCGATGGAAGGGGTGTTGGCCTGGAGGGAGACGAAGACCGACGGGTCCCCGATGGTCTCGAGAAGTCCACGGCGCCTGAGCTCCTCGGTCACCGTCACCCAGTCGGCCGGTTCGCCCTGACTGAACAAGGAGGTGATGGCCGAAAAGATGTGCCCGTGGGACGACTTGTAGAAGTCCTCGGGCTTGCAGATCTCCATGGCCCTGGCAATGGCATCGCGCGACAGCAGCATGGCTCCGAGGACTGACTCCTCGGCTTCGAGATTGTGAGGGGGGACCCGGCCCGCCGGACCACCATTTCCCCCCATGGGTGCCATGAGATGTCTGGGGCGCGAATCGTCTAATGCCTGAACCATGATTCCTCAACCCTCGCCGAGATGCCCTGTGGAACGGAAGGACATCTTCCTGGGGATATGGCCGTGTCGAGGTGTGGACGAACCGTGGACAAGGTCGGCACGACTGCGGACGCGACACAACATGCGCCCATCATCCCAGGAGGCTGTGACCGTTTGGAGTGATGCTCGGGCGAGCTAGCCCTCTGCGACCACGTTCACCGTCAGCTCGAAGACCACGCCACCCACAAGCTCGACCCGGACACTGTGCTCACCGACCGTCTTGATCGGCTCGTCGAGCACGAGATCCTTCCGGTCGATGACCGCACCCGTCTGTTCCTCGACGTGCCGCACGATGTCCGCGGCGGATACCGAGCCGAACAGCCGGTCCCCCGCGGCACGGGCCGACAGCGTGATCGCATTTCCCACAAGCGTCCGGGCAACGGTCTCGGACGACTCGTGGTCGCGGGCATCGCGGAGATCTCTCGACCTCCGCATCGCCGCGGCCTGGCTCTCCAGACCGGCAGAGGCGACGATGGCCTTTCTCGCCGGCAGCAAGTGGTTCCGGGCGAATCCACCGGACACATCGATGATGTCACCCCGCTTTCCCACCCCGTCGATATCGGCCCGCAGCAGCACCTTCATCTCAGACCTCACCATCTTCTGTGACCGCGTCGTCGGCGATGACTTCGGTGAGGGTGCCGTCGCCGGCGCCGGTGACTTCGAGCACCTCGGCTCCTGGGTCGTTCACGATGTCGGCTACCGCGTCCACCACCGC
Source organism: uncultured Acidimicrobiaceae bacterium (assembly GCA_963745955.1). Lineage (GTDB taxonomy): Bacteria > Actinomycetota > Acidimicrobiia > Acidimicrobiales > RAAP-2 > Bog-756. Next base: position 1,262,864 of record CAVUZI010000011.1, on the reverse strand, counting down.
CGTCGAGGCGGCGTCGGCCGACAGCGAACGCTCTTCTTCACGGGGCCGCCGCCCACCGGAACCAGCCCCCGAGTAGCCACCACCCTCGCGGCCACCGCGGCCGCCGCCCCGACCACCCGGCCGCTCGGTGGTGGTGCGCTGTGTGTAGGGGAGCAGGACCAGCTCACGGGCCGTCTTGATGGCAATGGCCACGTCGCGTTGGTGCTGGGTGCAGTTGCCGGATACCCGGCGGGCCCTGATCTTGCCGCGGTCGCTCATGTACTTGCGGAGCATCCCGACATCCTTGTAGTCGACCCACTCCACCCGGTCCTTGCACAGGGCACAGGGCTTCTTCTTGATCCGTCGGCCGGTGTCCTTGGGAGCACGCCGGGTGGCGCCTCCACGATCGTTGTTACGTGCCATGACTAGAAGGGCTCCTCGCTGTATCCATATCCCTGGGGCTCACTGGCGGCGGGTCTCCCCCCAGATCCACCGGTCCCACTACCGGCCGAAGCCGGGCCCGCTCCACCTTCACCTGGTCCCCGGCGTTCGTTCTTGGTCACCTGCGCGGTGGCCCACCGGATGCTCGGACCGATCTCATCGGCCACCACCTCCACCTTGGACCGCTTGTCGCCGTCCGGCGTCTCCCAGCTGCGCTGCTCGAGGCGTCCCGTGACGATGACCCGCGAGCCTCGGCTCAGGCTTTCGGCGGCGTTCTCCGCCATCTCGCGCCAGCACACGATGTCGAAGAAGGACGTGGCCTCTTCCCACTCCTGGGTCTGCCTGTTCTGCCACCGCCGGTTGACGGCCAGGCCGAAGCTCGACGTGGCCTGTCCGGTGTTGGTGAAGCGCAGCTCGGGGTCGCGGGTGATGTTGCCCACCAGGGTTACGACGTTTCCGTTCGCCATGTCAGCTCTCCTTGCTGCTTGCGGCCGCTGCTGCGGCCTCGGCACGCCGTCCGGCCACGTTGTCGGGAATCCTCATGACCTTGTGGCGCAGCACCTCGTCGGCCAGGACGAACACCCGCTCCATGTCGGCCACGGCCGGTGGCTCTGCCGTGAGCTCGATGACGACGTAGTAGCCCTCGCGCTTGTGCTGGAGCTCGTAGGCGAAGGTGCGCCGTCCCCAACGCTCCACCCGGCCGACGTTTCCGCCCTTGGCCTTGAGGGCTTCCAGACCTCGGTCGAGAACCCCGTTCACCGCCGCCTCGTCGGCACCGGTATCGAAAATAACCATCGCTTCGTATGGCCGCACGTGCGGCTCACCTCCCTCTGGATCGGGCACCGTGGCGCCCGAGCCCCACCGGCGTGGGGCAGGTCGGAACTGATCGGCCACCGGCAGGTGGCCATGACAACCGCACCACCCTACCGGCAAACCACCCCGCTCCCGGACCGGCCGGCCGGGACGGGACTCAGTGGTAGACCTCGGCGTCGGCGGGAAAGGCCCCCGAGCGCACATCGGCCGCATAGGCGGCCACGCCGGCGACTGCCGCCTCTTCGAGCTGTGCATAACGGCGCACGAACTTGGGCACCGTGGCACTGAAACCGAGCAGGTCGTGGAAGACCAGCACCTGCCCGTCACAGTCCGGTCCGGCACCGATCCCGATGGTGGGCACGTCCAACGACTCGGTGATGGCCGCGCCGACCCGTTCGGGAACCCCCTCGATGACCACGGCGAAGCAGCCGGCAGCCGAGATGGCCTTGGCCGCCAGGGCCAGCGTGTGGGCCGCGGCGTCGTCACGACCCTGAACCCGGTAGCCCCCCATGGCGTTGATCGACTGCGGGGTGAGGCCCAGGTGGCCCATGACCGGGATTTCGGCGGCGACCAGCGCCTCGATCATCGGGACCCGGTTGACCCCGCCTTCCAATTTGACCGCCTGGGCGCCGGCCCGGATGAGCGTCGCCCCGTTGCGGACCGTGTCCACCGGGTCGAGGTGGTAGCTCATCCACGGCAGATCGGCCACGATCAGCGGCTTCGGCCTGGCCCTGGCCACGGCAGCGGTGTGATGGGCCATGTCCGCCACGGTCACCTGGAGGTTGTCCTCGTAGCCCAGCACATTGGTGGCCACCGAGTCACCGACCAGGATCATGTCCACGCCGGCAGCGTCGGCGATGCGAGCTCCCGGGGTGTCGTAGGCCGTGACCATCACCAGGGGCGGGTGTCCGTCACGTCGCTTGGCCGCGCGCACGACGGGCACGGTGACCTGTGTCGGCCGGGGGTCGGGCATGGCAATCCTCCTGATCGGCCGTCCAACGCCCGGGGGCTGCCGGCGGCATGGGCGGTGGCCGATGACCACCGCGGAGCACTACGGACTACCGGTCCAGGCTAGCTGGCGGGCGGTCCGAATGGGAAGGGCCGGAGGTGTCAGTCGGCATGCGGCCGTATCAGGTCCCGGCCGCCTCGGGATGGCCTTCGAAGCCGGGATCGACCGACTCCCCATCGGTCTCCTTCTGCACACCGCGCCGCAATCCGATCATCCCGGCCACCGCCGCCGCCCCCATGGCCACGGCCATTCCGATGAGCACACTGCGGGTGGCATAGGCGAAGTCGAGGCGCACGAAGTGGGGAATCGACTGGGCGCTCCCGTTCCCACCCTGGGCCTGGGAGATGGCGGCCGCATCCTTGGTCGCCAGGGAGGCGGGAACCCCTTGGGAGACCAGCGACGCGGTAACGTGCGACCGTGTCTGGGAGACCAAGAGGGTGCCCAGGATGGCCAGGCCCAGGCTGGCGGCGTAGTTCCGGACGGTCTGGGTGATCCCGGTGGCCTCCCCGTAGGAGAGTCGGGACGCCCGGTTGACGGCGTCGGTACTGGCCGGGCCCAGCATGAGGCCCATGCCGGCGCCGGCCAGGACGACGTACCACTGCTGCGTACTGAAATTGAGCTGCGCCACCTTCCCCGCCCACAGGGCGAACCCGACGCAGGCCAGCACACACCCGATCACCACCGGGCGCTTGGCTCCGCCCCTGTCGAGCATGCGCCCGCCGATCTGTGCCGCGACCACGAAGCCCACGAAGAAATACAGCAGGAAGACACCGGCCTCGGACGCGGACTTGGCCAGCGAGATCTGGGCGTACTCGCTGGCGAAGAAGAACACCGGGATGAACGCCAGCATGGAGATCCCGAGAACGAGGTTTTCCACGAAGAACTCACGGATGCGGAAGATGCGCACCTCCATGAGCGGAGATTCGGTCCGGAGCTCGACGAAGTAGAAGACGATCAAGAGGACCAGGCCACCGGCGATGCACAGTCCGATGCCCGGGTTGCTCCATCCCCAGATGGTCGACTGCTGGAACCCGAAGACGCTCAGCGCCACACCGGAGGCGATGAGGACCAGCCCGCGGTAGTCCATCCGGGCCGCCTTGTAGGAGGTGGTCGGCTTGGCCAGGGCGATCAGCACCAGGGCGATGATGGCCACCGGCACGTTGACCCAGAAGATGGCCCTCCATGTCCACTGGGTCAGATACCCGCCGAGGATCGGACCGACCGCGGTGAGGCCACCGGCGATGCCGAAGAATGCGGCCAGGGCCTTTCCCCGCTCGTGGAGGGGGAAGGTCTGCACCACGATGGCCAGGGCGGCGGGGAACATGATGGCCCCGCCGGCACCCTGGATGACCCGGAATGTGACGATCCACCCCTCGGCCAGGGCCCCTTTGGGCGTAAGCCCGCACATCGTCGAGGCCACGGCGAACACGATGACGCCGAGAACTACCATCTTCTTGTGGCCGACCGTGTCGGCCAAGCGGCCACCGAAGGCGAAGAAGGCGGCCAGTGAGAGCAGGTAGGCGTTGACCGCCCACTGGACTCCCGTGCTGCTCAGACCCAGCTCCTTTTGGATCTCCGGAACCGCGATGGACACGATGGTCTGATCGATGAATGTCATCGAGACGGCGAAGATCATGGCCGCCAGGACGAGATTCTTCGACCCTCCCCCGGCTGAGCTGGTCCTGGCCATCGCCACCTTCCGTGCAGAGCCCCTCTCCGGAGGATCTTAAGTCCGGGGGGACCTACAGGTCGGGGGGACCTACAGGTCGGGAGGACCTACAGTCTGGCGATGCCTCCGGAACGATTCAGTGGACGGACCGCCCTCGTCACGGGCGGAGCATCCGGGATCGGACGGGCCACAGCCATCCGCCTGGCATCGGAGGGCGCCAAGGTGGTGGCCGTCGACGTGAACGCCGACCTGCTGTCCAAGCTGTCCGGCGAGACCGGAGGCCTCAGCGGATCCGTCTCCACCCTGGTCGGTGACGTTGGCTCCGAGAGGGGCGTCGACCTGCTGGTCGCCGAATCGGTCAACCGCCTGGGCACGCTCGATGTCGTGGTCAACGTGGCCGGGGTGCTCTCGTTTTCGCACACCCATGAACAGCCCCTCGAGGAGTGGAGCAGGTTGATCGCCATCAATCTGACCGGCACCTTCCTCGTCTGCCGCCGGGCGCTCCCCCATCTGCTGTCCAGCCGCGGGAATATCGTGAACCTGGCCTCGACCGCCGCTCACAAGGGCCAACCATGGGCCGCGGCCTACGCTGCGTCCAAGGGCGGGGTGCTCGCCTTCACGAGGGCGCTCGCCGTCGAGTATGCGGCCGCCGGCCTGCGTGTGAACAGCATCAGCCCCGGTGCCATCGACACACCCATCACCTCCGCCTTCCATCTTCCCGAGGGTGCGGACATCAAGCTGTTGAACCGGGTCACCCCGATCGGCCCCTTCGGTACTCCGGAAGGAATTGCCGCGGCCATCGCCTATGTCGCCTCCGACGAGGCCTCGCACATGAACGGGGCCGACATCCTCATCGATGGGGCCACGTCGGCCTGACCTCAGCCGAGCGTCGACCGCCCGTCTGTGGCCCACCAGTCCGCGGTCAGCTTGAGGCCCTTGATCGCCGGCCTCGGCATCAATTCCTCGTAGGTGCGCCGGTAGCCCGTGTGGGCAATGAGCCAACGGTCGTCTTCTTTGACGTACTGGTCGTTGTAGAAGGCCGCACCCTGCACGTTGACGCCGACGTCGGTCAGGACCACCACGTCCTCCAAGGCCCACACGCCGGTGGCCGTGCCGGGGCCGGTCAGGTCGATCTCGGGATGGTGGCAGCGATGGCTGCTCAGCATGGCGGTGGAGCCCATCGAGGTCCGCAGGAACTCCATGATGGCATCGCGGCCGTCGAATTCGTAGAGCCCGCCGCCGTATCGGGCGGTGGCATCGGGCGTGAAACAGGTTTCGATCTCGTCCCACAGTTTCTGGTCGAGGCACCGCAGGTAGCGGTACTTCAACCGCTTGATCAATTCGATCTCGACCAGGTCGTCCGGCGTCATTAGGTTGCTCCCCCTTACCGTGATGCAGCGCGAGATGCGTGTCGGGATCCGGTCATCGGATCGTACCCACACCGGGGATGAGCGGCAGGTCGAGGGCCGTGACCCATCCCGGGGGCAGCAGGTTCACTGCCGGTACCGCGTTGAGGGCCCGGAGGCCGGTGGCGAGGCAACCGGCCGCGGCCGCGTCCCGTCCGCTGCCGTCGGTGAACCGGAAGGCGGTCTCTTGAAGGATCGACGGCGTCCCTTCGATCTCCACCCGGTAGACGTCGTCCTGGTTGCCGCGGGGCCAATCGGGCGCCGCGTCACCTCCAACCCGGTTGACATGTTCGAGGCAGATGCGGGGTTCGCCGCGGTAGATGCCGTTGATGGTGAACCGGATGGCTGCGACCTCGCCGGGGTCGATGAGGCCCTTTGCCGTCACGACGGGCTTGTCGGTGACCCACTTCTCCCAGGTGCTGGTGATCTCGTCGAGCTCGATGCCCACCGCATGAGCCATCATCGGCACCGTTGCGCCCCACGACATGACCAGGATGTCGGTGTGCTCCAGCAGGGGGACGAATTCCGGCGGGCGCCCGATCCCCATCTCGTCCTCGTAGTCGCCCTCATAGTTGATGTAGTCGAGGATCTCGAGCGCCCGTACCTGGCGAACCTCGCTGCAGAGCCCCATGAGGGTCATCGGAAACAGGTCGTTGGCGAACCCCGGGTCGATACCGGTCGTGAAGCACGACGCACCGCCGGTCTGGCATGCCTCGGTGATCGGTTCGGTCCAGCTCGGGGGGTTGAGGGCCATGGTCGGCCACACCCACGGCGTCATGGCCGTCGAGCACACGTCGATGCCGGCCCGCAGAAAGGCGCCGATATCCCGGATGTTGTCGTCGGCGTGGGCGGCCGTCGGTCCGAAGTGGACCACGGCGTCCGGCCCGAGCGCCACCAGGGCGTCGATGTCGTTGGTGGCCGCCATGCCCGAGGGGGCCGACCCGCAGATCACACCGACGTCGGCGCCGATCTTGTCCGGGTTGTTGACCCCGACCCCGACCAGCTCGAAGGCGGGGTGGCGCAGGATCTCGGGGATCACCATCTTCCCGACGAACCCGGTGCCCCAGACGACGACCCGTTTGACCTCGTCGCTCATCGGTGCATCTCGCCCGAGTTGACCAGCAGGTACTGCCCGGTCACCGCCTTGGCCCGATCCGAGGCGAAGAATGCGGCCACGTCGGCGACCTCACCGTCCTCGGTCATGCGACGGAGGGGGAACTTGCCGACGATGTCGTGCAGGACATCGTCCTGCGACCGGCCGGTGTGCTTGGCCGTGCCCGTGACGTACATCTCGACGTTCGGACCCCACATCCACGACGGGACGACCATATTGAGGCGGATGTTGTCGGGGCCCAGCTCCTCGACCAGGTAGTACATGGCTGTCAGCAGTGCGCTCTTCGATGCGGCATAGCCACTCTGTGGGAGGGCGGGTTGGAACATGGACTGGGAGCCGATGAGAACCACCGACCCGCCCCCGCCCGCCTTCATGGCCTCGGCCACGGGTCTGATCACGGTGAGGGCACCGAAGACGTTGGTCTCGAACGCCTTGCGCCAGGCGTCGAACTTGAGGTCGTACAGTCCGCCCCAGACGTTTTCGTAGGCCGCCACCTGGATCAACGCGTCCACCGACCCGAAGCGGTTCTTCGCCGCATCGACCAAGGAGGCACACGAATCGGCATCGGTGATGTCGGTGGCGTGGGTGGCGACCCGGTCGCCGCTCGGGTCGAGATCGTCGGCGATGGCGGTCAGCGTCTCCTGGGTGCGGGCGGCCATGACCACGTTCGCCCCGTCACGAAAGACGCTGGCTGCGCATTCGCGGCCGAGGCCGTTTCCCACGCCGGTCACGAGGACGGTCTTGCCTTCGAGGATCATCCCCCACTTCTACCGGGGATCGCCCACCTCGTCCACTTGGCGCCGGGCGGGTTGTCGGGCGCCGGCCCGGCCCCGGATCTGTCCGGCCGCTACAGGCTGGCCCGGCCCCGGACCGACTTCCTGGCTACTGCGTCCACCCCGGCGCCGGCCGGATACATGCGGGAGAGGTGGTTCCACGAGCACTCCGTGCACACCTCGATGACATAGCAGACCACCGGCTCCTTCCGCCGCCAGTAGCGGGCCAGTTCGGTCTGCGTGGCGACGCAACGGCCGCCCGGTGGCAGCCGTGAGCCGAAGACGAAGGTGACCTCGACAAGGTCGGATTCCTCGCAGATGGGGCACTGGTGACCGGTCGGGTGGCCCAGGTTCCGGGCCACCCGGAGCAGCTCGGGATGGGCGTCACAGACATCGAGGCGGGACAGCCGGCCCTTTCGGTACTCGCGGATCACCGCGTTGCGAGCGAGCAGATACTCGACCTGCCCCCCGGTGGGAGATGTCTGCACACCTTCGAGTGCCCCTGATCGGAAGCTCACGCAAACCAGGGTAATCCGTCGTGGGCGACGGGGCACTGTTGTGGACCGGGCCGGCCCGGCACGAGCCGCGACGGCCTGACCGAGCCCCGGGCACGGCCGTCGATTGACGGATCGGCCCGATGTATTGATTTGATATATCGAAATGATATATCGTTGCTGATATGCGACGGGAACACATCGGGCCGCGGACGGCTTCCGGACCTCCCGAGCCCGGTCGCGCCCACTGTCTGTCCGGTCGGTGTTCCTGATGCTCGATCTGGCCATCTTGGGTCTCTTGCACGAGCAGGAGCTCCATGGCTACGAGATCCGGCGACGGCTCCGTGACGAGCTGGGTCTGTTCGCCAACATCTCCTTCGGGTCGCTCTACCCCGCGCTCTCCCGCCTGGAGGCGAGCGGAGCCGTGACGGTCACCGAGTCGCCCGGCACCCCTGCCGTGTCCCCCATCCCGCCAACCGGTTCACTGAGCGGCGACCGTGCGGGGCTGCGCGCCCGCCGGGCCGGAACCACGCGTGGCAGCAAGCGGTCGCGCAAGGTGTACCGGATCACGGCACAGGGTCGCAAGCACTTCGAGGAGCTCCTCGACGCCGACGAGCCGGCCGGAGCCGACGACGCCCGGAGCTTCGGCCTGCGCCTCGCCTTTGCCCGGCATCTGGCCCCCCAGGCCCGGCTCGCCCTCCTCGAGCGCCGGCGGGCCCAGCTGACCAGGCGCCTGGCCAACGATCACATCCGTGCCGCGGGGGAGACCCTCGATATGTACACCAGATCCCTGGTCGAGCACGGCACCGAGGCCACCGAGCACGACATTGCCTGGCTCGACCGCCTCATCGAGCTCGAACGACAGAAGCAGTCAGCATCCAGATCCGAGAATCGCGAACCCCGTCGTGGGAGCGCAGTGAAAACAACGAAGGGAACCGATACATGAGCACCATCCGTGTAGCCATCGCCGGCGTGGGCAACTGCGCCAGCTCACTCATTCAGGGAGTCGAGTACTACCGCGACGCCGATCCGACCGAAACGGTTCCCGGGCTGATGCATGTCGTTCTCGGTGGCTACCACGTTCGGGACCTGGAGTTCGTCGCGGCCTTCGACGCCGACGCGGCCAAAGTCGGCACGGACCTCGGGAAGGCCATCTTCGCCGGGCAGAACAACACCATCCGCTTCGCCGGGGTGGGCGAGCTCGGGGTCACGGTGCAGCGGGGTCCGACCCTCGACGGGTTCGGGAAGTACTACCGCGAGACCGTCGAGGAGTCGCCGGCGGAGCCCATCGATGTCGTCGTCGCCCTCAAGGAGTCCCGTGCCGACGTGCTGGTCAGCTACCTTCCGGTGGGCTCCGAACAGGCACAGCGCTTCTACGCCGAGGCGTGTCTGCAGGCCGGGGTGGGCTTCGTCAACGCCATCCCGGTGTTCATCGCCTCCGACCCCGAGTGGGCCCGCCGGTTCCAGGCCGCCGGCCTCCCCATCGTGGGCGACGACATCAAGAGCCAGGTGGGCTCGACGATCGTCCACCGGATTCTGACCCGGCTGTTCGAGGATCGGGGGCTGGCCCTCGATCACACCTACCAGCTCAACGTGGGCGGGAACATGGACTTCAAGAACATGCTGGAGCGGGACCGCCTCGAATCGAAGAAGGTCTCGAAGACCCAGGCGGTGACCAGCCAGATCGAGCACGGTGCCCTTCCGGCCGACGACGTCCACATCGGGCCCTCGGATCATGTGCCGTGGCTCCACGACCGCAAGTGGGCCTACATCCGGATGGAGGGGCGTAACTTCGGGGATGTCCCGCTCAACCTCGAGCTCAAACTCGAGGTGTGGGACTCCCCCAACTCGGCCGGCGTCATCATCGACGCAGTCCGGTGCACGAAGCTCGCCCTCGACCGCGGCATCGGCGGTCCCCTCCTCGGACCATCGGCCTATTTCATGAAGTCACCACCCGTCCAGTACCACGACGACGTGGCCCACGACCTGGTCGAGTCGTTCGCCGACGGAGATCCGGGCCCGGTCTGGCCGGAGGACTGACCGGAGGACTGGCCGGCCGACTGACCGGTCGGCCGGGGCCGTCCGCAGGTGGTCCGGACCCGGAGCCGCTCAAGCTTGCTGAGACCACCAGACGCTCAGCCGCTTGCGGGCTTCGTCCTCGCCCAACGGCCCCTCCTCGAGGCGTAGCTCGAGGAGGAAGGCGAGGGCCCGACCCACGTCGCGCCCGGGTTCGAGACCCAGCTCGTCCATGACTTGTGACCCGTCGAGGTCGGGACGGATGGCGTCCAGCTCCTCTTGTTGCCGGAGCTCCACGATGCGCGCCTCGAGCTCGTCCATGCGGCGACCGAGGGCCCTGGCCTTGTTGGCGTTCCGGGTGGTGCAGTCACAGCGGGTCAGCTCATTGAGGCGGTCGAGCAACGGGCCTGCGTCTCGGACGTAGCGACGCACGGCTCGGTCCGTCCACCCCAACCGGTAGGTGTGGAAGCGCAGGTGCAGGTTGACCAGCTCGGTCACGATATCCACCTCGTCGTTGGGATACCGCAGGGCCTGCATGCGTTTCCGGGTCATACGCGCCCCGACCACCTCGTGGTGGTGGAAGGTCACTCCACCGTCGACGAAAGCCCGGGTCCTCGGTTTGCCCACGTCGTGGAAGAGCGCAGCCAGGCGCAGCATGCGATCGGCGCTCGTCTTGTCCACCACGGCCAGCGTGTGGGCCAACACGTCCTTGTGCCGGTGGATGGGGTCCTGTTCGAGGGCCAGGCCCGGCAGCTCGGGCAGGAATTCGTCAGCCAGGCCCGTGCGGACGACGAACCACAGTGCGACCGACGGCACCGGCACCATGACGATCCTGTTCAATTCGTCCCTGATCCGCTCCGCCGAGACGATGGAGAGACGGTGATGGCCGGCGCGGACGGCGGCCACCAGCTCCGGGGCCGGTTCCAGATCGAGCTTGGCGATGAACCGTGCGGCGCGGAGCATGCGGAGCGGATCGTCGGCGAAAGACACCTCGGGATCGAGCGGCGTCCGGAGCCGGTGGGCGGCGAGGTCCACCAGGCCGTCGAACGGATCCATGAGCTCGAGCTCGGGGAGGCGGAGCGCCATGGCGTTGATGGTGAAGTCCCGGCGGGCCAGGTCGTCCTCCACCCTGGTCCCGAAGGCCACGTCGGGCTTGCGCGAATCGGGGTGGTAGGCCTCGGCCCGATGGGTGGTGATCTCGTACTTCTGGTTCCCGCGCCGGCACCCGATGGTGCCGAAGCGCTTTCCCTGCGTCCACACGGCGTCGGCCCAGCCCGTGACCACCGCCTCGATGGCGTCGGGCCGGGCATCGGTGGTGAAGTCGAGGTCCCCCGTCCCGTCGGCGTCGGCGGAATCGGCCTCGCCGGAGATGGCGTCACGGACCGAACCCCCCACCAGGTAGAGGGAGTGACCCGCCGACCGGAACCGATCGGAGAGCTCGGCGGTGGCCTCCACCAGAGGTTGCAGTCGCTCAGGGAACACGCCGCCGAGGGTAGTGCGACTGGCGTAGGCTGCCGTCCGAAGTGGATCGGGAACGAGGCAGCCCATGCCCCAGCGGCAGCCGACGGAGGTCCCCGGGTCGGCCGGGCTGCTCGGCGTCCGTGGGGCCGGGTCGGGGCGTCGCTCTCCTGGTCCTGTTGCTCGCACCCGCCCTGTTCGTCGCCCCCGGCAACGCCGCGGCCCACACCCGCTCGATCATCGCCTCGGCCGCCGTGACCCGGGCGCCGTCCGCCCCCCTGACCCTGCTGGCCCAGACTCCGTGGGTATCGAAGGGCCGACACTTCGCCCTCCGGCTCGAGGCCGGGAACCGGACCCCGCCGCCCGCCCGGCTCGGGGTGTCGATCGACGTCTACCCCTGCCTGTCGAGCATCTCGGGATTCGATCAGTCGGTGACGGCACCTCCATCGGGGACACCCATCTCCTCGACCAGAACGCCGCTGCCGGTCAGCGGGCTGCCGGCGGAGGCCGGCGGAGGCTTCGCTCTCTCGCTCCCGGTGAAGGTGGATGACGCCCAGGCCTCGACCCCGGGCGGGTTCACCATCGACCTGGCCTCCGTGGCCGACCAGTGCGGCCTCTATCCGGCCGGGGTGTACCCGGTGCGGGTCGACCTGGTCGACATGGCCAGCGGCCAGGTCGTCGGGGGTATCACCACCCACCTCATCTACACCGATGCCGCGCCGAGCACGCAGAAACTGCGATTCGCCCTGGTGCTTCCCATCCGTACCGCCATCGTGGCCGCTCCGGCACCGAAGGCGAGCCAGCTGCTGGTCCGGCCGGCCTCCGCCCTGGCCAACCCGTCGGCGGCCGCCATGGGCGCGCTCATCGGCACGGTCGGCGCAGTGGCCCGGAACCCGACCGTGCCCCTCACCCTGGAGGCCAGCGCCCAAGCCGTCGGTGCCCTCCAGTCGGCCGGTCACCAGGCCACCGTGAACGAGCTCTCGGCCCTGGCGACGACTCCCACCCTCCACCAATTCGCGTCCACGACGTTCGTCCCCGTCAACGCATCGGGCCTGGTGGCGGCCGGCCTGAGCAACGAATTGTCCATGCAGGTCACCCGGGGCACCAACGCCATCTCCGCCCGGGTGACCCATCTGGCCACGGCACCGGGCCACCTGGGGACGTGGGTCTCCGACAAGCCGCTGGACACTGCCGCGCTCGACCAACTGCAGACGGACGGCTACAGCCGGGTGATCCTGCCCTCCGGAAGCGTGTCGTCCCCCCCGACGAACGGTTCGACGGCCAAGCCCTTCGCCCTGGCCACGAGCAGCGGGACGCCGATGACCGCCTTCGCCTCCAACCTGTCGGCCCGATTCACCGGACCGCCCGGCAACCCCGTCCTCGCCGCCCACCAGCTGGTGGCCGAGCTGGCCCAGATCTACTACGAGCAGCCCAACGACGACACCGCCCGCGCCGTCGTCGGGGTTCCCCCGTCCTCCTGGTCGGACAACCCCGCCTTCGTCAACGCCTTGCTCGGTGCGCTGGCCGGAAACCCGATCATCCAGTCCGTCACCACGTCCGAACTCTTCGACAGCTTCCCGACCGCCACCACCTGCCGGAACGCGTGCAGGCTGCTCTCGGGCACCGGAAGTGCAGGGCTGCCGGCGGGCGCCATCCGCACCCAACGGCAGAGGATCAACAGCTTCTCGGTCGCGGCACCGACGGCCCGCTCGCTGAGCGCCACGCTCGGGGATCTGGTGCTGGCCGGTGAGTCCGACCTGCTGCGACCGGCCCAGCAGACGGCGGTGCTGCACAACACCCGATCGGCACTCAACGCCCAACTGGCCCAGCTGGAGGTGGCAAACGGGCAGTCCCTCACCCTCACCTCGCAACAGGGCAGATTGCCGATCGACATCGTGTCGTCGGCGCCCTATCCGGTCACAGCGACCCTGACCGTCACGAGCGACAAATTGCTCTTTGCCAACGGGACGACCGGTTGGACGCAGTCCACCAATGTGTTGCCCGGCCACAGCCACACCAACGTCGTCTACGTCAACGTCAGGGCCCGCACCTCCGGGGTCTTCACGGTGGCCATCACACTGGACTCACCGTCGGGCGGTCTCCAGCTCTCGAGCGGCCAGATCGTGGTCCGGTCCACGGCCACCTCCATCGTGGGGATCGTCCTGTCGGTCGGCGCCGTGGCGGTCCTGGCCGTCTGGTGGGTCAGGACCTCCCGCAAGCGGCGATCCCTGCGGCTGGCGGAGGAAGAACCGCCCGGGCACGACCCGCCGCGGGATGTCCGGTGACCGACACCGAGATCGACGGCCTCCCGGCCGCCCCCGGTGGGGGGAGGAGACGCCTGGCCGGCGCCACCGCGGGAATGGCCGTCGGGACCACGTTGTCGAGGGTCACGGGTCTGGCCAGCGTGGTCGCCCTCACCGTGGTCCTTGGAGGCGGTGGTTTCGCCGACGGCTACAACCTGGCCAACACCACCCCGAACATCGTCACCGACATCGTCATAGGAGGGGTGCTTTCAGCCACTTTCGTGCCCGTGTTCGTCGACCACCTCACCACTCGCCGGGCCGACGAGGCCTGGGAGGCTATCTCGGCGGTGGTGACAGTGGCCATCACCGTCCTCCTCGTGGCCACGGTGGCGTTCTTCCTGCTCACCCCCGACATCATCCACCTCTACACGGTGACCAACCACAACCCGGACGTGGTCCGCCAACGTCAGGAGGCAGTCTTCTTCCTGCGCTGGTTCGTGCCCCAGCTCACCTGCTACGGCCTCATCGCCCTGTTCACGGCCTTGCTGAACACCCGCGGCAAGTTCGCCGCCCCGATGTTCGTCCCCATCGCCAACAACCTCGTGGTGATCGTGGTCCTGGTGTGGTTCCACACCCTCGTCCCCCGTCCCAGCCTGGCATCGTTCGACGCCCACCACGACGCCCTGGTCCTGCTGGCCGCCGGGACCACGCTCGGAGTGGTCGTCCAGGCCGGACTCCTGGTCCCTTCCCTGCTCCGCGCCCGACTGCACGTCCACTTCCTGTGGAAACCGGCCCACGAGGCCATGCGAACGATCACCCGCCTGGCCGGGTGGACGTTCGGCTGGGTGGTGGCCAACCAGGTGGCGCTGGTCATCATCCTGGCGCTGGCCGACGGGGTCAAGGTGCCGGGTGCCGTGTCCGCCTATACGTATGCCTACCGGTTCTTCCAGCTTCCGTACGGGATCGTGGCCGTCTCGGTGATGAGTGCGGTGACCCCGTCGCTGGCGGCCCGCTGGGCCCGCGGCGACATGGTTGCCTTCCGGCACCGGATGGCCTTCGGATTGAGGGGGATCCTGGCCATCATCATCCCGTCGGCCGTGGGCATGGTGCTCCTGGCCCACCCTCTGATCGACCTGGTGCTCGGCCACGGTGCCGAGACCGCGGCCGAAGCCAACTCGGCGGCCTCGGCACTGGCCTTGTTCTCGTTGGGACTTCCCGGCTTCTGTGTCTTCTTGTACATGGTGCGCATCCTCCAGGCGATGCAGGACACCCGTACCGCGTTCCGCCTGTACCTGGTCGAGAACGGCCTCAACATCGTCTTCGGGGTGGCGCTGGTAGGACCACTCGGGGTCCGGGGCCTGGCCTTGTCGCTCTCCATCGCCTACTCGGCCGCCGCCCTGTTGGCCATGGCCGTCATCCGTCGGCGGGTGGGCGGGCTCGGAGGCGATGAGCTGACCGTCCCGGTCAGGCGGGTGCTCGCCGCCTCGGGCGTGATGGCAGTGACCACCGTGCTCGCCGTCAACGTGTCCGGCGCAACATCCGGCGTGGGGCTGTTCGCCCGGGTGGCGCTGGCCGTCGTCGTCGGGCTGGTCACCTACGTGGTCACGGCAGCGGTGCTGGCCGAGCGCGCCTCCCGCCGGGCCGTCGTGGACCGGGCCGACGAACCGGCCGAACCCGCCGCACCCCCCGAAGCGGCCGAACCGGCCGAACCGCCGGACGGCCCGACGGAGGAGCAGTTCCATGGCAGACTCGACGACCAGCCCGCTGGTGTTCCCTATGGCCGCTTGCGGCCGGTGAGCGATGAGCCCGAGGTCGATGAGCCGCCGGGGGACGAGGAGGAGTCGATGGCCCGGATTCGGGTGGTAACAGATAGCGCGTGTGATCTTTCGGCCGAGCTGGCCGCCGAGCGGAACCTGACGATCGTTCCGCTGTCCATCCGGTTCGGTGCCGAGGAATTCGTCGACGGCGCCACATTGACGACCGATGAGTTCTGGGCCCGCTGCGCAGCCAGCGACGTGCTCCCCGAGACGTCGGCCCCGTCGCCCGGCGCGTTCCAGGAGGCCTTCCTGGCCGCCGCCGCCGACGGATACGACGGCGTGCTCTGCATCAGCTTGTCCAGCGAGGTGTCGGCCACATTCCAGGCCGCGGTCACTGCCGCCAAGGGAGTGGCCGACCAGATCCCCGTCCACACGATCGACTCGCGGTCGTTGACCATGGGCCTCGGGCTGATGGTCCTCGACGCCGCCGACATGGCCTCCAATGGCGCCACCCTCGAGGAATTGGCCACGAGGGTCGACCAGCTCATCTCCGCGCACCAAGGTGTTCGGAACCCTCGATACCCTCGAGCACCTCGAGAAAGGTGGGCGAATCGGAGGCGCCCGGGCCCTCCTCGGCTCACTCCTGTCCATCAAGCCCGTGGTTTCGCTGGTCGACGGTGTGGTCGAAGAGGAGTCGAAGCAGCGCACCCGCGGGCGTTCCTTGCGCTACCTGGCCGAAAAGGCCATCGACTCGCAGCCGCTCAGGCGGTTGGCCGTGTGCAATGGCGCAGCCGCCGACATCGACGAGTTCATCGGCATGCTCGAGGGCGTGCAATCGGAGTATCCCTTGGTGGTCGTGAACCTCGGATCGGTGGTGGGTACCCATACCGGACCGGGCACGATCGGCCTGTGCATGATCACCTCCGCCTGACCCGGCCCCGACGGCATACTGGCAGGCCACGCGGGGAGTCCGACTATCCTCGCACCATGGATCCCCAGCCAGAATCACCAGCCACCCGACTGCCCGGTTCCGGTGCGATCGGTGATCTGCCCACCCGCGGCACCGACGCCGTCGAAACGTTGGTCACACTCCTCCGGGACAAGACCGTCCGACCACTCACACTGGCCACCCGCGCCGTGGTGTTCGGGATCATCGTCTTCGCCGCCACCGTGGTCACCGTCGTCCTGGTCTCCGTCTCGCTGATCCGCCTGCTCACCGTCTACGCCTTCGACGGTCGGGTCTGGCTGTCCGACCTGGTGGTCGGGGCCGTCTTCGTCACGGCCGGCCTGGTCGTCTGGAGCCGACGCACCGTCTCGGCCGGCTCGTCGACGGACGCGGCATGACCGAGGCCCGCCAGTTGGTGATCGTCGGATCGGGGCCGGCCGGCCTGACCGCGGCCATCTACGCCTCGAGGGCCCAGCTGTCCCCGCTGGTCATCGAAGGAGAGCCCTCGTCGACCAGCGACCAACCGGGCGGCCAGCTGATGCTCACGACCGAGGTGGAGAATTATCCCGGATTCGTCGACGGCATCCTCGGGCCCGAGCTCATGCAGGCGTTCCGTGAGCAGGCGGCACGGTTCGGCGCCGAGTACCTGACAGCCAAGGCCTCACGGGTGGACCTGTCGAGCCGGCCGTTCGGCCTGTGGGTCGGTGACCCGGATGCCGCAGAGCCGAGCTACGCGGCCGACGCGTTGATCATCGCCACCGGGGCCCAGTCGTTGATGCTCGACGTGCCCAACGAGGAGCGGCTCCTCGGCTATGGCGTCTCGACGTGTGCCACCTGCGACGGATTCTTCTTCCGGGAGAAGGAGATCGCCGTGGTCGGGGGGGGCGACTCCGCGCTCGAAGAAGCAATCTTCCTGACCCGGTTCGCCGACATGGTGACCGTCGTCCACCGACGCGGCGAGTTGCGGGCGTCCAAAGTCATGCAGCAGCGGGCCTTCGCCAATCCGAAGATCGCCTTCCGCTGGAATTCCTCGGTCGTCGACATCCTGGGGGACACCAAGGTGACCGGGGTGCGAGTGCGCGACAACCTCAGCGAGGAGGAGTCGGTGATCAACCTCTCCGGGCTCTTCGTGGCCATCGGGCACCAGCCCAACACGTCGCTGTTCAAGGGTCAGATCGAATTGGAGGAGAACGGCTACGTGCGCACGTTCGACGGGACCAGGACCAATGTCGACGGGGTCTTCGCGTGTGGCGACGTGCAGGACCACCACTACCGACAGGCCATCACCGCCGCCGGCTCGGGTTGCATGGCCTCCATCGACGCCGAGCGCTGGCTCGAGGACCAGCAGGCGGCGCACTGAGGCTTGGGGGCCATGAGCGCGCGGGAATGCCCGCACCCCGACGGCGGTTGACATAACGTGTCCCAGTCGGGAACACGAGGCAGGGCCCGCAGGACCGGGCAGGAGGAAAGATCGACATGAGTGAGAAGATCACGACCCTGAGCGACGCTAGTTTTGACGAGCATGTCAAGTCGTCGGACGTTCCGGTGCTGGTGGACTTCTGGGCTGAATGGTGTGGCCCGTGCAAGATGATCGCCCCGGTGCTCGAAGAGATCGCATCGGAGCAGGCCGGGAAGCTCGAAGTGGCGAAGTTGAACATCGACGACAATCTCGACATCACCAGGCGGTTCGATGTGATGAGCATTCCGACGCTCATTCTCTTCAAGGACGGGGAGCCCGCCGTGCGCATCGTAGGCGCCAAGGGCAAGGGTCAACTCCTGCAGGAGCTTTCCGCTCACCTCTAGGAGCGGGTCTTCTCCCTGGTCATTCCCCCTTCCGGAGGCGCGAGCGGGTCGCCGGGGTCGGATGGTGAGTCAGGACAACGAGATCCGGCTCGTAGTCGGCGATTCAGGGCCACCGGTGGTCGACGTCCAGCAGCGGCTCGAACGTCAGGGTTTCTCCATCGCGGTCGACGTGACCGGGCACTACGGGGCCGGGACGCGGGCCGCCGTCGAGGCGTTCCAGTACCGCCGGGGCCTCCGGGTCGACGGGGTCTGTGGGCCACAGACATGGTCGGCCCTGGTCGAGGCCTGTCGTACCATCGGGGACCGCTTTCTCTACCGGCGTACTCCGATGTTGCGGGGTGACGATGTAGCTGAGCTGCAACAACGGCTCAGCGCCCTGGGATTCGACTCCGGCCGGGTGGACGGCATCTTCGGCGACCTGACTTCGGCTGCGCTCGGGGAATTCCAGCGCAACGTGGGTCTTCCCGTCGACGGCATCGCCGGGGCCTCGACCGTGGCCGAGCTCCTCAGGTTCGGGACCCGGCACAACGACACCGAACTGGTGGCCTCGGTACGTGACCGCCAACAGCTCCGGGCGGCACCACGCACATTGGCCGGCCGCCGGGTGGCCATCGGCGAAGAAGGTGGACTCGACTCCACGGTTGCTGCGCTCCGGAGGCTGCTGGTCAACCAGGGAGCGGTGGTCACCACCCACCACCATCCCGACGGGTCGATCCAGGCCTCAGAGGTCAATGCCGGCGGCGCTGAGGTCTACATCGGCTTGCGGCTGGACTCGGACCGCCATCACTGCACCACCGCCTTCTACGCCGGCTACCGCTACTCTTCTCCGGGCGGGCGACGGCTGGCCGAGCTCCTTCAGAGAGCGCTGGTGAAGTCGCTCGACCTTCCCGACGGTGGGGCCCAGGGGATGTCGCTCCCTCTCCTGCGGGAGACGCGCATGCCCGCCGTCATCGTCGAGATAGGACCGGCCAGCGTGCTCGTCGAACAGGCCGCCACCTTGGTCCAGGCCATCGGTGTCGCGTTGGCAGAATGGGTGAGCAGCGCCTGGGATTAGGTGCGCCCGGAACCGTCGACCTTCCCCTTACATGGCACCCCGAACGCTGTAATCCACAACCTCATGCACAGGTTGTGGATTAGTCTCTACCACCGCATGAGGGCAAATTATCACTTCGAGTGGTATGATTCGAGAAATTGCCCCGTTATGTCAAGTTATGACCGCTCTGAGTGGTATGAGGTCAGACAGTCGACTCGCTCCGTCCAACCATCAGCTTGTAGATACGCTCGAGATCCTCGAGCGTGGCGAACTCGACGACCACCTTTCCCGCGCTTCGATGTCAGGTCGACCTTTACTCTGGTGTTCAGATGGCTGGAAAGTAGCTCCTCGAGCTCGAGGATTCCCGGCGGAGGTAGCCGGCGGGGACTCGCGGTTCCCGTCCCGGAAGCACGGGGTGTCTCCTGGCCTTGCTCTTGCGAAGATTGACCTGATTGGCCGGATTGCCCGGCAGCGACCTCATCCCGCCCGGCGGCATGATCACGGACCATCTCCTCGATGGCCCGGACCGTGAGGCCATCGCTGACGACCATCTTGGCCAAGACCTCCTGATACCCACGATCCGGGGTTCCCAACATCGCTCGGGCATGCCCGGAGGTGATCTGGCCCTCGGCCAGCAAACGCTGCACCCCGGCGGGAAGCTGGAGCAGCCGCAGTGTGTTGGTCACCGCCGTGCGGCTCTTCCCCACACGGGTTGCCACCTGATCGTGGGTATAGCCGAACTCCTCAATGAGCTGTTGGTATGCGGCGGCCTCCTCGAGGACGTTGAGGTCTTGACGGTGCAGGTTCTCGACCAGGGCCTGCTCGAGACTCCGGGTCTCGTCCGAGGTCTGCACCAGGACGGGAATGGTGTGGAGTCCGGCTCGACGGGCGGCCCGCCACCTCCGCTCCCCGGCAATGAGCTCGAAGTCGTCCGCCGCATCCCCGCCGATCTGCCGAACCAGGACGGGCTGCAGAACGCCCAATTCCTTGATCGACGCGGCCAGCGACGACATGGTGTCCTCGTCGAAATTGACTCGTGGCTGTCTGGGGTTTGGCTTGATACTGCCGATCGGCACCTCCCGCAGAGCCGTCGATCGGTCGCCCGCCACCTCCGTGGGAATGAGAGCGCTCAACCCCTTTCCCAGTCCACTACGACGCGCCACCGCTGACCTCCTTGGCTAGTTCTCGATAGGCGATGGCACCACGCGACGTGGGATCGAACGCCGTGATCGGCTGCCCGAAGGACGGCGCCTCGGACAGCCTCACGGTCCTCGGGATGACGCTTCGACACACCTTCGACCCGAAGTGCTGTCGAACCTCGTTGGCCACCTGGTCCGCCAACTTGGTGCGGGCGTCGTACATGGTCAACACGATGGTCGAAATGTCGAGCTGAGGGTTGAGGTTCGATGCCACCAGATGCACGTTCCGCATCAACTGGCTGAGCCCCTCCAGTGCGTAGTACTCGCACTGAATAGGAACCAGAACCTCGTCGGCCGCCGCCAGTGCGTTGACCGTGATGAGGCCGAGAGAAGGGGGGCAGTCGATGAGCACGTAGTCGAAATCGTCGAGCACTGACTCGATCGACCGTTTCAGTTTCAACTCTCGACTGAACGCGGGAACAAGCTCGATTTCGGCACCGGCCAGGGCGATGGTGGCGGGAGCAACAAACAGATTCTTCATGCTGGTGGGTTCCACGCAGTCCTCGAGTGAGGCATCCCGCATCATGACGTCGTACATCGACAACTCGAAATTTCGGGCATCGATACCCAGGCCGGTGGTGGCGTTTCCCTGAGGATCGAGATCGATCACCAGAACCCTGAACCCGAGTTCGGCCAGAGCCGCGCCGAGGTTGACCGACGTGGTCGTCTTGCCCACACCACCCTTCTGGTTGGCGACCGCCATCACCCGGGGGAGCGGGTTGCGGGATGCCGCCTGGACCTCTTCGTCGGACCCGGTCGCCGCAATCTGCTCGACCTCGACCTCGACTTCGGGGCTCGGATAGGAAGGCTGGTTGTCCGCTTCCATCGGCTCGTCGGACGCGGACACCTCGAGATCCACTTCCTCGATTGTCGCCGGCGAAGCCACCGCCTGCTCCGGCGACCCCCCTTGCCTGACATCCGGGGTAACCGAACTGACACCGGCATTCGTCCGCTCGACAACCCGGTCCATGCCGCTGGGGGGCAGGACGCTGTCGAGTTCGGCATGGGCCGTTGCAACGTCCGAACTGGTTTTCTTGATCGGAGTAGGCATCCGCGGTGGCGGGCCTGCGGGTGAGGGTTGAACCTGGGATGACTCTGCCGGAGCCGAGCTGGAGTCGGAGGAGGAGTCGGAGGAATCCTCTACCAACTTGATGGATCCCGGCTCGATCTCCGGCTCGGTAACGGGATAGAAGTCATCCTGAGCGGTGGGTCTGTTTCGACCCCGACGACGGCCGAGCACTATCGTCTCTTCGACTGGGCAGGGTTCAAGGACTTCATCCTCCCCCGCGCCGAAGTCGTGGTCAAGCCTTTCGACGAAAATGTTTCACGTGGAACGTCCGAATCGAGGCTCTCGGCGTTCCCGTTTGACACTCGAGGTTTGGATCACCCGAGACCGGACCCGACGTCACTCCCGGATCGTCTCGTCCCTTCTGAGGATTCCGATTACCAGCGCATCCAAGCAGTCCATGTTTCACGTGGAACGTCCGCATCGAGGCTCTGGTCTCACCGCACCTGGAGGGTGGGGTCACTCGGGACCCGGCTTCATCGTCTGATGCTTCTCAAGCCCAGCGAATCCGAGCAGTCCGTGTTTCATGTGGCACGTCCGGACTGAGACCCGATGCTCCCGTGTGTCCCTCGAGGCCGGGGTCACGCGAACGGGCCCGGAATAACTTCCCCGATCGTCTAATCTCCGGGTCGAGGTGTCCAGGCCCGATCCGACCTGGCCCGGATCTGACGGAGACACCGGGTTCACTCTGAAGATGCCGGGCTCCGGCGTAACTTCCCCAGCCGCCTAGTCTCCGGGGGCGAAGGTGTCCAGGCCCGATCCAAACCACCCGATCGAGGGTCAGCGCCCGGTTCACCCTTGAGGTTGAGGCCAGTGAATCCCGACCCGAGCTGACACCTGGATGGTCCGGGGGGAACGAACGGGGCCCGATTCGAGCAGGTCCTGTTTCACGTGGAACCACCCGATCGAGACTCGGTGCCCGGTTCACCCTTGAGGTTGAGGCCAGTGAATTCCGACCCGAGCTGACACCTGGATGGTCCGGGGGAACGAACGGGGCCCGATTCGAGCAGGTCCTGTTTCACGTGGAACCACCCGATCGAGGGTCAGCGCCCGGTTCACCCTTGAGGTTGAGGCCAGTGAATTCCGGAGCCGATCTGACCTCCGGATCGTCCGGGGACGAGCGAACGGGGCCCGATTCGAGCAGGTCTTGTTCCACGTGGAACCACCCGACGAGACTCGGTGCCCGGCCAACCCTTGAGCTTGAGGCCAGCGAATCCGGACCCGATCTGACCTCCGGATCGTCCAGGGGGGAGAGCTCGCCCGAGAAGGTGCTTCGTTTCACGTGGAACAAAGGCGGGGAGTTCGTCAGCGCAATATCGGCGGAAGGCCGCCCGGCGTCAGAAGAGGGGTCGCTTCGCCGGAATGCCGACCCGCCTCGGGAACCGGTCGGGGGTCTCGTGGAACTTGGCCAGAACCTGGTACCCGTAAGAGTCGTTGAACCGCAGCCGGGTCGAGGGTTGTATTCCCAGCTGAGCTAACGCATCTGATGGCCATCGACCTCCGTCGCTGTCCGGTGGCTCCGAGACGACCATCAGCCCTCCCACAGTCAGGAACGGGGCGCCACACTCTGCGGCAACCGCAGGAGCGCCGAACGAGCGGGATGTGACCAGGTCGAACTTCTCGCGGAACGACGCGGTGTGTGCAGCATCCTCGGCCCGAGAGTGCAGCACCTCAACGTTTCCCATCTCGGCCCGGCCGGAGCACTCGGCCAGGAGGAAGCCGGCCCGGCGTTCATTGCTCTCGATGAGAAGTATCCGGCTTCCGGGCCAACAGGAAAGCAAGGACGAGGCCCGGGACTCCGCCTCCCGATCCCAAGTCGACTATGGACGCGGGGGGTTCTTTCATCCGGGACTCGGCAGCGTGCACGAAACCGAGAGCGTGGTCGATCTGGTCACCGACGGACATCCCACCCAGAAAACCGAGCTCCGCCGACCGCTCCAGCGCCTCCCCGACCCAGGGCTTGACCCGACTCCTGAGCTGGCCGACGGACCCGGTCGTTCCCTGTGGCTGGGTCACGGGTCGGCCGCCGACGAGCATCAGCTCGACGGAGCGATCACCACATATCTCGTCGGTTCCGTGCCGTCGGAACGCGTCTCTACACCTTCAATCTCGTTGACGGTGTCGTGGACGACCTTACGGTCGGCCGGCGACATTGGCTCGAGAGCCCGCTCGTCGCCCGATTCGATGACCTCGTGCACGATTCCCTCGGTAAATCGCCGGAGAGCGGCGACCCGCTTCTCCCGGTAGCCACCGACATCGACGAGAATCCGGTCCGTGCGATTTTCGGACTGGCGCTGCACGAACGTCCGAGTGAGGTCCTGAACCGCCGAAAGCGTCGCCCCCCTGGGTCCGACAAGCAGACCGAGGTCGTCGCCCACGGCCGCCACCTGTACGGTGTCCTCGTCGATCTCCGAATAGCCAACCTCGGCATCGAGTCCGAATTCCCGGACCAGCCCGGCAACGAAATCGGCCGCTGCCTGGCCCTGCTGCTCGAGTGTCAGTGACTCTTCCATCTTGCTCTCGCTCTCCCCGGGCTTGCGTCCGGCACTTTCTTTCCCCTGCTCTTTTGGCTGACCACCGTTCTGGCCACCACTACCGCTCCGGGCCCCGCGTCGCCGTCGGTTCGACCTCCCCGACGCGGCTGGTTTCGATCCGTTGGACTCCTGTGCCTGCGCCATCGGATCCATCGAGCTCGGAGCTGTCGACCTCCGCCCCAGCGTTACCCTCGCCACTCGTGGGGCGCCTGCCGTTTCCAGCTTCGGAGGTCCGCGAAGCGCTGCCCTTCTGCTGGTCCCCGCGGCCCGAAGCCGCCGTCCCACTCTTGCGGCCCCCTCCACCGTTCCGAGAGCGATCGCCTCCCTCGCGCCGACGATCCGACTTGGGCCGCCGGCCGCGCTTCGGCGGGGGCACCACCGGCCTCACCCGGGCCTGGACCCGGGCCTCCCCACGCATTCGACCGAACAACCCGGCCTTGGGCTCGCTCAGCACCACGAATTCAGCGTCGTCCTCAGCCACTCCGAGAAGGTCGAGGACTATTTCCTTCGCCTCCGGCAGCGTCTTCCCACTGGCTTCCACCCACTCCACCTGTTACCGGGCCTTTCTCTCGCGCTTCGCCTTGGAGCGGGGGTGCTCCTTTGGTTGGGTCGCGCTTTCCTCATCTGCTCCAGCAGCCTCAGATCCGTTGTTGCCGTTCGTCGAGTTCTTTGTGCTCTTCTGCGCTGATCCGGGGCGACTCCGATTGCCGGGGCTGGGGTCCTTCCGGCCATTGGATCCGTTCGTCGACCCGGTCTGCTTGGCCTGGCCCGACCTGGCCGGGGACGGCTTCGTTGGGTCGGGCCGTCCCTTTCCGTTGGTACCGTTCGCGCCCGCAGCACCCTTCGGCTGTCCGGTGCCTGCGGTCTTCGCCTTGGGCAGTGCCCGTTCGGTCCGGTCCACGACCGGGCCCTTCTTGGCCCCCGCCGCCGGCGGGGCCACGGGTGGGCCGGCCACGATGCCCTTCCGGAAGAGGATTTCCTGCGTGAGGATTCGAATTGCACTTGAAAATATGAAATAGACATTCAAGATTGCTGCCACATTGAGATAAATGAACCCAAATATGAGTGGCATGTATTTCTGGATCATTGCCGCCTGAGGATTTGCCTGAGTGGCTTGCGGATTACGCGCGTTCAGCCTGGCCATCTGCAGGTACTGCAATCCGACTGCCGCAGCCACCAGCAGCAGGTACGGGATGGCCGCGATCAAGCTCGAGTGATGGGACAGTAACTTCTGGGCAAAGTCCATTCCGAACGAATTAAGCTGCCCGTGAGCAGCCACGATGTCCGTCCGCATCTTTGACGGATCGGGAATGTAGCGGGGGATCGCCTTGATCTGTTCTGGGACGACCGTCTTGACCCCGTCCACGGTAATCGTATGTTTGGGAATGGTGACAGTGTTGGTGATACCTCGGATCACGCTGTAGAGAACGAAGAATGCCGGCATCTGCAATAGCATCGGCAAACACCCTGAGGCGGGGTTTACATTGTGCTCTTTGTAGAGCTTCATCATTTCTTCGTTCATCTGGGCCCGGTTTTCGGCGCCCTTGTACTTCTGCTGCAACTTCTTCATCTCGGGCCCGAGGGCCTGCATGGCCGCCATGTTCTTGGTGCTCTTGACGGTCAGCGGGGTGAGCGCGGCCATGATCACGATGGTGAGCAGGGCCACATCGATCGGATAGTTCGGGATGATCGAGAAGAAGAAGGCCAGGACTGATCCCACGAAGTCCAGCAGGGGCTGGAAGATCTTGCCGATCGGAGTGGTCAGTGATCCGAACATGGGGTCCTCCGATCGGGCACGGGATCGACGCCATGTCCACCCCAGGGAGTGCATCGCAGAAGTCGTCGAAGCGTGAGCGAGACGCCGCGGGTGGCGCCGTGCACCTCGATGGCCTGGACCGCGTAGTCAGAGCACGTCGGGAGGAACCGACATCCTGTCGGCCGCCCCGACCGGATCAATTGGTAGCTGCGGATTCCGGCGACCATCCAACCGGCCGGCCGGCCGCGGTGGGTCCGGTCGTCCCTCCCGGGCGGCACCGGGTCGGGGGCGGGCGAAACGTCCGCGTCGGGACCCACTTCGACCTGAGAGGTGATCACCCGACCGCCCCGTGGTCGGGTGCGCCCATGACCGGGGAACGGCGAGACCGGCCGCTCGTGGCCCTCTCAAACGCTTGGTTCATAGCCACCCTCAGTTCGTCGAATCCCAACAATGACCCACCGGGCCCTGCGCGTACCACGTACGTGCCCGCCGGAAGGGACGACACCTGCTCGGACACGATGGCCCGCAATCTCCGCTTCAGCCGGTTCCTCACCACTGCACTTCCCACCCGCCTGTTGACGGCATACGCCACTTGCACCCCTGACCAGGAGGGTTGCTTCAAAAAACTGATTGCCAGAGGTCCCGAGCGCCCGCGGGTACCGCTCCGTCGGAGCTCCTCGAACGCCCGGCGCGACCTGACTGCCCCGACACCGGTCATCGTTGCCCGGTCGGCCGGAGCGGCTGTGGCGCTCACACCGACAGCCGATGGCGTCCCTTCGCCCGGCGCGACCGGATGACAGCGCGCCCGGCCTTGCTCGACATCCGCTTGCGGAATCCGTGGGTTTTGGCCCGTTTGCGTACGTTTGGCTGATAGGTCCGCTTCATTTCTCCAACTTCCTTCCTCCGCCCTGAACCGTGGACTTTGGTGTCGCAGACGGCAGGGGACCCCGATCACAGGGATCTGGGCATTCCCCTACATGCTAGGCGCAAACCGCCACCCGCTCTAGTCGCTCACCGGGAGGCACGTCGGGTGGGCACGGTGTACCGTTCCGAACACGGCAAGTGGCATCTGGACACACAGAATCCGACCGGCCCGCCACTCGGCTCAAAAGAACGAAGCAGGTATCCGATCACAGCACCACCCGGGTCGTGGCCCTCCGGCGCCGCGCACACGAACGGATGCTGTCCACAGCTGTGGAAAGTGCTGTGGACCAAATCGACAGTCCAAGGGCGGAGGCCCACGTGAACGACACAGAAAGCTTGTGGATTTTGTGTTCAGAGGCACTACGCGAGCAGGTGTCCGATGCCATCTGGCAGGCCTACCTGTCCGGGATCACACCGCTTTCCATCAAGGAGAGCGAAATCGTGTTGGGGGTGCCCAACACGCTCATCAGAGACCGGGTCGAGTCCCGATTCCTCGGCCTCATCCAGGACACCGTCACCGGCACCGTGGGACGTGACCTCGAAGTGCAGCTCGAGGTGGTGGCACCGGTCTACGAACCGGCCGAAGAGAGCCCGCCGGTCGTCGACCCCCAATTCGACGGGGACTGGGGCGAGGTCCGGAGGCGGTTTCTCAGCCGGTTCGCCGTTCTGGCATGAAAATCAGAAAAAGCCTGGTGGGGAGAGGTCCGGTGATCGGATCGACTTCCCCGTGCTCGATCCCCGCTACACCTTCGACACGTTTGTGATCGCCTCTTCCAACCGATTCGCCCACGCCGCGGCCCAGTCCGTGGCCGAATCCCCGGCACGGTCCTACAACCCCCTGTTCATCTACGGCGACGCCGGCCTGGGCAAGACCCATCTGCTGCACGCCATCGGGAACTACGTGCTCGAGAATTTCTCCGGGCGCCACGTGCGGTACGTGACCACCGAGACCTACATGAACGAATTCGTGGACGCCATCCGCACCAACACCACCACCGCGTTCAAGCGCCGGTACCGGGAGTGCGACGTCCTCCTCATCGACGACGTCCAGTTCATGGAGCGCAAGGAGTCCCTCCAGGAGGAGTTCTTCCACACGTTCAACTCCCTCTACGGGGCGTCGAAACAGATCGTGCTCACCTCTGACCGCCCTCCCAAGTCGATCGCCACGCTGGAGGACAGGCTCCGGAGCCGGTTCCTGTCCGGCCTCATCACCGAGGTCCAGCCGCCCGAGCTCGAGACCCGGTTGGCCATCCTTCAGACCAAGGCCGAGCATGAGCAGGTCGACGTGCCGGACGACGTGCTCGAATTCATCGCCACCCACGTCAAGGACAACATCCGTGAGCTGGAGGGCGCTCTCATCCGGGTGACCGCCTTCGCCAGCCTCAACCGCCAGCCCATGAGCAGGGAACTTGCCGAAGTGGTGCTGTCCGACATCGTCTCCGCCGACCAACCCAGGAGGATCACGCCTGATGTCATCCTCAATGCCACAGCCGACACCTTCGGCTTCTCCGTCGAGGAGATCTGTGGTCCCAACCGGCGGCGGCCCCTCGTCACCGCCCGCCAGGTCAGCATGTACGTGTTCAGGGAATTGACCGATTTCAGCTATCCGGCCATCGGACGGGAGTTCGGGGGCGCGATCACTCCACCGTCATGCACGCGGTCGACAAGGTCGCCACGCTCATGAAAGAACGGCATCAGACCTACAACCAGGTGACCGACCTCATCGTCCGGATCAAGAGTGGCCCATGACGACCCGGACGCTTGGCGGCGCTCGGGATCCACGATCAACGGTGCCTTCCTGGCCCTCCGGCCTGCCTGTATCCAGAGGTTGTGCACTATCTGTGGATATCTCGGCACCAATCTGGGGCAATTCTGTGAACTCAGATGAACTTGTCCATAACCAGTCACGCAAAGAACACCCGATGGCATCAGCCGCTGGTGTTCGGGGGATGACCGCCTGATCGAAAAACCGGCCTTGTACTGGGTGGCAAAGCGTTTATCCACAATCCACAGGCCTTACTACCATCACTATCAAATTTAAATACCTAGAAAGACAAGAAAGGACCTCCTGGTGAAGTTCCGATGCGAGCGCGACTCCCTGGTGGAGGTCCTGACCACCGCGGGTCGTGCCGTCAGCTCCCGCACCTCGACCTCGATGGCCCTCGGAGGGGTCCGGATCGAATCACAGGCCAACCACCTCGGAGTGGTGGGCACCGACCTCGATCTCACGGTCCACGCCTCGACCGAGGTCATCGGGATCTCGGATGGCGTGTGCGTGGCCCCGGCAAAGTTGTTGGCGGACATCGTCCGGTCGCTCGAACCGGGGGCTGTGACCATCGAATCGGAAGGGGAGAAGGTCGAGATCGGTGCGGCCCGATCCCGTTTCAGCCTCCGGACGTTTCCGGTGGACGACTTCCCGTCGCTGCCGGAACCTCCCAAACCGGCCACCTTCCTGCCCGCGTCAAGCCTGGCCGGCGCTCTCCGCCAGGTGGTGCGGGCCGCTTCCAGTGACGATGCCCGGCCACTCCTGACCGGCGTGCTCATCGCCGCCGAGGGTGGCGGCATCCGGTTGGTGGCCACCGACTCGTACCGGCTGGCCATGCGTGACATCGACGGCAGCGACGCGTTGACCGACAGCTCACAGATCCTGGTGCCGGCCCGGGCGCTGGCGGAACTGCAAAAGCTTTCGGTTCTGGGTGCCGCGACCAAGGAGGAGGCCTCTGACCGGGCGGACGGGGAAGGCGAAGGGACGGGGTCGGCACCGACCATCGGCCTGTCCATCGGAGACCACGACGTGACCTTCACCTCCGGTGACGTCAAGATCAGCACCCGGCTCCTCGACGGGAGCTACCCCGACTACCGGCAGTTGATCCCGTCCGAATACCCCAACCGGCTCCATGTGGGCAAAGACTCGTTGCTCGACGCACTCCGGCGTGTGCGGCTGCTGGTCCGGGACAACACCACACCGGTTCGTCTTTCCATGCGCAGCGGCGGAGTGGACCTGACCGTCGTCTCACAGGAGGTGGGCGATGCCAGCGAGACCGTTGACGCCGATTTCGAGGGGTCAGAGCTCACCATCGCGTTCAACCCCACGTACCTGATCGACGGGGTGGAGGCTGTGTCGGGAGACGAAGTCCTCCTCGAGACCGTCGACGCCACCAAACCGGCCACCGTGCGAGCGGCCGAGGAGACCAATTTCCGCTACCTCCTGATGCCCGTACGGGTTTCGTAGTCCGGCCGAACGTCACACCCGTCCTTCGTGCACCTCGTCTCACTGGAACTCACCAATTTCCGGAACATCACCCAGCTGAGCATCGAGCCCGATTCCCTCGGGACGACGGTCATCACCGGTCGCAACGGTGCAGGCAAGACGAGTGTGCTGGAGGCGGTCACCTACCTGTCGACCCTTCAGTCGTTCCGCCGGTCGCCAAGGGAGGCCCTTGTCCAACGCGGTGCGGAGCAAGCCATTCTCAGAGCTGTGACCATGGTGGACGGGCGGTCGGTCAGCATCGAGGCCGAGCTTTCGAACACCGGGCGGTGGCGAACGATGGTCAACCGCCAGACGGTCCGCCGTCGGAGCGATCTCCACGACGCCCTGAGGACGACGGTGTTCTCCCCCGAGGACATCGGGGTCGTCCGCTCGGGTCCGGCGGAGCGGCGCAGGTTCCTCGACGAGACCATGGCCGTGGTCGACCCCAAGGCGGCCCGGGCCGCCGAAGATGTGGAGAAGATCCTCCGCCAGCGGTCGGCGCTGTTGCGGACGACGGGTCGGAAACCGAGTGCCGACGTCGCCAGCACACTCGACGTGTGGGATGCCCGCCTCGACGCCGCCGGGACCGCTCTGGTTGAGGCCCGTGAGTCGCTGGTCGGCCAGCTGGCGCCGATCACCGAAGCCCACTACTCGCGCCTGGCCGGCAAGGCCACCATCGTCACCCTCGACTACCAGCGGTCGTGGTCGGGCCGCCTCCTCGACGCATTGGCCGAATCCAGGGCGAAGGACATGGAACGCGGCCTCTCGTTGACAGGTCCCCACCGCGACGAGCTCGAACTTTCCCTGTCGGGCCTCCCCAGCCGCACCCACGCCTCGCAAGGAGAACAACGGTCGCTGGCCCTGGCCCTGCAGCTCGCCGCCCATCAGCTGGCCACGGAGCGTCTGGGTACACCGCCGGTGCTCCTCCTCGACGACGTGTTCTCGGAGCTCGACCCGTTCCGGGCCAAGGCCTTGTTGGCAGGCCTGCCCCCCGGCCAGGCTCTCTTGACCACAGCCCTTCCTGCTCCCGCCGAGGTCGCGGCGGCAAAGATCTATCCCGTCGACGCCGGCGGCCGCATGGCCGGAAGCGAAGAGCCGGGCCCGGGCTAGTGGGTTCTGGACCGGGTGAGCGCGAGAAAGGCCCCCGTCGCCTCGAGACCTCACTCGACGCGGTGACCAGACGGTTGGGCCTGGAGGACTCGAGGGGCATCGGGCTCCTCTTCGCCCGGTGGCCCGAGATCGTCGGCCCGGCCATGGCCGGCCACGTCCGGCCCATCCGGCTCGACAGCGAATCCCTGGTGGTGACGGTGGATCACCCGGCATGGGCCACCCAGGTCCGCAGTCTGGGGGACGAGCTCTTGGACCGGGTGGTGGAGGAGACCGGAGCGCCGAGGCCGGGCCGCCTGGAGGTCCGGGTCCGCCGCTAGCCGGCGCCGTTCCCACCGCGATCATCGGTCAGGGTCGGCACCTCCGACGGCTACACTGGAGCTTTGGAATCGGGTACTCGCAGTGGCCGACAAAGGCGTGGAGGCTCTCTCGTTGCGCTGGTTCCCGTTCAGTCAATCGATGTTGGAAAGGGCGCGCCTGTGGCGCTGAAAAAAGAAGACGGCGGCGGGCAGGAAGAATCCACCTACACCGCTGAGGACATCACTGTTCTGGAGGGTCTCGAGCCGGTTCGGAAGCGACCGGGGATGTACATCGGGTCGACCGGGCCCGACCGGACTGCACCACCTCGTCTGGGAGGTCGTCGACAACGCGGTGGACGAGGCCATGGCCGGGTACTGCACGCCAGATCGACGTCACGCTGCTGGCCGACGGTGGTGTCCGGGTAGCCGACAACGGACGCGGCATCCCGATCGGACCGATGAAGGAGCATCAGGGAAAGTCGGCCGCGGAGGTGGTGCTCACCGTGCTCCATGCCGGCGGCAAGTTCGGAGAGGGAGGCGGATACAAGGTCTCCGGCGGGCTCCACGGTGTGGGGGTCTCGGTGGTGAACGCCCTGTCCACCCGCCTGTTGCTGGAGATCGACCTCGACGGCGACCACCACGTGCTGGAGTTCGTCGACGGGGGCAATCCCACCGGCAAGCTCGAGATCACCGGGCGAGCCCCGCGGGGCCGGACCGGGACGACGGTGACGTTCTGGCCGGACCCGAGCATCTTCGAGGAGGTCGAGTTCCGGGCCCAGACGGTGATGGAGCGCCTCCAGGTGATGGCGTTCCTCAACAAGGGGCTCGAGATCCGGTTCGCAGACGAGCGGCCCGACGGGAAGGACTCCCAGGTCTTCAAGTACAAGGACGGCATCGTCGACTACGTCCGCCACCTCAACGCGTCCAAAGAGGCGCTCTTCCGCAAGGTCGCCTCGCTCGATCAGCGGGAGGAGACCATGGAGGTGGAGATCGCCCTCCAGTGGAACACCGGCTTCTACGAGAGCATCCACTCGTTCGCCAACGGCATCTCCACCATCGACGGCGGCATGCATGAGGAGGGGTTCAAGAAGTCCCTCACCAATGTGGCCAACAAGTACGCACGGGCCAAGGGCACCCTCAAGGAGAAGGACGACAACCTCCTGGGCGAGGACATCCGCGAGGGTCTGACCGCGATCATCTCGGTCCGTCTCGAGGATCCTCAGTTCGAAGGTCAGACGAAGGCCAAGCTCGGCAACGTCCCGGTCCGCTCCCTCGTCGAGCGGGCCACCAACGAGAAGTTGAGTGACTGGTTCGAGGAGAACCCGCGGGAGGCCGGCCAGATCATCCAGAAGGGCATGTTGGCGGCCCGCGCCCGTGTGGCCGCCCGATCGGCCCGCGACCTCACCCGGCGCAAGTCGGCCCTCGACGGCGCCGGCCTGCCCGGAAAGCTCGTCGACTGCTCGTCGCGGGATCCGCGGGAGAGCGAGCTCTTCATCGTCGAAGGGAACTCGGCCGGCGGCTCGGCCAAGGACGCCCGCAATCCCCAGACCCAGGCCATCCTCCCCATCCGCGGGAAGATCCTGAACGTCGAACGCGCCCGCATCGACAAGATGTTGAAGAACACCGAGATCCAGGCGCTCATCTCGGCCATCGGCGCCGGTCTGGCCGAGGACTTCGACGTCACGAAGATCCGCTACCACAAGATCATCATCCTGGCCGACGCCGACGTGGACGGCTCGCACATCCGGACGTTGCTGCTCACGTTCTTCTTCCGCCAGATGAAGCCGCTCGTCGAGGGCGGCTTCGTCTACGTTGCGCAGCCGCCGCTGTACTCGACCGAGGTGGGCAAGGAGAAGGCGTACCTCAAGGATGACGCCGCCCGGGCGGCGTTCCTCCTGGAGAACCCCAACCACACCAAGGAGTTCCAGCGCCTGAAGGGCCTCGGCGAGATGGACTACGCGGAGTTGCGGGAGACGACGATGGACCCGGGCAAGCGCTCGCTCCTCCAGATCGCGGTCGAGCAGGCGGCCATCGCCGACGAGGTCTGCTCCGTACTGATGGGCGAGGACGTCGACCTCCGCCGCCAGTTCATCCAGACCAACGCCAAAGACGTACGTTTCCTCGACATCTAGTCGGTGCCCGGGTGGAGCCGCCCAGTCCGGCCCGATCCGAAATTCAGTGACAGTCAGTGACGCAGATAGGACCTAGGAATGCCAGGACGTGAGAACGACGGGACCGGGGGATCGGGCACCGACGAGGAGATCTCGGGGTTCATCGAGCCGATCGAGATCCAAGAGGAGATGGAGCGCTCCTTCCTCGAGTACTCGATGTCGGTCATCGTCTCGCGGGCACTTCCGGACGTACGCGACGGCCTGAAGCCCGTCCACCGCCGCATCCTCTACTCGATGTACGACCAGCGGCTGCTGCCCGACCGACCCCGCAACAAGTGCGCCAAGGTGGTCGGGGACGTGATGGGCTCGTACCATCCCCACGGCGACTCGGCCATCTACGAGGCACTGGCCCGGATGGTCCAGGAGTTCTCCATGCGCCACCCGCTGATCGACGGCCACGGGAACTTCGGTGGGACCGGACCCGATGAGGGGCCGGCGGCCATGCGGTACACCGAGTGCCGCCTCGGCTCCCTGGCCCTCGAGCTCATGCACGGGATCGACCAGGAGACCGTCGATTTCGTCGCCAACTACGACGCCACGTCCGAAGAACCGACCGTCCTGCCTGCACGCTTCCCCAACATGCTGGTCAACGGTTCGCAGGGAATCGCGGTGGGCATGGCCACCAACATCCCGCCCCACAACCTGGGCGAGGCCATCGACGCCACGGTTCACCTGCTCGAGCATCCCGACGCCAGTCCTGACGACCTCATGGAATTCGTCAAAGGTCCCGACTTCCCCACCGGCGGGTTGATTCTCGGGCGGCAGGGCATTCAGGACGCCCTTCGCACCGGGCGGGGCTCCATCAAGATGCGGGCGGTGGCGGAGATCGAGGAGGGGCGGGCCGGCGAGACGCGGATCGTGGTCACCGAGATGCCCTACCAGGCGTCGATCGCCTCGGTGTCGAAGAAGATCGAGGACCTGGTCCGGGCCGGCGATCTCGACGGCATCGCCGAGGCCCAGGACGATTCGTCCGGCGGTAAGACCAGGCTGGTGATCCGCCTGAAGCGGGACGCCAACGCCAACGTCGTCCTCAACAACCTCTTCAAGCAGACCCCGATGCAGACGACGTTCAGTGTCAACGCGGTGGCGCTCGTCGACGGGGTGCCGCGGACGCTCAACCTGGCCCAGATACTGACCCACTACGTGGCCCATCAGGTCGACGTGGTGACACGCCGTTCGCAGTTCCTCCTGGACAAGGCCACAGGCCCGGGCCCACGTCGTCGAAGGGCTGCTCAAAGCCATCGACATGCTGGACGAGGTCATCGCGGCCATCCGGGGCTCGGACGACCGGCCCGCGGCGCTGGCCACGCTCCAGGCCACGCCGTTCGAGTTCTCGGAGGAACAGGCCAACCACATCCTCGACATGACACTGGCCCGGCTCACCCGGCTGGGCCGGAGCAATCTCGAAGAGGAGCTGGCCAAGCTCCTCGAGGAGATCGCCGAACTGGAGTCGATCCTGAGGGACCCGGCGAAGTTGCGGGGGGTCATCGCCTCCGAGCTCGGTGAGATCCGCGACGAAGTTCGCCAATGACCGCCGCACGGTGATCACCCACGATCCTGGCGATATGAACGTCGAGGATCTGGTCGATGACGAGGAGCTGGTCGTCACCATGAGCCGGGCCGGCTACATCAAGGCGGTGTCGGCCGATGCCTTCCGCACCCAGGGCCGCGGGGGCCGCGGTGTGCAGGGAGCGAAGCTCAAGGAAGAGGACCTCATCGACGACGTCGTGCACACGTCCTCGCACGCCCATCTGTTGTTGTTCTCCAACCGGGGTCGGGTGTTCCGGCTGCGGGCGTTGGAGATCCCGATGAAGGAGCGGACCGCCCGAGGTACGGCCGTCGTCAACCTCCTCCCCCTGGCTCCCAACGAGAGCATCCAGGCGATCATCGGCACCCGCGACTTCCCGGCCGAGAGCTTCCTCGTGTTCAGCACCAAGATGGGACAGGTCAAGAAGACCTCCTTCAGCGAGTACGACAAGTCGCGGCGCGAAGGGTTCATCGCCATCAACCTGCGAGATGGTGACGAGCTGGTCCGGGTGGTCGAGACCCGTGGAGAGGACGACGTGTTCCTGGTCACCCAGTCGGGGATGACCATCCGCTTCTCCGAGCAGGATGTACGGCCCATGGGTCGTGATGCGGCGGGTGTGCGCGGTGTGCGCCTGAAGGCCGGCGACGAGGTGGTGTCGTGCGACGTCGCCCGGGACGAGGCCGACATCCTGTTGGTCACCGACGCCGGCTACGGCAAGCGGACGAAGCTCGAGCGCTTCAACCGGCAGGGTCGGGGAGGCCAGGGGGTGCGGGGGATCCGCCTGACGGCCAAACGGGGCCGTGTGGTGGCCGCCTTCATGGCCGGGCTGGAGGACGAGATCCTGCTGATTTCGACGTCGGGGATCGTCATTCGTACGGCCGTGCGCGAGATCGCCTCGCAGGGTCGTGATGCCACCGGGGTGCGGGTCATGAACCTCGACGGTGGTGATGCGGTGGCCGCCGTCGCTGCGGTGGCCGGCGAGGTGGCTGGCGACACGTAGACGTGGTGTAGCGTCGTTCACCGGTTTGCGGGGCTATAGCTCAGTCGGTTAGAGCGCAGCACTGATAATGCTGAGGTCGCAAGTTCGATTCTTGCTAGCCCCACCAGGTCAGAGGCACTTTTTCAGAATCGGGAAAGTGCGGCAGTGTCCTACAGAATGTCCTAAACAAGGTCCTCCAGGCGGTAGCCTGGAGCCATGGCGAGGACCAGCAGTGGCAGCCGACCTGGAACGATGCGCGAGCGCACGCCCGGCCACTGGCAGCTGCGCGCCTTTGCCGGGCCCGACCCCGTGACCGGCAAGCCCCGCCAGGTGGCCCGCACGTTCACGGGCAGCGAGCGGGCTGCCGCCAAGGCGCTCAGTGCCCTCGTGGCGGAGGTCGGTGCCGGGAAGTTCAAGCGAACCACCGCCACGGTGGGGCAACTGCTCGACAAGTGGCTGGAATTCCGCCTCGCCGAGGCAGCGCCCGCGGACCGTTTACGAGAACCGCTCGAAGATCAACAGCCGAATTCGGCCCGTGCTCGGCGATCTGAGGCTCGACAAGCTAGAGCCCGACACCCTCGACGGGGCATACCGGATGTGGCTTGAGCAAGGGCTGTCGCCGTCGACCGTGCACCAGTACCACGCCATCCTGTCCGCGGCGTGCCGACAGGCGGTGAAGTGGGGATGGATCGACAGGGCCCCAACCGACCGATCCACGCCACCGCAACCCGTCCGCAAGGAGATGCTGGTGCCGACTCCGAAGCAGCTCTCCGAGTTGGTGAAGACAGCCGACGAGGAGGATCCGGTGCTGGGTACCGCCGTGGCCCTGGCCGCGCTGACCGGGGCCCGAAGGGGTGAACTGGTCGCGCTTCGGTGGTCCGATGTCGACCTCGTCGTCGGCCGGGTGACCATCGCTCGATCGCTCACCGTGGCTCGGGGTGAGCAGCACACCGGGCCGACGAAGACGCACGCCAGCCGTGAACTGGCCCTCGATCCGATCGGTGTGGAAGTGCTGAAGCGAAGGTGGGCCTACATGGTCCAGCTGTCGGAGCGTGCCGGCTCGCCCCTCGTGGACGACCCTTACGTGCTGTCGTACAACGCCAACGGGGGATTGCCGGCCAACCCGGACACACTGACCCATGGGTTCGGGAAACTGTGCCAGGCGATGGAGCAGCCGGCTTTGGACGAGCTTCGGCTGACGCAGCCGAAGGCCACTCGTGCAGAATTGCCTGCGGGGGAGCGCTGGGACTTCCGGTTCCACGACTTGCGGCACTTCTCTGTCACGACGCTCATCGCTGCCGGGGTGGATATCCGCACGGTTGCCGAGCGGCACGGACACGCCAAGGCGACGATGACGCTCGATCGGTACGCCCATGCTCTGCCGGAGCGAGATCGTGAAGCAGCAGGAGTGTTAGGGGCTACGCTCGACATCAGTTAGAGATTGTCGCCACAAACCAACTCGCTGCGACCTGCCTGTGCAGCGCGGACATAGGCGAGAACCAATTGTCTGTTCGAGAACACCCATTTGCGCTTACATCGACATACGAGTCGAACTGACCCACCCTCACAGAGCAGGCGTCCGTCGGCGCTCTCTTCTTTGACCGCCGGCCGAGGTGATTCGGCGCCACGTCGGCGCCCGCGTCCGCCCGAGCGTTTGGCGATCGTGAACGACCCGAGCTCAAGACTCGCCGGATCGTGGCTCGGAAATGCGGTGCGGAGTATGCGGTTACAGCTTCCGCATCGCACCCTCATTACTCGGGGAGGTTCCCGGTACGGATCCAAGGCGTGTTCGAGCGCAGGGTCGTCGAGGATGCGAATCTCTCGCAGATGAGCAGTTTGACCGCTGATGGCCATCGTGACATCATAACTACAGCAATGTAACTACGAGGCTTGGATCCCCTCGACGGACCGGCAGAGGCTCTCCGGCATAAACCTCTCCATACCCACCTGCGGGATGGGTCTGGAGGAGTCATGTCAGACGCAAGCCCGGTCCCTCGGCCGCACCCCATCAAGGCGGTGCTCGCTGAACGCCGAATCACGAATGCCGCGCTTGCACCCAACGTTGGGTGTAATGCGGGAACGCTTGGAAGAGTCCTAAACGGGTATATCTCGCCCTGGCCTGCTCTAAGGAGACGATGCGCGGAGTATCTGGACCTGCCAGAGTCCGACCTGTTCCGGACGCCGGCGGAGGTTGTCAGATGACCTACGACTCTCCATCTGACAGCGAGCCGTGGCTGGACCCGGACCTAATTTCGATCCCCGCAGCTGCCCGCCGTATCGGCGTCCACGCCGACACCTTGTATCGACTCGCTCGCTCGGGTCAGTTTCCGCCAGCGATATCAGTTGGCTCAAGGTGGCGTATTTCGGTGCCTCGGCTGGAACGATATCTCCACGGGGAGGCCATGAAATGATCCCCGAACGCGACGCACCGCCGGCCATAGCAACCGGCGGAAGCGTCAACACCAGGCCTCCTACGACCCAAGGCGATTCTAATGCCTGGCTTATGAGGCTCGATGCCGCAGTCGCAGAACTCAGGGCGCAGTTCGCGTGTCCCCACTGTTCCCGGCCGGCACCTCCGGAGCCGAGATGGCTTGGCGACAAGTGGGCGATCGACCATCGACCCCCCTGTACGTGCGGCCGGTGGGAACGATGAACCGCTGGGAGAGAGAGCTATCGGCGGCTTCTGATCCCGCTACGGAGCAAGCATTTATTGCCCGAATGGAGCAGACCCCCGAGGAGGTGGGAGTTAGCGCCCTTAGTTCGCACAATTCGCATGTTTCGCAGTCGGCCAGTCCGGCAGATGACGATTGGCCGACCCTGGACGGTGCCGCGTTGCACGGTATTGCCGGGGAGATCGTGGAGGCCCTCGATCCACATACCGAAGCCGACCCGGTTGCCGTGCTGCTCACGTTACTAACGGCTTTTGGGGGCGCCGTGGGCCGTGGTCCGCATGCAATGGCGGATGGCGCGGAGCATCCCGGTCGGCTCTTTACGGTGCTGGTTGGCGACACGGCAAAGGCGCGCAAGGGAACCTCCTGGCAGCGAGTGCGCCGGTTGCTTGCGGTGGCAGACGCGGGGTTTACGGAGGAACGAATCCTCGGCGGGTTTGGCTCCGGCGAGTCCGTGGTTGACGCGATCAGCGAAGGTGACGATCGGCGGGTGTTCGTCATCGAGCCTGAGTGGGCACGACTCTTAGCCGTCGGTAAACGTGATGGGAGCACAATGTCACCACTTCTCAGGCAAGCATGGGATGGTGAGCGCTTGGCTATCCGTTCCCGTAGCTCCGGGACTGTTACGGCGGATGGCGCCCATGTCGCTGCCTTAGGCCACGTCACGGCTGACGAATTACGCGCCAAGCTCACTGATACCGAGAAGGCCAACGGATTCGCCAACAGGCACCTGTTTGCCCTTGTGCGGAGATCGAAGTCCCTGCCTCACGGGGGAAACCTCGAAGCATCAACCGAGAACCGCCTGGGCATAAGGCTCCGGGACGCCCTCCAATCGGCTCGCAAGATCGGGTCGCTGAAGCGGACTAGCCGTGCCGATGAGCACTGGACGGACCTATACCATCGTATGGACGAGGACGAACCTGGGGGCTTGCTGGGGTCGATAATCGCCCGGGATTCTGCTCAGGCGCTTCGTCTGAGTGTCATCTATGCGCTCCTCGACGGCTCAAGAGACATCGACATCTGCCATTTGGACGCCGCCTTCGCTGTGTGGTCGTACTGCCGTGAGAGCGCCCGAATCATCTTCGGGGACTCCCTCGGCAACCCAATCGCTGACCGACTCCTCCGAGCCATTCGTGGCGAGGGGGTGGACGGGCTGACTGGAACGGAGCAGAGCCAGGCCTTGGGCGGCCACGCCTCGAAGGGCGAGCTTGCAGCAGCCCGGGATGAACTCGAACGGCGAGGATTGGCTATGACTCGGATGGAGCGGACGGACGGGCGATCAGTCACAGTGACTGTTGCCACGGAGCATGCGAAATAAGCGGATAAAGCGAAATAGGTTCGGGCCGGATCAGGTGCGCGAGCCCGGCCTACCGATGCGGCGGCGAAATCTTGCCACTGGGTAAATCCATCACAACGTGACGCGGTCCTGGTGCTGTCTTGATTGATATCTTCCGCCGGGATAGTACGCATTCTCACTCACACCATCTCGGCAGACCACCGGTCGATCAATCCTCCCTAGTCCTTGCGCGTGTTCTTAAAAGAAGCAGTTCAGCCATGGTGCATGGTCACCAACTCTCCGGATGGATCGGGGGATGGTTCAGCTCGGTCTTGCCGGGACTCTGTGGGATGGAGCGCGAAAGATGCTGAACAAGTGGTTATGGAAAATAGGGCGGGCTGCTAATCGATCTACGAAGAGCCAGCTCCGCTCTCAGCGGTTTGGAGGGTCTGTTCAGCATCGGACAGCCCGGCATTTGCATAAGCCAACTGACTCGTTGCTGTAGCCACCGTGGACTCATCCTGAGCCTCTAGTCCACACTCGAAAGTGGCGTCGGCTGACAAGCTTGGCACCGCTTCATCCTGGGAGCAGGCGTAGGCGTCCCTAGATTCGGTACTCTCGTCAATCGACAACTGAGTCTCCTCTTGACTAACCGCCGCTTGATCGCTGTTGACCGTCGCCTGATCTTGGGCAATCTGGCTCTGAAGTGCCTGATCGATTGTGGCCGTGGTGCTCAACGGATCGGGATTGGGGGTCGTTGTTACTGGAGCGGTAGAACCTGTTGTCGGTGGCGGCGCTGAGGGCGCTGAACTGAAACCCCAGTTCTGAGAGACGAAGTCCTGATTGACCGCTTGGCAGATCGCTCCATCCGATGCGGGCAGGATGCATGTGAGCACGGCGGCCGAGGCTTCATTCGACCCGGTCGAGGTGCCAAATCGAAGAGTCCCGATAGCTGGATAGGTCCCACCTGAACCCGATCCGGTTCCCTTTACCCCTGGTGGATCGGTGAACCCGACCGTGCCGAACCCGGCAGCTGCCGAACCAGAGGAGAACGTGTCAATCTCTCCGGGCGGCAGAGACGGACAAGGTTGGCCGGCATAGCCAAGCTGCTGCATGGCACCCGGGAAGACGCTACAAACGAGATCAGCAATGCATCCTTGGCACGCTGAAGGCGAGTACGCGGTCACCAACTGCGCGTTGGCTGGCGTGCCACTAGCCGTGGACGTGCCCGAGATCGGATCTGAAATACCAGGTGGGAAGATGGTGACAATCGTTGATCCATCCGCCCCCACGGAAACCGAGCAACCCCATTGCTTGGGGCCGAGGATCGGCTGAACGCTACGTGCCGAGTCGCTGTAGAAGCTCACCTCGTTTGCCACGCCAGCGGGCAAAGTCACCTTGATTGAGGTTGGATACCCTGTCGCCGGGGTGCCGGACAGGCCGTAGCTGCTTGGGCAGTCCTTGACCCTGAGAGAAACTTCGGATTCCGCCGACCGAGCGACGACGTGAACCTTCACGTGGGGCTTGCTCTCGGGCGTGGCGGTGGCGGTGAGCCATAGAAATACCCCGGCAGCCGCACAGATGATGACCAGTGCGCTTCCGATTCCCATCCAGATTCGCCGCACTTGCCCAGGCTAATTGTCAGTCACAGATATCAGATTCCCCGGTCATAAAGGGGTCAGATTGTTGGTGCATGTATCTCCATCAGTATCGCTGTTGGTGCCGTCCGGGCAGACTGTGTTCGACCATGTGGACCCGGTAAAGCGTCCGGTACTGAGATTGGCACCAGCCAGGTCGTCGTTGGTCAGTGTCGCATTTAGGAGGTCAACGCCAGTCAGATCCACATTTGCGAAGGAGACGCCGGTAAGTTTTGCGTTAGCCAGCTCGAGATGAGCCAAGTTTCCGCTGAATTCCGCATTGGTGATGGTTGCACCGGTCAGATTCGCAGACGGACCAACTAGGTAGCCCTCGTTCAGAGTCCAGCCCGAAGGCAGATCGGAGGGCGAGCCGGCGATTCCACCCGACTCGACGCCGGACAAGGTCGCGAAGCTCAGGTCGGCGTTGGTCAGATTGACGCTTGTTAGGACCGCATTGCTGAGGTTTGCCGAAATGAGGGTTGCGCCAGCCAAATCCACACCGGTCCAGTTGTCCGAGACAAGGCTGCAGGCACTGAAGTTCAAACCTGGACTAGGTGGCGTCGTACAGGTGTTCAGCGTGGCTCCAGGAGGTCCCTGTGGACCGGTAGGACCCTGAGACCCTGTGGCACCAGCGCTACCCCGTGGTCCCGTCGCCCCCGTTGATCCCATTGGCCCCGTTGCGCCCTGCGATCCCGTCGCCCCCGTCTGTCCCGTTGCTCCGGCCGGGCCCTTCGGCCCAACGGAGTTCCACGAAATCAGAGTTGTCTTCGTGGCGCACTTCGGCACAGCTGTCCCGACCTTGGATAGGGCTCCTACCGGCGAAACACACCCGTAGTAGGTGACAGCCGTACCGGTGGCCCCCGCGCTGATTGCGAACGTGGCACCAGCGGTGAGAGTGGCTCCGGCAATCACGCCGATGCCTACCAGGACGATGCTTCTCGGAATCTTCATTCGGGTGGACCTCCTCAGCCTCAAGGCGTGTCCGACCCTCCGCCTATAACCCGGTGCTCGCTGCGCCGGATTCTCTCCGGAGCCTTGCATGGGCGAAAACCGCCCGCCAGTGGGGCGAAGCCGGCGAGGTAAATCCGCGGACCTTTGTGAGCGCAACACACCCTTGCACCCTTTCTACCTGGAATGTTACAATACCTTTAGGAAAAGTAACAGATTGGAGGGCCGGAGATGGCCAGACAGAGGGTGATCGGGTACACCAGGGTCAGCACTGCCGAGCAGGTCGACGGGTTCGGGCTGGACGTTCAAGAGGCAGCCATCCGGACCTACTGCAAGGCCGAGAATCTGCGCCTGGTGGCGATGGTCAGCGATGAGGGCCAGTCCGGCTCCAACGGCTTGGATGACCGCCGTGGGCTGGCTGAGGGTCTGGCACGCATTGAGCGGGGCGAAGCGACCGCGTTGGTGGTCTACCGGCTGGATCGATTGGCCCGTGACCTCCTGCTCCAGGAGACAGTCCACGCTCGCCTTGAGGCTGGTGGGGCCGCAGTGCTGTCGGTGTCCGAGCCAGCGGTAGAAGGTGACGACGCGACCCGCGTATTGGTCCGCCAGCTACTCGGTGGAATCGCCCAGTATGAGCGCGCTGTCATCCGTGGGCGCATGATGGCCGGCAAGGCAGCCAAGGTTGCCCAGGGAGGGTATGGAGGTGGTCGGCCACCGTATGGATATCGGGCGGCCAGCGGGTCACTCGAACCGAACCCTGAAGAGGCGGCAATCCTCCAGACGGTGAAGACAATGAGACGTGAGGGTGCGTCATACCGAGAAATCGCAACGGCGTTGTCTGAGGCCGGCCTTGCCACCCGGAATGGTTCGGCCTGGAATCCCAATCAGATCAGACGGATTGCTCAACGATGTGGGGCGTCGTGAGGGTGCCCCGGAACGCCACTAAAGACCTTCGCGTAATACCGCGCCGGCCGTCGGCCGTTGTCTTCAAGCGACCAGGTTCCGGTGCGGACAATGCGGCCGGCTCCATCGAGCCACACCGACAAGACGAACGGCGCCGTCCGGATGCGTTCGTTGAATGGCTGGTTCTTCTGGTTTGTTAATGCAACCGTCTTAACTGAGCCGGGCATCGGGACCTGGTACTCCGTGGTCGGCTGACCGTCTACTTGTCGCGTTCCTACTACCGTCACTGGACCCTCGGTCGTCGTGAGCGCCTTCGTCTCTACTGCTCCGAGGTACGCGTACGGCTGGCGATAGGTCGCCCGCCTCCAGTTACTCGTGAATTGGGAGGTATTGACGTAAAGATGCGTGCCCACGTAGATCGCCAACCCCGCGCGATGGGACAGACGAGTTCCCATGCTGGACCGTGGTGGAGAGCGACAGGTCAGGACCGGCGAATCGGATGTCCCCCACGATCGTGAGGCGATCCGCCTGGTCCTTGGTCGCCGAGCCCTGGCTGAACCTGAGTTTCGTATCCGAGTTGGTGACAAGGTGTGCCGTTCCTGCTGCTTCGGTGCGTTGAACGGCGTTCTTGATCCGCGTCAATGCGGCTTTGGAACCCGGTGATTTCGATGCGTTCGAGGATCCACAAGCCGTAATGAGGAGTGCGATCAGCAACGCCAACCCGACCCCGCCGTTCCTCCGCATGAGAAGGACATTACCAATGCAGTGAACTGACTCTGACACCGGCTGAGGGT
Organism: uncultured Acidimicrobiaceae bacterium; assembly: GCA_963745955.1. GTDB lineage: Bacteria > Actinomycetota > Acidimicrobiia > Acidimicrobiales > RAAP-2 > Bog-756. The sequence continues at coordinate 1,218,870 of CAVUZI010000011.1, read as the reverse complement.
GCATATTTTCGTTCAGAACGCGATGGGTGCTCGCGGTCCGCGAACTGCCTACTACCGGTCAGGGCGTCAAGTGGCCCACGCACGTATCACCGTCGTTGTTGCTGTTCGTTCCGTCCGGACAGGTGGCGTCCAACCATGTGGCGCCGGTCAAGGTGGCACCGGTCAAGGTGGCACCCGTCAGGTTGGCGTAAGACCAGGCGGTGTCGGTCAGGTTGGCGTAAGACAGGGTGGCGTTGGTCAGGTTGGTGTAGGACATATTGTCGTAGGTCAGGGTTGCGTCGGGTAGGTAGGCGAAGGACAGGTTGGCGAAGGACAGAGTGGCGCTTGTCAGGTTGGCGTCGCCCAGGGCGGCGGCGAACAAGTTGGCGTCGCCCAGGTTGGCGGCGTAGAGGTCCGTGCCGGTCAGGTTGGCGCTGGGCAGAGTGGCGTAACTCAGGTCGCCGGAGGACAGGGTCGCGTCGTTCAGGTTGACGTTGGTCAAGTTGGCGCCGGTCAGGTTGGCGCCGGTCAAGGTGTCGCTGGCAAGTTGGCAATCTGCGAGGTCGATCCCTGGGTAAGGAGTAGCTGAACAGTCATAAGCAACACCACCCGGTCCCTGAGCACCTGTTGCCCCAGCGGCCCCGGTTGCCCCAGTAGGGCCCTGAGCGCCTGTTGTTCCAGCCGGACCCTGAGCACCCGTTGCCCCAGTGGTGCCAGGCGTACCCATAGCCCCAGCAAGACCCCGCGGCCCGACTGAGTTCCACGAAATGACTGTTGCTCCGGCGGCGCACGTTGGACGAGTGTGGCCCACCTTTGTCAGCGTTCCAGCTTTGAGACAGGCGAAGTAGGTCGTCGTTGTCCCATTGGCACCGGCCATCTGGACAGCTCCATAGGTTGCGCCACCGAGCAAAAGCACTACAACAAACGAAAGGGCAGTGAGAACCCTTCCGCCCCGAATATTCCGATCCCGCATCGGACACCTCCACCGTGAGTGCCACCGAGCCATTCCCGCATGGCAAGTGAACGCTACTCCTGCATCGATGGGGACGCTTCTGAGTTCACAGGGGGGCGCGACCATCCATTGATTTCACTGAGTGACCGGGCCGCCACGCTTGGTCGCAAGGGTGCCTCTATCACCGGGAGCGAGTCGCATATTGACCGTTGCCGAGTGGCACATTGATGGCACTGATCCTCGCCGACTTCTGAACCCGATTCAGGGCTTCGCAGGACTCCCAGCGGTCGCGAATGCAGGCGCAAGTGCGACGGATGTCACACTCGGATACCCAACCGGACAAACGGACAGCAACCGGGCTGTCACTTCTAATGTCGAATGGCTGCCCGGAGGCATCGATTTCACCGCCACAGTATTGGTGCATCCAGCCGCAGTGCCGTCTGGTGGCGTCACGTCGGTCCATCCATAGCCGAAGTAGGCAGAGGTACCGGGGGCCAAGGTGATGACGCGGGGTCCCGGGTCGGAGATCTGATAGGAGCCACCCGTCGCGAACCGCTGCGCCGATGACCTGACCGGAAGGCGCAATCGGTTCAAGGGTCGGATATCCGTCGAACCTGTTCCGATCCTTCTCGTCTGGAAGGGCAACTCTTTGGTCTTGCTCGTTCAGATTGGTAGCGGGTCCGGAGGGCCGGCGTCGCTCCAGAGCGTTGCTTCGAAGGCAGTCGGAAAGGTCTCGGGCTGATCTGCGTCACCCCAGTGGCGTCCTGCACCGCAGCAACTTCAGGACCTTTGAGTCAGGCAGCGATTCGCTGCCTTGAACCGCACTAATGGGAGGACGGTTCCCCAGAACGGAGGTCTCCGGCCTTGGTGATGAGCCAAATCCCGAGGTGCAGCGATCCTCTGGACCGATTCCAGGTCGGCTCGGTTGCCCCTCGCAGGCTTCGACCCTGCGCCACTTGCGGCCCCGTCCTGGAACCGCCCTCGCCATACCGTGATGTAGGGGCAATGTTGGGCGTGCCCGGTCCCATTCTCCGCCTGGATGAGTCGGAAGCACCGCTCAGAAAGCAGGCAGAACGCCTCGGCGTAGTGATCCACGGGTCCACGGTAGAGCGGGGGAGTGACTCACGCAGCCCTGAAACGGCTGAGGCCGAGCGCGACACGAACGTGACACACAAGCTCGGCAAATCACGGCAAATCACGGTCCGCGCTGGTCAAGTCGAAATCGCACGTCACTCGGCAAAATCAACGATTGTCGCTGGTCAGAGAATTGGGCCCTAGGGGCTTCACATGGCTGAGGTCCGAAATTCCCGATCGGAGCTGGGACGGCGGAGGTGCAATTGAGTGGAGGCACCAAGGGGTCGTGCGGCGGCATAAGTTCCGTGACCCACAACGGCACGACTGGGACAGGCGGGGTGATGAACTCCCGCGGTAGACATCCGGGAGAAATAGATCCATACTGACTAGTACCATGTTGAATGTCGAAGTGGACCGCACCGAATCGATACCGCTACATGATCAGGTGGCGGCTGAGATCCGGCGGGCGATCGCCGAAGGGGAGGCTGGCCCCGGCGAGCGCCTACCACTGGCCAAGGACCTGGCGGCAATCCTTGGAGTGAACAAGAACACTGTCCTACGAGCCCTGCACATCCTGCGGGACGAGGGCCTCCTCGACTTCCAACGGGGACGGGGCATCACTGTCGCAGGGTCTGCCCAACGAGGTGCGGTTGTTCACCGGATTCGAGATCTCATCGACTACTGCCGTGCACAGGGCTATCGCCGAGACGAGGTCATCCGCATCATCGAGGGACTCCCGTGAGACCAAGGACTCCGGCAATGGAGGATCGTCGCATGATGTTGGTAGTCGCCGAGCCGACCGCCGAGGACGAACAACGTGCGCAGCTCCTCTTCAAGGAGGCCCGCCAGCGTCGGCGGCGCCTCCGAATCATTTGGATCGCGATCGTCACAACCGTCGTCGTTTCCCTCATCAGTTACGGCCTCATCTTCAATCTCTGGTCAATTCGGTCACGAGATCGGTTGCGACCAACACGCAACCTGGTTGGCCCGCACATCTCCACACCGGAGCCACGCTCGTCTATGCCTTCGACGACCTTCAAGTCATTGACGCAGACTCGGGCCGCAGTCGAGCGCTACCCCTTCCGGCACCTTCCGGGGGAAGTGGCGATCTGGGAATGGTGTCGATCGGGAACTCGCTCCTACTGAACCGAGGCGATACTGCGTGGCTCTACCCACCTGGCATCGACAGTGCACCTGCGGACCTCGGCCCCTCAGATGGGGTGTTCACAGGTCCGAGCAGGATGGAGGCGTGGATCTGGTCACAGCCGTGTGCACCGATCCTTGGATGTACGAACTACAACGCACCTCGGATGGGCAGTGTTCAGTTGATCGACAGCACGGGCAGGAAGATCGGAGACTCTGTGACACTGCCCGGAGATACTGGGTGGTACCCGACGGGCCTCGCAGGCAGCGCTGGCATCGTGCTCGCGGAACTTCCGACCTACGGGGATCACGGCAACGAAGAAGAGCTGTGGAATCCGTTGACCAACCGGGTAGTCCGAATGTTCGCACGTTCCCACGTGATCGGCGCCAGCGGCAACCAAATCGTTTGGCAGTCGTCAGCGCCCTCTTGCAAGACCGGATGTTCGGTGCACGTGCTCGATGTCCGGACCGGCTCTGACCGAACGGTTCAGCTCCCTCGGGGAGTTGAGGCGACGGGCGATGCTGCCATCTCACCCGATGGATCCACGATCGCCCTTACTACGGTCCTAGGTGGCGCATCTCGTGTCGCCGATCCCCAGGCCATCTTCTCGATCCAGGCCAATGATCGGATCGCCACGCTCGTGTCTGGCTCAGAGCAGATGACCAATCCAAACCTTGGTCCCATGGAACTTTCATGGTCAGCCAATGGCTGGTTGTTCTCGTTCGTTGTTGGTATTACGACGGTCCATGCCTGGAGACCCGGTGAGAGCCGATCACGACCGCTTCCCAATGTGAGAACTCCCCAAGGTTACGCAGCTTGTCAACGAGGACCCGTCGCTAACAGCGCTGTGATCGCAGTCCAAAGTTCAGTGGCGTCGATGCCACGAATCGGGACGAGCCTGCCCCACAACACCAATGATGTTGTTGAGCTTCCGTGAGGGTCCACCGCCGAATGGCTGGTCCTTTGTAATTTCGGAAGCACCGGGGTCCTCGGCCTGACTTCAGATCACGTGGATGCTCGACAGCATCTGCGCCCCGTCGGTCGGAGCTCCGGACCAACAGAGTCGAGGCGCGGCGCGCCCCGTTCCAGAGGGGGTGATGGGCCGGTCTGTTACGAGCAGATCGACCCGCACCGTCACTCCTTTCCGGGACGGCCGAGCCACCCCTCAACCCGCTTAAGGAAAGGAAGGGATGGCCATGACCATCGTAGAAGCTGCGCGTGCTGTCACTGGCGGCATCGACACCCACGGCGAGGTCCACGTGGCCGCCGCCCTGGACGAGGTGGGCGGACTGCTCGGCACCAAATCGTTCGGTGCCACCCCGGAGGGCTATTCGGCCCTGCTCTCGTGGCTGGCCGGCTTCGGGGCTGTCGGGAAGGTCGGCGTCGAAGGGACGGGTTCCTATGGGGCCGGACTGGCCCGATTCCTGGCTCGAGCCGGCGTCGAGGTCATCGAGGTCGATCGGCACAACCGCCAGAACCGTCGTCGCCAGGGCAAGTCCGATCCGATCGACGCGGTCGAGGCAGCCCGTGCTGTCCTGTCGGGGAGTGCCCACGGCAAGGCCAAGTCGAGAGACGGTGCCGTCGAGGCCATCCGGGTCCTGGTGGTGGCCAAACGGTCGGCCCGCCAGGCCCGGGTGAAGGCCCTCACCCAGATGCGCCAACTGACCTTTACTGCCCCTGACCAGCTCCAATGCCGGATCAAGGGTCTACCCGCCCCTCAGTTCATCGCCGCCGCCAAGGGACTGCGGCCGACCCGGTCAGCCGATCCGGTCACGGCTGCAACGAAGGCGTCGCTCTCCTCGCTGGCCCACCGCATCGGTGAGCTCGACGAAGAGATCGCCCAGCTCGACGCCAGGATCACCCCGCTCCTCGAGGCCCACGCTCCCGATCTGCTCAACGTCTATGGCGTCGGCATCGACACCGCAGCCACCTTGCTCGTGACCGCCGGCGACAATCCCGAACGACTGCGATCCGAGGCAGCCTGGGCCCACCTGTGCGGTGTCTCACCCCTCCAGGCCTCCTCGGGAAAGGTCACCCGTCATCGGCTCAACCGAGGTGGTGATCGCCAGGCCAACCGGGCCCTCTGGACCATCGTCATCTCCCGGCTGGCATCCGATCCCGAGACCCAGGCCTACATGGAGCGCCGAGTGAAGGAGGGTCGCTCCAAGCGCGAGGTCATCCGCATGCTGAAGCGCTATGTCGCCCGCGAGGTCTACCGCCACCTGCCTCGCGGCTGAATCCCCGGACCATGGACCTGGCTCACCTAACACCTGCCGTCGATCGAGACTGGCTTCTAACCGATTTGCCGGTCCATGGTCCGGGCTCTACCGAGTTCTCCAAGACGCGTGACCTGATAAGAGCTTGCCCTCTGCATCGAGTGGCCCATCATTGGTCTGTCCGCTGTCTTCCCTTCCGAAAAACCCTCAAAAGGGCTTGACTTCATCCATAGGAGCGTCGGCTCGGGGTGCGTTATCCAGGGACCGGCGCTTGCAGTGAGCTAGCTGCCGCCTACCGAATCCTCGGTGACACCTGCGCATAGGGCCCAAGCGCGTCTAAGTCGACTGCTTTGGAGGCGCCGATAGGACTTCGCTTCTTTTTCTGGACGCGGTTGCAGATCGCCGTAGCAGCCTGGCTGGCGGACATATTGGTGTTGTCGATCACGTGGCCCTCGTATTCACCCAGATCCGAAAACACGGTCCACAGGAGGCGTATCGGTTCCGGGTCGGCTAGAGGGCGATGTCCAGGCACCTTTTCGACCTGTGGCCTACTTTGAGCTCGTTCGAGGCACTTCTCAATGTCGGGTCGAAGAACGACGTAGTGAGGTCGAATTTGATGTCCCTCGAGTTCATCTCGAACGATATCGAGATACCAAGGGCCGAAGATGCCTTCGATCACCGTGAAGTACCCGCCTTCAACCAAACGAGCAGCCATGGCGATGGACGACCGGATGACGGCTCGGTTCTGCGGATCGGACTCCGGCTCCCACTGTCGTATGAAACCATTCACGATTGTGGTGTAGGCCCAATCAGAGTGGATGCAGGCAGAAGGGTTGTACTCCGCGGCTACCAATCGGCCGACGGTGGACTTCCCTGCTCCGGGCGGGCCGGTCAGGATGACGAGGATTCCTTCATCCATACATCGCACCCTAGCGAGCTCACCGGCGGCATCCTGGCTAGCCGGATTGAGGGGGGTCGAACGACTGGACCGGGGTCGCCCCGATCACCGGGAGCGGGGCGGCCATTTTCCGTTCCGGAGCATCCGGTGCTCGCGCTCCGCGAACTGCCCACTACCGGCACCTCTGGGGCAGCGGCACTAGTCCACGATGTTGTCGGGGATGTTGAACCTCACGACGCCTGCGGGGACGGGTGGTGAGAGCACGACCGTGCTGTAGATGCCGCCGCCAGAGACGGCGGTGTTGGAGTTGACACTCACCGAGGTGCTGAGACTCAGGGTGCCGCTGTTGTAGATCCCGCCGCCATCGCTGGTTGCGGTGTTGTTCTTGATGCTGGTGTAACTGCTGGTGAACGTGCCGCCAGGGGCGTTGTAGACACCGCCACCGTTGACTGCGCTGTTCCTGTTGATGGTCGCATTGGGGAGGCTGACCGTACTGCCACACGCGTTGTATATGCCGCCACCGTTGCCACTGGAGGTGTTGCCGTTGATGCTCACCCCACCTCTGTCGGTGGGGGGCTGGGTGATCGTGCCACAGTTCCAGATGCCGCCGGCGACGTAAGTAGCGGTGTTGTTATTGACGGATGAAATTAGTAGGCGTCACCGTGCCGTAGTTGACGAAGCCGCCGCCGGTGATGGCGCTATTGCCTGACACGGCGCTGCCGGTGAGAGCCAGCGCGCCGTAATTGAGGATGCCACCGCCTCCGGCGTTCCCAGGGGCACTGTTACCCGACAGCGTGCTGTTGGTGATGTTCAGCGTGCTGTTGAAGTAGTTCCAGATGCCGCCGCCGCCTTGGGGAGCACTGTTACCCGACAGCGTGCTGTTGGTGATGTTCAGCGTGCCCTCGAGGTTGAGGATGCCACCGGCGGCGACGGTGGCACTGTTGCCCGACACGGTACTGTTGGTGAGGGTCACAGTGCCTCCGTAGTTGGAGATGCCACCGCCGTAGTTGGTGGCGGTGTTTCCCGACACGGTGCTGTTGGTGATGGTCACCGCGCCTTCGTTGAAGATTCCGCCGCCGCCGACGGGGCCAGAGGTGTCGTCGGCGTTCTTGATCGTCAAGCTGTATAACGAGACGGTCCCGCTGGTAATGGTGAGCACCGGCCCGTTGTATCCGCCCCCGCTCAGAGTGCCCGACCCTTGCAGGGTCAGGTTCTCACCGATGGTGAAGTTCCCGGTGCACGTCCCGTGCACGACGATCGTCGCACCTGACGCAGCGGCAGTGATGGCTGTCTGCAAGTTGCCGCCCGTATTGCAGTTCACGACCGTCGGGGTCGTGGCCGATGCGGGCACCTCACCGCCGATCGCCAAGCCGACCACCACGGTCCCGAACACCAGCGAGCCAGCCAGCACGGCCCGCAGACTTCTTCCACGACGTACACCCATGGATCAACACCCTCCGCTCTTGGGGTGCCGCCGATACCGCACCCGCCTGGGCGCAGGTGTAGCACCGAAAGACCACGCCAGCAACCAGTGTCACTCTGCCGTCACAGCGTGTTCTCGCTACGTGACCGGGTCGCCACAGATAATGACCAGGGTGCCTCAGACCACCGGATTAGCCGGGTTATTGACCGTGGCCCGCCTGACACCTCGGGCAAATTGGAATAAGTCCGACTCGGAGTAACCTTAGGTTGTGCGGAAATGGATGTCGGGGTCGGCGGCACTGATCGCTCTGCTCTTGGCTGGGTGCAGTTCGGGACCTGGTCAATCAGCAGCCCGCGAGACTGCAGCAGTTCGCTTGGCCTGCCACCAGGTGAGCCAACTTGTCCTTCCTCCTCCATCCTCATCGACGGGGGCGCAGACCTCATCGACGGGGGCGCAGATTGAGTTTTACGCGTCCCCAGACGCCAATGAGATACGCCACTCGGGAAATGCGGCTCTTTCCAAACTCCCGACGGAACTGGAGAGGGCCTCTAGTACCGGAAATGCCAAATCGTTGATACGGGCGATTGATCGGGCCAAGGCCCTCTGCCACTCATTGGCGAAGTAGATAGCTGCACATAACCCCATGTCCGCGAACACCGGGTCAGACGCGCTTCGTCGCAGTCGTCCCTGCATCCCCGAACAATCGAACCGGATCATTGTCTCCGGTGGTACGTGGGAGTGGGTCTAGATGCCATGCTACGAGAATGGATTTTGGACGATTGGCCGAAACGATCCGAAAATGGGAAGAGGACGGCTCCTTAAGGCCGGGTGAGGCGATTGTCGTTGGCCTACACGAGCCAAATCCCCAGCCAGGCGCACTCCTGGTCGGCGCTGTGAATGACGATTTCTTGGTCCAAGTTCTCGACGACACCGGCGGTTGGAATCTCCTTCGGAGATACGAGAGCGAGGAGGAGGCCGCTGATTTTGCGTTTCACAGATTGGGGAGACTCGACGCCCAGCGATATTGGGGAGACGAGGAGTGGAGCCGGATCCGTGACAACGTGAGACGGGGCTCAATCCTAAGAACCGCTGCCCTTTTGCTCATACCGGAATGGGACATTGGCCACGATCTCGACCGGTGGGAACTGGTTCGTCGACTCCAGGTATTCGGAGTGGAACCACTGGACCACTACTGGGTAGAAGGAGTGGACGGACTGCCGCAGCCTGGGGAACTGGTTTTGCAGATGCGCCGAGGATCTGGAGGAGAATGGGTGATCGGCAATACAGAGCGTGGGTCGTTCCACGAAACGGGCCGTTTTTCAGTGGAGGCCCATGCCTGTCAGTTCATGCTTCGACAGATCGTCATGCGCGAAGTGACCACAATGGGAACGAAGCCAGAGCGCGCGCACATTCTTCCCAAATACCAAGCCTTGGTACGCAGGGCTCTGACGGAGGCCCTTGGATTCGTTATTGAGGGCGGTTGAGCCAACTCCACGGCACAGGTCCACCGCCCCCTATCGCCGGGTCAGCGGCGAGTATCAACTGGCTCCGACCGGCATTTCAGATGTATGGACAACGACAGCGCCCAGAGGTGTAGTGGTGGCAATGGGGACACTGCGCTTCACTGTGATCGAGGATTCGTGGGGTGTTTCGCCTCTTTCACAGCTACAGGAACGGGCATTTGACGGAGGCATCAAGAGCTTCCCTGGCGGAAGCCAATCGGTCGTAGCTGAGAACTTGAACGGTGATAGGCACGTGCTCGCAGTCGCTCAGACAATGGACGAAGCTCAGGAGCGGGCGGCGACGATCGAACGGGACTTCCGGGCGCTTAGCCCAACGAAATGGTGTGAACGATACGACGTGCCGGTTTCATTCGTGGCGGGGTGACCCTGATCACCGGCTGGGAGTCGCATATTTTCCGGTCAGGAGCGGCCGGTGGTCGCGCTTCGCGAACTGCCCACGATCGGCAGATCGGGCGCTACGGCGACGGGGCCGCAGGCGGAAATCTGTAGAAGATATGGGGACGGAGCCAGTGTCCCGTTGGAACGTTGGGGTGCTCGAAGTCCGACGACGGATCGCGAATCATGCCGAGGCGTTCCATTACCTTCCACGACCGGACGTTGTCTGGGTTGGTGAAGGAAACGATCTCGTCAAGACCGACCTCTTCGAGTCCGTAGCGAACCGCACTACGAGCCGCCTCGGTCACGAATCCGTAGCCCCAGTGCTCGCGGGCTAGGCGCCATCCGGCTTCGACCGCAGGCGTGAAGTGAGCGTCAAACGGCACTCGGTGCAACCCGACAAAGCCAATGAACGGCGAGTGGTTCGGCACCTCTACGGCCCACAGACCGAAACCGCAGTCGTCGAACTCCTCCTCGATGCGCGCCACGAATGCGTCGCTCTCCTCTCGGCTCATGGTCTTCTGCATGTGCGCCATTACGTCGGGATCGGCGTTGAGTTCGGCAAAGGGTGCTAGGTCTTCGGCGCGCCAACGCCGCAACACGAGGCGTTGAGTCCGCAGTGTCGGGCCCCTCGCATCGGACGCGAGGTCTCGATCGGGATACACGAGCACATATTGCCCGATCCGGCGTGATCTTGCGAGAGTTCGGGCCGCACAGAACCCACCAGCCCGGGTGCCCCAGAACGTGCATCCCCAAAGGACGCGCCACGGGTATCACCTAACGCCGGGTCGGTGGGGACGCCTGCGGCCAGGTGCCGACGGCTGGAATGATGGGTCGGTGGGCATGGAGAAGAACTACGAAGATTGGGCGGCAGATGCTGGTGCGCTCCACGAGCTGGCCCAGCAGTTACTTCCGCAAAGCCACAAGGTCCAAGTTCGCCTCCCTCGGGAGCTTGCCGACCGGGCTGTTGCCGCATGGCAACGGGACGAAGACCCCGGCAATCTCCCTCAGGAAACCGCCGAACAGCGATCCATCCGAGGCGACGCAGGGACACTGGCACTGATCGGCCAGTCCATCGAGGAGACGGGTATCGAGGACGGGGACGACGTGATTTTCAAGCTCGACGCCTGGATTCTGGGCGTGGCACTGGAGGCAGCAGACAAGGCAGGTCGGCTAGAGGTATTTCCTCAGTCGGACTGACCGGAGGTGCCCCGGAACACCAGGAGGAGGTCGCGTAATCTGCTTTCAGAAGCGACCCGTGATCGCGCTCCGCGAACTGCCACCGACCGACCAGTGGGGCAGGCCGCATCGGCGTCGCGCATATCAGCCAGTGGCACGAGCGCATCCGCCCACTCGACGTGGACGTTGTCCTACAAAATGTCCTATAACTCGCGCCTTTAGCCGCCGCCCAAGATCTTCCGGAACCGTGATCGTTGCAGTTCAGAGCGCCGCAGATCGTTCCAAATCTTCCCATTCGTCCCCTTGAAACGAACTGATAATGCTGAGGTCGCAAGTTCGATTCTTGCTAGCCCCACTCAGCGCCACTCGAGGTTTACCCGGTAGATCGCCCGACGTCGTGCGGATCGGGCGGTCCAACTCCGGCTTCATCCCGCGTTTATCCCGCGAGGCCGTCGTCTCGGCCGTCGTCTTGACTCTCGTCTTGGTCGCCCAAGAAGTGCCGGCCGAGCTCGTCAGCCGCCCTGCGGTCTCCGGGCGCCCGCCGGCGAATCGCTCCTACGTTGGGGTGGACATGGCCTCTCAGCCAAGCGAATGGATCCGGAGGGTGTATGAGAACCTCCTCTACTCAGATCAAGGACTGCCGCGTATTGGATCAGATGCGGGTTCGCGCCGGTAGGCGTCGAACCGTAGTGGACGATTTAGCCAGACTTCTAGCTATAATATTGATGATGACATCCGTACCGCTTGGTGAAGCCAAGAACCGTCTCTCCGAGTACGTCACCGATGTCGAGCGAACCCATGACCGTGTCCTGATCACCCGGCACGGGCACCCGGCCGCCGTGCTGATCGCACCTCAGGATCTCGCCGCTCTTGAAGAGACGATCGACATCTTGACTTCTCCCGGCACTCGAGATGCCATTGCAGAGGGGCTTGACGATCTCGCTGCCGATCGGATTGCCGACAACGACGCTCTCCGTGCCCGCCTTGCCCCTCGGTGACCTTCGAGGTCCGCATCTCAGCTCGCGCCGAACATGATCTGCATCGCCTCCCCGAGAAGATTGGCGCTGCCTGTTTGGAGTTCATCTTCGGTCCACTGGCCGAACAATCGCTGCGAGTTGGCGGTCCGCTGACCGGCCAACTGGCCGGTCTTCGTGGCGCTCGCCGTGGCAGCTATCGAATCATCTATGCCGTAGACGAACAGCTCGAACGGCTCGACATCATCCATATCGATCACCGAGGCGATGTCTACCGGGCCGGATTCCCAAAAGGGGCGTGACGTGTGGGCGGACGTCGGGTCGGGCGGTCGAGAGCCAATACACTTCAGCGCCCGTCAGCTCGGCCCGAGCCTGGGACCACCCCGTCGGTATGGCATTCGGGCTGCTGACGGAGGCGCCGAGCTCGGTCACCGGAACTGGTTCAGTCATGTCGCACTCCGATCGCTTACGTTCGTGCGAGCAAACCCAGCGATGCCGGGGAGGTGGGCCCATCGCGCCATACGCCCCCGATGTGCCGTGCCTATGAAGCGACACCGCCGCCGAGCACCTGTGGGGAATGACGTCGGATTAACCCGGTCTCGTTTCGTACGGCCTTTGTTGGGGTAGGAGCCCGTTGTGCGCGATCCGATCTTCTGCGGTGCCACACGGAGTGACGATGTACGTGTTGGATTCGGTTGGGGGAAGGCTGTCCGGTGATCAGGGCCTACGAGTACGTGCTCACTGACCTCGCCACCTACAAGGACTCCGTCTACGAGCGCCGGCGGGAGGGTTGGTGGCTCGTGCGGATCTCTGTCCCCCAGATCGACGCAGGGAAGGACTGGAGGCTGATATTCGAGCGGGACAGCGGCTAGTTGTCCGTAGGGCTCTCCGTCCTCGGGAGCTGCTCTGCGGTCCGTACCGACATTGCGACCGGAACCGTGGTACCAAGGGCGTGTGGCGTCGGCGAGCCCCATCAGAACGGAGCGGTTGGAGATGCGGCCCGTGCTTGAGTCGGACAGGTCACGGCTTGTCGATCTGTTTATGGACTCGGAGTTCATGGTGTATTCAGCTACTGGCGCACTCGACCGCCGGGCGGCGAACGACCGCTTCGATCACATGACGACCTTCCGGCAGGAGGTTGTTTTCGGCAAGCAGGCGATCATCGAGACGTCGAGCGGAACTCTCCTCGGCTATGTGGGTGCGGATGAGTTCGAGTTCGGCGGCGAGAAGCGGCTCGAGTTCGGCTACCGACTCGTTCGGGCGTCACGTGGCCTTGGGTATGCGACCGAGGCTGCGAGCGCGGTCTTAGAGGTGGCCACTCACGTGTGGCATGGCGAGCTTCTGGCCTTCATCGATCCCCGCAATGGCGCCTCTCGAGGCGTCCTGGTCAAGACTGGGTTCGCGTTTGTTGAACACATCGTGGTCAGTGGCGACACAGCCGATCTCTACAGCCGCGTGATCTGATCGGTCGCCCCGACACGGATGGAGGCAGCGCCGGCTCTCGGTCCCGATTCCAGGGCGTGCCGTTCCCACCAGTTGTGGCCGACCGATGCCGCCCTCTCACCATGCCTATTTGGAAATGAACCGCGTCGTAACGTTGCCATAGGTCGAGAAGAAGAGGTGGGTCCGTAGTCCATGTGGGTGCGAAGACGCCGTCGGCCGCGACCAACGGTTGCCAATCGAGCCGCCTTCGACCACGGGCCGACCCGCGTGACCGCGGGGACGGCCAAAGCTCCCCCTCGGCGGTATATCTCCTGGACGGTGTTGGCCATGATGACCGTGGGATCCGTCGGCTATCTCGGGTCCACTCCGGCCGCATCGGTCTTCGGTCTCGCCTCAGTGTTCCTGTACGTCCTCCCTGCGCTCGTCTTTCTGGTGCCTGTCTCCTTGGTTGCCGCCGAGCTGGCGTCCGGCTGGCAGGGTGGCGTCTACAATTGGGTACGAGAGGGTGTGTCTGCTCCGATGGGGCTTCTGGCCGTTTGGTGCGAGTTTGCCCAGACGATCTTCTATTACCCGGCCCTGCTCGCCTACGTCGCCGGGACACTCGCCTACGTCATCGATCCGAGCTTGGCCGCGAACGGCGTCTACAATGCCGCCGTCATCATCGTTCTCTTCTGGGGCGGTGTACTGGTCTCCTCGCGAGGAGTTGGACTCGTCGCAAAGCTCTGCTCGAGCGGGACGCTGATCGGGACGCTGATCCCGGGGGCGATCCTGGTCGCTCTCGGCATCGCCTACCTGCTGCAGGGAAACCACTCGGCGGCACCGATCGACACCCACCACCTCCTTCCGGCGTGGACGGGCATCGCCAGTATCGTCCTGGTCGTCAACAGCTTCTTCACCTATGCCGGTATCGAGGTGAATGCCGTACATGTTGACGACCTCCAGAACCCCGGCCGGGAATATCCACGGGCCATCTTCTTTGCCATGGCCATCGTTCTCGCCGTCTTCATCCTCCCCACCCTGGCGATCGCCTGGGTGATCCCCGAAAAGAAGATCAGCTTCACGGCCGGCGTCATGCAAGCATTCAACAGTCTCTTCACGCACTTCGGAATCGGATTCGCCGTGCCGGTGATCGCGATCGCTCTTGCCATCGGGGCCCTCGCGGGCATGATGGCTTGGCTCGACGGTCCCTCCGAAGGGCTGCTCAGGATCGGGCGCGAGCAGGGCTTTCTCCCGCCCTTTTTCCAGAAGGTGAACGCCAAGGGCATCGAGATGCGCATCCTCACCGGACAGGCGATCGTGATCACCGTCATAGCGCTGCTCTACGCATTGATTCCGGACGTCTCCCGCGACTACTGGCTATTCGCCGTGATGGCCACGCAGGTCTATCTCATCATGTACGTGCTGATGTTCATCGCCGCGATCAGGTTGCGGCGGATTCAGCCGGACCACGCCCGCGGGTACCGCGCACCGGCGCTCGGTCTCTTGTGTGTCGTCGGCGCCGTGTCCTCGGCGGGCGCTCTGGCCATCGGCTTCATCGCCCCCTCGCAGTTCGGCCACTCGAACCGGCTGCTCTACGCCCTCCTCGTCCTGGTTGGGATACTCGCCATCGGGATCGTTCCGCCGCTGCTCATGGATCGGCTTCGCAAGCCGGATTGGAAAGTCGCCGGCAGCGCTCCCACCCCCGGGCTCTGACCCCCTCCGCTCACCCCAACAGGCAGCCAACAGCACGCCCGAAACCATGCACCCCAGGATTTCGCTCAGGGATCGTGTCGGGGAACCGGTCGGAGCAGTCGAACGCCGCGAAGCTGATCAGCGTGCTCGACTGCCCAGGCCGGCTGCTGGAGCTTGTCGCTGTGCACGATGATGTCGGCGTGATCGATCGGGCGGGCCGTGGTGGAGTAGAGCTCCTGGACAGGGAAGTAGCGGTTGCGGTAGCGCCGCTCGACTTCGGCACTGGATCCGAACATCCCCTGGTCTCGGGTCCGGGCGCGATCCAGTGTCTCCTCGGACGCGACGTACACGAAGATGCACAGGTCCCACGTGTCAATCAGCTCCGCATTCTGGTCTTCAATGGGCAGGGCGATGACGGCACGCCCCGTGCAGCGTCGTGTCGGTGCCCCTTTCCCGACGGAGGCGGGGGGCACCGATGGGTACAATCCGTTCACCTGTCCCACGAGGAGACACCGGCCGCGTGTGGGCCGCTCCTTTCGACGACCAAACGGGGAATAGACATGGTCCATGCCAAGGCTGGCGGCGACTTCGATGTGATCGTCATCGGAGCTGGCTACGGCGGAGTCACCACGGCGGCACTCTGTGCCAACGAGGGGAAACGGGTCGCGCTCATCGACAAGACGCCAAGAGCGGGCGGCAAGACCCAGACGCTCGACCGCAAGGGGTACCGCTACGAGATGTTCGGCGCTGTCGGCATCCCGGCCCTCAACTCGCGATTCCATGAACTGGTCGATGTCCTCGGCATCGGCGACCGTGTCGACTTGCTCATCCCAGAGGGTGAAAAGGCCGCTCTGCACTATCGCCCCCCCGAAGGAGGGTGGCGCTCAATGCGGTCCGCGCTGCAACAGACCGGCTCCGAACAGGAGTTGGCCACGCTCCGGCGGGTGTTCGGGGCTACCGACCGCGACATCGCCAAGCTCGGGGAGTTCTATCTGGCAATGATCGCCATGTCCGATGAAGACACTGCGGCTCTGGATGAGGTGGGTGCCGTCGACTTCATCACGCCGTTCGGATTGCCGGTGGGCCTTACCAGTCAGATCTACGCGACCCTCAACATGTTGTTCGTCGCGCCGGTGGATCGGTTGGCGGCTTCGGAGGCGGTGCTCGTACTGCGTAATATGGCCATGAGCGGCGCCGGTCGGTTCCATCGGGGTGGCTATGGTCGTTTGGCCGAGGTGTGCGCCGAGGTTGTCGTGGAGCGTGGCGGGATGTTCCTGACCAGCACCCGGGCGCAGCAGATTCTCGTCGAGAACGGGCGGGCCGTCGGCGTCGAGACGGACAAGGGGACTTTCCGGGGTCCCGCCATCGTCTCGAACGCGGGCATTCAGCCGACCGTGTTGAAGTTGACCCCCGAGGAGGCCTTCCCGACCGAGTATGTGGAGAGGGTGCAGGAGCTGGAACCGAGCTGGGCCATCGCCGGTGTGCGCTGTGTGTTCGATGCACGGGTGTTCGATGCGGCGTTGATTCCGATCTTCTCGGACCACAGCTGGCTCGATTCCGAGCGCTTTGCAGCAATGGAGGCGGGTGAATGGCCCGATATCCCGCTCATAGCCATCGACGTCGCCTCCGAGTTCGACCCGGGCATGGTGGCTGAACCCGAACACCAGGTCGCGAACATCCAGGTCTTCGTGTCACCCGATCCGAGCTCGGACATGGGTGAGAGCGCCGTGCGCCGGGCCCGCCAGGTGATCGACGAGCTCTATCCCGACATTCGCACCCATACCATCCGCACGGAACCGTACGGCGCCCGTCAGATTTCGCGGATGACCCGAGACTCGACGATGCCCGGCACCGGCGGCGAGGCGGTGGGCCTGGCCCAGGTCGTCGGTCAGGTTGGAAAGGGCAAGCCTGATGCGCGAACCCCGCTGCAGGGGCTCTACCTCGTCGGTTGCGACGCCGGCGGTAGGGGCTCGGGTACGCACCAGGCGGTTGACTCGGGTTTCAACGTCGCCCGTATGCTCTCTGAGGACTTGTCCTAATGGGGCAGATATTCGCACCGCAGCACTAGACGGAATTCGGGTTCCTTCGCGTCGTGGTCGTGTAACGATGAACGGCGACGGCTGTCCAGATCGCTTCGACAACTCCGAACGGCCACGCCCCCGACAGGAATCCGTAGATGCTGGACAGGGCACAGCCCAGGGCAAAGGCGAGGATGAAAGCAGAACCCCGTCTTTCCAGTGCATACATGGCCATCATGAATGTCAGCACGACGACGCCAAAGATGGTGAGGGTCATTCCCCCACGTTACGGGTACATCTGTCACGAGACCTTCTGGGCCGCAACCTCCGCAACCTCCGCCAGGTATTGCACGCCGAGATCCTCTTCGAACTGATCGGAGCTCGTCTGGTGGGTCAGCTTCGCCGTCCACCTCTCCTCGACGTGGCCGAACTTCCAGATCATCAGGGCGCCCACCCAGGTGGCGACGAACAGGCCGACGATCACGAAGCCCGCCGTGTTGATGTTGAAATTGGCCATGAAATTCCAGAAGCCACCGCTCAAATGCAGCTCCGTCGGTAGGAGTCCGAGTACTTCGATCGTACCGATGAAGAAGCAGATGAACACCGACAGCCCGGTGATGGCCAGGTTGTAATACACCTTCCGGACCGGATTGAAGAAGGCCCAGCCGTAGGCCACGTTCATGAAGACCCCGTCCAGCGTATCCATGAGGGTCATCCCCGCCGTGAAAAGGATGGGGAGACACATGATGGAGTACCAGGGCAACGACTGTGTGGCCAGCAGGGCGGTGGTGGCCAACAGTGCGACCTCGCTGGCGGTGTCGAATCCCATGCCGAACACGACCCCCACCGGGTACATCTGCCACTCCTTGGTGATCGACTTCATCCATCTGCCGAAGATGCGGTACATCAAGCCGCGGTTCTCCAGTTGCTTTTCGAGCTCGGCCTCGTCGAATTCGCCGTGACGCATCCTCCTGAACACCGCGATGATCCCGGCCAGAATGACGATGTTGAGAAACGCGATGAGATAGAGGAACGAGGCCGAGACGATCGTGCCGAAGATCCCACCGAACTGTTCCAGTCCGGAACCGCTGTGGGCCACGGCGCCATAGACGGTCTTCTCGGCGATGACGATCCCGGCACCGATGACGACGACGATGGTCGAGTGGCCCAATGAGAAGAAGTACCCCAGGCTGAGGGGTTTCTTTCCCTCGTTCATCAGCTTTCGGGTCGTGTTGTCGATCGCCGAGATGTGGTCGGCGTCGAAGGCGTGTCGGAGCCCGAGGGTGTAGGCCAGCACGGATACCCCGATGCCCAGGCCCTTGTAGTGGCTGGGCACCACGACCACGATGAACACGCCGAACCCGACGATGTGGAGCAACAGGATCGAAGCAAACATCAGCTTGGTCTGCATCCACTGGGCGGGGGAGAGGCCCCTCCGGAACTCCTTGAGCTGCTCGAGGGGGCCGGCCCGGGTGGGCGCCGGTCTGGCAATGTCCACGTGGTTGTCCTCCGCTGGTGCCGGACTTGCCGGCGGGCTCTCCGTGCACAGTACGGGAAATGCGACATGATTGCAATAGCGTCATGTACCTATCTGTGTTCCCCTCGCAGTCCGGTCGGCCGTCATGGTGGGGCCACAGCGCAACGGCATCGTTGACCCGCCGATCTCATCGATCCGCGGGGTTGCCCCAGTAGGATGACATGGTGACCCGGCCGGCAGACGCCTCGACGAAAGAGCCGAGCA
Source organism: uncultured Acidimicrobiaceae bacterium (assembly GCA_963745955.1). Lineage (GTDB taxonomy): Bacteria > Actinomycetota > Acidimicrobiia > Acidimicrobiales > RAAP-2 > Bog-756. The sequence goes on along the minus strand of CAVUZI010000011.1, from coordinate 1,200,260 downwards.
ACACCAGCACACTCGAGGGTGCGCTGGCGCTGGTCCGCGAGCACGGCGGTCGGATCACGTCGTCCCGCCGGTTCCTGTTGCAGGCCATCTTCGAGGCCCAGGGCCACAGCACGGTCGAGGAGTTGGCCGCCAAGGTGCAGGCCAAAGCTCCCGACGTGCATCTGTCGACCATCTATCGCAATGTGGAAGAGCTCGAGAAGCTCGGGGTCATTGTCCACTCGCACCTCGGACATGGTGCCGCGACCTACCACCTTGCCGAGGGCGCGCATTCCCATTTCGTCTGCGAGGTGTGCGGCGCGACATTCGAGGCCCCAGATGCGCTGTTTCGGGAGCTGTCGAGGAACGCCAGGTCCCAGTTCGGGTTCGAGATCAACCCCCATCACTTTGCCGTCTACGGACGGTGCCGCGACTGCCAGTAGAGGCGCCCGCCTGCCGGTGCGAAACCTCGCCGGGAGCCGAAGATCTCTTCGATGCCGGCACGAACGGTCCAGCCCGCTACCGGGCAGGCAGCCCCGGACGCCGTAGTCTGGTGGCCATGACAGCCCGACGAGTCGTTGTCGTTCCGCACACCCATTGGGACCGTGAGTGGTACCAGTCGTACCAGGAGTTCCGTCTCAATCTGGTCGACATGTTCGATGCGCTGGTGCCCCTGCTCGAATCCGACGACAGCTACCCCTACTTCATGCTCGACGGGCAGATGGCCGTGGTCGACGACTACCTCGAGGTGCGGCCGGAGGCCGAAGAGCGACTGCGTGCCCTGGCCGCGGCCGGCCGGATCGGCATGGGTCCCTGGTACATCTTGATGGACGAATTCCTGGCCTCGGGCGAGACCATCATCCGCAACCTGCAGATGGGCCTTCTCCGGGGCGCGGCCTTCGGCGGCACCATGGACATCGGCTACCTGCCCGACATGTTCGGCCACATTGCCCAGATGCCCCAGATCCTCCGAATGGCGGGGTTCGCCCACGCAGTCGTGTGGCGGGGTGTGCCGTCGGCCGTCACGAAGAGCGGGTTCTTCTGGGAGGCGCCCGACGGGTCCGTCGTGCGGGCCGAATACCTGCCCGTCGGCTACAGCAACGGGGCTGTGCTCCCCGACGACGCCAAGGCACTGGTGCGACGGGTGGCCGACCATCTCGATGAGGTCGAGGATTTTGTCATCGACGACCTCCTGGTCATGAACGGCTCCGACCATCTCTCGCCCCAGCCCTGGCTCGGTCGGGTCCTGGCCGAGGCCAACGATGTCCAAGACGACCTGACGTTCGAGATCCTGCCCCTTCCCGTGTACCTGGCTTCGGCGCCCACCGAAGGCCTTGAGCACTGGAGCGGAGAGCTCCGCTCGGGTTTCCGCGCCGACATGTTGATGGGTGTCACCTCCAACCGGGTCGACGTCAAGCGCCTGGGCGGTCTGGCCGCACGCGAACTGGAGCGGAGAGCCGAGCCCTTTGCCGCACTGTTCCAGGAGCCGTCGGCCTGGCCGCGGACGCTGCTGGAGCTGGCCTGGAAGGAGATGGTGCGCAACTCGGCCCACGATTCCATCTGTGCCTGTTCGGTGGACGATGTGGTCGATGCCGTCCTGCACCGCTACGCGGAAGCGCGTACGATCGCCGTCGGAGTGGCGGAGCGGGCGGTCAACTCGCTGGCCGGATCGCTGGCCGAACCCGGTTCCTACGTCCTCAATGCGTCCAGCCGCGCCCGGTCGGGCGTGGTCGAACTGGTGGTCGGAGCGACAGATCCACCCGGTCCCGCCGTGCAGGTACTGTCGGAGCACACCGGCCCCCGCGGGTCGACGGAGCTCGACGCCGACACCGTGCGGTCGTTGTTCGGCATGCTGCAGAGCCCACAGATCGACCGCGACCTCTGGTTGCACGACATCGTCGTCGAAGAGGACGAGGACGGTATCGGCATCACCTTCGCGGTGGGTCCGGAAGAAGGGGGCGACGTGGCCATCGCCCGAGCCAAGCAGGACATCTATGCCCGCCTGGACGCGCGCCCCGATGCCGTGATCCGCTTCGGCCTGGACCAGCCCCCCACTCGGAGGATCGCGGCCCGTGTGGCGGACGTGCCCGGTTACGGATGGCGCCCGTTCGAACCGGCGGCCCTGGCCCATCCGGTCACGGCCGATGAGCCCGGGGCGTCCGTGTCGCTCTCCAACGGCCTGGTGTCGGTCGAGGTGGACGGGAGCCTGGGCACGTTCTCCCTCAACGGGCGGCCCGGGTACGGTCAGCTGGTCGACGGTGGGGACCTCGGCGACTCGTACAACTACTCGCCCCCCGCCGCCGACTCGTTCGTGGAGGCGCCGGAGGAGGTCACCGTTCGGGTCACCGAACCCGGGCCGGTACGCGCCCGCGTGGTGATCGAGGCGCGGTACCGGTGGCCCGACCACATCGACGTGGACTCACAGACCCGGGTCGGGGAACAGACCGTGGAGGTGAAGACGATCCTCGAGCTGCGGGCGGACGAGCCGGCGGTTCGGGTGACCACGTCGTTCGTGAACCCGAGGGGCGACCACCGTCTCCGGATCCATCTTCCCCTGCCCGAGCCGGCCCGGACATCGCGGGCCGAGAGCGCCTTCGCGGTGGTCGAGCGGGGGCTCACGGCCGAGGGCCGTACGGAGGAATTCGGCCTGCCCACGGCCCCGGCCAACCGCTTCGTTTCCGCCGGAGGTCTGACCGTGGTCCACGAAGGGGTCTGCGAGTACGAGCTGATCGACATCGCGGCCACGCCTACCGGTGATGCCGCGTCGACCTTGGCGCTGACCGTGTTGCGCTCGACCGGCATGCTGTCCCGGTTCGGCATGGCCTACCGACCCTTCCCGGCCGGTCCGCTGACCCCGGTGGAAGGACTCCAGATGAGAGGCCGCCATGTCTCGCTGCACTATGCGGTGGCTCTCGACGTCGACGACCCCTATGCCCTCGCCGACGACATCCTCCTCCCGCTGGAGGTGTTGACCAGTCCGGGCGGGGGCACCCGCCCGCCGACCGGGAGCGGGCTGACCGTCAGCGGAGCCGAGGTGAGCGCAGTGCGCCGGGACGGGGGGGTGCTCGAAGTCCGCGTCTTCAATCCCGCGGCCGAGGTGGCCACTGTCGCCATCGAAGGGCACAGCGGCTGGCTGGTCGACCTGCGTGGCTATCCCGAAGCGCCGTTCGAGGGCTCCTTCGAGTTGCGTCCCTTCGGGCTCGCCACCGCCAGGTTGCACGGCACCGAAGCCTGAGGGGGCGACTTCGCAGCGTCCTGCTACAGAGGGTGGCAGGTAGGGTTCCTCGTCATGGACGGCCCGTTCGCTGCGCCACCCGACAATCCTTGGCACCGGGTGTCCCCGCGTCTGGCGCGGATGCGCCGCACGGAGCTGCTCGTCGTCGGGATGCCGGTCGTGGCCGGCGTGGCTGTTGCCTGTGCTCTGGCGTCGACGGTGGCCGGGGTCGCCGTCGGGGCGGCAGGTGTCGTCCTCATGGTCTTCGGATGGATCTCGATCGGTCGAAACCTGCGCTCGTGGGGGTACGTGGAGCGCACCGACGACCTGGTGGTCACCCACGGGGCGATGTTCAAGCGCCTGACCGTGGTGCCCTATGGGCGCATGCAGTTGGTGGACGTGGAGGCCGGACCCATCGAGCGCTCCTTCGGGCTGGTGAGCGTCAAGCTCCACACCGCGGCCGCCACCACCGACGCTAAGGTCTGCGGTCTGACCCCCGACATCGCCGGCCAGCTCCGCGACCGGCTGACCCAGTTGGGTGAGGCCCACGCCAGTGGGCTCTGAGCCGCCGGAAGGGCCCGCCGACGAGACGTTCCGGCTCCACCCGTTGACTCCGCTGGCCCTCGGAGGCCGGATACTGGGCGTGCTGGTGGTCTTCGCGCTGTTCAGCCTGGCCGGAAGGCAGGCGGGTCAGGGGAGCGGCCCCAACGTCACTGCCCTCGGCCTCTATGCCGCCCTCGCCGTCCTGGTTGTGATCCGTGGGTTGATCACCGTGGCCGTGACCCGGTACCACCTGCACGGAGGGGAGCTGCGCATCGACAGCGGTCTGCTTCGAAAGCAGTCCAAACGGGTCCGGCTCAACCGGGTCCAGAGCGTCGACGTGCTGGAGCCCTTCTCGGCCCGCATCTTCGGCCTAGCCGAGGTGAAGGTCACGACGGCCGGCACCGAGCGATCGGCCGTCCGGCTCCGCTATCTCTCCCTTCCGGTGGCCAAGAAGCTCCGCGCCGACCTGCTCGGCCGGTCGGGTGGGGGCGATGAAGGGGCCCCGGAGGCCCCGGAACGACCGGTCGTGGCCGTTCCCCACGGGCAGCTCGTCGGATCGGTGCTGCTCGAGATGGTCTCGTGGCGGCTCATCTTCTTGTTCATCGGACCGATCCTCACCGTGGTCGGACAACAGAACGGCCACCGGGCCACCTCCGGCATCGGCATCGCCCTCTTCCTCTGGTTCGCCTTCCTCATCGTCACCGCGGTGTGGCGGCGGGTCTCCACCCTGTGGGATTTCACCGTGACCGAGTCACCCGACGGGCTCCGGATCCGTCATGGACTGCTGTCCACCAGCCGCCAGACGGTGCCTCCCGGACGGATCCAGGCCATCCTCATCCACCAACCCGTCGGATGGCGCCTCTTCGGCTGGGCCCAGGTCCGCATGAATGTGGCCGGCTACGCCGGCAGCGGCAATTCGAAGTCCACCATGCTGCTTCCGGTGGCCGACCGCGACTACGCGCTGGCGCTGGTGGGCTGGCTGTTGGGTGGCGTCGACCTCACCGGCATTCCCCTCGAGCGCCCTCCCCGGCGGGCGTCCATCCGGGCGCCGCTCTGGTGGCGTGCCCAGCTGGTGGGTTCCGACGATCACGTCTTCATGGTTCGTCACGGGCTGCTGTCGCGCGCGATCGACGTCGTCCCGCACGAGCGGACCCAGAGCGTGCGCCTGACCTCGGGTCCGCTGCAACGCTGCCTGGCGCTGGGCACCGTGCATCTCGACTCCACCCGGGGCCCGGTCAAGATCCGGGCGGCCAACCGCGACAGCACCGAGGCCCGGGCGATGCTCGACCGCCAGGTCGAGCGGGCCCGCAGGGCCCGGCTGCATCAATGGGTGCCGTCTCCGCCGCCGCGGTGAAGGCCGCGGGCGACCCGGTCGACGCGGACGGGATCGCGTCTGGAAGAATCGGGTCGATGCCGCAGGACCACGCCTCCGACGACAGTGACGAGCCGGACGATCGTGACGTCCAGACCGCCAGGTCATTGGCCATGCTGTTGGGTGTGGCCGACCTCGTGGGCCGTGGGTGGGAGATCGTCGAGGAGCGGACCTGGCCCACCGGTGAGTTGGACTCCGAGAGCGACAAGAGTCGCCGGGCCCACGCCGCGGGGGGGATCACGGCATGGCGGTCCCTGGCCGAGGCCGGATCGACGAGGACGGCCTGGTTCGAGGTGGTGCCTTATGCCACGCCGGGCGACGCCGAGCTCTCGTTGCACCAGGTCCCGAGGTACTTCGTCGGTACGAGCCGGCCGGACCAGACGGTCGTGTCGGAGCGGGTGGTCGATGACCAGGTCCTCCCCGGGTACACGGACACCTGGATCTTCGAGAAGCGGACCACCGGACCAGGCGGGGACGACCTGTCACGGTATGTGGGCGGAACCGTCGACCGTATCCTGTTCCTCACCTCTTTCGGGGGCCCAGACGGCGTGTGGTCGTGGGGCGACGTGATGGCGCTGACCGAACGTCAGGCGGAGCGGGTCCGGCTGGCTCTAGGCATCGGCTGAACAGCTCCGGCACGTTTCCGGTCGATCACCAGGGCTCCCCGTAGCGGTCCCGATGGGCGCGCTCGCGTAGGGGCAGGCGCCGGGGTGGGCCGAGGGAACGGGCGGGCCAGCCCACGGGGACCACGGCCATCGGACGAACCGACGCGGGAAGGTCGAGCAGCTCGCGCAGCTCGTCGGCGAACCTGGTGGCCAAGGTTGTCATGGCCGATCCGAGACCCAGTGCCGTGGCCGAGAGGAGGAGGTTCTGGGTGGCCGGAAAGACCGAGGAGGGGAGGGTCGCCTCGAGGCCGATTGACGTGTCGCCGCAGACCACGATGATCACGGGAGCCGACCCGATCCCGCCTTCGGCCCCCTGGTCGACCTGGCGGAGGAGCGAGTCCTCCAGCCGACCGACCGAATGTTGGCGGCCGCCCTGGCGCCACGCCCGGCGCGTCAGCTCCCCGATGCCGGCACGAAGCTCGTCGTCCCGGACGACGACGAAGACCCAGGGCTGGAGGTTCTCGGCGCTCGGTGCATGGGTGGCGGCCCGGAGGCAGCGTTCGACCAACTCGTCGTCCACGGGCGCATCGCTGAATTGGCGGTTGGCCCGTTGGCGCAGGACCACGTCGAAGAACGCCGCCGAGTCGGGCGTCCCGCCCTCACCCCCTTGTCGGCGCACCGCCATTTTCGGTTCCCCCACTTCGGCCTCACCAACATGTCGTCCGGCGCGAACCTAGCCGATGCCTCCGCGGGAGCTCCGGCAGTTCACTAGAGTCACCCACGACCGGTCCGGTACCCTCCCCCCGGGGAGTGGTGAGCGGACATCGAACCCTGGCGTCGAAGCCTTCAATCCGGGAGGACCACGTGGTCATCGGCACCGTCCCTCGTGACCGACCTCTCGACACCGTCCCTCGTGACGGACCTCTCGTGACCGACCTCTCGACACCGTCCCTCGTGACGGACCTCTCGTGACCGACCTCTCGACACCGTCCCTCGTGACCGACCTCTCGTGACCGACCTCTTGCCCGATCAGCTGCGGCTCATGGCCGCGGCCTACCCCGATGAGGTGGCGTACCGGAACCTCGGGGACGGCTCTTCCATCACCTTTGAACGATGGGAGCGTGAGTCGAACCGCCTGGCCCGCGGCCTCCGGGACCGAGGGGTGGACAGGGGCGACCTCGTGGCCATCTATCTCGAGAGCGACCGGATCCTGGAGTGGATCGTGGCCTACAGCGCGGTGCACAAGCTGGGTGCGACCGCGGTGCCGATGAACAACCGGCTGTCGGCGCCCGAAGCACGGGCCATCCTCGAACACGCCGAGGTCACCGCGATGGTCGTCAGTAGCGCCTACGCGGAGATCGTCGCCCCGCTGCTGCACTCCCTCCCTTCGCTGAGGGTGGCGGTGTCGGTCGGTCCGAAGGGCGTGGCGACGGACGGGGAAGGGTTCGTCGATCTCGAGGACGCGAAGAGCGCCGACGCAGACGCCGTCCAAGCCCCGGTCGACGGGTCCGATCTGGCCGATGTCATGTACACGTCCGGCACCACGGGCAGACCGAAGGGTGTCGCGGTGCGCTACGACCAGGTCGCGCTCTTGCCCAATGGGCGGCCGGACTGGCGGGGGACCGGGTGGTTCACGGCATCTCCGGTGTTCACCTTCGCCGGTCTCGGCTTCATCTACAACCCGATGAAGGCGGGCATGACGGTCCTGTACCTTCCAGCCTTCGACGCCGGGCACTGGCTCGAGATCGTCGAACGGGAGCGGCCGGTGATCGCGTTCATCGTCCCGGCCATGGCCCAGCTCATCATCCACCATCAACGGTTCGCGTCGTCTGATCTCTCCAGCCTCGGCCGGATCATCCTGGGCAGCGCACCTCTCGTCCCGGACACCCTGGTGCGGCTGCAGACGAAGGTGCCCGGCGCGGCCGTGCTGAACAGCTACGGGATGACCGAGGGTGGGCACGCCACCTTCACCATGGACCCGGAGGGGGCCCGGACCCGCCCCGGCGCGGTGGGGAAGCCGAGGAAGCCCGTCGAGGTCCGCATCGTCGACGATGCCGGGGCGTCGCTCCCCGCTGGTGCGGTCGGCGAGGTCGTCACCCGGAACCCCGACGGCCACCGGGAGTACTACAAGGACCCGGAGGCCACCGCACGCATGTGGGAGGGGGGGTGGCTTCACACCGGCGACCTCGGCTACCTCGACGCAGACGGCTATCTCTTCATCGTCGGCCGGAAGAAGGAGATGATCGTCAGGGGCGGGATGAACGTCTACACCGACGATGTCGAGGCCGTCCTCCACGAGCACCCGTCGGTGGTCGAGGTGGCGGTGGTCGGTATCCCCCACGACGTGCTGGGCGAGGACATCGCCGCCTTCGTCGTCCTCGGTACGGGCCAGACGCTGGCCGTCGACGAGTTGCAGACGTTCGCCGGGGAGCGCCTCGCCGACTACAAGGTGCCGCGGCATGTCGAGTTCCTGCCCGCGCTCCCGAGGAACGCGGGCGGGAAGGTCGTGAGGTCGGAACTTGTCCCGAAGGCAACGCCCAGCTGATTCGAGAGGAGAGCAGGTGCAGGATCACAGATTCGATTTCGTCGTCGATGGAACACCCGAGGAGGTCTGGGATGTGTTTTGGGGCCGGATGCGTTCCGGCATCGAAACCGACACGGTGAAGATCGAGATCTACCACCCCGGAGACGTTGATGGCAACGGCCTGGTACGGCACTGTGACTTCCAGGTGCCGAAGTACCTCCTGTCGAAAGGCAAGGCGCAGTCCTGGGAGTGGATCACCGAGGCCAAGCGCCCACTGTCGTGGCGGTATGACGCCATCGGGAAGCCCTTGTGGTCCCGGGCATCGGGGTGGACCCGGCTGGAGGACATGGGCGACGGGCGGACCCACGTCTATTTCCGGGAGACCTACGAGGCCTTCAACCCCGTCATGCGGGCGCTCCTGGAGAAGCGGGTGCACCACTTCATATCCAAGGGGAACGACGAATTGATCGAGGCGTCCCTGGTGAGGTCGCTGCGCAAGCTCCACGAGAGAAAGCGGGACGTCACCTGAGGGATGCCGGCCGGACCGACCGGGGCCCCCGGTCGACCGGATCACCCCGGGGGTGCGAAGCGGCTCCAGTCCCAGCTGATCATCGACTCGTAGGGCGCAGCCAGGAGCGGACGGGCCGGGGCTTGCGACCACCATCGGTCGAGCACCGGTGCCAGGCGCTCGCCGACTGAGGCCGGATCGTCGTCGAGGTAGCAGACGGTCATCCGGTAGTCGCCCTCGGTGAACATCGGCCGCCGGATGGACGGGCTGGTGGCGAAGGCCCAGGCACCGGCGACGCCGGGAACGGATACCAGCTCGGGAAGCAGTTCGACGTGCATCCGCTGGACGTACGCATCCTGGGCCGATCGGTCGGTGGGGTCGGTGGGCTCCTCCACGATGAGGTAGATGCCCTTGTGCGGTCGGAACGGGACCACCTCGGACGAGACGAGCACCCTGCGGGCGGCAAGGGTCTCGAGGAGGCGGAGACCTCCCCGGTACTGCGAGGGCAGCGCGTGGGGGAAGCGGCCCAGCTCGGCCAGATGGCGGCCCAGGTTGAGGAATTCGTCGATCGTCTCGTGGACGGGATTCCCCATCAGGTAGCAGACGACGTGCTCGACGGACGACCACCCGTCGACATCGACCACCCGGACGCTCCGGCAGGCCGGGGTCGACGCCCACCGCTGGCCGAGGACCAGCCCGGGTAGCTGGTACTGCTCGGGCATGTGGTCCATCTGGTGCCATTCGAGGTACGGGCGGTCGTCGCCGCCCGACGAGCGGTGCGACAGGGAGAAGAAGCCGACCTTGACCCGGTTCACGGGAGCCCCGGTGGATCGGTCGGGCCCATGATCCGGGCCATGGCTTCGAGCTGCTCGACGTAGTGGGCCGGCGAGTGGTGGAGGAACCACAGCTGCAAGCCGGTCGCTCCCGCGTCGGTGAGTCTGCCCACCATCCGGCGGGCCCCGTCGGGATCGCCGACCGGATCCAGCGGCCGGCCGTTGCGCAGTACGACCTCGAGCGGGTTGCTGCGCTCGGCCCACGCCGGGGTGTCCCGGGCGGCCGCCATCATGGTGGCCACATCGGCTGCCCTGATCCCGAAGGGCACCCAACCGTCTCCCAATTCGACGGCGCGGCGGAGGGAGCGTGCGGTGCGCCCCCCGATCCACAGCGGCACGGAGGATTGGAGGGCGCAGGGATCCAACACCACCCCCGAGTACCGGTAGAAGGGCCCTGCGTACTCGGGCAGGCGTTCCGACATCGAGGACCGGAGCGCCGAGAGCGCATCGTCGGCTCGCCGTCCCCGATCGTCGAAGGGGCAACCGAGGAGATCGAACTCCTCCTTGAGGGAGCCGACCCCCAGGCCGAGGATGAGCCGCCCGCCCGACACCTGATCCAGCGTGCCGTAGCGCTTGGCGATCTCGAGCGGGTGGTGGTAGCCGAGCACCAGCACGTTGGTGGCCAGACGGATCCGCGACGTCACCGCGGCCAGGTAGCCGAAGGTGGCCAGCGGATCCCAATAGCGGCTTCCGCGCACGGCGGCGACATCGGTGGGGACGATCACGTGCTCGCTACAGGTCAGATGGTGGTAGCCGAGACGCTCGGCCGCATCGGCGATGGCGGCGACGTCGTCGATGGTCCCCTCCACCTCCCAGGGAGCATGCACGTCGGGGACCATGCTGAGCACGGGAGTGGTGATACCCAGCAGCATCCCTTCCCCCGTCTCTCCTTCGGTCGGTCCGCTCGACCGGCGGCCCCTCAACCGGGGAAAGGGTACCGTTGATCGGGAGGGCGCGCCGCCCGTGCCAGCGCCTCGGACAACGACAGGTCGTCGAGTGACGTGGTGACTAGATCGGCGGCCGAGAGATCGAGGTCCGAGGTCAGGCCGTGCGGTACGGCCACGGTGAACAGTCCGGCGGTAACAGCCGCCACCACGCCGTGGGGGGAGTCCTCGACGGCCACCGACCGCAACCGGTCGGCCCCGAGCCTGTCGCAGGCCAGCAGGTAGGAGGTCGGTGCGGGCTTCGCGGGGACCTCGGCGTCGCGGCAGACCACACAGGAGAAGAACCCCCGCAGTCCGAGCCGGTCCAGATGGCCCTCCACCCACTCGAGCGGGGACGACGATGCGATGCCGACCGGGATGCCCGACTCCTCCGCCTCGGCCAGCCAGCGCAGGACTCCGGGGCGGGGGCCGTGCCGGGCTTGGAGCTCGTCCCGACGCAGCCGGCGGCGATCCTGTGCGTCGGGGTGGAGGCGACGACCGATCCGGCTCTCGAGCTCGCCCAGGGGGTCGAAGACATCCTCGGTCCCGATGTTCATCTGCCAGTCGTCGAGCGCCAGGCGGTGGCCGTGGTCGGCCCACAGCTCCGCCCACGACCGGTAGAGGGACTCCTCGGTGTCGAGGATGGTCCCGTCGAAGTCGAGGATGAGGCAGGCCCGGCTCACTCGCCTGATGATGGCAGGTGGAACGGCCCACCGGTTGGGCCACGGCGCAGGGTCTGTCATGCTCTCGGGCATGTTCGACGACCTCCTCCGAGCGAACCGGCAGTATGTCGCCGGATTCGAGCTGGCGGGGATACCGGCCCGGGCGGCCAGGGAATTCGCGCTGGTCACCTGCATGGACAGCCGTATCGAGCCGTTGACCATGCTCGGGCTGCGACCCGGGGATGCGAAGATCGTCCGAAACGCGGGTGGCCGTGTCACCCCCGATGTCCTCCGGTCCCTGGTCCTGGCGACGAGGTTCCTGGGAGTGCGCCGGATCGCGGTCATGCAGCACACCCAGTGTGCGCTGGTCGACCGGAGCGACGACGACATCAGGTCGGAGCTCGCGGACCAGGGGCTCGGGCGCCCCGACGGCTGGGAGTTCCTGGCCATGCCGGACCCGGACTCCGCACTGCGGACCGACGTCGCCGCCGTGCGCTCGTGTGATCTCCTACCCGGCGACGTCCGTGTCGAGGGCTGGCGGTACGACGTCGCCACCGGCGAGATCGTCCAGGTCGTCGGCTCCTGAGCACCTCGGGCCCGGTGACTGCCCGGCCATCCCGAATCGACGGCGAGGCCCGAATGGGAGGCTGAGGCCGCGATCGCTAACCTGTGGCCGTGCCGGAGATGAACGGAATGAGCCGGGTGGCGTTCAACCTCCACAATGCCCTGACCCGGTGGGAGTTCGGCCCGTTCGCCCTCTTGGTGCTGGCCGTCGCCATCATCACGGCCGCCTGGTACCTCAGGGCCGAGTGGACCCTGTCCACCCGGGGGCGCAGCTGGAGCATCAAGCGGACCGTCTCCTTCATGGCCGGTCTGGTGGCCGTCGTCATCGCGCTGCAGTCGCCGGTCAGCACGTTCACCATGGACTACTTCCAGGCGCACGTGATCCAGCACCTGCTCCTGATGGTCATCGGACCTCCCCTTCTGGCCATGGGGGCGCCGATGACGCTGGCCCTCCAGACGTCGAGCCGGAGCGGGAAGATCAGGCTCCTCTCCATTCTCAACAGCCGGCCCTTCAAGGTGCTCACCCACCCCCTCCCGGTCTGGTTCCTCTACTACTTCTCGATGTTCGCCTTCTTCTTGACCTTCGCTCTCAATTTCGCCATGACCCACATGTGGGTCATGGATCTCATCAATCTGGGATTCTTCTTCGCGTCCACGCTCTTCTGGTGGCCCCTGATCGGCGTCGACCCGGTCCCCCACTGGAAGATGGGCTACGGAGCGCGGATGGGCAACCTGCTCATCGGGGTGCCGCTCGAGTCGTTCCTCGCTCTCGCCCTGCTGAGCGAGACACGGCCGGCCGCCTCCATGTACACGGTGGCCAGCACCCACTCGGGTGCGGCCATCCTCTGGATCGGCGCCGAGCTCTTCACGTTCCTCGCCCTGATCCCGATCTTCATCCAGTGGGTGAAGTTCGAGGAGCGCAAGGGCGCACGCTTCGACGCCCAACAGGACGCCGAGCTGACGGCCGGCGGGACGCGGGCCTTCCCGGTGGTCGAGCGCTGAAGGTTCCGGCCGGACCGGTCGCCCCTGGCCGGGAGGTTCAGGAGCTGGATGGCGGGGTGAACGTGTAGGTGAAGGGCGTCACGTGGGGCGAGTTGATGAACTTGCCCTTCCCGTCGATGTAGATGGCGACGGCCACCGCGGCCGATCCCACCTGGACGGTCATGGTCCCCTGGGCCGGGAAGCTCAAGAGCTTGCCGGCCTGCTGGACACCACTGACCAGGGGTGTGGGCGAGCTCGAGCTGGTGACCTGTACCCAGCACCTGCCCGAGGTGGCGACGTTGACGGTGAATTTCTGGGTGTTGACCGCCCAGTTGGAGCTCTGCAGGGTGTATCCGGTGCCGACCACCGCGGATGCCTGGTGGTTCTGCCCCCCCGAGGTGCCTCCCGAGCTCGACGCGTTGCTGGTGGGGGCGGCCACCCTGAGGATGTGCGCCCGGACCAGCCATTCGGGCCGCCACTGCTGGATGGCGAACCCGGCCACGACCGCCAGCACCAGCACCAGGGCCACCCAGGTGATCACCTTCAGCGACGTCGGTGCCCGCAGCCGGCGCCGGGCCTTGGCCACCGCCCGTTTGCTGTGCCTGATCTCCTGTCGGGGAACGACCGGGAACGTCCCGGTGGGTGGACCCGACGCCACCCCGTAGCCGTAGGCCCCCGAGCCCCCCGCCGCGGACCCGGCTCCCACCCTCGGTACCTCTCCGGTCTGGGTGAACGCCCGCAGGTGGTCGGGCTCGGTCGTCACCGCGGTGACCACATTGGTCACCGAGCCCGCCCCGACCTGGTTGCGCTTGGCCCCGGTGGACGACAGGGCGGGCGCCGGCACCGACGCCGACCAGGCGTCGATCATCTGGAGGGCCAGTGCGTCGCCGTCGAGGCCGAGGAAGGCGGCATAGCGTCTGAGGGTGGACAGGGCCAGGGCCTGATCGGGAAGGCTGGCCAGGTCCCCGTTCTCGAGGGCTTCGAGCTGGGTGATCGGTCGGCCCAGCCGGTCGTGCACGGCCAGGAGATCCAGGCCGCGCTCCTCCCTGGCTGCCCGAAGCAACCAGCCGATGCCCTCGGCGGAGGAGCTCGGCTTCTCGTCATGGTCGTCGCGACGGCGCGCTGTCCCGCCGCGTTGCCAGAGCACCTTTTGTCTCCTGACTGTCCCGGTATGTCAAGCGTACTTGTTCACTCGTGCTTTTCGCCGCAACCGGGGGCAGACTTGAGACCATTCCCCTCCCAGGCGGAGCGGTTCCGGGCGCTGACAGGGGTCCGGAAATGTTGCGAGCACAACTAGTGTTGTACCAGCAGAAGGATTTCAGAGGAAGAGCGGATGTGCGGTGCCGAGCGCGGCACCGAGAGGGAGGTTGGCCATGCCGGCAGTGACTGTGGACGATGTTCTCGCCCTACCCAGGGTGGCGGCACCGGATCCGGCGACGAGCGTGTCGAGGTCTGTGGTCTCGGTCACCACCGCGCCCGCAGGATTCGAAGGGGAGGGATTTCCGGTCCGTCGGGCGTTCGCCGGCGTGGACCGGCACCACCTCGATCCGTTCATCCACATGGACCAGATGGGTGAGGTGGAGTACGCGCCCGGCGAGCCCAAGGGCACTCCGTGGCATCCCCACCGCGGATTCGAGACGGTGACCTACATGATCGACGGCACCTTCCGGCACCAGGACTCGATCGGTGGTGGCGGGCTGATCACCAACGGCGACACCCAGTGGATGACGGCCGGTGGCGGCATCCTCCACATCGAGGCTCCGCCCGAGGAGCTGGTGGCCAGCGGCGGTCTGTTCCACGGGATCCAGCTGTGGGTCAACCTGCCCAAGGCGGACAAGATGATCGCTCCCCGCTATCAGGACATCGGATCCTCCAACGTCGTGTTGCTGGCCTCGCCCGACGGGGGGGCCCTGTTCAGGGTCATCGCCGGCGACCTCGGGGGCCATGCCGGGCCCGGATCGACCCATTCGCCCATGGCCATGGTGCACGCCACCCTGTCACCGGGGGCCAGAATCGACATCCCGTGGCGGAGCGACTTCAATGCGCTCGTCTACGTGCTCGGCGGCCGGGGCACCGTCGGTACCGAGGGGCACGCGGTGGACACCGGGCGGCTTGCCGTCTTCGGTGAGGGGGGCGCGCTGACCGTCACCGCCGATGCCGACCAGGATTCGCGGACTCCGACGCTCGACATCTTGATCCTCGGAGGTCGACCGATCCGGGAGCCGGTCTACGCCTACGGGCCTTTCGTCATGAACACGAAGGAAGAGATCGCCCAGGCCTTCGAGGACTACCAGGCCGGACGGTTGGGGACCGTGCCCGCCGATCACATCGGCTCGTAGCTGGGCTCCGTCGGATCGAGCCGGGCCAGGCCGGGTGGGTCGGCTCCGTTGCCCCGCCCGTCCGCCGGGGTTCTGTCGGCCCGCGCCGGTCCCGCCTGCGGTCGGGTGGAACCGACGACCCCGAGATCGGCCGGTCGGAGGCGCAGCGTGTCGTACCAGTAGCGGACGGTCCAGGACGGCCAGTTGTTGGTCACCCTGCCCGACGCGTTCTTGTACCAGCTCGTGCAGCCGGCCACCCAGGCCGTTGCCGACATGAGGCGTTGGGTCCTCTGGTCGTCCCGCCGGTAGGCGTCCACGTTCACACCGACCAGTGGAGCCGCACCGGCCTCCGTCGATCTGACCTGGACGGCCATGGCCTGCAGGATGAGATTGATCTGGCGCTCCACCATGAACAGGATCGAGTTGTGCCCGAGGTTGGTGTTGGGCCCGTAGAGCAGGTAGCAGTTCGGAAATCCGGCCACCGCCGTACCCAGGTAGGCGTGGGCGCCGTCGCTCCACGCCTCGGCCAGGGGTCGCCCCCCTAGGCCGTGGACGGGGATGTGGGCCAGGAAATCGGTGGTGGAGAAACCCGTGCCGAAGATGAGGACGTCGGCGGGGCGCCGTCGGCCGTCGGCGGTCACGACGGCGTCGGACTCGATGTGCTCGATGGGCTGGTCGACCACCTCGACGTTGGGCCGCATGATGGCCGGGTACCACTCGTTGGAGATGAGGATGCGCTTGCAGCCGAGCGGATAGTCGGGCACCACGGACCGCTCGGGCAGGCGCTCGGAGACCACGTCCCGGCGGATGCCCTTGGCGAAGAGCTGCCCCAGCTTGCGTCCCGCCCATCCGTCCTTGCGGAACCAGAACCATCGGGACTCGAGGCCCCAGTAGATCAACCAGCGGTAGGCGCGTTCAACCGGTTCGACGTTGTCGAACAGCCATCGGGCCGTCCCCCCATAGGGCCGGTCCCTCTTCGGGGCCACATAGTTCGGGCTGCGCTGATAGATCGTGAGCTCGGCGGCCCGCTCGGCCACCCGGGGAACGAACTGGATGGCGCTCGCCCCGCTCCCCACCACGGCGACCCGCTTCCCGTCCAGATCGCACCCGTGGTCCCAGCGGGCCGAATGCCACATCGGCCCGGCGAAGTCCCGTCAGGCCCTGCAGGTCGGGCACGTGGGGCCGGTTGAGCTGGCCGCAGGCGAAGATCACGTCGTCGGCTTCGATCTGCTCCTCACCGTCGGCCGACGTCACGACCAGCCGCCACCGTCGGACGGCCTCGTCGAGGTCGGCGCGCTGGACGGTCGTGCCCAGACGGAGATGGGGTGCGAGCCGGAAGCGCTGCACGCACCGCTCGGCGTAGGAGAGGATCTCCGGCTGTTCGGCGAAGCGACGGGTCCAGTCGGACTTCGGGGAGAAGGAGAAGGAGTAGAGGTGGGAGGGGACGTCGCACCCGCTTCCCGGGTAGGTGTTGTCCCGCCAGGTGCCGCCGACCGCATCGGACTGCTCGATGATGGTGAAGTCGCGTACACCCGACCGGACCAGCTGGATGGCGATCGCCAGTCCCGAGAAGCCGGCTCCCACGATCACGATGGTGGGCGTCGACCGCCCCTCGCGGCGAGCGGTGCGGATCTCCCGTTCCAACCGCCTGCGCCCGATGTCCAGCGCCATGTGAGCTCTCCGGTTCCGGACCGCACCTCCGCCTGCATCCGACCGTCGGGCAGGCTCTGCGGCACCCCGAATGGTAGGCCCGTCGGACGACACCCGCCGGCCGTTGGCAGCCGGACGACACCCGAACGACACTGTCGCTCACAACCCCGGGCGGGTGCCCTTGCGGACCCGGCCTGCAGTCACCAGACTCATGGGGTGACCGACGGGCAGCCGGAATCCCGACCGGCACCGCCGGGTCGGTGGGCGTCAGGCCGGGCCCGGGCCCGGGCCCGCTCCTCCCAGGCGCTCAGGTCCCTGTTGCGCCCGGAGGGACTGCCGGCTGAAGCAGCGGCCCAGCTCGAGGCCGCTTTCGGGAGCGTGGGCCGGGCCGCCATCTCCGGCGGACGGGGGAGGCTACGGCGGGTGCACATCCAGGTGAAGGCCGCCCCTCCCCGGCTGCTCGACTGGATGTCGGGTCAGGTCCTCGACCATCCCGCCGCCCTCTACGACCAAAAGGGCGTCGAGCTGCTGGCCTCGCGCCAGGTCCGGTCCATCTCCACCGCCATGGGTGCGCTGCAACTGGCGTTGGTGACCGCGGCCGCGGCGACCACCCTCGAAGGGGGCCCGGTCCTGGCCCTGGCCATCGACGGCGCAGTGGGCCAGATGGCGTCCGTGGTCCATGGGTTCTGTGACTGGTACAACACCGGCTCCTACCTGGTACGCCGGCTCGACGAGCACGGGATCACGGTGGACCGGACCGAAGTGCGGCGCCTCACCAATGCCGCGCTGATGTCGAAGGGGCGGGCGGTGGACCAACGGGCCCTCGCCCGTTCCACCGAGCTGCGCCTGATCCGCAGTTGGGTGGGCCGTGGGCTCGTCGACGCCCTGCCCTTCGGCTCCACGCTCGGGCGCGCCTCGGTGCGGGCAGCCTCCCGGATCGACGAATCCGACCTGTTCGGGCTGGTCAGAGCCGTTCGGGAGGAGCCGGGCTGAGAGCGGAGCGGCCGGAACCGCCCCGACGCCCGATCCACCGTTCGTTCGGGCCGCTCCGGCCCTCCCCGTAGGATATGACGGCGGTTCCGAGGCCGCCGAACGGGGAGTCGCACATGAGCGAGGCGTCGTCAACGGTGGTGGCCGAACCGCCCGCCGGACTGTCCCATCGTCGTGTCCTCGTGATCATCGGTGCCCTTATCCTGGGCATGTTCCTGGCCGCCCTGGACCAGACGGTGGTGGCCACGGCACTGCCCACCATCGTCGGCGACCTGCACGGTGCCTCGCACATCACCTGGGTGGTGACCGCGTACCTGTTGACGTCGACCGTGTCCACGCCTCTGTGGGGAAAGCTCGGCGACCAGTACGGGCGCAAGTTCTTCTTTCAGGCCGCCATCGTCATCTTCCTGTTCGGCTCCGCGCTCACCGGGCTGAGCCACTCGATGCTCGAGCTCATCATCTTCCGCGCCCTGCAGGGACTGGGCGGCGGCGGTCTGATGGTGGGCGCCCAGACCATCGTGGGTGACGTGGTCTCCCCGCGTGAGCGGGGTCGCTACATGGGGTTGTTCATGGCCATGTTCGGCGTGACCACGGTGATCGGCCCGCTGATCGGCGGCGTCTTCGTCGACTACCTGAGCTGGCGGTGGATCTTCTACATCAACATCCCCATCGGTGCGGTCACCCTGGTGATCACGACCGTCACCCTTCCCGGGGCCCTGAGCCGGATCCACCGGGTCATCGATTACCTGGGCACCTCGACGCTGGCCCTGTCGGCCAGCTGCCTGGTGCTCTACACCAGCCTGGGTGGGACGTCGTACCCGTGGTCGTCGCCGTTCATGGTCGCGTTGGCCGTGGCCGGGGTCGTCTTCGGCGTGGCCTTCTTGTTCGCCGAGCGTCGGGCGGTAGAACCGGTGATCCCGCTCAAGCTCTTCTCCACCCCGGTGTTCAGCGCGGCCAGTGCCATCGGGTTCGTGGTCGGCTTCGCCATGTTCGGAGCGCTGACCTTCCTCCCCCTCTTCTTCCAGGACGTGAAGGGGATCAGCCCCATCCAGTCGGGGGTGCGCCTGTTCCCGTTGATGGGCGGCCTGCTCGTCGCCTCCGTCGGGTCGGGCCAGATCGTCAGCCGGTGGGGGCGGTACAAGATCTTCCCCATCATCGGGACCGCGCTCATGACCATCGGGCTGTACCTCATGTCGATGATCGGTGTCGCCACCGGTGCCTGGACCATCGCCGCCTACATGGTGGTCTTCGGCTTCGGGCTCGGGCTGGTCATGCAGGTGCTGGTGGTCGCGGTCCAGAACGCCGTCCCATACGAGGAGCTGGGCACGGCCACGTCCGGGACCACGTTCTTCCGCATGATCGGCGGCTGTTTCGGGACCGCGGTGTTCGGTGCCGTCTACGCCAACCTGGTGGTGTCGAACGTGCTGCGCGCGCTGCATCTGAGCAAGGCTCCGACCGGATTCAACCTCAATGCGGAGAACCCGTCGGCCATCCACCACCTGCCGGCCGTGGTGCAGGCCGGCGTGATCAGCGGCATTGCCCACACGATCCAGACGCTCTTCCTCATCGGCGTGCCGATCGCCTTCGTGGCCTTCCTGCTCAGTTGGACGCTGCCCGAGCTCGAGCTGCGCAAGTCGATCCGTACCTCCGAGCCCGCAGAGAACCTGGGGATCCCCGAACCCCGGACGTCACTCGGCGAGATCCAGCGCATCCTCGAGCGGGCCGCCAGCCGTGAGAATCGCCGCGAGCTCTACGAGACCCTGTCGACCCGGGCCGGCCTCGATATCGACCCGCGGTCGGCCTGGATGCTCTACCGGCTGGCCGATCGGCCCGGGTGCAGTCTCGAGGAGGTCGGCAAGCGTCTGAAAGTCGATCCTGATCGGTTGGAGGCGGCGGTGGACTCGCTGGTGGCGGCCGGGATGGTGGCGCGGAACGGATCCCCCATGGGGAGCGAGCTGGTTCTCACCGCGTCGGGGAAGTCGGCGATCGACAGGCTCACCGTGGCCCGGCGCGACTCGATGACCGAGTTGTTGGAGGGCTGGGACCCCGAAACCCATCCCGAGGTCGTCGACATGGTCCGCCAGTTGGCCAAGGCGTTGCTGGCCGACGACGACAAGTTGCTGGCCGACGCCCGCGCCACCGCCGTGTGACCGGATCGACCCGCAGGTGGACGGCTCGACGGGTCGACGTGTGGGGGGCTCGACGTGTGGGGGGCTCGACAGGTCGACAGGTCGACGGGTCGACGGTGCGACGTACGGACGGGTCGACGTGCGGGCGTGCGACGTCAGACGGTGCGAGCAAAGATGGTGACCAGTGCATCGGTCATCACCGACTTGGCCTGGTCGAGGTCGAGGCCCTGGTCGTGGCAGAGGAGGTGGCGGGACTCGAAGGAGGCGAGCACGTCGGCCGCCGCCAGTGACCTGACCGCGACCTCGGGTTCCATGGTCGCCAGCTCCGGAGCGAAGAGCCTCTCCATCTGCGATCGCAGGAAGGCCCGGTTCTGCGCCAGGGAGGCGGCCAGCAGCGGTTGAAACGGCGAACGCAGCCTCAACACGGAGGCGGCGTTTCCGACCGCGCCGAAGAGACGGAACCGCTGGTCGACCAGAGCGGCCACTTTGGCCGCCACCGGGGCGTCCGGTGTCGCATCGATCGGTACCAGCGGGATGGCCCGTTCGATCTGGCGGTCGACGGCTTCCCTGATGAGATCGTCGACGTCGTCGAAGTACCGGAACAGTGAGCGGGGCGAGAGGCCTGACCGGATGGCGATCTCCTCGGCACTCGGGCGCAGGTTGCCCTGGCTGTAGAGGTCGAGCAGCGCCTCGACGACCGCCTCGCGGTTGCGTTCACGCCGCAGCTGGCGCCCATCGGTGGTGGCGGGCTGGGGTGCTTCGGCG
The DNA here is from genome assembly GCA_963745955.1 of uncultured Acidimicrobiaceae bacterium. GTDB lineage: Bacteria > Actinomycetota > Acidimicrobiia > Acidimicrobiales > RAAP-2 > Bog-756. The sequence goes on along the minus strand of CAVUZI010000011.1, from coordinate 1,179,703 downwards.
GGCACATCCTCTGGACTGCTGAGGTGGGTCGGCTCCGTCTCCATGTCAGTGGGCATCGTGACCGTCAGATTACCGGCCGGCCGGGTTCCGGCACAGATCACCGGGCCGGCGCACTGGCGGGGACGTCCGTGGCCTAGCCTGGCCGGGCACGTGACGAGCCGGAGCGCCGTGCGACTTCGGCCCGGCGAGGAGGAAGATGGCAGGCGAGCTGGCACTCGATTCGCTCCGGCGGCGCATGCACGCAATGCACTCGCTCTACCACGACGCGGTGTCGACCATGAACATCGACCAGGTCAACCACTTCGAGCGCGAGGGGGTGCTCCCCATCGCCTTCAGCCTCTTCCACATCGTCAACATGATGGACGCGTCGTTCATGTTGATGACCGGTACGCCGCCTATCTGGGACGACGACTGGGAGTCGAGGGTGCAGCCGGCCATCGCCGATCACGGAAAGCACCGGACCGTGGCGGAGATGGTCCATCAGCGCATCGGGGACTACGCGGCCTTTCAGCAGTACATGGGAGCGGTCTTCGCCCGGACCGAAGCGTGGCTCGCCGACCTCGACCCAGTCGAGCTGGCGAGAGTCGTCGTCGGTCGCCCGTTCCCTCCCCAGGTGGCGAGCACCTACAGCGCCCGGGTGGCGGGACCCGACGGCATCACCCTGCTCGACGCGGCCGAGTGCTGGATCTACCAGCACGGCCTCCGTCACATGGGCGAGATCGAGTTGGCCCGTGGTCTGGTCGGATTGGGCGGTATGACGTCCTAGACCGGATCGACGTACCAGAGTGGCGACGGCGAGCGCGGACAGCGCCGGCGTCCGTGGCCGGGTCGGTGATCCCCCGACCGCGTTAGATGATTGCTTCCAGGCCCCCGCAATCACCGGCCCTCGTCTTGACGCAACGATGATGTCCATGGTCGGCGGTACTCGATCCAACACAACCCGGGAGACATCTGCGCCAGCCGCATCGGCTTCTTTTCGGATTGCGGCTTGCTCTTTGGGTTTGGGGCTGCACCTCGTCTGCACCCCGGGCGGGCTCCCGGCACCTTCGCCGCGGTCGACCCCGAGATCGACGACATGCTCGTCGGCGCCACCAGATGGACGCTGACCTACTCGTTGCGCCTGTCCCGTGCCCGCCGCTCCCGTTCCTCGTCGGTGTCCCATCCGAGGCCGGGTTCCTGCCCGAAGGGGGGTAATGGTTCGAATCTCCACCGGGGTGTGCCCTTCGGTCCGGTGCCGTCCCGGGAGAGGACCCAGCCCTCGTAGGTCTTGAGGAAGTGGTGGTGGTGGCAGAGCAGGGCCAGATTGTCCGCAAGTCGGGAATCAGACCCCTGATTAGACCGCTCCGAGAGGGCCTGCAGATGCAAGAATTCACGTTGTGAGCATGCGTGAGCGACATTTTGGCCCTATTGCCACTCCAGTCGACGGATCCGAGTCCGTCGACTGCGATGTCGGGTCCCTCGTGAGGAGACTCATTCTCTTCGAGGAGTGCACTATCGAGTCCATTTTGCTGCGGGAGGTACCCGCACTGGTCGAAGTGTTTGGGTATGACGGCCTGAGGTCATTGCTGGAGTCGCCCGATGTCCACGTGATTTGCGACGTGATGACCCCAGCGCAAACTGGTCAGTTTGCCTTTGAGGATGGAGTTAGCGCTCACCACGCTGCGAATCCGGACAGTCTCTTTCGCTTTGCAAGCGTGGCAGCGGCTGAACTGAAGGACTACCGCCACGAGGCATTGCAAATCGTGGACAGGACTCCCGGCTTGACATTCAAACAAATGAAGTGGTTGAGGAGGGAACTCGGAACACGTGCACTGGACTACCCAAGGGAGGCCGGGCAGTCCGCAGTAAATCAGACGAAGCATGATCTCACGACCGATTCCGCATCAATCAGAACGGCGATCTCCTGGAATCTGAAATCCATACACGGGATTGACGTAGGGCTGAGTTGTCGGATCGATGTGGAAGAAGTCGGTGACCAGGGAAGTTTTCGAATCGACTCGAATGTCAGTGAAGTCACCGGACTCAGTAGCGAGGCCGCTCACAAGGTCGTCGAAAGCTCGGTGCTGGGCGTTGCGGGACTGAACCAACGACTGGAGTTGATGAAATCGTTTGGTGCGCTCACTGGATTTCAAGATTCAGAGGTACCACTGTTCGAGGAGAAGATGGACTTCTTCGTCAGGGAGTTGGACCCTGGAGATCAGGAGGCAAGATTCGATCGGGTTGTGAGATTAGCGGGGCTGCCAAGTTTGGATGGACTTGAGCCGGGGGTCACAATCGATGTCGAACGCTTGCTGGCGCTACGCAATGACCGAGAGTGCCGGGACTTCCGAGAGTTCCTGAGGAACGTCAGCGGCGAATCAGATGAAGAGATCCAGGAACGATTCGTAAGTATTCACGAAGACCTTGCAGCAATCACCCACACTCGGACGGCGAGGGCGACGAGGTTCGTGGTTACAAATGGTGTGTCACTCGTTCCGGGCGCTGGCCTCGTCCTCGGGCCCGCCGCTGCGGCCGCTGACAAACTGATATTCGATGGGCTCATCGGTTCGCCGGGGCCCGTGTCGTTCATCGGTAGGAAATACCCTTCGATCTTCCGCTGATGAACGGCAGGGGCGGAGCTTGTCCCCAAGATTGTTGAAGTGAGGCGGTGGTCCCCCGCCTGAGCCCTGCCGGCAGGTAGGGATTCGGGAGACCACCAAGACAACCCAAACAAGAAGGGGACCACCATGAAGAAGAAAGTAGCTGTTGTGAGCGTCGCCGAGGCGGAGGAGGCAGCCCGATTGGCTGACCTGCCGCTGGAGGCGACGGTCGCCCTGGCCGAAGTGGCCGGGGCGATCAAAGACGGGCTGCTGGCGTTCGCGTCGGCCACCGGGCTCGTCGTCATGCACCAGATGATGGCGGCCGAGCTGACCGAGGCGATCGGCGAGAAGCACGCCAAGATCCGGCCCGAGAGCGTGTCGGAAACTGGCACGGCAACACCAAGGGCTCGGTCGTGCTCGGCGGACGCCAGGTGAGCACCGAGCGCCCGCGGGGCCGCAGCAGCGCCGGAGACGGAGATCGAGCTCGACACCTGGAAGGCGTTCAGCTCGGCCGACCTGCTCAACTCCCTCGTCGTCGAGCGCATGCTGGCCGGGGTGGCCACCCGGCGCCACACCGACGTGGCCGAGCCGGTCGGAGAAGAGCTCGAGGCGCGCTCCAAGTCCATGTCCAAGTCGGCCATCTCGCGGCGCTTCGTGGCGGCGACGACCAAGGCCATGGGCGAGCTGATGGCCCGGAACCTCTCCGACCTCGACGTCGCCGTGCTCATGATCGACGGGCTCGACGTGGCCGGCTCGTGTGTCGTGGTCGCCCTGGTCATCACCACCGACGGCACCAAGGTGCCGGTCGGGCTCTGGCTGGGCGACACCGAGAACAAGACGGTGGTCACCGCCCTGTTGGCCGACCTCGTCGCCCGGGGCCTCGACGTCGACTCCGGCGTGCTCTGCGTCATCGACGGCGCCAAGGCGCTGGCCGCGGGCATCAAGAAGGTGTTCGGCGATGCCGCCTGGTACAGAGGTGCGTTCTGCACAAGCGGCGGAATGTGGAGGGTCACCTGCCCAAGGAGCTGGCCGGGGCCGTCGACAAGCGCCTGGCCCTCATCTTCGCCCAGCCCGACGCGGCCAAGGGCCTGGCCGCCGCCAAGGGCCTGGCCAAAGAGCTCGAGGCCGACCATCCCGACGCGGCGGCGTCACTGCGCGAAGGGCTCGACGACATGTTCACCGTCCGACGTCTCGGCGTCGGCGGCACATTGGCCGCGACGCTGACCACCACCAACTGCATCGAGTCGATGATCTCGATCGCCAAGCGGACCACCCGCCGAGTCACGAAGTGGAAGGACGGCTCCATGAAGAAGCGCTGGGTCGCCGCCGGCATGCTCGAAGCCGAGCGCTCGTTCCGACGAGTGCGCGGTCACAAGGACATGGCCAAGCTGGTCGACGCCCTTCGCCGCCAGGTCACGCCAGCCGTTGTTACACCCGAAGAGTACGATCAGGCAGCAGCCTGAACACGCTGTGGCCACCACTGAACTTCAACAAGAACGGGACATCCTCCAGGGGCGGGGCGGGCCGAAGACCCGCCCCTCAACTTGAATTAACAACGAAACTCGTTCGGGTTTGAGTAGCCCGTTCCCGGCGTTATATGAGGCAGTCATCCTTTCTCAGGTTGCTCCCCGAGTTCTCTTGGTGGCGACTCGTCCTTGGCGTATGCGATAGCGGCACGTTCCTTCGCCGTCGCCCGATGAAGGTCAAGGATTCCGGCGAGAGCGGCCCACTCGGAGGCGCAAGCCAACTCCACAACTCCATCTGGAGGCACCGTGACCACGATGCTATTGCGCCACCATCTGAATGGTGGACCCTTTAGCTGCACTTTGTGCTCGCCTGGAGAGACCTGAAAGGTCTTCACTTGCTTAGGCCATAGCTCGCCCACGTCGGCCCCGTCTACCACGACTCGGTAGTAAACACCCGCCCAGATCTGTCCCCAGGTCAACCATTTTGGACCTGGCCTGTAGAGCTTGACGAAGGACCCATCTACCACCCAACCAGGCTAATGGTCCTGGCAGGCGGTCCTCACGACATCCGTATTGCCCCACCCATCCGGCGGTCGGGGAGAGTCCAGCAGCCAATTGCTACCTTTGGACGTGGCGCAGGAGAAGAGGCCGGAAGAGCTCGCCCTTGAAGGATTCGATACCGATGCAGGGGCAAGAGTCGTCAACGTCGAGTACAAACAGTATGGGGACGAACTAGCTGCTCAATTCGGCGACCTTGGCCACGCCGTCGTCCAGGTCGGCTTCCCCGGAACCACCGTTTGCTACTACACGCCCTTTTTCCACTATCCGGATGGATGGCGACAGGAACTTCCTCCAGAGGGTGACCCTCGTAGCCCTCTGCCGACCTCAAATAACGGCCGCCGATCCGGTGTTATACAGGTCACCCCACCAGCCCATGCTGGATCAACCACCAACACCCTCCGGGCTGAGTCGGCCACTCTCGGCAACAACGGTTGTCGCCTCCTGACGATCCGTGTTAGCAAGTCGCCAGGCGGGTGCGGGATCGGCACCCCAAGAGCGGAGGGTGACGGTTTGATGGGAATTCGTGGTGGGAGAAGTTTGCGGGCCGTGTTGGCTGGCTCGCTGGTGTTCGGGAGCGTGGCAGTCGGCTTGGTCCTGTCCACCGGCTCAGTTGCCGGAGCGTCACCGTCTCCATCCATCTCCGCCGTCACCTTCAGTGGCAGCGTGGCGTCGCCCACGATCACCGTCACCGGCTCGGGCTTCGGCACCGAGGCGGGCCTCGGATCGCCGCTGCCGGGGGGTTGCGGGGGGGCGTTCACCGGCTCGGACTATTTGAACACCTTGAATTTGCGCGACAACACTGGGGCGTGGCAGGCAGGGTCGGCGGCAGGCGGTAACTGCATTGGGCTTCTCATCTCGTCGTACTCCAACAGCAAGATCGTCTTCACGCTGGGCTCCTTCTACGCCGTGGCTTACGATTTGAATCAAGGTGACAGCTTCACCATGAGCCTGCTCGGCACGAGCTTCTCGGGCATTGTCTCCTACACAACGACCGTCAACTGCAACGCAGGCGGCAACCTGCAGACGGCCATCAGCAACGCTCCGCCAGGCTCGACGCTTATCGTGCACGGGACCTGCACCGGGAACTTCACCATCGGCGAGAACCTGACCCTGCAAGGCTCCGGCACCCTGAGCGGGACCGGGTTCGGAGGAGAACCGGTGCTGACCATCAGCAGCGGAACCGTGTCTTTGAACAACTTGACGATCGAGAACGGCTCTGGCGTCTACGGTGGCGGCATCTCCAACCAGGGCACACTGACCGTCACTAACAGCACCGTGAAGAAGAACATCGCCTACTGGGGCGGTGGCGGCATCTACAACCAGGGCACGGTGACCGTCGCCAACAGCACCCTGTCGGGCAACTCCGCCGACAGCGGCGGGGGGATCTGGAGCTACTTCGGCAGCACACTGACCGTCACGAACAGCACCGTGTCGGGCAACACCGCCCCCTATGTTGGCGGTGGCATCCTCAGCGACACCATGCTGACACTCACCGGCAGCACCGTGTCGGGCAACACCGGAGGCACAGGCGGCGGTGGCGGCATTTTCAACTACACCGGCACGTCGACCATCACGAACAGCACCGTGTCGGGCAACACCGCCCCCGGCAACGGCGGGGGCATCTGGAACAACGGCACAGTCACCCAGCCCTCCACCGATAGCGGTGGGGTGAGCATCAACGGCAACACCTCTAGCGGCAACGGTGGCGGCATCTACAACCAGGGCACGGTCAACCTCCCCGATGCAGCCGTCAACAGGAACAGCGCCGTGAACGGTGGCGGTGTTTACAACGACGGTGGTGGCACGTTCACCGTCACTAACACCTCCGTCAAGAACAACACCGCAACCAGCGATGGCGGCGGCATCTACAACAACGGCGGCACGCTGAGTCTCAGCACCTCAGTGAGTGTCAACTCAAACACCGCCGTCTCTGGTGGCGGGATCTACAGCACAGTCGTGCTCTCCGTCCCTGCAGGCGTCGTGAGGTTCAACATCCCCGACAACATCGTCGTCGTTTAGCTCCGTTCGGCAGAGAGGGGGTCCGCCGCTCTGGAGGGCCTCCTCTCCCCATCGCTGCTCAGCTTTCGCAGGGCGGGAGTCGAACTGGATTTCCGGGTCCGACGCTTGGACTGGTGCCCCATGACGCCTTGTGCCATTGCGGGCTGAGGGGTGCCCCACTGGTGCGATCAGGGGCAGGCGAGATTCCAGGTCGGGGCGGCCGAAGGCCAGTCAAGCCGGGCCGAAGGCCCCCGGAGGGGCTCCGGCTTGACGGGCCGGGCCCGGGCGGCAGAAACAATGGGGGGAGGAGCCCGGCGCTCGGCGCCGGGCTCCTGGTTGCCAGGGGCATCCAGATGGGCGGAATGGTGCCGGACCACGGAGCGTGGCAGGCGCACACAGGCGGTGGCGGAAGGATAAGAAGAGTGGCGCACTTTCTAAGAAACGCTGGCGGGGAACCACATCGATGTAGTTACAATTCTTAGCGAGCCCACACCGACCTCACTCCTGGATCAAAAACGGGACCGCTCTCGTTTTTGGAAAGGAGATGTCGGTGAGTGTGATCGAGGGGTCGAGCAGTCGCAGAGCGGAAACGAGGGCGACGCCATTCGCCGAGGACTGGGCGGGTTGGTACCTGACCCTGTATCCGACGGCTCGAGAGGCGTCGGGAGTATTCCAGGGCTCGGCTCGGAGGGATAGCGGCAGGCGGGGCGTACCAGGCGAGGCAGTCGATGAAGAGCGGTCTCGGCAGATGGCGGGCGCCCGGGCTCGGGTCACGTTGCGACGCTATTGCACGGCGAATCGGCTGAACCGCCTGGGGGACGTGACCTACGCCGGCGAAGGCTGTCACGATCCACGGTTGCTCCGAGAGCAGATGGGGCGGTTCTTCATTGATCTGCGCCGACTGCTCGGGCGAGGCCCCTTTCCCTACGTCTGGGTACCCGAATGGCACAAGACGGACCACGGCCTACACGCTCACTTTGCCGTGGGGCAGTACGTGAAGCGGTCGCTCATCGAGCAGGCATGGGGACGAGGATTCGTCCACATCAAGCTGCTTGGGGACCTGCCTGTGGGGTCCACGGCGGTCGATGAGGCACGGGTGGCAGCCAAGTACCTGGCCAAATATGTGGGGAAGACCTTCGATGAGGCTGACGTTCCTGGCCTTCATCGCTACGAGGTGGCCCAGGGGTTCCAGCCAGAACGGCTGCGAGTGTTCGGGCGAACGCTGGACCAAGCATGGGGAGAGGCGGCCCGGGTGATGGGCGGAATGCCGGTCGAGATCTCGACGTCGGACGACTGGACGGACTGGACGGGTCCTCGGGGAGTGAGCGCACGATGGGCGTCATAGAGGGGGCCGCCCTCGTCCAGTGGGTCAACGCCAGTTGCGTCGCCCAAGGGCTCCCGCTCCTTGTCACCGATGCGGGCGTCATCGCCCGGGTTTGCACACTCCTTGGCGGACGTGCGCCGGGACCCGAACGGAGCATGCGACGCCGGGACCCGGCGAAGGACCGCCTAGAGGCGCCAGGCCGGGATGACCCTGCTGGGGTCGAGGGTGCGGGCACCGGGCGTGCCGGCCAAGATCGTGACGTGGTCGACCACGGCCTTGACGGTGGTGGTCTGCCGACTGAGGTTCAGACCTGACCACTTGGGACGCAGGGCGTCGCCCTGCCCGATGACTCTGGACAGGTCACTGTGGACACTGGCCTTGGCCAGACGCTTCTGTGTTCGTCGTATCCGCACTTCGATGTGATCGCGGGCTTTGATCCACTCTGAGGCGGTGACCTTCTTGTCGGCGTAGAGGTCGGCAAGCTCGTCCAGCTACTCTCGGTCGGCCGTGAGGTCGATCATCAGAGAGGCGGTGTCCTCGTCAGCCTGATTCCGTCCAGCTAAGGCATCGGCGAGTGCAGCTGAGTCGAGGCGTACGAGGACGGCATCTCTGATGAGCTCTTCGACAGGCCGGGCCACAATGGTGATGCCGCCGCACCCACCGTGATCTGGACCCGACATACAGACGTATCGACGTGTCTCTTGCCGAGCGGACGAGAACAGCATGTTGTGACAGTTGCTACAGCGCAGCATCCCAGAGAGCAGATACTTCCGGTTTGAACGTCGCCCGGAAACCTTCTTCCCAGCGACGACGGCAAGGACACGGTCCCTGTCGGTGGGGGAGATGATCGGTTCCCAGCACCCCGGTCCGACGATCGCTCCTTGGTACTCCCGCAATCCGGCGTTCCTCGGTGAGGAGATGATTTGCCTGATAGTGACGGAGCGCCAGGCGCTGCCCCTGACCGTTGGCACACCTTGCTCAGTCATCCAGAGCGTGAGCGATCGCAAGCTCTCTCCGGCAAGGTAACGGGCTGCCAGTTGGCGGATCAGCCCAGCTTCGATCTTGTTGTGGGTGACCCGATCGTTCTCGAATCCGTAGGGACGGGTCGAGCCGCCATGGGGCTTGCCTTCAGCTGCCCGCTCCTGGTTCTTGCGGGTGATGCGTCGACTGGTAGCGGCCGACGACTGAGCAGCCGAAGCAGCCTGAATACGCCCGATGAAGAGTCCGTCGTCAGTGCCGAAGTCCATGTCGCCAGTGACGAAGCGGACGTTGGTCAACCCTGCTGCAGTGGCGATGTCGTTGAAGCGCTCAAACTCTCGTGGCTGTCGGGTGAGGCGGTCCATGTTGTAGACAAGGACGGCGTCGATGGTGCCATCCTCGATGTCGGCAAGCATCCGCTCGTACTCAGGCCGGCGTTTGCCAGAGTAAGCAGACACGTTGTTGTCGACATAGGTGTCGGCGACGGTCCAACCCAGCTGCTTGGCAAGCTTCGTGCAGTCGGCAACCTGGCGATCGACGCCCTTGCCGAGGTCTTCGTGATCAAGGGAGATCCGGGCGTAGATCGCAGATGCGGTCGGGGTCGTCATGCCCTTGTCTCATCGGCCGAGAGGGCGGGTTGCATAAGGGGTCAGATTACGAACTTGTGGGATTGTCGAGGGTGGTGGGCCCGCCTTCGGCGAAGGGGATGATGTGGTCGATCTCGAGCCCGAACGAGGTCCCACAGTCGGGCACCACACAGGTGGTGTCCCGGTGGACGAGGGCGGTCCGCAGGGACCGGTTGATGGTCCGGCCCAGGTGGGAGACGGCCCGGATGTCCCCTGACCGGTGGAAGACGAGGCGCAGGAACGAGTCGTTGGCCAGGTCCCTCGCCATGGGGACCGGGATTGGCCCCTGGTTGTCGATCTCGCAGCATTCGTCGCCCTCGGCGTATCCCCGCAACAGGGCGTCGAGATCCACCCGGACCACCACCGAACAGGTCGGGGGCCGTCGAGGATGGAGAAGGCGTCCTCCGCCGGCCCCTCGTTCGGGGTGGCACCGGTGGTCCCGTCACCGCCGGAGCCGGAAAGGCTGGTGTCGTCGCCGGTGGTCTCGCCGCCGCCGCCGCTGCCGGAAAGGCCGGTGTCGTCACCGGTGGTCCCGTCGTAGTCGATGTCGGAAAGGCCGGCGTTCGTCTCGTCCGGCCCACCGGTGCCGTGAGCGGCGGGGGGAGGCAGGCCGGTGCCGACGGCTGCATCCGGGGGGTCGTCGTCCCCGGTGTCCGGATCCGGTGGCCGGTCGGGATCCGGAGGTCGCCCGGGATCCGGCCCGGAAGCCGAGCCGGTGGCCGGCGTGGACCGGGGACCGAGCGGTGCCCCGGTGTCGGGGTGGCGTCTTGTGAGAAGGGCGTAGAAGGCGTCGGCTCTGACCGCCCGTTCGGGAGTGTCCTGTTCGTCACCGGCCGCCCGTCGGGCCCGGCGCAGCCGGGTGGCCACCTGGCCCAGGTGGGAGAGGATCTGGGCCCCCCGGTCGAGGGTGTCCCGGCCCTGGTAGCAGAAGGCCCCCTCGGCGTCGGTCCACGACGAGAAGTACCGGGCCGCCCGGATCCGGACGACCCTGGCCCGTGGATCCTCGGTCCCCGAGGTGGCCCGGGACCGCCGGCACCGCTCCCGCACCGCCTGGAGGGGAGCCTCCTCGGCCCCGGCCAGCAGCTCCGCCTCCCGTTCGGGGGCGAGGATGCCGGCCCCGGTCAGCTCGGTGACCTTCGGTCCCGAGAGCACCCCGGTGCGCAGCGCGGCTTCGGTGCCGGGCAGCTGTCCGAGGCGCTGCCCGTTGGCCAGGGTGCTCTGGGCCTGACCGGTGGCCACCCCCTCCAGGGAGGCCAGCATCACCGCCGCCGAGCGGTGCCCACCGTCCCGCCACACCCCAGAGGCCTCGATCCGGGGGGCCAACAGCGTCTTGCCGGCATTGGTCAGCCGCTCGATGGCCACCAGGGACTCGTAGACCTCGGCCGCGTCCGCCCCGGTCAACCGGGCCGGGTCGAGGTCGGCCACCACCGAGGCCAGACCGGAACGGGCCGTATCCAACCGGGTACCGAGGCCGTCTGGGACACTGGCGAACGTCCGGGTCACCGGCGGCACCGGCGGCATCGGCAGCGGGAACCCCTGACTCAGCGGTGCCGACCGCCACACTTCTCCTTCACTGCACATGCCACCGGGGTCATGGACACATGTTTCCAGGGGGGTGTTACAACCGGATCGGGAGGGGACCCGGACCCCGGACCGCGTTGCCAACGTCGGCCGGAACGAGTCAGGCGGGCGGACTCGTCCATTCCCGTCCTTTCGGCGAGGCATCACCGGCTCGACGGTAGAACTTCGCGGGCAGGCCCCCAGCGCTAGTCGTCGGAAAGGTGCCGGTTGACGACGTCACTGACTGCCGAGGCGGCCGAGGCATGGCCGGACAGTGTCGTGACGAACTGGGCCTTGTCGAGCGAGAAGAGAAGGCAGTCGGTGACGGCGGTCACCGTGGCCTGCCGTGGCACGTCGCGCACCAGGGCGATCTCACCGAAGCCCTCGCCCCGTCCGACCGTCCCGACGTCGATACCCGAGCGGGTGACGGCCAGCCTGCCGTCGGCGACCGCGTAGTAGTGGTCGCCCTGCTCGCCCTCGGTGATCACGACCGTGCCCGCCGGCACCTGCTGCGACTCGAGCTCCCGGGCCACGCCTTCGAGCGAGGGTGGGCTCAGGGCGGCGAAGATCGGCAGCGACCGCAACAGCTGTATCTCCACGTGGGGAATGGTGGCCCCCGCGTCGATCTTCAACAGCTGCCGCCAGAGACCGGACACGAGGAGCACGGCCAGGACGGCCGGGGCGACCAGAGCGGCCCGCACGCCGCCGACTGCGATGCCGACCCGCACCAGGACGGCGCCGGCGGCCAGACCGAAATCAGTGGTGGCCTCGAAGATGGAGAACGCCCCGGCGATGGCGTCGGGTGGGGCGGCCCGCTGCAAGAGGGTGCGGCCGGTGATGTCGAAGACGGTGCCGGCCAGGCCGACGGTGGCGATCAGGAGGAAGGCCGCCGCCGCCCTCGGGATGACGGCGATGAGCGCAAGGGCGCCGACCGACACGGTCAGCGAGAGGATGAGTGTCCGCGAGAGGTGGCTGCGGCCGACCAGGAAGGCGGTGACGAAGCCGGCGAGCAGGGCCCCCGCACCGAGCGCGGCGTTCAGGTAGCCGGCACCGCCCGCCCCCAGGTGGAGAATGGTGAGGGCCAGGATGACGCAGAGCAGGTCGAGCGAGCCGATGAGGACGAAGTAGAAGGAGTGGAGCGTGAGGAGCACGCGCAGCTGTGGATTGCGCAGGATGGTGGTCAGGGTGGACCGGGCTCCTGCCGTGATCGAGTCCGGCGCCGACGCGTCGGCCGTGGCGCCGGTCCCGTCCGGTTCGCCGCTCCTACCGGGTTCAACGGGCACGCCCGCTTGTGCGTCATCGGGGTCGGGAGCGACCGGGGACGTGGCCGTCACGTCGTCGGCCTGCACCGCGGCCAAGGGGCCGGCGACGCCGATGACCAGGATCGTGGACACCGCGGCCAGGGCGCCCATCACCGCCACGGCGAGAGTCTGGCCGCTCAGGGCCAGGACGACGCCGGCGATGGCCGGTCCGGCCAGGCTGGCGCCACCTTCGGTCCACCCGGTCATGACATTGGCTGCGGTGAGCTCGTCCGGCGTGCGCACGATGGCCGGGAGGAGGGCCGCCTGGGCCGGCCGGGTGGGCGTCATGGTGAGCGCGGTGAGCGCGGCCAGCAGATAGATCACTGCCGTGGGCGCACCGACTCCGATACCGACGGCGACGGCGGCGAACGATGCCGCCTGGAGCGCGTAGCTGTTGACGAGCACCCGGCTCGGACGACGGCGGTCGGCGAAGGATCCGATGAAGGGGGCGAGCACGATGCAGGGGATGAGCTGCACGAGGACCATCGTCGTGCCCGCGGTCGGGCCGCCCCTCTCATAGGCGAAGACCAGCAGGATGAGCCAGATCCCGAACTCCGCCGTGGCGAACAGGGCATAGGCCGTGCCCACGCGCCGGAGCGTGGGGTTGCCGAACGCGGAGCGGAAGACCGAGAGGACGAGATGAAGGCGTCGGGACATGGTCGTGCTTCGGCCTCAGGTTCGGGGCCCGGCTCCCTACCCGTTCCGGCTCAGCCCGCCTCCGGCCGCCGCGTCACCCGAGGATCCGGGTCAGCTGTGCGAGGCGCCGAGCAGGCTGAGGACGTCAAGCACGCGCTTGCCGTGGTGAGTCCCGTGCTTTCCGTGCTTCGGGTGATGCCCGTGGTGTCCACCATGCCCGCCACCGGGCAGGAACGATCCGATGACCGACTCCACGGTGGCGAACGGGATCGCCTTCACCTGCGAGGATGGTGGCACGGTGATGGTCACGGGATCGCCGTACCCGCTCAGGTCGAGGGAGGCCGTGACACCGAGCTGGTGCTTCTTCGTGCTCGCCGACGCCGTCAGGTCCGCCTGGACCAGCTGATCCGACGAGTTGGCCCACAAGGTGGCGCTGATCGTTGGCCCCATGACGCCCGAGGTTGGCGGTGATCTGGTTGCCGGTCACCGGCACGCCGTCCACGACGGAGCTTGCCGAGCGAGGTCACGGTGGCGTGATGGGACTGGGCCCACTGGGTGATGGCACTCACGTTGCCGAGGGCGAACGCGACCTTGGAGAGGACGCCGTTGACGGCAGTGGCATCCGAGGCCGGGAGCGTCACGGAGATCCACGGTTCGCCGACCAGCGACTGGAGGCTCGGAACGTCGAGATAGATCGTGCCGTCGGCCAGGACGGCCTGGACGGTTTCGGGTGTGGCGGACCCTCCGGGGAGCAACCCGGCCACAACGGCCGGGAGGTTGACGCTCAACGACGCCTGATCAGTGGCCAGATCGGCAAGGCCGGTGCCGGTCACATCGACCGGTGACGTCGTAAGACCGCTGACCGACACGCTGAAGGTGAAGCTCGCCGTCGTCACCGGGGGACCCGAGGCGTGCTTGACGGCCTTCGAAGCACTCGATGCGGCACCGGCCGAACCGACGAGCCCGAAGGCTGCCCCGGCCCCGACGGCTCCCACGAGCCCCACGCAGGCCAACCACTTGGACGTCTTACGGATTTTCATCGGGTATCCCCCTCAGTGCCTGCTCCGCGCTCGGGAGCCAGGGAGAAGCGTACACACTGGTCGTGGACCGGGTGCATCGCCGCCCGTCGCCGGCTCGGACACCGGCTGGTTCTAGGCGTGCTCCCCGGGGTGCTCCGGCTCCGCCAGGCTCGGATCGAGCCGCAACTCGTGCCTGGCCATGGCCTCGAAGAACCCGATGAATCCTTCGCCGTCGGAGGCTCGGAAGAACGATCGAGCCGGGTCGGGGAGCTCCCGTCCGGGGGCCAGGGCGTCGACATGCCAGGCCCTCGAAGACCGGTACTCGAGGGCGACGGCGCGCTGGTGCACGGCGCGGATGCTCCCACCGGTGACGAAGACCCCGTGGTTGGCCAGGAGGGCCATGTCCGCGTTTCCCATCGAGGCCACCGCCCGGGCCGCGCTGTCGCGGGCGTTGACCGGGCCGTCGTACTCGTCCACGACGACGAGCTCGCCGCCCCCGAGGGCCGAGCTCTGGTCGTAGCACGGGGGGATACGGGCCAGGTCGGCCCAGATGGTCGCGTACCGCGGGTGGCTGTGCACGGCGACCACAACATCCGGGCGCTGCCGGTGCAACTCGAGATGGAGGGGAATGCCGAGGGGAACCGGCCACCGGCCGTCGAGGACGTTGCCGTCGAGGTCGATCACGAGGACGTCCTCGGGCCGGATCTCCTCCCACAGGAGGAGCCACGGGTTGCACAACAGTGTCCCGTCGGGCTGCCGGTAGGTGATGTGCCCGGCCAGGTGGTCGTCGTAGCCCTCCCGCCACAAGGTGCGGGCCAAGAGGACGAGCTCCTGGCGTGGCGTCAGGTCGGGCAGCAGCGACCCGGCGGTGGGAACGAACGGAGTGCCGTTCACGAAACGCTCAAGGAACGGGATTGTCGGGGAGGGACCACCGGTAGAGCCGGGCCGCATTCAGATGGGTCATCTTGCGCAGGTCCTCGACCGGCAGATGACCCCAACACCGTTCGATGACGTCCTGGGTGTCGGGCCACGTCGAATCGCCGTGGGGGTAGTCGACCTCCACCATGATGTGATCGATACCGATCCGGTGGCGTGTCTCGATGGTGGAGGGGTCGTCGATGGTGCAGAACCAGAAGTTCCGGGCCAGGACCTCTGCGGGCAACAACCCGGACGGGTCGTAGTCACGCCCGTAGCCCGACCGCTCCACGATGTTGTCGAGCCGGTCGAGCAGCATGGCCACCCAGCCGATCCCCCCTTCGCTCATGGCGATCTTGATCTCCGGGTAGCGCGCCGGCAGGCCGGACCAGATCCATTCGGCACAGGCCGACAGGGACATCTGACCGAACAGCGTGGCCCCGAGGGCGACCAGGGGGCTGTCGGGCGGCATGTCGGGCATGCCCGAGGAGCCGACATGGAGCGAGATGACCGTGTCGGTCTCCTCACAGGCCGCGATGATCGGCTCCCAGTACCCCGAGAACAGGCTGGGCAGCCCGATCCGGTGGGGTCGCTCGGGAAGGGTGACCGATCGGAATCCCCGTTCGGCGTTGCGCCGGATCTCGGTCGCCCCGAGCTCGGGGTCGGCGAGGAAGGTGATGCCGCAGGGGATGATGCGGTCGGGATACGGCTGCCACCACGCGTCGTAGAGCCAGTCGTTCCAGGCCCGGGTGACGGCCAGGCCCAGCTCGGGGTCCTTGGCCCCGGAGAACACCCGTCCCGAGAACCCGGTGATCTGCGAAGGGAAGTTGAGGGACGCCCAGACCCCGTTGATGTCCATGTCGGCGATGCGGGCATCGATGTCCCAGCACCCGCGACGCATGTCCTCGAACCGGGTCGGCTCCAAGGTGACGCACTCTGGGCGCCGCCCGGCCACCGCGTTCATCCCCACCTGTGAGTAGAGGTTCCCGTCGAATTCCCACAGTTGGAAGCCCTTTGAGTTCTCGACGATCTTGGGTGCCCGATCCGCGAATCGCCGGGGCAGGCGGCCCTCGAACATGTCGGGTGGTTCGACCAGGTGGTCGTCGACCGAGATCACCGTGTAGCGCACCGCCCTGGGCTCGGGGTCGGGGAGCAGGGTGTCCCGGCGGGTGACGGTGGTCATGTCGATCTCCCCACTATCCGATTATGCCAGTTCAGGTCCCGTTGACATGTGACCAAATGGTCACCTAATATGCAGGGGTGGACGATGTGTTCAGAGCACTTGCCGATCCGACACGGAGAAGCCTCCTCGACGAGCTCTTCAGCCGGGACGGCCAGACGCTGGGCGAGCTCGAAGGGCGCTTCGCAATGTCGCGTTTCGGCGTGATGAAGCACCTGAAGCAGCTCGAAGAAGCCGGTCTCGTCGTCACCAGGCGACGGGGGCGAGAGAAGCTCCACTTCCTGAACCCGGTTCCGATCCGGCTCGTCCACGACCGTTGGGTCAGCAAATACGCCGAGCCCTGGGTGGCAACGCTCAGCGGCCTCAAGCAGAGACTGGAGAATCCCATGGAGAAGGTGTTCGAGATCTACATCCGGACGACACCCAAGCGCCTCTGGGAGGCGATCACCGACAGCGAGATCCGGAGCAAGTACCAGTTCGGCGCGTTGGTCAGTTCGGACTGGGCACCGGGCTCGCACTTCGAGATGAGCACTCCCGGCGGGATGGCCCTCGGGGAGGGGGAGATCCTCGAGGCCGACCCACCGCACCGGCTGGTTCAGACCATGACCGCCCTGTGGAGCGACGAGGTGAAGAGCGAGGGATCCTCGCGGATCACCTGGGAGATCGAACCCGTGCAGGATTCCTGCCGCCTGACCGTGACCCACGACCTGCTCCGCGACGGGGCCAACGACCAGCTCTACGGGGGCTGGCCGATGATCCTCTCGGGTCTGAAGACCTGGCTCGAGACGGGCCAGCTGCTGACCACGCCCGGTTCCCTCATGTACGGCTGAGGGACTGCAGCCGTCCTCGCGGTCTCACGTCGTGGTGGCCGACCGTCACGGTCGGCTGTCGTTGCCGCACGAGTACCCGGCGTCGTGGCTGAATGCCCCGACGGGGCAGAGGAACCCGTAGGGGAACACTCCGGCCAGGTCGGCGAGGTCGGCCAGGTCGGCGAGGTCGGCATCGGACACGTCGGCCCCCCGCAGGTCGGTATCGGACACGTCGGCCCCCCGCAGGTCGGCATCGGAGACGTCGGCACCTTCGAGGTTAGCGCCGGACAGATCGGCATGGGACACGTCGGCGGAGATCAGATCGGCGCCGGTGAGATCGGCACCGGTCAGGTCTGCACCGGTCAGGTCTGCACCGGTCAGATCGGCGTAGGAGAGGTCTGCCTCGTCCAGGTCTGCACCGGGCCCGACGAGGTAGCCCTCCACCAGACTCCAATCGACCGGCAGCAATCGCGGAGTACCGGTGATGCCGCTCGACGGGTCACCCTGCATGGTCAGGCCGGAAAGATCGGCGCCGGTGAGGTCGACCGATGACAGGTTGCAGTCATGCAGGATCGCACCGGCGAGTGTGGATCCCGACAGGTCGGCGCCGAACAGGTCGGTTCCGGTCAGTGTCACCCCCGACAGGTCGGCGCCGGCCAGGTCGGCGTCGCGCAGATCGACACCGCGAAGGTCGGCATCGCGCAGATCGGCACCCACCAGGTCCGCTCCGGTCAGGTCGTTGCCGGTGATGACGGAGGAGGAGAGCGAGCAGCGTTGCAGGTCGGCATAGGGCCCGACGTACCTGCAGTCCTGATCACCCGAGGGAGTCACGGCCACCTCCTCCGACCCGGCGCCCATCCCAGCCGCGTTGACGGCCCTGACCACGACCGAGTACGTCGTGCCGTCGACCAGGCCGGGCAAGGTACAAGAGTCGCGGCCCGACTCGGTGCAGCTCGACATCCCGGGGCTGGCGGTGACCGTCCAGGCAGTGATCGGCGTCCCACCGTCATGGACCGGTGGCGACCACGAGACGTCGATGTGGCTGTTCACCCCGACGGCCCGGACGTCAGTCGGGATGCCCGGGGGTGCGGCGATCACCACGCATCCGCCGGCCGCGTCGCTCCAGAGCTGTTGAACGGCAAATGTGCGGCCGCCGGCCCCGATGTCGTAATCCTGGTCCGCCTGGCACTTGTCCGCGATCTCCTCCGGGGGATCTCCATCGTCGAACCAGCCGTCCGCCTCGGGATCGGTGATGGATTCCGCCAGCTCGTGCCCTTCGGTGATACTCACACCGTCGAGGGCGCCACCGGCTCCGGTGTTGACCGAGAAGGCGCCGCACTGCGACCCGAACCCCCGGCCCGGAAGGTAGGGCAGCACCGTGAGGACCGGAAGCGGTGCCGCCGCGCCCCGGACGTTCCTCCCGAGTTGCTCGTGATAGGCGCAGTCCTGCGAATCGGCGGGGGGCAGGGCCACTCCGGGCGGCAGGGCCACGATGATCTGGACGTTCTCATCGTCGGAGCCCGAAGGAGAGGTGATGCCGAAGTGTCTGACCGCCGTCCGCCCCTCCGCTTGGATCTGGGCATCACGTGGATGCCCTCGCGGCCGGCCGGACGTATCGCTCCACTGTCCCGCGAGCCTCGGGTCGTCGCCTGCGCAGTACTGGGCCAGCGTGGAAAGCCACCGGGACCCTCCGACAGAGGACAGGAACGCGACGAGATAGGACCGCTCGCCGTCCGGATCGGACGTCCAACCCCAGAAGTCGATGTACACCCTGGGCTCCGTCTGAACGGGGCCGCCGTGGTCCACCAGTTGACCGCGGTCCGGGCAGGCTCGGAACGAGGGGTCCGACGGACTGGGCCGGCCACCCGGGAAGACCGAGTCGAGCCCGGCCAGCGGAGTGCCAGTGCCGGTTGCACCTGGGGCCGTTGCCCGTGCCGCCGCGGTGGCCAGGTCAGCCGCGGTGGCGAGGTCTCCGTCGGTGGCAACGCCCCTGTCGACGGTGACGCCTGTCGGCGTGACCGTCGGCGTGACCGAGGGAGACGCCGACAGAGGCAGAGACAGAGACACAGACACCGGCAGAGACAGCCAGAGAAGCAGCCCGCCCACAACCGGGGCGACGGCAGCCGAAGCCACAGCGACTCGCCGCCTGGGTCGGAACATGGGCACTCACCGCCTCGTAACCAGCTGCCTCCGCTCCGTATCTTTCACCCTTCGGACCGTGCCTGCCGCGAGGGTGGATCCTTCCAGGTCGGATGCCCGGGGCAGGCGGCGACCCGGCCACCCGACCGATCGTCCGGTCGGGTTACCCGGCGACACCGAGCGCCGCCTTGATCTGGCCCAGCGCCTGGTTTTCGGGCGGGCTCACGCTCTCTCCGCCCTCCTTGTGCGCGGCCGCCACCTTGTCGGCGACGGCGACGACGAACCGCCGGTAGGCCTCGAGCTCCTCGCCCGTCGCCTTTGCCTCCAGCACGCTCACGGCATCACGGATGTGCTGGAGGCAGTGGTCGGAGAGCTCGTCGGGGGTGTGGTACCTGGTGTGGTCCATCGCCGGTTTGGCGGCCACGATCTCGTCGAGGAGTTCGCTGGCCCCGTGGCTCCGACGCGCCTCCGCATAGGCCTTGGACATCGCCCACGTCTCGCGCAACATCCCGCCCCTGGCCGCCGTTATCACCAGCAGGCCCGCGCTGGGTGGGCCCTCGAGCACCTCTTTCCACTCGTCGTCGGAGAAGTCGGCTTTGTTCGTCATTGCTCACTCCAGTGCTCGTCGATGCTCGCCGGTGGCGGCCGGAGTGACGCTACTGCGCCGGCGCGCACCGGTCCCGGGCGGGGACAGCCGGTGAGTCCGTCAGCCCCCGAGGCTGCGGCGCAGGGTGTCGAGCGAGTCGGCCAGCTCCGCCACCGAGGTCCGGAGTGCCAGGACCTCGGCCCGGAGCTCGTCGACCTCGCCCCGCAGCCCGATGGTCTCGGCCCCCGAGCCCTGCCGTGGTACCGGCCCGGCGCCGGGCCCGTCGTCCGGCGGACGGTGATCGTCGAGGAACGGATCCTCGTTCTCCGATCCCGGTTCGGGTGGAGCCGGGGCGCCGCCGACCGGGTCCCCGACCGACCACGGCGCGGCGAGCAGCTGTTGCCAACGGTCCTCTTTCTGGCCGGGCCGCCGAGGGCAGCAGTCGCACCAGCGGCTCGGGGCGCGCGGCCAGGTTCTCGAGCTGGAGCTGCACGCTCTCCACCGCCGGGAACTCGGCCATGCGTCCGGCCCGGGCCCGCAGCTCGCCGGGGGTCTGCGGTCCGCGCAGGAGGAGGATGGCCAGCAGCGCCAGGCCGGCGACATCGAGTCCGTAGACCTCGTCCAGGACGTGCCGGTACCGGACGACCGACCGCCCGTGGGAGGGCAGCACGAACCGCACCAGACGCTGTTCCTTCAGGGCGTCGAGGGCGTGCAGGACGGTGTCGTCGTCCAGCACGACCACCGGCTCACGATTGGTGGTCTGGTTGCAGGCGAGGGAGAGGGCGTTGGCCGTCAACGGGTACTGCTGGGGCGTGGTCAGCTGCTTCTCGACGAGGCAACCGAGGGCGCGGCCCCCCTCGGGTGTGATCGGCACGACCAGACACTAGTGAGCGCCGGCCCGCCCCGCTCCGGATCCGGACCCCGGGAGCACGGCATCCGCGGCAAGCACGGCATCGGCGGCAAGCACGGCATCCGCGGCAAGCACGACATCGGCGGCAAGTCCGGCATCGGCGCCGACCGTGCACGTGGGCGGTGCGGGGGTGCCATGATCTGGATGACCGTGTCCGCGTGCGTGGACGAGGTCCGAGGGGGAGTGGGGGAAGGGTCGTGCCAACCAGGGAGCGGATCGGGGCGAAGGCCATCGCGGTCCTCGTCGCCGCCGTCGCCTGTGTGGGCATCGGCCTGACCGTGGCGGCGACGTCGTCACCCACCGCCAAGCGGGCCGCGCTGGAGGGGAACGGCTCGGTCGACGAGGCCTGGCTCACCGGCGCCGCCCCGGGCGACCACATCACGCTCCTGAAGGACGGCACCACCGTCTCGGTGGCCGGTGCCTCCGACACGGCCGATTCGCTCGGATCGCTGATCGTCCGGAACCTGGCCTCCGGACCGGGCTACCAGTGGGACGACTTGACGACGGCTCAGACGACGCCGTCCTTCACCGTCTTGGCACCGGGCCGGAACCCCGGCATCGACTCGTCGCTGTACACCGACCAGCCCATGCACCAGGGGTTGAACTACATCACCATGCGGGACGGCATCAAGCTGGCCGCCACCGTGCGCTACCCCTACGGCGAGACCTGTTCGGCCACCAGCCCCTGCCCCACGGTCATCGAGTACTCGGGCTACAACGTGGCCGGCCCCACCGACCCCATCCCGGTGCTCCTCTCCGAAGCCCTCCATTCGCCGTGCAAGGACTGCGGCGACCAGCAGCTGCTGCCCGACACTTCCACCGCGGTGGGATCGGCGGTGGCCCGGGTGTCCGGCTTCGCCACCGTCAGCCTGCAGATGCGCGGGACCGGCTGCTCGGCCGGCGCCTTCGACTTCCTCGGCTATCCGTCCGACTACGACGCCTACGACGCCATCGAGATCGTGGCCCACCAGGACTGGGTGGCCCACCACAGGGTCGGGATGGTCGGCATCAGCTACTCGGGTCTCTCGCAGTTCCCGGCCGCGGGCACCGACCCGCCCGGGCTTGCCGCCATCGCCCCGATGAGCCCGACCGACGCGCTCTTCTCGACCGGTTACCCGGGTGGCATCTACAACGAAGGGTTCGCGGCCAGCTGGACCGCGCAGCGCATGGACGACGCCAAGCCGGCCGCCTCCTACGGCCACGGCCACCTGATCCGGCGTTCCGCCACCCCGGTGAAGAACGTGGGCCAGCCCTGGACCTATTACGAGATCGACGCGGAGTTTGCGGCCGGCAGGAACGGTACGTCGGCGTGCCTGGCCAACCAGGCCCTGCACGGTCAGTCGAAGAGCGTGGCCGGCCTGACCGGACCCACGTTGGTGGCCCCGGGCCGAGGCCCGGGTCGCGTCGCGTCCGTGTTCGACCGCCGGTCCATGGTCGACTGGGCCGGTCACATCCAGGTGCCCGTCTTCCTGTCCGGGGCGCTCCAGGACGAACAGACTGGTCCGCAGTGGCCGGCGCTGATCGATGCCATCCCGAAGACCACGCTGGTCTTCGCCAACATGGTCAACGGCGGGCACATCGACTCGGCCGATCCGCAGACCATCAGCCGCTGGCTCGAGTTCCTCGACATCTACGTCGCCGGCAAGGTGCCGACCAGTCCGGATGCGCTGGCGGCCCTGTTCCTGGACGAGTTCGCCGCCGCCGCCTCCGGCATCTCGAGCCAGGCACCGCTCCCGACGATCCGGTTCACCCAGGCGGCGAACGTGGCCACCGCGGAGGCCGAGTTCGCGGCCCAGACTCCTCTCGTCCGGGCCCTCTTCGACAACGGCGCCGGGGCCGCGGGTCCGGGAGCCATCGAGTCCACCTACTCGGCCGACTTCTCCACCTGGCCGCCGGCGGGTTCGGTCCGCACGCTCTCGTTCGGTGGCCACGGATCGCTCGGGGTGGCCCCGCCGGTGAGCTCGAGCACCTCGTTCACCTTGGACCCGGCGGCACGACCACTGACCAGCCTGCCGCCCGGAGGGAGCGCATGGGCGGCCGACCCCGACTGGGACTGGACGCCGGTACCGGCGCCTGACGGCATCGCCTTCCAGACCGCCCCGTTCACGACGGCGACCACCATCGCGGGTCCGGCCACCCTCGACCTCTGGGTCAAGGCACCGGTGCCGGTCGAGGACTTCCAGGCCACCATCACCGAAGCGCGGCCCTCGGCCGGGGAGGAGGAGTACGTCACGTCGGGCTTCCTGCGCAGCTCGAACCAGGTCGACAGCTCCGACTCCACCAAGCTGTTCACCGACCCGACCTACACGGCCGACGACGCCAGGAGGCTCTCGTCGACCTCGTACTCGTTGGTCAGGATCCCGATCGACCCCATCGTCCACACCTTCCGGCCCGGCACCGAACTGCGGGTGGTGATCTCCGCCCCCGGCGGCGACCGTCCCGTCTGGGAGTTCGACACGGTGGACAATGGTCAGCGGGCCACGGTCGGCCTCGGCGGCCGTACCGGGTCGGCCCTGGTCGTCGACGTGGTGGGCGGCGTGGTCGCTGCAGGCCACCGGCGCCCTGCCGGCGTGCAACTCACTGCGGGGCGAGCCCTGCCGCGCCTACCGGGCCGAGGGCAACCAGACCGGTTGACGGCACCAGGGGCACGCAACCCGGGCACGGCACCCGGGGCACGCCATCCGGCGGGGCTCTAGGACGACAGGCCCTCCACCTCGACCCATGCCCGCTCGGCCGCCGACCTGCGCACGGCGTCCAGCACGGCCATCTGCAGAACCCCGTCGGCGAAGTCGGCCGCCGGAGGACCCGGCGGTTCGGGCGACCCCTCGATACGGCATCGGAGTATCTGCGCCAGCCGCGTGTACGGGGAGAAATCCATGCCGTGGGAGATCATGCGTTCGTAGGCGGTGGTCACCAGTCCCTCGGGAAGTCCGGGACCCGCCCCGGTGGGGAGGTCGTCCGACACGGGCACGGTGCGTGTCCCGGCCCGGTCGGCCACCTTCACCGTGGATCCCACACCTTCGATCCAGGCGGTCCCCTCCGAACCGACCACCCGGGTGATCACGATGGGAGGGCCCCAGTCACCCGACGTGCTCTGCAGGGTCCCCACCGCGCCCGACTCCATCCGGAAGTGGACGACGAAGGCGTCCTCGGCCGTCATCCCCCGCGCCGCCACGTGGGGCAACGATGCACAGACCGACTCGAATTCACCGAGGGTCACCCGGATCTGGTCGATCACCTGGGACCCGTGGGCGCCCAGCCAACCCCCGCCCTGCTCGCGGTCGGCCCACCACCCGGGAACCTCGGCCGACGGGTCGGCGAGGAGCGGGACATGGAGCATGAACGTGGCCAACTTCGCCTCCCCCACCCCGCCGGCGGCCACCGTGCGGGCCAGCGTGGCCTGTCCGGGGTCCCACCGGAACTCGCACCCGAGCAGATGGACGACCCCGGCCTCGACGGCGGCTCCGAGCACCGCCCGCCCCTCGGCCGCATCGCGGGCGAACGGCTTCTCACAGATCACGTGTTTGCCGGCGGCGATGGCCGCCAGGGCGATCTCCGCGTGGGTGTGCGGCGGGGTGGCGATGGTGACCGCGTCGACATCCTCGAGGCCGAGGGCCTCCTCCACCGACGTGAGGGCCACCGGGATGCCGAACATCCGGGCCCGTTCCCGCGTCTTGTCCGGGTCGCGGCCGACCAGCCCGGCCACCTCGAAGCCGGCTGCCTGCAGGGCGCGCACATGGGTGAAACAGCCGAACCCGGTGCCGATCACGACCACGCCGCTCACCGTGCCGCTCCGAGTACTGCCCGGGTGGCCTGGGCCGCGGCCCTGGCCGCCTCCCCCGCCGGAAGGGCGTGCAGCGCGTCGGAGAACACCTCGACCCCGATGGGCGCGGTGGTCCCGGTGTGGCGCAGGGCCCGGACGATGGCGGACAGGTCGAACGCACCGTCACCGGGCAGGGTCCGCTGATGCAGCGTGGCCTCTATCAGGTTGGGCTCGGGCTCGAGCGGCCCGTCGTCGAGCTGCACGCCGAGGATCAACGAGCCGGGCACATCCTCCAGTTCTTCCACGGTGACCCCCGATCGCACCAGGTGCCAGGCATCGATGTTGAGGCCGCCGTTGGGCTGACCGGCCAGCTGCACGATTCGGAGCGCGGTGGCCAGATCGGGGATCTTCGACCAGGGGAGCCACTCGATGTGCACGAGCAGCCCGTGTTGCGCCGCCCTCGTGCACAGGGCGGCGAAGGCCTCCGCAGCCGCGTCCACGTCCCAGGGGCCACCGAAGACGTCCACCGCGTTGATCGAGCGGGCTCCGAGCGCGTCGGCCATGGCGAACAGGTCGGCCTCGCCGAACCGGAACACGTCCTCGGTGTCGAGCTCGGGTGCGATGGCGATGTCCGATGCCCCCGGGAGCCACCACCAGGCCGGGTCCAGCTCGGCCACCACCAGGCCGTGGTCGTCGAGCATGGCGCGCAGGTCGGCGTCGCTCAGACCTTCGGCGCGCGCCGCGGCGTAATCGCGTCCCCACAGGGAGATGGCGTCGAATGCGGCTCCCGAGGCTGCGTCG
Organism: uncultured Acidimicrobiaceae bacterium; assembly: GCA_963745955.1. Taxonomy (GTDB): domain Bacteria; phylum Actinomycetota; class Acidimicrobiia; order Acidimicrobiales; family RAAP-2; genus Bog-756. The sequence continues at coordinate 1,154,552 of CAVUZI010000011.1, read as the reverse complement.
AGCCGCTCGGCGAAGGGGATACCCCGTCGCAGGGTTCCGGAACAGAGGACGAGACGGTCGGCTCCCATCAATACCCTTCTTCCACATCGACCACGCCGAGCAGCTCCTTCCCGCTGCGGTAGCGGGTGAAATTCTCGGTGAACAGGTCGAGGGTCCGCTGCACCGTCCGCGGTGATGACCACGAGATGTGGGGGGTGATCCGGACCCGCTCGTGGCGGAACAGGGCGTGCCCGTCCGGCAGCGGTTCCGGGTCGGTCACGTCCAGGGAGGCCCGGGCGATACGGCCGTCGTCGAGCGCCCGGACGAGGGCATCCTGGTCGACGAGGGAGCCCCGGGCCACGTTGACGAGATGGGCGCCGGGCTTGACGTGCCGGAGTGCGTCGTCGTCGAACAGGCGATCGGTGCTCGGTGTGGCCGGTGCCGCCACCACCACGTGGTCGGACAGCCGGAGCATTGAGGGCAGGTCCGCGCCCACAGTCACCCCGGCGAGAGGTGTCGGACGGGCGCGCCGTCGGAGCCCGACCACCTCCATGTCGAAGGCGAGGGCCCGTCTGGCCACCTCGGTCCCGATCGAGCCGAGCCCGACCACGCCCAGCGTCCTGCCCTCGAGTCCACCGAGGGCCGCCGACCCCCACCGTGCCGGGGGTTCATCGATCCACGATTCGGGCAGCCGCTTCTCGAAGGCGAGCATGGCGGCCAGGACGAATTCGGCGATCGCGGGGGCCGCAGCACCCCGCGAACAGGTGAGCGACCGGTCGCCCACCACCTCGGTGGGGAACCCGTCGATGCCGGCTCCGAGGACGTGGATCCACCGCACCCGGCCGGTCAGCGCGCCGGCGATGGACGCGGCGTCGTCGGCCAGTGTGGCCAGGACGTCGGCGTCGCGACGCCGCCGGGGTCCCGGCCTCGACGACGGTGATTCCGGGCAGCGCGGCGCGGAGCCCCTCGACCAGGAAGGTCCCCGTCCGCTTCCCGTGGACCGCCACTGTGGGAGCCGTCATGGGGCGAGCACGTCCTTCAGCACGCCGGGCTGGTGGACCGCGGCCAGCTTCTCATCGAGGTACCCGGGCGCCTCGTTCGTCTCGATGAACCAGCCGGTGGGACACATGGTCAGGATCTCGACGAACGAGAAACCGGCACCCTCCATCTGCGCGGTCAGGGCCCGGGCCAGGAGCTTCTTGGTACGGGCCACGTTGCCCGCCGAGTTGACCGCGCCCCGGGCGACGAAGGCGGTGCCGTCGATCTGGGCCAACAGGGAGCTCAAGAGGATGGGGCGGCCGTGACGCGCCGCATCGCGACCGTCGAGGCTGGTCTTGGTGCGTTGACCGAGCACCGTGGTCGCCGTCATGTGGCCGCCGGTCTCACCGAACACGCCGTTGTTGAGCATGATGCAGGTGACGTTCTCGCCCCGTGCGGCCGTGTGGAGCACCTCTTGGAGGCCCTCGCTGACCATGTCGCCGTCCCCCTGCACGGTGAGCACGATGGTGTCCGGTCTGGCCCGTTTCACGCCGGTGGCCAGGGAGGGCGCCCTCCCGTGCAGGGCCTGGAGCACCTCGACGTCGAGATTGTTGGAGAACGCCGTGTAGCAGCCGATGCCGAAGACGGCCACGGCCCGCCGGGTCAGGCCGAGCTCGGCGACGGCCTCCATGGCACTGCGCATGGCGATGGGCTCCCCGCATCCGGGGCAGAGGTGGTGGGCGCCGACGTCGATGAGATCGGGGACGAAATCGTCGACCATGCGCGCCGGCACCATCGGGGCCCGATCGGTGGGCACGAACTCGGTCATCGCCGCACGATCTCTTCGATGCGGCCCTTGAGCACGCTGACATCGAGATCCGGAGCGATCCCGAAACCCGAACTGTCCAGGCTCAACCCGCCGATGAAATGGACAGGGGCGGCGCCGAGCACGGCCAGCCGCACGTCGTCGACCATCTGTCCCTGGTTGTTCTCGTAGACCGCCACCGCCCGGGCGCCCCGCACGGCATCGGCGATGATCCGGGTCGGGAAGGGGAAGAGCGTGATGGGCCGCACGCACCCGACGGCGACGCCCTCGGCACGGAGCTCACGGACAGCGGCCTTCACGTACCGACCCGGTGTGCCGAAGGCCACCACCACCACCTCGGCATCGTCGGTCTGCGTCACGTCGGCCAGCGGCTCGACCTGGCGCACCATCTCGACGGTAGCCCGGGCGCAGGACGCGTAGTGGACCGACAGGTCGTAGCCCACGTCGTCGCGTTGTTTGGTGGTCCCGAGGAAGGAGACCAGCTTGGCGTGGCCGGAGCCGCCCGACGAGCCGTCGAGGGCCCACTCGGGGACCGCACGGGCCACCCCAGCGGGTATGGTCACCGACTGGGCGGTGTGGGCCAGGTAGTAGTCCCCCATGATGACGACCGGGTTGCGCCACCGCTCGGCGAGCTCGAAAGCCAGGCCGACCAGCGCCACCGCTTCGGCGGCATCGGCGGGGGCGAGCACGATGTGGCGGTAGTCCCCGTGGCCGCCACCCCGGGTGGCCTGGTAGTAGTCACCCTGGGCCCGGGCCATGTCCAGGACGACCAGGGGCAGGCGGGCCAGGGTGATCTCGGCCAACGACTCCTGCATGAGGGAGAGGCCCTGGCCCGTCGAACCGGTCGCCGCCGGGGTGCCGGTGGCCGCGGCCCCCCAGGCCATGCCGACGGCTTCGAGCTCGCTCTCCGCGTTCATGCACACCCCGCCGACGGCGGGGAGGATGCGGGCCATGTGCTCCAGGACCTCGGTGAAGGGGGTCATCGGATAACCGGCGAAGAACCGGCACCCGGCCGCGACCATGGCCCGGGCGATGGCCTCGCTCCCCTGGAGGAGCTGCCGCGGTTCCGATGGTGCGGCCAGGGTGTCCGTCATCGGGCCAGCTCGATCGGGGTGTCGTACTTGTAGACCCGGAACACGAAGTCGGGACAGATCTGCGAGCAGGCCCTGCATCCCGTGCAGCCCGGCCGGAGCCGGGGGTAGCGGTAGCCGCGGGCGTTGACCTCGAGCTCGGTCATGACCAGGACGCCCGGCGGGCAGGCGTCGATGCAGAGATCGCAACCCTTGCAGGCGTCGACGTCGATGACCAGGGTCCCGCGGGTGGTCACGGCGTGGGATTCATCCATCAGCCCGCGGTCACCCGTTTGGGCCAAGCCGGCACGGATCCGGGCTCCACCGAGGAGAAGCCGGCCTCGAGGGCCTGTTCGTTGAGTGCGGCATGCCGGGCCCGGTAGGCCGGCAGCGAGTCGCTCGAGGCGCGGAGCAGTGAGGGTAGGGAGACCAGTCCGGTCAGCGCCGCGTGGGCCCCGATCATGACCATGGAGGCGGCCATGATGTGGCCGACCTCCACGGCCATGGCGGACGCCGGGACCTCCACCACCTGGCACCCGGGTCCGATGCGCGGCCCGGACACCACGGTGCTGTTGACGAGGAGCACGCTGTCCGGTCGCAGGCAGCGCAAGGCGTGCTCGGCGTGGTCGTGGTGCATGAGGATGACCGACCAGGCGGTGCCGACGGTCGGGGGGGTCTCGACCGGGCGGTCGGCGATCACGACGGTCGACTCGGTGGGCCCGCCCCGCATCATCCCGCCGTAGCTCCCGAAGACCTGGACTTCACGGTGCTCGTCCACCGCGGCGCGGGCCACGACGGCCGAGGCCAGCTGGATCCCCTGGCCCCCGATCCCCGTCAAGATCAGCTCACGCTCCATGAAACAGTGATCCTATGAACCGAGAACGGTGTTCTGCAAGCGGATCACCCGCCCCACAGCGTCTCGGCCAGCGCGCTACGCCGGACCTGGCCGGTGGCCGCGGTCCGGGGCAGCGAGTCCACCACCTCCACCCGGCGGGGGTGCTTGAAGGGGGCCAGCCGGCCGGCACAGAGCTCGCGGAGTGAGGCGAGGGTCGGAGTGGGCGCGTCGGGGTCGGTCACGATGACCGCGCACACCACCTCACCCCAAGCCGGATCGGGGAGGCCGAGCACGACCACCTCGCGGACGCCGGGATGCCCGGCGAGCACGGACTCGACCTCGCCGGGCACGACCGATTCGCCACCGGTGCGGACCAGATCGCCGGTCCGGCCCATGATGCGGAGGAACCCGTCGTCGTCCTCGTCGGCGAGGTCGCCGGTCAGGTACCAGCCGTCGACCAGGCACGCCGACGTGGCGTCCGGATCGTCGAGGTACCCGTCGAACAGGAGCGCGCTGGAGACCGACAGCTCCCCTTCTGGGCCGATGCGGACCTTGACGCCGGGAGCCGGCGGCCCACAGCTCCCCGGCTTCCGGCGGATGTCGGCATGGTCGAGGCAGGCGACGCTCCCGGCCTCTGTCGACCCGTAGAAGACGCGGAGGTGGGCCTGGGGCACGGTGCGCTCGATGGCCATGAGGAAGTCGACGCTGGTCTCCGAGGTGCCGGTGTCGGCGAACCGGATCGACGAGAGCGGGTGTCCGGTCGACGAGTCGAGGTGGTCGATGATCCGTTGCCAGACGGCCGGGACGCAGTTGATCCGGGTCGCATGATGGCGGGCGACCGCTTCGCAGATCTCCTCGGCTCCCGTCGAGTCGAGGAGGATCACGGCATCGCGGGCCTGCCACTGCTGGAGGGCGATGGTCCATGCCCCCATGTGGAAGAGCGGGTACGGGCAGACCATCGCTCCCCGGGGCTCCAGAAGTGCTCCGGGGTGGGTTCGGAGGTAGTTGGTGGCGTGCGACAACACGGCGCCCTTGGGACTGCCGGTGCTCCCGCTGGTGAAGAAGGCGACGTGTGGATCTGCTCCCGAGAGGCCGTCGATGTCGACCGGGGCGGCGCCCTGCCCGTCGGCGAGAGCCCCGAGGTCCTCGAGGGTGGTGCTGGTCGGTGCCCCCGGGGGCACCGTGCGCCCGCCATCGGTGATCAGGAGGTGCGGGTGGCACCCGGAGAAGATCTCTGCGGCCTCGTCCGGGCCGAGGAGGCCGTTGACCGGGATGAAGAGTGCGCCCAGCTTGCTGAGTGCCGCGAACAGCGGGACGGCGTCGAGGTCGGTCCCCGACCACAGGACCACCCGCGATCCTCGGCCGATCCCCATGGACGCCAGCACGCCGAGGACTTGGTTGGACCTCGCCTCGAGCGCGCCGAAGGTGAGCGTCCGGTCACCGAAGACGGCTGCCACCCGATGGGGGACGGCGCGCGCCGCGTTGGCGAAGACGTCGCCTATCAACAGGTCGTTGGTTCCCGGCATGTCGTGGCCTCACTGGTCTTGCTGGTGAAGAACAGTGATCTTAGAGTGGGTGAACGCCGTGCTGGGTGGTCCACCCCCCGAAACTGAGGAACGCGATGTCGCGCATGACCGAGACCTTGGCCAGACAGGCGGTCGAACGCACGACGATCGACCGGCAGACCGAGTACGCCCGCGAGATGCAGCGGATCGTGGAGGCGACCTACGACTTCATCGAGCGGACCGGCAGTCTCGAACCGTCGCTGCGCGACATCCTCGGTCACTGCGGTCTGTCGACACAGGGCTTCTACCGGTACTTCCGCTCCAAGGACGAGCTCATGCTGGTACTGCTCGATGACGGCCGGCGGCGGCTCGTCGACTACCTGGTGCTGCGCATGGAGGCGGCCGACTCGACGACGGCCAAGATCCGGGCGTGGATCGAGGGAGTCCTGGCCCAGGCCTCGAACGTCCGGGCCGCGGCGCGCACCCGCCCCTTCGCGGCCAATGAGGCCCGGCTGTCGGAGCTGTTCCCCGAGGAGCAACGTGAGTCGACCGACCTGTTGGTGGGTCTCCTGGTCGAGCCCCTCGCCGCGGTGTCTCCCGCGATGTCGTCGGTCACGGAGGCCCGTGACGACGCCGAGGCCATCTACCGCCTGGTGTTCGGGGTCCTCCACGCTCACCTGATCCTGCGGACCCGGCCTTCGGCATCGGAGGTGGACCATGTGGTGCGCTTCTGTCTCCGGGGGGCAGGACTCACCGAGGAGGGCGCACGATGACCGAACGGTCCATGGGCGACGTCGGGACCAGACTGCTCCACGAGGACGACCGGGTGCGTGTCTGGGAGGTGCGCCTGGCCCCGGGGGAAGAGGGCGACATCCACCGGCACCGGCTCGACCACCTGCTCGTCCAGGTGGCCGGCGACCGCATTGCGGTGGTCCCCGAGGCCGACTCGGAAGGGCCGTTCCGCGAGTACTTCGAGGCCGACGTGGTGCCGGGGGCGGTGGTACCGGTCCGGCGTGGGGGGGTCGAGCGGGCCCGCAACGTCGGCGCCGAGGAGTACCTCGAGGTCGTCGTCGAACTCAAGCACTGAGTTCGTGGTCCGGGATCAAGGTGCCCGGGAACTCGGCGCCCGGGATCAAGGCGCCCGGGATCAGGACCACCAAGATGAATGCCAGGCCCGGAGCAAGGTGGCGGAACCTGGCTCGACGGACCTGACGTGACCACTATCGGCACCTGCCGGCCCGAACTTGAGCAATTTCTTCGGAATTTCTATGGATCGGGTAAAACTCCAGGTCAGAGCCCAAATGCCCCCGCTGATCACCGGTCAGAGCGATCCTCGCCGGAGCACGCGGGGTCGGGAGAAGGCCGACATCCCCTCCACGCCCATCTCCAGACCCAGTCCCGATTCCCCCCAACCGCCCATCGGGGCCAGATGGTCCATGGCCCCGATGCCGTGGGCGTTGGTCCACACCGTGCCGGCCGAGAGCCGTTGTGCCACCGAGTCGGCCAGGTCGAGGTCCTGGCTCCACACCGAGGCGCACAGACCGAACCGGGTGTCGTTGGCCGCTTCGACGGCGTCGTCGAGTCGGTCATACGGGAGCAGGGGGAGCGCCGGTGCGAACTGCTCCTCTTCGACGATGGCCGCACCGGGGTCGGGGGCCACGACGAGGGCAGGGGACACCGTCCATCCCGATCCCGGGCCGGCGACCGATGCCGGCCGGACCGACGACCCCCCCGCCGCCGACGGCGTCGCTGATGAGGGCCTCGACCCGGTCCCGAGCGGCTTCGGTGTGCACCGGGCCCATGGTCACCCCCTCCTCGAGCCCGTCTCCGACGACGGCCAGAGACAGGCGATCGGCCAAGGCGTCCCGCCACTCCGCCAGCCGCTCAGCCGGCAGATACAGGCGCTTGATGGCCATGCACACCTGTCCCGATGTGGTGAAGGCGGCCTCGAGCAGCCGGTCGGCCAGGGCCTCGGTGGGGTCGAGATCGGGGGCGATGACGGCCGGATCGTTGCCGCCGAGCTCGAGGACAGCGGGGCGAAGGTGCTGCGCGCAGGCAGCCAGCACCGACCGGCCGGCGGCGGCCCCGCCGGTGAAGGTGACCATGTCGATTCCGGGGTGCGCAACGAGCGCAGCGCCGAACCCCGGCGTGGGGCCGTTGAGGGTGTTGAGCACGCCCGGGGGGAGACCGGCGGCGATGGCGGCGGCCAGCTCCAGCACTGCGCCGGGGCAGGTCGGGGGCGTCTTGACCACCACCGTATTTCCTGCGAGCAACGCCGGGATGATCTTGTTGCCCATGACCGCCGCGGGCCAGTTGAAGGGAAGGATGGCCGCCACGACGCCATGAGGAACCTGCTCGACGGTTGCGTTGCCCGCCGGGCGGGGCTGCAGAGCCTCGGCCATCAGCGGAGCGAGGGCCCCGAGCATGCCGGCCGTCGTGGCCATGTCGAAGATGGCCTCGACCAGTATCTTTCCGTGCTCACGGGTCAGGAGGCTTGACGCCGACTCCATGTCGAAACGCTCCTCCGACTGTTCGCAGGCGGCCTGGAGGCAGGAGACCCGGGCTTCGAATCCGAGACCTTCCCATGACGGCGCGGCCTGGCGAGCCGCGGCCACCGCCTGGTCCAACTGGCCCAGTGAGGCGGAGGGAGCCTGCACCACGACCTCTGCCGGTCGGACCGGGTTGCAAACGGGATACGTCCCGTCGTCGCCGCTCACCAGCCTCCCGCCGATGGTGAGGCGCACCGGTCGAATGTCTGCCTGCGCTGCGCCCATGGCCATCCCCCATCCTCACCTCTGTCGCCATCGGAGATGCTACCCGCGCCCGATCTGGCCGTGGCCTGCGACCCGGTGGCCTCTGACGCCGTGCGCACCGCCCGTCGACTGCCCGACCGGACCGGGACCCTCCGGCCCGGTCGGATCGGTCGCTCGGATGTCGTTCCCGGGCGGGGAGGGCTGATGAGCCCGAGCCGTGCAATGCTTGGTCAGCGTCATCTGGCCCGATCCGCCGCTTCGAGCGGCCCGTCATTGGGGGTGAAGGTCGGGTGACCGGGTTGCGAAAGGAACGATCGGTGCACACTGCGGGTTGGTCGGGGCCGGTTCCCCGAGCACGAAGGGCACGCCACTGGCTCCGGCTCGCGTCCATCGATGGCAGGATCGGCAGGTGAGTGCCGTCCGCCCTGGCCGGCGCCGTCGATGGGCCCGGAATCCGGTCACGGTGGCCGCGGTCGGGCTCGCCCTGCTGGTCGCCGTCGGGATTTCGGTTGCCCTGCTCACCACCAACGCCAACAGCGGCGCCGGTTACGACGGATCGCTCGGGTCCAACCCGCACGGCGTCGGTGTCACCGCGAACTCGGGCACTTCGGGTGGCACCGGGAACACCGGCAGCTCGAGTGCTTCGGCGGGTACTTCCGGGGCCGGCAACACCGGGGCGGGCACCACGGGCACCACGGGCGCCGGCAGCGCGGGAGGGTCGGGGGGAGCCGCCGCCACTGCGGGAACGGGCGACACGGGTGCGGGCAACACGGGGGCGGCGGTCAACGGCAGTCCGGGTGGAGCGACGGGTGGCGCCGGGGCTTCGGGTGGCGCCGGGGCTTCAGGTGGAGCGACGGCCGGCGCCGGGGCAGGATCAGGTGGAGCGGCGGGGAACGCCGGGGCAGCCGGCGCGGGCGGAGCGGCGACGGACTCCGGGGCGCCGGGCGGTGCCGCGGGAGCCACCTCTGGGAGCGACGGCGCGGCGACGTCGGGGAGCGCCGGGTCGGGGAGCGCCGGGTCGGGGAGCGGTGGTGCCGGAGTCACACAGGCCCCTGGGGGTTCCACCGTTGGCGGATCGACGTCAGGTTCCGACGGCCAGGTCGGCGGCACCTCCGGTGCCGGGGGATGAGAGCGCGGCGCGCCGTCACACCTCCGTTCTTGTTCGCCTGCTCCTTCTCCTGTGGTCGTAGACGAGGGCGATGACCAGCACGGCAAGGGTGACCAGCAGGAGCGGTACATAGAAGGAGAAGCCGCGGTACTGGAAGACGACCTGGTGGGTTCCCGGCCCGACGCTGACCCCGACGAGGGCCGGTGCCACCATGATCGGATTCGCCACCCGGCCGTCGACGAGCACGGTCCAACCCGGATCGAAGGACGCCGACAGCACCACCACAGCTCGTTGCCGCATCCGCACGACCACTCGCGCCGAACCCTGATCAAGCCGGGCGTGCTCGGAGAGCACCTCTCCCTCGCCCACTGCCGGCGGGCGCTCGGATGCAGGCAGGGGCGGCGCCCGGCCTCCGGCGTAGTTCACGAGCAGCGCCTTCCCCTCTTCGGGCAATGCGGAGCGGAGGTAGGGCACCGAACGGAGCCCGACGTCGGCCCGGTTCTCCGTGAGCGTCCCGACGACCCCGGCGATGAAGGTGTAGCCGACGGAGGGCAGCTCCCAGAGGGCGTACGGTCCGCGGACCATGACCAGCCTGGCCGGAACCGGTGATCGCCTCGTCTCGGGCGCAAGGATGTACCGGACCCCGAAGAGCCGGTAGTCGCCCGGGTTCGACTGGTCGAAGAAGTACTCCGGGTCGGTCATCAGCGATGCCGTGCGGAGTGTGTATCCGACCTCGTCGATGTCCTGGCTCTCGAGGTACTTGAACACGGGCACGGCCCCGACCGTGAAACGTTGCCCCCAATTGTTCGGGGAACCGGCGTAGACGCGCCCGTCTCCTGATCTGCGGATCCGGTCGAGGATCGGAGCCATGGCCGCCCCTTGGCGGCTGTCGGCGGCTCGTTGGCCGTTGATGGCCTCGGCATTGTGCCGGTCGCTTGCTGCCAGCTGGGTCCACGCCGGGGCCAACGCCACGACGGCCAGGAGGGCAACGGCGACGCAGCGCGATCGCCGTACCCAGGTCCTGGTCCCGGCCCGCGCCCAGCCCGGGTTTCGCCACCGGCGGATGAGGGAGAGCACGCCGGCGCACGCGGTCGTCGCTCCGAGCCCGGCCAGGTACAACGCGGCCAGCTGGATGCCCGACATGAACCGTCTCATGAAGATGTCGGTGCTGGCCGGGATCACGCCAACCAGCGACCCGAACGTCGTACGGCCGAACGAGAGGAGCAGGCTCATGACGAGCAGGACGAGAAGGACACGCCCGCGCTCGTCCTGTCGGAATCGGGCCAGGCAGACCACGAACCCGATGCCGGCCAGCAGCGTCAAGACGGGCAGGCGGCCCGCGTCCAGGAGCTGACCGGAGACCAGCCACCCGAGGACGCGGCGGGCACCGTAGCCGTTCTCGAGCGCGCTCCCACGCAGGATCTCGTTGATCGAGGCCCACCGGGCCGACTGGAGCAGGGGGATGGTGACCCAGGCGGTGGCGGCCAGCGTCCCCCCGGCGACGACCAGCGCCCTGGTCACCCGGGGCTTCAGGTCGGACGGTGTGAGGAACGGGAAGAGGGCGATGGGGACGAGCGCCAGGTAGCCCGTTTCGAAATGGAGCATGACGGTCAGCGACGCGAAGGCCACCGCGGGGAGGTACCTGCGCCCCTCGCTGACCGCCTGCCAGCAGTATCCCCACGCCAGGGGCAGGGTGACCATGGCCCACAACTGGGTCCAGACACCGAATCCGGTCCACACGTACGCCTTGGTCTCGAAGCCGACACCGATGGTGCTGACGATGAACGGAGACAGCAGCGCGGCGGCCGACGACGTCCACCGCCCGAAGCGGAGGGCGCGGACCCCCAGGTAGACCGTCACCGGCCACAGGGACACCAGCAGGTACAAGCTCCAGGTGAAGGCCCGGTCCGATCCGATCAGCGTTCCAGCCAGTCCGGTGATGGTCGACGGGAGGCTCTGGTAGTGCAGGAACTGGGGCGAGCCGAGCCCGAGGTAGGGGAACCAGCTGGTCTGGGGGAGATGGCCCCCTTCGAGCCTGGCCGTGGCGAAACGGACCATTTGTTCGTGGACCGAGCTGTCGTTGAGGTAGGCGACGGGCAGCACCTCGGCCCTGAGGAACCAGTAGTTGAAGAGGACCGCGGCCACCACCAGGAGCCATTGGGGAAAGAAGGACCCCCGGCCGTTCGTTCCCGCCGGGAGATCCTCCGAGTCGAGCCGTGAGTCCGGGCGAGGGGGAGCCGAGGTCATGGGGCAGGCGAGGTCATACGGGAGCCGAGGTCTTGGGGAGCCGAGGTCATACGGGAGCCGAGGTCATCGTCACCGGCGGTCACCGCGTCGTGGACCGTCTCGGCCCATCCCGGACATCGGAGCTCATGGTGATCGGAAGGCGCGGCCGCGGTGCTCAGCCGAGGCGGAGCGTCTCGAGCGGCTCGAGGCGGGCCGCCTTGATCGAGGGATAGAGCCCCGCAGTGACCGAGACGAGGAGGGCGAGACCCATCCAGATCGGGATGTCGCCGTAGTTGATGACGACCACCCAGCCCTGGAAGGCGGAGACGGTGTAGACGATGAGCACCCCGAGCGCGGCACCGATCGCCCCACCGAGCACGCCGACGAACAGAGATTCGAGAAGGAACTGGGTTCCGATCTTGGACCGGCTGTGGCCGACGGCGCGTCGGATCCCGATCTCGGCCGACCGCTGGATGACCGAGATGGACATGACGTTGGCGATTCCGATCCCGCCGACCGTCAGTGCCAAGAGGCCGGCAAGGAGTGCGACCTGCTGCAGGGTCTTGTTGGCCTGGGCCGCGGCCTGGAGCACATCGCTCGGGATCTGGGTCGAGGTCTGGGTGGGCCCGCCCAGATTGAGTGCTGTCGGGATGGCGCTGGCGGTCGCCTGCGTGGTGCCCGGCGCCGCCCGGATGTAGAGCTGGTTGGGCCGGCCGTTGGTGTCGAAGATGTTCTTCGCCGCCCACTGGGTGACAAAGGCGGCGTCGTTCAGCTCCGGGTCCAGCGCGACAGAGCCGAGCACCCCGACCACACCGAAGTTGGTGCCGTTGAGCCGGATGGTGCGGATCTCGCCCGGCAGGTAGCCGTACTGTTGCGCGATCCCCTCACCGAGGACCACCGCCCGCGTGTGGAGCCGGGTGTCGGCACCGTTCAGCCACCGTCCGTTGATGAGCGGGACCCCGAGGACAGCCGGCAGGTTGTCGTCTGCGGCACGCACCGGTACGGGAAAGGCCTGATAGTAGGTGCTGGCCCCCTGGATCGGCAGCGACACCACGCCGGAGAGGTTGGTGGTGGCCGATGCGCTGGTCACCGTGGAGACGTTCTGGACCCGTTCGACGGCGTCGCTGGTGAAGGTCGGGTTCTGCGATCCGAACGTGCCGCCGGCTTGGGCGATGATCAGGTTGGTCCCGAGCTGGGAGAGTTGGCTTTGAAGGGCTCCCTTGGCGCTCTCGGTCAGGCCCACCGCGCTGACCATGGCCGCGACCCCGATGATCGGGCCCAGCATGATCAGCAGCGTGCGGATCTTGCGGGCCCTGAGGCCGGACCATGCCACACCCAGGAGGTCGTCGAAATCGCTCATCGGGCCGGTACCTCGCGGCGGTCGTCGGCCACGATGCGCCCATCGCGCATGGAGACCAACCGGTGCGCGGTGGAGGCCACCGTCATGTCGTGGGTGACCATGACCACCGCCCGCTCGGGGGATTGCAGGCTGCGGAAGATGTCGAGCACGTGAGCGGCGTTGACCGAGTCGAGAGCTCCGGTCGGCTCGTCGGCCAGGATCATGAGCGGGTCGGTCACGATGGCCCGCGCCAAGGCCACACGCTGCTGTTCCCCGCCCGACATCTGGACCGGTCGGTGGTCGGCGCGGTTGGCCAGGCCCAGCCGGTCCAGCGCCACCAGGGCACGCTCGTGTCGTTCCTTGGGCCGGAGATTGCGGTAGAGCAGCGCGGTCTCCACGTTTCCGGCCGCGGTCAGATGCGGAATGAGGTGGAACTGTTGGAACACGAACCCGATCGAATTCCCACGGAGCCTGGAGCGGGTCGGATCGTCGAGGGTGCTCACATCCTGCCCGGCGACACGGATGACTCCCGAGGTGGGCAGGTCGAGGACACCGAGCAGCCCCAGCATGGTGGACTTCCCGGACCCAGACGGCCCGACGATGGACATGAAGTCGCCCGGAAGCACCCGGAGGGACACGTCGCGCAGCGCGTAGACCTCGATCTCCTCCCCGTAGACGCGTGAGACCGACTCGAGCTCGAGGAGGGGCAACGTCCGGACCTCGGGTGTTCCCCCAGGCGGAGTCTCCTCCAGCGTGGGACCCACGGTTACGTCGTGACTTCCACGATCACCAGCTGTCCGATCCGCAGGCCGCCGGTGATCTGGATGTAGGAGCCTTCGGTCAGGCCGGTGGTCACCGGAATCTCGGTGATCTTCCCGCCCCTGGCCAGGTTGACCACCCGGACGACATCACCGCCCGTCCCGTTCTGCTTCACGGCCGCGATGGGCACGGTGAGGGCGTTGTCGACCTGCTGGGTGACGACGTTGATCGATACCTGGGAGCCGTCGGCGCCGGTCAGATCGGACACTTCGATCTTGCCTTCGTAGACCTGGGTCGACTGGCCTCCCGTGCCCGAGCTGACTTGGGTGGGGTCGCTGTCGAGCTCGGTGATGACCCCGTTGCCCTGGTTGTTCTCGCCGGAGATCTGCACGGTGCAGGGCTGGCCCACGCTGAGCTCGCTCCGGTTGGCGGCCGAGGCCTGGAGGGTGACGCTCAGATTCGGTTCGGTCAGGTTGAGGATCGCCTCCCCCGGCTCGACGGTGGCGCCCGCCTTCACGTTGACCTGTCCGACCCGGGTGGGCCAGCTTCCGACGATCATGTCCGTCGGTTCGAATTCGATGTTGGTCTGGAGGGACTGCAGGACGACGGTGACCTGGGTCTGGCCGGCGGGGAGCAGCGCAGCTCCGGCCAGTGGCACGTAGGCCTGGCCGGCTTGGGCGGTACCCTCGACGGCAAAGCTCACCGAGGTGTTCTTGGCCGGGGCCTGGTTGGCGGTGATGGTGAACGACGCCGCTCCCCCCTGCGGGATGGTGGACGTGCTGGCTGCGACGGTCAGCATCGGGACGACGGACGACGTGATGGTGACCGAGGTGCTGTTCGGAGTGCCGATCTGGTAGGCCGAGCTCGGGGCCAGCGAGACATCGAGGACACGATCGGATTCGACGGTGTTGTTGGTCACCGTCGGGATCTCCACCTCTCCCGAGGTCTGGCCGGCCGCGATGACGATGCTTCCGCTCGGGACGGTGTAGTCGGTGCCTTGCTGGGCGCTGCCTCCGTAGGTCAACTGGATGGTGAGGGGTGTGCTCACTGCTTCGCTCAGGCCGACCGAGACCTGGTAGGGCTGTCCCTTCTGCAGATAGGTGGTGGCAGAGGTCAGCGTGACCGTCGGGAGCGTGTTGCTCCCGTCGATGGTGATGACCGACGAGCCCTGGGCAGCAACGGTGTAGGTCGTCGGCGAGGGTTCGATCGAGACGACGATGTACTTGTTCGGCTGGATGACGGTGTTCTCGATGGTGTCGACGGTGACACTCGCCGAGGTGGTCCCGGCATTGATCGTGAGGATGGGATCGACGGGATCGTAATCGGTCCCCGGAGTGGCACTGCCCGAGACGCTGAGCTCGACCTGAAGATTCTGGAGCGGTGCCTGGTTGGCCGTCACGGTGAGGGTCGTCGAGCCGCCCGGTGACACGGTGGCACCACCGCTGATGCTCAGGGCCGGAACGTTGTTGTTCTCGATGGTGGTCGACGCCGAGGCGGGGGACCCGATCGAATATCCGGAGCCGGCGGCGATGGTGATGCTCACAACCGGATTGGAGGCCAACGTGGTGGTGGACCGGGTCTGGACCGGCACCGACACCGACGTCTCACCGGCAGGGAGTGTGACCGATGCCGGTGGCGTCACGATGCTCTGGCTCCCTGCGGTTCCACCGGTGCTCAGATTGACAGTGATCGCGCTGGCGGACGCAGCGGACGCGCTGATGACGAAGGTGGCGGCCATGCCCTCGGAGACCTGGCTGGCCACCGATTGGATGGTGAGGACCACCGGCGGGATGTGGGCCACGTCCGACTCGAACATGGCGGTGTGCCCACGTGTGCCTCCCGTTTGGTCGGCGGTCGTCTGCGCCGGGGGTGGACCGATGATGAGGGGCGCAGAATCCTCGTCTCCCAGCTCGTACCCGGTCCCCTGTTCGAGCGAGACCGTCACCGCCTCGGGATTGGCGGGCGTCGAGTTGGGATAGTGGTTCTGGGCCTGCCATTGGGCCAGCGCGAACTGGGTCTGCTGGTTGAAGTAGTTGTTGAGCGGGCCGGGGTAGTCTCCGGCGGCGGAAAGGATCTTCTTCAGCTGCATCACGTCGTCGCCCTGGTCCCCGGGTGCCAGTGACCGGAAGAACGGCACCGTACCCTGTTCGGCGATGGCGTCCCGCCCGTTGATGGCGAACATCGTCTGACCGGCGCGGGTCGTCGAGCCATCGGAAGCGGTGACCGAGCTGACGATCCCCTGGGTGGCGCTGGTGATGTTGCGGATCGACTTGCGGGCCAGCGTTCCGGTGACGGTCACGGTGTTCTGCAGCGAACGGGTCTGCACCCTGCTGAAGATGGCGACCTCGCCCTGGCCGGTTGCGCTGCCCTCGCCGTTGAGGGCGACGGTGATGCCGGCGGCAGCCAGCACGATGATCACGGCAGCCACCAGGATCTTCCGGTTGCGGGTCATCCTCGGCATCCGCATCCCCCGTTACGAACCACCGGCCTGTGCCTTGGCGGCACAGGCGGACATGTCAGGGCTCGAGAGGATGCTCTGGCCCGGCGGTGGTTTGATCTCGGACGTGCTTCCTCCCGTCGCCCCAAAGGAGAAGAGCAGCCCCTTGGCGTTCGGCGTCGGCGTCGGTATCCTCCAGCCACGTCCGATCATGCAGGTCCGCCATTTCAGGTAGTCCTGGTTCTCGACCTTGACCTGTTTCGGTGTCAGGTTGTCCTGAGCGCTCTGTTCGGTCTTGAGGGCCTGGACGATGTTGCTCTGGGCCGCACAGGTGGTCAGGCTCTTGAGATAGGTCGGATTGTTGACCGCTGAATTCGAACCGCCCGCACCGGGGGCGCCGATGAACTTGACGCCCATGCCGGTCAGGCAGGATTGGAAGACACCGATGGCGGTGAACAGCGCCGTGGTCGGGCTCTGCTTGGCCAACGGAACCGTGGCCGTGGCCGACTTCCCCCCGGCCGAACCTCCCGCGTTCCCGGCCGGAAAAGCGGACCTCGGAAGTTGGCCGGCGGCGATCAAGGTCGGAGCCGCGGTCGGCGTCGCTGTCCCGCAGCCGGCCACCATCATCGCCGATCCCCCCAGGACAAGCATCACTTTCCACCGCAACCTTTCCGTGTTCACGTCGACCGAGCCCCACCGCAGATGGTCTGCACCGACTCACTGTAGGACCGATGGGATCCAGCGTGTCGTACGCAGGGGCTCAGAGGTCCCGCCCGGCCACCCAGCGTGGTGCCGAGCCGTGGACGAGCAGGGGTCGGTTGAGAGAGCAGGCCACGGTTGAGAGAAGCCCTCAGGCCTGCTGGGCGGCCCGCAATTTCTTGGCCATCGACTGCAGCAACTTCCAGCCGATGGCACCGTTCTCCTGGACGAGCGGACGGAACTCCCAGTAGGTGAGCCCGAAGCAGACGAGCTCGCTCGAGGCGGTGATCGTCGCCGCACGCGGTCCGTCGTCGATCAGCGCGATCTCCCCGAAGTAGTCACCCCGCCGCAGGGTCACCTGCTCCACGCCGCGGATAGTGACCTTCGCCTCCCCGGAGTCGATCAGGAAGAACGCAGCACCCCCCGAACCCTCCATGACCACGGTTTCACCTTCGGCGAACCGGCGCTCCTTCAACAGGCGAGCGATCTGGTCGAGCTCTCTTCGGTCGAGCTCGGCGAAGAGCGGAACGAGCTCGAGGGTCTCGACGGGATCGCCGGCCGTCGGGCCGGCCTCCGAGGCCGGTTCGGGCGACCGCCCGGTCGTGACCGCCCGGCACTGGAGCAGGTAGAGCGTGTCTCCGGCAAACGCCCATTCGATGTCGCGTGCGGGCCCGTAGACCTGCTCGCACCGCGATGCGAGCCGGCTCAACTTCTCGAGCCGGCCGTCGTCGAGGCACAGTTGCTCGACCCGGTCGGACGGAACGTCCTCCTCGACGGTCCCTCCGGTGGCCACGGCATGCACGGCGATGGTCTTGCGCCCCGGCTTGCGCTCGAGCACCTGACCGGAGCGGTCGACCCGGAAGTGGTCGGGGATGACGAGGCCGGCGACCACGGCCTCGCCCAGGCCCCAGCTGGCTTCGATGACCCGCTCGTCCGCCCCGGTCACCGGATTCTCGGTGAACATCACCCCGGCGACGTCCGGATCCAACAGGGTCTGGACGACCACCCCGATGCTCGGGCGGGTGAAGAGGCCGACTCGTTGCCGGTAGGTGATGGCCGAGTCGGAGTTCGCCGACCACCAGATGTCCCGCAAGGCCGAGGGCAGCTCTTTTGCCGACGGGACGTTGAGCAGCGTGAGGTGCTGGCCGGCGAAGCTGGCCTCTGCCCCGTCCTCGTCCACGGCGGACGATCGGACGGCCAGCGGTACCTGCAGGCTCCGGACCGCCTTCGCCACCTTGGCGATGGCCCGGTCCTCCCCGGCGGCCACGGCCTCGACGACCGGGCCGGACAGCGCCACGCCGGGCGGGACGTGGAGACCGTTCCGCTCGGCGTCGCCGAGCCCGACCGCCTTCGACCCGAAGATCCGCCGTCTCGTGCGCCTTGGCCAGCGGGACGACGTCCTTCACGCCAGCACGTGAACTTCGCCGGCATCTCCGTCGACCCGCACCAGTGTCCCGTCCGGGATGAGGTCGGTCGCCTCCCGCGTGCCGACCACCCCCGGGATCCCGTACTCGCGGGCGACGATGGCGGAGTGGGAGAGCAAGCCTCCGTTGTCGGTGACGATGGCCCCGAGGAGCGGCAGGAGGATATTGAACGCCTCCGAGGTCGCTTCGGTCACGAGGACGTCTCCCTGGACGATCCGGCCGAACTCGGAGGGACCCGACACGCGGCGCGCCGGCCCTTCGTAGACGCCCTGGCTCGCGGCCAGGCCGCGCAGGAGATGCTCCTCGTGCGGCGTCTCGGAGCTCCCGAACACCTCGCCCATGGCGATGCCGGTCGCACGCATCAATCGTGCGACCGCGGGTGGCAGCCCGGACGGGTCCGGCGGAGGTGGTGGTGGCGTTCCGATGAACGGGGGTGCGTCCTTGGCCGAGTGCGTGGCCCGGTACTCGAACCGTTCCGCGAGCTCGTCGCCGGAGGGACCCCCCGAGCCGGAGAGCAGCGAGCACATCTCATCGAGACTGGCGTCGACGAGGTGCTCGGCGTCACTGATCCGACCCCTGTCGGCAAGTCGGCGACCGGCGGCCAGGACCGCCCGCCGCATCAGACCCGAGGCCCAGATGTCGCTGTAGATCCCGCGCTCGTCGCGGAGTCGGTAGGTGAGCCGGGCCTCTCCCAGAAGCTCGTCGAACTCCTCGCGGTGCTCTTCGGGCACCTTCTGGCGGATGTCGGCCGTCCGGTCCTCGATGTCCGAGCCCTGTTCATCTCTCCCTGACACCGCGATCCGGATGGCCCGGAGCAGCGCGTCGGGCAACTCCAGAGCGGCGGGCTCGGAGATGTCGAAACCGTCGAGTGGCCGATACCCGACGAAGTCGAGGTAGCCGGACACGGCCGCTCCCTGTTCACCTCCGAGGGAGCGCAGCGCATCGAGCACCTGGGCGGGGTCGCCTCCCGACTCGAGGAGCGTCGAGCGCAGAGGAGTCATTCCCGATGGCGGCGATCAGCCGCTCGAGCTCGGCGGACCCGCCGGCGGACACCGAGGCCGAGCCGCGCATGAGACCGAGCAGTTCGGCCGGCTGGAGTCCGGTCCAGTCCCCCACGTGCACGAGGAAGTCCCCGGTCGGGATCATTGCCCCGGCCGTGAACCGCATGTGCTGGGCCATCATGGCGGCGTGGTGGTCGCGGCACCTGGTGAGGTAGGTGACCAGCTCCTCGTCGCTGAGCGCGTCAGGATCGACCGCCTGGATCGCCCGATGCTCGGCGATCGAAGCCGGCTTGACCGTCCTCGTCCCATTCGCGCAGCTGCTCCCGCCAGAGCTTCTTCTGGACGACCTCCTCGGCGCGCTGGAAGCGTTGAGGGATCTCCTCCTCTGCCGCCATCTTCATGGAGCTGTAGGCGAAGCCGTTGGGATACGCCATCTCCATCCCGTCGAAGAGCAACCCGTAATAGCGGGCGAAATCGTTGGTGCCCCGCTTGATGGCTTCGGGATGGGTCTCCGCCCAGTAACGAGTCGCCGGCCGGGGGAAGTGCACCGGATCCAGCGCCCAGAACCCGGGGCCGGGTGGATCGAATCGAAGCTCCGTTGTCGTGCCCGCATCCGTCATCGACGATCCTCCCTCTCTTCGAGCCCGGATCTCGAGGCACTCCCCCTGGAATTCGAGCACCGATGTGGTTCCCAGGCCAGAACGATAAGAGGAGGGCCGCGCTGCGGTCAATCGGTCGGTCACCGGCAGCGTTCGGGGGCCCGAACCGCCGCCATCCCTGGACGTGCGGCGAACCGGGAGGAGACGAAAGGAGCTACAGGTGGTAGAGGCGGGCCGCGTTCTCGCCGAGGATCTTTCGCTGGGCCGTGGTGCTGAGCTCCCGCATGTTCTCCTCGGCGGTCTTGAGCGGGTCGGGGTAGAGACACGTCGGATGCGGGTAGTCCGTCTCGAACATGATGTTGTCCTCGCCCACGGCCGCAACCATCGAGGGCAGGTTGGTCCGTTCGAACCATGTGGTGGCGTAGATCTGCCTGCGGAAGTACTCGGTCGGCGTCAGGGACAGCCTGGTCCGCGCCATGGGTGCGTTCTCGGCGATCTCGTAGTCGAGCGCTTCCAGGATGAACGGGATCCACCCGGCGCCGCTCTCGACCGAGACGATCTTGAGCTCGGGGAAGCGCTCGAGCAGGCCGGAACAGATGATGTTCACGATCACCCGGGCGTTCCCGATGAACAGAAGGGTCCCCCCGATGGCCAACTTGATGTCGTCATCGTGAGACGGCCACGGGTAGGTGCCGAAGTAGTTCATCGTGGTCAGGCTGGCCCCGATGTGGAAGTGCACCGGGAGCTCGAGCTCACTGCATGCATCCCACAGCGGATCCCACTCCGGACTGGCCAGATCCGGGGCCCCGAGGTCCTGGGTGTCCGACGTCAGGTTGATGCCGCGGAGACCGAGGCTCCTGGCCCGGCGAGCCTCACGGACACTGGCCTCGATGTCCCAGGCGGGCAGGATGGCCATGGGGAGGAGCCGGTTGTCCGATCCGGCCTGGACCTCGGCGTTGAAGTCGTTGAAGATCTCGGTGCATCGCGTTCGCAGGCCGACGTCTTTCACCAGCTCGGCGAGCTTCTGGCCACCCAGGCCGACGACCCCCGGGAAGATGATCTGGGCGTAGATGCCGATGTCGTCCAGGAGCGCAACCCTGGCCACCGGGTCGTAGGCGCCGGGGTGGGCCTGCTCGATCTCCCACTCGTAGAGGCCTTCGAAGGACCGGCCCTTTACGCCATTCCGGTCGATGACGCCGCCGGCCCCGGCCCGGCCGAGGACCTCGCCTTCGATGACCCACATGGCGCCACCGTCGACGGTGGCCACATGGGGCACCCGGTCCTTCAACGACGCCGGTGCCCGACTGGTCCACAGGTCGTGGGGTTCGGTCAGGTGGGTGTCGGCGTCGACGACCCTGACTTGATCGAGCGGGAGAGCCATGCCTGCTCCTCTCTGTGCCGACAACGAGGATAGCCATCGAACGACGTGCGTGGAGGGTGGTGAGAGGATGGGGCCATGGCCACCTGCACGATCGACGGCACCGCCATCTCCTACGAGCTCATCGGGGACGGCACGCCCTTCGTGCTGACGCCGGGCGGTCGATTCAGCAAGGACGTCCCGGGGATCCGGGAACTGGCCCTGGCCCTGGCCGGCCATGGGAACCAGGTGCTGATCTGGGACCGACCCAACACCGGGGCGTCCGACATCTGCTTCCGGGGGGCGTCGGAGTCGGAGATGCAGGCGGACATGCTCGCCGGTCTGCTGCGCGAGCTCGACCTGGCGCCGGCGGTGATCTTCGGTGGCTCGGGCGGGGCCCGGGTCTCCCTGCTGGCCGCCGCCCGGCACCCTGAGGTGGCGGCGCGGCTGGTCCTGCTCTGGATCTCCGGCGGCGTCTACGGGCTCATGCTCCTGGCCGTGCACTACTGCGGCGAGTCGATCCGGGCCGCGTGGAGCGGGGGCATGGAAGCGGTCGCCGCCCTCCCGGAATGGAGCGGGGTCATCGAGCGCAACGCGGGCAACCGGCAACGGTTCCTCGACCTCGATCCGCTCGAGTTCATCCACACCCTCGAGCGCTGGATGTTGGCCTACTGTCCCGACGGAGCATCGACCGTGCCGGGGCTTCCCGACGCAGCCTGCGCCCGGTTGGGGATTCCCACCCTCGTGTTCCGGAGTGGCACCACCGATGCCCACCACACCCGCGAGACCTCCGAGCGGGTGGCCGCCCTCATACCGGGAGCGCAACTCGCCGCTCCGCCGTGGGGCGACAATGAATGGAACGAACGGAGCGAGGCGGTCAGGAACGGCACCGGCCACCTCTTCGAGCACTGGCCGTTGCTCGTGCCTCAGGTCATCGAGTTCGTCACGCCCTGACGGCAGTGGGAGCCGTGCCATCTCTCCGGATCAATTGGAACAGAACATCATTCTTGTAACTCGAATGGAATAATCTGTCCTAGAAGAATCACGTTGCGCAACCACCCGGCACGCGATTACGGTTACAACCGCCGATCCCGTCGAGCGCGGCGTGTACGTCCCGACTCCGGGCCCGGCGCCCTCGGTCTTCCCCCCTGTTCGAGGGCGCCCGTGCCCCCGTGACCCCCGACTGCCGGGGCGCCGGTCTGCCGGGCCGCCGGCCCTGTGGGATCGCTGGTCTGCGGGCCCCGGGGTCTGCGGGCTCGCCGGGCCGCCGGGCCGCCGGGGTCTGCGGGCTCGCTGGTCTGCCGGGCCGCCGGGCCAAGCGGTCCAGTTCAGATGTACATGCCGCCGTTGACGCCGATCAGCTGACCGGTGATGTAGCTGCCGCCGTCGGAGCACAGGAACGAGCACGCGGCGGCGATGTCCGCGGGCGTGCCGGCCCGGCCGAGCGGAACCATGGGGCCGACCACGTCGACGCCGGGGAAGTCGCCGGCGGCCTCGGCCTTCCGGGCCATCGGGGTGTCGACCAGGCTGGGCGGGATGGTGTTGACGGTGATCCCGCTGCGGGCCAGCTCGACGGCCAGTGCCTTGGTCAGGCCGATGACGCCGCCCTTGGACGCCGCGTAGTGGGCCATGTTGGGAGCGCCGGACTGGGCGCTCGAGGAGGAGATGGTGACGATGCGCCCCCATCCGGCGGCGAGCATGTCGGGCAGGGCGGCCTGCACGCAGGTGAAGGTGCCGGTGAGGTTGACGCCGATGATCCGGTCCCACCCCTCGGCGGTGATGTCGAGGACCGGGGTGAACGATTCGATCCCGGCGCTGGTGACGAGGATCTCGACCGGGCCGAGCTCCGCCCGGATGCGGTCGAACCCGGCGGCGACCGATGCCCGGTCGGCCACGTCGACGTCGACGGCCAGGGCCGTCGCACCCTCACCGGCGCAGCTCGTCGGCCGCGGCCTCGGCCGCCTCTGCGTCGCGGTCGAGGAGGGCGACCCGGTGCCCGTCGGCCGCGAACCTGCGGGCGACGCCGAGCCCGATCCCCGAAGCCCCGCCGGTGACGACGGCGACGCGGCTCACCGGCTGACCGGAGCGGCGTCGAACTCGAGGTGCAGCTCGGTGAGGCCGCGGAGGATCCAGGTCGGCTCGTACTGGAAGCGCCGATCACCGGCCGGCCCGTGGTGCTCCTCGGAGAGCCGGATGTTCCGGGTGCGGTCGAGAATGCGCTCGATGCTGACCCGTCCCTCGGCCCGGGCCAGGGGGCCGCCCGGGCACGAGTGGGCGCCTCGTCCGAAGGCGATGTGGGACTGGGCGTTGGGGCGGTCCATGCGGAACTCGGCCGGGCACTCGAAGTGCCGCGGGTCGCGGTTGGCCGCGCCGTTGAGCAGCATGACCGGCGTGCCGGCGGCGACCTCGACGCCTCCGACGGATGTCGTGCGCCGGGCCAGCCGGAAGTCGGCCTTCACCGGGCTCTCGACCCGCAGGACCTCTTCGAGGAAGCCGGGGATCCAGCGTGCGGTCGGCCCGCAGCTCGTCCTGCAGCTCGGGGTGCTCGGCCAGGTGCTTCAGCGCGGCGGCCAGCAGTCGGGCGGTCGTCTCCTGCCCGGCGGCGAACAGGAACGTCGCGGTCCGCACCACCGAGGTGACGTCGGGCGTCGTGCCGTCGGGGTAGGTGGCCAGCGCCAGGTCGGTGAGCACGTCCTGGCGGGGCTGGCGCCGCCGGTCCTCGATGTACTCGGCGAACCACTCGTCGAGCCAGGCCAGCGGGTTCTCGCCCGGGCTGCCCTTCCTCGCCGGCGCCGACCTCGCCCGGGGAGCCGGCTCAGGCCGAATCCCTCGCGGAAGCGCTGGTGGTCCTCCTCGGGCACCCCGAGCAGGTCGGCGACCACCAGCATGGCGAAGGGCTGGGTGTAGGCGCTGATGAACTCGCACCGGCCGTCGCCGAGGAACTCGTCGAGCTGCTGGTCGGCCAGGCGCCAGATGAACTCCTCGTTGTCCTTCAGCCGCTTCGGGGTGATCAGCCGCATCAGCAGGGCCCGCTCCCGGGTGTGGTCGGGCGGGTCCATGGTCACCATGTGCTCGTGCATCGGCAGCTGGTCCCGGTAGCGGTCGACGATGTCGCTGACGTCATCGCCCTCGAGCGGCACCGGGAAGGTGGCGAACGGGCCGATCACCGAGTTGCACGACGAGAACGTCTCGGTGTCCCGGTACACCTCGATCGCCTCGTCGTAGCCGGTCACCGCCACCACCCCGAGGTGGGGGAGCGGCAAGCACCGGGCACGCCGACCGCAGCTCCTCGAAGTACGGGTACGGATCCTCGACCAGCGACTCGTCGAAGAAGAAGTCGATCGTCTGCCAGTCGCTCACCCCGGTCTCCCTCTCGTCACCGCCGCATACTGCGCACGCTGCACAGCAGTGCTGGGCAATTGCTTAGCACCGGATCCGCGGGTGTGGCAAGGTTCTGGTGTGACGTCGGCCCCCTCGCCCCGCCGCATCGGCGCCGAGGACTCGAAGACCCGGGCCCAGCTGCTCGACGCCGCCGAGCTGCTCCTGCTCGAGGAGGGCTACGCCGCGGTCACCTCGCGCCGGGTGGCGGCCAGGGCCGGCCTCAAGCCGCAGCTCGTCCACTACTACTTCCGGACCATGGACGACCTCTTCCTCGAGGTCTTCCGACGCCGGGCCGAGGAGAACGTGGCCCGCGTCGAGCGGGCCATCGCCGCCGACGGCTCGCTGCGGGCGCTGTGGCAGCTCAACGCCGATCCCCGCGGGGCCCGGTTCAACATCGAGTTCGTGGCCCTGGCCAACCACCGCAAGGCGATCCGCACCGAGATCGCCCGCTACGCCGAGCGGTTCCGGGCCGCCCAGCTGGAGGCGGTGACCACCGCGCTGGGCGCCCTGGGCGTGACCGACGACGAGCTCCCGCCGATCGTCGCCCTGCTCATGATGACCGGGCCTGACCCAGGTCCTGGCCCTGGAGGACGCCCTCGGCGTCACCGCCGGCCACGACACCACCCGCTCGTTCATCGAGGCAACGATCGATCGGGTCGGATCGTCGTCGGTTGACGGCCGAACCCGAGCGCCGACAGCAGGACGCAAGCCGGCACGGGGCTCACCAAGGCTACTTGATGGCACCAGGACATCCGAAGGGCTGACCCTGAGGATTCGACGTGAGCGGTGGCTCATCGAAGGGCCTGGGCCAGCGCGGCAACCTGGGCTGAGCGGAAATCCCGCGTCACCCCCGCCTTCGGACGGACGACGTCGAATCCGTGGAACGCCCCTGTCACGACGTCCAGTTGGCAGGGGACCCCTGCCCCTCTGAGACGGCTCACATAGGCAAGGCACTCCTCATAGAACGGATCGAGGGTTCCGATGCCGATCCAGGCCGGTGGCAGACCGGAGAGGTCCGTGTAACGGGCCGGAGCGGCCAGCCCGTCAATCCCGTCTGACCCCGGTCGGGATCCCGTATAGGCCTGCCAACCGAAGCGGTTCGCCTTGTTGTTCCACAATCTGAACATGCTCTCGTCGATGTCGGTTCGGGTCGCCGTCCGGTCATCGAGCATCGGATAGGAGAGAAGCTGAAAACCTAGGTGCCCCTCGCCACGCTCGTGGGCCAGCAATGCCAACGCGGCGGCGAGCCCACCACCGGCACTGGCTCCGCCGACGGCGATCCGGGCTGGGTCGATGGACCGTTGCCGGGCCAGCCAGGTCAGCGCGTCGTAGCCGTCGTGGAGCGGGACGGGATGCTCGTGGTCCGGTGCGAGCCGGTACTCGACGGCGGCGACCACGATTCCGAGGGTCTCGGCAAAGTGCCGGCACACCGAGTCGTCCTGGGCGGCCGAGCCCAACACGTAGCCGCCGCCGTGGATCCAGAGGAGTGCCGCCCGTGGCTCCTCGATCGAGCCGGGTCGATGCACCCGCACCGAGATGGGTCCGACGGTCTCGATGTCGACATCCTTCTTCGGGATCCGTGAAGCGAGTCGGGTGAGCATCCGAATCGTCCAGTGTCCGCGGGCCGACGATGGTGCGGGGCAGCCACCGGGCGCTGCGCCGGAGGTCGGTATCGAATTCGTCGCCGGGCATCGACCGAGACCATACCTACCCGTCAGGGCCTTGACTCCAAGATATTTGCCGCCACGAATGTCCGGCCGTCATCGGTGATGTGGAGGTCGGCGTCATCCACTTCGGCCAGGCCCAGCACCTGGGCCCCGTCCACCAGGGGGAGCAGGTCATCGACTTCGAAGGTCAGTTCGTGGGCCAACCGGGGCCGGTCGTCGTCGCCCGTAGATCCGGCAGCTCAACCGGACGCCCGGGTCGGCCCGGCGGCGTCGGAACCCCTTTTTCGTGCTTGAAGGCCTGCCCGCGTGCTAAACAACTTGCCGGGGCAACGGTTCGAGCGGGGGCTGAGCTGATGGTGGGTGAAGCAAGGCGAGGATGGCGGGCGGCGGCCGCAGCGGTGGTCCTGATCGGCGGGCTGACGGCCGTCACGACCGCGGGGGTCACCTCCCTCGTGGCCACACCGGCCTCGGCCGCCGGTCCGCTGTGCGGGACGACCGGTGTCCAGAGCGTCAGCGGTGGCACGACCACCTGCACGTATACGACGGTCGGGGAGGATACCTTCAACGTGCCAACGGGGGTGTCGAGCCTTGACATCACCGCGGTCGGGGCGGACGGTACGCCCGGTGCCCCCGGTGGCGCCGGCGGTGACGGCGCCAGTGCCAGCGCCACTGTTGCGGTGCCCAACGGCGTGACCACTCTCTATGCCGAGGTCGGTACCGGCGGCGGCAGCGGGGGATTGGCCCCTGCGTCGGGGGCGCCGGCGGGGGATCCTCCGATGTGCGTACCGAACCGGCATCCGCCGGCGGGCTCACGGCCGGGGCGGGGGATCCGAGGCTCATCGTCGCCGGGGGCGGCGGGGGTGGGGGTGGCGGCGGCGGCGGAAACAGCTTCTACCTGATCGGGGGGGCCGGGGGAGCTGCAGGCGCGGCGGGCAGCGGAGCCGGCGACGGAGAGTGCTCGCAGACCGCGGGAACCACCGGCGGGAATGGCAGGGCGGTGGCTCGGGCTGTGGCATCGGGACCGCCGGTCAGCCCGGTGCCGGTGGAGTCGGCGGCGACGGACTTCCGTCGGATCGGGCGGCGACGGCGGCGGCGGTGGCGGTGGCGGGTACGTCGGCGGCGGCGGCGGCGCGGCGAAACCGCCACCGACCAGTGGCGGCGGCGGCGGTGGCTCGAGCTACGGGCCCCCGGGCGTGGTGGTGACCACCTCCGGCGCAGCACCTTCGGTCAGCATCTCGTTCGCCGGGATCGAAGTGTCGGGAGGAGGGGGGGGAGGGGGGGAGGGGGGAGGAGGGGAGGGGGGGAGGGGGGGGAAGGGGGGGGAGTTCACCTGCAACGTCTCCGGCTTCGGCTCGGCCGCCTTCCCGGTGACGGAGTCCGAATCCCCGGCGCCGCCCGCTAGCACGGTGGCCGGTGGGACGTTCCAGGAGGCACTGGCGGCCGAGGTCACCATTCCGGCCTCGGTCATCGACTCCTTCCTGGCCCAGGGGGCCACCTCCCTCACCGTCAGCTCACAGACGACGAGCGAGGACGGCCGGGTCTCGATCGGCGGAGCCCTGAGCGAAGCGGTGACCCCGAACACCGAGTCGGCCTCGGCCTCGAATCTGCCCCAGCACCGACGCCACCTGGTGGTGGACACCCCTTCACCTACGACACCGACTACAACCCGGTCACCTGGCAGACCGGGCCGGGAACCGGTACGGTCTTCCGACCCCCGGGGACCTCGACGCCGAGGTCACCTTCGTGATCCAGCGGGGCCCCGACCACCGAGTCCGTCACCTGTGTTCCCCCCGGCCGGGGTGGCCGCCCTCGGTTCGACCACGGTGACCCCGCCCCCGCCTACCCCGACCTTCCAGGTACCGTCACCCACCCCTCCGCTCGAGAATCAGGTCAGTGCGGGCACGGACGGAGGCTGGGGGATCACCATCTCCAACATCTCGGACGGCCGACGGTCAATGGGCTCTCGGCCAGCGTCAGCGTCATCGACGGTGGCCGCCCCGCTGAGCTTCGACCTGGCCGGCATGGCCGCCTCGGGCACCATGCGCCAATGCCGGTCCGGGCAAGCTCTCCTGTTCGGGTGACGAACATCGACCGCCGGGGATTCAGACACCCTCGACGTCCTGGTCGACACCCGGGCCGTGGCCACGGGCACCACCATCACCGGTTCGGCCCCGTCACCTCGACCAACGCACGATTCCAGAGCCACCACCCTGGGCCAGATCGGGGCGCTGGTGGTCTCCAGCCAGCGGCACCAAGGCGGTGGCCACCCCCGGTATCCCATTGGGCCAGCACCGAGCAGTCGCCTGAAGGTCGGCCAAGGCATCGGTGACCCTGAGCTGCCCACCCAGAAGATCACGGTGACCAAGAAGCCCAAGGCGAGGCTTCTTGGCTCGGCGCCGTTGCCGACCGCCACCATCGTCAGAAGCCCTCCGCCGGTGGCGGTGACCCTCGAGTCGCCGCCCCCTCGGCCGAACCGGCCCTGCGCCCTCCGACCGGGAGCCTCAAGTGCGAGGGCGACATCATCGCAGGTCTTCGGCAATTTCTCGGCCTACATCAACAACATGGCACCCCATCGTGGCCGTGGTCAAGTTCTTCTACGGCATGCATGTTCCGGCCGGCATCCTCTACTTCCTCAAGCCCAACGGCAAGACCGTCGACAAGCTGTCCGCCTGCAAGAACACCGCGAGCGCCTACGACACCCCCGCCTCTTCAGCCCCGAGCTAATCCGCCGGTTCCGCCGCCCAGCGACACGATCTACGCCCAGGACACCGTCTACTTCACCGGGAACGATCCGGCCATGGGCCGGAAGTGACCGGGGGCTGATGTTCCCCATTAGGGGCGGGGTGATGGGTCGCGAGGTGGTGACGGGGTACTGCTGGCCGCAGTCGGTGCGCCCGGGCGAGCAGGTCGGCCTGCACATGTCGTCGTCGGCCGGGCGGCCGGTGCGCGTCGAGGTGGCACGGATCGGCGCGCGACGCGAGGTCGTGTTCCAGTGCCGACGCGGTGGCGGCCGACGAGCACGAGACGCCGAAGGACGCATCGTCGAAGGGGTGCGGGTGGCCGGTCGCTCTCACGCTGGACGTCGACCCGGCGTGGCGGTCGGGCTACTACGAGGTCGTCATGGAGATCGACGTCGGCGAGAAGGTGCGGCGCGACTACGCGTTCTTCGTCGTGCGCCCGCCTCCGGGCACGCGCATCGTGCTCGCGCTGGCGACCAACACGTGGCACGCCTACAACGACTTCGGCGGACCGAACCTGTACACCGGCGGCACCCACGTCGCCATGCAGCGGCCGATGTCGGCGGGCTACCTGTACAAGCCGCCGGGCAAGGGCCGTCGCGTGACGGGCACGGGCGCGCCCGATCCGCAGAACGCCGCGCACGTCGGCTACATCCAGATCAACCACCTGTCGGGCTACGCCGGGTCGGCGGGTTGGCCCGACTGGGAGCTGCCGTTCATCGAGTGGGCCGAACGCGAGGGATTCGAGATCGGCGTGTGCACGAACGCCGATCTCGAAGAGCACCCCGAGGTGCTGGACGGCGCGAGCCTGTACCTCTCGGTCGGTCACGACGAGTACTGGTCGCGCGGCATGCGCGACACGGTCGAGGCGTTCATCGCCGGCGGCGGCAACGCCGCGTTCTTCTCGGGCAACACGTCGTTGTGGCAGGTGCGCATCGAGGGTGACGACCACGACGTGATGGTCGGGTACAAGGGCTTCTTCAAGAACGACCCGCTGATGGGAACCGACCGCGAGGCCGAGGTGACGACGTTCTGGTCCGACGTCGTCGTCGGTCGTCCCGAGAACCACATGACCGGCGTCTCGTTCACCCGCGGCGGCTATCACCGCATCGGTCGCAACGTGACCGCCGGCCTCGGCGGCTACACCGTGCACCGCGCCGGGCACTGGATCTTCGACGGCACCGGGCTCGGCTACGGCGACGTGCTCGGCGCCGGCGCCACGGTCGTCGGCTACGAGTGCGACGGATGCGTGTTCACCTACCGCGACGGGCTGCCGTACCCGACCGGCGAGGACGGCACGCCGTCGACCTTCGAGATCCTCGGCACGTGCCCGACCCAGCACTTCACGCGCGAGACCGCGCCCCGTCCGCCCAAGCCGGGCGAGCCGAGCGAGTTGGAGTACATCGCGTCACGCGTGTTCGGGACGCGCGAGCCCGAGGCGATGGAACGCATCCGTCACGGCCACGCGGTGCTGGGTGCGTACACGAACGAGGCGGGCGCGACGGTGGTGACGTCGGGGTCGACCGACTGGGCGCACGGGCTGGCCGCGCGAGACCCGCAGATCGAGCAGATCACCCGGAACGTGCTGACCGCTTGGGGTAGAGCTGCGGGCGGCTGCGGTACGGCCGGCGTGTCCACAGTGGGTGGCGGTTCTCGTTCGTCCGCAGGGCGGGCGGGCCCTGTGGAATGGGCCCCGTGAGTCGGCTCGGCCGGGGACGCCGATACCGGTCGATCCTATTGCGGGTCTTTCGGCCCTGGCGGGGCGGGGTCATGGCCCGTACGGTCGGAGGAGGGCGCCGCTGACGTGCCCTGAGAGGAGATCCACCTCATGACCAGTCCGGATCGGAGGGGGCTTCAGATGATCCAGAACAACCGAGTCGTGATCGTCGGTGGGGTCGCCGGCGGGATGTCCACTGCGACTCGCCTTCGGCGCCTCGACGCCGACGCGAGCATCACCGTTCTCGAGCGATCAGGCACGTCTCGTTCGCCA
Source organism: uncultured Acidimicrobiaceae bacterium (assembly GCA_963745955.1). Taxonomy (GTDB): domain Bacteria; phylum Actinomycetota; class Acidimicrobiia; order Acidimicrobiales; family RAAP-2; genus Bog-756. The sequence goes on along the minus strand of CAVUZI010000011.1, from coordinate 1,123,881 downwards.
ACTGCGGGCTGCCCTACTTCGTCGGCGGACTGATCGAAGAGGAGGACGATCTCACGCTCCAGACCCCGGAGCAGCTCTTCGACCGGTTCCGGCTCGACGTCAGGGTCCACAACGAGGTGGTCGCGATCGACCGGGCCGGCGCACACGGTCACGACCCGTTCGACGGTCAGCGGCCGAGGCAGCTGTCGGTCTACGACAAGCTGGTGCTCAGCATGGGCGCGGCGCCGGTGCGGCCCCCGATCCCCGGCTACGACAGGGTGCGCACGCTGCGGACCGTCGAGGACGCCGCCCGCCTGGCCACGGACGTCGACGTCGCACCGACCACAGCGGTCGTGATCGGCGCTGGATTCATCGGTCTCGAGATGGCCGAGAACCTCGTCGCGCAGGGCATCGAGGTCACGGTCGTCGAGGCCACCCCCCAGGTTCTGCGCTCCGCTCGACCCTGAGCTCGCCATCCTTGTGCGTGACGAGCTCGTCGCCCACGGCGTCACCGTCGAGACCGGCGTGTCGGTGGCATCTGTCGAGGAGCGCACGGTCACGCTTGCCGACGGGCGGGTGCTTCGCGGCCGAGCTCGTCGTCGGGGCCATCGGGGTCAGGCCGGATGTCCGCCTGGCCGAAGCTGGCCGGGCTCGACGCTCGGGCCGAGCGGCGGCATCGCGGTCAACGACGCCAACCAGACCAACGATCCCGACATCTATGCCGTGGGCGATGCCGTCGAGAAGCCAGATGCGATCTCGCACGCGACCTCGCTCATCGCCCTGGCCAATGTCGCCAACCGCCAGGGGCGGAGAGTGGCTGACCACATCGCCGGGCGGCCGTCGCGGACGGTGCCGTCGCTCGGAACGGCCATCGTCAAGGTGTTCGACGTCGTCGCGGCCACGGTCGGGTGGAACGAACGCCGGCTCGCAGCCGCGGGCCGCCCGTTCCGGGCGATCCATTCGCACCCGTTCGACCACGCGACCTACTACCCGGGCGCGACGCGCATGGCGGCGAAGCTGATCTTCGACCCGAACGACGGCACGATCCTCGGGGCGCAGATCGTCGGTCGCAACGGCGTCGACAAGCGGATCGACGTGATCGCCACGGCCATGGCCGGCGGCATCACCGCCGACCGTCTCGCCGATCTCGAGCTCGCCTACGCGCCGCCGTTCTCGTCGGCCAAGGATCCCGTCAACCTGCTCGGCTACATGGCGGAGAACGTGCTGAGCGGCGACTGCGACATCGTCGGCCCCGCGGAGCTGGCCGAGCTGGTGGAGCAGGGATGGCCGGTCATCGATGTGCGCACCGCCGAGGAACACGCTGCGGGCGCCATCGACGGATCGATCAACCTACCGATCGACTCGCTCCGCGACAACCTGGCATCGCTGGTCATGGACCGGTCGTGGTCTACTGCCAAGTGGGCCAGCGAGGACACACCGCCACCGCGCTGATGCAGGAGCTCGGAATCCAGGCCCGAAATCTCGACGGCGGCTACCAGACCTGGCGGGCATGGAATCGATCACAGGAGCAGGCCTTCCACCCGTCGATGGCAACGTGATCCGCAGCCCGACACTCGAACGACCATCTGGAGTGAGCGAGAGGGGCCAGGGTTCCGATGCCGCCCGACCCGGCTGACATCCGTCCAGCCTCACAGATGCTTGGTGCATCAGCAGAGTATGAGCCGAGCTCGGCGGTCCGGCAACCTCGGGCGGCTATATGTCGATCGTTCGGCTATCGACTCAAACTGGATAAGGATTGGCCACCGCCGGCTGCGGTGACGGAGGCCCCCCTGTGGGCGCTGAGCGTCGGGCCCCAACCAGGTCCGAGGCCGCAAAGATCGGATCGCCCTCCTCGGGAATCGCGTAGTGGTCAACCGGCCTGCCATAGACCGACCCGGCCGCATCGAGGACCGCGGGAACAGCAGTGGCTCCGTCGTGCCAATCGATCGGTCTCGGGCCCCGCCCCAATCGGGTGATCACACAGTTCATACGCATGGCCCGCTCGACGATCGCCCGATCCCCCGTCAGCTCCCCGGTCCGGGAGTGCCAGATGGCCTCCGCTGATGTTCCTATCGGGCCTGCCCGTATGACGTGCCAGGTCATCGTCCACACCACGAGCTTCGATCGGTCGCCCCAGCCGTCGTGGAGAGCCGTCGCTGGTGCATCGGAGACGCTCGGCGCGGGAGACCCCAGCGGCGACGCGCCCGACCCCGGGTTGTTGTCCCTAAGGACATGGTTCCGCTCGGTCCATCGCCGCCTCCCTGGGTGCCGTGGATCCGTCCCCGGTTCCCTTGGTCAGTACAACCACTTGCAAAAGAAGAGACGAGCCTCGGGGCCCCGGCGTTACAGTGACGGGGACCGACCGGGCCGGGGTGCCGGCCGGGAGGTACTCGCTCGAAGGCCGGTTCGGCGTGGCCCTGATCGAGCTGGCCCGGAAGGCACGCTCAGCGGCCACGCGCCTTCCCAGGGTGGTCAGCACGATCTCGCGCTGACGACGTATCGATCCACCTCAGCGGCAGTGACCATGGTGGGCCTGATTCTTCGCTTCTGCCGGAGTCCCGGGTCCGGCTCGGCGGTCTTGTCCGAGCTGTCGCCACCTTGCGGGGTCAGCTGGAACGTGGCCGGCACCCAATCCCAATCAGGCCACCGGGCCAACCTTGGAACAGGATTTAAATTCTCTGCGGCCGGCGAGCTTGGCCAATAGTGTTCATGGAATGACACGCAAGAGTCGCAGCCTGGTTCTCGCTGCTCTGCTTTCCCTGACCGTTAGCTTGGTGGTGGTCCCGCTGTGGCCGGGCTCTTCCACCCCGGCAGAGGCGACGACGGACGACTTCTCGATCACGACACATGCCGCTCTCGATCCCGCGTTCAATCCGGCGGTCCCCGATTATGCAGTTCGATGTGCCGGTTCACCGACGACCCAGGTGACCACAGCCGGCACCGGTTCGGTGACCATCGCTGGTGCAACCTTCCCAGGCCCGGTGACCCTGAATGCTCCACTTGTGGCGGGGCAGGAGCTCCAAATCTCTCACGGAGCCATGACCTATTACGTTCGGTGCCTTCCTGCGGACTTCCCCAACTACTCCGCATCGGTAACCGGCCGACCCCAACAGGCGAACGGCTACATGCTGAATATCGGTCGTTACTCCATCGTGTTCGACACCAACGGCGTGCCGGTCTGGTGGGACACGGGAGTGTCGTCGCCGCCGACCGGTGAGCCGGACTTCGCCGAGTTCATCGATCCATCGACGATCGCCTGGGGTCAGTCCGACGGCTCGTTCCAGCTGGTTGGACTCAATGGAAAGGTGAACGGTGTCGTCGGAGGCGGGGCTACCTCCCTGGATACCCATGATTTCGAGTTGCTCCCCAACGGGAATTATCTCGGCATTGAAAGAGTCACTCGTGATTGCCCGAGCATCGCCAGTCAGTGCGTCGATCTGTCGTCATGGGGGCTCTCATCAGAGTCGACCATCATTGATGACGACATCGTCGAGTTGACGCCGAAGGGCCAGGCTGTGTGGCGCTGGAGCGTCGCCGATCACATCGATGTGGCCACGGCGAATGTCAACTGGCATGACCAGTTCCCGGATGTCATCCACATGAATTCGATTGAATATGACGGACGCGGCGGGATCATCTTCAGCGCACGGCACCTCGATGCGGTGTATCGCATCGACATGGCGACAGGCGCGATCACCTGGAAATTGGGCGGCTCGATCACTCCGCGGAGTTTGACGGTGATCGGCGATAGCCACGCAGAACTCTTCTCTGGTCAGCACGACGCTCGGATTGCCCCCGATGGCTCACTGACTGTCTATGACGACGGGACAAACGCCAATCGACCACCGCGTGCACTTCGTTTCGTCATCAATACTGTGACCCATACTGCAACCGAAGTGGAACAGGTGACCGACCCACAGGCACAGGCATCCATCTGCTGTGGGAGCGCGGAGAAACTGGCGGGCGGAAATTGGGTCATCTCGTGGGGATATGACGACTTCATGACCGAATTGAGTCCGCAGGGAATCCCCCAGATCACGATCAGCTATCCGGGCAACTTCTCCTATCGGGCTTCTGATGTCCCAGCGTCGGTGACGTCGCTTCGCTCCGGCATGGATGAGATGGTGCCGCCACTGACCGTGAGCGTGGGCTATTGGCAGGTGGCCAGTGACGGCGGCGTGTTCAGCTACGGCGACGCCAGGTTCCACGGCTCGACGGGCAACCAGACCTTGAACAAGCCGGTGGTGGGCCTGGCCGCCACCCCCGATGGCGGGGGCTACTGGCTGGTGGCCAGTGACGGCGGCGTGTTCAGCTACGGCGACGCCAGGTATTACGGCTCGACGGGCAACCAGACCTTGAACAAGCCGGTGGTGGGCCTGGCCGCCACCCCCGATGGCGGGGGCTACTGGTTGGTGGCCAGTGATGGCGGCGTGTTCAGCTACGGCGACGCCAGGTATTACGGCTCGACGGGCAACCAGACCTTGAACAAGCCGGTGGTGGGCCTGGCCGCCACCCCCGATGGCGGGGGCTACTGGCTGGTGGCCAGTGACGGCGGCGTGTTCAGCTACGGCGACGCCAGGTATTACGGCTCGACGGGCAACCAGACCTTGAACAAGCCGGTGGTGGGCCTGGCCGCCACCCCCGATGGCGGGGGCTACTGGCTGGTGGCCAGTGACGGCGGCGTGTTCAGCTACGGCGACGCCAGGTATTACGGCTCGACGGGCAACCAGACCTTGAACAAGCCGGTGGTGGGCCTGGCCGCCACCCCCGATGGCGGGGGCTACTGGTTGGTGGCCAGTGATGGCGGCGTGTTCAGCTACGGCGACGCCAGGTATTACGGCTCGACGGGCAACCAGACCTTGAACAAGCCGGTGGTGGGCCTGGCATCAACCTGGTCGTTCAACTGAGCAAGGGCCGAGTGGGCGGATGCCCTCCGCGCCATCTCCGCCAGCGATCTCATCCGGCGAAGCCCCGACGGAACGGTGCGCATCCCGGTGTGATTCATCAAGGATGAGACCCGTCAAAGAGCTCCGGCGACCCCGCTCACCGGTCGGGTCGGTCGGGTCGGTCCGGTCGGGTCGGTCGGCGATCTCGGACCGGGTTCAGACCGTCACGGTGTTTCGACCCGTATGGTCGCTTCGCTCCAGAAGGCACGCAATCGGCGGATCAGGCCATCATCGGTGAAGACCGCCTGGTCGATGATGTCCACCACCCCGATCCGTTCGCCACGGGGTATGCGGAGTTCGAAGGCCCACGCGGCCTCGAGCCCACACACCAAGGGTCCTTGGACCATGCGGACCGTTCGTTCGGCATCGTGGCTCTTTCCATCGTGAATCTCGTCCCAAAAGGCGCCAAGCCTGTAACGGCCCGTCCGTGGTGTCGATCCGGCAGGATCCTCGACCCCGCCGTCTTCGGCGAACAACGCCAGCCAGCCGTCTCTGTCACCGGAATTGAAGGTCGCCTGGTAGCGCTCGATGGTGGCGCGGATCAAACTGTCAGCGGAAGAAGCCGGCGATCTGATCATCCCTGATCCGTACGCGGGGGAGGGGTGGCATCGCGGTTCGGAGGATCGGGCGGAGCGTTCATCGGCCCGGTTGGTTTCCACCCGCTCTCGGCGATGACCTCCAGGATCTGTTTCATGTTGAACACGTCGTACTCGTAATCGAACTTGCCGTCGCCCGCGTAGCGAAGAACGGAGATGCCGGCCACGCGGTACGACGACCCGTCTGCTCGACGACCGGGCAGCTGGTTCCACCACATGCTGACGACCCGGTCCCCGTCGGCCACGGTCCACTCCTCGGGAAAACGCCAGTCGTCCAGCCCCGCCATGCTGTCCCCCATGAACTGCTTGATCGCCTGCAGGCCCTCGAACCGGCCCCAGGTCGAGTCGATGTAGACGGCGTTCTCGGTGAAGTAGGCAGCCAGCGCCGACCAGGGGAGCTCGCCCCCTTCGATCCGGTCACGGGTGGCCACCATCTGGCGGTACGTCGCCAGCGCTTCCTCTGTTCTGTCGGTCACGGGATGAGGCTAGTGCCCCCGCGGCCTGCGCTCACGAACCGCCGACATGAGTGGGAGCTCCCACCTCGTCCCCGGGCCCCGGTCCGTCTGGCGTCTCGTCTTGTGGACGACCCTTGGCCCACTGGAGCGCGATCTCGTAGACAACGACGAGTACGCCGATGATAAGGAAGCTCCACCAGGAGATGCTGACGATGAGCAGGAGGATGCCGGCCACGACGGCTCCGACCAGTTGGAGGGCGTCTGCATGGGTCCGTATCCAGGCCTTCGCCCGCGCCCCCCGCTCCCCGCTCACGACCTCGGTGCCCTGGCGCCAGGTCCGAGCCACGAAGCGTCGAAGGGCCACGGCCCATGGGTAGGGCCCGGCCAGCAGGGCCACCACCAAGATGACCAGGGCGACTGCGAGGAGCCAGGCGGTCAGTGTGAAGAGTCCGTGCAGCAGCTCCCCAAGGACCGTCTGGGCCACCTGGGGGTTGTTGGCGCCGTTGGCCAGCGCACTCTGTTCGTGAATTACGACGCGTCGCAGGACGATGAGGAGGAGCGAGCTACCGACGAGGAACTGGACCAGAGTCCGGCGGCGGGACACGGAGAGCCAGAAGGTGAGCGCGATCAGTATCAGCGTGAGCAGTGGTAGGAGGATGGCCAGCCTGTCGAAGGCCCGCACCCCACGCTGTGCGACGGCAAGATGGGTCGACCTCACGAGGGTGATCTGGCCATAGTTGGAGGGCAACTTCACGCCGAGAGCCTTCGATAGCTTGTCGACCGCTTCCTTGGGGGGTTCGGCCGAGGTGATGGTCGGCAGCGTCACCTTCTTACCGGTGAGATTGGAGGCCAGCCCGGATACCGACCCCAGGGCCTGGTTGATGATCGGCACGGTGTTGAGGACGATGTAGCCGTTCGCAGTGGAGATCGTCGGGGTCTTCTGGCCCCGCAACACGGCGACGACCGAGCTGTGGGTCGTGGTCAGTGTCTGGGTCCAGATGGCCTGGAACCTCTCCGAGCCCAGGACCTTTGCCAATTGGTCCGCGACGTAGCCCTCGGTGGCACTCGTGATCGGCCCGGCGGCGAAGCTGACCTTGGGCGGCAGGGCATCTCGTAGCCGCGTCTGGAGGTGCAGCTGGGTGAACAGTTGGTTCGTCGCCCGAGTGGCAACGGCTTCGTCCACGCCCGGGTACTGGAAGACCGGGCCGACGGTGCCTACGAACGTGTCGGTGTTGAGCACGGTCCGGTGTGCCCACACGACGGTGGTGGACAGCAAGACCAACAGGCAGGACAGGGCGACCAGGACGCCGACGGCCGCTCGACGGAACCGCCGCCTCCGGGGGGTCTTCAGTTCCTCGACCTCATGGATCAGCGCGTCACGCTCTGCCTGGAGGCGCCGGACCTCCTCGGCCGTGCCTGCGTCCTCGGCCGGCTCGGGCCTGGAATCGGGGTGGGTGTCGCTCATCTGTACCCGACCCTACGCCAGGTGGGGTCCGTCCGGTGGAACGCCGCTCCCGACAGGCACGGCCGACGTCGAACCAGCCCTTCGGCGGCGGGGTGTGGCGGGTCGACTGACTAGCCTTCGTGTCTGTCCGAGCGAGGAAGGAATCGACGCCGTGCACATCCCGCTTCCCTTTCACGAGACGACGACGACGTCGGCCGTGTCCACCGGCGAGCTGCCCACCATCGAGGTGGTCGAGTCGCTCCTCGGCGAGGTCTACGAGCTCTATCGTCCGCTGGATGAGGGTGCCGTCGCCGACTACATCCCGGCGTTGGCCAACACCGATCCGTCGCTTTTCGGGGTGAGCATCTTCGGCGCGGGGGGTCGGAGCGCATCGATCGGAGATGCCTCGCACCTGTTCTCGTTGCAGAGCATCTCCAAGGCCTTCGTCTTCGCCCTGGTGTGCGACGCCATCGGTCATGAGGAGGCCCACCGGCTGCTCGGAGTGAACGCCACCGGGCTGGCCTTCAACTCGGTGATGGCCATCGAGTTGAACGACGAGCGCACGATGAATCCCATGGTCAACGCCGGCGCCATGGCCACCACCAGTCTGGTGCCCGGGGCCGCCAGCGAGGACCGGTGGGAATTCATCCGCGAGGGGCTGTCGCGCTTCGCCGGCCGTCAGCTCGAGTTGGATCGAGAGGTCTACGCGTCGGAGTCCACCACCAACCTACGGAACCAGGGCATCGCCCACCTGCTCCAGAGCTACGGCCGTCTCTATGCCGACCCCGACGAGACCACCGACGTCTACACCCGCCAGTGCTCGCTCCTGGTCAGTGCAGCCGACCTGGCGGTGATGGGGGCGACGCTGGCCAGCGGGGGAGTCAACCCGATGACCGGCCAGCAGGTCGTCGAGGCGTTCCATTGCAAGCACGTGCTCGCGGCCATGGCCACGGCCGGCCTGTACGAGCATTCCGGCGACTGGCTCTACGAGGTCGGCCTCCCTGGGAAGAGTGGCGTCAGTGGGGGCATCGTGACCATCTCGCCCGGCAAGGGGGGCCTCGGGACCTTCTCGCCCCCACTCGACGAGGCGGGCAACAGCGTCAGGGGCCAGCGGGCGACCCGCTACATCTCCGAGAAGCTCGGGCTCAACATCTTCGCCTCCAAGCCGGCCGGGGTCGCTCCCGCTACTGCCTCCGGGCCTGGTCGATGACCAGGATGTCGATGGTCGGATCGTCCTGTGAGATCCGCTTGATCTCGCTCACGGCTGCGTGCATCTGTCTCTCCCAGGCCTCTCTCAACCTCTCCAGCAGGGGGGAGTCGCTTTCCAGGCGGAACTCGATCGGGCCGAACGAGTCGTTCAAGTAGACGCAGCCGTCGTAGGGCGGCCCGACCGAGAGGTTGGCCCGTGTGGTGCTCATCATCGAGCCGAGGGCAATCGAGGTGGCGGTGTCGATGTCGACCCTGGCCTGGATGGCCATCTCCAGCATGAACTTTCCGTACTTGCTCTCCCCGATCTGGAGGAACGGCCGTTCGTCAGAGGCGCGGATGTAGTTCCCCTCGGGGTACACCAGCAGGATGTCGGGCGGCTCGCTCCCGACCTGGCCTCCGAGGATGAAGGTGGCAGTGCCGTCGGCGCCCACCTCGGCCAGGGCTTCACGGTGTTGCGCGGCCACCTCACGGCTCAGGCGCCCGAGGTAGAGGGCTGCTTCGAAGAGATGGTTGACCGTCGCCAGGCTCTCGTTGCTGTCGGCACCGAGGTCCCGCTTGATCCGGTCGAGTACCTCCTGGGTGGTGGCCAGGATACCCGCGGACTGGATCACGAAGACCTTGTCAGGGGTGGGTTGGATCAGGTGCAGTTTCCGGTATGAGCTGACATTGTCCACGCCCGCGTTGGTCCGGGTGTCAGCCAGGAAGACCAGCCCCTCGTGGAGCCGTAAGGCCAGGCAGTAGGTCATAGTCGTCTCAGCTTCGCACGTGGGCCGGCCGGCGGTCAGAGAGTTCCACCGCCGGACGCGACACGGCCCCCGGAGTTCACCGAGGGCCGTGTCGCACTTCCGATTCGCTCCCGCCTGGCTAGATGGTGAACACCTGGCCCTTCACGAAGGAGGTGACGTAGGTGGCGGTGACACAAATTTCAGCTTTGACCGCGCCCCCCACCTTGATCGACGTGGCTTTCCCGGTGTCGGAGTCAACCTTGCCGGTAGCCAGGTACTCCTTCGAGCCCTTTGCACACGCCGTACCACTCTGCTTGACGGTCATGGTCGCAGTGGTGGTGCCTTTGGCCTTCCAGGTGAACACAACCTTCTGAGCGCTCTTGGGGACGAGAGCCGTGGCGTTGATGGATCCCGCGCCGCCGGTGTTGGTGATGTCGCCACACTTCGTCAAGTTCAGCAGCGCTTTGCCCCCGCTGACCTTGAGTGAGATCCCGCTGCAGGTCGTCGATCCGGCCGGAGTTGCGGCTGAGGCCGCACCGGGAAATGCCATCACACCCAACGACGCCGGAACCAGTAGTGCACCGGCTACCAACATGCTCACCTTTGTCCAACGATGTCTCATTCAATGTCCCCCTTGGGATGTCGCCGGTGAGACTGTCCGCCCCCCGGATTGTCGTTTGCCACGGTGATCGTACACTTGTTGCGCTGACTTCGTAATGGTCCTCTTGCCACACGGAATCGCTGTTCTTGGAACTGCAACGCGTTCTACTGCTGGCACCTGTCACACGTTGGCATATTCGGGTTTCCGCGCTCTCGACTTCACGCAGTGTTGTCGGAGCAACGAATCGTTTGAAATCCCTGATCAATACGCCGGATGAGCTCTGTCAGGCGATGCCGGTGAGCGCTTCACTGACCTCCCAGAAACGGCGGGCCGCTTCTGTGTCCAGAGCCGCTTTGGCCGGCTCCTCGGTCCGGCAGTCGACGAAGTACCGCCCGGTGATGCTCGTCACATCGGGCGACGCAGCCAGCCACACTGCCGTTCGTGCCCCCTTCTCCGGGCTGCGGGCAAAGGGACGGCTGATCGTGATGGCGAGCCGGAGCCACTTCGTGTCCCCGCTCATGGCGAAGCCGCTGGCCACGAACCCGGGGTGGAGTGCATTGACGGTGATCCCCGACCCGGCCGTTCGTCGGGCGAGCTCGAACGTGAAGTAGAGGTTCATCAGCTTGGTCGCGCTGTAGACGGACGATCCCCGGTATGGGCGGGCGGCCCACTGGAGGTCGCCGAAGTCGAGACCGCCGCGGGCCTGCGTATGACCCCACGAGGAGACCACGACCACCCGGGCGGGAGCGCTTTTCCGCAGCCGGTCGAGCAAGAGCAAGCTCAGGAGGAAGTGCCCGAGGTGGTTGGCCTGGAACTGCATCTCGAACCCGTCCTGGGTGACTTCGCGACGCGACAGCACCCCGCCGGCATTGAGGTCGAGGACGTGGATCTCCTCCAGGTGATCGAGCAACGCCTTGGCGCAGGTGCGCACCGAATCCAGGCTGGCCAGGTCCAGGGGAATGCAATCGACCGAGTCGCTTTCGCTCGCCCGCTTGATGTCGCCCACCGCCCGCTCACCCCGGCCGGCGTCCCGGGCCGTGATCACCACTCTCGCGCCGAGTCGTGCCAGTGCCGTGGCTGTGGCCTTGCCGATGCCGCTGTTCCCTCCGGTGATGACGACGTTGCGGCCGGTCATGTCACCGAGGTTGGAGCAATTATCCGCCACGGGCACGAGAGTAGTTGTCCACCCTGCGTCGCGTACGGCCGCCGTGTGCCAGCCTTATGCGTCCCTCTCCAGAGCGTCCTGTTCGGCCGGCGAGAACACCTTGGAACGGGTGATGAAATGCCGGTCCCGACCCGCGGCGAGGGAGAAGCCCTCCGGCTCGCCGGCGCCGACGTCCAGGATGAGCTGTGTGTGCTTCCATGCCTCGAACTGCCGGTGGTCGATATAGAAGGGGCAGCCTCCGACGGTACCCAGTCGGATGTCATGGCTGCCGACGGTGAACTCGCCGTCGCCGAAGCACATGGGGAGACTCCCGTCGCAGCAGCCACCCGACTGGAAGAACATGACCGGCCCTCGGTCGCCGGTCACATGCGCGATGGCATCGAGCGCTTCCTGCGTGGCCACGACCCGGGCCACAGGCTCCTGCTTCTCGCTTTCCTCCACGTCCAATCCGGCCCCCATGTCCGCCTGCGACGCTAGAAGAACCCGAGGGGCTCGTCGCTGTAGCTGACGAGCAGGTTCTTGGTCTGGGAGTAGTGCTCCAGCATCATCTGATGGTTCTCCCGTCCGACGCCCGAGATCTTGTACCCCCCGAACGCCGCTCCGGCCGGATAGAGGTGATAGCAGTTCGTCCACACCCGACCTGCCTTGATCGCCCGTCCCATCCGATAGGCGAGGTTGCCGTTCCTCGTCCACACGCCTGCACCGAGGCCGTAGAGGGTGTCATTGGCGATGCGGATGGCATCCGCCTCATCGGTGAAGGTCGTGACGGCGAGCACCGGGCCGAAGATCTCCTCTTGAAAGATCCGCATGTTGTTGTGGCCCTTCATGACGGTCGGCTCGAAGTAGTACCCGTCGACGAGCTCACCGCCGAGGGGCGCGCGTTCGCCACCGATCAGCACCTCGGCACCCTCCTGGATTCCGATGTCGACGTACCCGGTGATCTTCTCGAGCTGCTGGGCCGAGTTCTGGGCCCCGATCTGGGTGGTCGGGTCGAGGGGACTGCCCTGGGTGATCCGGCCGATCCGGTCCAGGCAGCGTTCCATGAACTGGTCGTACATCGACTCCTGGACAAGCGCCCGCGAAGGACAGGTGCAGACCTCACCTTTGTTGAAGGCGTAGAGCACGAGGCCCTCGATGGCCTTGTCCAGGAACCGGTCGTCCTGATCCATGACATCGGCGAAGAAGATGTTCGGCGACTTGCCGCCGAGCTCGACGGTGGAGGGGATCAGGTTCTCCGCCGCGTATTGCATGATGAGCCGTCCCGTGGTGGTCTCGCCGGTGAACCCGATCTTGGCGATGCGCGGGCTGGAGGCAAGGGCCTTGCCGATCTCGCCGCCCGGGCCGGTCACGATGTTGAGAACACCGGGTGGCACGATGTCCCCGATCACCTCGGCCAGCTTGAGGATCGACCATGGGGTGGGGGACGCCGGCTTCACCACTGTGCAGTTGCCGGCGGCCAGCGCGGGGGCGATCTTCCACGCGGCCATCAGGATCGGGAAGTTGAACGGGATGATCTGGCCGACCACGCCCAGCGGCTCGTGAAAGTGGTAGGCCACCGTGTCCTTGTCGATCTCGGTCGAGCGGCCCTCGAGAGATCGGGTGGCGCCGGCGAAGTACCGGAAGTGGTCGACGGCCAACGGGATGTCGGCCGCCAGTGTCTCACGCACCGGCTTTCCGTTCTCCCAGCTCTCGGCGACAGCCAACATCGTCAGGTTGGCCTCGATGGCGTCGGCTACCGCATTGAGCACGGCAGCCCGCTCGGTCAGCGAGGCTTCGCCCCAGGCGTCCTTGGCCGCATGGGCGGCGTCGAGCGCCAGTTCGACATCCTCGGCGCTGGACCTGGCCACCTCGGTAAAGGCATGCCCTGTGGCCGGGGACACGTTCTGCATGTACTCGCCCTTGGTCGGTGGCACCCAGTGCCCGCCGATGAAGTTTTCGTAGCGGGGCTTCACGTCCACCAGGCTCCCGGATTGGCCCGGTGCGATGTAGATCCCCTCGCCGGTCATTCCCGTGTTCCCGACTCTGTCTATGACAGCCATGGTTGGCTCCTTGCTTCGGCCCGATTGTCGGACCGGGCGTAAACGGACGCACCGGTCTCTGCTTTCAGGCTACGAACGGAGCAGGGAAGCGAGTAGGGCCGAAAGTCCCTTGGCACTCCGGTACCGGCAGGGCCGAGGAACTCTGTCCTTTGTGACCGACTCCCCGAGGTGCGCGGTCTCGCGGACCTGCCACTATGAACGAACGGTTGGAGGTGAGCGTGCTCTCGACCCGAGCGTGGAGGTGGGGATGTGATCGATCTTGGTCTTGGTGGCAAGCGGGCCGTCGTCTCGGGGGCCGGCTCTCTCCCGGGGAGGGCGGGTCACGGGCGACATACCGCCTTGACCCTGGCCGCGGCGGGGGCAGCCGTCGCCTGCATCGACATCGACCGCGGGCGGGCGGCCTCCATCGTGGCAGAGATAGAGGACGCCGGGGGCGTCGCCCACCCGATCGTCGCCGACATGACCCGGCGCGATCAGGTGGCCCGGGCAATCGGCACGGCCATCGACCTGCTCGGGGGCATCGATGTCTGCGTCGACATCATCGGGGGCGCCACCTGGAACGCGGTCGGGGATGTGACCCCCGATGAATGGCACTGGGCGATCGACAACAATCTGACCCAGGTCTTCACCCTCTTCCAGTCGGTAGGCCAGCAGATGGTGCGCCAGGGTACGGGTGGGTCGATGGTGGCACTGACCTCGGTGGACGGGACGGTCGCCGCCGCCTATCACGCCCCCTACGGCGCCGCCAAAGCCGGGGTGATCTCGCTGGCCAAGTCGTTCGCCTATGAGTTGGGGCGTCACGGGATCAGGGTCAACACCGTGGCGCCCGGCAACGTCGGAACCGGCAACGACGATCAGCCCGAAGGGATCTGGGCGGTGGACGACATCAACCCGCTGATCGCTCCCCGGGCCAAGGACGTCGCCAACGCGGTGCTGTTCTTGTCGTCAGATCTCGCCGCCCGCATCACCGGCCAGACGATCGTCGTCGACGGTGGTGCCACCATCCGGCAGGCCTGGAAGATCTCCGCGGACACGCTCCCCGCCGAGACGTCCCGGCCCCCGTTCCAGCCCCCGTCGGGGGCTCCCGACTGACCTGTCCTTGATCCCGTCCGGGTTTCGCCCCGGGCAACCCGCGGGTGTCGATGGCGGTCCCCGACCCGGTCAACTTCGGCCGGGATCACGGTAGCGGCGTGATCAATCCCGAAATGACGGTGGTGCTGGTCCCGACGTCGTTGGTCGCCGATACGCCCAACACGTAGACGTCCCCGGCGGTGAGACCTGTGACGGTGCAGGTGAGCGGTCCGGCCGTCCAGGTGCAGGTCTGACCGCCGTTGGCCGGCATGGTCACGTCACCGGCGACCACCGTGTACGAGGTCACGGGTGCACCGCCGTCAGAGATCGGCGGGATCCAGGTGATCATGGCGCTGGCAATTCCTGGCGTGGCCAGGGAGATGGTGGGCGGATCGGGAACCGTGCCCGGGATGACCGCGTTCGACGTAGTGGACGTGGCCCCTTGACCGACCGCGCTCACGGCAGTTGCAGTGAAGCTGTAGCTGTCACCGTTGGTCAGACCGGTCACCGTGCAGGTGAGCGGTCCGGTTGTCCAGCTGCAGGTCTCACCGCCGTTGGCCGGCGTGGTCGAGTCACTGGCCACCACCGTGTAGCCGGTCACCGCTGACCCGCCGTCCGAGGCGGGAGCCGTCCAGGTGACGGTGGCGCTGACATCCCCGGCCGTGGCCGACACGCCCGAAGGCGGCCCGGGGACGGTGAGGGGGGTGACCGGGTTCGAGCCGGGCGAGCTGGGACCGAGGCCGATGCCATTGAGGGCCCAGACGGTGAAGGAGTAGGTGTCACCGTTGGTCAGACCGGTCACCATGCAGGTGAGCGGCCCAGCCGTCCAGCTGCAGGTCTCGCCGCCGTTGGCCGG
Source organism: uncultured Acidimicrobiaceae bacterium (assembly GCA_963745955.1). Taxonomy (GTDB): domain Bacteria; phylum Actinomycetota; class Acidimicrobiia; order Acidimicrobiales; family RAAP-2; genus Bog-756. The sequence continues at coordinate 1,108,795 of CAVUZI010000011.1, read as the reverse complement.
CGTGGTCGAGTCACTGGCCACCACCGTGTAGCCGGTCACCGCTGACCCGCCGTCCGAGGCGGGAGCCGTCCAGGTGACGGTGGCGTCGGCGTTCCCGGCCGTGGCCGACACGCCCGAAGGCGCCCCGGGGACGGTTGCCGGAGTCACGGTGTTGGACCCAGGTGAGGCGGGACCGAGCCCGACACTGTTGGTCGCCCCCACCGCGAAGGAATAGGTGTCACCGTTGGTCAGACCGGTCACCGTGCAGGTGAGCGGCCCCGTGGTCCAACTGCAGGTCTCGCCACCGTTGGCCGGCGTGGTCGAGTCACTGGCCACCACCGTGTAGCCGGTCACCGGGGACCCGCCGTCCGAGGCGGGAGCCGTCCAGGTGACGATGGCGCTGACATCCCCGGCTGTGGCCGACACGCCCGAAGGTGCCCCGGGGACGGTCGCGGGGGTGACCGGGCTGGAGGCTGGCGAACTGGGACCGAGCCCGACACTGTTGGTGGCCCAGACGGTGAACGAGTAGGTGTCGCCGTTGGTCAGGCCGGTGACCGTGCAGGTGAGCGGCCCCGTGGTCCAGCTGCAGGTCTCGCCACCGTTGGCCGGCGTGGTCGAGTCACTGGCCACCACCGTGTAGCCGGTCACCGCTGACCCGCCGTCCGAGGCGGGAGCCGCCCAGGTGACGGTGGCATCGGCGTCACCTCCGGTGGCCGACACGCTCGAAGGCGCCCCGGGGACGGTTGCCGGGGTCACGGTGTTGGAGAAGTCCGTGGTGGCCCCGAGTCCGACCCCGTTGATGGCGGTGACGGTGAAGGAGTAGGTGTCGCCGTTGGTCAGGCCGCCGACCACATCGGTCGTCACGTTGCCGACGGTGGTCATGGCCTCGGCCACCAGGCCGGCGTACGTGGTGACCCGGTAGCCGGTCACCGCTGACCCGCCGTCCGAGGCGGGAGCCGCCCAGGTGACGGTGGCATCGGCGTCACCCCCGGTGGCCGACACACTCGAAGGCGCCCCGGGGACGGTTGCCGGAGTGACCGGGTTGGAGGCTGGCGAACTGGGACCGAGCCCGACGCTGTTGGTGGCCCGGACGGTGAACGAGTAGCTGTCACCGTTGGTCAGACTGGTGACCGTGCAGCTGAGCGGCCCCGTGGTCCAGCTGCAGGTCTCGCCACCGTTGGCCGGCGTGGTCGAGTCACTGGCCACCAGCGTGTAGCCGGTCACCGCTGACCCGCCGTCGGAGGAGGGAGCCGCCCAGGTGACGGTGGCATCGGCGTCACCCCCGGTGGCCGACACGCTCGAAGGCGCCCCGGGGACGGTTGCCGGAGTCACGGTGTTGGAGAAGTCCGTGGTGGCCCCGAGCCCGACCCCGTTGATGGCGGTGACGGTGAAGGAGTAGGTATCGCCGTTGGTCAGGCCGCCGACCACATCGGTCTTCACGTTGCCGACGGTGGTCACGGCCTCGGCCACCAGGCCGGCGTACGTGGTGACCCGGTAGCCGGTCACGGGTGATCCCCCGTCGGAGGAGGGAGCCGTCCAGGTGACGGTGGCATCGGCGTCACCCCCGGTGGCCGACACGCTCGAGGGTGCCCCGGGGACGGTTGCCGGAGTCACGGTGTTGGAGAAGTCCGTGGTGGCCCCGAGCCCGACCCCGTTGATGGCGGTGACGGTGAAGGAGTAGGCGTCACCGTTGGTCAGGCCGCCGACCACATCGGTCGTCACGTTGCCGACGGTGGTCACGGCCTCGGCCACCAGGCCGGCGTACGTGGTGACCCGGTACCCGGTCACTTCTGAGCCACCGTCGGAGGAGGGAGCCGCCCAGGTGACGGTGGCGCCGGCATCCCCGGCCGTGGCCGACACGCCCGAAGGCGCCCCGGGGACGGTCGCGGGGGTGACCGGGTTGGAGGCTGGCGAGCTGGGACCGAGCCCGACGCTGTTGGTGGCCCGGACGGTGAACGAGTAGCTGTCGCCGTTGGTCAGCCCGGTGACCGTGCAGGTGAGCGGCCCCGTCGTCCAGCTGCAGGTCTCGCCACCGTCGGCCGGCGTGGTCGGGTCACTGGCCACCGCCGTGTAGCCGGTCACCGCTGACCCGCCGTCCGAGGCGGGAGCCGGCCAGGTGACGGTGGCAGCGGCGTTCCCGGCCGTGGCCGACACGCCGGAAGGCGCGCCGGGGACGGCGAGGGGGTTGACCGGGCTCGTGGCGGGTGGGTCGGAGCCGGACGGGGGCGGCGGGACGGAAACAGCGGGCGGGGGTGGATCTCCGGGGTTCCCGCCACTCGTGGGATCTCCCGAAAAGGCGTGCGTCGGCTCCGTGGGCTCGCTCCTGCTCGACACGACGACCGGGTGGTCCGTCGGCAGTGCCGGGTGGTTCGTCGGCAGTGCCGGTTGGTCTGTTCGTGTTGCCGGCGATCGGGGGCGGGCTGACAGGGTGGGCGAGATTCCGGCCGCGACATTGTGCACGGGGGGATGATGAGCCCCGACCACGAGGGCCAAGCCCACCCCGACCACCGCCGCGAGCCCTGTGATCGCACTTCCGGCAGCACCGACGATCTGTCCCAATTGAGGAACGCCGTTGAGCGTGAAGAGCTCTCCGAGCCAGGCCAGCGGGCCTCCGACCACACGCAGGCGCCCGACCGACGCCTCGAGGAACGCACGGACGACCACCGGGTCGAACTGGGTTCCGGCACAGGCAGTCAGTTCCTGCCGGGCCATGGCCGGGGTCGCAGCCCTCGAGTAGGAGCGGGTCGAGGTCATCGCATCGTACGTATCGGCGACGGCCACGATGCGTCCGCCGATCGAAATCTGCTCGCCGGCCAGACCCAGTGGATAGCCGCTGCCGTCGTACCGTTCGTGATGCTCGGGGACACTCGCAGCCCAATGCCCGAGCCAGTCGGCCAATGGCGCCACCAGCCGCTTGCCCTCGATGGGGTGGCTGAGGAGGATCTGCCACTCGTCTTGGTCGGGCTTGCCCGGCTTGTTCAACACCGACGCCGGAACACTGAGCTTGCCGATGTCGTGCAGGAGCGAGGCCCATCGGAGTCGGTCCCGGTCGGCGGGGGGAAGTTTGATCTGTTCGGCGATGAGGTCGGTGAGCGCCCGGACCCGCTCGGAGTGTCCGCGTGTCATGCGATCGTGCTTGCTGAGCGAAGCGGCGAGGGCCAGGATGCGCTCGGCGGCCACGGACAGATCGTCGTGTGCGTCGACCTCCTGCGACTGTTCGAGCTGGCGCGCGAGGCCCCGGGTGCTTCCGGCCCGGCGGGCTACGGCCAGTCGGCTCGGGGCATGGTCGGGGAACACCAGCGTCATCTTGAGCAGTGTGGCAAGGGGTAGCACCCGGCGAGCCACCCGATCGGCAACGACGTACACGATCCAGGGGGAGACGATGGCCAGCGCCCACCAGATCCAGAGCTCGGGACCAGAGCGTGGCTTCGACACCAGGTGCACGAACAGCACCGCAGCCGCGACGGCAACCAGTACGGGCAACAGGAATGCCGAAACGCTGACCACGATCGAGAGACCGCGACGCGCGACCCAGCTGTTCTCCCGATCCGCCCGAGACTCTCCTTGTGCACCCGCGGGAGGCTCAGTACCCACGTACGTTCATCGGTAGGATCCAGCGGCAGCTTGAATGGGCTCCGACCTGCAGATGCCCTGCTCAGCCGCAGTGTCGCCCTTCGCCACGAAGCACGGGGTCTGCCCCGTTCAGCCTGATGTTCAGGGGTGCCTGATGAGTCGGATCCACCTCGACCGCCGGATGCCGGCCTCCTCCGGCGCAGAGTCCGTGACGACATGTTGGGTGATCTCGAAGGCCCGTTCGTCTCTCGACGGGTCCACCGAGAGCGCTTCATGGGACAGGTCGGCCAGGTCGATCTGGTTGCGGTGCATGCTCATGATGCGGGAGCCGACCCGCTTGGCATCGGCCACCCGTTCGAGCAGTTCCGGAGCCTCGCCGCCAGGAGCGATCACCAGGAAGGTGTCACGCCGACAAGCCTGAGCCACGTTGTTCACTCCCACGGAGAGGTGAGCAGGTGCATTGGCCGGAACCCGCCAGCGCATCAGCGTCGGCACCAGGTCCGTCCGACCGTATCTGGTGGCCTGCTCCCCGAGGTGCGCCACGAAGTGCCAGGGTTCGAAGTCCGGGGTGCCGAGCACGAAGAGGCGCTCTGATGACGGGGAGGTGTCCCCGAGTTTCCGTGCGAACAGACAGGTCTCGGCTCCGAACGGGCCCAGCTCCCGCAGCCAGCGGCGCATGGTGTTCCCGGAGATGTCCATGAGGGGACCATCGGCCGAAATCGTCCGCCCCCTGAGCGGATTCCGGGACGGGCAGCGGACAACCTCTGTCTCCCTGGGGATTGCTCGACGCGGTGGCCAAAGTCATTCGATTGATGGCGGGGACGCGGGACGATCGGCGCGGGATCTGGCCACGATCGCACCGGTCAGAGCGATGAGCACTCCGGCGGCCACGATGGCCGGAACGGCCCCGGCGAGCCTGGCCAGGCCCGCGAGGGCAACGCCACCGGCGATCTCCCCGACCGACTCCGCCTGAGACAGGAAGGAGTGCATCGTGGCTCGAATCTCCCCGGGTGTACGTCGGTTCACCCAGATCGTGCTGATCGACCTCGTGACGTTGAACGAGATGCCGGTCACCAACAGGATGCCGGCACTCCCGACGATCGCGGTTGGCGCATAGGCCAGGACGATGAGACCGAGCAGCCCCAAGAAGCACGAGAGTGCGTAGGTTCGCCGGGCCACGCCCACACCGTTGACGCGGGCTCCGACGACGTGCAAGGCGAGCACACCGACAAGGGACGAGAGGACGCCAAGGGCCGTGTACCAGAGCACCGGATTGCTCGGGAAGCCTTCGTTCACGAGCTGTCTCGGGAAGACCCAGGAAATCATGGCGGCGGCATTGATGATGACGGTGGCGATCAACACCAACAAGATGTCGCTGTCCCGCCGGGACAGCCTGAGTCCCTGCTTGAAGATCGAGACCGAGCTCTTCCATCTCCCCACCGTCACGGCCGTGAAGTTGTCTTCGACAAACCTGACTGCCACAGAGAGCCCGACCGCGGCCATGGCAACGCCGGTGACGACGATGGCGGTCTCGAGCCCGAGGGCCCAGGCCAGCAGGCCGATGGCGACCATGCCTACAGAACCGCCGATGAGGTCCGAGCGGGCCCGCGCCGTCAGAACCTGGGCCATCGCCCCCGGATGATCGAGCTCGTCGGTTATCCAGGCCACGTCGGCACCGGTCGAGAACGCCCACCCGAGGCCCCACAGAACCTGGGTCACGACCAACAGCGGATACGAGGTGACCAGACCGGTCATGATCATGCCCGCGGCCAGGAATGCGTGCCCCATCACCAACGGCCATTTCCGGCTGAAGGAATCGGACCACACGCCGAGCGGGATGTCTGACAGCGCCAGTGTGATCGACATGACCGTGGCCAGGACCAACAGCTGGGAGGCCGACAGATGCGCGGTCACAACGAAGTAGAGGCTCGACGCCAGGACGTAGCCACGATGGAAGACAGCCCGCCAGAAGGTCCACCGCAGGAAGGTCGTTGTGACGGCACGACGGCCGCGGTGATCGCCGGCCATCACGTACGCTCGCCGGCATCCGTGGGCCGCCGCCTACACGATGCTCTACAACGTAGGCATGCCGAATTCCGTAAGTGAATCGTTTGCATGGCGCGTCAAGTCCTTTCGATCGGTGATCTCTCCTTTCTTCATGGACGTCGACGCTGTACGCATTCGGTTCTCCGTTAGATCCGGCTCTCACCGAGAGTACTTCAGGCGGCACATTCGATGTGGCCCCTGAATTCTTCCACGGATCCATCGTCGGTCGGTCGTCGTTCGGGTGGAGAGAAATGGGCCGAACCACCAGCCGCCGGCACGGACCACCATGGGATAGATTTGATCCCCGCCGCGGGCTTGCGGAGTTCGAGAGGACCAGGAAGGCCCCATGAGGATTTGGCCACGATCCGGCTTGTTCATCGTGCCTCTGGCCATGGCGGTCGGCATGGTGCTCACGGCCGCCCCGCCCGGTGTGGCGCCTGGCGCTGCCCCCCGAGCCGGTTCGACCACCGACTGGGTGACCTTCTACGGCTGGGTGGACAACACGCCGCCCAGCGCCCAGATCGCCCACCCCTGCATCCACCGGTCGGCCGGTGGCGTGGGAACCTACCGCAACCCCGTCACCTTCGCGGAGCCCATCGACCTAAACGGTCCCTGGTGCCAGATCGTCTACGTGCCTTTCCTCAAGAAGTACTTCATCCACGAGGACCAGTGCGACCCGTGCGGAGGTGTGAACACGAACCATGTCGACCTGTGGATGGGCGGGGACAAGAACTCGAGGCACGATCCGGAGAAGCAAGCGCTCCTGGCTTGCGAGGACAGGTGGACCCGCCACGCCAGGATCGTTCTCGATCCACCGGCGACCGAGCCCGTGAGCACGACACCCCTCTTCACTCCCCCGACGATGTGCCACGGCGGGCAGGGCGACTAGCCAGGACCTTCCCGCCGCCCCACCACTCAGTGGACCTCGGTGGGGAGAAGGTCGGCCTTCGCGTCCGCGTCATGCGCATCCGAGGCCGGCTGCCCCGGATGCGCATTGATGACCACTCCGGCGATCAGTGCGGCCAGGACGAAGATTCCCGCCGCCCAGGCGCTGGCCGTCGCATACCCGTGCACCGTCGCCTTGGCCAGCTCGTCCCCGCCTCGTACATGGAGTACATGGACGGCCAGATAGGCCGTCGTGGCGGCGGCCGCGATCGTGTTGAGCAGCGCGGTGCCGATGGAGGCGCCGATCTGCTGTGACGTGTTGGTCATGGCCGAGGTCACACCGACGTCCTTTGGCTCGGCGTTCTGGGTGGCCGTGCTGATGCATGGCACGATGGCCAGTCCCAATCCGAGGCCGAGGAGGAGCTCGCTCGGCAGCACGTGCGTCACGTAGGTTGCGTCGGGTTTCAGGGTCGTGAACAGCGCGGACCCGGCGGCAGACAGCAGGAGACCGGGCACCACGAGCAGTCGTGTCCGCACGTACGGCATCAAGCGGCTGGCCAGCTGCGTGGCGGCCAGCCCGTTGAGGACCAACAGGGGAAGGAACGCAATTCCGGTCTTGAGCGGCGAGTAGTGGTCGATTGTCTGCAGGAGGTACGTCAGGAACAGAAATGTGCCGAACATGGCGGTGACAGCCAGCATGATCGTAAGGAACGAACCGGCACGGTTCCGGCTTCGCAGGATCCGCAGCGGGAGGAGCGGATTCGGTCCCTTCCTCTGCCACAGTATGAAGGCGGCGAGCAGCACGCCGGCGAGGACGAGTGCGACGATGACGTCGGTCGCGCCCCACCCGCTCGTGCCCGCCTCGCCCAGCCCGTAGACGAGTGAGACCAGGCCCCCACAACCGAGGATGACACCGAGCACGTCGAGCCGGACACCACTTTGTCCTTCGCGGTTCGGGATCATGGCGACGGCTCCCACGACCACCAGTGCCGCGATGGGCAGGTTGACGTAGAGGCACCAGCGCCAATCGACGTATTCGGTCAGGAAGCCACCGAGGATGAGCCCGAATGCCGAGCCGGCGATGGCGATGGTCGCGTAGATCCCGAAGGCCCGGCCCCGTTCGCGTGGGTCCGTGAAGGTCGACGTCAGGATGGATAACACCGACGGTGCCAACAGAGCGCCGAAGAGGCCCTGCAGTCCCCGGGCACCGATCAGCATCAGGGTTGTCTGGGCGGCGCCGCCGATGGCTGAGGCCAGCGCGAAGCCGACGACTCCGATCATCAGCGTCCGTTTCGGGCCGAACATGTCGCTGATCCGCCCTCCGAGGAGGAGGAAGCCGCCGAAGGCCAGCGTGTACGCCGTCACGACCCACTGTCGATCGGTGTTCGAGAAACCCAGGGCGTGCTGGGCCGACGGCAGGGCGATGATCATGATCGTCGAATCGAGCACCACCATGAGCTGCGCTCCGGCGATCACGACCAGAATCCACCAGTGACCCCGGGTCGTCCCTCCGGGACCGGCGCCGGCGCCGCCGGTGTCTTGCCGCGCCGACGAGCTCGAAACCGGAGCATTCACTCCGTTTATGGTATCCAGGGGCGGGGTGAGATGTCCACTTCGCGCCGGTCCGCCCCGGTCAGACCGTGTTCCCTGGAATGTGCTCATCGGCGCGATCCAATGACACGCTCGACCCCGAACCATTTCCTGCCGGTCCTGATGGCGCGTTTGTCCGGATCGGCTGCAACCGGTCGGTGAGCACCCGCCGGGTCTCCGAACGGCCGGCCCGCATGAACTCAGGCCATTCGCTGGTGTTGAGGAACTGCCGGTAGAACCCGGCTCCCCTGACCTTCGCGTACGGTACCGGCTCGATCATCATCACTTCGGTCCCGGTCTCGAGCCGGGACAGATTCGTCCGTGCCAACTCGACCTGCTGGCAGGTTCGGACCTGGCTGGCGATGGCGAGGATGCTGGCGCTCCGATCCTGCCAGCCGCGGGCATCCTCTCCGACGAAGCCAGGCGGGTAGAAGCCGTTGATCACCAGTGCCACCTCCGATGGCTCCTCGAGGTCGAGGACCGGCCGTACCGGGAAGATGTCGACGATCCCTCCGTCACACCAGTAGCCGTCGCCCAGCGGTACCGGCTCGATGAACAGTGGGAGGGCGATGGCCATGTGGATGGCACGTGCGACGGGTAGGTCCGGGTACGTCCGTGGGCCGATGTACTCGAGACGGTTCTCCTCGACGTTCCAGATCGGTGCATAGGCGGGGATCGGCATCTCGCCGAGGGTCATGTCGCCCAGTAGTCGACGGTAGACCGCCTCGATCCTCTCACCCCGGATGACGCCGCCGAAACCCTTCCCCATCAGCGGGAGGGTCGAGGCGAGGAGGCGCCAATCCACGTCTACATACTCGTTGGAATTGATGCCCAGGGTGAAGGCAGCCACCTCGTCGGCGGGGATGCCGGCGGCGATGGGGAACCCGAAGAGCGCTGACCCTGAACAGAGTGAGATCACGGATGGACGGATACCCGCCTCCTCCAACGCTCTGGCCGCTCCGACGACCGAGGCGAGGGCCCCGCTGCCCCCGGTGGCCAGCAAGGCGAGCCTGCGTCCTTCCAGATCGGTGATCTCGAGGCGTTGCACCGGGGGGAAGGGCTCGAGTGCCGGCGCCTGGGGGGAGTCGAATGGCAGGGACACCAGTGCACGTCGCATGTCGTCGACGAGACCGGCATCGTCACGCACCCCCTCGATCCACTCTCTGGTCCGGGTGATGACGTTGAAGTACTGACGAACCCGGAACACATCGAGCACACTGTCGAGCATGCAGTCATCTTCCGGCGGGAACCGCAAGCCGGATAGGGCCCAAAGGCTCTTCACGCTGTCGATCCCGACCCCCACTTGCTGGCGCAACTACTTTCGGGAGACCCCGGCGTTCGAAGTGGATGGAGGGGTGCAAGAGTGTTCGCATGAGCTACCGGGTCGTTCAGTGGGCGACCGGCAACCAGGGTGTCGAAGCGATTCGGGCGATTCTGGACCGGCCTGACATGGAATTGGTTGGAGCCAAGGTCTATAGCGAAGACAAGGCCGGGGTAGACGCAGGGGTCCTGGCGGGCCGCGGGCACTGTGGTGTCGCGGCCACCATGGATGTGGACGAGATCCTGGCCCTCGGCGCCCACTGTGTGGCCTACTTCCCTCGGATCGCCTCGCTCGACGAGGTCTGCCGCATCCTGTCCAGTGGCACCAACGTGGTCACCACCGCCTTCCTCTTTCACCCGCGTTCACTTCCGGCTGACGATCTCGCTCGATTGGAGGCAGCCTGTGTGAGCGGTGGTTCGTCGGTCCACGGCACCGGTCTCAATCCGGGGAATCTGAGCGGGGTGCTGCCGCTCGCCCTCTCGGGAATGTCCCGGACGATCGAGAGGATCACACTGCAGGAGCGGGCCGACTGGTCCTTCTACGAGTCGACCCACATTACGTTCGACAACATGCGCTTCGGCCGGGCACCAGAAGAGGTGACCGAAGCGACCAGCGATTTCCTGCGGTTCAACAGCGGGATCTTCCAGGAGATGGTCGCCTTGCTGGGCAGGGCTCTGGGTGCAGGCCTCGACGAGATCACCTCCTCGGTCGAGCTGGCGACGGCGGAGACGGATCACGACATCTTCGGGATCACGTTGGGTGCCGGGACAGTCTCCGGGCAGCGATGGCACTGGCGAGGGCTCCGGGCCGGCGACACCCTCATCGAGATCGAGACGCTGTGGACAGTGGGGGGAGAGTACCCGGACAATTGGCCGACGCCGCTCGATGGATGGACGCTGACGCTGGAGGGCGAGCCCTCCATCCAGGCCCACCTGCTGACGCTCATGTCCTATGAACGGCCGCTGCCCATCGCCGAGCACGTTCGAGCGGCGAGCGTGGCCACGGCCATGCAGGCGATCAACACGATTCCGGCACTCTGCGCCGCCCCACCCGGAGTGCAGACCATGGCCGATCTGCCCCTGGTGCGAGCGGGGCGCGGGTTCGGGAACGCAACTCCCGAGCCCTTGTCTCCTGATCAAAGAGACGGATGACGTTCAGGGCGGCCGCAGGTGGCCGCCGTCCGGATCCGACGGGCAGTTCGAATCAGATCGCCGCCGGCAGGTTCTCCGCCTACCCCAGGCAGGCCCGGTTCACGCCGGTGACGTCGATCCTCCGACGTACACGTTCCGTGAGACCGTCCCGGGAAAGGCCGCTTTGAGCCCGGTCAGCCCGGCGAGCGACGGATCGAAGCCGAAGACATGACGGAGTTGGGCGGTCACCGACTGTCTGATCACGGGCCAACCCTGGGACACCGGCGTGTCCGGAGCATTGCAGCCGTCGCTGGCCAGCTTCTTCAGACCGGGTGGAACCGCGATGTGGACCTCACCGGCGATGGCCAGAAGACCTCCTTTGCCAGCCCCGATCTCGCAGATGTCGGAAAAGACCAGATGCCCGAAGTTGTGGAGCGTCACGAGGCGCTTGGGTGACTTCATAGCGGTGAACGCTTTGGCGATGCCGGTCGGACTGGCAATCTGGTCGGCCGTGCCCACCATCAGCATTCCGGGCTTGTCGGGCACCATGCTGGTGGGTCCGGACGTGGTCTGTCCGAAGGAGCCGACCGTCGCTCCTGCCATTCCGATGAACGTGGTGACCCGCGGATCGGCTGCCGCCAGGGCTTCGGAGATGGCTCCGCCGAGCGAGTGACCGATGGCGGCCACCCGGCTCATGTCGATGTGGCCGTGGAACATGCCGGAGCTTTGTGCGTCGTGGCCCATGAGAGTGATGACCTGCTGCTGCTCGGCGGTGTCGGCAGTGATCCCCTGGCTCGTCCTCCCGCTCAGCACGGCCGTGAGGTCGTTGTCGGGGAGATCCGGCGCAGCAACCACGAAACCCCACGAGGCGAGCCGGGTGGTGAGGAACGTCGACTGGTCCCGGAACCCGGAATAGCCGTGGGTGAACACGACCAGTGGGAACCGTCCCGACGCCACCGGCACCCCTCGGTAGGCGTCCGTCTTGTAGATGGCTCCGTCGAAGCCGGCCGGGATCAGAGCTCGCAGTGCGGTCGGCAACCAGGTGGCCACGTTGTAGCTGGCCTGGGCGTGACCCTTCACCGATGCCGGGGTGGCCGGATACCACACCTCAACGAGCGGTCCGTTGGCCTGGAGGGCGAGTGTGGCCACCCCGGCCGCGAACGGCCCCGGGCCCGTGAAGCTCGTCGGTCCGAGCTCAGCCACGGTGGGCACGGTGTCCCCATGGATGACGGTCGAGGTGGGGGCTGAACCCGACGACGAGCAACCCGCCGCCATCAGGGCCAACGCGATGAGGATGGGTGCGCACAACGCACCGAGCGACCCCCGTGTCCGGAAGGTGCATCGCCGTTGGGCTGGATAGGTTCGCGTGGGCATCCTCCCTTCTTACTCGGTCGCTCGCTCCTTCGGCCGGGGAAGATTCTCTGACCCTCACGATGGCGGTCGGCACTCCTTGTCGCTACCCGCGAGTGCTATTTTGTCGGGACATTGGCGGCTGGGGCAGGTCCAGTCGGCTCGGCGGGTGGTTGCGGGACGCGGAATCCCAGAGATTGAGGAGGCGATAATGGTGGGGCAGTCAGATTCTCGAAGCCTTGGCGACGCGCGCGTTCGGCCGAGGTGGAAGCGGGCAACGCTGGCCGCGACGATCCTCCTTTCGGTCACGACCGGCGTGGTCGCCACGCCCGGGATCGCGCACGCGGCAACGGCGGTCTCGAATGTGACAGCAGGGGTGTCGCCCCCGACCACGGCGGCCGGAGGATTGACCACCTACGGGGTGTCGTTCCAGACCTCGTCGACCGGCGAACTGGACGGCAACGCCGGGGGCGCTGTCACCATCGCACTGCCGGCCAACACCGGCCTCGGCTCCTTCGACAATGGGAGCTCGAGCCCGCTCGACGTCGGGTCCACCCAGGTCGGCTACTGCGAAGCCACCGACACCAGTAACAGCACGCCCACCGTGACCTGTTAGGTCTACAGCGGGGACACGGTCGGTGCCTCGACCACCGCGACGGTCACGCTCAACGGGGTGACCAATCCACCGCTGGGCTCACCCACCCTGGCCGTGTCGACCACCTCGGATGTCACCCCGGTGACCTCGACCCCCTACACGGTGACCGCCGCCCAGTCGGTGAGCGGGGTGAGCGTCAGCCTCAGCCCCCCGACCACGGCGGCCGGAGGGCTGACCACCTACGGGGTGTCGTTCGGGACCTCGTCGACCGGCGAACTGGACGCTTCCGCCGGCAGCGCTGTCACCATCGCGCTGCCGGCCAACACCGGCCTCGGCTCCTTCGACAATGGGAGCTCGAGCCCGCTCGACGTCGGGGCCACCCAGGTCGGCTACTGCGAAGCCACCGACACCAGTAACAGCACGCCCACCGTGACCTGTTACGTCTACAGCGGGGACACGGTCGGTGCCTCGACCACCGCGACGGTCACGCTCAACGGGGTGACCAATCCACCGCTGGGCTCACCCACCCTGGCCGTGTCGACCACCTCGGATGTCACCCCGGTGACCTCGACCCCCTACACGGTGACCGCCGCCCAGTCGGTGAGCGGGGTGAGCGTCAACTTCAGCCCCCCGACCTCGACGGCCGGAGGGCTGACCACCTACGGGGTCTCGTTCGAGACCTCGTCGACGGGCGAACTGGACAGCACAGCCGGGAGCACCGTCACCATCGCACTGCCGGCCAACACCGGCCTCGGCTCCTTCGAGAACGGGAGCTCGAGCCCGCTCGACGTCGGGGCCACCCAGGTCGGCTACTGCGAAGCCACCGACACCAGTAACAGCACGCCCACCGTGACGGTCACGCTCAACGGGGTGACCAATCCCGGTGCCGGCTTCGACAGACTGTCCGTTTCGACAACCTCGGACCCGACGCCGGTGAGTTCGGCGAGCTACGACATCGAGACCGAGGTGGCGGCCACCGACTCGTGTACGGTCCCGGGATTCGGAACGACCAACTTCCCGACGGTCGTCTCGGCATCCACTGCCCCGCCATCCAGCATCGACGCGGAAGGAATTTTCCAGACGGCGCTGGGATCCCGCATCACCATTCCCGCGTCGGTCATCAACCACTTCCGGAATCTCGGGGCCATGTCGCTCATCGTCAGTTCGCAGACGACGAGCGAAAACGGCCTCACTTCGGGGGGAGCACCGAGCGGTGCGGTGAGCCCCGCGAGTCGACGTCTGCCATCGACCTGCCTCAGAGCGACAGGCTGGTGGCCAACACCCCCTACACCTATGTCACCACCTACACCCCGGTGACCTGGCAGGCCGGCCCGGGATCCGGGCCGGTCGACTTCAGCCCCGGGAACATCGACGCGGTAGCCACCTTCGTGGGCAGCGGAACCCCGGCCACCGTGGCCATCACTTGCGCTCCACCCCGCGGGGTGGCCGATCTCGGCACTACGACCGTCAATCCAGCTCCGGCCACTCCCACGCTCCAGGTTCCATCCACCCCGCCCCTCCAAGACCAGGTGAGTGCGGGAACGGACGGCGGATGGGGGGCCACCATCGCCAACCCTTCGACGGCCACGGTCACCGACCTGTCGGCCACGGTGAGCCTGAGCGATGGTGGGGCCCCGGTCGGCTACGACCTCACCGGCATGGCTGCCTCGGGGACCAGCTGTTCGTCCTCGGGGCCCGGAACGATCACCTGCTCGATCGGGACCCTGGCCGCCGGGGCCACCGATACCCTCGACGTACTGGTCAGCACGGCCGGCTTGGCCCAGGGCACCACAATCTCCGGCTCGGCCACGATCACATCGTCCAATGCCGGTAACCAATCGACCGCGTTCGGGCCGCTCGGGATCATCGTGGTCCAGAGTGGGAACGGCACCGCTGCGGTGGCTGCCCCCGGAATCCCCCTCGTGAGCACCAAGGCCCCGCTCAAGGCGGCGAAGGCCTCGATCACGCTCACGCTACCCACGGCCAAGGTCAGAAGAGCCAACCGGGTCGAGCAGCTGGCCTTCGACGCCTCGTCCGTCACCACCACGCTCATCGCCCCTCCTCCAGTGGCGGTCACCCTCGAGTCCCTCGCTCCGTCGAAAGAACCGGCGTTGTGCCCACCGACCGGGTCGCTCAAGTGCGAGGGCAACATCGTCCAGGTCGTGGGTGACTTCTCGGCGTACACCAACAAGCAGGCCCCGATCGTCGCCGTGCTCAGGTTCTTCTACGGCTCGCGAGTCCCGGCAGGGACGGTCTACATGCTCAAGCCGAACGGCAGGACCGTGGTCAGACTCGCGGCCTGTATCAAATCTGCCCGCGGGTACAACACCCCCTGCATCTTCGGGAAGGAAGTGATCGGCGGCGCAGCGAGCCACGACACTCTCTGTGCCCAGGACTCTGTGTACTTCACCGGCGCCGATCCAGCCATGGGCCGACGTTGACGAGCGTCATGTCGATGCTCCACATTGTTGCGGGTGCGGACCGGTCGAGCACAACCGGTGTGCTCACCTCGGTCCCGTACGTGGCGACCGCCGGCACGCCAGCCGTCACGCCAGGCACGGACGGGATGGGCCGGCCCGTTCGGCAGCTCGCTCCTGACTCAGGACACTATGCGTCCGATGCTGTGTTCCCCGCTACCACACTCTCGGCGAACGGCACGAGCGCAACGTGGGATGGCACCACGGGCGGCAGCGAGAAAGCCGGATCACTGACAGCGTAGAACGCGAGCGTCGAGTCGCGGTCGAGACCACCGTGCGTGCCCTTCAGCGAGCCGTGACGGACCCACGAGCCGGCCACTGCAGACCGCAGTCCCCGGGCCCAGGACGGCCCGAGGGAGAAGAGCACGTCCGCGCGACTTCGGACGCGCCCACCGACGAGCGCGGCGACCAGACGGCGAAGGGGATCCGGGAAATACTCGAAGGCAGACTCCCGTAACCAGTCGGGCCCGGCAGCGTAGCCGTCATTGTCGACCAGCCCATCCGCGACCATCCTGTGGTACGCCTCTGCCAGCCTCAGCACATCGCCGCCTCGGTCCTCGTACGCGTAGCGCTCCGCGTCGGGTGGCCCGCGCCAAGCAATGCGCGCTTGGCCAGCCGCCGAGGTGACGTCGACGACCCCCGGCTCGGGCGAATAGGCGGCCAGCTCCACGGCGTCGTGGCGGGCGACGGCGAGCGCTGCCGCCCCGGCGCGTTCCGCGTCGCGCAGGAACAGCGCGCCGAAGTTGACCATGCCGTAGGTCGGCACCACGACGTCGTCGCGCCGTTCGAGCCGATCGACCACGCGGAGACCCTCATCGCGCAGGAGATCGTCAAACCCGGTGGCGTGGCGGACCTTGCAACTGCCGCACCCGTGATCGGAGAACAGCGCGATGCGTAGCGGTCGCCCCCGCACCCTCAGGTGCCGTCGGATCGTGGTCGCAAGCCGGTCGTTGAGCTCCATGAGGAACTCGACGCCGGCCTCTTCTCCGAAGAGGTGCATGATCCCGTCCGTGCCTCCGACGTAGGAGACGATGACGTCGCCCTCGGAGGCGAAGAGCTCGCGCTCGATCTCGTCGAGCTCCCTGCGGGCTGCCCAGCCGGGTGATACGTAGTTGGACAGCTCCGACGTCAGGCTCCGGTGGGGCGAATCGACGAACTGGCTCCACGGCGGTGCGTCCCTCCCGTAGCGCACGGGGCTGCCGCCCACCGTCCTGTTCGCGGCCACATCGAAGTAGCGGAGTTCGTAGTGGTCGGATGGGCCTGCGCCCAGGGGTTGGAAGAGAGACGCGAACGCGACGTGCGTAACCGTGGGGAACGGGGCGACGAGGGCAGACGTTGGCGGCCACTCGGAGAACGCTCCCCGGCGGCGAGCCTCTTCGAACACACGGTAGGGCACTGCATCGAGGGCCAGAAGCAGTGTCCGTGGCCCCAGACGCCCGACAGCAGGTTCCACGCTCGGAACCTATCGCGTCCCCGGCAGACCGACCTTGCAGTCCTGGTGGCGAGACCTAGGATTGCGACAGCCCATGGCCACACTGCCTGATCGACTACTTGAGGCCCGCCCTGACGCGGGCCGGGCGTGGTACCACGCAGTGGCGTGGCTGGCCGGCACGATGGTGGCGCTTCCGGGTCTCGGGCGGCTGGGGCCCTTGTCCCGACGCATCGGCGCTGTGACCCGGGACGCCGGCCGGGTAACGGTGGTCGGCCAACCCAGCAGGCGGACGCCCCGCGTGGGTCCCCTTACCGTGGTCAGCGCAAACCTGTGGCACGATTGGCCGCGCCAGCAGCGGTGGCCCGAGCGGCTAGAGGGGTTCGCCGAGCTGGTCGAGGCGGAGGAAGCGGACGTCGTTCTGCTCCAGGAGGTGGCCCGCACGTCGGCGCTCAAAGCCGACGTCTGGCTGGCCGAGCGGCTCGGCTTTGCGATGGCGTACGCCCGGGCCAATGGCGACCTGGACGCAATCGGCTTCGAGGAAGGCGTCGCCATCCTCAGTCGCTACCCGCTCGGTGACCTCCACCTGCGTCAGCTCAGCCACGGCCGGAACCCGTTCGTCCGCCGGCTGGCCCTCGGGGGGCAGGTGGGTACCCCTTACGGCCCCCTTCTGGCCGTGTCCGCTCACCTCGGGCTCGTCCGGGGTCACAACGCCGGGCAGATCCGCCGACTGCGTACCTGGGTTGGCGACGTCTCTCAAGGCGAGCCAGCTGTGATCGGCGGCGACTTCAACGCCCCCGAGGACCGACACGAGATCGAGCACACCCGCCGGGCATGGACAGACACGTTCCGTGCTGTTCGCCCCCACGACGAGGCCGTTACCCACACGAAGTCCGGGCCTCGGGGACAGGTGCTGAATCGACGCCTCGACTACATCTTCGTGCAACAGTCACCGGCGACACGCTGGTCCGTGCTCGAGTCCATGCACCTCGACTCGCCGGGTGGTCCGCACTCCGATCATCGGGCCGTGCTGACTCGGCTGCTGCCCGAGGCGACCGCCTGATCGCGACCGGCACCTGGCGTGGGCCCTCCCGGCCACATGGATGAAGGAGGCCTGGGGTGCCGCGGTCCCCGTCCGCGTCACGCGACCGGGCGACGTTCATGGATGCGTCCGCGGATCCGATCCGTCCGCTCAAGTCGTGAAGGATCGACGTCCTCGAGTCCTGGCGCGGCTGGGTCCTTCGGCTGAGACGGCGGCTGGTTGAGTGATCGATGAGGTCGACAGCAGGCCTGGGACGTCGAACCATGCGATCACGCCGCCGGTGCTCTGGCCGGGCCCGAGGACCGAGCTGACGTAGCGAACCACACAAGAGGGGTCCTTCCCCACCGGGTCGACCACGACCGCAGAAATGTCGTAGCGAATGAGAAAGGTCCGCAGCCCCCCGACGGTGGCTGCGTCGAGCTGCGGGTAGTTCGTGGGAACGTCATCTGGTGCGTGGCTGTAACAGGTGTTGAACACCGACTGCACGATCGACGGAGACATCGTTGGGGTGCCCATGATCGATGTCCCGTTGGCGGCTGGTGTGTACCCGACCGAACCGACGATCTTGAACCGCATGCTCGCCTCCGCCTGACCGAGCAGCGTCTGATCGCGCAGGTTCGCCGGATAGGGGTACGAGAGAACCACGCCCCCGACTGGAATCCGCTTCACTGAGTGGCTCGTATAGAAGGACGGAACTGCCGAAGGCACCCCGGGATAGGGACCGCTAGGAACCAGTGGGAGCAGGGCGACGATCGCGACACACCCTGGAACCAGAACCGCCGTGAAATTCGGTTCCCGGCGGGAACCACGCAAGCGGCTGGCCAACAGGTCGAGGCCCAGCGCCAGTGCGGCGGCGGCGAAGAGTTGCATGAAAAGGGAGAACCGGGCCGGAAGGATACCCTGTACGAACGGGATGCGGCGGAACAGGATCGCTGGTAGCGGGACGCCGGTGCTGTGGCCGTCGATCTTCAACCTGAAACCCAGCGCGAAGATTGTGCTCATCACCAACATGGCAACGAAGAACAGCAGCGTCCGAACCCTTCGAAAGATCCAGGTGAACGCGGCAAGTATCACTATCAACGGGATGCCGAGGTACATCTCGTTCGCGGCTATGTCGGAGCCATCGAGCTGCGACCCGCGAAGTTTCCATGTTGCCGGCCCGAAATGCTGGGTATGGCTGGGAAGTATCGGGCCGAGCAGGTGCCCGGGGTATGTCGCCAACCCGCTGATGCGGTGGGGAGGACCCACCACATGCTGCGGTCCGAACAGGGTCATCCAGATCGGGTAGGCGATCAGCACCAACGCCGCGGCGGCTCCGCAGCAGAGCGCCCGGACCGCGTAGCCGATCCGCGGTCTCACCTCATGGCGAAAGGCCACAGCGAGCAGCACCACGGCACACCCGCCGACGATCGCGGTGATCGCCAGCACCTCTGCGGATATGTAGTACTGGATCCCGGCCAGCAATCCCAGGGCGAGGCCGTATCGCCTCGCGGACCCCCTCTGCTTCACCAGGATCTCGTCGAAGATCACCAGCAGTATCGGCGGCACGATGCCGGCGGTGAGGAAGAGGTGACCCTGACCCTGACCGATCATGAATGGTGAGAACCCGTAGACCAGCCCACCCACGAATGCGGCCGGCCAGGTCCGCACCCACCTGCGCAGACAGAGACACATCGACACGGCGGACCCGGCCAGCGCCAACGTCAGGAGCAGGTTGTACGCCACGATAGGGCCCCACAAGAGCTGGATCGGCCAGGAGATCAATCCGAGCAGGACGAACGAGGTGTTGATGGTCAGGTTGACGCCCTTCGGATAGTTCATCCAGGCGGTGAAGAACGGGTTGTGGCCGTGCCCGATGGCATAGATCGGCCACTGCAGGAACCACACCTCCTGGGCTTGGTCGCCAACCGCGAGGACGGGCATCCTGGTGGTTCCGCCTAGTAACTCCTGGTGGTAGAGGAAGACCGAGATCGCCAGGTAGACCGCCGAAACCGCGACCACGGCTTGCCAAGTGCGAATCGAAAAGGGGATCCGGTGGGCAGGAGCATTTTCGATTCGCACAGTTCACCACACCGGACTGACCCGGCCGCCGTTTCGGTGACACTCTCGCGGGCAAGCACGGGGTCGACTCCGTAAGGTTCGTCGGTTGGTTGCCCGGGTGGAGTCCTCGCACCAGCCGAAGGCCGGCACCCCGCCCACCAGCTTGCGCCGAGGTGAAGCTCGATGGGTTGAGATGGTCGGGATGGATTGTTAGAGCGTCTAAGTAACTGAGAATGTGCTGATCAGCACCTGGGTCAAGGGGGACTATCTCGGCACCAACAGCAGGTACGTGCGGGTCCAGGTCCTGATCAGCGCAGCAGTTCACGGCCACCGATGAGATTTCTGGTACCCACACGGAGTCGTCACCGCACCGGTGAATAACATTCTCGCCATCCACTCGTCATAATCTTCCTGTGGATAACTTGACCGAACAGATCGGCCCAGCCGAACACGGCGGTGGTGAGCCGACGCCGACGGAGGGTCAAGCAGTGCTCACGCAGCCGACCGACGAGGTCACAATGGCTGCGGCGAGCGTCTCCCCTGGCTATGGCAGCGGGCCTGCGCCCGGCTTCGGTCCTCCAGCGGGGCAGGGGCCGCCACCCGGGTATGTCTGGGGTGGATGGCCCGGAGGACCTACCCCTCCGCCGTCACCGTCTGGCCGCGGCGCTTCCAAGGTGCTTCACAGCGCCACGGTGGCCTGGATCGTGGCCGGAGTGCTGGCGATGACCGTGGTGGGCTTGTCGATTGCGTTGGCATCGTCCAATTCGAATCCGGCCGCCAGCCGTGCTCCGTTCGGCCGGTTCGGCCCCGGTTCGGGGCGACCGTTCGGGGGTTCGGGTACCTTCGGAGGGAACGGTAGCGGCTCAGGGTCCTTCGGGGGGAATGGCGGGCGATTGGGCGTCGTCGGAACGGTTGCCACCGTTGGCTCGGGAAGCTTTACCGTGACGGATCCAGGTGGTCAGACCGTCACTGTCGATGAGCAGTCTTCGACCACGTACTACAGAGGGCGTGCGACCGCCTCGGCGAGAGCGGTTGTGGCCGGAGATCGAGTTGGCGTGCAGGGCTCGCGTAGCGGGAACACCGTTGATGCAACACGGGTGGTTGTGTTGCCTTCCGGGGGATTCGGTCCCGGCAGCTAGGAACCCTCGATGAGGTGCTCCTGTTGAAATTCTTGGCCTCAGTACGTCAGTGTGGCGTTCGTTTGAGGCTCCCTGGAGCTTGCTTGGGGATGGTCTGGTGCTTGGGGATGACAAATGGCGAAACCTTGGGGTTGGACTCGAGAAGCTGTGCCGATGTGCACTCGTTGCCGATCGGCGCAGCCTTGGTGCTGTCGGAGGTCAATGGCAACTTCGGCTTCGTCGTGACCGGCTTATCGAGCACGGGGAGCGCCGCGGTGAGGTCGCCGGTGACCGACCGCCGCCAATTCGTCACGTTCGGAGCAGTGACATCGAAGAGTGTCTCGAGGAATCGCAGTTGGGAGGTGTGATCGAACTTGTCTGAGCACACGTACCCTCCCGCCGAGAATGGCGACACGACGATCATGGGTACTCGGACTCCAAGTCCGATTGGGCCGCTGATGCCTCCTGCCGTCGTCGGCAGGGGATCGACCGTGAGGTATTCCCCGCTGGTGTTTGCCGGAGGCGTCGGTGGGGGAACGTGATCGAAGAATCCGTCGTTCTCGTCGTACATGATGAAGAGCACGGTGCTCGCCCAGACCTTCGGATTGGACAACAGGGTGTTGAGCACCTGTTGGGTGTACCACTCGCCCAGCGCGGCCGGCGCCGGCGGATGCTCGTCGTAGGTGTCGGGTGACATGATCCAGGACACCTGGGGCAGCGTGCCGTTCTTGACATCCGTTGCGAAGTCGTTCGGGCCCTTCCCACCGGTCAACCCACCGACGACGTTGGTGCCACAGTAACCAAACGCATTCTGGTACAGAGAAGAGGTTGGGTCAGCCAGGTGCTGCTCGAAGTACAGCAGAACATTCTTGTTGATGAAGACTGGCGAGCCCGGGCGGTAGAGAGAGCCGTAGGGGTTGTAGGCCTTCCAAGAGATCCCCTTGCTCTGCAACACTTCGGGCATCGTGGTCCACGAGCACGTGCCCTGCACCGGAGGAAGATTTGAGTTGGTCACGATAATTGGACCGCCGGCCTCACCCGAGGGATCGACTGTTCCCGTCATCTGCATCAGGCGATTGGGATGGGTCGGCCCGAGCACCGAACAGAAGTAGTTGTCGCAGATCGTGAACTTCTCCACCAGATCGTAGTAAAAGGGAATGTCGGTGTCCTCGTAGTAACCCATCGTGACCGTACCGAGCGAGCCCTCGTAGTCCTTCGAGGTGTGGGTCGAGACAAAGCGATCCATCTTTCCGTTGTGCCATGAAGTGTGCTCGGCTGGCCACGAATGAGAGAGGTCGTAGGTGCACTCGGCCTTCTCCGTTTTCGTGTCCATATGGAACGGAAGCAGGGTCGATTTCGTCCCACCCGGCCACTTCTGGGTGAAGGCGCTCCTATTGTGGGTGTCGTCGAATCCAGTCACGCCTTTCATCGTTCCGAAGTAGTGGTCGAACGACCTGTTTTCCTGCATCAGGAACACCACGTGCTCTACGGCGCCAAGGTCAGAGCCCGCAGGCTTGATCGACGCGGCCTTCTCCACTGTTGCCCGTGCCTCGGCACCGAATGCCTTGTTGAACGGAATTCCTAGGGCAACTGCCGCACCGAGGCCCCCCGCCAGAATTTGTCTACGATCAAACCGCCGCTCAGTCATGATCCCCAATCCTTGGCCTTCGTCGGGCTTCAGCCGCCTTCCCCCGGGCCGAAGCACGATCAGTGTGCCACGGAGACGGTGGGCGGTGCTGGCCTGACTGTCTATGGCCGCAGGATCTTTGAACCGACCGAATGTGTAACCGCTGCGCCCTTGCGGGGGCTGCCGACAAAACCATCCTCACCTGGGAGTACGACAACCGATGAGAGATTGTGTCGGCAACTATATGCCGAATCAAATGAACATAGCGTGGGAAATGCCGCGGATGAAGTAAGGGTGCAGCACCCTGAGGCTCACTCGGATTCGGCTGAGGTGAACGCTCGTTCGACGATTTCGGCCATGTCGGCCATCCCCAGCGCACTGGGGTGCAGCGGGTAGCCGCCGGACGTCAGAACGAGCGGCTCGACCCAGCGGGAGTTGGCAGCAGCACAAGGGTCGTGCGAGGCACTCGGAGTAGCCATGTCGACATAGTCGTCACCCGCTTCAGCGGCATCGCTGGCCAGGGTCGAATTGAGGTCCATCTCGATGTTGCGTAGGTAGCCGAGGTCGTGCGTCGAAAACGGGAGCATCGGCCAACAACCCGACCCGCTCGAGGGGAAGATGTCGGGATAGCCGATGACGAACACCCTGGCGTGCGGGGACCGGGATCTGATCTCCTTGAGCGACGTCGCCACCCTGGAGCCCACCCTGTGGACGGCCACAGTCAACTGATCGGCGCCATTGACTGTGTAGTGCGACCTGCAGCTCCATCCGACCTTGGTGATGCCCCATGGTGTGACGGCCGCACAGTTGGTAGCGATGGTCGAGAAGCCAAGATCATTCCCACCGATTCCTATGGAGACCAACGAGGTGGACGAACGGAGCGCAGACAGCTGGGCTGGAATGCCTGGGTCCTGGGATGCTGTCAAATCCCGGGTCGTGGCTCCGGAGCAACTCACATCGCGCAGAGCCAGTCCGAGGGCTCGGGCGGTGACCGAGGGGTAGTTTTCCGACGAACGCAGGCATTGGCCAGGAGCGCTCGGCCTGGTGCCGGGTCCGAGCTGGACCGGAATGCCCGGTCCCGATGTGAAGGAATCGCCCAATGCCACATAGGAGCGAACGACGGTGGCCGCAGAGCTTGTTCGGGAGGGCGAGGCGATCCCGGGTATGGCGAACGCCGTCACGCCCAACCCGAAGAGAACTGCGCTGATGGCCAGTCGCCGACGAGGGGAGGAATTCGAGAGTGTCCGGGAAGGAATGCTCTGGTTCCGAGCCGTAGTGCTGCTCGTGCGGAGTCGTTGCATGCCGGCACGATGGTAGATGGTCGGAGGCGGTGAAGGACGTCGCCTTCCACCCTCAACCAAGGCGGAGGAGGGAACAGGCGATCATGTGAGAGCGCCGTGGCCTCTCTCGGCCCACTTCCCGTGCTACTTGGGATTCTTCGACCGGTTCAGAGCCAGCGCCGTGTCGAAGCGACCCCGACCAAATGCGTCGATGCGGCCCCATCGCCCCGGGATATCGAGCAGTTCCACACGTCCGATCGTCTCGGGTAACAGGGGGTCCACTACCAAATGTTCGCCTACCGGCTCGAGGCCGAGCATCGTACGAAGCAGCAGCAGTGGCGCACCTGTCGACCACGCCTGAGGGCTGCAAGCGGTCGGGTACTGGACCGGATATTTTGTCATTGCGCGGGGGTAGCCACCGAATGCCTCGGGCAGGCGCCCGTCGAAGAACTCAGCTGCTGCCAGAATGCCCTCCGCGATCTGGGCGGCCTCCCGCTTGAAACCGTAGCGTCGCAGGCCCCATGCGATAAAGGAGCAGTCAAAGGGCCAGACGGTCCCAACGTGGTACCCAATGGGATTGAATCGGCCCTCACCCTCCGCAAGCGTGCGTATGCCCCAGCCCGAGAACATCCGGCTACCCATGAGGTGTTCGACGACGGCCTTGGCTTTCGATTTGTCGACGATCCCGCTCCACAGCAGATGTCCGTTGTTCGAGGTGAGGGTGTCGACTTGACGCCCTCTTTCGTCAAGGGCCACAGCGAAGTACTGACCGCTCTCGATCCAGAAGTCCCGGTTGAAGCGGCGCTTGAGGTCGGCGGCCTCCTTCTCGAGCCGTTCAGCGAGCCCAGGATCGCGCCAAACGACCCGGGCCAGCCGCGCGCCTCGAACCTTGGCGTCGTAGGCATACCCCTGGAGCTCGCACGTGGCGCGGGGGAACCCCGGCAAGGTGCCGTCTCGAAACGAGATGGAGTCCCACGAGTCCTTCCAGCACTGATTCTCGAGGCCGGTCTTTTCATTGCGCCGCTTGTAGGAGATGTAGCCATTGCCTTGCAGGTCGGCATACTCGTCGATCCAGGTCAGCGCGGCTCGGGCCTCGTATTCAAGCTCGCGGACCAGCCTGGTGTCCCCAGTCCATCGTTCGTACTCGTCCATGAGCACGACGTACAGAGGGGTGGCGTCCGCGCACCCGTAGTACGGCGAGTGAGGCCGCTCTTCGAAGGCGGTGAGCTCGCCATAACGCATCTCGTGCAGGATGCGTCCAGGGTCCTCATCCCGAAAGTCATCGAGGCGGACCCCCTGGCGGGCCCCGAGCGCTCGGAGTGTGGTAGCGGCAAGCTCCGGGGTGAAGGGAAGGGCTTGGAGGCTGGTGAAGATGCTGTCCCGTCCGAACATGGTCATGAACCACGGCAGGCCGGCAGCAGGTAGCGCATGCTTCGGAAGGACCGGTGCGACATAACGGAGGGCGGCGAGATCGACGAGGCTACGCCGATAGGTGACCTTGAGTGAGTCGTTGTCGCACGCAAGGCGGGGGGCGCGGTCGACCCAGTTCTCCAGGCTCTTCGCCATGGTCTCTGCGACTTTGGCCCGTCGGCGTGGCAAGGTGGCTCGCCTCAGGACCGGCTCTATTGCCGTTTGCACCGTCGTTACTTCCAGCTCGGCATTCCACTGCCCGTGCCCTTTGACCGTCGGAGTGAAGGTCAGGCCGCTCTCGTCTATGGCTACTGGCGGACTGGCGATGATCCAGGTCTCGCGCTCGAACGTCTGACGGCGGTACTTCAGCTTCAAGCGTTCGCCATCAACGACGCGTTCGTAAGTGCCCTTCTTCTTCAGCGCGTCCTTGACCTCGAAAAGGTCGGCGAAGTCGCTCCCTGCCTCGATGCGCACCGTTAGGTCCACGGGGTCAGGTCCATGGTTGAGGATGACCAGTTCCTCGTGGAATCCGTTGGCCACGACCCGCCTACGGATCACCGACAGGTCGGCATCCACATACACCGTGCCGGTCCCCGGCACCAAGAAGAAGCGCGCTTCGAAGTAGTGCAGGTCGTCGGTCGAGAGCGCGTCGAGTCGCTCACCGTTGACCGTGAGTACCCACGTCGAGAGGAACCGGGTGTCGAACGAGAACAGACCGGTGGGGTCGGTCCGCGATGCTTCGATGTCACCGCGCCCGTCACTGACGACGAATGTGTTGCCTTCGAGGATCTTGACCACGTCGGTGCTCATCCCGCCAATTCCGCCTGTCGTTCGAGGAATGAGGCCTGCGAACGCCTTGGACCCGGGAGCAGTCGGTCGAACGCCGAAAGGAGCCCGAGATCTCCTTCGACCTCGAGCAGGCCACGCAGGAGGGAGGAAGTGAGGTTCACGCTGCCCTTTGTCATTCCTTCGAACAACTTCTTGTCCATCCGTATGGTGGCGTCGGCCTTGGCTTTACGGTGCGAGATCATGACGTCACCCTTGATCATGGTGAGGTACCAGTGCTCGTCACCCCCCTCATTTCGGAGATCGAGCCTGACTGTGCCCGATGTGTGATGTAGCAGCGGCTCGTGTCCCTTGGAGGCCAAGTCCTCGAAGAACTTGGAGGCCGCGTCGGGTTGGGGACGGGCACGTTGGGCCGAAGGACTCATTGGTCACACTCCGCGGTCAGATCTCCGGCTGGACGGATCCGTTGTGGACCCGATGCTACCGAAGGCAGGGGTGACTATCGACGGGAGTTTCGGGCGAGCACTCGACGAGGGAATCGAGATCGCGCTCGGACGTGCGTTTCGAGCAACAATCCTGGTCACTGCCTACCTCAGGCCGTCTCTGCCTCGATGAGTTGCGACACTGCATCGATGAGGGCTAGGTGGGTGAATGCCTGGGGAAAGTTCCCAAGATGGTCTCCCGTGTCGGGATCGATCTCTTCGGCGTAGAGATGAAGTGGGCTGGCGAATGAGAGCAACTTCTTGCACAGCGCCCGTGCCGGATCGGTACTCGCCAATCATGGCCAACGCCGAGACGAGCCACCACGAGCAGATGGTGAAGGTTCCCTCCTTCCCTTCGAACCCGGTATCGGTGTTATCCACTCTGTAGCGGAGCACGAGTCCGTCCTCGGTCAGCTCGTCGGCAATGGCGAGAACCGTGGCCTTTACCCGCTCGTCATCAGGAGAGAGAAATCCCATGAGGGGGATGAGGAGCAGGGAGGCGTCGAGATCCTCGTTCTCGTAGGCCTGTCGGAATCTGCCGCGGGTATCAACCCCTTTGGCCAGGATCTCGGTCTTCATCTCGTCGGCCGCTTCCCGCCAACGGACGGCACGTTCGGAGTCGCCGCGCCTCTGGGCCAAGTCGGCTCCCCGGTCTGCGGCCACCCAGCACAGCACCGCCGATGCCGTGAAGTGCTGGGGCTCGCCCCGAATCTCCCAGATGCCCTGGTCGGCATCCCCGCTGTGGGAGATTGCCTCGTCCACCAGCCCGGCCAGTCCCTCCCACACGGGCGGGACGATCTGTGCGGCCCCCCGTTTGAAGTGCTGGTCCACGCCGTCGAGGAGCATGCCCCAAACGTCGTTTTGATGCTGGTCCCATGCCCCGTTGCCTGCCCGGACCGGACGTGCTCCGTCGTAGCCGCTCAGGTGGTCGAGCGTCGACTCGGTCAGATCCCGCTCGCCGCCTATTCCATACATGATCTGGAGTTCGAACGGCTGGTCGAGTTTCCCCTGACTCACGCTTTCGAGGACGAACGCAAAGTACTCGAGCGCCTCCCAGTCGAACCCCAGACGGTAGAGCGACCGTAACGTGAATCCGGTGTCCCTGATCCATGTGAAGCGGTAGTCCCAGTTGCGTGCGCCCCCCGGGGTCTCGGGAAGCGATGTCGTTGAAGCGGCCATGATTGCCCCCGTGGGTGCGTAGCTCAGACCCTTTAGCGTCAGCGCGCTTCGCTCGATGTACGGCCGCCACGGGTGGTCTGGGAACGTGCCGGTGGCCAGCCAATCACGCCAGAATGACACCGTCGAGTCGAGATCCCCGTTGGCTTCATTCTGAGTGGTCGGAGCAGATCCGCCCCACGACAGAGCGACAAAGCTTTCCTCTCCTTCGTTGAGACTGGTGCGCCCGTAGCACCTTCCTCCGACGATGCCGAGGCGCAGACTGCTGACCACCGAAAGGGACTGTTCGCCGCTGGAGTCTCGCGCCGTGACTGAGCCGTAGCCGTCACTGTCATAGGCCCACTGTGCGGTAGAGGCACCGTATTCGAACAAAGGGACACAGGCCGTATCGATTTCGACCTTCCCTGAGATGCACTTGGCCATGCGGAGGAGGACCCCGGAGGCCGCCGAGTCGGTCGGTGCCCGCCGGTACCCAGGACGGCGCGTCGTGTCGTCTACCTTGCGTATGACCAAGAGATCGTTCACCACGAGCCACCCCGAAGGAGTGTGCCAGGTGGTCTCGACCACCATGGTGCCGGGCACGTACCGACGGTGATGGGGGACCATCGTGTTGGACGGTCCGAACCGGAACGACCCTGCCCCGCGATCGAGCAGGGCCCCGAAGACGCTCGGTGAGTCCGGGCGGGGCAGGCAGAGCCACTCGACCGATCCGTCCGGCGCGATCAGACAACTGTTTTCGCAGTCGGAGAGGAAGGCGTACTCGGCGATCGGAGGAAAGTCGGTCATGATCCCGTTGCTCCTCGTTGAGAGGCTGATTTCCGTCATGTTCCGTGCGCTGCGTGCGCCGTGTGGAGACTATCGCCTTGCCGTGGATTGCGCCGAGGTGATGCGTGGACCTCCGCCGGTCGGGCTTCCTGTCGGAGCCTCGACAAAATCCGCTCAAGAATGGGCTGTCGGGCAAGACTGTGCTGAGCACCCAGGAGGCCGGCAATTACCCGGGGTCTAGCCGTGCCCAGATGTCGGTGGCGGCCACGTGGGTTCGGACCTACGGTCGTGTGAAGTGGATGCAGAACCCCCGACCGGACGCCTCCAGTTGCTGAGGCGGATACCGGGCGCCCGGATGATCGCCGGCTACCAGCCACGGTGGCTACCCAAGGACCTCATGGCTGGTTTGGTCCTGACGGCCATCCTCGTGCCCCAGGGGATGGCCTATGCCGAGCTTGCGGGACTGCCACCCATCACCGGCCTCTACACCTCGATCCTCTGTCTTGTCGGGTATGCCGCGCTAGGACCATCTCGCATCCTTGTGCTCGGGCCCGATTCGTCGTTGGGACCGATGATCGCGGCCACGATCCTCCCCCTCGCTGGTGCGGACGGAAGTCCTGCCCGTGCCGTTGCCCTGGCATCGATGCTCGCCATCCTGGTAGGCGCCATGATGATCCTGGCCGGGGTGGCGAAGCTGGGCTTCGTAGCCGATCTGCTCTCCAAGCCGACCCAAATTGGCTATATGACCGGTCTCGCGCTCACGATCCTGGTGGGCCAGCTGCCAAAGCTGTTCGGGTTCTCAATTCACTCCGACACACTGCTTGGGGACGTAACCGGATTCGTGGACGGTCTCAGGTCGGGTGAGGCCGTGACCGCTGCCGTCGTTACCGGCTTGTTCGGACTTGCCGTCATCCTGGTGCTCCAGCGCTCGCTACCGAAGATCCCGGCGGTGCTCGTGGCCGTCGTTCTTTCCATCGGTGCCGCGGTGGTGTTCGATCTGGCCAGGCACGGGGTCTCCCTCGTAGGCACGCTTCCTCAAGGGTTGCCCCCGTTCACGCTTCCGAGTGTCTCGGTGTCCGACCTGGGGCTGCTCGTCGCCGGAGCGCTCGGGATTTCGCTTGTGGCCCTGACGGACACCATCTCGACGGCCTCGGCGTTCGCCGCCCGCAGCGGCGACGAGGTGCAGGCCAACCAGGAGATGATCGGTATCGGGACGTCGAACGTGGCTGCCGGACTGTTCCAGGGGTTCCCGGTCAGCACCAGTGGTTCGCGGACAGCAGTGGCTGACCAGTCGGGCGCCAAGACGCAGATCACCGGTCTGGTCGGTGCCGCGGTCATTGTGCTCATGCTTCTTGTCGTTCCCGGACTGTTCCGTAATCTCCCCCAGCCGACGCTGGCCGCGGTGGTGATGGCCGCGGCCCTGTCCCTTGCTGACCTGGCCGGGATGAAGCGGCTGTGGAAGGTGCGCCGAACTGAGTTCGCACTGTCGATCGCAGCTTTCTTCGGGGTCGCCGTCCTCGGTGTACTACCGGGGATCGCCATCGCAGTCGGGCTCTCCATCCTCAACGTGTTCCGCCGATCATGGTGGCCATACAGCACGAGCCTCGGGAGGGTCGAGGGAGTTCCCGGCTATCACGATGTGCGGTCCTATCCAGATGCCGAACGGATAGAAGGCCTCATCGTGTTCCGGTTCGATGCACCCCTGTTCTTTGCCAATGCTCGGGCCTTCCGCCAACAGGTCCGGGAGCTCGCGGCGGCCGAACCCCCTCCTCGATGGATCGTGGTGGCCGCAGAGCCCATCACCGACGTCGATACGACGGCGGCGGACATGCTCGAGGACCTCGACGAGTCCCTCAACAGGCGCGGGGTCTCTCTGATCTTCGCCGAGATGAAGGATCCGGTACGCGAAAAGATCGAGCGATACGAATTGACTCGGACAATCGATCCGACGCATTTCTTCCCGACCATCGAGTCTGCACTTGTCGCCTTTGCCCAATCTCCGCAGGTCGAAGTCGACGTGCCGCCGGGCGAGATGAAGAAGCAGGACGGTTTGCAGTGACTGATGTCACCCGTGATGCCCCGCGCGGTTTCGAGATGCGAGCGGTCTCTGTCTCCTCCCCCCGGGGCACCCGTGAACTACGTTGATCAGGGAGGTCTGAGATGGACTCGTCAGCGGATCCGATGAACCGGCGTCAGCGTCCGGTCACAGGACGCGAGCGTGGACTGGCGCTCGGGTCCCTTGGTTGCGGTTTGCTGCTGGCCGTGGCGCTCGTCGTCTTCGCCGTCCGTAATCTCGGGTTCCTCGTCCTCGGCCTCGCCGGCCTCGCCGTTGCGGTTTGTGGGCTCTGGTGGGCGGTCACTGAGCAGATGCCTCGTCGGGGTGTCGGAATCGCCGGGGGGGTCGTCGGGGTGACCCTGATCGTTCTGGCGATCTTCTGGGTGACGCCCCACGGCGATCGACCACTCCTCCGTCTTGCGGTACTGGCCCTGCTCTTGGCCGGTGCCGGTGGCTTGGGGAGAGCTGCGCTCGTGCGTGACCTACACGAGCATGACGATCGTCGCCCGGTGTCGGCAAGACGACCTCAACACCCGGTACTGATCTGCAATCCGTGGTCAGGCGGGGGCAAGGTGGCGAAGTTTGGGCTTGTCGACCTGGCCAAGGACTTCGGCGTCGAGGTGATCATGCTCGATCACGGCCTCGACCTGGAACAGCTGGCACGGGACGCGATAGCCGGGGGGGCCGATTGCCTCGGTATGGCCGGAGGGGACGGCTCTCAGGCCCTTGTCGCCTCCATCGCCATCGAAAACGACCTTCCGTTCGTGTGCGTCTCGGCCGGAACGCGAAACCACTTCGCACTCGACCTCGGGATTGATCGGGAGGATCCTCGCCTCAGCCTGCATGCCTTTCGTGACGCCATCGAACGCCGCATCGATTACGCCACCGTGGGAGATCGGCTCTTCGTAAACAATGTCTCGTTGGGCATCTATGCGACGATTGTTCAGCAGGAGGGATACCGCGAAGCCAAGTCGGAAACCACCAAGGCGCTGTTGCCCGAGATGCTAGGCCGCACACAGGAACCCTTTGACCTCCAGTTCACCGAGCCCAACGGTGTCGAGGTCGACGGCGCCTTCTTGATCCAGGTCTCCAACAATCCCTATGTCCTCGGTGCGACCCTCGATGCCTCACAACGCCGACGGCTGGACACCGGAACGCTCGGGATCGTGGCCATCTCCGCAGGATCGGGAAGGGAGGCGGCCCAAGTGTTCGCCCTCGCCGCGCTCGGCCAACGCCGCCGGAGCCGGTACTGGCACGAGTTCAGTGCCACCCAATTCGAGGTCCGGTCTCGGTCCGGTAAGGCCTTCGTCGGCATCGATGGTGAGGCGTTGGAGCTCTCGACCCCATTGACGTTCCAGATCCATCCACGTGGACTGCGGCTGCTGGTCTCCGCAGGAAACCTCACCGCCGCTGAGCGGCGTCGGGCGCGTGATATCTCGGTCGGCGATTTGGTCGCAATCGCCCGAGGAGTCGACCCCCTGGCTACCTCTGAGCCATAGAGCCCGTTCGTTGAAGGGGCCGATTCCGCCGGAAAGCCAAGAAGGCGAACCGACTCGCTAGTACGGGGTCGGGATATATCGAAGCGCAACCTCTGGCTCCCGATAGCCACCGGGCTTCTGACGATCCGGCAGCTCCACATCGCGATGTTTGAGAGGCTCATACGGAATCGTCCGCAAAAGGTGCGAGATGACGTTGAGCCGAGCCCGCTTCTTGTCATCGGAGTTCACGATCCACCAAGGCGCCCAAGCAGTATCGGAGGCCGCGAACATCTCGTCGCGGGCCCGTGAGTAGTCGAACCACCGCCGGTAGGAGAGCAGGTCCAGCTCCGACAGTTTCCAAATCTTGCGGGGGTCGTCGATTCGGCTCTGGAGCCGTCGTGTCTGTTCGTCCGGGCTGACCTCCAGCCAGTACTTGATGAGCAGGATGCCCGAATCCACCATGGCCTTTTCCACGCTGGGGGTCAACTCCAGGAAGCGAGCGGACTCTTCGGGGGTGCAGAAGGCCATCACCCGCTCGACCCCGGCCCGGTTGTACCAACTGCGGTCGAAGATCGTCACCGTGCCGGCAGCCGGGAAGTGTCGCACGTATCGTTGGATGTACATCTGTGACTTCTCCCGAGCAGTAGGTGCGGAAAGGGCGACTACTTGGAAGACTCTGGGGCTCACACGTTCGGTGATGGCCTTGATCGTCCCTCCCTTGCCTGCCGTGTCGCGGCCCTCGAAGACAATGCATATCTTCACCCCAGAGTCCTTCACCCACTCCTGTGCGGCGACGAGCTCTCCATGCAGATGCCGGAGTTCGCGCTCGTATTCCTTGCGCTTCATCTTGTGGTTCCCGTCGGGACCAGGTTCCTCGGCCGGGTCTGAGCCGACAGGGCGTCTCGCCCGGCTCAGGTGGGTGGCCAGCATCTCCTCCCTCTTCCCACTCTTCTTCTTGTCCCGTTGCTTTGTCACGGCCCCACCTCCGTTTGGGTCCTACGATCTCAATGACGCTGTGTGCACCCCTCGACTCGACCCTATGTTGAGCCACAACCGAAAATGTTCTGCTGGACGAGAAGACGAATGTCGATCGACGGTGATTGGATCGGGTCGCTATATCTGGGTTCCAAAGGGAAGTGGCTCGGATGCTTGAGGCGGCTTGGTCCCAGCCAGCAACACGACACCGGCAAGCGCGACCGCGAGGCCGATAAAGGCCGGGGCCAGTCTGTTGCTCCCGTTCGACAGCTTCTCTCCAAACACCGTGATCCCGAAGATTACGCTGGCGAACAGGGTGACAGCGTTGCTGGAGGCCATCGCGGGAGCAAGAAGGCCGGTCCTGAGAGCGGATTGCTGCAGTACGAAGCCAGCGAAGGCCGTAGCGATGAGGGCATAGATCTCCCAGCTGGATAGCAGGTCTCCGATACCGTTACCCACGATTGTCATGAGTTCCTTGGTGACAGTGGCCTGGAGCGCAAAGCCCACTCCGGCAGCTGATCCGAACATCAACGCCTTCGTCGCCCCACTTCGAGTACGTCCGATTCTGGCCAGGACGACAACGACGGCAGTTGCCAAGACACCCGCACCCAACCAGGCGACGGCGGTTGGGTGGGAAGTGCCCTTTTGAGGCGACCCGACGGAGAGGAAGAGGACGATCCCCACGATGATGGCCACCGCCCCGGTGACCACTCGGCGGCTTATTTGCTGCCCGGTGAAATGCGCACCGAGCGGTAAGGCGATGACGAGGCTGGTGGCGGTCAGCGACTGAACGACGACCAGGGAACCACGATCAAGCGCGGCGGCCTGCAGAACCCATCCTGCTGCCTGGAGGCCGCCACCGACGAGCCACACCGGGCGCTTCAGGATCTGAACTAGGAATCGAGGGTCATCGCCCTCTGCTGGCGCCTCGAGAGCTCCTTTCTGTTGAAGGACACTTCCCATTGCAAAAGCCGATGCAGCAAGAAGTGCCAGGAGAACGGCCATCAGCCTCTGCTCCGATTCATGATCCCTGGCTCCGATCTCCTACCCAGGGTAAGAGTGCCCCGGCCAAGGAGTGCGAGGCTATTGCGACCGACAACCCTTAGCGCAACGCGGAGTCTCGCTGGGCCTCCCGGTCACCCTGTGGGTGCCAAGAAACCCATCCACCTCACGCCACCAGGCAATATTCATGGATGAGTCCGCCTAGCCGATCCGTCCGCTCGAATCGTGAAGGATCGACGCTCTCGAGTCCTGTCGGTCTCGCTACGTGAGCAGGGGAACGCATAGCGCGGTAAACACCACCCAGGCCAAACTCCGTTGTGCGATTGGCCAGGGTTACGTCAAACATTCTGGGAACAAAGTCGGTTGCCAGAGGACCACCGCAGTGCGAGACTCACCCCGGCTGCGCGGGCCAACGAGTGGCTGCGCTTGTGGAGGTGGGACAAGTGGAATCTCGCTCAATATCAGTGCGGGTGACGGTTGCGATAGCTGGTTCGGCTCTAACCATTGGGCTTCTTGCGGGCCCAGCCGCAGCAACCCGCATCGGATCGCCGGGACGAAACCCAGGCAACACACAGGGGTGTCAGAAACTCGATCACAGGCTGACAGCCCTCACGCCAGGTACTCAGCTATTTCAACGGACGGCCAACGAGTCGTTGCAAGCGGGATGCACAGCCTATGTCGCGACGTCATCAACCCCGTCAGTTCTCGATCTGGAGTTTCTTCGCGGGCCGAACGCAGACCAGGCGATCACCATCGGCTCAGTGACGACTGCCAGCGGGGCGATCACGCTCACCGATATCGCGCTGACCTCCAACGGCACGCTCTACGGCATCGACTTCGGAAGCAACTTTTACAGGATCAATCCGAGCACCGGCGCGGCTACGTTGATCGGTTCAGTGGGTGCGGTCGTCAATGGCTTGGTAGTAGGTCCCAATGGCACGATTTACGCATCGGGGACTGACCAGCTCCTCACGATCAATCCGATGACCGGAGTAGGCACGGAGGTGGGTGCGAACGCCTTCACCTCGTCGGGAGACCTTGGCTTCACTCAGCGTGGGACGCTCTACATGACGGCCGTTGGCTCTCCGTACGATTTGCTGGTCCAGGTCAATCCGACGACCGGTGCGGCTACAGAGATAGGCAGCACGGGCCAGACTGAGGTGTATGGACTTGTGAACAGCTCCGGGACCCTGTTCGGACAAACTGCCACCGGTTCGCTCCTGGAGATCAACTCAAGCACAGGCGCGGCGACCGTCCTAGCGACTGGCGGTCCGTTGGCGAACGGGATGGCCACTCCACCAACTGTGTCCTGTAATAACGGTGGGCATCGTCATCGCAACTCAAAGCGATAGCGAACACCGCCAAGGTGCAAATCATCGTTGGCAGTTGATCAGCCGGGGCTGCGGCGTTCGCCGAACGAATTGGTTCGGTCGGCCCAACTAGTGCTCTGACCTTGTGGGTGCCGAAAATGCCATCCAAGGTCATCACGCTGCCAGTTCGTATTCGTGGATGAGACCACCGAGCTTGTCGGTTCTCCGCAGTCGGTCGAGGACAGGATCTCCGATCGACGCCGGACGCGTCCCCACCGATAGTGGAGCCTGCTGATCCAGAGCGCGATGCGGGCGGTGGCGGTTGTAGTGGGCGACATAGCCGGCCAGCACGTGCTCCAGATGACGGCGACCAAAGATCAACATCCGGTCCAGACATTCACGACGCACCGTTCCGACGAAACGCTCGGCGAAGCGCGTTGGCCCGTGGTGCCCGGATTGGGCTCCGGATAATCCGGATGCCCTCAGACCGGAAGACCTCGTCAAAACTCGAAGTGAACTTGGTGTCTCGGTCCCGGATCAGGAACTTGACTGGGTGAGCCCGGTTGGCGAGCACCATGCTGAGGTTGCGAGCCTGTTGGACGGCCCACGATCCAGTCGGGTGAGCCGTGATCCCCATCACGTACACCCGTCGAGTGTCGATCTCGATGAAGAACAGAACATAGAGCCGCTTCAACAGCACCGTGTCGACGGTGAAGAAGTCGCAGGCCAATGCGGATGACGCCTGGCTTCGAAGGAACTCACTCCAGCTGGGTCCCGTCCACATCGGTGAGGGATCGATGTAGTGCCTGCGCAGGATGGCCCAGACGCTCGATGGGGCCAAGGCCACACCCATCCTGGCGAGCTCACCCTGGATCCTCCGGTAGCCCCAGCTGGGATTCTCCCGGGCCAGTCGCAGGATGATCGAAACGGTGCCAGCGGGGATGCTTGGTCGACCTGGACGGTGGGCATAGATCCATTTCCGCCGGACCAAGTCCCGATGCCACCGGAGCAGGGTCTCGGGTTGCACGAAGAATCTTCCTCGACGCCGACGATCAAGTAGCCGACTCAGTCCGGCGAGCAGAGCGCGATCGGGAGGCCGGAGGGCCGGTCGGACTACCTGACGACGGAGCACAGCAACCTCGTGTCGGAGCATGACGACTTCAACGGCTAACTCGTTGCTGTCCCGGCGACCGAGGAGCACCAACTGGAGGATTCTGACGAAGGCGAGATAGAGAAACGACAGGGCCATGGTCCAGTTTCATCGGATCAGGCCGATCCACGAAAGTCCTGATCAAGGTAGACGGATGACATTCTCGGCACCCACACGGAGGCGGAAGACCTAAATTCCGCTAGAGGTACTACCCTCGTGAGAGCTTTTGGCGCTGGATTCGCCCCAGCTAAACTGACGAGGCCAGATTGCCTCAGCCCTGCTGCACCTCTATGTAGCTCTGCCATTGAGTACCACCGGTTTGAGAGGTTATGGCCATGATTAGGGACCGGGGCGTCCCGTTGACGAGGCCGACCACCTCGACCCAGGGCCCATTCTGCGAGGCGATCGGGCTCGGTGGATTGACCGTGAAGATAATCCCGCATGCGCCGGGGTTGCGGCCCCCGCCATGGTCCTGGAAGTCTCCGCAGGGATTGCTCCCAATCCAGATGGTCCAACTGCCGCTCGCGCCTGGCGCCGTTGAAGGAGCTAATTGGTTCGTCAACATCTTCCATGTCCCTCCGGATTCAATGTCTAGTGCGGATCCTTCCGGTACGGGCGGGTTTGGTTCCCCAAGCATGCCGGGTGTTGTGCTGCACAGCTGCCAGATTCCGATCAGTTGATTCGGGTTGGTCAGTGGCACGGAGGTGTAGTTGTTCGAGTGCGCACACGTGCCCCAAGAAGGAGGTGGTGCTTGGCTTATCGCCGGCGGTAGACAGGGCGGGTTAACAGGTTTAGGAGGAGGGCAGGAAGTCGTCGTGGCGGTGGTGGGTACGCCAAGCGCGGCCGCAAGCGTAGTGGTGGTGGTTGTTGTAGGGGCGGCTGCGTGCCTGGTCGTGGTCGTGGTGGGCGTTGTGGCTGTAGTTGCGGTCGTCGGCTTGGGTGTGGGCACATGACGCGTCGGTTTGGCGACCCGGGTCGTCAGTCCGATTGATTTGAAGTAGGTGATCTGTGCCTGCTCTTGGTCCTTGACCAGGCGGGAGAGGCGGTCGTTCCAGCTGCCGTGGGTGGCTCCGATGTCCGCTGTATACGTGATTCTGGCCGATGCTCCGGCGGCGAGGGTGAGGTCGTAGCGAACGACCGGATCAGGTTGTGGAACGGCGGCCGGCCTGGGGAAAACGTGAGAAGCCCTGCACGGGATGCGACTGATTTCGGAATGACCTCGTAGTAAGGGCTGTGGATCGTCGAGGTCCCATTGTTGTACAGCGAGACGATTCCACGGAATTTGCTGCCGGTTGTCCCCGAAAGGCTCCAGGCCCTGCTCGCGATAAGTGAGGCGCCATAGAGCTCAGGCCGAAATGTATACACGGCCGCGGGAGGCGTCCCGGTTCTACCGCCGGCGTCGACTGCAACTCCGACGATTGTTGCAGAGAGGAGGAGGGCGAGTATCACAGCGATGGTGGCCGGACGTCCCCATCGTCTGTGCCGATGTCGGGCGTAGGGGCTCTTGCCCGTTCCCTTTGCAACGGCCTCGAGATCGTCGGCCCAACTGAGTAGGCCTTTCGGGCGGTCCTCCGGGAGCGTTTCGAGGAGGACGGCAATATGCCCGCTCAAACCTGCCGGATCGGGAAAGTCGTGCTCTCGGGCAGCATGATAGAGGCGTTCTCGGACAGCGGCGGGTCCTTCGAGACGGGGCGCTTCGCCGATCAGTACCCAGTAGGCCAGTGCACCAACTCCCCAGTTGTCCGATTGCAGACCCGGCTTGCCCGGCCCGCCCACGACCTCGGGAGCTCTCCACAGAAAGGTGCCCACTCCATCGGTCAGGTCGGATTCACTTTGCGGCCTTGCGACACCGAAGTCGATCAGCACTGCCTGATCATCGGGAGTGATACGGACATTCGACGGCTTGATGTCTCTGTGCAGCACTCCGGCGGGGGCGTCCGGCCCACGATAGGAGTGCAGGTGGTCCACGGCCCGGGCGATCTGTGCGACCCAGCGGAGCCCTTCCTGGCGATCCCCGTGAGTGAGAGCTTCGGACAGCGGTTCGCCGGGGACCCACTCGGCGACCGAATAGAGGATCCCGAAATCATCCTCACCGGGCGCAAGTGCGGGTCCGATGAAGGTGTCCAATTGCCTCATGATGTGTGGACTGTGGATGTTGGTCAGCACCGAGGCCCGCTCGGCCAGACGCTCGTAGTCGTCAAGCGTGAGCGTCGTCAGCATCTTGAGGGCGACCTCCTGGGAGTCGCCGTCGACCGTTCGGACCGCCCGGTAGACGAGACCTTCTCCACCGTCCCCCTCACTGACCGGTCCCTCGTCAGTGACATCGACCCGATACCGCCGTGGGTCTTCACGGGGGCCTGTCCACAGTGAGGTGACCGCTTCGGGAACAGTCACGACTCAACGACCGAGATTTCGCCGCGTGGGTCGGGGTTGCGGCGCGCTCCAGATACCCGCCCAGATCAGGGCTCTCGAGGAGTCGAGGACCTCTCCCGTCACAGGGATGCAACCGTCCCTGGAATCGTCATGATTCGGGTACTACGATTCCGTGCACGCGGGCCGCCTCGACAACTGCCATGCGCTTGTCCGAAATGTCGGGCATCGGCACACCTTGTTCGAACATCTTTGTCCAGATCTCGTAGAGCGCCTCGCGAACTGTATTGGGGTGATAGTTGAGGCTCGACGCAACCTCTTTGTGTGTAGCCGGCTCAATCCTGCCCCTTCGCAGGGGTTCACAGTACGTTCCAAGCACGGCGAGCTGTAGGTTGGTCAGATTGAGTGCGTAATGCGAGGTCGGCGGATCAGTTGCATCGACGCTGGCACGCAGAACCGCCTCTGACCGCACCGTCACTCCGAGCTTCCACGGGGCGTCAGCACCTCGAACGAGCACTTCAAACTTTTGATCACGCGGGGAATAGCCCTCACCAATCGCGATCTGTACCGCCCGATTCTCCGTACGAACTTCGAGGGCCCGATGCCCGATCTTGGCGGAGCTTTCGATGAAGATCCGGTTGTTCATCACAACGAACTGGCCGGCGATTCTGGGTACGTCTTGATCGGGTTGGGGAGCGTAGCCGAACCTGATCGGACATTCGGCTCCGCGCCCGAAGTCGATAACGTCGCCGTTGGAGAGGGT
Organism: uncultured Acidimicrobiaceae bacterium; assembly: GCA_963745955.1. GTDB lineage: Bacteria > Actinomycetota > Acidimicrobiia > Acidimicrobiales > RAAP-2 > Bog-756. The sequence goes on along the minus strand of CAVUZI010000011.1, from coordinate 1,069,590 downwards.
CTCGGCCTCAATGCCGTGTGGCGCCGGATACGTTACAACTGCCAGCGCTTCTCGGGTCTTGCCGCCTGTCGCCACGTGAGCATTGTACAAAGGCCGGTCCAGATGGACTAGTCGAGTTTGAGATGCCGGTGGTGACCCATCTCGGTTTCAGGCGCTCGCCTCTCACGCCTGAGTTGCTTGCACGGCAAGGATGCTTCCTTCCGCCGCGTCCCTTGATTGGACTGATGCGTGGAGCGAATCGGCCCGGGTTCCGCCGTTGACTTTTGTCACCCGGGCCGATTCGAGGATGGCAGTGGTCAGCTGATACCTATCGTGCCAACAACGCCGGCGGGGAACGTCACCACTACCTTGGCGCCGATCCCCAGTGCCACCGAACCGTGCCATAGCTGCATATTTACCGATCGAATCAAACCGATCTAGTGTCAGCCCTGCCAGTGTTGTCGAACGGCGATCACCACCATTCATCTTCCCCCATGAGTGAGCGTCAGAGAGCCGGCCCAACTCGGTTCGGTTTAAACCAGCCCAAACTGACTGTGCCAGATTGTCTCAGCCCTGCTGCACCTGTTGGTAAACCTGCACGTCTTCGTAATCCGGTGGTTCGCTGTTGCCGGGCTGAGCGGTTTCTATCATGGTTAGGAACTTGGGTGCCCCGCCGAGGTCCACGACCTCGATCCACGGCCCGTTCTGCAAGGTGACGGGACTGGGTGGATTGACCGTGAAGATGACCCCGCAGGCGCCATTACCGACTGGGGCTAGGGCAGCGTTATACACGATGCACGGGTTAGTCCCAATCCAGACATTCCAGGTACCACTCGTCCCGGGTGCAGTTGAAGGGGTCAATGGGTCCGTGTTCGTCAACGTCTTCCATGTCCCTCCGGATTCAATGTCGAGTACAGACCCCTCTGGCACGGGTGGGTTTGGTTCCCCAAGCATTTCGGTTGTGCCACAGGACCGCCAAATTCCAACCAGCTGATTCGGGTTGGTGAATGGAACAGCGGCAGAGTTGTCCGAGGGCCCGGGCGTACACGAGCCTAACGTAGGAAAGGCTGGTTGGAATGACGCCGGGCCAATGCATGGTTGTGGTCGTGGTGGGCAATATGTCGGCATAACGATCGCGGCTGGAAGCGTGGTTGTGGTCGTCGATGTGGTCGTGGGCGCGGCTGCGTGCCTGGTCGTGGTCGTGGTGGGCGTTGTGGCTGTAGTTGCGGTCGTCGGCTTGGGTGTGGGCACATGACGCGTCGGTTTGGCGACCCGGGTCGTCAGTCCGATTGATTTGAAGTAGGTGATCTGTGCCTGCTCTTGGTCCTTGACCAGGCGGGAGAGGCGGTCGTTCCAGCTGCCGTGGGTGGCTCCGATGTCCGCTGTATACGTGATTCTGGCCGATGCTCCGGCGGCGAGGGTGAGGTCGTAGCGAACGACCGGATCAGGTTGTGGAACGGCGGCCGGCCTGGGGGAAAACGTGAGAAGCCCTGCACGGGATGCGACTGATTTCGGAATGACCTCGTAGTAAGGGCTGTGGATCGTCGAGGTCCCATTGTTGTACAGCGAGACGATTCCACGGAATTTGCTGCCGGTTGTCCCCGAAAGGCTCCAGGCCCTGCTCGCGATAAGTGAGGCGCCATAGAGCTCAGGCCGAAATGTATACACGGCCGCGGGAGGCGTCCCGGTTCTACCGCCGGCGTCGACTGCAACTCCGACGATTGTTGCAGAGAGGAGGAGGGCGAGTATCACAGCGATGGTGGCCGGACGTCCCCATCGTCTGTGCCGATGTCGGGCGTAGGGGCTCTTGCCCGTTCCCTTTGCAACGGCCTCGAGATCGTCGGCCCAACTGAGTAGGCCTTTCGGGCGGTCCTCCGGGAGCGTTTCGAGGAGGACGGCAATATGCCCGCTCAAACCTGCCGGATCGGGAAAGTCGTGCTCTCGGGCAGCATGATAGAGGCGTTCTCGGACAGCGGCGGGTCCTTCGAGACGGGGCGCTTCGCCGATCAGTACCCAGTAGGCCAGTGCACCAACTCCCCAGTTGTCCGATTGCAGACCCGGCTTGCCCGGCCCGCCCACGACCTCGGGAGCTCTCCACAGAAAGGTGCCCACTCCATCGGTCAGGTCGGATTCACTTTGCGGCCTTGCGACACCGAAGTCGATCAGCACTGCCTGATCATCGGGAGTGATACGGACATTCGACGGCTTGATGTCTCTGTGCAGCACTCCGGCGGGGGCGTCCGGCCCACGATAGGAGTGCAGGTGGTCCACGGCCCGGGCGATCTGTGCGACCCAGCGGAGCCCTTCCTGGCGATCCCCGTGAGTGAGAGCTTCGGACAGCGGTTCGCCGGGGACCCACTCGGCGACCGAATAGAGGATCCCGAAATCATCCTCACCGGGCGCAAGTGCGGGTCCGATGAAGGTGTCCAATTGCCTCATGATGTGTGGACTGTGGATGTTGGTCAGCACCGAGGCCCGCTCGGCCAGACGCTCGTAGTCGTCAAGCGTGAGCGTCGTCAGCATCTTGAGGGCGACCTCCTGGGAGTCGCCGTCGACCGTTCGGACCGCCCGGTAGACGAGACCTTCTCCACCGTCCCCCTCACTGACCGGTCCCTCGTCAGTGACATCGACCCGATACCGCCGTGGGTCTCCACGGGGGCCTGTCCACAGTGAGGTGACCGCTTCAGGAACGGTCACGACTCTACGACCGAGACTTCGTGCACACGATGGAATTGAGGCACGCCGCCGAAGCGGACTTGCGGCCGGCCTCCGAGGCATTTACGCCCCCCGCAGGGGGGTATGGCTTCTGGGCCATGTGGATCCGGAGAGGTGAACACTGCCAGTGCGCCTCGAAAGTCCATGCCGTCCATAGGGGCACTCTACAAAGCCCAACTCTCAAGTGTGCCTGCGGGGGTGTCGCCAGGAAGACTCGGGTCGTCAGCCTCATGGTCAGCCTTGCGGGTTCTTTTGATATGCCTGCAGAAACGAGGTTCCATTCCGAAAGGAAGTCATGTCCAAGAGATCGCCGCCACTCCCGAGCCCCACGATCTCAGTCCACGGTCCATTTTGGGACGGGACCGTGCTCGGCGGGTCGACAGTGAAGATAACTCCGCACGCGCCATTGGCGTCCTGGGGTACGGCGGGATCGTCTTCGCACGGGCTGGTCCCGGTCCAGATGTTCCAGGTCCCACTCGCGCCAGGTGCCTGCAAAGCCGTCGATGGGTCCGTGCCCGTCAACATCTTCCACGTTCCTCCGGACCCGATGTCAAGTGAGAGTGCACCTCCCGGTGGATCGGGCTCCCCGAGCATGGTGCTCAACCCGCAAGATGACCAGATCCCAACCAGTTGATCCGGCTTCGTTAAGGGTGTTACAGACTCGGCAGGGGTTGATGAAACTCCGCAGAAGACTTGTGCCGCCGAGGCTGGAAGCGTGGTTGTGGTCGTCGATGTGGTCGTGGGCGCGGCTGCGTGCCTGGTCGTGGTCGTGGTGGGCGTTGTGGCTGTAGTTGCGGTCGTCGGCTTGGGTGTGGGCACATGACGCGTCGGTTTGGCGACCCGGGTCGTCAGTCCGATTGATTTGAAGTAGGTGATCTGTGCCTGCTCTTGGTCCTTGACCAGGCGGGAGAGGCGGTCGTTCCAGCTGCCGTGGGTGGCTCCGATGTCCGCTGTATACGTGATTCTGGCCGATGCTCCGGCGGCGAGGGTGAGGTCGTAGCGAACGACCGGATCAGGTTGTGGAACGGCGGCCGGCCTGGGGGAAAACGTGAGAAGCCCTGCACGGGATGCGACTGATTTCGGAATGACCTCGTAGTAAGGGCTGTGGATCGTCGAGGTCCCATTGTTGTACAGCGAGACGATTCCACGGAATTTGCTGCCGGTTGTCCCCGAAAGGCTCCAGGCCCTGCTCGCGATAAGTGAGGCGCCATAGAGCTCAGGCCGAAATGTATACACGGCCGCGGGAGGCGTCCCGGTTCTACCGCCGGCGTCGACTGCAACTCCGACGATTGTTGCAGAGAGGAGGAGGGCGAGTATCACAGCGATGGTGGCCGGACGTCCCCATCGTCTGTGCCGATGTCGGGCGTAGGGGCTCTTGCCCGTTCCCTTTGCAACGGCCTCGAGATCGTCGGCCCAACTGAGTAGGCCTTTCGGGCGGTCCTCCGGGAGCGTTTCGAGGAGGACGGCAATATGCCCGCTCAAACCTGCCGGATCGGGAAAGTCGTGCTCTCGGGCAGCATGATAGAGGCGTTCTCGGACAGCGGCGGGTCCTTCGAGACGGGGCGCTTCGCCGATCAGTACCCAGTAGGCCAGTGCACCAACTCCCCAGTTGTCCGATTGCAGACCCGGCTTGCCCGGCCCGCCCACGACCTCGGGAGCTCTCCACAGAAAGGTGCCCACTCCATCGGTCAGGTCGGATTCACTTTGCGGCCTTGCGACACCGAAGTCGATCAGCACTGCCTGATCATCGGGAGTGATACGGACATTCGACGGCTTGATGTCTCTGTGCAGCACTCCGGCGGGGGCGTCCGGCCCACGATAGGAGTGCAGGTGGTCCACGGCCCGGGCGATCTGTGCGACCCAGCGGAGCCCTTCCTGGCGATCCCCGTGAGTGAGAGCTTCGGACAGCGGTTCGCCGGGGACCCACTCGGCGACCGAATAGAGGATCCCGAAATCATCCTCACTCGGCTCACCGGTAATAAGTGCGGGTCCGATGAAGGTGTCCAATTGCCTCATGATGTGTGGACTGTGGATGTGGGTCAGCACCGAGGCCCGCTCGGCCAGACGCTCGTAGTCGTCAAGCGTGAGCGTCGTCAGCATCTTGAGGGCGACCTCCTGGGAGTCGCCGTCGACCGTTCGGACCGCCCGGTAGACGAGACCTTCTCCACCGTCCCCCTCACTGACCGGTCCCTCGTCAGTGACATCGACCCGATACCGCCGTGGGTCTTCACGGGGGCCTGTCCACAGTGAGGTGACCGCTTCGGGAACAGTCACGACTCAACGACCGAGATGCGAGGCACAAGCCGGGTTGAGACTCGCGCTAGATCCGCGGCTCAAAGTTAGCTCCCAGCGGGAAGCGGACGACATCTCGATCATGGAAGCCCTCCCCTCGATGCGAACGCATCAGGATCGATGGCCATGGCCAATCCGTCTCGGCAGTGACGGAGTGTGATGGCATCCTCAGCGCGCTGAGTCCGAGTCGGTAACGATCGGCCACACCCGTCCGCCAACCCAGAGCCCGCCATCATCCCAAGGAGCCTATCGGGCACGGGCTGTTCACAGGAGTGGCCCCACTGACATTGGACCTCCTGCTTCCAAGTAACAGCTGCGCTTCCTCATAGGACCTTCGTCTATGTCGTGATCGGATTGAGGCTTGGTCGAATCGGCCCAGGCTCCGCCGTCCACTTTTGTAACCTGGCCGACTCGAAATTCAGCAGTAGCCGCGAGGCTCGTCGTATGACCGTCGTTGGTCTTAACGTTGCTGCCGTCCTGATGCCGGTACGAGATGCCCTTGAAACTTCTGTGCTGTGCGATAGCTACACATTTCCAGGAAGGTCCGGGCACATCTAGTGTCAGCCCTGCCACCTTTGTGGATGGCGACTGCTCAAGTCTTCTCCACGGAGCGGCTGGCATTCAGGGGCGCCCTTCTGCAGAGCTCTCTGCTTACCGTGCTGGCTACCGACCATCTAGAAATTGGGCCAATTGAGCATTTCGGGCCGGGATACGTTCCCGTTCAGCCCGAGTGCGAGAAACGCTGGCAAGACTCGTCCCGTCGATCAGCATCACGCCGAAGCTCCTCCAACCACTTCTCTTCTCGTTGGCGATCATCGGCTCGAAATCGTCTCGACGTGGTCTGCCTTACTAGATCTCGCATGAAGAGAACTGGCATCCCTGACACTGGTCTCGGGCCTGTTTGAAGATCAGGATCAAAACACACGACAAGGAAAGGGGTCCTCAGTGACCAAGACAACAGTGACACGACGAGTGAGTCTTTTGGCGGTCGCAGCAATAGCGGTCGTCGGAGTGGTGTCTGTGACGGCAGGACCAGCATTCGCAGCTCCTGTCTTCTCGACAATGAACGATCAGGGTGGGATCTACTGGCGTTCCGCTCCGAACTGGAATACGCCGGTTGCTCAATCCGGAAACGGCTACTACCCGGGCACAAACGTGAGTGTGACGTGTTATCAGGGAGGAACGACGGTCCCCGGTAGCGCGAACACTATGTGGGTGCAGGCTTCTTGGGTCTCTGGCCCTGGACACGGTTCTGGCTGGATGAATGAGCACTTCGTCAATGACGGGGCGCCGATCAATCAAGCTGCTCCAGGTGTACCGCCGTGCGGCACACCCCCACCCCCTAACAAGGCCCAGAACGCAATCAATTGGGCACAATCCAAGCTCGGACAGACGGCCTGGGACGGCCTCTGCCTCAACTTCGTGTACCAGGCCTACCTCTACGGAGCTGGCGTGAACATCACGTCAGGATTGCCATATTCCCAAGCTCACAACACTGCGTACACCTATTGGACAGTCGCTCCGAACCACCACTCTGACAGGAACCCACCGGCCGGAGCGCTGGTGTTCTGGAGAGGCGCCAGTTCGCCTACCGGAGCGGGACACGTTGGTCTATCGGAAGGCGGAGGAACAATCATCAGTTCTTACGATGGGCGTACGCGCGGCATCCATACTTTCAACATCAACTCCTATCAGCAGAACCTCTACCTGGGATGGGTTCAGAACTGGTAATGCTGTCCCCGCCAAGGCTCTGGGGGAACTGATGGTTGGCCCCGGTCGGGATCTCGGTGAGACTTCCGACCGGGGCCTGATCCGCGTCTCTTGGGACATCACATTGCCAACTCGACATACCGAAACCGCAATATCGGTCACGGGCTTGACTCCATGACGGGACTTCGGGTCGCGATCCAGATATTCGTGTCCTGCACTTATGCCATCACATGCGGATAGCCATCAGCACGCTACGTGGTAGCCCGACCACTAAAACAGGTGATTGGCACCAAGAAATTTACACAGAAGTCACTCACTGCTATTGCGCAGTGTCGGTCAATGAACAAGTGTGCTCGGACAAGGCGGAAGCACCCGCACTGGTCCGAGCAGTGGCTCATTCGCCGGCGCCGGCGGACCTGAACCGTGTCGCACCAACCGATCGTTCGGAGCAAGGCAACTTGTCCATCCCTGAGTCAACCCTTCAATCGTGACCACCTGGACCCCATCATCGAAGCGTGCCGCGGCCTCAGGACCAGGGACTGGGTCCGAGGGTGACGGTTCGGTCAGCAGGCGGACGACGACCTCCGTCAGACCGAACAGCGACCTATCTCCTGGCCCGACTCCTTCTCCAGTCGAGGAGTTCGGTCAAACCGTGGATCTGCTGGCGAGCATGTGGATTGGCTATCCCCCAGAGCCGTCCCGACAGGATTCCGCTCTCAGCAACAACGAAGACCTGACCCACCGCAGCGGAGCCACGAATTTGTGGATGCCTCCCGAAGGCCAATCAGGCATGCCCCGGCATTCGACAAACGCGACGCTGACAAGGCCAGCCAGCTCAGAATCGCTCGAAACCTTGCCACGGACGCAGACGATTCACCCGCCTTCGCTAACGGGGCCCTCTGCGAAAATCGATTCAGATCGTCGTTCGAAACCAGAGGGCAAAAGCAGCTCATTTCGAACAGACATCCAAGGCCTGCGTGCTCTAGCCGTCACCCTGGTCATCTTGGCGCACGCGAAACTTCCACATTTTTCGGGAGGGTTCGTCGGTGTAGATGTGTTCTTCGTGATTAGCGGCTACGTCATCACCGGAGTACTGATCCGCCAATCCGACGCGCCGTTCAGGCAGAAGATCTCCTCGTTCTACCGGCGGCGCATACGTCGAATACTGCCTGCTTCGGCTCTCGTACTCGTTGTCACACTGATCGCTACGTACCATTGGCTGGGTCCCCTCACAGGTCAGTCTCTTGGCGGTGACGAACGTTGGGCTTCGCTATTCAGCGTCAACTGGCATTTCATTTTCATTGGCACCAACTACCTGAGCTCCCAGCAGCCACCGTCAGTCATTCTCAACTACTGGTCGTTGGCCGTGGAGGAGCAGTTCTACCTCGTTTACCCCTTAGTCATCTATTTGATCTGGGCCGCATTCAGATCGAAACATCGACACATCATGCTGATTGCCAGTTTGGTGGTGATCGTTGCAACCTCAGCAGTTTGGTGCGCCGTTCAGACCAAGGTTGATCCGGTCGCTGCCTATTATTCCCCGTTCACTCGGGTATGGGAGCTCGCTCTCGGCGGACTGATCGCCGTACTTCCGGTGACGCTAAGCAGGTCAGGAAGAAGGGGTAACGCGCTCCTTGGCTGGGCTGCTGCTCTTCTGGGCTGGATTGCCCTGGCTGTGATCGTGATATCAGCCCTTGTCTTCAACGACAGCACCTCCTATCCCGGCGTAGCAGTGTGGTGGCCGGTTGGAGCAACCGCACTGCTGTTGCTCGTCGGCAAATCACGGAGCTGTGTGGGCCCAGAACTCCTGCTCTCCCGCCGCCCGCTGGTATTCATCGGGGAGATTTCGTTCGGTCTCTATCTATGGCACTACCCGCTTCTCATGATTCCGATGCAGTATTCGAGCAGCTCTGAGATCTCAGTCATCTCCCGACTTGAGCTCATCGGGCTCGCTTTCATATTGGCGGTTACCTCGTATTACCTATTCGAGAATCGAATCCGGCGATCAAAATGGCTGGATCGTCGCCGAATGGCAACGTATGCAGTTGGTATTGGACTCATTCTGGTGGTCTGGGTTGCCACAGGACTGGCTACAAACCCTGTCACTTTGGGTGCAGGGACGTCCGCGGCCGGAACCCCAGCCGTGCCAAACTCTCTCTCGAATTTGCTTGACCAGATTAATAGATCGAAGCTGCGGACATCACTGCCCGACGTTCTCTACCCTTCCCTCAATTTCTTTCGCCAGCAGTGATCTGGCGTATGGCAACTCCGGGGTCTCCTATTTCGATGCCTGTGACCCCTACAACCACCCTGGGCAAGCCGCCCATCCAGTTCCTTGTCTATTCGGAGATCTTCAATCAAAAAGTACGATCGTATTGGTAGGAGATTCAAATGTAGGGAATTGGGCTCCCGCTTTGGCTCTCGGGCTTCGATCTCATGGGTACCGACTGGCTGTGTTCGGTTTCGCCGGCTGCCCTACGTCTGACATCACGTATGGCCCAGGAATTTGGGGCGCAACCGAGGGAGTGCAATGAATGGCACCAACATGTTCTGCCTGTCATCAGTGCACTCCACCCAACTGCTGTGATCGCCGCGGAGGGGCCAACCGGTGTCACTAGGACGACCAGCTTGGAGTGGGCTGCCGGCTTCAAGAGCCTCTTCTCTCACGCCACTGCCAACGCCCCGTCGGCAATCAGGATCGTATTGGGTACCAGTCCGGTCTTCCCGACGTCGGTCCCTGACTGCTTAGCCGCCCATCGAGATCCACAAACATGTTCTCTTCATTACACGACCGGTCAGACTTCCTATGGTGAATTGCTGGCACAAGACGACCTGAATGCCTCAGTGGCACATGCCATTCTCATGCCGAGCCACAACTGGTTCTGCACCGCGGGAACTTGTCCGGCCGTTATCGGACCCTTTGTTCCGTATGCCGACATCGATCATGTGACGATTGCGTACAGCGAGTTCCTGTCACGACTGGTGACGAGCGCAGTGCTGGGGCCAATTGCGAGGGGACCATGACCTGCATCGCGCCCGATGCGTGCCGCCCCTGTGTCGGAAAGGGTGGGATACGGGCTTCGCGTCTTTTCCGCCGAATCGAAAACAGGGATGAAGCAAGTCGGCCGTCCGGGGAGCTCGGTCTCACGGGGGTGGGGACACTCCGGATGAGCACGCTGGCCGTTGCATTCGGCGGCATCGAGACATTGAATATTGGCGGAACCTGCGGATGGCATGATCCTTATCCGGTGCGGAAGGCTGGGCGGACGGTCAGGCGTTGGACCGGTAAGCGGGGTCGGGCATGACCGCGCTCGCACCCTCCGAGAAGTTCTATCCTGCCGGGCCGCTGCGTGTCCCGGAGTTGGAGGATCCCGGGGATGTCGACGGCGCGGCCGGAGTCGCTCGACGCTCTCCGATCCCTGTTCCTGCCGCCTGTGTGGAGCCAGCACCATCCACACGCATTGCCCGTGCCGCCCGAGCCCATGGGGACTCGTACCCGGTCCGCGTTGCGCAGTGGCAGCTTCGACTTGCAGGGTTGTTTCTGATCATCAGCGAGCTCATCTACATCCCTTGGATGGTGGTGTCACTCAACCTTCGGGTGCCGTGGGTTGCCTGGCCCTTCGCCGCGGCGAGCGCCTTCTCCTTGACCAGCATGCTGCTCACCATTGCCAATAACTGGGTGCGGAGCGTTCCCGAGTCACGCATCGTCGCAACCGGTGCAGAACCTCATGTGGCCGTGATCGTCCCAACCTGTGGCGAGAACATCCCGATGATCCTCCGAACTGTGCGATCCGTGCTGGAACAGGATTGGCCCCTGAATCGGTTGACTGTCGTTGTTTCCGACGATGGGCACGACCCTGACCTGGAAGAAACCATGCGGGACTTGCCGGTTATCTACCACTCCCCTCCAGGACGGTTCGACCCCGGAAGGGATGGTGCAGCAAAGGCCGGAAACCTTAATTCGGCGTTGACGATGATCGATGTGAAGCATCCTGAATGCCGGTACATCGAAACGAGGGATGCCGACGACGAACTCGGCTCCTCGTCGTTCCTCAGACAGGTGGTTGGACAGTTGGAACATGACCATCGGGTGGCCTTTGTCCAAACGGTCAAAGAGACCCAGGTCAGTGCGGGAGATCCCTTCGAGAACCTCGCCAGCATGTTTTACCGAGGTCAGATGCTCTCTCGTCATGCGTCGAATGCGGTATTCCCGTGTGGTTCGGGGGTCGTGTGGCGGCGTACCGCCCTCCGTGATATCGGCGAGTTCCCAGTGTGGAATCTCGTCGAAGACCTTCAGTCAGGCGTCGAAGCGCTGAGACGCGGTTGGACTTCGGTCTATTTGCCGATCGTCGGGGCGGTGGGACAACACTGCCCCGAGGACCTCCCCAACGTGTACAAGCAAAGGGGAACGTGGGCAGTCGATACTGTACGCCTCATGGTCTGGGGCAACCTCCGCGGTCTAAACATCCGACAACGTTTGCATTTCACGGGCATGCTCTTGGACTACTTTGAATTCTGTCACTGTGCTCATCTATATACCGTGTGTTACCTGCTCACTTTTCGGATGGCAGCCCATGACGTCCTCAGGATGGGGCTATATCGCGCACATGCTTCCGCTGATTGTGGCCATTGAAGCATGGATGCTGCTGTTGGGGCGCCCTTACAATGACCGAAGGTCCCGCCAACGAACGCCGGTCAAAGATCTGTGGCAGTTCAGAGTGGTGTGGGCGGGAATGGCCACCATGATCACCGGCGCGTCCCTCCGGGCTTTTGTCGGAGGGCGGACCAGGAAGCCCGAATACAAAGTCACCCGAAAATATGACGATGTGCGGTGGCACTGGCGGGAGGTTCTCCCGCAGTTGATCGTTGTCAGTACAGTCGTTGTGCCTCTTTGCTTCGCGGTTGGATTTCGGACACTTCCGAGTCTTGGATCCATCCTCGGTCCGCTTTACTTCGGCGGCGTCTACATCGCCCTGATTCTGGGATTCATCACTCGCAGTTGGTATGGCGTTCCTGACCGCACGTATGTTCACAGCAAAGAAAATCAGTGAACCGGAAATCGATTAGTCCATGTCCGGATTCGGGCAACGTTTGCGTTTGAAGCGAAAGCGAGAAGACTGTTTTTCAACCGTTGACAGGATACGAACTAGGCTTCTAGCGTTGTTGAGGAGATTCGAAAAGGGCAAACCTCCCGCGAGGGAGGGACGCAAAGCTACGGGACTCATCGAGTTGGCCGGGCCGCCGAAGACGCGATGTTGAGAGACACGAGCCTTCCTGCGGTCCGATTTGCGGGACTGAGGGGCTCAGAAATGTACCGACTTCCGCGGATGAGGCAGATGCGTGTCCACTCGCGTCGCACCGCCGCGCTGGCCTTAGTTTGCGTCGGTCTCGCTCTGGCCGTTGGCATCGGCGCTCAGTCTCCAGATCCGACAACGGCTCTGGCCATGGCCGTGAATCCGACCGTTGGCGGCGATGGGATGGTGTTGTCGACGGGCGTGTCGACCATGGCCCCCAAACAACACCTCCTCCAGGGTGCATTCGTTGACGAGTTCGATCCTGCGGGACTGGCGGCATTCGGTCACGAGACGGGCACGACACCAAACATTGCGACGGCATATCTGCCGGCAAGTAGCGGATGGGTTGGGATGGACGGAACCGGCGGCGACCTCTCCTGGCTGTTCACTGATGGCTGGACGGGTTCGGGCTATTTCTTGTCACTCGGTGTTCCCATGATTCCAACCAACTCGTCCGGGAAACCGATGGGTAGCCTGGCGGTCGGAGCAACAGGAGCGTACAAGGGCTATTTCGTGACCCTTGCCAGGACTTTGGTTGCCGCCCGGGAAGCCAATGCCTATCTTAGAATTGGCTGGGAATTCGATGGTGGCTGGTTCGCATGGCGGGCATTGACACCTTCGACGGAATCGGAGTACGCAGCGTACTTCCGACAAATTGTGACAGCGATGCGTACCGTCCGGGGAGAGGCATTCCGGTTCGTCTGGAACACTGACGCGTCTGCGTTCACGATGGCCGGCTACAAAGCGTCGCTGGCCTATCCTGGAGACGCGTACGTAAACGACATTGGCCTTGATGTTTATGACCAGAGCTGGGTGACTCCTCAAACGTTTGCAACCGCCTGGAATAAAACGACCCTACCCGCCTTGGATTCGGCCCGGGCGTTCGCCTCCGCGAGGAGAATCCCAATAGCAATCACCGAATGGGGTGTAACCATTCGCTCAGACGGTCATGGACTTGGGGACGACCCATTCTATGTGAATAGTTTGACCAGTTGGATGCGAAATCCGGTGAACAACGTCGTCTACGAAAGCTACTTTGACGCCGACACCGTCTGGCCCGGAACGGGAACGGTGAACACCGAGATTACAGGCGGCCGGTTCCCCAAGAGCTTGGCTGCCTTCATCTCGGACCTCGGCCCGGGTACGACGTGATGCGTATCATGCTGTCGGGAAACTGGTCAGTGAGCCATCTCACTCCGATGGTGCTCGAGGGGGCCAAGACCACACACCCATCCTGGCGAGTTCACCCTGGATTCTCCGGTAGCCCCAGCTGGAGTTCTCCCGGGCCATTCGCAGGATGATCGAAACGGTGCCGGCGGGGATGGTCGGTCGACCTGGACGGTGTGGGTGCCGGAAATGCCATCCAAGTGCCTCACGCTGCCAGTCCGTTTTCGTGGATGAGACCACCGAGCTTGTCGGTTCTCCGTAGTCGGGCCAGGTCACGATCGCCGATCGACGCCGGACTCGTCCGCACTGATTGTGGAGCCTGCTGATCGAGAGCGCGATGCGGGCGGTGGTGGTTGTAGCGGACGACATAGTCGGCCAGCACGTGCTCCAGGTGCCGACGACCGAAGATCAGCATCCGGTCCAGGCACTCACGACGAACCGTGCCCACGAACCGCTCGGCGAAGGCGTTGGCTCGAGGTGCCCTCACTGGGGTGCGGATGATCCGGATCGCTTCGGCCCGGAAGACCTGGTCGAAGCTCGAGGTGAACTTCGTGTCCCGGTCACGGATCAGGAGCTTGACGGGTTGGACCCGATCCTCCAGTGCCATGGTCAGATTCCTCGCCTGCTGGACTACCCAGGAGCCGGTCGGATGAACGGTGATCCCGGTCACATGCACCCGTCGAGTGTCGAGCTCGATGAAGAGCAGCACGTAGAGGCGCTTTAGCAAGACCGTGTCGACCGAGAAGAAGTCACAGGCCAGCATCGATGACGCCTGGGAAGAGAGGAACTCTGCCCAGGCCGGACCGCTCCGCATGGGTGAAGGGTCGATACCGTTCCGGCGCAGGATGGTCCAGAGGCTCGAAGGAGCCAGGACGACGCCCATCCTTGCCAGCTCGCCCTGGATGCGGCGGTAGCCCCAGGTGGGATTCTCCCGGGCCAGTCGGAGGATGATCGCTACCGTGCCGGCGGGGATGCTCGGTCGACCCGGCCGGTGGGTATAGGTCCATTTCCGTCGAACCAGGTCCCGGTGCCATCGCAGAAGGGTCTCTGGTTGTACGAAGAACCTGCCCCGATGCCGGCGGTCGAGCAGTCGGCTCAGCCCGGCGAGCAGAGCGCGGTCAGAGGGTCGCAGGGCCGGTCGGACGACTTGACGGCGAAGCACGGCGACTTCGTGGCGGAGCATGACGATTTCGATCGCCAACTTGTCCCGGTCTCGCCGGCTCAGACGCACCAACCGGAGGATCCTGGTGAAGGCCAGGTAGAGAAACGAAAGGGCCATGTCCCAGTTTCACCGTCTCGAGCCATTCCAGGGAAGTCCTGCTCAAGGTACCCGGATGACATTCTCGGCACCCACACGATGGAATTCCGGCCAATCGCCTACCCCCGCCGCTGAGTTTCGATATCAACTTCGAAGAGAATCCGGGCGGCTTCGAGATCTGGTATTCCGATCGCATTGCCACCGAGCATAAGGATTTGGTCGATCAGTCCGCCGACTATTTGGAGGACGAGCTTGGCCTCGTGAACCTGGGCCAAGCCGATCAAGTTCTTGATCGCCGATGGCCCCCTCACCGACGAGGTCAGGAACGGCTGATCGATTGGTGGGCAATGAAGGTCGACGACCTGCAGCTGGATTAGCCAGTTCCGCTACTTGAAGGATCCCTTCCGCACAGCCCGTCCCGCCCTGGTTGTCGCTGTTCCGATCGGGTGCCGTGCATACTGAACCTTGCGGACGGGCTTTGGCGTCGCCCTCCGCTTGAATGATCCAGCGGTACTACGCACCGGGTGCATCGCACGTCGGACCGGCTTTGGCAACAGTCCACGCAGAAGGCTCACTTTGCCGCTCCCGTCATGACAAGCTCACTGAGTTGTGAAGCTGGTCGAGCAAGACGCTGAACCTACGGTGGCTGTCACTGTTACCGTGTACCCGATCGTTGCGCCACTGATATAGAACATGATTGCCGCATTCCCCGACCCATCGGTAGCGCCCGAATCGTACGACGTTACCGTTCTGTAGTGCTTGGTAATTGTCACACCGGTATTCGGAACATTCGACTGGATGGTTGCGGTCTCATAGCTGTACTGAGGAGGGCTTGGGTTCGATATGGAGACCGTGCAGGAAGCGCCTGGACTGCTCGGAGGCGTCGGCGGGGAGGCCGGCGGAGGTGGGGGCGGAGGCGGCGGAGCTACCGCCGATCCGAAGAACGGGGCCCCGAAGGCGAAGATTCCTCCGTCTGACGCCACAAACCAGTAGCCGCCCGTGGCGGCATCCGATGCCATCTCGACGATTGGGCGATTGAGAACGATCGAACCCGTCGAGCCATGGAAGGCGGCGTTTCCGAACGAGAAGATCCCACCGTCCGCGGCCACCAACCAATACCCCCCGCCGTCCGGAGTGGTGGCCATTCCGACCACCGGCTTATTGAGCGGTGTTCCTCCCATCGACCCGTCGAACGGAGCATTGAAGGCGAAGATCCCCCCGTCCGATGCCACCAGCCAGTAGCCACCTGAAGCGCTGTCGTACGACATCCCGACGACTGGTTGGTTGAGATGCATGGCACCGGTTGAACCGTGGAACTCAGCATTCCCGTACGAGAAGATCCCCCCGTCGGAGGCGACCAGCCAGTATCCCCTTCCATTCGGGGTGGCGGTCATGCCGACAATCGGTTGATTGAGATGGGTGCCACCTGTTGATCCGTAGAACTGCGCATTGCCGAACGAGAAGATCCCGCCATCGGACGCCACGAGCCAATAGCCATTGCCATTCGGGGTCGCGGCCATGCCAACGATGGGCTGGGCCAGAGGCCCTCCAATGGACCCGAGGTTCGGCGCGTTCCGCAGGACACCACGAGGCCGGCACTATCGGTGATCCAATACCCACCACCACTCGGTGTGGCCGCCATCCCAGCGACGGTACCGGTGGGCAAGTAACCAGCACATGAGGCTGAATGGCTAACCGGATGGTCACCGTGGGCTTGGGCCGCAAGGGCCGGAGTTCCGAGCGCGACCAAGGCCCAGAGTCCGATCAGGGTCGCAGCCAGGCCGACCTTTGCGCCAATTGCATTGCGAATCGAAGCCATCTGCTGATCACTCCCCGCCTAGATCTAATGTCCACCAGAAATCTACACAAGCTGCTGCCACCACGCTTAACCGATTCAGGAGCCCGACCACAGGAGAGCTATAGCTTGAGTTGCCGCAATAGGTGTTGGGTCATCCCGTTGGTTGTCCGGTAGACCTTGCGCCTCGCCACCCGCTTGGCATATGACGTAGGCCCTCTCTCCGCGGCCTGAACGTTCCCGAGATCGCGAGCTGCCCGGTAGAGCTGTGACCGGAGGGACGAGCGACGTGCCATCACCAAACCCTATTCCTCATTCGAGTGAGGTTGCCAAAACCCAATGGGCATATGCTTGGAAGCGGTGAGAGGCGAGGTTGAATGGCGGCATCAATAGTTCGGATCGACTGAGCAATGGTGAGATCGCAGGAAGCATACGAGCGCTTCGCCAGGGCGACCGATGGCCCCATGATGGTGATCACCATCCTGTGGCTCCCCGTGCTCATCATTCCATTGGTGATCCAAGTTCACGGCACGGTTGCCTCGACATTCGCCGTCATCGACTACACGATCTGGGCTCTGTTTGCCGTCGAGTATTTGGCGAAGCTTGCCTTGGCGCCGAGCCGCAAGCAGTTCGTCCGGACCCACATCCTGGATTTGATCATCGTGGCAGTGCCGTTTTTCAGACCGGCCCGGATCGGCCGACTGATGAATCTGGGACGTCTCGGTCGGATTGCCGTCCTCACAGCAGACATCGTTGCCAGAGCCAAGAAGCTCATGACCCACAAGGGCCTGCACTTTGTCTTACTTGCCGTAATGCTGATTGTCTTCACCTCTGCCGGGCTGGTGACCATCGCCGAGCGGTCGGCCAACGGGGCAAACATCCATGATTTCGGTCAGGGACTCTGGCGGGCGATTGTCACAGTGACGACAGTCGGTTACGGCGACACGTATCCAGTTACGCCCTTTGGGCAGGGCGTGGCGGTGGCGCTCATGCTGGTCGGCATCGGGCTTCTCGGGGTACTGACGGCGACCGTCGCGAGCTACTTCGTCGATCAGAAGACTGACAAGTTGGAAGAAAGACTTGAACGGATGGAGTCACTTCTGTTGGAACTCACAGGTCGAGATGGTGAGCACCCGCTGGTGGCGCAGAATGGAAGAGGCGTCTCAACTGCTTCGAATCAGGATGGAAACGGATCCACTACCGAGGACGCTCAACGCCAGGCGAGCGAATCCCCAAGTAAGACGTAGAGCCCCAACTACCCAATCGCTACGAAATCGATGAGATTGCGCTTGGCGCCGGGGCCGGCGGTCCACAGAGCGAAGAGGCAATCACCTGATTGGCCGGAGCTATGCCCTGATTCAGGTCGGTCTCCGTCGGTGTGTTAGGTCGGTACGAGGGCAAATTCGACTCGTCGGATTGAAGTTGCCCGAATCCCTCGGGGTCTGCGGAACAAGTGCCCGTGCGGTGCCAATGTCTGATTCAACCTGATTTGCATCGTCGCGGGCACCCTGAGCGAAGTCATCCTGCACAATGGTCCAGCCGACCTGTATGTCTCGCCCAGGAGGCGACCTCTGTCCACGACCAAACGAGACCCATTCTGAGGCGTAGGACAGGCTCGGGGAACTCGACGTGGCGCCGCCGCCAGTCATGCACGACGCTTGTGCCAAAACCTAGCCGTTGAGCGATTTCTGCGACACCCACCAGATCTTCTAGGTCGTATTTCTTCGACACGCCTGAAGAGTACGCAATGGGTGTGACCAAACCGGGTTGCGCATGATAGTGCGCACTGGTACTCTAGTGGTGCGCAAGGTAGTGCGCACATAGATGGGCCCCGGCGGTGTTGTAACACCCCGGGGCCGTGGACAGCACCTAATGAGGAGGTACTGACTTGACAACACTAGTAAACGCGCGCCCGGTCGGCCCATCCGGGCTCAGGGGCATGGCGAGAGCTCCCTGGGCCCTGAGTCCGAGTGACTTCGCCTTTCTCTGGGACGACTGCCCCCGCTGCTTCTACCTCAAGGTCGCCCGGAGACAGCCCAGGCCCCGGTCGCCGTTCCCAAGTGTCTTCGGGCGTATCGACCGGGCCATGAAGAAGCACTACCTGGGCCAACGAGCCGAAACGCTGGCCGAGGGCATGCCGGCAGGGATCATCGGTGGGGGAGACCGATGGGTGAAGTCAGCCCCCTTGCTCGCTCCGGGAAGGTCGAGCACTTGCCTCATCCGGGGCCGGGTTGACGTGCTGATCAATTGCGACGACGGGACGAAGGGCATCGTCGACTTCAAGACCACGGTCCCCAAACCTGACCACATCGCCACCTACGGCCGCCAGCTCCACGCCTACGCCATGGCCCTCGAGCACCCCTCGGCCGGTCGGCCCGAGACGGTCAGCTCGCTGGGGCTGCTCTGCTTTCTGCCCGACACCTATGAGGCAGAAGGCGGGAGGGCCGGGCTCTTCGGAGGGGTCCAGTGGATCGAGGTGCCCCGGGACGACCTGAGGTTCGCAGCATTCCTCGGAGAGGTTGTGGACGTCCTCGATGATCCCGAACCTCCTCCCGCGGCATCAGGCTGCAGGTGGTGCGAGTTGCGGGAGCCGTTCCGTGCCGTGGCCTGAGCGCTGGTGCCGCGCCGTTCGAGCTATGTCCAGCCCGGGAGAGCTCCGGCACGGACAGAACGCCTCCGGCAGTACAGCAGTACACGAAAGACCGTGAAGGGCCGCCTCGAAATTTTTTTTCTGGCCAAAACGGGCACCTGGAACGAAGAAATCCCTGGTCCAGGGACTGCCGGTCGATACGAATGCTAGCTATCAACTAGGACGCAGATTTTCGTAGGAGGTATTGGCAGAATTGCGGCGTTGACCTGGCCGATGTCGCCGATTGCCGGTATCTGTCGACTAGCTATCCCCGAACCTCAAGGGCGGGCCCTGGTGCACTCGGTTACAGCGACGTTGTCATGTCGATCGCCGGGAAGCTCCTCGGCGACGGCATCAGCAGACCAGAGGACCGAGAGTCGTGGCCACCGAGAGACGCCGATCAGGGTGAGAAGGTGACGAGCCGGGACCCGTCGCGGCTCCCCACGTCATTCGTCTCCGATCGGCTGGCCGAGCACTGGTCGTTCGGCGAGCCCGTCCGGCCCGGCGAGTCGGTGAGCGGCACCATCAACCGGTTCTCACCCAAGGACGTCCCCGACGAGTCTGGGAGAGGGTCGAGCCGGTGGTGAAGCACGCCGTCACCAAGGTGGGCTTCACCGATCCCCACTGGCCAGGAAGTGCCTGAGCGTCGTCGGGCAGCTGGCCCTCTGGGCCGACCGGATCGGGCTCCCCGTCGATGCCGAGTCGCTGTTCACCCCCGAGCTGATCGACCGGTTCATCACCGAGGGCTGCACCCACCTGACCGACGGGACCCGGCTCAACTACCGCAGCCAGCTCTGGAGGGTCGGGGCGGCCGTGGTGGGGCACACGCTCTTCCCGCCCCGGTCGGTGCCGCTGCCGGCGTCTCCGTCGTGGCCTCCCGTACTCGACGGCCGAGGTCACCGAGTTGGTCTCCTGGTCCCGGGGCCTCGCCCACCGAGTCCATGCGCCGGGAGAGCTGGGCCCTCCTTGCCCTCGGCCTCGGAGCCGGGCTGCGGAGCGAGGAGATCGTCCGGGCCGTGGGCACCGACATCCATGAAGAGGACGGCATCGTCCTCGTCGACGTCCTCGGCCCGGGTGGCCGGGTCGATCGAGTGGTGCCCGTCCACCGGGACTGGGCGGCCGCTGTGCTGGACGTGGCCCGGGACTCGGGGGAACGGCCGTACTTCCAGCCCGATCGCGACCGGATCCACCGGAACACCATCCTCGGGCTTCATCCGGCGCTGCTCCGTCGATGAGGTCCCGAAGTTCAAGGTCCAGCGGCTCCGGATCACCTGGATCGTCGGCCACCTGTCGGCCGGCACCCACCTGGTCGCCCTGGAGCAGGCCTCCGGGGTGCGGGCCTCCCAGCTGGTCCGGTATCTGCAGCTTCGCCACGCGCACCCGACAGCAGACCGGGCCCGCCACATGCTGCATGGGAGCGCCCTGACGTGGCCGGCGCTCCAGGTCGCACTCCCGTCGACGTCGACTCGGTCCGATCTCCGACGCCCGGTTCGCCGTGCCCGTCGGGAAGGCTCGAGGACGACCGTGGTCTGGAAGGCGATCTCGCTCATCGACGGATCCAAGCTGCTGGCCACCATCGAGGTCTGGAAGGAGAAGGAGCGATCCGGCCCGGGCGGGAGGCCGGAGACCTTCCCGGTGCGGGCCCTGCTGGTGGCCATGGTGTTGTGTGCCGTGACCGACCAGCCCATGCTGGCCACCCGGTTCAAAGACGTGCTGTTCCGCCAGATCTCGCCCACCATGCGCCACGCCCTCGGGGTCCCGAAGCCCCCGGACCCCGACGACCACCGGGGTTGGGACAACTGCTACCGCAACGTCCGGACCCGCTTCCACGGTCTGCTCGAGCTGATGGACCCCTCACCCGTACCCGAAGAACCGCCGTCTGACCCGGCCGAGGTCTTCGACGCCCTCCTCGAGCTCCGCCGCTTCGAGACACACAGAAGAGGAGTGGGCCGAGCGCGAAGATCGCCTCACCTGGTTCGTCAACGAGATCCTGGAGATGAGCATCCGGACCCTGCCCCGTGAGGTGCGGCGGCAGCTGGAAGGGATCGGCGGCGGTCGACGACACGGTCATCCCGGCCTTTGCCCGACCCTCCAGGCGGGAAAAGCGGAAGAAGAAGGGTGTACAGCCAAAGACCCTGCGCTACTCCACCGACCCCGACGCCGACTGGTATCACCGGGACAAACAGGAGGGTCCCGACCGGGATCCCGAGCCGAAGCTCTCGATCTGGGGCTATGACGCGTCCCTTGCGGTCAGCGGCAGCGACGACCCCGACGAGCCCGCAGCCATGCCCACGTTGGTCGCTGGGTATGGCCCCACTGCGCAAGCCGGGGACCCGGGTGGGCCAGAGCGCCATCGTGGCCCTGGCCAGCATCGCCGCCCGGGGACACCCGGCGAACTACCTGGCCGGTGACCGGGCCTACTCCCAGGCCAAGCCCGAGGACTTCCAGCTCCCGGCCCGGTCCCTCGGCTACAAGTTGGTCCTCGACTACAAGATCGACCAGCTCGGCCGGCAGGGAAGCTACGCAGGCATGCTCCTGGTCGACGGCACCTGGTACTGCCCAGGCATGCCCGAGTCGCTGATCAACGCCACGATGGACTTCCGGAAAGGCGTGATCGACGAGGCCACCCATGCAGCCCGGATCGAGGAGCGCCGCCACTACCAGATGCGGCCCAAAGGCCGGTCCCGACAGCGACGGGCACGGCCGCATGAGTCTGCCCGGCGGCCGGACCGGCACCGCAGGTCCGCTGTGCAGCTGAAACCGGGATCCGAAGCGGGAGACGGCCAGGCCAGGACCCGGATCCCGGTCACCGACGTCCTCCGCCTCCATCCCCCGAAGGTCTGCACCCAGCAGTCGGTCACCTTGCCCCCCGAAGCCGGGGCCAAGTACGCCCAGGAACTGCCTCACGAATCGCCGGAGTGGCATGCCATGTACGCCACGCTGCGCAACTCGAACGAGGGTATGAACGGCTTCATCAAGGACGGGGCCCGGGAGGCCGTCGACGACCCCGAGCGACGCCGGATCCGGGGCGTCGCCGCCCAGAGTGTCCTGGTGGCCTTCCAGCTGTTCGCCGCCAACATGCGCAAGATCGACGAGTTCCTGGCCAAGAAGGAGGCCGAGGGCAAGAAGGTCCGCAAGCTCCCGTCCCGTCGGCGGACCAGGTCGCTGGCCACCTGGGCTCCGGCGACCCCGGCCACCGTGGCGACCGGTGACGCCACCGGCGATCCGGACCCACCCCTGACCGCCTGAGGTCCCCAGCGACCCCAACTCGACCGCACCGGCGTGGCTGGAGCGCGCCCTGTTGCACGACGACGGTGACCGGCACGGTGGCCTCGTCGTGATCGGTCGGCTCCGTCACCCGGTCAAAAGGCCGGTGATCGCCGATTCACCTCGATCCCATCGCGACGCGCATCTCTCGGCCGAGTTTTGTCGACGCGAGCTGCGCAGTTTTGTCAGGACCCCTGCGTGGGCGAGGGGGGACTTGAACCCCCACATCCTTTCGGACACAGGAACCTGAATCCTGCGCGTCTGCCAATTCCGCCACTCGCCCGAGCGACCGTCAGAGGCTACCCGATGATCCAAACCACCTGTTCATCGGTGGCACGGCCCGCGCGCCCGCTTCGACGCCCGGCTGGGTCTGCGTGCGAGGGGAGGAGGCTCGGGGCGACCCTACCCCCTACCAGGGGGTTGACACCGGTAGGCTGACCGCAGCATGGGACTCCAGAAGTTCGAAGGGCGCCTCGAGCGCATGGTCGACGGCACGCTCTCCAAGGCATTCCGGGGCGAGCTCCATCCGGTTGAGATCGGTCGTCGACTGACCCGGGAGATGGACCTCCAGCGCCGTCTGGGCGTCCACGGCCTCATCGCGCCCAACGCCTTCGTGGTGCACCTGTCGGCCAACGATTTCGATCGTTTCGAGAGCTTTCTCGACGCTCTGGTCAGGGAGCTCGAAGAGGCCGCCCGGGAGCATGCCCGCACCGAGGACTACGTGTTCGTGGGGCCGGTCACCGTTTCGGTGGTCGAGGACCCCCGCCAGCGCCGGGGTCGGTTCGACATCGTCTCCCGGGTCCACGAAGGACCCTCGGGGCTTCCCGCCGCCTCGATCGTGCTGGCTGACGGGGAACGGGTTGTCCTCGGTCCCGATCCCCTCACCATCGGCCGCCTCCCGGAGAGCGCCGTCATGGTGACCGACCCGAACGCCAGTCGCCGGCACGCGGAAATCCGGCGGGTGGGCAGCGACGTCGTTCTGGTCGATCTGAACTCCACCAACGGCACCCGGGTCAATGGGGCGAATGTGCGGGAGCGAAAACTGGCAGACGGGGACGAGATCGTGATCGGCACCACCGTCCTCCGGTTCGAAACTTCGTGAAGGCCGGCGTCTGATCGCCAATGCACCTGATCCTGGCTTCGCTCCCCGGACCCGCGAACAACACACCGGTACTCCGTGCCCTGGAGTACGGCGTCATCGCCCTGCTCTGGCTGTTCTTCATGTGGGTGGTCAGAGCGGTCTGGGTGGAGGTCCGCCCACTCAAGCGTCGTCGGGTCCGGGGAGCCGACGTCGAACCGATCGGCGATGACAAGGTGCGGAGGGGGAAGCGGCTCCGCCTCCATGTGATCCGCCCGGAGGACCAAGCCGGCCGGACCTACGACATCGGCGACGAGGTCACCGTAGGCCGTGCTGCCGGGTGCGGGGTCCCGATCGACTACGACACGTACTCGTCCAACCTGCACGCCCGCCTGTTCCGCCTCGACGGGGATCTTTGGGCCGAGGACCTGGGATCGACCAACGGGACCTGGGTCAACACGGTGCGCATCGGCGACCGCACCCGTCTCGAAAAGGGTGATCTCCTGCAGATCGGCGGCACCGTGTTCGAAGTGGGGAAGTGAGGTGACACTCCTCAGGTCCGGCTCCGCCACCGACACCGGTCTGGTGCGCTCGGTCAATCAGGACCTGGCCGTGGAGACGGCCAACCTCTTCGCCGTGGCTGACGGGATGGGCGGCCACGCCGGTGGCGAGGTGGCGGCTCGCATGGCCGTCGATGCCGTCACCTCCGCATTCAGCCGGCAGCCGACCGGCGCGGGCCTGGCCGAGGCGGTCACCGAGGCCAATGCGGTGGTCTGGCAGCACAGCTTGGAGAACCCCGAACTGCGGGGGATGGGCACCACGCTCACCGCCGTGGGCCTGGTCAGCGAGGGCGGCCGGGACGTCCTGGCCCTGGTCAACGTGGGCGACTCCCGCTCCTACCGCTTCCACGACGGTGAGATCACCCAGCTCACCACCGATCACAGCCTGGCCGAGGAGATGGTCCGTTCCGGTGAGCTGACATCGGTCGAAGCCGAAGTCCACCCCCATCGTCACATCCTGACCCGGGCGCTCGGCGTGTCGGCGGACGTCTCCGTCGACCTGTGGCGCATCGAGCCGGTTCGGGGCGATCGCTACCTGCTCTGCAGCGACGGTCTCACCAACGAGCTCGACAACGACCAGATCAGCGAAGTCCTGTCATCCATCTCCGACCCGGACAAGGCGGCCAAGCTCCTGGTCCAGGCGGCTCGGACCCACGGGGGCAGCGACAACATCACTGCGGTGGTGATCGACGTGTTGGTAGGCGACGGTGACTCGTCGGCCCCCGCCGTGGCCCCCGTTGCCCCCGACTTCACTCCACTCACCGAGCCGGCCGAGGGCACGGCCGCGGACGCCGCCGTGCCGTACCCCGGATCGGTGCCCGAGGACGCGGGTCCCAGCCGGCGGGAGCGTCGGCGGGCCAAGCGTCGTGAGCGGCGGATGGCACGGGGACGCCGGCTGATCACCTTCCGGACCCTGTTGTTCGTGATCCTGCTGGCGGCGGTGCTGGTGGGTGTCTTCGCCGCGGTCCGCTGGTACGACATTAACTCCTACTTCGTGCGCGCCCAGGACAATGAGCTGGTCATCTACCAGGGACGGATCGGCGGGCTCCTCTGGTACCACCCGACACAGGTCGACCGCACCGGTGTCACCACCGCCGACGTGCCCGCCAGCTACCTCGGCGCCCTCGACGCGGGCGTCGAGGAGACCTCGGTGGCCAATGCCCGTGCCTATGTGCGCAATCTCGTCAACTACAAGTACACCCAGAACCATCCAGCGACGGAGACCACCCCGACGACGACCGCACCCAAGGCTCCGTCGAAGAAGGCTCCTGCGAAGAAGGCTCCGACCACGACCACCACCACCAAGGGGCTCTGATGGAGAGGCGCATCCGACGGCTCGGGATCTTCATGCTGCTCTGTTTCGTGGCCCTGTTCCTCCAGTTGAACAACATCCAGGCGCTGAAGGCCAACTCGCTGGCCAACAGCCCGAACAACCCCCGGATACTGACGGCGGAGCGGAGCCAGACCCGCGGCAGCATCCTCTCGTCGGACGGCACCGTGCTGGCCTCGTCGGTCCTGGCCCCGAAGGGGAGCCTCTACAAGTACCAGCGGAAGTACAACCCCAATACCGCCACCCTCTTCGCCCAGATCATCGGGTTCGACTCCGACATCTACGGGAACTACCGCGGCATCGAGGCGGAGTACAACAGCTTCCTCACCCCCCACACCCCACCGGCCAAGACCCTGCGGGACCTGCTCACCAACCGCACCGAGGTGGACAACGTGACGCTGACCGTCAACGAGAACCTCCAGCTGCAGGTGGCCGAGGCCCTGGACCAGGATGCCCCCGGTGTCAACGGGGCCGCAGCCGTCGTCTGGAATCCGACCACCGGCGCCATCGAGGCGATGTACTCGAACCCTTCCTTCAACCCCAACCCACTGGTCTCCCAGAACTCGAAGGTCCAGAACCTGGCCTGGGCCGCCTACTTGAACCAACCCGGCAATCCGCTCGTTGCCGGCACGTACGACCAGACCTACCCACCCGGTTCGAGCTTCAAGGTGGTGACCACGTCGGCCGTGCTCGAGCACCGGCCCGATCTCGCTCTCATGAACTACCCATCGGTGTCGTCCGTCATCCTGCCCAACACCGGCAACCCACCCCAGCAGCTGACCAACTACCACGGGGAGTCCTGCCCACCTCCTCCTGGAGGCAACCTGGAGGCCCTCTTGATCAACTCCTGTGACGCCGACTTCGCCTCCATCGGCCAGTTGCTGGGTGCCCAGGCCCTGGTCACTCAGGCCGAGGCCTACGGGTTCAACCAGAAGATCCCGTTGGACGTGCCCGCCGACACGGTGGCCACGTCGAACTTCGGCACGGTGGCCGACTTCGCCGACGACGTGCCCGGCCTGATGAAATCGGCCATCGGTCAGGAGAACGTCACCGCCTCGGCCCTCCAGATGGCCCTGGTGGCGGGAACGGTGGCCAACGGCGGCGTCGAAATGGTCCCCCATCTGATGGAGCAGATCCGCGACTCCCAGGGAAACCTGGTGGAGACGTACCAGCCCAAGGAGTGGATGCAGCCGATCTCGCCGCAGACGGCGGCCACCCTGACCACCTTCATGAAGGGCGTGGTCACCTCGGGCACGGCGGCGTCGGTCGGTTTTCCCGCCAGCTGGGACGTGGCCGCCAAGACGGGCACCGCCCAGACCGGCTCGTTCGGCCCCAACCCCCAGTACACGGACGACTGGCTGATCGCCTTCGCCCCGGTCGGCAACACCAAGGTGGCCATCGCCGTGGTGCTGCCCGACCAGCCCGGCAGCGCCACCGGCGCCGCCTACTCGGGACCGATCGTGAAGCAGATCCTCGGGGACGTGCTGGCGGAACAGGGATGACGTGCGAACCGAGCAACCACGACCCGGCAGCCGCCTGCCGACGACGACAGCAGCACCAACCGAGACGAGGACCTCATGAGAACCCCGGACCCCAACCAGCGCAGGCCTAGGCTTTGACCCACATGGACCCGAACCAGACGCCTCGAGTGTTCTCCGAGCGCTACGAGCTCATCCACCTGATCGCCCGCGGTGGGATGGCGGAGGTCTACCGGGCCCACGATCGGCTGCTCGACCGTCCGGTGGCCCTCAAGGTCCTGTTCCCCGAGCTGTCGATCGACCGTTCCTTCGTCGAGCGGTTCCGCCGTGAGGCGCAGGCCGCCGCCAACCTCTCGCACCCCAACATCGTCCCGGTCTTCGACTGGGGTGAGGACAGCGGTACCTACTTCATCGTCATGGAGTTCGTCGACGGCCGACCGCTGTCGTCGATCCTGAAGACGGCCGGCTCGCTGTCGGCCGAACGGACGGCCGACGTCGGCTCCCACGTGGCCGCCGCCCTCGGGTACGCCCACAAGCACGGGGTGATCCACCGCGACGTCAAACCGGGCAACGTGCTGATCACCGACGAGGGGCAGGTCAAGGTCACCGATTTCGGCATCGCCCGCGCCATCAACACCGAGGAGAGCCTGACCCAGACCGGGGCGGTCATGGGCACCGCCACCTACTTCTCCCCGGAGCAGGCCGAAGGCATCGGTGTCGATTCCCGCAGCGACATCTACTCGCTCGGCGTGGTCCTCTTCGAGATGGTGACCGGCCGGCCGCCCTTCCTCGGGGACACGCCGGTGGCCGTGGCCTCCAAGCACGTCCGTGACCACCCGCCCGCACCACGTGAGCTCAATCCGGCCATCCCCCCGACCTTCGAGGCCATCATCTTGAAGGCCATGGCCAAGGACCCGGCCCACCGGTACCGCACAGCCGAGGAGCTGCGGGCCGACCTCCTCCGGTTCAACGAGGGCCGCTCGGTCATGGCCATGGACGACGCCACCACGCTGCTGGCCGCGGCGGGGGCCACCCAGGTGGTGGGTGCGGTGGCCGAGCCCGACCAGACCCGGGCCGTACCGGCCGCCAAGGACGCGCCGGTCGAGGAGCCGGCCGAGGACGGATCGAACCGGACCCGGACCTACGCCATCGTCCTCGCCATTCTCATCGTGCTGCTGCTCGGCGCCGGGTTTCTCCTGGCCCGCAACCTCGGGTACCTGGGCGGCGCGCCCTCGTTCAACCTGCCCAACGTGACCGGGGAAGCCGGTGGCCGCGGCCACCGCCATCCTCAAGAACGAGGGGCTCACGGTCACCCAGACGAACGCAGGTCTCGAACGACGCCGCCGGAACGGTGATCTCCACCGACCCGGTGCCCAACTCCTTGGTCAAGAAGGGTGACAACATCACGCTGAAGGTGGCCGAGCCCGCGCCGATCTCCAAGGTGGCGGTTCCCTCCGGGCTGATCGGCGTGACCCAGAGCCAGGCGGTGTCCATCCTCCAGGGGCAGGGTCTCCAGGCCAACCCCGTGCCCCACGCAGAGCTCCAGTGTCCAGAGCGGGACCGTGATCAGAACCAGTCCCACGTCGGGCACCAAGGTCAGTCAGGGCAGCACGGTGACCCTCTACGTGTCGTCCGGTCTGCCCAATGTGTCCGTGCCCAACGTGGCCGGGTTCAGCCAGTCACAGGCGGGCAGTGCCATCGGCGGTGCCGGCCTGGTCGTGGGGTCCAACCCCACCCAGCAGCCGTCGACGCAGTACCCGAGCGGGGACGTGATCTCCACCACCCCGCCTGCCGGGCACCTCGGTGGCCCCGGGTACGGCGGTCAACCTGATCATCTCCTCGGGGACTCCGCCCACCACGACCACCACGACCACGACGCCTCCCTCGACCACGACCACCACGACCACGCCCAACTCGTCCACGACGACGACGGTCAAGCCGAAGAGTCCCTGAGCCGCGGGACCGGTGCACCCGGTCCGGCCGGCGGTGGCCTCCGGCTCAGTGCCGGCCGGCGGCGGCCAGGAAGTTGGACAGGAGGCTCGGACCGCTCGGGGTGAGGATCGACTCGGGGTGGAACTGGACCCCTTCCACGGGCAGCGTGCGGTGCCGCAGACCCATGACCACGCCGTCGGGCGTGGTGGCCGTGACCTCGAGGACGTCGGGCACCGAGCCGGGCTCCACCACCAGTGAGTGGTAGCGGGTGGCGACGAAGGGGTCCGGGAGCCCGGCGAAGATGCCCTTGCCGTCATGGTGCACCGACGAGGTCTTGCCGTGCATGAGGGTGGGCGCGGCCACCACCTTGCCGCCGTAGACCTGTCCGATGGCCTGGTGGCCGAGGCACACCCCGAGGATCGGGTACTCGCCGGCCAGCTCGGCGACGACGGCCATGCTGATGCCGGCACTCTCGGGCCGGCCCGGCCCCGGGGAGATGAGGATGGCGTCGGGTGACGCGGCCCTGATGCCCTCGATGTCGATGGCATCGTTGCGGTGGACGACTGGCTCGGCCCCCAGCTCCCCGAGCTCCTGGACGAGGTTGTAGACGAACGAGTCGTAGTTGTCGATGACCAGTACCCGCGTGCCCATGGCCACCTGATCGTACAAGCCCGGGCCGGGGCGGATTCCCCGTCGCCACGCCGCCCCGGTGACTGGCTATCCTTCGGCCATGGCAACCAAGGCCAAGGCCGGGCCGGGCAAGGCACAGAAGAAGGGTCGTTCGAGCGGCCGGACCACCACCCCGGGCGCCTCGGTGCAGAGCAACCGGTACACGGCGCCCATCCCGAAGAACGCCAAGACCAGCCCCCGGTGGATGGGGATCGTGATCATCGGCCTGTTCGTGCTCGGGGTGCTGGTGGTGATCCTCAATTACGCCGGGGCACTCCCCGGGGGCGTCAACAACCTTTGGCTGGTGGCCGCCATCGCCGCCATCTTCGCCGGCCTGATCCTGGCCACCCGCTACCACTGACCGGCCCCCTCAACCGGGCCGGCCTCCCGTCAACCTCGACCGGGCCGGCCTCAACCGGGCCGGGCTCAGCCCAGCCGCTCGATGATGGTGGCGTTGGCCATTCCTCCGCCCTCGCACATGGTCAGGAGCCCGTAGCGACCCTGGGTGCGCTCGAGCTCGTTGACCAGCGTGGCCATCAACTTGGCCCCGGAGGCTCCGAGCGGGTGGCCGAGAGCGATGGCCCCGCCGTTCACGTTGACCTTGTCGAGATCGGCTCCGAACTCCTTCTGCCAGGCCAGGACGACCGAGGCGAAGGCCTCGTTGATCTCGATGACGTCCATGTCGTCGAGGGTCAGCTTGGCCTTCTCGAGCACCGACTTGGTGGCCGGGATCGGTCCGGTCAGCATGGTGATCGGGTCGCTGCCGGCCACGGCGAAGCTGTGGAAGCGGGCCCGGGGGGTGAGCCCGAGGGAGGTCGCCTTCTCCTCGCTCATGATCAGTACGCCCGAGGCACCGTCGGTGATCTGCGACGAGTTGCCCGCGGTGACCTTGCCGCCCTCCTGCCGGAACGCCGGCTTGAGATTGGCCAGCACCTCGACCGAGGAGTCGGGGCGGATGCCCTCGTCGGTGGAGATCAGCTCGTCGGTGTCGGCGCGGTCGTCGTCCTTCACCGCCACCGGGATGATCTCACGCTCGAAGCGTCCTTCCGCGGTGGCCTGGGCGGCACGATGGTGTGAGCGGACGGCGAACTCGTCGAGGTCGTCGCGTGAGAGGTTCCACTGTTCGGCGATCAGCTCGGCCCCCTCGCCCTGGCCCACGAGGCCGCCACGCTCGGCGTAGCGCTGCATCATCCGGGGTCCGAAGGGGTAGCCCAGGTCCCGCACGACCGACGAGCCCATCGGGGTGCGGGTCATGACCTCGACGCCTCCTCCGATGACGATGTCGTAGGCGCCGGCGATGACTCCCTGGGCTCCGAAGTGGAGGGCCTGCTGGGAGGAGCCGCACTGGCGGTCGATGGTGGTGGCCGGGACCGACTCCGGATAGCCGGCGGCGAGCACGGCGTTGCGTCCCACGTTGAGGGACTGCTCGCCGACCTGCATCACGCACCCCATGATCACGTCGTCGACCAGGGCGGGATCGAGATCGTTGCGCTCGACCAGTGCCTTGAGTGGCTCCGAGCCGAGGTCGGCTGCGTGCCAGTTGCGAAGCTTCCCGTTGCGCTTGCCCCCTGCGGTGCGGACTGCGTCCACGATGACGGCGTCGGTCATGATTCTCCTTCCGAGGTCCGGCGGCCCGAGTGCCTGCCGGCCGAATTCGGCGTATGTGGGAACTGCTGACGGTCGATCAACTGCGCGGCGGGCAAACTTGACTGAGCGGTCAAGAAAGCCGTCCGCCTAGATCGTACTCGCCCGGGAGGCGGCGTCAAACGGCGTCGGCCCTGGCGTTCCGACGTCGTCGACCCGTTCCCGCGGGGGGACCGATGGTGATGGCCGGGTCGGTCCGCCGACGGTGGCACAGCCCGGCACTACGGTCGGGATGGTGACGGGTCGGATCAAGGACATGGACCGCTGGCTGGGCGATGGTGGCATGGAGCTCATCGGCGTCGTGGGCGGTTCCTTCGACGACTACGGCGTCGACGGGGAGGACCTCGGCTGGGTGTCAGGTTCGTTCGTCCCCGCTCCGATGGCCGGCAATCCGCACGGGGTGGTGCAGGCCGGCGTGCACGGCCTCCTGCTCGATGCGGCCATGAACTTCTCCATCAACTCGGCGCTCCCGGGCCGGGACCGGACCCGGGCCACCCTCGAGATGAAGGTCGAGACCATGCGGCCGGCCCTGGTGGGCCAGTCCTACCGGCTGCGCGGGGAGGTGGTGCGGATGGCCCGGCAGGTGGCCTACGCCGAGGCCACCGTGGTGGACGGCGAGGGCCAGTTGGTCAGCCGGTCGACCGGGACCTTCCTCCTCAAGCGGTCCACTGACGAACCGCCGGCCGGAGGCCGGACCCCGACCCTGAATCCGCCGGCCACGGCCGGCCATCGCCGCGCACCGCCTCCGGCGGGCGCTGCCACCATCCGATCGGGGCCTACAGGGCCCAAGGGTGAATGCGAGGCATGCCATGGCCCTTCCCGTGTTCGATGCACCGGTCTGCCGGGTGTGCGGCGCCGCCGCCCACGCCCGGTTCGCGCACTGCTTCTGCTGTGCCACGCTCGTCCGGCAGCTGCAGATGCCGCTCACCCCGGTGGTGGCCATGGCCGACTACCGGGTCGGTGACCGGTTGCACCGACGGCTCCGCGGTTACAAGGACGCCCCGGTGGCCGAGGCCCGCCAGGCCTGTGCCGCCGATCTCGCCGGGCTGGTTCGGAGGTGGATGGCGGCCAGCCGGGCCGATCTGGAGGCTCGGTTCGGCTCCAGCTGGGACCTCGTGGCCACGGTGCCGTCCTCGGGTCGGCCGGTGGGCGCCCCCGTCGACGCCCTGGTCGCACACGTGCCGGACCTGGCCCTGCGCCACCGGCAGCTGCTCGGGCGCGGGCCGGAGCCGACCGGGCACCTCCGCGCCTCGCGGCGGGGGTTCGAGCTCGTGTCCGCGGTCGACCGCGAGTGGCTCCGGGGCAAGCGCATCCTCGTCTTCGACGACAGCATCGCCACCGGTGCCCGGTCGCAGAGTGCGGCCGCGGCATTGCGTCTGGCCGGGGGCCGCGTCCTGGGGGTCATGGCCGTGGGCCGGGTCGTGGCCGGTCGGGGGTGAGCAACCCGACCGGGGCTCGGCTAGACCGGGGAGATGCTGCTCCGCATCTTCACCGAGCCCCAACAGGGCGCCTCCTACGACCAGTTGCTGGCCGTGGCCCGGACGGCCGAAGCCCAGGGCTTCGACGCCTTCTTCCGCAGCGACCACTACATGGCCATGGGGACAACCGACGGCCTGCCCGGGCCCACGGACGCCTGGGTCACCCTGGCCGCCATCGCCCGCGAGACCACGTCGATCCGATTGGGGACCCTGGTCACCTCGGCCACGTTCAGGTTGCCCGGCCCGTTGGCCATCTCGGTGGCCGAGGTCGACGACATGAGCGGTGGCCGGGTGGAGCTCGGGCTCGGCGCCGGCTGGTACGAGGCCGAGCACACCGCCTACGGGATTCCCTTCCCGCCGCTGGGGGAGCGCTTCGAACGTCTCGACGAGCAGTTGGCCATCATCACCGGCTTGTGGTCGACGCCGGCCGGGGAGCGGTTCACCTTCAGCGGTCGCCACTACGAGGTCCGGGACAGCCCGGCCCTGCCCAAGCCCGTGCAGCGGCCGGGGCCTCCGGTCATCGTCGGTGGAGGTGGTCCCATCCGGACACCGCGCCTGGCCGCCCGCTACGGCAGCCGAATTCAATCTCGCCTTCCGGTCTCTGGCCGACACCGGCTGACCAGTTCGGGCGGGTCCGGGCCGCATGCGAGTCGACAGGGCGTGATCCGGCCTCATTGGTGTTGTCCGCCGCCCAGACGGTGTGTTGCGGACGCGACGACGCCGAAATTGCCCGTCGGGCCGTGGCCATCGGGCCGTCAGGTCGACGAGCTCCGCCAGAACGGGCTCTGCGGCACGCCGGACGAGGTCACCGCCAAGCTGGCCACCTTCGCCGCCGCCGGCGCCGTCCCGCGTCTACCTGCAGATCCTCGATCTCGACGACCTCGACCATCTCGCCCTCCTCGGTGAAGAGGTGCTCCCCCACTGCGCCGCGCTCTGAACGCGGGTCGTGGCCGACGGTCGGCTCAGGCCGCCGAGGTGGATGTCGGTGCAGCGCCGCCGGCCATCAGCCAACGCTCGGCCACGAGGCTGAGCGACTGGGCCCGGGACTCGAAGGAGTGGCCCCGGGTGGACAGCATGAGCTCGTCGGCGCCGGTCCGCGACTGGAGGTCGACCAAGCCCTGGTGTACTTCCGCCGGGTCTCCGATGAGATGGGTCGACATGGTCGCCTCGACCAGCTCCCGCTCCCGGGCCGTGAACCGGTAGGCCGCCGCTTCCTCGGGCGTCACGATGGGCCCGAGCCGGCCCGTGCGCAGCTGGAGGATGGTGAGCGCCGCCGGCCCGGCCAGCCAGCGGGCCTCCTCGGTGCTCGGCGCGCACAGCACCGACACCGCCACCATGGTGTGCGGACGGTCGAGCAGGATCGAGGGACGGAAAGCCGACCGGTACTGCTCGAGGGCCTGGTCCACCTGGTCGGGGCTGAAGTGGTAGGCGAAGGAGAAGGGGAGGCCGAGCATGCCGGCCAGTCGGGCGCTGAAGGTCGACGAGCCGAGCAGCCACATCTCGGGGAGGTACCCCCGTCCGGGCACCGGGGCCGGCCGGGTCGGTGGGCCATCGTTGTCCACCAGGTAGCTGATGAGCTCGACGACGTCCTCGGGGAAGGTGTCGGCCCCGAGTTCACCGGCCCGCCGCAGCGCGCGGGCCGTGAACGGATCGGTGCCCGGGGCGCGGCCGAGGCCCAGGTCGATCCGGCCCGGATGCAGCGCCTCCAGGGTGGCGAACTGCTCGGCCACGACGAGGGGTGAGTGGTTGGGCAGCATGACCCCGCCCGCCCCCACCCTGAGCCGGGTGGTGGCATCGGCCAGGTGCCCGATGAGGACAGCCGGTGCGGAACTGGCCACCGACGGCATCCCGTGATGCTCGGCCACCCACATCCGGCGGTAGCCGAGCTCCTCGACCACCGTGGCCAGGCGGGTGGTGTCGGCCAGCGCGTCTGCCGGCGTGGACCCCCGGGTCACCGTGGCCAGGTCGAGAACGGAAAGCGGCACCATGCTGTGCACAACACCGGTCGGGGTCCGGACCTTCCCGGGCCCGACCGGTCGGTCCGGGGTCAGGCGCCTGCGGGCGGCGAGGTGGTCAGTTCCTCGATGCGGACCAGCGTCTTGTCCATATTCGACTTGGTCGTGGTGGGGAGCTTGCCCAACTTGAGGAACGGCCGCTGGTGGTCCTGGCCGATGTCCCAGCTCTCGCGTACGAGGGTGCCGCCCTCGACCGGCTCGAGCTCGTAGCGCCAGATCCGTCCGCCGACGAACCGGCCCAAGGGACCCGAGATGTTCGACTGCCAGGCGATCCTCCGGTTCTCCTCGAACTCGATCACCGTGTTGACCATCGAGTACCCGATGCCCTGATGCATGGACATCCCGAACTTGTCCCCGAGCCCCAGTCGCCGTGGTTCCTCCTTGGCTTTCTTCACCGCGCCGGAACCGTCGATGTCAGGGTGGCGTGACGCATCGGCGAGCAAGTCGAAGATGGCGTCGGGAGGAGCGTGAATGGTGCGCTCGGTGGTGACAACGTTTCCGTCCATGTGTTCCTCTGCAGTCTCATCGGGCTGCCGTGGATCGACAGCAGTGGCATCATCTTCTTCGTGGCCGGACCGACACTCGCCGACATCACCGCGATGCTGGCGGGGCGGGACCGGGTGCTGGCGTCGCTCGTCGAACGCCACGGCCCCCCGCCGCGCCGTCGCCCGGCCCGTTCGTCGCAGCGGTTCGCAGAGCTTGCCGAGATCATCGTCTACCAGCAGCTGGCCGGCAAGGCCGCCGCCACCATCCACGGTCGCTTCGAGCAGGCCATGGGCGGATCCGTGACGCCCGACCGTGTGCTTGCCGCCAAGCCCGACCTGTTGGCTTCGACCGGCCTCAGTCGGGCCAAGGCCGCTTCGATCCGCGACCTGGCCGAAAAGGTGATGACCGGGGAGGTCGCATTGGAGCGCATCGGCCGACTGTCCGACGACGCGGTGATCGAGCATCTGACCCGGGTGCGGGGGATCGGACCCTGGACGGCTCAGATGTTCCTGCTCGGGACGTTGGGCCGGCTCGACGTGTGGCCCACCGGTGACTACGGCGTGCGGGCCGGTTTCGCCGCCGCCTGGGGCCTGTCGGCGATCCCGAGCCCGAAAGAGCTGGTGGCGCTGGGCGAGCCCTTCAGCCCCTATCGGAGCGTGGTGGCCTGGTACTGCTGGAGGGTGCTCGACGATCGGTCGGCGGCCTCCTGACCGGCCCACCTCGTCGATTCGGATGGCCCCGTCGAAGCGGAAGTCCCCGTCGAAGCGGACGGCCTCTCCGAGGCCGAAGGCGCCTCAATCCGGATTGCGCCAGCCCCGTTCGAACGGCAGCCGCCAGGTGTCGGGGGCGATGAGGTCGTGGATCCCCCGGGGGCCCCAGCTGCCCGGGCGGTAGAGCTCCACCCCCGGGGGATGCTCGAGCAACGGCGCCGACAGCTCCCACAGCCGCTCGATGTCGTCGGCCGCCGTGAAGAGGGTGTGGTCGCCGCTCATGGCATCGTGGATGAGTCGTTCGTAGGCCTCGAGCACGTCGACTTCACGGCCGGTCTCGTGCAGTGCGAACTGGAGGCTCAGCTTGTCCAGCTGCATTCCCGGGCCGGGGCGCTTGCCGTAGAAGGAGAGCGAGAGCTTCGAGGAGTCGGCCAGATCGAACGTCAGGTGGTCGGGGCCGTGGGCACCGATCCCCGAACCGGGCGGGAACATGCTCTTCGGCGGTTCCCGGAAGGCGATGGAGATGATCCGCGCCCCCTGGGCCATGTTCTTTCCGGTCCGCAGGTAGAAGGGAACGCCCGCCCACCGCCAGTTGTCGATCTCGCACCGGAGGGCGATGAAGGTCTCGGTCTGCGAGTCGCCGGCCACGCCGGGGATCGATCGGTACCCCTCGTACTGGCCCCGCACCACTGAGGACACGTCGATGGGCTTCATCGACCGGAACACCTTGTTCTTCTCCTCACTGATGGACCTGGGATCGAGTGAGGTGGGCGGCTCCATGGCCATGAACGCCAACACCTGGAACAGATGGGTGACCACCATGTCCCGGAACGCTCCGGTGCCCTCGTAGAAGCCGGCCCGGCTGTCGACCGAGAGGGTCTCGGGCACGTCGATCTGCACATGGTCGATGTGGCCACGATTCCAGATGGGCTCGAAGAGCCCGTTGGCGAACCGGAAGGCGAGGATGTTCTGGGCTGCCTCCTTGCCGAGGAAATGGTCGATGCGATAGACCTGCTCCGGGGAGAAGATGCTGTGCACGGTCTCGTTGAGCACCTTGGCCGTCCGCAGGTCGGTGCCGAACGGCTTCTCCATGATGATCCTGGAGCGGTCGACCAGGCTGGCCTCGCGCAGGTTGTGGACCACCGCCTCGGCGGCCGACGGCGGGATGCTCAGGTAGTGGAGGCGCCGGCTCTCCCGGCCCAGGATCTGCTCCGCCCGGGACACGGCATCGGCCAGGGCGGCCGGTCCGTGGGCCTGGGAGACGAATCGGACCCGTGACCGGAAGGTGTCCCAGTGCGAGTCGATGATGTCGCGCCGGGCGAACTCGCGGCAAGCGTCGAGGGCGAAGCCGTGGAATGTGTCGTCGTCGATCTCCTCGAGGGAGGTGCCGACGATGTGCACCTCGGGGAGCAGCCCGGCGTGCGAGAGGCGGAGCAGCCCGGGAAGGAGCTTCCGGCGGGCCAGGTCCCCGGTTGCCCCGAACAGGACGATGACGTGAGGGGGCAGGGCTCGGGGATCGGCACCGGACCAGCTCGCGTGCGGCTCATCGCCGGCCAGGTGGGTGTCGTCCCCGGCCATGTACCGGTCGCCCCTGTCCAGGAGATCGGAATTCGCTCGTCCGCTCATGAGTTGCCCATCCGGGACGCCCCTTTTCGGATCACTCCGGAAAAGGCTATCGACGACATGTTTCCATTCCGTGTCGGGCGTGAACGCGGCGTGTGAACGAACGCCGCGCGCGGTCAGGGCAGGCGTTCGGAGATCATCTCCGAAACCTCTTGCACGGTGGGCGAGTCCATGACCTCGGGTGCCTGCAGACGACCGACCATGAGCCGGGGCCAGCCGACCCAGACGTCACTGATCTCGATCGCTGAGGCGAACCCCCATTCCGCCCTGGTCAGGCAGAGCAGGGCATGGACGGGGACCTCGGAACCCCACGGCGCCGAACTCACCGCGGCCCGCACGATCTCCACCTGACTGGCGAGGCCCTCCACCGTCGGCGTGCAGTTGCGGCGACCCACGTGGAGCTCGATGGGCCCGAGACTCTGGATCGGCCCCGGCCGTTTGGTGTGGACCAGGCCCTTGTAGCTCTTGGCGTCGATGACGAAGACGCCCGCGGGTGAGATGGCGATCAATTTGATGCTGGACTTCGACCCCGGGATGCGCCGGTCGTTGAGGACGATCAGGCCCTGGCTCTCGACGAGCTGGAGCCGGGCGATGGCTCGCCGGTCGCCCTCGGCCCGTTTCACCCACTTGCGTGACGGTTGCAGGGCACCGGCCCGTGCCACCCGAGGCTTGCCCGCCGTCTCCGCGTCGAAGACCGAGACGTCGGTTCCGGTCAGCCCCTCCGAATCCCCGAGCGTCGGCTCCTCGGGCATCGGGCTCTCACCCGATTCCGAGCGGGCCGGTCGTTCCGGCGACCTCGCTGGGTCCGGGGTTGGCGCCATCGTCGACATGGTAGAAGAAATAGCGACGGAGAGGGCCATTCGCCGCCCTCCCCTATCCCCCCTTTCCTCTGGCAAGCCGCCCGGCTCCGGCTCCCAGGGCCACCGGGTCCCAGGGGCCACCGGGTTCCAGGGGCCACCGGGAGGCCATCCATCAATTTTGTTGCAACTTCGGCCCCCCTGTTCCATTCCGCAGGTCTGAGCGCGAAGATTGCGCTGCGGTCGGACACACGGCCGTTTGGGGGGCCGACCAGGGGGAACGCTGAACGTTCAGGGGAAGACCCAGAAAGCTCACCGGAGATCCTGAAAGGGGAAGTCGATGCTTGTTTCAGACGTGCTCGGAGGGAAGGGCGCCGCGGTCGCCACCATCACCAGCGATGCAACGGTCGGGTCGGCCGTCGCCGATCTGGTCCGGCACCGGGTCGGGGCGCTCGTCGTCTCGCCCGACGGGCGTCGCATCGAAGGGATCGTGTCGGAGCGGGACATCGTGAAGCACATGAGCGAGCTCCACAACGAGCTCCTCGAGCAGTTGGTGGTCTCGATCATGTCGACGTCGGTGCGGGTGTGCTCGTTGGGCGACGATGTCGAGTCGATCATGAACCTCATGACCGAGCAGCGGATCCGCCACGTCCCGGTGGTGGAGGGCGATGAACTGGTCGGCATCATCAGCATCGGCGATGTCGTGAAGAGCCGGATCCAGGAGCTGGAGAAGGACCGCAACGAGCTCATGGAGTACATCACGGCGCGTTAAAGGGGAGCGCCACGCGTTAGGGGAGCGTCACGGGAGCGGCGGCTCCTAGTGTCACGGGAGTGGATCAATCCCCGCCGTTGCCCAATCCGGTCGTGGCCATTGTCATCGTCGACCACGGCTCTCGTCGCCAGCAGGCGAACGAACGGCATGAGGCCTTCGTCCGGGAGTGGCGGGGGCGGGGAATGTACCCGATCGTCGAAGCGGCCCACATGGAGCTGGCCCAGCCCTCTCTCGGGACCGCTTTCGACAGGTGCGTGGACGCCGGTGCCACCATGATCGTGATCGCTCCTTACTTCCTCTGGCCCGGCGACCACTGGGACCGGGACATCCCGGCCCTTGCCGCCGAGGCGGCGGCTCGCCACCCCGGCTTCCGTTACCTGGTATCCGCTCCTCTGGGACCGCACCCGCTGCTGGGCGACATCGTCGAGGAGCGCGTCGCTCACTGCCTCGCCCATGCCCGGGGCGAGGGACCTGACTGTGATCTGTGCGCGGGGACGGGACAATGCCTCATCCGGTGAATCGTGGTGACGGCGGAGGCTCGGGGACCCGATCCAGCCGATCAGGCCGCCACCGGTGGGGGCCGCTCGTTGCGTTGGCCGTTGTGGGATGGGCACAGCAGCCGCCGTTCTCCTGGGTGGTGGGACCGCCGAGGGCCCAGGGCTGGATGTGGTCGGCCTGACAGAAGGGTGCGGTGACATCGCAGAAGGGGTGGGTGCACTTCCTGTCCCGCACCTCGATGGCCCGGCGGGTGGCCCCGGTGAAGAACCGGTCTTTGGGGTCGACCTCTGTCCGGGGACCGGGGCCGAAGGTGGCCCGCTCCAGATCGGCGCTGGTCACCCGGCCGTCGGCCCCGGCGAAGAGCCGGGCCTTGGCCCCGATCTCCACCCGGCGACCGGGGCCGAAGGTGGCCCGCTCCACATCGGCACCGTCCAGCCAGGGCAGGAGTGACCCCGGGGGGACCACGGTGCCGTTCTCGAGCTGGCAGATCCGCCCGTGCAGTGTCTCGTAGTCCACGAGGACGGTGAACAGGGGTGCCGGTCTTCTGGCGTTCCTCGGGCAGCTCTTCGAGCGGGTGGCCATGCCCACCAGGGCATCGGCCTGGCGCTGGCGGGGGGTGCGGGCCAGGCGGTCGCCGGGGCCCGGGTCCCGACCGAGGAGCGCTCTGGCCTCGGCCCAGTCGGCCTCGAACAGCTCACGCTCCAGGCGTTCGAGCTCTCCGGCCACGATGGCCCCGTTGACGGGGTCGAGGTTCATGGCCCCGAGCCAGGTGCCGGCGAAGCTCTGGACCAGGTAGACGTCCCGGCGGTCCCGGTGCCGCTCGGCGTCCTGGTCGGCCCCGTCGGGATCGGCCAGCTGCCTCCAGTAGGCGGCGGCCTGGGTGAACTGGGCAAAGGTCAACCTCCGGGCCTGGTCGACCAACAGGGCCTCGTCTCTGGCCAGGGCCGCTTCGGTCTCCGGGTCCCGGAGGGAGATCATCACGTCCACGTGGGCCCCGGTGATGTCCCCTTCCGCCCAGGCCCGGGTGGTCTCGGGCAGGTTGCGGAGCTCCCGGCCCCGGCGCACCCGGCGTTTGGCCTCGCTCTTGTTGACCCGGCACCGGGTGGTCACCCAGGCCGCGGCGGTCCGGGCCCCGTCGGTGGCCCAGTCGCCGGACGCATCGAAGGCGGCGGTGGCCCCGGTGGCCAAGGCCTCAGCCCGGGCCGCCACCTGGTGGAGCGCCACGATCGACTCCGGGTCGGCCAGCACCGACGGGTCGAGCTCGCCCAGTCGGTCAAGTTCCTCGTTGATGACGTCCAGTTCCACGAAGGAGAGTCCACCACCGGGGTGTGACAACGACCCGGGGGGCGGGACGTCGGGGCGGGACGGGGCCGAACGGGGTCGGACCGGGGGGCTGCACAGGGTCGGAGAGGGGACCGGAACCCGGGGACGGGGTTGGACAGGGGTCGGACGGCGAGACAGGCCGGACTCGGGCCCGGCGGCGCCGACCGGTCCCACAGGAGCCGATGCAGGAGAGGAATACCTGGTCAGGACAGGAAAATCAAGCCGGGCCGCCAAGTCAGCTGCAGCGGTCTCCGAGCCACGGCTGGCTGCCGTCGAGAGCGTAGAGAGCCACCGCCAACGTGTCCTGGTCGGCCTTGGTAGCCACATTGGGCGGCATGCCGATCAGACCGGGCAGGCCGGCGGCCTGGGCGGCGACGTTCCACGTCGGCTGGCTGAACTGGAAGGCGCCCATGTACAGCCCGTTGGGAGACACTGCCGCATAGTTGCCTCCCGATTCGGCCTGCACCACGCACTGGAGGAACGGGTTGAGCGCGGGGTCGGACGTGGCTCCGCCTCCGGCACCGGGTGTCGCCGGTGCAGAACCGGTTGCCCCCGATGTGGTCTGTCCCGGTGCGCTCGTCGGGCCCGGGGACGAGGCTGCGCTCGAGGCCGCGCCCGAGGCCGCGGCCGCGGCCGAACTTTGGGCGGCCGCCCTCTGGGCCGCGGCGATAGCGGCCGCGGCGGCCGCAGCCTGGGCTGCAGCCTGTTGGGCCACGGCTACGGCCAGTCGCCCTGTCACCTGGGCCCGCGACGCCTCCAACTGATTC
This sequence comes from uncultured Acidimicrobiaceae bacterium, assembly GCA_963745955.1. Classification (GTDB taxonomy): domain Bacteria; phylum Actinomycetota; class Acidimicrobiia; order Acidimicrobiales; family RAAP-2; genus Bog-756. The sequence continues at coordinate 1,028,324 of CAVUZI010000011.1, read as the reverse complement.
TGGGTGTCGTCGGCCTGGGCGAGGTAGCCGGCCTCGCGTGCCTGCTCCGCCCGGTCGGCGGCCTCCTGGCGTTGAAGGGCCCCCTCGCTGGCCTGGAGGGCACGTTGGGCGGTGCGCAGTCCGTCGACGGCGGTGGTGATGTTGCCGACGGCGATGCCCGAGTACTCGCTGGCCGCTTGCACCGACTCCTCGTTCCCGGAGAAGAGGGAACTCTCCGTTCCGGAGCCCCCGGTGCCGTAATTCGTGTAGGAGGCGATCGCCTGTTGGCGGACGGCCCCGGTCTTGCGGCCGATCTGCTGTTGGTCCGATGCGATCTGGTGGTCGAGCCGGGCGATGGCCCGGGCGTCGGCAGCGGTCTTCGCCGTCGCCACGGAGTACTGCTGCTCGTAGGCGCCGACCTGCAATTGCTCCCTGATCAGTTGCTGGGAGAGTGCGGTCGCCTGGGCCTTGAGGCTGGAGATCTGATCGGCATCTGCGGGTCCACGAACGAAGACCACCGTGAGGGAGGTCGAAGCGACGAGAGCCGAGAGCAGCACCACCAACGGAGTGGACCGGCGGTGCGCTCGTGCGTTTAACTCCGCCATCGGTGAAAACCGGGCGTGAAACACAATGGGTTGAAAACTTAGCCGTTCAGGTGCTCCGGGTACAAACTCCGGGTGCCTCGGCGGGGCCTGCATCCACAATCAGGTGTCCGACGCGGTGGTGGTCCGCCTACTCGATCCGACCCTCCCCCTCGGCCTCCGCGCCGAGTTCGGCCATCTCCGTGTAGTGGGCGGCCACCCGCCGACGCTCCTCGTCGCTCTCGGATAGAACTTCCTGTTCAGCGGCCGTTTCTTCACTTGCGGTCAGCTGCCGGTCAGCTGCCGGTCGGCCGCCAGCGGGCGTGCGGCATCGGTCTCCTCGGCCCGGTGGGTGCCCTCGTCGGGTTCTGTCTCACTCATGACTGCACGCTCCTTGCTCCGGCGGAAGGGAGCCGTCGGTCTGGCCGCGGCTGTAGCGAGGATGCCCGGTCGCGGATCGGGGCAAACATCGGTGTATTGTACCTCATAGGGGTAGGGGGTATATGACGGAGGATACCGGTGCAACGTGGCTACAGCGAGGACAAAGAGGCGGTCCAGCAGCGACTCCGGCGGATCGAGGGGCAGGTCCGCGGGCTCCAGCGGATGGTGGAGGAAGACCGCTACTGCATCAACGTGCTCGAGCAGGTCTCGGCGGTCACCAGGGCACTCCAATCCGTGGCCCTCGTGCTGCTCGACGACCATCTGGAGCATTGCGTGGCCGATGCCATCCAGGCCGGAGGCGACGACACCACGGCGAGACTGAGCGAGGTGTCGGCCGCCATCGGGCGGCTGGTGCGTTCGTGAGACGCCGGATCCCCGTCGCCGGAGCGGGAGCCGGACCGTGAAGCTGCTCGACGCGCTCGGTCATGCACTGAGCGTCAGCGGTTCGATGGCATGGCAGATCCTGTGGGCCCTGGTCCTCGGGTTCGTGCTGGCCTCGGTGGTGCAGGCCGTCATCCGGAGAAGCACGATCGTCAAACGTCTGGGAGACGATCGGCCGCGGACGTTGGCCGTGGCCACCGGCTTCGGCGCGGCTTCCTCGTCCTGTTCCTACGCGGCCGTCGCCCTGGCCCGGGCCCTCTTCAGGACCGGAGCCAGTTTCACCGCGGCCATGGCCTTCGAGATCGCGTCGACCAATCTGGTCGTCGAGCTCGGGGTGATCCTGGCCGTGCTCATCGGATGGCAATTCACGCTGGCCGAGTTCATCGGTGGACCGATCATGATCGTGCTCATCGCCGTCATCTTCCGCCTGTTCCTCCGGCAGCGGCTCATCGACGCGGCCAGGGCGCAGAGCGACAAGGGACTGTCCGGATCGATGGAGGGGCATGCGGCCATGGACATGACCATCGGCGCAGAGGGCACGCTCTGGCAACGGCTCCGTTCGAAGCAGGCGCTCACCTCGATCTCCCACATCTTCATCATGGAGTGGGCCGCGGTCATCCGGGACATCGTGATCGGATTGTTGATCGCCGGCGCCGTCGCGGCCTGGGTGCCGGACACCTTCTGGCGTCACTTCTTTGCCGTCGACCATCCGCTCCTCTCGAAGCTGTGGGGCCCGCTCATCGGTCCGATCGTCAGCATGCTGAGCTTCGTCTGCTCGGTCGGCAACGTCCCTCTGGCCGGAGTGCTCTGGAACGCGGGCATCAGCTTCGGCGGAGTCATCAGCTTCATCTTCGCCGACCTGATCATCCTGCCCATCCTGGCCATCTACCGGAAGTACTACGGCACCCGCGATGATGCTGTTCATCCTGGCCAGCTTCTACGCGGCCATGGTGGCCGCCGGCTACATCGTGGAGATCGTGTTCACCGTGCTCGGGCTGGTACCCACCGAACGGGACGCCAAGGTCGGCGAGGTGTCCATCCACTGGGACTACACCACGGTGCTCAACATCGTCGCCCTGGTGGTGGCGGGTGCGCTCGGCTACCGGTTCGTGCGGACCGGGGGCGTCCCCATGCTCAAGATGATGGGCGGGGAGCCGCCGGGGGCGCATGCCGACGGGCACCCACGCGGTTGACCGACGCCGAGGCTCGCCCGTGCGGCGGCCGCTACCGGGCAGCTGCCTCCCGGTCCGAGGCCGCCACCAGATCGGCCACGACTCCGGGAAAGAACGTGCGCAGCCTTCGGTGCACGATGCGACCGAGCAGGGTCCCATCCCATGTGGCGGACCAGTTCACCCGCGTACCTTCCGCGGTCGGGGTGAGGACGACCTCTCCCCGGTAGTTGCGCACCGGGATCCCCTTGAGGACCGTATAGGCGATCCGCCGGCCGTCCTCGACATCCAGAACCTGCTCGACCGACGTCGTGCGTCGGTACCGGATCCGGCGCACCGCACCGGAACCGTGCTCGGAACCGTCACCGGGCCGCTCGTAGCCGCTCTCGTCCCAGGGTCCCCACTCGGCGTACCTGGTGACGTCGGCCACGAGGGCCCAGACCAGCTCGGGGCCGGCCCGGGTGGTCCCTTCCGCTTCCACACGCAGCCGGGTCACCGCGCCGCGCCCCACGGGCCGTCGTCCTCAGGGGCCCCGGTACGGGCCCGGTTCTGTACCAAGTGGAACATGTACCAAATGGTACGGTTGGGTGTGCCCGCGCCGCAAGCCCGTGACCGCCTACTGGCCGCTGCGGTGGACCACGCCCTGTGCGACGGCATCGCCGATCTCAGTCTGCGTCAGCTGGCCGCGGCCATCGGCACCAGCCACCGCATGCTCATCTACCACTTCGGCTCACGTGAGGGGCTGCTCGTGGCCGTGACCCGGGCGGTCGAGGAGCGGGAACGGGAGATGCTGCTCGGGGCGGGGATGCAGGTGGCCGATCCCCGCCAGGAGTGGAATCGGCTCAGCAGCCCGGACCTGTGGCCCCAGGAGCGTCTGTTCTTCGAGCTCTACTCCCACGCACTGCGCGGCCGTCCCGGCACGGAGGGATTTCTCGACGGGGTCGTCGAGTCATGGGTCGGGCCCATTGCCGACGCCATGGTCGAGGCGGGCACCGAACCGAGCATGGCCCGGGCCGACGCCCGGCTCGGCGTGGCCGTCGTCCGGGGCCTGCTCCTCGATCTGCTGGCCACCGGCGAACGCCGCCAGGTCGACGAGGCGTTCGAGCGCTACCTGCAACTGGCCGGAGTGCCGGCCGGTGCCGATGGGCCAGTCGACACCGATGTGCCGGCCGACACCGATGCGCCGGCCGACACCGATGCGCCCCCGCATACGCCGCCGGGCCCCGATCCCGGTCCGCTGCCGGTGGTGGCCGGATGAGCGTCCGGGGCCGGGACGCCGGGCGGGGCCCGTCCGAGCCCGACGGCCTCCTCGATCGACGCCAATTCCTCCGTCGGGGCGGATCGACGGTGGCCGCCCTCGGTACTGCCGCCCTGCTGGGCCCGCTGGCCGGCTGCTCGAGCACCACGTCGACCGGCAGCTCGAGCACGACCGGCACCACCAGCGCCACGGCGACCACGGCAACCACCGCGGGTCCACCGGAGTGGTCGGTCCTGTCGGCCATGCTGAGCGGGTCGCTGGTGGTGGCCGGAAGCCCGACCTACCCGACGAGCCGTGAGCTCTACAACGAGCGCTTCGACGGCATCGCACCGTCGGCCATCGCCTACTGCGCCTCGCCATCGGACGTCCAGCGGTGCATCGCCTTCGCACGCCACCACGGAGTACAGATGGCGGCGCGGTCCGGTGGGCACAGCTACGGGGGTTACTCCTCGTGCCCCGGACTGGTGATCGACGTGACCCGGATGGCGGCCGTCGCCACCGGCCCGGCGGGTTCGGCGACGGTCGGGGCCGGCGCCCGGCTGATCGACGTCTACAGCACGCTCGGAGGTTCGGGACTCCTCCTCCCCGGCGGTTCGTGCCCGACGGTCGGGATCGCCGGGCTGACCCTCGGCGGGGGCATCGGGGTCTTCGGGCGGAAGTACGGGCTCACGTGCGACAACCTTCGAGCCGTCGAGATGGTGACGGCCGACTCCCGGGTGGTCACAGCCGATGCGGGGAACGACGAGGATCTTCTCTGGGCCTCGAAGGGGGGTGGCGGCGGCAACTTCGGAGTGGTGACTTCGTTCACCTTCGACGTCCACCCGATCCCGGACATCGCCCTGTTCACCCTCCAGTACCCGTGGAGCGCGGCGGCCGACGTGCTGGGCGAGTGGCAACACTGGATGCCGGGCACGCCGCCCGAGCTGTGGTCCAACTGCCAGCTCCTGTCGTCCGGGGCGGCCGGCGGCACCCAACCCCTCAGCGTGCGGGTCACCGGCGTGCTGGCGGGCACGGCCTCCACGCTCACCGGCCTCCTCGGGCCGTTCATCGCCGCGGTGGGCACCGCGCCGACCTACCAGTTCGTCGGGCCCGAGCCGTACCTGCGGGCCATGCTCATCGAGGCCGGTTGCAGCGACTCGTCGGTGGCTGCGTGCCACCTGCCGTCACAGAACCCGGCCGGCACGCTGTCGCGGGCCGGATTCGCGGCCAAGTCGAACTACATCGACGCGACCATGCCGTCGGCCGGCCTGCAGGCGGTGGTCGATGCCGTCGCCGGGTTGGCACAGAGCCAGCCCGGGTCGGGGGGCGGGATGGTCTTCGACTCCTACGGCGGTGTGATCAACGACGTCTCCCCGGACAGCACCGCATTCGTGCACCGTGACGCGCTGGCCTGTATCGAGTACAGCGTGAGCTGGGGTCCGGCGGCGTCGGCGGCGGTGATGGCTGCGGCCGGCACCTGGCTCCAGGACACACAGGGGCAGCTGGCCCCCTACAGCCAGGGGGCCTATCAGAACTACATCGACCCCACCCTGGCCGACTGGCAGCAGGCGTACTACGGATCCAACCTGCCCCGGCTGGTGGACGTCAAACGGTCCTACGATCCCGACGACGTCTTCCACTTCGCCCAGTCCATACCGACGTCACTCAGTCGCTGAAGTGGGTGACGGGCCGCGCCGCCGGCGTACCGTCGATGAACACGTCGACCTTCTCGTTGTAGAACGACACCAGTCCGGCGATGGGAAGCAATTGCCGGGTGGGGAAGTCGTAGCTCCAGGCCAGGTCGGCGTACGTCGTGCCCCCGACCACACAGGACCAGTACGCCGTCGTGGTCCCCTTGTACGGGCAGCGGGTGACCGTGGGACTGAACTCGAGGTGTTCGAACCTGACCTCGGTGCGGTTGAGGTAGTAGCGGGTGGGCAGCCCGGTCTCGAAGACCATCACCGGTGACGACGATTCGGCCAGGACGACACCACAGAGCTCGATGCGGACGGAGCGGGTCGACCGCAGGGCGTCCACCCTCGAGTACGGGCTGCGGGGGTGGACGAACACCTCCTCGTCCTCTTCGAACCATGCGTCGAGCGCATCCCAGTCGAACCGGACGGTGTCGGCCAGCCCGGTGCCGGCCAGCCCGGTGCCGGCCAGCCCGGTGCCGACGATCAGCCGGGCCACGGTGCCGGGGTGCGCCGGCGAACCGGCGCCACCGTCGGCGAACGGTCCCGCAAACGAGCACGGGCGGACCGTGCGCAGGGACGGGTCGTCCACTTCCGGCGGTCCGGGGACCAGCAGGTCCTCACGGACGTCGAGCCGCGGGATGTAGTACTGGGGATAGTGGGGCCACTCCCAGACGTAGAGCGCATCGGTGGTGTCGACGACGACGTGGCCGTGACGGGTGGCCCGGATGCGCCGGGGCACGGGTTCGACATGGCCGGTGGGCACGAGCGGGCCGGGAAAGCCGCTCAACGCGCCCTCACCTCTGTGCTCCGCGGCTGGGCTCCGCGGCACGCCGGCCGGTGCTTCACACCAGTCGCCGGTCGGTGGCCCACTTGGTGAGCTCGTGCCGGGTCGAAAGCTGCAGCTTCCGCAACACCGATGAGACGTGCGACTCCACCGTCTTGGCCGAGATGGTGAGATCTCGGGCCACTTCCTTGTAGGTGTAGCCGCGGGCGATCAGGCGCAGCACCTCGCGCTCCCGGGGCGACAGCTGGTCGAGCTCGGGGTCGAGGCCGGGGACCACCGCGCTCGCCGACCCCGGCGAACGCGTCCAGGACGAATCCGGCCAGCCGCGGCGAGAATACGGCGTCGCCTGCCCCCACCCGGTAGACGGCCTGGAGGAGCTCGCTCCCCGAGATGGTCTTGGTCACGTAGCCGCGGGCACCGGACCGGATGACCGCGATGACGTCCTCGGGGGCGTCCGACACCGACAGGGCCAGGAACTGCACCTCCGGGTGGTGGGGCGTGACCCCCTGCAGGACGGCCTGGCCGCCTCCGCCGGGGAGGTGGACGTCGAGCAGGACGACGTCCGGGACGCGTTCGTTGATCAGCTCGACGGCCGCGCCGACCTCGTCGGCCTCACCGATGACCTCGACGGCGTCGCCCAACTCGGCCCGCACCCCGGATCGGAACATGGCGTGGTCGTCGACCAGGAAGATCCGCGGCCGGCCCTCCCGGCTCACTTGACCAGCTCGTGCCGTGGCATCGACAGCTCGACCTCGGTGCCGTCACCGGGTGCGGATCGGATGACCGCCGAACCACCGAACCGGGCCATGCGGGCCCGGATCGATGTGGCGATGCCCTGGCGGTCCTCGGGCACGGCGTCGGGATCGAATCCCTGGCCGCGATCGCGGACGAAGATCATGGCGGCTTCCCGATCGACCTCACCGTAGAAGGAGACCTGCGACGCACCCGACCACTTGGCCGCGTTGACCGTGGCCTCCCGGGACGCGTCGAGCAGTGCCCGCATGCCGTCGTCGAGCCCGCAGTCGCCGACCACCACGACCTGGACGGTGATGCCGTGATCGGCCTCGATCTGGCGTTGGAGCACCCCGATGCCCTCGGCCAGCGTCGACGCCTCCTGGCCGATGGTGCCCGGAGCCCGGCCCTCGAACAGCCAGGAGCGGAGCTCGCGCTCCTGGGCCCGGGCCAGGCGCACCACGTGCTGGGGATCGTCGGCCGAGCGCTGGATGAGGGCCAGCGTCTGGAGGACCGAGTCGTGGACGTGGGCCGCCATCTGGGCCCGCTCCTCGGCCCGGGCACGCGCCTGGCGCTCCGACATCAGATCGCGGACCAGTGAGATCCACCAGGGACCGAAGACGACCACGATGGCGGCGATGACCAGCAGGGCGCCGCCCACCGGCTGCAGCGCGGCCGTGCTGGTGTGCCCGCGGATCAGGATGAGGAGCCCGACGACGCCGAGCACGACACCGGCGCCGATGCGGGCCACGAGCGTCCACCTGGTCTGGCGGTCCCCGCCGGGATGGAGCATGGGGATGAGATCGTCATTGATCCACACCCGTTCCCCCTCGCTGGCGTTGCGCCGGATGAGGATGACGCCACCGGCGGCGAGGAAGACGGGCCAGCTGAACGATCCGAGCCAGCCGATGTGCAGTGCATCGGCCAGCACCTGCACCACCACCAGGGCCGGGATGATGGCGATGACCAGCCTGATGCCCCGCCGGTCGTTGACGGCTCTCGAGAAGATGGTGGTGGTCTCGCCCTGCAGGGGGAGGAGGAGCCAGGCCAGCGCGTAGACCGGGATGCCGATGCCGCTCCCGAGGGACAGCAGGACGAACCCGATGCGGATGAGGGTGACGTCGATGCCGGTGGCCTGGGCGAGGCCGCCGCACACCCCGGCGAGGACCCGGGCATCCGAGCTCCTCCGGATCGGCCCCCGGAGGCGCCGGTGCATGCGGCGGCCCCGACCGCCGTGCCGGGACGACCACCACTCCGCGCCGCCCCATGACGACTGCCACCCTCCCGGTCCACACGGGAGGGGAGGTTGCGGATCGGCGGGAGGGTCTGGGTCGGGCGTGGCGGGCACATTCACCCCGGTGTCGGTGAATTCGGCGATACAAGATGATCGCGCGCCCCGGCGCCCGGGGCTATCAGGGATGTCCCTGATCGTCGCGGCCCGGAGTCAGGGTCCGACCAGGGTCATGCCGGATTCCGTTGCGCCCGGTCGCCCTTCAAGCTGGCCCCATGGACACCTCCACCCCCGACTCCACACCATCAGAACCCTCTTCGACCGGCCCGGGCCGCTCCGCCGGCCCGGGATCCGCCGGCCCGGAGCCCTCCGGGCCGGGCCCGGCCGGCGGCGGTGAGGAACGCCTGCACCGCTGCCGTGACGGGCGGATGCTGGCCGGCGTCGCCGCCGGGCTGGCCGACTACTTCGACATCGATCCCACCCTGGTGCGGATCGGCTTCGTCGCCCTCGCCCTCCTCGGCGGCCTGGCCGTGCCCGCTCTACCTGGCCGGATGGCTGCTCATCCCCGAGGAGGACAGCCGATGTCTCGGTGGCCGAGGAGTTGCTTGCCCGCGAACGGGCCCGCTGACCCGTCACCCGACATTCACCCCAACCTTCCGAGAGGACCGACCATGCGCTGCCGATGGGATCCCCCCTACCCGAATTCCGGACGTCGGACGACCACCGCCGACTCCACGCTCCGCGCCTCCGATGCCGAGCGGAACGATGTGGCCGACAAGCTCTCCCGTCACTTCGCCGACGGGCGGCTCGACCAGACCGAGTTCAAGACGCGGCTCGACCGGGCCATCGGGGCCACGACCCGTGGCGACCTCAGGGGGCTGTTCGACGACCTTCCCCCGCTGGCCGACGAGGCACCGCCCCACCGGCCGCGCCGGTGGCGGCTGGTCTCCTTCGTCCTCGTCGTCGCCCTGGTGGTGGCGGCGGCCGGATCGACCCTCTCGTACGTGCATCTGCCGTGGTTGCTGTTGGTCCTGGCCGGGCTGTTCCTCTGGCGCCGGGCCGGCGGGCACCGTCACGTCCATCACGGCCATGAAGGCCATGCCGAATTCGACCGGTAGCATCGGGAGCCAAGGTCCGGCCCGTGGCCGGGAGCTACCGCACCCTGCACACCTACCCCACCCCGCACACCCCGCCTTCCCCGCACCCCCCGCCTTCGCCCCAGTCGAGCGGGTCACGCCGCACCATGCCGGCACAGGACGGAGCTCGATGACGATGACCGATCAGATCCCGAACCCGGTGCCCCTCTCGCCGGCCGCCCAGGCCATCGGCCTGGTCAAGACGTACGGCAAGGGCGACGCCGTGGTCCGGGCCCTCGACGGCATCGATGTCGAGTTCGAGCGCTCCCGGTTCACCGCCGTCATGGGCCCGTCGGGTTCGGGCAAGTCGACGCTCATGCACTGCATGGCCGGACTGGACTCGCCGACCTCGGGCCGCACCTTCGTCGGCGACCTGGAGATCGGCCTGCTCGACGACGCCGGCCTGACCCAGATGCGCCGGGACCGGATCGGCTTCGTCTTCCAGTCGTTCAACCTGGTCCCCACCCTCACCGCCGCCGAGAACATCACCCTCCCGTCCGACCTGGCCGGGGTGAAGGTCGACCAGGACTGGTTCGACTATCTGGTCGACCAGCTCGGCATCGGCGACCGGCTCTCCCACCGGCCCAGCGAGATGTCGGGCGGCCAGCAGCAGCGGGCCGCCTGCGCCCGGGCCCTCATCGGCCGGCCCGACCTGGTCTTCGCCGACGAGCCCACCGGCAACCTCGACTCGAACTCGTCGGCCGAGATGCTGGCCTTCCTGCGCCGGTCGGTCACCGAGTTCGACCAGTCGATCGTCATGGTCACCCACGACCCCCGGGGGGCGGCCTTCGCCGACCGGGTGGTGTTCCTGGCCGACGGCAAGGTGGTGGGCGAGCTGGTGTCGCCCACGGCGGACCTGGTGCTGGAGCAGATGAAGCAGCTCGGGACCTGACATGTGGAAGGTCACCGTCAAGGGCCTGTTGGCCCACAAGCTGCGGCTGGCCCTGACCGCGCTGGCCATCGTGCTCGGGGTGACCTTCATCTCGGGGACCTTCGTGCTCACCGACACCCTCCACAACACCTTCACCACCCTGTTCGGCCACGTGTACCAGAACGTCGACTTCGTGGTCCGGGGCAAGGCGGCGTTCAACGACTCCTCCGGCACCGCCGACCGCAAGCCGATCCCCGAGTCCATCGAGGCGTACCGTCCGCCGCATCCCCGGGGTGGCCTACGCCGACGGCTCGGTGACCGGCTACGCGCAGTTCGTCGCTCCGGACGGGAAGGCGATCACCACGGGGGGAGCACCCACCCTCGGGTTCTCCTTCGACCCCAACGCCCGGCTGTCGGTCCTCACCGTGGTCGGCGGCCGCGGCCCCGACCAGCCCGACCGAGGTGGCCATGGACGTCGGCACCGCGCACAAGTACCACTTCAAGGTGGGCGACCACGTGCGGGTCCTGCTCGCCGGGCCGACCCGGACCTTCACCATCTCCGGCCTGGTCAAGTTCGGCTCCGCCGACAACCTGGCCGGGGCCACGCTGGCCGCCTTCGACCTGCCCACCGCCCAGCGGCTGTTCGACGAGGTCGGCCACTTCGACTCCATCAACGTCCTGGCCCAGCCGGGGACCGACAAGGCCACCCTCCAGCGCGCCATCGCCGAGGACCTCCCCCCCGGGGTGGAGGTGGTGTCCGGTCAGACGGTGGCCAACGAGCAGACCAACTCCATCAACCAGGCACTGGGCTTCTTCTCGACGGCCCTGCTGGTCTTCGCCTTCATCTCCCTCTTCGTGGGCGGGTTCACCATCTTCAACACCTTCTCGATCCTGGTCGGGCAGCGGACCACGCGAGCTGGCCCTGTTGCGGATCGTCGGCGCCAGCCGCCGCCAGGTGTTCCGTTCGGTGCTCCTCGAGGCCGGCCTGCTCGGCCTGGTCGCCTCGCTCGTCGGCCTCGGGCTGGGTGTCCTGGCGGCCGTCGGGCTGGAGGCCCTGCTGAAGGGCTTCGGCGTCACCCTGCCCACCGGCCCCCTGGTCTTCGAGACCCGCACGGTGATCGTCGCCCTCGTGGTCGGCATCGGGGTGACGGTGGTGTCGGCCGTCAGCCCGGCCCGCCGGGCCGTGCGCATCCCTCCGGTGGCGGCCATGGTCGACCACCAGGGTGACCAGGAGGAGTCGTCCCGTCGTCGGATCGTGGTCGGGACGGTCATCGCCGTCCTCGGCGTCGCCGTGCTGGCCATCGGGCTGAAGAAGCCGGCCATCCAGCTGGTCGGGGTGGGGGCGGTGGCCATCTTCATCGGCATCGGGATGCTGGCCCCCATCGTGGCCCGTCCGATGGCCAGCGTCCTCGGGCGGCCGTTGGCCCGGCTGCTCGGGACGTCGGGAAAGCTGGGGCGCGAGAACTCGATGCGCAGCCCGCGGCGGACGGCCCAGACCTCCTCGGCGCTCATGGTGGGGCTGGCCCTGGTCTCCACCATCGCCGTGTTCGGAGCCTCGCTGTCCAAATCGGCCACCAGCAGCGTCGACCAGGCCGTCAGCGCCGACTACATCATCACCAGCTCCGGGTCGGGCCCCGGCGGGTTCAGCAATTCGGTGGCCACCATCGCCGTCCCGTATCCCCGGGGTGACCGCGGAGTCGACGGTCTACTCCGGGCAGTTCGAATTCAGGGGGTCGGTGTCGGGTCTCACCGCGGTGTCCACCGATCACCTGCCCCGGACGGTCATCCTGCGCATGGATTCCGGGACCGGTGCCCCCGCCCTCGTCCGCGGCGACCTGCTCATCGACACCACCACGGCGACCAGCGACCACCTGTCGGTCGGTTCGGTGGTGCCGGTGAAGTTCGCCCAGACCGGGTCGGCGACCATGCGCATCGGGGGCATCTTCAAACCGAACGCCCTCATCGGCAGCTTCCTCGTCGGCGACGGGTTCTTCCTCTCCCACTTCAACAACCCGCTGCCGGTGGCCGTGCTCCTGCGGACGGCCGGCGGGCCGGGCTCGGACGGGCGGGCGATCAACGCCCGGCTCACCTCCTACCCGAACCTCCAGATCCAGACCCTGGCCCAGTTCGAGAAGTCACAGCAGGCCACAGGTCAACCAGCTGCTCGGGCCTGGTGTACGCCCTGCTGGCCCTGGCCGTGGTCATCGCCCTCATCGGGATCGTCAACACGCTCATGCTCTCGGTGTTCGAGCGCACCCACGAGATCGGCCTCCTGCGGGCGGTCGGGATGAAGCGGCGCCAGGTGCGGGCCATGATCCGGTCGGAAGCCGTCATCCTCTCCCTGTTCGGCGCCATCATCGGCGTCGTCGTGGGTACCGCCCTCGGGGTCGCCTTCGCCGCATCGCTCAAGCAACAGGGCATCACCGACATCGTCGATCCCGGTGGACCAGCCTGATCGTGTTCCTCGTCCTGTCGGCGCTGCTCGGGCTGGGGGCGGCCACCTGGCCGGCCCGTCGGGCGGCGAAGCTCGACGTGCTGGCGGCCATCGCCGCCGAATGACCGGTCCCGCTACCCCGCGTGCTGACGGGAGGTGAGCGACCCAGGTCGGGCCTCCCTCGCCGCCGGGTAGTGCATGTGGACCGCGGAACGGCCGCCGGGGCTCTGCTCCTTGTTCCACTCCTCGGCCAGGAGCCGGTAGGAGCGGATCCGGTCCTCGTGCCGGTGGGTGATGGTCGTGATCAGCAGCTCGTCCGCGTCCGTGGCCTCCTGCAACCAGCGGAGCTGGGAGGCCACCGACCGTGCCGATCCGACGAACTGGGTCTCCGTCCGGTCACGGACCAGTGCCCGTTCGGCCCCGGTCCAGTGGTGCCGGCGGGCCTCGTCGGGACTGGGGAAGGGGATGGCGCCCTGCCCGCTCCGGATGCTGAGGACCCACAGCGGGAACCCCTGGGCCAGCTCGTTGGCTGCCTCGTCGTCGGGGCCCACCACCACGTCGGCGGAGACGGCGACGTACGGACGGTCGAGGTCGGCGGAGGGGACGAACGCCTCCCGGTAGGCGTCCACGGCCTCGAGCACGGTCGCCGGGCTCACGTGGTAGTTGCCCGCGAAACGCAGGCCCAGTCTCCCGGCCACCGAGGCACTCTCACCGGCGCTGCTTCCGAGGACCCAGAGGTCGACACCGGCGCCCGTACCGGGGGTGGGCCGGGCGGCGAGCCCCTCGGCCGACCGGTAGGTGCCGTCCAGCAGGGCCGACGATGTCGTCGATCAGGTCGCCGTAGCCGGCCGATTCGGCCCCCTGTTGCCGGATCAGGTCGGAGGTCATGGCCAGGAGCGGGGAGTTGGCCAGCCCCCGGAGCGACGGTCGCTGCGGGATGAGCAGCCCTTCGGCCGTCCGGTACGGCTTGTTGGCGTTGCGCCTGGGGCGCCGTTCTGCGTCCTCGGGGTCCTTCGGCCGTTGCTGGAGGGAGCCCGGGCCCACCGAGCGCCCGATCCCGAGGTCGATGCGTCCCGGGTACCTGGCATCGAGGAGGCCGAACTCCTCGACGATCGAGAGCGCCGTCCGGTGCCCGCTCTGGACGCCGCCTGACCCGATGCGGATGTGCCCGGTCTCGGCGGCCGCCATGGCGATCAGCACCGCCGGCGACGAGCCGGCCACCCCCGGATTGAGGTGGTGCTCGGCGAACCAGTAGCGGGAGTAGCCGAGGGCCTCGGCCATCCTGACCAGGTCGATGCTGTTGTGCAGGGCGGTCGACGGATCGGACCCCGAGCTGATCGGCACCAGGTCCAGCACGCCGAGGGGTACCCGCTTCGAGGCCATCAGCTGGTCGACCGCGCCGCGCCGTGACGGTGGGGAGCCCGTGCCGGAGGGAGCCCGAGGTGATCGCGCAGGGTCGGTCCCTCGTAGTCGGTGCGGAACCGGCCGCGCTCCTGGAGGATGGGCACGACCGTGTCGGCGAACCCGTCGAGCCCGCCCGGCGTGATGTGGGGAACCAGGATGAAGCCGTCCGCCGCCCCCTCGCTGACCGAGGTCTCGATCTGGGCGGCGACCTGCTCGGGGGTGCCGATGAACGAGGGCCGGCTGGTCACCTCGATGACGAGCTCGCGCATCGACAGACCCTTGGACTCGGCCAGGGCCCGCCACTCCCGGGAGGTCTGCAGCCGGTCGGGGTTGAGGGCGGCCCGGCCCTTCACCACGGTCAGCTCGGAGAGGTCCGGGTCCTCTGCCGGGAGCGGGCCGTCCGGGTCGTACCCGGAGAGGTCACGGTTCCAGACCTGTTCCACGAATTGGATGGCCGTCGCCCCGCTCACCTGCTGGCTGCGGATGACGGCGGCGCGTTCGATGGCGTCCGCCTCGCTCTCCCCGAGCACGAAGGTGGCCGCCGGGAGGATCTTGAGCTCGTCGGGCGCCCGCCCGTAGCGCGCCATGCGCCCCTTCACGTCCCGGTAGAAGCGCTGGCCGGCCTCGATGGTCCCGTGACGGGAGAAGATGCAGTCCGACTCGGCCGCCGCGAACTCGCGGCCGGTGTCGGAGTCGCCGGCCTGGAAGATCACCGGCTGCCCCTGCGGCGACCGGGGCACGCCGAAGACACCCTCGATGTCGAAGTGCACCCCGTGGTGGGCGAAGGTCCCCTGTCCCGCATCGGTCAGGAACGTCCCCGAGGCCCGGATCGGCGACGACGGCGCCGTCGTCCCACGAGTCCCACAGCTCCCTGGCCGTCTGCAGGAACTCGCGGGCCCGCTCGTAGCGGTCCTCGCGGGCCAGGAAGCCGCCGCGCCGGAAGTTCTCACCGGTGAAGGCATCCCACGAGGTGACCACGTTCCACGCCGCCCGGCCCGCCGGACAGGTGGTCGAGCGAGGCGAACTGCCGCGCCACCTCGTAGGGCTCGTTGAAGGTGGAGTTGATGGTGCCCGACAGGCCGATCCGGTCGGTGACGGCGGCGAGCGCGGCGAGCACCGTGAAGGTGTCGGGCCGTCCGACCACGTCGAGATCGTGGATACGACCGCGGACCTCGCGCAGGCGGAGGCCCTCGGCCAGGAAGAAGAAGTCGAACTTGGCCCGCTCGGCCGTCTGGGCCAGCCTGACGAAGGAGGAGAACTCGATCTGGCTGCCCGCCTCGGGGTCGCTCCACACGGTGGTGTTGTTGACCCCGGGGAAGTGGACGGCGAGGTGGATCTGCCGGTGCCGTCCGGTCACGGGCGACGGCGCCGGCCCGTCCGCAGGGCGGGTGCGCGGGCGTTCAGGCATCGACGTACCGGTTCTCGGGCCGGAGAAGGCCCAGATGCTCGCGCAGCGTGGCGCCGCGGGGTCGCCGGCGGAGGATCCCACGTTCGCGGGCCAGAGGCACCACCCGGCGGGTGACGGCTTCGAGGTCGAGGGGGATGGCCGCAGGCCTGAGGCGGAAGCCATCGATCCCGGCGGCCTCCCATTCGACCAGCAGGTCGACCAGTCCGGCCGGGGTTCCGGTGAAGACGTGGGCATCGGACCGGTGGGGCCGGCCGGCCAGCCCGTCGAGCAGGGCCCTGCGCTCCTCGGCCGCGGCCGCCTCGGTGTCGAGGAAGACGACCAGGTCGGCGAAGACGAGGAGCGGCGGACCGGTGCGGCCCACGGTCGCCTCCTCGGTACGGAGCCCGGCGACGATGGCCCGAGCGTCGTCGGGACCGTCGGGCGTGACGAAGACAACGTCGGCCTGACGGGCGGCCAGCCGGAAGGCGACGGGCACGTGGGCCAGGGCGGTCACCAGCGGCTGGCCCTGCGGGGGCCGGGGGGTGATGGACGGGCCCTTCACCGAGAACCAGCGCCCCTCGAAGTCGATGTAGTGCAGGCGGTCGCGGTCGATGAAGCGCCCGGTGCCCACGTCGCGGATCTCGGCCCCGTCCTCCCAGCTGTCCCAGAGCCGGCGGACCACCTCGATGAAGTCGGCGGCCTCGTCGAACAGATCGTCGACCTGGGGTTCGCGCCAATGCGTCGGGTACCGGGCGGCGGCCGAATTGGCGGGCTTCGATGGCCGTCGGTGAGACCCGGGCCTGGACACCGCCCCGCCCGCCGCTCACGAAGTCGAGCGTGGCGATGGCCTTGGACAGGTGGAACGGTTCGGTGTGGGTGGTCGTGGCCGTCGGGACGAGGCCCAGGGACCGGGTGGTCGGCGCCACCCGGGCCGCGATGAGCACGGCATCGAGACGCCCGCGGACCCGGTCGATCCGCTCGTCGGGCACACCCCGGCGCCTCGTCTGGACGGACATCGAATCCTCGATGGTCACGAAATCGACACCGGCCCGGTCCGCCTCCTGGACCAGGTCGACCCAGTAGCGCCCGGAGAACAGCTCTGCGGGCCGGGCGCCCGGGAGCCGCCATGCCGCAGGATGCCATCCGGCGCCTTCCAGCGCCACGGCCAAAGCGATCTTCGGGGAAGTCTCCATGGAGGACCTTGACCCACTCTGCACGATGCGGTGTCCAACGGCGGGAACTTGTGTGGCAGGCCTGGCGGTAGCGGGCGTCAAGTGGGATCCGGGATCTGCCAGAGCGAGTTGGACCTGGACAGGCTATAAAACTGACTGATCTGGTCAACTATTCATCCAGACTAGCCATCCATCCTCTCACCTTGTCGGTGTCGACCGGTGGACCACAGGGTCCGGCCGATCGAACTACCTTTTCCGTCACCGGCCGGGCACCCGTCCCGGGCGGAGCGACCAGGGGGATGCGACGACCATGGATCTGGGCCTGGATGGAGCGAAGGCGGTCGTCACGGGAGGGTCGAAAGGGATGGGCCGGGCCATCGCCGAGCGCCTGGCCGGTGAAGGGGCGCAGGTGGCGGTGGTGGCCCGGGGCCGGGAGGCGCTCGACGCCACGGTGGCCGCCCTGCACGCGGCCGGGAGCGCCGGATCGTTCGGCCTGGCGGTCGACGTCACCGACCGCCACCAGGTCGACGCGGCCTTTCTCGAACTGGACCGGACATGGGGCTCGCTCAATGTGCTGATCAACACGCTCGGGCCGGGAGCCGGGCGCTTCGAGCAGCTCGACGACAGCGATTGGGACGCGTCGTTCGACCTCGGGGTCATGGCCGCGGTGCGGTGCGTCCGTGCCGGGCTCCCGCTCCTCCGCAAGGCCGAGTGGGCCAGGATCGTCAACGTCTCGGCGCATTCCACGCAGCGCCAGAGCCCGCTCATCGTGGCCTACACCGCGGCCAAGGCCGCCTTGACCAGCGTGTCGAAGAACCTGTCCAAGTCACTGGCCCCCGAGGGGATCCTGGTCAACACGGTCAGCCCCGGATCCATCGTCACCGCCAGCTTCAGCGAGGGGCTGCGCGAGCTGTTCGAACAGGACGGGCTCGACGCCACCGATCCCTACGACGTCATGACGTGGATCGACCGGCACTTCCACCAGCCGGCCGACCTGGGCCGGGCCGGGCTGCCCGAGGAGGTGGCCTCCCTCACCGCCTACCTGGCCTCCCGGACCAACGGCTACGTGACCGGCGCTGACGTCAACGTCGACGGCGGATCGGACTTCACCTGATGATGGACGCAGATGCGCTCGTCGAGGCCGCCGTGAGGGAGACCGGGCTCGAGGACTTCGGGGGCACGTCGTGGCGGGAAGGGCTCGACCGCCTGGTGACGTCGCTCAACGCCGAGGCCACCCTCACCCAGGGGGGCGAGGAGATCCTCGGGATGAGGCTCGGCATGCTGTTGTCCAACCGCCTGCGCATCGTCGACACCATCACCGCCCACCCCGAGATCACCGACGAGGAGGTCGTCGGCCCCCTGGTCATCATCGGCCTGCCCCGCACCGGGACCACCGCGCTGAGCAACCTGCTGGCCGCGGATCCGCAGATCCGCTCCATCCGCCTGTGGGAGTCCTCCGAGCCGGTGCCTCCCCCGGAGTCGGCCACCCAGGCCAGCGACCCCCGTATCGAATCGGCCCGCCGCGGGCTCGATGCCATGTACGAGGCGTTCCCGAAGATGCGGTCCCTGCACTTCCAGGCGGCCGACGGGCCCACCGAGTGCCAGGACCTCCTGGGCATGGAGTTCCGCACCGCGCACTTCGACGGGATGGCCCGGGTCCCCGCCTACTCGGCCTGGGTGCTCGGTTGCGACATGGCCGGCACCTACGCCTTCCACCGGCGGGTGCTCCAGCTGCTCCAGTGGCACTGTCCGCCGCGGTTCTGGCACCTCAAGACACCGGTGCACATGCTGGCCCTCGACGACCTGCGCCGCGCCTACCCGGGGGCGAAGTTCGTCTGGACCCACCGTGACCCGGCCACGGTGCTGGGCTCGGTCTGCAGCCTCATCTCCTACACCCGGAGCTGGGTCAGCGATCGTGACGATGCCGAGGAGCTCGGGCGCGAGCAGCTGGTGCTCTGGTCGGAGGCCATCCGCCGGGCCATGGACTTCCGGAACCGGATCGGTGAGGAGTGGTTCGCCGACATCCACTTCGACTCGCTGCAGTCCGACCCGGTGGACGCTGTCGTCACCGCCTACGACCGGCTCGGGATCCGGGTCGGTGACGGGCGCAGCCGGCTCGAGGGTTGGGCGCGGGCCCATCCCCCCCACGCCTTCGGCAGCCACGAGTTCGCCCTCGAGGAGTTCGGGCTCGACGAGGGTGCCGTCCGGGACCAATTCTCGGAGTACCTCGAACGGTTCGCCGTCCCCGACTGAACCGGGCCGGGTTCCGGTGCCCCGTCCGGCTAGGGCGAAGGGTCCGTCCGCCCCTGGTCGAGCGCGTCGCGCCAGGGAGCGAGGTCGAGCCCCGGGTAGCGGAGCGAGGTCCGGCGGAGCAGCCCTTCGTCCCAGATGGGATGGCCGGGCGGGGGGAAGCCGAACAGCTCGAGCTCACGCGGCGTCGAATGCTCGGCGAAGGCGGTCCACTCCGGTCTGGTCGACTTCGACTGGGCCTGGTTGTAGCCGATCCACTCCTGTCCGGCCTGCTTGAAGGCCAGGGCCAGCATGAACCGGACCCGCCGGTCGGCGCCGAACGGGGCCCCGCGGTGGAAGACGTCCGACCGGTAGGCGAGGTACGACCCGCGTATCCCGGCGGCCCGACGCTCGGATGCGTACAGCCCGGGATCGCGGTCGGGCATCAGGATCGGCGTCGTCTCCTTCACATGGACCGAGTCGGCCACGGAGACCACCCGGGTGGGATTGTCGGCGCCGGTCACGTCGGACAGGTAGAGGAAGCCCTCGAGGTTCCACCAGGCCGCTTCGTGGGCGGGCGGGAGCCACGAATGGTTGCGGTCGGTGTGCATCGGCTGTTCGTAGTTGGTCAGCCCCGAGTAGGAGGCGGTGGCGTGGGTCTGGTAGATCCGCACGTCCCGGGTCCGAAGGGCGCGTTCGGCGAAGTCGACGATGGAGGGGTGCACGCAGAGCCGGTTGAGCGTGCTCGCTCCCGGAAACGGGAACTCGGTCACCCAGAGGTGCTGGTCGGCTCGGAACCCGGGCCCGTCCTGCGGCCAGAACCGGTCCTCATCGGCGTGGCGGCGCGATCCCTTCCACTTCCGGATGGCCCGCTCGGGATCGGCGTGGTACTCCTCGCCGGTCGGGAACAGCCCGTGCACATCGTCGTAGGCGTCGTCGATCTCCTCGGTCCCCACCAGTCCCTCGAGCAGCACCCACCCGTGCTCCCTCCAGGTGTCGACCTCGGTGTCGGTGGCGCGGCGCGGGGCCAGTGGACCGTCCTCCTCGGGCGGGGTGGTTGCCGATCGGGCCACAGCGTACTTCGGCCTCCCGCCCCACCCGCCGCCCGTCGCCGACGTTCGCCGGGCGCCGCCGTCTTGGCCCCGGTCGGCCGGACTGCCTATGGTCGGAGGCGATGGCACCGTGGACGACAGCAGACATACCCCCGCTCGCCGGACGAGTGATCGTGGTGACGGGGGCCAACAGCGGGCTCGGTTTCGAGACGGCTCTGGCCGTGGCCAGGGCGGGGGCCCATGTCGTTGTGGCCTGTCGCGACCAGCTCAGAGGGGCCGGGTCCGTGGACCGGCTCCTCATCGAGGCGCCCGGCGCCGAAGTGGAGCTGGCCGAGCTCGACCTCGCCGATCTGACGTCGGTGCGCACGTTCGCCGCCGACTTCGCCGCGGGGCACGACCGTCTCGACGCCCTGGTCAACAACGCCGGGGTGATGGCCATCCCGCGCCGCGAGACGGCCGACGGCTTCGAGATGCAGTTCGGCACCAACCACCTCGGCCACTTCGCCCTCACCGGCCTGCTTGCTCGACGCGCTGCTGGCCACACCGGGCGCCAGGGTGGTGACGGTGTCCAGCATGGCCGCCATGGGGGCCCGGATCCGGTTCGACGACCTGCAGGGGGTCGAGCACTACGGCAAGTGGTCCGCCTACGGGCAGTCCAAGCTGGCCAACCAGATGTTCACTCTCGAGCTCGACCGCCGGTTGGCCCGGTACGGCGCCGATGCGATCAGCGTGGCGGCCCATCCCGGCTACGCCGCCACCAACCTGCAGATGGTCGCCCCACAGATGGAAGGCTCGGCCCTCGCCGAAAGGGTGCTCCGACTGGGGAACACCATCCTGGCCCAGAGCGCGGCCGACGGTGCCCTGCCGAGCCTGTACGCGGCGACCTCCCCGGCTGTGGGCGGCGGGCAATTCTTCGGTCCCGACCGCCTGTTCGGCATGCGCGGCCACCCCAAGGCCGTCCCGTTCCTGAAGTCGGCCACGGACACCGCCACGGCCTCCAGGTTGTGGACCGTGTCCGAGGAGCTGACCGGCGTCCGATACGAGACCCTCGAGCGGGAGAGCTGAGCAGGCCGACGAACCCGCGGGCGGCCGCGTCCGTCGGGGCTGCGGTCCGGGGGGCCGCGTCCGTCGGGGCTGCGTCCGCGGTGTCGCAACCTCTCGCTACGTTGATCGGGTGTTGAACCCCGCGCCACCAGAGCTGGGCCGGGGTGTCGTCGTGGCCCTCGGGGCCGAGCCCCCCGACCCCTGGTGCCGGTGCCCGCGGGTGACCGTCGGGGATGCCGAGCTGGCCCGGCCCGGACCGGTGCTCGGTGTCCTCCATCAGCTCTGGCTCGAGCGCAGGCCCGTGGTGGTCGAGCTCGGGGTGGATCCGAACGCCCTGAAGGTCGCCCAGCGCTTCGACGGGCCGGTCCACGACCTCACCCCCGACTTCGAGTTCGAGGTGGAGCGGCTCCACTTCCTGGTGTGGGCCAACAACTACGACGCCCGGGCCGGCGAGCCGATCTGGTGGCACGGGAGGAAGGCGGCCCGCACGGCGGCGGCCCGCGGCGGCGCCGTCGGTGGTCCGGCCGACATCACCCTGGCCGACGGCACCCCGCTGTTCATCGACGGTGGTCCGCCTGATCCTCCGGCCCTCCCCTCGGGGGTCGGTGTCGTGCACCGGTGGGGTGCGGAGTCCGGTCGTCTCGATCCGGCGACCCACGGCGAACCCGAGGCCGAGCTGGCGCCGGACCAGCTGGCTGCGGTCGGCCACCGGTCGGGCGGCGCCCGGGTCATCGCCCCGGCCGGGTCGGGGAAGACGCGGGTGCTGACCGAGCGGCTGCGCCACCTGGTGGCCGCCCGGGGCGCCCAGCCGGGGACGGTGAGCGCGCTGGCCTACAACACGCGGGCCGCCGACGAGATGAAGCACCGGTGCGCGGGGATCCTCACGCCGGCCGGGCCCCATATCCGGACGCTCAACAGCACCGGCCTGTGGATCTGCAGCGAGCTCGGATCCGGCGGCCGCCCGAGGGTGCTCGAGGAGCCCGAGGTCCGGGATGTCCTCCAGGGGCTGTTCGACATCCGTCGCCAGGCGAACGCCGATACGGTCGCCCCCTATATCGCCGCCCTCTCTTCGGTCCGCCTCGGGCTCACGGCCCCCGAAGCGGTGGAGGAGGCCATACCCGACGCGGCCGGCATCGCCGCCGGCTTCGACCGCTACCGGGCGGCGTTGGCCGAGCTCGGGGCGGTCGACTTCGACGAGCAGATCTACCGGGCCATCGAAATCCTCGTCACCGACGCCGAGGCCCGGGCGGCGGCACAGGCCCGTTGCCGGCGCCTGCTGGTCGACGAGTTCCAGGACCTGACCCCGGCCCACCTGCTGATGATCCGGCTGCTGGCCGCTCCGGGCTACGACTGCTTCGGGGTCGGCGACGACGACCAGGTCATCTACGGCTATTCCGGCGCCACACCGGAGTTCCTCATCGACTTCCCGCGCTACTTCCCCGGTGCCGCCCACCACCCGCTTGGAGGTCAACTACCGCTGCCCCCCGGCGGTGGTGAGAGCGGCCCGTCACCTCCTCTCCTACAACCACCGGCGCCTCGACAAGACCATCCGGTGGCCCGAGGGCCGCGTCGACGGGGAGCCGGCGGGTCCGGGCCCGCTGGCCGGGTCGGGTCCGGTGGCCGTCCGGACCGCTCCGGGTGACGCTCTCGCCGCCCTGGCCGTGGAGATCATCACCGGGTGGCAGGACTCCGGCGTCGAGCCGGGCGACATCGCCGTGCTGGCCCGGGTCAATTCCGCGCTGCTGCCCGTACAGGTGGCCTGTGCCGAGTCGGGCATCGCCTGCACGACGCCGCTGGGGGTGAAGGCCCTGGGCCGGACCGGCATCCGGACCGCCTTCGCCTACCTTCGCATCGGGTCCGACCCCGACCACATCCGCAGAGAGGACGTGCGGGACACGGTCCGGCGACCGTCGCGGGGGATCGCACCCATGGTGGTGGACATGCTGACCAAGGCGCGCCCCACCTCCACCACGGACATCCGCCGGCTCGCCGGCCGGCTGTCGGGTCGGGACGTCCCCAAGCTCCTGGCCTACGCCGACGACCTCGACACCGTGGCCCGGGCGGCTTCCCGGTCCACCGCCGCGGCCCTGCGGGCCATCGGGGAGGGGATCGGCCTCAACGGCACCATGGACGTCCTCGATTCGTCGCGCCGGGAGGCGGACCGCTCGACCCACGCCGACGACCTGGTGGCCCTCGAGGCGGTGGCCGCCCTCCACCCCGAGGCGTCCACGTTCGAGGAGTGGCTCCGTGGGGTCCTCACCCGCCCGCCGGCCGAGGGGCCGAAGGTCCTCCTGTCCACCGTGCACCGCATCAAGGGCAAGGAGTGGGGGAACGTGATCGTCTTCGGTGCCACCGAGGGGCTCTTCCCCCACCGGCTGTCCGACGACGAGGAGGGGGAGCGCCGCGTCTTCCACGTCGCCCTCACCCGGGCCCGGGACCGGGTGGCGGTGCTGGCCGACGCCGACGCCCCGTCGGCGTTCCTCGCCGAGCTCGACGGGTCCCGACCGCACCGGGCTCCCACCACGACCGGCACCCCGGGCAGCGCCCCGGCCGGCCGGCGGGACCAGCGTTCGCCGGCGCGGCGCAAGCCGGTGGCACAGGTCAAAGAGCGCGGGCCGGCCCCGGCACTGTCGGAGGTGGGCCAGGTCGCCGAACGGTCCCTGCGCGAGTGGCGGTCGGCCGTGGCCAGGAAGGAGTCGGTGCCCGCCTACGTGGTCCTCACCGACAAGGACCTGATCGGTATCGCCGTCGATCTCCCGCACACGCTCGCCGAACTGGCCCGGTGCCGCGGGATCGGGCCCCTTCGACTCGAGCGCTGGGGCGACGAGATCCTCGCCGTCCTCGACGCCGCGGCAGCAGGGTAGAAGCACGGATCGGTCCGGTTCGGTCCGGTCGGAGTCCGGTCGGGGTCCGGTCGGGTCCGGTCGGGGTCCGGTTCGGTCCGGTCGTCGGTCCGGTCGGGGTCCGGTCGCAGCGCAGATCGGCCCCGCCTGCCGCCCGGGGCCTAAGATCGCTGGTCACCCAGCTTGCCCGGGTCCGGGGGCGCGGGTACGGGCTGAGCTGGGGGACCTGAGCTCCTGGGGAGAGAGGTGGCATCGATGTCACTCGGTTACGACGAGGCCCTTACCCGGGTGACCGGGCCCGGCCAGCTCTTCGAGCTCGTGGACGGATCGGTCGCAGGAATCGACTACCGCCTGTTCAAGAACGCCCCTCCCCACCTCGGCCAGATCTTTGCCGGCGCACGCGGTGATCAGTCGACGTTTCTCGTCTACGAGGACGAGCGGTGGACCTTCGACGAGACCATGCGTCACGTCGACGCCCTGGCCGGTGCGCTGGTGAACACCTTCGGCGTCGGCAAGGGGGACCGGGTCGGCATCTCCATGCGGAACCTCCCCGAATGGATCGTCTCGTTCGCGGCCATCGTCTCCATCGGAGCGGTGTCGGTCTCCCTCAACGCATGGTGGACCGAGGCGGAGGTCGACTACGCCATCGAGGACTCCGGCCTCTCCGTGCTCATCGCCGATCCCGAACGGATCGAGCGCGCCCACCGGGCCGCCCACTCGAGGAACATCCCCATGGTCGTGGTCCGGGCCGACGAGATCGAGCCGCAGCCGACCGGTGTCCGCCGCTACGACGAGGTCGTCACGCTGGGCGAGGCCATGCCCGCCGTCGAGGTGGAGCCGGACGACGACGCCACCATCCTCTACACGTCGGGCACGACCGGGTTCCCCAAGGGTGCCGTGTCGACCCACCGGGCCGTGACCCAGGCGCTGATGGCGTTCTGGGCCGGTGCCACCATCCAGACGGCTCGACAGGGCAAGAACCCGCTCGGCGAGGGTGGACGCCCGCCGAGCTTCATCCTCATCGTGCCCCTCTTCCATGTGACCGGATGCGTTCCGGTGATGCTCTCGTGCTTCGGGATGAAGATGAAGCTGGTGATGATGCACCGCTGGGACCCCGAGACGGCGCTGCGCCTCATCGAGGCCGAACAGGTGACCGCCTTCGTCGGCGTGCCCACCCAGAGCTGGGACCTGCTCGAGAGCCCGGCGTTCTCCAAGTACGACACCTCGTCGCTGGCCACGATCGGCGGTGGTGGTGCCCCGGCCCCGGTGAAGCTGGTCGACCGCGTCGAGCACGGGTTCTCCCGGGGCCGGCCCAACATCGGCTACGGGATGACCGAGACCAACGGTTTCGGCCCGGGCAACAGCGGCGACGACTACGTGACCCACCCGACCTCGACCGGTCGGGCCCGGACCACCATCTTGGACACCGAGATCCGTGACGAGGACGGCGACCCCGTGCCCGTCGGGCGAGCGCGGCCAGATCTGGATGAAGGGCCCGAATGTCTTCCGGGGCTACTGGAACAAGCCCGAGGCGACGGCGGAGAGCATCGTCGACGGCTGGTTGGCCTCGGGCGACCTCGGCCGGATCGACGAGGAGGGCTTCCTCTACGTCGAGGACCGGGCCAAGGACATGGTGCTCCGGGCCGGCGAGAACGTCTACTGCGCCGAGGTGGAGAGCGCCATCTACGACCACACCGACGTCTACGAGGCGGCCGTGTTCGGCGTCCCCCACGAGCGTCTGGGCGAGGAGGTCGCCTGTGTGATCCAGCTCAAAGGCGGGTCCACCCTCACCGCCGACCAGCTCAAGGACTTCCTGGCCGACAAGCTGGCCATGTTCAAGATCCCGAGCCGGATCGCCTTCACCGGCGAGCGCTTCCCCCGCAACCCCTCGGGCAAGATCCTGAAGCGCGAGTTGCGCGAGACCTACTTCGGCTCCCGCGGGTAGGGGTCCGGCCCGACCCTCACCGGCGACGCAGGCGCTTGTCCTCGATGGCCGGTGGCGTGGCGAAGGCATTGTCCGCCGGGTTGAGCTCGGTGCCCGGACCCACGATCTCGTCGATGCGGTCGAGGGTGTCCCCGTCCAGCTCGACGTCGCCGCCGGCCAGGAGATCCGCGAGCTGGCCGGATGTCCGGGGACCGATGATGACCGACGTGACCGCCGGGTGGGCCCGCACGAATGCGGTGGCCAGGTGGGAGAGCGGCATCCCCGCGTCGGCGGCGAGCTCGGTGAGCCGGCTGACGGCGTCCAGCTTGGCCCGGTTGCCCGGGATGGCGAGATCGAAGTTCCTGGCTCCGAACCCCTCGGCGCGGTGGCCGCGGGTCGGGTCGGCCCGTCCCGACAGCCACCCGCTGCTCAGCGGTCCGTAGGTGAGGACGCCCATGCCGTGGCGTTGGGCGGCCGGGAGCACGGAGGCCTCGATGGTCCGCGAGAAGATCGAGTACCGCGGCTGCTCGGTCCGGAAGCGGTGGTGGCCGCGCCGTTCGGCCACCCACTGCGCCTCGACGATCAGATCGGCCGGGAAGGTGGAAGAGCCGATGGCCCGCACCTTGCCCGCCCGTACCAGGTCGGAGAGCGCGGACAGCGTCTCGTCGATGTCCGTGTCGCGATCCGGGCCGGTGCATCTGGTAGAGATCGATGTGGTCGGTGCCGAGGCGCCGGAGGCTGTGCTCCACGGCACGGGCGATCCAGCGCGGGGATCCCCCACGCCGGTTGGGATCCGGACCCACGGGGAGGCCGAACTTGGTGGCCAGCACGACCTCGTCGCGCCGTCCCTTGAGCGCCCGGCCGACGATCTCCTCGGACTCGCCCAGCGAGTAGACGTCGGCCGTGTCCACGAAGTTGATGCCGGCATCGAGCGCGGTGTGGATCATGCGGACCGACTCGTCATGGTCGGGATTGCCCATGGCGCCGAGCATCATCGTGCCCAGCGCGTACTCGCTGACCCACATGCCGGTCCCACCCAGCACCCGCTGCCTCATGGCGTTCTCCCGTTCGGCCGGTGCCCGGCCGTCAACGCGAGCCGAGCCGGGGACGGCGTCAGGCCTTCTTCTTGTCCTTCTTGTCGACCTTCTTCACGCTGCCGTACCCCTTTTCCATGGCCGACATGATGATGGCTTCGAAGTCCTTGTCGGTGAGGACGTGCGGGGTCCCCATGGACGAGGCGCGCCAGTAGAGCTCGGCCAGCCATTCGAGGAGCTCGAGGCGCTCCACGGCCTCGGCCATCTTGGACCCGTAGGCGATCGAGCCGTGGTTCCGCATCATGGCCGCGTTCCGGCCCTTGAGCGCCTTGATGACGTTGTCGGCCAGCTCCTGCGATCCGAAGGTGGCGTAGGGCGCGGTCCGGGGCGCGCCCCCGAGGCCCAGGCAGCTGTAGTGCAGCGGCGGCAGCTCGTCGTGGGTGCACGACAGGGCGGTCGACGCCATGGCGTGGGCATGGGTGATGGCCAGGGCATTGGTGGCGGCGTAGATGCCGGTGTGCAGCGGTACCTCGGAGGTCGGGGCGAACTCGCCGTCCACCACCTCGCCGTCGAGGTCGATGACGGTGACCATCTCGGCCGTGACCTTGCCCAGGTCGGCACCGGTGGGCGTCACCGCGATGAGATCGCCCTGCCGGGCCGAGATGTTGCCGGCCGTGCCGATGACCAGGCCCGTCTCGGCCAGGTGCCGGCTCGCGCTGGCCACCGCCTCCCGTTCGTCGGCCAGCAGCAGATCGCTCATGTCAGTTCCTTTCCGAAAACCCGGACTCTACTGCGCGGGATGAGGTGCTGTTCCAGTCGTGGCGCCGGCGGACCGGGCGCCGGCGCGTACCGGTGGACACCGACCTCACTCGAAGCCGAAGAACCTCATGGTGGCATCGATCACCCCGAAGTCGGACGGGGTGGCGAAGTGGTCGACCCCGGGAACCGAGACGAACGACGCCGCCGGCAGCGCGGCGACCAGCCGGTCGGCGGTCTTCGTCATGTCCCGGTCTCCCAGCACGACGAGGACCGGACAGGTGACGGTCGACAGATCCGCGTCGCGGATCGGCGGCCGCGGCCGGCGCAGGAACGCCGACAGTGCCACCGGGTCGTTGCCCGACGACGCGGCCAACCGGTGGAAGAGGCGGGCCTGCACGTCCTCGGGCTCGGCGCCCGCCTCGAGGGAGGCGGCCAGGGTGGACGGGTCGGCGGAGTCGAAGACGTTGTCCCCCAGCCCGAGGAGGGCGAGTCTCTCGAAGCAGCCGGGGTGGGCGATGGCCATGCGCAGCAGGAGCTCGCCCCCGGCCGAGAACCCGACGGCGTTGGCCGGCTGGGGCAGGAGGGCGAAGACGTCCTCGGCGACCGATGCATAGGCGGAGGGATCCACCTCCCGTCTCGACGATCCATGGCCCGGGAGGTCGATCGGGGGGGCCGAACACCCGAAGTCGGCCAGGATGTCGACCCATCCCGACTGCTGCCAGTTGTGCTCGAACGTCGAGGCGAACCCGTGCAGGAGGACCAGCGAGCTCGGTGCCTGCCCCGTGGTCACGTCGCGTCAGGCCCGGCGTCGGGTTCGTTCAGGTCCGTCTCCGGTCGTCCGGTCACCCCGGTCAGGCGACCGGAACCGGAGCGGCGACGGCATCGTGAAGGGCGATCGCCCCCTTGGCCAGGGCCTGGCGTTGTGCGCCGTCGAGGACCTCGAGCAGGACGGCCATGCGGTTCGAGGTGTCCACCTCGACGGCGCCGCGCCTGGCCATCAGCTCCTCGGTCTCTTCGCTGCGATCCTGGTCGCCGTAACCGTGAAGGCCGAAGGAGATCCCACCGTGGTCGAGCTGGCACGCCTCGGCCGCGCTCAGCCCGGCGGCCATGACGGCGTCGGTGTGCACCCCGCCCCGCAGCTCCCGGAGAACGATGGACCAGTAGTAGGCCTCGTGGATGGGATCGGCCGGGACACGCTGGGCCAGGTACCCGTCGACGAGCGGCCACCTTCCGGTGGGCAGCGTGGCGGCCAGCGCCTTCGCCGCCGCGGAGAAGTCGGAGAGGACGTCGGTGGGGATGGCGCCGAAGGTGGCGGACGCGTAGTCGTCGGCCGCATCCAGATGGGTCGACACCGTCTCCTGGCGGTCGGCGCCGGCCCGGGCCTTCTCGACCATCGAGGCCACCAGCCCGGTCTTGAAGAAGTAGAAGATCCGGTCGACCTCGACGGCGTCGATGTCCCCGAGGACTCCCCCCCGGCCGCCGGCGTAGAAGCTGATGACGTCGAGCTCGATCCCCTCACCCTGGGCGATGGCCTGGGGGGAGAAGTAGAAGCTCATCCCCACCGTTCCGAGCGGCTCGGCGATCGTGTCTGCCAGTTCGAGGGTGTCCATGGGGGCAATCTATTACCAACCCCGGACCCGTGCCCCGATCACCCCTTGGCGCAGAGCTGGTCGAGTCGCTCCAGGGTCCTGTTCATGCCCTCGATCCATGCGTCGCCGTTGTCCACGGCCCGGGCTGGTTCCGGCGAGGCCCGGTCAGGCCCCGACCAGGACCGGCTCGGCCCCCTCGGCCCCCGACCGCTCCGACCGCCGACCGCTCCGACTCCTCCGACGCCTCCGGTGTGGCGATGGCCAGCGCGGCCACCGCCCCCCGGCGAAGGAGCAGCCCGGCGATTACGGCCCCGGCCACCAGGAAGACGGCGGCGAAGGCGAACACGACGTGGTAGCCGTGGACCGTCGCCTGCGCCTGCAGCGTGTGGACCGAGGTCGCCGTGGCCCGGTTGGCGAGCACGTAGGCGGTCACCGCGGTGGCGCTCAGGGTGTTGAGGAGCGAGGTCCCGACCGAGCCCCCCACCTGCTGGCTGGTATTGACCATGGCCGAGGCGATGCCGGCGTCCGTGGCCAAGCCGACGGTGGCCACACTCATCGAGGGCGCCATGATGAGCCCGAACCCGAGGCCGAGGACGACGAGGGCCGGGAGGATGACCGTCGCATAGCTCGAGTCCAGCCCGGTACGGGTCAACAGCGCCATGGCCGCCGCCGCCATCACCATTCCCCCGGCCACCATGAACTTGGGCCCGAACCGCGGGAGCAGGACGTTGGTGGCGATCTGGGCCGAGGCGACCAGCCCGACGATCATCGGCAGGTAGGCGAACCCGGTCACGACGGGGGAGTAGTGGAGCGTGCCCTGCATGTAGTAGGTGAGGAACAAGAAGGTGCCGAACATGGCGGCACCGGCCGCGAACATGGCGATGAAGGCGCCGCCCCGGTTGCGGTCGACCACGATGCGCAGCGGGAGCAGCGGCTCCGACACCCGTCGCTCGATGCCGACGAAGGCGGCGAGGAGCACGACCGAGGCCACCAGGCTGGCCACCGTGTACGTGTCGCCCCATGAGGTGGTCTCGGCGTGGGAGAACCCGTAGACGAGTGCGAACAGCCCGGCGGTGGCGGTGACCACGCCGGGGAGGTCCAGGTGGGGTCGCTTCGCAGCCCGGCTGTTGGACAACAGGACGGCGGCACCGGCGATGGCCACCGCGCCGATGACCAGGTTCACGAAGAGGGTCCAGCGCCAGGAGGCGTAGGAGGTGAGGATGCCTCCGAGCAGCAGGCCGATGGCACCGCCGCCGCCGGCGATGGCGCCGTAGATGCCGAAGGCACGCCCGCGCTCGCCCGGGTCGATGAACGTCGTGGTCAGCATGGCCAGGGCGGCCGGCGCCAGCAGGGCGCCGAAGGACCCCTGGAGCACCCGGGCGCACAGCAGCATGGTGAAGCTGGTGGAGAACCCGCCGAGCGCCGAGGCGCCGGCGAACCCGGCCAGTCCGATCATGAGGGCCCGCTTGCGACCGACGATGTCGGAGAGCCGGCCGCCGAGCAGCAACAGGCTGCCGAAGGAGAGGGCGTACCCGGTCACGATCCACTGCCGGTCGGCGTTGGAGAAGCCGAGGGCGTGCTGGGCCGTCGGCAGGGCGATGTTCACGATGGTGGCGTCCAGCACCACCATGAGCTGGGCCAGTCCGAGGACGGCCAGGATCAGCCAGCGTCGCTCGTGGTGGGGGTTGGGGGCAACCGACGGTGCATGTTCCGCTGGGTTCAGTAGTTCGCTTGGCCATGGCCTCTGTCCTTTGGGTCCGGGGGATGGGGAACGATCGCATCCGGAGCACTCGTCTCCGGTTATGCTGTTTACAGTAGCAGGATGCGGAGGACCTTCCTCCGCTTCAACGCCGAATCGAGATGAACATTCCGTGAACCACCCGATTGCCACCGAAAGCGAGCCGGGCACCGAGCTCGAGGCGGAGGTCGCTGCGGGCGGGTCGACGGACATCGCCGGCGTCGGATCGGTCGAGCGGAAGCTGCGGGCCGACGCGGCCCGCAACCGCCAACGGGTGCTCGCCGCCGCGGCCCAGGTGTTCGCCGAGCGCGGGCTCGAGGTGTCGCTCGATGAGGTGGCCCATGTCGCCGGCGTGGGGGTCGGCACCGTCTACCGCCGCTTCCCCAACAAGGAGGCGCTCATCGACGCCCTGTTCGAGGACAAGGTCGAGAACATGGTCGTGCTGGCCCGGGAGGCGGCGGCGTTCGACGACCCGTGGGAAGGGTTCGTGCACTTCATCGAGCAGGCGCTCGAGTGGCAGATGCGCAATCGCGGGCTTCGTGACGTCCTGTTGCGCAGCGAGTCCGGATGCGCCGGGGCGGCCAGGACCCGCGAGGCCGTCACTCCGATTCTGACCACCATCATCGAGCGGGCCCAGCAGGGCGGGAAGCTGCGCCCTGACGTCGTCGTGAACGACGTACCGATGCTGGTCACCATGCTCGGTGCGGTGTCCGACTACGTGGGTCAGAACGATCCCGAGCTGTGGCGGCGCTACATGGCGCTCATCCTGGACAGTCTGGTCGCCCACCGTGCGGCGTGGACGCCGCTCAGCAACCCGCCCAGCCAGGAGATCGTGGACGCGGCGATGACCGGATGCGGCGACCGCCCGGTCCGCGGGAATCGCTGAGCGCGACGCCGCCCGGCAACCCGAGTGCTCGGCGATCTGCCGAGTCGTCCGGCGGGCTCAAACGGCAGATCACCCGTGAGCGGGGGACGCTCCCGAGGTCCTTGTGGGGGCCAGGCCCGGAGCGAGGTGGCGGAACCCCGTTCAACGGACCTGGCCCCGTTCTCGTTAACAACGGGTCGGGGGTTCACCATGTTACAGCCCCCTGACCAGGCCTTACGCATACATACGCCCCTGACCTGGGGATTTGCCAGTGCACGGGCAACTCGAGCGGCGAAGGAAGCGGGCGAAGCGAGGTACCGGTACCCGGACCGGGGTCGTTCGTACAGGCCACCTCACTCCGGTGACTGCGCCCGCCGGAAGTGATCAGGCGGTGCCGGGCCCGGGCAGATCCGGCCCGGGCAGATCCGGACCGGGCAGATCCGGAACTGTGTACGGTGCTTCCGGCAGCCCGGGCATGGGGTTGTCCCACCACAGCGTGTACTCGATCCGGTCGGCGATCCGCCAGCCGTCCGCGGTCCGCACCAGCCGGTCGTGGTACTGGCCTCCGACGGTGAACTGCCACGGCTTTCCCTCGACCTTCAGCCGGTTGACGTTCAAGAAGCACGATCTGGCCCGAGCCCCGCCGTCACCGCCCTCGAACTCACGATTGACCACGAGGTGCTGGGTCACGTCGAAGATGGGCAGCACGTCGGCGAGCCACTGGCGGACCTCGGGATAGCCCCCCTCGAGGCCACCGGCCGTCCGGTAGTCGAGATGCGCGTCGTCGGTGAACACGGTGTCGAGGAGCGCCCAGTCACGACGGTCGATGGCGCTGGCGTACCGGGTCAGGAGATCGTCCATCCTGATCCGATCGGCGGTGGCGATCTCTCGTGCGTCCATGACGGCGAGGATACTTCCGTTCCCCGGCCGCACCCGGGGAGCGGAGGCGCCCCACCGCGGTCGGGCCCGTCGGCGGGCCGGGTTACAGTCGATCGGACGACGCGGGGCCGGCACAGGCCCATTCCCGAGGAGGCCTCGTGAAACCATCAGCCAGCATCGAGCGGCTGGGCCTGCTGGCCGGCGTCCCTCCTGCTCCTCCTCGGCCTCACCGGCCTGGGTCCGGCATCCCCGGTGGGCGCGGCCCCGTCCCCGGGGCCGAAGCCCATCTGACCATCGCCGCCAGCCAGACCCCGGCGTTCCCGGGCGACGCACCCGATCCCGATGTCGTCTCCTCCGCCGGCACCTACTACGCCTTCACCACCGGCACCGCTCTCGGGAACCACCTGCAGGCGCTCGTCGACACCACCGGCGATCCCAGGTCCGGGTGGCGTTCGTACACCGGCCTCCCCTACGGGTCGACGGCGCTGCCCGTCACCCCGTCGTGGGAGACGCCCAACACCCAGACGTCGCCCGGTGTGTTCTCCTTCGACGGCCGGTGGATCATGTTCTACGACGCCTCGGTCGATCCCTACCCCGCCGACAGCGGGCACAGCTGCCTGTCGGTGGCCACCGCCTCCTCGTTGAGCCCCGGTGCGCCGGTGTTCACCGACACCTCCACCGGTCCCCTCTACTGCGCCCCGGGCGGGGTGCTCGACCCGAGCCCGTTCGTCGACCCGGCCACCGGCGCCGCCTACCTGGTGTGGAAGTCGAACGACGGCAGTTCGGCGGAGCCGTCCCAGATCTGGTCGGTGCAGCTCGGTGCCGACGGGACGAGCTTTTTCGGGACGCCGACGGTCCTGCTCACCGTGGACCAGGCCGCGCTGCCCTGGGAGACCACGGTCGACGATCCCCAGCTCGTGTCCAACAGCGGAACCTATGACCTCCTCTTCTCGGCGGGGAACTTCGAGTCCGCCGGCTACGCCGAGGCCCTGACCACCTGCTCGGGACCGCTCGGACCGTGCACCCAGCCGGCCAGCCCCTTCCTGACCTCGTACGGGAGCGTGGCCGGCCCGGGCGGGGGATCGCTGTTCACCGACGCCGCCGGCCACTGGTGGCTGGCCTACGCCGGCTGGCCGAGCTCGTGCACCAGCTATTCGTGCGGCGGGGTGCGACAGATGTTCGTGGCCCCGATCGATCTCGACAACGGTCTCTCGGTGCCGTGCCATCCCCCGTCGGGAGCCCCGAGCGGGTATCGGCTGACCGCGGCCGACGGCGGCATCTTCAACTTCGGCAACCTCCCCTTCTGCGGCTCGACCGGCGGCATCGTCCTCAACCAGCCGGTGGTGGGCATGGCCGACACCGCCGACGGGGGCGGCTACTGGACGGTGGCGGCCGACGGCGGCATCTTCGCCTTCGGCGACGCCACCTTCCACGGATCGATGGGCGGCGTGCACCTCAACCAGCCCATCGTGGGCATGGCCTCCACCCCGGACGGGGGCGGCTACTGGCTGGTGGCCGCCGACGGCGGCATCTTCTCCTTCGGCGACGCCACCTTCCACGGATCGATGGGCGGCGTCCCCCTCAACCAGCCCATCGTGGGCATGGCCGCCACCCCGGACGGGGGCGGCTACTGGCTGGTGGCGGCCGACGGCGGCATCTTCTCCTTCGGCGACGCCACTTTCTACGGATCGATGGGCGGCGTCCCCCTCAACCAGCCCATCGTGGGCATGGCCGCCACCCCGGACGGGGGCGGCTACTGGCTGGTGGCGGCCGACGGCGGCATCTTCGCCTTCGGCGACGCCATCTTCGACGGATCGACGGGCGGCATTCCCCTCAACCAGCCCATCGTGGGCATGGCCGGCACCACCGACGGCGGCGGGCTACTGGCTGGTGGCGGCCGACGGCGGCATCTTCGCCTTCGGCGACGCCGCCTTCGACGGATCGATGGGCGGCGTGCACCTCAACCAGCCCATCGTGGCCATGAGCGGCTCGTGAGCGGGTGCGGGCCGGGTCGCACCGGCCTGGCGCGGCCCGGGCCTGACGCGGGGGCATCGTGGAATTGTGGGAGTTGATGGCGCGGGAGAGCATCCGCGATCTGGTGGCCCGGTACAACGCCAACGCCGACTCCGGCCGGTTCGACCAGGTGCTGGAGTGCTTCGCACCCGATGCCGTCATGGAGCTCGACGGACGACCGTACCGGGGACACGAGGAGATCCGCTCCATCTTCACCGGGGCGGCCGAGCTGGCCCGTCGTGGTCCGGGCCCGGTCATGGTGCGCCACCACACGAGCACGCTCCAGATCGACGTGGCCGGACCCGACGCGGCCACGTCCCGTTGCTACTACCAGGTCCTCGGCGCCAGCGGGCTCGACCACTGGGGTCGCTATCTCGACACCTACGGGGTGGTCGGGGGCCGGTGGAAGTTCGTCCACCGGCGCGAGTTCCTCGACGGGTTCGTGGCCGGCAGCTGGACCCGGCCGGCCCAGCCGGGCTAGCGCCGGATCCCGGCCGCCGGTCAGGCGCGTCCTCGCCCACCCACACGGACTTGAGGTTGCAGAACTCCCTGATGCCGTGGGCCGTGAGCTCGCGCCCGTACCCCGACGTCTTGATCCCGCCGAACGGGAGCTCGGGGTAGGAGGTCACGTTGCCGTTGATGAAGACCATCCCGGCCTCGAGCTCGGTGATGAGGCGCTCGCGCTCCGCCCTGTCGTTGGTCCATGCGTTGGCCCCCAGCCCGAAGGCCGTGCCGTTGGCCAGCTCGATGGCCTCCTCGATGGTGTCCACCCGGTACAGGGTGGCCACCGGTCCGAACACCTCTTCGGCGTGCACCCGCATGTCCGGGGTGATCCCGGTGAGCACGGTCGGCGGGTAGTACCACCCGGGGCCGTCGGGGACCCGACCGCCGCACAGCACCGTCGCCCCCTTGGCCGTGGCATCGTCGACCAGCCCGACGACGTCGGCTCGCTGCTGCTCGGTGGCGAGCGGCCCCACCTCGGTGCGGACGTCCATCGGGTCGCCGACGACCTTCGACGCCATCTGCTCGACGAACAGCCGCTCGAACTCGTCGGCCACGTCGGTATGGACGATGAACCGCTTGGCCGCGATGCACGACTGGCCGTTGTTGAGGGAGCGGGCGACGGCACCCACCTCGGCCGCCCGCCCCAGGGCGGCGGACGGAAGGACGATGAACGGATCGCTGCCGCCGAGCTCGAGGACCGACTTCTTGACCTCGTCGCCGGCGATGGAGGCGACCGACGAGCCGGCCGGGCCCGACCCGGTGAGGGTGACGGCCACCACCCGGTCGTCGCGGAGGACGGACTCGACCTTCTTCGAACCGATCAGCAGGGTCTGGAACACGCCGTCGGGAAAGCCGGCCCGGCTGAACAGCTCCTCCAGGTAGAGCGCGGTCTGGGGGACGTTGGAGGCGTGCTTGAGCAGGCCGACGTTGCCGGCCATCAGAGCCGGGGCGGCGAAGCGCATGACCTGCCACAGGGGGAAGTTCCAGGGCATGACGGCGAGGACGGGCCCGAGCGGCTGGTAGCGGGCGTAGGCCGAAGTCGCGCCCACGGCGCCGGCGTCGGCCGGCTCGTCGGCCAGGAACCCCTCGGCGTGCTCGGCGAAGTAGCGGCAGGCGCGGGCGCACTTCTGCACCTCCTGGCGGGCGGCGACCAGCGTCTTGCCCATCTCCGTGGTCATCATCTCGGCGACCCGGTCCACATCGGCGTCGAGGACGTCGGCGGCTGCGGTCATCCACGCCGAGCGCTCCGCGAAGGACGTGCCGCGGTACGTCGAGGAAGGCGGCCGCGGCCCGGGCCAGCCTGCGGTCCACCTCGTCGTCGGTGAGCTCGGTGAAGACCTTGAGTACCTGGCCGGTGGCCGGGTTGGTGCTGGTGATGGCCATGGATGGCTCCTTGTCTCGCTCGACGACGCCTGGGATCTACCCACTGTGCATCCACCCACTGTGCATCAACCACACCAACCACGGTGCAGATCCACCGGTCAACCTCTGTCCAGGGGTCAACCTCTTGATTCTGCCTCCTCGGCGAGGGACAGCCAACGCTCCTCGGCCTCGTCCAGGGCGACCTGGGCCGAGGTCAGCTCGTCGCCCAGCCGGGCCATCTCCCGGTGGTCGGCGGCCGCGGTCAGATCGGCGGCCACCTTGTCCCGCTCACGCTGCCAGCCGGACCATCTCCTTCTCGGCCTCGCGCAGGAGCCGGCCGAGGGGGGCGGACCGCCCGTCGGCATCCGGCCGGGGGCGCCGCGGTGCCTTCGGGGCGCCGGGCGTGGCCGACGGGAGGGGACCGGGCCGGCGGGGGCTCTCGTGCCCGACCCGGGCCAGCCACCCCGAGACACCGCCGGGGACCCCGGACAGCGCGCCGCCGGGCTCCACCGTGACCAGGCGGTCGGTGGTCCGCTCGAGGAATGTGCGGTCGTGGCTGACCGTCACCAGCGCGCCGGGCCAGTCCTCGAGGAAGTCCTCGAGGATGCGGAGCGTGTCCAGATCGAGGTCGTTGGTCGGCTCGTCGAGGAAGAGGACGTTCGGCCGCCCGGCCAGCACCAACAGCAGCTGCAGGCGCCGCCGCTCGCCGCCCGACAGCGATCCCGCCCGGGCCAGGGTCAGCTCTCCGGCGAACCAGAAGCGCTTCATCAGCTCGACGTCGGCCAGCGACCCGGGCGAACGGTGGGGGCCGGCCACCAGGTCCTGCACCCGTGCCTCCGGATCGAGCTCCCTCCCCTGTTGGTCGTAGTACCCGGTGACGACGGTGGGCCCGGTGTCGATCCGCCCGGAGGTGGGCTGCCGCCGCCCGGCCAGCAGGTCGACCAGGGTCGATTTTCCGGTGCCGTTGGCCCCGACGACGCCGAGGCGCTCGCGCCGTCCGAGGGCGAGGTCGACACCGGACAGCACCGTGGGCCCGTCGCCGTAGCGGAAGCCGGCGCCGATGCACTCGATCACCTTGTCGCCGAGCCGCGGCGTGATCCCCGTCAGCTCGAGGCCGGTGGAACGGGCCGGGGCCTCGGGGCGGTCCTCGATGGTCCGCACTGCGGCGTCGACTCGGGCCTGGGGCTTGCGGGATCGGGCCTGCGCACCGCGCCGGAGCCAGGCGAGCTCGCGCCGGGCCAGGTTGCGTCGGGTGGCCTCGGCCGATGCGACCTGCACCTCCCGCTCCGCCCTGGCCTCCAGGTACGACGCGTACCCCCCTTCGTGCACGAAGGTGCGGCCCCGGTCGATCTCGAGCATCCGGTTGGTCACCCGGTCGAGCAGGTGGCGGTCGTGGGTGACGAGGACCAGGCCGCCGCGGAACGTCCGCAGCTGGTGCTCGAGCCAGGCCACCGCGCCCAGGTCGAGGTGGTTGGTGGGCTCGTCGAGGACCAGCAACTCGGCCGGCCGGGCCAGCACGCGGGCCAGCGCCACCCGCTTGGCCTGGCCGCCGGACAGGGAGTCCACGTCCACACCGGCGGCGGCGGTCATGCCCAGGCGGTCGAGGGCGGCCTCGGCCTCCCACCCTTCCCCGACGGCCCCGCCCACCGTCCCCGGGGGCAGCGTGGGCACCTGCTCGAGAAAGCCGACCCGGGCACCCCGGCCCCGCCGGACCTGACCCTCGTCGGGGAGGTCCGTACCGGCGACCAGTCTCAGCAGTGTCGACTTCCCCGTGCCGTTGATGCCCACCACGCCGACACGGTCCCCGTCGGCTGACGGTGAGCGAGAGTCCCTCGAAGAGGATCCGGTGGGCCCGCCGCACGGCGACGTCCTGGAGATCGACGAGCACGGCCACGAGGCGTCCAGGGTACCGGCGACCGGGACGACCGGGCGCGGGTCAGACGGGTGCGGGTCGGGGGGCAGTGGTCAACGAGGCGGGGTTCAAAGAGGCGGCGCGGGAACGGTGATGGACGGCGCCTCGGTCCCTCCGTCGACCTGCAGGATCTTTCCGGTCACCCAACCCGAGGCCGGCGAGGCCAGGTAGAGGGCGCAGGCTGCGATGTCCTCTACCGTTCCCGGACGGCCCATGGGCGTCCCGGCCATGAATTGGGCCCGCAGGTGCTCGTCGGTGAGGACCACGTCGAGCGAGTCGGTGGCCACGCCGCCGACGGAGATGGCATTGACCCGCACCAGGGGCGCGAACTCGGGCGCCAGGTTCCGGGTCACCATGTTGAGGGCGGCCTTGGCTGCGCCGTAGGCCACGAACGACTCCTGGACCATGTCACTCGACCGGGACGAGATGTTGACCACCGCACCGCCACCGGCGGTGGCCACCATCCGGGGCGCCACCAGCTTGGTGAGGAGGAAGGCCTGGGTGACGTTGAAACGCAGGGCGGTCTCGAAGAACCGCTCAGACGTCTGCAGGGCCGGCGCCGGGTAGGTGCCGCCGGCGTTGTTGACGAGGATGTCGACCTTTCCGAATTCCTCGACCGTGGCTTCCACGAGGCGTTCGAGATCCTCGGTGATCATCACATCGGTGACGACGGCCAGTGCCCGGCGGCCGCGGTCACCGACCTCGGCCGCGGTGGCGTCGAGATCGGACTTGGTGCGGGCGGCGGCCACGATGTCGGCCCCGGCGTCGGCGAATCCGACGGCGATACCCCGGCCGATACCGCGGCCCGCCCCGGTGATGATGGCGACCTTGTCGGTCAGGAGGAATCGGTCGAGGAGGCTCATGGGCACCGCCCTTCCTGGTTCAGCGGAGGTGGGATGCCGCTCGGCCCGAGTACGGCGGAAGGTCCAGGTAGCTCTTGATCCCGGGCTCGGCCGCCACCACGGCCGGGACCGCGCTCACGCAGTGGGTCGCCGTGGCCACCACCCCCGGGTTGCGGACGAGGCCGGCGGCGATGGACTCGGGGTGCCAGCCCCGGAAGGTGACCCGGCTGGACGGATCGCCGGTGACCTCGACCTCGAAGCGCTCGCCCTCGGGTCCGAAGGTCCAGGCCGGATCGAGATGCTCCTGGCCCATGAACCAGTTGGTCCGGACCGTGATCACCGGCGTCCCGCCGACCGTGCCCTGCCAGCAGAACTTCTGGGCCGCGATGCGGCCCGGTTGGATGGGGCCGATGGGTGAGTCGATGGGGGCCGTGGCCACGGCCACCTCGTGGCCCACGGTCAGCTCGGTGTCGAGCGCGAAGCCGAGGCCGTGGGCGACCATGGCGATGGACTGGCCGAACCCGTCCCCCAGGATGGCCGGCATCAGTGAGGCGGCCGCCTCCTCGGGGGTCTTGCCGAAGAGCATGATGTCCCCCACCACGGCCGGCGCCCCGTAGGAGCGGATGTCCGAGAACTCCTCGGCCCGGACGTGGGTGATGGACTGCGAGAGGGCGGACACCATCAGCGGGAAGCGCTCGGTGATGCCGCCGGGATGTATGCCCGTACCGTGGACGGTCGTCCCTCCCTCGGCACAGGCGGCCTCGATACGGGACTCGTCGCGACCCCCGGGGTAGAACCAGTTCAACGGGGTGACCACGTTCTTGCCCGAGGCCAGCAGGCGGCTCACCACCGCCGGGTCGGCCATGACCGGCGAGTAGATGACGCACTCGGCGTCGAGCCCGACCAGTTCGTCGATGTCGTTCGTCGCGGTGATGCCGAGCGGTGGGCCACCGCACAGCTCGCCGACGTCGCGACCGGCTTTGTCCCGGCTGTGGACCCAGCACCCCACCAGCTCCAGTTCGGGGTGGGCCAGCACACCGGCGATGGCGGCCCGGCCGACCCCGCCGGTTGCCCATTGGATGACGCGAATGGCCACGGGTCTCCTTCTTCGGCCCGGCGCCACGCCGACCGATGCCACGTCAGCCGGCGCCACCGCCGACCGATGCCACGACAGCCGGCGCCACTGCCGACCGATGCCACGACAGCCGGCGCCACCGCCGACCGATGCCAGAGGGCACGGTACCACCACGTCCGGATGCGTCCCGGTGGAACCGCGGGGTCCCGACCGGGCCCCGGGGCGCGGGCCTACCCGAGCGAGGCGGGGTCCACGCCGGTGCCGCCCGCGGCACTGCTGGC
Source organism: uncultured Acidimicrobiaceae bacterium (assembly GCA_963745955.1). Taxonomy (GTDB): domain Bacteria; phylum Actinomycetota; class Acidimicrobiia; order Acidimicrobiales; family RAAP-2; genus Bog-756. The sequence continues at coordinate 987,746 of CAVUZI010000011.1, read as the reverse complement.
GTAGGCGGCCAGGGCGAAGCGCAACACGGAGACGGCCTCGGCGCCGCTCCACAGCATCGGACCCTCACCGGTGTGGAGCCAGCGCAGCCAGTGGCGGCCGGAATCCCTGAAGCTGCTGGCCCAGTCGTCGTCGAGGGCATGGTACGAGTGCATCAGCCCGTCGGCGTAGACCTCGAGGCTCGGCTGTTGGATGCCGCGGCCGGTGCAGCGGTTGACGCGCGCATAGCCCCGGCGCCCGGTGACCTCCCAGCGCTCGTCGTTGGTGTAGTAGTCGGAGCGGAGGTACATGTTCGGGGCCAGCGTGATGTCCCACACCCCCCGGATACCGCTGTCGTGCTCCCACACCAGTGTGGAGGGGGCGTCGATCTCGATGCCGGGTACCACCTCGGTCCCGCCCACCCAGGCCCGCACCTCCCGGATCGGACCGAAGAGCCAGATGGCGGTGGCCAGCTTGTGCCAGCCGTCGTCGAACACGAGGATGCCGCGGCCCTTGCGCATCTGCTTGAACTGCCACTCGTAACTGCTGGCCGGGACGTCCCAACCCCCGAGGCCGCTGGCCACCATCTTCATGTGGTAGCCACTGACCTCGCCGATCTCCCCGGAGTCGACGATCTCTTTGAGCCTGACCAGGGGTTGGTAGAAGATGTAGTTCTCCATTACCCGCAGCTGGCGGTCGGCGGCCTCGGCCGCGTCGAGGAGCCGGCGGGCGTCGTGCAGGTCGTTGCACATCGGTTTCTGCAGGTTGACGTGCCATCCGTGGGAGAGGAGCTCGCTGACGCCGTCGACGTGCAGCGGGATCGGGAGCAGTGCTTCGACCGCGTCGACCTCGAGGCCGCTGGCGGCCAGCTCGGCCACGGATGCGAATGTCCGGGCGGACGGCCAGTCCGCCTGTCGCTGGATGCGCCGTTCCTCGCTCGGGTCGACCAGCGCCACCACCTCGACGTCGGGATTGTCGACGTAGGCGCGCATGTTGAGGTCGTAGATACGGCCGAGGCCCACGAATGCTGCCCGTACGGCACGGTCGAAGGGTTCAAAGGTCATGGTGGGCCGACATTACCGAACCGTGACGGGCGGGCTCGGGTGACGGTGCCATGCACGGTCGAATCCGGGAGGCTCCGCCCGGTGGCCTCCGCTCCGACGCGTGTGCTAGGCGGTAGGGCGGAACGAGGGGTTCCGACGACAGCCGCGGGGGGACCGTGCAGGATTCGACCGACACCGATGGAGCCAGTTGCTTCGCCCCCGACCTACTCGACGGTCAGGTCGCGCTGGTGACGGGCGGTGCCACCGGCATCGGCAAGGAGATCTGCCGGGTCCTCGGTGCCCATGGCGCCCGCATCACCATGGCCAGCCGGAAGCGGGAGAACCTCGAGGCCGCGGTGGACGAGCTGCGGGCGGAGGGCGTCGACGCCTCGCTCGGGGTGTGTGACGTGCGGGATGCCGATGAGGTGCGAGCTGTGGTCGACCAGGTGGTAGCGGCCGGCGGTGGGCTCGACATCGTGGTCAACAACGCGGCCGGCAACTTTCCCGCCCCGATGTCGAAGATCTCGCCCAACGGCTTCAAGGCGGTGGTCGACATCGACCTGTTGGGTACGTACAACGTGACCCGGGCCGCGTTCGACGCCTGGCTCCGCGACCACGGCGGGTCCATCGTGAACATCAGCGCACCGTTCGAGCAGCGTGGGGTCGTCTACCAGGCGCACGTGGCCGCGGCCAAGTCGGGCGTCGACTCCCTGACCCGCACCTGCGCGGTCGAGTGGGGGCCGTACGGCATACGGGTGAACGCCATCGCGCCGGGCTCGATGAGCAACACGGAAGGGGTCCGCCGTTTCGCCGATGCCGTCCCGGGCGCGTCGGACCGACCGACGAACCCGCTCGGCCTCCACGGGCAGGGCGCCGACATCGGTTACCTCACCCTGTTCCTGTGCAGCGCCGCGGCCCGGTTCGTCTCCGGTCAGGTCATCGCCGTCGACGGTGCCGGTGCCACCGACATGCTCAGGATGCAGGCCGGTCGGATCTGAGCCGGCGGCGGTTCAGGGCAGGATGCCCGTCGACCGGGGCCGGCGGGGCGCCGGATCCCTCCCCTCGGCCAGGCTCAGACCGGCCAGAAGGGCGTTGCGCAGCTCGCGGGGGTCGATGACCTCGTCGTAGGAGAGCCGGGCGGCGGCCACCACCGACGCCCGCGCCTGCTCGGCGGCCAGGCGCGCCCGCTCCTCGGGGTCGTCGATGGCGCTCGCCGCCGAGTCGGCCGGGAGGGCGCCGAGGGTGATCGAGGGGAAGGCGAGGGTGATGGTCTGACCGTCGAAGGGGTTCATGGCCATCACCGAGGAGCCGAATCCGAACGCCTTGCGCAGGGTGACGTGCAGCTTGGGCCCGGTCAGCCGGTGCTGGACGGCGAACAGCCGGGCCGCGTGCCGGAGGATGCCCTGCCGTTCGGCGGCGGTGCCGGCCAGCACCCCGGGGTTGTCGGCCAGGAAGATGCACGGCAGACCGAAGGCGCCGGCCACGTCGAGGAAGTGTGCCGCCTTGTCGGCCGCGTCGCTGTCGATGGTGCCGGCCAGCACGCCCGGGTCGTTGGCCACGATGGCCACGCTGCGTCCCCCGAGGTGGGCGAGGACGGTCACGATCGAGCGCCCGAAGTCGGGTTGCACCTCGAGCAGCTCGCCGCCGTCGACCACCTCGGCCAGCACGGGCCGGATGGGGTAGGGCTGGCGGGGGTCGGGGGGGATCAGGCCGAGGACGTCGACGCGCCGCTCACCGGCGTCGGGGCCCGGGCGCCGGGGCGGCGGCTCCCAGGCGTTGAGGGGGAAGTGGCCGAGGTAGCGGCGGGCCAGGTCGATGGCCTCGACGTCGTCAGCCACCACATTGTGGACGACGCCGCCCGAGTCGACCGCCACCGTGGGCCCGCCGAGCTCCTCCTTGGTGACGTCCTCCCCGGTCGCCGAGCGCACCAGCGGGGGCCCGGCGGCGAAGATCGAGGCCGTCTCGGTCATGGCCACGAAGTCGCACAGCGGCGCGGTGAGGGCGCCGTGGCCGGCCGACGCCCCGAGCACCAGGCTCACCATGGGGACGAGGCCGGAAAGCTCGGCCAGGCCCATGAGATCGCCCGGTCGGCGACCGGCCACCGTCTCGGTGACCCGGTGCCCGGCACCTTCCAGCATCATGATCAGCGGCACCCGTTCCTGCATGGCCAGCTGGCACAGCCGGTAGCGCTTGTCCGAGGCCCCGCTCCCGATGGAGCCGCCGAGCACGGTCACGTCCTCGGCGCCGGCCAGCGCCGGCCGTCCGTTGACCCGGCCCGAACCGGCCACCAGGGCGTCGCCCGGGACGGGTGGCTCGTCGACCGTGCCCACCAGGCTTCCGATCTCGAAGAAGGTGCCGGGATCGAACAGCTGGTGGAGACGCTCCCGGGCGTTGAGCCGGCCCCGCCCGGATTGGCGGTCGAGCCGGGCCTCACCCCCCATGGCCCGGGCTTCCGCCTGGCGCCGACCGATCTCGTCCAGGGCCGGACCCCACCCGTGCAACTCGTCGGCCATGCCGGTCACCCGCGGCCGGCGAGGCGGGGGGCACCGCCCGGCTGACCCACCGCGTCGGGGCTGAACGGCGACCACGTGCCCGCACCGACGTGGTTGCCGGCGTCCACGTCGAGGAGGACGCCGGTGATGGAGCCCGCCTCCTCCGACAGGAGGAACGCCACCGCGGCGGCCACATCCTCGGGCTCGGTCAGTCGTCCGAGGAGCAGGTTGTGCCCGGCGGCCCGACCGTCGTCGTCCCCCCAGATGTCCCTGGTGCCGTCGGTTCTGGTCAGGCCGGGGCTGACCGCGTTGACCCGGACACCACGGCCCCCCAACTCGTTGGCCAGTGTCCGGGTCAGGGCGTTGAGGGCCGACTTGGCCGCTGCGTACGCGGCCATCGTGGGCGTCGTCTTCTTCGGCGACCCGCTGGAGATGTTGACGACGGCCCCGCCGCCCTCGGCCAGGCCCCTGCCCATCGCCTCCTGGATGAGGGACACCGCCGGCCACGTGTTGAGGACCAGCGTCTTCACCAGGTCCTCCTGCTTCATGGTCAGGGCCGAACCGATGTAGGGGGCGCCGCCCACCGCGTTGACGAGAAGATCGACGCGGCCGAACCGGTCGATGGCCGTATCCACCAGGAGGGCCGGCAGGGAGGCGCTCTCGGCGGCGCCGGGGCAGGCGACGACGTCGAGCCCCTCGTCACGGAGGGCCGTCTCGGCTGCCCGTAGGCGCCGCTCGGAGCGGGCGTTGATGACCACGGAGGCCCCCTCCACGGCCAACCGGCGAGCCGATGCGGTCCCGATACCCGGATCGGTCGAGGCGCCGGTGACGATGGCCACCTTCCCCTCGAACCGGCGTCCATACGTGCGCTCGTCCACTGCTCTCCTCCGGGAGGGTCTGATCGGGCTGGTGCAGAACGAACCTACCGGGCCATCAGCGGTGCGAGAAAGCGATGGTGGGGTCAGGCCGCTCCGGTCCTGAGCTCCACCGGCAGCGAGTCGATGGCGTGGACGAGGGCGTGCTCGCCATAGGCCGGCGTGACGCCGGAAGGGACCACCATGTCCGGGAAGCGCCTCGTCAGCTCTTCGAACAGGATCCGGATCTCGAGCCGGGCCAGGTTGATCCCCATGCACACGTGGGGTCCGGTGCCGAAGGCCAGGTGGGGGTTCGGGCTGCGATCGACCCGGAGGGCGTCGGGTTCCTCGAAGACGGCTTCGTCACGGTTGGCCGACTGGTACAGCATGAGGATTTTCTCCCCCTGGGCGATCCGCTGGCCGGCCAGCTCGGTGTCGCGGGTGGCGGTCCGTGAGAAGCTGATGACCGGGCTCACGTAGCGGCAGATCTCGTCAGCCATGGTGGAGAAGGACGCTGGGTTCCGGCACAGCCGTTGCCACTGGTCGGGGAACCGGCTCAACGCCCACATGCCACCCGAGATGGCGTTCCGGGTCGTCTCGTTCCCGGCCACCAGCAGGATGACGAGGAACATGGTGAGCTCGTCGTGGGCGAGCTCGACACTGGACTCGAGCACGCCGGCCTCGGCCGCGCCCACCAGGATGCTGACCGCGTCATCGGGTACGGCACCGCCCCGCCGGTGAGCCTGGCGACGCTCCTCGACCATCCCGGACAGGTAGGCCACGTACTCGCCGAAGGCGGCGCCGGCGTCGGCCATGGCCGGGTCGTCCAGGTCGGTGCGACCTTCTCCCCCCATCATGCGGTCCGACCACTGGCCCAGCTGGACCCTGTCCTCGACGGGAAGGCCCATGAGCTCGGCGATGACGACCAGTGGCACCGGAACGGCCACGTCGGTCACGAAGTCGCAGGACGGGCGGTCGGCGATCCGGTCGAGCACCTCGGTCACCACCTCGCGCACCCGCGGTTCCATCGTCCGGATCATCCTCGGGGTGAACCCCTTGTTGAGCAGGCGTCGTTGGCGCACGTGACGCTCACCGTCGAGCCCGATGAGGGAGAGGCTGGCCCCCTCCTTGGGCCGGACGCCCTGCCCCGAGCAGAAGAGGTCGGCGTGCATGGAGACGTGGGACACCTCGGCATGTCGTGACACCACCCACAGCTCGTTGGCCTCGTCCCAGAAGATGGGCCGGTTGGCCCGCATCCACGTGTAGGCCGGGTGGGGGTCCTGGTAGAAGGCCCGGTCCAGGACGTCGTACTCGCACGCCGGACGGGATGTCGTCGAAGTCATTGCATCCTCCAAGTTCGGGCCCGCCACGAGGTCGCGGGCCTACCCCTCCAGGCTGGAACGTGTTGCAGTATCCGAGTAGGGGCGAAAGTCCCAAGGCCAAGTCGGAGGGCCCTCAGCGGAGCAGCTATCGACGGTGAAGTTGGGACTTTCGGCCCTAGGGCCTGCGCCCGGGTGACCATAGGTTTTCGATGAGACAAAGAAGCAGAAAATGTCTTGTCGTAGTGGCCGGGGGTCGCAGGGAGGTGGGTATGACGCTAGGACTCGATCTGGACTATCTCGATCGGGCGTCCCGGGGCGAGTTCGACCTCGGGTGGCTCCGGGACACCGACACCGAATGGGGTGTCCGCGCCCGACCCGGCAAGACCGGGTTGACCCTCCGTGACATCGCCGTCGGCAGCTACGGGGAGGTTCCCGAGCACGCCCCTCGGCGCTCGATGGCGCCCCGGGGATCCTCGGTCGAGTCGGACGTGCCCGACCTCGGGTACACGATCAACGACAGGGCCGAGGTCTGGTCGGACAACGTGATGGATCTGTACGAGGAAGCGGTGAGCCGCCAGTGGAGCGCCACCCGCGACATCCCGTGGGGCGATCTTCTCGAGCTCGATCCCGATCTGGAGCACGCCATGTGCCAGCTGGCCACCGTGCTCTCCGAGGTCGAGATGGTGGCTGCCGATTTTCCGGCCAAGTGGCTGTGGCGGATCAACCACGACTTCGTGGAGGCGAAGATGTTCCTGTGCACCCAGGTCATGGACGAGGCCCGCCACACCGAGGTGTTCCGCAAGCGCGCCCTGGCCAACGGTGGCGGATTGGGCCGGTCCACGGCCGTGGTCGAGCGCTTTCTCCAGCTCATCCTCGATGCGGAGAGCTACGACGAGGGATCGGCCCTCATGCACCTGCTGGGCGAGGGGATCGTGCTCTCGTTGTTCCGGGCCGGCGAGGCCATCGCCCCGTCACCGGTCGAAAAGCAGATCTTCCGGCTGTGCATGCAGGACGAGGCCCGCCACGTCGCCTACGGGACGATGCATCTGCGCTACCGCCTCCAGAGTGATCCGTCGATGGCCGCGGACTTCCACGACTACCTCGACAAGGGTGAAGAGATCATCGCCATGATCTTCGCCACGCCCGAAATCGCCGAGCCGACGGCCATCCTGGCGGCCGGCGGTGTCGCCGAAGCGGCTGCCCTCGGCGCAGGGGCCGGGAACGTGATCCGGACGCAGATCATCGGTGAGTACCTCCGACGCTGCCAGCACGCCGGTCTCGATCGTCGCGGCCGCCTGCATCTGCCCGACGTTCTCCTCGACGGCGTTCCCGGAGCCCGGCTCGAGGTGCCGGCCTGATGGCGCCGATCGCCGCCCCGTTCCCCTCGGACGAATGGTTCGCCGAACTGGTTCAGCGCGCATCGGCGGACACCCCGACGATCGACCGGCTCGGGATCGCCGAGCTCCGGCTCGGCGTCGAGGTGGTCGGCGATGACGGGAGGCCGGACCTGTTCGGCATCGTGCTCGACGGCTACGAGCTCCGTTCTGCCGGTCGGGTCACCGAGGACGGGTTCGCCCCCGAAGTCGTCCTCACCGGTCCGTTGGCCGCCTGGCAGGAGATGGTGACGGCCATCGAGGCCAACAGGGGAGCGGACGGTGCCCACACCCTCAACACCCTCTCGTTGGCCGGCGTGCCGCTCGCCGTCCGGGCCGACGACGCCGTGGGCCAGGACAAGCTGTTCCGCTACATGGGGACGGTGCAAGCGGTCTTCGATGCGGCCGGTGCCCCCGCCGCCGTCGTCGTCGATCAGGCATCGTGACCTTTCAGGTCGACCGGGACGAGTGCCTGGGTTGCGGCGCCTGTGAATCGATCTGCCCTTCAGGGGCAGTCTCGCAATCGACCGGGTTCCCGGTCTCGTATGTCATCGATCCTCTCCGGTGCAACGACTGCGAGCGTTGCCTGGCGGTCTGCCCCGTCGAGGGCCTGGTGATCGACGGACGGTGGGCCGTCTGTCACGGTCGGGGCTGCCCTCTTTCGTCCAAGCGGTACGCGGGCTGGGAGTGCAGCGAAGGCCAGGAGCGGTGCCCGCAGTGCGGGGGCATGCTGTGGCGACCGCCCGGAGGCGAGTGGTCCTGTAGCTCGTGCCGGACCACGGACGAGTCGGTTCGCCATGCGTCGTGCCCGAAGGTCCGACTGGCCGAGCGTCTGACCGGGGGAGTTGACCGCGACGCCATCTGAGCACATCGGTGGAACCGGAACCTGGGCCGGAACCGGAACCTGGGCCGGAACCGGAACCCGGGCCGGCGGCCGGCGCTAGGCTCGGCCACGGCCGACCATGACCTCCCTCCGGAGTCCTCTGGCGCGGAAAAGATCTGACTGCGGGCCGCGACAGAGCGAGGGTGAGTGGAGCGATCGCGTAATCCGTTCCGGGGGGTGAGGATCGGGCTCGGGGCCCTGGCCTTCGTCCTCCTGGCTGGCACGGTGGGCTATCTGTTCTTCGGGTTCAGCCTCCTCGATGCCGTCTTCCAATCCGTCGTCACCGTCACCACGGTGGGTTTCAACTCGCCCCATCCGCTGGACGGGGCGAGCAAGGTCTTCACGATCTTCCTCATCCTCGTGGGGGTGGGCACCGCTCTCTACACCTTCTCGGCCGTCCTCGAGGTGCTCATCGACGGCAACATCCAGGATCTGATCAGGAGGCGCAAGATGGAACGGGACATCGAGCGGATGGACGGGCACGTCATCGTCTGCGGGTGGGGCCGGGTGGGGCGCGAAGTGGCCCACTACCTGGCCAGCGGGAACACCGATCTGGTCGTCGTCGATCGCGACCCGGAGCGCTTGAGCGGGACCCCCTACGCCTCGGTGTGCGGGGACGTGGCTGATGATGCCACCCTGCTCGAGGCCGGGCTCGAGCGGGCGACGGCGCTGGTGGCGGCGCTCGACACCGACGCCGACAACCTCTACGTGACGGTGGCGGCCAAGTCGATGCGCCCGGGCATCCAGATCATCGCCCGGGCCCGGAACGAATCGTCGGAGTCGAAGCTGGTCCGTGCCGGCGCCGACAGGGTGGTCAACCCGCAGCAGCTCGGTGGCGACCGGATGGCGTCGTTCGTGACCCAACCGCACGTGGTCGACTTCATCGACGTCGTCATGCACGACGGGTCGCTCAAATTCCGCCTGGAGGAGCTGACCCTGTCAGCCGATTCCCCCCTGGTGGGCAAGACACTTCGGTCGGCCCATCTGCGTGACCGCACCGGGGCCCTCGTGCTCGCCATCCGTCGGCCCGACGGTCGATTCGTCACCAATCCCAGTCCGGAGGACTCGATCGAGCCGGGTGACGTGCTCATCACCATCGGCACGGCTGAACAGCTCGAGGCCCTCGTCGTGTTCGCCAACCGTTCCGACGGGTGAAGCCGGCGCCGGGCCGGCGTCCCGGGGTCAGTGCATCGCCGGTACGGCGAGGGCGAATCGTGGATGGGGGACCATGGCGGCCAGATCGGCGGCCGCCTCCGCCGTCAGCGGGGCGGAGAAGAAGTAGCCCTGGCCGATCTCCACGCCGACCTCGCGAAGCACCTCCACCTGCTCGGCGGTCTCGACCGCCTCTGCCACCGTGCAGATACCGAGGGACCGGCACAGCTTGGTGATCGTCTCCACGGTGCTCCGGCTCTTCCCACCGGCCGCGATGCCCTTGATGAGCGATGCGTCGATCTTCATCGTGTTGACGACGCAGTTGCGCAGGTTGTTGAGGACCGACCAGTCCGCTCCGACATCATCGACCGTGAGCTGGATACCGAGTCGGGTCATGACCTCGAGGTCTGCCGCAGCGTCGTCGTCGGCGACCGACGACTCGGTGATCTCCACGGTCAGCTGGTCAGGATTGAGACCGGATGCCTCGAGTGCGGCCGCCGCGGCCAGGGCGGCGTTCCCGCGTTGGAGTTGGAACACCGAGCAGTTCACGGCGAGCTGTAGATCCGAGGGCCACCGGACGGCCTGCGCGCAGGCCTCCGACAGCACCCAGGCGTTCAACTCGTTCATGTGCCCGTGGTCCTCGGCCCAAGGAATGAGGACGTCGGGCGGGATGGCCTCGCCGTCGGGCCGGTGCCATCGCAGCAGAGCCTCGAAGCCCAGCAGGCGGCCCGTGGCCAGGTCCACCACCGGTTGGAAGGCGAGCGATGGCGCACCTTCGAGGTCCATTTTCGGAGCGGAAGTCATCGAGGTCGACTCCTCAGGAGCCGCCTGGACCGGCGCTGCTTTTCGAGATGATCCCCTTGGCCGCCTCACGGTTGCCATATCGGCTGCTGGAGCGACGACCTTGAGCCGGAGTTGGGCCGGCCGGCGAAATTGGAGGCAACGCATCCCGAAAATGTCTAAAGATCGGTCCGGCAGGTGCCGAGCCAGGAGGAATGGCACTGCGACCCTTCGCACGGCACCCGAAGTCGGGTGAAGAAGAAGAAGAGACCTCTCCGGACGGGACGAACGAAGTCGACCAGTTCTTCTCCAATGAGCGGCGGCGTCGAACCGACCGTCCCGTCGATGACCCGCAACCGGCTGAGGCTGTGGACCCGGGGCCGGTCGAGGTGATCGGGGACCTCGGGAGTTCGGGGTGGTATCCGGATGCCAGCGACCCCAGCCTGATGCGGTACTGGGATGGTTTCCATCTGACGGGTCAGGTCCTCCACGTCCATCCGCGGGCAGAGGATGCGGAGGGGGTCGTCCGTCCGCCCGCATCCGATGAGGCTGGTTCCGCGGCCGGCCGTCGTGAAGCCGATCTTCCGCAGGAGCCCGACTCCGAGCTCGCCTCATCGGTCGAGTCGCTGCCTGCTCTGAACCAGGCGGACGGTGTCTTCCTCCCTCCGTCGCTCACGCTGGTCGGGCCGCCGGCGACCACGACGCCGGCCGTTCCCGAATCGGCGTCGGAGCCCGTGGGCTCGGCCCCGGACCAAGCCGTTGGCGACCCGGTCCCGGCCGGTGAGGTGAACGCTGATGACGGCCAGGCCCCGGCCGACGAGGTGAGCGACGACGGGCACGATCGGGTCTCGGCTCCGGCCGACGAGGTGAGCGACGACGGGCACGACCCGGCCCCGGCCCCGGCCCCGGCCGCCCCGGTGAGTGCGAGGCAGCGTGGCCACCCCGGACCCCGACGGTGGCCAAGGGCACGATCAGCACGATTCGCGGCCGACGGTGACATCGCCGGAATCCGGTCCGGTCGTCGGAGGCGCGGCAGGCGAAGCCAGCCGGTGGGCCAAGGAGGCCGAGAAGGCTGTCGCCCGGGCCACCGCCGTCGGCTCCCCCGAAACGTGGCAGGAGGCGGCGAGAATCGCCGCCGTCGTTTCGGAGATGAGCCAGACCCTGCAGGCGGCGGCCGAGGCGGACCGGGCGGCCGCACAGTTGGCCGAGGCGGCGCGGGAGGCGGCCCAGCGGGCTCGGGCGGCGGCGCAGAAGTCGGCCGATGCGGACCGAGCCGTACAGCAGGCTCAGCGCGCGGCCCAGGAAGCCACCGACGCGGCCCAGCGGGCCAGGCAGCGGGCCGTCGAGGCCACCGAAGTGGCCGAGCGCGCCTCTCAGGCGGTCCCGAGCCTCGTGGAGGCCGAGAAGGTGGCGGCAACGGCGGCCGCGGACGCGCAGCGCAAGGCGCAGTCCCTCGGGGAGATCGTCGGAACGGCCAGCAAGGCCGATACACCCGCGGCTTGGAGCGAGGCCCTCAGGCTCGCCTCGGTGGCGGTCGCCTAGTAGGCCTGGGCCCGCTCTCCTCCACGGCATCGGCGTCCCCGTCCTCCGACGTCCGCTTCTCTCCTCCGACACCCCGGCGTCGAAACGCGATCGAGACCCGTCGCCGGCCATGGGCTGAGTTCGGCCCGGGTGGGCGTTCGGCCCGCCAGTTAGCATTCTCCTGCCGACTGTCGCCAACGCCACCCGGAGTGGAGTCCCATGCCATATGCCGAAGGTCGGGTCATGCACGACGCCGATGCCCACATCATGGAGACGCCGACCTGGTTGCGTGATCATGCCGAGGAGAGGTTTCGAGCCCGGCTGCCGGTCCTGGCCTACGCCAGCGGCAACGAGTTGCGCCAGACCGGAAGCCCCGAAGAGCAGCAGCGCGACCTGATGGCGTCGTTCGACCGGCTGCGGGACAAGCACGCCTCGGACGAATACCGGGCCGTCGAGGACATCGAGATCATGAAGCGGAAGAATTTCGCCGCCACCGGCGGGTTCATCGCCGAGGACCGCCCCCGCGCCCTCGACCTCCTCGGCTTCGCCAGCCAGCTCATCTTCAACACCTTCCACAACGGCCGGTTGCACGACCTCGAGCACGGACCCGACGTCGAACTGGCCTACGCCGCGGCACGGGCGCACAACCGCGGGATGCTCGAGTTCTGCTCGGTCGACGACCGGCTGCTGCCCACCTGCTACGTGCCCCTGGTCGATCCGGACCGGGCCGTGCGGGCAACCGCCGAAGCGCTCTCGCAGGGCGCCGCCGCCCTGTTGGTCGCATCGGGTTGCCCCCCTTCGTTCTCACCGAGCCACCACGATCTCTTCGGGGTATGGGCCCGGGCCGAGGAGGCGGGCGTCCCGGTCGTCTTCCACGTGGGCGGGACCGGCCCCTTGATCGATCCGAACTACTTCGTCAACGGCCTTCCCGTCCCCCATGACTTCCACGGTGGCGACGAGAACTTCCGCTCCGTCGACTACATGGCCATCCCGGTCCCGCCGGCCCAGACGCTGGCCACGCTGATCTTCGACGGAGTACTCGAGCGGTTCCCCGGTCTGCGGGTCGGGGTGATCGAGCAGGGGGCGATCTGGGTCCCGTCGTGGCTCCGGCAGATGGAGTCGGCCTTCGAGGCCTTCGTCCGGCACGAGGAGCGGCTGCAATCGCTGTCGATGCGGCCGTCCGACTACGTGCAGCGCCAGGTCCGGTTCACGCCCTATCCCACCGAGGACGTGGGGTGGATCATCGAACAGGGCGGCGAGGACCTGGCCATGTTCTCGTCCGACTACCCGCACGTGGAAGGTGGCCGCAAGCCGGTCGAGCGGTTCGAGGCGTCACTCGGTGACGCCGGTGACGAGGTGCGACAGAAGTTCTACACGGACAACTTCCTGTTCCTCATGGGATCGGCCGGTGCCCACCTGGCCCGGACGCAGTAGGGGATCGTCGGTGGAGGACCGGATCACCCCGGTGATCTACCTGGAGATGACCGACCGCCCGGCTGACCGTTACGCCGACGAGCGGGTGCCCGAGGTGCTCTCGCTGCCCGGTGTCGACCGGGCGACCTGGTGGGCCAACTGCGTCCCGTTCCGCACCGATCTTCCCCGGACCCTGCCGGAGTTCTCGGTACTCGGTGTCTACGAGGCTGACCGGGGGTTCGAGCCTCCCACCGGTGACGGCGCGCTCCCCGCCGACGTCACCGGGCTTTGCTTCGACCACTACCCACGACCCGGCCAGGGGACCATCAGCGATCGCCCGACGCTCGGCCTCGAGCTGGTGCTGATCAGCCCGCGATCCCCCGAGGAGGGCCAGGCGCTCCGCGACTGGGGCGACTTCGTCCACATCCGTGACATCGCCGCCGCCTCGCCCGACCACTTCACCATGATCACGCCGTACGAGAACAGAATGGCCGGTGCTCCCCGCTACCTGCACCTCTACGAGCTCGACACCGATGACCCCGAGCCGGCCTTCCGCCAGATGGCCCCCACCACGGTGGCCAGAGCCGGCGCCTACGGAACCCGTTCGCGGAAGGAGTGGGCCGGGCACGAGGCCCTGGTGATCGATTACGTCAACACGTTCCGACGTCTCGGGGAGCTGTCCCGCCCCGCCTGATCGGCGCCGGCCCTCGCCAGTGGCCGCAAGGTGCGACCCCGCCGGCGACAGAGCGACGAACCCGACAGGCCCACGCCCTACGATCCGGAAATGGTGCGCGTCGATGCCGAGGGGGAGTTGTTCACCGCTCCCTCCTGGTTGGTCTACGTGTGGTCGGTACTCATGGTCCTCACCGTGCTGGAAGCGGTCAACGAGCTCTTCGGGATCGGTGGCCCGTCCGTTCTCTACGAGGTCTGGTTCCACGACATGGTCATCGTCACCGCGGCAGTGCTGATCCTCGCCCGGGCGGCGTACGAGCCGAGCACCCGGGAGGCTTGGCTTGCTTTCGGGCTGGGCATGGTGGTGTGGTCCATCGGGAGCGTGGCATGGAGCATCGTCTACGGAGGGCGGTCCCACGTCCCCTACCCCACCTTCGCCGATGTCCTCTGGCTCCTCTGGTACCCGTTCACGGTGGCGGGCATCGCCTACCTGATCCGGTTCCGGGTCCAGGGGTTCGAGCTCCACCGCTGGCTGGACGGGATCGCCGTGACCCTGGTGGTGCTGGCCGCCGGATTCGCCCTCGTCGTACAGCCGGCCGCCGAACACTCGTCCCAGGGCCTGCTGGCCACCATCGTCAGCTTCGCCTATCCGGTGCTCGACGTCATCCTCATCGGGTCCATCCTCGGCGTCTACGGGCTCCTCGGCTGGAGGCCCGGCGGCATGTGGATCCTCATCGGGGTGGGCATCGTGACGATGTCGATCGGGGACGCCGAGTTCGCCGTGCAGGCGGCCCGGGGTGTCGCCGAAGTCCGGCACGACGACTTCGTCTGGACGGTCGGCGCGTTGCTGATCGCCACCGCGGCGTGGATCCGGAAGCCGAGCCGATCGGGCGATGGCGACCGTGTCACCGGGATGCGGGCCATCGCCCTGGCGCTCATCGCCCAGGCGCTGGCCATCGGCATCCAGATCTACGCCGTGTTCGAGGAGATCCCAATCAGTGAGCGGGTGGTGACGGTCGTGGTCCTCCTGGTGGCGTCGGTGCAGATCATCCTCACCCGGCCCCGCGCCGCGCAGCCGGAATCGGCCCCGGCCGGTCGATACCCCATCCGAGCGGCCGCGCTGACCGGCCGGCCGCCGGGCCGGGTGCACAGTGCCCAAAATTGTGGTCAGATTGGATCTGAGGGTGAAGTGGGGGTGATGTTGTGCGACACAACGCCCAGGGAGGGAACGGCGGGGAGGGCACGGTCCTCCGTCGCAGCACACGGTCCGGCGGCCCGTCATGAGCACGACCCACGTGGCCACGGCCGAACACCCGGGTTCGGAGCGGGCCAAACCGGGACGGCCCGGTCACAACGGTGCGCACGGACCTTCGTCGACCGGCATCCGCAATGTCGCCCTGGTCGGGCACAACGGCGCCGGCAAGACCACCTTGGCGGAGGCGCTCCTCTTCGCCACCGGTGCCATCAACCGGCAGGGCCGGGTGGACGACGGCTCGACGGTGAGCGACTTCGAGCCCGAGGAGATCAAGTACCACATGTCGCTCTCGCTGGCTCTCGCCCCCTGCCAGGTGGGCGAGGTCAAGCTCAACATCATCGACACCCCGGGATACGCCGACTTCTTCGGCGAGGTGCGGGCGGCGTGTTCTGTCGTCGACCTGGTGGTCGTGGTGGTGAGTGCCGTCGAAGGCGTCGAGGCGCAGACCGAGGCCGCCTGGGCCCTGGCCGGAGAGCTGGGTCTTCCTCGCCTCGTCTTCGTCAACAAGCTCGACCGGGACCAGGCCAGCTTCGACCGCACCCTGGCCGCCCTCCGCGAGCGCTTCGGCGCCGGCATCGCGCCGCTGGAGCTGCCGGTGGACGGGGAGTCGGGCTTCCGCGGGATCGCCGACCTGCTCACCGACACCGCCATCATCTACGAGGGCGGGAAGCCGACCTCCGGGCCCATCCCGAGCGACCTGGCCGAGACCGAGCACCAGGTCCGCGAGCAGTTGGTCGAGGGAATCGTGGTCGGTGACGACGAGCTCATGGAGCGCTACCTCGAAGAAGACATCCCTTCCAGCGCCGAGCTCGAGGCCACACTGGCCACCGGCGTGGCCCAGGGTGTGGTCTTCCCGGTCGTGTGCGGGTCGGCGGCCACCGGCGTGGGCATCGATCGCCTCGCCTCGCTGCTGGCCGAGATCGGCCCCGCACCCGATGCCCGCCCCCCGGTCGAGGTCCGGGCGGGTGATTCGGTGCAGGAGGTGTCATGCGACCCGGGCGGCCAACCGCTGGTCCGGGTGTTCAAGACCTTCTCCGATCCCTACGTGGGCAACATCTCCCTCCTGCGGGTCCTGTCCGGGACGATCCATCCGGACAATGTCCTCACCAACTCGCGCACCCACCGCGACGAACGGCTCCATGTGCTGCAGCTGCTGCGGGGCAAGCAGGCGCAGCCGACGGACGAGGCCAGGGCGGGCGATATCGTGGCCGCCCCCAAGCTGGCCGGCGTGGCCACGGGCGACACGCTGGCCCCCAAGGGCGTGCCGGTCCTCGTGCCGTCGCCACCTCCGGAGCCCGCCGGCGCTGTCCGTGGCCATCAGGCCCAAGTCGAAGGGTGACGAGGACAAGCTGATGACCGGGCTCCACCGCCTGCAGGAGGAGGACCCGACGCTCATCGTCGAGCGGGTCGACGAGACGCACCAGACCATCCTGTCGGGCACGGGTGAGACCCATCTGGCCATGTCGATCGAGCGTCTGGCCCGCAAGTTCGGGGTGGAGATCGAGACCGAGGACGTGCTCATCCCCTACCGCGAGACCATCACCACCAAGGCCGAGGCCGAGGGCAAGTACAAGAAGCAGACCGGTGGTCACGGCCAGTTCGGGGTGGCCTCGATCCGCATCGAGCCGCTCGGGCGCGGGGAGGGCTTCCGGTTCATCGACCAGGTGGTCGGGGGTGCCATCCCCAGGCAGTACATTCCGGCGGTCGAGAAGGGGATCGTCGAATCCATGGGGAACGGTGGCGTCCACGGCTACCCGGTGGTCGACGTGCAGGTGGCGTGTTTCGACGGGAAACACCATCCGGTCGACTCGTCGGAGATGAGCTTCAAGATGGCCGGATCGCTGGCCTTCAAGGAGGCCATGGCCAAGGCGGTCCCGGTACTGCTCGAGCCCATCTCCCTCCTCGAGGTGACGGTGCCGGCCAGCATGCAGGGCCATGTCCTCGGTGACCTCAACTCCCGCCGGGGGCGGGTGCAGGGCACGGACACGTTGGACGGTGGCCTGCAGAAGATCATCGCCCTCGTTCCCACCGCCGAGATCCAGCGCTATGCGGTCGATCTCCGCTCCCACACCGGGGGAAGGGGAACGTTCCGGGCCGAGCACGACCACTACGACGTGATGCCGGCGAACCTGGTCGACAGGATGGTCAAGACCAAGGGGGGATGAAGCACTCCTTCACCGGCATGCCCGGTGCGGACGGCCCGGTACTGTCGGAGCGATGGCATCGCCTCGAACCGGGCAACGGGCGTCCTCGTTCGGATCCGTGGCCGAGGACTACGACCGCTACCGGCCCGGACCCCCGCTATCGGCCGTGGACTGGATCCTGCGCTCGCCGTGTGGGACCGCAGCCGACCTCGGCGCCGGCACCGGCGCCCTGACCCGGGAGCTCGCCCGGCGCGCCGGCCGGGTCATCGCCCTCGAGCCCGACGGCCGGATGCTCGAGGTGCTGAAGCGGCGATCGCCGCAGGTCTCGGCCCTCCGGTGCAGAGCCGAGGAGCTCCCGATCCGGGCCGAGGCTCTTGACGCCGCCCTGGTCTCGTCGGCATGGCACTGGATGGACCCCGATCGCACCGTGGCCGAAGTCGGCCGGGTGCTGCGACCCGGGGGCGTCCTCGGGGTCATCTGGAACGGGGCCGACCGGTCGGTCGAGTGGGCTGCCGAACTGCTCGGTACCCGCGACCCCTCCCCCGGCGATCGTCGGGACCGCGGCAGCCGTCACCGGTTCGAACTGCCACCGCAGTCGCCCTTCGCCGAACTCGACAGCTGCGACATCGGCTGGTCGAAGTCGATGAGCCGGGACGAGCTGGTCGGGTTGGCCGGCACCTACAGCTCGATGATCACCATGGCTCCCGACGAGAGGGAGCGGGAGCTGGACCGCATCCGACTCATCACGGGGACGGTCGTGGACGACGATGTCGTCGAGATGCCCATGAGATGCCGCTGCTGGCGGACGGTGCGGGTGTAGGTCCGCGGCCCACCGCCCTCCGACGTCGGCGGTCGCTCAACTATGGCCGTTCGATGCCAACAGGAACAGGTCCAAGAGGGCGAAGGCGCTGGTGGCCAGCATGATCGATCGGACGATCCATCTGGTCAAGCCGGCACCGGATTTTTTGGCCAGGCGACCTCCGGAAGGGCGGTAGGTCGGAACCGGCCCCCCTGGTCGGTTGACCAGACGAACTGTCGGGCGGTGTGAGTCGAACGGCGGATCGTATGAGCTCATCGTGACTCCTGTCCGACAGTGACGGATCTGGCAATTGAGTCCTCCGCAAGCGCCGAGAGCCGCTCATCTTCGGAGATGTGCGTGCCCCGCCATCTTTCCGTGTTGTCCCATGCCCGCAGTGCCTCCCGCCCCAGGACCAATAGGACGAGTGCAAATGCCATGACCCAGCTGACGGGCTCCATTTGGCGGCCACGCAAGAGTTGAACCCCGGTGACGGCGAGCACGACCAGAACGGGGACATAGGGAGCCACCAGCGAGGTCGTCGACGCCTCGAGACGGTCAGGCGGAGCGCGACGGGGAGGTTATCGACCACAGCGCACCCAGTGCGATGAGGAGATACCCGGCGACCCAGCCTGTGTCCAGAGAATTTCCTCCTGCGTAGCTGTTTATGTCGGTCAGATAGGTGAAGGAGCTGTCTGCCACGGCGAAGGCGACGACCCCGGCCATCACGATGGCCATGTTGATCCGAACGGGTCGTCCACCCCTCGCGATCAGGATGATGACCAATGACACCATGATCACATCACTCATGGGGTACGCCAGGGAGATCGTCTGCTTCAAAACGCCCCCTTGGTGGGTGCGGTACAGCGGCCCGAGCACGGTTGCCCAGCTGGCGAACAGCAGCGACGTGGCGATGATGCAACCGTCGAGTACGCCGTGGAATCTGTCGAGCCTGCTCCTGTGTCCACTCGGGAACGACAACGAGCGCGGCAAAAGCCAGCGGGATGGCGGCAAGAAAGCCGACGTCGGCCAAAGAGGGAAACGGGACCGGCGTGTCCTTGGCCAGTGCGTAGTAACACCAGACGAGCTCTCCGACACCCCACGCGAAGCTGGATGCGGCAAACAGGGCCCACGTGGTCCGACCTGACGTCACCCTGGTGGCGGCTATCCCGCAGACTGCTGCGGCAATCCAGGCTGCAATCAGCTGTCCGATGTCGTCCACGTACAGCGTCGGACGAGGCCCGAAAAATCCCACGATGGTCCAGAGCAGGAAGGCAGTAGCGGCCAGGCCGGCCAGGCTGGCTGCAACCACGAATCGTCTCGTTTGATCGGAGTTGATTGCCGGGGAGCTGGTCACGCGTATCTTATCGGCAACCAATGAGTGAGAATTGAGCGAAATGTTCATGCCATTTATTCAGATATGTCGAATAAAAGTTCTTTCGACCCTTGACAGGATTGCTTCGGGCATCTCGCTTCCTCTTCCATGGTCCTGACCCCTTGGCCATATCCATTTTGCACAAACGATGCTCAGTCATCAGGTCCTTTTTCCCTTTTTTTCAGGCCATTTGTAGGTGTCGAATTTGGGGTGAAAGGACGAGAGTCTCACTTCGCTTCTCCGGTGCCGCCGGGCGGAACGCCGGCCGGGGAAGGGGCCACTCACGCGCAACACATATCCGTGACGAGTGAACGACATCGATGTAGTTCGACACGCCCGACAACGGTGTCCGTGGGTGGGCCTTGTCAGCCGGACAGGCACGGGAGTAGCGTTTACAACTAGTGGATACAAGTGAGTACTCAATGGAGCCACCCGACGGACTGGCCGAGCGGATCCGCACCTATCGCCTGAAGCACGGGACGACACAGCGCCAACTGGCCGATCAACTGGGTGTCACCCAGCAGTCCGTGGCCCGATGGGAGCAGGGTTCGCCGCCGAGGAGGTACATGCTCCGCGCCATCGAATCGCTGCTCGGGGAGATCGACGGCGCTGACGAACCGGCGGACCTGGCCGAGATCATCGGCATCCGTCCTCCTGTCGCCGGGCGCGTCCAGACACGCGGTACCGAGGACGCCCGAAAGGTCTACGTGCAGGGTTGCCTCAAGCTCCTCGAGCGCGGCGAACGGCTGCCCAACAGGGTGCTCCTGTTACTGGCCGACGAGCTCGGCTGGGGCGCCGACGACGGCTGAGCGGAACGCTATGTTCGGCGCCACCCCGGGGATCGGCTCGGTCACGACCGGTAGGGGCCGATGACCGATTCGCCGTAGCGCTCCAGTCCCTCGAGGGACTGCGAGAGCGATGCGCCGGGGACGGAGACCCCGGCCCAGGTCACGCCCAGCCCGGCCAGGCCGTCGAGCGCGGCCATGTGGGCATCGGGATTGAAGTCGCCGTCCAACCTGCCCCCGGCGGGCGTGCCGAAGGCGACGTCGATGTCCGACCGGGCCCGCCCGGCCTCGTCGACGAACTGCCAGAGCTCGTCGAGCATGGCGGCGAGATCGTCGACGGTTTCGAGCGGCGGCGTCTTCGTGGTCTTCGACAGGGACCTCGGCGCCGGGAACGGCGTCCAGCCGTCCCCGTACCGGGCCACCCGGCGCCGGGACAGCCGGCTGTTGCCGCCGATCCAGATGGGCGGTGGGGTCCGGGGCTTCGGATTGGCGGTCAGCCCCTTGGCGTCGATCCCGATCCCCTCGAAGGAGAAGTCGTCCTCGGTCCACATGCCGCGGAGCACCTCGACGGCCTGGTCGAACAGCGCATTGCGCTGCTCGAAGTCGATGTCCAGGCCCCGGTACTCACCCCGCAGGTAGCCGGTGGCCACGGCCAGGGTGAACCGGTCCTCCGACAGCATGGCCATGGTGGCCACCGTCTTGGCTACGATGAGAGGGTGCCGGTAGGGGAGCACGACGATGTTGGGGATCAGGCGGATCCGTTCGGTCACCGCGCAGCAGAAGGTCAGCGCCACGAAGGGATCCAGGGCATCGTGACCCCCGGCCTTGAGCCACCGGTCGGTCGGAGCCGGATGGTCGGTGAACCCGATCCCGTCGAAGCCTGCAGCTTCGGCGGTCCGGGCGAATTCGGTGACGGCCCGCCTGCTCATGAGTTCGGGGCTGGCCGGATGGGTGATCAAGGGGTAGGTGACGGAGAACTTCATGAGGGTGCAGGCTAGACACGATCTGGCGGCGGCATCGGTGTCACGACTCCGTGGTGGTGGCGAGGAAGGTGATGGGCATGCCGTGCACCGGCGCCAGCTGGACCTCGTCGATGCTCAGGTCGCCGTGTCGGCGGTGCTGTCGGTAGGTCACCGCGGCGCCGTACCGGCGGGCGATGGCGGTCGGGCCCTCGACCTCGGCGACGCCCATGACCACCGAGAAGAACCCCTCGCCGTGGGTGGCGAGGAAGGTCGTGTACGCCTCGGCCACCTCGCCGGCCCCGGGCACCGGAGCGATGAGCTCGATCCCCGCCTCCCAGTCGATGAGCACCCGCAGCCCGACATCGGCCAGGTCGAACCGGGCGAACGTGAGGCCGAGCGCGCGCCAGACGTCGGCCGCCTCCTCCTGGTGCTCGTGGCGCACGCAGAACACGACATGGTGGATACGCATCGGCGGCCCCTCAGGACCCCGGCCGGCTCGGCCCGAAGCGGCCGGCGAAGGCCCGGAGGGGGAGGTCGGCGCTGGTGAGGAGGCCCGGCGGAGCGTCGCAGACCGCCCCGATCGAGTTGAGGGCGGGCAGCCCGGTGATGGTCATCCCGATGGAGGCGAAGCTCCGGGCATCGAACGGGGTGCCGTCGGCGGGGAAGATCATGTGCCGGTTCACGATGTTCGGATCCCCCTTGACGGTGGTGATGTAGCAGCCCTGGATCTTCCAGCTCGGCTCGGTGTCGGGCACCATCTGCCACTCGAGGTGGGTCTCGATCCTCGGCTCACCGCCCACCAGGCCCTTGAATTTGGACAGGCTGGCCCCCACCGACCCCTTGGTCAGCTGCCACCAACCCAGGTCCACGTCCTTCCGGCAGGCCCCCAGCTCACACTCGTAGACGATCTCGTCGATGTCCACCCCGAGGCAGTCGGCCATCAGGTAGATGGCATCCCCGAAGACCGTGCACCCCTTCTCCAGCATCCCCGGCACCCGCGGATCGTCGACCGGCAGCCCGTAGCCGCAGTTCTTCCAGGTGTCGACGGAGTGGTGGCAGGACACGTCCACCGACTCCAGCACGGTCAGATGGTCGACCCGGCCCATGCCGGCCGTGCTGACCACCGAGAGGATGTCGGCCAGGCCCGGGTTCATGCCCGTCCCGTAGAAGGTGGCACCACCCTTCCGGCACGCCTCCTCGATGACCTCGGTGGGCCGCCGGCCCGAGGCGAGGGGGAAGTTGCGGTCACGGTGGTGGCCGGTGATCCAGTCGGCCGTGGACACCACGTTGATCCCGGCCCCGAGCACGGTCTCGAACAGCTCCATGTCGGGCCAGACCCCGTTGAAGTTCACGCAGTCCGGCCCGGCCGACACGATGTCCTCCACCCGGCCGGTGGCCACCACCCCGAGCGGCTCGATGCCGACGATCTCGCCGGCGTCGCGCCCCACCTTCTCCGGCGAGTAGCAGTGGAGGCCGATCAGCTCGAGGTCGGGATGGTCACGGATCCGGGTGATCATCTCCGAACCCACGTTTCCGGTGGCCACCTGGAAGACGCGGCGTGGTGGGTTTGTGCTCATGGGTGGATCCTCCTCGGTGCGTACCGTTCGGTGCCCGCCGGTCCGGACCGGACCGTCACAACAGGTCCGTGATGGTCTTGAGGCCGGCCTCGTAGAGCACGCCGGGGAGCATGCCCCCGTCGATCTCGATGGTCGTCCCGTTGATGTACTCGGCCTGGTCCGAGCACAAGAAGACGCAGGCCCGACCGACCTCCTCGGGCTGCCCGGCGCGGCCGAGGGGCAGCTTGGCGAAGTACTCGGTGCCCTCCGGGTCGTCGGGGGGTAGGACGAAGGCCCGGAAGTTGTCGGTCATGGTGGGCCCGAGGGCCAGGCAGTTGACCCGGGCCTTCGGGCCCCACTCCTCGGCCAGCGAACGGGTCAGGTGGTTCAGCCCGGCCTTGGCCGCCCCGTACGACACCAGGGTCGGCGAACCGGCCGGGTGGCCGGCCCCACTCGAGATGTTCAGGATGGAACCGGTGCCCTCCTGGTCCTTCATCTGGCGGAACACCCGGATGGCGAACCACAGGGGGCTGATCAGGTTCATCTGGACGGCGAAGGCGTGGAACAACACGGTGCGCTCGAACTCGTCCTCACTCCTCGGTGTGCCCTGGATCTTCTGCACCAGCTCGGGGATGGCCTCGGCGTGGGGGGCGGGAACCGTCCCACCGGCGTTGTTGACCAGGATGTCGATCCGCCCGTGGGCCGCCACCACCCGGTCCACGAAGCGGTCGATGGCCCGGTGGTCGCCCTGGTCGCAGACCCACTGGTCCGACCGCTCCCTCCCGCCGGGCACCCCGTCGGCCCCGGGCAGACCCGGCAGCTCCTGACGCGAGCACCCGACGACGGTGGCCCCGGCCCGCAGGAGCTGGTGGGCGATGCCCACACCGACGCCGCGGCTGGTCCCCGTCACCACGGCTACCTTGCCGTCGAGCTCTCCCACTGGCATTCCCCCTGACCGTCGCGACGTGGGTAACCATAAATCGGACCGGGCCGGGTGTGCTGGTGGGACCTGCTCACCGGCGACTGCTCAGCCGCGACCCCGAGGGTTCGGAGCCCCGACCCGGATACGCGGGTCAGCCGTGGTCGCTTCCACGCAGGATGTCGACGGCGGCCAGGTCGTCGCCGCCGTGCCCGTCGGCCACGGTTTGTCGGAGGCGACGTTGGACGGCCTGGAGGAGAGGACTGAGGTCGGTAACCGCGGCGGCGAGGTCGACGTCCTTCAACGCCAGCTGGACGGCAAATCCGGGCTCGAAGGAACGCTCCTCCATCAGCGTCAGCTTCGCCAGCGCGTAGGGCATGGCCAGGGGACCCGCCTCGAGCGCCTCGACCAACGCGGCGTGGTCGATGCCCAGCCCGTCGCACAGGGCCAGGACATCGCTCATGGCCACGGTCGCCGCCGCCATCCAGGCGTTGACGGCCAATTTGAGCGAGCTGCCCTCGACGCCGGCCCCGACGTGCAGGACCGAGGAGCCGAGCGCCTCGAGCACCGGCCGGGCCCGACCGAGTGCGTCCGCATCCCCGGCCACCAGCCAGACGAGCTTCCCCTGACGGGCGGGGGTCGTGCTGCCAGACACCGGGGCGTCGAGGTAGGCGACGTCGTGGGCGCGGGCCAGATCGGCCAGCCGGCGGGCACTTCCCGGTCCGACGGTGCTGACCTGCACCCAGACGGCGCCCTTGTCCACGTCGGCGAGGGCGCCGTCCATTACCTGGGCCACGGCGTCGCCGTCACGCAGCACGGTGATCACGACGGATGCGCCGGAGACGGCCTCTCCCACAGCGTCGACGGCGGTGACACCGGTCGCCTGGTCCGCTGCAGCCCGCGCCCGTTCGGGACTCCGGTTCCACAATCGGACCTCGTGCCCGGTCTCACCCAGGCGCGCTGCCATCGCCGCGCCGAGCGCCCCCGCTCCGAGGACCGCAACTGTCGGATGTGGTGGCATGTGCGCTCCTCCTCGGTCCGTTGCCCCTCGATCCGTCGACCCTTCGACCCTTCGACCTGTTGACCCGTCGACCCGTGGTCCCGTCGACCCGTGGTCCCGTCGACCCCGGTTTCTACCGGAATACCACGTCCAGCCGGCGCGGCCCCCTGACCTGTCCGCCGGCCCAGAGGACCTCGGCTCCCTCGGCCAGATGGAAGACGGGCACGCGCGCCAGCCACTCCTCCAGGGCGACCCGCAACTCCATCCGGGCCAGGTTCGATCCGGCGCACCGGTGGATACCCGACCCGAAGGCCACGTGCCGGTTGTGCTGGCGATCGAGGAGCACCTGGTCCGCCTGCTCGAAGGCGGCAGGGTCGCGGTTCGCCGCCGGGAAGTTCATGAGGAGCTTGTCGCCCTGCTTCATGGGGCATCCGTTGACCTCGACGTCCTCGGTCACGATGCGGGCCATCGTCACCGGCGAGTAGGCGCGGAGCAGCTCTTCGACGGCCGTGTCCATGAGCCCGGGATCGGCCACCATGCGCGCACGGTCTTCATCGTGGGTCGCCAGGTGCCACAGGGAAGAGCCGATCGCACTCCAGGTCGTGTCGATGCCGGCGATCATCGTCAGCATGGCCATCCCCAGGACGACCATGTCGTCGACCGAAGCTCCGTCGACCTCGGCATGCAAGAGGTAGGTGAGCAGGTCGTCGCCATCGGTATCGCGCCGCTCGTTGATCCGGTCCCAGAGGTAGTACCCGATGCCGAACATCCCGCGTTTTGAACGTTCGGCGTCGTCGGCGAACTCGAGGGCGTCCCGGACCCAGCCGGTGAACGTCTCGGCCAGCTCCTCGGGGATACCGAGAATCTTCCCGATGATGCGGACAGGGATCTGTTGGGCGTACTCGGCGGCGGCGTCGGCGCGACCGGCGGCCAGGTGGGCGTCGATCAGCGATCCACACAATGCTCTTGTCATCGGCTCGTACGATTCCACCCGGGCGTGGGAGAACCACGGGAGCAACAGCCGGCGCGTCCACGTGTGCAGGGGCGGATCGGAGGTGATGGGCGGGAGGCCGTAGGTGAGGATCTGGGTATCGGTCTCGTCCGCGGCATTGATGACGCTGGTATTGGCCGAGCTGAAGTGCTCGATGTCCCTGGCCATCTCGGTGACGTCGGCATACGTCGTCGGCAGCCAGGCCCGCCCGCGGCGGTCGGTCCGCGCGATCGGGCACACCTTGCGCAGCTCGTCCCAGCGCGGAAACGGGTTGCGCACGTAGGACTCGTCGAGGACGTCGAAGTCCGACGTCCAATCAGTCACCGGCTCGGTCCTCGCCATGCACGGCCTCCAGTCCCCGGATCAGCCCCACCTGGGCCCTACCAGTATGACCAGTCGCCGATACCGGCGCAGAGCCGCACCAGGCGATGCGGCTCCACCCCGACAGGGCGAACCCGCTGCCCTGGAAGGCTGGCTGTCGAAGCGGGAGGGCCGGTCCGAACCGGGGCGCTCAGGGCACCGCCGCGGCCATCAGGTTTGACACACTCCAGGGCCGGAGACCGTCGGACCGGTCGCCGAAGTACCGTGCCACGAGATCGTCGCGGCTCGGATGATCGACGACCCGGAGACCGCACCGCCCGACGACCTGCTCCGCCTCGGCGGGCGACCAACCCCCTCCGGTCCTCAACGGCTCGCCCACATAGGCAGCCACCCGAGAGAACCCGGCCACGAACTCGCGTCCGAGGTCGTCCATGAACGGCCGCGCCAGCCCGTACTCGAAGACGACTTCGGAACCGGGACGGCATCGGGTGATGGTCCGGAGCGTGGCCTCGACGGCGTCGACGGTGAGGTACGGGACGACACCCAGCCACGAGAACAGGGTGGGCTCCTCCCACTCGAAGCCGGCCGCGTCAAGGCCCTCAACCAATGACTCCACCTCGAAATCGACGGGGGCGAAGACCTGGTATTCACTGGTGGCAAGGCCCAGCTCGTCCATGCGCCGACGCTTCCACGACTGCGAGGCCGGATGGTCCACCTCGAACAGACGCAGCGGGCCGAGCAGATCCGGCCGCCGCCATCGAAACGAGTCGAGGCCGGCCCCGAGCAGCACGTACTGACGGAACGAGCCGAGCTCGAGCCGGTGCTCCGCGTACCGGGAACGGAGGGCGATGGCCGCCCGCAGCTGGCGACCAAGCTCACGGGAGTACCGGGCGTCACTCGACGCCGCCATGTCGCGCCATGACGGCCCGACGAGCTCCAACGCGATCGGATCGTCCAGAATCCAGGGGGGCGCATCCTCCAGACGGTGCCTCCCGCGCACGACCGCAGCCATCATTGCCGTGCGGCTCGGAGAAGCCTCCATGGGCCGATCATTGTCCACCGGCCGACCGGCCACAATCGGCTTCGGGCGGGCCGGACCGGGTCGGCGTCGGGCGGACTCGGTCAGTCCGCTCCGACGTTCCGATCGAGCCACGCTCTCAGCGGAGAGGTGGCCCGGAGGACCTCGGTGATCCTGGGCTTGGGTGCCGCAGTGCCGAGCCAGGGTCCCACCGGCCACTCCTTCCAGGCCGTGAGGCCTTTCTGCCGCAGGAGGTCGATCCGGGGGTGGTCACTCCCGTAACCACGTGGTGCCGTCTTGAGGGTCTCGTGGGCCGACACCTGAATGCGCCGCCGCCGGAGCTCTTCGACCACACCGACCAAATGCTCGCCCGTTCTCTCGTCGGCGACTGCGGCCCGGAAGCGGGCCAACTGGGCCGAAGACGGCATGTAGAGACCCGAACCGACACCGAGGGCGTCTGAGGACAGCGAGATGTAGCCGGCATCGTTGTGGGCCGCGATGGTGGTCTTGTAGGGAGACTTGTCTGCGCTGAACCGGGTGTCACGGTAGGGGCGGAAGACCCGGCCCTCTCCGAACTCGGGTGCCAACGCGGCCAGGAGCGCCTCCATGGGACCGAGGACATCGTCCACGTAGAATTCCTTGTGCGCCGCCCAGTAGGCCTTGGTGTTGTCGAGCTCGAGCTCGTCGAAGAAGTCGCCGACCTCCGGGGTCCAGCCCCGGAACGGACGGCGGTCACCGAGCCGACGGGAGGTCCCGGCGGTCGCTTTGGTCGGAGCCACCCGACGAGCTTATTTCTCGTTCGGGGCGACGGCAGACGCTCGGGCGCGACCGGCAGACTCTCGTTCGGCGCGACCGGCAGATGCGGCGGTCGTCACTCGAGATACGACGGGTTGGCCACGAGGAGCTGGTCGCGTGTCCCTTCGGCCAGCACCGCGCCCAGGCCCGAGAGATCATCGTCGTACCGCCCGGCACGAATGGCCGCGGCCAGTGCCGAGTCATCGCCGAACCCGAGGGCGTGGAGGCGCTGTGCGTGCGCGGCCTGGATGGCCGGACCCAGCTCCAGCTGGCGGCCGACGATGGTCAAGACGTTGCGGGCCACGCGGGCCTCGAACCGGGCGCCACCGTCGGCCGAGGCCATGACCTGGTCCAGATAGTCACGGACCGCCTCCACCAGCTCGGCCAGCGAGGGCCGGCCGAAGAGCGGGCTCCACCTGGACGGCCGTCCGTCCACGACCTCTTCGGGACCCCCGCCGGACCCCGGTCCGGGCACCGCGGGCATGGCCACTCCCATCAGGGCGAGGAGGTCCCACTCGCTCTCGCACACCCGCCGCCCGAGCGCGGCCAGCTCCACGGACCGGGTGGCCCCACTCAGGTGGGTCGACGCCTGCAGCAGGCAGACCACCGCCCACTTGACGGTGGCGTACGCCTCCCACCACCGGATCCGGTCGGCATCCACCGTCCGTCCACCGGCCCCGGCATAGGTGGCCAGGAACCCGTCGAGGTCGCCGAATCCGCCGACCCGACCCGGACCACCGAACCGCCAGGCCCGGGCACAGAGCCACCCGATGTCCTCCGCCGGGTCCCCCAGGTGGGCGAGCTCCCAGTCGAGCACGGCTCGCAGGCCGGTGGCGTCGACCAGGAAATTGCCCATCCGGAAGTCGCCATGGACCACCACCTGGTCGTCTGTCGGAGGGTGGCCGTGGTCCAACCACCGTGCCCCGAGCTCGATGACCGGTCGCACCTCGTGGAGGCCGTCGAGGAACTCGAGGGGGTGGCCGAGAGGATCGGTGGGCGGCAACCCGGGGATCGACGCCGGATCGATGGAGTGGACGGCGGCGAGAGCCCGGGCCGCCTGGTCGGCCAGGGCCGGCCGCACGGCGGCAAATCCCCCGTCCCGCAGGATTCGTCGGGGGATGGTCTCCCCGGCCAGCCGTTCGACGACCAACCATCCGGGCGGGAGCCCGGCCGCGCTGCCGGCCGCCACCACGTCCGGCACCGGGACCCCGACCCTGCGGGCCGCCCGCAGCAGAGCCGCCTCCATCTGGATATCGGGACGCGGGGCGGGGCCGGCCCCCCTCACCTGTTGCAGGATCAGCTCCCGGACCTCCCCGCGGGTGTCTCGAGATCGAAGGCGCTGGTGACCCGCGACGCCCCGCCCGAGAGCCGGCGCAGCGATGCCACCCGACCGCCGAGCGCTGCCCCGAGCTGCTCGGCCACGCTGGTGGTGTCCGTGCCCACCGGCGCACCCTATCCACTCGACACCTACTCCACCGGAACGGCGGGCCTCCCGTCTTCGTCGACCTGGTGGAGGTACTCGGCGATGCCGTACCCCGTGCACCGCGGTCCGTCGCCGGCCCGGTAGGTCCACCGGGCCAGCCCCTCGTTGACCACCGTGCCGCCCGACTTGCCGATGTCCGCCACCCGCAGCACCTCACCGGTCAGATCCCACGAGCGGCCCCGCTTGTCCACGGCGACGAGATGCACGACCCGTTGGGTGAGCCCGTCATCGGCCAGCTCGGTCCGGAGCTGCCACTCCTTGATGCTGGTCATCCGGCCCTCCTCGAACACCCAGCCGCGGTGGAGATCGCCGGCCGCCGTGCCGAGGCGGATACCGCCGAAGTGCATGGACTCGTCGATGTTGATGCTGAACCAGCGCCACATGGAGGGACCTCCCCAGCGGCGCGGTCCCCACGAGCGGTCACGATTGCCGTAGGCCGCGCTCCACGGGTGGGTGACGCCGTCGACGGTGACCGAACCGGTCCACCGACCGGCCTGCTCGAGGTGGCCCTTTCCGGTGGTGCCCGCCGCCGCCGAGGCCTGGTCGCTCCGCGGTCCGCCCGTCTGCTGCCCGTCGGTGCCCACCGCGGGCGAGACGGCGTCGAACCGGACGTCCATCGCCAGGTGGACGGGGTGTGTGGCGCCGCTCGACGGATGGCAGGTGCGGGCCTCGGCGTCGACGTCGGCCAGGATGCGCCAGCTCTCCATGGCCTCGAGCAACTCGTAGCGGACGCCACCCACCACCAGTGGCGATCCCACCATCTCGTGCTGGTCGATCGTGTGCCGGTATTCGGCCAATTCCCCGCCGGGGAGCCACACCGACAAGCCGACGTCCATCGTCCCCTCATTGGGTCGGATCCCGATCCGGGTGAAGAACCCGCTGTCGGACACCGGGTCGTAGGCGTTGAAGTAGTACGACTCGCTCCACGCGGTGTCGGGTTCGACCGGATGGGCATGGTCATGACTGGGTGCGAGGATCGGCATGCGTCCAACTCTTGCCCATGGCGCCCGGTGGCACAACGGCCGGGACCGGTGTCGTTCAGGGCGCCGCCGCCGGCGTGGGGAAGGGCCCGGACCGGCCCAACTGTCCCGGGACCGGGTGGCCCAGCACCTCCTCCAACCAGTGGGAGGTGACCAGGAGCTTCTCCAGGCTCACCCCGGTGGGGATGTCCATGCGGTCGAGCAGGTGCACCAGGTCTTCGGTGGCGATGTTGCCGGACGCCCCCGGGGCGAAGGGGCACCCGCCGATGCCCCCGATGCTGGCGTCGAGGGCCGACGCGCCGGCGGCGATGGCGGCCAGTGCATTGGCGTACCCGGTGTTCCGGCTGTTGTGCAGGTGGACCCGCACGGGGAGGCCCGTGTCGGCCGCCACCCCGCGTACCAGCGCATCGACCTCGGGCGGCACTGCGCACCCGATGGTGTCGGCCAATGCGATCTCGATCGGTCCGTCGTCGGCCACCCGCCGGGCCATCTCCCGCACCCGGGCCGGGTCCATCCACCCCTCATAGGGACAGCCGAAGGCCGCCGACAGGGTCACCGTGGCCCCGAGGTGGGCCCCGGCGGCGTGGGCGGCCACCCGGCTCCACATGCGGAGCGCCTCTTCCACCCCCAGGCCCTGGTTGCGCCGCGAGAACGTCTCACTGGCCAGCACCACCACGTTGATCTCGTCCACCCCCGCGGCCAGCGCCCGCTCGAGGCCCTTCTCGTTGAGCACCAGGCCGGCGAGCCGGACACCGGGTCGACGGGCGACTCCGGCCAGTACCGCCTCGGCATCGGCCATGGTGGGTACCCGGTCCGGGCGGGCGAAGCTCACCGCCTCGACGCGGCTGATCCCGGCGTCGATGGCCTGGCGATCAGGGACACTTTGGTGTCGGTGGGTAGCACCACCGGCTCGTCCTGCAACCCGTCGCGGGGGGAGACCTCGACGATGCTGAGGCTCACCGCGGCCGCCGGCTCACGTGGGTGGGAGCGCGATGTCCCGGCCCACGTCGCGTGAGGCAGTCGGAGCCTTCCACCACCACCTCGACGACCGGGTCCACCCGGTCGTCGAACTCGGTGCGCAGGGCCCGGGACATGACGGCGTGCTGCAGGTAGAGGGACCCGATGTAGGTCAGCTCGAGGATCTCCTCGTCGCCGAGGTGACCTCGGAGGGCGTCGAAGAGCCCGTCCGGTACACGGCCACGATCGAAGACGAGGCAGTCGGTGTAGGCCAACACCAGCCGCTGCACCTCGGTGTAGCACGAGGCGGCCGCCCAGTGGGGCACGGCCTCGACCAGCGCTTCGTCCACCCCCAGGGCCCGCAGGGACTTGCAGTGCTGGGAGAAGACGAACTGGCTCCCGGCGGCCCAGCCGGCCCGGCACTGGGCCAGCTCGCGGAGCTCCGGATCGAGGAGCCGCTTCGGGCTCTGGTAGAGGCCGAACCCCTGGACGGCGTGTTCGAGCACGTCGGGCACCAGGGCGAAGACCGTCCACCAGTCACCCGGTGATCCGGTGGCCGTACCCGGCTCGGCGATCGGGTCCCGGCCCTCGAAGAGGTGGTCGTACATGACGGTGACGATCGGCGCCTCCGCCTCGTCCTTCCCCACCTGGCGCAGGCGTGGCACGGGGTCCACAGTACCCGGTCCGAAATAGGTGGTCCCGCCCCGGTCCCGCCCCGGTGGCGCCGGTCGGTCCTTGGTGTGCCGTCGGGGCGGTTCCCTACAATCCAGCCCATGGCCGACGACGAACCGACCGGACCCCTGTCAGGACTGCGGGTCCTCGAACTGGGCAACTTCATCGCCGGGCCCTTCGCCGGACAGCTCCTCGGCGACTACGGGGCCGAGGTCATCAAGGTCGAGACGCCCGGGGAGGGCGACCCCATGCGGGCCTGGGGCCTCACCCGCGACGGTCAGGGGCTGTGGTGGCCGGCCATCGCCCGCAACAAACGGTCGGTCGCCGTCGACCTGCGGGACGAGGCGGGGCGGGACCTCGTGCGGCGTCTGGCCGACCGGGTCGACGTGGTCCTCGAGAACTTCCGACCGGGTCGGCTGGACGAGTGGGGCCTCGGCTACGACCGGTTGCGACGCTCCAATCCCGGCCTCATCGTCGTCCACGTGTCGGGCTTCGGGCAGACCGGGCCGCGGTCCACCGACGCGGGCTTCGGATCCATCGGCGAGGCCATGGGGGGCATCCGGGCCACGACCGGCGACCCCGACCGGCCGCCGGCCAGGTGCGGCATCAGCCTGGGCGACGCCCTGGCCGGGCTCTTCGCCGTGGTGGGCACCCTGGCCGCGGTCACCGAGCGATCCCGCAGCGGATCCGGCCAGGAGGTGGACGTGGCCATCTACGAGGCGGTGGCCGCCCTCATGGAGTCGACGCTGGCCGATTTCGAGGTGGGCGGGGTGACCCGGACCCGGACCGGCAGCGTCCTGCCCGGGGTGGCGCCGTCCAACGCCTACCGGACGGCCGAGGGATCCGAGGTGCTCATCGCCGCCAACGCCGACTCCGTCTTCGCCCGGCTCTGCACGGCCATGGACCGACCCGAGCTGGCCACCGACCCCCGCTACGCCGACCATCAGTCCCGGGGCCGGAACATGGTCGAACTGGACGGGCTGATCGCCGGGTGGACCGCCGGCCTCGGTGCCGACGCCCTGTTGGCGCTGTTGTCGAAGCACGGGGTACCGGCCGGACGTGTCTACACACCGGCGGACATGGTGGTCGATCCCCACTTCCGAGCCCGGGAGATGGTGGTCCGGGCGGCCTCGCGGGCCGGCTATGACGTGCCGATGCCCGGCGTCGTCCCCAAATTCTCCCGCACCCCGGGCCGGATCGCCGACGTCGGACCGGCCCTCGGTGAGCACACCCGGCAGGTTCTGGCCGAGCTGGCCGGCGTGGATGACGCCGAGTGGTCCGCGCTGACCTCGTCCGGCGTGGTGGCCTGAGAATCCCGCCCCGGCTGACCGAATTCTGACACCGGGTAAGATCCCGCTGGTTTTGGGGGCAGGATTTCCTGCTTCGCAGGACGGCTCTTGTTCCTTGGTCGAAACGGGGTCGTGAGCGCTCGCCTCCGACAGCTCGATTCGAGACCAGGGACGGCCGATGAGCACAGCAGCCCGATGAGCACAGCAGCCCGATGAGCACAGCAGCCCGATGAGCACAGCAGCCCGATGAGCACAGCAGAGAGCCAGCAGCCGGCGACCCCACCACCGTCCGGCGACCGACTCAGCCCGGAGGTGCGGCGGGTCAGTGTGGTGGTGGTGCTGGGCACCATCATGGCCATCCTCGACACGACCATCGTGGCCGTTGCCCTGGCCACGCTGGCCCGTGACTTCCACACCAGCATCAACACCATCCAGTGGGTCACCACCGGGTACCTGCTGGCGCTGGCCGTCGTCATCCCGCTGAGCGGCTGGGCCGTGCACCGCTTCGGGGCCAAACCCGTCTATGTCGTCTCGCTGTCGCTGTTCATCGCCGGTTCGGCTCTGTGCGGCGTCGCCCCGTCGGCCACGGCGCTGATCATGTTCCGGGTCCTGCAGGGGCTGGGCGGCGGCATGATCATGCCGGTCGGGCAGACGATCATGGCCCGTACCGCAGGCCCCGACAAGATGAACAAGGTCATGGCCGTGATCGGGGTGCCGACGCTCCTCGGCCCGATTCTCGGGCCGGTGCTCGGCGGGATCATCATCTCCAACTTCTCGTGGCGCTGGATCTTCTTCGTCAACGTGCCCATCGGCATCGTGGCCCTCTTCGCGTCCTTCCGCTTCCTGCCCAACACGCCGAGCGACCGTTCCCACCGGCTCGACGTCGTGGGCTTCCTCGCTGCTGGCGCCGGGTCTGGCCCTGTTGGTCTACGGCCTCTCCCAGGTCGGGAGTGGGAGCGGATTCTCGTCTCCGAGCGTCGAGGTCAGCCTCGTGTTGTCGATCGGGTTGATCGTCGGGTTCGTCCTCCGCTCGCTGCGGGCCCCCGAACCCCTGCTCGATCTGCGTCTGTTCAAGCGATTCAACTTCTCCGTGGCCACCATCTGCATCTTCCTGGTCGGCGCCACGCTCTACGGGACCATGTTCCTGCTGCCCCTCTACTACCAGATCGTGCGCGGCGAGTCGCCCTGGAAGGCCGGGCTGCTGATGGCACCCCAGGGCATCGGCGCCGCGCTGGTCATGCGGACGTCGGCCAAGGCGGCCGACCGCTACGGGACCCGGCGGACGGTACCCGCGGGCATGGCTCTTCTGGCCTTGGGCACGCTCGCCTACACCCAGGTCTCGGGGTCCACCAGCTACGCCTTCCTGGCCGGCGCCCTGTTCGTTCGGGGCATCGGTCTCGGATTCGGCATGATGCCGGTGTTCGCCGCCGCCTATCGGGGGCTCTCGTTCGAACAGGTGCCCCGAGCCAGTACCGCCACCAACATCATCCGCCAGGTCGGTGGCTCGCTCGGCGTGGCGGTGTTCGCGGTGGTGCTGCAGAAGGCCATCAGCCACCAGTTCCCCGGTTCCGCCACCAGCCTGGGTTCCGTGCCGACCCATCCGCTCCCGCTCGCCGTGGCCAACCGGATGGCGGATGCGTTCGCCACCTCGTTCTGGTGGTCGTTCGGTGTGTGCGCGTTCGCCGTCCTGCCTGCGCTCTTCCTGCCGGGTCCGCTCAAAGCGGCCCCGGGCGTGTGGGAGGAGCTCGAGGAGGCCGAGGCGACCAACCTCGACGAGGTGGCGGAGATCATCCCCGAGTAGGAGCCCCGGGGTCAGGGCCGGGTCAGTCGGCCGCCTTCCGGGTATCGGTGAAGCTGTCCGCGGAGCGAGGCTTGTCGCCCGAAGTGACGGTCAGGCTCGAGGCAGGGGGGGTGGTGAGCTGTCTAGCGGCCCGCGTTGTCGACGTAGGCGTCGTAGCAGGAACGGCAGGTGGCGGCGGGCTTGTGAGGGGCCGAATCGGCCTCGACCGGCTGGCCGCAGTCGGGGCAGCTCCGTTCGCCCGGATCCGTTTCGGACCCCCTCGGTTCCAGCTGTGCCGTCATGGCTAGGGCATCGGCGCGCCGGGAGGGAGCCTTGAGGAGCTTTGACTTGGCAATCCCCCTTTTCGCGGCAACGATGGGCCCCATGCTCGAGCTCCCGGAGGCGGTGGGGTGGCCATGAGCGATCCGGACGTCGTTCCCGGGTCGCCGAAGAGCCTGCCGCTCATCCTGGCCCGCGAGCTGGCCTCCAATTTGGCCACTCCGATGTTCCTCCTCGACGCCGACGGCACCCTGGTGTACTTCAACGATGCCGCGGCACGGGACCTCGGCAAGCAATTCGCGGACCTCGGTGAGATCCCGTCCGGCGAGTTCGGAGAGGCCCTCGAGCTCGCCCTCCCCGACGGCCAACCCCTCCCCCTGAGCGAATCCCCGGCCGGGATCGCGTTCTTCGAGCGTCGCCCGGCGCACAAGAAGCTCATGGCGACTTCATACGACGGTGTCCGCCGCCAGTACGAGGCGACCGCCTACCCGCTGTTCGGGACGGAAGGGGAGATGCACGGCGTCATCTCGGTCTTCTGGCAGGACTCGCCCGGGGAACCCTGATCCGGTGCAAGCGCGTGTGTGGGGATGTCGGGGATCGGTGGCCGCTCCCGGGGCCGATACCGTCAAGTACGGCGGGAACACGTCGTGCGTCGAGGTGCGCCTGGCCAGCGGGCACTCACTGATCCTCGACGCGGGGACCGGCATCCGGCCACTGGGTGTCCTGATGCAGGACGATCTTCCGTCCGAGCTCCATATCCTCCTCACCCATCTTCACCTCGACCATCTGCAGGGGCTCGGGTTCTTCCGCCCGCTGTTCGTACCCGGGCTCGACATCCACATCTGGGGTCCCACCTCGCCCGTCCAGCACCTGTCCGAGCGGATCGCCATGTACCTGTCACCTCCCCTGTTTCCCCTCCGGCTCGAGGACGTGCCTTCGAATCTGACCTTTCACGACGCCTCGGAAGAGGTGGTGACCATCGGTTCCGCCACTGTCCGAGCGGCAAAGGTGGCCCACCAGGGTCCGACGGTCGGCTACCGCATCGAGGAGAACGGCCGGGTGCTCGTCTACATCCCTGATCACGAACCGGCTCTGGGTACCGATCTGTCGTCTCTACCGGAGAGCTGGGTGAGTGGGCACGGCATCGCCAGCGGTGCGGAAGTCCTGATGCATGACGCGCAGTACCGGGACGACGAGTACGACGCCCATATCGGCTGGGGCCACTCCGGCGTCGATGCGGCCATCCAATTCGCCCAGAAGGCGGACGTGGACAATCTCGTGTTGTTCCACCACGATCCGTACCACACCGACCGGGAGCTCGAGGTCCTGCTCGATGCGGCCCGGGCGAAGTGGCTGGGCATGGAGGACCGCATCAACCTGGCCTTCGAGGGCATGACGATCACCCTCGACGGCACCTCCCCGGTCCATGTCGAACAGGCGGACTGACCCGGGACGCGGGCTCGTCCCGAAATGGGGCCGCGCGGTCAGCCGCGTGAGTGGGGATAGGCGGCGGTGAACAGTGCCATGAGCTCGGGGAACAACGTGGTGAACCGGCCCCCACCCCATGCCAGGTCGGGCTCGTTGGCCAGGTTCCGGTCATCAGGATCGAGAGGAGGTACAGGCGGCCGACCGGACGGCCGGTTCGGCGGGAAGCCATTCATGACCCTCGAGGCCGGTTCCGGGCGTGCCGCCGGTGCCGTCGGTGCGGGACCTGCCCCGGTACCCCCGGTGCCACCGGAACCCGCCGGAACCCGCCGGAACCCGCCGGAACCCGCCGGGGTGAGGCTTAGAGCTTCCCCGCCAGCTGTCGTCGGGATCGGACCGCGAGCTTCCGGTAGACCTTCCGCAGGTGGTAGTCGACCGTCGCCGCGCTCAGAAACAGCTGCTCGGCGATCTCCGGGTTGGTCGCCCCGCCCGCGGCCAGCGTGGCGATCTGGCGCTCCTGGGGCGTCAGCTCCTGCGCCGCCCCCGGATTTCGCTTCCTGGCCCGGCCCCCGGTGGCGGCCAGCTCGACCCGGGCCCGCTCGGCGAAGGCCACCGCGCCCATGGTGTCGAAGAGCTGGTAGGCGGTCTGCAACTGGATCCTGGCTTCTGTCAGCCGCTTGTCACGACGGAGCCACTCCCCGTAGAGCAGATGGGTGCGGGCCACATCGGTCGTGACGTACGTGGTTCCGAGGAGCTCGAGCGCCCGTTGGTAGTTCGAGTCGGGATCGTCCTCGGCCACGAGCGCCTGGCTCCGGGCCAGGAGTCCGAGGGCCCACGGCGTCCCACTCGCCGTCGCCCGCTCCCGAAGTCGGTCGAGGGCTGTCCGGGCCGGTTCTTCGGCTCCGCTGCGGACAGCTGCCTCGACGACCTCGGGAAGCACCTGGGAGCCGTGGGGACACGGGTCGTCGGCCATGATCGCCAGTCCGTGGACGAGCGCATCCTGGTAACGGCCCTGGGCGATGCCGAGGATGATGAGCGCGATGCGGGCCAGGTTGACCGCCACCCCCCCACCCGCGGCCTCGGAGAGCTCGCCCGACAACAGTTCGGCGATGAACCGGGCGTCCTCGTCCCGGCCCTGCCAGGCGAAGAGCTCGACTTTCAGCGCCTCCCAGATCGCCCGGTCCGCACCGAGGGCGACCGAGATCTCCGTGGCCTCGGAGTGGGCGACCTCGGCGTCGCCGAAGTTCCCGGCCCACATGAGCGAGTGCCCGAGTGGCCCGAGCGTGAGGCGGAGCGATTCGAGGGCCCCGCGTTCGCGTTCGGTGTTCTCGAGCCGCTGCGTGACGGTCCGATATCCCTCGGCGTCCCAGAGGTCTGCGGCCGCGTCGGCACCGAGGATCGCCCACCGGGTCAGCCCGGCCATCGGAAGGCTCTCGGCGCACAATCTGGCGATACATCCCTGGAGGGCGGGCACCGCCTCGCGGTAGCCCACCGCGAATCGGGTGGCGAACCCTGAGACCAGCAGGTCGTCGATGCCCTCCTCCGGGTTCCAGAGCGGGGCGGCGGCCAGGGCGGCGGCGCCCACCTCGAGGGGCGTCGTTCCTCTGGTGAGTTGACTGGACACCAGGCATGCCTGCAGCGCCTGGGTGTACGTGTCCCGCGCCTCGTGGGGGTCGAGCGGCTCGAGAGCCTTGGCCGCCTCCAGCAGGATCAGGGGAACGTCGCCCGGTACCGTGAAGCTGTGGAATGCCGCCTCCACCCGTCTCGCCCGAGCGAGCTGGACGGGGTCGGTGAGCCCTTGGCGGGCCCGCTGCAAGAGGCCCTCCGCCCGCGGCACGTTGCCGGCGGCCAGCGCCGCCTCGGCGGCGGCGAGCTCGCGGCTTGCTCGACGGGCGCTGTCGGGTGTGAGCTCGGCCGCCCGGGCCATGAATACGGCCCGCGTCGGCAGCCCCCCACGACGTTCGGTCCGATCCGCGCTCCGTTCGAGCTCGGCGGCGATGTCCTCGTCCGGGGCGGCCGCCGCCGAGGCCCGGTGGCACGCCCGGAGGTCGGCTTCCTCGACGTCGAGCACGTCGGCGATGGCGGCGTGGACCCGCCGCCGATCGGACGGGGAGGCGGCACCGTAGACGGCCGAGCGGATCAGGGGATGGCGGAATGCGGGCGCACCCTGTGGATCGAACAGGCCGGCGTCGATGGCGGGATCGGCGACCTCGGCCGGTATCCGGAGCTGTTCGGCCGCTTTCCAGACCACATCGGTGTGGGCCGGTTCGGCCGCCGCCACCAGGAGGAACTGCTGGGTCTCCT
This sequence comes from uncultured Acidimicrobiaceae bacterium, assembly GCA_963745955.1. Taxonomy (GTDB): domain Bacteria; phylum Actinomycetota; class Acidimicrobiia; order Acidimicrobiales; family RAAP-2; genus Bog-756. The sequence continues at coordinate 949,178 of CAVUZI010000011.1, read as the reverse complement.
CCGGTAGTTCCTGCACCTGGCGTTTGAAGAGGTCCTCCAGCCGCCGGCTCAACGGAAGGGGCTCGACCGGCAGAAGCGCCGCCGCTCGCCGGGATGTGGTCGCGTCACGTCCGAGCTCGACGAGGGCCAACGGATTGCCCTGCGTCTCGTGCACCAGTCGGCTCGTCGTGGCCATGTCGAGCCGCTGATCGAGGGCGGTGGACAGGAGCCGGCGGGCCCCTGACGGCTGGAGGCCCCGGATCCGGAGCTCCGGGAGACCGGCGAACGCGTCGCGGTCCTCGGTGGGCTCCCGGACGGCGAGGAGCAGGACGAGGCCCTCGGCGTAGAGCCGCCGGGCGATGAAGGCCAGCAATTCCTTGGTCTCGTCGTCGAGCCATTGGGCGTCATCGACCAGGCAGAGCAACGGCGCGTGCGCCGACACGCCGGCAAGCAACGTCAAGATGGCCAGTCCGATGAGGAACCTGTCCGGAGCACCGCCGTCGATGCGGCCGAAGGTGGCCTCCAGGGCTCGGCGCTGAGGCACCGGGAGACGGTCCGACTCGCTGAGGACGGGCACCAGGAGGCGGTGAAGGGCGGCGAAACTGATGTTCTCCTCTGCTTCGACCCCGTGTACCCGTAGGACCCGGAATCCCTCCGCCTGCTGCTCGGCGGCCACCAGGACCGACGTCTTGCCGATGCCGGCCTCGCCGCGCAAGACCAGGGTGCCGCTCATGCCATCGCGGGCCGCACTCAAGAGGGCGCCTGTGGCCCGGAGTTCGTCGTCTCGACCGATGAATTCGATGGGGTGAGTCTTTCGATGCGTGGGGAGCCGGGCTCCCCGATGGCAGCAAGGCCCCCCGGGTGGCCCATTGTCCCCTGGTCAAACCGGCTTTTCAACCCCGGGCGTCTCGGTCTGCCCCCACCCGACCGGGTGCCGCCGGGATCGGCCGCCCGGTCTGCCCGGATGCCCGTCTGCCTCGACGCCGGCCTTCCCCGGCCCTTCGGACTACGCGCCCTACGGGATTCATCACCGGGACCGATCCGGCACACTTTAAGAGGTGGCTCATTTCGGACCATCGGACAATCAGCCATCACACAGTCAGCAGGTTCAACGACGATCTTCTGGCCTTCATCAAGAAGTGAACGTCCGCAGCTGAACACCCAGCATCCGGTAGCAGACCAGCATCCGGTAGCAGAAGAGAGGGAGCCCATCCATGTCCCACCACCTCGACACACCGTTGGCGGCCCAGAACGGCCAGCTCTACATCGATGACCTGTACGTCTTCTCCGGAGACGAGAGCACGGTGTTCGTGATGAACGTGAACTCGACGATCACAGAACCGAATGTGAAGCCCGGGTTCCATCACGAGGCCCGCTACGAGTTCAAGGTGCACACCGAGGGATCGTCCTTCGAGGACCTCACCTACCGGGTGTCGTTCGACGAGGCCGATGCGGAGGGAACCCAGGGCCTCCAGCTGCATCTTCTCACCGGTGAGGAGGCGCGCCCGCGACGCTGCGGTGGGCCAACTCCTGCTCGAGGGCAGGACGGGCCGGACGGCAGAGGAGGGCGGTGTCCGCCTCTGGGCCGGGCGGATCACCGACTCCTTCTATGTCGACCTGTCCCTCCTCGCTCTGGTCGATGCCGCCGTCAGGGACGGCACAGCCGTCGACCTGTCGGAATGGCGGCCCGCGGACGCGCACAACAGCTTCGACGACACGACCGTCGAGTCGATCGTCCTCGAGGTCTCGCAGTGGCGGAGCGATCTTCCGGTCGGCGGCCACATCGGGGTGTGGTGCGCAACGAAGCTGGCGACGGACGCCGGTGGTTGGCGGCAGATCAACCGCGCCGGGCACCCGATGATGTGGCCGATCTTCTGGCCCGACGACACCAAGTTCTCCAATCCGGCCAACACGCGTCACCCGTCCGAGGATGTGGCCGCCGCAGCCGAGGCAATCGGAGCCCAGGTTGCCGCCGTTGTCGCCGCCGGCGGGACCGTCGGCGACCCGCAGGCCTACGGAGAGGCGGTGGCCCGGGAGCTCTTCCCTGATGTGTTGCCGTACGTGGTCGGCACTCCCGCAAGCTACGGATTCGCCGGCTTCAACGGCCGGACCCTGGCCGACAACGCGCCGGAGGCCATGCTCTCCCTCCTGGCCGGGACGGCCATTCCGTCCGGACTGCGGCCTTCTGTGGCCGAGGGCATGCGGGATGCCCACTTCCCCTACGTCGTGCCGGCCTAGGCGCGCCACGGAGGTCACGTCGCCGAAGTCACGGCGCCGGCGGACGTCGCCGGCGGACGTCGCCGGCGGAAGAGCTCGACGGCACCGCTGGTTGCAGGCCGGCCCCCCGTCGGTCGGGGATCCCCGTCAGCCTGATCGTCTCGGTCAGCCTGAACGGGCCGCCAGTCGTTGGAGACAGTCGTAGGCGGCGTACTTGTAGGCGTCGCTGAGGGTGGGAACGTCGAAGGTGGCGTGGATGAAGTAGTCGACCGTCCCCCCGAAATGCATGACCGACTGGCCCTGATGGATGAGCTCCGTGGCCGCATCGCCGACGATGTGGACCCCGATCAATCGTCGGTCGTCGCAGCGGACCACGAGCTTGAGCAGGCCCTCGGTGATGCCGGAAATTGCGGCCCGGCTGTTGTCCGGCGAACAGCGAGACGCCGGTGACGAAGTCGATGCCTTCTGCCGCCGCCTGGTCCTCTGTCATCCCCACCATGGCGCACTCGGGTATGGAGTAGACGCCGAACGGTGTCAGGGGATCAACGGTCTCCTTGAAAGGGATCCCGAGGCCATAACAGGCGGCGACCCGACCCTGTTCCATGGAAGCCGACGCCAGAGCCGGCGGCCCGATCACGTCTCCGGCGGCATAGATCCCGGAGGCGGTCGTCCGGTAATGATCGTCGACCACGATCCGCCCCCGCTCGTCGGTGCTCACCCCTGCGGCAGCGAGTTCCAGCTCCTCCGTGTTTCCCATGCGCCCGGCGGCGAAGATGATCTTCTCCGGATGCATGTGCACGCCGCTGTCCAGCTCGACTCGAAGTCCATCGCTCGTCCCGGGCGACGGCGGTCACCCCCTGCCTCGGGAGCACGGACATCCCGAAGGATCGAAAGCACTCGGCAACCTGGGCCGAACACTGTGAATCGAGAAAAGGCATCAACCGCTCCCCCCGGTCGACCAGGGTGACCTCTGCTCCCAGAGCCATGAAGATCGACGCGTACTCACAGGCAACCGCACCGCCCCCGACCACCACCAGGCTCTCCATCGGCTGGTAGAGCTCTCTGGCCGTCTCGGAGTCGAGCACATCGGGATCGTCGAATGGGATCCCGGGTGGATGGAATGGCCTCGAGCCGGTGGCGATGAGGATCATCTCCCCGCTGAGGACCCGTTCGGGTGCCTCGGGCGAGGCGGCGACAACGGCGGTCCGATCGGATCCGAGGACGGCCGTGCCGGTCACCAATTCGATGCCGTGGCGATCCAGGTTCCCCCGCACGGCTTCGCTCATCTTCCCGGCTACATCCGCCGCCCGGGCGCGAAGCCGGTCGATGGCGGACTGGGGGTCGAGGTCGATGCCCGCGCCGTAGACGTCGCGGCGCCGGAATCCGGTCAGGTAGAGGGCTGCCTCGCGCATCGCCTTCGTGGTCAGCGCGCTGGCAGCCAGCTCCCCGCCGAGCTCCGACGCCCGCTCGACGACGACCACGCGCTTGTCGAAGTAGGCAGCCTGGGCAGCAGCCTTCTCCCCGGCCGGCCCGGCACCCACGACCACGAGGTCATAGTGATCCTCGACCATCGGGCGACTCCGTTCAGTCAGTCGTCGGGCGCGGACTCAGACGGTCTTGGCGATGAGGACGTTGCACGTGGCCCCGTGGGCGACCGAGTTGGGTATGGATCCGAGCAACCGGCGGGAGCCCTGCATGCCCTTCGAGCCGACCACGATCAGGTCGGCATCCACCTTGGCGGCCAGATCGGTGAGGGCGTCAGCCGGAGAACCGGCAGCCAGATGCATCTGGACCTCCACTCCGTCCGCACCTCCTGTCGCCTTCTCGAGGACGGCCTGCGCGGCCTCCTGGACCTCCCTGGTCATCTCCGCATCCCCGCGGACGGCGATCGATGAGCCGACCTGGGTGACCGGCACGCCAGACGCCGAGGCCTTGACCACGTTGACCACGTGGAGCGACCGCGCCGGCCCTGCGAGCCACCTCGATCGCCATCGCCACTGCAGAGTTGGCGGGCTCGGAACCGTCGGTCCCAACCACGATCGTCGAGAACATGTGCGCAGCCTTCTCCCGTTCCACTGTCTGTCTCCAGACGTCAGAAAATCACTCCGGCGGAGCCTAGTGCTGCGACCGCCGCCGTTCGCCCCCCTCAGGAACTCGAGCAGGGGCCACTCCCGCGCTCGGCCGCGGATCACTCCCGGCTCTCGAGCCGAGGAAGACGCCCGGCGGTCGAGCGGCAGATCACTTCGCGGGGATCACTCCCGGCGGTCGAGCATGGGCTGGTCGAGTGGGGCTGGTCGAACAGCGGTGGGCCGGTGCCCGGGGGCGAGGCCTTGGTCTTCCGCCTGCGCTTCGGTCTCGGTCGCTTCGGTTCGGTCGGGTGCTCGGGGGCGGTCCACACCCACCCCTCGTCGGACCGGGCCAGCTCGAACCCGCGGTGGGTCCGGTCCAGGTGGTGCTTCCGACAGAGCCGGGCCAGGTTGTCGAGGGCGGTGAGGCCACCCTGGGCGAAGTCGGTGACCCAGTGGTCGTTCTCGAGGCCCAGGCGGGCGTCACAGTTCGGCACCACACACCTCGGGTCCCGGAGGAGGAGAGCCGACCGGATCCGCTTGGGCACGTGGCGTCCGGCCGAGTAGACCGTCGTGACGTCGGTGCCCTTGGCGATGAGCACCTCGACGAGGGCCGCTCCCAAGAGCTCACGGGCGTACTCGACGCCCACCGGGCCGACGCCGGGTATCTCACAGCGCTCCCCCTCGCCCACCGAGCCCCGGCGCAGGGCCTCTGCGTCCACCACCACCGAGACGGTGGCCTTCGGGTCACAGGTGCACCCGCCTCGGGTCGTGCCTGTTTCCTCCCCCCTCGGGGTGAGGGTCCCGCGTCCGGTGAGGAGGGCCACCACGGCGTCGGCCCGGTAGGCGTCGGCGGTCTCGAAGCGGCCCTCTGTGCGGGCCTGTTGGAACTGCCGGTCGGTCTCGGCCTCCAAGGCGGCCGACACGCTGGCCCCGGCCTCGGGGGCGAGCACCGCCTGGAGGCGGAAGGCCCCGTCGTCGTCGGTGAAGGTCCGACACCGCCGGTCCTCGTGCAGCTTCTGGAAGTGGCGGGCCTCGGCCTCGTGCGAGCGTCCCTCGACCTTGGCCCGGTGACACCGCTCTTTCAAGGTGGCCTCGGAGTCGGACTCGGCGCTGTCGACCAGTTCGGCCTCTCTGGCCGGGTTGACCTTCACCGCGTCGGACACCCGGGAGGCCCGTCGGTGGGAGAGCTTGCCGGCCAGGAACGACTCGGCCAGCGAGGGCTGGTCGATGAGGGCCTCCCCCAGACGGATCAGGTCCTTTGCCTCCCCGACGGTGTCCCCGGTCGTGGCGGCCAGGAACTCGGCCGCCGAGCGGTGGCCGGTGCGGGTGTAGTGGCTGCCCTGGGCCAGGCGGGCAGAGAACGCCGTCTTGTGGGCCACCACCTTCCGCTCGAGGCGGGTCAGCCGGCGGAGCACCTCGGTGGCGCCCTCCAGCGAACAGCACGCCGGGTCGGTGTCGTCGAGCGCATGCTCGGCGGCGTCGAGAAATGCGAACAGGCCCTGGGGCTCGGTCTGCGACTGCTCGGTCTGGGGGGCGATCACGGCCATGTCACAGGATGGCAGGGGGGTGTGACGGCTTCACTCGTGGCGCAACCCTGGAATACCATCGCGCCATGGCCCGTCTCGACGTTCCACCGGGGAGGGGCGGCGACGCGGTCCAGATCTGGTCGCTCCAACCAGAGTTGGGGGCGGCCGCCATGAATCTGGTTGATGCCGCCTACAACAAGAGCATCCTGCCGGTCCGGGTCCGGGAGGCGGCTCGCATTCGGATCGCACAATTGAACGCCTGCACCGTGTGTCTCGCCTTCCGCGCTGACAAGGTCAAGTCCCAGGGATTGACCGAGGACTTCTACTGTCAGGTCGGTGTTCCCGGCGACGACGCCGACTTCAGCGCCCAGGAGCGGTTGGCCGTAGAGTACGCCGAGCGCTTCGCCAGCGATCACCTGAGTATCGATGACGCGTTCTACGCCCGTCTGCGTGAAGTGTTCTCCGATCCGGAGATTCTCGATCTGACCATCTGCCTCAGCGCATTTCTGGGACTGGGACGAACTCTCCGGGCCCTTGGCATCACCGAGACTTCGATGACCGACGTCTGAGGGTCGCGGGGTCGGCGGTTCGATCCGGACCACGTCGAGCACCGACCGATGGCCTTCGAGGGACCGGCTGCCTACCCGGCCTCAGATGGGAGTCAGCGGACCTGTTCGGTCTCGTCGGGATTCGTGATCTGCAGCGCGTTGATGAAGATGACGGTCAGGTGTTCGACGCCTTCGTCGAAGCTGCAGTCGAGCCGTCCCTCGGAGAGCCATAGTTCCGGGAACCGATTTGTCATCGAGCTCAGCACCGCGGCCGTGATGAGCGGGTCGAGCGAGCTGTCGACGAAGCCGCGGCGCTGGAGTCGGCTGATCGATTCGGCCACGAGCAGCCGCTCCCGGTCGTGCCGCGCCGCCCGCTCTGACCCCAGCAGCGGGTCATGGCGTGAGACCTGCTCGATCACACCCATGATGCGTGCTTCCTGGCGGTAGCGCTCCAGGTAGAGACGGATGGCCTCGCGGATCCGCTCCCGGGGAGTGGCGGTCGACGACCGGTCGAGGATCACGGCCCCGAGCGGTGCACCGAGCTCCTCGTCCACCCTGAGGGCCACCTCGCGGAAGATCTCCTGCTTCGAGGTGAAGTACGTATAGAAGGTGCCCTGGGAGACCTGGGCGCGGGCTGTGATGTCCGAGATCCGGGCATCCAGGAGCCCGTCCTCCTCGAAGATCTCCTTCGCCGCAGCCAGGAGGCGTCCCCGGGTGAGCGCGCCCTTTTGGGTCAGCGCCCGAGGCGCACTGTCAGGCTGGAGTGGCCCCGGGTCGGCGTCGTATCCGATCTCCCGTGAGCCGAGGCCCGGCGCACCGGTGTTCAAGCAGGGACCTTGAGGGCCTCGGCCAGGTTTCCGCCCATGATCCTCCTGACGTCGTCCTCGGGCAGGCTGGTGAGCTCGTTGACATAGGACACCGGGTCGGCCAGCCCTTCGGGATGCGGGTAGTCCGAGCCGAAGACCACCTTGTCGGGACCGATGGCCGTGATCAGGCCGATGGGGTCCTCCTCGAAGAAGGGATGGATCCAGATGTTCCGCCGCAGTACCGCGACCGGATCCTCCTCGTAGAGCAGCGGCTGCTTCGCGTATGACTTCGCCAGGGCGTCGATGAGGGGGAGCACCCAGCTCGATCCGTTCTCGACCGGGAGCAGCCGCAGGCCCGGGAACCGCGACAGCATGCCGTGGGTGACCGCAGAGCACATGGCGTCGAAGATCCCCCGGGACATGAGGTGCTGCACGTCTCGGAACGCCGTCGGGTTGGTGAAGGGGAGCAACTCGTCGAAGTGCCCTTCCCACTGGTTGTAATAGCGGGTCATGCCGTCGTCCGACGAGTGCATACCCACCGTGACGTCGTACTCCTGGACTTTGGCCCAGAAGGGGTCGAACTCGGGCAGAGCGAAGGAGCGGAAGCCCCTCAGGCTCGGCACCGGCGCCGGGCGGATCAAGATGATCTTGGCGCCACGCTCGACGATCCAGTCGAGCTCGCGGATCGCCTCATTCACTATCGGCAGGGTGATGACCGGGGCGGCGAAGATGCGGTTCTCGTAGTTGAAGGTCCATTCCTCGAACATCCACTGGTTGAAGGCATGTACGACAGCGTGGGTCGCCTCCGGGTCCTTGGTGAGGCGCTCCTCGAGCACGCTGGCCAGGGTGGGCCACATGATGGCCCGGTCGACGCCCTGCTCGTCCATGAGCTTGAGGCGCGGCTCGGGCCTGAAGAAGGCATCGGGGGAGCGCAGGGGCTCCCCGAGAATCTCCCGGCGGGACTTGCCGTCGGGATTGCCGTTCTTGAAGAAGTCCTCTTGAGCACCGGGTCGGGCCACCACGTTGAAGGTCGGGTTCGGGATGTACTCGGAGATCGTGTTCTTGATGGCGATCTTGTCGCGGCCGTTGACCTGCACCAACTTGACCACGTCCTTGTACTCGGCCGGCAGATGACGCGTGAAGGCGTCCGGCTGTTCGTACATGTGGTTGTCGGCGTCGAAGACCGGATAATCGAGTCGGTTGTTCATGAGTTCCTCCGTGGCCTCGGTTGGTGCTCGGAGAAGGGCCGTATCGGGCGACGCCCGGGGCCGTGTAGCAGCCCTTTTGTCCGAACGGGATCCAATATATATGAAACTGACGTCGGAATCAAATTCTGTACTCAGGATCACGGGTATCGAGGGCATCCGTCCTCGATGAATCCGATGATTCGGTCGATCGGCTGGACTGCGGGTTCCCACGCCGAGGCCGACACGGCAACCGGACACCGGCGTCACACCCGGTGCGTACCGTCGCTCGCGGAGGTGAACGACATGGAAATAATCGGAACTCTGAACGAAATAGCAGCTGCCGCGCGCAGCGAGATCGATCGAGCCCGGATCCACTCATATGAGGCCCTGGCCGTCAACGTGGGCCCATATCAGGCGAGAGTGCTGTTCAATCCCGATGCCATCATCGGCGAGGTCGTGAGTAACGTCCTGCTTCCGGCCGACCGTGCCCTGAGCCCAAAGCAGGAGAGCCGGCTGGAGTCACTCGGATGGACCCGACCGGATGACATGTTCCATCCGTTCTTTCATCGGACGTGGTCGACTGTGACCGCGTCGGAAACGATCGTCCGCGACCTGCTCACGGCATTCATCTGCGCGGCCGAACTCGAAGAGGGGGAGGAGGTTGCCTGCTGGGGAGGTGCTTGGTGCGGTGCCCCCGGTTCGGGATATCCCTGCAACGGCCACGGCCACGGCCCCCACGCCACGGCCACGGCGACGACGCAGAAGCTACCCGTGGGTCCGGAGACCGGGGCCCGTCGCCGGCGTAGGTCTGAAACCGCCTGTACACGCTTCGTACACGTAACGTGTAAACTAGGTGTATGAGCAGAGTGCGAACGAACATCGAGATAGAGGACGATTATCTGCAGGTGATCATGGACCGGTTCGGCCTCCGAACGAAGACCGAAGCCGTCGATCTTGCGCTTCGCCACCTCGCGGGACAACCGATGACACGGGAGGAAGCCCTCTCGATGCGAGGGGTGCACGCAATCGAGAGCATCCCTGCCGATGCCGGACCGTCTTCATCGTGATCTTGGCAGATACCTCTGCATGGGTGGAGTACGACCGCGCCACGGGGAGCCGGGTTGAACAACGGCTGGAGCAGCTCATTGCCGGCCAGGGGCAACTGGCCGTGACGGAGCCGGTCGTGATGGAGGTAGTTGCCGGGTGTCGGACCGACGAGCGTGAGGTGGATCTGCGCCGGCTCCTGGCCCGGTTCACTCTGCTCCGATTTGACGCCATCGCTGACTTCGACGCTGCCGCGAGGATCTACTGGCAGTGTCGCAGTGCAGGCATCACACCTCGTGGCATGGTCGATTGCCTTATCGCCTCGGTGGCGCGCCGCCATCAGGCGACGCTCTTGGCCGCCGACAATGATCTGAGCCGGGTCGCCAGGATCGTCGGCATCGACCTCGACGATGCGTCGATCATGCCTTGAGCCCTTCCGGTGGGCATGGCCGAACAGCATGGCCGAACAGCGTGGCCGAACAGCGTGGCCGAACAGCATGGGCGGGCGGTACCGGATGAGACGGCGCGAACGGCAGGCGGACGCTGGCGGCGGCCCCGTCTGGAGGCCAGGATGAACCGATGGCTCCCTCAGGCATTTCCGGCCTGCTGCTGACCCCGGGGGCCGGTGCCGGTCGGGACCAGCCGGCCTTGGTGGCCGTCGACGCCGCGGTGACCGGGCGCGGTCTGGCCGTCGAGCGGGTCGAGTTCCCCGGGCGGACGGCCGGGACGCGCCGACCGGACCCGCCTGAGGTCTGTATCGACGTGGTGCGGACGGCCACCTCGGGACTCGCCGAACGGCTCGGTGTGCCGACCTCCGCCATCGCTGTGGGGGGTCGATCGATGGGCGGCCGGATGTGCTCGATGGCGGCTGCCGAGGGGTTGGAGGTCGCGGCCCTCGTCCTCCTCAGCTATCCGCTTCATCCGGCGGGGAAACCCGAACAGCTCCGCACCGGGCACTTCCCCGCACTCCATGTGCCCTGTCTCTTCGTCAGCGGACGTCGGGACGCCCTGGGTACCCCGGACGAGATCGAACGCGAGACCGCCGCCATCCCCGGCCCGGTCACGCTCGTCTTCCTGGACGGCGACCACTCCCTCCGACGGCGAGACGCCGAGGTCGCCGACATCGTGGCCGACTGGCTCACCGACACCGGCAAGGTGGCGTGACGGATCGGCACCGATGCCCGGCTCCCACAGCTGTCCGGGGATCGAGGACGACCGGCCGTTCATAGACTGACCGGGTGGATCTCGGCCCGGCGACTCGCTCGGCGACTCGCTCGAAGTCGTCGCCGTCGGCATCGAGATCCCTCTCGGCCGCTACCTTCGAAGGGAGTACCGGCATCCAGCGGAAGGCAGTCACGCAGCGGAAGGCAGTCACGCAGCGGAAGGCAGTCACGCAGCGGAAGGCAGTCACGCAGCGGAAGGCAGTCACGCAGCGGAAAGCAGTGGCAGCGGCGCTTCTGGACTTCGGCCGAGGACAGCACGCCACGGCGGATGGAGCGGTCCCTGAGTTCACCGGCAACCGCGAGGCGGACGAGTTGCTCGGGTCCGACCCCTTTGCCTTCCTTTGCGCCGTGATCTTCGACCAGGGGATCCCCTCGGAGCGGGCGTGGCTCGTTCCCCTGCAGCTCAAGGACCGCCTCGGACATCTCGATCCGGCGCAGATCGCGGCCAACCCGGATGCCGTGACGATGGCCATGCAGGAGGTGCCCAAGCTCCACCGGTACGTCAACAAGATGCCGAACTGGATTGTGCGGGCGGCACAGCGGGTCCTCGACCTGTACGGCGGAGATGCGTCGGCGATATGGTCCGACAATCCCACCGCCGACGATCTCCAGAAGCGCTTCGACGACTTCGTCGGGATCGCCCAGAAGAAGGCGGCTGCAGCCGTGGAGATCCTGGAGCGGGATCTCGGAGTCCCCATTCGGAATCTCGAGCGGAGTGACATCGCCTACGACGTCCACATCCGCCGGGTCTTCCTCCGCTCCTCGCTGGCCGACCGGGATGACCGGGGCACCCTGATCGCCGCCGCCCGGAAGCTCCACCCGGATCGACCCGGGGAGCTCGACCTCCCTACCTGGCTCATCGGTCGGGGCTGGTGTCATGCAAGGGTCCCGGACTGCGCAGCCTGCCCACTGACCGAGGTGTGCCCGAAGCAGATCGAGCGAGCGGCCCTGGTCACCTCGGCATAGCCGGCAGCGGGCCCTTCACCAACCAGGGATTTATCCTGGCGCCAGGATCAGCCCGAAAATGCAACCATCGATCGGAGTAAGCGCTGAGCAGTGTCGATGCCGGGGTGCCGGCTGCAGGCGTCGTGCCGGTGCCGTTCGGTGCGTCTGTTTTGCTTCCCGGTAGTAACCGGGCGCAAGTTGGGTATGGGGACATGCAAGCCGCGCCGGCGGGCCGACGAGAGAGCAGGTGAGGAGAGCCATGGACGGAGACGACCACCCACAACCACCACCGATTCGGGGATTCCGGCCCAGAGCGACGAGTACTCGCTGACGGTGGGCCCGGCAGGACCGATCGCGCTGCACGACCACTATGTGGTCCAGAAGATGCAGCACTTCAACCGGGAGCGGGTCCCCGAACGAGTGGTTCACGCCAAGGGAAGTGGCGCCCACGGGTTCTTCGAGGTCACCGAGGACGTCACCTGGTTCACCCGGGCCAGTTTCCTCGCCGAGGTGGGCAGGCGCACCCCGATGTTCGCCCGCTTCTCGACGGTGGCAGGCGAGCAGGGCTACGCCGATACCGACCGCGACCCCAGGGGGTTCGCCCTCAAGTTCTATACCGACGAGGGGAACTTCGACCTGGTCGGCAACAACACCCCCGTCTTCTTCGTCCGGGACCCCTCGAAGTTCTCCGACTTCATCCACTCCCAGAAGCGCCTGCCCGATACCGGCCTGCGGGACAAGAACATGCAGTGGGACTTCTGGACGCTCTCCCCGGAGAGCGCCCATCAGGTGACCATCCTCATGTCGGATCGGGGCACCCCCCGCACCTACCGGAACATGAACGGGTTCTCCAGCCACACCTTCTCCACCATCAACGCCGCCGGGGAGCGGTTCTGGGTCAAGTACCACTTCAAGACGGCCCAGGGCGTGGAGAACTTCACCGCGGACGAGGCCAAGGCCATGGCGGGGGAGGACCCCGACTTCCACCGGCGGGATCTCCATTCCGCCATCGCCAGTGGCAATGCACCCGAATGGCGACTCGAGATGCAGGTCATGCCCTTCGAGGAGGCCGCCGGGTACCGGTTCAACCCGTTCGATCTGACCAAGGTCTGGCCCCACGCGGACTACCCGCCCGTCCCGGTGGGCCGCATGGTTCTCGACAGGAATCCTGAGAACTTCTTCGCCGAGGTCGAACAGGCGGGCTTCTCCCCGGCCAATCTGGTCCCGGGCACCGGGCTCAGCCCGGACAAGATGTTGATGGGTCGCATCTTCTCGTACCACGACACCCACCTGCACCGGATCGGCCCCAACTACGAGCAGCTACCGATCAACGCCCCCAAGGTCGAGGTCCACTCCTACAACAAGGAGGCGGCCATGACCTTCGCCCACGCCGGGGCCCAGCCGGTGTACGCCCCCAACTCCTATGGCGGGCCCCAAGCCGACCCCGAGGCGGCCGGGGCCGTGCCCTGGAGCGTGGGGTCGGGAGAGCTCGGTCGCTTTGCCTACGACAAGCACGGGGAGGACGACGATTTCTCCCAGGCCGGGGACCTGGTGCGGAAGGTGATGGACGAGACCGATCGTGACCACCTGGTCGCCAACATCGTCGGCCATGCCGGCGACAACGTCAGAGACGAGGTCCAGCTCCGGGTCATCGCCTATTGGACGAGCGTGGATGCAGGCCTCGGTGCCCGCGTCGCGCAGGGCCTTGGACGGGAGACCAACACAGATGCCTACAAGGAGGCGACCAGGGTGGTGGAGCAGCGGGTGAATCGGGCGTGACCGGCGCCGCGGAATCGAACAGGGCCGGTTCGAGCGGGGCCGGTTCGAAGAGGTCCGGTTCGAACAGATCGGTCAGACAGACCGGTCATGGTCGACATCGAGACCTCAGCGGGAGAACCGCCTGCTCACCGCCCTCTGCCGAATGGCGATGGCTGCGGTCCGTTCGCTCGGTGACACCCGGCGGGTATCCGACGGCAACTCCTGAGCCAGTCGGTCGAACGACACCACTCTGGTGGTCGGCACCGGGGCAGTGTCCGTGCGGACGCAGCGCAGAATGATCGGCCCTTCGCTGTGCCCGGCGGTGTCGAGCCAATTGGCCACGCCCGGATCCTGATGGGCCACCACGAACCGCACCTTCCCGTCATCGTCCACTACTGCCTGAAAGCCGTTGAGGCTCGACTGGCGATTCCCGTAGTCGATCGTCTCCCACCAGATGTTCCCCAACGAGTAGCTCCAGTACAGGCCTTCGGGTGGTTCGACCTCGATGATCAGCGCCTCGTCGGGGGCCAGCTTCCACGAACCGATGACCGGACGGTTCTCGGCCGCCGCCCCCATGGCCGTCCCGTCCAAGGGCGGGAGGAACGTGTTGGGTGCCTCGGGATTGGAGAAGCCCAGGAAGAAGTTGAGATTCTCCTCCAGGAAGTCGCCCAGGGCGATCAACTGACGGGCCATGGCCGTCCTCGGCTCCACCGGAGTGTGCTCCTCGAGATCGGCGGGACCCGAGAGCGTCTCGATGGACATGGTCACGGGAACTTCGTGTTCCCAGTCGTAGAAGAAGTGGCGGACCACGAGCGTGGTGGCGCCCTCATCGAGGGGGAGCCAATTGCCCTCGTGCGGCTCGGCCGAGAGGATGATCTCGAACTCCCCGTCCGGACCCAGCTCGAAGTCGTCGATCAGGGCGTTCGACGTGGACCCCATCCCGGACATCACCTGGAGTCCGACGTACCGTGCCGAACCCCGCTTGCCCCACAGCCGGTAGGTGGAGCCGCCTCTCAGCGCTGAGCCCACGTAGATGCAGTCAGGGCACTCCATGCCCCACTTGTAGGCGGCGTCCATGCCCGAGGGCTTCACCGCCGGTACCTTGTCGAGCCCCCGCCGCAGGAGCTCGTCGATGCCCACACCCAGGAGGACGAGCAGGTGACGGAAGCCGGAGGCCACGTCCACCGGGTCGTTGGGGACGGCGTCGGACAGCACGATTTCGCCGGTGCGTCGCAGCGTGTCCAACAGATGGTTCCACGCCTCGCCGGACTCGAGATCCTGGCCGGTGGCATCGCCGGCGGAGGCTGCCTCGCTCACCGAGAAGGGAAGCCAGGCCGGATTCTTGAACGAGCTCATGATCGAGCGGGCGATGGTTGCGCGGTTGACACTGAAGTCCTCCCCTGTCTCTACGTGCATGGATCCGGTGGGAGTGATGCTTTCACAATGTCCGGGGCCGGACGAGTGCGCCGCGGTGGGTCTCCGACATACCCGGGGCCCGTGCCGCCACCGACTCGGACCCGGAGTTCGTGGCCATGCCCGACCGGTACATTTGGGAGATGAAGTCCGCTCGGCTCGCACCGCGGTCATGGCGCCGGGTTGCCCCGGCCGTCGGTGTGACTGTCCTCCTCGCCGGCGGCGGTCTGGCCACGACCAGCGGCGTGATGGCATCGTCGGCCCAGACCCTCGTCGGCCACGTCGAGTCCGGCACCCCCGGTCCGGATGCCGTGACCGCGTTCGGTGCCGCCGCGGCCGTACCGGGGACGACGCTGACCGGTTTGGCCGCTCCCGTGGTGGGAACGGCGGCCACCCCGGACGGACTCGGGTACTGGGTGGTGGCCGCGGACGGCGGCGTCTTCGCCTTCGGGGACGCGGCCTTCCAGGGATCCACGGGGGGAATCCACCTCGATGCACCGGTCGTGGGCATGGCCGCCACCCCCACCGGCCGCGGCTATTGGCTGGTCGCCGCCGACGGGGGCGTCTTCGCCTTCGGGGACGCATCGTTCGAAGGCTCCATGGGCGGTCGTCCGCTCAACCAACCCATCGTGGGCATGGCCGCCACCCCCACCGGACGCGGCTATTGGCTGGTGGCCGCCGACGGAGGGGTCTTCGCCTTCGGGGACGCATCGTTCGAGGGCTCGATGGGCGGGACGCCACTCAACCAGCCGGTGGTCGGCATGGCCGCCACCCCCACGGGCCGCGGCTATTGGCTGGTCGCTTCCGACGGCGGCATCTTCGCCTTCGGGGACGCCCCGTTCGAGGGTTCGATGGGCGGGACGCCACTCAACCAGCCGGTCGTGGGCATGGCCGCGTCCCCCGACGGGCCCGGCTACTGGCTGGTCGCCGCCGACGGTGGGGTCTTCACCTTCGGGGACGCTCCGTTCGAGGGATCCGACGGGGGCAGGCCTGCGAACGCTCCCGCCGTCGGTATCGCCGGTCGGTCCGGTGGATACTGGATCGCCTACGGCGCCGATCAGGGCGCGCAGATGATCCCGGCCATCGCCGGCTATGCCGCCACCCGGGCCGACAACGTGACCGTGGCCGTGGAGGACCTCACGACGGGTCGGATCTACCAGTTCCGGCCCGGAGTGGTGGAGAACACGGCGAGCACGGTGAAGGTCGACATCCTGGGCACCCTGCTGGCCCAGGCCCAGGCCGCCGGGCAGTCGCTCACGCCCGAGGAGCAGAGCCTGGCCGTCCCGATGATCGAGGACAGCCTGGACAGTGCGGCCGATACCCTCTGGTCCGCCCTCGGGCCCGGTGCCGTCGGCGCCTTCGAACAGGAGGCGGGTATGACCTCGACGGTGCCGGCCACCGATGGCGTGTGGGGGGCCACCACGACCACGGCACTCGACCGGCTGGCCATGATCCGGACCCTGGTGGAGCCCAATTCCCTGCTCACGGATGCCTCCCGGGCCTACGTCCTCGGCCTCATGGAGCACATCACGCCCTCCCAGGACTGGGGGGCGACCGGTGGTGTACCCCCAGGGGTCACCGTGGCGCTCAAGAACGGGTTCGCCGTCATCGACGGGTGGCAGATCAACACCACCGGCTGGGTCAGCGGCGACGGCCGTGACTACCTGATCGCCGTGCTCACGAACGGAAACGTGTCCGAGCAGTACGGCATCGACACGGTCAACGGTGTGTCCGCGCTCGTCTGGAACGCGCTCGGGCCGTGACCGGCGGGTCCGATCCTGCTCTGGGGTGCGAACAGATCTAGGGACCCGATTGATCGGACCGTTCCGCGTCGCGGACCAGCCCGTCCTCGGCATTCATCGGCTCGCCCGTGTCGGTCCCATCGGGATGGCCGCTCGCTGCTCGCCGCTCGGTGGCGGCCTCACGATCGCGGAGCACCGCCTCTGCCGCGGCAAGCGTGAGCTCTTCGGGGCGGGGTCCGTCCCAATCGAGATACCAGTGCCGGCTCAGGCCTGCGAGCCATGTGTCGCCCGCCGGGTTCAGGTTGAACCGCGAGATCGTCCGCTGGCGGCCGACCTGGTCGGAATAGAGCAACTCGACGGTGATCGGCTGGCCCGTCTCGATCGCATCGACCACGTCCGCCCGGATCGGGTCGTCCGGGTTGCGCAGCGCTCCCTGCCACATGCCGATGTCGCCGGCCGGGACGTACAGGTCGCGCGATTGAAGGCGGAACTGCTCCATCGGGGTGTGGGCAGGAGCGCTCAGCGATGAAGTCACACCTGTCATGACCGCCCAACCCTGACACACCGCGATGCCGCTGCCCACGTTCCTCAGACTGATGGCGAGATACACCATGCCGTCGGTGTGCTCGACCGCAGCGTGCCCCCCTGAGGCGTTCACCCAATTTCCCTCGAGGAACATGATCTTCTGCTTGGGATCCTCCAGGCGGGACGGGGCAAGAAGCGGTCGTCGCTGCTCCTGCAGCGCCATCTCCGCGATGCGCGCCGACCGGTTGGAAGATCGCACCGCCGAGAAGGTGGCGATAGCCAACACGAGCGTGCCGCCCGCGGTGGCCAATGAAGAGATGGTCGTCCAGTCGACTGCGACGAAAGTCATCACCCGCTAGTTTGCCAGCCCGCCCCGGGACGGCCATCTGCATGACCGGGCGTGAGTGAAGCAGACGAGGGGCCGTCACTGCATGGCCAGGATGGCCGCCACCTCCAGGACCGGATCCACCACCATGGGGCCGGTGGCGGTGACGACGGCTCGTGAGATGGTCCCGTTGAAGGCGAAGGGTGCCTCATAGCCCTCCCCGATCGCCGGCCCCCACTCGTAGCCGCACGTCAGGCCGATCCCCACTTCGTTGAAGACCGCGGGCGTGAACCGATCGATCGAACCCTCGGCCACCACGTCACCGTCCTGTTCGAGGAGGGCGCTTCCGCCCGCACCATCGTCCTTCTCGAAGACGAATTTCACCGTGTGGCGGCCCGGACCGAGGGGTCTGTCTGCCTGGATGAGCGAGCGGGTCCTTCCGTAGAGGTTGTGGACATAGCGGAGCTGCCCGTCCACCAGATGGAGCGACCAGCCGCCGAGGGTGCAGCCCTGGGCGATCAGGACGCCGCTCGGCACCAGTGGGTCGGGCACCTCGAGCGTCACCGTGATCTCGTGGGACCGGTTGCAGAGCTTGATGGCGACCGACTCGGGCACCGGAGCGCCTCCCTGGAAGTAGCGATAGCTGCTGCGTGGCCGACGACGATCAGGTTTCGGGTGGGCGATCGCCTCCAACGGTCGATTGTCGAGCGGGAGGACGTCGTTGCGGCGGGCCTCCTCCCACCACCGCGCGATCATGTCGGACAGCCGCTCCGGGTGCTGCGAGGCGAGGTCGATTGTCTCCGACACATCCTCGGCCACGTGGTAGAGCTCCCACACGTCCTCTTCGAACGGGCGCGTTGGCGCGGAGCCCGTCGTCGTAGAGAGGACCCACCGAGTGGAAGGTCACGGCCTTCCATCCGTCGTGATAGATGGCCCGGGAGCCGAGCATCTCGAAGTACTGGGTCACGTGCCTGCCGGGCTCCGCCTCCCCCTCGGCGTCCAGGAGGTAGGCGAAACTCGTGCCGTCGAGGTGGGACTGGGGAACGCCGTTGATGGCATCCGGCGCGCTGAGCCCGACCAGCTCGAGCACGGTCGGCAGTACATCGATCACATGGGCGAACTGCCGGCGGATGCCACCGGCGCTCCGTGCGAACTTGCCCGGGCCACGAGACGATGCAAGGAACGGCCACGCCGCCCTCATGGACCTCGCGCTTCCACCGCTTCAGTGGCGTGTTGCCGGCCATGGTCCAGCCCCATGGATAGTTGTTGTGGCTGAGTGGCCCACCGATCTCGTCGATCCGTCGGTACATCTCGCGTGTGCTCGCCGCGTTGAAGTTCGAGAGCCGGGCTTCGTTGATCGTCCCCTCCTTCCCACCTTCCGAGCTCGCCCCGTTGTCCGACACGACCATGACCACCGTGTTGTCCGCTTCCCCGAGGTCGTCGATGAATGCCAACACCCGTCCGATCTGCTCGTCCGTGTAGGACAGATAGGCCGCGAAGCACTCCATGAACCGTTCCCCGAGGGCCTGCTCCTGGTCATCGAGGTCCTCCCAGGGGGGCACCCAGGGTGGTCGTGGCGGCAGGCGGGTGCCCTCCGGGATGATCCCGATACCGAGTTGCCGGGCGTAGGTCTCTTGGCGCCACCGATCCCATCCCTGGGCGAAACGGCCCCGGTAGCGATCGATCCACTCCGAGGGCGCGTGATGCGGGGAGTGGCAGGCGCCCGTACAGAAGTAGAGGAAATAGGGCTGGTCGGGATCGACCGCCCGCAGATCTCCGAGGAATTCGATGGCCCGGTCGGCCAGATCGGCGCTCAGGTGGTAGCCGTCGTCCGCCGAGCGGGGTGGCCTGACCGCGTGATTGTCGTGATAGAGCGCGGGCACGAACTGGTGGGTCTCCCCACCGTGGAACCCGTACCACCTGTCGAACCCGCGGCCCAAGGGCCAGGTGGCGCGCGAACCGGCCATGTTGGCCTCGTCTTCAGGGCTGAGGTGCCACTTGCCGACCGCGTAGGTGGCATAGCCGTGAGCCTGCAGGATCTCGGACAGATAGCCGTTCTCACGGGGCGGCTTGCCCCAGTAGCCGGGGTACCCGATGGCCAGGTCCGCCACCCGGCCCATTCCGCTGCGGTGGTGGTTGCGACCGGTGAGCAGGGCAGCCCGGGTGGGGGAGCACAGCGCGGTGGCGTGGAAATTGGACAGGCGGAGCCCCCCGGCGGCCAGGCCGTCGAGCACCGGGGTGTCGATATCCGACCCGAAGCAGCCGAGCTGGGCGAATCCGACGTCATCCAGGACGATGAGGACGACGTTGGGCGCTCCCTCCGGTGGGGCCGGCGTCGGAGGCCACCACGGCTCCGAGCTGCGCCAATCGTCCCCGATCCGACCGCCGAACTCTCGTTCCGTCGTCATCACACCCCCTGTGAGAACACGCGAGGGGGCCAGCATGCCATCAACGGATCGAGACGCTCCGGCTCGGGGCCGGGGGTACGCAGCCTGCGCAGCCGAGGACACGGCTGGAATCTTCGGATACCGAAGAATTGCAGGTCGGCGCCTCGGAATGAGGTTCCTGACGCCTACTGGCTGGATCGACGACGCGCCTTGCCCTTCTGGCCCGTCACCTCCGTGTCACCTGGTGGTTGCACAACGTTCACTTTCATAGGACGCTCTGGGGCGCGCCCGGGGGACGGCTCAGAGAGGGGAGTGGGATGGCGAAGAAGTCAGACGACCGGGTGGGCGGACCTACCTTCAACCGCCGGCTCTTTCTCGAAGCAGCCCTTGCGGCGAGTGCCACCGCCATCGCCGCGGGATGCGGATCGCCAGCCACGGTCAAGAAGGCGTCGATGACGGCCCCTGCCGGGTCCGATCTCGGAGCGATCGAGCACGTGGTCTTTCTCATGCAGGAGAACCGCTCGTTCGATCACTACTTCGGCTCCTACAAAGGAGTGCGGGGATTCGACGACCACCCCGATGGCCGCCTCGGCGCCTTTTCCCAACCGCTTGCGAGCAACACGACCCGGTCACCGGTGGGAAGGCAGCTCCCCTTCCATCTGGATACGACCAGCGGGCTCGGCGAGTGCACTCACGATCTGACCCATAGCTGGTTACCGCAACATCTCTGCCGCAATGACGGGGCCATGGACGCATTCGTACGTACGCACACGTCCACTCAGTTCGAGGGGCCCGGCTACGGCCTGCTGACCATGGGCTACCACACCCGGGCCGACCTTCCCTTTCACTACGCGTTGGCCGACGCATTCACGCTTTGTGACGGCTACCACTGTTCCATCATGGGGCCCACCCACCCGAATCGCTTGATGGCGATGTCCGGAACCGTCGACCCGGGTGGCGCCCACGGCGGACCGGTGCTCATCACGAATCCATCGTCAGACGCGCGGTTCAGCGTCAACTGGACGACAGTGCCCGAGCTCCTGGAGGACGCCGGGGTCTCGTGGAAGACCTACACACCACCGGGCGCTGCGTACAGGGTCGACAATCCTTACGTGATGCTCATTTCCGACGCCATCCTTCCTTACTTCTCTCAATACTCCGACCCATCCTCTGCTCTCTACCAAAAGGCATTCGTCCCGACGTTCCCCAACGACTTCGTCCATGACGTGCGATCGGGAACCTTGCCCAGTGTGTCGTGGATCATTCCGCCCCTCGGGTACGACGAACATCCGCCCTCTCCTCCGAGCCTTGGGGCATGGTTCATCGATCAGGTCCTCCAGACCCTGATCTCAAATGCCGACACGTGGTCGAAGACGGTGCTGTTCGTCATGTACGACGAGAACGACGGATTCTTCGACCATGTACCTCCGCCGGTGGCGCCCTCGGGGACTGCGGGGGAGTACGTCACCGTCGACCCACTACCGGCCACGGCCAACGGGGTGGCCGGGCCCCTCGGGCTCGGGTTCCGCGTACCGATGCTGGTGGTGTCGCCCTTCAGTCGAGGTGGGTACGTGACGTCTGAGGTACTCGACCACACCTCCCAGGTTCGGTTTCTGGAGGAGCGGTTTGGGATACACGCTTCGAATATCTCCGCCTGGCGTCGGAAGACGGTCGGGGACCTCACCCATACTCTGCGCATGGGGTCGGCTGACGAGGCGCGACCCGCACTCCCGTCCACATCCCGAGACACCATGAACGAAGTGATGGAGCTCGGGTGTACGACAGAAGACGTTTACGAAGTCGCCGACAACCAGCCGCCGTATCCGCTGCCCGCCGTTCAGGTCATGCCGACTCAGGAGTCCGGGACCGTGAAGCGGATCTAGGCGCGGGTGCAGGTTGACGGGATGGTTGACCGCCCTTCCGGCCCTGTCGGGGGCCTCCCGATTCCTTTCTTTGCCCTCGTGCCGACAGGTACCGGAACGTTCTACTCCACCGGGCTGGATCTCGATTGGCTACTCGGAGAGGGGCCACCGACAAGACATTCCTCACCGACGTGGAGCGCCTTTGGTTCGCGTCCTGGACTCTCCGGCGATCCCGTGCCGCGGTTGACGGCCATGCCTTTGCTGCTGGCGCAATGTTGGCAACCGCACACGACATCATCATCATGGGCGGCTCGCAGGAGTGCTCGCTCTCGAAGACATCACATCTCAGACGGTCGAGCTTCCCTGAGGCCGAGATCGGATTCACGTGCATAATGCACTCATGCGTCGCCCTCTCAACCGGACACCTGTCCACTTGTTCCACGCCGATCGAATGGACCTCCGGCCGTGCTCCTGCTCATCTGCGTGGCTCTCATGTTGCTGCATGTGGCAGTAGGTCGACGCCTTCTGCGAGAAGCGCAAGCGCCGCCATCACTTCCCTTCCTGCATGTCGTGACGCCTGCCGCCGGTGTCGCGGACGCCACCCCGTATCTGGCCGATCCGTCCGGCCGGCAAGTCCTTCTCCACGGCGCCGCCGTCGTGGGGATGCAGGATGTCGCCTACCCCGACGCCAACGGCGGTCCGGCCATCTTCCCGGTGACGCCCGAGTGCCTACGATGGCAAGTGCCCGGCGGCCTCAGCGCTGCATCCCGCAGCCTCCGCTGTGCGAAGTGCAGGAGGATCTGCCCGCCTTACGACCAATCCACGTCCCCCGGGCAGCGGCAACGACTTCGCCCAGCTCCGGTCGCTCGGCTTCAACGTGATACGCCTCGTGCTCAATTGGAGCCAGCTCGAGCCCCAGCCTGGTGCCTACAGCGCCACCTATCTCGCAGCGGGTGGAACAGGCGGTCGGGTTGGGCCCGACAGCAGGGCATCTACGTCATCCTCGACATGCACCAGGATCAGTATTCGCGTTACATCCTTCCGGGCAAGCCATCGACACTGCCGGCCGGGTGCACGTCGTCCGGAGGTGGTGACGGGGCCCCCGCGTGGGCCGTCTTCACCGACGGCAAGCCGGCATGTGCGTACTCGGCCTGAGCACCTGACGGGCGGAGGTGCCGCCTTCTACAATTTCTGGCACAACCACACCGTGCCTTCGGCCCAGGGAGCGGCGCCCGGGCGCGGCCTTCAGGACCATTACATCGGGGCACTCGCCGCTCTGGCCAACGGCGTTCGAGGACAACTCGACCGTCCTCGGGTACGAGGTGATGAACGAGCCCCAGCCCGGATCGCTGTCCTCCCTACCCGTGGAGAATCTCTACACCGCCACCGCACAGGACCTCTTCCCCTTCTACCGACGGGTCATCGAGGCGCTCACCGGTGTACGCGACGGGCTGCCCACCTGTCCGGCCACCGAGCCGACGTCGCTCACCAATGCCTGCGCCTATCCGCAGTTGGCCAAGGTGAACCGCCAGCAGATCTTCGTCGAGCCCATCGGCCTACCGAAACCTGGTCGACTTCTCCCCGCAGGTGAGCAGGCCGATCACCCATACCCGAACCTTGTCTGGGCACCTCACATCTACACCCATGCATTCACACTCGACCAGTTCATCGGGTACCCGGTCGACCGGCAGTCCGTTCCCGCCCAGCTATACCTTCGGTTACCAAACAGCCGAAGCCGAGGCCCAGGCCATGCACGCCGCCGTGTTCACAACCGAATTCGGCGACTCGTCCAGCACCGACAGCACGGTGCTGGCCGGCGAGACGGCGGCTCAGGAGGCGACTCTCATCGGCGGCACCATCTGGGCCTGGAAGGGGTTGTCGTCGACCATGGGCACCTGCTGGTGCGTCCGTTGGCAGCACAGCACCTACCAGACCACAGCCAACGGCCAACCCGGCAAGGGCGATCCCAATGTCCCTCCGTCACCCAGGGATGTCGTGATCCCGTCCCGGAGCAGTACCTCTCCCGTGTGTGGCCGAGGCGACGGCCGGGTCACTGCTCGCCTATCTGTACGACCCCATATCCAGTACCTTCGACATGGTGGCCACCGGCGGGGGATGTGCACCGCGGAGACCGCGGGGCAGAGACCCTCGTCTACATACCGGCTACCGTCCACGGCGCGGTCACGATCACGGGTGGAGCCGTTCTGGACACGGTGACGAGCAATCCCGACGGGAGCCGGTATGCCTACGTCGCGCCCACTGGTGACTCGCGGTACGAGATCAAGGTCGGACGCCCTCGGCTCGACTGTCGCCGCAGTCAACTCCGCGGCGACGAACCCGCTGCAGCCGATCAGTGAGCCCCAGGCCCGACAAACGGTCGAACAGGTCATCGCCCGGGCGGAGCAGTCCCCGAACTCGAGCATCGCCGGCAACGCCCGGCTCGCCAGCTCGCTGGCAACGTTGCTGCTTGGAACGTCGGACCCCGCAGCTGGTTGACCGTGGAGCACCCTTTCCTCACCTCATGCGTCGAGCCGGCGCGCCTCGGCCAACCGGGCCAGCGCTTCGTGCCGCTCAGCCGCGTGGTCGACCAGGACGTCGATGGTGGGAACCGAGCCCGGCCCAGCACCCCCTGTGGCTACGTGATCGGGTTCGTGCGGCGTACGGAGATACCGATTGACGTATGCACCCGCCGGGTCGAAGCGCTCCTGCTGGCGGATCGGGTTGAGCACCCGGTGGAACGGGGCGGCATCGGTTCCCGTCCCTGCCACCCATTGCCATCCATGTTGGTTTGAGGCAAGGTCGCCGTCGACGAGGTGCCACATGAACCACCGGGCACCGAGCCGCCAGTCGATGTGGAGATCTTTCACCAGGAAGCTGGCCGTGACCATCCGCACCCGGTTGTGCATCCAGCCCTCGGCCAGCAGCTGGCGCATACCTGCATCGACCAGGGGGTAGCCGGTCGTCCCCGTCGCCCAGGCCGCAAACCGCTCCCGCGATCGCCCGTCCGTGTCCCAGCGGAGACGGGCGCCGAATTCCAGGAGCGGAGCGCGTGCCGAGTCGGGGCGGTGCCAAAGCACATCGGCATAGAACTCACGCCAGGCCAGCTCGGCCCGCATGCGCTCGGCTCCTCGCACCCTGGTCGAGGAGCATCAACACGCGGCGCGGGTGGATGCAGCCGAAGCGCAGGTAGGGCGAAAGACCCGAGGTGCCCGCTACTGCGGGGAGGTCACGGTCGCGGTCGTAGTCGGCCAGAGGCCCGGCCACGAAGCGCTCGAGCCGGTCCCACGCCGCCACGGGCCCGGCGTCGGGGAGCGCCGCCGCGGGACCGAGTGGGAGGCCTTCCCACCAGTCGGGCAGGCCATGGGACCCCGGAGTGGCCAAGCCTGTCCCCAGGAAGGAGTCGCTCGCGTCGCTCCCGAGGCGCCGATAACGCACGTCGGGGGCGCGGGAGGGGCCCGGCCACCCGACTGCCTCCCAGGCCCTTCTGTACGCGGTGAACACTTTGAACGGCGCGCCCGTCCCCGTGCGGACCCGGCCCGGTGCGACTGCGTAGTTGGAGTCGACCGTGATCAGCCGACGCCCGTCGGCCGACAGTGCCTAGCGCCACTGCGGCATCGCGTGCCGCGCCGTGGGGACCGAAGTCGGTCGTGGCGGTCACGACGGATGCCCCGACCTCGGCTACCACTGCGGGGACGACGCGGACCGGGTCGCCCAGCCGCACCACCAGGGCACCCTCGAGTTCGGCATCGAGGGCGGCCAAAGCCGCGGCCAGGAAGCGTCGCCGGTTCGGCCCGGCCGGGTCGAGGAGGGCCGGGTCGGCCACGAACAGCGCGACGACGCCGTCGGGCCCGGCTTCAGCTGCGGCCCGAAGAGCGGGCAGGTCATCGAGGCGCAGGTCTCGCCGGAACCAGAGGACGGCGACCGTCATCGATCAGGCCGCCGGGGTCGATCCGGTGGGCTTGGCCTCCCCGGTGGTGACGGCCATCCGGCGGGTCCGAGGTCGCGTCCGAGGTCGGGGCCGAGGGCGGGTTCGAGGGTGGGAACGGCGGGTCCGGCGAACCCGGCTCCGAACCATGATTCGGAACACCACCTGGTGGACGGGCCAGAGGGCCCACCAGTAGGCGAGGCCGAGGAGACCTTTGGGCCGGAAGGCGGCGGCCTGTTCGAGGCGTGGCGGTGCATCGGCGATGCGCAACCCGAGCCAGCCGTCTCCACAGAACCACCCGATCGAGGCCAGCACCAGGTGGTCGGGATCAGCCCGCACCACCTGCCACCAGTCGGCCACCGCCCCTGGCGTGAGCCGGTCGGGCCGCTGGATCCGGAGCTTCTCGCCGAACAGCCGGCCGAGCGCCATGCGCAGCGCCCAGGCCCACGCGACTCCGTACCAGGAGAGGTCCCCACCCACCTGGGCCAGGTCGTCTCGCACCGCCTGGATGCGATCAGGGTCCAGTGGCGCACCACATCGAATGGTGTAGACACCGGTGCCGAGTGACATCGAGCGGTCGAACAGTCCGGTCGAGACCCGGTCGCCCTCGTCGCTGATGGCGCGGCGGACGGCTTCTGCGACCGGCAGCGGGGTAATGCCGAAGGCGGCGAACGTGCGCGCTGGATCGTGGACGACCACCTCGTTCACCAGGCTCTCGATCAGGGCGTGGCTCACCCGCCGGTCCACCGGGCTGACCAGGTCGACCCAGCGGGCCGACAGCGAGGGTGTGACGAAGGGCACGGTGAAGATGCGTCGGGGCCGTAGCCCACTCGCCTCGGCGTAGGCGCGCATCATGGCCCCGTAATCGGTCACGTCCGGGGTGCCGATCTCATAGATGCCCGGCGGGGCGACGAGCGAGCCGGAGAGGTAGTCGAGCAGATCGCTCTCGGCCAGTGGCTGGAGCCGGGTGTTGATCCAGCGCGGGCAGACCATGACCGGCAGGCGCTCGGTGAGCGAGCGCAACATCTCGTAGGAAATGCTGCCGGCCCCGAGGATGACCGCGGCGCGCAGCTCCACGACCGGCACCCCGGAGGCGGCCAGCACCGCGCCGACCTCCTGGCGGCTGACCAGGTGCGCCGACAGGTCGCCCCGGCCCAGGGCGCCCAGGTAGATGATGCGCCCGACGCCGGCCGACTTTGCCGCCCGGCCGAAGGCGTCCGCGAGCTCGTGGTCGCGGGCTTCGAACCCGGCGCCGCCGGCCATGGCGTGGACGAGGTAGTAGGCGGCGTCGGCACCGGCCAGCGCGTGGGCGGTGCTCTCGGCGTCGGCCACGTCGACGATGACGGGCGAGATCCGCTCACCGGTGGGCAGGGTGTCCGGATGCCGGCCCAAGGCAGACACCCGATGGCCGGCCCCGGCCAGCTGGTTGGCCAGCAGGCGGCCCACGTAGCCGCTCGCGCCGGCGATGGCAGTCCGGGACACAAGAGCGGTGGAGCCCCTTCGTTCCATCTTCTCCGCGCCGACTGTCACCGGATCGGTCATGGCCTTGCTCCGGGAGCGGGCGTCTCGGTCCCGGTGCGCGCCGCACACCAGGCGAGGAGGCGTTCTGGATCACCGGGACCGCTCGGGTGGGTGACCGGGAAGTGATGGTCGGAACGGGGATGCCGATCGTGGAAGAAGCCTGAGGTGACCGGTTTGGTTCCTGCCGCCCGCGCCGCCACCGTGGGGCCGCCGGCGGCCAGCCACACCGCGGTATCGGCCCCTTCGTCGGGCGTGCGCAGCAGCGGGCGCATGAGGGTCCGGAACCTGGGCAGGCCCTCGGCCAGGCCGGGTGTGTCCACCCAGCCCGGGTGCATGGCGTAACTGGCCACCTGCACCGGAGCGAAGAGGGCGGCCCACCCGTCGGCCAGCACCAGCTGGGCCCGTTTCGCCCTGGCGTAGGCGACGACGCCGTCGTACCCGTCGGGTCCGGCCTCGAGGGCACCGAGATCGAAGCGCTGTGAGTACATGCCCCCCGAGCTCATCGTGACGATGGTGGCCGGGGCGCCGGTCGCATCGTCGGTGTCGTGGGCCGAGGAGAAGAGAAGAGGGGCCAGGGCGGCGGTCAGCAGGTACGGGCCGAGCACGTGGGTGGCGAGCGTGCGCTCCACCCCGTCGGCGGTGGTCTGGTAGGTGCGGGTGAGCGCGCCGGCGTTGTGGACCAGGGCGTCGAGGCGCGCAACGCTGTCGTTGAGGCGTTTCCCGAATTCGGCCACCGCGGTGGGATCCGAGAGGTCGACCAGGTGGAGTCGGGCCCGGCCCGGGCCGGTCGCCTCCACCTCGTCGAGCGCGGCGGCACCTCGGGTGGGGTCGCGGCCCACCAGGTGTACCTCGGCACCGAGGCCGGCCAGTGCGGTGGCCGCGGCCAGGCCGATACCCGAGGTGGCGCCGGTGACGAGGGCGATGCGGCCTTTCATCGGGGGTGGGTCGTCCCACTCCTCCAGCCGACGGCGGAGCCCGATCCCGACGCGGCTGAAGCTCGGGGCCACCGTCGCTTCGGCGACGGCGTCAGTGGCCCGGGCCAGCGCGTGCCGGACACTGTGCGCGTCCACGTTCAGGCCGCCAGTGCCGCGCGCAGGCCGACGACGGCCCGATTTCCGATGCGCCGAAACGAGAGGCCGAGGAAGGGGGTGAAGAGGACCGCCCCACCCTTGAGCACCAAGGTTGCCTCGTAGGTGAGGATCGAGCCGCCCCCGGGTTCGGGAGCGACCTCGATGACATCGGTGGATCGCACCATCGAGTTCTCCGCGCTGAGCACGACCCGGTGGGGTCGGTCGAAGTCGTCGATGCGGTAGCTGAGAGGGACGGCCCGACCGAAGCCCCGGACCACGAGCCGATAGGTGCTGCCGAGGCCGGGCACCCCCGGTTCGGCCTCGGTGGCCTCGGTCACTCCGGGGTCCCACTCGGCCGCGTTGGAGAAGCGGGCCAGGTAGTCGAAGACCTCGGCCGGTGGCCGTGGAGACGTGACGCGTGCACGGTAGGTGGCCATTCGGCAAGTTTAGTACTAAATTTGATCCCGAGGATAGTTCGGGTCCGAACAACGGGTGTCCGACAGCACGAAAGAGGGATGTCATGCGGATCGCCATCATCGGGAGTGGGGTATCGGGCCTGGTCACAGCCCACCTGCTGCGCGGGCGCCACGATGTGGTCCTCTACGAGTCGGACGAGCGCCCCGGAGGCCACTCCCACACCCACCGGGTCGAGCTGCCCGAGCTGACCTGTGACGTCGACACCGGGTTCCTCGTCTACAACGAACGCACCTACCCCTTGTTCTCGCGCCTCCTCGACGAGCTCGGAGTCGCCTCCAAGCCCAGTGACATGAGTTTCAGTGTGGCCGACCAGCGCACCGGCCTCGAGTGGCGGGGAACGTCGTTTTCCAGCGTCTTCGCCCAGCGACGCAACCTGGTCCGGCCCGACTTCCTGCGCATGTTGGCAGACGTGGGCCGCTTCAACCGGTTGGCCCGGGGCCTCTTGGCCGACCCGCCGCCCGACAGCGTGACGTTGGAGGAGGTTCTGGCCCCACACCGCTGGTCGACCGGATTCCGGGACTGGTACCTCGTCCCGCTGGGCTCGTCCATCTGGTCGGCCGACCCTTCCACGTTCACCCAGATACCCGCGGCCACCTTCGCCCGCTTCTTCGAGCGCCACGGATTGCTCACCGTGCGCGACCAGCCGAGGTGGCGGACGGTGGACGGCGGCTCGGAGCGCTACGTCGAGGCCATCCTCCGCCCGCTGCGCACCGAGGGCCGCCTCCGACTCGGGTCCCCGGTGGGCAAGATCCGCCGGGAGCCCGGCGGAGTCGAGGTGGTGAGTGAGGCCGGGGTCGACACGTACGACCACGTCGTGCTCGCGACCCACAGCGACCAGGCCCTGTCCCTCCTGTCGGATCCCGACCGCAAGGAACGCGAGACGCTCGGTGCCTTGCGCTACCAGTCGAACCGGGCCGTCCTGCACACCGACGCCGGCCTGCTGCCCGCCGAGCGCCGGGCCTGGGCCAGCTGGAACTACCACCGCCTCGAGGCCGGGCAGGACGAGGCCACGCTCACCTACTACCTGAACCGCCTCCAGGGCATCGACTCCGCCACCCCGGTGTTGGTCACCCTCAACCGTGACGAGGCCATCGATCCCGGCAAGGTACTGGCCCGCATGGAGTACGCCCACCCGGTTCTCGACCCGGCTGCGGCGCGGGCCAAGGCCCACCGGGGTGAGATCAACGGCACCCGGCGCACCTGGTTCGTGGGCGCCTACTGGGGCTACGGCTTTCACGAGGACGGCGTGCGCAGCGCGGTGGAGACGTGCCGGGCCATGGGGGTGGTGTGGTGACCGTCGTTGGCGACGCCACCATGGCGGACGTTTCCGGCATCACGACACCGGCTGACGGGGTGGCGCTGGGCAAGGCAACCGGTGCTCTGCCCTCTTGGCCCGATCGGGATGCAAACGGCCTGCGCAGCGCGATGTACGAGGGAGTACTCGTCCATGCCCGCCTCGGCCCCGGACCAACGCACTCGTTCAGCTACAAGGTGGCCATGCCGCTGCTCGACCTGGCCGAGGTCGACGACGTGATGAGCCTGCACCCGGCCTGGTCGGCCCGCCGGGCCGCCCCGGTCCGGTTCCGGCGCGAGGACTTCCTCGGTGACCCGGCCGTGCCCCTCGACCAGGTGGTGCGGGACCTGGTGGCCGGACGCACCGGGCGGCGGCCCGATGGCCCGGTCGCCCTGTTGGCAAACCTGCGCACCTGGGGCTGGTTGTTCAACCCCATCAGCCTCTACTTCTGCGCCGGCGTCGCCGACCGTCCGGGCCAACCGGGACGGATCGACTCTCTGGTGGCCGAGGTGCAGAACACCCCGTGGCACGAGCGTCATGGCTACGTCGTCGGCCCCCCGGGGAGACACCGCTTCGCCAAGGAGCTCCATGTGTCACCATTTCTGCCCCCTCGCCTCGACTACGAGCTCCGCTACACCGCCCCGGGGCCGCGGCTCACCGTCGGCCTCGACGTACTCGAGGCCGACCAGCGCCTCTTCGCCGCCACCCTCTTCCTGCGTCGTCGCGCCCTCGACCGCGCCGCGCTCGGCCGTCTCCTCTGGCACTACCCGGCAATGACGCACCGGATCACCGCCGGCATCTATGCCCAGGCGGCCCGCCTCCGGCTGAAGGGCGCTCCGTTCTTCGGTCATCCGGCGCGCCAGGACGGAGCGACGGACATCGTCGCGGCCAGATCCTGTCCCCATGTGTCCCTCGTGCCGCGGACCGAGCGATGACCCGGACCTATGATCCCGTGAAGGGTGACACCGCGTCGGACGACACGGTCGCGGCCACCTCCGTAGCAGACAGGACCAGCGTGAACGGTGTGCCGAGGGCCGGCATCGTGGCCGACAGCACCGAGGCGGCGACGGTACCGTCGCCGCCGAATCGGGTCTCCGAAGGGGTGCGCGACCGACGCGGCCTGCACCCCGCCGTCGCGCCCGGCCGTCACGGGAGCGGCGACCTGTCGCGCCGGATCGTGCTGACCGCCGGGGAGCACGCCGGTGGCGCGGCGATCGAGGTCACCGAGGGGGTCGAGACGTTCCGCGTGGGCCGGGGTGAGCCCATGGCCCGGGTGACGGTGCACGACCGCCGCGCCTATCGCGCCCTGCTGCGGTCGGCCTCGGTCGGCCTCGGGGCCTCGTACGTGGCCGGCTGGTGGGATACCGACGACCTGACCGCACTGGTCCGGGCGTTGGCCCGCGACACCCGCCCGCTACGCGAACGCCTGGATCGGCTGGGGCGGGCATGGGGCGCCGTCCTTGACGTCCCGGCCCGCCTGGCCACCCCGGGTCGGGACGATGACAAGCGGAACATCGCTGACCACTACGACCTCTCGAACGACTTCTTCGCACTCATGCTGGACGAGACCATGACCTATTCGTGCGCGGTGTTCGAGGGCCCCGACGTCACACTGGCCGAAGCTCAGCGAACCAAGATGGACCGGATCTGCGCCAAGCTCGAGCTCGCGCCCACCGACCACCTGGTCGAGATCGGTTCGGGTTGGGGCGGCCTGGCCATCCACGCCGCCGCCCGCTTCGGCTGCCGGGTGACCACCACCACGATCTCGGAAGCCCAGCGCTCCTCTGTGAACAGGAGCGTGGCCGAGGCCGGGCTCTCGGACCGCATCACCGTGCTCGGGCTCGACTGGCGGGACCTCACCGGCAGGTTCGACAAGCTGGTCTCGGTCGAGATGGTCGAGGCGGTGGATTGGCGGTGGCACGACCGGTTCCTGGCCAAGTGCTCCGAACTGCTCACCGATGACGGGCTGGCCGCGGTTCAGGCCATCGTCATCGACGACCGCAGCTTCGAGCGGGCCAAGCGTCACCAGGACTTCGTTCGCCGCATGGTCTTCCCCGGCGGATGCCTCCCCTCGGTGACCTCGCTCACGGCCAGCCTGGCCCGGGCGACCGACTTGCGCATGGTGGACCTCGAGGATGTCGGCCGCCACTACGCCGAGACGCTGCGGCGGTGGGCGGCCAACCTGGCCGTGCACACCGACGCGGTGGAGGCCCTCGGGATGGGTACGCAGTTCCGCCGTCTCTGGGACCTCTATCTCGCCTACTGCGAGGCCTCGTTCCTCGAACACCACATCAGCGATGTCCAGTTGGTCCTGGCCAAGCCCGGCCGGGCCGGACGATTGGCGACGCGACCCGGATGATGACCCCGGCTGCCGAGCTCCGGAGACCCTTCCCGTCCCGAGACCGAGCCGAGCAGCCCGGGCCTCGAGACGCCGGCCGTTCCCGGCTGACCGGTGGAGGCCGTAACCGGGTCGGAGCCCATGGGGCGGGACCTAGCGGGCGGCCGCCAGTTCCTCGATGCTCCGGACCAAGTCGTCGCCCCGGCGGCCGGTGAAGCCGTCAGCCCCGAGGCGGCGGGCATGGTCGGCATCGTCGATGGCGGCCCCCCCGAGCAGGACCGTGGTGCCGGGAAGTGCACGGTGCAGATGGGCGACGACGCGGCGGGCCGAGGTGGCCGACCCCTCGGTGGTGCAGGCCATGGCGACGCCCAGCAGATCGGGCACGCCGGCCGCCGTCTGGGCCAGCGCGTCGGCCGGGGTGTCCGCACCGAGCTCGATCACGTTGAAGCCGGCCCACCGCAGCAGGTCCGCGGCGATGGCCACCGGAGCCGAGTGCAGCTCGGCCGGCGGCGTGGTGATGATGACGCTGCCGCGCCTGGGCCCACGGCGGGCGAATCTGGCGCCGATACGCGAGATGAGCCGCGCCGCCACCGCACTGGCCCGATGCTCGTCGGCCACGGTGAGCTCGCCGGCGTGCCAGCGGTCGCCGATGGATTCGAGGGCCGGTGCCACCAGTTGGAGGAGTGCCTCGGACGGGGAGTGGTGAGAGGCGAGGGCGGATTCGAGCACGCCCCAGGCACCGGGTTCGTCGCCGGCCAGCAGCCGGGCCTCGAGCTGTTTGGTGACGGCGGCCCGGGCGGCCGGTTTCCGTGGGCGGCGGGGGACGACCGGCTTCATCCGGGCCAGGTCGTCGGGGTCGACCTGCCAGCCACCCCCGACGCGGGTGGCAGGGAGCTTGCCGGTACGGACGTAGCGGTAGATCGTCATGTAATGGACGCCCAACTCGTCCGCCGCCTCCAGCAGGGTCATCGGTTTCTTCGGCATCCCTGTTCTTTCGACTCCGGCTGGTAGCGCCACAATTTAGCAGTAAATATGACGGGGAGAGGGAATCGAGGTCACCCAGCGCTCGGATCGGCGCTCGCAGCTGTGGCCATGCCGTGCTATCCATGGCACCTGCGGCCCACGAGGACCGGAGGGGGGTGGCGCCGATGGCGATCCGAACGGGAAGGGGACGGCCGAGCGTGCGCGGCACCCTGGGGGCAGTGGGGGCTGCGGCCGCGTTCACGGTCGGTCTGTCGCCGGCAGTGGGTGCGTCGGTGACCAAACCCGGACCTCCGAACGGGCTCGAGGTGACGCCGGGAAATGGATCGGCAAAGGTCGCCTGGGGCGCTCCGGCCGGCGACGGCGGATCGGCGATCACCGGCTATACGGCGAAAGCAGAGCCCGGTGGCAAGTCGTGTTCGACGACCGGTGCCAGGACCTGCAGCGTCCCCGGTCTGACCAACGGCGGGCGCTATTCGGTCACCGTGACGGCACGGAACGCCAAAGGACAGAGCCCGGCATCAGTGCCGGTGCCGGTTGTGGTCGGTGTGCCCCTCGCCCCCACCAGAGTGACGGGAACACCGGGGGTCGGCGAGATAACGGTGAGCTGGACCACGCCGATCACGAACGGCAGCGCGATCACCAGGTACTCGGTGACCGCGACCCCGGGGTCGAAGACCTGCGCCTCCACCAAGAGAACGTCGTGCACGCTGACCGGTCTCACCGATCGAACCGCCTACTGGTTCGCTGTCACCGCCACCAACAAGCGAGGGACGGGACCGGCATCGAAGCGCGCCGGACCGGTCTCGCCGGGCTTTCCCGGACTGACGACGCCGAAAGCATGGTCAGCGGTGTGGACGCCGGAGGATTGACGCCGGGGGACTGACACACGGGGTGAGTTAGAAGACGGCGATCGGATTCACCGGGGATGCGGTGCCCTGGTGCAGCACCAGTGGAGCCACCGCGAGCAGGAAGCTCCAGCCTCCGGCGGCAGTACACGCCACGGACAGTTCGTCGAGATCGAGGTTGTCCAGAAGATGGACGCCCATGGCCACGATGGCCACGGTGTGAATCGGCATGGGGACAGCCTCTACACGCGACGGCAGGACATCAGAGACACCGTCGCTTCCGAGCACCGCCACCTCTCGCTCGTGGAGCCAGGTCAAACAGGAGGCATCCAGGCCGGCCAGGCCATCACTCAACGGCCGGGGGCCGTGGGCCTCCCGCCACCGCCATCGCCCGGTGCGGACGAGGAGGGCATCCCCGCTCTGTACGGTGACACCGGTTGTCCTCTCGGCCGATTCCAGGTCCTCGGGGAAGATGGGCTCTCCGGGCCCCAGTGCCTCCACACCCCGGACGGCGGGCACGTCGACGAGGACTCCCCTGGTGATGATCCCCGATCGGAGGTGATGGATGCCGAGTTCGGCTGCGCCGTGAGCGGTCACCGTCTCCGTTCCGTAGCCGTTGTAGAGCTTTCCTTCATGGAAGATGTGACAGAGGGCATCGATGTGGCTGGTTGCGAAGCCGTGCGGGGCCAGGGCGAAATAGTCGGCCCCGTAGCCCTCGGTTGCCGTGCCGATCATGTGGTGGACAACCGGCGTCGGGTTGTCCGGACCTGATTGGGTGGGTAGGGGCCGGGCACAGGATACGGTCCGGCCCGACAGCACGGCCGATGCCGCGGCCGCAGTTACCTCGGCCGTGATGAAGTTCAGGGTCCCGAGTTGGTCATTCGGTCCCCATCGACCCCAGTTGGAAAGTCGATCGTGGAGGCTCCGGACCTCATCTGTGCTCATGGGTTGCCGCGGCACCACGCCAGAGTACCGGCAAGATGTCCGTCCGGTGGGCCGACGGTCGCGCCGGCCACCCCGGGCCCCGGGGCCCGGGAGGTCCGGGCGGATTCCAGGTAGCGTTCCGTGTATGCGTGACCGGCTGAGTCCCCTCGACTCGTCCTTCTTGAGCATCGAGGACGGTGTCAGCCACATGCACATCGCGTCCATCGGGATCTTCGAGGGGCCGGCGCCGCGCATCGAGGACCTGGTGTCCATGGTCGCGGGCAAGCTCGGCCACGTCCCCCGCTACCGGCAGGTGGTCGAGCGGGTGCCCGGTGACCTCGGCCGGCCGGTCTGGGTCGACGATGCGCACTTCAACATCGACTACCACGTGCGCCATACCGCGCTTCCTCCTCCGGGCGGCGAGGCCGAGCTCCGCCGCCTGGTCGGCCGGATCATGTCCCAGCAACTCGACCGGTCGAAACCGCTGTGGGAGATCTGGATGGTCGACGGGCTGGAAGGGGACCGCTGGGCCATGGCGTCGAAGAGCCACCACTGCATGGTCGACGGGGTATCGGGGACCGAACTGCTCTCGGTGATCATGGACCTCTCCCCTGAGCCCGTTCCTCCCGATCCCGTCCCGTGGAGACCGCAGCCCCAACCGAGCTCGCTCTCGTTGGCGGTCGAATCGCTGATCGACATGGTCATGAGCCCGTACGAGCAGTTCCGGGCGGTACGAGCCGCGCTGCGGGTTCCTCGGGAGGCGACCCGGCAGTTCGTCGGGGTCGCCCGCGGTCTGACCTCGATGATCGGTCTGGTCCGTCCCACCCCGGCCTCGTCGCTCAACGGACCGATCGGACCCCATCGCCATTGGGCCTGGGCCACCGCCTCGGTTGACGACATCAAGGCGGTGCGCCGGGAGCACGGCGGCTCGTTCAACGACGTCGTGCTGGCCTGTATCACCTCGGGCTTCCGCGAGCTCCTGCTCTCCCGGGGAGAATCGGCCGATCGGATCGTGCGGACCATGGTCCCCGTGTCGGTACGGCCCCGTGACGACCGGGGAGTGGCGGTCGGTGACGGCGAACTGGCCAACAAGGTGTCGGCCATGTTCGCCGAGCTCCCGGTGTACGAGACCGATCCGGTGAAGCGACTGGGAGCGGTCACCGAGCAGATGGCACACCTCAAGAACTCCAACGAGGCGGTGGCGGGCGAGGCGCTCACTTCACTTTCCGGCTTCGCTCCTCCGCTGCTGCTCGCCCTGGGCGGTCGGCTGGCCACCAAGGGGTCGCAGCGCAACATCAATACGGTGACCACCAACGTGCCGGGCCCACAGATCCCGCTCTACGTCCTGGGCCGGAAGATGCTCGAGGCCTATCCGTTCGTCCCCCTCGGCGGGCAGATGCGGGTGACCGTGGCCATCTTCTCCTACAACGGACATGTGAACTTCGGGGTGACCGGCGACTACGACTCCGCTCCCGACATCGACGTGCTCTGCCGCGGGATCGAGAAGGGCCTGGTGGAACTCTTGGCCACGGGCTGATCGGCCCGGTACCCCGCCCGGTGCCAGTCCGGATAGAGCCGTCGGGCGAAGGCCGGGGGCGTAAAGGGCGTCCATGTCCCGGCCGGCTGGGCCAGACGATCGGCGACCACCCACATGGCCGTGGGGTTGTGCCCCAGACCGCAGTGGCTCCCGAACACCTCGATGTTCTCGCGTCGGTCTCCGGCATCCTGGACACAGGATCGCCAGGCGACCACACCGTCAGCTTTGGTGTAGACGGCGGCCACCGGCACGTCGAGCTGGTCCTGGTCGGTCTCGGCCGGCGGGAGCTCGGTGTGGGGAACATGGATGTGGGCCAGGCGTTCGAATCTCTGGGTGGCGTGGCTGCCGATCGGCGCACTGCTGCGGAACGGGCTCCCGAGCGTGACGATCTGCCGGATGCATTCGGGATGGTTCCGGCCCAGCCCCCGGGCGAACATCCCCCCGAGGCTCCAACCCACCAGACTCACCGGGGTGCCCGCCGAGTCGGCCAGGCTCAGGAGGCGCTGTTCCATCCCCTCGAGGATTTCGAGGGTCGGACCCACGTTGCGTCCGAGGCCCCATCCACAGGTTTTGTAACCGAGGGAGCCGAGGTAGCCGCGCAGGACGAGCGTCGAACGGTCGTCGGCCAGGAAGCCGGGGAGGACGAGCGCGGTGTGGCCATCGCCGTGAGGGGCCCGGCGGAGCAGCGGGACGCTCAAGACGAAGGATCCGAACTCCGCCGTGGCCCGAGCCGGCTCGGTGAACAAGAGTGAACGGGAAGGCGCACCTTCCAGCGAGACGTGCTCCATATCTGGCCTACCCCCCTGCCGAGCAACCCCGGCCGCAGCCGACGTCACGTCCGGCCGACCCGGATCTCCGACGTCGGACCAGTCTACTGGATAGCCGCGGCCGGCCGGCTGCACTCAAGAGCGACAATTGTGCTCATCGCGGTCACCTCGCCACGCCGGGAGGTGATCAACCGGTGATCTACCGCTTCTCCACGGCTTCCGTTCGTTGCACCTTGACGCCGGCGAAGTCGGGTGCCTCGCGCCACCGCTCGAGGTAGCCGATGTACTCCAGGAGACTTCCCGAGTAGGTGAGGTTCCGGGCCGCCCGGGCGTCTATCGCCTGCTGCTCGCTGTTGTAGAAGCTGGGCGTGCAGGCCTGGAAGTAGCGGGCGCCGCCGACGCCGACGCGGAGGAGCACTCCGAGCCACTCGTCCTCGGCGGCCTCCTCGGGCTCGATGACCGCGATCCCCCGTTCGACGCAGGTCTCCACGATGTTGGCCACGTGCTTGGCCGATTCCGACAGCAGGTGTGAGAAGTTCGTGCCGAACCCACCTTGGACGAGGCTGATCAGGAGCATGTTGGGGAACCCGCTGGCCAGCACCCCGTGCAGGGTGTGGGCGCCCTCGGCCCACCGCTCCGAGAGCCTGACTCCGTCGCGACCTATGGGGTCGAAGCCGAGCCGCTGGTGAAGATCCGTCGTGACCTCGAAGCCGGAGGCATAGATGAGCAGATCCACCGGGTACTCCACACCGTCCACCACCGG
Organism: uncultured Acidimicrobiaceae bacterium; assembly: GCA_963745955.1. Classification (GTDB taxonomy): domain Bacteria; phylum Actinomycetota; class Acidimicrobiia; order Acidimicrobiales; family RAAP-2; genus Bog-756. The sequence continues at coordinate 911,177 of CAVUZI010000011.1, read as the reverse complement.
GCCACGCGCGGTGAGCTTGTCGACGCCCCGCCCGTTGGTGTCCACCAGATGCACGTTGGGCAGATTGAACGCCGGCAGGTAGTCGTCGTGGAAGCAGACCCGCTTGCAGTGCTTGCCCCAGTACGGCTTGAGCTTCTCAGCCGTCTCGGGGTCCTCGACGATCTCGTCGATGCGGTGTCGGATCGCTTCCATGGTCTCGAAGTCGGACCGTTCGAGCGCCTCGATCTCCTCCTCCGATTCCGAGGCATCCTCGGGTGTCGACCCACATCACCTCGGTCCAGCCGTCATGGACCAGGTCCACCTCGGGCTGGGCGCCGGTCACCGCCTGGGTGAAGTTGACGATCCGCTCCTTCTGCCAGCCGGGTTCGAGGCTCCGGAACCACTCGACGTCGGTGGGCTGCTGGTTGCGGACGCCCACCGCCCCCGGGGTCCGCTGGAAGACGTAGAGCTCCTTGGCCACACGGGCGATCTGGGGCACCACCTGCACGGCGGTGGCGCCGGTGCCGATGATGCCGACCCGCTTGTCGGCCAGCCTGTCCATCGGCTCGGTGGGGCTCCCGCCGGTGTAGCTGTAGTCCCAACGGCTGGTGTGGAAGGCCTTGCCCTCGAAGTCCTCGATCCCCGGGATCCCGGGCAACTTGGCTTTGTGCAGGATGCCCCCGGCCAACACCATGAACGAGCTCGACAGCCGATCGCCACGGGAGGTGGTGACCCGCCAACGCCGCGCTTCCTCGTCCCACTCGGCACCGGTCACGTCCGTCTGGAAGAGGGCGTGGGGGTAGAGGTCGAACGTGCGGGCCAGGAGCTTGGAGTACTCGAAGATCTCCGTGGCGCTGGCGTAGCGCTCCGACGGCATGAATCCGGTCTCCTCGAGGAGCGGGAGGTAGGTGTACGACTCCACGTCGCACATGCAGCCCGGATACCGATTCCAGTACCAGGTGCCACCGAAGTCACCCGCCTTCTCGACGATCCGGAAGTCGTCGATCCCGTGCTTGCCGAGGTCGATCGCCGTGAGCATCCCGGCGAAGCCGCCACCCACGATCACGACCGTCGTCTCCTCGACCACCGGTTCTCGGCTGAAGCCGGGCTCTACGAACGGGTCCCGGTCGAGGTCCTCGAACTCGTCCTTCAGCTCACGCCACTGGGCCATACCCTCCGGGCGCAGGCGTTTCTGCTGCTCCTGCCGGTACCGCTGGCGCAGTTGGTCGATCGAGGGCCCCCCTGCGCTGCTGTCCTGCTCCATGGCTGTCGCTCTTCCTCTGTGGGTCGCAGTTGCCGAATCGTTCAGTTTTGAGACGTGACGATCCTGACACGCTCAGGGGCGGCACAACCATCCGATGGCAAGGTATCGGACGAGCCCTCCGACCCGGCAGCGTAGTGGTGACCGGGCGGCGCGGCGCCGCGACCACGTCCAAGGGGTCGGGCTCCCGCAGGGGCTCTAGCATTGGAGACTTCCGGAGATGCCGGGGAACTGGATCGATGGTCGGAATTCGTTCCGTCCATGTAGATCCAGCGGAGAACTGGACACGCTGAGGTTCCGATGCCGAACCATGACGACGGGTCGAAGGCGGTGTTGACGACGGAACGACAGGGTGCCGTGGCCCTGGTCCGGATGGACGCCGGCGAAAACCGGTTCAACCGCACCAGCATCGACGCATGGCACGCCGCACTCGACGAGCTCGAGTCGATCGAGGGTCCATTCGCCCTGGTGACGACGGGTGCGGGAAAGTTCTACTCCAACGGGCTGGATCTCGATTGGCTGGTCGGGGAGGGCGCTGCCGACAAGTCGTTCCTCAACGACGTCGAGCGCCTTTTGATCCGCATCCTGGATGTTCCGGCCATCACCGTCGCGGCCGTGAACGGCCACGCCTTTGCCGCCGGTGCGATGTTGGCGACCGCGCACGACATCGTCATCATGCGTGAGGACAGGGGATTCTGGTGTCTTCCCGAGGTCGACCTCGGGCTTCCGTTGACACCGACGATGTTCGAGGTGGTTGCTGCCCATCTCCCCAAGGCGACCCTACGGGAGTCGTTGCTGACTGGTCGCCGGTACCCGGGGCCCGAAGCCTTGTCGGCGGGCATCGTCCACGAACTGGCCAGTGAGGACTCCGTTGTCACCCGTGCGCTGGAGCGCGCCTTCGAGCTGGCCGGAAAGGATCGTCAGGTGATTCGCGAGCACAAACGGATGATGCGTCAGAGCTCGCGCTGAACGGCCATGTGCGGTGGCGGGACGGCATCTTGACAGGGGCGCGCAACAGGCTTTGGTCCGCCACGGCGGGGCCGACAATTGAGCGCACCTCGACCTCTACCCTGGTAGCGCATGGAACGCAGCCGCCGCCCGGGCCGGGAGACCGATCAAGAACGGGTCCGGCCGGGCCACGCGGTGCCTGGGGAACGCCCCGCCGGAGGGGACCGACGCCGGGGCTGGCCGCGGCGGTTCGCCGTCGTCGTGGGCGCACTGCTCCTCGCGGCTGTGGTCCTTCTCGCTGCCCGTGGCAACGGTTCATCGACCCGCGTCCTGGGCACCCAGAAGTTCGCACTACCACCGAGAACCTCGGGATGCAGCGGAGTCACCGCACTGGCTGGCGGTGCCGTTCGTGTGCCGATCACGGTCAGCTCCGTCGGTTCCGAGGTGGAGGCATTGGTCAACGTCTGCGTGGACGGCCAGGGTCCGTTCCCCTTCGTCATCGACACGGGTGCGTCTTCCTCGGCAATCGACCTCGGTGTGGCCCAGCGCCTGCACCTCCCGAAGATCGGGTCGCCTGTCAGGTATGCCGGCATCGGCTGTACCGGCGTCACCCGACTCGAAGGTCTGACCCGGTGGAGCATGGCCGGCCTACCGCTGGCCGCTCAGCCCATCGCGGCACAGACCATTCCCGGGTGGGGCGGAGAAGGGGAACCGGTCGGACTGCTCGGCGCCGATGTCTTGAGCAGGTTCGGCGCCCTCCGGCTCGATTTCGCGGCCCAGACAATGACACTGCCCGGTATCCAGGGACCGACCCCGCAGCGGTCCGAGCGTCGTGACCGGTCCTTTGGCCCGCCCGATCCCTTCGGAGTTGACCGGCGGGCCACCCGGCTCGATTTCCGGGTTGAGGGTGACTGAGAGACCCGGCTACGCCCTGGCCACAACATTGGTCCACTTCCGGGGCACCGGGGAAGGCGCTGTGTTCGACGTCGATACGGGCGCGTCGCGTTCGGTTGTCGAGTCTTCTCTGACCCGTCAACTGGATCTCACCCAGACCGCCATTCTCGGCGAGATGCGGACTGCGTGCTCGACGGTCACGGTGCCCCTCGTCCAAAGCGGCCCATGGTCCCTGAGCAACGTTCAGCTCCCTCCGGCGATGCTGAGGTCGACCGACCTCGGAGCGCTCGGATTGAGCGGAATCGACGGCCTTCTCGGATTGGACGCCCTCAGTCGCTTCGACTACGCCATCATCGACTTCAAAGGGGCGACACTCGCGCTCGGTCCCAGGCGCCGCTAGTGGGATCGGCGGGCTCGACCCCGTGATGGCCGGCCCGATTGCTGCCTACCTGCCGGCCTCATATCCCGGATGGAGCCCAGCAGCCTTCTGTCCGCACCCTGGCCGGAAGATCGTCGGCCTAGATGCCGGCCGGCCGGCAAGTACCCGGGCTCCAGTTCCACAAAGCCAGGATGGCCGCGGGAACGACGACGGGACACTTCTCCCCTTCCACCCCGGCGAGTCCGACATCCTTGGCGATCCAGCTGGCACCTGCCGGCCGGTGGAAGAGGATGTAGGCACCGTCGTCCTGGGTCGATACCTGCGCCGGCTGCGACGAGCCGGGATCGAGCTTGGCTCCGGCCCAATAGGTGGCAGACGGACCGTCGTAGGCGTAGTAGGTGTCCCCCGGCACGAGACCCACGAAGTCAGCGGCCGGCACGTTGTTGAGCGCGGCGGCGGCCTGAACCAGCTGGGCCCGGTCGGCGTTGGTGACGGTGAGGTTGCGGGTTGCCAGGGTGGTCGCTGGTGACGTAGATCGCGGTGCCGCCGCAATCGTCGACGGAGGGGTTGTGGACGCCGGCGGATTCGTCGCACGCGTCGATGTGGTGGGGTTGGAGCTGACCGAGGATCCGCATCCCGCCACGAGGATCAGGATCAACGGCGCCAGAAGGAGGGGAGTGCGGCGGGAGAACGGCATGCGGGCGAGTTTGCCATAGCGCGCACCCGATTCCGTTCCTTTGGGAGTCCGATCGATCGTCAGAGCCGGGGCCCTTTTCCCGGACGGTACGATGGCGCGATTCAGGACAAACGGCGGGAGCGGGTCGGGATGACGGTCCTGCCGCCAACGATCGTGGTGGCCGACGAGGGGGAGCCGGTGAGCGATTCCACACGCGGTTCAGCGCGGCTGACGGTGTCGGAGGCCGCGTACCGCGCTACCCCGACCCAGAAGATCACGGCCGGCGCGGCATCGCAGCCGCAGGGCTTGGATGGTCGGAGGGACGGCGGCGCTCCTCCTCTCCGCCTGCTCCACCACCGGCCCGACCGCCGCCCCCGGGACCTCGGCGGCGGTGCCGAAGGTCGTGACGCCGTCGCACACAGACGCCCGGGACCAGGGCGTCCGAGACCACATCGACGACCGACCTGGCTCGACCTGCGGTCGCCGGCTGGTCGCTCGTCACCGAGCCCAACCAGGGGATGGGGCCCATCTACTCACTGCTGTCGAGTCCCCAGCACACCCTGGACATGACCATGTACGAACTTTCCGATCCCCAGGTGGTCGACATCCTGGCGGCCGACGCCCGCCGGGGGGTGACGGTGCGGGTGCTGCTCGACAGCGACTACGAGAGGTCCTACAACCAGCCTGCCTTCAACTCGCTCAGCGCCAACGGCGTGCAGGTCCGCTGGGCGCCCGCGGGAACGATCTTCCATCAGAAGACGATCACCGTGGACGATCGGACCTCGGCCATCATGACCCTCAACCTGACCAACGCCTACTACTCGACGTCCCGGGACTTCGCCGTGATCACCACCGACGCCCAGGATGTGGCCGCCATCGAACAGGTCTTCGACGAGGACTGGAGCGGGTCCGGGCCGCCGGCAGCGGGTCCGACCGGACTCGACCTCGTCTGGTCCCCGGGTGCCCAGGGCCCCATCGTGTCGCTCATCGACTCCGCCCGGAGCTCCCTGCTGGTCGAGAACGAGGAGATGGGCGACTCCGCCGTGACCAGCGCCCTCGAGGATGCCGCGCAGCGGGGGGTGAACGTGGAGGTGGTCATGACCTACTCGTCGTCGTGGGTCGGTGCCTTCGGCCAGCTGGTCGACGCCGGGGTGAAGGTGAGTACCTATCCGAGCGACGGTTCGCTCTACATCCACGCCAAGGTCGTTGTGGCCGACGGAGCGACCTTGTTCCTCGGCAGCCAGAACTTTTCGGAGTCGAGCCTCGACTACAACCGGGAGCTCGGCATCATCACCAGCGATCCCGCCCTCGTCGGAGCCGTCTCCCGGACGGTCAGCGCGGACTTCGCCGGAGCAACCCCGTTCCAGGCCCCGGTCACCACCACCACCACCGCCAGCCAGCCGGCGGCGAGCGGAGGGCCGTCATGCAGCGCCACCGCCTCACCGGCCAACGACGGGTATCCCGAGGACTACGACGTCTCTGTCACCTCCAACCAGCCGGACGAGAAGGCGACGGCGTCGGACGCCAGCGACACCTGGAGTGAGTACACGAACGGATCCGGGTCGGCGACGATCCTCCTTTACCACACGAGTGCGGGCGAGACGATCACGGTAACCGTCGGCGGCGCCCAATGCTCGACCAGCGCATAGGGCTCTCGAGTTCGTCCGACCCGTCCACCATGGCCCCATCAGCCGGTCCAGCTGAGGGCTGTCCCCGACGTTGGCAATCCGCTGCGCAATCGAAACCGACCGGGTGAGTCGTCAGGTCGACAAGTCGGACCTATCGGTTGCGCATGAGGCGGTCGAACTGTTCCCAGGTCAACCGAATCGGGATCTTTGCGTTCATCGGGGCCCAGTCGATGGTTCCTCGGCTGATTCGGAGTTCGCCGAGCTTCTCGTCGTCGCTGCGGACCTCGAACACCACGTCAGCGCTCAGAACCACCTTGGTCGTCGGGATACTCATCTCCACGTCGTGCTTCGGCAATCTGGCTCCTCGCTCGTCGACGTCCGGCCGCAGTCAGATTACGCGAGCCGCATTGAGCCGGGACGAAGGAGCCGAGGTCGGACACTCTGGCACGTCCCATGGGCCTTGAGGAGCGAGCTTGGCCAGCTCGGGTTGCGGTTGCAGTGGGCACGTCCGTGGCCACTTGCCAAGTCTTCCCAGGTCAGCGAGCCAAGACGGGTTCGAAGAGAGGCATCAGCTCCACGGGACGTTGTCGTTCCATCAACGTCAACCGGGGCGGGCGCACGGTTCGCGAAGCAGCGCCGGCCCGGGACGAGATTGGCCGGCATCCGGGCATCGACGGCATGGAACACCAGAGTCGCGGGCCCGTGCGACACTTCGAGTATGCAACGCTTCGAGGACAAGATTGCCATCGTGACGGGTGCAGGCTCGGGAATCGGGCGCGCCACCGCCCGCCGCCTGGCGGCCGAAGGTGCCGCAGTGACCGTCGCCGATATCGATGAGGCCAGCGCCGGCGCCACCGTCGAGTCGATCCGCACCAACGGAGGGACCGCCCGCGCCCAAGCCACCGACGTCGCCGAGGTCGACGCAGTCGAACGCATGGTCGCTGACACCCTGACCGCATACGGAGGACTCGACCTCCTCCACAACAACGCGGCCGCGATCAAGCTCAACCTCACCGACCAAGACGTCGTCACCATGCCGCTCGACACCTGGCACACGGTGATGCGCGTCAACCTCGACGGCGTGATGCTGGGCTGCCGCTTCGCCATTCCCGCCATGCTGGAACGCGGCGGCGGCGCGATCGTCAACACCGCGTCCGTCGCCGCCACCTACGGGAGCCGCTCCCTTGCCGCCTATGGCACCAGCAAGGCCGGCGTCGTGGCGCTCACGCGCTACGTGGCTACCGCGTACGCCGACCGCAACATTCGAGTGAATGCCGTCGCTCCCGGCGTCGTCGTCGACCGCGAGGTCCAGGAATCGCTCGGCGGCCCGCTCGGCGACACGCTTGCCTCGATCACCGAGGGTCACCTCGTCGGCCGGCTCGGCTACCCCGAAGAGATCGCCACGGCTGTCGCCTACCTCCTGTCGGACGACGCCGCGTTCGTCACCGGCCAGACGTTCACGATCGACGGCGGATACACCGCGCACCGGTGAGCCGCAGCCACTCGGTCGGCCTGGTGGGACTTCGTCCGCCGTCAGGAGGCGAATCCGGAGTCAAGCCTCCTCAGTGTTCTTGGCGATGAGTTCGAGGATATGAATGTGCTTTTCGGTGTCGAGCGCCATGAGATCCAGGACCAGTTCCCACAGCGCGATATTCCGGAACGGACGGAGGCGCTTGCGCAGTCGTTTCAGCTCCACGCGGTCCCGCTCCTCCGCTCGGAGCAGGCTTTGCGTCTCTTCGGCCAACGCTTCATTCCCAGCATCCCTGTGCGTCATGTCGGGGAGGACCGGTTCGGCGCTCTTGCCAACGAGACCCCAGGCAATGGCGCTGGCCATCTCAACCAGGAGGTCGTGGTGGCGTTGCTCGTCCTCGAGAATGAGCTTGACCAGGTAGCGAGTCTCGGGCGCGGAGGCTTCCTCAGCGAAGCGTTGATACCGACTGAGGATCGCGCCCTCCTCCTCACCGTGTCGAGCCAGCAGCTCGACCACATCACGGATGTCCGCACTGGCGCCGGTGCTCCGCAACCCTTCTCTGGCCCAGTCGAATGCGTTATCCATGTGCCCATTGTCGCGGCTTCGCTCTCAAAAAGGGAATGCACCTCCATGTAACAGCGCCTCACGGACTGAGGGTCAGCTTGGTTGCCCGAAAAGGGGGCGGGCGAGGTGGGGATGGAGAAGTCCAACCGGGACCCAGCCATTCGCTGGAGGCCGGTTTGCCGGATGTCCTCGTAATCGCGGTGAAGCGGTGTGGATTATGACGGCGCCGAGTGGGTAGGCCCCATGAGGCTTCTTGGTCGGAGGGCCAGACGTTTGTCCCTGCAGCGGGCCCACACCTGAACCCGGACCATCGCCGCAGGCTACGGTCAATGGGGTGATCCGATTCGCCGACTGCGAGTTGAACCTGGACCGCATCGTCCTTCGACGGGGTGGCGAGGAGATCCGGGTCGAGCCCCAGGTGTTCGACGTGCTCGCCTACCTCGTCAAGCACCGCGGCGCGGTGGTGCGCAAGGAGGAACTGCTCGACGCGATCTGGGGTGACCGATTCGTGAGTGAGTCCGCGCTGACGACTCGGATCAAGGCGGTCCGCCAGGCCGTCGGTGACGACGGCAGCCAGCAGTTGATCATCCGGACGGTGCATGGCAAAGGCTACGAATTCGTGGCGACCGTGGAGGAGGTCGAGGAGGGTCGGACCGGGGTCGCACTCGTCCCCCATGCGCCACGGGAGCGTCGATCGGCGTCCGTGTGCAGCCGTTGATCGGTCGCGAGACGTTGCTGGCGCAGCTCGCCGAGATGATCGCCGACCACCGGCTGGTCACGCTGATCGGCCCCGGTGGCGTCGGGAAGACCTCGCTGGCGATGGAGCTGGCCCGCACGGTTGGCGGCCGATTCGAGGACGGAGTCCACGTCGTGGAGTTCGTCGGAGTCGTCGATCGAGGACGCCACGGCGGCAGCGCTGGCCACGGCCATCGACGTCAACCTGCGGAAGTCGAGCTCGATCGACGATGCCATCGTCGATCTGCTGCGCCCCCGGCACAGCCTGTTGGTGCTCGACAATTGCGAGCACCTGATCGAGCCGGTGGCCGAGCTGGTGGCGCGGATCCTGCGCGAGGCGCCCACCATTTCGATCGTCGCCACCAGCCGGGAACCGCTGGCCGTGGCCGGTGAGCGGCTCTGGACGGTGGACCCGCTGCCGACCGGACCCAAGGACCTGTTCGCGTCCGATGTGGTGCTCGGCGAACTGGCCGAGATCCCCGCGGTCGCCCTCTTCGTCGCTCGGGCCAAGGCCGCCGACCCCTCCTTCGTCCTCGACGAGGCAATTGCGCCGCTGGTTGTCGAGATCTGTCAGCGCCTCGACGGAATCCCATTGGCGATTGAGCTGGCCGCGGCACGGGCGCGTGCGATCGGCGTTGCCGAAGTCGCCCACCGCCTCGACCAGCGATTCGGAGTGCTCAAGGCGATGCGAAGGGGGAGCGACCCTCGGCACCGCACCATGCACGACGCCATCAGCTGGTCCTACGACATGCTCGAGCCCGACGAACGGGCCCTCTTCACTGCGCTGTCGGTGCTCGCCGGATCCTTCGATCTGCGCTCGGCAGAGGCAATGGCCCCAGGAGGCGACACCCTCGACCTGCTGACCCGGCTCACCGAGCGCTCCATGCTTGCTGTGCGTCCACAGGCGGGAGGCTCGACCCGCTACGAGCTGCTCGAGACGCTCCGGGAGTACGGGCGCACCCGCCTGAGCGACGCCCGGGCCGCCGAGCTGTTCGCCGCGCACGCGAGGCATTTCGCCGCCGAGGCCGGAGCGGTCGAGGCGGAGCTGTGGGGCCCGGGCGAGGGCGACGCGATCGCCAGGGCAGAGTCTTCGCTCGCCGACCTGCGAGCGGCACAGCGCTTTGCCCTCGAGCTCGGGGACTTCGACGTCACCTTCGGCCTGATCACCTCGATCCGCGAGTTCGCCATGCGGGCCATGCGCTACGAAGTGTTCGCCTGGGCGGACGCCGCCTGCAACGCGCCGGGCGCGCTCGAGCACCCACTGGCCCCCATGCTCACCGGGATCCGTGCCTACGGCGCCTGGGTTCGGGGGGAGTTCGATCTCGCGGTGCAGCTGGCGGAGGAGACGCGCCGACTCGAGCGCCGACTGTCGGTCTTCCCCAGCGGCCTCGCGGAACGGACGCTCGGCAATGTGCTGTACATCGTGGGCGACTCGACGAAAGGCCACGCCGAGGCGCTCCGCCAGATCGAGCTGGCCGAGGAGTCCGGCAACCGGTCGCGACTTGTCCACGCCTGCTATATGGGGGCGGTGGGACACAGCTCGAACGGTGCCTACGAAGAGGCCGACGCCCTCGTTGCACGAGCCCACGACGTGGCCAAGCTGACTGGGTCACCGACGGACCTGGCGTCAGTGGCGGTCGCCCGCGGGTTCGCCAGCCGAACCGAGGACGAAGCCCTGGAGGCGTTCACCGCGGGCGGTCGGATCGCCCGAGCCGTCGGCAACCGCTGGATGCACGGGTTCGCCTTCACCGAAGCGAGCGGCCTCCTGGTCTCCCGAGGCGAGCTCGAGGCCGGGTGCGCGGGTCTGGCCGACATGGTCGGAGTCTGGGACCGCGCCGGGGACTGGTCACAGCAGTGGCACACCTTGTCCCGCTGTGCGATCGCCCTGGATCGGATCGGCCAGGCCGAGCTGGCCATCGAGCTGCTCGGCGCCATCGAGAGGCACGCGATGCTGGGCGTGGCGCCGATGTCGAGCACCCTGCATGACCTCGCCTTTGCCACCAGGGACCAGCTCGTCGACTCCTTGGGGGCGGAGCGTGCCGGCGAACTGCGGGCGGTCGGCGCCAGCTGTCCGGTCGAGGACATCGTGTTGCGGACCCGACGAGCGCTCATCGGGGCGAGCTGACCCAGGCCTCAGCGTGACGTCGGGGTGCGCGCCCGCCCAACGGACTCCAGGTACCTGACCAGGTGCTGACCGAGTTCGGCCGCGTCGAGCCCCAACCCGGCGAGCAGGTTCGAACGACGCCGCCGAGGAAGGGGAGCCCCAGCAGGTAGAGGCCGGGCATGCTCGCGACACCACCGTCGTGGTCGACACGGCCGCGGCGGGCCGAGCGCCCGGGGATCCAACCAGTGGTACGTGGGGCGGAAGCCCGTCGCCCAGATCACCGCCCCGAAGCCGGTCAGGTCGAGCTCGGTCGGCACCTGGGTGAGGACGGTCGGACTCGGCTCGACCGCGGGGCCGACGAGATCGGCCATGTCGTGCTCGTCGACCCACTCGTCGATGCGGCGGAGGAGCCTGGCCTGCTTCAGATCGGCATTGGCGACGAGGCTCCCCAGGCCACCCGAGCACAACGCTGTCGTGCCGCGGATCGCCATGAGGCGCCCCACGAGCTGGACGCCGAGGCCCTGCAGGGAGGGGAGGTCGACCTCCCGCCCGTCATCGCTTCCGACCACCTGCACCGATGCGTGCCGGCGGGCACGCTGGAGGTCCTCCACCTCGTCCCATCGCTCGTCGAGTTGGCCGATCCGGTCCAGCCACCAGTAGATGTCGCATCCCCGGTACGAACGCGGCAACCGTATGTGCTCGCCGACCGCGATGGTGACGTCACGACCGGCCCGTCGCAGCTCGTCCGCGATCTGCACCCCTGACGCCGACGCACCCACCACCAGGACGCGGCCGCGGTCGTCGATCTGGGCCGGTCGCCGGTAGGACAGGGAGGTGAGCTGCTGGACCGCCTGCGGGAGTTCGGAGGCGAAAGCCGGGACACGGGGCTCGCTCGACCCGCCCGTGGCCGCGACGACCGCGTCGCAGCGCCAGGTCCCCTCGGTCGTGCGAACCTCGAATCCGTCGCCGGTGCGACACGCCGCCTCCACCTCGATCCCGGTGTGCAGCGGCGGGTCGAAGGAGGAGCGGTATGCCTCCAATGCCGCCACGGTCTCGGCAGCGGTCATGTACCCGTCAGGGTCGTCGCCTTCGTATCGTGCGCCGGGCAGCGCGGTCATCCAGTTCGGGGTCAGTAGGCGGAGCGAGTCCCAGCGCTCGGTTCGCCAGGAGTGGGCCACCTCTCCCCGTTCGAGCAGCACGTGGTCGACACCGGCCCCGGTGAGGTGATGGCTCATGGCGAGACCACCGGGGCCGGCTCCGACGACGACGACCGACGTCTGCACTTCAGGCCCTCCGTCGCCGGTGGTGTGGTTCAGGCCACCGTGACCTGCACGGTCGTCGGGTTGGTGACGATGTCGAAGACAGCGGAACGCTTCTGGGACTGCGCCACGATGGCCTCGATGTCAGCCGGGCTCGCGTCCGCGTCGATGTCGAACCGGACGTCGATGCGGTCGAAGCCGTTGCGGACGTCGGCATCGATGCCGAGGATGCCCTGGAGGTCCATTTCGCCCTGCACGGTCGCGGTCACCGAGCGCAGCTGAACGCCGCGGTTGGTGGCCACGGTGGCCACGCCTGCGGTGAGGCAGGAGGCCAGGGCGCCGAGGACGATCTCGGGAGGGGTCGCACCGTTGTCCTCCGATGCGAACACTTCTGGGTGGTCCGCCTCGATGGTGTACGCCTGCCGGTGGGATTGCTGGTCGCCGAGGCCGAAGAAGTCGGTAATGGTCGAGCGGCTGTGCGTGCCGTTCACCCACTCGCAGCGGGCACGCCACTGGAACTGCGCCGCCTCGGGCGCATCGGTCAGCGCCTGCCGGGCGCCGCGGAGCGCCTCGATGTTGACGCCGTTGTCGACGGTGGGGGCTTCGGTCTGAGTCATGGTGGGTCCTCTCGGTCCGTGTGCGACGGCGGGATGTCGCCGCTGACTCCACTATCCGGGATGGCCGTCTGCAGGTCATGAAGACGGAGTGGTTATCCCCTGATGATCGCCTCCAGGGGATCTCCACAAGAACTTCAAGACCTTTTCGGGTCGCTGGCGCATGATGGGTCCATGGCATCCCACTACGAAGACACTGCGACCGCCACACCGTCCCACCGCTGGGAGGAGGCGGGGGAGGCCTGGGGGAGCAGGGCCATCGACTGGTCGTGCCTCTACGAGCACTACTCGCTCGACATGCTCGTCGCACTGCTCCCCAGGCTCGGGGTCGGTCCGGGGACGTCGCTCCTCGACGTGGCCTGCGGTTCCGGACTTGCCGTCCGGGTCGCAGCCGGCATGGGGGCCGATGTCGCCGGCATCGACGCAGCCGCCGAGCTCGTGGCGGTGGCGTGCGACCGCACGCCGACCGCGGATCTGCGAGTCGGGTCGATGTTCGAGCTTCCCTGGACCGACGGGCGCTTCGACGCGGTCCTGTCGGTGAACGGCATCTGGGGCGGCTGCGGCGAGGCGCTCGATGAAGTCCACCGGGTGCTGCGACCCGGCGGGCTGGTTGCCATCAGTTTCTGGGGGCAGGGACCACCCCTCGACATCCGTGAGGTGTTCAAGGTCTTTGCGCTTCACGCCCCCGAGCAGCACCGGGGCTCGATGCGACGCCTCAACGACATCGCCGCGCCGGGCGTTGCCGAGGAGATGTTGGAGAAGAGCGGCTTCTCGGTGCTCGAGCGAGGCGGCCGTGTCTCGACGATGGAATGGCCGGACGCGGACACGGCGTGGCGGGCGATATCCAGCGTGGGACCAGCGGTCCCCGCGCTGCGCTCAAACGACCCGACGATCCTGCGTGACGCCGTGCTCGCCGCGCTCGAGCCGTGTCGGGATCGCGCGTGGGGTGTACCGCACCCGCAGCGACCACCAGTTCGTGGTGGCGAGGAAAGGGCAGTTATGAACGGCAGGCCTCTGACCTTCGGGCGAAGGACAACGGAACAGCCCGCACTCAGTTGTACGGATTCGTGAACGGGTCGCCAGGTCGCACTCTGCCGTTGAAGTTGCGTGCTCAGCTTCATAGGCGGCGTCCGCGACTCATCGGCTGACCCTCCAAGGTTCTGATCTGGACTTTCGCCGGGACTATCGCAACATCCACCGATCACTGGCAAGATCGACCGTACGGCGGCACTGCCGGCAGCTCCCTATCCGGAGGACGTACTGGTGACCGAAACTGCCATCGACCGCAACCACCTCGACGTGGATCTCACCGACGCCGCTCTCTACGCCAGCGGGTTCCCGCACGAGGTATTCACCGCACTGCGCCGCTACGCGCCCGTGAAATGGCAGTCCTTTCCGGAAGCCTTCAAAGGCGACCACGATGAGGGGTTTTGGGTGCTATCGAAGCATGAAGACGTCCAGGCGGTTAGTCACAACCCAGAGATCTTCAGTGCTTTCGACGGACCGCAGCTGAGCCACCAACCAGGTATCGCCGGGACGATGCTCGTCAGTATGGACGGCCGTGACCACCTCCGGCAGCGCCGGCTGATCAGCGCCGGATTCACCCCTCGCATGGTCGGCCAGCTCGAGTACCAGATCCGGCAGTGGGCCGGGTCGATTGTTGATCGGGCCCTGGAGCGCGGAGAGTGCGACTTCGTGTCCGAGATCGCCTACAAGCTGCCGATGAACGTGATCGCCGACATTGTCGGCATCCCCGTTCAGGACCGGGATGCGCTCTTCTCGTTGGCGAACGAAATGCTGCAGGGAGACGCCCCAGAACGCCACATGTCGCAGGAGGAGCACGTAGGAATCCAGGCCGAGATGTTCGAATATGCCCAGAAGCTGGGGCAGGAGAAGCGAGCGAATCCGCAGGACGATGTCTGGACGATCTTGTCGACGGTAGAGGTTGAGACTGACGACGGCGAGCACACGGCTCTCAGCGAGGTCGAACTGGACATGTTCTTTCTCCTGCTCATCATTGCTGGAAGCGAGACCACCCGCAATGCTGTTTCCCTGGGGCTTCTGGCGCTACTCGACCATCCCGCCCAGCTCGAGTATCTTCGCCGGGTTCCAGGTGCAATTCCCCTTGCGGTGGAGGAGATCCTCCGATGGTCGTCGCCGGTCTCGTGCTTCGCCCGACGGGCGACCCGGGATACCGAGATCCGGGGGCTGACGATCGCTGAGGGAGACCGCGTCACGATGTGGTATCCCTCGGCCAACCGCGATTCGGATGTCTTCGTGGACCCCTTCCGCTTCGACATCGCACGCAGCCCGAACCCGCAACTCGCCTTCGGTGGTGGTGGCGTCCACTTCTGTCTCGGGGCCAGTCTGGCCCGGCGGGAGCTCACGACGCTCATCGAGGTGCTGCTTGAGCGGACTCTCCACATCGAGCTCACAGGAGACCCCTCGTACACCTCGCTGGGCATCCTCAACCCCATCTTGATCTCAATGCGGGAGTTGCCTGTCCGACTTTCGTGACCCACCGTCGCACCGGAAGCTGGTGGCCGAGATACGCACCTGGTGGCGGAGCTCCATGCGCCAAGACGACATGACGAGGCCGAGGATCCGAGACATGCCGATGTAGAGAAGTGAGAAGGCCACGATGGATGATGCCCGAGCCTCAGAGTGAAGTGCCAGTCCATGGGCACAATTGGTAGTTTGGTGGGGAGCCGGGTAGGCAGGCGGAGTAGCCTCGTCCCGGCTGTAGGGCTGCTCGATGCACGCCTATGAAAGGACCATCCGATGGACCTGAAGGGCTCGATCACCTACGACGCAACGGTGGACGCCGTGATCACCATGCTCCGTGACCCGGAGGTCACCCGCGAGCTGTACGAGAGCTTGGGCCACCGGGACGTAAAGGTCCTCGAGTGCGGGGAGGACGATGGCGTCCTCCGCATCCGGTCGTCACAGGTCGTCGATGTCGACCTGCCCGGATTCGCCAAGCGTGTGCTCAAGCCGACCAACACGATGGTCCAGACCGACGAGTGGCGGAAGGGTGCCAAGGGCGCATGGAACGGCACGTTCGATGTGGAGGTCAAGGGTGCGCCCATCCATATCTCGGGGACGATGCGCCTCGCCCCCGCGGAGAAGAAGTGCAAACACGAGATCGACATCGACGTCAACGTCAAGATCCCTCTTGTCGGAGGCAGGATCGCAGAGTGGGCCGGCAAGGGTGAAGTGCAGCAGACTCTCGACGGGCAGTTTGCCTTCTACAAGGGCTGGCTGGCCGAGCACAGCCAGGCCTGAGCGCCCCGGGCACTGTTGCGTTGAACGCGACGGCTCTGTTGCATCGAGAGCGACCTGCATGGACGGGGCGAAGTTCGTGCCCATGGCTGAACGAGGCTGTCGGGATGAAGCGTCGCCCTCTCATCCGACCCTGTGGATGCCAAGAATGTCGTCCATATTGCTCGAACCCATTGAACCGCCCGTTCGCGCCGGGGGAGGTCGCCGAGCCGAAGACATCGGACCTGCAGCCTTTCATGCGGAGATTCAGCCCGAATGGCCCGTGAACGACTCTTCAGACCACTGCAATCGCTCTGGGTCGGTCGCTGTTCTCAGCCTGAGCAGCTGAGGACATCGTCGAGAGACGCCTCAGGATGTTGCCGATCACGGAGCGGTCGAGCAGATGTGTCGAGCAGATGGCCGTTCGATACCAATGGAGCCCCGCTGCGACAAGTCTAAGTACTGCCGATAGAGTAGGGAGATGGCACAGACACCTCCGACCGTTTCGCAGAGGAAGGAAGCGGTTGACGCCCTCAGTCAGGATGACCGTCTGTGGCTGGCCGAGCGCCTTGTCGAGTACAGAGAATTACTCGATTTCCTACGCACCAATTGAGGCTTCCTTCGCTGGCCATGGTCGTTGCATTCAACCAATCGGTCAGGCGTGACGATGAGTGGTTCGATGAGCCTGACGAGCTCGACCGAATCGAGAGATTGCTCAGGCAACTTGAAGATGAGACTGATCCCGTGATCGCGGCTGCTCACGCCGTGAGTCGCATCGCTCGATCACAGTCCTTCACGGAGGGGAACAAACGGACAGCGCTTCTCGTTGGTCGCTGGATTCTCGACCGGAACGGAATCGACGGGGTTAGATTCATTCCGGCTAACGACACCGAGCTCGGGGGCATGCTCCTATCCGCAGCACGTGGAGTCGATGAGACCGAACGAATCACACGACTTCTCGAATCGCGGCGCTAGTACCACAGCCGCTGGGTCTCCAATCAGGAGCAAATCTGGCGGCTGCACAGTGCCCTCTGATCGGGCTGAAACCGCTGATCGAGCCGTTGCAACAACGTAAGTGCTCAGCTTCATAGGCTGAGGCAGCAGCTGGAGATCTACCTCGGCAGATGCGGCTGAGGCCGGCGCCGGCAGCGCTGCTGTCCTCGATCAAGGGGAAGGTGTGAGGGCGCCGAGAGGAATGCCAGGGGCCAAATGGACAATCTGCTTACGACCCTGCCACATCGGTGAGTCGGGTTCTCCCTGGCCAAACGGAGCACCATCTGGACCGTTCCTGCGGGGATCCGAGGGCTTTCGGTGGGTCCACTTGCGACGGACCAGCTCGCGATGCCAACGGAGCAGGGTGTCGAGCTGGACGAAGAATCGATGCCGCCTTGTCCTGGCGGTCAGCTGGGCGAGGCCCGCAAGGAGCGCTCGATCCGAAGGTCGGAGAGCGGGGCGGGCCATCTGCCTTCGGAGAACGGCAACCTCCTGACGGAGCACGACCACCTCGATCGCCAGATCACCGCTGTCGCGCCGATTCGGGGGGAACAGCTGGAGGATCCTTGCGAAGCCGAGGTAGAGAAACGACAGAGCCATGGCACGGTTTCGTGTTTCAGTCCGATTTGCGAAGGTCCAGATCAAAGTGCCCGGATGACATTCTCGGCACTCACATGCCGGCGACAAGGGTTGCGATCTGGTCATAGCCGTCAAGATCTTGTTGCGCTTTACGGAACGAGAATGAGTTCCAATTCCGGGGTCCTGCCAGCTGTCCGCCGCGACGCATTCAGGTTGGTCAAGGGAAAGCCGAAGGCTCAGCGAGGAAACGAAGCAGAACGGCCATTCGGCAGACGCAAGGACTCAAGTCCGGTCGCGCGGAACGCCCGCAACGGCTCGCGTCAATCGCGCAAATTCGGCTATGGCAGCCGATCTGTTGTGCACGCCTAACTTGCGATAGGCATTCGCCAGGTGTGACTCAACGGTCCTTACGGAGAGAGTTAGGCGGTGGGCTATTTGGGAGGCGGTTTCCGCATCTTCCAACAGCTCAAGAATCTCCACTTCTCGGCTCGTCAAGCTCGCGAGTAGCTTGTTCGCCGTTTTCGCGTGGGCGACGAGCTCGCGCTCGAGCATTTTGCTATTAGTTATGTCTTCGAAAACCCACAGGTAGTGCATCGGTACGCCGCTCTCGTCCTGGATCACCGACGCGGTAACGCTTGCAACAACGACCTCCTGGTTGCTCGATTTGAGGCGAGTCTCCGTCTTGTGGGTTGTTGCTGGCTGCTCGACAAGCTTTAGGCCAACGGCCCGAACTCGCTGGCCGTCATCTGTGTGAACGAATGAGGTAAATGCCGAACCGACGATCTTGTCTGACGGCTGGCCGATAAGAAGGCAGAAGGCGTCGTTGACATTGACGATCCTGTTTCCTAAGTCCGTGAGAGCAATGCCGAGGGGACCCTGATCGAAGGCTCGGCGGAAACGTTGCTCGCTTTGGTGCAACTCTCTTTCGGCGGCCGCCTGCGCCGTAATGTCGTGAGCCGAGACAACGAAGCCACCGACGGTTGGATCGTCCACAAGATTGACAAATGCGAACTCGAAGGGTATCGGCTCTCCAGTCTCATGGCGCGTGAATCTAACCCGAGCCCTCAGAGGGTCTGAGGCCGTGGCGCCCTGCGAGGCCGCGTGGAGCGAAGCGAAGAAAGTGGGTTGATCCTCTTCGACCACGAAGGCAACGAGCGGTCGACCTTCGATCGCTTCCGGGTCGTGTCCGAGGATCCGGCTCAGCGCTCCGGAGACCGAGACCACAATGCCTGACTGGGAAAGCAGGATCGTCATGTCAGGAGAGTTCTGAACCACGGTCCTGAACGTCGCATCCTTGTTAGATGCCACCTCAAAACGCCGTCTCTCGGTCAGGTCCCGCATGGAGAACAACACAGCATGTGGTTCGCTCGACCAGCCGATGGGAGTTCCGATCACCTCGAGAAGGCGCCAACCTGAAGGAGTCCTCGCTCGTACTTCGATGAGAGTTCCGACGTTTTTGCGCTGGACACTCTCCAGCGAACGAAGCACGAATTCCAGGTCGTCCGGATGAACGAGCTCGAGGGCTGAAAACCCGATTGAGTCAGATAACGGCCGGCCGAATAGTCGTTCGGCCGCTGTGTTTCCCCACTGGACGTGGCCTGACCCGTTGAGGACGAGCACACAGTCCGGGAGCTCGTTCAGAAGCTCGGTCGTGTCCACTTTGGCAACCTTTGAAACCATCATGGCTACTCGTAAGTCTGCCACTTGCGGCCGCTCTCATGGGTCGCTGATTACCTAGGAATGATCAGTAAATACGGATAGGAAACCCGTACGGCATGACGTCAAGTGCTTCTGCGTGACAGCCGATGTTCCTATCTGCGTGACAGCCGATGTTCCTATTAGTCGAGAGTCCTTCAGGAGGTTCCGAAATGCCGATCCGCAAGTCAGCGTCCGGTCGACGCCGAATCGCGGTCCTTGTAGCGACCCTGGTCGCCATCACTGGGCTGATCGGGCTGACGCCGGCCGCCGCCTTTGCGGGCACACTGACCAAGACGAGTTGGTCTGTCAGTAACTCGCAGACTGCCAAGACGGGGGTTACCTACGCCTACGCCTTCACGACGGCTACGTCCGCTGCCCTTTCGACAATCACCATGACGGTGCCGACCGGCACGGCCGGAACGGTGGCCGCAGGCACTGTCTACGGGATCGGTGCGGGAACGGTCTCGCTTGCGGGCACGACCCTGACCTACACGGTTACAACTCCGGCCACCGTCGCTGCAGGTCTACCCGTCTACATCTCGTTCACCGGACTCACCAATACGTCAACAGCGGGGTCCTACACCTCGACGATCACGACCAAGGCCGGGGCGACCACCGAGGACACGGCCACGACTGCGGCAGTGACCTTTGGGTCCAAATCCACTGGAGTGACCGTGACCGTGGGCCAGACGCTGACCTTCACCAACAACACCCCTTCGTTCTCCTTGGTTGTGGACCCCACATCACTGAATAATGTCCAGAGTCAGGCTGTTGTGTTGACCGTCCAGACCAATGCAGCCAGCGGGTACACATTGGCTGCCTCGGACACCGGTCTGTCGAGAACCTCCCCGGCCTTCACCATCCCAGCGGTGACTTCTGGACCTACGACTGGCGTTGCCACCTTCCCTTCCAATGGATGGGGAGCAAGTGCCACACTGACGACCGGAGGAACGGACGGAGCGACACTCGCCGCGGGCCTGTCGGGCGGTCAGTTCGTGGGGTACCCGACCACCGCGGCCAACTTCTTGACCGCTACTGGCCCGACTGGAACCACCGCTGACACGTTGACCCTCACCGACCAGGTCGCGGTGGACTACTCGGTCCCGGATGGCACCTACAGCGACACCATCACTTACGTGGCCACTCCGAGCTTCTAACCTGACGAGACCATGGTGGTTGAGGGAGCAGCGCGCCGCCATGCCGGTCGCCTCAAATCGAAGTCTGTCCTGACAGTCGTCGCAACTCTCGCCATTTTGGGCTCGGTAGTGGTCGGAGTTGCCTCTACGGCGGGTGCCGTAAGTCCACCCAGCGACCTCTTCGTAACGTCACCACCAAGTCCCATTCCCGTCACGCCGGGAACCACGGCAACAGCCACACTGACAGTCGGGAATCTCGGGTACAGCCCTCTAGATGTCACCATCGAAACTCGATCGGTCACGCTCTTGGACAACGGGAAGACCAGGTTTGGCGCCGACCCGGACCCTCGCTTTGCCGGGAGGATCACCATCACCCCGGACGCTCTGACCTTAGCCGCGCGTCAAGAAACTGCGGTCCACGTCACCGTCGCCATGCCGACTGGATTGCCACCTGACGACTACTTTCTGGGATTCCTCGCCAGTCCAATAATCAATTCTGCCTCCGTGGCTGTCCAAAATGATGTTGGTGGGCTTGTCGTTCTTGATGTGCCCGGATCACGTGATCGAGGTCTCACGGCTCACTTTGTCGGACCTTCATCTCTGAGCATCTCACTGTCCAGCTCGGCCGCCGGAATGGTCCGGGCCACCAGCGTGGGAAAATCAACGGTTGCATTCACCACCACCGTCGATACCAGCGGTTGGCCGGCTCCAAAGCCTACCTATGTGGAGGAGAACTCCCACCTGTTACCTCCCGGATTGAGCCGGGATATCCCCATTGGGGTGTCGACTTGGCTTGGATTGGGGTGGTACACGTTCCATGCGACCCTCGTCTACGACCGAACCGACAACGCCACGGGAGAGGTCACTGCCTCTCGGACGGTAATCGTGGTAAATCCCTTGTGGTTTCTCCTCATTCCTGCGTCGTTTGCGCTCTGGATGTGGCGGAGGCGGAGACGGAAGGTGGGGCGGAGGAAGGGGTTGCACTCGGCGCCCCGTTCGAGGGGTCGTGCCCCTCCTGCTGCAAGGGAGAAGCCGGTGCCCGTATCAGTTGGGGTTGATTGAGAAGTTCATCAACCGGGGACCCGTCAAGGCACTACGGGAGACCGAAGTTTCGCTGCGGCGGGCCCTACGGAAGGCTTCCAAAAATGGTGATCTGGCGTCTGCGACCATTGCCGCCGACCCCTCCAAGGGACGCCAGGCCGTCAACGAAGCCTTGTGTGCGCTTGAGCAACAACGGCACGAAGCGAGGCGGGTGGTCTTCGCTCTTGCCCTTGAGGAAGGTATGTCGATCGGGGAACTTGGTCGTTTGTGGGGCTTCTCCCGTCAGTTGGCGCAGCGCTATGCCAAAGAGGCCCGCTGCGGTCAACCCCGGAAATCCCTGGGTACCTGAGGTGTGCATAGGGGCCGTGTGGGTGCCAAGAATGTCATCCGGGTGCCTTGATCAGGACTTTCGCAAATCGGACTGAAACACGAAACTGAGCCATGGCTCTATCGTTTCTCTATTTCGCCTTCGTCAGAATCCTTCAGTTGCCACGCCAACACCACGCGGTGATCGGACCTTGCTGCAGGTGTCCGCCTCCGAAGCTGGGGACATCTGATTCGCATATCGCTCGCAGAAGGAACGATCGTTTCATTTATGGGTGGCATGTCGCACAATGGGCGCCAGCCGCCTTGGATCAGCAGACACATTCGAAGACCGCCCTCGGGGTGTGAGTGGAGCGTTACGGTGCATCGGAAGCCTCCGGGGGTGTGGCTGTGTGCAAGCTCCACACTCGCCCTGGGCTTCACCTATAGGTGGATCGTGTCAGCAACGCCCATCGTAACTACGGGTCGTTGTGACTCCGTCAACAACGCTGACGGGAATCACAGCTAGTGATCAATTCCCACGCAGCTGTGCCGCCGATGCCGTCTTCGGTCTGATCCACGAATAGCGAATCGTGGCGTGACCCGGCGGTTGGGATCCTCGGCCCCACGGGGTCCAGGTGCGCCCATTCGAAGTCATGGCGTCGCTTCGTCGGGGGCGGTAGCACCACTGAATCCCGCGTGCCGAGCAACGAACCTGTCTCGCTCTGCCTCGCCGGAGAAGAGGAGGATTGTCCAAGCGAAGGTGGCGCCACTGCGGCGGAGCGTCTCGTAGCGATGGTTCCCGTCTTCCAGATAGTACTTGCCGTCACGGTGGGAGACAAGAAGCGGCGGAGGGTGCCACCCCTCCTCAAAACTGTGCTCCATCGCTTCGACGTCTGATTCCCAATCCTCCTCTGCCACAGGGACGACCACTTGGTGCTCATCTGGGCCCGCCATAGGAGTGAGCTGGTCGAGTTTGAATCGAATCGGTCCGAAGAAAGTCGTCCCGCTGAAGGCAAGGGCAGCAGCGAGCGGTGCATTGTCGCTACCTGGACTGGCGAGGAAGTCGACCACCCATTCAGCCAGTCTGCCCTCGTCCGCGGCTAGCTGGGCCGAGGCAAGTGAGAACTCTTGACCGTTCGTCATGTCGGTGGTTGGCGAGGTAAAGAGGACGTGATCAGGTCCGCTAGTGCGGCCAGGGAAGGAACTCGCTCATAGTCGGCACCGAGATGTAGACCGAGTGGGTCCATGAGGAACGGTCGGATCCCGGCCCTTCGAGCACCGACGACGTCTATTGCGGGCATGTCGCCCACGTACCAGACTTGTTCGACTTCGAGTCCCAGGAGATCGACCGCGGCTTCGAAGATTCGGGGGTCGGGCTTCATGACACCGACGTTGCCGGAGTCGACGACACACTCAACTTCCACGCCGACCCCAGGACCCACCTGACACAGTTCGAGTTGTGCGAGGCGCTGGGCCATCAAACCATCGGCATTCGAAACGATACCGAGTCGGACACCTGTGTCAGCGAGAGCCTGCAGGCCTTTCCGACTTGTCGGCACGGGTTCGACCCACAGGGCTGCGTCGGCGAACTCACTGTCGATATGAAAATGTGCTTCTTCGCGCCAGTCCGTTGGCACACCGCACTCGGCGACGTAGGTCTGAAGGTAGTCGAGCCACGCCTCTGACCAATCCGCTTCGACGTCGACATGGGTGCCAAACCGGACTGCTGCTCGGTAGTGCGCGTCAGCCAACACCTCCCGTCCGACCGTGCACTCGGCCCTGGCGAAGGCGGCAAGAATCCGCTCGGGGTCGGGGAGGACGAATACGCCGCCGGCATCAAGAAGTACTGCCGCGGGAGGATCGCCGGTAGAGGCCATGCTGAGAAGGTACACAGGCGCGAGCCCCCGCTGGCGTCCCAACTGCGAATGCCAGTGAGGGCTGCCGGCCCCTGCCCGACCTTCCACCTGCGCAACAGCTATAGCGCACCAACATCCCAATTGTGGCCGTGGGCTGGCACTTCTCTTTGAAGTCATGTGGGTACCGAAAATGCGTTCGGGCACCTTGACGAGGACTTTTGCAAATCGGACGGAAACGCCAAGCCCTCGGCGCAAGAGCCTCAACCGACCCTCCCTTTGCGCCGATAAGGAATTGGAGCTGACATAGTCGAAGACGGAGAGAGGGTATGGATTCCGAGGGACTTGCCAACCTTGCATGTGGGCTCGGGGACGCGCTGGCCGTCGTGGATCTCGGGGGTGGGTTGCGTTGGGCGAACCCCGCCGCCGAACGGCTCTTCGGGCTCCATTTGGACGATCTGATCGGCAGCGCTGGCTTTGATCTCATTCATCCCGACGATCAGGAGCTCGCGCTCGCGTCATTGGACACAATGCAACATACGGGACTAGGTACCCCGGTCGAGCTCCGAGTCCAGAGCGTCGATGGGTGGAAGCTGGTAGAGCTGGTCGGAACAAACTTGGCCGACGTACCGTCGGTGGACGGAATCGCCTTGTGCCTTCGCGATCTCACGGAACGTCGCCGTTGGGAGGTGGCGAACAATGAGACCGATCGGTTCAGGGCTCTCGTTCATAACGCGGGAAGCATATTGATGCTATTGGATGAGCGAGGAGTGGTGGAATCCGTCTCCGCAGCCGTCACTCGAATCCTTGGTCACAACCAGGCACAGGTTGAGGGCCACCTCCTGGAAGACCTTGTAGCAAATGGGGACAGATCTCGACTTCATCGCACCCTCTGCGAGGCTCGGACCGCGCCGCGCCCTTCCACTATCCGAGTCGAGGTCAAGTTGTGGCATCGGGAGATCGAGACTGCCGTGCCGTTCGAGCTCACCGTCGTCAATATGCTCGATGATCCAACCGTTCACGGCTTTGTTGTGTCCGCTCATGACGTCAGCGAGCTTCAGGCGGCACGAGCCAGGTTCGAGGCATTGGTTGAGCACAGCTCCGACGCGATTTCAATTACGAGCCCCGACGGTGTCGTCTCCTATATAAGCCCTGCCGTAACCGCCATCACGCAGGAGCCGGCAGAGGCCATTCTCGGCACAAAGTTACGCGATCGCGTCTTCCCGGACGACCGACCAAAGGTCGAGAGCGCCATGCGCGAGATCA
This sequence comes from uncultured Acidimicrobiaceae bacterium, assembly GCA_963745955.1. Classification (GTDB taxonomy): domain Bacteria; phylum Actinomycetota; class Acidimicrobiia; order Acidimicrobiales; family RAAP-2; genus Bog-756. The sequence continues at coordinate 886,532 of CAVUZI010000011.1, read as the reverse complement.
TGGCCGAAGAAGGTAGCTCGGCTACCTATGAGTGCCGCGTGCGCCAACGCGACGGCAGCTTCCGACACGTCGAGATCACAGCCACAAATCAGCTTCACGAGCCAGCCATCAGGGGCATCGTATCCAACGGTCGCGATATTACGGATCGGGTCGAGGCTACGGGACTCCTTGCTCATCAAGCGATGCACGACTCGCTCACGGGCTTGCCCAATCGAGCAATGCTAACGATTCGACTCAATCAGACGCTCGCTCGCGTACGTCGTCATCACCGTATGTGTGCCGTACTCTACGTCGACTTGGACAGATTCAAGCTGGTCAACGACACGCTCGGTCACTCCGCTGGCGACCAGTTGCTCATCGAGGCGGCCTCCCGGATCCAAGCTGCGGTGCGTGAGACCGACACCGTTGCGCGGCTGGGGGGTGACGAGTTTGTCGTCCTCTGCGAAGACATTGACGGGATTCACGAGGCGGCCGAAATGGCACAACGGTTGATTACGATGTTCGATCGATCCTTTCGCCTAGGCGACGACGACCCGCAGGTGGGTGTGAGCATAGGCATCGCTTTTTCAGCCGATGGGACCGAAGAGGCCGAAGTGATCCTTGCGAATGCAGACATTGCGATGTACCGAGCGAAGAACAGCGGGCGACATTGCTATGAGCTCTTCGATGAAGCCATGCAACTGTGGATCAAGACGACGGTGGCTCTCGAAACGGCGCTCCGCCTTGCCGTGGATCGGAACGAGCTGCGGCTCTATTGTCAGCCAATCGTCGAGGCCAACACCGGTCTCATCCGAGAGTTCGAGGCGCTCGTGCGTTGGGAGCGCCCCGATTTCGGACTCGTTGCTCCCGACGGCTTCATCTCCACCGCAGAAGAGACCGGCTCGATCATTGACATCGGCGCCTGGGTCCTAGACGAGGCATGCCAACACGCCGCCATCTGGACGCGACTCTGGCCCGAGCGGCGCCTCCGAGTATCAGTCAACGTCTCAAGCCGTCAGCTCGTTGCCGGCGACTTCGCTGATGTCGTGTCTGGTGTCCTGACTCGTAGTGGTCTTGATCCGACGCTGCTTACTCTCGAGCTCACTGAGAGCACACTCATCGATGACCCGGTCAATGTTGCACCACTGTTGCATGAGCTTCGAGGCATGGGGATCAATCTTGCCCTCGACGATTTTGGAACTGGCTACTCGTCGCTCACTTACCTTCGATCCTTTCCTTTCAATGTGATCAAGATTGACAAGTCGTTCGTTCGAACGATCGGCACAGAACATGAGGACGCGGCCATCGCCGCTGCCGTCATCGAACTTGCCGAGAGCCTGGGCCTTGCCGTCATCGCCGAAGGGGTCGAAACAGATCAGCAGCTCAGCGTTCTGCAGCAACTAGCCTGTCACTACATGCAGGGGTACCTCTTCGCCCGACCACTGCCAATCGGTGACGCTACCGAACTCCTCCAAGCGCCGAATCTCGGTATAGCCCACCGTCAGGTACGCGCCAGATGAACTGCTGAATGTGAGTGGACCCGAATACAGTGATCTCGAGAGGGTCGGGAGAGGCAGGTCTTCACACGCCTCGCGGCCGAGATCACTGCGTCGTTTGGACCTTGAAGGATCGACGGTTCTCAGGATGGCAGATTCTGCGTCCGAGGTCGAAGTATCCGGATGAGGTTCTTGGCACCCACTGGTTCAAGCCAGCTACACTTTGAACCGATGAATGTGAAATGGACCAGGCACCGGCAAGGCCACCAGAAGGCTGGTGGTTGGCATTGGACGGCCATTGGTACCCGCCTGAGCAATCTCCAATCGCATCACCTGAGTTGGGCGCATTATGGACTGTGCCACCACCCAACGCTAAGTATCAGGCAGAGCAACATGCATCTGAGGTTTGGCGGACTGTGGCAATCATCGCCATTTCCGTTGCTGTGATCCTGGCGGTGGTACTCATTGGCGTTGTCCATTGATAAGCGGTGACGACATCGAGTCTGAGTCCGAGCCAAGTTAACGAGCTACAGATAAAATTCAAAATCGTGATAGTCAGGCGAGTCGACTCCGGCAGGACGACGAGGCGCTTTCATTGTGCTTGGCTGGCTGCCAGATCCGCTTCCTGGTGTGCACTGGGATTGAACGATTAGGGTCCCCCGATAGTTAAGACGCGCGATGTAAGATGGTCTGGTGGAGGCCAGTCGAGATGAGCTCGCGCGATTCTTCGAGGTGGTTCAGCCTCATCTGAACGAACTCCAACGCCGGGTGGTGGCCGGCGCCATGGCCGAGGCGCTCGGACGCGGTGGCAAGACAGCGGTGGCCGAGTGCTCGGGCATGAGCCGCAACACGGTGATCAAGGCAGAACGCGAAGTGGGCGAAGGGATAGAGCCCTCGGATCGGCAGCGGGCGCCCGGTGGTGGTGACATCAAGTCTGAGGACAAGCAGCCCGGACTGGCAGAAGCCCTCGATGAGCTGGTCCATCCCGAGACTCGGGGAAATCCGATGTCGTACATGCGCTGGACGTCGAAGTCGACGGGCAAGCTGGCCACCGAGTTGGTGCGCCAGGGCTACAAGATCACCGATGACACGGTCGGGCGGATCCTCAAGTCGCTCGGCTACTCGCTCCAGGCTCCCTCCAAGCAGAAGGAGGGCAGCGCCCATCCCGATCGAGACCTCCAGTTCGTCTACCTCAACAAACAGATCGGCCGGTTCATGAAGCAGGATCAACCGGTGATCTCCGTGGACACCAAGAAGAAAGAGCTGGTGGGCGAGTTCTCCAACGGCGGAAGCGAGCTCCACCCCGCCGGCGAGCCGACCCGCACCAAGACCCATGACTTCGTCGACAAGGAACTGGGCCGGGCCGTCCCCTACGGGGTCTACGACCTGGCCCATGACGAGGGCTGGGTCTCGGTCGGCGACACGGCCGACACGGCGTCCTTCGCGGTCGAAGCCATCCGGCGCTGGTGGTACTCCATGGGAAAGCCCCGGTTCCCTGACGCCACCAAGCTCTTGATCACCGCCGACGCCGGTGGTTCCAACGGCTATCGGGTCAAGCTCTGGAAGGTCGAGCTGGCCAAGTTGGCCAAAGAGACCGGACTCGAGATCACCGTCTGCCATTATCCACCGGGAACGTCGAAGTGGAACAAGATCGAGCACCGCATGTTCAGCTTCATCTCCATGAACTGGCGCTGTCGCCCCCTCGTCTCGTATCGGACCATCGTCGAGCTGATCTCGAACACGACGACAGCCAAGGGACTCAAGATCCGAGCCGAGGAAGACGTGAACTACTACGAGACCGGCACCAAGGTAAGTGCCGCCGAACTCGCTGCTGTGCCCCTTACGCTCCACAAGTTCCACGGAGATTGGAACTACACGATTGCGCAATCAGTCAATCGGTGAGCCCTTAGTTGATACCTCGTGCCGTCCCCAGGCAGCCACTGGATGTTGACGACCAGCTCTTGACCCTGAGGGTGCCAAGAACCTCATCCATGTCACGCCCCAGGCGATATTCATGGATGAGTGGGCGACGCAGTCGGCCAGCACATGCTCCAGATGGCGACGACCACGACGCACTGTTCCGACGAAGCGCTCGGCGAAGGCGCTGGCCCGTGGAGCCAGGAGTGGACATCTCTGGTGTGGAGCTTGCCTTCAGCTGGCGAACTAGCAAACGTGTCCCAAGATCCTCAGCCGGGCCAGCTGAAAGCGCTCAATCTTCAGGCCCTAAAGGTTGGATGATTGGCCTTCTACAAGGGCTGGCTGGCCGAGCACAGCCAGACCTGAGCGCCCCGGGCACTGTTGCGTTGAACGCGACGGGTCTGTTGCATCGAGAGCGACCTTGCACGGATGGAGTGGACTTCGTGCCTTTGGCTGAACGAGTTGCGCTGATCTTGCAACGCACGCTCGAACACGACTCGATCCTGAAGTGATTGAAGGAATCGAAGCCGCTATCGGACTGCTCGACGAAATTATTCAGGAGACCCGCACGGTCGTATTCGGTCTTCAGAATGCGGGAGACCGTCGCACGGCATGCCAGGCGGTCCGGGACCGGAGGTATGGATTCGTGGTCCAGCATCGGAGTGGTTGCAACCGAGCGCCCGGGGGCTGGGTCTGCCTATCTACTTTTAGGGTCCTAAGCCTCTAGACCGGCTGAAACGGCAGGTCCACAGTCGAAAACAGAGGGACAGCAGAATTTGGGGGTGACGAGATGAGCAAGCAGCAGGATTCCGTCGCTTGCCCTAAGTGCGGCTCGATCGGAAGCACCGAAGATGTCTTGCGGCCTGCCATAGCGGGAAGCAGGGGCGCTGCTGACCGGTGGGTCAAGCAATGTTGGGTCTGCGGATTCGAGTTGGATGATACCCGGCTCAAAGCGTCGTAGATGATGTACCGGACCACATATCCCAGTCCCCGTCTTAAGAAGGATCTGTGACAGACAGCAGGGAGGTTGTCGTACGTTCGTTTATGGGCTCATGGAAGCTCGGTGTCCAAGAGAGCCTTAGCTGTCTGAGCCCGGATGCCATCTACCGTGTAAATGCGTGACATGAGCCCCTGCAAGGAATCGAGGCGATTAGCTCAGAGTTTGAACGCCAGCGTTCAATGTGGACTGGCTTTAGTTGTGAGCTTCTCAACACAGCCGTGGTGGGTGACTCTGTCTTCACGGAACGCATGGACACAGTGCACACGGCGGGTAAGGACATCATCCATTCCGTAGGGGTCTTTGAGGTTAATCAAGGTGGCAAAATCACCAACTGGCGGGATTACTTCGACATGAAGGAGATCGAGGCGCAGTTCACCGTCTGATATCTGAGTGCCCTTGTCGTCGTGCAGGATCCAGGACTTAAATTTAGAAGTCGCAAGGTAATTGGCGGGGTCGCCTCTGACATGCCGTTCCGGTCTTCAACCTGTCGGTGGCTCCTTGTGGCCCTCGTTGAGCTCAAGGCGCCAGCGACTCCAAGGCCAGACCCCATCGATCTCGACTTCCAGACTGAAGCTGAGGACGATCCTGATGACGACGATCAGCCCGAGGACGGTCACACTCTGGAAGGTTGGGTCGACGATGATCGTTCGTACGATGTCACCGACGATCAGGACCTCAAGACCCAGGAGAATCACCTGGCCGAGTCGTTGGCGAAGCTGCCGGTAGGCGTCAGGTCGGCTCCCCGGCTGGACCATCGAAATGGCGTAGTCGAACAGCGCCCAAGCTCCGCCAACGACCATGATTGCCGCACCGGTCGCTTCGACGACCTGGACGACATCGGAAATGACATGGTCGTAGGTCATCATCCCAGGATGTCACACCGCCAACCGACTCTATTGATGAGAACCTGCCAAAGGACTCTATTCCTGGCCTTGTACCTGTGGGGACAGTGGCAGTAGCCACACTTGGGCGAATCGAGGGCCAGGAGAAGGAGGACAGCATGTCCACCACAGAAACCAGCAGTGCTGATCGCATCATCGGGTCGTTTCATGATGCCAGTGAGACGGCACTTGAATCGGTGCGGAAGTTCCTGGACACCGTGAATGGTGTGTTCCCCGACGTGAGTGCAGATGGCGGCCCACGCCAGAAGATCATCGATTCGGCGTTCAAAATGACCGAGCAGCTTGTCGGCACGTCAACCCAGCTTGCAGAGAGGCTTGTGAAGGCCAGCCAGGACGCTGTGGGCGAGCCGGATAAGAAAGCCTGAAGCCTCTCAGAGAGCGATCAACGGAGATCAGGCACCGTTGACGACCGAGGACTACGCGAAAGTCTGTTCGCCAACCCCTCTCGGCATTGGAGGATTGGGCCGGTGGCTTGGGCGGGTCGCTCCGGAAATGCGAGAAATGTTGGGGCTGAGTTCGCAAGGCTCGAGCCGCCGGTGTTCCCTCAGCCAGCGGAGCAGAGGTAGGTCCTTCTAGCAAGCGGCTCAGCTTTGCACGCTGAGAACGACCGACTGCGGCTGTGGCGAGTCGTTGCCGAATCGCGGGTAGCACATCGCTCGAATTCGTATCCCTGACCTAGGGCCGGTGGGATCTCAGGATTCGGCCGGAATCGGGGGGACCGCTGCCTCCACCGGCGCGGCCTGTCCGGCGGGACCTTCCGTGCCATCGGGAGCGGCGGTCGGGGCGGCCGGCGTGGCCGACCCGCCGTCGGGTCGAGGGGGTCGGCGACGGGGACGGGCGGTCGCCTGCCGGGCTGCGGCCGCCGCCCGAAGCTTGGGCACGAAGATCAGCACGTAGCCGGTGGAAAGGGCGGCCAGCACAGCGATCACGCCGATAGGGGCGACCGAGAAGTGCCGGGCGTTCTTCGGGTCGGAGAACCCGGTGGCGAAGAACAAGATGGTGAAGATCACGATGCCCAACACCGCCAGCGGCTTTCCGGCGATGAGCGTGAATGGGCGCTCGCGTGTCTCGCGCCGCCTCAGGACGACCAGGCACAGGGCGGCGATGGCGTAGATGCCCGACTCGAGGGCGGCGCCGACGGCGACCAGCAGCAGCCACTGGCCCGTAGCGAAGACGACGGCTGCGACGACGGCGGCGACCGCGGCCAGCGTGGTCACGGCCAGCCACGGGACGGCCTGCAGGTTGAGCCAGGCGAACTGGCGGGGGAGGTTGCCCTCCCGGGCGGCGGCGTAGATGAAGCGCGATGCGACCAGGAAGCCCCCGTTGAAGGTGTTCAGGGCGGTCAGCACGGTCAGCCCGAGCATCCAGACCTCCCCTACCGTCCCGAGGGTGGCCTGCCCAAGGAGCAGCTGGGGGTAGGCGCTGCCGTGGAGGCTGGAGTAGGGCACCAGGTGGCTCAGGGCCAGGGCGAACAGCGTGGAGGTGATCCAGATCAGCACCGGGGCGATGAAAAGGGCCCGGGTGATGACCCGGGGGCCCCTCGCCTCCTCGGCGGTGGTGGTCACCCACTCGAAGGCGGCGTAGAGAAAGAGCGCGAAGGCGATGGCCTGGACGCCCGAGAAGCTGCCCTGGCCGAAGAGGTTCAGCGGGTGGTGGAAGGTGCTTCCAACGTGGAAAAGGGCGATCACCGACAGCACCACCGTGCCGGTGAGCACGGTGTAGGTCACGACGGTCTGCACCCAGCCGGCGAGGCGCACGCCAAGGAGGTTGGCGGCGAGCGCCACGCCGAGCAGGACGGCGATCCACACGTAGGCCAGCACCGCGGGCTCGTGGAGCACGTGGCGGACAGCGGCCCCGATCAGAAATGCATCGGCCGCGATGACCAGCACCACCGTGATCATGTAGGTGAAGGTGACCGACAGCGAGGTGCGCAGGCCCACGGCCCGACCGAGATACAGCCGGATCCCTGCCGCTGTCGGATACAGCCCGTTCAGCTCGGAGAAGATCCCCGATACCAGCAGGACGATGAGACCGCCGACGAGGATGGCCACGGCCGCGGTGGCCCCGGGAGCGTAGGCGAGCACCGACACGACGCCCAGGTAGTCGATGGCGGCGAAGGCGAGGCCGGCCGAGGTGGCGGTGGCCGTCGCCGTCCCGACCGAGCGGCGCAGGGCCTGGGCAACCGGTTGCGCCGGTTCGGCGCTGGGCATCAGGAGTCGGGCATCAGGAGTCGGGCCAGATCACGTAGCTGATGGCGTCCAGGCGCATGACGTCCTCCTGGGAACCCTTCACCTTGATCTCCCCCCGCAGGTACTTCTGTACCGGGTTGAGGTCACCCCAGAACATGTCGCAGAACGTCTCCGACTCGGTCGTGACCACGATGTCCGGCGTGCCCACATGGCCCTCGGGGGTGGACAGGATCTCGCCGTGGTCCACCTCCATCGAGAAGGTGATGCCGGTGTCCGAGCAGATGAAGTGCAGGACCCGCGACCAGTCGCGCTGCATCTTGCGCAGGCGCGCGTTCTCGTTGCAGCTGACCGTGTAGTCGGCGAGTGCCTCCGCAAGTTCGTCCCAGTTCGCCATGGCCCCCCTCAGCTCGCGGTCGCGGCCGGCCGTGCCGGCCGGCGGCGTGGCCGCTTCGGTGCGGTCTCCTCGGGCCCCGCCCCCGACTCGAGATCGGCGATGGCAGCGTCGAGCGCCTCGAGGAGGAAGTCCACTTCGGCCTCCTCCACCACCAGCGAGGGCATGAGACGCATGACCGCTGGCTGGTTGCCGCTGTAGACGGCGAGGACGCCGTGGCTGGCCAGGTGGTAGGACATGCGCGGCCCCATGGAGTCCTCGACGTACTCGACACCAGCCATGAGGCCGATGCCCCGCACCTCGGAGATCACCCCTGGATGGGCGTCGGCGATCGAGTCGAGTCCGGTGAAGAGCCGCTCCCCCATGGCGGCGGCGTGGGCCACCAGGTCGGTCTCCTCGATGACGGCGATCACCTCGAGGGCCACCGCACATGCGACGTCCGAGCCCCCGAACGTCGACAGGTGGATGAAGGGGTTGGGGATCATGAACTCCCGGACCTCCTCGGTGAACACGGTGGCCGAGATGGGCACGAGCGACCCGCCCAGGGACTTGGCGATGGTCATGATGTCGGGGACCACGTCGAAGTGCTCACCGGCCCACCAGCGCCCGGTCCGGCCCAGGCCGGTCTGGATCTCGTCGAGGATCAGGAGGGCCCCGGCCCGGTCGCAGATGGCGCGCACCGCAGCCAGGTAGCCCGGTGGCGGCATCACGATCCCGCCCTCGCCCTGGATCGGCTCGAGGAGCACGGCCGCCGTCTGCTCGTCGACCGCAGCTGCCATGGCGACGGTGTCCCCGAAAGGCACCTGGGCGAACTCGGGCATCAGCGGCTCGAAGGGCTGGCGGAAGGCCCCCCGGCCGGCGGCCGACAGGGCGAACCCGGTATGGCCGTGGTAGCCGTTGACCGACGAGACGATGCGGGGCCGGCCCGTCGAGCCCCGTGCCACCTTGATTGCGAAGTCGACGGCTTCGCCCCCGCCTGTGCCGAACATGGTGCAGGCGAGCTCCCCAGGGGTGATCTCTGCCAGCTTGGCCGCCAGCTCGGCCTTCTCTCTCGAGCAGAGGAGAAAGTTGCCGTGATCGAGCCGGTCGATGGCAGCGTGGGCGGCGGCCACGATGCGGGGATTGCGCCGGCCCACGTTGAACGAGCCCGCCGAGGTGAAGCAGTCGAGGAACCGGCGGCCGTCGAGGTCCCAGACCCAGGGACCGGACCGCTGCGCCTCGATGATGTCGAGCCCGGCGGCACGCATCACCCGGACCTTCTGGGGGTTCAGGTAGGTGGCGAACTGCTCGAGCGCGTGTCTCTTTGCGGCGGGGTCCGGGACGAAATCGAGTCCCTCGGCCCAACCGCCGGCGGTGCGGTTGTTGTCCATGGAGCGACCCTACCTCCGGGGCCGTGGCGAGCGCCTAGCCGCTGCGACCAAATCCCTCCGACCCACACCGAAAAGATGGAGGAAAAGGTGATCGCGCCGATCGAGGCAGGTGCCGCGTACCTTCCGGTCGTCGGCGGGAGCGGGCATTCCCTCAGGCATCGCGACGAAGCTCGTGTCCGGGATCGGCGCCCGATCCATCACACTGCGGCTCCGTCAGAGCGGCGAGGCATAGGAGCGGAGCCTTTGACGCTGGTGCGAAACATCTCTCGGCGCACACCCAAGTAGTCGTTGAGAGCATTGTGCATCGTGGAGCGGTTGTCCCAGATCGCCAGCGTGTGCGGTGCCCAGCGGAAGCGGCATGTGAAGTTCTCGTTGGTGGCGTGGCGGTAGAGGTAATCGAGTAACGGTTGGGACTCGGTGGGACTCCAGCCTTCGAATCTCGTCGTATACACGGGGTTCACGAACAACGCCGCCCGATGGGTCACGGGATGCTCGATGACCGCAGGATGGCTTTGCTCCTTGAACGCCTCCGGTGAGGGAGCGATGGCCATGGACGTGAGGTCCTTCACCTGGTCCAAGAGTCCGCCCGTGCCGTACGCCATGCCCGCCGAGTGCACGGCCCGAAGCTCGGCGAGGGTCTCTTTAAGGCCCCGTGAAAGCGATTCGTAGGCCAGATACTGGTTCGACCAGATCGTGTCTCCCCCGAAGGGCGGGACCTCGGCAGCGTGGAGCAAGGTGTAGGAAGGCGGCTCGGGGAGATAGCTCAGATCGCTGTGCCAGGCGTTGGCGAAGTTGAGCTGATCGGTGGGCTCTTTGACCACCCGGATGACGAACGGCCGGTCCTCCAACGGTGTCACGAACGGGGTGGTGTCTCTTCCGCCGAGGAGGTCGGTCACTCGCTCGAGATCGTCAAGATCCATCTCCTGGTCGGGGAGGAAGACGACAAGGTACTGTGCCAGCGCCTCACGAACCCCGTCGAGTTGCTCGCTGTTATCGATCTTGGTGAGGTCCACGCCAGTGACCAAGGCACCGAGCGCACCTGCTATGGGACGCAAGTCCAAATCCATCGCTCGAATCCTCTCATCCGGGGGAAAGGCGTGCCAGAGACCAGCTCTCCCCATAGTGCAATGGCCACTCGATGGTCGTTTCAAAATGCCCCAATGCTGGCTGACGTTCAGAATGCCCCAATGCTGGCCCCGTCGAGCACTCCCGGGTGCTCCGGGCCCTTCCGGGGAAGGGCTGATTTGTTTCCTGGTTCGTAACGACCTTTTGCTCAGCGACCTGAGGGTTCATGGCGCCTCCCTTCATCGGCTGCCCCTACTTCGACCGTGATGGCTCTGCCTTCCCTGACCCAGGGCCGAAGGTCCCAAATTCCGGCCGCCTGCCTTGGCGACCCCGCCTCGATGCCTCCGCGCCGGCCAAGGGTGCATAGTTGGTGCGTGGTTACGAGCGCCAACAGGACGGACCCGTGGGTCGGATCGGCACGAGACGTGGCTTTCCTCGGTACGGTCCGTCCGGTACTCGAGCGTTTCGCTTCCTACTTCCGCTCTGAGGTGAGGGGTTTCGACCGGCTGCCCGAACGAGGTCCGTTCCTCGTGGTGGGAAACCACTCGGGAGGCCAAATGCCACCGGATCTTCCCGTTCTGTTGACCGCGTGGTGGCGCGAGCGGGGAACGGACGAGCCCGTCTACGCGCTGTTCCACTCTTTCCTCTTGGGGATACCCGGAGTTGGATCGGCGCTGAGGCGGTCCGGCGCGATCGACGCCACACCGGCTGGGGCAGAGGGGATCCTCCGGGGCGGCGGGATCTTGATCGACTACCCCGGCGGCGACTACGAGGTGTTCCGTCCCTGGTGGGATCGCAACCACATCGACTTCGGCAAGAGAGCCGGTGTCGTCCGACTCGCGTTGCGGCTCCAGGTGCCCGTGGTCCCCGCGGTCTCCATCGGCGCCCACGAGACCGTGGTCGTGTTGGCTCGAGGGGAGTGGGTGGCCAGGAGACTTGGCCTCGATCGGATGTTCCGTATCAAGGTGATGCCTCTGGTGTTCGGCCCGCCCTTCGGGCTCGTCCCAGGAGGAATCCCCACACTGCCGCTGCCCGCCAAGATCACCGTGGAACTGTGCGAGCCCATCGACTGGTCGAAGCAGTACGGTCCGGATGCGGCGGAAGACGACGAGATCGTCCGGCGCTGTTACGACGAACTGACCTCCACCATGCAGAGTGTGCTCGACCGCCTGGCTAGTGAGCGGCGCTTCCCTGTGCTCGGCTAGATGCGCGGGTCAGAAGTCCTTCCGAGGTGACGTTCGGCGAACTCCTTGGCCCATGGGTAGTCGGGCTTGCCACTGGGCGAGCGACGGATCTCCTCCACGACGATGATCTCCCGGGGAACCTTGTACGGGCTCAGCCGCTCCCGCGCATGCTGGGCCAGACCGTCGGCGTCGACATGGTGCCCAGGCCTCAGCTGGACGAGAGCAGCGACCCGTTCGCCGAAGTTGAGATCGGGAACGCCGACCACGATGGCGTCGGCGACGTTGGGATGGTCCTTCAAGACCGCTTCCACCTCGTCGGGAAACACCTTCTCGCCGCCGGTGTTGACGCACAGGGAGCCACGGCCCAGCACGGTGATGGTCCCGTCGGACTCCACCGTGGCCAGGTCTCCGGGGAGGGCCCATCGTCGGCCCTCACGTTCCACGAAGGTCCGTGAGGTGCTGGTGGGATCCCCGAGGTAGCCAAGAGGCACATGTCCACTCCGACCGAGGTGCCCGATGGCGCCCGACCCCGGGGCAACCGGCCGGAGATCGTCGTCGAACACGTCGGTCTCGCCGTCCACCTGCAGATGAGGTGGTCCGTAGGGATCGCCGGGGGCCTGCGCCCCACCGACTTGGCCCGTCTCCGAGGAGCCGAAGCGGTCAGCGACTAGGCATCCGGGCAACAACCCCGCCAGCTGGGCCTTCGTTGAGGGCGAGAGGACCGCCCCTCCCGACCCGACGGCCATCAGGGACGAGAGGTCATATCTATCCGGCGCAGCGACCAGTTCGTCGAGCAGGGGCCGGGCCATGGCGTCACCCACCACCACCAGGGCATTCACTCCCTCTTCTTCCACCAGGCGCCAGACGGCCAAGGGGTCAAACACCCCTCGGTCAAGGGTCACGACCTTGCCGCCGCCGAACAAGGTGGAGAACGCCAGCCAGTGCCCGGCCGCATGCATGAACGGGGGGATGGCCAGGGCGGTGATCCCCGGGCGCAGCACCCGCTCGGCCAGTTCCTCGGGCGCTGTGACATGGTTGCCGAGCGAGAGGGGGTCGCCTCCGCCCATGGCTGCGAAGAAAATCCCCTCGTGTCGCCAGAGCACTCCTTTGGGCATCCCGGTGGTGCCCCCGGTGTAGACGCAGTAAAGGTCGTCAGCACGACGAGGACCGAAGCCCCGGTCCTCGGACTGGGCCGCGAGGACGGACTCGTATTCGTCCCACGAGCCCGTAGCGTCCGATCCGTCGCCCACCTCGAGAACCGCACGCCATTCGTGCCTGCTTTTCAGGGCGGCGGACACCGCCGGCCCGAATCGGCTGTGAAACACGAGGCCGACCAATCCGGCGTCCTGATAGAGATACTCCAGTTCCGCGGCCACGTAGCGGTAGTTGACGTTGACAGGTACGGCCCGAATCTTGAAGCAGGCCAGCATCACTTCGAGGTACTCGGTGCCGTTGGCCAGCTGGACTCCGAACCGATCACCAGGACCGATGCTCGCAGTCTCGAGGTAGTGGGCCAACCGGTTGGCCCGCCGGTCCAACTGGGAATAGCTCAGCCGACGGGCTCCCGAGACCATCGCCGTCTGGTCCGGCACGCTGTCTACGACGCTCTCGAACAGATCCGCAAGATTGAATTCCATGGCCGTCCCCAGGTTGCCAATGGGTCTTCTGGCCCTGCCGACGACCCTATCCCGGCTCCTAGCATGCCAAGTGGCTGGCCTGCCGTACGGAAAGCGTGCCGAATCAGGGAGGGCCGATGGGTGAGATCGAGCGAGATGCACCGATCAGCCGACAGAGGGCCGATCCGGAGCCCTCGGAAGCCGATCGTCGGGAGTTCGACGCGTCGCCGGGACCGCTGGGGCCTCTCACCAGGTCGTTTCGCGCCCTGGCTGGGTTCCTCCATCGGCGATCGGTCGTTCGCGCCACCCGCGCCATCCCGCGCACGCTCCACTTCGTCGGATCTGCGCTGCTCCGGGGCGAGGTCTCGGAGTCACTGCCCGCTCCCCACCTCTCGATCGGCCTGGCCGCTCAGGTGGCCATGGACGAGGCCCTCTTGGCCGTGGCCCTCACGCCCCGCCGGTTCCCGCTCCCTGGGGATTACAAGCGGGTGGCGACCGAATTGGCCGATGCCGATGCCCTATTCACCCGGAACGGGTGGATTCAGGACCCCTTCTCCTACCACCGGACGCCCCCGGCCCTCTCCGATCGGGATGTGTCCCGGAGCCGGGGGTGGGCGATGGGCATCGACTACGAACGACTGAATTGGGAGAGTGGGTTTGAGCCCCATGCCGGGGAGCCGGGTCGTGAACGCTGGACGGCATTCGAGCCCAACCGGACCGCCTCGGCGGTTGTGCTCCGCCACGCCGGCGGGCCCCGTCCCTGGGTGATCGCCGTCCACGGGTTCTGCATGGGCTTCCCGTTCATGGACTTCCGGGGGCTAGAGGCCTCCAGGATCCACGGCGAGCTCGGCATGAACGTGGCCATGCCCGCGCTGCCCTTGCACGGCCCTCGGCGGGTCACCTTGATAAGTGGGGAACCGTTGCTCTCCTTCGAGCTGATGAACGCGGTCCACGGGCTGACCCAGGCCATCTGGGACATCCGACGGCTGATCAGGCTGGTTCGCGATGAGGGGGCCACCTCGATCAGTCTCTACGGCGTTTCCCTGGGTGGCTACACGGCCGCCCTGCTGGCCGGAATTGAGGACGACATGGATGCCGTTGTCGCCGGCATCCCGGTGTCGGACTTCCCTGCGCTCTTCCATCGACACAGCCCCCGCCACATCCAGGCCCGGTCGATCGAGCACCGCATCATGGGCGGTGCGGCCGAGAACGTCTATCGGGTGGTGTCCCCGCTGCGGTTCGAAGCCAAGGTGCCCTTCGATCGACGGTTCATCTTCGCCGGCTACGGGGACCGGCTGGCCACCCCGGAACAGGCGCAGCGACTGTGGGAGCACTGGGGCGAACCTCGCATCTCGTGGTACTCGGGCAACCACGTCGGCTACCTCTGGTCCAAGCAGGTGTCTGACTTCTTGGCGACATCGCTCGGCCGGGCCGCCGGTACCGGCGCCCCCGGGAAGATGGCGGGCTGAGCCGTGGAGGCCATGACCGGACTGGACGCCAAGTTCCTCTATTCCGAAACCCCGACCACCCACATGCACACGATCAAGGTGGTGGTGTCCGATGTGTCGGCAGTCGACGGTGGCTTCTCGTACCAGTCCCTGACTGACGTACTGGCGCAGCTCCTGGTGCGGCTGCCACCGTTCCGTCGGCGGGTCGTCCCCGTGCCATGGGGCCTGGGCCACCCGGTCTGGATCGAGGATCCCGAGTTCGAGCTGAGCCGGCACCTCACCCGCTGCATGCTCGAGGACCCGGGGAGCGAAGACCAGCTCGCCGCCGTGGTTGCCAGGTTCGGCTCCACCACGCTGCCTCGTGACCGGCCGCTCTGGGAGCTGCTGGTGGTCGAGGGTCTGGCCAACGAGCGGATCGCCGTCGTGGTGAAGATCCACCATGCCGTGGCTGACGGGTCTGCCGCGGTGGCGCTCCTCCTAAACGCGGTGCGGACCGCGACCGTCGAACCGTCTCTTGAGCCTGTCGAAGACGCATGGCACCCAGAGCCCATTCCGACCAACCAGCAGCTGTTGGCGATGTCCGCCCGGCAACATCTCACCCGCTGGAAGGGGCTTCCTCACTTGGTTCGGCAGTGGGTATCCCAGACCCGCGCCTCCGAACGCCGTCGGCGGAGCTTCGCGGACAAACCCCCACTTCCGCTCCATCACATCCCGAGGACGTCGTTCAATGTCTCGATCACCTCGGAACGCGTGTTTGCCATGACCACCCTGCCACTCGACGAGTTCAAGGCCATCCGACGCGCCACCCAGACCACACTGAACGACGTCTACCTGGCTGTGTGCGGCGGGGCTCTGCGTCGGTATCTCGAAAGCCGGGGGGAGCTTCCCGACCGTCCGCTGGTGGCGAGCGTCCCGGTGTCCACCGATCCAGATGTCGCCCGACTGTCCGGCAACCGGGTGGACAACCTCTACGTCTCCATCGGCACGAATGTCGCTGACCCCCTCGAGCGCCTGCACCAGATCCATGAGGGCGCACACGCGGCCAAGGAGGTCCGTGAGTTGCTGGGCCACGACCTGCTGGCTCAGCGGGCCGACATCGTCCCCCCTCAGATCTACCACTCCATCGTGCAGGCCTGGAGCCGATCGCACATCGCCGACCATGTACATCCGCCGCTCAACGTCGTGCTGTCCAACGTGGTCGGGCCAGCTGACCGGATCTTCTTCGGCCCCATCGAGGTCGAATCCCTCTATTCGGTTGGACCGATACTCGAGGGCATCGGCCTCAACATCACCGCCTGGAGCTACAGCGGTGCCCTGGGAGTCTCGCTGCTCGCCTGCCCGGCTAGCGTCCCAAGCCCCTGGCTGATCATCGACGCCCTCCACGATGCACTGGCCGAACTGGAGGCTGCCGTGACTCGGGATGTTCCACGAACGGCACCATCGTAATTGCCTCACCCTCACCCTGGCCCCAAGACCAGAAGCTCCCTACGCAGATACCCGGCTGAAGAGCGACCGGACGGCGTCACACCGTCGTCACTGACGCAGCGCATCTACTATCGGGCCGTGCCGATCGAGCGTGTGGACGACCCAGGAGACCACCCCGTAGCCAGCCGACACGACGCGCCGATCAACTCCGAGGGGTTGGACGGCCTCCTTCAGCGGGCCGGTCGTGAAGTCGACGAGGGGCTTCTGCCCGCGTGCCAGATAGCGGTGGCATGCCGCGGTCAACTCCTGGCCAGCCGCACCTACGGCGCGCCGCCCACCAGCCGGTTCATCATCTATTCGTGCACGAAGGCGATTACCGCTGGTGCGATTTGGCTGCTGCTCGGTGCCGGCCTGCTGGAGCGCGGCACCCGGGTGGTGGATGTAGTGCCACCCTTTTCGGAACACGGCAAGGGCAAGGTGACGGTTGAGCACTTGCTCACCCACACGGCTGGTTTCCCCAGCGCCCGCATGCCCGATGGAGACTGGGTCGAACCGCGCCGCCGGATGGAGCAGCTGGCCTCGTGGAAGCTCGAGTGGGAGCCCGGTTCGCGTTTTGTGTACCACGCGTCCTCTGCGCACTGGGTGCTGGCCCAGCTCGCCGAGTCGGTGACCGGCACCAACTTCCGCACCTTCGTCCGTGATGCGCTCCTCGCACCTCTGGGACTCGACTCACTCTGCCTGGGCCCCACCCCCGGCGACCAGGACGACGTACTCGACGTGGTCGGAGTGGGTCACGCCCCGTCCCAAGACGAGCTCACCGAATTCGGGGGCTCCATCGGCCTGGACGTGTCGGCGATCGGCACCTCCGAGAAGGACCTGCTTCGGCACAACGACCCCGAGGTCCGCGCCGTGGGTCAGCCAGGAGGCGGAGCGGTAGGGCGAGCAGCCGACCTGGCCATGTACTACCAGGCGCTGCTGGACAACCCGAACGCACTCTGGCGACCCCAAGTGCTGTCCGCGGGCACGGCCGAAATCCTCTGTGACCTGGTCGACCCGATGACAGGCGTACCGGCGAACCGCACATTGGGGCTGCTGCTCGCAGGCAATGCCGACACGGCAATGATGCGGGGCTTCGCCTCTACCAACTCACCGCTCACGTTCGGGCACATGGGCGCCGGCGGGCAGGTCTCGTGGGCCGATCCGGCCACTGGACTGTCGTTCGCCTATCTGACGAACGGACTCGACCGGAACCCGGTGCGAATGGGGGCACGCGGCCTGTCGCTGTCCTACCGGGCGGGTGGGGTGGCCGCAGCTGGCGCCTGAGGATGTCGTGTGCTTCAGCCTGATCAGCTGAGCTGAGGTCTCCGGCCGGGACGACGGTCCGGCGGAGCCCTACGATGCAGCGATGCGAGCGCTTATGTACGGGGTGGAGCCGGAGGTGCAGCCAATCGGTGAGACGGACAACCGCTTGCTGCGGATGCTCGCTCGGACGCCGACCCGCCTCCTCGATATCGACGAGCCCGGGTTCCTCCGTCCAGACTGGGTGGTGACCAGGCCGAGGCTGGTAGGGATCTGCGGGTCGGAGTCCAAGGCGGTGTTCCTGGACTACGCCAGCCTGGTCGACCCGGCCAATGCGTCGGGCATACAGCAGAATCCGATGAAGGGTTTCGTCTCTTTCCCTCACGTGATGGGCCACGAGGTGATCGCCGAGGTGGTCGCTGTCGGCCCAGAGGCGGAGGGGCTCGAGCCGGGGGACCGTGTCGCCCTCAACCCATGGCTCACGTGCGTGACCCGAGGAGTCTCGCCCGTCTGCCCGGCGTGCGAGGCTGGTGACTTGAGCCAGTGCCACTCCTTTGGGAAGGGCTCATTCGCGCCAGGGATTCATATCGGCATGTGCGCCGACGTTAGCGGGGGGTTCGCCGACCTCATGCCGGCGCACGACTCGATGCTCTTCAAGGTGCCGGACAACCTGAGCGACGAACAGGTCGTCATCGCCGACCCGTTTTCAGTATCACTCCATGCCGTCACTCGTCATCCTCCACAGCCGGGAAGCAAGGTGCTCGTCTACGGTGCCGGCGCGCTCGGCCAGTGCGCCGTCGCAATCCTGCGGGCATTGCACCCGTCGGTCGAGGTGATGGTGGTCGCACGGTTCGATGCGCAACGCCGGCTGGCCGAGGCCTTCGGTGCTTCGACCGTACCTCCCGAGACGCGCCTTGAGCTAATCGAGCGGGTCGCGGACTGGTCGGGCGGCGTGCTGCAGCCTGCTGACGGGCTACCCATGGCCTTTCCAGGTGGCATCGACGTGGTCTACGACACGATCGGGGCGGCCGAGACGCTGGAGGTCGGCTGTCGCGTGCTGCGCGCGCGAGGGACTCTCGTGAAGCTGGGCATGCACGGTGCTGCCAAGTGGGACGACACGCCGGTGTACTCCAAGGAAATCATCTATACGGGTTCTAACGCCTTCGGGATCGAGGAGGTCGAAGGTGTGCGCCAGCACGGCATCGCCCACTTCCTGGACATGGTCGGATCCGGCCGGATCGATCTGACACCAATGCTCACCCACAGGTTCCGACTCGACGAGTGGCGCGACGCCTTCATCGTCCTGGCCGACCAGGAGACATCAGGGGCCATCAAGGTCGCTATCGACAGTCGCTAGAGTTCCTGCCACGCGGCGCCTTCGCCCACTACAGGCCGCGACGGTGACGGGCGCTGGCTCGGTAGCGACCACCTCGTGGCGAAGGGGCTGCAGTGTCCATCACAGGCATCCAAGAAGCAGTTGGCGGCACCGCTTTTGAGTTGATCCGTACTGACGAACGGACCGCGCGGCGAGCTGCAACTGAGGTGGCTCAAACGTGCAGTTCGGGAGTGCTGGTAGGTGACCCTGAGTCCCTCAGCCGTTGAAGCTGAGGACGCGGAGACCGCAGGCCACTAATGGGAGTTGGATGACCGCAGTCCCGTCAACCCACGATTCTCATTCGGCAACCTCGAAGCCAAGAGGTAACGATGCGGGGCCCCAGATGCCAAACCTGGCTGGCTTCCATCGAATCGGCCCGTCCAGAAACACCGATTTGAGATGCTCGGCCACGACGATCAGTGCCTCCTGGAGTTCGGCGCGGGCCAGTGCCGCGCCCAGACAGCGGTGGATTCCCGATCCAAACGTCAGCTGCTCCGAAGACCGGGTGGCGGTGATATCGAACGCTTCGGAGTCGAAGAACTCGTCCGGATCGCGGTTTGCCGCTGCCAAGTTGGTGGCCACGACGGTCCCCTCGGGTATGATGACGCCGTTGTATACAATGTCGCAACTCGTGACACGCACGGTCGCTCTCACGGCTCCGAGGTAGCGCATCGTTTCTTCGACCGCTCGGGGAGCGAGCGCCTCAGGGCGGGCTGTCAGCAGCTCCCATTGCTTGGGGTGCTGGGCGAAAAGCGCCATCGCGCAGGCGAGCTGGTTCCTCGTCGTATCGGTGCCGGCCATCAACACGGCCTCAACGAGCATGCACAGCTCTTCAGTGGTGAGACGATCGCCATCCTCCTCGGCAGAGATCAGCACCGAGAGAAGGTCGGATCTCGGTCGCGTACGACGCTTCTCGACCATATCGGCGACGTAGGCACCGAGCTCGTTCGAAGCCCGCTCTATGGAGGGGAGGTCCTCGGTCAGATTGCCGTTGAATATCTTGAAGATGTCAATGGCCCAGAGGCTGAACTTGCGCCAGTCCTCGTTCGGAGCACCGAGGACTTCGCAGATGACCGGAATCGGATAGGGATCACAGATGTCGGTGACAAACTCGCAATGCCCAGCTTTGAGGTGAGGCTCGAGCAGGGAGGTGATTGCTCTACGCATTGTCGGACGGTGGCGATTGGCCGCCGCCGGCGTGAATGCCGCTGAAACCAATCGTCGCAAGCGTGTATGTTCCTCGCCTTCCGTAGCCAGGATCGACCGCCTCCGGTTCTCCAGGTAGCCATCCGGTTCGACACCACCCATGCGCGGGATCAGCGCCAGCGCGTTGTGAAATCTGCGGTCTCGCAATATGGCTGTCACGTCGCTATATCGGAGCAGCGCCACTCCAACGTCAGTCCGGACGATCCAGTGCTCACGAGCCATCGCGGAGGCGATCGATATGGACTCCTCCCGGTCAAGACCGGTGGTGTCAAGAAGCGGAAGATCGAGGTCCCAAACCGGACGTGTTGTCTCCATCCCCACCTTCCCCACTCGCCCTAACCCCCTTCATGAGGTTAGAGCCGGTCTCGAGGGGTGCCAAAACTGCAATCACATAAGACCGACGAATGACGATGGCCACCGGCCTTCCATGGCGTTTTGACAGCGGGGACCCCGATTTCGGGGTCATGGGGCACGATCGCCCTGGTGGTGGCCCACGCCACTGTCACACCCTGACCGTATGGTTGGGATTGACACATCCAGAGGAGTGGAGGGACCTGGCCCGCTGAAGCTCCGCCAACCGGCCCGTGGGCACGGTGGCACCGCCAGGATCGATGAGGAGGTACACGCGATGGCGTCGAAAGCAATCACATCCTTGGATCAATGGCTTACCGAGGCCGAGTCGGTTCTCCACGAGTCTCACGAGTCGGCACTCTCACCGTCTCAGGCCGGAGGGGCCGAGGTGCAGGAGACGGAATGGGAGGTCTCCCTCGGTTCGTTCGCCCTCGGGCTGCCCCATCTCCTCGAACGGCTGTGCAGCCGACCCGGTCGGTGGATCCTGGTCGCCAAGGTGGCCGCCCGCCCGCACCGCTACTGGCAGGGGATGGCCTTCGAGGACGGCTCCCTGGTCGCCGAGGCGGGAAGCGGTACGGCTTCGCTGCCGAGCGAGCGCCTGAGCCCTCAGGAGGAGCACCTGCTCGAGCACCTGGGCTGGAACCCCCCGGAGCTCCCGTCAACGCCGAACTGGCAACGGGTCGAAGCGACCACCAGCCCCGACGTCACGGGTGCAGCGGATCAGGCCGTGCGCACGCTCCGTGACGTCTACGGAACCGGAGCCGCCGATCGACTGGTGCTGACACTGTTCCCATCGCCGAGGCGCGGCGGCACGCCGGCCAGCGAGCAGGTCCCCGATGACCTGATGACCCTCGACGAGCCTGCCCCCCGACGGGGCTTCCGCCCGACCGATGAGGCGTGGGCCGACTACTACCGGCAGATGTTCCCCCACCATGGGCACCCTGGTTCCGCTTTCGCGGCCTGGAAGTACGCCACGACAGCGGTCGACGTGGCTGTGACCTGCTGGGAAGCCCGCGAAAAGGGACGGGTTGACTGGGCGGCTGAGCACGGAGGCGACGTCTCGGCCTGGCCGGTCGAGCACCCACCGTTCGTGTTGCACCTCCCCCAGATCTACTGGGCCGCCTGCCTCGGCTGCACCTGGGTCGTACGCGGCGGACGTGATCGCTCAACCGCGCAGGTTCTGGCGGCAAGCCATGCCGCTGAGCGTGGGGCCCGAGGAGGAGCGGAGACCGCCAGGGGAGGACCGACGGGGATGGCCGAACATCGATGAGCGGATTATTCGCCAAATACGTCACTGTTCAACGCAACGGGAGGAGCTACACCTTCCGTCGACACCCGGTGCTCAGATACTTCGCGGTTCTCCTGGGGATTGGCGTCCTGTTCGGCGCGCTCACGGTCCTCGGCCCCTTCGGCGCTGTGATCGAGATTGCCGTGGTGGTCCTGGTGATCGGCTCACGACTCGGGTCGGAGGACGGACGGCGAACACCGGACTGACTTCGCCCGAATGGGTCGTCAGCCTGAGAAGCTGAGGACGAAGGACAAGCGAGCGTGTCCATCTGATTCCGATGGGTCAATTGCTGTAGATCCGCGAAACGCTGACAAGCACGGCAGCCCGTCGCTCCTCGGCCATGGCATGGTCGTAGGCATCCCAGTCGTCATGGGTACCCCCGGCCGCCGAAAACACGTCGCGAAGCAGCAGGCGAATCCGCTCGGGATCGAAGTCAGGGTGACCATCGTCAGGTCCGATGATCTCAGCCCGGCCTTCGACCGTCGCCCACTGCCACCCCGAACGAAAGGTGATGCTGACCTGCGGCCGATCCCTGAGGTTGGCCAGCTTTGCCTTTCCGGCGGTGACAAAGACGACTACCTCTTCTCCACTGACTGGATGTGAGAGGACGCCCGCGTTCACCACCGATGACTGGATCGTGGCGTCGGCTCGCAACGTTGATACGACGGCCAGAAACCGATCCTGACGACCGATGTCCACGGCGTCCTGAAGTGTCGTCACTGTGGCTCCTCCGGGTTCTGTTCGGCCTTGTCTCTCTTCGACGCTAATCCGAGATCGGCCGGTCTTGGCCTTGTGTTGCAACGCCGCCGGCGCAGTTCCCCACGAATGACAACCATGTAATCGTCACACCCTCCCTGCACGCTGTTCCCAAGACAAAGAGCGGGAAGGAATCAGATCATGAAGGTGCTCGAGTTTGACGTAAGTGTCGGCGATGGTTTGGCGGTAGGAGGACTACAGGTTTTCCCGTTGACCAGCGAGAAGGCGGGCGGTCCTTCGTACCTGACGGGACCGGAGGCATACGAGGCGGGGCTGATCGAGGTCAGGGAGCTCGATCCACCTGAGGTACCGCTTCTCTCGGTGACCAACCTGGCCGACGTGCCCATCCTGCTGGTCGAAGGGGAGTTGCTCATTGGAGGGGATCAGGACCGCACGATGAACGTGACCGTACTCTGCCCGCCCCGGTCCCTGATCGACGTGCCGGTCTCGTGCGTAGAAGCCGGGCGGTGGGGATCGAGACGGGCGATGTCCGCCTCGAACAGGCATGCTCCGGGATCGCTGCGGGCCGCCAAGACTTCCACCCTGGAGCCACGGATGGGCGAGGCCCCGAGCCGTCGATCCGACCAGCATCGTGTGTGGGACGAGGTCGAGCGCCAATCGATTGCTCACGGGGTCGATTCGGAGACGTCCGCCCTCCAGGACGTCCAGAGCGAGGTGGCAGACCACATGGTCGACGAACTTGATCGGATCGAGCCGGTCCCCAGCCAGATCGGCGTTGTCTGCACGGTCGGAGACGAGGTCGTCGGGATGGACCTCTTCGACAAGCCCACCACGCTAGAGACCTACCTCCGGGGGATCGTCGCCGGCCACGCCCTCGATGCGCCCGTGCCATCCGGGGGTAGTGATCCGATGCGGGCCATCGAGCGCTTCCTCGCCCAGGTCGACACCGCCGCCCGAGACACCGGCCGGGGTGTTGGCCTGGGTGAGGAGATCCTCCTGCACGGCGACGTGGCCGGTATCGGTCTCGCTTATGAGGGCCGTCTGATCCACCTCGCCGCCTTTGTGGCTCCGGTATGAGACCGGGCCACAAGGTCGACGACCGCCTCTCCGTGGGAAACTGGACGTCATGAGAGGTTTCGATGTCATCGGCGATGTGCACGGCTGTGCCGAAATGCTCGAAGGCCTCCTCCGTGATCTCGGGTACATCGAGAGCGGTGGGGCCTATCGGCACATGGAAAGCGGTGGGGAGCGCCAGGCCATTTTCGTTGGCGATCTCGTCGATCGTGGACCGCAGCAGATCAAGACCCTCGAGGTCGTCCGGGCCATGGTCGATTCCGGCAGTGCACAGATGGTGATGGGGAACCACGAGTTCAACGCCATCTCGTTCGCCACTCGTGACCCCGATTCCGGTAAGTTCGCACGACCCCACAACAAAAAGAACGTGAAACAGCACAAGGCGTTCACGGACCAGATACCGGTCGACACCCGTCTGTACGCCTACTGGATCGAGTGGTTCAGGACCCTCCCACTCTGGCTCGATCTCGGTGGCATCCGCGTCGTTCACGCCTGCTGGGACGGGGACGAGATCGAAAGGGTGAAGGATTGTGTATCGCCTGGAGCGCCCATCTCTGACGAGTTCATTATCCGGGCCACCGACAAGGGAAGTCCAGAACACCGTGCCATCGAAGTGCTGATCAAGGGCCCGGAGCTCAGCCTGACCGAGTACGGGCAACCGGGGTTCAAGGACAAGAGTGGCCACCTTCGTCATGAGGCACGGATCCGATGGTGGAATGCCGACGGGAAGACCCTCAGGGACCTGGCGGAAATTCCCCCGGACGCCAAGACCAAGGAGGGTAAGACCTATCCAACCCTTCCTGATACCCCCTGCCCGAAGGAGACGGTCTTCGATTACCGCGACCCAGAGCCCGTCTTCTACGGTCACTATTGGCGCACGGGAGAGCCGCGGAAGGGTGAGGACTGGACCGACAATACCGTCTGTGTCGACTTCAGCGCGGTGAAGGGCGGGCCTCTCGTGGCCTACCGGTGGAATGAGGGTCAGAGGATCTCCTTTGAGCATTTCGTGGCCCACGAGGGGCGTCAACGGTGAAGCCAGGGTCGGTCGGTACAGAGCGGGGGATCGATTGTCGGAGGGGCACACGGTGAGGGAATCGCTGCTCACCCCCTCGAAGATTTCCGCGTGGCTCGACTGCGCCCACTTCCTGACATTGAGACACCGGGTCGACGACGGGAGCCTCACCGTCGCATCGTCACAGTTCGGTCCGTTTGCCCAGCTCGTCGTGGACAAGGGCCGAGAGCACGAGGCACAGTGCCTGGCGGAATATCGCCGACAGGACCGATCTGTCTACGAGATTCCCGGGCGACGAAAGGGTGAGCCGTTCGCATCATGGGTCGGGCGGATCGGTAATCCCCTCGCTTCGGCCAGCGACGTCATCTACCAGATGCCGTTCATCCTCGGCGGCGTGCGGGGGATCGCCGACTTTGTCGTCCGGGTTGAGCATCCGGAGCCCGGCTTCTGTACCTACGAACCGGTCGATGCCAAGTTGGCCCGCTCCGAAGGAAAGCCGGGCCACGTGCTCCAGCTCTGCTTTTACGCCGAGGCGCTCCAAGCCCTGACCGGCCGGCCACCGAAGCGCATGCATCTGTGGCTCGGCTCCGGGAGGACGGAGACACTGCTAGCCTCGGAATTCCAGCCCTATTGGCGCCGGCAGCGATCGCAGCTGGCCGCTCTGCTGGCTGACGACTCGGCGGACCCGCACACCACTCCCGAGCCCTGTGCCTACTGTGCCTTCTGCGAGTTCCACGGGACCTGCACGGAGGAGTGGCGGGACAGCGACTCACTGATTTACGTCGCCGGCATCCGGGGTGCCGACCGATCTGAGCTGGAAGAGGCCGATATCGAGACACTGGGCCAGCTCGCTGTCCAACAGGATCCGATCGACGGCCTCTCTCCCGAACGATTCACCCGGCTGGTCAGGCAGGCTTCACTTCAGGAACGGGCCCGCGAGAACCAGGGGCAACCGCCTCCGGTCGAGTTCATCGAACGCAGCGAGGACCCCACGTGGGGCCGTGGCTTCGAGCTCACGCCCGAGCCCGATCCGGGTGACGTCTTCCTCGACTTCGAGGGTGACCCCTTCTGGCGGGCCGATGCGGGTCTCTTCTTCCTCCTAGGCCTGATCGCCCGCTCCGAAGATGGCTCATGGGAGTACCGGGCCCTGTGGGCCCACAGCCCCGACGACGAAGCGACGGTCACCGGCGAATTGATTGCCTACCTGGCCGAGCGCCGCCAGAGGTTTCCGGACATGCACGTCTACCACTACAACCATACGGAACGCTCCGCCCTTGAGCGCCTCACCGCGGACCACGGGGTGGGAGAGGCGACACTGGCCGTGTTGGTCCAGACCGGGTTCTTCGTCGACCTGTACCCAGTGGTCCGTAACGCGGTGCAGGTCGGCACCGAGTCCTACGGGCTCAAGGACCTCGAGCGGGTCACCGGCTACGAGCGGGGCCACGATATCGATCAGGGGTCGGCAGCGGTCGTCGAGTACGAGCAGTACATGGCCGATCACGATGGGGCCCATCTCGACCGCATCGCCTCCTACAACGCTGACGACGTTCGGTCGACACTGGCTTTGCGGGACTGGCTGGTCACCCAACGACCGGATGAACTCGAGTGGCGGGCCTCCCGGCTGGAGGCTGAAGAGGTCAATCTCGATCTCGATGCCCAGGTGGAGGCCCTGCACAGATACGGGCCGGAGACACCCGAGCATCTGCTTGGCGACCTGCTCGGCTACTGGTGGCGCGAACTTCAGGCCCATATTGCCCGGCAACTGGCCAAGACTGCGGCCGACATTCCGGTGCTCCTCGACGATCCGGAGGTGATCGCCGGGCTCTCCTATCGGGGTCCGGTCGAGCGCATTGGACAGAATGGGAAGCCCCTCAAGTGGAGCGGGGTCCGATTTCAATTTCCCGACCAGGCTGTCTCGGCCTTCGATGCTGATCGCTCACTCGGCGTGCTCTACGCCACGCCCGACGGTCCCGCCGGGTACGCCGGTGTTGATCACGTCGACGCGGAATCTCGGGAACTCGTGCTCATATGGAACCAACGGTCACAAGATCTGGGGATCGTCCCTTCGGCGGTCGTCGTCAACGGCTGGGTGCGACAGGCGCCCAAGCCCGAGGCGCTCGGCGAACTGGCCGCCAAGATGCTCGATCCGGACGGCGGCCCGCCGAACGACGGGTCTCTGGCCCTGTTGCGACGAGAGCCCGTCCGGTTCGAAGCCGGTCACGGGCCCGACGGTGGCATATTTACCGACGACGTCAAATCCATCCTCGACTGGGTGCCGTATCTCGATCACAGCTATGTGGCCATCCAGGGCCCACCCGGTACGGGGAAGACCTTCCGGGGCGCTCACATCGTCCATGAACTGATCAGCAGGAAGAAGCGTGTCGGCATCATGGCCATGAGCCACACGGCCATCGACAACCTTCTGTCCGAGACCATCTCAATCTTCGACAAACAGGGCGATCGCAACAAGTTGCGCTGCATCCGAAAAGTTGATTTGCCGGATGACGGGGGTCTGCCGGGGGTGGAGTACACCGGCTCAATTGAGCGTTGCGCCAGTGACGAATTCAATGTGGTGGCGGGTACCGCCTGGCTATTCTCGAACAAGGCCATGAAGAGGTCACCTGTCGATGTGCTGCTCATCGACGAAGCAGGGCAACTAGCCCTGGCTGATGCCCTGGCTGCCTCCCGTTCGGCGAAGAACATCATTCTGTTGGGGGATCCGCTGCAGCTCCCGCAGGTGACCCAGGCATCACATCCCGGAGGCGGAGGCCTGAGTGTGCTCGAGCACGTCCTGGGCGAGGATGCGACCATGCCGCCTGATCGAGGCGTCTTCCTCAAAGAGACGCGCCGCATGCACCCCGATGTCTGTCGGTTCATCTCGGATCAGATTTACGAAGGACGCCTGGTCAGCCATCCGAGTTGCGCGAGACAGGACACCGAGTTCGGTACCGGTCTGCGGTGGCTGGAAGCCGATCATGCCGATCGTTCTACCGAAAGCGAAGAGGAAGCCGAGATGGTCGTGGCCGAGATCAGCCGGCTGATAGGAACCTCCTGGACCAATCAGCACGGGCACAATGCCCCGCTCGATGTTGGCGATTTCATGGTGGTGGCCCCGTACAACGACCAGGTCCATCTGCTCCGGGACTACCTGAATTCCGAACCGCGGACTCGTGGGGTGATGGCGGGAACGGTTGACAAATTCCAGGGACAAGAGGCCGCAGTGGTCTTCTTCACCATGACGACATCGAGCGCAGAGGATATGCCCCGGGGGGCAGAATTCCTCTTTTCCCGTAACCGGCTGAATGTGGCCGTCAGCCGGGCACGGTGTCTCGCGTACCTCGTATGCACGGAAGAGCTCTTGAACAGCCGCGCACGCGACGTGGACGAAATGCGGCTCATCTCAACTCTGTGTTCATTCGTTGAGTACAGCGCAAAGTTCGAAAATGGTTGATTTTGGGCGCGAACCCTTTTAGATGTCTCTGTCCTCAGCTGCTGAGCTGAGGACATTCACAGTCGTATATGGGTCATAAAGGAACGATCGTTTCATTTATGAGCGATATTCGGTAGAGAACCCGTGCCGTGGATTTCGCAACGCCGGTACAGGCACTGACCGAGCCGACCTCGTGTACACCGGCTCGCCAGACTGGGTCGTCGTCTAATGCAGGAAAACCATGGCGCATCGGTCCACCTCCGTATACTCAACCTCCCTGGATAGCTCACCCCCAGGCAGGCTCGCGCCTGAAGACCGCCCGCGCCCTCACCGGGCGAGAATGGTGACCGCGGCGGTGCCGGGAGCCCCGTAGACCTGGGCATAGCCGACGCATGGGTCACCCTGGACTTGGCGGTCTCCGGCCTGGCCGCGGAGCTGGAGCACGAGTTCGTGGACTTGGCGGAGGCCAGAGGCTCCGATTGGCTCTCCGTTGGCGATAAGGCCGCCGTCGGTGTTGATCGGCATTGGGCCCGTGATCTCGGTGGCGCCGTCGGCGAGAAGCTTCTCCTGATCGCCGTCAGCACAGAAACCGTTCTCAGCCATATGGATGACCTCAGCGCCGGCGTCGGTGTCCTGGACCTGAATCACGTCAACGTCCTCGGGCCCGATCCCTGCGTCTTCGTAGGCGGCGCGCGATGCGTACACGGTCGGGGCAACATCTTCGTCAACAGGAGCCCAGGTGGTGTTGACCTCGTAAGAGCCGTAGTTGCGTGTGCGAATGGCAGTCGCCTTCACGTACACCGGCGTATCCGTGAAGCGGTGAGCTATGTCGGCGCGACAGAGGACCACCGCCGCAGCGCCCTCGTCCGGAGCGCAGAACATGTACGAGGTAAGCGGGTAGTTGAGCATCGGGGAGCTGAGAATCTCCTCCTCAGTGATCGGCTTTCGGCGGAAGGCCTTCGGATTGAGGGCGCCGTTGCGGTAATTCTTCGCTGCCACCTTGGCCAACGTCGTCGGCGAGACGCCATGGTCGTGCATGTACTTGTTGATCTTCATGCCAAAGAACTTGGTGGTGACGTACTGCCCGTTCTCCCGATACCAGGCGGGCACGTTTGTGGTCGTCGGATCACCCTTGAACGAGCCGCGAGCGTGCTTATCCGTGCCGACGGCCACGACGATGTCGCCGTTGCCGGAGCGAATGGCGTTTGCGGCCTGCTGGATCGTGGCAGCCCCGGTCGCGCACGCGCTGAACACGTGGATGAACGGAAGGCCGCTGAGGCCGACCAGACCGGTGAGGGGATCGGTCCAGACCCCCCAGCTCCCGCCGAAGGCGCACTGGACGTCGTTCCACGTCACACCTGCGTCGGCTAACGCCAGCTCTACGGCGTCGGCGGCCATCTCGTACGGGGACTTGTCGCCGTGCCGACCGAAGGGGTGCAGCCCCACACCGATGATCGCGACGTCGTCCATTCAGCGCTCCTCACTGTTCTGCGCGCCGACGGGCGCGAAGGCGAAAGTCATGATCTCGTTGCCGTCGTTGTCGACATAGAACGGGACGATTCGGAGCACGACCTCCATACCGAAGTCGAGCTGTTGGGGATCGCACGTAGTGAGCCGCGACTCGACGCGCACCACATCGTCGAGTTGCACCAGCCCCACCCCAAATGGCTCGAAGGACTGACCCGTCGGATCATCCCTGTAGTCGACGCTTGGCGGGAACTCCTGGGTCGTCCAAGACACGAGGGTGCCGCGGCGGGGTAGGGGGAGCTCGGCCATACTCTGGGTGCCACAGCGAGGGCACCGCGACTGCATCGGGAACGTGATCGCCCCGCATCCCTTGCACTGGCCGCCGAGCAGCTGCGGATCATCGGCTGGCCAAGTGAACACGTTCGCGATCGGATTCTGCATCAGTGCCCCTCCACCGTCGGGCTCACAGGGATTTACGCTAGCCCAGATTGGTACAAACGCGCTTAAGATTTCGAGCGCGAATAGTCAAATCCAACAGCGACCTTCCGAGCGTCCTTCCGCAATTCGCGCCCAGGCCGCCGGGAAGGTGGGGACAGCCAAGTCGATTCTCAGCTCAGCTGAGGGTGCAACGGCTGGTCGGGCTAAGGCGTCTGCTCAGTCAGTTGATCGACGTTAGGCGACCCACCAGCCCTCCGATGAATGCATCTGAGGGGAAACGCTTTCGGCCCTTCCCTCGGCGATCAGCTGAGTCCGACTCCGGGCTAACCAATCCGAATGAGGTGGCGATGGACATCTCGAAGGGCCCGATCACCCTGGCGGTGTTGTCGCCCGATCGTGATGTCGCTGAAAGTCGATTGCATCCTCGCTCGAGAGAGCCAAGGGAGTAAGAGCTGGCGCGTCCACGTGCGCAGTGGCGAATCGGATGTGATCGGATGAGGCTGGCGATAGGATCCGATGACAAATTGCGGAGGACGGACATTGCAACAGGACTCATTGTTCAGAGCGGGGTTGGACAGCTTGAGGACAGCCATCCACTCGGCCGGGTTTGGCGGCGCATGATTCCTCTTCGCCGGCGACCGTCCCTGATCCGCACAACTGCCCGGTCGCATCCACTGTCGTCGGGATCGATCTGCTCGTGATCGGATACTGCGACTCCTGCTCGCAAGTGCTGCCCGACGGCGCCCGCTTCTGCCCGATGTGCGGCACCGGTGTTCGCGAGGAGGAAGGCGTCGGCGGACTCTCCGAATCGATGGGTGTCGCTCTCGGGACCGAGCTGCGCCCCATCACAGTGGTCTTCTGCGACCTTGTCGGCTCGACAGCGCTTTCTGCGACAACCGATGCAGAGGAATACAGCGACCTGATCCAGGCCTACCAACAGCAGGCCGTCTCGGTGGCCCGAAGGTACGGGGGCGATGTGGAGGGCTATAGCGGAGACGGGATCCTTTTCCGCTTCGGTTGGCCAGAGGCCCACGACGACGACGCCCGTCAAGCGGTAGCCGCCGCGCTCCACATTCTGTCGGCGGTCGACGCCCTCGATGGGCACCGCAAACTTGCTGTCCGAGTTGGGATCCACAGTGGTCCGGCTGTCGTAGGAAGAATGGGCGGCGCAGACCGGAAGTCCACGATGGCTATCGGCGAAACGCTCAATGTCGCGGCCCGCCTCCAGGGGCAGGCCGAACCCGGCACGGCGGTTGCCAGTTCCGCCACGATCTCCATGGTCGAGGGTCTCTTTGAGGTCGAGCCGCTCGGTGCGCTCACACTTCGAGGTGTGCCTCTCCCGGTGGAATCCTTTCGTGTCCTTCGCGGCATAAGAGTTGAGAGCCGAGTCCAGACCGCAAGCCGGCTGTCACCCTTTGTCGGACGGGCTCATGAGCTTGACCTGCTGGCCGATTGCTGGCGCCGGGCCCGTTCGGGTCACGGCACTGCGGTAGTGATCATCGGCGAGCAGGGAGTGGGCAAGTCGCGATTGGCGCTCCATGTCCGTGACCTCGCAGGCGACGACTGCCTTTGGCTGGAGAGCTCGTGCTCTCCGTACACCCAAATGAGTGTGCTCCGACCATTGGTCGCACTCATCGAGAGTGCTCTCTCCCTGGCGAACGAACCGACTCCTCAGGCCAAGTTGAGCCGCATCCGCATGACGCTGCAGGACGCGCAAATGAGCCTTCCCGACGGCGCCGAATTGGTGGCCGCCCTACTCGGGATCCCAGGCGCATCCCTCCCCCCGATCAGTGGTGAGCTCCGGCTCGAGCGGACCATCGAGGTACTGGTCAGCTGGATCTCGGCCATGAGTCGACGCCAGCCGCTGGTGATGCTGGTCGAGGACCTGCACTGGTGCGACCCCACGACCATCGACACGATCCAGCGGCTACTCACTCGGCTCGGCAGCCTTCCGATTCTGCTCCTCCTTTCGGCGCGCCCCGAGTTCGAAATTCCCGTGGAAGGAGCCCGACCTGACGACGCTCCGGTTGGAGCCGCTCGGCGAGACCGACGTCCGAGAGCTCGTCCACGCGCTGGCCGGGGGCCGAAACCTGCCTGAGCTGGTCGTAGACCGCATCGTGACCTCGGCCGCGGGGATACCTCTGTTCGTGGAGGAGGTCGAACGGTCCGTGCTGGAGTCGGGCCTGCTTGTCGGAGCCGACGGTGCTTGGGTCCTGGCCTCACCCCTGATGGACCTTGAGATCCCCACCACGCTCCAGGGCTCGCTCCTGGCCCGGCTCGACGCCCTGGGTCCGGCCAAGTTCGTCGCTCAGCTTGCCTCGGTGATCGGGCGAACCTTTTCCTTCGACCTCCTGGTAAGGGTGTCCGGCATGGATCCGACCGTCCTCGCTGGCTTCCTCGACCGAGTTGTGGCGAGCGGTCTCGTCCGTCACGGATCGGACGAGACCGACGAGGGCTTGATCTTCAAGCACGTTCTAGTCCAGGAGGTCGCCTATGAGTCGCTACTGCGCCGGAATCGCAGAACGATCCACGAACGGGTGGCCCGCGAGCTCAAAGCCCGCATCGCCGCCGGCTCAAGTGCTCCGGTCGAAGAGGTGGCCCGGCACTACCAGGCCGCCGGTCTGCTCAAGGAGTCCATCGAACAGTTTCAACTGGCGGCCGCCTTAGCTGCTGAACGGTCAGGCCATCGTGAAGCGATTGCGTTCCTGCAACGGGGCATCGCCCTCGCCCGCCGTCTACCCGAGATCATCGAGGGTCGAGAGATGGAAGTGGAGATGCAGCTGGCCCTAGGGTCGGCGATCGCCACGCGTAGCTACTCCGATCCGGAACTGGAAGCCGCCTACGACCGGGCGCGCGAGCTTTGCGAGTTGTTGGGGAGTGACCTCAGGGTGGCCCATTCCCTCGGCGGCCTGTCGGTCTTCTACATCAACAGGGGCGAGATCGCACTCGGAGCGGAGCTGGCCGAACGGGTGCTATCCGTAGCTGAGGTACACCACGATGACGTTCTCGAAGTGCTCGGAGCGGTGCAACTGAGCTTGGCGCGCTGCTACCAGGGAAGGGCACAGGAGTCATTGGTGCTGGCCGAGCGGGCGCTCGCCTCGTACCACCCCAAGCGCCATCAGGCGTTGGGCGACCGCGTCGGCACCGACCAAGGCGTCGCTGCCCACGTCTTCGCTGGCTGGGGTCACCTGATCATCGGCCATTTGGACCGGGGCCTCGAGCAGCTGATCCGGGCCGTCGACCTGGCCGAGGACATTGGCCAGCCGTTCAATCTTGCCTACGCGTTGGCCTTTCGGGCTACCGGCCATTGGGAGCGAGGGGAGGCAGCGGACACATTGCGCTTCGCCGAACAGGCCCATAGCCTCGCCCAAGAGCAAGGCTTCGATCTCTGGGCCGGTATCAGCGGGGTGTGGGCAGCTGCCGAACAGGTCATCAGCCAGGGCAACCGCACCGCAGTCACCTCAGTACTTGAGGCAGGGCTGGTTGCTGGGGACACCGGCAATCGCGGCGGAAGCTCCGCCATCCTCGCCCGAGCAGCCGAGGCGACCCGGGCGGCAGGGGACCTGGATACGACCTGGGCAATCCTGGAACTGGCTCGATCCGTCGCGGAGGACACCGGACAGCCGTGGTGGGACTCCTCGCTACACCGGATGCGGGCCGAACTGAAATTTGACGAGGCCGACGCCGTTAATGGTGCGGAGCTCGACGACCCGGAGCATCCGTGGAACCACGCAGCCCAGGAATGGGAGCTATCCCTGGAGTCGGCCGAACGGTTCGGGTACCCGGTGCATGGAGCCCGGGCGGCGGCTGGGTACGCGCGGTTGCTCGGGCGGACCGGCCGGGTCGACGAAGGTAGCCGACTGCTCGATTCCTGGTACCGCCGCTGCACCGAAGGACACGGGACCCCGGTCCTTGCGGGTATCCGGTCCGAACTCGAGAGACTCTCGACGGTTTAGCCTCCGGGTTTTCTGGGTCTTCGGGCTCAGGTTCAGCTGTGCCAGCTGAGAACCAGTCAAGCAACCTCAGCCCACCGAGCTGAGATCCAGCGATCACGGGTTCTCCGTGAACCCCCTTAACGTCGCCGAGATTGACTACAGAGGTCGCTGAGTGTGTGGTCCACTGCACCACGCACTACAACCACCTTCCTGTAACCGTCTGGTGGGTCCTGCAGAAGACTCAAGCCTCCTGGCCCCCTATGAGCGCCACGGCTCGCGGGTCCTTGAACCTGCTCGATGGTCTGGTCAGGATCGAGGGGACAGCTATTCTTCAATCGAGGTCTGGTCTCCGAATTCCTCCGAAAGGCCTTGAATGACGACGACGTCCAGCAGACTTGACGAACGCGTCACGCGGGATCGGCCACAATTGAGGCCGGCAGAAGAGAGCGGACTCGCTCGGATCGCCGGTTGGTGCCACGACCACCGCTGGTGGGTGCTGATCTTCTGGTTGGTGGCGTTGGTGGGCGCCAATGTGTTGGCCCAAGCCGCAGGGAGCAATTTCTCCAACAATCTCACTGGTGGTGCGCAACCAGTCCAGCAGATCCTGAATAGGGCGTTCCCGGCCGAGAAGGGCAGTCCCGCCCAGGTCGTGATCACGTCCACCGGGCCGATCAGCGCCGCGTCAGTGCAGAACCGGACGGCCAGGATGGTGGCCGCCCTGACCCCGTTGGCCCATGTATCCGAGGCGGTCAGTCCGTTTGCCGCCGCCGGAGCCCACCAGATCTCTGCCGATGGACACATCGCCTACGTACAGGTGCAGTTCGACGAGATCGCCGGGAACCTTCCTCAGGCTGCCATCAACAAGGTAATCACCACTGCACAGTCCTTCGCTGCTCCCGGTTACCGCGTGGCGCTCGGGGGTCAGGCCATCAGCCTGGTGGCAGGAGGGAAGCCTGGGTCCAGTGAAGGCATCGGAATCCTGGCCGCCATCATCATCATGCTGCTGGCCTTCGGCTCCGTCGTGGCCATGGGCCTGCCCATCATCACCGCGCTGTTCGGGATCGCCATCGCCTTCGCTGTGCTGGACCTCCTTTCCCACGTGATCACCACCCCGACCTTCGCCCCTGAGATGATGGCCATGATCGGGCTCGGCGTGGGCATCGACTACGCCCTGTTCATCGTCACCCGCTACCGCCAGGGTCTGGCCGAAGGCCGGACCCCCCGTCAGGCCACCGCGGTTTCGCTGGCCACCTCGGGCCGGTCAGTCGTGTTTGCCGGCTCCACGGTGATCCTCTCGCTGCTCGGCCTCTTCGTCCTGCAGCTACCCTTCATGCGAGGTCTGGCCGTTGGAGCGATCGCTGCCGTGGTGCTTGTCATGGTTGCCGCCATCACGCTACTGCCGGCCATGCTGGGCTTCGTCGGCCGGGCCATCGACAAGCTCCACGTGCCCGGCCTCCTCCAGAGCGCTGCCGAGCCCTCGGCCCGGAGCTTCTGGTACCGATGGAGCCGCACCGTGCAACGACATCCGATCATTGCTGGTGGTACCGCGGTGCTCTGCCTGCTGGTGCTGATCATTCCCTTCTTCTCCATGCGCCTGGCTTTCACCGACGCCGGGAACGATCCCACGTCCTCTAACACCCGACAGGCGTTCGATGCTCTGGCCAGCGGCTTCGGACCCGGGTTCAACGGCCCGCTGATCGTGGCCGCGTCGGTGCCCAACGGCCAGAAGGCCGCCGTCGAGAACCTACGGGCAAAGGTGGCCGCCACCCCTGGCGTGGTTTTCGCCACGCCGCCACAGTTCTCGGCGTCGGATCACGATGCGGTCATCATCGCCTTCCCGGCGACGTCACCTCAAGCGGCCCAGACCGAGGCCATCGTCCACTCCTTGCGCAACAACGCCATCCCCGCGGCGACGGCCGGGACCGGGGTGGCGGCCTACGTGGGCGGAGAGACAGCCGGCTCGGTCGACGCCTCCGCCTACCTGGCGTCCCGGCTGGTATGGGTCATCGCTGTCGTACTCCTACTGGCCTTCCTGCTGTTGATGGCCGTGTTTCGCTCTTTGGCCATTCCGCTGAAGGCAGTGATCGTCAATTTGCTGTCGGTCGGGGCCGCCTACGGGGTGATCGTGGCCGTGTTCCAGTGGGGCTGGCTCGGCAGTGTGATCGGGATCGGTTCCACCGGCCCCATCGATCCATGGATCCCGCTCATGATGTTCACCATCCTGTTCGGCCTCTCGATGGACTACGAGGTGTTCCTATTGTCCCGGATTCGTGAGGAATGGCGACGAACCAGGGACAACTCGAGTGCCGTTGCTGACGGGTTGGCCAAGACGGCCCGGGTAATCACCGCCGCCGCCGCCATCATGATCTGCGTTTTCGGATCGTTTGTGATCGGCGATCCCCTCCATGTCCTCAAGGTGTTCGGTCTGGGTCTGGCTGCCGCCATCTTCATCGACGCCACCCTGGTGCGCATGGTGCTGGTGCCGTCCATTATGGAGATCCTGGGCAGGGCCAACTGGTGGATGCCCTCGTGGCTGGACCGGGTGGTCCCCAAGCTCGGGGTCGAGGTCGATGTGGCCCCACAAGGTCCCATGACCAGTGAGGATTCATCGGTCTCAGCCCCGCAGGCCTGAGGGTTCGAGGCGGATAGTCGGACTCAGCTGGGCAGAGGGACTCGACGACGTTCTCAGCTCAGCGGGCTGAGGACTCTACGTCGCACCATCCCTGGACCCACTCATGCAGCCCCGCCCGTCCAGCAGGCTGTGCTGGCCGTCAGACCAGGGGAACGAATTCGAATCCGGGATGCCGCCTTGTCCGGTACTCGTCCTCAGCGGTCTTTGTGACCTCGAGGATGTCGTACTGCACGGGAATGACCATCTTCCCCGTGATCATCAACTGGTTTAGCAGCTCCACAGGTAATTCCCGTGCGCTGGCGCTCACCAAGATCCTCGCATAGGGACCATGCTCGCGTAAACCGTACTCTTTCCCCGCTTGGAAGAAGAACACATTCTCAATGCCGAGGCGGCGGCAGTTGTCTCGGCCGAACTTCACTAATTGCGGAATGCGTTCAACTGCATAGACGATGCCCTGTGGGCCGACGATGTGCGCGAGCAGCGCGGTGGTCCATCCCGAACCGGACCCGATGTCCAAGACCTCGTCACCAGGCATTGCATCAAGCCAGGAAAGCATGAACTTCACGGTGGTCGGCTGACTGATCGTCTGGCCAAATCCGATGGGCAGGGGCGTGTCAATATCCGCTTCTTCACGGAGCTCAGGGACGACGAAATCGGCACGCCGTACCGTCCGGAAGGCCTTTTCGACCCGATCCCCGCTGCTGGTTCTCACATCTCGCCCGCTTCCCGAGTCGTTCACATACCGGTCACGAGACGGGTGATGCGGTCCCTGATCTCGGTAGGGATCAGGGACTGGGCCGCGGCGATGACCTGGGCGTCGTGGCCGACGAGGTACCGGGCTCGTGGCGACCGGGTGGTGAGGGCCTTTCCGACAGCACGGGCCACACCTTCGGGCTCACCCATGAATCGAGAGAATGCGCTGAGCAGCGCCTGCACCCGGTGATAGCTGATGCCGCAATCGGATTCTCCACGATGTCGGATGTCCTCTTCGAATGCTTCCCAGATCCCCGTCCGGATGCCACCGGGCTCGATCATCACCACTGAGACGCCGTCGCGGGCCACTTCGAGTCGCAAGGCGTCGGAGGAGGCCTCAAGAGCATGCTTGCACGCCTGGTACCACCCACTCAATGGTGTCGTGGTCAGCCCATAGATGGATGAGATGTTGACGATTCTTCCTTGGCCAGTAGCTCGCATGTAGGGAAGCGCCAGGCGGGCCAGTCGCATCGGAGCGATCACCATGGTCTCCAGTTGGCGGCGCGCTTCGCGATCGCTGACGTCTTCTATGGCACCGACCCCTGGGTACCCGGCGCTGTTGACCACCGCCCACGGTTGCACCTCGTCGATCACAGCCGCACACCGTCGCGTGGAGCAGGGCCTCGTAGCTGTCGGGGCGCGCCTGGCGAACACGCTTCCGCTCGTCGGGCTCACCCCAGTCGGATGCTGCGGTGGCCTGGCCGTCGAAGCAGGTGAATCCGATGAGCGCGACCTCACCTCCATATCGCTGCCGTGCCAATTGTCCGACGTTGAACTCACCTCGGGCGCCCATGGCAGTGGCTCGGGCATCCCCAATGTGCGAGTTGTGCTCCCAGACAACGCCGGTGACCGGCTGGGCCGCTTTCTTCAGCGGGGCGACGTCTCCGGAGGATCCATCCAGGTCCATAGTGAGAGGATCCGCTCGCCGCGGCGCCGGGGCCAGGGCCAAAAGCCCCTTTGGAGGTGCAAGAGTCTCTGAACCGGGGCCTTTCGGTCAACGCTGAGCCGATTGGTAGAAGTGTCCGACCTGGGCTCCACGGGCTTCGACCTCAGCTTGATGGGCAGAGATGTTGGTCAATCGGTTCTCAGACCAGCGGGCTCGGAACCTGCAGCTTCGTCCGCAATCGGCCGAGACGCTTCGGAACCTGTGAGAGGGCTCACCCGTGTAACGGCGTCAGTGGGACATCCGTACCCAACCCGTATCCGGCCTTGCCTCAGGATCGGCCCGGTTTCCCCGGCCAAGACGGCGTCCTAACGCGGTCCGGAGCACTGCCGTTCACCGTCACAGGTTCCCCACACACCAGCGCACCAGGGCTTGGCACGCACCGCACTGGACTAAACCACCGTTGCCGGGGGTTGGGATCGCGTTGCCTATGAACACTCGGCCGCGGGCTCGGTTGGCTCGGATTACCAGGCCATCAGGCGCGGAGCAGACCGGACACGGGAAGGATTTGAAGTCTTGGCTGCGTACGGCCTGCACGCTGCCGGGGTCCAGAGCCGCCCGGTCGGCCGTCTGGCTGAGATTCGTCACTTGCCAACCTCCCCTATCTGGCGCACTCACTCACGCGAGGCGTCCGTTCCTCGCCGATGGCGTCAAGACTCAGTCCGTATCGGCGCGCCGCCGCGATGGCTTTAGCCCGCTTGGTGTACTCGGCGTGCGGTTTCCTCGGCCGCCCTCATGGCCTCATTGGCCATATCAAGCCTGAATTCGGGTTCGGGTGAAGTGGTGGCTCAGGCCACGTCGCCCTGTTGGCGAATTTGAAGAGAACCGGCGGGAGGTCGACGACCCGTGGCTTGGCTCTTCCGGCCATGACCGGGGCCTCGGGGGCAATCACCTCGGCCGCGTCCAAGTGGCGGATCGGCCCACCCAGCCGAGGGACTGGTTGCGAGAGGTTCTTGAACCCCGGGGGCGGCCGACTGGTGCCTGGCCTTACCAACAACCGAATTCCGGTCCTGGCGCCGGCGATCCGACTGGGCGATGATGGCGAGTGCGGCCACAGACAAGCTGGCGAGCGCCAGGGCCCTGGGGGTCTGTTTCATGGACATCGTACGAAATGCCGATGGCACGCTTCTTGTGCCAGTGGTTCCTGAACGGAAGCACCCGACCGATGACGCGGGCAGCGATGCAAGCACCGAAGCCGAAAGTGCTCAAACGGAAATCGATCCGGTTACTCGACTTCTCCATCCGGGCGAAGGTGGGTACGACGAGGCGCTCGCCGAGTGGGACCTGCAACAGAACCCCGATCGCCAGCCGGTTGTTTCGACGACCAGTGGTCGACAGGAAGCCATGACCCTTGTTCACGCCGTTGCTGTCTCTCCGGACCATGCAGTTGCGCCCGCGGTGGAGGCGCTCGATGATCCCGAAGCGAGCGGTGAGGCCCTTCGCCACGTTCTGGTCGGTGGAGTGCATTCGGTTGAGGACTTCTCCGCAGAGGTTGCAGCGGCCGAAGGCGACGAGCCGCTTCCCGCTCACGAAACCACCAAAATCATCGGTGAGGTTCTCAAAGAGCTCGATTGACTGATCGCCGGGACCGGCGGACCGGCTCACCCGCGAGCGGATCAACGCCCGGTTCAGGCGAGAAGCATGCGCACCTCACCAGCCAGCTCGACCGAGCGGGAGGCACCTTCGGGACCCATCTCGGTCGGTAGTGGCGACATGGTCCGGATGATGATGTCGGTAAATCCCAGATCGCCGAAGACGGAAAGCTGGTCGGCGACGCTCTCGGGATCACCGTAGGCGACGGCCTTTCGATCGAACCCCCGGTAGCCACCGGCCACCAGAGCATCACCCACCCGCTCGGCCTCTACGCGGCTCTCGGCGATGAACGCATCTTTTCGGATCGGGATGCGGACCGGCTGGCAATCATGGCGAGCGCATGCCTCCCGATAGATCTCGATATCCCGGGCGGCCGTGTCGGGGGTGAGATCGGCATTGCCGTACCAGCAGTCGCCGAGCCGCGCCGCCCGGTCGATCGCCTTCGGTGCTCCGCCACCAATCCACCATTCCGTTCCCTCGGGCGGTAGGGGCGCGATTCTGGCTCCCTCGATGGCGAAGGGGTCAGAATCGACTGTCTCGCCCTTCAGTAGAGCCTGGGCGACGATGATGCCCTCTTCGAGGCGGTTCGCCCTTTGACTCAGGTCGGCACCCATGGCCCGGAATTGGCCCTCGCCGCTGCCGAGTCCGGTTTGGACAATGAACGGTCCTGATGACATGGCAGCCAGCGTCCCGATCTGTTCAGCCAACAACACCGGATTCCACAAGGGGACGAGGAACAGGCACCCCATCGGGCGATCCCATTCCGCGAGAATGCGACCCAGCATCGGCACGTTCTGCACATACCCTGCCGGACCGGTGGAGTGGTGATCTCCGAGCGTCAACGTGTCGAGGCCGGCCCGGTCGGCGGCCAGTGCCTGGCTGAGCACCGTTTGTGGTCCGGCCCGATGGCCGCCGGGTTCGTCGGTCGAAAAGACGGTTCCAATGGATATCCCGACACGCATCATGCTTGGGATCTACCCCAGAAGCTGGACCTGATGAACTGGATGTTCTCGATCACGGTGCTCACCGTCTCAGTGGCCTCTTTCAGCCGTCGTGGGCAGGACGAAGGTGGGCACGGTCAGAACAGGTCCGCTACCTCGGGGTCGATGTAACGGTGAACGTCCATGCCGACGAGTCCGAGCTCGCCGAGACTGCCACCGAATGCCGCGAAATGCGGGGTGCCAAAGTGATCGGTGAGCGCCTCCTGGGAATCCCACTCCTCGAAGACCCGGAACCGACCTCGGACGTCCGGGTCTGCCCAGAGACCGTAGGCGCGGCACCCTGGCTCCTTCAGCGACTCGGTCGAGACGGTGCGACCGAGTTCCACCATGCGGTCGTGGGACGAAGGGTCGATGGTCATGATTCCGGAAACGATGATCATGGCCCGACTCTAGGACGACGGCGCCGTCCCATGCGTGGCACAGTCCGCCTGCCGATGGCCGGCCGGCGACGTCAACCCTCCTCGGGTTGGGGCGCTGAGGGACCTGTGGCCTGCCTGCGGTCCTGTGGAGTCATAACCTGACCGTTGGCCGGCTCACGAGGCCATTGGGCGATCTGCATTGGTGGCGGCCGCCATCGGCCGGTCACAATGGGAGCAGGAGGTGGTCCGACCATGAAACGAAAACGGCTGATCTTTGTGGCACTCGGGGCAGGTGCACTTGGGTTTGGTTTGGCGCGACGGTCAAAGGCGGCCAAGGAACGCTCTATGAACATGACCGCGGCCGGATCAGCGGGAGAGGGCTCCTTCGGAGTGGTGGAGGTCGAGACCGAAGACGTCGATGCCGACGGCAATCTCGTGGTAGACGACCTGGTCGTCGCCGTGGGCAGCGACGGAAAGATCTTGGCCACTGACGAGACCATCGCTGTCATCACGCCGGAGGGTGACACGGTCATCGACGAAAAGCTGTCGGTGGTGGGAGATGACGGTGAGCTGCATGCCGTCGAAGAAGACATCTCTGTTGCGGAAGACGAAGAGTAGGGCTCAGGTCGTATCGAGGCTCGCGGTCGACTTGAGGGGAACGGGTCGGCTGAGCGGAGCATCAGCCGGCTTGGACGCCCCGATTCCACCAGGCTGGTCTCGTCGCCGCCTGATCGACGATCCACGAAAAATGGTGCTCGGCCGAACGGCGCAGGAGAGGCAACGCCGCCAAACCCAGGAGGGCCCATCGCCGCTCACGCGGAGGCACTTCGAGCGCGATCGAGAGCGCTGAGGCTGCTCCCCAACCATAGAGGAGCGTGTTGTAGGCAGGAAGCTTGGAGACGCCGAGGCCCTCTGCTTCGGCGAGGACCGGTATCCCCAGGCTGCTTCGTCGCCACGGCCAAATGAGAAAGTGCACAACTGCGCCCCCGAGCGCCGCACCGGACCACACGGCAAGCAGCCTGTCCCATCGCTTGTCACCCTTGGCGGCGACTGCGATCCAGACCGGGATCTGCGTTGCCCACAGGGTGCCGGCTCCGACAAGACCGAGCTCGGGCTGGCCGACGAGCCCGATGCCGCTGGACAACTCGAAGCCGTGGTGGGCCGCGGTGAGGGCGGCAGCGAGCATGGTCCACGGTCGCCGGAATGCCGGGTCG
This sequence comes from uncultured Acidimicrobiaceae bacterium, assembly GCA_963745955.1. Taxonomy (GTDB): domain Bacteria; phylum Actinomycetota; class Acidimicrobiia; order Acidimicrobiales; family RAAP-2; genus Bog-756. The sequence continues at coordinate 844,463 of CAVUZI010000011.1, read as the reverse complement.
CACCGGTGCGCTTCCATGAGCATCATTTGACACGTATCAGCATGGATGTCGTCAAACGGGTTCCACGCTCAGGCCGATGCGGTTTACTTCTCAATCGACACTCCTTATAGTGATCGATGTCGCGCTAACCCCAGCGAGACGACGTGGCTGGTTGGGGCGGGGTTCGGCGGAGAGGACGGTAACCGTGCAAGTGGATCGCGCCCTTTTTTCGTGCCTCCGCAAGAGGACCAGTTCGAAAAGGTCCAGGGGGATAGCTCGACGGGTTCCGAAGAGAGTGGTCGTCGCCATGACCGCCGTCGTCGCGTTGGCTTCGGGATTCGGAGCCGCCGTAGCCGCCCCGTCCGTAGGGGCCATGGTTCACGCCACCCGGACCCTGCCCGTCGGTCCTGCCCACATCACCGGAACATTCACGCCTCCTGCGTCGGTGGGACCCCGGGCACTGGCTCCGAGGATCAGCACCTCGGTGGGCACCCACCTCACCATCGTGCCGATCTTCGAGTCGACGGTGACGTCGTCGTCACTGTCGAGCCAGATCGAGTCCGCGTTCAACTACGTCGTCAGCCAGTACGAGGCCGAATACAGCGACCCCATCACCATCGACGTCAACGTCGCCTATACGGGATCGGGACTCGGGGAGTCGGATCAGGGTCTGTTCTGCGACCCCTACTCGACCGTCGTGGACGCGTTGAAGGCCAGTGAGACGACGCCGGACCAGATCACCTCGGCGCAGGACGTGCCGGCATCGGATCCGACCGGGGGTTCGGAATGGTGCGTCTCGCTTCCCGAGATGATGGCGATCGGCCTCCTTCCGGCCAACTGCTTCTCGACGTCAACGTGCAGTGGCTACGTGCCCACCATCACCTTCGGCGTGCAGCCCTACACCTTCAATCCCTCCGACCGTGACGTCTCCGGCGACTACGACTTCATCGGGGTCGCCGAACACGAGCTCTCCGAGGTCATGGGCAGGATCCCGGGGCTCGACCAGTATGGCTTCTACGTACCCAACGACCTCTTCCGCTATACGGCACCCGGAACCCGCAACCTCACCGCGTACACGCCGGGCGCCTACTTCTCGATCAACAGCGGGACGACGGATCTGGTGCCGTTCAACACGGTGGCCGGGGCCGACGCACAGGACTACGCATCAATCACGCCTGATTCGTTCGATGCCTTCGCCAGCCCGGGCGAGACCGATCCTCTGACGACGGCCGGAATCACCAACGTCGATGTGCTCGGGTACCACCGGATCGCGACCAGTCTCACATTGACGCCGAGTTCATCGACGACCGCGTCAGGGACTCCGATCACTCTCACTGCCGACGGCAGCGATTCTCTCGGGTTCGCCATCGGAAATGTCACCGGTGCCACGACCTTCACCATCGCCCCGGACGGATCGGGATCGTCGGCCGGGGCCACCTGCACAGGGTCTTCCTGTTCGGCCACGGCCCCGGGTCTCTACAAGGTCACCGGCACTGACGGCGCGGCGACGGGATCGACGACCTTCTCGGTCAGCCAGGGGACCCTCCTCACCCCGACCACCCCCGTCATCGCCAACCTGCCGGCGTCCGGCACCCACGGCGGTGGCTTTACCGCCTCGGTCTCGACCACCGGTGACGGCACCCGCTCGGTTACTTCGTCGACCACGTCGGTCTGCAGCGCCTCAGGACTTTCCGTCTCCTTCGTCGGGGTGGGCACCTGTACCCTGACCGCCCACGTGACCGCGGGCGTCGACTACACCGCCGCCAACGGCACCGCCCAGAGCTTCACGGTCACAAAGGCCCCGGTCTTCACTTCGTCGGCCACAACGACCTTCGTGAAGGGCAAGTCCGGAACCTTCACCGTCAGCGCAAACGGCTATCCCACGGCCATCACCTTCTCGAAGACCGGTACGTTGCCCGGCGGCGTGACCCTGACCAGTGCCGGTGTTCTCTCCGGAAAGCCGACGGCCACCGGGACGTACACCGTAACCATCACCGCAGCCAACGGAGTGCTCCCGAACGCGAAGCAGACGTTCACTCTGAAGGTCGTGGCCATCAGGATCACGACGCTCACCCTGGGCACCGCCAAGAGAGCCACCGCGTACACATTGCAGCTCACCGAGCTCGGTGGCACCTCTCCGTTCACCTGGAAGAACACGACACCGAAGCTTCCTGCCGGATTGACCATGAGCGCTTCGGGCAAGATCACCGGCAAGGTCAAGTCGACAGTGGCTACCGGCACCTACTCGGTCGGGATCTCGGTCCATGACAATGCGTCCAAGACTCACAACACGGCCACCGCGGTACTGAAGATCACTGTGACCTGACGCTCGATCGCCTCGGCCCAACTGGCCGAGGCCGGCAGTCAACGGTTGAAGGGCGTCACGGACGAGACCATCGAGAGCAAGCGGCCCCTCACGGGGCCAGATGGGCCAGATGAGCCTTGTAGCCCGCACCGTAGGGGGTCGGGTTGCCGCCGGCGTCGATGAGGTAGGGCCCGTTGCACGGTCCGGAGTTGAAGGCCCAGGCCAGGTAGGACACGCCGTGGGCGTCGGCCCAGCTCGTGTAGGTGTCGATGAACTTCGCCGTGCAGTCCCGCTCGCCCAACTCGCCCGTGACGAAGGGCACCTTGGACAGCAGGCCCATCCGCACCCACTTGCTCCAGGTGGCCGGCGATTTGGCCGCGTTGAAGTTGTAGACGTGGACGGAGATGGCCAGCTGGCCGAGCGGGTCGTGGGGCATCGCGGTCTTGAACCCGGACGGGTTGGCGGCGAAGTCGATCCCGGCCACCATGACCACATTGGTCGCCCCGGTGTCCCGTACGTCGGAGATGAGCTGGTCGTAGCCGGCCACCTTGACCCCCTTTACGGTGCAGCCCCCGTGGACCAGGCAGGCAAAGGGGAGGTGCCGGGGCTCGTTGAAGAGATCGAAGACCACCCCCCGGTTGCCCTTGAAGGTCGCCGCCACCGACGACCAGAAGGCCGGCGAGTGGCTCTCGTCGGCCATGACCTCCCCGCCGGTGGCCAGCTCTGTGCCCGGCGCACCCCAGTGGAGGTCCAAGATGACGGCCATGCCGGCCGCGTTGAGGGTGTCCACATAGGCGACGATGGCCGAGCGGTAGGCGGCCCCCCCGTCCTCGGGGTAGGGCAGGTTGATGCCGAGCCAGCAGTCCTCGTTGAGGGGCAGCCGGACGGCATTGATCTTCCAGCTCTCCAGGGCGGCGATGTCCCGCTCGGTGTCGGAGGGGGGCGGGGTGCCGAACCCGTCCCCGGCCACACACGACGACTCGGCCCCGGCCTGGTCGACCCCGAGCAGCCGGATCGGTTTCCCGCTGCCGTCCACCAACCGGTGGCCGGAGACACGGACGACCGGGTTCCCCGAGAACCGGGCCATGGCTGACGCAGGGGTGGCCCGGATCGGGTCGAGCACCAGTTGGGCGACGGCCACTGCGATCAGGACCACCGCCACCTGCACCACCCGGGCCCGGCTCCGGCCCGCTGCCGGTGATGGTGGTCGTGTGGATACGGTCATGGTCGTCTCTCCTCGGTCGAACTGAAGGTCACGGAGATCACCCCGATCACACCGCCGGCCATGGAGGGCACTGCCACCGTCAGTGCGGTGGCCGCCACCACCTCGGGTCCGGTTCTCATCGTGCTGCCCCCCCGTGCCGTAGATGGTGCCACCGAGGGCATCCGCAGTGACGCCCTTCGGTGTGTCACATGCCGCGGCTTCGCACGCGCGATCCCGCCACGTATCCTTGGAAACGAATCGGGGGCCTTGGCGTTACGACGACATGGCCCGTCCGACCATCCGGACCCTCCCGTGATCGGCGCTGGCCGTCACCGAGCGAAACCTCCTTACTGACGCAGCCGTTGGATGAGGCCCCGGGGACGGTGGCCACATGGCATCCTCGGACCGGGTCGGTCAAAAACGGGTTGCCGACCCCTTTCGGGTCTGATAGATCTAGGGATCTCACACCGTTCGGTCGACAGCCAGACGGCCCGGCGAAGTTCGATAGCGAGCTCATTCCGGCCATCTCGTTCCCCTTGTCCCCTGTGAGTAATCCAGAGGGGTACCCCCGAAACTCTTTGCCCGGTGTCGTCGCGTCATCGCCCGCCACCGGACCGACCGAAAGGAACCATTCGATGAGCGTTGAGATGCCGACGCGCCCGATTGTGGGCGCTTTGGAGTACATGTTGGTAGAGATCCTGGACGACGTGGAGCAGCCCGATGCTGTCGGCAGAGCGGTGGCAACCTTGAGCCGCCTGGGTCTCGCGATCGAACGGGCCCAGTCGCTGCTGTGCCAACCCATGCAGGCCGGATTCCACAGGCGGTGCATAGAGATTCGGAAGGGCCGATGGAACGATGGCCCGGAGGGTCCGGTCTTCTGCGAGGCGGACGATCGGGTCTGGTTCCTCCAGTTCGGGTTCCGAAAACAAGTGGTCCTACGTGAGTCGGGCAAGCCATGACAGGGACCGCCATTGACCTGGTCACCGCCGCCCTGCTGCGGCAGTATCCGGAAGAAGCGACGACGGCGGAGGTGGCAATGCTCATCGAGGAGGTGCAGCGGCTCTCCCGCTTGGTCGATGTCGATGTCTCCGACGATGCCCTGCTGCAACGCATCGCGGAGATGGCTGTGGACCTCGAGACGGCAACCACTGAGCTGCACCGGTACGAGCGGGAGCTCGAGAACTGGCGGGGGAGGGCCATCGATGCGGAGCTGGAGGTTGCCCGAATCCACCACCTGACAGGGGGCAGCGATCTGGCCAGCGGGGAGGCTGTGCTTCACGAGTGTCTGCTGGAGATGGGTCAGGCCGATCCATCGGCGTTCACCCAGGTCGCCTACGTGGCCTGGTTGCGGACCACCGTCCAGGACGTCGCCGACGCGCTCTGCCGCCGTCTGCTCGTGCTGTGAAGCCCTGGCCGGATGCTCACGCCGACGGCATCAGTGGGGAACCACGCTGTTGGGTCTGCTTCCAGGGAGCAGCACCCGGGTCGCCTCTCCGGGCAATGTCTGCCGTGACCAACGTAGCCGCTGACCAGGCGAAAGCCGATGAGAAACGAACAGGCCGGACCGTTCGTTGGGGAGGAGGATGATGAGGAAACGACAGAAGTTCGAAAGCAAATGGATCAACGGCCCGGTCGTGGTGACCGTGCGGGTGCCTGATGGCGTGGTCGTCGAGTCTGTCGCCGTGGGCAGAACCGTATTCAGGTGCGTATTTTCGAAAGCGTGACCGACATCGGACCCTGCGGTCCGCAGTTGGAACAGATGAAGTCCTTGGACAGGGTGAGCGGAAACTCCAACTCGTCAAGGGGCTTGCCCGTGTCGAAGGGAACTGCTTCCGATTCACCACACCCATGGCAGACCAGGTTCGTCGTGAGGACGTAGTTACTCATCCAGCTCTGGCTCTACCGCATCGCTGTCGGGCAGATCAGTCTCCGGAGTGAGCAGGTCATTGGCGACATCCTCCAGATCCCCGTCGAACTTGACGGGGCCGTCAGAACCGGGAAACGCGTCACGTCCCATACGGGCAGTCTATGACCAGACCCATGGCCGAATCTCGGCCCTCCACCGTTCCCCTCAGCTCAATCGGCTGAGGTCCCGGATCCGATCTGGCGGACGACTTCGTCGCGGATGGCGAGCAGCTCGCGAATGCGTTCGTCGTCAGGCCCGAGATACTCGGTCAGGACGCCGGTCACGTAGGGGACGTCCAGCCGTCTTGCCCGGAGCATCTCCTCCATGTCCGCCCAATCCTTACGCCGATTGAAGAAGGCTTTGAAGACGGCAAGGTCGTTGCAGCCGAGAAAAGGAAGCTCCCTGTCGATCAGCCGGTGCTCTTTGATATGCAGACGCAGATCGTCGTGGAAGCGGGTTGTGTCCAAGAAGATGTCGACGGGGATTCCGTCGAACATCAACCGGCACTGACCATCCGTCATCAACTGCGTCACCTCTCCATCGGTGGCTGCGATCTCATCGGGCAACGCGTCGAGAACCCGCGTTGTCTCGGCCGGGGCGACGAAGATATTGAGATCGATATCGACCGTCGTCCTCGGTTCGCCGGTGCACCACAGCAGCGCGAAGGCCCCCCCGAAGGCGTGCGGGATCCCGGCCGCATCCAGCCCGTCGTGCAGCTCGATGATCGCATCGAGGATCGGCCTCATCGACGGATCGCCCTCGGCGTGCCGAAGACGGGATACCTCAGCGGACCCCGTCGGCGCCGTGGCAGGGCGTCGACGAAGGAGAAGAGGGCCTCGATCTTCTCCGCCAGATCCCGCTCGTCGCCCGGAGGTACCGGCCTCAGCGTGGCTTCGGCCTCGAACCCTGCTGCCCGGAGCAGCCGGTCCAATGTGGAGACGGAGGGGACCGAGGCTCCCGATTCATAGGCCGACAAGGTGGAAGCCGAGGTGCCTCCGCGTTGGGCCAGCTTCCTCCGGGAGAGGCCACTCCTACGGCGGGCTTCCTGCAGCAGCACGGCGGCGTCCATGCATCAATGATACCAAATCTGGTGCCATCGTCGACATCTTCCTCGACACGACCGATTTCCACTCCCGTTGACTGGCTCCGGCCGGCTCGGATCGGGCAACACGCCGTCGTCGACAGAGGCACTCTCAACCCTCCGCCTCAGCTGCGTGGCGATGAGACGGTGGGTGCTCTCGCCGCTGGACCAGCATCGAGGAGGCTCACTCACTTGGCCGGCTGTATTCCCGAGCGGCGTGGCCTGGCGGCAGAGACCGGCCCGGTAGATTCCGAGTCAGGACCACGGAGGTGAACGCATGGCTGAAGAACCCATCCGTCTCGACGAGACCACCCGGGCGGCTGTTGATTCCGGACGACTCGTCCATCTGGCCACCATCAACCCGGACGGCAGCCCGCAGGTGACATGCATCTACGTTGGCTGGGACGGGGACGAGATCGTGGCCGGCCATCTCGCCGACCACGTGAAGCTTCGTAACATTCGACGCGATCCTCGGGTCACCCTCTCCGTCGAGTCCGACCTACCCTCCGAAGGGTTCAGTCCCTATGTCGTGATCCATCGCCCGGGCCGGAAGGGCCTGATCAGTTCGTCGACCGTACCCTCAGAAACTTCCTGTGCCAGCAAGCGGCCGACGATGATCCCGAGCGTGATTCCGCTGTGGGTGATTGCTTCGTAGTACCCGTCGAGCCCTTCTACGGCGCCGACGGACGGGAAGCCGTCGCCGGGTATCGGGCGCGTCGCTACGTTCGAGCCCACCAGCTCTGAGGCTCCCAGTGCCGGTACCACGTCGACAGCGAGTCCGCGGAGGCGCGTCACGAGTTGCTGAGGCGTGTCCCGGCCGATCAGCTCATCGATCTCCCGGCTGTGGATCGCCACCAGGTCGTCACCATCAGGACGCACCTCGACGTGCGGGGCGTGCATGGCCCGATGGATCGGCACCCGTCGGCACCGCAGCCTGGCCACCATCCCCGGGTCATCCCGCATGGGAAGATCCCGTCCGACCAGCGCGGCGACCCGGTTGCCCGCCGGACCAGCGGCGTTCACCACACCGTCCACTACCAAGCTCCGCCCGTCGGCCAGCGCGACCTCGACGTGGCTCTCCCGGAGAGCGATTCCGGTGGCGGTGCTCTCGACCCACAGCTCGGCTCCGAGCCTTCGGGCGTCGGCGACAAGTGTGCCGACGAGTGATCGACCCTGAACCCAGCCCTCGTCGCGGAACAGGGCCACCGGCGTCCCGTCCGACGGGAACTCGACCTCAGGCTCGAGGACACGCCTCACCCTCTCGGCTTCCCAAACCGTTGCGTCGTATCCCCAAGATGTCAGAAGCTCGACGTGACGTTGGAGTCCCTCCGCTCCAATGCCATTCTCGGACCACCGTAGGTGCCCGCTGGGGTGCCACCAATCGCCGGAATCGAGCGTTGCCGCCAGATCCGCGTGGGCGGCCAGACCGGCAACGTTGAGGTCGAAGTACTCCCTGGTCTCTGTCTTGTTGGAGGCGTTGACCCACGAGAAGGTCCAGTTGGTGACCCCCGCTCCGGGCTGGCCGGCGTCGATCATCACGACATCGACTCCCCGTTTGGCCAGGTGCCAGCCAGTGCTGGCGCCGACGATGCCCACTCCGATCACGCCGATTCGCATCTCGCTACCTCACCAGAGGGTATGGATCGGCAGAGTCAACGAGAAGACGATGGGCTGCGCCCGGCGCCTGCCGGCGAAGTCAGCCGGCTGGCGGTCAGCCATGTTCCCCATCCGGCCTGCGCGCTCGTGCCGTTCCACTCCCCCGGCAGCGCCTTCAACACGTCGTCCGGCGGGAGGTAGATCGGGGTGGCGTCGCCGTTCGTGCTCACCCACACCACCACCCCGTCCTCTTGCAGGACCCGTGCGATCTCGTTCGGGAACAAGAACATGTTGACGAGGGCGATGACGGCGACCGAGCCCGAGCGTACGGGCAGCACGGACGCATCGGCCTGGATCCGCGGAGCTCCCGGCGGAGCCAGCAGGAGCATGGCCCGGGACAGGTCGATCGAAACGACGCGGTCGAACAGGGCTTGCAGGTCCCCGGTCACGTTTCCCGTTCCGGCTCCGACCTCCAGACACACCCCATCCGGGAACGGGCCTCCTCTGTCCAGCCCGTCCCGGAGTGCATCGTGGCGCTCAGGACGATCGCGCTCGGACCACCCCGAAGCCTGCGAATCGAAGAACCCGAGCATCTGTGCCACCCGTTCCGGTGTCCACGCATCGGGATCCATGGCGATCCGACGGGTCAGCTCGCCCATGTGCACGGCGATTTCCCCGAGGTCAGGTCGGTCCGGTTTGGCCGCTATGACTCTTGGAAGTTCGGTCAGCATGGCCACGCCCTCCAGCGGTGCCGCACTCGACGTGCACGGCCCGCTCAACCTTGTCCCACGTTTCCACTCCCCGCCAGAGGATACAGAGTCGTACCGCCATCCCCTTGGTCAGGCTGCCGGCCAGAGCCCCGGGGTCGGCGGACCCGACAGATGACGGGATGAGGTGGGGTGACGGACCCGAGTCCGACGGGAGCCCCCGCCGTCCCTCGGGAAGAGGAGGGTGGGACGATAAGGTGGCCACCATCGGATTCCGGAGGGTCGGGTGACTGAAGCGGACAGCGCCTTCGGGTCGAGTGGTGTCGACAGGTCTGGAGAACCCCTCATGCGCAACCGGCCGGGGCCCAGGCGCGACTCTTCAGCAGGGCCCGACGACAGGCCTGCGTGCAGGGATCGGATCGTGACCGTGGCCTACGACACCGTCGTCGCCACCCGGCACGACCCGGCGGTGCCCGCTCCTTCGCCGACCGACAGCCATCCCGGGCGAACCGATCGACGGTGGATGTGGCTGCGGGTGGCCGGGGCCGTGGTCATGGCGCTCTGGTGCATCGGCCTGGTCGTCTACTCCACGGCCATCTACCACCACAACAACCTGGGGGAGGACTTCGCCACCTACAACCAGGCCTGGACCCTCATCGGCCAGGGCCACCTGAATCCCTACGACACCATCTACCACTACTCGTTCATCAAGGGCGACTTCGAGCTCATCCTCTGGCCGTTGGCCCTCGTCCACCTGGTGTACCCGGGGTCGGTGGCCCTGCTGTGGATCCAGGACCTGGCCGTGGCCGGCAGCGGTTTCGTGGTCTTCTGCTGGATCGTGGACTACCTCGAGCGGCGCACGGTGCCGTGGTGGCCCGCCGCCGGCGTGGCATCGGTGGTGCTCGCCGTGCTGGTGGCCAGCCCGGGTGCGTACCAGATCGTCGGCTTCGACTTCCACATGGAGCCCATCTCCACCCTGTTCGTGCTGCTGGCCGGGCGTGACCTGTGGTCGGGCCGGCACCGGCGGGCGTGGGTCTGGGTGGCCATGGCGCTGACCTGTGGCACCTTCGCCGCCATCACCCTGGTCGGGCTGGGCATCTCGGCCCTCATCGCCGGCCGCGAGACCCGGCGCCAGGGGGCCCTGGTGGTGGCGGCCGCCATCGGCTGGTTGGCAGTGGTCTCGGTGCTCGGCGCCAGCGCCGGTTCGGGCATCGCCACCTATGCCCACCTGGTCGGGCGGCAGACCCTGGCCGGCCCCACCGGCATCGTCGTCCTGATCTCCGGTCTGCTCGTCCATCCCACCCGGGTCATCGACCAGGTCCAGAGTCGCCTCTCCGACATGTACGTCCTGGTGAAACAGACCGGTGTGGTCGGACTGGCCTCCGCCTGGGGATTCGGGGTCCCGGTGGTGGTGATGGTCGTCAATGCCCTGAGCGCCAACGCCTCGCTGAGCAATCAGGCCTTCCAGAACGCGGCCGTCTACCCGTTCGTCCTGCTCGGAACGGTCATGGTGCTGGTGTGGACGGTCCAGCGCTTCCGCTACGGCTGGATCCCGGCCGTCGTCGTGGCCCTGGCGGTGATGGTGCAGGCCCTTTCGTACGGCGTGGGATCGGCACCCGCCTCCATCCGTCTCGCCGTCTCCGAGATCGGCCCGGCCCAGGCCGGCCAGATCAACCGGGCCCTGGCCCGCACACCGCCTGATGCCGAGGTGATCAGCACCATCAGCACCATGGGCCGGTTCTGCTCCCGCCCCTACTGCTACTGGTTCTATCCGAACGGGTCCTTCCCGGTGCAGAGCCGGGAGGTGGTGTTCCTCTTCTATCCGGCGTCCGAGGACAAGTTCCCCGGGGCCGACGCGGCCGGGGACGTCAGGGCGATCGCCTTCGTGCGTGACCACCTCCATGCCCGCACCCTGGTCGATGCCGACGGCGTCACCGCCCTGGCATGGCACCCACCCGCCGGAACGACCCAGGTCGATGTGGGCACCCGTCCCTGACGGTCCGGGTCGGAGCAACCTTCACATCTGGAGCTGCATGTACCAGGGATAGCTCACCGGGGGCCGTGACACCCTGCTCAGGCTTTTGGCCGACTCACGGGGCAGGGCCAGCTCGAATCCGGCCAGATTCTGGGCCAGCTGATCGAGCGTCCGGGGACCGATGATGACCGAGGTGATGCCCGGGCGGTTGAGGAGCCAGGCCAGGCTGACCGCGGTCGGTGTCGAACCGAGCTCGTCGGCCACCTTGCCCACTTCGGCCACGATCTCGAAGTTCCGGTCGGTGAGGGTGAGCATCCTCATCCCTTCCGCTTCCATGTCCGAACCTCTGCTCAGCCGACCGTCGGCCGGGAGCTCGTCCCGGGCGGTGTACTTGCCCGTGAGCATCCCCCCGCCGAGCGGGCTCCACACGATGACGCCCATGCCGTGGCGGGTGGCGGTGGGGAGGATGTCGAGCTCGATGTCGCGCCAGATCAGTGAGTACTGGGGTTGCAGGCTGACCAGGGGAGCCCCTCCCTGGCGATGGGCCGCCCACTGGGCTTCGACCAGCTGGCTGCCGTAGAAGTTCGAGCACCCGATGTAGCGGACCTTTCCCGATCGGACGAAGCCGTCGAGCGTGGCCATGCTCTCTTCGATCGGCGTGTCGTGGTCCCAGTTGTGCAGCTGATAGAGATCGATGTAGTCCGTGCCCAGGCGGCGCAGGCTGGCCTCGAGCGCACGGGTCAGGTGGGCACGGGACGAGCCCCGGTCGTTGGGTCCGCCCCCCATGACGTTGTAGCCCTTGGTGGCCAGCACGACCTCGTCGCGTTTGCCGGCGATGGCCCGTCCGACGATCTCCTCGGAGATACCGGCGTTGTACACGTCGGCGGTGTCGACGAAGTTGTGGCCGGCGTCGACGAAGGAGTCGACGATCCGTTTCGATTCGGGCTCGTCCGTCCCCCACTCGGTGTTGCCGAAGGTCATGGTGCCGAGACACGCGCGTGACACCTTCAAACCGGATCTTCCCAACGGTACGAATTCCATGGCGGGCACGTTATCGGTGGAGCGGGCGGGCTGCAGATCCCAGGGGGCATGCCAGCGGGTGGACATCGGCCGGCCCGGCGCCCGCGCTCAGGCGTCCCGCTTCACCATCCGCCAGGCCCCGAGGGCCGACCAACCCACCAGCCAGGCGATGATGACGCAGACGGCCGCCGTCGTCGACTCCGGCACCAGTTGGGCGGTGCCCTCGTTGCCGCCGGGCCCGCCACCCCCTCCGAAGACGAAGGCCAGGCCTGACGGTTCGAGATGGGCCACGGCCAACCCGACCACCGAACGCTGGAGATTGATCAGGTGGGGGATGTTGGCCCGCGACAGGATGGGGGTGAGGACGATCTCGAGCACGATCATCAGCACCACGGCCACGGTGCGCTGTCCGAGCAGCGAGCCGAGCCCGAGCCCGACCATGAAGCCCACGACCACCTCGAGCTCGATCCACAGGCCGGTGCGGACCATGAGCCCGACCGGGGGGGACAGGAACACCTTGGCGTAGTCCTGGTAGTTCTGGTCGGCCATGGTGACGGCGAAGGCCCGGATCTCCGCCGGTGTGGACGGGGGCACGGTGAACACACCTTTCGGCGTGGTGATGGTGGCCCCGGCCGGGGGACCGCTGGTCTGACCGTTGCCGCAGTTCACGTTGGGCGGTGGGGTCGGCCCGTCGTAGCGGAAGTCGCAGATGACCTCATCGGCATGGGCGGCCGCCCAGCTGGCCAGCGCGGGCCGCGACAGCCCCGGCGGGACGTTGACCCCGTCGTAGTCGACCTGGGTGGGTGCGGCGAACACGCACACCGCGCACACGATGGTGAACCCGACGGCTACCACCGGCACCACGATGGCCAATCCGGCCGGGATGCGGGCCAGGTAGAGCGCTAACCGCGACCGGCCGGTGACCACCAGGTGGCGGAACATCCCCTCGGTGAGGTCGACGGATCCGGCCGTGCACCCCAGGGTGGCGGCCACGATGAAGCCGAAGACATAGATCACGCCCGGCCCCAGGGCGTTGAAGATGTCCGACCCGCCGGCCGGCCCGTAGGACTTCGGGTCGAAGGCGTGGACCAGGAGGCGGATGACGAGGAAGAGGGTGGGGATGCCGATGGTGACGAGGATGAGGGCCACCATGAGGCCCCGCCGCTTCCGCAACTCCATCATCCGGGTGGCGATCATCCCTCCGGTCGGGATCCACGATCCGCGCCGGTCGGGCGCGTGATCGAGGCGGATGGGTACCGGCACCGGAGCCGGTGTATCGGTGGTGGTGGTCATTCGGACGTCCCCAATCTGCTGGTGACCTGCAGGAACCACGACTCGAGCGAGGTCTGCACCTCCTGGAGCCGGTAGACCGAGACGCCGCCTCCCACCAGGATGCGGTTGATCTCGGCGATGACGTCGCGCCCCGTTCCCGACGGCAGGGTGATCCCGAGGCCCATCGGCCCGATCTCGACCCGCCCGCCGATGGAGGTGGCCCTGACCATCTCGCCGGCCAGGGACGGATCGGAGCATTCGATCTCCACCACGAACGACGACCCGGCCAGCAGGTCGGTGATGGCCCCCTGGCGGATGACCGTGCCCCGGTCGACGATGGCCACCGCATTACAGGTGCGCTCGACCTCGTCCAGCAGGTGGGAGGAGAGGACGACGGTACGGCCCTCGGCCACCAGCGAGAGGATCATGTCGCGCATGTCCTGCATCCCGGCCGGGTCCAGCCCGTTCATCGGTTCGTCCAGGATCAGCAGCTGCGGGTCGCCGATCAGGCAGGCGGCCACCCCGAGACGCTGCCGCATGCCCATCGAGTACTTCGAGACCTTGTCGTCACCCCGGTGCACCAGGCCGACCCGCTCGAGGGACGGCCCGATCCGTTGCTTCGCTTCCGGCTCTCTGGCCGCGGCCAGGATCTGGAGGTTCTGCCTCCCGGTCAGGTGCCCGTGGAACCGGGGCTCGTCGACGATGGCCCCGACCCGGGCCAGGGCGGCGGCACGATGCTGCGGGACCGGGTGGCCGAGCAGCTGCATCGTGCCCGCGTCGGCATGGGTGAGCCCGAGCAGGACCCGGATGAGGGTGGTCTTGCCGGCGCCGTTGGGCCCCAGGTAGCCGAACGCGCAGCCCCGCGGTACGAGGAGCTCGACGTCGTTCACGGCGATGTTCTCGCCGAACCGCTTGGTCAGCCCGTGGGTCTCGACGGCCCACTGGGTGTCCGGGTCCCGGCGCCCTTCGGTGTCCGTGGACATGGTGACGCTCATCGGGCACCTCCGGTTGTGGGCATGGTGCCAGGGTAAGACAGCCGGTCTGCCGATGGAATGCGGCTAGCGGGTGATTCGGGGTGGGGGAATCCCCCCTTCGGGGTCGCGCCGGGCGCGCCGACGGCAACGGTGGATCCACCGTCAACCGGATCGGCCCCGGGCCGGTCGGGTCAGGTGTCGAGGTAGCGGAGCACGGCCAGGACCCGTCGGTGGTCGGCCTGGGACACGGGCAGATCCAGTTTGGAGAAGATGTTGGTCACATGCTTCTCGACCGCCCCCTCGGAGATACAGAGCGAGTCGGCGATGGCCGTATTGGTCCGCCCCTCGGCCATGAGGGAGAGCACATCCCTCTCGCGGGCCGTCAGCACGAAGATCGAGTCGCGGCGTCGGGAGGCGCCCATGAGCTGGGTGACGACTTCGGGATCCAGGGCCGTGCCCCCCGAGGCCACCCGCTCCAGGGCCTCGACGAACTGGCTCACGTCGGCCACGCGGTCCTTCAGGAGGTACCCGATGCCCGTGGCGTCGTCGCCCAGGAGCTGCTCGGCATAGCGGGTCTCGATGTACTGCGAGAACATGAGGATGGCCAATCCCTGGTACTGGCGACGGAGATCGATGGCCACCCGGAGCCCCTCGTCGGTGAACGACGGTGGCATCCGGATGTCGACGACGGCGACGTCCGGTCGCTCGCGTTCGATGGCCGCCCGGAGCGCGGCGCCGTCGGCCACCGCGGCGGTGACCTCGAACCCGCGGTCCACGAGCAGTTGGACGAGCCCGTCGCGGAGGATGACCGAGTCCTCGGCGATGGCGACCCGGAGCGGCACCGCGGTCAGGCCCGGAGCGGGAGATCGACGGTCACGACCGTGGGCCCGCGTGGGGGGCTGGTGACCTCGAGACTTCCGTCGACACTGTGCACCCGGTCGGCCAGCCCACTCAGCCCACTGGACGTCGAACCGGTGCTGACCGCCTGGGCCCCTCCGACCCCGTCGTCCCGTACCACCAGACGCAGCCAGCGACCCTGCTGGGCACAGGACACGCGTGCCCGCGAGGCGAAGGAGTGCTGGGCGACGTTGGCCATGAGCTCGGCCACGCAGAAGTAGGCGATGGCCTCGATGGCCGGGCTCGGCCGCTCGTCGATGGTGACAGAGAGCTCGGTCGGGATCGTGCTCCGTGCCGCCAACGTGGCCAGAGCGCCTTCGAGCCCCACGTCGAGCGCGGGCGGATGGATACCCCGGGCGAGGTCCCGCAGCTCGACGATCGCTTCCTTGGCCCCCCTGTGGGCATCGTTGACCAGGTCCCTGACCTGTTCGATGTCGAGATGGTCCGGGTCGGAGAGCTTCTCCTTGGCCATCCCGAGGCGCATGGCCAGGGCGACCAGCTGGGCCTGGGTGCCGTCATGGAGATCACGTTCGATCCTCCGGAGGGTGGCGGCGGACGCGTCGACGGTCTGGGCCCGGGCCTGCTCGAGGGTGCGCACCCGGACGGTCATGGCGTCCGGGGCGAGAAGCGCCCGCATGAGCAGGCGGTCGAGGTAGTCGAAGAACCGCACCGGCCACGGGGCGATGAAGAAGAAGATGGCCCCGGTGATGACGGTGGCCAGGACCACGAACGGACCGCTGCTCCCGTCGGAGAGATAGTTGGGCTGGAAGAAGATCCGGATGGCCCCCCACTCCGCCACACCTCCGCGGTGGGCGACCCCCCACAGCGGATAGGTCAGGCACCTGAAGGCATCCCACCAGAGACTGAACGCGGTGAGGAAGGCCACGAGGGCCAGCGGCACCTTGATGGCCAGGTAGGCCATCGCCTTCCAGCCGGTCCGGTCCCGGAGCGCGGACTGCAGCCACCCGAGGTAGCCCGGTCGTGGCTCGAACGGCTCCGGCTCGTCGATGGTCTCGTCGAGCAGCGCCCCGGCCAGCTTTCGCTGCATCCCCCCGATGCCGCGGGCCCCCCGCACGGCCACGCCGATGAGGGCGATCCCGATGAAGGTGATGGCCAGCACGACGCCCGCGGCCATGGTGACGCCCACGAACGCGATCCCGAAGAAGGCGATGGGCATGCCCGCCATCATGAAGAGGAGCTCGGCCCAGGTCCGCCGCGTGAACGGCGTCTCGACGACCGTCCGGGCGATCTCCTCCAGCCGCGAGTTGGGCTCCGACCCCCAGGTGATCACCATGGGGGCATGAGGCCTGAGCCCGGGATGTCGGGCGCGGGCCGGTACCCGGGTGTGCCGCACTGCTCCGGGTTCTGCACCTTTCCTGTTCCCACAGGTCAAACATAGAGAAAATCGGTGGTCACGGGAATGTGGTCAGCCGGATTCGTCCGGTGGGGGTAGCCCCCCTCGCCGGCACACCGCCTCCACCTGGGGTCCGGCCCTCGGAGAGGGAGTCCTTTTATTGTGTGCGTCCAAAAGCACGAGGGAGGCAATGGTGCGCTACACCTACAGTGGTCTGGCGGTGAGTCTTCGTGACCGGAAGTTCGACAAGCGGGTGCAGAGCCACCTGAATGCCTATGCCGAGGCCGGATGGCGTTTGGTGTCCACCGGTCAGCGGGACGAGGAGGACACGGTCGAGTTCTCCTTCTTCTGGGAAGCGGGCACTGTCCGGCGGGCCGAGTGAAGTCCGGGCCGGTCCCGGGAGGGCCGGCCGCCGCAGAGGATGGAACGCCTGCCCGCCCGTCCGGACCGGTGAGGGCGTACCGGCCTGACGCCGGACGGCCACGACTCAATCGGGGAGTTCGAGGAACCGCCTGGCCAGGTGCAGGAGTTGGGATCGCAGCGTTTCGTCGTCCAGATCGGCGACGAGGGGGTGCATCACGGCACCGCCGATCGCCGCCGTGAGCATGGCGGCGGGGACGCGCCCGTCGGGCCCGGCGTCATCGCCCATGAGGAGCCGGTAGAGGCGGTCCATCACCTGTCGGAACGGCTCGTGGTGGGCGAAGAACCGGATGATGACCGGATCGCCGAGGAGGGTGCTCTCCATGCGACGGCGTTCGACGGCGAGGTCGACGATGCGGGTGATCAGCACCTCGCGGGCCCGGGTGCGGGTCGGCTCGGCTTCTGCCGCTTCGATCGCCGCCTCGACATTCGAGAGCTCGACCTCGGC
Source organism: uncultured Acidimicrobiaceae bacterium (assembly GCA_963745955.1). Classification (GTDB taxonomy): domain Bacteria; phylum Actinomycetota; class Acidimicrobiia; order Acidimicrobiales; family RAAP-2; genus Bog-756. The sequence goes on along the minus strand of CAVUZI010000011.1, from coordinate 827,325 downwards.
GGCGGCGAGGACGATCTCCTCTTTCGTCTTGAACTGGTGGTAGACGGCGGCCTTGGTCACCCCGATGGCGTCGGCGATCATCTGCAGGGAGGTCCCGCCGACGCCGTGCTCGGCGAACAGGTCGAGGGCGGCGTTGATGATGCGGGCCTTGGCCGCGCTGCGCGGCACGGGCTCCGATGCGGCGGTGTCGGCGGTGTCGGCGGGCTCGGCGGTGTCGACGGGGTCGGCGGAAGCCATCGCACCAGGGTAGCCACCGTTGTCGCTGGCTAGCCGATCGGCTATCCTCCAGAGGAGCTGGCCGGCGGTGCTCGTCGAACCATGCAGAGGCGGTTCTCCGACGCCTGAGCCGTCCAGCCGGCACCTACAGAGGAGGGACCACCGTGTCAGAACCGACGGCCGACCCACAGCTCGACGAGTTCCTGGAGATCCGCAAGCCCGGGGCCCACTTGGACGAAGGGGTCGTGGCCGACGACTTCGTCCTCATGCTGGGGGTCGACCTCACCAACTTCCCCAAGTTCCCGCGGGTCGACGACAGCGTCACCTACCCGAAGGGCGACCTCGACATCCGCCAGCAGCTCGATGTCGACTCCGGCGCCGAGCTGCCCGACTACAGCGGTCCCTACCGGGCGGACCTGCGCTTCACCGACTTCTCCAAGGAGGCGCTGGCCACCAAGTTCCTGCCGTGGAGCGAACGGTACCTGCAGCTCGTCCTCGACGGCTGGGCCGCCGAGGTCTCCAGGCGCTACGGCGCCGAGACGATGGCCGAGGTCGAGTGGACGGCGTGGAACGACCAGATCAGCCCCGAGCTCGAGCGCATGAAGAGCGAGTTCCTGCCCGTGGGCACGGTCTACGACGATCCCAACCGGCGGGTCCGGGAGGAGGACAGGGTCGGCACCCGGGTCGTCTACACCGGGCTCTTCACCGCGGGCCCGGAGGTGGTCGACCTCTCGAAGGAGCAGCTCGTCACCTGGTTCCTCGGCAGTCACGAGTACCTGCTGCAGTGCATCGAGGCATGGGCCACACAGATCACCGTGCGCTACGGCCTCGACACCATGTTCGACATCCAGTGGACGCTGTGGGGCGATTCGGTCCTGCCCGGTGTGAAAGAGCTCAAGGCCGAGTACCTCGGCATCACTGGCAACACGGTGGCCGACTGGATGAAGGATCTGCAGATCGACGCCACCGCCCTGCCCGGCAAGGCGTTCGACCTCTCCTTCGAGATGCCCGAGCCCGAGGTCGGCATCATGACGTTCAACCGCTGCGTCGCCGCCGACCAGTGGGAGACGATGGGGCGGCCGGACATCCTGGAGAAGAACTGCCACTCCACGTGTCCGAAGTCGATGATCAAGACGACCGAGATGTACAACCCGAACATGAAGGTCGACATCCTCGCCATTCCTCCGCGCAAGGACCCCGGTGACGTGTGCTGCAAGTGGCGCTTCAGCATGCGGACCGAGGACGACCCCGACTACGTCCGCGTCGAACTGGGCCGGAAGCCGGATGACCGGGGCGCGCCTCCCCCCTGATCACGTCGCTCTCCCACATCACCGACAACCGGGCGTCCGGGCTGTGGGGCGGCCACTTCTCCGTCGTTCCGTCGACTGGAGCAAGCGGCCGTCGGGTCCGACGGAGTGCATCTGGATGACCGGGCTCTCCGGATCGACATTCCACCTGATCTCCGGAGCCGATCCGGTGTGCGGCGACGTCATCCCGGGCAGGAGCGTCTGATCCCGAGGCCCCCGGCCCCCGTACACCCCGTTGACCTGCACGTTCGGCCCGTGCCCGGACAGGGGCCGAGGGATATGCTGTGCGAGTGCCAAACAGACCGCCGTACCGGATCGTCCAGTGGACGACAGGAAATGTGGGCAAGAGCTCGGTGCAGGCCATCGTGGCCAACCCCACGCTCGAGCTCGTCGGCTGCTACGCCTGGTCGCCGGAGAAGGCGGGTCGCGATGTCGGCGAGCTGTGCGGCATCGGCCCGCTCGGCATCGTCGCCACCAACGACATCGATGCGCTGCTCGATCTCGAACCCGACTGCGTGGTCTACAACCCGATGTGGCTCGACATCGGCGAACTGGAGCGCATCCTGTCGGCCGGTGTGAACGTCGTGGCCACGGCCGCGTTCATCACCGGACACAACCTCGGTGCCGATCGCGGCCGGATCGCCGACGCGTGCCGGCGCGGCGGCTCCACCATGTTCGGCACCGGCATCAGCCCCGGCTTCGCCGAGCTGTTGGCCATCGTGTCCGCCACCATCTGCGATCGCGTCGACAAGATCACGGTCAATGAGGCCGCAGACACCACCTTCTACGACTCACCGGCCACCGAGATACCGGTCGGCTTCGGCAAGCCGATCGACCATCCCGACCTCCAGTCGATGACGGCGCAGGGAACCGCGGTCTTCGCCGAGGCCGTCCGGATGGTTGCCGACGCCCTCGGGGTCGAGCTCGACGACGTCCGGTGCGAGGCCGAGTACGCGCAGACCACTGCCGATCTCGACCTCGGGTCGTGGACCATCCCCGCCGGTTGCGTCGCCGGGGTGGCGGCCAGTTGGAAGGGATCGGTTCACGACAAGGTCCTCGTGGAGCTCAACGTCCGGTGGCGGAAGGGCCAGACGCTCGATCCCGACTGGAAGATCGACCAGGACGGTTGGGTGATCCAGATCGACGGGCGACCGACGGTGACCGCGAACATCAGCTTTCTCCCGCCCCCCGACTTCGAGGCCGAGACCATCGCCGACTTCATGGTGCTCGGGCACATCATGACGGCCGCCCCACCGATCAACGCCATCCCGGCCGTGGTGGCCGCCGCGCCCGGCATCGCCACCTACAACGATCTGCCGCTCGTCGTGCCCCGCGGTGTCGTTCCGGCCCTGTAGGGCCCCACTGGCGGGGTGGAGCCGCTCGCAGCTGTTCAGGCAGCGTTGATCCGCTTGGCCAGCGCGGCGAAGCGAATGCGTGTGGCGTCGTCCAGCTGCGGCATCAGTTGCAGCTGGCCTCGGAGCAAGGCCCTGGCCGGCAGAAAGCGATCGAGTTTGCCGTGGGCGATTCTCCGGGCCGCGAACAGCGCATCGACCCGCTTCGTGATGCGCGAGAAGTCGGTGGGCAGGTCGTCCACCCCGATCGGCGAGTCGGCCAGCTGCTGCTCGTACGAGCGGTTGACCAGCCGGAGATAGAACTCGGGGTCGAAGAGGTCCTCGATATCGGCGTCGGGTACGCCGGTGACCTCCGAGAGGACGACCAGCGATCCGTTCCTCAATTGGTCGTCGTCGACCAGACGCCTCACCGGCGCACTGTCCCTGGTCCTGGCATCGACGATGACGGCCAGTTTCGACGAGGTGGGTGCAGCCAGCGCCAAAAACGTGGCCAGGGTCCCGGCCCCTCCGACCGGGACCCGCACCCAGTCGTTGTCGACGGTCGGCATTCCCCGATCGAACAGCTCGGCGTCCAGCAGGTCGAGATAGATCAGATCGGCGGGGTTCTCGACCAGCAGGGTCTTGGCCCCGCTGAACAACCCCTGACCGAGGGTGTAGCCGAGTGCCGCCCGGAGCGGGAAGACCGTTTCTTCGTCGACGCAGAACACATCCGCGGAGATCTTCGTGCCGTGGTCGGTCACGTCCATGACCGTGCGGGCGCGCTCGAGATGCTCCGGGTCGATCATGAAGGGCGAGTGGGTCGTATAGAGGACCTGGTGCTCGGGGGCCAACCGATCCTCCATGAACCGCAGCAGGTCGCGTTGGGCGGTGGCGTGCAGGGCCAGTGCGGGCTCATCGAGAAGGAGGATGAGATCGCTCTCCTTGGCCGCCTCCAGGTCGGAGAAGTAGGCCAGAAACGAGAAGAACCAGACGAACCCTCTCGATCGCTCGTCGAACGGAACGGTGACCCGGTGGCGGTGGTTGGCCACGCGGACGTGGAAGATCGGCCCATTGTCCAGGGGTGGCTCCGCTCCCGGCTCGGGGGCGGTGACCTTCAAGTCGACGGACAGGTCGTTGTTCTGGGACCAGTAGCGGAAGATCTCGTCGCTGATGCTGTTGGCGGCGTTCTCGAGCTCCCGGATCAGCCGTTCGTGGTTGCTCTCGTCGTCGAAGTCCTCCGGATTCCCGCGGATGAGCGACAACAGCGCGATCAATGAGCGGGTCCCACGGTCCATGTCGCCCCGATCGCGACTCTCGATGAGATCGGGGATGGAGACTTTGCCCGGCATGGTGCTGTAGTCGTCGAAGTAGACGAATTTGGGCAGCATCGTGCTCAGGTGCTCGTCGATGAGATGGAGGGACACCTGCTGGGACGGCCAGGCCGTGATGCGGTCGAGCAGTTCCATCGACCGGGTCGATGGCTTGGGCAGGGCGGAGAGGACCTCGATGAGCTGGCGGAGCGAGGTCGAGGCGCGGGCCTCGGCGGCAGCCTCGGACGGGAGATCGAGGTCCGAGACGAGGTGGCGGACGGTGACCGCCTCATCGACCTTGAGGTCCTCGAAGGTGAGGCCGGTCGAGCGGTAGCCCCGCCACACCTGAAAGGTGCGACTGGTCAGGGCATCGACACCCAGGTCCGACTCGATGACCTCGAGCTCGTGGTCGGTCAGCTCGAATTCGGCCGTGCACACCCGGAGCGGGTCGTCGGTCTCCTTCCGCTTGCGGGTCAGGCGGCTGGGAAAATCGAGAATCTCCTGGTACTCGGCCGGCTCGATCGGATTCAGCTTGAAGAGCGCCTGGAGAAAGGCGGTCTTTCCGGATTCGTTCTTGCCCACCAGCGACGTGATCTCAGGCTCGACCTCTATCCACCCCGAATCCTCGATACTGCGGTAGTTCTCGATCCTGACCCTGCGTAATCTCATCCGGCCTCCTGCCCCGAAGACACTTCTGCTCGTTCTTCATCGGCTCGATGGCCGCGTTCCTTGACCCCTCAGCGTCGGAGACCCGCCAGCACCCGGAACCCCCCAGTACCGGGAACCCCCCAGCACCGGGGGCCCCCAGCATCGGGGACCCGGCAGCACCGGGGCTCGGATCTACCGCCCCCGTGCGACGATCCCCTCTGGCGCCTGGGCATTCCCGGAGCGACGAGCGGTCACAGGCCACCGGCGGGCCCGTCATCGGCCGGCCGGTCGATCACCACCTCGTCACCGACGTGCACCTGGCCCGATTCGGTCACCGCCACGTAGGCGCCGACGCACGACCATGTCCCGAGACCGGGAATCTCGATCCGGTTGTGCCGGCTGATCGTCCGCAGGACTTCATTGTCCCGGGGCAGCTCGCCCTGGGGGAGTGTCGTCATGATGCAACGCATGGTCGGCAGGAGGACGGCCGTCTCCAGCGCGGCCCCGAACCGGGCGGTGGCGCCGGGCCACGTGTTCTCGGCGAAGGGCGGGTCAGTGGATCCGACGACGATGTTGGGTCGAAATCGCTCGACCTCGAACCGACTTCCGGGTTGGACCTCACCGAGATACCGGAGGGTCTCGCTGGTCAGCACGTGGAGCGCGGCGAGGTCGAAGAAGGTCCCGGGTGGGGATGCCAGGGCGAGGGACAGCTCGGTGACCGTGCCCTCGGCCTCGGCTGCGTCGGTGGAGATCTGCCGGAGGTAGTCATCGGGGATCACGCCGTCCATCTCGGGCCACACGGCGAGGTAGCCGCTGCCGTCCGGCGCCACCGTCGTCAGCCTGACCGGGCGGCCGAACACGGCGGAGAGACGGCGGTCGACCTCAGGATCCTCGCTCCCCGTCTCCTCCCCGTCGGGCAGCGTGATGCACACAGGCGGCAGGGCGGCGTCGGGGAGTGGAGGAGTGGGATAACGGGCCTCACACTGCAGGAGCCGACCCCACAGCCGGGGGTGTTTGGCGCTGCCGACCTTGCCCGTTGCCGAGTCGACGACGGCGTAGGCCCGGTCACCGGCGAGGCCCGACGTGGTGACCTCCGAGGCGCTTACCCGCTCGCCCCGCATGGACTTGACCGGATAGCGCCAGAGAGCCTCGACGGTCGCCATCCCGGTGCCGCTCACGGGTCAGCGTCCTCGCGTTCGGTACGTAACGGGGGATCGCCGGGGCGAGGAGCATCGATCTCGTATGCACGTCGTATGCGACCGACCAGGAGGACGATCCCGAGGCCGACGAGGCACCCGAGGAACATGACCGTCACCACCCGGAGTGCCGGTCGTGTCCGTCGGGCGACTGCGTCCACCTTCTCGACCACGGCCAGCCCGCGATCGATCTCGGACAGCACCAGTTCCGCCGTGGCGATGCCCTCCCGGGTGTCCGAGAGCAACGAGTCGAAGTCACTCACCTGTTGACCCCACTGTTCGGCCGTTCGTTGGACAGAAAGCCCTACGCCCCGGCCCCACGCTAGGCCAGCACCGGTCGGAGTGCCCGGACCGCCGATGGCATGCCCCGACGGGTGCATCGGAGGCCCGCGATCAGTACGTAGCAGCCTGTCCGAACCGTTGTCGGTCGATGATCCGACCGAGTGTCTGACGCCGCCTGTGTGGACGTGGTTACTGAGCGTGACGCAGCACGCCGACAGCCCTGCCTGGCGCGAAAATTACGTGATCCGCCTCTCCGACCGTCGACCTCGATGCTGTATTTTCGTTTCCATCTTTCCGTTGCCACGGAGAGAGGGGGCAGCTGATGCGGCGTGGCTTCGAACCGCGAATGAGGGCAGGGCGCAGGTCGCCATGGCCGGGCATCGCCTTGACCGGTGTCTGCCTCCTGAGTGGTCTGTCAGTGACCACCGGTGCGGCCACGGCCGGCGCCGCAGCGAGCAAGCTGTACGCCGGTGCCCATGCATCCGGCACGGCCAACTGCTCGTCCGCGGCCAATGCCTGCACGCTGGCCAGAGCCCTCGGCAAGGTGGCTCCCGGTGGCACCGTCGAGCTGGTCACGCCGGGACATGAGGGCACGGCTTCGTCGTACTATTCGCCCGGCTCCTCCGGGTTCTCCGTCGCCACGTCGCGGACCTCGGCCACCTCACCGGTCGTGATCGAGCCGGCCCCCGGGGTGCAGACCCCGATCCTCGACGGCGGGGGCAAGTACCCGGTCCTCAAGGTGGGCAACGCCATGCACTTCGTGATCAGCGGCCTCGCCATCCAGGACGGATCCTCGGATGTGTCATCATCCGGAGGCGGGATCACCGACAACTCCCATGCCGTCGTCACCGTCACCGATTCGATCTTCTCGGACGACTACGGGCCGCAGGACGGCGGGGCTGTCCAGAATGGTTCCGGTGGCACGCTCACAGTCACCGACTCGACCTTCGCCGACAATTCGGCCTGCCTCGGCGGGGCGATCTCCAATGGCTACGGCAGCTCCGGAACGGCGACCGTCGCCCGGTCGACGTTCTCGGACAACCGGGCATTCTGCCGAGGCGGGGCCATCGCCAACGGGGACGACGGCTCGGGCGCCCTGACCATCACCGATTCGACCTTCTCCGGCAACGGTGCTCCCGAGGGCGCCGCCATCGAGAACGGGGACGGCGGATCCGGCCGGCTCACCATCACCGCGACGACCTTCTCGGCCAACACCGCGTCCTCCGGTGGCGCCACCATCGACAACGGGGACGGCGGCGGCAAGGGCTCGACGGTTGCCGCCGCGGCCGACATCCTCGCCGGTTCCTGCCGCCAGGTCAGCGGCACCTGGACCGACCAGGGCGAGAATGTCGCGTCGAGCCCGTCGTGCCTGAAGGGCGGCAAGGGTGACGTCTCCAAGGCCCAGTTGGCCGGTCTGCTGGGTCCCTTGGCCGACAACGGGGGACCGACCGAGACGATGGCCCTCCTGCCCGGCAACCCGGCCAGCGGCCTCATCCCCGACCCGACCAGCGGGCTGTGCCCGGGGGTCGCCGACCAGACCGGACGGTCGGGCCCGGTCGGTGCTCCCTGCAATGCCGGGTCCCTCCAGCTCCATCCCGTGATCAGCTCCGTGACCTTCTCGGGCCTGGCCGTCACGCCCACGGTGACCGTCACCGGCAGCGGATTCGGCAACCAGGCCAACATCGGAGCACCCACGCCGGTATCCACCTGCAGCGGCAGCTCGTCCACCGGAGTTGACTACGCCGGCAATCTCTATCTCTACGAATGGAACGGGACCTGGGGTGCCGGGGAAGGGCCGCCGGCTGCCTGCGACTACTACGGCCTGCTCATCTCGCAGTACTCCGCCACCCGGATCATCTTCACCCTGGGTTCGGACTACCCCACCTACGGCAATGTCAAGTGGGGTGACCTCTTCACCATGCACGTGCTCGGTGCCGCCCTCTCGGCGGCCGTCGCCCCTGCGCCCGCCATCACCGGCTTCAGCCCCGCGTCGGGCCCGGTGGGGACCACCGTCACCATCCGGGGGACCGGTCTCGCCCATGCCTCCGAGGTCACCGTCGACGGTGTGAAGGCGAAGATCACCGACGATACGACCGGCACCATCAAGGCCAAGGTACCGAGGGGGGCGACCACGGGCCGGATCCGGGTCACGGCGGCGAGGGTCACGGTGACGAGCGCCACCGCGTTCCACGTGACCTGAGGGTCGCCGGTCGACGGTGGCGATCACTTCGTGCGAGTATCGGTCCGTGCCCTATGCCTTCGACCCCGAGCTGGCGCCCATCGTCGAGCTCCTCCCGAGTGGGGACATGCGGGATGTCGCGCAGTCGCGGGAAGGGATCCTGGCCCTGCTCGAGCCCCTCAACCGCGATGTCGACACCACCGGGGTGACGATCAGCGATCATGACGTCCCCACCCCCGGGGGATCGGTACCGGTCCGGGTGTATGCACCCGCCGCAACCGTCCCTGCGGCCAGGCCGGCGCTGCTCGACATCCACGGCGGCGGTTTCGTCGTCGGCTCCATCGACATGGAGCATGCCTTCGCCACCCAGGTCGCCCGCGACCTCGATGCGGTCGTCGTCACACCCGAGTACCGGCTGGCTCCCGAGCACCCGTTCCCGGCCGCCGTGGACGACTGCTACGCCACCCTGCAGTGGATGCACGCCGGCGCCCCCGCGCTCGGCATCGATACCGGGCGCGTGGCCGTCGGCGGCCAGAGCGCCGGTGGCGGCCTCGCCGCGGCGATCGCCCTTGTGGCCCGCGATCGGGGCGGCCCGGGGATCTGCTTCCAGTATCTCGGGATCCCTGAGCTCGACCACCGGCTCGAGACCCCGAGCATGCGCACGTTCGTCGACACGCCGATGTGGCACCGCGCCGAACGCGGAGCTCAGTTGGAGCTACTACCTGGGACCCGAGGCCGACGACGTGTCGCCCTATGCATCTCCCGCCATCGCCACGGACCTCAGCGGACTGCCGCCGGCCTATGTGACGACCATGGAGTTCGATCCGCTGCGCGACGAAGGCATCATCTACGCCATGCGGATGATGCAGGCGGGCGTCTCCGTCGAGTTGCACTCGTATCCCGGGACGTTCCACGGCTCGGCGATGATCCCGACCGCCGCGGTCTCCGAGCGGGCGCGGGTGGAATCGATGATCGCGCTCCGCCGCGGGCTCAACGTGCCCTTGCCGTCGGGCGTCCGGGCCTGAAGCCCCAACCCGCTCCGATCTCCGCCGACCGGGCCATCGGACAGCCGTCGGGTGCGGTCATCGGCCGGTGGATCTGTCCCATCATCTATGCCACTGTGTAGGGCCACCAGCTGAATGGGGGGCGTGGGCAGGGGTAGCCGGGCGCACGTTCCCGACGACAAGGAGCGCACATGAGCATCTACGCACCAACCGAGGCCCAGCACCGCGGCTCGACCGACCTCCCTTTCGTGGAGATGGGTGGAGGCAACAAGCTCAAGGTGATCCAGGTCGACGTGGCGGAGGGACTCTGGATCGTCGAGAACATCTTCCAGGCCGGCTACGCGGTGCAGACCCACCGCCACACGGGGCCGGTCTACGGGTACACCATGTCCGGTGCCTGGAAGTACCGCGAGTACGACTACGTGAACAGGGCCGGCTCGTTCCTCTTCGAGCCCGCGGGGTCCGTGCACACCCTCGAGTGCATCGAGAACGACACCCAGGTGTGGTTCCAGATGTACGGGGTCAACCTCAACCTGGCCGCCGACGGCAGCATCGAGAGTGTGTTCGACGGTCCCGGCACCCTCGAGGCGTACTACGCACTGTGCGAGGCGGAGGGCTTCCCGCGGCCCGACGTGCTGGTGAGCTGAGGGCCTCTTCGACCCCACGTCCGGGCCGGATCGACCCCACGTCCCCGGGCCGGATCGACTCCACGCCCGGCCCGGAAGGACGCCACGGGCGCCCCGGACCAACCGGCCGGCTCTCTCCAGCGTCGGCGTTTACGCCTTTTTGATGCCGCCGCGGCACGATGCCGGACCAGGACGGGCAGAATGGAAGCAGGACAAGACCCCCGGAACGGGTGCGCCGGATGGCGGACCGAGGGGGGAGCGGTGCGCCAGCTGGGCGCACCCGGGACAGGAGAGACTCAACATGGCAGCAGCCAACCGGGGATCGCTCGGATCGACGTCGAACTACCAGCGCATGGTGCAGACCTACGGACCGCCGCGCCCGACCGGCTCGACCGCGCTCCTCGAGCCCCCCGCACCCGTCGCTCCCACCGCCACCCGGACGTTCAGCGCCGAGGGTGCCTTCAACAAGGCCGGGCTCCTCGGGGCCCTGGCCCTGGTCGTCGGGGCCCTGGCCTATGTCGCCGACCTCCCCCTGGGACTGGTGTGGCCGCTCCTGCTGGTCGCCGTCGGTGCCGGGCTGTGGGCCTCCTTCCGGCCGCAGCAGGCCAGGGTGCTGGCCCCGGTGTTCGCCGTATGCGAAGGGGCGGTCCTCGGCATGCTGTCCCGCTTCTTCGCCAACCAGGGTCAGCACGTCGTCACGCTGGCCGTGGTCGGGACCCTGGCCGTGGTCGTCGGCGTGTGGTTCTGTTACCGGGCCGGCCTGGTCCGGGTCGGCCACCGGTTCATCCAGATCACGATGGTGGCCACCCTCGGCCTGCTGGCCGTCATCGTGGTGTCCATCCTGACCGGATGGGGCGCGTCGGGGCTCGGCGGCCTGGTCATCTTCGGCATCTTGTATCTGTTCCTGGCCGTGATGAACCTGTTCGTCGACTTCGACTTCGCCTACCGGGCCCAGGCCGCCCAACTCAGCGCCGACGCCGAGTGGTACTCCGCCTTCTCGTTGCTGCTCTCCTCGGCCATGGTCTACCTCGCCCTGCTGCGAATCTTCGGCGGCCGAAGCTAGAGGACAGCGCCTCTGGACAGGTGTCCGGGTCGACCGTACGCTGCCACCTGGGCGACAGACGCGAACGGGATGTGCCCGCCAGGGAGGGAGTGACGGTGTCGACACGGACGCTTCGGGCCCTCCCGGTGGGGCGATGAGTTCCAGGTACCCGTTTCCAGCCTCCCCCGACGGCTGGTTCAGCGTCGGTGCCGGGGCGGATCTCGCACCGGGCGACGTGGAGCCGGTGTCGTACCTCGGACGCGATCTGGTGCTCTTCCGCGGTGAGGACGGGACGGCGCGGGTCTTCGATGCCCACTGCCCGCACCTCGGCGCCCACCTCGGTGTCGGCGGCCGCGTGTGCGGCGACGGTATCGCCTGTCCCTTCCACGGTTGGCGGTTCGACGGTACGGGTCGGCTGGTCGAGGTGCCGGGCCTGGATCGGCCGCCGCGGGCCTCCGCTCGAGCGTGGCCCGTCTGCGAGCGCAACGGTCGCATCTTCGTCTGGCACCACGCCGGCGGCGCACCTCCGAGCTACGAGGTGACCACCTACCGGCCCGACGAGACGGCCTGGACGCCTTGGAGATGCAGCACCTATCGGGTGCGCGTCCACGTCCAGGACCTGACGGAGAACATCATCGACCGGTCGCACTTCTCGGCGGTCCACGACATGGCACCACCCGAGCGGGACCACTTCGAGGTGCGGTTCGAGGGAACCTCCATGGTCGTCGAGCAGAGCCTCAAGGTGACTGCCGTGGACGTGGCCGGCTACGAGGTCCAGACGACCACGACGACGTGCGGACCCGGGATCGTCGCCGTCGAGGTGAGCCAGGACCAGATCGAGATGCTGACCTACATCACCCAGACCCCCGTGGACGAGGAGCTCACCGAGGTAAACCTCATCTTCTCGATGAAGGCATTGACCGACGAGCGGGCCACCGAGTCGATCAGCGAGCTCAACGACCGGATCACCAACGAGCAGTTCACCCAGGACGTGCCCATCTGGGAGAACAAGATCTACCGCGAGCGCCCGATGGTCACGTCCGCCGACGGCCCGGTGGCGCAGTACCGCCGCTGGTTCCGGCAGTTCTACTCGGACCCGGGCTGATCCGCCGCCGCCGGCAGAAGAGAGCCCGGCCGATCGGTCAGCGCAGGGCGTTGGCCGCGGCGATCAGGGCATCCTCTTCGACCCAATTGGTCTGGAAGTGGCGATTCGGGTCGATCATCTGGTTGTAGTACCACCAGAACAGGTAGATGCCCAAGGTGACGATGGTGGCGATGATCCGTCCCACGTAGTTGTCCTGGCCCTTGGCCCGGCCCTGGTCCGGCGCGGGCAGCGTCTGGCCGAATCGCCCGAAGATGACCGACAGCTCGTACTCGACGCCGATCTCGGCGTGGTCGTGCTTGACGAGATCCTGGTCCAAGAGCACGAAGGCGATGATCTCGACGAGGCCGCGGGCGACGATGGCCAGCACGAGCCAGATCACCGGTTCGCGAAAGTCGGTGGTCATGCGCCGGAGCACGTCCATGTGCGCACTGGCTCGTTGGAACGACGGCGTGAGCTCCTCCTGCACCCCGCGCCTCCCGGCCTCCTCCCAGGCGAAGGCCAGCGATGCGTCGAGCAGCTCGACGCGGCGCGCGTTGTGATCGCGCATGCGCCGGACCAACTGGTAGAAAACATAGAGGCCGTAGATGCCGAGTGTGAGTACGGTCCAGCCCAGCGCGGTCCAATAGTCGAAGATGTAGTCGGTCTCGGTGCGACGCTGCCAGGCGATCGTCATGCGGTCAATGGGGGGCAGTGAGGGCGGGGGCCCGGGGCCCGCGCCGGCCGCGAACTGTTCATACCGGGGTGGCAGCGCGGGAACGGGTGCCGGATCCTCCGGGGGGCCGGACGGCGGTGACCCGTTCTCTTGCTCGTCTTCGGCCATGTTGCCTCCCCGCCAGGTGGCTCCGGGATCATCTCTCAGATGATGGAATCGCGAAGTCGCTCAAGTGTGCGTGAAACCGCCACGAGCCTACCCACTCCACCGGGCCCGGATCCATGGCTGCGCCCGGGCCGCCCCGCCCGCGTCGCCCCGCCCGCCCCGCCGGGGACACTTGACCGGCCGCGACGGCGTCCGGCAACGACGGATTCAGCCCGGCAACCCGGCTTCCAGGTCGTCGAAGAACGACCTCCAGCCCTCTTCCGCCTGTGCGTAGTTCTCCGGAGGCATGTTTCCCCCGGTCTGGGTGAAGGTCATCTCGGTTCCGGTCCCGACCGGCTTCAGCTCGACGGTCACCAGCTCGAACTGATCGCCCGGGCGGTCGCTCATCGTCATGACCAGGCGGTAGGGGACGTCCACCTCCTGATACGAGCCGTGCCAACTGATCTCGTTGCCGTCGGGGAGGAGCATCCGTGCCTTCCAAGCGCCACCCACCTTCGGATCCATGAAGACGTCTTCCACGGTGGTGGACGCCGTCCCGAACCAGCGGCCGAAGACCGCGGGTGTCGTCCAGGCCCGGAAGACCTCTTCGGGTGGGGCGTCGAACGTCCGGGTGATCGAGATGTAGGCGCGCGGGTCGGTCATGGTCGTGATCCCTTCTGGTTCCTCAGGTGCTGATCGAGGTTGTCGAAACTGGTCTCCCAGAGCTGTCGGTAGCCCTCGAGCCACCCGCTGGCCGAAGCCAGCGTCTCCGGCCGGAGCCGGCAGGGCCGTTCCTGGGCCCGCCGGCTTCTGGTGATCAGGCCGGCCTGGTGCAGCACCTGGAGGTGCTTCGAGACGGCCTGGATGCTGATCGGGAAGGGCTGGGCCAATTCGCTGACCGTGGCCTCTCCTGAGGCCAACCGCTCCACGATGGCCCGCCGGGTCGGATCGGCCAGGGCCGAGAACACGGCCCCCACCGACTCATCGGCCACCAGCGCCCCGGTTCCGTGATCAACCATTGAGTTGAATACTAGAGGTGGGTCGGACTGTTGTCAATTCAGCGGTTGAATACACGGTTGACCGGCGAGCTCGGCGGTCGGCCTCCGTGACCCGTCTCCGTGGCCCGCCTCCGAGCGGGACGATGAACCGCGGCCCTCTACTGGATGAACTTCCCCACCACGATCGAGAGTTCGTAGAAGATGTAGAGCGGGATGGCCAGGGCCAGCATCGAGAACGGGTCCGAACTCGGTGTTACCACCCCGGCGACCACCACGATGAGGACGATGGCCCATCGCCGCCAGGAGGAGAGCTTCCGGGCCGAGAGCACGCCGGCCGCTTCGAGGGAGACCAGGAGCACCGGGAACTGGAAGGTGATGCCGAACACCACCATCAACAGCACGATCAGGCTGATGTAGTTGATCGGGTCGAAGATCTCATGCAGGCTCGGGCCGCCGATGCTGTCGAGCCATTTCAAGGCATGGGGGAAGGTCACGAAGGCGACAAGGCAACCGGTGGAGAACAGGCCGAGCGAAGCCACGACGAAGGGAACGGCGTAGCGCTTCTCCTTCGGGTTGAGCCCCGGTGTGATGAATCTCCAGAGCTCCCACAGCAGCACCGGCGCGGAGAGGACCAGTCCGCCATAGGCGGCGATCTTCACCCGCAGCCCCAGTCCGTCCAGGGGTCCCGTGATGTAGAAGGCACAGTGGCTCGGTGCCACTTCGCAGTAAGGATGTCTGAGGAAGGAGAGAATCCACGGATAGACCAGGAACGCCGTGGTGCCGGCGATGACGAAGGCCACCGCGCACACCAACACCCGCCGTCGCAGATCGCCCAGGTGCTCGACCAGGGTCATGGCGTCCGGCTTGGGCCGGGCTTCGTGTCGCGCCTTCAAGAGGAGTGCCATCGGGGGTCGGGGTCCGGTCGGGGCTCGTGGCGCGCCGACTCAGTTCATCCCTGGGTCGTCGGAGCGGACTCTCTCGTCGGAGCGGGCTCTGTCATCGGTGCGGACCCGGTGCGCGATGCCGCCCGGAGCCGTGGTCGACAGCTCCGGTATCGGCGAAGGCATCTCGTAGCCCTTCACCGTGCCCGCCGGTCGGTCGGTTCCGGCCGGTCCCACCGCGCTCCCTTCCCCATCCGTCGATCCGGTACCGGCGGCCGTGTCCGACGCCGGCTCGTTCCCCGAACCGTCGGTCTCGGCCAGGTTGTCGAGGAATGCCAGAGGCGACCGCACCGCCCGGGTGATGGTGTCGGTGGAGGGAAGGTCGGGGAAGCTTTCCCGGACCTCGGATTCGAGCTTCGCCCTGAATTTGCGCGAAGTCCCTCCACAAGCCGCCGATCTGCTTGGCCACGGTCGGAAGCTTGTCGGGGCCCAACACGACCAGGGCGATCACCACGATGACCAACAGCTTCGCCGGGCTCAGGAACGGCACGAAGGCCTCCTTCCCGAGGTCACGAAGCCCCCGTCTCCGAGGACGTGGCGGCCTCAACGGTGACGGCGGTGTGAGCCGGGAGGCCGGTGTGAGCCGGGAGTGCGGTGTGAGCGGGGACGGTCACGCTCGTCGGCGCCGCGGCTCCGACCGCTGTCGTCTCGTCCCGGCCGGCATCGGCGGCGCCATCGTCGAGCCCCTTCTTGAACTCCCTCTGCGCTGAACCCAGGGAGCGGGCCAGTTTGGGGATCTGGGTGGATCCGAACAGGACCAGGGCCACGACGATCAGGACGATGAGACCTTGTTCGCCGAAAAGATCGGCGGGCGGGCTGAAGTGCATGGTGGACGTCTCCTTTGTCGGCCAGGGGCAGGGTTGCGATACCGGTCTGACGTGCTTCTCGGACCGCTGTGGTCATGTTCGCTACCGACCGCCTGTCCGGATGAGTGGAACGAACGTCGGCGTCTTCGTCTCACGTTGTCGCGCCGGATCCGGCCGGATGATTTCGAAAGAAATCCGGGATTTCTGTCATCCGGTATCGGATGCGGCATCGATAGACAGATGTGGACCATCCCGTCCGCGTCGGCGCAGTCCCGTCCTTGCCCAGGAGGTCTCGATGAACGAAGTCAGCAGACGCGTGTTCCTGAAAGGTGGCTCGGCCGCCGTCGTCGCCGCCGGAGCCATCTCGGCCATCCCGGGCCTGCCCGCCCTGGTCGGCGTGGCCGATACCCAGGCGCCGGCCGATGTCGGGGCCGCCGAGAGTGCGGTGACCGAGGCCGAGGCCTCGTCGTCGATGAGTGAACCGCTCATCGCCCACATCCGGGATCTCGGCACCGGTGAGATCGGCCTCTTCTCCGGCACCCGGGAGATCACCGTGCTCAATCCCCAACTGGCGGCATCGCTGTTCAGAGCCATGCGCTGAGCCGACGGCCGTCGTCCACATCTGACCTGTCAACCAGTCAACCGTCAGCCCGTCATATGTCAACCACCCGTAACCAACCAACCAGTCAACCGTCAACCAGTCAACCGTCAACCGAGAAACAGAGGTAGCCATGTCGTCCCATCGTGAAGCGCCGGAAATCTCCAAGGACCCCGTCGCCGACTCCACCGATCTCTACGCCTTCGTGAGCCCCGATCAGGCGGGCACCGTGACGCTGATCGCCAACTACGTTCCCTTGGAGGCTCCCGACGGCGGTCCCAACTTCTACGAGTTCGGTGACGATGTCCTCTATGCCATCAACATCGACAACGACAACGACGGCTGCGTGGACATCAGCTATCAATTCCAGTTCACCAGTGAGATCACCGATCCGAACACCTTCCTCTACAACACGGGGCCGATCACGTCGCTGCAGAGCCCGAGTTGGAACCGTCGTCAGACCTATTCGATCACCCGGGTCGACAGGACCGGGAGCCACCTGCTGGGCTCCGGTATCCCCTGCCCACCGTGCAACATCGGGCCGCTGTCGACGCCCGACTACGTCGGTCTGGCCAACGAGGCCATCACCACCGTCGCCCCCGGAACGAAGGTCTTCGCCGGGCCAGCGGGCCGAGGGCTTCTACGTCGACCTCGGTGCCATCTTCGACCTCGGTGTCCTGAGGCCGTTCGAGCAGGATCACACCACCTTCGGACTGGCCAACACCGGGATCGGTCAGATGGCCAAGGGCGTCAACTCGACGGCCGGCGTGAACGTGCACAGCATCGCCATCCAGGTCCCGATGGGCGAGCTCACCGGGCGGTGGCGGAATCCCACCGACGTGTCCGACCCGGCATCGGTGATCGGTGTCTGGACGACGGCCAGCCGCCAGAAGGCCAGCATCCGCCAGAACTGGCCCGGAGGGAATCTCAACTCGGGTCCGTTCACCCAGGTCTCCCGGCTCGGGAATCCGTTGGTCAACGAGGTACTGATCCCGATGGGCACGAAGGACTACTGGAACTCCCAGCCGCCGGCCGACGACGGCCAGTTCGCCTCCCACGTGGCCAATCCCGAGCTGGCCGGGCTCCTGAACGTGCTCTATCCCGGCGTCTTCCCCAACCTCGCCGCCTACACCAAGACCGGGGCTCCCCGAGAGGATCTCCTGGCCATCCTCCTCACCGGGATACCGACCGGTGTGGTGCCCGGGTTCCAGAACTACACCGGTTCACGGCAGGCAGACGTGCTGCGGCTCAACGTGGCCATCCCTTCGACGAACACCAACCCCTCCAACCTGGGCCTGGTCGGAGGGGACCCTGCCGGGTATCCCAACGGCCGGCGGGTCTTCGACGACGTGGCCACCATCGAGCTACGCGCCATCGCCGGCGCCACCCTCCCGTTGGTCGACAAGAGCTACACGGCCGATGCCGCCGCCGGGGCGATCTCCATGGGCCTCACCTCGGGTCCGACCGATCTCTCGGCCATGGGTACGGAGAACTACCTACCCGGCTTCCCGTACCTGGGCACGCCGTACTCCGGATTCCTCGTCCCCTCCCAGCCGAGCTGACCGGTGGACGGGCGAACCCGACCCGAGGGGCCCCTGGCCCCGAGTGGCGAAGCCACCGTCGTCCTGGACGTCGGCGGGACACGCGGTGCGCTGGTCATCTTCACCCCCGAGCGATTGTCGGGGGAGGAGATCGAGATCCGGCCGGCCCGCGGTCCATGGGACGGAACCCACACCGCCGTACGTCAACGCGACCTTCGTGACGCCGTGGCCTTTGCCGGGGTGTTCGGATCGCTCCCGGCCGGGGGCTACCAGGTGCGGATCAAAGGAGGCGGTCCCGATCGGACCATCTCCGGCACCACCCTGGACCTCGAGGTGACCGGGGGTCGGGTGACCGAGTTGCACTGGCCGGCTGCCTGACGCTCCGCCCCCGTCCACGCGGTCCGAAGATGACATCGGGGAATCCCTCTTGGCGGGGAACGTGGCGGTGGGTCACCGCCGGCCTCCCGGGTGTGGTGAACTCGGTCATGTTCTACGTACTGATATTCGCCATCCTGGCCGTCGTGCTCGTCGTCGGGGGAATCGCCGGCATGTCGCGGCGCCGGAGGGGTCTCGAACGCGAGGAACGTCAGAGCGCCACCACCAGGTCGGCACGCCGGAACCGCAAGAAGCAGCGGGCCCAGTCGAGTCACGACCGGCGCAAGCGCCACTGAGCGGAGGCCCGCGCCCCCAGCGGGCTACGGGATCGTCCGGCTCGGTCTTCGCACGAACCCGAGCGGGCACGGAGCCGCCGAGCGGGCCACGCCCCCGATCTGGGCCCGCACCGGGGTGGGTCGGTCGATCCAGCGGGGATCCAACTCGTACTCGGCCAGAAGACGGGTGACGGCGGTGGTCATGGCCGACAGTGAGAACGGCTGGGCCGGGCAGGTGTGCCGGCCGTGCCCGAATGCCGTCACCAGCTCGACGACCTCGGGCACCGAGCTTCCGGCCAGCCGTCGCCCGTTCCAGTGGCCCGGGTCCCAGGTGTCGAGGCCCGGCGCCGCGCTCGTGTTGGTGAGCGGCAGCAAGGTGGCGATGGTGGCCCCGGCAGCCACCTCATGTCGGGCCACTCCGACGTCCAGCACCACCGGCTCGAGCACGTAGCGGGCCATGATCGATCGCTGTGCGAGCCGGATGGACTCGAGCGCACATGCTTCGGCCAGTTTGCGATCTCCGGCGCGGACCTGCGCCGCCTCCTCGGGGTGGGAGAGGAGATCGATGAGGTTCCAGCCGAGGGCGGCGAAGAGATTGGACATGGACGCGATGTGGATGAGGGCGACGTCGCGGGCCCCGACGGGTCCCGATCGGTTCATCCGCCCAGGCTGCGGCCACCCGGGTGAAGAGTGGATGGTCGGATTCGCTGCCGGGTAGTTCGCGCAGGCTCTCACTCAGCTCACGGGTCACGACCCCGAGAGCTTCGTACTCGGCCGCCTTGGCCGTGGCGGCCACCTCCGACATCGATTCGGGATGCACGAACGACTCCGCACCGTCCAGGGCGTCGAACGCCCGGCAGAGCCGATCGAAGCGCTCACCGTCGGCCGAACCGGGGCCTCCCCACGATGCCAGCCCGACCCGGTGCCCCAGCCGCCTGGTCAGCTCGAATACCTCGACCTCGCCGGACGCACCCAGCTCGAGGACGGTGTCGTCGAGAGCCCGTCCGACATTGCCGAGATAGGCGGCGACGTCGTCGCGTCCGAAGAGCTGATGGGGAAGGGTCCGACGTCCGTCGAACATCTCGTCGGGCAGCTTCCGCCGCAACATCCGCCAGTCGGCCACACCCTTGCTGGCCCGATCCTCGGGCAGGCCGTAGAAGGACTTCACTCCCGTCGGGGCGAACGTGAACAGGTAGCGGTCCCCTCCGCTGTCGACGACGAAGGTGTCGCCGAGCGAGCGCCTGGCTTCGGCCAGCGCATCGACCGGATCCTCCATGTGCTCGTCCCACGGCAGCCCGGCTCCGGTGGCCACCGGGGGCATGGGGGTGATGGTCGGGGTCCTCACCTCGCCCTCATCCGATCGTGGCATCCATCTGGACCAGCACCTTGCCGCAGTCCTTCGAACCCCGGAGCAGGCCCAGGGCGTCGTCGAACCGGTCGAGCGGGAATCGGTCGGTGATCAGCCCGGAGAGATCGCGTCGGGCCAGGAGGTCGATGGCGTCCTCGAAGCGGCTCGGGTACTCCATCGAGCCCCGGATGGTGAACTGCTTCATCAACACCATCAGGTAGTTCGTGGCGATCGGCTCGTAGTGGAGGGCGACCACCGACAGCCTCCCGCCGACCGGGCCGTGATCGATGACGTCGGTGATGACCTGGGCCGAGCCGGATGCCTCGATGAAGGCGGCAGTGGCCGGTGTCGGCCCGAAGGCGAACGGTGTCGTGCCGTGAAACCGGGCCAGCTCGTCCCAGATGGGGGTGGTCGCCGGGTTGAGCGCGGCCTGGGCGCCGATGGCCAGGGCGAGGTCGAGGCGGGTGGGGCTCAGATCGATGGCGACGACCTTCCGGTGGCCGCGGTCGACCAGGGCGGCGATGGCCGACAGCCCGATGGGTCCGCACCCGAAGACGGCGACCCCGTCCCCGGCATGCACCTCGGCCTGGTCTGCCGCCCGCATCCCGACGGCCAGCGGTTCGGCCAACGCGGCCACATCGAGTGGGAGCCCGTCGGGGATCCGGTGGAGCCGTCCCCTGTCGGCCTCGGTGACCAGGAGGAGTGGGGTGAGGCCACCTTCGGGCGAGCCGTTGCCGATCCGGCCCAGCTCGTCGTTGCCCGGCTGCACGACCACCCGGTCACCGACCGCGGCGGTCGTGACCTCGGGCCCGACCCAGTCCACGGTGCCGGCCACCTCGTGGCCGAGGCACATCGGGGCGCCGGCCGGGCCGGCCAGGCCACCCATCCTGATGTAGGAGAGGTCGCTGCCGCAGATGCCGCAGGCCGCCACCCGGACGACGGCGTCCCGGGGGCCGGGGTCGGGCGCCGCCACCTCGTCGACCCGGACGTCGTCAGGCCCGTGGACTCGTACCTGCAGCACGGGCAGGTGTCCGTCAGGACCCGTCGGGAAGGAAGAGGAAGGACATGGCCTCGCGCATGGCCGTGGCCACGACCTCGATCCGGACCCCGAAGTCGTTGCGGTGGTAGGCGAAGGACACGGGGGCGTCCTCCCCGGCCCGGCCGCAGAGCTGCAGCGGACACCCGACGCCGTCCAGGCGGGAGCTCTCCGCCGGGCAGGTCGTCGCTCCAGAAGCCGATGTGGTGCAGGTTGGAGTGCTCGTTGCACGACCACACCGAACCGGGCACCTCCTCGATGAGCTCGAGGTGGGGATCCTCGACCGAGTAGCAGAACGTGGTGGGCAGGACGAGGTCCCGGCCGGAGCTGTCGCGGTACTCCACCCGGGGGAGATCGAGCACGGGCCCCCAGGAGACCCCGAGCTGCTCGGAGAACTGGGCCCGGGCCGCGCCGAGGTCGGGGACGACGATGCCGACGTGGTAGTGGGGGGCGAGTGCGGTCATGGCTCAGCTGAGAAGGTAGCCGCCGTCGACCACCAGTGTGTGGCCGGTGATGTACGAGGCGGCCGAGCTGGCCAGGAACTGCACGGCGCCGACGATCTCGTCCGGCGTGCCGAGGCGGCCCATCGGGATGTGGGCCAGCTCGACGTCCAGCAGCTCGGGGAAGGCCGCCATGGGCGCGGTCATGGGCGTGTCGATCACCCCCGGGGCGACGGCATTGACCCGGATTCCCCTCGGGTTCCACTGCTTGGCCAGATTGCCGGTCAGCGCGGCCAGTCCCGCCTTGGCCGACCCGTAGCCGGGGACGATGGGGATGGCCCGGAACACGGCCAGCGACACCATGTTGACGACGCTGGCTCCGCCGGCCATGGTGCTGGCCGTCAGCAGCCGCCGGCACCCGGTGGTCAGGCGCATGGGGCCGACGAGGTTGAGGGCGAGCGCGGTGCCGAAGGTATCCGGCTCCCACTCGTCCCGGCCGCCGGGGAAGTTGGCGCCGGCGTTGTTGACCAGGATGTCGAGTCGCTCGAGCGAGGCCACGAACCGGTCGATCGAGACCGGGTCGGTCATCTCCACCTGGTGGTAGGTGAACCGGCCGAGCTCGGTGTCGTAGGCGTCGGGCGTCGGGCGGGTGCCGGTGACGATCACCGTGGCGCCGGCGACCCCGAACGCGGTGGCCAGGGCGTGCCCGATGCCGCTGGTTCCACCGGTGACGACGACCGACGCCCCGCTGAAGTCGAACGAGAGGTCGTTGTTCATCGTGCCTCCAGGCGGTCGAGCGATCGGCTCAGCCAGGCGCGCTCCCAGAAATTGTCGCTGGCCTCGAGGAGCTGGTGGGTGGCGGCCGCCGCGGTGCGCCGGGCCCGGTCGTGATGCGGCTCCACGGCGAGGACGACGTCGGTGAGGTGCAGGGCGGCAACCGGTTCGCCGGCATCGAGCCGATGCCGGGCGGCGTCGGCCAGCGCGTCGCCGCCGGCCGCGGCCACCAGGTCGGGGGCGATCGCCGCCGCGGGGACGCCGTAGAGCTCGGTGGTGGACCGGTGGTGGAACCAGCCGGCGTAATTCTCCCAGATGGCCCGCACGTTCCAGCTCGTCCTGCCGTAGCCTTCGCCGACGTCGAGGTGCCCGGGCACCCGGATCTCCCGCATGAGGGTATGGACGTCGGTGCCTGCGTTCATCCCGTCCACCGTGCGGTCGTGCACCCACTGCATGGCCTCGCGCATGGCCGTGACCTCCGTGGCGATGAGGTCGGCGCCCTCGATGGGGTCGAAGTGGCCGGTGATCAACCGCTCGGGGCCGAGGGCGAGGACGGTGTCGAGCGAGGCCAGGTAGGCCAGCGCGTCCCGGTAGCGGTCGCCCCGCATGGTGACCAGATTGGGGACGTGCCCGAACAGGGCTCCGAACATGTTGCCGGTGAAGGCGGTGCGGGAGTCCTCCATCCAGATGATGAGCGAGTCGGTGGTCTCGCCCCCCGGCGTCGACAACAGCACGAGGTCACGACCGCCGACGGTCAGCTCGAGCCGGTCCTCGAAGATGACGGTGGGCTCCGGCCGGGCCTGGGCGACGCCGCCGGCACCGAGGGATTCGGCGTAGGCCATGGCGGCCACGATGGCCTTCATCCAGGCGAAGGCGGCGTTGCGCGACCGGAAGGTCTCCAGGCGTTCGTTGTCGTCCCGCCATCGGGCGAAGTCGGCCTGGGCCACGACATCGGTGCCCTCGTCGCGCAGGCTGTCGACCCCGCCGACATGGTCGAAGTGGCCCTGGGTGAGGATGATGGCCCGGGTGGGGGCGTCGTCGACGGCATCGAAGACCCGCCGGTGCAGCGGCCCCTCGAACCCCATGCCGGTGTTGACGACGATGCGGCCGTCGTCGGTCTGGAGGAGGTAGCTGTTGGAGAGCCCCGGTGACATCCAGATGCCGTCGCCGAGGTCGACGGCCGGTTCACCCCTGGTGGCGGCGATGGCGTCGGCCCCCGGTCGCTGTCGATGGATGCCCGCCACGTCAGAACACCTCCCGGGTCACCTGCGGAAAGGCATCGAAGTAGAAGGCGAACCGTTCGTAGAGCTCGGTCGGGCTCGAGACCGAAGTCGCCCCGCAGGTCGTAGACCATCCGTCCTTCCCGGTGCCGCGGGTTGCCGGCCAGGTACGCGGTCAGCTCGGATCGCGCCCGGGCGGTCACATCGAGCCCGGCGACGCCGAGGATGGTGGTGGCCATGGCCAGATCGTCGGCCATGAAGGCACCGAACTCCACGTCGACCCGTTGTCCGGCCGGGATCAGGTGGGCGTCACGGACCGCGGCCCGCAGGAGTCGTTCGATGCGGTCGATCCAGTAGGCGGCCAGCTCGTCGGCGTCGATGTGCACCCTCCGCATGCGATCACCGTAGGCCAGCATGGTGATGGCCGACTGCAGCACGGCGACCGGATCCCTCAGGGTGAAGGCGATGGTCGCGTCCGGGAACGTCGACAGCAGCGGGCCGATCTGCTCGAGGTGCTGGGGCGTCTTGAGGACCCATCGGTCCGGTCCCCGCAGATGGCTGAGCACCTTGAGCTCACGGAGGAGGAACTGGTAGTGACGGTGCTGGTCGAGGCCCAGGTAGTGGTCCCGCCACGACGGGGACACGGGCATGCCACTCGAGCGTGTACGAGCAGAGGTCGAGGTCCACCAGCTCACAGTCCTCCTCGATGCTCCACGGCGGACGGTCGTGCATGAGCGCGGTGAGCGGGGCCATCTTGCGGGTGATCTCGTAGGTGGCCTGGCACCGCAGGTAGCGGGGGTCGACGCCGTCGCGGCCGGGGCCGTCGCCGACCACGGGGATCGGCTCGATCACCTCCCACCACGGCAACGACCGGAACCGCGGGTCGGCGGCCAGCAGGTTGACCAGGTGGGTGGTCCCCGAGCGGGGGAGCCCGACCACGATGACGGGCGGTTCGAGCTGGACGTCGAGCGCCTCGGGGTACCGGGCCAGGTACTCCTCGAACCGCAGACGGGCCTTGAGCAGACCGACCAGCCGGTCCCGGATGATGTACCGGCCGAGCCCGGAGAGCCCGCGGTCCGCCTCGACGGCCGCGATCTGGGCCGCCAGCCGGTCGAGCAGGGTGGGATCGCCGAGCTCTTGGAGACCGGTGGCGCCGTGCGCATCGGCCACGATGCCGTCGATGTCGAGGTCGACCTGCATCGAGAGGGCGAATTCGGTAGGTGGCCTGCTCCTCGGGTGTGCGCCGGGGCTCCCGCAGGTCCTTGATCCGCACCTCTCGTGTCACCGGCACCCGGTCCCCCGCTGTCTGTCGTCGCCGGTGGTCGGACCTCCCCGAACGCGGGGACACGACCGAGCTTCCGGACGCCCGTTCCTGTCTCTTTCAGAAGTCGGTCCCGCTCCTCGGAGACGGCCGGGTGACGAGGAGCGCATCGGCCACGGCCAGACTGCCGGCCCGCAACTCCTCGATGCGCCCACCGGCGGCCAGCAGCGAGGCCGGAAAGCCACCCATGTACAGCGACCCGAGAGCAGGAAGGCCGAGGCGGAGGTCGGCGCCCTCGCCGCCACGGGCCCGGCGGCACGAGGCGCCGTCCGGACCGGCCTCCAGTACCCACCGTCCCTCGGCCGGGTCGGCCTCCCCTTCCGACGTCGCCGACGCCGGGACATCGAGCACCAGGCGCCCCTCGGCCTGGTAGCCGCGGGCCTCGAATGCGGTCGCCGTGTCCAGGATGCGCAGATAGAGGCGGTCCTCGATCCCGACCGTCCGGAGTTGACGCGGATCGGCCAGACGCCACCGGACCGGCTCGTCGACGGGAGCCTTCTTGACGGTGACCTGACCGACCAGGTCCAGGTCGAGCACGAAACGCCAGAGGGCGGCTTCGACCTCGGCGCTGTCGCCGCGGAGCTCCTCCACGACGATGTCGGTGCGTTCCCCCCGGAAGACGCTGGAACCGAAGCGGGACCGGTAGAGCACGTAGCCCTCGTCGCACACCGCATGGAAGCGGGCCGAGGTCCCCTGCCGGTGGTGGGGACGGTCGGCCAGGAGCTGGGCCCAGTAGCCCGAGCTCCGGTCGGCCTCACCGGCCCGGGTGCGGCGCTGCCGGTCGAAGATGTCGGGCAGGACCTTGACGGCCTCGTCCTTGTCGATGAGCTCGATATCGACGGATGGTGCCGGGACGGCGAAGGCGGAGGCCCGGCTGTCGATGGTGTACTCGGCCAGGGTGGCGGCCATCCCGTATCCGAACCTCCCGTAGATGACCGACTCCGAGGCCTCGAGCCCGGCGACCGCCTCCCCCCGTTGGCGGGCGTCGTCGTGCATGGCCTCCATGAGCCGGCGCAGGAATCCCTGTCGGCGATGGGTGGGGTGGACCCCGACCGCGGTCACCCCGGCCATGGGGATCGTCGGGCAGGACCGGCCCGGAGCGGCCGGGACGGTGACATCCATGCTGTAGATGGCCGCGTTGCCGGCGAACCGGTCCCCGGTGTCGACCACCCACGCCCGATCGAGCTCGGACTTGGACGCCCACAGCTCGAAGTCGGTGACCTGATCGGGGTCGCCGGCGTACGGGTCGAGGAACGGGACCGTCACCGACCGCCGGAACGACGCCGCCTCCTCCGGCCCTATCTTCCGCACGACAGGTTCCATGCGGTCAGTCTGCCCCACGGTGCAGAGGTCGGGCGAGCGTCCCGCCACGGTGACGGTTTGGCTGGGCCGGGTGGGCGTTCGCCGAGGCCGGGTGGCGTTTGCCGAGGCCGGGTGGCGTTTGCCGAGGCCGGGTGGCGTTTGCCGAGGCCGGGTGGCGGTTTGCCGGGGCCGGGTGGCGTTTTGCCGGGGCCGGGTGGCGTTTTGCCGGGGCCGGGTGGGCGTTCGGGACACCGGACTGGGGTCCGGCGGCCGGATCAGTAGGCCGGGGAGGGCGGCGTCGAGCGCCACTGTTCCATCACCCGCATGCAGGCCAGGCCGTCGGCGAACGACGGCGAGACCTGGTGCCCGGCGATGACCGCATCGCGCACGGCCACGGCCCACGCGGTCATGGCCACATTGTGGGCATCGCCGGCCGGCGGGGGGAACTCGATCTGCTCCTTGGTGCCGTCGCTCTTGTGGAGGACGACACGGGCGTCCCCGATGTTCTCGATGGCACCCTCCGAACCGGTGATGACGATGCGGGGCGTCAGTGACACCCCCGCGGTGAACGAGGTGTCGACCGAGGCGGTGGCTCCCGAACGCAGCTCCACCCAACCGGTGAAGGAATCCTCGGCATCACAGCGGTGAACGTCGCCGTCCGGCGTCGGCCCGCTCACCGATGCTGATCCAGGACACCGCACCGGCCCGGGTGACGTCGCCCAGCAGCCAGCGGATGAGATCGATGGCGTGCGATCCGAAGGCCCCGATCCAACCACCGCCGAGCGACCGGTCGAACAGCCATCCGAAAGGGCGGAGCGGCCGGCGCGAGCCGGAGGTGAACGCCGTGTAGGCCAGGTGCTCGGGCCGTCCGATGGCGTCGGCCTCGAGCAGCCGGCGCATGGCCAGGCGCGCCGGCTGGCAACGGAACTCGAAATTGCAGGAAATTGAGGACCCCCGCCGCCGCCGCGGCCTCGGTCATGGCCGTCCGACTCGTCGATCGACGTGCCGAACGGTTTGTCACAGAGGACGGCATGGCCGGCATCGATGGCCCGGGCCACGTGCTCGGCATGGAGGAAGGGTGGCGAGTGGACCGCTACCAGGTCGACGTCGGACCGGACGAGGGACCTGACCGCGGCCACCTCCCGGGCCGAGACCACGTCGACCACCTCGCATCCGGAGCCGCGGAAGGCCCCGGCCACCACCCGCGAACCGAAGCCGGTTCCGATGATGCCGATGCGCAGCGGTCGACCGTCTGCGGGACCGGTCATGCCGTTGGCGCCCGGGCCAGTCGGCGGTACCAGAGCCGCCACGGCGTCTTGTGGCGCTGCCAGACCTCGGGCCCCTTGGCGTAGGGAGGACCGGAATGCCGCCGGTCGGTCGCCCCCGCTTCGTCGACCTCGTAGACGGCGAGGAACCGCGGCGCCCCCTGGTAGGGCGGTTTCACCTCGCGTACCAGTTCGTACCGGGCGGCCCGCAGTGCATGACGGCGTCCTGCCACCTCGGGGAGGTGGACGTTGGTGTAGAAGTCGTTGAAGACGTCGAGATCGTCGTCCGTGGCGTCGGCCGGCGGGTCGACCCCGAGGAGGTAGATCCCGTAGGGCGCGATCAGAGCCGGAGCCGTCTCCGCCACCCAGCGGTACACGAGGGACCATGTCCGGCGGAGGCCCTCGGTGCCGGGTTCGTCGTCGGCCTGTGAATCGGCATCGGCGTCCCGCGGGGTGGGGGCGGTGCTCACGAACCGGGGGGGCCGGAACCCCCGGGCGGCCACGGCGATGAGCTCGTAGTGGGCGCCCCCACCGGGGTCGCGGGGGGCCGACGCCGTGAACGGCTCGGCCGCGTCGGGCTCGGCCGAGGCACCGCCACGGACAACCCATCCGCTCCAGACGGTGAGCGGACCGGGCGCGGCCACGTCAGAGCACCAGCCCGGCGAGCAGGTCCATCGACCGGAGCCAGTCGTCGAGATCTCGCCGCCACGGCGCGGCCACCACGTGCTGGATACCCGCCTCGGTGAACACGGCCAGCTCGTCCCGGATCCGGTCGGGTTCCATACCCTGGGGATCCCAGCCGGTGCGCAGCGAGATGGGGAAGCTGTCGTCGGGATGGTCGCGTCGGATGCGCTCGACCACCGGGCCCACCTCCTCGACGGACAGGCCCACGGCCTGGTAGCCGTCGCCCCGGGCCGCCGCCCGCCGGTAGGCGGGCTCGCTGCTTCCCCCGATCCAGATCGGTATCGTCCGGCCCGGCTGCGGAAGGATGCGCAGCTCGTCGACGGACGTGAATCGGCCGTGGAAGGTGAGCGGATCCTCGGACCAGGCCCGCCGGAACAGGTCCACCGCCTCGTCGAGCCGTGCCCCGCGGTTGTGGAAGTCGTACCCCAGGGCCGCATACTCCGCCTCCGACCATCCGACACCCACCGCCACGGTCAGGCGCCCGGCCGAGAGCACATCGAGGCTGGCCAGTGCGTTGGCCAATCCGAGCGGATTGTGCATGGGCACGACGAGGACGCTGGTGCCGAGCCCGATGCGATCCGTCACGGCCGCCGCCCACGTGAGTGCGACCAGCGGATCGAGCAGATACGGCGACGGATAGCTCTGGGCCGCGGGGTGGACGATGTGGTCGCTGACCCAGACGTCGACGAAGCCGAGCTCCTCCGCATGTCTCGCCGCCCGGGACATGGCGTCCGGACCGGCCACTCGTCCGTACTGGGGTAGGTGGACTCCGACTCGCATCGGAGCCAGACCCTACCCGGCTGCCGTCGGGACGCGCCCGGGGCCATTGCCGACTCCGGCCTGTATCGAAGCTCGATCCTCTAGCGTCGTGCGGGTGGAGGAGGAGGTCGACTGGGACCAGGAGGCGGACAACTGGGTCCGGTGGGCGCGGACGCCCGATCACGACGCCTACTGGCAGTACCGTGACGCCTTCTTCGATCGCATCGTGCCCGCACCCGGTCGGTGCACCGTGGAGGTGGGATGCGGTGAAGGCCGGGTGGCCCGCGATCTGGCGGAGCGCGGCCACCGGGTCGTGGGTGTCGATCGCTCGCGCCGCCTCCTGCGCTACGCCAGGGACGCGGACCCGTCGGGCTCCTATGTGCTGGCCAACGCGGCCCGCCTGCCCATCGCCGACGCCAGCTGTGATCTCGTGGTCGCCTACAACTCACTCATGGACGTGTCGGACATGCCCACCACCGTGAGCGAGGCGGCCCGGGTGCTCGAGCCGGGAGGGCGGCTGTGCGTCTGCATCACCCACCCGCTGAGTGACGCCGGCGGATTCGTCGGCTCCGGGCGGTCGGTGTTCGAGATCACCGGCTCCTACTTCGGGCGACGCCGGTTCGAGGGAACCTTCGAGCGCGACGGACTCACCATGACCTTCCGGGGCTGGAGCACGGCACTGGAGGAGTACATGGCCGCCTTCGAGCACGCCGGCCTTCTGGTCGAGGCCCTACGGGAGCCCCGGCCGGTGGCCACCTCCGGCCGCCACGCCCCCTGGCACCGCATACCGCTCTTCCTCACCATGCGGTTGGTCAAGCCCTGAGGACTACGACACCCTGAGGACTCGGCCTCCGAGGGCGACCCGGGTGCCGGGGTCACGGTCCGGGGAAGGCGTCGGTGAAGGCTGCGCCGAAGGCGGCATCACCGGTGATGCGAAGCGGGTGGAGGAGGGGGCGGCCGAGCAGCAGGGCCAGGAGATCCCGGCTGGTCGCTTCGAGCACCGCCGTGGCCGGGGCGCCCGGATCGACGGGCGTGGACTCGACCTCTGTGCCCCGCACTCCGATCCGGTAGCTGGGCCCGTCGGAGGCGACCAGGAGCCAGGTCCCCTCGAGGGTGGCGTCGAAGGGGCGATGGTTGGCCCCCCGGACGTTGAGCCGGTCGAGCCGCGTGGGGAGGGCCGTCCGTACGAACAGCTCGCTCCAGTCGGCCAGACCCAACCCCAGGTCCGAGCCGTGGACCTCCACTTCGGTGAGCCTGAACACCAGGAGCTGGGCGAGGGCCGTCGACCCGAGGTCGGGATTGCCCACCGGTTCGACGACCTGGCTCCGCCACTGGTCGGCACCGAGCGACGACCACAGGCCGTGCAACTCGTTGCTGTGGTCGGTCAACGAGGTGACGACGCCGGTGGGACCTTCGCCGTCTCCCGGGACCAGCGTGCCGGGGCGCTGGCGCTCCCGCCCCTGCGGGTAGTAGGCGACCGGCTGACCCGACAGGGCCCCGGCGGTCATGGTGCGGAGGGAGGCCGCGCCGTACCTGAGGTGGCAGGCGATGGTCAGGCGGCTCCACTCCGGGAGCTCGGACGGGGAGCGGAGCGCCCCATCGTCGAGGGCACCGAGCGCGGCCACGATCTCCGCCGTCCGCCTCGCCACTGCCGTGTCCAGCTGTTGCGGCGATGCCTCGATCTCCTCCACCGGTGCAGTATGGCCCACGGCTGCCCGGTGCTCGCCCGTGGGTTGGGGGCTATCGTTTGGGCGGGTCGTTACTGGCGTGAAGGTGGAGCACCACCGGGGACCGACCCTCCGGCAGTGTGCCGGACAGAGCCGTGCGCCTGGGCGAAACCCCGATGTCGTCCGAAGGAGCACGCCATGCCCGAACCGGCTGTCGCCACCGCCTATCGATCGGCCCTCGAGGTCATCGCGGCCGCCGAACCGGCGGTGGCCGACGCCATCGCCGGTGAACTGGCTTCCCAACGTCGCCAGCTGAAGCTCATCGCCTCCGAGAACTACGCCTCGCCGGCGGTGCTGCTGGCCATGGGCAACTGGCTCTCGGACAAGTACGCCGAGGGCACCCCCGGCCACCGCCTCTACGCCGGGTGTGAAATGGTCGACCGGGTCGAGACGCTGGCCACCGGGCACGCCACCGCCCTCTTCGGGGCCGACCACGCCTATGTCCAGCCGCACTCGGGCATCGATGCCAACCTGGTCGCCTACTGGGCCATCCTGGCCCGCCGCATCGAGCAGCCCGCCCTGGACCGGGCCGGTGTCGGCCACGTCAACGACCTCGACGCCGAGGGCTGGGACCGGCTACGTGCCGGGCTCCACGCCCAGCGCATGATGGGGATGGCGCTCGACGCCGGCGGGCATCTGACCCACGGGTTCCGGCCCAACATCTCGGGGAAGCTCTTCGACCAGGCCGGCTATGGGGTCGATCCCACCTCCGGCCTCCTCGACTACGGGGCCATCGCCGCTCAGGCCAGGGAGTTCCGCCCCCTGGTGCTAGTGGCCGGGTACTCGGCCTATCCGCGGAACCCCGACTTCGCCGTCCTGGCCGACATCGCCCACGAGGTCGGTGCCACCTTCATGGTCGACATGGCCCACTTCGCCGGGCTGGTGGCCGGAAAGGTGCTCACCGGGGATCTCGACCCGGTCCCCCACGCCGACGTCGTGACCTCCACGACGCACAAGTCGCTGCGCGGCCCGCGGGGTGGCCTGGTGCTGTGCACGGAGGAGTACGCCCCCTACGTGGACAAAGGGTGCCCGATGGTCCTCGGCGGTCCGCTGCCCCACGTGATGGCGGCCAAGGCCGTGGCCCTGTCCGAGGCCCGCCGCCCCACTTTCGCCGACTATGCGGCCCGGATCGTGGACAACGCCCGGGCCCTCGCCGACGGGCTGCTGCGCAGGGGGGTCCGGCTGGTCACCGGCGGGACGGACAACCACCTCGTCCTCATGGACGTGGCCACCAGTTTCGGGCTCACCGGCCGGCAGGCCGAGGCCGCCTTGCTCGATGCCGGCGTGGTCACCAACCGCAATTCGATCCCGGACGACGTCAACGGTGCCTGGTACACCTCGGGCATCCGGCTCGGCACCCCGGCACTCACCACGCTGGGCTTCGGACCCGGGGAGCTCGACGAGGTCGCCGACGTGATCGTCGATGCGCTCGGCGCCACCACGCCGGCCACCTCCACGGCCAAAGCCAAGTACGTGATCGATCCGCGTCTCGTCGAGGCCTGCCGGGGCCGGTGCGCCGAACTTCTCGCCCGCCATCCCCTCTATCCGGAGATCGAGCTGTGACCGGCGACGGGCCGGGCCGGGCCGGGGAGCCGCTCAGGCCCGGGCTTCGCGCTGCAGGACGAGGGCGCTCGGCCGGACGTTCCGGTCCCGGTCGATGATGCCGAACGAGACGTCGTAACCGTGCAGCCACTCGTAGTTGTCGACCGCGGTCCAGTGGAACAGACCGCGCACGTCGACGCCCCGCTCGATGGCACCGGCCACCGCGGCCAGGCCGCGCTCGAGGTACGCCGTCCGGATCCGGTCGTCGTCGGTGCCGATGCCGAATTCGGCGACGAGGAGGGGCGTCCCGGGGAGCTCATCGTGCAGGCGGTCGAGCACCAGGCCCACGCCCTCCGCCCAGATCCCGTACCCGAGCGGGGAGACGGGGGCGTCGGCCGGATGGACGGCCACGCGGCCGGCACGCACCCCCATGGCCGCGTAGTACGAGAATCCGACCAGGTCGAGGAACCCGGCCAGGTCGGGCCGGTCGACGGGCTTGCGCCCGGGCACCCGTAGCAGGCCGTCGCGGAACAGTCCGATCCACGGGGCCCAGTGGTAGTCGTCGAGGGCCCGGGCCGTCGCCAGGGTGGCCGGGCCGTCGTCCTGGGCCACGATGGGGGAGAGGCCGTAGATCGACGCCACGGGAACCCCGGTCCCCTGCAGGCGTAGGGCCGCTTCCGCGGTGGCGAGGTGGATGGCCTCATTGACCAGCGCCGTCTCCTCGCGGTCCTTGTGGCCGGGTGGCCAACCCCGTCCGCCGTAGGCGGCCCGAGCGTAGTAGTTGGTCTCGTTGACGGGCTGCCAGCCGTCGACCAGGTCTCCGAACGTCTCGGCTACGAAGTCGACGTGCCGCGGCCAGATCTCCGTGCGGTTCCGTTCCACCGTGAACCCTCCGGCAGCCAGAAACCACCGGGGCAGGGTGAAGTGGTGGAGGCTCGCCCACAGGGAGATCCCCGCCTCCCGGGCCGCGGTGAGGATGTCCCGGTAGTGGCGCACGGAGGCGGCATCGTGCACGCCCGGCTCGGGCTCGAGCCGGGCCCATTCGAGGGACATCCGGTGGTGGGTGAGGCCGAGCCCGGCCAGCAGCGCGAAGTCCTCGGCGAACCGGGTGGAGAACCCGTTGCCGTCGCCGGACAGCGGTGCGTGGCCCGAACGTTCCCACTCCCACCAGTCCGATGCGGGTGCCGCGCCCTCGCACTGCGTGGACGAGGCGCCGGTGCCCCACATGAAGCCCGTCGGCCATCGCATGGGACCAGTATGGCAACCGTCCCGGGCGGTGCGTCGGTGGCGGCCGTGCGTCGGTGGGGCGAGAGCACGGACCGGGCATCATCTTCGAAGCCATCGGCATCCGAGCACCGGGGCCATCGTCGCTGGCGGGTCGGTGGTCCCCACCGTCGGCCAGAGGACAACGGCTGGCTAACCTGCAACGATGCCCGGCCGGCTGGTGTCCGAGGAGCTCGTCTCCCGATGGAGGGAGGACGGGTGGTGCGTCATCGCCGGCGCCTTCTCCGGTGCCGAACTGGCCGATGCCCGGATCGCCGTACGCGAGCTGTTCCCCTCGGCCGAGGAGATGGACGCGGAGGTGGACGGTGAGCGGACGTCGATGTGGCGGCGGACAGACGGGGCTCCCTGGCCGGAGTTCCCCTTCGACAGTGCGGCGTTGAACCGGTTGGTGGTCAGTGACGCGCTCATCGACATGGCAGAGGAATTGCTCGCCGTGACGGACGTTCGCCTCTACCAGGCCACCCTCACGGCCAAGTACCCGAATCAGTCATCCGGGTACAACCAACTCCTCCACACCGACTATCCGAACCACACCATCGTCGTGCCCAGGGCCGACGATGGTTACCAGCAGCTCGAGACGTACATCTACCTGAGCGATGTCACGGCGGAGGACGGTGCCACGAGGTTGGTCTCCCGCCGATTGACAGACGGCATCCCGGTCGAACGGCACACCCTCCGCTACGACGACTACGCCGACCTCTATGCCGAGCCCGGCGACGCCTCGGGTCCGGCGGGGTCGGTGGTGGCGTACCGTCCCGACGTCTACCACCGGTCCGTCGACGTGTCAGAGCCCGGCCGATCGAGGTTCATGCTCCATGTCGCCTACAAGGTGGTGGGAGCCGAGTGGGCCGGTTATCAGGCTTGGCCGTTCAAAGGCTTCACTCCGGCCTGGCACAATTTCGTCCAGAGGGCCAGCGTCCGCCAGCTGGGTGTGGTCGGCTTCCCGGCCCCGGACCACCCCTACTGGACGGAGGAGACGTTGCGGGGAGTCCAGTCCCGTTACCCGAAGCTCGACATGGATCCATGGCGGGCCGCCTTCACCGCTCGCCCTGGTGAGCCGGTCGAGTCTGGTTAGCCGGTCGAGTCCGTCGCCGGGTCTCTTCGCCGTCGGCACGGTTGCCGTCTCCGGATCGCCCCGCTCAGCGCAGCGACGGGGCCGCGTCGGACCGGTCGGCGGCGGCCTTCAGGAGCTCACCGACGGCGTCGGTTTCGAGTGGTCGCGCGAACAGGTAACCCTGCCCGATGTTGACATCTTCGGCCTGGAGCAACCGGCACTGTTCGTCGGTCTCGATCCCCTCGGCCACGGTTTCGAGGTCGAGCACCTTGCCCAGCTGGACCAGCGTGTGGACGATGGCTGCAGACTCCTTGGTCTTGGCCACTCCCGACACGAAGGACTGGTCGATCTTGAGCACGTCGATGGGAAACTGGCGCAGGTAGGCGAGTGACGAGTACCCGGTGCCGAAGTCATCGATGGCCAGGCTCACCCCGAGCGCCTTCAGGAGCTTGAGCCGGACGACGGTCGCCTCGACGTCGTGCATCAGCGTGGTTTCGGTGAGCTCCAGATTCAGTCTGCCGGGGTCGAAGCCGCTAGCCGTCAGGGCACTGTGCACGTCGTCGATGACCCGGTCCCGCTCGAGTTGAACGCCCGAGATGTTCACCGACATCGCGAGCTGATGCCCCTGCCGGTGCCACTCGGCTCCCTGGCGACACGCCTCATGGAGCGCCCATTCACCGACCGGGATGATCAGGCCACTGGATTCGAGGGCCGGGATGAAGCTGCTGGGTTGCACGACACCCCGTTGCGGGTGGCGCCATCGCAGGAGCGCCTCCACGCCCACGAATGCTCCGGTGGCAAGCTCCACGGTCGGCTGGTAGAGGAGAAAGAACTCGCCGTTGTCCAAGGCATGATGCAGGTCGACCTCGATCGTCCGCTGATCGTCGACGGCTTCCTGCATGGACGGTGAAAAGGCCACCGTGCAGTGTTTGCCGGCGGCCTTGGCCCGGTACAGGGCGATGTCGGCGTCGCGGAGCAGTTCCCCGGGGTGTGCCCGGTCACCTTCTGCGATCCCGATGCTCGCCGTCACCTGGAAGGGCACGTCGCTGGCAGAGATCGAGAACGGTGCGGCCAGGACGTCGCGGATCCGCGCCGCCACCACGTCTGACCCCGCGGCCAAAGAAGCACCTTCGATCAGCACGATGAACTCGTCACCACCGAGCCGGCCCACCGTGTCTCCCTCACGGAGTGCACTGGTCAATCGGGCTGCGACATCGGCCAGCAGCTGGTCGCCGGCCTCATGACCCAGGGTGTCGTTGATGTCCTTGAAGTTGTCGAGGTCGAGGAAGAGCGCCGCCACCGGCGTGTGCTGGCGTCGGGCGCGGGCCAGCATCTGCTCGGCCCGGTTGAGGATCAGGGTCCGGTTGGGCAGTCCGGTGAGGGAATCGTGGAGGGCTGCGTGGGCCAGCCGGTCCTCGGCGTCCTTTCTCCGGGTGATGTCCCGCAGGTCGGCGACAATCCCGTTGACGTCCGGGTCGGCGATCAGGTTGGTGATGGCGGCCTCGAACCAGAGCCAGCTCCCGTCCGCTCGTTGCAGGCGGATCTCCTCCCGGATGCCGGAGCCGGTTTCCCCCGCCGCGTCGAGGGCGGTCAAAAGCCCGGCCCGGTCTTCGGGATGGACGAGTTCTTCGCCCAGGAGATTGACGATCTCCGCGCTCGGGTAGCCGAGCACCGATTCGAATGCCGGGCTGGCGTACTGCAGCACCCCGTCGGCTCCGACGATGATCACGATGTCGCTGGAGCTGTTGACGAGGGCCGAGAACCGCCGTTCGGATCGGCGTAGATCGGCCTCGAGCGATTCGCTCGCCAGCGCCGCCCGGCCGAGGAGCACGATCACCAGCAAGGCGCCGAGGAGTCCGAGTCCCGCCACTCCCTGCACGACCGGCTCGTGGATGATCGTCGGGGCCAGATGCAAGGCGATGGCCAGCTGGCCGCAGACCACGGCGACCGTCGTCCAGATCAGGCAGGGCACGATCGCTCTCGATCCGAAGCGCTGGAAGGCGGTGGCGGCGCCGAAGAGGAAGCCGATGGAGAGGATCGGGCCCCATCCCGTGGTGTAGACGACCACGGCGACGACCGCCATGTAGATGGCGATGTACACGTTCTGGTACCAACGATGGCCGGTCCACACGGCGGAGTAGATGACGGGGACGAGCCCGCTGCCCATCAGTACCGCGATGTACAGCCAGTACGGCTCGGGGGCGATGACGTGCAACCACCGGAGGAGACAGAAGAGGGCGGCGACGGGGGGGAGTGCGAGCAGGTTGGGGTCGACGATGTTCGCCCACAGCCGGGCGCGGAATCGCTCGGGTGCGACCGGGTCACTCTCCGCCGTCGGAGCCGGGTCCATGCCGCAGATATCGGCAGGTCCGGGTGATGACTTGAAGATGGGGGGCCGGCGGCGGGACGAGCCCCGGCCCGAGCCGGCGGGAGTCCGTCAGGGCCCGGTCCGAGCCGGGCCCGAGCCCCGGCACCGGTCCGTCAAGGCCCCGGCCGAGCCGGTCCGAGCCGGCGCCGGTTCGTCAGGGCTGGCCGAAGCGTACCGGGAGGGAGGTGGGGGACCGGAAGATCGACCCACGGATATGGGGATCGGCGTCCCCGGGGTCGAGGGTGATGTCGGGAAGCCGATCGAGGACCTTGTTGACGAGGGTCCGGGTCTCGAGCCGGGCCAGGTGCATGCCCAGGCACATGTGCGGTCCATGGGCAAAGGCCAGGTGGGGGATCTGGGGCCGGAAGATGTCGAACTCCTCGGCGTTCTCCCACCGGGTCTCGTCGTGGTTGGCCGAACCCAGACATGTGGTGACGCTTCCCCCTTCGGGGATCGTGACACCGGCGATCTTCACCTCACGCGTCGCCGTCCGGTTGATCTGCAGGAGGGGCGGTTCGAAGCGGAGCGCCTCTTCGATGGCCTGGGGCAGCAACGCCCGGTCCTTGAGTACCGCGTCGAGCTGATCGGTGTGGGTCAACAGCAGGTACAAGAGGTTGCCTGACGAGCGGTAGGTGGTCTCTGCGCCAGCGGGGAGCAAGAGCCGCAAGAACGCATAGATGGCCTCGTCGTCGAGCATCTCGCCATCCACTTGGGCCTGCACGAGATCGCTGATGACGTCTTCCCGGGGCTGGGCGCGCCGATCGGAGACGATGCCGGCGAAGTACTGGCGCAGGCTCTCTGACGCCTGCAGTCCGCGTTCGATGTCGGCACCCAGGGTGATGAGCTCGATCGACCACTGCTGGAACTGGGCGAAGTCCTCCTCGGGCAGCCCCAAGATCCGGGCGATGACCCGCACCGGGAATTCGAAGGTCAGCTCACGGACCAGATCGGCGTGGCCGCGCTCGACGAAGCGGTCGATCTGCTCGTCGACGATGGGCGCGATGAACTCCGGTTCCCATCGGGCCAGCGACTTCTCGCGGAACGCCGCGGCCACCAAGTTGCGGTTCTGGCGGTGCTCGGGGTCGTCCATGCCCAGGATCATGTGGCCCATCACCACACCGATGGTGGCGTCATAGCCCGTCGACGTGAACGTCTTGGGGTCGCGGAGGACCCGCGAGCAGTCGTCGTAGCGGAACACGATCCATTCGTCGGACAGCTCGATGCCCGGCGGCAGCAGCTCGGCGTTCATGAAGTTGCCCGCCCAGACAGGCTCCTCCCTGCGCTTCTGTGCGAATTCAGGATAGGGGTCTCTGGTGTCCCCGGCGATGACATCGACGAAGGTGTCGAACGGGTTGTAGTCGGGGTCCGCAGTGTCCTGGTCCTTCAGTGTCATTCTCGGACCTCCTCGGGGGCTCGTGGCTCAGGTCGGGAGCTTCGAGGTCACTGTACCGGCCTGCGCCACCGCCGGGCGAGCGGCGTCGATCACCGTTCGACGCGGCGACGGCCGGTCACTCGGTGCCCGGTGGGAAAGGTATACCGGCGAGGGCCATGAGGTCGCAGAACGTGGAGCGGGCCACAACCGTTCGAACACGCATCCAGCTTGGCACCTCTGTATCGGGAGCCGCATCTCCGAGCGGTCATCCTCAAGGCCGTGCGCGCCACGGATCGACGACGACAGGCCGGCGGGGAACGGTCGGCGAAGGGCGTGAAAGACTCCGTGGGTGAGTCCGGCAGACGACCCCACCACGTGGCCCCCCGATCTCGCTTTCGCCCACAAGCTGGCCGGGCTGGCCGACACGATCTCACTCGACCACTTCGGGAAGGCAGCGAGCACCATCAAGTCCGACGGGTCCCCGGTCAGCGAGGGCGACCTGGCCGTCGACCGGGCGCTCACCGAAGTCATCCGATCCGAGTACCCGGACGACGCAATCCTGAGCGAGGAATCGGAGCCGTCCGGCCACTCGTCCCGCCGTTGGATTCTCGACCCGATCGACGGGACCGTGTTCTTCCTTGCCGGCCAGGACAGCTGGGGTACCCATATCGCCCTCGAGGAGAACGGCGAAGTCGTCCTCGGGGTGGTGACGAGGCCGCGGCGAGCCGAGGTGTGGTGGGCCCTGCGGGGCCACGGCAGCTGGACAGGCACCGTCCGACACGGTGCGGTCACAGAGACGATCCGACTCCTCGTATCCGGGGTCGACGAACTGTCGCGTAGCCGTGTGACGGTGTGGCCCGCGGAGAGGCACCCCGAATTGGTGCAACGGGTCAAGGACGGCGCCCACTGGGCCGAGCCGAACGCAGAGCGGGTCCTCGAACTTCTCGCCGGCCGATTCGAGGCGATCTGCGGTTATGCCGGAGGTCCCTGGGACCATGCGCCTGCCGTGGTCCTCGTCGAGGAGGCAGGCGGACGATTCTGCGACCCGACAGGGGGCCGGCGGCTGGACCTCGACGGAGGTATCTACACCAACGGCAAGATCGATGCCGAGTTGCGGGCGCTACTGGATGGCCCGTGATCCGGCCATGCTCCCGGCGTCGCTGTGGTCGTGCTCCGGAAGTGGATGACGTGCTCCGCGGACGTGGAGAGCCGGTGTAGTAGAACCGGTTGATGGCTGGGCTCCGTGCCGTCATCTTCGACATGGACGGGACCCTTCTCGACTCTCTCGAAACCGTTCCAGTGGCGTCCATCGCCACGGTCGAGGAGCTGACCGGCCGGAGCCGCACCGTCGACGAGGTTGTTTCGAACTATTCCGTCGGCCCCGGGAGGGCGATGCTGAGTGAGCTGCTCGGCCCCCCCCGGCCCCCCCGTGAGGAGAAGGATCTCGCTCTCTACCACGATCATCTCAGGCGGCATCGGTCAGAGGGGCCGGGCGCACCAGGAGTTCGAGCAATTCGTGGCCACCTGCGGCGACCACCTCCTGCGGACCGGCTACTTGGTGGTGTGGGACCTCGGGTCGGCCGAGCACCTGGTCCAGGAGTGCCGGATCGGTGACCAGGGGCGGATAGCGCGATAACGATCGCACATCCCCCGTCGAACCTCAGTCCCGGTGGTCGGCCAGCGGGTTGATGGGGCTGTGCAGTGAGAGGCCACCGTCGCAGCGCACGATCTGGCCGGTCACCCAATGCATCTCGTGGATGGCCAGTACGGCCTCGGCGATGTCGTCGGCCGTCCCGAGCCGTTCGAGTGCCGTGCGTCCGGCTACGTCGCCGAGCCATCCGCCACTGCGCGGCGCCCGACCGAGCATGGGGGTGTCCGTCACGCCCGGAGCCACACCGTTCACCCGCACCTCCGGCGCCCACTCGGCCGCAGCGACCTCGATGATCATGTCGAGCGCCGCCTTCGATGCGCAGTAGAGGCCCATGGACCGGTCGGCCAACCGGGCGCTGACGCTGCTTGTGGCCACGATGGAACCGCCGTCCCCGGCGCGCATCGGTCGGGCCAGCGCCCGCATCGTCAGCCACACCCCTTTGGCGTTGACGCCCATCACCCGGTCCCACTCTTCGGTGCCGGCGTCGAGGAGCATGCCGGAATGGCCGATTCCAGCGGTGATGGTGACCACCCCCGGGACCCCGATCCGCCTGATGGTCTCGGCCGCGGCCGCGTCGATCCGGTCGGCGTCGATGATGTCGCACTCGATGTCGGCGCCGGCGAGGTCCCAGGTGAGCACGTCGGCCCCGGCGGCCCGCTGCCGCTCCGCCACCGCGGCGCCGATGCCCGAGCCCCCACCGACGACCACCGCGGTCACCGGCGCCATCACGACACCACGCCATCGGGCGCGAACCATGCGGGCGCGTCGGCCAGGTGTGCGCTGCTCGGCCCATTCCGGGTCGTCGGCGCGTTCCCCACCGTGTTCCCCGCCGCGAGAGGCAGATGCTCGCCGAACATGTCGACAACCTAGTGGAGGCCGCGATCGCCGACTCGGGGCGCAGCGAGGAACGTTGGATCGGAGGAGCAGAATGGCGACCTGGTGAGCTACGTTGATCGTGGCGAAAGCGGGGAGCTGTGGGCGATCCAGTCATTAGTACCTTGAACGATCCGTCCGGTGGGCGCGATGTCCTCCTGGCCGCCGCAGCCGGGAGCGCCACCGCCTTCGATGCCGATACGGGTGCCCTGTGGGTCTTGCGTTATCACGACATCAACCGGGTGGCTCATGACCCCCGGATGGTGGGGGTCGGGCTGCAGCTGTTCGACCTCGTCGGAATCGAGGACGGGCCGCTGCGCCGCTGGTACTCCTCGTTGATGTTCACCAACGAGGGTGCCGTCCATGTGCGGCTGCGCCGCCTGGTGAATCGGGCGTTCACCCCACGCTCGACCGAACGGTTACGCGAGATAACCGGTGGCTTCGTGGGGGCGGCCTTCGATGGCATCGTGCGCGAAGGTGGCGGAGACCTGGTCGACGCATTCGGTCGAGTGCCCATGAACGTCATGTGCCGTCTGCTCGGTGTTCCAGAGGACGATGTGCCGAGGTTCGGCGACTGGGTGGACGCCCTGAGCCCCACCTTTGGCTTCATGGACCCAGAGCAGATCCAGGCGGCATCGTCAGCGATCGATCAGCTGCTCGACTACGTGGGGACGCTGGTCTCCCGTCGGCGGTCGTCGCCCGCTGACGATCTGATCACCTCGCTGTTGGTCGCTGAGGACATGGGCGATCGACTGACCCACGAGGAGTTGGTGGACATGGTGGCCAACCTGCTGGTCGGAGGCCACGACACCACCTCGAGCCAGATCGGCTGCACCTTCCTCACCCTGCTCACCCATCCCGGCAGTCTGGAAGCCCTGCGCGCCCGCCCGGACCTGGTGCCGGCAGCGGTGACGGAGACAATGCGTTTCGAGCCGAGTATCGGGGCCATCCCACGGACGGTCGTCGATCCGCTACCCGTGGGGGCCGAGGAACGCCCTCCGGGTTTGGTGGTCCTGCTGTCACTGTCGGCGGCCAACAGGGATCCTGATGTCTGGACCGATCCGGGCACTTTCCAGTTGGATCGGTTCGCTGACCCTGACGCGCCCAAGCTGCTCTCGTTCGGCACCGGGCCACATTTCTGCCTGGGTGCAAATCTTGCCCGCATGACTCTCCAGGAGACGGTACGTGGCTTGATCACTCAACCGCTCGAACTCACCGGTGATCCCGAAGCTCTGGAATGGCGGACGGTGCTCGGTCGGAGCCCGGTCAACCTCGACGTCGCCTTGGTGTGAAGAACCCGAGACATGGGGCGAGGACTTTCGTTCTGTGGCCAGGTCCGGAAGTCCTCGTTGACTGATTCCCGACGGTCCCCCTCCCCGCTGCACCTGCCCGCTCTTGACGCGACGAAGTCGTACTCGACCGACTGACCGACTCGATGCTCTGACTCGCCGACCTATTCGTTCCGCCGGTCCCGTTTCCGCTTGTCCCGTTCCTCGTCGGTGTCCATCCCGAGGCCCGGTTCCTGCCCGAAGGGGGGCTGGGGTTCGAATCGCCATCGGGGTGTTCCCTTCGGTCCGGTCCCCTCTTTGGAGAGGACCCAGCCCTCATAGGTCTTGAGGAAGTGGTGGTGGTGGCAGAGCAAGGCAAGATTGTCGAGGGTGGTGGGGCCGCCCTCGGCAAAGGGCACGATGTGGTCGATCTCGAGCCCGAAGGAGGTCCCACATCCCGGCACCACGCAGGTGGTGTCCCGAAAGACGAGGGCCGTCCGGAGCTGTCGGTTGATGGTGCGACCCATATGGCAGACGGCCCGGATGTCACCGGCCTCGTGGAAGACGAGACGGAGGAAGGAGTTGTTGGCCAGGTCCCTGGCCATGGCCACAGGAATGGGCCCCTGGTTGTCGATCTCGCAGCACTCGTCACCCTCGGCGTATCCCCGCAACAGGGCATCTCGGTCCACCCGGACCATCACCGAGCAGGTCGGGGGCCCGTCGATGAGGGAGCACGGATCGTCCGGTGGTCGGCTGTCAGTTGTGGCAGTGGAACCGGCGGTGTTCTGGGTGGCGGTGGCATCGTCGGTGTCCTCGGAGGTGGAGAACTCGACCCCGGCGTCGGCGTCGTCGGCCCCGGGATCCGGCCCGGAAGCCGAGC
This sequence comes from uncultured Acidimicrobiaceae bacterium, assembly GCA_963745955.1. Classification (GTDB taxonomy): domain Bacteria; phylum Actinomycetota; class Acidimicrobiia; order Acidimicrobiales; family RAAP-2; genus Bog-756. The sequence continues at coordinate 784,581 of CAVUZI010000011.1, read as the reverse complement.
CGGTGGCCGGCGTGGACCGGGGACCGAGCGGTGCCCCGGAGTCGGGGTGGCGTCTTGTGAGAAGGGCGTAGAAGGCGTCGGCTCTGACCGCCCGTTCGGGGGTGTCCTGTTCGTCACCGGCCGTCCGTCGGGCCCGGCGCAGCCGGGTGGCCACCTGGCCCAGGTGGGAGAGGATCTGGGCCCCCCGGTCGAGGGTGTCCCGGCCCTGGTAGCAGAAGGCCCCCTCGGCGTCGGTCCACGACGAGAAGTACCGGGCCGCCCTGATCCGGACGACCCTGGCCCGTGGATCCTCGGTCCCCGAGGTGGCCCGGGACCGCCGGCACCGCTCCCGCACCGCCTGGAGGGGAGCCTCCTCGGCCCCGGCCAGCAACTCCGCCTCCCGTTCGGGGGCGAGGATGCCGGCCCCGGTCAGCTCGGTGACCTTCGGTCCCGAGAGCACCCCGGTGCGCAGCGCGGCTTCGGTGCCGGGCAGCTGTCCGAGGCGCTGCCCGTTGGACAGGGTGCTCTGGGCCTGGCCGGTGGCCACCCCCTCCAGGGAGGCCAGCATCACCGCCGCCGAGCGGTGCCCACCGTCCCGCCACACCCCAGAGGCCTCGATCCGGGGGGCCAACAGCGTCTTGCCGGCATTGGTCAGCCGCTCGATGGCCACCAGGGACTCGTAGACCTCGGCCGCGTCCGCCCCGGTCAACCGGGCCGGGTCGAGATCTGCCACCACCGAGGCCAGACCGGAACGGGCCGTATCCAACCGGGCACCGAGGCCGTCGGAACCACGGTGACCGTCGGAGCTGTTGAGGCCGTCACCGGCAGCAGCGGCACTACCGGCACCGGCACCAGCGGAACCGGCAGCGGGAACCCCGGGCACAGCGGTGCCGACCGCCACACTTTCCTTCACTGCACATGCCACCGGGGTCATGGCCAGATGTTTCCAGGGGGGTGTTACAACCGGGCCGGAGGGGTCGGTCTGCCCATGCTCGTTGTCTCGGCGCGGTGTCACGGGGTCGACGGTGGAAACCTCACGGGTAGGTCCTGGTGGCGGGCAAAAGAGTCGATCGCCGTCAACCCCTTGGAGTGACTGGTTCAGGCGCCGGGAGAGAAGAACTCCAACGCGATGTTGTCCGGGTCACGGAAGGAGAGCCCCGAACCGTAGTCGGCATCGACGATGCCGCCATAGGCGATGCCGAGGTCATCCAGCCGGTCCTTCCACGCCTCGAGGTCGCCTCGACGTGCACACGCAAAGGCGAGGTGGTCCAGACCGATCCGACGTTCATTGAACGGGAGGCTGTCGGCCGGATCGGGAAATTCATGGAGGCCGACGAGGGTTTGTCCCCCGACGAGCCAGACGGCGCGTCGGAATGGGTCAGGGCTTTCGTCCACGGTCATCTTCATGTCGAAGACTCGCTCATACCATGGGATGCTGCGGCTGAGATCGCTGACTGTCAGCATCACGTGGGCGATTGTCGGGAACTCAGGCATGGAATCCTCCTCGGGGAGCCGATGCGTGGCGACCGCTGTCTGATGATCGCATACCGCTCGGGACGGGGTGGCTCCTGTCGCCGGTCGCGCCGGACCGACCGACCATCGCCGATGGTCCCCGTGCCGGCGGGGAGCCTCCCGCGGCCGAGGGCACGACGGTCCGTCCGCAGTGCCCAATCAGGCAAGCTGGAGCGCGTGCGCATCTCCTTCAGGCCACTCTCGGCCGGTGATCTTCCGGAGCTCGCCGTGTGGCTTGCCGCTCCGCATGTCAAGGAATGGTGGCGGGAGCCGCATGACCTTGCCGCTGTCGAGAGCAGGTACCTGCCCATGGTCGAGGGGCTCGACACGACCGAGGGCTTCATCATCCTCCTCGACGGGTGCCCGATCGGATACATCCAGCGCTACCGGCTTGCTGATGAGCCCGAATGGCGGCGGACAGTGGCGGCGGTCGTGGGTGGACTCGATGCCGCTGGGATCGACTATCTCATCGGGGACGCGGCCATGGTCGGACGAGGAGTGGGCGCCCGGGCGATCGGTCTCTTCGTCGCTGAGTTGTGGGGAGGGCTCGAGGACGTCACAGCGGTCGTCGTCGCAGTTCAGCAACTCAACCTGCCCTCCTGGCATGCACTGGAGAAGGCCGGATTCGAACGAGTGTGGGCGGGGCAGTTGGACACCGACGATCCCGGTGACCAAGGACCTGCGTTCCTCTATGTCCGGTCACGGCCTTCGAAGTGAACGCCTCCGGCCACGCCGTCCGGCCCTAGCTCGCCCGGTAGTAGGTGCCGTCGCAGCGGAATCCGTTGGTCGAGCTGGTCACCGGAGGGTCGTCGAGCCGCTCGAACTTGCCGTTCGCGACCTGGCCCAGGAGGTAACAGGTGATCGGGACCTTGCCCGCCGGGTTGCTCACCGGGACGAGATTCCCGCTGTCGAAATCGGTGATCTTACGCAAGGCCTGCAGGAGCGACCCCCGGCTCGGGTTCGTTCCGGCGTTGCGCAGCGCGTCGACGAACAACTGGCCGCACAGCCACCCGGCCAGCGTGAAGAAGTCGGTCTTGAATCCCGGTGAGACCTTCTGCACCCAGGTGTTGAACGTGGTGATGGTCGGGATCTGGGCCGCGTCCTCGCCCAGGTAGAGCGATGCCGCCTGCTCCAGATAGGCCCCGTCGACCGCTTGGGCTCCGCCGGCGTTGCCGATCAGCTCCGGACTGTAGGAGGGGGCACCGAGCACCACCACGGGATGGAAGTTCTGCTGGCTGAGGTCCCGGAAGATGGCCGACGCATAGTTCTGCGGTTCTTGCTCGAGGAAGAGGATCTGCACCCCGGCGCTCTTCATGGCCACCACCTGTGCCGTGAAGTCCGTCGTCGCCGGCGACAGCGCCGGGTCGTAGAGCACTTTGTAACCCAGATGCTGCATGGCTGCTTTCTCGTTGCTCCAGGCCAACTCGGTCGACGGCAGGTCGGCGATGATGGTGGCCGTGTGGGCGATCTTCGTCGGGTACTTCTGTTTGAAGTAGAGAAGTGGACCGGTCGGCCATCCGTTCGACGCCGGGAGGGGGCTGAAATTGTTCGGGAGCTTCTCTGTCGCCGGGTCGAGCGACGCCGTGACGTCAGGGAATCCGGGATTGGCCGCGATCAACGGCTCGCTGAAGCTGTCCTCGAGCGAGAGCCCGCCCACGCTGGCGAAATCGGACTGGATGACGGTCTGGACCGCCTCTTTGTTGAGCGCGCCTTCGAACCGGTCATCGGCGCTCGACACGATGATCGTGCGGCCGTGGATACCGCCCTGCGAATTCACATAGGCGGCATATGCCTCAGTGCCGACCACGGCACCGGTGAACAAGCCACCCACCTGGGTGGATACGTTTCCGATCGTCACCGAGGTGGAAGTCAGCCCGGTGTGGTCGTGGAAGGCGGAGGCCGGGATCGGAGGTGCGGACGAGCCAGTTGTCGTGCTGTTGGTCGAGTTGGTCGAGGAACAGGCGGTCAGCAGCCCGGCAACGAGCACCAGAAAGATGGAGAACGCTGAGAGGGTGGTGTGCCGCATTCGAGTGGTCAAGTGACTGGGTCGGTACATGATCCCCTTCCGATCGCCGTTGGCGGCCACGCAACCAGAAGAATGCATGCTCCCCGCGGGAGCCACTTCGGGCTCGGCGCGTCAACCGCAAGCTCCGCTCGGCAACAACCAGCATCGGGACCCTACAGCGTGTCGCAGCCTCTCGCTCGGAATACCGGACGGGGCGGAAGGAGCGGCATCATTGGACCATGACTCATCCGGCGGATGGCGGTTCCGAACTGGCCGATCACACCGCCCTGAACCGGCAGACCTATGACCGGATCGCCCGTCAGTATGCAGACCGCCAGGTTGAGCTCCAATCGGCGGAGACTCACTGGCTCGCCAGGCTCGAGACGGCCTTCGTCTCCGGCCTGCCCCGTGGAGGACTGGTGGCGGACCTGGGCTGTGGCCCGGCCTACGATGGCCGCCGTCTCGGTGGCAAGGGTCTCCAGGTCTTCGGGATGGACCTCTCGGCGGGGATGCTTTCGGTCGCGTCCGAGAACCTCGACGGTCGCGTTCTCCAAGCAGACCTCAGGGCACTCCCGATCGCTTCGGAGCACGTCGACGGCATATGGAATGTCGCCTCGCTGCTGCACGTGCCGAGTGCCGACACTCAACAGGTGCTGCGCGAGTTCAGCCGGGTCCTGAAGCCGTCGGGATCCCTTGTGCTCGTCACCGCTGTCGGTGATTCCTCCAGGCACGAAGCGGTTCCGTATGTCGCCGATGAGCTGCGCTGGTTCGTCTATCGGGATCCGGCGTCTCTCAGGGCCCAGTTGAAGGAGGCAGGATTCTCGATCCGGATGGAAGAAGAGATCCGGGGTGGCAGGCACTGGTGGACGGTGCTCGCCTCTTCCAGGTAGCGGTGGCTGGACACCGGTAGACGCCGTTGTCCGACTTGATCAAGAAGGAACGAGTCGGCGCATGCCGTCACTGCCCGCGGTGGTTCTCCCGCTGAAGTTGCGGCCGGCGCGCTCTTCCCATTCGACGGCCGCGATTCCTCGGGTCCGGCCGGAAGATAGTGGTTGAGGATGAGTTCTTTGACCCGGGCCCGTTCAGCGACCCCTCCGACTTCGCCGACATCGGTGTGAAGCGCGGCCATCCGCTCCAGGCCGGCTCCGGTCAGGCCGTGCCGCTCGAGGTAGCCGAGGTCGGCAACCTGGTGGACGAGGATGTCGGCGCCCCGGGCGAGGGCGACGAGGTCGTCGTTGGCGGTGGTGTCGCCGGAGAACACGACAGAACCGTCCGCGGTGTCGAAACGGTAGGCCAGAGCCGGGATCGCCCGGCCGTGCGTCACGGCGACCGCGGTGACCCGAACGGCGCCATCTTCGAAGACGACGACCGGGTTCTGGGTGGCACCTTCAGCCGGTGCGGCGACGGGGATGTCGAATCCGCGGACGAGCGTGCCGGCGTCGGGCATGAGGGCGTCCAGCGGCATGACATTGAGATGGTAGGCGTAGCCGGCCAGGAGATGATCGACGAGGTCCGTCGTTCCGGGGACCGGCAGCTCGGGGTGGATCGTCGTCTCACGGTGGAAGGTGGCATCGCCCGTCGGCAACCGCTCGGGCCGTGACGGCCCGTACACCCGGATGGGGGCCAGCGGGCCGTCGGCGCCCGTGCGGCCACCCCATGGATAGACGATCATCCCGGCCAGATCGCCGGTGTGATCGGCATGAAGGTGAGTGAGGAACACAGCTTCCAGACGGGAGAAGTCAAGTCCCGCGTCGACGAATGCGGACGGCGAACCGCGCCCACAGTCGACGACGAAGATCCGCCCGTCGACGATGATCGAGGACGAGATGCCGGAGCGGCCGGCGACCGGCATGGGTGCGCCCGCCGTGCCGAGGAGTACCAATTCGGTGGTCATGGCCGGGTCTGGGTCCTCATCCTCCACCTACTCGCTCGTGATCCGGTGGCGCCTGCATCAGCCGGTTCCCAGGTTTACCAGCCCGCCGATGTGGTGGCCACACCTGGTCGGGTGCGTGACGGTACTTCGCCGAAGTCCAGCCTTCGGCGGAGGGTAGATCGAAACGTGCGCGAACGTCAGGAGCGCCGGCCGGCGGGACCATCGTCGGAGTCACGGTTGCCCCGCCCGATTGCCGTTGCCCAACTGGGACGCGGCCGCGTCACGACGAGGGCCTTGCCTTCCCGCCGGCCCGTGTTGCAACGTCGGGATCCGGTGTGCGGATCGCGACCGGGGTCCCCCTGGGCTCGAACGTATGGGTGGTGCCCGTGCTGAAGCGGGTGAGTCGGACATCGTCACTCAGCGGTGCCTCGGTGGGGCGGCGAACCACCTCGACGACGAGGGCCCCGTCGTCCGAGATCGCCTTCGCAGCGAAGGTGGGGATCGATCTCCCACACCATCGCGTCGAGCGGTCCCAGATGATCGCCGTCGAGCAGAGCAGGCCAGGCCCCGTCTGCCACTGCGGCGCTCTCCCTGTCCAGTGAAACGACGAGGCGATCATCTTCGAGCGTCACGTCGCAGTGGACGTACTCATGGGGCTGTAGGGCGGGATGGAGAGCCAGCAGACGAGCGGCACCGGCCAGAGTGGGGGGAAGACCGAGCGCATCCCGGAGACGAGCGGCGGCCACGCCGGCGACGCCCGTGAACTGCCGTCGTCCGAATTCGACGACTGCATCAGGGCTCTGTGCCGCTCCGACCGGTTGCCGCCAGGAACGACAAGACCAGCAAATGGCCCTGCAGACATACCTCGTCGATGATCCGCCGCAGGGCCGACACGGACCATTCGGAGAACTGCAGGTCGGCGACCAGTGGACCGGAGTAGTCCGATCGCCCGGGATCGCCCACATCGATGGGGGCCAGCTCGAAGGTGGCCGCCCGTGTCGCCGCCATGGCCTCGGCCTCCGCCGGAATAGGCAGCTCCGGATGCGTGTCTGCGATGGTCACGGTCCAGTGGCATGCCGGTGACCGGCCGGCAGGCACGCGGGGAGGGCGGTGGATCGGGCGCATCTGCGCCCTTGGATTGGTGGCGATGGCGGTGGCGTCAAACGTCGGATCCTCGATGTCGTGGCACATGGCCACGACGTACTCGTCGCCCATCGGCTCGACGTCCATGAGGGCCCCACAATGGTCCAGCCAGAACTCGCCGTGGTCGTGGTCGGTGACCGAATAGCGGAAGTCCATGAACTGGGGCGGAGCGCCGATATCGAGCTGCAACCCCTTGAAGATGGTCTCGACCGAGTCACCTTCGAAGCCGAGGGCTCGCTGCATGCGCCGGGTGTAGACAGGGCTGGCCCCCATCCACTCCTCGATGGCGATGTCCCGCATGCCGTCGCGCCCGAAGGCGGCGATGAGATGAGGCATGCCGGCCCGATCGATCAGATGGCCGGCCAACAGATACTCAGGAGTCAGGAGCGCCAACTCCTCCTGTGTCAGTCCCTCGGGACCTTGGATGCTCGTCATTGCTGGTCACCCTTCTTCGAATAAGCACGAGGGTAGACGGCTTGGCCACCACGTTCGCTCCGCCGGCCCGAAGGTGGCAGACCGATGTCTTCCGACTCCGTCAGCCAGCCAAGCCACGTTGGTCACTCTTCGGGACGGAGGGAATATCGGCATCTTCAGCGAAGCAATCCGGAGGCTGATGGATGACGCTCTCAGTCGGTGGGGGCCATTTCGCCCGACGAGGTCGACTGTGCCGTCCTCAGTTCAAGCACCGTGGGGACCTACGGATCCACCGGATCGCGGTGAGAGAACGCCCCGAGGAAAAAGATGGCCCAAATCGATCGGCAAGTGACGGCGGCTCGTCGTCATTCCTCCGGAGCGCACTCGGTCGCCGCGGTTTGGTCTCCGTAGGTCTCTTCACAGATCCGTCTGGTCACGGCGATGATTGCCTCCGCCTCTTCTCCGGCCGAGTGCGCCCATCCAGACAGGAAGAATGATGAGACCTCGATGAATGCTGCGATCAGGTTTCCTATCGATTCGAGGTATTTGGCCGGGTCGTCCTCCTCGGCGCCCAGTTGCCGGATTTCATCCCAGAGCCATTGATTCTCCATTGGCGACTGGTCAATTTCCTGCCGCCTGGCGCTCAGAAGCCATAGAGCACGATCGAAGCTCTTGAGGACATCACCTGCGTCGGAACTGGGCACTTTTCCGTCCTCTTGCGATTGTCGGTTGCAAGCGGTCACTGCTCGTCCAGCCAGCTCGAGGCGGTCAACGTCGCTCTCGCCACCGACCCTGGAGGCGACATCGCGGTCGCCGAGAGTCACGTCTACCTCGAGCGGACGGAACCGAGTGCTTGTCAACGATATTCGTGGCATCGGTGAGCGTGCAAACGACAAGATGGACGGGGCCGCCGTCCGACCCGCTCCGGACGCTCTTTGCGGATCGTGTGTAGTGGGACCGAAGGAGGGAAGTATGAAGACGGTCGCCCTTGGCTGTAGAAGGATCCGAACAGACCGGCCGGTTTCAGCTTCCAAGGCGATCGACCGCAGCGCCTGATGGCAACCACACACTCCGACATCTTCGAGGCTTCTTGCATCGGTGTGATAGATCGGACACCAAGAGTCTCATGGAGCGGCGACCATGCCGCCGCGATCATCTCGGCCCCCCGCTCTGTGAACTGACCCGAGATCCAGAGACGAGCGCCGAACTCACGCCACGTCGACGGGGATCCCGCGATAATGGCCGACGTGGAAGAGGCAGGGTTGAGGTCATCATCGCCCATAGCGAGCGGGCGACCCTGCGTGTCGGCGACGTGTACCTCAAGATCGACGCTGATCAAACGCGCACCGAGGTCGAGGTCGAAGCGATGACTTTGGCACCGATTCCGACTCCGGAGGTGCTCTGGCGCAAGCCACCCGTGCTCGCGCTCGCGGCCCTCGCAGGGACGGCTCTCGGCCACCTCGGCGAACCGTCGACCGCATCGTCGGCGGCTTGGGCCGCGGCAGGCGCCGCCGTCCGAATGCTGCACGACGCTCCGCTGCCGCCATGGCCCGGCATGAGTCTGGACGAGGTGGCCTCGCGCCTCGACGGCGAATGCGAGTGGCTTGTCACGAACGGCGTCCTTCCCGTCGACGTGGTCACGCGCAACCGCCGGATTGCCGAGGCTGTACTCCGGCCATGGACGCCGGTGTTCATACACGGTGACCTGCAGGTCGACCACGTGTTCGCCGATGGTGACGAAAATCACCGGCGTGATCGATTGGTCCGATGCGGGCCAGGGCGACGCCCTGTTCGACCTCGCCATCCTGACACTCGGACACCCGGAGCACCTTGGCGACGTTGTCGCAGGTTACGGCACCGACGTCGACCTCGATGTGATCCGTGCGTGGTGGTCCTGCGATGCCTGGTGGCGGGCCGATGGCTGATCGAGCACGGCTTCGACCCGTCCTCGCCAGGCTGCGAGTTCGCCGTGCTGAGATCCCAGCTTTGAGACTCCACGAATCCGACCCGATGATCAGGCGCTTGCTGGTCGGGACAGCGAAGAACCGGTTGAGGCATGCTGTGAGGCCGATCTGGGCGTCACACTCGGAGGCGCTGCCCCTGAACACTTAGGTCGGTGGCGTCCTTCGGCTTACGTGGGGCTACTTCCAGTGCACTGTCTTGCCATGGGCGAGGGAGTGACTCTTTCCCTAACCGTTGAGTCAGTACGGGCGGCACCCGGTGATCGGGCCGCAACGTTCGACGGCGGGTAACTCACGACCAGTCGGGTGGATGGTGGTCGCCGGTACGCTGCGTTCGTCGCCGAGCACCCGGACAGCGGGCCGTTCGCAATGAAGAGGAGATCACGGATGTCGGCAACACTGACGTTGACGCATAAGGCAATCGGAGCGGAGGTCCGTCGTGACACGTACGATGTCGTGGTCGACGGTGAGCGGGTCGGGTCCGTCGAAATGAACGACACGATTGAGATACCAGTGGAGCCCGGACGTCATACCCTAAAGGTCCGCAGTGGCCGAAAGTCGAGCAGCACCGAAACCTTCGGCGCCACCGAGGGCGAGATCGTCGCCTTCCGATGCACCGGAAAGAGGTTCTTGCCGATATTTCTGGCATCCTTCATCGTTCCCAGGCTGGCACTGAAACTCGTTCGCTCCTAGGCACCCGTTTACACGTCATCGCCGCCGGGCTCGCTTAGGGGGTCCCCGGCCAATCGGAGCGGCCCGGATATCTCAATCGTGAGCAGGGTCGCGCACCAGAGAGCGACTCATCGACAGATGGCCAACGATGATGGGCGGCTTGGCAGCGGCGGGGGTCAAGCCCCTGGGAGTGGAGATGACGGGACTCGAACCCGTGACCCCCTGCTTGCAAAGCAGGTGCTCTAGCCAACTGAGCTACATCCCCTTGTCGCCCCAGCGAGCTTGCGGGCCGGTCGACTGGGGTTGATCCACTTGTCACGGACGTGAGTCCGTCCCCGCCCCGGAAGGTCCGAGTGGGTCGATCACAAAGCATAGACGGCATGCCCGCTGCCCCTTCGTTCCCGAGCACCCAATCCCGGGCACCCGCCGGCCCCGGAGGTGTCACACGTCGGATCTAGGGTGCCTGTCGACGGACCATCAGAGGTCCGGGCCGGATGGGCCACGGCTGTTGCGGGATGCATCCGCGACGACGCCGGCCGCCGATTGCCCCTTGGTGGGGCCCCGAAGAGCAATGACGCTTGGCCGGTACCTCACGCGGCCCCGATCGCCCCGGCCGGATTGTGGAAAGGATCGACCATGTGCCCGACCGAACGACGGTCAGATCTACTCGTGCAGCTGAGCGAGGGGATCTCCGCGCTCACCAATTCGGACGAGTGGGTCCGGCATCTCGACGTTCAGAGCAGGTTCCATCGGTACAGCTTCGGCAATGCCGTGCTGATCGCCGCCCAACTTCCCGAGGCCAGCTCGGGTGGCGGGATTTCGCGCCTGGCTCAAGCTCGGGCGGAACGTGCGCAAAGGCGAAAAGGCCATCTGGATCCTCGCACCGATGGGGACGAGGAAGCCCGCAGAAGACGAGTCCGGGGAGGACCGGGTGATCGTCGGGTTCAAGTACGTACCCGTCTTCGACGTCTCTCAGACCGAAGGCGAAGCGCTGCCCGCGGTGTGCCGGCAGCTCATGGGCGCCGAACCGGTGATGTGCTTCGGCCGATTGACGGACGCGGCGGGCGCCCTCGGCTATTCGGTCGAGCCGACCGAACTCCCGGACGGCGTCAACGGTGACTGTTCGTTCGAGCTCCGCCGGCTCCGGGTCGAGTGCCGCAACTCGCCGGCCCAACAGGTCAAGACCCTCGCCCACGAGATCGCCCACGCCCTGCTCCATCGCGACCACCCGGACCGCCGGCTGGCCGAGTTGGAGGCGGAATCCACTGCCTATGTGGTCTGCCACCACCTCGGGTTGGACTCCGGCTCGTACACCTTTGGCTACGTGGCCACCTGGGCCGGTGGGGGAGAGGAAGCCGTGGCCGGCATCAAGGCCTCGGGCTCACGCATCCAGGGGGCGGCCTCGACCATTCTCGAACTCGTGGGCACCGACCGGGCGCAAGCGGGATCCGATGCCGCATGAGCGGCGGATCGATCCGAAGGTTTCCGGTGATCGGTCGGTCCCGATTCCGGTAGGGTAACCACGCGGCACCGGCGTGTCCGGACAAGGTCACCGCCGTGGCAGACACCGAACGTCCAGAACCACAAGTGGAGGAAGCACCATGGCCGTCTCAGCAGGTACCAGCGATGTCCTGATCGGCGTGGCCCAGCACGATGCCAGCGCGCTCGAGGGCCTCTTCGAGGCCCGCCTCGACAATCTGGAGTCTTCCGGGCTCGACCCGAAGACCTACTCGCTGGTCAACATCGCCGCGCTGATCGCCGCCGATGCAGCTCCGGCGTCCTACGTGTTCCAGGTGGCGTTCGCCCTCGAGGCGGGCGTCACCCCCGAGGAGATCCTCGGCCTGCTGGTTGCCCTCAACCCCACGGTCGGCAACGTCCGCATCGTGTCCGCGGCGGCAGAGATCGCATTCGCCCTCGGCATCGAGCTCGATGCCGACGAGAGCTGAAGGGGACCGACATGCCGTTCGTTCGCAGACGGCCACTTCTCCGTGCGGCCGCCGTCGGAGGCGTCGCCTATATGGGAGCCAAGGCGGGGACCAACAGGGCCATGCAGGCCCAGGGTGCGCAGCAGGCCCCGGCCGAACCAGCCCCGGCCCCGCCGGCGCCGGCCCCCGCGGCCGCGCCGTCGGCCGGTGACGACACCATCGCCCGATTGACCCAGCTGGCCTCGCTCCACGACTCGGGCGCGCTGACCGACGAGGAGTTCGCTGCGGCCAAGGCCCAGGTGCTGGGCTGATTCAGCAGTCGGGGATCACCTCCGTCGGCGACCCCGCCAACCCGGCTCAGATCCGACATCCTTGGCGCGTTGGTACGAGCGCTCGATCTCGTCCCAGGCCGCTTCGACGCCGTCGAACCCTCCCACCTGGGTCTGCTTGCCCGGCTCGAGGTCCTTGTAGACGTCGAAGAAATGGGCGATCTCACGCGTGAGGAGCGGCGGCAGCCCCTCGAGGTCCCTGACCGACTCCCACATCGGATCGCCACAGGCCACCGAGATGATCTTGGCATCCGGTCCCGCCTCGTCGGTCATCCTGAAGACCCCCACCGGTCGGACCTCGACCCGGCACCCCGGGAACGTCGGCTCATCCAAGCAGGACCAGGACGTCGAGTGGATCGCCGTCCTTGGCCAGGGTGTCGGGGACGAACCCGTAGTCGGCCGGATAGAAGGTGGCCGAGAAGAGCCGCCGGTCGAGCCGGATGACGTTGCGCTCGTGGTCGTACTCGTACTTGTTCCTGCTGCCCTTCGGTATCTCCACGATCACTTCGACGGTGCGGTCATCAGTCACGGTATGCGCCTTTCATCACCACCCGGGGCGGGGGTCCCATTGTCCCTCACGGACGACCCCCGGCCGCGCCTCGACGGACGACCCGCGGCCGCGCCCGATGGGACCCCCGGCCGCGCCCCGACGGGCGACCGGCCCGGTCCGGCGTGTGCGCCTGCCCCCGGGACCCGGGCCGATCGTCGCCCCCGGTGGAGCCCCTGGACCTGATTGCTATCGTTGGCCAATGAGCATCGAGACCGTGCGGGGCCCGAGAGAGGGGTTCGGGAACGACGCCGATCCCCGGTACTTCGCCCGCCAGCTCTCTGACCTCGACTTCAACGACCGCCTGCTCGATCTGGTCGACGATCCGGACGTACCCCTGCTCGAGCGGGTGAAGTTCCTGGTCCTGTTCAGCGAGCGCATCGACGAGTTCTTCCAGGTTCAAGTGGCCGGCCTGCGGCGCCAGGTGGTCGCCGGCATCAAGAGCCTCGCCCTCAACGGCAGCACACCGGAGAAGCTGCTCCGCGACGTCCGCGACTCGTTGGAGCGGATGGTCCGCCGCCAGGAGGTGCTGCTCCTCGACCAGCTGGCCCCGGCCCTCAAGCGCGAGGGGATCGAGCTCTGCGACTGGGTGGCCCTCGACGCCGCCGACCGCTCGTACCTCCACGAGGTATTCGACCGGCTGATCCTCCCGGTGGTCACCCCCCTCACCGTCGACCCGAGCCATCCGTTCCCCTATATCTCCAACCTGTCGCTCAACGTCGGCGTCGAGGTCCGCAACCGGAAGGACGGCACCTCCCGCTTCGCCCGGGTCAAAGTGCCGCCCAACGTCGCCCGGCTGTTGCCACTGCCCGGCGGCGAACGGTTCATCCCCCTCGAACAGATCCTCGTCGCGTTCATCGACGAGCTGTTCCCGGGCATGGACGTCGGGGCCCCCTGCATCTTCCGGGTCACCCGTGATGCCGACCTGGCCCTCGACGACGATGCCGCCGACGATCTGCTGCTCGCTCTCCAGGAGGAGTTGCGCCGCCGCCGCTTCCTCCCCGTCGTGCGGCTCGAGATCGACTCACGGACCTCCGAAGGGCCGGTCGAGCGGCTCACCGAGGAGCTCGGACTGGACGGCGACGACGTCTACCGGTTCGCCGGTCCGTTGGGGCTCGAGTGCATGTGGGCCATCCACGCCCTCGACCGGCCCGAGCTCCACGACGAGCCGTGGACGCCGCTCATCCCCCACGCCTTCGCCACGGTCGAGCGGGAGGAGGACGCCAGCATCTTCGAGGTGCTCGACCGCCAGGACGTGCTCGTGCACCACCCCTACGACTCGTTTTCCGCCTCGGTCGAGGAGATGATGAACGAGGCGGCCGACGATCCCCACGTCCTGGCCATCAAGCAGTGCCTCTACCGCACGTCCGGGCGACAGCCCGGTGGTCGCCGCGCTGGTCCGGGCCGCCGAGCACGGCAAGCAGGTGGCGGTGCTGGTCGAAGTGACCGCCCGCTTCGACGAGGAGGCGAACATCGGCTGGGCCCGGGCCCTGGAAGAGGCGGGCGCCCACGTGATCTACGGGCTGATGGGACTCAAGACCCACGCCAAGACGACCCTGGTGGTCCGCCAGGAGGGCGATGCCGTGCGGCTGTACTGCCACGTCGGCACCGGCAACTACAACCCGAAGACGGCCCGGATGTACGAGGACCTGGGCGTGCTCTCGTCGAGGCCGGCACTCGGGGCCGATGTCACCCGCTTCTTCAACTACATCACCGGGTTCAGCCAGCCACCCCACTATCAGGAGCTGGTCACCTCACCGGGCGGTATCCGCGACCGGGTCATCGAGTGCATCGACGAGGAGGCCAAGGCGGGACCCGACGGCCGCATCGTGATCAAGGTGAACGGCCTGGACGACGTGGCTGTGATCGATGCCCTCTACCGCGCCTCGCAGGCCGGCGTGCCCATCGATCTCATCATCCGCGGGATCTGCTGCCTGCGGCCGGAGGTGCCGGGACTGTCGGACACCATCCGGGTCCGGTCCATCGTCGGGCGGTTCCTCGAGCACTCACGGATCCTCCGCTTCGGTGGCTCCGACGGGCGCCGGGCGCAGTACTACATCGGATCGGCGGACCTGCGCAGGCGGAACCTCGATCGTCGGGTCGAGGCGATGATCCCGGTGGCCGACCCCGACGCGGTGCTGCAACTCGAAGAGATCCTGGAGCTCAACCTGGCCGACGACCGGCAGTCGTGGTCGCTCGATCCCGACGGCAGCTGGCACCGGATCCCGACGGTGGTCGGCGTGGCCACCCAGGAGGCCCTCGAGGCGGCCGCGCTGGAGCGCAGCTCGCTGCTCGACGACGCTCGTCGTTCCCGCACGACGCCCTGATCACGTTCCCGCACGACGCCCTGATCACAGAGGGTCGGGGTAGGGCCGGACCAATAAGCTTGAACCGGAGCGACGACAGTGCCCGAGATGCTCCGGCGCCGAACCCGCTGCAGGGGATTCCTCCCGAGGGCCGACGTCGTGCCCGTCGTCTGGCCTGGCTCTACGCCGCGGCGGGCGTCGTCCTGCTGCCGTGGATCGGCTTCCTGGCCGTGACCCTTCCACGCCGGCAGTTCGACCTCCACTACCGGGCCGCCTGGGTCGGGTTCGACCTCTTGTTGGTGTTCGCCATCACCCGGACCGCCTACATGGCCTTCCGGGTGGATCAGCGGGTGCAGATCTCGGCCACGGCCACGGCCACGGCCACGCTGCTGATCGTCGACGCCTGGTTCGACATGACCACCTCCGGCGGCCGCGGCCAGTTCTTCGAGGCCTTCCTCCTGGCCGTCTTCGTCGAGATCCCGGCCGCGGTCTTCTCGATCTACGTGGCCCGTCAGGTCAACCGCCGCACCCTGGAGCTGGCCCGTGAGGCCGGTTCGGGTCCAGGCCCCCCCGGGCCGGCCATGGACCGGGCCTCCCGACGCCGCCGGGGGGCCTCCACGGAATCCGGAGAGTAGGCGGGCCGGGGCGCCGGCCGGCTCAGGCGGTGGCTTCGTCGATGCGGGCCAGTACGTCGTCTGTGAGCTTGGGCAGGACATCCAGCGCGGCGAGGTTCTCGTGGACCTGTTCGACCCGGCTGGCGCCGGTGATCACCGACGAGACGTGCGGGTTCTTTGCGCACCAGGCGATGGCCAGCTGGGCCAGCGAGCAGTCGAGCTCCTTGGCCAACTGCTGGAGGGTCCGCACCTTCTCGTTGCGCTCGGGATCGGTGAGCATCCTGGCCAGCCACTCGTAGCCGGGGAGGGTGGCGCGGGACCCCTCGGGCACCCCGTCGAGGTACTTGCCGGACAGGAGACCCGAGCTCAGCGGGCTCCACGTCGTCAGCCCGAGCCCGATGCCGTCGTAGAGGGGGGCGTACTCCTTCTCCACCCGGTCGCGCCAGAACAGGTTGTACTGGGGTTGCTCGACCACCGGCTTGTGCAGGTTGTGCCGGTCGGCGATGTCCCACGCCTCGCGCAGCGCTTCGGCCGACCACTCCGAGGTGCCCCAGTACAGGGCCTTGCCGCTCGAGATGATGTCCGACAGGGCCCACACGGTCTCCTCGATCGGTGTCTCCGGATCGGGGCGGTGGCAGTAGACGAGATCGACGAAGTCGAGTCCGAGACGTTGCAATGAGCCGTCGATGGCCTGCATGAGGTATTTGCGGTTGAGGGTGTTGCGCATGTTGACGCTCTGGTGGAGCCCCCAGAACAGCTTGGTGGACAGCACGTAGCTGTGGCGGGGCCATCCGAGACTGGCGATCGCCTCACCCATGATCCGCTCGGATTCGCCGGCCGAGTAGGCCTCCGCGTTGTCGAAGAAGTTGACGCCGGCGTCGTAAGCCGCGGCCAGGCAATCCTCGGCCAGGTTGCCGGACAGCTGGGGCCCGAACGTGACCCACGATCCGAAGGACAGCACACTGACCTTCAGGCCCGATCGGCCCAGGCGTCGATACTCCATGTCCATGGCGGTTCCTCCTCTTGGGTTTCCGACGGATCCTACGGTCTCTTCGACCGGATCCGTTCGGCGCCGGAACCGGCGGGAGTCAGGCCACCATCTCGACGGTGGACACCGTCACGGCGTTTCCTCCGAGGACCACCCGGTCGCCCTGGCGACGCATGTGGACGGTCCCGCCCCGGGGGGAGGCCTGGTGGCCGACGAGCTCGGTCTTGCCCAGTCGCTCGCCCCAGTGGACGGCCAGTGTGCAGTGGGCCGAGCCGGTGGCGGGATCCTCGGGGATGCCGACGTTGGGACCGAAGACCCGGCTCTCGCAGTCGATCCCGGGCACGTCACCCGGCGCGGTGATGACGACCGCCCGCCCTCCGAGGGCGGCCAGTTCCGCCAGGTCGGGCTCGAAGCTCCGGATCCGCTCGGCGTCGGCCAGCTCGATGAGGACATCGAAGCGGCCCCGGCCGAACCACTTGACTCCCCCGATGGAGAGGTCGGGTGGGGGCTCGGCTTCGGACGACGGGGTGGCCGGGAAGTCCATCTCGATCTGTCCCGAGGCGCCCCGGGCGCAGGTGAGGACGCCGCTCCTGGTGTGGAAGCTCGCCGGGGCGCCGAGCACGTGCGCCGCGGCCAGCGTTGCGTGACCGCACAGGTCGACCTCGACCGAGGGCGTGAACCACCGCAGGTCGTGATGGCCGTCCGGCCTCGGGGCCACGAAGGCCGTCTCGGCCAGGTTCATCTCTGCGGCCACCTGCTGCATGCGGGCCTCGGGAGGGAACGCGTCCACGATGGCCACCGCCGCCGGGTTGCCGGTGAACGGCCGGTCGGTGAAGGAGTCGACCACGGTCAGCGCCAGTGTCATCGACAAAGTCTACGGAGCCCGGTCAGCCTGCCGGAACACCGCGGCCATCCGAGCCGCGGCCGGATGGTCGGGCATAGTCGGTCAGGTATCGAGGGGTCGGGGGCGACGTCGCCGGGTCCCCGTCGGCGACGGGCGCGGACGGCACCATCCGAAGCGGTACCTGGCCGGCCCACACCGGCAGGTCGAAGTCCTCGGCATCGTCCTTCGGCCCACCGGCCCGAATCTTGGCCGACGCCTCGTCCAGGGGGACCCGGACCACCCGGGTGGCACGGAGCTCGGCGGTGGTGGGAGGACGTGCGTCGGCGCCCCGGCCGGGCACGATGTGCTCGACCACGGCGGCCAGCGCCGCCCGCTTCTCCTCGACGTCGGTCACCTCGGTGCCGGTTCCGTAGACCACCACCGACCGGTAGTTGATCGAGTGATGGAACGCCGAGCGGGCGAGGACGAGCCCGTCGACGAGGGTCACCGTCACGCAGACCGGCATACCCGACGAGGCCTGGCCGAGGGTGGCGTTGGCCGGCGCCCCGTGGAGGTAGAGCCGGTCGTCGATGCGGGCGTAGGCGGTGGGGATGACGACGGGGCCCGTCTCGACCACCACGCCCACATGGCACACGAAGCCCTCGTCGAGGATGGCGTCGATCGTGGCCCGGTCGTAGCGGCCGCGCTCGGCGAGCCGCCGGACCTTCACCCTGGCCGTGGGCGGGACGCCCTCTGCGCCGGGCGGTGTCCCCTGCCCGGCGACTGCTTCCGCCCGGGCCTCAGCGATGGGTCGGCCCGCCGCCGTCTTCGACGCCGCCCCCGCCGGCGGGCCCTTGCCGAGTTTTGTTATAGTACAAACTATGAATCATGCAGTACAATATCGCCTCACCGGCGACACCGCCAGGGCCATCGCCCGGAGCGTCGAGGACTCGATCCGGCAGGGCGACCTGGCGCCCGGGGACGGGCTTCCCACCGTGAGGAACCTGGCCACCGACCTCGGGGTCAGCCCTTCGACGGTGGCCAACGCCTACCGCGAGCTGCAGCGGCGTGGGGTCCTGGTCGGATCGGGGCGGCGGGGCACCCACGTCCGGCGGCAACCGCCGGTCTCGTCGCGTCTGCCCATGGCCGTTCCCCCCGGGGTCCGGGATCTCCGTACCGGCGGACCCGACCCTGACCTGCTCCCTCCGCTGACCTGGTCGGCGTCCACCTCCCGGGGCTACGGGGCTCCCCCGGTTTCTCCCCGGTTGGCCGAAGTCGCGGGCAGGAATCTGGAAGCAGACGGGATCGACGGGAGCGCCCTGGCCGTCGTGGGTGGAGCCCTCGACGGGGTCGAACGGGTGCTCGGGGCGTGGCTGCATCCGGGCGACCGGGTGGTCGTCGAGGATCCCGGGTACACGGCCGCGCTCGACCTGCTGGTCGCCCTGGGCATGGAAGTGGTCCCGGTCGCGATGGACGAGCACGGGATCCGCCCCGACCGGCTTGACACCGCCCTCGCCCGGGGCGCGGACGGCGTACTCCTGACGCCCCGAGCCCAGAATCCGACCGGCACGGCCTGGGACGGATCTCGGGTCGCCGAACTGGAGGCCGTCCTGTCCCGGCACCCGGACCTCCTGGTGGTCGAGGACGACCACGCGGGCCCGGCCGCGGGCGCGCCCGCCCGCACGGTGTGCCGGGCCAGGGAGCGTTGGGCCACGATCCGCTCGGTGTCCAAGTGGCTCAGCCCCGACCTCCGGCTGGCCGTCCTGGCCGGTGACCCGACGACCGTGAGCCGGGTGACGGGGCGCCAGGCGCTCGGTGCCGGCTGGGTCAGCTACCTGCTGCAGGACACGGCCGCCGAGCTCTGGGGATCGCCGGAGGTGGGCGTGCTCCTGGCCCACGCGGCATCCGTCTACGCCGATCGTCGAGCCGCGCTGACCGACGCGCTGGCCGGGTGCGGGCTGCACTCGACCGGTACCTCGGGCCTCACGACCTGGGTTCCGGTGGCTGACGAGCAGGCGGTGGTCTCCGGTCTCCTCCAGAGGGGGTGGGCCGTCAGCCCCGGCGACCGTTTCCGGATCGCGTCGCCGGCG
Source organism: uncultured Acidimicrobiaceae bacterium (assembly GCA_963745955.1). Lineage (GTDB taxonomy): Bacteria > Actinomycetota > Acidimicrobiia > Acidimicrobiales > RAAP-2 > Bog-756. The sequence continues at coordinate 765,400 of CAVUZI010000011.1, read as the reverse complement.
GGCATCCGGATCTCCATCTCCACCCTCGAGGCCGACGAGTCGGAGCTGCTGGCGGAAGCGTTGTCCGACTGCGTCGTTCAGCGACCCGTCCGCACCGGCTGAGGCCGCGACCCGACCGCGGGCGGCAACGGGTTCCTCGACCGAAGCCTCAGCGGTCGGCGCGCCGCGACGTGCCCTCGCTGACCGGCTTGCGGGTGAGGACGCGGAGGACCTCACCGATGGCCTGGTCCCGATTGGGGGTGTCCGGGACCGGCAGGTGGTGCTGGATGTGATAGCGGTTCCGGCGGCCGTCTCGTTCCTTCACCACATAGCCGGCTTCGGCCAGATCGTTGACGATGCTGTAGGCACTGCGCTCGGTGATCCCGAGGGCGTCGGCGATATCGCGCAGGCGCACCTCCGGATCGTGGGCGATGCACAGGAGGGCCCGCCCGTGGTTGGTGAGGAAGTTCCACTCGACCATCGGCAAACGGTAACAGATAGACGAAAAATATTGCTAGTTATGAAGTACCAGAGTAGTGTGGAGAGCGTACCCTCGGACGTCCGTGACCAACGGTTATCTATTTCGGGTGTGCAGTAAGGAATCCCGAAATGCGGTTCTCCCCGATTGTCTTCCGTGCATCGACCGCGCCCGTCGCGTCATGACAACAATACCGAGCGGCCGGTCGGCCGACACGGCTCAGGCAGGGGGCGGTGGGCGGTGGCCTCGGTCCTCGGAATCGCCGGCACCTCGCTCATGCTGATGGGGACGGCCTTCGTGCCGGTGGCGTCGGCCGCCAGCACCGTCGACCTGAACACGGCCGCGCCCTTCGCCGTGTTGGGCGCGTCCGAGGTCACCGACGTGCCCACCTCATCCATCACCGGCGACGTCGGCCTGAGCCCGGCCGCGGGCAGCGACTACTCGGGACTGACCCAGCTGCAGGTGACGGGGACCATCTACTCCACCAACGCCGCCGGTCCCGCGGGATATGTCGACGACCCGGGACTCCTGACGACGGCGCAGAACGACCTGACCAACGCGTTCACGTCCGCGAACGGGCAACCGGCGACCACCACCTACACCACGGGCGACAACCAGCTCGGCGGCAAGACGCTGACGCCGGGGGTCTATGCCTTCGGTGCCGCGGCCACGGCCAACATCACCGCGGCCAGCCCACTGGTCCTCGACGGCAACGGGGTGTTCATCTTCCAGGCCTCTTCCAGCCTGGTCACCGCATCGGGGAGCGTCGTGCGTCTCGAGGGCGGGGCTCAGGCCTGCAACGTGTTCTGGACGGTCGGGAGTTCGGCCACGCTGGGTTCGAGCAGCACATTCGTCGGGACCCTCATGGCGCTGACCTCGGCCACGCTCAACTCGGGGGCGACCGTGCAGGGCCGGGTCCTGGCCCAGAACGCGGCCGTGACCCTTGACGCCAACACCATCACCCTCCCCCCGACCTGCCTGGCGGTCACGACGGGGCCCACGACCACGACCACGACGGCACCCGGGGCCACCACGACCACCACCACGACGGCGCCCGGGGCCACGACCACGACGGCACCCGGAGGCACGACGACCACCACAGCCGGTGGTTCGGGAGGTCCGGGAGGTTCGGGAGGCACCGCCGCCGGTACCGCGGGCACATCCGCCGGTAGCGGTGGAGGGACCGGTTCGGGGGCATCGGGTGCCGGTGGAACGACCGGTTCCGGGGCCACGGGCACCGGCGGAACCGGGGTGGTGCCGGTGGGCTTCCCCCACACCGGCCTGGGTGGAGCGGCCCACGGCCGTGACGACGATCTGATCGCCCTCGGTGCCCTGGCCCTGGCCGGAGCCGTCGGGGCGGCATTCCTGGCCGTCCGCCGGCGCCGGTTCCCTCTCGTCCCGGTCCGGACCAGCGGAGGTGGATGAGCCGACTCAGGTCCATCACCGCGTGGGCCAGGCCGAAGTTGTGGTGGTTGGCAGCGACCGTGCTGCTCCTCGTCGGGGCCGGGACCCTCACCGTGGGGCTCCGTGGGAGCGACCATGCGCTGCCCGCTCCCGCGCCGTCGGCCGCGGCCGAGCGGGCGGCGGTGAAGACCCCGCCCATGATGGAGGCGTTGTCCACCGCCCGCTCGGTACCGGTCTCGCTGCACATTCCGGCCATCGGGCTGTCGGTGCCGTTGTCGACCCTCGGCCTCGATGCCGACGGATCGGTACAGGTGCCCGACAACACCGTGCAGCCGGGATGGTTCCGGCTGGGCCCGACCCCGGGGCAGCTGGGTTCGGCGGTCATCCTGGGTCACGTCGACAACTACACCGGCCCGGGCGTGTTCTTCGAGTTGCGAACGCTGGCCGCAGGCGATCGGGTCGACGTGACCCTGACCGATGGTGCCATCGTCCAGTTTGCGGTCAACTCCGTGGCCATGTACTCGAAGCCGAACTTCCCCGCCGATCGCGTCTACACGTCGCACGGTTCGAGTGCCCTGCAGCTGGTGACCTGTGGCGGGACGTTCGATCACCAGACCGGCAGCTATCTCTCCAACGTCGTCGTCTACTCGTCGCTCGTCTCGGTGGACCCCGCGTCGGCCGGGGTCGGCGGAGTGCCCGTGGCCCGTTCGACGGTCGGCTCGACCTGAGCCACCTGCTCAGCCGCCGGGCCGGTGCCCGCTGCGGCGCCGACCACCCGTCATGTTCGAACCGTCCCCGACGGCGGTGGAGGCCGGGTCGTGGATATCGGCGGCCACCGTCGCGGCCAGGTCGACCGGGCACTGCCAGGCTCCTGCCGCGTGATCCTGAAAGCCCATGAAGTGCTCGACCAGACATGACGCCACGGCATCGATCGGGGACCACGAGGTCCCGGCCTCTGCGGTGGTGACCTCGGCCACCAAGCTGGGCACGGCGTCGTTCTCGGTCTCGGCGTTGGCGAGCTCGTGGGCGACCAGCGCCAACGTGGGCGAGCCGCTGAACACGGTGGTGGCAGCCCCGGCCGCGCCGGACGTGCAGCCCGTTCCGATGCCGGCGTCGGGGATGGCGCCGCACAGGGTGGCCGTGTTCCCCATGCTCCAGCTCCAGTTCGGCCCCGGATCGATCCCGTCCGCCTCCACCTCGGCCACCAGGGTGGTCACGACCGACGTGGTCGTCGGCGCGGCCGCCGCGGCTGCCGGCGCCGGAGAAGGCGACGCGGCCGGCTCGGTCACCGGGGTGGTCGCCGGAGGGGCCGCCGCCGCGGCGGTCGGTGGAGGGGCCGTGACCTCCGTGGTGGCCACTGGGACGGTGGCTGTCGGGGTTCGGGTCGTCGGAGCGACCGCCGGCTTCGGCACCACGGGCCGGGCCGGGGCCGGGCCGAGGGTGTGCTTCGTCGCCATGGTGAAGGTCGGTGGACCCGAGGCCCGCGCCGCGTCGGCACGGCCCGGGGTCGGTGGGAACGAGGAGGTGAGGCTCGCGGTGAGGAGTGTGGCGACGACCACCGCCGACGGGACGATGAGGATCCAGGCCACGTCTGCCGCGGTCCCGCCCCCTGCCGAAATCAACCATGTGTTGAAGGCTAACGGGGTCAACACATGGTTGTCAACACATAGTTGAAACAACTCTGCCGGAGGCGTTACGCTGGCCGGATGCCGTCAGATCCCCAATCGATCGCCGAGCTCTGTGTCGAGCGTGGCCGGGACGAAGCGTTGACCGACGTAGCCGGCGAGCCGGCTGGGTCACTGGCCACGCTGCGGTTCGCCGATCATCTTCGACGCTCCGCTGAGCGCCTGTGCCAGGTGTCGGCAGAGAACGCCCGGCGCCACGGAGCCAGTTGGCGCGAGATCGGCGAGGCGGTCGGCGGTATCACGCCGCAGGGGGCGGAGCACCGGTTCAGTCCGGCCGCCAAGGAGCGGAGGTCGAAGGCATCGAAGGCGGAGTGGGCATCGAAGGAGCGCCGGGCGAAGTAGCGGGTGCGTGCGAATTCGACGTGCGTGGATGCCTCGGGCTTCCGCGTCGCTGAACCGGACACGTACGAGGAGTGCGCGGCCGGACCGCATCGGCAGACACCCCTGGGAGAACTGTTGTTGTGACACCCACGCTGACCGTTTGCCCGCGTTCGCAGGTCGGAGATGATGAAACGGGTGGCTGCGTCCCGGGACGAGTGAGTGAAGCGGAGGCACGGGGCTAAAGCAAGCCTCCCGAGCGTCCGATCTCTCCTAGATGGAGACCGATGTCGCGGCACCAGAGCACCACATCTCCGGTCTCTACACCAACATGTTGATGGACTCGTTGGCGGCGAGGTTGCCGGAAGGCGCCATTCGGAACGTCCTGCAGAGGGCCGGCGAAAAGCGGAGCCTCCAGGAGCTCAAGACCTCCTCGTCATGGAGCTCCTACGACCAGTTCAAACGTCTGCTCCAAGAGGCCAAGGTCGAGTTGGATTCCACCCCGGGGGCGAGGGACAGGCGCGCCGAACCGATCAGGCTCATCGACACGGAGATCGCCGAGACCGTCCAGGCGCTCGGCTCTCCCGGGGATGTCCTTGCCGGCACCACCGACTCGAGCGCGATGGTGCCGATCCGTCGGTACGAGACGACTGAGATCGGCCCGACCGAGTGGACGATCCGTGAGCACTTCATCGACGGCTTTGCTCCCTACCCGGAGTTCTGCGAGTTCGCGGCCGGACAGTATGCGCTGATCCCGCTCTTCTTCGGCCTCAAGCCGGCAAAGGTCGTCGAGGAGGAGTGCCAGTGCCGGGGGAACAGCACCTGTCTGTTCCGACTTCGCTGGGTGGAGGGTGATGAGGCGGCGTCGCGTGCCGAGTACCTCGAGGTGCGCACGCAATTGCTCGAGGCACGACTCGAGCAATTGCAGGGCATGGTCACCGACCTCGCTTCGAACGAGCGTTACGAGGATGTCCTCCAGGGGATCGTACGCTCGTCGATGCGGGCGGCCGGGGCCGGCGGTGCCCTGATGGCGCTGGAGCCCAGAGTCCCGGGCGGCCCGCGCAAGATCTACTCCGACGGTCTCTCCGACTCGGAAGCGGACGGCATCGCCGACGACCTGTTGGAGGGGGGTGCCGGTCGCAATGACGTCGACGTCGTCGATGTCGTGTCCGCCCGTCACCACTACGGTGTCCTGGCCATCGGCGGACATGGCGGCATCTTCACCTCCCAGGCCCGGAACGCGCTCGAGACCTACGGCCGCCTGGCCGCCGCCGCCCTGGATGCGGGCGACGCCCTGGAGGAGGCTCGTAACCAGGCCAACACGGCCCAGGTTCTCCTGGAGCTGTCCCGGTCCTTGGCCGAGATCGTGAGCACAGAGGAGATGGCGTCGAAGGTCGTCCGGGCCGTCCCCGATGTCATCGACTGCGACCGGGTCGCGCTGATCCTCGATGACGGGAGCTGGCAGGGATCCGGCGACGGCCGGTTCCGGCTGGTCGCCTCGCACGGGTATCCCGACGATGTCCTGGCCTTCATCAGCTCACGGTGCTTCACGGCGGAAGAGGTGGGGGTGGTGTCCGAGTACGGGCTGGTGGAGCGCGTCGATCACCTGGCCGAGCATTACCCCGCGGGAACCCTGGCCGCCGTGTCCGCGCCGATCAGCGTGTCGGGGAACACCATCGGTTACATCGTCTCCAGCGTGACGTCCAACCCGGAGCGCCTGGCCATCACGCCGCGGTTGGCCGATCGCCTGAAGGGCCTGGCTGCCCAGGCGTCCATTTCCATCAGTAACGCGCAGCTGGTCGATCAGATCCTCTTCCAAGCGGTGCACGACACGCTCACCGGGCTCCCCAACCGTGCACTGATCCTCGACCGTACCGAACAGATGCTGGCCCGGGCCCGCCGCACCTATGTGCCGGTTGCCGCGCTGTTCATCGATCTCGATGGTTTCAAGGACGTCAACGACAGCCTCGGCCATGCGGTCGGCGATCAGCTCCTGCAGGCCGTCGCGGCCAGACTGACCGCCGCCATGCGTGAAAGCGACAGCATCGGTCGTCTGGGTGGCGACGAGTTCGTCGTGCTCGTCGACGGCACGACCATGGACGTCGGACCGGAGCTGGTCGCCGAGCGTCTCCTCGAGATCCTCCGGGAGCCCGTTCGAGGTGGAGGTCGGCGGTGCACTGAGGTTGACGGCCAGCATCGGGATCGCCGCCGGCATGCGACCTTCGGCCACCGAGCTCCTGCGTGATGCCGACATCGCCCTCTACCAGGCCAAGGCGGCAGGCAAGGACTGTGCCGTCGTGTTCCGGCCGGAGATGCATCGGGCGGTTCAGGACCACCACCTGCTCGAGATGGACCTCCGCGTCGCGTACTCCGGCCGCCAGTACTTTCTCAACTACCAGCCGATCTTCAATCTCAGGACCGGTGAGACGATCGGGGTCGAAGCGCTGCTGCGGTGGCGGCACCCCGTCCGGGGCATCGTGCAACCGGATGCGTTCATTCCGATCCTCGAGGGCTCCGGCATGATCACAGACGTCGGCCGCTGGGTTCTCGAGGAGGCGTGCCGTCAGGGGGCACGCTGGCGCGCATTGGGCCACGAGCTCCACGTTTCCGTCAATGTCTCGGCCCGTCAACTGGAGACGGACCAGTTGATCGAAGACATCCGACGGGCGATCGAGACGTCCGGGTTCGACGCCCGATCGCTCATCGTCGAGATCACCGAGACCTCGATCATGAGAAATGTCTCGGCCGTCGTCCCTCGCCTGGCCGCGCTCAAGGACACCGGCGTGCGCATCGCCATCGATGATTTCGGCACCGGTTACTCCTCGCTCGCCTATCTCCAGCAGTTCCCCGTCGACATTCTCAAGATCGACCGCTCCTTCATCTCGACCATGGCGGATTCGCCCGAGTCCGGAGCGCTGGTCCGGACCCTGGTCCAGCTGGGCAAGACGCTCGGCCTGGAGACGCTCGCCGAAGGGATAGAGGAGACGGAGCAGCGCTCCCAACTCGAGCGCGAGCAGTGTGACAGTGGACAGGGATACCTCTTCGCCCGTCCACTGGACGGCCGACGCCATCGAGACGTTCCTGGCCGATCGGCGGTCAGCGCTCGCGGGAGAAGCCGGACGTCAGAGTGCGGTGACGGCCTGAGTCGGCGCCACCTCCCGCCGACCCCGCCGACCCCGCCGACCCCGCCGACCCCGCGAGGCCTCACCCGGCCGTCGTCGTCCATCACCTCTTCGTGCAGCTGGGGGGCATCTTCCGTGGTCCTGTAAGGCGCTGTACCAGCCCCGATCCCCTGTCCCGGTCGGTTGCCGATGTGCCATCCCGGTGCCGCCAATACCTTGCCCCTGTAACGGAGAACCGGCTTAGGCGTTGCTGTAGCCACAACCACAATTTCGGTTGCCGTAGCCACAACCACAATTTCGGCGGAATCGCTCGCTCTAGATGCGTCCGGCGTCGCCTTTGTAGAGAAGGAGTAACAGTGATTCGACGCAAGTCTCTTCGTGCCGGGGCCACGATTGCAGTGGCGCTCGGCCTTTCCCTCGTTGCATCGCAGGGTGTCGCTTCTGCGTTGCCTTTCCACGGTCACCCCGCTGTCGATGAGGTGATTCCGAACCACGGACCGGCTGTTGGCGGGACCTCGGTGAAGATCTTCGGTCACAATCTGACCGGAGCGACCGCGGTCGACTTCGGGCAACATGCCGCAACTTCGTTTTCGGTGGTATCAGACGCAGTCGTCGATGCTGTATCGCCGGCCGGCACCGGAGTCGTCAACGTGCGGGTCGTCACGCCGGGCGGGAAGAGCCCGGCCGACCCTCGGCACGACAACTTCACCTACAACAAGCCGGTGGTCAATGAGGTCATTCCGAACAACGGCCCGACCGTCGGTGGAACGACGGTGCAGATCATCGGCCACAATCTGAGTGCAGCGACCGCAGTCGATTTCGGGCCAAACCCGGCCACCTCGGTGACGGTGGTCGGGGACGGCCGATTGACGGCCGTGTCCCCAGCTGGGACCGGCACCGTCAATGTGAGGGTCATCACGCCGTCCGGGGAGAGCGCAGCGAATCCTCCGTACGACGCCTTCGCCTACATCGGCCCCAATGTGACTGAGGTGACTCCCAACCACGGACCTGCAATCGGTGGGACCCCGGTCCAGATCATCGGACACCACCTGACCGGTGCGACTGCAGTCGACTTCGGGCCGACGGCAGCGACCTCGTTCTCAGTGGTCTCAGACTCGATCGTCGACGCGGTGTCCCCGGCTGGCACCGGTGTGGTCGACGTGAGGGTCACGACACCTTCGGGAGAGACGGGGATCCGACCCCTCGACCACTTCACCTATCTCCCTGCCGTTCCGAGCGTGACGGAGGTAATCCCGAATAACGGTCCGGCCATAGGTGGGACTTCGGTCCAGATCGTCGGCCACAATCTGACTGGAGCGACCGCGGTCGACTTCGGCCCGACGGCAGCGACGTCGTTCTCGGTCGTCTCGGGCTCCGTGATCGACGCGGTGTCACCTGCGGGGACCGGAGTGGTCAACGTAAGGGTCAAGACGCCGTCGGGGCAGAGTGCGATTCATCAGGCCGATGACTTCACGTACAAGGCGGCCCTTCCCAGTGTGAATGAGGTCGTCCCGAACAATGGGCCGGTCGCCGGCGGGACGTCGGTGCAGATCTTCGGCCACAACTTCGACGGAGCGACGGTCGTCGATTTCGGAACAACCCCTGCGACGTCGGTGGTGGTGGTTTCGGACGCTGTTGTCGACGCCGTGTCCCCGGGCGGCACCGGTGTCGTCAACGTGAGGGTCACCACGCCGTCGGGAGAGAGCGCAATTCGAGCTCCGCTGGACCACTTCACGTACTCCGGTTGAGCTGACTCCGACCATCTCGTTCCCTGCATCCGGGAGCGCTTGAAAGTTCGGGCCTGCGTCACCACCGGTGGCGCGGGCCCGAACCTCTTTTTGAGCACCTCGTTCTTGAACACCTCACCCGGGTAGTTCGAGTCGCAGGCCGCTCCTCATCCCTCGAGCCGAGCTCCGCGGTTACGACCTCTGTCGGACGCACGAGGTGCTCCTCCACGGCCCGGGTGATCGCATACACCGATGACGGGTTGAGGCGGATCGGGCATTCGAGTTGACGCACCCAATCCCTGTGACGGCGACCCTCGCAAACCATCACTCCGTCGATGTCGGTCGATCCCCGATCGAGCCTCACGCCGCCCGGCCCCCAGATCACGAGGACGGGCCGGACGTCGACATCGAACTGCCAGGCTCCGCTTCGGAGCAGTTTCTCTACCTTGGCGGCACCGTCACCGGCCTGAGCCACAGGTACACGCCCGAGGAGTCCTACGATCTCCCCGAATTCGATCCGGCAGGCGTTGGATGTCCATTTGGACTCAATGACGAACACTCCGCCCGGACCGATGAGGACATGGTCGATATGGCCATGTCCGGCGATATACACCCCGTTGATGAGTCGCCAGCCCTCCCGTCGCCGTCCCCACCCGGCAACCGCATGAGTCGTCGCCCGCTCGGCAAGCTCACCCGGGCTCCAACCGCGGATGTTCCGAAGGTCTTGAAGCACCCAGCGCGAGGTGCCCAGGAAGGGCGCGGAGCCGACCTGCTCCGATCCCCTTTGAGGCGCGCGGCTCGGGACGGTCTTCCATTTGTCAATTCATCGGCAGGTCGGTCGGTCCACTGAAGGTGCGCCCAGCGGACCGGTTCCGATGGCCGAACACTCAAGCTCGATATTCCGACAGCCGATGAGATCTCCATGGTCGGAAGGAAGGGACGGTCGAGTCTGCGCAGAGCGGTGAGGAAGCTCCCCGCCACGCGGGATCGGCGAGGTTGGGACTTCGTTTTCTCCCAGTGCCCCAACTGCGGAGACGAGATCCATCGGCCCTGTGGGCGACGCAAGCCTTGGATCCACAGCAATTCGTCCCCTTGGTGCCCTCGTCTGTTCGGGCAAAGGGTCCAAATGATGAGCGGATCTCGCCAGCTGTAGAGGTTGGGAATAGCGAGAGACGCCGATCCGGGTCGTCTCTCCACTCCTTGGTCGGTCTTGTCGGAGGCGACGACCAGAGGCGCCGATTGCCGGATCGGCTGCTCGCAGCCTGTCTACCTCCTCTCCTCGGGCAACGCCTCAAATGTGCAGGCCGATGAAGGTCACCCACCGTCGGCGGAATCGACTCTAGAGTTTCGCGAGGGCGAACCCTGCGTAGGTGCGGAATGCGAAACAGAGGCGGCTATGGCTGATGTGAGGGCTCCTTCGGGTTGGTACCCCGACCTCCAGATTCCCAGCATCCTCCGCTGGTGGGATGGACAGACGTGGACCGGCGACCTGGCGCCGGTGGGAGGCCCCGCCGCCTCGTCCACGCAGATGCCGACGCGTGTCCGTCCGTCCCCGGCGCGGGTTCCCGAACTGGTGCCCATCCCGGCACCCGGGCCTTTCCAGTGGAGTGGAGACCCTGGTGGGAAACGGGATCTTGACGAGGAAGCGGCAGAGTTGTTCCAGACGATGGCAGAGCCGGGGGTCATGGAGCGGGACGACCTCCGCACCGAGCTTGCTGACCTCACCGGTCAGGTCCGGTCCTTGCGGCAGGAGCGGGACGACCTCCGCACCGAGCTTGCTGACCTCACCGGTCAGGTCCCGACCCTGCGGCAGGAACGCGCCGACCTCGCACCGAGCTTGCTGACCTCACCGGTCAGGTCCCGACCCTGCGGCAGGAGCGCGACGACCTCCGCACCGAGCTTGCTGACCTCACCGGTCAGGTCCCGACCCTGCGGCAGGAGCGCGACGACCTCCGCACCGAGCTTGCTGACCTCACCGGTCAGGTCCCGACCCTGCGGCAGGAGCGCGACGACCTCCACACCGAGCTTGCTGACCTCACCGGTCAGGTCCCGACCCTGCGGCAGGAGCGCGACGACCTCCTCACCGAGCTTGCTGACCTCTCCGGTCAGGTCCCGACCCTGCGGCAGGAGCGCGACGACCTCCTTGCTGCTGCCGTCCCTCTGAGTGCAGAAGTGTCCGATCTCCGCATGAAGCAGGAAGAGTTGATCGCACTTCGTTCCGAGATCCAAGCACTCCGCGAACGCAAGTCCTGGCTCGACCAATCGGTGGCCGGCATCCGCGCGCCGGGGGAGAAGTTCAGGAGTGGCCGGATCAACAACCAGAGGTTCCACGATTCGTAGTGGATCTCGTGATGCCACAGTTCGTCCGAAATCAACTGTGGGGAGAGGCCGCTACCCGTGATGATCACAACCTGACTGCCGTTCTGGCAGGATCCGTCGTGTCGTCAGTTAGATGCCACGGCCATGTTGTGTGTGGGAGCGCTGTGATGCACAGGGCCGACGCTCTTCTTCGAGGGCAGCTCCATCGCGACGACGATGATGATGGCGATCAGCACCACCGCGCCAATGATCCAAAGCCACACCCATAGCCCGCTATCTCTGACCAAACGAGGCGACGGCATCCGGATCTGCCTGGAAGGAGGAGGTTCAGCGTGCTCCGAATTCGGGTCGCCGTCTTCTGAGGCTGTTGTCCTCTTCGGCGAGCCGATCCGGGAGGCGCCTGATCCGCTCCTCCGGTCCGGGGTGTTGCTCTCTTGCTCGGATCGCTCATTCGCCTGCCCCTTGGCCATGTCCCAATTGGATCTCCCAAGGCTTATCGTCAATCCGGACGCCCACCCTGAGGAATTGCGAGCAAGGTGTCCAGAATCGGAGGCCACGGCTCAGCGAGGACCTCAAGGGTAGGTCAGGGGGAGACCGAAGGGATGCACCAGCGGGCGACCCATCGGATTGGCCGAGCTCACAAGAGTTGGACGGCTTGGATGAGCCTCTCGATCACGCTTTCCGGATCTACCAGCGGGATGCAGCCGCAGAGTACGAGGTGGGCTGTGGCCGGATCGACGGGATCGATTGAGGCCCACGACGGTGCCACGAAGCCAAACTCGACGACGAGTCCCGACGGTAGCCGTACCTGACGTTCGGCCTGCGACCCCCAGACCTGTGTCCCAACGATCTGGCCTGGGCTCGGTAGCGCATGGCCGACCCAGCTATCAGTGGTGATGTAGTGGTCCTTGTCGGAGGTCAACACCAACAGATCGAGGTGCGAATCCATCCGTGCGGATTTCCGGGCCCACGGACCCACCACTGCGATTCCAATGATGTCCCGCCGATCCTGGGACCAGGTGAAGACGGAATGCTTGATTCGCCGGTACTCGTGCTTTCTTTCGTCGCTGATCATCTTATGAGCCCAGGCTTGTGCCCGTCGACACGCCCAGCACCGTGCACGGGTGAGGTTGGTGCTTCAGAGCCGCCTGACGGACAGGCTCGCCACCTTTCCTATTGGCTACGTTCCTATTGCCTACTCGTCGTCATCAGCCTCAAGAACGGTGATGTCCTCCTCGACCGCATGCAGCTCGCCGTCATCGCCCACAATCGAGATCGTCTCGTCGATGATCACATCGCCATCTTCGGTCACGACCGCAACGGTCTCGTCCGAGGCGACGACCTTGCCGTCTTTGTCGAGGGCAACGACCAGGTCATCCACCACGGCGTTGCCGTCCTCATCGACTCCTCCGGTCTCGACCTCAACCACTTCAAGGTCATCCTCGCCCGGCTTGTCACTGGTCTCGCTCATGCTTGCCTCCAAGGCTTCGGCGGGATCTTCCCGCTTCATGATCATGACACGCTGGTGTCGGCGGCTGGGCACCATCACGTTGAGTATCGAGCACGCGCGATCCCGTCGGATTGATTTCAGGGTATGCCCGGTCCGGGAGAGGGCTCACTTCTGACTTGAGCGGGTGCTCTGCCAATGCAATAAGGGACTTTCGGCCCTAATCGAGATTCATCCTCGGCGTAGAGTCGCTGGTGAGGGATCGGACTAGAGGCGACAAGATCCCCAAGGAGGCGCTTATGCGATGTAGCAGAGGTTGCCCATCCTGAGAATGGGCTGCAAGGGGTTTGTACGGGGAGCAGGCTCAGGATGACGAAAGGCAAGCGGCTCGGAGTGTGAGCGTTGCATCGGCCGGAGCAAGGATGTTCCTCTGAGCCATTCCCCTCGGCAGGGCAGACTCGGAACACAAATTGAGTAAAGCGCCCGATCCCCGCCAACCCGTGGGACGGGCGTTTTCTCGTTGGACCGGTCGTATCGGCGTTTGAAACACTATTGGCGGTTGACTCCGAGAGACGCAGCCGGCTCTCCGTCCTCATGCCGAAGAAATCAGCTTTCCCCGATTCGTCCGACCTGGTTGTTCTGACCATCGGCGCGGGATCCCTATGCGGACTGATCCACCCCGAACCTCTCATTAGCCACTGACAAGCGGTCCCTCACTTCGTGATCTGCGCTGTCGATCATTTCTACGGGAACGAACCATCTGATCACCGAGCCGATGACATCCGGTCCGCCACCCATGACCCAGTCCACAGGGCCTTCTCGGTCCGAAGTTGTAGCCATCTGGAAGATTTCGGCCCATTGAAGTTCGGGCTTGGCGCTTAGCTTCCATTCAACCTCAACCCTGTCACCGATCTCCTTGGCAATGATTCTGTCGACAACCGTGATCTCTGAAATGTGCCCAACCCCTTCCTGCGCCTGTAGTTCGCGTTCGTTCCTGTCGTGACCATGCCAGCGCTTTGTTTTGTGCACCGTGTCTGCCTCGTGTGCAGATTCGCCATCCCGAGCCCCAAGAGTCGCACGAAGCTCGTCGAGTCCGGACGATTCGTGCCCCCAACCGGAGCCGTCCGGAGTCGGACACCCTAGACCAGGACGGCGAATTCGTCGGGCAGAACGGCAACGACATGGTCCATCGTCCCCGGGGCCAACTCATCCCAGAGAACCGCCATCACTGCTCGAGCCCCGCTAGCCGCCTCGGCGGCGCCTCGCAGGTTGGCCTCCCGCTCGACCCGATTGATGAACTCGTCGAGCGTCAACTTCTGTGGGGTCGTTCCGGGGTCCCAACCCTCATAAAAGATCCCTCGGACGAGTAGGGGTAGCTGCGCAGCGAGATGCACGGAAACTTCGGGCCCGATGCGGTCTCGGAGCATATGCCAGAACCGCCCTCAGCAGCACGTACGCATGCTGCCTGTCGTCCGTATTCATTTCCAGACACAGTCGGTCAAGCCACTCGTTGGTCTTTGCGACCGTGCGTTCGATGACGCTCACCTGGTGGGCCATGGATCTCATGCTGCTCGTACGCCGGTCGCCCGAGTAGGGCCGAAGGTCACACCGCTGTCCCCTACGTGTGGTGGAGCTCGAATCGATGTTCCAGCCAACTGCGGGATCGCCTTCCATTCTGACTCGCCAGTCCGGTCTGGCGCCGACCAGCGTTCTGGACGCCCCCGATCGCCTCGCCCGGAGTCCTCTGGCAAGATCTGAAATGGTGCGATCAGATGACATCCGACTCTCGTTCAATGAAGTCCCGGATATCTACGACAAGGTCCGGCCCTTGTATCCCGCTGACCTGTTTGACGCACTGTTCCAGATGCTGCCGGTGCGGCCGAAGATCGTCGAGGTCGGTCCGGGGACGGGCCAGGCCACGAAGGACCTCCTTGCCCGAGGGGCTTCAGGTACCAGCCCATCGAAATCGGTCCGGAGATGGCTGCCAAGTTGCGCTCGAATCTCGCTTCGGACGGCTACGCATCGGCGTCGGCGATTTCGAGTCATTCGAAGTCGCTGCCGGTGAGGCTGACGCCTTGTTCGCCGCCACTGCCTACCACTGGATCTCCCGAGAGGCGCAGACCGACCGGCCTGCTGCGATCTTGCGACCTGGCGGCCTCGTGGCCGTCGTCGACACCATCCAGATCGACTCGCCTGACGACGGGGGCTTTTTCGCCGCCGCCCAGCCGATCTATGAGCGATACGGGCAGGGCCACACGGGACCCCCCGCACCGGTTCGTGGAAACGTCGATCCGGCGATCCGTTCGGTGCTCGAAACAGATCGCCGCTTCGACTCCGTTACCGTCCGCCGGTATGACTGGGACCAGACGTACGGCGCCACCGACTACCGCAGGCTGATGATCTCGTACTCCGGCACTTAGAATGATCGGGGGGACCGACCGCTCAGGCCTCCTCGACGACGTGGAGTCCCTCATACGGAGCAACTTCGACGGCACCGTCACGAGGCCGCTGGTCGTTACCCTCACAACCGCCATACTCGTGAGGCGTTGATCCCACGCCGCTCACGTGCTCTGTACCGCGGGAGAGGCGTTTGGCCGCCGGCCCAGCCGGGTTCATCGAATGGAGCGGTGAAGCGGGACCGGCGACCCGGTTACTTGCCGCTGCTGGTTGGGACGCCCGACGATTGCATCTGACCAGATTCGAGTTTCGTCACTGCGGGGTCGAAGCGTGCGTCGTCGACACGTAGATGAAGTTGACGAACGAGGCGGGCTAGATCGGCCTGATAGGTGGCGTCGTCAACCAGGCTGTTCGGTCGGGCACGCCTATGGCCAAAGCCGCTGCACCCACTGCCGCCCGGACTCTCACCCGATCCCCTCCTACAGGCACACCGTGGAACCTCAGCTCCAATGTACCTGACGGGTGACCAACCCCTGCCCCCGGCCCCTGGTCGCAGAGCAGGTGGGGCAGCCGCAAAGCAATGGGGGCAGGACATCTCAGGGCGTCCATGGTCTAATGGGCCATGTTCTATATCTTGATCTTCAGTCTTCTTGCCGTCGTCCTTGTCGTCGGGGGTATCACAACAATGAACCGTCGCCGCCACAGCTTGGCAACGGACGAGGGCGAGGCCAACCCCAGCCACCACGGGACGCACCCTCGACAGTCACGTAGGACACACGACCCACAGTGATGCCAGCCGTCGCAATCGGAAGGCAAAGCGAGTGCAATCGCGGAACGATCGGCGCAAGCGCCACTGAGCCAGACCTTCTGTTCAGCCTGGTTCTGTTGAATCTGAGGTTGGACTCGGTGTGTCACCGGACCGTGTCGCCGGAAGCTCAAGGTCCACCAGGTCGAACCGATAGTCGGGGTGATCGGACAACCACTGCGAAGGCGTGGCGCATGCTGGCCTTCGGTTTTGTTCCCCCTGCCGGACGGCCCTCGAGGATCACCGACTTGGTCTCGAGGAACGGAAGCAGCCTTCGGCTCCACCCTCGCGTCCTGTCCCAGATTGCTTGAAGCCGCCGAACGCCATCGTGAAATCAGTACGGAATGCGTTGTGGCCGACCGTGCCCAGGCGCAGCTGACGGGCCCCACGGCGGGCCCGGTCCACGTCGTTGGTGAACACGGAGGCGTTCAGTCAGTAGACCGTGTCATTGGCGATGGCGATGGCGATGGCGATGGCGATGGCGATGGCGATGGCGTCATCCTCGTCTTCGGCGGGGGATGACGCTGGAGCAGACCTGTCCCGACAAGAAGCGCTCGTTGCCGGCGAAGGCGCCGGCCGCGGTGGCGATGTCGATGTCGTCGATGATCACGGCCGCCGACGGCGTGCACGACCCGGACTCCCGGGGCCAGATCTGTCCGACATCGCAGGCCCGCTCCTGCAGGCCCGCTCCTGCAGGCCGGCCCCCAGCGCCGTGTCCCTGGACCGCCTGCCGTGTGGCCGTACTGCCGGTCACAGATCGAGCACGATGTCGTCGCGGGGCTGTGAGCAGCAGATGAGCACGCTTCCATCAATGGGAGGTTCGACCGGGTCGGGGCTGTAGTCGACATTCCCGGCGATGAGTGTCGTCTCGCAGGTATGGCAGACGCCGGTGCGGCATGACCAGCGGACGGGTACGTCGCAGGACTCGGCCAGTTCGAGCAGGGTGCCGTAGTCGCTACTCCATGGGATCGTCAGGTCGCTGCGGGCGAACGCGATCGTCGGGCCGTTTCCGGGCTGGCCGGCGGGTGGGTGGGGCGCCCGGGCGGGCGTTGCTGCGATCCCCGGTGTCACGCTCGGCTGCCGGCCCGAACGGTTCGGTGTGGATCCGGGAGGCATCGAACCCCAAGGCGGCCAGACCCGCGCTGATTTCGTCCATGAAGGCGGTGGGCCCACAGATGTATGCCTCGGCATCGGAGGGTGGGTTCAATTCGGCGAGCGATGACGCGGTGAGATGTCCCGCACTGTCGAAGTCGCGGCCTTCGAGGTCATCCGGGCCGGGGCGGCTGTAGTACACGTGGGCCCGTGCGTTCGGCAGCGAGCCGAGGAGGGCACGGGCCTCGGCGGCGAACGAGTGCTCGCGACCGTTGCGTGCGCCGTGCAGCGCCCAGATCTCTCGCTCGGAGTGCTCCTGCGCCAGTGACTGAAGCATGGCCAGAACGGGAGTGGCACCTATCCCGGCGCTGATCAAAAGCACAGGCGCATCCGTCTGATCGAGGATGAACGTGCCGCGTGGTGCCGCGATGTCGAGTTGGTCGCCGACGGCGACCCGGGTGTGCAGATAGCCGCTGGCGACGCCACTGGGCTCGCGCTTGACGGTGATCCGGTAGTAGCCCGCTCCGGGTGGCCCGGAGAGCGAGTAGTTGCGCAACACGTCCCGCCCCTGCTTGTCGGGTTGGACTCGCAGAGTGATGTACTGACCGGGGCGGGCCGCCGGCAGGGGGGCGCCCGTGGGGTCTTCGAGGCGTAGCGAGATCACCGAGTCGCTTTCGTGCGTGATCGCCTTGACGGTCACCTGACGAAAGCCGGGCCAGGCCGGAGGCGGGCTCGTTACCGCCAGGCCGGCGTTGCCGCTACCGGGCTCCTCATTCAACAGGGCCCGAAACGAGCCCTGCCAGCCCGGGCTGAGGGCGGGAATCCGGAGGGCTCGGAGCAGCCCTTGGCGGGTGTGTCCGGGGAGGTAGAGCAGCGCGTCGACGTCGGCGACCGTCATCTGCTCGGGTCCCGAGGAGAGCTTGATGATCTTGTCTCCCGCCTGTACCTCGCCCTCGTCGAGCACCCGGAAGTAGAAGCCCGGGCGGTGGCGGGAGACGAGCAAGGCGGGAATCTGCGGATCGTTCATGCGGATCCCGACCCGATAGCAGGTGACGCGGGGTTGCGTCACCTCGAAGATGGCGCTGCCGATCTGGTAGCGATCACCGATGCACACCTCGTCGTCGCCCAATCCCTCCACAGTGAAGTTCTCGCCGAACTGTCCGTACACGAAGTCGTGTCGTCCGAGCTCGCGTTCCCAGTACCGATACGAGTCGATCTGGTAAACGAACACCGCACGCTGCTCGCCGCCGTGCCCCGCCAGGTCGCCTTGGCCATCGCCGTCGACATTGAGCTTCCTGACCCGGCGGGGACCGGAGACGGGGTCCTTGAAGACCCCGGTGAAGACCGTCCTTCCCTTGCCAGGGCACGTCCTTCGGCAGGCCGACGTTGACCGACAACAGTGTCCCAGCGGGTTTGGCGGTGGACTGGGCTGATTCAACTCGCTTGGGCTGAGCGCTGCTCGCAATCGCCGAGAGCGGGGCTCCGCTCGTCATCGTTCCTCCAAATCGGTGGTGCGACCACGGGTCACGCGACAAGGGCCGCCGAGTTGGGGTGTGAAAATGGACAACCGTGGTTGCGCAGAAGGCCGCAACCTGTGGAACCTACCTCATCGGAGCGCTGCTTCGGCGAGACCCACCGGTGACCGGATCGCAGCGCCTACTCGGACCGGGACGGCCAGAAGCGAAGGCTCTGACCTGCATGTATCAGTGGTCGGGCTGCCCGGATTTGAACCGGGGACCTCTGCGTCCCGAACGGCCCGGATTTGAACCGGGGACCTCTGCGTCCCGAACGCAGCGCGCTAACCAAGCTGCGCCACAGCCCGTCGAACGGAACCGGTACAACGACGGTTCCGCACCACGGTGATGCTACCCGACGCTGGTCCGCTCGTTCCCCGGGCCCCCGACAGGCGGCTCCGAGGGCGAGGGTGGCGGATCCGGGCGTTTGGCCACCACTTTGGCGATTCGTCGCTTGTCCATCTCTGTGACCCTGAGCTCCCAGCCGTCGACGATCAGCGACTCCCCCTCTTCGGGGATGTGCCCGAAGCCGTCGAACAGAAACCCACCGACGGTGACGTACTCCCCTTCGGGGATGTTGATGTCCAAGCGGTCCCGCACGTCGTCCACGCTCATCCGGCCGTCCACCAGCCACCGGGTCCCGTCGACCCGGACCACGTCGGGCTCGTCGTCGGGATCGAACTCGTCCGGAAGGTCGCCCACCAGGGCTCCGAGGAGATCCTTGACGGTCAGCACGCCCTCGACCCCGCCGTGCTCGTCGACCACCACGGCAAAAGCCCGTCGCTGGTGCCGCATCTCGGCCAACGCGTCGAGGACCAGCCGGGACTCCGGGACCAGGAAGGGCTGTCGGAGCCGGCGGGAGATGTCGATCGGGCCCGGCGACGGCCCGACCCTTGCACCAGCCGGTGCGGGGGTCGACCCGGCCTCCGCATCCTCCGCGGCGGCGTTGGCCGCGTCGCCGTCGTCGGCCAGGGCCCGACCGCCGTCCTCCGCCCCGCCCACCTTCCACCCGGCCCGGAACAGGTCGTTGACGAACAGCACGCCGATGAGGTCATCGAGGTTGTCGCCGTAGACAGGAAAGCAGCTGTGGCCCGATTCGCGGACCGCCTGGGTGATGGCGTCCACGGTCAGCGGGATCGACAGTGCCACGACGTCCACCCTGGGTGTCATCACCTCGCGGACCGCGGTGTCATGGAGGTCGTTGAGGGCGTCGATGATGAACTGCTCCTGGGCATCGGCACCGCCCTCCTGTGGGCGCCCATTGAGCCCGCCAGGGTTCGACCGGCTCCCTCTGGGCCGGACGGCGGTCCGGCCTGCTCGGTCCGAGTGGGGTGTGTCTTGGTTGTGGCGTCGGAACACGGACACGATGGTGACGCTGTCTGTTGGGGCGGGCCGTCAGGCGCCGGCAGGTACGGGCGTGGACACGACAGAGAGTGGCTGGTAGGACTCGTCGTAGTACGTGCCCCCGTCGAGGAGGGACGTGATCGCCCGTCGCAGGCGGATGGGATCGAGCGGCTTGACCACCCATCCCTCGGCACCGGATCTTCGGGCCAGGAACACGTCAGGTCGCCGGTCCAGCAGCATCAGCACGGGCACGTGCTCGAGATTGCCGTACGAGGCCTCGAGCCTGAGCTCGAGACAGACGGCCATCCCGCCCATGTTTCCCATCTGCAGGTCGACCACGACCAGATCGGGAAGCGACTCGGCGACCTCCTCCATCACCGCCGGCCCCGACCTGGCTTCCCGGATGGTGACGTCGGGCCTCCCCGCGATGGCCGCCACCTCGGCTCGAATCGACGGAGCGTCGCTGGCCACGAGGATGGTACGCACCCTGACCAGGTTAGCGCTCCGTATCGGCCCCGCCTGCTACCGCCGCCGCCGGTCCGGAGAACAGGAGGTCGGCGATAGTCGCCAGCCCGTCGAGGTCGTGGACGTCGGTGTTCAGGAGGGGGACCCTGTAGACGGGGGCCGGGGAGACCTTCGACACCAGGTCGGTGAGGGCCTTCTCCTCGCGGTCCGATGCGTCGGTGTAGCCCCGGAGGTTGTCGATCAACTGGTCGAGCGGGGTGCCGGCGCCTCCGTCGGCCGTCCGCGCCTCCGTCGGCCGCGCCCGATCCCGACGCAGGCCGTGTCAGCGACGCAGACCGTGTCAGCGAGGCCAGCTCGGCATCGTCGGCGAAGCGGGGCTGGACCCGGTTGACCACCAGCGCGGTGACGGCCATGTCCGACTCGGCCAGCTTGCCGGCGAAGTGGACGGCCTCGTCGACGGAGTCCGGGCGGGGTGACGCCACCAGGATGAAGGCGGTATCCGCCTGGACCAGCAGCTCCCTGACCCGCGCCGCCCGGGTCCGGAATCCCTCCTCCATCCCCTCGAAGGCCTGGAAGAAGGCCACCGCATCGTGGACGATGTCGGCTCCGGCCACCCGTGAGATCGTCCGCAGCAGGGCCTGGGCCGCCACCCCCATGAACTTGAGGCCGGCCCGGGTGGGCTTCATCAGCGCCTGGAACACCCGGTTCTCGAGAAACCGGGTCAGGCGCCTCGGGGCGTCGAGGAAATCCAGGGCGTTGCGGGTGGGAGGGGTGTCCACCACCACCACGTCGAACGCCCCTTCCTCGACCAGCTCGTAGAGCTTCTCCATGGCCATGTACTCCTGGGTGCCCGAGAGCGACCCGGTCAGGTTCCGGTAGATCCGGTTGACCTTGATCTCCTCCACCTGCTGGGCGCTGTCCGAGTATCGCTGGATCAGATCGTCGAAGGTCCCCTTCGGGTCGAGCATGAGGGCGTGGAGCTCGCCGGGCCAGGGACCCTCGATACGGGTGGGCCGGTTGTTGAGCGTGTCGAGCCCGAGCGAATTGGCCAACCGCCGGGCCGGATCGATGGTCACCACGCAGGCGCGCCGGCCGAGCCGCGCCGCCTGGAGGGCGAAGGCGGCGGCCGTGGTCGTCTTCCCCACGCCACCGGAACCGCAGCAGATGATGATCGACCGTTCGACGACCACCTCCGTCCATGGCCCCGTCGACGACCCGGTGCGGCGTTCACGATGGGACCCCGGACGGGTCGTGGAGCGCCCCCACCCCGGCCTCCAGGGCGCCGCTCAGGGTATCGAGCTCCGGGGGACCGATGGAGGCGGTGAACAGGAATGGCACCCGGAGCTGGGGGAGCGGCAGCTCTCGGGCCAACCGCCCCAGCTGGTCCTCTTGGAGCTCCTGGCGGGTGAGCCGGAACCTGCGGGCCTGGTCGAGGGCGGAGACCAGCTCCGGGTCGAGGGCCACCCCGGCTGCTTCGGCCGCCGCTCCGGCCGGCGTGGTCAGACCGGCCAGGGGCGGGTAGCACCCGTTGACGATCACCGGTCCGAGCGCCACGCCCACTTTGTCCTCGAGCTGGTAGGCGGCTTCGACGGCCTCGTTGATCGGCATCTCCTCGGGCAGCGTGACCAGGGCGACCTGACATCGCGACGGGTCGGACAGAAGATCGACGACTTCGGCGGCCTGGGTGCGGATGGGCCCGCTCCGGGCGGCATCGAGCAGCCCGCCGGCCGACGAGAGGAACGTCATGGTGTGCCCGGTGGCCGGTGCGTCGACCAGGATCAGGTCGGCGATGCCGGCTCCGCTCGATCTGCTTGACCTTGCCGAGGACCAGGACATCCCGGATGCCGGGGATCGACCCGGCCACCAGATCGACGATCCCCGAGGACATCAACCGCTTGGACACCCGCCGCAGGCCGTGGTCGGCCAGGTACTCGAGCAGGGCGTCGTCGGGGGTGATGGTCCGGGCCCGGACCGTGCCGGGCGGGATGGGTGGGGTCGAGTCGGCGTCGATGTCGTCGATCGGGTCCGCCCCCGCGGCTTTCAACACCGCGCCGGCGTAGTCCAAGGGGGCGCTGTGCCCGAACGCCGTGGGCACCCCGACGCGCCCTTCGAGTTCGATCACCAGCACAGAAAGCCCAGCCTGGGCGCCCATATGGGCCAGCGCGGCGGTCATGGTGGTCTTGCCGACCCCACCCTTGCCGGCCACGATCACGACCCGGCTCTGGCGACAGAAGGCGGCGACGTCCATGACGTAGTGGAGCGTAGTGTCCGGTCCCGCCCCCGCTGCCCATGGCCGGCGGCGGGCAGGCACGACGGCCGGCCCGGCGGCCCCACGACGGCCCCGCCGGGACCTACCGTGTCGGCTCGCCGAGAAATGCTGGTCAGATCCCTTGTTTCGCGCTACGGGGGCGAGTACTTTCGCTTGCTGGAGGACTCAAGGGGGAGTTGGGCAACGTGGAGCAGGCGCTTGATACATGGCAGCTCAAGGCGTCGTGTCGTGGACCGCAGGCGGAGATCTTCTTTCCGCCCGCCCACGCCGAACGTAAGGACGAGAAGCTTCAACGTGAGGATCGGGCCAAATCGATCTGTCGATCGTGTGCGGTGCGGGTCGAATGTCTCGACTACGCCATCCGCATTCACGAGCCTCACGGCATCTGGGGCGGCTTGAACGAGATGGAACGCAAGCAGTTGGCGGACCGCCGGGTCGGCTGAGCCCCACCGCCGGCGGGTCGCCCGGCGGTGTTCAGGACCGGGCGTTCATGGGCCGCCTGATCAGGGCCGGGTGCCACCGTCCGGGTGTCAGGACCGGGTGTTCAGCCCGGGCCGAGGGGCCGCCAGCCGCCATCACCCCAGCCCGAGGGCGTCGGCGGCCGACCGCACACCC
Organism: uncultured Acidimicrobiaceae bacterium; assembly: GCA_963745955.1. GTDB lineage: Bacteria > Actinomycetota > Acidimicrobiia > Acidimicrobiales > RAAP-2 > Bog-756. The sequence goes on along the minus strand of CAVUZI010000011.1, from coordinate 742,420 downwards.
GCGGAGGCGCACACCGGGGCCGGTTGCTGGTCGGTCGACCGGCAGATGCCGGCCGTCAGGTAGTTGGCCGAGGCCACGATGACCTGGCCCACCGGGTTCCCGGGTTGGCTGAGGTCCCCGGCGATGGCCGACTGGGAGTGTCCTTCGAGAACCCCCGGGCTGAAGCCCGAGGTCGACGTGACCAGCACGTTGTCGATGTCGACGAAGGGGAGCGTGCCCGTCCGGGACCCCTTTCCGGCACCGGTTCCGTAGCGGTCGACAAGAGCCGACTGGGCGGGGGTGAGCGTTGCGATCTGGGTGAATGCGCCCTGGCTGTCGACGGAATCGGAGTACAGCTCCACCCCGGTGAAGGCCACGTACCTGCTCGAGTACGACGCCCCCACGAAGCTGAACGTCTGGATCCCGGGAAACACCGAGAGCTGGGCGGACTGCACGTTGTGGAGGGTCGTGAAGTGCCCGAAACGGGAGAGGGCGACGATGAGGGGCCACCGTTCGGCGGCACAGAACGGGCAGAAGTCCGCTCCTACGAACAGGACCTCGGGCTTTCCGAACGAGTCCAGCGGGGGCTGGCCGGTCAGGACGGTGGGCACCGCCAGCGGGAGGGTCGCCGTCACGCCGACCGAATCGAAGACCGGGGCCGGGACCTGGTGCAGGGCGGAGACGACCGCGTCCGAGGTCTCGACCCGGTGCACCACCCCCGGCGACGCCGGAGGCCCGGTCAGGGCGTAGACGATCAGTGCGATCGACCCCGACCAGGATGACCACCACCGCGCCCCAGGCGAAGCGAGCGGTGCGGTTGACCCGGTTGCGCGCCGGTTGATCCTGGTGCTCCGCTCCGACCGGGTCGGAGCCCGGACCGCTCACCGCTGACCGGGCCCCGGCCGACGGTTCCGACCCGTCATCGGTCACGCTGTCGCTCGCCAGGGGATGTGACTACGCCCCTTCGTACGACTCGCCGTACCCTTCGGTCGGGTCCTCCCCGAATCCGGGTGCCAGTACCACCGGGGAGGCGGTCACGATGATCACGAACAGGATGAAGGTGGTCAGGTGGACCGAGGAGCACCACAGGCAGATGGCCTTGATGATGAAGAGCTCGGCGATGATCAGATAGAGGATCGTGCCCACACCGACGATCGAGAGGACGAGCCGGGCCAGGTGGACGCGCCGGTCCCTCGAGCGCCACGAGACCGGCAGGCACAGGGCGAACATGGGAACGAAGAAGAGCAGCCCGAGGATGGCCACCGGGATCCCGAAGACCTCCGACTGGGGGCTGGTCGTGACCTTCTCGCAGTTGAACGTGCTGTTGCTGACGCAGACCAGGGCATGGGGACTGAAGTGGGTGATGGTCAGGTAGATCGACACCCCGAGGCCGAAGAGGCTCAGGAGCAGGGTGGTGACCGGTTGCCAGCGCAGGGTCGGCACGGAGGATCCTCGAGGCGGTACAGGTCGCCTACAGCGACTTGTCGGCGGCCTGGACCCCCGGGCTCGAGCACACCGAGGACGGCGCGCCCTTGGTGCTGGCGCAGACGGCCGCGGAGATGTAGTTCGCCGTGCCCACGATCGACTGGGTCACCGGGTTGGTGGCATCGTCGAGCCCGCCGGCGATGTCGGTCCACGAGAGGCCGGCCAGGATGCCCGGGTTGTAGGTGGCGCCGGAGATGATCGCCTTGTTGCCGATGTTGATGAAGGGGAACCCGACCTGCCCGGGCGTTGCCCCGGGGATGTACTTCTGGCCGCTGGTGATGATCGTCTCCTCCTGCTTGGTCGGGTTCTCGAGGACCGTGTAGCTCCCTGCGCTGGTCGGGACGTTGCTGTACTGCTCCACCGTGGCGAGGGTCAGGTAGGGGCTGGTGAAGGTGGCACCTTTGAAGCTGAAGGTGTGGGTGTCGTTGTAGACGTCGGTGTGGGACGAGGCGGTGATCTTGAGGTTCGACCAGGTCCCGAAGCGGGCCAGCGCGGCGACGACGGCCCAGCGTTCGGCGGCGCAGTACGGGCAGTACTCGGCCCCGTAGTAGAGCATGGCCGGCGCTTTGCCCCCGATGGACAGCGGGGGCTGGTTCTTGAGCTTGATGGGTGGTGACACGGGCTGGGCGGCCGACGGGAAGTTGACCCCCACCTTGTCGTAGACCGACGCCGGGATGGTGGTGACGTCCTTGACCACCGATGCGGGTGCCGCCGTCACCGGCGTGTACGAGGTGGCCCCGCTCGAGCCGCCGCCCGCCACCTTGACGACGACCAGCACCGCCACGATCACGATGACCAGGCCTACCGCGCCCCAGGCCAGGACGGCACCGGAGAATCGGCTCGGCTGCGGCCCGGGCGCGGGCTTGCCGCCCGGGCGGGGCTTGTTGCCGCCGCCACCGCCGGCTCCGCCCGACTTGGCGCGGGCTCCCGGTGGCCTGACCGGATTTGCCGGCCGGCGACTTGCCCGACACGGGCCGGCTCTGGGCCTTGCTCCGCTCCTTGGCACTCTGGTTCGATGGCCCGCCCGAGCGGGCAGGGGGCTTGGGTGTGTTCCCCCCGGTGACCGGCTTCTTCTTCTGGTCGTCAGCCATCTGGGCAGTTCCCCGATTCGTATGCGTGCGGGAGTGAGCGTAACTGGTCGATCAACCCGTATGGGTTCGGCCCGTCGTCGGAGCGAACGTGCGCCGGGCGAGCAACTCCGCCGCGGCGCTATCAGGCTACAGGACGAGTTTCCCGCCTACACTGATCGGGCCATGTTGCAAGATGCCATGTCGGACGCGTCTGCGGCCGGGGACGGCCCTGAGGGGTCGGGTGAGCGTCGCCTTGCCCGGCATCCGGGCGATCCAGGCACCCCCGGCTCCCCCGGCATTCCGGCTCCCCGACCGCTCCCCCGGCTCCCCCGGATCTGCCGGCGCCACCGGCACCCCCGGCTCCCCCGGCATTACCGGCGCCATGAGTTGGCGCTCGGTGACCGTCGACGGGCACCGGGTCCGCTACGCGGTGGCCGGGAGCGGCCCCGTCGCCCTGTTCATGCACGGATGGGGGCTGCGGCCCAATGCCTATCGGGGACCGATCGAGGCCATGGCCTCAGCCGGGTGCCGGGTCTACGCCCCGTGCCTGCCCGGGTTCGGTGGGACCCGCGAGCTGGATCCCGAGCGGCGCACCTTCGCCGGCTATGCCCGGTGGGTCGGCCACTTCCTGGACGCGGTGGGCGAGCGTCGGGTGGCCCTGGTGGCCGGGCACTCGTTCGGGGGAGGCGTCGCCACCGCCTTCGTCTACGCCCAACCCGGCCGGGCATCGGCCCTGTTGCTGGTCAACGCCATCGGGAGCCCGACCTGGGCGCTCTTCCCCAACGAGGTCCGGACGACCATGCAGCGTCCGGTGTGGGACTGGGGTCGCCATTTCGGGACCGATCTCTTGCACTCGCCACACCTGGTCCGGATGCTCCCGACCCTGCTGGAGGACTTCATCCCCAATCTGTTGGGCAATCCCCTGGGCATGTTCCGGACCGGCGAATTCATCCGGCGGGCCGACCTCGTCCGCGAGGTGCGGGCCGTCGCCGAGCGCGGTATCCCGGTCAACGTGGCCTGGTCGGATCGCGATCGACTGGTGTCCCGATCGGCGTTCGACGAGCTCCGGCACGCGGCCGGTGTCGAGGGGGTGGTGATCGAGGGCGCCCACGCCTGGCCCATCGCCGATCCCTCGATCTTCCGGGAGCTGGTCATCAGTTCCCTGGTCGACTCCGGCGTCCTCACTCCCCGATTGGCGGGCGGCGCCCCGGTCCCGAGCTCGGCGGCCGGCGGGACCTGAGCCGGGGGCGGCCGGCCGGGCGGACGGTAGCCTGAGCCGATGAGCGTGACCCTCCGTGATGCCGCCACGGTGATGCTGATCCGTGACGCGGACGACGAGAGGGGACGCCCGGCGATCGAGGTCTGCATGCTCCGCCGCAACCTCGCCTCCGAGTTCGTGGCCGGTGCCTACGTGTTCCCCGGCGGGTCGGTGGATCCCGAGGACCGGGGCCCACGGGCCGCCGCGCTCTGCCAGGGACGGACCGACGCCGGGGCCAGCGCCGTCCTGGGCGTCGAATCGGGGGGTCTGGCCTTCTGGGTGGCGGCGCTCCGGGAGTGCTTCGAGGAGGCCGGCGTCCTGCTGGCCCGTTCCAGCCGGCGCCGGTCCCGACCGCGGCCGCCTGCTGGACACGACCGACCCGGCCGTGGCTGGGCGGTTCGCCGAGCACCGGGACGCGGTCAACGGGCAGCGCCGCGGGCTCCTCGACGTCTGCGACCAGGAGGGCCTGGTCCTGGCCGTCGACGCGGTGCACTACGTCAGCCACTGGATCACCCCGGAACTGGCCCCTCGGCGTTACGACACCCGGTTCTTCATCGCCGCCGCGCCTCCGGGCCAGATTGCCAGCCACGACGACGGAGAGACCATCGCCAACATCTGGATCCGCCCGGGCGAGGCGCTGGCCCGGCAGGCGGCCGGTGAGATCGAGCTGCTACCCCCGACCATCGCCAACCTGCGCAACCTCGAGGACTACCGGACCACCGAGGAGGTGATGGAGTGGGCCAGCCAGGTCACCGAGGTGCCCACCGTGCTCCCCATCGTCCTCATCGAGGACGGCCACGTGCTCATCCTGAGGCCGGGCGACCTCGGCTACGAGGAGGCGTTGGCCGACAGGCTGGCCTCGGGGCCGGAGGTCGACCCCGGCCTGGCCGACGCGGCCCGGGCCATCTGGGAACCGAAGGCGGGCACCGCCTGATCCGTCCGGTGGATCACCCCGGTGTCGCCTCCAGCGTCGGAGGCGCCTGGATGTCGCCGGACCCGTCTCTGACTGCGGCCTCCACCCGCTCGAGGAGGCGCACGCTGCATCCCTCCATGGACACCACCGGGGCGATCGTGGTGATGACCGCATCGGCGATGTGGTCGAACACCTCGGCCAGGGGTTGACCGACGTCCAGGGCCACCGGGGCGCCGGCATCGCCGCCGGCGGCCACCGACGGGTGCAGCGGTATCCGGCCGATCAGGGGGACGCCGACGTCGGCGGCCAGGCGGTCGCCGCCACCCGACCCGAACAGGGCGTAGGAGGTGCCGTGCTCGCAGGTGAAGTCGCTCATGTTCTCGATGACCCCCGCCACCCGGAGGTACCCCTTCCGGGCCATGTCCGCCGTCCGGGCCGCCACCTTCTGCGCGGCCACCGGAGGAGTGGTGACCACCACCACCTCGGTGCGGGGCAGCATGCGGGCCAGGCCCATCTGGATGTCCCCCGTGCCCGGGGGCATGTCGATCAGCAGGTAGTCGAGGTCGCCCCAGTGGACGTCCTCGAGGAACTGCTGGACGGCACGGTTGAGGATCAGCCCGCGCCACATGATGGCGCTGTCCTCGTCAGCCAGGAAGCCCATGGACAGGACCCGGAGGACCCCGTCGCCGACCCGGCGCTCGAGAGGGATCATCTTCTTGTCCCTGGCCTCGACCTCGCCCTGCATCCCGAGGAGGCGGGGGACGGAAAACCCCCAGATGTCGGCATCGAGGACCCCGACGGTCAGGCCGCGTCGGGCCAGCGCCACCGCCAGGTTGACCGTGACCGAGCTCTTGCCCACGCCGCCCTTGCCCGACGCGATGGCGATGATCCGGGCCGTGTCGGGGATGTCGGTGTCCGGCGCCGGGTCACGGGCGGCCAGGCGGGCCTTTTCCATGACCTTCTTGCGCTGGTCGGCATCCATGACGCCGGTCCTGACCGAGACGGCCTCCACCCCGGGGAGTGCGCCGACGTGGGTCTCCACGTCGCTCTGGATCTGGGGCGCAGCGGGCATCCGGCCACGGTGAGGGCGACCTCGACCTCGACCACGCCCCCTTCCCCGATGCCGATGGAGGTGACCATGCCCAGCTCGACGATGTCCGCACCCAACTCGGGATCGATCACCCCGCGCAGCGCGGCGCGCACGCCCTCTTCGGTCGGTACCGGGTCTTCCCCGGCCCCGGCGCCTGACTCTGAAGTGTCGGGCCTGGTCACTCGGGCAATTCTACCGGTCGGGCCGGGTCCGCCACCCACGTTGATGTACCACCTGGGACGCGACGCGGGTACGCTTTGTCGAGGCAGCCGTATCGCTGTCGGGCAGCGGGGCGCCGGGATCGTGTGCCCTCGATGTCCGGTCGACCATTTCGTATCCAGGAGGAGCGCCGATGAGTGGCACCATGCAGACCGTCAGCATCGGGAAGAAGCCGAGTCCGGTGACGCTGACAGATGTCGCCGCCTCCAAGGTCGCCGAGCTTCTGGCCCAGGAGGACGTCGAGGGGCTCGCCCTCCGGGTGGCCGTACGGCCGGGTGGTTGCTCCGGCTTCAGCTACGAGATGTTCTTCGACGCCGACACGGCCGAGGACGACGTCGTCCGCGAATTCGGGACCGTCAAGGTCGTCGTCGACGCCACCAGCGCCGATCTGTTGAAGGGCTCGACGCTCGACTACAGCGACGGGCTCCAGGGCGCCGGGTTCCACGTGACCAACCCCAACGCCTCTCGCACCTGCGGCTGCGGCTCCTCTTTCAGCTGAGTCGCTGAACCCTGATCCGGCTCCGTGTCGACGGCACCGACGTCGAGGTGGCAGAGGACGGATCGACGCTCCTCGATGTCCTGCGTGACCAACTGGGCATCCACTCGGTAAAAGACGGCTGCAGCCCCCAGGGGCAGTGCGGATGCTGCACCGTGTGGGTCGACGGCTCGCCCCGGGCGGCGTGCGTGACGCCGGTCCGGCGGCTCCACGGCCGCCAGATCACGACGCTCGAGGGTCTGCCGGGCCCGGAGTCGGAGCGGTGGGTGACCGCCCTGGTGGCCACCGGGGGGAGCCAGTGCGGCTTCTGCACGCCCGGGATCGTGATGAGGCTGGCTGCGCTGGGCCTCGGCCCGGCTCCGGGAGGACCGGCATCCGGCCGACCGGCCCCTCGGCCCGTGGAGCAGGTCGACCGGGCCCTGTTGGCCCACCTGTGCCGGTGTACCGGCTGGCAGACCATTGAAGAAGCCGCTGACCTGGTATCACGCGGCCCACAGGCTCCGGGCGCGGAGGGTCCTCGGCGCGACCTGCACCTCGCCTCCGCCCGGGCCACCCTCGAAGGCGGCGTCCCCCAGGAGGTCGGACCCGGCACGGTGCTCGGCCGGGCCGGATTCGCCGACGACACCTGCCCGCCCGGCGCCCTGACCGCGGTGCCCGACGGGGCCGGCGGCTATGCCCTGGCCGAGTCGGTCGGAGCAGCCCGGGCCCTGGCCGGAAAGGTGCAGGGGCGCAGGAGCAGCCTGGCCCTGGACCACCCGGTCGTGCTGCCGCCGGGGGACTGGGATCTGACCCTGCAGACCACCTGGGTGGAGCCGGCGTACGTGGAGCCCGACGCGTCATGGTGTGCGCCCGGCGGCGAGCCCGCGTCGCCCGTCGGGAACGGGGGGGCGTTCGGGGGGAAGCTGCACTCGCCCGTGGCCGCCGACGCCCGGCGACTGGCTGACGGCAACGGATGCCCGGTACGGGTCCTCTGGTCGCGTGAGGACGTGGTCCGGCTCGGCCCCAAACGTCCTCCGGTGGCCGCCGGCATGGGCCGCGGAGGGTCCGGGGTCCTGCGGGTCGGGGCCCCACCCGACGGGTTCCCAGGAGGCGACTGGGAGTCCCTCGTGGCCGCGGTGGGTGTGGTGGCCCCCGGCCTCGTCCTCGAGGCGGTCCCTCTCCACGGCCCGGCCATCTCTCTCGATCTCCGTGCCGCAGTGTGGGCGGAGGCCGCCGTCCTGGCCGCGTGTGCCGGGGTGGCGGGCGCGGCCGGCCGACCGGTTCACGATGTGCCGGTCGAGATCACCGCTCCCACCGGCGGGCGGGCCGTCGCACGGTGCCGGCCCGACCACTCGATCGAGGTCGTGGTCGACGCCGGCCCGGTTCTCGACGAGGTCGTACTGCGCTCCTACTGCATCGGCGCAGCCCACCAGGCGCTCGGTTGGGTGGGGACCGAGGGCATCGCCGTGGACGCCGCTGGGGCCGTCCACGACCTGACCATGCGGTCGTTCGGGATCCTGGCCGCCCGCGACATGCCCTCGGTGAGCGTGACCGTGCAACCGGATGGCGACGGTCCGGCGGTGAACGGTTCCGATGCGGTATTCGCCGCGGTGGCCGCCGCCCGCTGGCTGGCCGATGGTCTGCCGCCCCTGTGGCCGACCCAGCGCCCGTCGGGCGGGCCGGGGTAGGCGCCACATCACCGGACCGGGGATCTGCTCGCCCGCGCGTCGCCCGGGCTCGGCCGGCCTGGGCCGACGATGGCTGGCGTCGGCTGGAGACATGTCTTCGCCGGCAGAAATGCCCTAATCATCGCCCACGAGCACCCACAGCCTATAGCCGATAATTAGGCCAAATTCGAAAAACAGACGTCCATCTGGGTACCGCCGAAATTCGGCGGTCCGAGAACCCTCATCCGTCAGGAGCTTGCCATGAGCGCACCAATCGGTCCCTACACGCCGATCGTCCGGGCCGGACCGTGGTTGATCTGCTCGGGCCAGCTCGGCCTGCACCAACCACCGGGCAGCCGGGCTCGACCACCGGGAAGCCCGGACGGGACGGGGACCGAGGCCACCGGTCCACCGGTGCTGGTCGACGGCGGCGCCCCGGCCCAGATGACCCAGGCCCTGTCCAACGCCGAGACGCTGCTCCGCGACAACGGCGCCACGCTCGAGCAGGTGGTCAAGACGACGGTGTTCGTGACCGACGCCGACCAGTTCCCTGCCGTCAACGACGCCTACGTGGCCTTCTTCGGCCACCACCGTCCGGCCCGGTCGATGGTGGCCGTCGCCGCCCTCCCGGCGGGAGCCGCCGTCGAGGTCGAGGTCTGGGCCTACGCTCCGCCCTCGTCTGCGGGGTGACCGGTCAGGGGGTCCAGGCGGTCTGGCCGAACCGGTAGCCGACCGAGCGCACCGTCTGGATCAGGTGGGCGTGCTCCTCGCCCAGCTTGGCCCGCAACCGCCGGACGTGGACATCCACCGTCCGGGCCCCGCCGTAGTACTCGTAGCCCCAGACCCGGCTGAGCAGCGTCTCACGGGTGAAGACCTTGCCCGGCCGGGCCGCCAGAAACCGCAGGAGCTCGTACTCCATGTACGTGAGGTCGAGCACCTTGCCGGCCACCGCGGCCTGGTAGGTCTCCAGGTTGAGGACCAGCGGGCCGTGCTCGAGGAGGTCGGGGCGCAGACCCCGCCCGGTGCGCCAGAAGAGGTGGGCCAGCCGGGCGCCGAGCTCGTCGGCGTTGACCGGTTCGAGGCACAGATCGTCGAACAGGTCCTCCCGCAGCTCGAGCTCACCCAGCTGCTCGACCGGGACCACCACGATCACCGGCGCGAGGGGTACCTCGCGCTTTCGCAGGTGGCGACAGAGGAGGAATGCCCCGATGGGGTCGCCAGCGCTGCAGACCACCGCACCCGACCACCCGTCCTCGGGTTCCTCGGTCTCAGCCGCCTCGGGTTTGTCGATGCCCAACCACGGGTAACCGGCGCGGTCGAGCACGGCGGTCACGGCACTCGGGGGCGTGGTGGGGAAGCACAGCAGCGGTTCGATGGCGTTCTTCCCCCTTCGCGGTGAGGTGCAGGTGGCTCTGGCCCTCTATTACAGCAGGGGCAGGTAGCGGTCGAGCTCGAATTGGGTCACGTGCGCCTTGTACTCGGCCCACTCGGCCCGCTTGTTCCGGATGAACCATTCGAAGACGTGCTCGCCGAGGGTCTCGGCCAGCAGCTCCGACGACTCCATCAGCCCGAGGGCCTCGTTGAGGCTGCCCGGAAGGTGCAGGATCCCCTTGTTGGCCAGCTCCTCGGCACTCACCGCGAACAGATTGGCGTCGGCCTCGGGCGGCAGGCCGTATCCCTTCTCGATGCCTTCCAGGCCGGCGGCCAGGATGACGGCGAAGGCCAGATACGGGTTGCAGGCGCTGTCGGGCGAGCGGTACTCGATCCGGGTGGACTCGTATTTCCCCTGCTTGACGACGGGAACACGCACCAGGGCGGAGCGGTTGTTGTGGGCCCAGGACACGTGGATGGGGGCTTCGTACCCCGACACCAGGCGCTTGTAGGAGTTGACCCACTGGTTGGTCACCGCGGTGATCTCGGGGGCGTGGCGCAGCAGGCCGGCGATGAACCCTTCCGCCACCTCCGAGAGCCCGCCGGGGCGATCGAGGTCGATGAACGCGTTGGTGTCCCCCCGGAACAGGGACATGTGGGTGTGCATCCCCGAACCCTGGACGCCGGCCAGCGGCTTGGGCATGAAGCTGGCGAACACCCCCTGCTGGCGGGCCATCTCCTTGACCACCAGCCGGACGGTCATGACCGTGTCGGCCATGGTCATGGCGTCGGTGTAGCGCAGGTCGATCTCGTGCTGGCTGGGCGCGTCCTCGTGCTGGGCGTGCTCCACGGGAATGCCCATCTCCTCGAGGGTGAGCACGGTGCGCTGGCGGATGTCGCTGGCCCGGTCGGCCACGGTCAGTTCGAAGTAGGAGCCCGAGTCGAGGGCGACCGGCGGATGGGACGGGTCCGCGTCGGCGAAGTAGAAATACTCGATCTCCGGGGCGGCGAAGAAGGTGAAACCGCGGTCGTGGGCCCGGTCGAGGGTCCGACGCAGCACGTGGCGGGGACAGCCCTGGAACGGCGAGCCGTCCAGGTTCACGATGTCACAGAACACCCGGGCCACCTGGACCTCGGGTGCATCGCTGGCCGGAGCTCCGAGCCCGTGACCGTGACCGTGCCACGGGAGCAGCTGGAACGTGTTGGCGTCGGGCCGGGCCAGCACATCGCTCTCCTGGACCCGGCTGAAGCCGTCGATGGCCGACCCGTCGAAGGTCATCCCCTCGTCGAGGGCGTTCTCCAGCTCGGCGGGGGTGATGCTGAAGGTCTTGGGGGTCCCCAGCACGTCGGTGAACCACAGCTGGACGAACCTGATGCCGCGCTCCTCCACGGTCCGGAGGACGTACTCCTCTTGACTCCTCATGGGGTCGTGGCACCTCCGGGGACGCCGGGGTGGTTGCGCTGGGATCGTCGGTGCTGATGCTTCCATTGTCGCAGGCCGTGAGGAGGGAGGTCGACGCAGGAGCCGGGAGGTGCGAACAGAGCCGGATCCGGAGGGACCCGGCTCTGTTCGTCTCAGCCGATGACCGGCGGGCCGAATCGAGGGCGGTCCGGGGGGGTGGACCGTGCCTCGGACCCGTCAGCCGTCAGCCTCCCGCCGCGTCGCCGCAGACTGTCTCCACCAGGACCGCGGTCACCTGGTAGGGATCCATGTTGGCATTGGGGCGCCGGTCCTCGAGCCAACCCTTCTTGGCCTTGGCCACCGCCCAGGGGATGCGGATCGAGGCGCCACGGTCCGAGGTCCCGTAGCTGAACTTGGTGAAGTGGGCGGTCTCGTGCGCTCCGGTCAGGCGGCTCTCGATGCCCACGCCGTAGACGGCGATGTGCTCGTCGATCTTCTTCCCGATGGCCTCGCAGCCGGCGATGATGGCGTCCCAGCCGCCGTCCTCGCGCATGGCCTTGGTCGAGAAGTTGGTGTGGGCGCCGGCCCCGTTCCAGTCGCCCATGATCGGCTTGGGCTCGAGGGTGGCGTAGACCCCGAAGTCCTCGGCGATGCGGAAGAGCAGCCACCGGGCCACCCACAGGTGGTCGGAGACGTCGAGCGGCGAGAGCACGCCCACCTGGAACTCCCACTGGCCCATCATCACCTCGGCGTTGGTGCCCTCGATGCCGATGCCGGCGTCGATGCACGCCGCCGTATGGAGCTCGACGATCTCACGGCCGGGCATCTTGTCGCCGCCCACGCCGCAGTAGTAGGGGCCCTGCGGGGCCGGGTAGCCGAGGGCGGGCCAGCCCAGCGGCCGGCCGTCCTTGATGAACGTGTACTCCTGCTCGATCCCGAACATGGGCTCCTGGTTGCCGTACTTCTCGACCACCTCGCGCAGCCTGGCCCGGGTGTTGGTCGGGTGGGGGGTGAAGTCGGTGAGCTCGACCTCGCACATGACCAGCTTGTCATCGGGCCCCCGCAGCGGGTCGGGGACCATGAACACCGGCCGGAGCACGCAGTCCGAGTCGTGCCCGAGCGCCTGGTTGGTGCTCGACCCGTCGAATCCCCAGATCCCCGGGTCCTCGCCGTCCTTGATGACCTTGGTCTTGCTCCGCAGCAGCGGCGACGGCTCCGTCCCGTCGATCCAGATGTACTCAGCTTGATAAGCCACATGAACTCCTCTTGCTCGGTTGTTCCGCTACTTCGGCGCCCTCTGCTCAACGTGCCTCACCCGTCCCGGGCGGCGACCCCCCGGGCCGGACTGCTGACCTGCCGCAGGCAGATGAGAGTCCTGAGGACAGTCCACTATCGCAGCGAGCCATTTCTCCTCCGTTACCCGACTGTAAACGGAGCATGAACTGAGCGACGGGGCGCCCGGTGACGAGCGTACCGGAGCCGACGGCCGGTCCGGATGGCGACGCCTCCCGAGGTGGCGGGCGACCCCAGGACCGGGCGGGTCTCGGGACAGCGCAGAAAAGGCCAGGCAGCGGCGCCGGTAGGCTGAGGGCATGCCCCGAGTGCGCGTGGCCGCGTGCCAGATCAACACCGTGGTGGGCGACCTCGACGGCAACGCGCAGCGGATCGCGGCGGCGCTCGGACGCCGCCGAACGGGGCGGGGCCGACCTGGCCGTGTTCCCGGAGCTGACCATCACCGGCTACCCACCCGAGGACCTGCTCGGGCGACCGGCCTTTGTGGCCGACAACCAGGCCGTCTTCGCCCGGGTGGCCGCAGCCGCCGGGCGCTGCGCGGCCGTCATCGGCTACGTCGACAGTGACCCGTCGGGCCGGCTGTTCAACGCCGCCGCCCTGTGTGCCGGAGGGCCAGGTGATCGGGCGCTACCGACAAGCGCCTGCTCCCCAACTACGGGGTCTTCGACGAGCAGCGATGGTTCGTCCCGGGCGACGACCCCCCGCTCCGGTTCGTGGTGGCCGGCGTGCCGGTCGGGATCACCATCTGCGAGGACATGTGGGTATCCGGGGGGCCGATGGCCGGCCAGGCCGCCGCCGGAGCCCGCCTGCTGGTCAACCTCAATGCCTCCCCGTACTCACGCGGCCGGCGCGAGGAGCGGCTGGCCGTGCTGCGCCAGCGGGTGGCGGAGACCGGATGCCCGGTCGTCTACGTGAACCAGGTCGGTGGCCAGGACGAGCTGGTGTTCGACGGTGCGTCCCTGGTCATGGGCCCAGGCGGCACCTTGGTGGCCTCGGCCGGCCAGTTCGTGGAAGAGGTGCTGGTGGCCGACGTGGACGTTGACGTCCCGGCCCCGGACACTGGCGACGGGGACGCCGGTACCGGGGTGGTCGTGGTCTCCACCGCCTCCCGGCGACCGGTCGGACGCTCCGGTGGCTGCTCCGGTGGCCGCCGTCCTCGATCCCGAGGCCGAGGTCTACGAGGCGTTGGTGCTCGGCACCCGCGACTACCTGGGCAAGAACGGGTTCGCCGACGCGGTGATCGGGCTTTCCGGCGGCATCGATTCGTCCCTGGTGGCGGCCATCGCCGTCGACGCTCTGGGCCCCGACCACGTCTACGGGGTGACGATGCCGTCCCGCTACTCGAGCGAGGGCTCGGTGGCCGACGCGGTGACCCTGGCCGCCAACCTCGGGATCGACGTGGCCACCGCCTCCATCGAGGAGGCCCACCAGGCCCTGGCCACCACGCTGGACCCGCTGATCCCGGGCCGGCCCACCGGGCTGACCGACGAGAACCTGCAGTCGCGTATCCGGGGCGTGCTGCTCATGGCGCTGTCCAACGCCAAGGGATGGATCGTCCTGACCACCGGCAACAAGAGCGAGATGGCCACCGGGTACTCGACCCTGTACGGCGACTCGGCCGGCGGGTTCGCGGTGATCAAGGACGTCCCGAAGACCCTGGTCTACGCACTGTGCCGCCACCGGAACCGGCGGGCCGGCTTCGACCTCATCCCCGACCCGGTGCTGACCAAGGCGCCCTCGGCCGAGCTGCGTCCCGACCAGCGCGACGACGAGTCGCTGCCCCCCTACGCCGTCCTCGACCCGGTGGTGGCGGGCTACGTGGAAGGCGACCGCTCGCCGGACGACCTGATCCGGGCCGGGTACGACCCCGAGGCGGTGGGCCGGGTCGTGGACCTGGTCGACCGGGCCGAGTACAAGCGCAGGCAGATGCCTCCCGGGGTCAGGATCTCGGGCAAGGCGTTCGGGAAGGACAGGCGGATGCCCATCACCAACCACTACCGGCCGGGAACGGCCACGTCCCCGCCGCCGTCGGGCGCACAGCACGGGGAGACGCCGGCGGTTGTCTGAGCTCTCCGGCCAGCATGCGCCCACGACGACCGCAGATTCCGTCCCTGACCCGGCCCCCGTCCCCGACCCGGCCCCCGTCGCCGTCCCCGCCTCCGTCTCCGTCCCCGACCCGGCCGGAGGGCCGCTGCCGTTGACCCTCGGTGCCACCGCCGCGCTGGTCGGGGAGTACCGGTGGATCGAGAACGCCCTCTACGGGCTGCTCGGTTCGTGGGTGACCGACATGCCGGTGGCCGCCGTCAAGCTCCACCTCGACCAGCAGAGCCTGCGCCACGCCTGGCACGCCGAGCTCTGGGCCGACCGCCTGCCCGTCCTCACCGGAGCGGACCCCATGAGCCTGACGGTGCCGTCGGCCACCAGCGCCGCGCTCTTCGCCGCCCTGGACGGGTTCGTCCCGACATCGGGCCTGCCCGGGTCGACCTGGCCACCGGCCGGCGAGGAGCCCGCCGGCCGGCCCGGTGCGCTGCCCCGGCTGGCCGGTCTCTACCGGGTGGTGCTGCCCCGGCTGGTGACCAGTTACGAGCGCCACCTGGGCGTGGCCGGCCCGGTGACCGACGGGCCGGTCGCCCGGGCCCTGCGGCTGGTGCTCAACGACGAGATCGAGGACTGGCAGGCCGGCGAGCGCCTGGTGGAACGCCTGGTCACCCGGCCGCACGACGTGGCCGCCGTCCATGAGTTCCTCCAGCGCCTGGAGACGGCCGTGGTCGGGGCCGGCGCCCGGTCCGGGCTGGTCGTCCTCCCCGCCTCCGTGCCTGAGGAGTGACTCGCAAAACAGGCCTCGCCACCGGCCCCGTCGCTTGGAGGGCTTGACGCGTCCGGTAAACTTCGAAAGCAGCAATCGTTGCGCCCGAAAACGCAGACCTGAATCAGCGAGTACCGGTTTCCGTCGGTGGCGCTGGGCGAAGGTCGGCCGTCCCTCACGTGGTGGGGAAAACGAAGGACCTGGTGAAGTTGGCAAAGGAGCGCCTCGAGCGAGACGACGAGGATCTGGTTCGGTTGTATCTGACCGACATCGGCCAGTATCCCTTGCTGACCAAGGACGACGAGGTTCGCCTGGCTCAGGCCATCGAGGCCGGTCGGGAGGCGGACGCCCAGCTGGCGGCGGCGCCGAAGGGCCTGACCCCGGCCAAGAAGCGGGAGCTGAGGCGGACCACCCTGCAGGGTGAGGGCGCCCAGCAGACGTTCGTGCAGTCCAACCTCCGGCTGGTGGTCTCCATCGCCAAGAAGTACCAGGCGTCGGGCCTACCCCTGCTCGATCTCATCCAGGAGGGGAATCTGGGCCTCATGCATGCGGTCGAGAAGTTCGACTGGCGAAAGGGCTTCAAGTTCTCCACCTACGCCACCTGGTGGATCCGCCAGGCCATCACCAGGGGCATCGCCAACACCGGCAGGACCATCCGGCTGCCGGTTCACGCCGGCGACACCCTGGCCCGGGTCCAGAAGGCCCAGGCCCGCCTCGAGCTCAAGTACGGGCGGCCGGCCACGTTGGCCGAACTGGGCGCCGAGGTCGAGATGCCCGAGGACAAGTTGGTCGAGGCCCTTCGGTTCCGGGCCGAGCCGCTCTCGTTGTCGGAGCCCCTTCGCGAGGACGGCGACGCCGAGCTCGGCGATGTGGTCGAGGACCGGTCGGCGGAGTCGCCCTTCGAAGTGGCCGCCGTCTCGTTGCTGCCCGAGGAGATCGGACGGCTGCTCTCGCCGCTCGACGAGCGTGAGCGCGAGATCCTCCGGCTTCGCTTCGGTCTCGACCGGGGAGAGCCGCGTACGCTCGAAGAGGTCGGCGAGCACTTCAATCTGACCCGCGAGCGGATCCGCCAGATCGAAGCGCGGGCCATGTCCAAGTTGCGGCATCCCTCGTCGGACACCGGGGCGCGAGACCTGCTGACGGTCTGAACCTTCGCGTGGCCGGCCGGGTCCGAGCCGCCGCGTTGCAACCGGGTTCGTCACACGTACAGACGGCGCTACTGCACGGACCGCGACGCCGTGTGCACTGCGAGCGCTGTATGGACCCCGACGCCGAGTGCACTGCGAGCGCCGTACGGACCGCGACGCCGAGTGCGCTGCGAGGGCCGTACGGACCGCGACGCCGAGTGCACTGCGAGCGCCGCGGACAGCGCTGGAGCAAGACGTGATCGGAGCGGTTACCATCTCAGCTCATGAAGAAGCTTCTGATCCTCGCCATCATCGTTGCCCTGGGTGTCGTCGCCGCCAAGCGACTCCGTCCTTCCTGAGCAACCTGGGCCGCCACACGCTGGCGACTGCGAGAAACACAAACCCCGAACAGCTATCGCTGCGGCCTCCGTGCGAGCCGCCAGGCGACCAGCGCACCGACTGACGCCGCCGCCGTTACGGCGGCTGCAGCCGCGGTCAGCGACCAACTGGGAACGCTGACCCGGTCGCGCAGGCGCACCGGTTTGGTGAACTGCATCACCTCCCAGTCGCGCTGTCGGGCGACCTTGGCCAGCACCCGGTCGGGGTTCACCACCACCGGGTGGCCCACCGCCTCGAGCATGGGGAGGTCGGTGTAGGAGTCCGAGTACGCCGAGGACTCGGAGAGATCGAGCCCCTCCTGACGGGCCAGCTCCTGGATGGCTTCGGCCTTGAAGGGGCCGTAGGCGTAGAACTCCATCTCCCCGGTGTAGCGACCGTCCTCGTCGACCACGGGGCGGCTGGCGATGGCGCCGTCCACGCCGAGGTGCTCGGCCAGCGGCGCCACGATGACCTCCGGCGATGCGGACACCAGGTACACCTTGTAGCCGGCGGCCCGGTGGGCCTCGATCAGATCGAGGGCCTCGGCGTAGATGATCGGCTCCACCGTCTCTTCGAGCGCCTCACGCACGATCTCTTTGATCTGGTCGTGTTCCCACCCCTTGGTCAGCAGGAGCATCGACTCGCGGATCCGGTCCAGCTTCTGCTCGCTGGCCCCGAGGTGGAGATAGATGATCTGGGTGACCAGCGCCCGGGCCACCAGGCGCCGGTTGATCAGCCCGCCCCGGTAGAGGTGCCGCCCGAACGCCGGGATCGACGCCTTGGCGATCACCGTCTTGTCCAGGTCGAAGAACGCGGCCCGCATCATGTCAATGGCCCACCAGTAGCTGCTGGACCACATCCTCGGCGTCCGAGGTCACGAGCACCAGCACCTCGTCGCCGATGGCCAGGCGGGTGTCGCCCCGGGGCACGATCAGGTGGTCGTCGCGCACCACGGCCACCACGGTGGCGTCGCGGGGGACCCCGAGGTCGACCAGCGACACCCCGGCGGCGGGCGAGTCGTCGGCCAGCGTGACCTCCACCAGGTGGGCGTTGCCGCCCTCGAACCGGAGCAGCCGGACCAGGCTGCCGACCGACACGGCCTCCTCGACGAGGGCGGTGAGCAGCTGGGGGGTGGACACCGACACGTCGACGCCCCAGCTCTCGTTGAACAGCCACTGGTTCTTCGGGTGGTTGACCCGGGCCACCACCCGGGGCACGGCGAACTCCTGCTTGGCCAGCAGGGAGACCACCAGGTTGTCCTCATCGTCACCGGTGGCCGCCACCACCACGTCGACGGTGGACAGGCCGGCGGCGTCGAGGGACGAGACCTCGCAGGCGTCCGCCACCACCCAGGTGATGTCGAGGTCGTCACGGATGCGGGCCACCAGGTCCGGGTCCTGCTCGATGACCAGCACCTCGTGCCCCCCGGCGTGGAGGTCCGAGGCGATGGCCGTCCCCACGCTTCCGGCCCCGGCGATGGCCACCTTCACGACCGGTCACCGTCGGGGGCGCCGCCCGTGCTCGCCGACGTGCCGTTGCCCCCCGGGCCGGCCGCGCTGGGGTCGGCCGCCGGCCCGACTGCGGCCGCGGACCCGTCGAGCCGGGATCGGAGCCGCTCGAGCGCCGTGTCCGACACCACCAGGTGGACGACGTCCCCGTCCTGGCCGACCAGGTCGCCGAAGTCCAGCCGGGCCACCCCGGCCCGGGTCACGGCCACGACCGCCACCTCGCCGGGTTTCGAGAGGTCGGCCAGGCGCTTGCCCGCCCAACGCTCGGGGAGCTCCCGCTCGACCAGGGAGAGAGTTCCCGGTCGGATCCGACCATTCGGGCTCCAGCTCGCCGGGCACGAGGCGCCGGCGGACCTGGTCGATGGTCCAGGACACGGTGGCCACCGTGGGGATGCCCAGACGGAGGTAGATCTGGGCCCGTCGGGGGTCGTAGATGCGGGCCACCACGTTCGGGATCTCGTAGGTCTCGCGGGCGATGCGGGCGGTCAGGATGTTGGAATTATCCCCGCTGGTGACCGCGGCCAGGGATGTCGCCTCGCCGGCCCGGGCCCGGTCGAGGTCGCCCCGGTCGAAGCCGGAGCCCACGATGGTGGTCCCGGGCCAGTCCGTGGGAAGCCGGCGGAAGGCCTTGGCGTTCCGGTCGATGATGGCCACCGAATGCCCCTGCTCGGCCAACCCGACGCCCAGGCCCGAACCGACCCGACCACAACCGACGACGATGACGTGCACCCGAACCATGCAACACGCATCGTCACGTGATCACAACTCACCCCCGGCAACCGGCGCCGGGTGTGGCCTCGGGGACGCAGGCCGGAACGGCCGGCCCATGGAACCGACGGCATACCGATCGGGGGCGACGCCCATGATTTACTGAGGGGGTGGACCCATCGGTGACCGGAGGCGTCGATCCGGACACCAGGCCGGAGAGCGGGACCGGGGTGACGGTCACGCCGCCCGTGGCCCTCCCGGGCCGGAGATCACCGGCGGCAGCAACCGCGGTGAAGCTCGATCTCCCCGAGACCCTCCGCTACCGCATGAAGAACGTGCTGCTCGGGCCGCCCCTGGTCAACGAGCAGCTGAGCGGCGAGCGGCTGGGCCGGCCGTCGGCCCTCGGCGTGCTCTCGCCCGACTGCATCTCGTCGTCGGCGTACGGCACCGAGGAGATGCTCACCCAGCTGGTCCCCTATGTGGGGCTGGCCGCCTTCGCCCTGGTCGTACCGGTCACCATGGCCATCCTCGGGGTGCTCTTCTTCGTCACCCTCTCGTACCTCGAGGTCATCCAGCTCTACACCAAGGCCGGCGGCTCCTATGTGGTGGCACGCGAGAACTTCGGGCCGAAGATCGCCCAGATCGCCGCCGTGGCCCTCCTCATCGACTACACGGTCACCGTCGCCGTGCAGACGTCGGCAGGCACGGCCGCCCTGACCAGCGCTTTCCCCACCCTCTTGCACCTGAAGCTGACCGTCCCCATCACCGTGGCCGTGGTGCTCCTCCTCCTCTACGGCAACCTGCGGGGCATCCGCGAGGCGGGCAAGTTCTTCGCCTTCCCCACCTACTTCTTCATCTTCAGCCTGGGCCTGGTGGTCATCGCCGGCTACGTGAGGAAGGCCACGGGCACGCTGGCCGTCCACGCCATCCCGCCGGCCACCGCGGCCAACCCGCCGGTACACGTGGGCATATCCGGCACCGGCCTCCTGTACGGGGCCTCGTTCATCATCATCCTGCGCTCCTTCGCCAACGGGGGCTCCTCGCTGACCGGGCTCGAGGCCATCTCCAACGGGGTGGGCGCCTTCCGCGAGCCCACGGCCCGGAACGCCCGCCAGACCCTGGTCATCATGAGCAGCGTCCTCGCCTTCTTGGTCCTCGGGGTCACCCTCATCGCCCACTGGACCCACGCCGTGCCCTACGTGTCCGGCTCTCCGACCGTGGTCTCCCAGGAGGTCCGCTACGTCCTCGGCACCGGCCCGATCGGCAAGCTCTTGTTCTACGTGGTCCAGTTCGCCACCGTGCTCATCCTCTACACCGGGGGCAACACCAGCTTCAACGGGTTCCCCTTCCTGGCCAGCTTCGTGGCCGAGGACGCCTACCTGCCCAGACAGCTCACCCGGCGGGGCCACCGCCTGGCCTTCTCCAACGGCATCATCGTCCTCACCGTGGTGGCCCTGGCCCTCATCCTGGCCACCGGGGCGGAGGTCTCCAGCCTGGTCGCCCTCTACGCCATCGGGGTGTTCACCGGCTTCGCCATGGCCGGGGCGGGCATGGTCAAGCACCACCTCGACGGCCGGGGGGACCACTGGCGCCGGAGTGTGGCCGTCAACGGGTTCTCGGCCATCCTCACCGCCTTCATCGTGCTCATCTTCGCCACGGTCAAGTTCAAGGAGGGGGC
Organism: uncultured Acidimicrobiaceae bacterium; assembly: GCA_963745955.1. Taxonomy (GTDB): domain Bacteria; phylum Actinomycetota; class Acidimicrobiia; order Acidimicrobiales; family RAAP-2; genus Bog-756. The sequence continues at coordinate 721,993 of CAVUZI010000011.1, read as the reverse complement.
GTGGGTGGTGGTGCTGGTCGGCCCGCTCATGTACTACGGCCTCATCCGCCTGCACCGCCAGTACGTCGACGAGGAGGAGCAGCTGGAGCAGGGTGCGGCCGAAGCGGCCGAGGCACCGGTGCTCAACCGCCACACCGTCATCGTGCTGGTGGACCGCCTGGACATGGCCACCGCCCGGGCCCTCCAGTACGCACGGACCCTGCACCCCGACGAGCTCCGGGCCGTCCACTTCGCCATCGACGACCGGGAGTCGGCCGCCCTGGAGGCCGAATGGAGCCGGCTCGGTCTGACCCGGCTCCCCCTCGACGTCGAGGAGTGCGAGGACCGGCGCCTGACCCGGGCCGCCCTCGAGCTGGCCGCCGAGACGGTGGCCGACGGCCAGACCGAGCTGACCTTCCTCCTTCCCCGGCGCGGCTTCGCCGCCGGATGGCAGCGGGTGCTCCACGACGCCACCGCCGACCACATCGCCGACGCGGTGGGCCAGCTGGCCCACGTCAACGCCACCGTGGTGCCCTACCAGCTCACCGGGGGCTGGTTCTCGCGGCGACGCGAGTGGCGGCGCAAGCCGGCGGCGACCGATGCCTCGGGGCAGCCCCACGGCCCACCAGGGCGGCCCGGGCCGCGGACCGGGCCTCCGACCGGGAGGCCGCGGCCAAGGCGTCCTTCGACCGCACGGCCTTCGGCGAACGGGGGCGGGGGACCACCCCCATCGGCGAGGCCCAGTGGCGCACCCGGGTCCGGGTGGCCGGCCGGATCAAGTCGGTCCGGGTGCAGCCCCGGGCCGGCACCTCCAATCTCGAGTGCGTCCTGGTCGACGATTCCGGCAAGCTCCTGCTCGTGTTCCAGGGCCGGCGCCGGATCCCCGGCATCCAGCCCGGGGCCCGGCTGGTGGTCGAGGGGATGGTGGGGGACTGGGCCCGCCGCCAGGCCATCCTCAACCCCGACTACGAGCTCATCGCCGGCCCCGAGGCCGGCGTGGAGCCGACCTGACCGGTGGTCGCGACCGGCCGTCGGGCCACCCGTACGGGGCCGCCGGCCTGGCTTCCTTGCTCAACGACCCCATTTGTCGGTATCTTCTGCCCCCGTTGCCGGGTTCGGCGTGCCATGACGGCGCGCCCCGGCGTACGGCCACACGGCCGAGGCCTCGCAGGGGGACGGTGTCCTTGACTGCGGTGGGCCGCGGTCGCTGCAGCGGGCGTATGAACGACTCTGATCAAGACGACTCTGACCATGCAGGATCCCGACCGTGCGGGATACTGACCATGCAGTACACCGAAGGGAGCCTCACCGATGACCCACCTCCTGGCTGAAGGGGGTTACCAGATCTTCTCGCTCCACAACAGCGAGAAGACCTGGCTGTACTTCGCACTCGTCTGTGCGGTGGCCTCCATCGTGGTGGCGCTGTTGCTGGTGCGGGGCGTTCTGGCCGCCGACCAGGGCACGGCGACGATGAAGGACATCGCCAAGGCCATCCAGGAGGGGGCCGAGGCGTTTCTGGCCCGCCAGTTCAAGACCATCGGGATCATCATCATCCCGCTGGCCGTCCTCATCTTCTTCACCGCCACCAAGGTCACCCACACCGAGTACCTGTGCGCCGGCGCGGTGACCAGCACGTCGTTCCATCTCGGCTGCGTCCCCCACACGGTCACCGACCTCACCTTCGCCCAGGCCGGCATCTACCGGGTGATCTGCTTCCTGGCCGGGGCCCTGTGCTCGGGCCTCACCGGCTTCATCGGGATGAGCCTGGCCGTACGGGGCAACGTCCGCACGGCGGCCGCCGCCCGTGAGGGCAAGATGGCCCCCGCCCTCAAGGTGGCCTACCGCACCGGCGCCATCACCGGCCTGCTCTGTGTCGGGCTGGGCCTGCTCGGGGCCACCGTCATCGTGCTCGTCTTCCAGAACACGGCCACCTCGGTGCTGATCGGCTTCGGCTTCGGCGCCTCCCTGCTGGCCCTGTTCATGCGGGTCGGCGGCGGCATCTTCACCAAGGCGGCCGACGTGGGTGCCGACCTGGTGGGCAAGGTCGAGGCCGGCATCCCCGAGGACGACCCCCGCAACGCCGCCACCATCGCCGACAACGTGGGCGACAACGTGGGCGACTGCGCCGGCATGGCCGCCGACCTGTTCGAGTCCTACGTCATCACCATCATCGCCGCCATCATCCTCGGGGTGACCGCCTTCGGCTCCATCGGCAGGAGCGGGGACGCGGCCAAGACGGTCATCTTCCCCATCGCCATCCCGGCCATCGGCATCCTGGCCACCATCGTCGGGGTGTTCGTGGTCCGGGCCAGCAAGAACGACAAGAACGCCATGGCCCCCATCAACCGGGGGGTGTGGACGGCGGCCATCCTGACCATCGCCGGCTCGGCCGTGGTGGCCGGCGCCTACCTCCACTACTGGAAGGCGTTCTACGCCGTGCTCACCGGCGTGGTCCTCATGCTGGTGGCCAGCCAGATCACCGAGCACTTCACCTCCACCGAACGGGGCCCGGTCAAGGAGGTGGCCGAGACGGCCCGCACCGGACCGGCCACCCTCACCCTGGCCGGCCTGGCCCTGGGCCTCGAGTCGTCGGTGTGGGCCATCATGGCCATCGTCCTGGCCATCGCCGTCTCCATCGGCCTCGGGGGCGGGAACATCGAGCTGACCCTGTACCTGGTGGCCCTGACCGGCATCGGCCTCCTGTCCACCGCCGGCATGATCGTCTCCGAGGACAGCTTCGGCCCGGTGTCCGACAACGCCGCCGGCGTGGCCGAGATGTCCGGGGAGTTCACCGGCGAGGCCGAGCGGGTCATGGTCAGCCTCGACGCGGTGGGCAACACCACCAAGGCGGTGACCAAGGGGGTGGCCATCGGCTCCGCCGTCATCGCCTCGGTGGCCCTGTTCGCCTCCTTCATCGAAACCATCGGTGAGCAGCTCAAGCTGCCACAGCTCGGCAACGCCCTCTTCAACCTGCCGGAGACATCGATCAACGTCTCCCACCCGACGACGTTCATCGGGATCCTGATCGGTGGGTCGATCGCCTTCATCTTCTCCGCCCTGGCCATCCGGGCCGTGGGCCGGTCGGCCGGCACCGTCGTCCAGGAGGTGCGCCGCCAGTTCCGGGAGCACCCCGGCATCATGGACTACACCGAGAAGCCCGAGTACGGGAAGGTCATCGCCATCTGCACCACCGCGGCCCAGCGGGAGCTGGCCACCCCGGCCCTGCTGGCCATCCTCAGCCCGGTCATCGTCGGCTTCGGCATCAACTACTTCGCCCTCGGGGCCTTTCTGGTCGGGGCCATCCTCACCGGCCAGCTCATGGCCAACTTCCTGTCCAACTCCGGTGGGGCCTGGGACAACGCCAAGAAGTACATCGAGGACGGCAACGAGGGGGGCAAGGGGTCCGAGGCCCACAAGGCGGCCGTCATCGGCGACACCATCGGCGACCCGTTCAAGGACACCGCCGGCCCCGCCCTCAACCCGCTGATCAAGGTCATGAACCTGGTCTCGCTGCTCATCCTCCCGGCCATCATCAGCCTGCGTCACCACACCGGCGCCCGCCTGGCCATCGCCGGGGTCGCCCTGGTCGTCCTGCTGCTGGCCATCGCCTTCTCCAAGCGCAAGACCGATGCCATGGACAGTGACCTGCCGGCCTCCGAGGTCGCGGCCCTCGACGAGGCAGCTACGGTGGCGATGGAGTCTTCACACGACTGAGCCTCTCCTCCACCGAGCTCGTGCGGACCCGGTGGCGGTTCCCCGGGGTTGACAATGCCTCGCCCCACCGTTCACCCTGAGGCCAAAGCCATGGCACCCACCGACCTGACAGAGACGCTCCCAGAATCCGACGCCGGCAACGGCGCCTCTGGCGGCACGCGTGCCCGGCGGGGAGCAAAACCCCTGGTCATCGTCGAGTCGCCGGCCAAGGCCAAGACCATCGCCGGGCTCCTGGGGTCCGGGTACGTCGTGGAGTCGTCGATCGGCCACATCCGGGACCTGCCCCGTCGGGCCGACGAGGTCCCCGCCGCCTTCAAGGGCGAGGCCTGGTCCCGCCTGGGCGTGGACGTGGACAACGGGTTCAAGCCGCTCTACGTGGTCTCGGCGGAGAAGAAATCCCAGGTGGCGAAGTTGAAGCAGCTGGTCAAGCAGGCCAGCGAGGTCTATCTGGCGTCGGACGAGGACCGCGAGGGGGAGTCGATCGCCTGGCACCTCCTCGAGGTGCTGGCGCCGACGGTGCCGGTCAAGCGGATGGTCTTCCACGAGATCACCCGCCCGGCCATCGAGCGGGCCGTCAACGAGTGGCGTGACCTCGACCGCCGCCTGGTCGACGCCCAGGAGGCCAGACGCATCCTCGACCGGCTCTACGGCTACGAGGTGTCGCCGGTCCTGTGGAAGAAGATCATGCCCCGGCTGTCCGCCGGCCGGGTCCAGAGCGTGGCCACCCGGATGGTGGTCGAGCGCGAACGGTCCCGGATGGCCTTCCGTTCGGCCGGGTGGTGGGGCATCGATGCCACCTTCACCGCCCCCGAGTCCGCCGCGGCCCCCGAGGGGGCACCCCGGTCCTTCACCGCCGCCCTGGTGGGCGTGGACGGCGTGGCGCTGGCGTCGGGGCGTGACTTCGACGAGCGGGGAGCACTCACCTCGCCGGGGTCGGTGGTCGTGCTGGGCGAGGCCGAGGCCCGGTCGCTGGCCGCCGGTCTGGCCGGCGTGCCCTTCACCGTCAAGTCCATGACCCACAAGCCGTTCCGCCGCTCACCCGCGGCTCCGTTCATGACCTCGACCCTGCAGCAGGAGGCGGGGCGCAAGCTCCGGTTCAGCTCCAAGCGGGCCATGCAGATCGCCCAACGCCTGTACGAGGACGGATGGATCACCTACATGCGTACCGACTCGACCACGCTGTCGAGCCAGGCCCTGTCGGCGGCCCGGGCCCAGGCATCGGCCCTCTACGGAGCCGAGTACGTGCCGGCCCAGCCGAGGCACTACGAGCGCAAGGTCAAGAACGCGCAGGAGGCCCACGAGGCCATCCGGCCCGCGGGGGAGTCGTTCCGGACACCCGACGAGGCGTCCCGGTCCCTGTCGGGGGACGAGTTCCGCCTCTACGACCTCATCTGGAAGCGCACGGTGGCCTCCCAGATGGCCGACGCCACCGGTACCAGCGCCCAGGTCCGCCTGGTGGGGACGTCGGCCGCGGTCGACGGGCAGCCGGCACGGGAGACGGAGTTCTCCGCCTCGGGCAAGGTCATCCAGTTCCCGGGGTACCTCCGGGCCTATGTCGAGGGCGAGGACGATCCGGAGGCGGAGCTGGCCGACCGTGAGGTCCACCTGCCCGCCATGTCCGAGGGGGACGCGGTGTCGGTGGACGACCTCGATCCGGGGTCGCACGCCACCCAGCCGCCGGCCCGCTACACGGAGGCTTCGCTGGTCAAGGCCATGGAGGAGCTGGGGGTGGGCCGGCCGTCCACCTATGCCAGTGTGATCGCCACCATCCTCGACCGCGGCTACGTCTGGAAGAAGGGCACCGCCCTGGTCCCCTCGTTCACCGCCTTCGCCGTGGTCGGGCTGCTCGAGCGCTACTTCGCCGATCTGGTCGACTACGGGTTCACCGCCTCCATGGAGGACGATCTCGACGCCATCGCCTCGGGGAACGAGGAGTCGCTGCCCTGGCTGACCCGCTTCTACTTCGGTGCCGAAGGTGCCGAAGGTGCCGGCGCCGGGGTGGAGAACGGTCGCGGGAACGGCAACGGTACTGCGGTCAGCGCCACCGTCCCGGTGGCCGGCCACGTGCGGGGCCTCGGCCTCAAGCGGGAGGTGAGCACCTACCTCGGGGAGATCGACGCCCGCGAGATCAACTCCATCCCCATCGGGGTCGGGACCGACGGCCAGGACATCGTGGCCCGGGTGGGCCGGTACGGGCCCTACCTGCAACGGGGAGAGGACCGGGTGTCCATCCCCGACGACCTGGCTCCCGACGAGCTCACCGTCGAGCGGGCGGAGTCCCTGCTCGAGGCCCCGTCGTCCGACCGGACGCTGGGCGAGCACCCCGAAACCGGCCTGCCGGTGCAGGTCCGGGCGGGACGGTTCGGTCCCTACGTGCAGCTCGGCGAGCTGGTGGAGGGCGGCCCGAAGCCCCGCACCTCGTCGCTGTTCGCATCCATGGCACCGGAGACGGTCACCTTCGAGCAGGCCCTCGACCTGCTGCGCATCCCGCGGGTGGTCGGTACCGATCCCCAGACCAACGAGGAGATCGTCGCCCACAACGGCAAGTTCGGCCCGTATCTCAAGAAGGGCACCGACACCCGCAGCCTGACATCCGAGGACCAGATCCTGTCGATCACGGTGGAGGAGGCGCTGGCCCTGTTCGCCCAGCCCAAGGCCCGAGGCGGCCGAAACGCCAAAGGGCCGCTGCGTGACCTCGGGGCCGATCCCGACACCGGTCTCCCCATGGTCGTCAAGGACGGCCGCTTCGGTCCCTACGTGACCGACGGCACGACCAACGCCTCCTTGCGCAGGGGCGACGATGTCGAGTCCCTGACCGTGGAGCGGGCATCCGAGCTCCTGGCCGAGCGCCGGGCGGCCGGACCCTCGACGCGGAAGAAGGCGGCCAAGAAGGCGCCGGCCAAGAAGACCGCGGCGAACAAGGCCCCGGCCAAGAAGGCGCCGGCCAAGAAGGCGCCGGCCAAGAAGGCGCCGGCCAAGAAGGCGCCGGCCAAGAAGGCGCCGGCCAAGAAGGCCGCGGCCAAGAAGGCTGCGGCGGTCAGGTCTCCGGTCGAGCGGGCTGAGGACCAGTAGCCCGGGGTGACCGAAGCTCGGCGGGGTCGTCTCATCGCCCTCGAGGGAATCGACGGTTGCGGCAAGTCCACCCAGGCCCACCGCCTGTCGGAACGGCTGGGCGCCGTCCTGACCTTCGAGCCCGGCGCCACCCGCCTGGGGACGGAGCTCCGGCGGCTCCTCCTCGACCGCGATCAGCCTCCGGTCAGCGACCGGTCGGAGGCGTTGCTGATGGCTGCCGACCGGGCCCAGCACGTCGCCGAGGTGGTGGTGCCGGCTCTCGATGCGGGGACCTGGGTGGTCACCGACCGGTTCTCCGCATCCACGCTGGCCTACCAGGGCTACGGGCGCGGGCTCGACCTGTCGGAGCTGAGCCAACTGGTCCGGTGGGCCACCGGGGGCCTGCAAGCCGATCTGACCGTGCTCGTCGAGGTTCCGGTGGCGGTGGCCTCCGGCCGGCGGACGGGCATCGCCGGAGACCGCCTCGAAGTGGAGGGCGACGCCGTTCCTGCAGCGGGTGGCAGACGGCTACCGGTGCCTGGCCGCCGAGAGTTCGACCCCGTGGTTGGTGGTCGACGGCACCGGCTCGGAGGCCGAGGTGGCCACCGCGGTGTGGTCGGGTGTCCGCCACATGCTCGGGCCTCTGCCCGGTGGCGATGATGCCGCGGACGGCCGGGGGTCCGGCGGGTGACCGGGACGGTCGACACCTCGGCCGGGGCCGCCCGCTCCTCCCGACCCGTCGGGCGTGCCGGTGCCGGCCCTGTTCGAGGCGGTGGTGGGCCAGCCGAGAGCGGTGGCCCAGCTGATGGCGGCGGCGCGCCGGCCGGTGCATGCCTACCTGCTGCACGGTCCGGTCGGATCGGGTAGACGGGCCGGGGCCCGGGGTCTGGCCGCGGCTCTGTTGTGCCCGTTGGGCGGGTGCGGCCAGTGCAATACGTGTCGGAGGGCCCTCGCCGGGACCCACCCCGATCTGGTCGTGGTCGAGCGCACCGGCGCCTCCCTCGACGTCGACGAGGCACGGTCCATCGTGACCCGGGCCCAGCGCCGTCCGCTGGAGGCGTCCCGCCAGGTCCTGGTGGTCACGGACGTCCATCTGGCCGGCAAGGCCGTCCCCGCACTCCTCAAGACGGTGGAGGAGCCGCCCCCGGCCACGGTGTTCATCCTGGTGGCCGACGACCTTCCGCCCTCGCTGTCGACCATCGTGAGCAGGTGCGTGAAGATCCCGTTCGACCCCGTCCCCGACGCCGCGGTCGTCGACTGGCTGGTGGCCCGCGGGGTCGATCCCGTCCACGCCGAATCGGTGGCCCGGGCCTCGGGAGGCCGGCTCGACCGGGCCCTGCTCCTGGCCAGCGACGCCGGCTTCGTGGCCCGCCAGGAGCGGTGGAGATCGGTGCCCTCCCGACTGGACGGCAGTGGCGCGGTGGCTGCCGAAGTGTCCGAGGAGCTGCTGGCGGTGGTCGACGAGGGCCTCGTCCCCTTGCGCGAACAGCACGGCCAGGAGCTGGCCACCTTGGCCGAGCAGGCCGAGCTGTTGGGGGCCAAGGGCGTCCAGGGACGCAAGCAGATCGAGGACCGGCACAAGCGGGAGGAGCGGCGGTGGCGGACCGAGGAGCTGCGCTTCGGCCTGGCCCTGCTGGCGGAGATGTTCCGCGACCGGCTGGCGGCTGTGGCGGAGTCGGGGCCTGCGGCCGGGACCCCGGGCGGAGCCGCCGAGAGCCATCGCGCCATTCGGCAGGTCGAGGCGATCGATCGGGCATCGGAGGCCCTCGGTCGAAACGCCAACGAGTCCCTGTTGATGGACGCGTTGATGGTCGAGCTGTCGGGTATGACCGAATGAGCGGGCGTGCCGGGTCTCACCGGCCGACTCCACCGGTCGGCATCCCGGGCGGCAGGGGATGGGAACCGGTAGTCAAAGCCGTGTTCCTGTTCAGATAGCCTGTCTCACCTTGCCTGGGTAGCTCAGTCGGTAGAGCAACGCACTCGTAATGCGTAGGTCAGGAGTTCGATTCTCCTCCCAGGCTCCAGGTATGGGCGCCAGGTCAGAGGCACAATTTGTCTCTTTCGTCCGGTGGTCATCCCATACTCATCCGGCTGGTCGGATTCTGGCGGGGTGCAGCACCTCATCGGACCACGATCGAACCCGGCACGCGCCAGTTCGGTCTGTCGGCGTAGAGCAGGGCCCGGATCCGGTAGTTCTCGAAGTTGCGGAACCCGAAGCCGATGCGCTTGATGCGCTTGATCAGGTTGTCGAGGGCCTCGGTGGGCCCGTTGGAGACCTTGGCCAGGTGGTAGTTGCAGAACTGCGATGGGCCGCCTTGAGCGCCGTAGGGCCGCCGGCCCGGATCAATGGCTGTCCGTGGCCATGAAGCCTCGATCTGATTTCCATCGGAGGTAGGGCGTAGGTTTGCGGAGTAAATGCCCACTTTTTGCAATGGCTCACTGAAGAGGATCGACCATGCACCCGCTCCCACGTGACCATAGTGACGACTACACCCACGGCTTGGCAGCAGCTCGGCGCCAGGTGGTGAGCGCCGAGACGGGCACGCAGCTTCGTCACGTCGCCAGCTTCTCGTTCGACCCCGGCATTCTGCACGGGAACATAGAGGGCTTCAGCGGCGTCGCCCAGGTGCCGCTTGGCTTCGCCGGTCCGCTCCTGGTCCACGGCGAGCACGCACGCGGGGAGTACTTCGTGCCGCTGGCAACCACCGAGGGCACCCTGGTTGCCAGCTACAACCGGGGGATGCGACTCACCCGAGAGGCGGGCGGCATCACGGCCACGGTCATCGACGACGCTATGCAGCGGGCACCGGTGTTCGTATTCCAAGACGCGCGAAATGCCCGCGATTTCGGCCACTGGGTACAGGAGAACTTTGCCACAATCAAGGCCGAGGCTGAGGAGACGTCACGGTTCGGCCGGCTTCGGGACATCGAGCAGTACGCGCTGGGCCCGATGCGATGGCTCCGGTTCAACTTCACCACTGGCGATGCTGCCGGCCAGAACATGGTGACCAAGGCCGTCCACGAGGCGTGTCAGTGGATGATCGACCAGCACCCGCCGGGGCTCAAGGACTTCGCGCTGGCCGGCAATCTGGATACCGACAAGAAACCCTCCGGCATGAACAATCTCCACACCCGGGGCAAGAGGGTTGTGGCCGAGGTGACCCTGCCGGCCGGGCTGATCCAAGAGTTGATGCACACGAGCACCAAGCAACTTTATCGGCTGCGCCAGCTTTCGGACATGGGTAGTCTGCTCGGTGGCGCAGTGAGCAACGGCTCCCACTACGCAAATGGGATCGCCGCAATGTTCATCGCGTGTGGCCAGGACGTCGGCAACGTGGCCGAGGCGGCAGGCGGGTTCAGCTTCAGCGAGCTGTGTGATGACGGCAGCTATTACTGTTCGGTCACCATCCCATCCCTCATAGTTGCCACCGTCGGCGGCGGGACCAGCTTGCCAACGCAGCGAGAATGTCTCGAGGTGCTCGGTTGCTACGGCCCAGAGCGCGTGCGCGCCTTCGCAGAGATCGTGGCGGCGACCGTGCTGTGCGGCGAACTGTCCCTTGGATCGGCCATAGCAGCCGACGAGTGGGTGTCGAGCCACGAGGCCCACGGCCGTAATCGACCGGCCGACTCATCGCAGCCGATCCAATAGGGCTGCTGAAGGACCGCTCGGCACCCGGCGAACGTTTCATTCCGCAGCGCTCGGCGATCTGTGCAGCGCTCGGCGATCTGGACACTGCCACCGAGAAGGCACGACGCCATGCTCCCGCCGCCGCGTTCCGTGACTTGTAACCCAGACGCGCCCAAGAGAACCATTTTGACGATCATGAGCGCGCCGAGAAGGGCGTGTGACCCAACCTCGTGCGGGCGATGGTGTCCCGGATCACCGGCTGTGGTTGCGTTATCGACTGACGGGTGCTTGCCGATCGCTACTGCCACTGATCAGGTACTTCCGGGCTGGGCCAGGCTGCCAGGGGAGTCCCGCTCAGTAGGGCAATACCGGATGGCCGAAGGTGCTCCCAGCCGAGTCCGCCAATGCCGGCCCCCAAGTGCCACACTTGAGGATCTAGTCCTGTTCGGGGGGAACAATGAGGCCAGAGGAGATGAGAGCGGCCGGGCGGCTGGCAACGCGGACACTGGCTGAAACAGTGGGCCACATCGAGCATGTGCATCGAGCGGCCGCCGCCAGGCTGTTCGCGCTCAGCGCTCCGGCGAGCCGTCCGGTTCATGTCCTCCACGATGGCATCGCTACCGGCGCCTACGCCGCGATCCGGGGGGCCGCGATAGCTGCCGGCCTGGCCAGCAGTGAACTCGTGGGTCGAGCGGCGGGGTCAACTGTTCCGGCCGGGTCAACCCCCCGGAGCAATCTGGCAATGGCCGTGCTAAACGCCACCTTAGGAAATGAGCTTGCCGACCAGGGCAGTCCGCTTGCCATCCATATGGGTGTCCGGCATGCCCGAGCAGACGTCGCCCCTCGACGCGAGGCGCTCGAAGTGGCCTTTCCCGAAGCGACCTCGAAAGTTGCGGTCTTCATCCACGGCTTGGGCGAAACCGAGGAGTCCTGGCGGCTGCACGCCGATCGCCACGGCGACGACTCCGAGTCGACCTACGGGTCCCGGCTCGCCCTCGAACTCGGCTACACGCCCGTCTATTTGCGATATAACACCGGGCTCCACATCTCCGAGAGCGGGAAGCACCTCACTACCCTCCTCGAGGATTTGGTCGCTGCCTGGCCCACACCCGTTTCCGAGTTAATCCTGATAGGTCACTCAATGGGTGGTCTGGTCGCTCGCAGCGCATGCCACTATGCACAGCAGCGGAGCCACTCGTGGGTCTCGACGCTGCACCACGTCTTTTACCTTGGTACGCCACATCTGGGGGCGGGACTCGAGCAATGGATCAGTCGTCTAAGCAGCGTGCTCGCCAAGCTCGACGAGAGCCGGCCGTTCGCCACAGTCCTAGACCGGCGCAGTGCAGGTATCAAGGATCTGCACGCCGGATATCTGCTCGATGAGGATTGGAACGATGCGGACCCCGGATCGGGCGAGCGTCATGACGTCCCACTCATACCTGAGGCCAATCACTATGCGGTGAGCGCCACCGTCACGACGAGCCGCCGCAACCCACTCGGACGATTCGTAGGCGACCTTCTGGTCCAGCCCGCCAGCGCCCGCGGCCGATCCCGTCGTGGTGGGTACGTCCCGTTTGCCTCCGAGCACACGCGCCACTTCGGCGGACTACACCACTTCAATCTCCTCAACCATCCCTCTGTTTACGAGGCGATCCGAGAGTGGCTCGAACCAGACATCCGGAGCCGGGTCTGAGGCTGAACGCCCCCTTGCCCCCTCTGGGACGCTTCATGTCCGAGCGGGAGTCGGCGCCCCTTGAGTGAACCAGACGCTCCTCGTATCCGCACTGGGGCTCAGTTTCCTGAAGAGACGTTTTCGTCTTCACGGAACCTAAAGTGAGGCCCAACCTCCAGCAGCTCCAACACCCATTGCACACGGTCAGGCTGGCTCGCCCGACCCCTCCTGATCATTCTTTGCTCATCGGCTCTTTTGCCCATGATCCACCCCCTTCATAAGTCCCTGCCCCTAGTGAGATCGTGCGCCTGCAACCGCCGATTCCGCAGGGCCAAAGGTCACATCGTGCGGAGTTGTCTCGGTCGGGAACTAGTGACTTTCGGCCCTGCTGGCCGAGATGGCGTGGGCGTAGGTTCGACTTGTAGCTAGGGATGCGGCGACGGCAAGGATCAGAAGGCCCGTTGCGCAGTCACCGCCGTCTTGGCTAGCCGGAATCATCCCCGAAAGCGGCCCACGATTGAACCGAGAGTCGGGCTGGTGGGCGCTCGCAGGGAAGGGCGAATTGGAAAGGGAGTGGACATGGTTGCAGAGGACGCTTACGAATCGCTGATCCGCCGGACATACAAAGATTTCGAGACGGTTGATCTGGACCTGTTGAGGGTAGTGATGGCAGACGATGTCGTCTGGCACGAACCGGGGCGGAGCAGCCTGGCCGGTACCTACAAAGGACCGGAAGGAGTGCTCAGCTTCCTTGCAAGGCTGAAGTCGGAGAGTGGCGGTACGTTCAAGATCGAGGTCTTGGATGTACTCAGCAAACCCGAGAGAGTGGTGGTCCTTCAGCGGGAGACTGCGAACAGGGCGGGCAAGGAGTTGAATGTTATCGTGGCCGTTGAGTTCGAAATCCATCACGAAAAAATCACTGAGGTGACCGTCTACCATGCTGACAGCTACCTGTTCGATGAGTTTTGGGCCGACTAGGAACGCCGTTCAATCCCGACAATGGTAGAGGGATACGAGACAGGCATGGATCTTCTCATCGAGGCTGTTGCGGCCTTGGACTTAGCGAGCGAAGCGTGCGATGCACCGGAAGATGCGGCCCACTTCTCGACATTGGCGGATCGAGTCCGCACCTACCTGGCGATGAGCCGACCGAGCACGACTTTGGGGATGCCCCGGATTCCATCGGAGGGTCACCGGCTCACAGATGAGAGCGTGATCCACAGGTCGGGCTCTGTTCAGCCGTCTCATATACGTGTAATCCCAGAGTGACTGCTCCGTTTCCGGTTATTCATTGCGCCATTGATTGTCCCATTGGACCGGGCACTACGGGTCCGAGCCAAGGTTGTTGGAATCGGTGGTCTTCAGGCAGAAACTCACGGTGGCAATTGCGCCAGGCGATCGGCTAGCGGGGCCGGTCGAGCTGGTTCTCGTCGCCCTCGGCCTTCGGCGCGGCCGCTACCTCCAGGACCTCCCTCGTTGGTCGCCCGAAAGCCCGCAGGGCGGTCCGGATGAGGCCAACAAGGGTCGGGCTCTCATGTGCCGGGATCTCTATGGCTACCCGTGCCACTCCTGGCTCCTCTGGTTCGATGCGGGCGCCGGCCGCGGCCAGCGTGTCGAGAATCTCCCGGTTGTCCCAGAGGATGTGGCTGACGAAGGTCGTGATCCCGTTGCCGCGGGCGTGATCGGCCAACATCTCCAAGAGGAGGGTGCCGAGACCGCGATGCTGGTAATCATCGAGCACGGTCACCGCGACCTCGGCGTGGTCGGGCTGGGTGGGGTCTCGGATGTAACGGGCGACGCCGATGCCAGGCTGGCCGCGCTCGTCGATCGCGAACGCCGCCCACGCAAAGTGATCGTGATAGTCGAGATCGGTGAGGTACTCCAGATCGGTGTCCGAGAGTCGTGACGGTGCAGCGAAGAACCGGCGGCGCCGGGCTTCCGCTGACAGGTGCTCATAGCCGATGGCCAGCTCATGTCGATCGCTGAGCTGAAGCGGCCGCACAAGCACCCGACAATGGTCGGCCAGCTCATGGATAGAGCTCGCCGATCCAGGTATGGAGTTCGGGAGTTGCTCGGACATCACGCGCTCTGCACAGCTGAGGCGGCCTCCCGCACCTGCTCAGCTCCCGTAAAGGTCATCGATCACTGAGCCGTAGGCTTTCTCCACGACGGCACGCCGCACCTTGAGCGTCGGAGTCAGCTCGCCGTTCACGATCGTCAGGTCGTGGGGTAGGACGGCAAACTTGCGGATCGACTCTGCTCTTGACACCGACTCGTTGGCATCGTCAATCGCTGCTTGGACCTCCGCCAACAATGCCGGATGATCCGTGGCCTGGGAGGCCTCGGTCCCACCCAGGGGACCCTGGGCGGCCCAGGTCACGAATGCTTCCTCGTCGAGGGTGATGAGCGCTGCAACGAACGGACGGGCATCGCCGACCACCACCGCCTGGCTGATCAATGGGTGCGCACGAATCCGATCTTCCAGCGGTGCCGGCGCCACGTTCTTTCCGGCGGCGGTCACGATCAACTCCTTCTTCCGCCCGGTGATGCGCAGATAGCCGTCGTCGTCGAGGTCACCGATGTCGCCGGTCTTGAACCATCCATCGGCGTCGAAGGTATCCGATGTGGCTAGCTCATTGCGCCAGTATCCCTGGAAGACCTGCGGACCTTTGGCAAGTACCTCGCCGTCAGGGGCGACACGGATGCTCGTGCCCATCAGCGCCCGCCCCACGGTGCCTGGTTTCCATGCGCCAAGCCGGTTGACCGTCAGGGTCGGGCTGGTTTCCGTAAGCCCATAACCCTCCAACACCTTGACGCCCACACCGTTGAAGAAGTGCGTGAGGCGCTCGCCCAGCGGGCCTCCGCCACTGAACGCGAACCGCAGCCGACCACCGAATGCTGCTTCGACCTTCTTGTAGACGAGCCGCTCGAACAGCGCATGTTCCGCCGAGGTGAGCGGATGCGGAACGTGGCCCCCATGGTGCAGCGACCACTGCACCGCGACATCGGCGGCTTTGTCGAATATCGCCCCGTGGCCCTCGGCCTGTGCTTTCTGCTGGGCACCGTTGAACACCTTCTCGAAGACGCGGGGCACCGCGGCAATCATGGTGGGCTGCACCATGGCGAACTCTTCGAGGAGCGCATCCATGTCTGTGGCGAAGGTTCCTTTGATCCCCCGTTCCACGCCGACAAGGGTGATGATCTTGGCGAGCACGTGGGCGAGCGGTAGGAACACAAGGCTGACCTCGTCGGGCTGGAGCATCCCCTCGATCGCGTCGATGGTCTGCCACACGTTGACGCGAAGGTTCCCGTGGGTGAGAGCGCAGCCCTTGGGCCGGCCGGTCGTACCGGATGTGTAGATTATCGTGGCCAGATCGGCGGCCTTGAGGGCGTGGATGCGCTTGTCGAGGATGGAGTCGGGCACGGCCTCCCCGCGGCGAACAAGCTCATCCAGTGCCCCGTCGTCGATGACGAGAATCTCGGGACAGTCTTCCGGGTTCGCAGCCCGCTCGTACAACGCCCGCATCATCGCCGTCTCGACCACGAGGAGTTGGACATCACCATCATGGACGATCCATTGCATCTGGTCAGCCGACGACGTTTCGTAGATCGGAACTGTCACACCGCCACCGGCGAGGATGGCATAGTCGAGCAGCAGCCACTCAAGCCTCGTCCGCGACATGAGGGCAACTCGATCGCCGGGCTCGAGCCCACTGGCGACAAAGCCCTTGGCTATGGCCCGGCATTGTTCGTAGAACTCACCGGCGGTTACGTCGACGAAGTGGTCGCCGTCCCGATAGGCGGCCATAACCCGGCCCGGTTCCTTCTCGGCATGCTGGATCACCGGTTCGAGCAGATTGGTATCTGGCGGAAGCAGATCCATGGGGCGACCTGACGTCTGGTACATCGCTATCACCTTTCCTGCCGTGGTCATCTGATCCCGGGTCATCGGGGCGAGAGGTTCGGAGAACCTCGCAGGCTACGAACGCTCGCCCCCCTTGATGGAGAAGTACTCGAAGTGCCAGCCCTCGGGACCCGTTTCATCCCGCCGCCTTCTCGAGCTCTATGAAGGCAGCTGACGTCGCGTCGGCGAGGCGCCAGGGGTCCTCGACGATCTCGGGGCAGACGACATAGCCGAAGTCGATATGGTCGAGGTAGCTCATCGCCGTGATATTCAGCCCGCCACCGTCGATCAAGGGGCCGATCGGGTAGCTGGCCTCGAGACGTGCTCCCCCGATGTACAGGGGAAGTGGTGGACCCGCGACATTGGAAAGGATCAAGTTGAAGATCGGAGGGTGATGGTCAGCCAGACCCAGCCGGCTGTACGCCCGGACCCCGGCGGCGAGGAGTCCGGGCGGAGCGACATCGGCCAGGTCCAGGATGAGGTCGTCGCCGAGGGCACGCTGCATCGCCTTGGCGCTCTCGGTCGATGCGTGGATCACCCGAAGTCGCTCGATCGGATCCTTGAGTTGTGTGGGCAGGGCAGCGCCCATGACGGTGGTCGCGTTCCCCCATAGACCCCCCGAGGTGTCACCTCTGTCGCCGACGTGCACTGCCACAGGTATCTGGGCAATCAGTGGCTTGCTGGGCAGGTCGTCGCGATCGGTCAGATAGCACCGTAGTGCGCCGGCGCAGATGGCGAGGACGACATCGTTCACGGTCACTGAGCAGGCGTTTTTGATGGCCTTTACTCCCGAAAGAGGGATCGAACAGTAGGCGAACCCACGATGTCGGGTGATGGATCGGTTGAGCGAGGTATGGGGTGCCTGGAAGGGAAATATGACCCCGGGCCATTCCGGGGAGGCGCGCAAGCCGACCATCCTCAAGGCGGAGCGGCTGAGGTGGCAAGAGGTGCGCGCGGCTCGCAATGGGGTGCCCGCCAAACGTGGTAGTGCGCGTAAGACCATCTCCCACCCATGCGGGATTCGCTCACCCTCGAGTTCGGGCGTATCGGGCCGGTCGGTGGGGGCCTCGGGTTCCAGGTCGTAGAGCACCTCGTAGATGCGTGCGCCCCGGACTCCGTCCGCCAGGCAGTGGTGCATCTTGGTCAGCAGGGCCACGCGGCCGTCCTCGAGACCTTCGATGAACCAAACCTCCCACAAGGGGCGGTCCGGTTCGACCTTGTAGGCCAATAGGTCACCCACTAACGCACCCAGCTCCCGTGGACCACCCGGTGCTGGAACACCGACGGGACGGATCCGGCGCTCGAGATCCAGTCGCGGGTCATCCACCCACGCCGGCCGATCGAGGCCAAAAGGAACCTCAACCAAGCGGCGCAGGAACGGGCCGAGCAGACCCGCTCTGGCCTCGATCAATGAGCGCAACCGCTCCACGTTGAAGCCGTCAGGAGCGGTCGAGGGGTCGAGCACCGCAAGCGTGCCGAGGTGCAAGTGCGAACCCGGGGTCTCACCGTAGACAAAACTGGCGTCCGCACCACTTAGCCGCTGCATCTGATACCCCCAAATCCCCAAAGTGATGATATGCCGAAGCCGGCGATTCAGTTAGGGCCAAAGGTCCCGATATGTAGGGGGTCTGAGGTACGTGCCCCTGACCGGCTCCCTCCGAGCCGGTATCGACTGCTCACCAAGCAGATGTACGGCATTCTTGGGACAGGAGGCCCTGCGATGCTCGAGAGGCTCAGCCTGATCGCGCTCTCTACTCCTGCTCGTCATTGGGCGGAGCACTCGTCAGGAGCTTGCGCCAGCGCTCTTCGGGCACGTGGGCGGGTGTGGTCGACTTCGGGAAATCCTCCAGGACTGCTAGGAATTTGTCGGCGTTCCGCCACGGCAGAAAGTGACCGGCTCTCTCGAGGATCTCAAGGTGGTCGCCGGGAGTGGCCTCCGCGGCACGGTAAGTGTGGGCCACGGGGATGATCCGGTCATGATCACTCATCACCGATTCAGGCAGGAAGCTCGCCCACCGCCCTGGGTGGTCTTCTATCGGTTGGCCCAGACACCACACCACCACCCACACCAACCCACTCACCGAGAACGATTCGCACCTTCTCGCCCGCGGACGGAGGGAACGCGGCGAAGGCTGTCTATTCCCTTCGTGTCGAGTTCTCTTGACGTGATCCATACGCAAACTCGACGGGTCTGTGATCCCCGGCGAGTGCGAGCACCTCTTCAAATCCCTCGCGGAAGCAGCGCATTAGCACGTTGTAGTCCGATACGGCGGCGCTGTCGATGGTGAAGCCGACGCAGCAGGTGCCGTTGTAGGAGAGCAGCGTGGCGTTCACGGCCGAGCCGGTCGTCGGCCCGAAGGCGTAGTAGCCCGACACCAGAGCGCCGGCCAGGAAGATGGGGGTGTTGATGCCCGCTACGTTGCTAGCCAAGAAGTCGACGTGTTTGAGCATGCTTCCGACCACACCAGATGGCAAGAGGTTCAGGGCACCGGCGATGACATCGCTCAGCGGCTGCGCACGGTCGTCGGCGGCCACTCTGCACTGCTTTCCAGTGACCCGTACCCGCTCCGCGGGGTCGGCCATCCCGACCGGCACCTTGAACCGTTCGAGTGTGATCCGATTGCCGCCGACTGGGTCTTCGGCCTTGCGGATTGAGATGGGCAAGGTGATCCGGAGCTCCGGGACCGAGATGTCGTGCAGCTCGTGGTAGCGACGCAGCCCACCGCTGATTGAGGAAACGAAGGCATCGTTGAGCGTGCCTCCCACCGATTTCCCAGCCTTCTTCAGATCATGAAGGTCGACGGCGATCATGTCCAGTTGCCGGTCGAGGCTCCGGCCGGTCATGATCGGGGAAAGGGTGCGGGGGACTGGCTCGACGAACCGAGCGACCGAGCGGACCATCGCCAGAGTATTGGACATCGAGCGCAGCGGATTGCGGGCGATGTGCATAGTCGTCGGGAGCGCACTGGACAATCCGTGGCGAACCGTGTCAGAGACGCGGTGCCAATCGTAGGCAAGCGACTCGCGCACGAGTTGGGCGGTGCCCGGCACTCGCCCGGATTCAGGCACGGGGACATCGCCCATCGGGCCGGTCTCCCTGGTCGTATCGAACAGCAAGGTCGCCAGCTGCATGCCGCCGATTCCGTCTGTCAGCGAGTGGTGGACCTTCATGACCAACGCGGCGCGGTCGCCCACCAGGTGTTCCACGAGCGTGAACTCCCACAGCGGCCGCGACCGGTCAAAGCCACTCATGGCTTGGATCCGAGCAAAATCGGCGACGGTGACGGGAGTGTGGGGGAGAGGTGAGTCGATCCGGTGGAGGTGCAACGAGAGGTCGAAGTCCGTGTCGATCCAACGTGGTGCAGCCAGACGACCCGGTGGCTCGACAAGACGCTGACGGAAGCGGGGAGCCAGCCGGGTTGCCCGCTCTAGCCGAGCCGAGAGCAGGTCGAAATCGGGGTGCTGGTCGAGCCACGCGACGGCGACAATCGTGGCGCGAAGACCAGGGTCCTTCTCGAGGTACCAGGAGAAGGCATCTGTGTCCCGCATGAACAGCTCGGCTCGATCGGTCATCGTCCCCTTTCTGAGCCTCGACCTATGGTCCGAATCTACGGTGTCCCGGCTACCGGGTTTAGGGTCGAAAGTCACGATTCGGGTGCGAGGGCGGGGTGCGGGCGCTGAATACTCCTGCCAAAGGACCCTGGGTCGGGGAGATCTTCGGTCGTAAGGTGCGCAATGGGGTGCCGACCGGAAGGAGGGATGGGAGATGGCGTGGCTCAGGGCGCTCGATGCCGAGTTCCTTGACCTCGAGGATGGGCAGGTCTACAAGCACATTGCTGGTCGCCTGCATCTTCTTCGATGACCCTCCGCCACGGCTCGAGGAGGTGAGGGCCCTCGTGGCCTCGTAGCTGGATCCCTCGGTACCGCCAGCGTGTGCGCTCGGTGCCCTTGAATCGGCCGTCCGTTGTGGGTCGACAGCCCCCATCTCGACCTCGGCTACCAGGTGCGGCACACGGCACTTCCCACACGTTGGCATTCGTCATCAGCCTCGAGCCGTCTGGATCCTGGTCACCATCTGGCGTTAATCCGTCGATCGTTCCATACTCTCGACTTGGCTACGCGACCGCCAATCGACCGTGGCCTAACGGCAGATGTCTGGCATTACCACTGTGGCTGTGGAATCCGGATCAGTTGCCAATTGCGTTCGACGTCGACAACGAGACGAATCAAAGTTGTACTGCCATTGGGCCGGACGTGATCGGGATCGGGTGCCGCCACCTTCCGACGGGTACCTCGGTAGTCTGGAAGCAACGTCTGGTGACATTGGAAGGACGCACCGATGACGAACGAGCCGGTCTCTCTAACGACAGGCGCCAACTCGGGCATCGGTCTTGCCACCGTGTTGGAACTGGCCAGGCGGGGGCTGCGGTCAGTAGGCACAGTTCGCTCTCGCGCCAAAGCCAAGGCCGTCGCCGAATTGGCCGACGAACAAGGTCTGGTGGTGGAGACCGCGATAATGGACGTCACCGACTCCGCTTCATGCGAGCGGGTAATCCACAAGTATCGGCCTACCGTGATCGTAAACAACGCAGGACTTTCGATTACTGGTGCCATTGAGGACATCGGTGACGAGGAGCTTCGGGCCGCGCTTGAGACCATGGTGATCGGTCCCATCCGGCTGGCGCGCCTGGCACTTCCGTATATGCGAAGCGCCCACGATGGGCGCATCGTCAACGTATCTTCCATCTACGGTCTCACCACAACCCCGCTGACCGGCTGGTACCAGGCGTGCAAGCACGCGCTCGAGGGAGTGACCGATGCACTTCGAGCCGAGGTCGCTGCCGATGGCGTGAAGGTCGTTCTCGTCGAGCCGGGACTGGTCCGGACAGGCATCTGGCAGGAGGCCGACGACGAGTTGGCCGGCCGAGCAGGGTCCCAGTTTGCCGCTTCCTACCGCCGGCTACTGACCGTGACCCGGCTCGTCGACCCAATGATGGGTGATCCGTCGAAGGTTGCCGGTGCCATTGCCAATGCCATCACGTCGCACAATCCACGGGCGAGGTACCTCGTAGGCTATGACGCTCAGACCATCGCTGCCCTTCAGGCGTTCGTGCCAACCCGAATCCGGGACCGAATCGCCCGCACCCTCCTGGACCTCTAGAAAGTGGAGCGAAGCCGGCCAGATGGCGACTCGAAGGTCCTCTTGTGGCGCTGCAAAGGAGATTCGCTTTCTATTCGCCGGGCATTTCGATGGTGTCGTGAGATATTACGAGGATTACGGCACCCAAACGCTGAACCCAGGCGCTCTAGCTCATCACCAGATTGGCCGGGCGACCTCGTTGCCGATCTCCTTCAGCAGGTCGTCGAGTCCGGCGAGTTGCCTGGTCCGATCTCGGGATCCTCGACGATCCCCTGGTAGGTGGACCTGAGTATGGCGCCCAGGTGCACGACGTACCACTGCCCTCGCCACGAGATGAGAGAGGCGATGCCGAAAGAGCGGAGAGCACCATCCTCTTGGTAGACGACGCGCGAGTTGGCGACCTCGTAGTACCCGACGTCGTTGTCGCACACCCCGGGCGGGATCCAGTGGCCGTACTGCTCGGGAACCTTTACGGTGACCAAGGTCGCCGTGCCCGCCTCCTGGCCAAGCAAAGCGTGAGCGGCCCCGAGATCGGCGGCGAAGTCGGCCAGCAGTCGGTTGGTGTAGTCGGATGCCGGGTTGGCGATGGTCTTGAGTTGGAGATAAGCGTTCTCGGGGAAGAACGCTGGACGCGCCGCGGCAGGCGAGCCGGACACTATCCCCTGCCATAACGTGGCCATCTCCGCCTGGAACTGCGGGGAGGTCGACATCGGGAACTCGTCGGTCTGGGGCAGGCTCCCGGCACCCGTCGTCGAACTGGTTTCCACCGTCGTAGTTGGAGCAACCGCTGTGGTTGCCACACCGGTAGTGGAGGTGCCGCTGACCGCCTGGCCGGCGGAGGTCCCACTTGTGGCCGAGGGTCGCCCTGGCGATTCCTGGGTCAGCACGACCGCGGCCGCGACCGCGCCGGCGATGAGGCAGGCGGCAACGGCGACCAGCACGAGGCCCATTTGGAGGGACCGGCGCCGGTGGTGGCCACCCGGGCGCGTAGTGGGGCCGAGCGGCGACCCGGGTGGCGGAGGGGCGGTCATGGACAGACGCCATGGTAACGGGAGGCATCTGCATGCACCCCGACAGCCCGACCGCCCCGAGGCCCCTGTTCTTGCGTTCCACCGTAGTCTGACGGCGTGGTCATCCCACGGTCCCACTCTCGTCCCCGCCGATCACCGGCGTGGGCTGTGGTGACCGGCGGAATGGTGTTCATCGCGTCGTGCGGTGGGCTGGGCACGAGCGCGGCCGGGCAGAGACGGCCCGACGGATCTTCGACGTCGATAACCGGCGCCGGCCACGTCACGACCACCGTTCGATCGGCCCCGACCCCCACGAGCACCCCGGTCCTCTCACATCTCGCGGCCCCGAAGCCGGTAACACCGTTTGGACGGGTGTCGTCGAGCGACCAGGGGGTTTGGGCGCCCGCCGGGCGCCCGGTCGGGGGCCGCTCGGCCGTCTACGAGACAACACTCGTCCCTCCCGGTGGCGTTGAGGCCGCCGGGATCGCCTGGATGGACACCAAGCTCCTCTCGGCGCAGCTCTACTCGGGTTCGATCAGTCCGGGCGGCGGTCCGTACCGCTTCACCGCCCCTGTCCAGCCCGCCCAGGCGGCATCTCTTGTCGCGACCTTCAACGGTGGTTTCAAGATGGATGTCGCCGGGGGCGGTTATTACACCGAGGGCCGCCTCATCGACCCGCTCGTCAACGGAGCGGCGTCGCTCGTGATCTATGCCGGCGGTTCGGTGACCGTCGGGGCCTGGGGCAGCGACGTCACCATGACCCCGAGCGTGGTGGCCATCCGCCAGAATCTGGTGCCCCTGGTGGCCGGCGGTCAACCGACCGCCCAGGCGGCAAGCGCCGATTGGCAATCGTGGGGAGCGACCTGCGGCGCGACGTCGTGTGCGCCGAACGTGCCCGGGATCGACCAGCAGTGGCGGTCGGGCGTCGGGGTGACCGCGGACGGTGCGCTTGTCTATGTCATCGGCCCGGCGTTGAATCCCCTCCAGCTGGCTCAGTTGCTGGTCCGAGCCGGCGTGGTCAGGGGGATGCAGCTCGACATCAACCCCCACTGGCCCACCTTCGTGACCTACGATCCGCCCGGCCCGGGTGGCCTGGCCGCACCCTCCAACGGCAGCAAGCTACTGGACACGACCGAGCAGGGTCCGTCCACCTTCTTCGAACCCTCGTGGGCGCGGGACTTCATCACCCTGTCGGTGCGGTCGACTCCGCCGGCCTGAACTGCACTCACCGGGGACGGTCGGACGCCAATCCGGCGTCAAGTGTCCCAGCGGTCTTGGCAACCAGCTGGAGCATATGAATGTGTTTCTCGGTTTCGAGGGTTGTGATCCGGGTCACGCCTTCATCCAGCACGAACTTGGAGGTGGAGATAGAGACACGGCCCAGAAAATTTCCGTCGCCTCAGCGATTGACGAGCTCGTGCTCGTGGGGTGGTCGGCAAAGCTGGTCGGGCTTGGTCGGCCCGGGCCCGCCGATCAATGCGGACAACAGAGCCGGGCAGATTCATAGGAAGTTCTTCAAGTTTCGTTATCAGAATCTTCAACTGCTTCCCTACGATCAATAGAGGAGGCAGGCAGACCACAAACGACAACTGCTTGATGCCCAATGAACTGGATAATCATGGCACCGATAATTGCGATCGTTTTTGTCTGTGCCGCAATCCCTGCTCTTTACGACAGCTGACCCCACGACGTGAACAATGGTGGCGAGTTAGCTCTTCAGAATTCGCCCAGGCTGGAAGCTGGAGCGACTCGATGTCGCCAATAGCCTCAAGAGGCTGTGTGGCCTGACACGGTGAGATCGGTCCGGTCGCGCCAGTGCCGTCATGAGATCGTCATTCGCACGACGTAAGGTCGGATTGATGTTCATTGAAAGCACACGTGGAACATGACCCTCCGGCATTCGATCGCGTCGCTTGGGCTTGTCGGTGCATTGGCGTGCGGACTGATAGCGACAACGAGTGTCGTCACCAGCGACTCGATGTCGAACGGCATGACCGCTGGAAGCATCCTCTACCAGTCTTCCCAGCGAGACGAAGCGGGTGCCCCCCATAACGACGACAATGGCGATGACATCACAACAATCTCAGTGAACGGGCTTACCCCTGAGATCGAGTTGCCCAGGGAATCCGAGCTGCCTCCCAAGTCAACCTTCGATACTTCGAGTGTGCGAAAGAAGTGAGAATATGGCGGCACTTTGCTCGCCACCGGCCAAAGCGCGCTCGTCATGCTTTCGTCACTTTCGGGGAACAGGATGTGCACATGGCCGTCTTAGGGTCTCTCTTGAGGAAGCGTTATTCCTGTTCCGAACAGCTGCCTGATGGAGAAGGTTCGCCCGAACACGGGTACCTTCGCAATCGCCCCGCTGGTTCCAGTCTCGCGTGGGCGCTGGCGGACGTCCGGCCGTGAGCGTAAGCCACCTCATCCAAGCGTATGGCTATCTGGCGGTTCTCCTCCTGGTCGGCGCAGAGAGTCTGGGCATTCCCGTCCCTGGGGAGACGGCCCTCATCGTGGCTGGCGCCTACGCCGGCCACACTCACCGGCTCTCGCCTTGGTTGGTTTTCGTGATAGCGGTCGCTGCAGCGATCATCGGTGACAACATCGGATTCTGGATCGGTGATCGATATGGCTATCGGCTCATTCGTACGTTCGGTCATCGCGTTTGGCTCGACGAGCGGAAGATCAAGATGGCACGGTACGTCTTTGATACCCATGGACCGAAGGTGGTATTCCTCGGTCGGTTCATTTCTATTTTTCGAACCTATGCTGCGTTCCTTGCTGGATCGAGCCGGATGCGCTGGAGCCGATTTCTCCCCGCCAACGCAGCGGGCGGGATCGTGTGGGCCGGGCTCTTCACTCTGATTGCCTACCTCGCTGGCAACGCCCTCACTCGCCTGTCAGGCAGGATTGACGTGGTCATCGGCAGTGCGGCGATCCTTGTAGTTGCGGTCGCGCTGATCGTGATGGGTCGGAAGACCAACCGGCTTGCACTTCGGGCTGAGGCTGCTTATCCGGGGCCGCTCGAGTGAGCATCTCGGCTACGTTGCATTGGACAAATGCCGCCCCGACGGCCCACCGCCGGCCAGGCCACTGCATCCGACCTGCAGGATCTGTCCCTCACGCGGCTCCGAACCCGCTGTTTCCCCGACCCGTTGTCTTGAGTAGCTCCTCGAACCTTCGTTCGCTGACCGGCGAGTACTGTAATGAAATCGCGTGTACGACCAACCAGAGCCTGGTTACTCGGTCGGTCTACCCGGGCCTACCGGCGGGCAAGGGCCCTCGCGGGATCGGGCCCCCCGTCCAGTTGGACCCGCACCGGATTGATGTCGACTTCTATTCCTGTCACCGCCCTGACCCTTTGCGTTGGGTGGTGACAAGGTTGAGACGGATCTATCGTGACATCGGTGGCACCATCTGGACCGGAGATGCTGATGTTCATGGCGATGCAGCGAAACAAGTTGCTGTCACAGCGCTCACACGATCTACATGAATGCAAGCCGTAGGCGGTTCAAATCACGCGAGGGACCTGATGATGCAAGAGCTCTCGTTCGCTGGTGGCAGACGAACCGCACAGTGACCCGGGTCCAGGGCCCGTCGTGGCGGTGGGGCCAGGCAGCGGGATGAGGGCAGTGTGAATCGACAGACTGAAAGGTCGCGCCGGGTTCGTCGCAACCGCAGGCGGGCCACAACCGTTGGCATTCTTGTTGTTGTAGCTGTCGCCAGCATTACCATCGCCGTGGGGTTGGGTGGGAGTTCATCGCTGTCCCATCGGAGTCATGGCGCCACCGCGGAAAGATCGCCTGGATCCAAGGAACCCGACTCCCTCGAAGCTGGCATAGAACCTTGGCAAGTGAGCGCACCGCTCTCACGCGAATCGGTTGTCGCAAGCAGCTCCGGGCTCACTGTCCTCGGCGGCATCTCACCTGGAGGAAACTCTCTCTCAGCCGCGTTCACGATCAACGTTCAGACGGGTGCGATGAGTTCGACGGCCGAGCTCGCTGAACCGGTACACGACGCGGCCGCTGCGGTGATCGGATCGTCGGCCGTTGTCCTGGGTGGCGGATCGCCTGACACGGTCTCCACCGTGCAGTCCCTACCGTCCCGCTCCGGCAGCCGGTCCGCGGCCAATCAAGGGGTGGTGATCGGCAACCTTCCTCAGCCGCGTTCCGACTTGGCCATTGCCACCGTAGACGGATCGACAGGAGCCCACCGCCAGGCCATCGCATACATCGTCGGAGGGTACGACGGAACGAATTACCTCCCCACGGTGCTCAGCACGGTCGACGGCACTCATTTCGCCTCGGTGGCCAACTTGCGCGTTCCGGTCCGCTATCCGGCAGTCGTCGCCGACTCTGCCGTGGTCTATGCCTTCGGGGGCGAGACGTCAGCGACCGGCGCCACCACGGTTGCCACCAACGACATCCAAGAGATCGACCCTGCGACACACACCGTATCGGTGGTGGGCCATCTTCCCCAGCCGCTCTACGGTGCGGCGGCGTTTGTTATCGGCGGTACCGTGTATATCGCCGGGGGGCAGGTCCCCGGCGGCCCGACACTGACCCAGATCGATGCGTTCGTCCCCACTACCGGCAAGGTTCTGAATGCGGGTCTCCTCCCACAGGCCGAGGCTTTCGGCGGCTATGCTTCGGTCACTTCAGAGCACGGAGCCGTCGGTTACATCGTCGGCGGGGAAGTAACGTCTCAGTCCGGCACCGACCAGGCGGGGGTAGCCTCAGGCTCCCTGCAGTCGGTCATGGCACTGCGCCGGAGCCGATACGGGGGCCCAGCGGGCTCCCCCGGCGCAGGCTCCCCCTACTCGGGAACTCTCCTCATCGCCGATCGCGGCAACAACCGCCTGATCGCCCTCGATGCCAACCGGCAGGTCACCTGGCAATATCCGTCGACCACCATGCCACCGCCGCCCGGAGGTTTCTACTTTCCCGACGACGCCTTCTTCATCAAGGGCGGTACCGGGATCATCTCCAATCAAGAAGACAACCACACCATCGTGGAGATCGGCTATCCATCCGGGAAGATCCTCTGGCAGTACGGTCACCCAGGCCAACCCGGATCGGCCCCCGGCTACCTCGACCAACCCGATGACGCCTACCTGTTGAAGTCGGGCACGATAACGGTGGCCGACGCTTCCAACAATCGCATTCTGTTCATCTCGCCCAACGGTCAGGTCGTCGGCCAGATCGGCAATGGCGCCGACATCCACGACCCGCCTGTCTCCATCGCCTATCCCAACGGCGACACGCCCTTGCTCGACGGCAACGTCTTGGTCTCGGAAATCAACGGGTCGTGGATCGACGAGTACACGCCGGCGGGAAAGCTGGCCTGGACGGTGCACATCCCGACGGTCAACTACCCCTCCGATCCTCAACAGATCGGATCAGATCTCTACCTCATGACTGACTACGACCCGCCGGCCGAAGGTCGGATCCTCGAATTCACACGTGAAGGGCGTGTCACCTGGCTCTACGACGCACCGGCTGGTGACGCCGCGTTGAAGAAGCCGTCTTTGGCCGAACGACTACCCAATGGGCTGGTCATGGTCAACGACGACTACCGCGACCGAGTGGTGGTCATCGACCCCACCACGTACTCAATCGTGTGGCAGTACGGGTTGACCAATGTGCCGGGAACTGCACCTGGATTGGTCTCGATCCCGGATGGTTTCGACAACCTTCTAGCCAACGGCACGACGCCAACCCACCCGGTAACCGGCTGAGTCCGCCATATTCTTTGCCGGCCACCTCATCGAGGCACGGGCGCCAGCCCCAGGGTGTGGGGCGACAGCAGCGGCCAGGATTGTGTCCTCGGAACCTCCGGCATTGCGTGCGGTGCCCAGGGTGTAGCAGGTGCCCTTCGCTACCACCATCCCAGGGGTCGGGTCGTTGCCGAATGGGCGACCTCGGAGCCGGGAGACCAGCTCAACCTCGGTGGTGATCGTTGCCGACCAGCTGATCGACCCAGCCAAGGCCTCGCCAAAGCCGCTCATTCAGAGACACCCGAGCGGTTGGTTTGATCGGGACCATCGGGTGGGAGGCACCTGTCCCGATTCCCCGGGCAAGTGGTATTTGGAGCAGCGGTCGATCCGTCGGACGAACCGTCGACGAAGTCCACATCCGCTCGCAGCAAATCGAGAACTGGTCCCTGACCTTCTGAGCACTCTGAGCTGTCAGGGTGGGACCCAGTGCCGTCGGCCGTGCCGGTGATCGATGGTGGACGACGGTGGACGACGGCCAGCTGACAACCGCCAAGAAAGGTGACGATCATCAATCTTGGGGTAGTAACTGGCGAGTCCTGGTCGGTACCCTGTGGGAGTCGGCAAGGACAACCAGAAGACCGGGGTCAGAATGCATCAGACGAAACCAAGAAGGTGGCGCAGCCTGACGGTGGGCACGGCGGCGCTGGGGATCGTGTGGGTGTTCGGGTTTGGGGCCTCGGCCCAGGCCGCGGCGCCGACCACGCAGCGCGGTGCTGTCCATGTGAAGCGGACGACAGTGCGTGATGGCTACCACTGTACGGTGGTCTCGTCCGCCCGCCATCATAAGCTGGTCGGACGGGCTGGCACTGTCGTGTGTGCGTTGAGCGGGAACAACACCCTGATCGCGGCCGGACCAGGCCAAGTCGTCCTGATCGCAGGCCCTGGCCTGACACCCTCCGGGCCTCGTCGTCAGCCGACAGCCACGACATCCTCCTCGGAGGTCGTGGCAAGAGCTCCATCCTCGCCGGCACACGCGGCACGGACATCATCGACACCGGGTGGGGCAGCGACTGGATCAACTGCGGCACGGGTGGCGCCCAAGTCACAGTGGTAGGCATCGGCTCCGGTGACAGCGAGAACCATGACTGCCACCGGAGAGGCGTCGACGACACCTCGCAGTACTACCACGCCACGGTGACGGCCCTGGCCACAGACGGCTCGACCATGACGGTCTCCGTCTCCGACGCCAGCGATGGAGCTCAGGCCTGGCCGGCCACCCAGAGCCCGGCCTGCGACCTCACCAATCTGACCTTCGACCTGACCACGGCCCCTGCCAGCATCCATGTGGACGGCGGTGCCAAGTTGGCGGTCGGCGACGACCTAGGAATCGGCGCCAACGCCGGGACGCTCAACTGCGAGCCGGTGGCGGTCAACGTCTGGGGCCGGTCCCCAGGCGGAAATCCCGGGGATGGAGACGAGTCCCAGTACTGGGAAGGCACGATCGGCGCTCTGGCCTCAGACAGCTCCACGATGACCGTGTCGGTCTCGCACTCGAGCGACGGAGCGCAGTCCTGGCTGAGCGATCAGAGCCCGGCCTGTGTCCTGACCAATCTGACGTTCGACCTCAAGAGCGCGCCGGCCACCATCGAGGTCGAGAACGGCGGGACTCTGATGGTCGGCGACCACGTCTGGATCGAGGCCACGGCCGGGACCACCAACTGCGTGCCCGTGGCCCTTGTCGTCCATGCCGGGACCTGGCATGGCCACCACCGCCATAACGGTGACCAGCGCTGGCAGGGCACCATCGGCGCCTTGGTCTCAGACGGCTCCACCATGACTGTGTCGGTCTCGGACTCGAGCGACTCCGCCCAAGCGTGGCTGGCCGCGCAGAGCCCGGCCTGCGACCCCACCAACCTGGTCTTCGACCTGACCACCGCTCCGGCCAACATCAACGTCGACGATGGTGGCCCGCTGGCCGTGGGCGACAACGTCGAGATCGACGCCAACCCGGGGACCACCAACTGTGAGCCGGTGGCCGTCAATGTCAATGCCGAGGCTTCGGACGGCAACCCCGGCCATTGGGACCAGTGGCAGCGCTGGCAGGGTACCGTCGGCGCCGTGGCTTCAGACGGTTCGACCCTGACGGTGTCGGTCTCGGACTCGAGCGACTCGGCCCAGTCATGGTTATCCGCGCAGAGCCCGGCCTGCGATACTTCGAACTTGATTTTCGACCTCACCACCGTCCCGGCCAACCTCTACGTCGACGGCGACGGCCCGCTGACCGCGGGTGACAATGTCGAGATCGTCGCCACGGCGGGGACCGCCAACTGTGAGCCGGTTGCCGTCGACGTCTACGCCGAAGCCGCCGGGAACTCGGGAGGGGACGACTAGTTCGATCCGAGAGGAACTCCCTGGAGGGAGCTCCTGCGAACACAGCAGGTGGGATGCACCGGATCCGACGAGTCGCCGTATCTGGGCGGGCCGAACGCTTGACCGTCGGGCCTCATCTGGCGCGGTTCGTGGCGTCGGGCATATTCCGACAGTGACGCGCGGGGCTCTGACATTTCATCGAGTGGCGGTGCCGTCGGCCAGGGCCGCTGGCCGATCATCCCGGCCCTCCTCTGGTCGTCTGCGTTGGCTAGCCATTTCGTTCCGGGCCAGTTCAACGAATCGCCTTCGGGAAGATCCGGAGCGACGGCAGCAGGATGGAACCAGACCTCGGGCACGCACCCGCACACTGACGAGTTCCTGCAGTGGTGGTCCGTGAGTCGGCACGTCAATCGTCGGTGTCCTTCCCTGTGACCGTGATCGTGGCAGTGATCAAGAGCAACGTCCCGTCATCAAAGATCAATTCGAGTTGTTCCGCCGGAAAAGCCGGGTCGAGGGTGCCTCTTCTGCGACGCAACGATGAGGTACAACGAAGCCTCGTCCCGAACGCACGCCATGCGCCGGTCGCGGAATGTCACGTGTGTCGTCCCCACCAAAAGGTGATCCTCCCAGAACCGAGAGGCATCTGAATCGAGTCCTGATCCGCAGGCACTGCGTTTGCCCCCGGTGCGACGGCCTCTTAGCGCCCATCCCTCGTTCGCAACAAGGTCTCGAGATCCGAGACACGGTACGAGTGGTTCTCAAGTTCCAGGAGCAATCCCCGGCCGAGGAGACCTCCCAGCGCCCGCTCATACCAGTATGTGCTCGCAACTTCCTCCCCCGCATCTGGTTGCCCCGGAGGATCGGGCAATGCCTCCGCCTCAGCCACCAGATCCCAAGAAGAAGCGAGGTCGTCCGCCGAGAGGGTCAGTGCCGCTCCGGGATGATTGACCTTCCGTTCTGCGAGCAGTTCGAGCACGGATGCAAGAAGTGCTCCGGGGAAGCCGTCCAAGCGCTCGGAATGGGTCATCGTCTGAGAAACCTATGCTGATCGTGAACCGCCATCAAGTGTGCCGATCGGCCGAAAATACCGGGACCCTTGTCCCCCGTAGAGCTCGGACCAGATCGGAGTGGTGGTCTGAGGACACCGTCATGCGACCGTCCGGCGGGCGTCACGAGGGCGAACGAACACACATGACCGCGGCGAACCCCACGACTCGCGAGGGGACGAAGCTCACCTCCCAGGAGATACCCGACAACACCCGGTGCCGACCCGCACCGCGCGGCGAGGCCGTGTGGGGCGGTCGCAGGCTCTCCTGACCCGTCTTCGTCTCGCGTGGTGGCCTACATTACTCAGGACTTTTCGCCTTGCTTGTCGCCTGCAGCAGGGGAGTTGCTTCTGAGTTGGTTGGTTTCCACTGCCCCCTGGGCGAACGGTCAGCCATTCGGCCCACGCCCAGCAGGACGGCGCCGGCAGAGAGGAATGCCCGACATGAGATCGTCTACGCGCTGACCAAGAGGGAGGACAGCTTGAGTCCGAGCCAAGGGCGCCGCCCATAGGAGATGAGCTGACCTCTGATTGCTGGACGCCACATGGGGACTCTGCCATAGGCGGTGAGGAGATAGGCCACCGGCTCGGCCGACATCCGGCAATCAGCGTGAGGCGCACGACCTTCGAGCGCGGTCAGGTGCCCATCGGCGAACTCAAGGGTGAAAGCCGGTCCTCCCCGCAGCTGTAGTCCATAGGTTGCCGAGAACCCGTGCGCAGCTTCCTCGTCGACAAACTGCGTCAGTATGGGGATGGCAGCCGCAATTGAGAGGCAAGCATCCGGAGGATTGATTGTCCATGTGCCCCTGAGTGCCGTGGCGATGTCCCAGCCATGAACGAACATGTCGCCTACTTGAATCCCCACGATGGCGGCTGGGGGAATTTGAAGTCCAGCGTGCCAGGTGGCCAGCTCCTCGGTGTAGGCGGCAAATGCCTCCCGTAGCTTCGGGGCGGCGACATCAATGGCATCAGCGATCTCTTGCGGCTCGCGTTCGGGGGTATCGGCAAGGAGTCGGGCGTTCTCGGTCGCACCCGCGCTCAGGCTCTTCCATCCCGAAGACACTCCGGCAAGCATCTCGGGATAGAGCCGCATCATCCCAAGGACGTGGGCACCGGTTTCACCGATGGTCCAAGTCAGATGAGGAACCTTCAACGTGCCATCAGGGGCGGTTCGCAAGAGGCTGCAGAACTGACCGGTGGCGCGCTCGTGGGCATCGAGCGAATTGGACAGAGTCACATAGCTCATCGTCGAATCTCCCGGACTTCCACGGGACCATGATGCAGCAAGAACCGAACCGGTGCTCGGATCTTCCGCGGGCCAGGCGGTTCGATGACCGGCCGCACGGCTACTCCCCGGAACGAACAGCCCTACAGTGGCGGGCCTGGAAACCAGGAATGGAGGCGTTCGTGCACGCAGCCCTTGTAACCCTGTCGATTGATCCCGATCAGGCGCCGGCAGCGGCGTCAGTGCTCACGAACTCCATCCTTCCAGCCGTTCGTGCCGCCCCCGGCTTCCTGGCTGGATATTGGCTCGACCCTGTCGGCGGGCGAGGATTCTCGATCGTCTTCTTCGAGTCGGAAGAGCAAGCCCGTCAATCCGTTCCCCCCGTGAGCGACTGGTCAGCGCCCGGAGTAGCCATCGAGAGCGTCGAGTTGAGAAGGGTGGCGGTAAGCCTCCCCTGAGTCCTGGCCTTGTCCTCGTAGGTCCTGGGTCGAATGACCGACTGCCAGACGATCCTCCTCGGCTCGTTCTGAAGGTAGGGCCGGGGGTGTTCCTGCTCCGGTCCACGGCGAACCGGACGAGGCGAAAATATGTCTTGCCCCACGAAGAAATGCGTTGTGCCCTACAAAGGGTCCCACGTCTCGGCATCCTCTCAAGTCGGTTGCCACCCTGCCGATAGAAGCCCAACGAAGGACCGCGATCCCGTATCATGCGACTCGATTGTTCCTGGTGGTCTGAAATTCGAGCGGTCGGCTCGTCCTGTACTCATCGGTGGGTACCCGAACAGGACTGAGCTATGGAACACTCCTCAGCGAGGGCGAATCGATTCTTCCATCGTCACCGCTCCGAGACCGGTAAGCGCCTCGTACCGCTCACGGTCTCGTTCGGCGTGCTGAGCTTGGTGCTGACCCTCGCACTAGGGGTCATCCTCGGGATTCAGATACAACGTCAGGTGACGCGCCAGAGCCTCTCGGAGCTGGCGACGTCGACCCAGATCGCCACGGCGATCACCGTTCACACCATCGTTTCGAGCCTGTCCGACGGTCGCGACGGGATACCGGTCACGGACCAGCAGAGACACGCCCAGGCCGGCGAGATCTCGCTAGCGGCCCGCGTTCTGGTCGCCAATAGCGATGTCGTGGCCGTTGACGCCGTCCTGGCTGATGGCACGGTGATCGGGGGTTCGGGATCGCCACCGGTTGGCACCATGGCTCCCTGCGGAGCGGGCTTCCTTGCTGCTCTCAGAGGTGTGACTCAGAGGCAGACTCTGACCGCGGGTGACCTCGGAATGACTCCGCTGGACCAAGGCCTGGTCGGGCGGTATGGCAGCTTGCTCCTGGGGCAACAAGGCGTCCGACTCGTACCGGGGGGTCCGATCCGCGGAGTCGTCAACTCGTACACGCCGATGGGGCCGACGGCAGCGCTGGCGGGCGCGGATACCCGATCGATCATCGAGCTTCTCGCTGTGGGCCTGTTCGTCTCCTGGGCAGTGCTCTTTCGGCTGGTCGTAGGCGCATCGCGTGCTCTGACCCGCCAGTCGAACGCCTCTGCGCATCAAGCGACCCACGACGCTCTGACGGGACTGCCGAACCGTGCGCTCTTGCGGGAGCGGACGGACCGGGCGATGTTGGCGAGCGCAAGAGCGGAACCCACGTGGCTCTGGTCTTGATGGATCTGGATCGCTTCAAAGAGATCAATGACACACTCGGACACCCGTACGGTGACAACTTGCTCAAGCAGATGGGTCCCCGGCTTCGGGAGCATCTGCGGCATTCGGACACCATCGCAAGAATCGGAGGCGACGAGTTCGCCGTGATGTTGCCCGACCTGCAGTTCCCACACCAGGCGCTGGCGGTGGCAGAGAAGCTCAACGCAGCATTGGAAGAGCCGAATCTCCTCGGTGGTGTCACGGTGGAAGTTGGCAGCTCATGCGGAGTGGTGACAACTCCCGATGACGGAGGTGCATTCGACGAGTTGCTGCAGCACGCCGACGTTGCCAGGTATGCGGCGAAGCGCAACGGTTATGAGGTCGTCGGATACGACCCCCTGATGGATACCAATGACCCGGCGCGACTGAGCTTGCTCGCGGACCTGAAGATGGCGATTGAGGACACGGAGCAGCTCCTTGTGTACTACCAACCGCAGGCCGACCTGGCCACAGGCCAGATTTCGGGCGTCGAGGCGCTCGTTCGCTGGCAACACCCGGTGCGCGGCCTGCTTTCACCCGACTCGTTCATCCCGTTCGCCGAAGGCACCGGGATCATCAGGCCGTTGACATGGCGGATCTTGCGCACGGCGTTGCAGCAGAACTGTCTCTGGGCCGAGGACGGTCTGCACCTCAGGGTGTCGGTGAACATTTCTCCTCGTTGCCTTCTCGAGACGGGATTCGCTGACCATGTGGTCCAGCTCCTCTCCGAGACAGGAGTGCCGGCGGAGCGTTTCGAGCTCGAACTGACTGAGACCGCCATCATGATCGATCGTGATCGGGCACTCACCGTCCTCTTGGACCTTGCCGGCCGCGGGATCAAGTTATCGATCGATGACTTCGGGACCGGACACTCCTCACTGGCGTACCTGAAGGACCTTCCGGTGCATGAGATGAAGATCGATCGATCCTTCGTCTCCGGCATGGGAACGGACAACAGCGATGATTCGATCGTGCGCTCCTGTCTCGAGCTTGCCCACAATCTGCATCTCACCGTGGTGGCCGAAGGGGTCGAGACCCGGCAGGCGTGGCAGCACCTTCGGGACCTGGGCTGTCCAACCGTGCAGGGCTACTTCCTCTCCCGACCTTTGCCCGCCCCCGACTTCATCCAGTGGCTGCGCAGCCGTCGGCCGGGCGCCACGGGAGAGGTCGTAGCCACCGGGTCGTCCCGAACGGTGCTCGAATAGGGATCCTGCTGGCTGCGGACAAGGCAGAGACCTACTCCGTCCCGATCACCGTCACCGGCTCCTCAAGAGCCAGACGGCAACTCCGGTTACCGGCGGGGGGAGCCCGAGGTGCTGGCCAGGCGGTGCAGCACCCTGGCCAGGTGGTCGACCTCGTCGGCCGTGTTGTAGAAGCAGAGTGACGCTCGCACGCTCGCCTCCAGACCGAACCGTCGGAGGATGGGCTGCGCACAGTGGTGCCCGGAGCGCACCGCGATCCCCTCGTCGCTCAGCGCTTCGCCGACCTCGGCCGGTGTGTACCCGTCGAGGACGAACGAGCTCACGCTGGCCTTGTCCGGGGCCGTGCCGATCAGCCGGAGCCCGGGCACCTGCAGCAGGGCTCGGGTGGCGTAAGCCAGCAGCTCGTGCTCGTATCGGTGGATGTTCTCGATTCCGAGGCGTTCGACGTACTCGAGCGCGGCATCGAGACCGACCGCGTCAGCGATGTTGCCGGTGCCCGCCTCGAATCTCATCGGGGGCCCTTGGAAGAGCGACCGCTCGAGCGTGACATCGGCGATCATGTTGCCACCGGTCTGCCACGGGGGCATCGACTCGAGGACCTCCCTCTTCGCGTAGACGACGCCGATGCCGGTGGGACCGTAGATCTTGTGCCCGGAGAAGACGAAGAAGTCGGCATCGAGTGCCTGGACGTCGACCTTCATGTGCGAGATCGACTGGGCACCATCGACGAGCGCGCAGGCTCCGACCCGGTGCGCCATGGCGATGACCTCGGCGATCGGCGTGACCGTCCCGAGGGCATTGGAGACGTGGGTCACCGACACGAGCTTTGTGCGGTCGTTGAGGAGCCGCTGGTACTCTCCGAGGAGGATCTGGCCGTCATCGTCCACGGGGATCACCTTCAGCACCGCTCCGGTCCGAGCCGCGAGCTGCTGCCAGGGTACGATGTTGGCGTGGTGTTCGAGGTGGGAGATGATGATCTCGTCGCCTTCGCTGATGTACTGCTCGCCCCAGCTCTGCTCGATGAGGTTGATGCCCTCGGTAGTACCCCGGACGAAGACGATGTCGTCCGGGGAGTCGGCGCCGAGGAACCTGGCCACCGTCGATCGGGCCTTCTCGTAGGCGTCTGTCGCACGCGCGGCCAAATCGTGGGCGGCACGGTGGATGTTGGAGTTCTCGTGCTCGTAGAAGTAGGACAGCCGGTCGATGACAGCGCGCGGCTTCTGCGTGGTGGCGGCGTTGTCCAGCCAGGTGATCTGCCGCCCGTTGATCCGTTCCGAGAGGATCGGGAAGTCCCGTCGGATGGTGCCGATGTCGAAGATCGGTCTGGCGTCAGCCGCCGAAGATCCAGAGGCGGGCATGTAATAGCGCTCGGGATGCTCGGTGGGCGGCGCCACGTGGTGCTGGTCCGGAAGCCCGGTCAGGAGGTCCTCGAGTGAGCCCCCGCCGGTCGGCACCGCGGCCAGGGATTCCGCGTCGACAACGCCCGGTGTGCCCTGGGCGGACGTTGCCTCGGACAGGAAGTAGTACGACTCGGCCGACTCACTGATCGGGCGGGTGGTCGGGACCTCTGAGGCCGATGGGATGCTTCCTCGAGGCAGGCCGCCGCCCTCGAGGCCCTGGTCGGGGATCCCCCTCGAAATCGACGACGGCTGGACCGGCACGTCCGTGATGCCGCCGCCGGGGTCGCGGAGGCGGGTTGGCGCGGCCCAGACGTGTTGATCCGCTTCGGAGATCACCGGCGTGGCCACCGGCGGGTTCGGGAGATCCAGCAGGGACTGTGGCGCGAGGCCGTGTGGCGGTGGGGTCAGGCCGATCGGATTGTCGAGCCGGCCTAGGGCGGCTCGACCCGAGGGAAGAGGCTCCTCGAGGTCGTGACCGGGGACGGATCTGAAGAAGTCGTTGGCCAGCGCGGCCAGCTGGCCGAGGTCGATCCCGGTTTCGGTTCCGCCGGTCTCGTCGACATCGGGGAACGGCAGCTCAGCGGTCACGACGGCCTACTTGCGATACTTTGGCGCGTAGTCGGGGTAGCGATCGACCACCACTCCGTCGAGCACGGCCAACGCGTCGTCGGTGAGGACGGCCAGCGAGCAGTAGAGGGAGATGAGGTAGGACGCAATGGCGCTCCGGTTGATCCCCATGAAGCGGACGGCGAGTCCCGGGCCCTGCTCGCCGGTGAGGCCGGGCTGGAAGAGCCCGACGACCCCCTGGCGCTTTTCGCCGGTGCGCAGCAGCAAGACCTTGGTCTTGTTCGCCTCGACCCCGATCTTGTCCGAGGGGATGAGGGGCACGCCCCGCCAGGTGATGAACTGCGAGCCGAAGAGACTGACGGTCGGAGGCGGCACGCCCCGGCTCGTGCACTCCCGCCCGAAAGCGGCGATGGCCAGTGGGTGGGCCAGGAAGAAGGCCGGCTCCTTCCAGACCTTGGTGAGGAGCTGGTCCAAATCGTCCGGGGTAGGAGGCCCCGTCAGCGTCGTGAGGGTCTGCTCGGGAGTGACGTTGGCCAGCATGCCGTAGTCGGCGTTGTTGATCAGTTCGCCCTCTTGACGCTCCTTGATTGTCTCGATGGTCAGCCGCAGCTGCTCCTTGATCTGGTCGTAGGGGCTCGAGTAGAGGTCGGAAACCCTGGTGTGGACGTCGAGCACGGTGGCGACCGAATTGAGGAAGTACTCCCTGGGGGATTCGTCGTACGGCACGAAGGTCTGCGGTAGCTCGGACTCGTCCCGGGGCGGGCAGGCCACGTCGATGGAGTCGACGTTGACGACCTTGTTCAGGCGGTAGATGCCGGCCTCGACCGGAACCCACTGGAGCAGGTGCACCAGCCAGCGTGGCGTGATGAGGGAGAGCTGGGCGGTCGTCTTCGTCGCGTTTGCAAGCTGCCGGGCTGCGGCATCGCTGAGTGCCAGATTCGCCTCGCTATTGGTTGCCATTTCTCTTGTCCTTTCGGTGCGCCACGAGAGCAGGCACCGTCCACTTCATACGCCATTCCCGTGGTGCTGTCGATTCATCAATCGTTCCGAGATCGATCGAGTTTGTAGGGATTGATGCGGTTTGTCGTTGCCCCCAGTGGCGTCCAGAAGCGGCCGGCCGAAGCCGGAGATGGGCGATCTCGCCACCCTTCCTGGTATCCGGGCTTCCGCCACCCGTTCGGCGATTGGTCGGCTGCTTCACGCACGAGGGGAGTTGACTTCTTCACGCACGAGGAGTCGGAAAATGATGACCCCCGCTGCCGTCCGAAGGGAGAACCGGGTCGGCGGTGGGGGTCACCTTCGACAGGGCACTCCGGAGCTGCCCTTCGAGGGTCGGTCCTCAATCTCAGATCACACGCGAGAGTGGTGGTCGGCCAGGGTGGGGCGGATTCTCGGAACTGGCCCGGGGCACTTCGGGCGCGAGCCGGCGGCCGTCTCCCCCGCCGCGGCGGTGGCGCGCGGTAGTGGCATCAACCCAGCGTCGACCAGTGCGAGCCGTCGCGGGAGGCGACGGTGACGTCCACGCCACCGACGGCAATGACCCCGGTCGGGAAGGACGAGACGGCGAAGAGCTCCTCAGAGGTACCGGACGCGGCAGGCGCCCAGGTCGTGCCGTCGGCCGATCGACCGATGGCGCCGCCACCGCCCACGGCAATCCACCCGGTGGGCGTGGCCAACACCCCCCGCCATGTCTCGACGGTGGTGCTCGTGTCGTCCCGCCAGGTGAGACCATCCGCCGATCGGATGATTCGGCCCGAGACGCCGACGGCCACATAGCCGGTGCGGTCGGATGCGACGGCCCGAAGCGTCGAATGGAGCCCACCGGCGACCGGGGACCAGGTCACGCCGTCGGCGGAATGGACGATTGTCCCGTCCACACCCACGGCATCGAATCCACCGGGGCCCGAGGTGACCGAGAACAACGTCGACTTCGTGCCGCTGAGCGCGGGTTGCCAGGTGGTACCGCCGTCGGTGGAATCGAGAACCGTGCCACCGGCACCGACCACGACTGTTCGTCCATTGCCGGAGGCACTCGACCAGAGCTCCGCGGTCGAGCCCGATGCCCGGGCGGTGAAGGACGTGCCGTTGGAGGACGTGAGTATCGTGCCCCCGCCCCCCACGACGACCCACCCGGTCGGAAAGTGGGCAACACCGCGAAGCTCTCGATGTCCCGGGGCGGTGGCGACGATGTTCCACTGACCGTCGGCCTCCAAACGGCCGATGCTGCCGTTGACGCCGACCGCCAGCGTCTCCGAACCGTCGCCGGCCACTGAGTAGAAGGCGTCGCGCGTCGTGTCGGCACCGCTCCACGTCTTGAGGTCACGCGAGACGAGCCGGGTCCCGCCCGCACCTACGGCCAGCCATGCCGTGGCCGACGCGGCCGGTCGCCACAGCTCGACCCCGGTGTCCGCGACATCGACCGGTGTCCACGTCACTCCGTTCGGTGAGGTGAGGGCAGTGCTGTCGGAGCCGACGGCGAGGAACGTATCCCGCGCGTAGGTCACCCCTCGCAGCACCTGTTTCGTCCCCGACGAGCGCTCCGTCCAGGTCAGCCCGTCCCGTGATTGCAGCACGGTCCCTCCTGCGCCGGTGGCGACGAACGTGCCACCACCGAAGGTGACAGCCCAGAGCCACACCCCGTCGGACTTCATCGCCTGGGACCACGATGTCCCGTTCACCGAGGTGACGATGCTGCCGTCATCGGCGACAGCGACAAATCGGCCCGCCCCGTAGGCCACGGCGAAGATGTCACCCGGGGTGCCGGACGTCCGGCGGGTCCATCGGGTGAGGTCGGTGGACGTGAGCACCGTGCCCCCGCTGCCGCCGACCACCCAGGTGCCTGCGTGGTCCGCCACACCCATGAGCGTCTCTGCCGTGCCGGTCGGGTGCAGGACGGGCCGTCCCG
Organism: uncultured Acidimicrobiaceae bacterium; assembly: GCA_963745955.1. Lineage (GTDB taxonomy): Bacteria > Actinomycetota > Acidimicrobiia > Acidimicrobiales > RAAP-2 > Bog-756. Next base: position 681,787 of record CAVUZI010000011.1, on the reverse strand, counting down.
GATCGCCGGCCGGCCACGAGACGGCCACGCCCCCCGTACCGACGGCAAGCGTCGTCGAGCCGTCGGAGCTGATCCCGCGCAGGGTCTGATGGGTGGCCGCGGGCTGCTTCGTCCAGTCGGCGCTGTCGGACGACGTGACGACCACGCCGCTGTTGCCGACCGCGGTGAATCCGCTCGTCGTGCCCAGCGCGTCCCAGAGAAGGTCGCTGCCCTCCCAATCGGCGGTGGCGCCGCCGCCGGAGGGCTTACCGGTGGACGGGGTGGCCTGTGTCGAGCAACCGGCCAAAGGGACGAGAAGGGCGACGGCGAGGACGGCGCCGCACCGTCGGGCGACTGCCAAGCCGATGCTCAACGGGTTGTGGTCGAACGTGTCCGGCCGCGGCGTACCGGCATCGCGGCCCACCGCAGCTCCGAGAGAGAGGAAGGCCCGATCCTCGATTCCGCCCCAGCATCGGCCCGCCTGACTCCTGCCACCTCGTGAGTATATGTTTCCCCCACCGGGAATGGCCGGAGTCGACCGACGCCAAGAGGCGGGGACGGAGAGCGGCCGTTGACGTTAGCTTGGGCCGGTGCGCGTCCTCCTCACCACCGTGGCCCACCGCTCCTTCGGCGCACAGCTCTCCCGACCGGAGATCGACTGGCTGCTGCTGAACGATGACGGGAGTCTTCGTGACCAGCGCGGCTCGTCGATCGACCGGGAGGAAGCACGGCCGGACATCGCCTGGGGGACGTCGGACCTGTTCCGCGCCGGGGCCCCACTGGCGTCGTTCTTCTCATTCATGCTCGAGACGGTCGGGCTGGGCTGGTTCCAGTCGCCGGGCGCCGGCTACGACGATCCGGTGTTCGGGGCGCTGGTGGCCCACGGGGTCCGGGTCACCAACGCCCATGTCAACAGCCTGCCCATCGCGGAGTTCGTCATGCGCTCGGTGCTCGACGAGTTCCAGGACGCGGCCCAGTGGTGGGACCAGGTGCCGGCGCGACGCTGGCTCATCCACGACTGGCGCGAGGTCTCGGGTACCACATGGGTGATCGTCGGGCTCGGTGGGATCGGGACCGAGGTGGCGCATCGGGCGCGGGCGTTCGGGGCCAGGGTGATCGGCTGCCGCCGACATCCGTCGCCGTCGGATCCGACCGATCGAACCGTCACCCCCGGCCAGCTCCACCGGGTGGTCGGACTGGCCGACGTGATCGTGCTGGCCGCTCCGGCCACTTCCGAGACGGAGAACCTGGTCGACGCCGACTTCCTCAGCCGGACGAGACCCGGTTGCCTGCTCGTCAATGTGGCCCGGGGGACACTGGTCGACGACCATGCGCTCATCGAGAGCCTTGATTCCGGGCATCTTTCCGCTGCGGTGTTGGACGTCTTCCGGACCGAACCGCTTCCCGACGACCACCCGTTCTGGTCCCATCCGTCCATCCGGATCACTCCGCACAATGCTGCCGGTGGTAGCGGAAGGTTCCACCGGCAGGCCGAGCTGTTCAAGGAGAATCTCGACCGTTACCTCGGGGGTCGTCCGTTGCTCAACGAGGTCACCGACGTGATCGCCGGCCAGGCCCACCTGCCCGACAACGAGGGTCGGCGGTCCCCCGGATCGGGATCCGAGTGACGGCGGCCGGCTCTCCCATCCGATGGATATCACCCCCTGGCACCAGGCCGGGAGCGGCCGTGACCTTGTGGCCGGACCGTCAGCCGGTGGTGGTGCCGTCACCACCCCAGGTGCGTCCGAACCACCGTTGAACCCGGCTCGAGCCGAACTCGGTCTTCGACTCCATCAGCGCGTGCGAGGGACCGTTGAAGTCGCCCACCGGTGCTGCTCCGGCGAAAAACGTGACATCGACGGTCGCCACCCTGCCGTCGCCGAATTCGAGGTAGCAGATCCCGTGGCCGTCATAGAGGTTCTGTGGTGAGCCGGCCCGGAGTTTCGAGATGATCTGGTCGGCGACCACCGAAGCCTGTCCTTCCGAGAACACGCCGGCTTTGGGTGTTCCGACGCTGGTCACATCCCCGACGGCGTAGACGTCGGGGAACCCGGTCTCGAGCGTCATCGGGTTGACGGGGATCCATCCGTCGACGGCCAGGCCCGACTCGATGACGACCGTCGGCGCCTTGTGTACCGGAACTCCGAGGAACAGGTCGAAGTCCAGCTCCTCCCCGCCGGTCAGAAGCGCCACCTTCCTCTCGCCGTCGAGTCCCGTGACCAGGCGTTCCGGGTGCCAGTCGATCCCACGTTCCCCAAAGGCGGAAAGCAGCGCCGTCGAAGCTCCGGGGGAGGGAGGGATCGGGACGCCGAGGGGCATGACGAGCGAGATGCGGGACCCGTCCCGGCAGCCCTTCCTGGACAGGTAGTCATGCATCAGGAGCGCCGTCTCGCTCGGGGCAGGCGGGCACTTGAACGGCGTCGATGTCACACCCACGACCACGTTGCCGCCCTCAAAGGATTCGAGGACATCTCGAAGGGCGAATGCACCCGGCACGGTGTAGAACTCGTGGCCGGCCTCGAGCAGGCCGGGCGTGGCCGACGGGTCAAGGTCGGCCCCGAGCGCCACCACCATGACGTCGCCATCGAACTGCCCGGCGTCGGTGACCACCGACTTCTGCTCGGGATCGATCGACCGGATGGTGGTCTGGGTGAACCGGACCCCGGTCTTGTCGATCGACCCGTAGGGATGGAAGACGGAGGAGGCCGCCGCCTTCCCGAACATGACATCCAGTTTCGAAAAGCCGAAGACGAAACCGGCGCTCCGGTCGATGAGCTCGATCTCCAGTTCGTCGCCCGACTCCTCGGACAACCTCGTGGCCAGTTCGAGCCCGCCGAATCCCGCACCGAGGATCAGTACCCTCATCGGGCAACACCCTAACGGGCCGAACAGCCGGCTGCCGGGTGACTCACGCCCGACGCGTGCCGCTCGGTTCCGCGATCCTCCGGTCCTGGAATGCACGCCGGTACGACTGGGGACTCGTGAGCACGATCCGGCTGAAATGTTTGCGCAGGTTGCCGGCCGTGCAGAACCCGCTCCGTTCCGCCACGACCTCGATCGGCAGATCGCTCACCTCGAGAAGCCGCTGTGCCAGCTGGACGCGCTGCCGCTGCAGCCACTGGTGCGGCGTCGTCCCGGTGGTGGCGAGGAACCGACGGGCAAAGGTCCGAGGGCTCATGGCGGACCGCGCCGCCAGGTCGTCGACGGTGAGGGGCTCGTTCAGGTGGCCCTGCACCCAGGCGACCGTGTCGGCGAACAGGTCGGAGTCTGCGAAGGTCGCCAACGGGGTGTCGATGAATTGCGCCTGGCCGCCGTCGCGTTGGGGCGGCACGACGAGCCGTCGGGCCAGCTGGCTGGCGACGTCGGCTCCGTAGTCCTGGCGGACGACGTGCAGGCAGAGGTCGATACTCGCCGCGCTGCCGGCGGACGTCAGGATGTCGCCCTCGTCGACATAGAGAACACCGGGGTCGACCGACACGTCCGGATACCTCCGGGCCAGTTCATCGCACTCCGTCCAGTGGGTGGTCGCCCGGCGACCGTCGAGCAGGCCCGCTTCGGCCAGGACGAACGCGCCGGTGCACAACGAAATGATCCGGCAGCCACGCCCGTGGGCCCGTTGCAGGGCTTCGACGACCTCCGCCGGCACCTGGTCGAGGTGCTCGGTGGGAGGGATCACCAGCGTGTCGGCCCGGTGGATCCGTTCCAGCCCGTGAGCCGCCTGAATCTGGAATCCACCGTCGACGGTCACCGGGCCCGGACCTGGAGCGCAGACGGCCAGCCGGTACCGCCGGACGTCGAGATCTGCCATCTCGGTGCTGCCGAACACCTCGCAGACGACGCCGAGCTCGAATGCATTGACCCCGTTGTAGACGACGACCGCCACGTCATGGTCCGGCCGTGCCGTCACCGGGAGCGGGCCGCCACCGTGCCGGGATCGACGGCCGGCCGCCACACTGGCAGTTTTGTCGCGCACGGTGTCAATCATGCCACTTTTGATCCGTGCGGTGCCGGCGCACGATTGGGGTGTGAGCATCTTCATCGAGGGCCCCTCCGGCCACCAGCGCCGGGTCGTCCGCCGGCAGCGTCGGGAGGCCAGGGAACAGCACCGCATCCTCATCGACGGGTGCCGGAGCGGGTCCACGCTCCTGCTGGCCGGCCCCGACAACGGTGAGGGATTCGCCTGCCGGGCCAACCGGGGGTGGATCCGAATGCTGGCCGGCGTGTTCGCATCCCGCCTCGACCGCCAGCTCGCGTCGGGACTCCCGCCCGAATCCAACCGCCTGACGGCTGCCCGGGCCGAAAAGCTGGTGTCGTTGCCCATGCGTTCGGCTCTGGCCCGGCACTGGCGGGACCTGTTGGCCCAGGCGACCAGGCCGCCCGTGGCTCGCAATCCCGCCGTGCCCATCTGTCGGGACCGGATCATCGCCGCCGCAGGCGAGGTCCGGGCGATGCTCGACACCCTCTCGACCTGCCTGCCCGTTCCGGCGCGTGGGGTGGCCGCGGCCAACCGCCTCCTCACCGATGGCACCGGTCCGATCTACAACACTTCCTCCACGACCGATCTCGTTGGCGCCGTACGGGAGGTGGTCGAACTTCTCGACCCGGCGACGTCGCTGTCTCCGTCCTGTTGACCCGGGAGCCTGTTGACCCAGGAGCCTGTTGACCCAGGAGCAGGTTGACCCAGGAGCAGGTTGACCCAGGAGCGGTGGACCCGGGGGACGAGTGACACCGGAGAACGTGTCGGGATCGCCGTCGGTCAGGGTGCATCCCCGGCGCGGACGCGGTGGCGGTAGGCCGAAGGCGTCTCCCCGGTCCGGGCCGTGAAAGCCCGGGCGAAGGCACTGGCACTCTCGAAGCCGACCCTGCCGGCCACCTGAAGCACCGTGGGGCCGGGTTCGGCCAATAGGGCCATGCTGCGAAGGAGGCGGGCCTGGAGCAGGTAGGTCCGCCAGGACATGTCCAGCTCCGTCCGGAACTGGCGCCGCAGGGTTCGCTCGGATACCCCGACGGCGCGGCTCACCTGGGCGGCGCTCACCGCATCGAGATGACCGTTGGTATAGGTCATGGCCGCGGCCACGACTGGCTCGGTCGAGGTGGGCAGGCTGAGCGGGGCCTCGTCATCCAGGGCATCGGCGACCAGTCGCCCGAGGACGGCGAAGAACGCATCTGCCGCCGGATCGGAACCGCTCCGCTCGATGGGCCAGCGCAGCCCGTAGACGATCATCTCCCGCACGACCGGGGCCACCCCCAGGATGCGGGCCCGCCCACCTGCTTCGGGCACCAGGCCGGGGTCGAAGAACACCGAGACGGTGTGCACGGCGGTGGCGATGGTGGTCTGGTGCCGGAGCCCGGCCGGAATCCACGCGGCCTGTTGGGGCGGGAGCAGGTAGTGGGCGGTGGCCGTCTCGACCTCGACGACGCCTCGGAGGGCGTACTCGATCTGGTGCAGGTCGTGGCTGTGCCAGGTCGTGACCAGCTCGTTGCCCTCGTAGGGGAACGTACCGGCCCGGGGGCGGCCGCCGGTACGCATGTCGACCATCCCCGATTTGTCCGGTCGGGGCAGATATTTGGCCGAGCGCGCAGAGACGGCCATAGCCGCCTCAGCGTACAACAAGAGCATGAACGAGTCGCACCTCAAATTCCTCGCCAGCCCCGAATGGGCGGCCATGTTGGAGACGGACCTGTTGCCCTGGATCGAAGCGGTGGGTGACCTCGGAGACGATGTCCTCGAGATCGGGCCCGGTCCCGGCCTCACCACCGACCTGCTCAGCCGACGGGTCCCCCGCCTCACCGCCATCGAGGTGGACGCCGGGCTGGCGGGACCGCTCCGCCAACGGATGGAAGGAACCAACGTGGAGGTGATCTGCACCGACGCCACCGCGTCGGGGCTGGAGTCGGAGCGGTTCAGCGGCGCAGCCTGCTTCGCCATGCTCCACCACATGCCGTCGCCGGCCGACCAGGACCGCCTCTTCGCCGAGGTCAACCGGATCCTCCGGGCCGGCGCCATCTTCGTGGGGACGGACTCGAGGGACATCGACTGGCTCAGGGAGGCCCACGCCGACGACATCTTCGTCCCTGTCGACCCCGACACCCTGGCCGACCGTCTGGCCATGGCCGGATTCGTCGACACGGTGCTCGACGTGGAGGACTACCAGTTCCGCTTCGTGACCCGGAAACCGAAGCGACCCTGAGAGGCCGCTGCGTTTCAACCCACGGCTGCATGGGCCGGGCCGGAGCCGAACATCGGTACTATCTGGGTCTCACCCGCGTCTGCGGGGGAACGCGGGAAGGGGGGAACGTGCCCTCCTCGCCATCGGATTCGGAGCGACCATGGGGCGGATACGAGCCGGGTTAGTGGCCACCGCGGTCGCGGTGGCGGTGGCCGCCTGTTCGGGAGGGAACCCTCAGTCCTCTTCCGCCGCTCACCACCCAGCGACCACGTCGACCACACGGGCGACCACGACGAACACACCGGGAACGGCGACGACGACCCGCCCCTCGACCGTTCCCCCGACGACCACGGCCGCTCCGGGCACCGGGTTCTTCGATGAGAGCCAGGTGCAGGCCTACGTGGGACACGTCTCTGCCTCCTACCAGGAGGACCCGCCGCAGTTCACGGACAGCAAGTCCGCAGGTGGCAGCGTGGCCACAACGGCGGATGGAATCTGCACGTTCACCCTGACCAACACCCTCGGTGAGCGTGCGAGCCTGGTGGACGCCATCGCCATAAGCTGCGGATCCCCGAACAGAGCTTCCGTGCTCACGCAATCCGAATCGCTCGAAGAAGCCGCCTATCTGGACGGGATCGTGAAGCAGTTCGCCGGTCCGGCGGCACTGAATTGGGTCAATCAACAGGCGGAGAGCGGCGCCGCCCACGGTTCCGCAGCCGCGGCCCGCCAGTCGTTCGGGCCCGTCACCGTCGGCATCGAATTCGGAGACGGCGCGCTCTTCGAAAAGCTGGAGACGACGGGATAACCGGCCGGCATTCTCAGCTGGCTCACATCTCACCCTGTCAGAGTGCCCCGGGGAGCAGGTCCCACAGGTCGGCCTGCAGGCACGAGAAGGAGATGCCGGTGGCCGGAGGCAGGCACAGAAGGCGATGGTGGATCGTAGGCCTGGTCGTGGTGGTGGTGCTGCTCGTCGGGGGCCCGTTCGTGTACATCCACCTCATCGAAGGCCCCGCGCCGGCCAAGCTGTCGCTGCCCCGGGGCTCGACGCCGACCAAAGCCGCCGGTTCGTCGTCGGCCAAGGCATCGCTGGACGGCACGTGGTCGGTCGGCCCCGGTTCGATCGTCGGCTACCGGGTGCAAGAGGTGCTGATCGGCCAGCACGCCACTGCCGTCGGCCGCACGACCAAGGTCTCCGGTTCGGTATCGATGGCCGGGACGTCGGTGACCAAAGGTTCGTTCACCGTCGACATGGCCAGTGTCGAAAGCGACCAGAGCGAGCGCAACGCGCAGTTCGACGGCCGGATCATGGACGTGAGCGCCTACCCGACGTCGACCCTCGTACTCACCGAGCCGATCGACATGGGCACCGTCCCGGCCGACGGTTCGGTCGGGCAGTTCGCGGTCACCGGAGACCTCACCATGCACGGGGTCACGAGGTCGGTGAGCTTCAAGGTGTCGGGCGAACGGAGCGGGGGCACCATCTACGTGCTGGCCGACATCCCCATCGTCTTTTCCGAGTGGAACATCTCGAACCCGAGCATCGGCGGATTCGTGACCACCCAGAGCTCGGGGACCTTGGAGGTCCTCTTGCACCTGACCCGCGGGCCCGGGAACACGCCCGTGACCGGTTCGACCTCGACGGCACCGGTCACCCAAGGGGGAGGGGGTCCCGTCACCGTGCCGAGGACCACCGTCCCGCCCCTCCAGGTTCCTTCCGGGTGACCGGTCCGCGTCACCCGGCGGCGGCCGGCGTCGAACGGAGGGCGGTGAAGGCCCTGGCCCCGGCCTGCCAGGTCTCATCGAGGTCCGATCCGACGGCGAAGCGGCCGTCGAGCTCGAGGATCGTGGTGCCGTGCGCGAAGGCCCACAGCGCCTGGGCCAGGTAGGGCTCGCCGGTGGCCAGGTAGAAGGGCTCTCCGGCCCAGTCCTCGAGGCCGGCCAGCAGGGAGTCCCTCGGGAACTCCGACGAGGTGGTCAGGCGGTACAGGTTGGGATGTTCCCCGGCCGCCGACCGGTAGCCGGCAAGCAGGGACGGGATGGGGCCCTCGGGGCCGGGGTCCTCCACGGCCCGGTGCAGGGCGTCGCCCGTCTCGAACAGCCCGTCCTCCACCAGGCCGAGGGCCACCGCCCGCCTTCCCGTCGAGGTGCTTGTAGATGGACGGTGCCCGTATGCCGACCGCCTCGGCCAGCCGCCGCATGGTCAGCGATTCGTATCCTTCGGTCTCCAAGAGATCGTGGGCGGCCGCGATCAACTCCTGCACTCTCGGCGAACGGGTCCGGGGCGCGGGCCGGGTCGAATGTCCGGGCCCGATGGCGGTGGGCTGGGTCACGGTGCGACGTCGAGGGCCTGCGGGAGCAGGAACACGGGGTGGTCGGCCGCGATGCGTTGGAGATCCTCGTCGTCCGAGCCGGCGCCCACCCCGTCGAAGAAGACGCCCACCTCCATCTTCCAGCGGCGCAGATAGGCCCGGAGGACCGGCGGCTTCTCGCTGTCGGCCAGCTCGTGGGCGACCCGCTCGTCCCGATGCCGGCCGAGGATGAGCGCCAGCCTGCCGTGGTCGGCCCGCACGTTCCTGACCCACTGCGCCTCACCCCGCGGGGCGACCAGGTACTGGCGACCGTCGACCTCGAGAAGGTTCACCGGCGTGCGCCTCGGCGTCCCGCTCTTGCGCCCCCTGACCTCGAGGATCCGGCTTCCCCAGATGCTGATCCCGGCCCGCAGGGCGAGGACGATGAACGGGTTCAGGACCCTCCTGGTGAACATCCCGGGTTTCCGGTAGTGCACCTCTCCGACGCTCTCCATCTCCTCCGATCCCATGGTCATCTCCTTCGACTGGACCCCGTCGTCGGGGCTAACGCTGTTAGCGTAAAGTATGGCTAACAACGTTATCCCTGTCAACCCCTCGCATCAGGGCGAATCGGGGCCCCCATGCCATCCACCGGACGTCGTCAGGGCCCGACGCCCGGTGGGCTACGTTCCCGGGAGGCCGGAGCCACCGCCGATCGGCGCCCGGCAGGACCCGACACCGGGCCCTCGAACCAAGACCTGACAAAACCGAGACCCGACAAGGAGTGCCCGTGGAGTGGAGCCAACGATCAGCCATCGTCACCGGCGGCGCGGGCGGCCTGGGTGCCGCCACCGTCCGGAGGCTCAGCGCGCTCGGCCTCCGGGTGGTGATCTTCGACCGCGCCCTCGAAGCCGGGCTGGCGCTGGCCGCGGAGATCGGGACCGGAGCGGCGGTCGGCGGTGACGTCAACGACGACGCCGACGTGACCGGCGCCATCGATGCCGCGTCGGGACTTGCGCCGCTCGCCGTCGTGGTCAACGTGGCCGGCGGTGGGGCGGGAGGACGCACCCTGTCCCGGGACAACGCACCGATCGGCATCGAGCCGTTCCGGTCCACCATCGAGCTCAACACGGTGGGCACCTTCAACGTGACCAGGCTGTGTGCGGCCCGAATGGCGGCCAACGAGCCCGACGAGTTCGGACAACGCGGCGTCGTCGTCAACACGGCCTCCATCGCCGGCTACGAGGGGCAGACCGGCCAGGTGGCCTACGCCGCGGCCAAGGCGGCGATCCTCGGGATGAGCCTGCCGCTGGCCAGGGACCTGGCCCCGGTCGGCATCCGGGTCTGCGCCATCGCCCCCGGCACCATGGGCACCCCGCTGATGCAGAGCGCCCCGGAGGACCTGAAGACCAAGCTGGTCGAGAACATCGTCTTCCCCAAGCGGATGGGTGAGCCCGACGAGTTCGCGTCTGCTGGTCGAGAGCATCGTGTTGAACCCGTACCTCAACGGGGAGAACATCCGCCTCGACGGGGCGCTCCGGTTCCCGCCCAAGTAGTCCCGCCCGAGTAGTCCCGCCCAGGTAGTCCTGCTCAGAGGATGGCGCCCGCCTCTTTGTGGGCGATGATCTGGTCCCAGTCGAGCCCGAGCTCGAGGAGGATCTCCTCGGTGTGCTGGCCGTGCTCGGGGGCGCTGGTCAGCCGGTCGGCCGTCTCGTCCATCTGCACCGGGTTGGCCACCAGGTCGAAGTTGTTCCCGTCCGTCCGTTCCACCGTGGACAGGTATCCGTTGGCGCCGACCTGGGGATCGTCGACCAGCTCGCTCGGCATCTGGCCCGGAGCCCAGACGCCCTCCAAGGTGGCCAGCTTCTCCTTCCATTCGGTGAAGGACTTCGACGCGAAGACGTCATCCAGTATCTGGATGCACTCCTTCGAGTTGGCGTAGCGCCCACCACCGTCGGCGAACCGTGGATCCTCGATCAGCTCGGGCCGGTCGATGTGCCGGCAGAAGTCGGGCCAGAACCGGTCGGACTGGAGCATCATGAGCGTGATGAACCGGCCGTCGCTGGTCCGGTAGTTGCCCACCAGCGGGTTCGGTGACGAGGTGCGGTCGAACTTGGGCATGGGGTCCCCCCCGTAGAGGCCGGAGGCCACGATGTCGGGGGAGAGCTGCCACATGGCCAGTCCGAGGAGCGAGACGTCGATGATCGGGGCCTCACCCGTCTTCTCCTTCTGCAGCAGGCCGGCGGCGATCCCCCCGGCGATGGCCATCCCCCCGGCCAGGTCGCCGAAGGCCGGCCTCCCGCCGATGGGGTACGTCGCTGTCGCCGGGGGTGAGGGCGTTGGCCACCCCGCCGCGGCCCCAGTAGGAGCAGCCGTCGTACCCGCCCTTCTCGCGGTCGGGACCGAGCGGTCCCTGTCCCGAGCCGCGGGCGTAGACGATGCCCGGGTTGACCGCCCTGATGTGCTCGACATCGATCTTCAACCGTTGCCTCACGGCGGGGAGGAAGCTGGTGAGGAACACGTCGGACGACTCGGCCAGCTTGTACAGGAGGTCGCGGCCGCCGTCGGTGCTGATGTCGATGCCGATGCTGCGCTTTCCCCGATTGGGCTGCTCGATGATGTAGTTGACGGCACCGTCGCCGCCGGGGATCAGTCCCATCGAGACGAGCCCCCGCTGGGGATCGCCGGTCTCGGGGTGCTCGACCTTGATGACATCGGCGCCCCAGTCGGCCAGAACGGCGCCGGCGGCCGGGACGAACGTCCAGGCCGCCACTTCGAGGACGCGGAAACCAGAGAGTGCAGTGGCCATGGTGGCTCTTTCCTTCGATCAGTGACCGATCAGCGACCGGTGGGTGGGTGAGGTGGCGCAGTGGTGGGGCGGTCCGCCGTCACTTCTTGGCGATGGAGAGGAGGTCGACCGACCGGGTCCCTCCCTTGGCGATGCTGTCCCGCAACTGTGACTTGGTGGACACGTCGTGACCCACCGCCTGCTTCCTCAGGGCGCCGACCGTGCAGTTCGCCTTCCCCCCGAGCTCGGTGAAGGGATCGTAGTGAAAGTGCCGCATGGCGTTGAGGTGGGTGATGCGATCGATGTCGTAGTCGGAGACCCCGTCGAGGCTCTTGGCCAGCGTCTCGGGTGCCATCGGCCACGTCGAGTCGGAATGGGGGTAGTCGCACTCCCACATCACGTTGTCCATGTCGAGGAACTCGCGGCTGGCCACACCGAAACGGTCGTCGATGAAGCAGGTGAGCACGCTGCGGTTGAAGACCTGGCTCGGGAGCGCGTCGCCGAAGTCCTGGCCCGTCCAGGCATGGTGGCGGTCGTAGTTGTAGTCGACCCGCTCCAAGAAGTACGGGATCCAACCGATGCCGCCTTCGGACAGCGCCACCTTGAGATCGGGGTACTTGCGCAGCACCGGCGACCACACCAGGTCGGCGGCGGCCTGGACGATGTTCATCGGGGTCAGGGTGATCAGGCAGTCGATGGGGGCATCGGCCGAGGTGATCACGATGTCCGACGACGAGCCGATGTGCATGCACACCACCACCGCCTCGTCGCTGCACGCCTTCCAGAACGGGTCCCAGTAGTCCGAGTGGATGCTGGGCCAACCGAGCTTGGACGGGTTCTCGGAGAAGGTGACGGCGTGGGCCCCCTTGGCCGCGGTGCGGCGGACCTCCCCGGCCAGCACCTCGGGGTCCCAGATGGCGGGGAGGGGACAGGGGATGAAGCGTCCCTTGTGGGTCCCGCACCACTCGTCGATGTGCCAGTCGTTGTAGGCCTGCACCATGGCCAGGGCGACGTCCTTGTCCTTGGTCCGGGCGAAGAGCTGGCCGCAGAACTGCGGGAAGGAGGGGAAGCACAGCGAGCCGAGGACGCCGTTCGCATCCATGTCCTTCACCCGCTCGTCGATGTCGTAGCAGCCCGGCCGCAGCTGATCGAACGAAGTGGGCTCGAGGCCGTACTCCTCGCGGGGACGGCCGGCCACCGCGTTGAGGGCCACGTTGGGAAGCACCTGGCCCTCGTACAGCCAGGCGTTGGTGCCGTCGTCATTGGTGATGAACTTGGGGGCCAGGTCCACGTACTTGGCCGGGAGGCGCCCGGAGAAGAGGTTCGGGGGCTCCACGACATGGTCGTCGACGCTGACCATGACCATCTCGTTGATATCCATTGCCTGTCCCCCTTGTCGAATGTCCTCTCCGAAGCGTACCGAAGGAACCGACCCTGCGTGAATCCGGCGGCCTCCGGCCACGACTGCGATTCCCCGGATTGCGCCCTCCGGCCGGGGTCCGGGTCAGCTGATGCCGAGATCCCTCAGCACGCGGTCCGTATCGGCGCCGAAGTCGGGGACGGGCGCGGGGGGGACGGGGCTGGACCGGGGGGGCGAGGGTTCCAGCCCGTCGACGGAGAGGGCGGGGCCGGTCGCCCCCGCGGCGACGTCAGCCATCGACGCCTGGATGATCCACGCCCCGTCGCTCTCCAAGGCGGAGAGCACGGCCGCGGTGCCGGCCAGGCCGGTCAGCGGATCGGCGACGGCGTCGCCACAGAAGCAGGGCGTCGAACCGTCCCAGGCCACGAGACCACCGGCCACGGCGGCATCGTCGCCGAATGCCACCCGGTTGGAGGACCCGGTGCCGTACCCCGAGATCATCAACCAGGCTCGGGGCCGGTGCCTTCGGACCAGATCCTCGGGGTCGAGGCCGAGCTGGTCGAGCGCCCGGGGCCTCGACGCGGTGATCACCACGTCGGCCCGGGCCAGGATGCGGGCCAGCGTCTCTCTTCCGGTGGTTCGATCGAGTTCGACGACCACCGATTCCTTGCCCGCGTTCATCGCCGCGTGGAACCTCGGGTCGCCCCGACGGGCTCCGTCGGGGCGGGAGGCGGATTCGATCTTGATGACGCGGGCACCGGCCCGGGCCAGGAGGCGACCCGCCAGCGGCCCGGCCCAGAGGGCGGAGAGGTCGGCCACCACGAGTCCGGTCATGGACGTCACCGGCGGGGCGGAGCGGATCCGCTCCGGTTCGATCCCGGAGGCGGCGCCGCGGGCCACCGCCGCGTCGCCGTGGGGCGGGCGCCGTTCGGCCAGCACCGACAAGGGCAGGCCGAGGAGCCCGGCCCTGGTGGTGAGCTCCCGGCCCTCGATGGTGGCCACAGCCGCTTCGAGGGTGTCCCACTCCCCGTGGGGGACGGCTGCGGGCCGTTCGACCAGCGCAGGGACGAGGTCCCAGTCGGTCGGACGGGCCATGGTGGCCGCGATCCAGCCGTCGGCCGATCTCATCAGGCGGGACGACCCACCGCAGCTGACCTGCCCGCCCCGCCGCAGACCACCGAGGGCGGCCCGCTCGACCATCAGCGCCAGCGGGTCGACGAGCACGGGCCGGCCCAGACGTGCCGTTCTCCGGGCGATGTCGGCGGCGATGTCGCGCCCCCGGTCGACCAGGGCCGCCGGCCCGCCCAGTGCCGGGCCACCGGTCCGGCCGGTCAGGAACATCATCCCCGACCTGGCCCATGCCTCCGAGGCGTCGGTCGAACCGAGATCTCCTTCAGCCACCGGTGCTTTCCTTTGGTCGGGGCCAGACTACGTCGAAGCCAGCGAATCGTTACCATCGTCCGATGGACCCCGTGCGGCTCTCCGGTGAGGAGTTCGCCGGGGTGCTCGGGGCGGGTGAGATCCACGAGCGGATGGTGGCCTCCGGCCGGCCGGTGCTGGTGGTCGACGGTGACGACCTTCCGGACGCGCTGGCCGGGCGGTCGTTGGAGAGCCTCCAGACCCTGGCCGCCGTCGTGGTGGGATCGGTGGAGGACCCGACGGTGCGGACCCCGCTGTGGGCCGACGTCGTCGTCGGGAAGGAGAGCCAGGACCTCGAGTCGGTGCTGGAGACGGTCGACCACAACACCATGGCGTCGACGACACTGGCCGTGCTGCTCAGGACGGGTCAGGGTCGGTCCGTGCCCGCCGGGCTGGTGGCCGAGTCGACCGCCTACGGGCTCCTCCAGAGTGGACCGGAGTTCGCCAGGTGGCGCGCCCGGAATCCGGCGCGTGTGCGACCGAAGGAGTCCGGTCCCGTGGTCCGCCTCTCCCGCCAGGACCACCAGCTGTCGATCACCCTCGACCGTCCCCATGTGTTGAACGCGTTCAATACGCAGATGCGCGACGAGCTCCTGGCTGCCATCCAGGTGGCGCAGGCCGACCCGACGATCACGGCGGTCGGCCTGCGCGGCTCGGGCGGATCCTTCTGCAGCGGCGGGGATCTGGACGAGTTCGGGACACGATCGGATCCGGTGTCGGCCCATCTCGTGCGCCTGCAGCGCAACATCGGTCGGGCCATGGCCGGCGTGGCCGACCGGACGACGGTCCACCTGCACGGGCCGACGGTCGGCTCGGGTATCGAGCTGGCTGCGTTCGCACACCGGGTGGTGGCCACGCACTCGACCCGGATCTCGCTGCCCGAGGTGCGGCTCGGGCTCATCCCGGGGGCGGGGGGCACCGTCAGCCTGCCGAGACGCATCGGCCGTCACGCCACCCTGCTCCTGGCCCTGGGCCTGTCGGCCATCGACGCCGACACGGCGTTGGACTGGGGCCTGGTCGACGAGCTCGAGGACTGACCTCGAGGCCGGGTACCGCCCCGGGTCCCGTCGGGTCCGGGATCGTCCCACCGGGTGGGGATTGTCCTACCCGTACGCGAATCGTTATGGTTGGCTCCGCTTCCGGACGACCGCATGCCCCATCCCCACGCCATGGACACCGAACCACCCGCTGCCGCCCGATGACACCGAGTCCACCGAACGGCCTGGGATCCCCCTCGTGAACATCGCCATCCTCTTGGACCTCATCGCCGATGCGTTCGGCGACCGCACGGCGCTCACCGACGGAGCGGAGTCGCTTTCGTACGGCGATCTGCGCCGGCTGGCCCGACGGGTCGGGGCCGACCTGGACAGGCACGGCGCGGCCACGCTCGCATTCGCCGACACCTGTTCGGCGGCGGTGCCGGCGGCCCTGTTCGGGGCCGCCTGGGCCGGGGTCGCCTACGCCCCGCTCAACTTTCGGTTGCCGGCCGACGCCCTCCAGGCCCAGCTCGAACGGCTCGATCGTCCGTATGCGGTCGCCTCCGAGCAGCTCGCGGCCGACCTTCGCGGCCCGACCGTCACCCGGACGTCCGACTGGCGGCGCCGTCTCGGCGGTGCCGGCGGTGCCGGCGGTGCTGACCGGGTCGACCCTGTACCGGCGGCATATGTCGACGATCCCGACCGTGCCGCGGTCATCTTGTTCACGAGCGGGTCATCCGGCACGCCGAAGGCCGCGGTCCTCTCCCACGACAACCTCTCCTCCTACGTCATGGACACGGTCGAGTTCGCCGGTTCGGGGGAGGACGAGGCCCTCCTGCTGGCGGCCCCGCCCTTCCACATCGCCGGGGTGGCGGCCGTCCTGACCTCGGTCTACTCGGGTCGTCGCATCCTGCCCCTCCCGAGCTTCACCCCCACCGGCTGGCTGGACCTGGCCCGGACCGGCGGTGCGACCCATGCATTCGTGGTGCCCACCATGCTGGCCAGGATCGTGCAGTGCATGGACGCCGACCGCGCACTGCGGGTCCCCACCCTGCGCTCACTCTCCTACGGCGGTGCCCGCATGGCCGCGCCGATCCTCGAACGGGCGCTCGAGCTGTTCCCGGAGACCCAATTCGTGAATGCCTACGGGCTCACCGAGACCTCATCGACCATCGCCGTGCTCGGCCCCGAGGACCACCGTCAGGCGCTGTCCAGCACCGACCCGGAGGCCCGTCGCCGCCTCGAGTCCGTCGGCCGGCCGCTGCCGGGCGTCGAGGTCGCCATCTTCGAGGACTCCGGCGCCATGGCACCGGTGGGGGCCAGAGGTCTGATCCGCGTCCGGGGCCCACAGGTCGGCGGGGAGTACCTCGACAGCGCCACCGGCCTCGACGAGGCCGGGTGGCTGGCCACCGGGGACGTGGGATCGATCGACGAGTCCGGCTACCTCTACGTCGAGGGTCGGGTCGACGACGTGATCATCAAGGGTGGCGAGAACCTGTCGCCCTCGGAGATAGAGGACGCGCTGCTCCGCCATGCCGGCGTGGAAGCGGTCGTCGTGGTCGGCGTCCCCGATCCGGACTGGGGGGAGTCCGTCGCCGCCGCGGTGGTGCTCGGTCCCTCCCTGACAGGACTCCTCCCCAGCGAGATCGCCGACGAGCTCACCGGATGGGTCCGTGAGCGGTTGGGCTCCCTCAAGACGCCCGGTCGGGTGGTCGTCTACGACGATCTCCCCACCACGGCCAGCGGGAAGCTCCTCCGGCGGGTGGTGCGCGATCAGTTGGCAGTGGACCGGCCCGCTGCATCAGGCTCTCCGGTGTCCGACGAGTCGATCAAGGAGGTTTCGTCATGAATCTCAAGCCTGGGTTGCGATTGAAGAGCCAGGTCAGCGAGGCCGAGATCGTGGTCGTGAAGGGGACGGGCGACCACGAGCTGGCCTGTGGGGGCGTCGCCCTCGTGGCCTTGGACGAGCCGGTGGCGGAAGGCGCCGCTCCGGCGTCCGACCAGACCGGAGCCACGCTGCTCGGCAAGCGCTACACCGACGCCGCCGACTCGGTCGAGGTCCTGTGCACCAAACCCGGGAGCGGAGCGCTCTCCCTGGACGGCGAAGCGCTCGAGATCAAGTCGGCCAAGGCCCTCCCGGCGTCGGACTGAGCCGGAGCCGCGGGTGGCAGCCGCGGGTGGCAGGGTATCGAGTGGTTTCTGCAACCGTCGTGTGATCATCTAGTGGCCGGTTGACCGTCCCGTCCGAGAAAGTGGAGCCTTCGAAATGGCCAACGTCCATGCCGTCGACCTCGCGCTGCTGGTGTTCAGGGTGGCCATCGGGGCCGTGTTCATCGCGCACGGGGTCAATCACATCATCGGCGGCGGCAAGATCGCCGGCACCGGCCGCTGGTTCGAGAGCCTCGGGATGAAACCGGGCTGGTTCCACGCCTGGACGGCGAGCATCACCGAGATCGGTGCCGGCGCACTTCTCGTTCTCGGCCTGCTGACCTCGTTGGGCGGTGCCGGCGTCGTCGGGGTCATGGTGGTGGCCTGGGTGACGAACCACCTCAGGAACGGCTTCTTCATCTTCCGCCCCGGCGAGGGCTGGGAGTACGTGATGGTGCTGACCATGTCGGGCTTCCTGCTGGCCACGGTCGGACCTGGCGGTTGGAGCCTCGACAAGGCCGTCGGGCTGACCTCGCTGTGGGGGTGGACAGGCCTGTGCGATCGCCCTGATCGGCGGAGTCGGCGGCAGTGCGCTCCTCCTCGTCTCCTTCTGGCGGCCCGGGCCCCGATCGTGACCGCGGTCTTCGACCCGTTCTCCGAGGTCTTCTTCGACGACCCCTACGAGCTGTACCGGCAGCTCCGCGACGAGGCACCGGTCCACTTCAACGAGCAGTACGGATTCTGGGCCATCGCCCGTCATGCCGACGTGCTGGCGGCCAGCCACGACTGGCGCACGTTCACCAGCACCCGCGGGATCGACCTCTACTCCCTCTCGCTCGACGGTGGCATGGTCGGCGGGCTCGGGATGATGATCATGCAGGACCCGCCCGACCACCACCGCCTCCGGAGCCTGGTGAGCAAGGTGTTCCACCCGCGGTCGATCCAGGCCCTCGAGCCGATGGTCACCGAGGTGATCAGCGGTTTCGCCGACCGGCTCGACGGCCGGTCCTCCTTCGACGCGGTGGAGGACTTCGCCGCCCCCTTCCCGGTCGAGATCATCTCGCGGATGCTGGGTGTCCCCGCTGCCGACAGGCAGAAGATCCGGCACTGGATCGACCTCACCCTGCAGCGCGAGCCCGGGGAGCCCGGCCCTTCCAGGGCCGGGCAGGAGGCCATGCTCGAGGCGGTGGTCTACTTCCAGGGCCTGGCCCGTTCGAAACGCGTCGATCCCGGTGACGACATGTTGAGCCAGCTCACCCAGGCCACCATGGAGCGCGAGGACGGGACCACCACCGCGCTGGCCGACGACGAGATCGCCGGGTTCGCCGCGCTGCTCGGGGGAGCGGGCGCCGAGACGGTGACCAAACTGGTCGGGAACGCCTTCGTGCTCCTGGCCCGGCACCGCGACCAGTGGAAGGCGATGCTCGACGACCCTGGCCTCGTGCCCGGGGCGGTCGAGGAGATCCTCAGGTTCTGGCCTCCGTCCCAGTACCAGGGCCGCTATTCGGTGCAGGCCTCGGAGTGGCAGGGGGCGACGATCCCGGCGGGGTTCCCGGTGCTGCTCCTGACCGGCGCGGCCACCCACGACGAACGCGAGTATCCCGACCCGGACCGGTTCGACATCACCCGGGTCTCGGGACACTCCCTCGGCTTCGGCTTCGGGATCCACACCTGCCTGGGGGCGGCCCTGGCCAGAATGGAGAGCCGGGTCGCCCTCGAGGAGATGATCCGCCGCTGGCCCGACTTCACCGTCGACGAAGATGGCTCGCGACGGGTCCAGATGGCCAATGTGGCCGGCTACGCCCGAATTCCGGTGCACGCGGCCTGACGGGATCCGACCGCCGGCATCTCGCCGCAGCCAAAGGCGGGCGAAGACGGGCGATGGCCGGCCCGCAGGCGGGCGATGGCGGGTGTCGGATCCGCCCGAGTCCTTGTAGGGTTTCTGGCATGGCCGATCAGGCGGTGTTCTCCGATCTCGCAATGGAGTACATGCCGGCGCTGTACACGGCCGCCCTGCGCATGACCCGCAACCCGGCTGACGCCGAAGACCTGGTGCAGGAGACCTTTCTGAAGGCCTACCGGGCCTTTGCCAGCTTCGAGCTGGGCACCAACCTCAAGGCCTGGCTCTACCGCATCCTGACCAACACCTACATCAACACCTACCGGGCCAAGAAGCGTCGGCCCGAGATCGCCGACGTCGAGGACGTCGAGGACCTGTACCTCTACCGCCATCTGGCCGGCGATCAGGGCGCGGGCCTGGGCCGCAGCGCAGAGGACGAGGCCCTCGACCGGTTCACCGACACCGACGTCAAAGAGGCCATCGAGGCCCTCCCGGACACATTCCGGATGGCCGTCCTCCTGGCCGACGTCGAGGGGTTCTCGTACAAGGAGATCGCCGAGATCACCGATGTGCCCATCGGAACCGTGATGAGCAGGATCCATCGCGGAAGAAAAGCGCTGCAGAAGGCGTTGGTCGATCGTGGAAGCACACGGGGCCTCGTCGGAGCAGGGGACAAGGCAAGGTAGGAGAGCGCCACCAGTGGGAGATCGGGACGTACCGGGCGATCCGGCAGCCGTATCGGGTCACGACGAGGGGGGTGTGGCGGGATTCGTCGGCTGCGACGAGACCATCGAGCGCCTGTATTTCTACCTCGACGGTGAGCTCACCGAGGAGAGGAGGGTGGAGATCAGCCGCCATCTGGACCTGTGTGGACCCTGTGTCGGGGCCTACGGGTTCGAGGCCGAGCTGCGCAAGGTCATCGCCAACCGGTGCAAGGACCACGTGCCCGATGCCCTCATCGAGCGGGTGGCCAAGGCCTTGCAGAACGAGAACATCCGCCAGGCCAACTAGGGGCCCCGCCGGCCGATCCGGGGGCTCGGCCGCCGCCCGGATGCCCCGGTCCCTACACTGGTCACCGATGACCGAATCCGATGGGGACGCCGACAGCGCCGGGGCGGTGGCGTGGGACACAGCCGAACGGGTGGCCGGATGGGTCGGGAGCCGCAGCCGCCTGCCCGCCCCGTACCGGCCCGACCTCCTCCAGGCCGACTTCGAGGAGCTCACCGCCCAGGCCGAGGAGCTGGTGGCGGAGTCCACCGGGCTCCGTTCTTCCTCAGGTCCCGCCCGGGCCCGGGTCACCGACCGCGCCGGTTGGGTGCACGCCAACGTCTCCAGCTTCCAGCGCCTCGTCGGGCCCCACCTCGAGAGATTGGATCCCGCCCGGGTGGTGGCCACCAACGAGTTGACCAGGCGGTTGGCCGGCCCGCTGGCCAGCGCCGGGCGTGTGGCCACCGGCACCCAGATGGGTCTCGTGCTGGGCTGGCTGTCCACCAGGGTCCTCGGCCAGTACGACCTGCTGCTCACCGAGGACGCGGTCGAGGATCAGGATCTCGTGTACTTCGTCGGGCCCAACGTGGTGGCGCTCGAGCAGTTGCACGGCTTCGAGCCCCGGCAGTTCCGGCTGTGGCTGGCCCTCCACGAGGTCACCCACCGCTGTCAGTTCACGGCCATCCCCTGGATGCGTGACTACTTCGTCTCCCTGGTCGAGGAGGGGATCGGCTCGCTCGAGCCGGATCCGTCACGATTCGCCGAGGCCCTGCGCCGGATGACCGAGGAGATCCGGGCCGGGCGCAATCCGCTGCGCGACAGCGGCGCCCTCGGCCTGGTGGCCACGCCCGAGCAGCTGGAGGGGTTGCACCGGATCCAGGCGCTGATGAGCCTGCTGGAGGGGCACGGCGATGTGACCATGGACCGGGCCGGCGCCTCGGCCATCCCCAGTGCGGCCCAGTTCTCCGAGGTGCTCCGGCAGCGGCGCAAGCAGACCCGGGGTCCCGCCCGCCTGCTCCAGCAGCTCATCGGCATCGAGGCCAAGCTCCGCCAGTACGAGGAGGGCGAGCGGTTCATCGCCGCCGTCGAGGGGTCCGGCGGTCCCGAGCTCCTCGACCGGGCCTGGCGGGGACCGGAATGGCTGCCCTCCCTGGTCGAGATCCGCAACCCGTCGGAATGGATCTCGCGTGTCGGTGCCACGACCGCCCTGTCCGGCTGACTCCTCCGACACCCTGATCGGGGCGCTTCTCGAACGGTGCACGTTCCCGGATGCGGGAACCGATCTGGTGTGCGCCGTTTCCGGCGGGTCCGACTCGCTGTCCCTGCTGGTCCTGGCCGTCGCCTCGGGGTGCCGGGTGACCGCGGTGCACGTCGACCACGGCCTGAGATCCGGCTCCGGCGCCGAGGCCGGCATCGTGGCCGAGGCGGCCCGGAGGTTCGGCGCCGCGTTCCGCCCGGAGCGGGTGACGGTGGGCGAGGGTCCCAACCTGGAGGCCCGGGCCCGGGCCGCCCGCCGCGAGGTCCTCGGCCCCGATGCCGCCACCGGGCACACGGCCGACGACCAGGCCGAGACGGTGCTGGCCAATCTGCTGCGCGGGGCCGGCGTCAGCGGCCTGGCCGCCATGCGGGCCGGCACCGGGCATCCCCTGCTCGGTCTGCGTCGCTCGGAGACGGTCGCCCTCTGCGAGCACCTCGGCCTGGACCCGGTCCACGACCCGTCCAACGACGACCCCCGCTTCGTGCGCAACCGGGTCCGCCACGAGCTGCTCCCCCTGTGCTCGGCCATCGCCGGACGGGACGTCGTGCCCGTCCTGGCCCGCCAGGCCGCCGTCCTGGGCGGTGACGCCGACATTCTCGAGGCGGTGGCCTCACTCGTGGACCCCGAGGCGGCTGCCGCCCTGGCCGCCGCGCCGGTGGCCGTGGGACGCAGGAGCGTCCGCGACTGGCTGACCGGCGATGGCCCCTACCCGCCCCCGCTCGACGCCGTCGATCGCGTGCTCGAGGTGGCGAGGAAGAACCGGCGGGCGACCCAGGTACCCGACGGGCGAACGGTGAGGCGGAGCCACGGGCGCCTGTCGGCCGGACCCCGGCCCCCGGGGCCCGGGGCTGGCGGGCACGGTGCTCCGATACAGTCGGGCCGGTGAGCGCTCACGGCGATGAGGCGGCGGGCCCCCCGGGGCGCGTCCGGCCCGACCCTCTCGAGTGTGGTGCCGACGTCGGCCGGGTCATCGTCTCGGAGATCGATCTCCAGGCCCGGATCGTCGAGCTCGGGGAGCGGATCACCGTCGACTACGAGGGGCGACCACCCCTGCTGGTCGGCGTGCTCAAGGGAGCCTTCATGTTCATGAGCGACCTGTCCCGGGCCATCGCCCTGCCGGTCGAGGTCGACTTCATGGCCGTGTCCTCCTACGGCAGCGCCACCCGTACGTCGGGGGTGGTCCGCATCGTGAAGGACCTGGACGTCGACCTGGCCGACCGCGATGTCCTCGTCGTCGAGGACATCGTCGACAGCGGCCTGACCCTCAACTATCTGCAGCGGTATCTCCTGGCCCGGCGCCCGGCCAGCCTCGAGGTGTGCGCACTGCTGGTGAAGGACGGCCAGCAGCGAACCGAGATCGACCTCCGCTATGTCGGGTTTCACATACCGGCCGAGTTCGTGGTGGGATATGGGCTTGATGTCGACGAGCGCCTTCGTAATCTCCGGGCCATCCACGCCCACACCGACGTCTCGCCGTAGGGCCGTGCCGGCCTGGTGACCGTCGACACCGACCGCGTCGAGCGGGCCATCACCGAGTTGCTCATCGCGCTGGGCGAGGATCCGTCCCGCGACGGGCTGGTCAAGACGCCGATGCGGGTGGCACGGATGTACGAGGAGGTTCTCGCCGGGTTCGGCCAGAACCCGGCCGACCATCTCGAGGTGACCTTCGCCGCCGAGCACGACGAGATGGTGATGGTGCGCGACATCCCCTTCGCCTCCCTGTGCGAGCACCACCTGATCCCCTTCATCGGGAAGGCCCATGTGGCCTACATCCCGGGTGAGGACGGCCGGATCACCGGGCTCTCCAAGCTGGCGCGGCTGGTGGACGGCTTCGCCAAGCGGCTCCAGGTCCAGGAACGGATGACCACCGAGATCGCCGACGCCGTCGAGGATGCGCTGGCTCCGAGGGGCGTCCTCGTGGTGGTGGACGCCGAACACCTGTGCATGTCGATGCGGGGGGTCAAGAAATCAGGCACCTCGACGGTCACCTCGGCCGTGCGGGGTCTCTTCCGCAACGATGCGGCGACCAGGATGGAAGCCATGCAGTTCGTCCGCGGCCGCTGAATCTCACCCGCGAGCCGGGCGCGGGAGCCTGCAGGCTGGTTTACTCTGTGTCGTCATGCCCAGCCCGACCTGTGAGGACCGTCCGTTGGTGATGGGGATCCTCAACGTCACGCCCGACTCGTTCTCGGATGGCGGGAAATGGTTCGAAAGTGGGCAGGCCGTCATGAAAGGCCACGAGATGGTGGGCGAGGGGGCCGACATCGTCGACGTGGGCGGCGAGTCGACCCGGCCCGGCGCCGAACCGGTGTCCGCCGACGAGGAGCTGCGACGGGTGATCCCGGTCATCGAAGCGCTGGCCGGCGAGGTCAGGGTGTCGATCGACACCACCAAGGAGGTCGTGGCCGAGGCGGCCGTCGGTGCCGGGGCTTCGCTGATCAACGATGTCTCGGCCTCCTTGTGGCCGGTCGCCGCGCGTCACGGCGTCGGCTGGGTGGCCATGCACCGGAAGGGGACGCCGGCGACCATGCAACAGGACCCCCACTACGACGACGTGGTGGCGGAGGTCTCCGCCCTGCTGGTCGAACGGGCCACCCGGGCCGCGGATGCCGGGGTGGCGGAGGTGTGGATCGATCCGGGCATCGGCTTCGGCAAGACCGTCGGCCACAACCTGGCCCTGCTGGCGTCGTTGGGCCAGCTGGTGGCCACCGGCTATCCGGTCCTGGTCGGGACCAGTCGCAAGAGCTTCCTCGCCTCGCTGACCTCACCGGCCGGCGCCGCCCCGGCGCCGGTCCACGAGCGGCTGCCGGCTTCGCTGTCCACCGCCACCTGGGCCATGACCCAGGGGGCCGGCATGGTGCGGGTCCACGATGTCGCCGCCACCGTCCAGGCTGCCGTGCTGGTGGGGCGGGTGGGCTTCGGGGCGCCGCTCGGCGCGGTGGGCCAGGATCAGTCTGAGGTGGGAACGTGAAAGGCAAGTGGGCGGCGGGGATCCCCCCCCGCAACTTCACCTGGGTGATCAAGGACCGCCTGGCCATGAGCGAGCGTCCGGGCGGCTTCGCCCCCAACCACCGGAAGGTCCGGCGCCAGGAGGAGATCATCTGGCTGCAGGTCCAGGGATTCACGAGGGTGATCTCGCTCCTGCCGTCCTCCCACAACCTCCAGGCCTACGAGGAGCGGTCGATGGCCAGCGTGCACTTTCCCCTCCCGCCGTCCGGCGACACGCGCGGGGTGCTCGGGGAGATCTACCGCGAGTTGCACGGGCGGGTGATGGCCGGAGAGCGGGTCCTTGTCCATCAAGAAGAGCTCGGTGACCGAATGGTCGGAGTGATGGCCGGCTACCTGCTGTGGTCGGAACGGCTGTCCAGCGGGCCGCAGGCCATCACCGTCCTCGAGCACATGACGGGCCATCCGATGGGTCCGAGCGGCCGAGAGTTGGTGGCCTTCGCCAGTGAGCTCTCGCCCGCCGCCGTCCACCCGGGGGCCGGCGACGACCCACCTGGCGGCGGGTGACGGCCCGCCGAGCAGGTCGGTGACCGGCGTCACCGGCGACGGCGAAGGCGGCCGGGGCGACCGGATCCAACTGCGGGGACTCCGGGCCATCGGCACCCACGGGGTGCTACCCGAGGAGAAGAGCCGGGCCCAGCCCTTCGAGATCGACCTGGACCTCGCCGTGGACCTGGGCCTCGCCGGCCGCAGTGACCGGCTGTCCGACACCGTCGACTATTCCGGCATCGCCGAGGCCGCCGTCGGGATCGTGACGGGCGCGTCCTCCTTCCAACTGCTGGAGGCGCTGGCCGGTGCCGTCGCCGAGGCCACCCTGGCCTCCGATCGCCGGATAGCCGCCGTCACCGTGCACCTCCGCAAATTGCAGCCCCCGCTGGCCATGGACATCGCCACGGTCGGGGTCCGGATCACCCGGCGGCAGTGACCGCTCCCACCAGCCAACCGTTGACCGACCGGGCCTTTCTGTCGCTGGGCTCCAACCTCGGGGACCGGTGGGGGCACCTCCGGCGGGCCGTCGACCAGCTGCGGGCGGGGAGCCGGGCGCCGGTCACTGCGGTGTCCCGTGTCTACGAGACCTCGCCCGTCGGCGGCCCCGACGGCCAGGGGCCGTTCCTCAATGTGGTGGTCGAGCTGGCCCTGGCGCCGGGCGCCGACCCCTACCGCCTGCTCGAGGAGTGCCGCAGGCTCGAGGCGGCAGCCGGTCGGGTACGGGCGGCCCGGTGGGGCCCGCGGACGCTGGACGCCGACGTTCTGTGGATCGACGGCGTGGAGATCTCCGACCCCGAGCTGACCGTGCCCCATCCCCGCTGGCGCGACCGCCGGTTCGTCCTCGAACCGCTCCGGGAGCTCGCCCCTGACCTCGTCGACGACGCCGCGCTGCTCGGCGCTGGTGGCGAGGTCGCAGTCGTGGGTACACTCTGAGACGAAGCACAAGGATTCTCTGATGCGAACGGCACCTCCGGGGCTGGAACGTCGAAAGGGGACAGGTGACCACGTTTCGTGTTATCGGGCCGGGCCGGGCCGGCCGGTCGATGATGGCGGCGCTCGACGCCACCGGCGACTTCGAGTCGAGGGGCGCGCTCGGTCGCCACGATCCCCTCCACTCGGCCGCGGCCGGCGTCGATCTGCTGATCATCGCCACCCCTGACGACCAGGTGCGCCGGGTGGCCGCCTCGGTCGCCCCGGTCGGGACCACCGTTGTCATCCACCTGGCCGGTTCGCTGGGCCTCGATGTGCTCGAGACCCATCCCCGGCGGGGGTCGGTCCATCCCCTCGTGCCCCTGCCCACCGCGGCCACCGGCGCCGATCGTCTCCGGTCGGGCCTCACCTTCGCGGTGGCCGGGGACCCGATGACCAGAGCCGTCGTCGCCTCGCTGGGCGGCCGGGTGGTGACGGTCGAAGACGCGGATCGCGCCACGTACCACGCGGCGGCGTCCATCGCCGCCAACCACATGGTGGCTCTCATCGGCCAGGTCGAGCGGGTGGCGGCCTCGGCCGGCCTGCCGCTCGACGCCTTTGCCCACCTGATGCGGGCCGCCCTGGACGACGCCGTGGACCTCGGGCCCCGACGGGCACTGACCGGGCCCGCGGCCCGGGGGGACTGGGACACGGTGGACCGGCACCGGCGGGCGCTCTCGACGCTGTCCGGTCAGCGGACGGAGCTCGCCGCCTACGACGCCATGGTCGGCCTGGCCCGGAGACTGACCATGGAGTCCGAACCCGCCCCGGTGCCGGCGACCCTCGAGGCCGTGGCGGCCGTGGCCGAGGAGCAGGTGGCGTGAGCACGGTCACGACCGAGGTGCCGACGCCCGCGGTGCTGCGCCCGGAGGCGCCCGGCTCCGCCGCCATCCCCGTGACCGGTTCTACCGGGATCCCCGTGTTCGAGACGGTCGCCGAGTACTCGCGGGCCCTTGACGCGGTGAGACGGTCCGGACGGTCGGTGGGCGTGGTGCCCACCATGGGAGCGCTCCACGCAGGCCATCGCTCGCTCGTCGAGCGGGCCGCACGGGAGTGCGACGTGGTCGCGGTGTCCATCTTCGTGAACCCCACCCAGTTCGGCGACGCCGTCGACCTGGCCCTCTACCCACGGACCCTCGAGGCCGACCTCGAAGCGGTGGCGCAGGCCGGCGGCCGGCTGGTCTTCGCCCCGTCGGTGGCCGAGATGTACCCGGAAGCGCCCGGAGACATACCCATGGTGTCGGCCCCCGAGCTGGCCGACCGATGGGAAGGGGCTTCGCGGCCCGGGCACTTCGACGGCGTGGCCACCGTGGTGGTCAAGCTGCTGTCGGCGGCCGGGTCCCTGCCGGGCCTACTTCGGCGAGAAGGACTTCCAGCAGCTGGCGCTGGTCCGGTGGGTGGTGCGGGACCGCTCCCTGCCCGCCGAGGTCATCGGGTGCGAGACCGTCCGGCAGCGGGATGGCCTGGCCCTCTCCAGCAGGAACACCCGTCTGTCGGCCGAGCAACGAAGGGCGGCCCTGGTCCTGTCCAGGGCGCTGAGGTCCGGCGCCGCCATGATGGCCGGTGGTGAGGACCGCCCGGCCGTCATCGAGGAGCGGATGGCCCGGGTGGTCGCACGCGAGCCGGCGGTGGCGCTGGACTACGCGGCCCTGGTCCATGCCGACGACCTCGAGCCGGCGTCCACCTGTGCCACCGGCCGCCCGCTCCGGTTGCTGATCGCGGCCGAGGTCGGCCCGGTCCGGCTGATCGACAATCTCGACCCCCGCGGCTGGGCCCCCATCCCCACGCTCCACCACCTGAGCGCCTGACCCGTGCCCATGACCGTGAACCCGGGGCGGACCGGAGCGCGCCGGGTCCCTCCCACGTCTGATCTGCAGACGCCGGCGTGAGCGGGCCCGGCGAGGACACCGGCCCACTGGACGTCCTGGTCCTCGGGAGCGGGGTGGCGGGCCTGTCGGCCGCGGTCCGCCTGGCGGCACCGATGCCCGGAGGAGGAGCCGCCCCCGGGTCGACCGGGCTCAGGGTGGGCGTGCTGACCAAGGCCGAGCTCTCCCAGTCGGCCACCCGATGGGCGCAGGGCGGCGTGGCCGCGGTGCTCGGCGGTGACGAGGACTCGACCGATCTCCACCTGGCCGACACCCTGGCCGCCGGGGCCGGTCTCTGCGACACCGATGCGGTCCGGGTCCTGGTGGACGAAGGCCCGTCCCGGGTCAACGAGCTGATCGCCATGGGCGCCGTCTTCGACCGGCAGCCCGGCGGGGCGCTGGCCCTGGCCCGTGAGGGTGGCCATTCCACCGCCCGGGTGGTCCACGCCGGCGGTGCGGCCACCGGGGCCGAGGTGGAGCGGGCCCTGGTCGACGCCACCCGGGCCACGGCGGCGGCGGTGCTCGAGGAGTGGTTCGCCCTCGACCTGTTGGTCGGGAACGGCCGGTGCCGCGGTGTGCGCGCCCTCAGCGCCGACGGCCGGGTCGTCGAGGTTCGGGCCGCGCACACGGTGCTGGCCACCGGGGGCGCCGGTCAGCTCTTCGCCGTGACCACCAACCCGGCCGAGGCCACCGCGGACGGCCTGGCCATGGCCCTCCGGGCCGGGGTGCCGGTGGCCGACGTGGAGTTCATGCAGTTCCACCCCACGGCGCTCCACCATCCGGCCATGCCCCGCCCCCTCCTCTCCGAGGCCCTACGAGGGCACGGCGCGCTGTTGCGCGACGCACGGGGTGACCGTTTCGTCGACGAGCTGGCCCCACGTGACGTGGTCAGCCGGGCCATGGCCGACCGCATGCGGGAGCAGGGGGTCGACAGCCTGTGGCTGGACGCCACCGGCCTGGCCGCCTTCGACGCCCGGTTCCCCACCATCGCCGCCTCGCTCAAGGACATCGGGCTCGATCCCTCGCATGACTGGCTGCCCATCGCCCCCGCCGCGCACTACCTGTCGGGGGGAGTGCTCACCGACCTGTCGGGGGCCACCGCGCTCCGCGGCCTCTGGGCTGCGGGCGAGGTGGCCTGCACCGGGGTCCACGGCGCCAACCGCCTGGCATCCAATTCCCTCCTCGAGGGGATGGTCTTCGGTGCCCGCCTGGCCGAGGCCATTGCCGGCGGGACGGACGGGCCGTCCGCCACCGGGGCGCTCGGTGCCTATCTCCGCGGCGACTGCGAACCGCTGGGCCCGGTCGCCGGCTCGCCGCCGCCCCGCCACCCGCGCCGGCCCGAGGACGGCCCGGGACCGGACGTGGTCAAGGCCCGCGACGAACTGCAGCGGGCCATGATCGCCGGAGCCGGCGTGGTGCGCAGCGCCGGGTCGCTCGATGTCGCCGGCCGCGCCGTCCTGGCCGTCGCCGACCAGGTCGGCGACGGTGTACCCGCGGACCGGGCCCACGGTGAGCTGGCCAATCTGGTCACCGCGGCCACCTGCGTACTGTCGTCGGCCTCGGTGAGGTGCGAGACCAGGGGTGCGCACGCCAGAAGCGATTTTCCCGTCGCCGTCGACCGGTGGCGCCGCCGGATCGTCCACACCTCGGAGGGGGCCGCCCTCCTCGACGTGCCGCGGCCTCCGGACCCCGATCACCGCCGGCCGCCCGAACCGCGACCGCCGGTCCGTTGACCAGCCCCACCGCCACGGCCCGGACGTTGCCGCGGTCGAACCTCCCCGCCACGCGGTGGTCGAGGCGGTGACCCGGGCCATCGCCGAGGACGTCCTGCCCCTGGGCGACCTCACCGCGGTACTCGTCCCGGCCTCGGCCCAGGCGACGGTGGCCATCGTGAGCCGGGCCCACGGGGTGGTGGCTGGTCGGGCATGCGCAGTGGAGACGTTCACCCAGATCGACCCCGGCCTCGTGGTGACCTGGCACAAGGGTGACGGTGCCGAGGTGCTGCCGGGTGACGACGTCGCCGAGGTGCGCGGATCCCTTCGCTCCATCCTCACCGCCGAACGCACGGCCCTGAATTTCCTCGGCCACCTCTCCGGGGTGGCGTCGTTGACCCACAGGTACGTGGTCGCCGTGCGCGCCGTCAACCCGTCGACCCGGGTGCTCGACACCCGCAAGACCACCCCGGGGCTGCGGGCCCTGGAAAAGGCTGCCGTCCGGGCCGGCGGCGGGCACAACCATCGGGGCAGCCTCTCCGAGGCCGTGCTGGTCAAGGACAACCACCTGGCCGGCGTGTCGATCGCCGAGGCGGTGGAGCGGGCCAACCGGCAGTGGCCGGGGCGGATGGTCGAGGTCGAATGCGACCGCGCCGACCAGGTGGCCGAAGCGGTCGGTGCCGGGGCCACCGTCGTCATGCTCGACAACATGACTCCTGACCAGGTGGCGGAGTGCGTCGCCTGTGTCAGGGCTGCCGGAACCGGGACACTGGTCGAGGTGTCGGGCGGGGTGGACCTCGACAGCGCACCGGCCATGGCTGCGGCCGGTGCGGACCTCATCTCGGTGGGGGCGCTTACCCACTCGGCTCCCGTTCTCGACCTCGGGTTCGATCTGCCGCCTGTAGCCGGCGGGAAAGGCTGACCATGCTCCTCGCCATCGATGTCGGCAACACCGAGACCGTCGTCGGGCTCTTCGCCGACGACCTGAGCGCACCCCTGGCCGCCACCGGGCCCCGCGACGGGAACGAGCCCACCGGCCTCGCCCACCACTGGCGGTTGTCGACGGTGGCGGAGCGTACGTCCGACGAACATGCGCTCCTGCTCACCCAGCTGCTCGACCTCGACGGGCTGGACATCGACGATGCGGTGTCCGGAATCGCGGTGACCTCGTCGGTGCCGCTGGTCACGGCCAATCTGCGCCAGATGGTGGCACGGTGGTTCGACGTTCCCTCCGTGGTGCTGGAGCCGGGCGTGAGGAGCGGGATGCCCATCCTCTACGACAACCCCAAAGAGGTCGGTGCCGACCGCATCGCCAACGCTGTCGGTGCCTACGACCTGTTCGGCGGCCCGTGCGTGGTGGTCGATCTGGGCACGGCGACGACCTTCGACGCCATCTCGGCAGCCGGGGAGTATCTCGGTGGGGCCATCACCCCCGGGGTGGCGATCAGCCTCGACGCCCTGTTCGCCAACGCCGCCGCCCTCGGCCGGGTCGAGCTGGTCGCAGCCGAGGAGCGTGATCGGCAAATCGACGGTGGAGTCGATCCAGTCCGGTGCCCTCTACGGCTTCGCCGGCCAGGTCGACGGCCTGTGCCGAAGGTTCGCGGCCGTCCTGGGCGAATGCACCGTGGTGGCCACCGGGGGGCTGTCCGAGCTCATCTCCCCGTATTCGGAGGAGATCGAGTACGTGGAGCCGTGGCTCACCCTCCACGGCCTTCGGATCATCTTCGAGCGCAATTCACCCAAACCCTCCCAGCGGTAGGCGAATCGGCCGCCCCGGGCCTCCTCCGCCGATTCTTCATCGGTCCGGGCACCGATCCGGCCATGACGGAGGGGCGATGGCGAATTGCGGTCTTCGGACGGTAGGGTTGTGGTCCTCAGACGCCGCCGACTCAGGTGGGGCAGAAGTGCAGGCCGCGAGCAGAGGAGCACCAGAGCAATGCCGACGACGATGTCGCTACGCCGTTTCTCGAGGGATCTCCTGATCGCAGTGGTCGCGGTGGCGACGATGGCGACGTCCGCCGTGGCTCTGGTGGGTCCGGCCGGGGCGTCGACGACCAGGGATGCCCACTCCGTGTCAAAGGCCGTGAAGCACCGGGAGCTGGCCCGAGCCCTGGTGTCCGAGTGCGTCACGGCCCACAGGTGGCTGCACCACGAGGGCAGGATCGAGGCCCGCTTCGCCAAGAGGTTGCACCGGCTGCGGGTGTGGGAGGCGGAGGCCAGGGCCGACGGCCACAAGCCCCGCCTCGCGGCGCTGGAGTACGACGTCACCCACGTGCGGATGCTCCGGGCCCGGGCCCTCGGCACGAGGTTGCCCGGCTACAGCAGGGAGCGGAGGTTGGCCAAGGCCGTGAGCCCGACGTGCGCTGCTCTGGTGCGGATGATCTGGGCCGACAAGAAGGCGGGCAAGACGGAGGCCCGGGCCAAGGCGAGGGCCGCACGCGCCGCCAGGGTCGCTCGGATCGAGGCAGCGGCGGCGGCCAAGGCGGCGGCGGCCAAGGCGGCGGCGGCCGCGGCGGCCAAGGCGGCAGCTACCAAGGCGGCGGGGACCAAGGCGCCGGGGACCAAGACGGCGGGCACGAAGACGACTCCCACGACGACTCCGTCCACGACGACTCCGTCCAGCACGACCCCGTCAACGACGCCGCCGACGACGTCAACCACCACGTCGACGTCGACCACGCAGCGTTGAACGGGCTCGGTCCGGTGACCGGCAGGGCCGTCCGGTCAGTCGGCGGGCAGGTCGTCGACCAGCGCGTGGGCCAGCCCGGTGAAGGCTCGAGCCAGGTCGGCGGACGGACCGGAGACAGCGGCCGAGGCCGCCAGCTCGGCGTAGTGTCTCGCCACCGTCGCGGCCCCTCCGATGGCTCCCGACTCGGCCACGATGGAACGGGCCTTGTCCCGTTCGGGCTGGCCCAGGGGCTGCCCGAGCAGAGGGCCGAGCTCGGGACCGGCGACGGGATCGGCCAACGCCAGGAGGACCGGCAGTGTGTAGATGCCTTCGGCCAGATCCTGACCAGCCGGCTTTCCGAGCTCCGCCTCGGTCCCCACGACGTCGAGGATGTCGTCGCGTACCTGGAAGACCATGCCGAAGTAGCGGCCGAACAGCGTGAACGCGTCCACCTCGTCGCGGGGGAGACCGCCGGTCAGGGCACCGATCCGGCACGAGGTGGCCATCAGCGAAGCCGTCTTGCCGGCGATGGCATCGGTGTAGCTGTCCCGGCTCCGCCCCACCTGGAAGGCCGAATGCACCTCGGCCACCTGACCCTGGCAAAGTTCACCGAGCGTGGCGGCCAGCAGGGCGGCGATCTCCGTGCCCAGCCCGGCGGCGATTTCGGCCGATCGGGCCAGCAGGAAGTCGCCGGCCACGATGGCCACCAGGTTTCCGAACCGGGCGTTGACACTCTCCACGTTCCGGCGGACGGTCGCCTCGTCCATCACGTCGTCGTGGTAGAGCGAGGCCAGATGGACCAGCTCCACCGCCACCGCCCCCAAGAGGTCTTCACGGGTGGCCCCGCCGGACCCAGATGTGGCCGTGGCCAGGGCCAGGACCGGGCGCAGACGTTTTCCTCCCGCGGCCAGCAGGTGGGTCGTGACCTCGTCGAGGAAGCCGTCGCCGGTGACGACGGACTCGACCAGCAGGGGTTCGAGGCGCTGCAGGTGTTCTTCGAGTGCGGGAAGCCCAAGGAGCTCTACGACGTTCACTTCCTACAGACGATAGGCCAGGAAGCCGATGTCTGAGAAAAGGACCTGGAAAATCCGACGGTGCGGGTGCGGGGTGTACCGGCACCTGTAGACTTTGGTCAGTTGCCGACCGCAGATGGAGGCGGTGGAGTGTTCGAACGATTCACAGACCGGGCTCGTCGAGTTCTTGTGCTCGCACAGGAAGAGGCGCGTCTTCTGAACCACAGCTTCATTGGCACGGAGCACATCCTCTTGGGTTTGATCCACGAGGGTGAGGGCGTCGCGGCCAAGGCACTCGAGTCGCTGGGCGTCTCACTCGAGGCTGTGCGTGAGAAGGTCGAGGAGACGATTGGACTGGCCGGGACGGCACCGACCGGATCCCCGCCGTTCACCCCCCGGGCGAAGAAGGTCCTCGAACTGTCCCTGCGCGAGGCGCTGCAGCTCGGCCACAGCTACATCGGGACGGAGCACATGCTGCTCGGTCTCGTCCGTGAGGGTGAAGGTGTCGCCGCCCAGGTGCTCCAGAGCTTGGGAGCCGATCTCCCGCGCGTCCGCCAGCAGGTGATCCAACTGCTCTCGGGTTACCAGGGCAAGGAGTCGGTGGGTGCCGGTGCTCCCGGGTCGCAGTCGTCGGACGCGCCGACCGGATCTCCGGTGCTCGATCAATTCGGCCGCAACCTCACGGCATTGGCCAGGGACCACAAGTTGGATCCGGTCATCGGCCGCGAGAAGGAGATCGAGCGCGTCATGCAGGTGCTGTCGCGCCGCACGAAGAACAACCCGGTTCTCATCGGAGAACCAGGCGTGGGCAAGACGGCGATCGTCGAGGGTCTGGCTCAGCGGATCGTGGCCGACGACGTCCCCGAAACCCTGACCGGCAAGCAGCTCTACACGCTCGATCTGGGCGCCCTGGTCGCGGGCAGCAGGTACCGCGGCGATTTCGAGGAGCGTCTCAAGAAGGTGCTGAAGGAGATCCGCACCCGCGGCGACATCGTCTTGTTCATCGACGAGCTGCACACGTTGGTCGGCGCCGGCGCGGCCGAAGGGGCGATCGACGCCGCCTCCATCCTCAAGCCGATGCTGGCCCGGGGCGAGCTGCAGACCATCGGCGCCACCACCATCGACGAGTACCGCAAGCACCTCGAAAAGGACGCCGCGCTCGAGCGGCGCTTCCAACCCATCAAAGTCGAGCAGCCCAACGTGGCCCTCACCATCGAGATCTTGAAGGGGCTGCGTGACCGGTACGAGTCGCACCATGCGGTGACCATCACCGATCAGGCGCTGGTGGCCGCGGCCAATCTGGCCGACCGGTACCTGGCCGATCGCTATCTGCCGGACAAGGCCATCGACCTCATCGACGAGGCCGGCAGCCGGTTGCGCATCCGTCGGATGACCACGCCGCCCGCGTACAAGAAGCTCGAGGAGGAGATCACCCGCCTCCGCGCCGACAAGGAAGCGGCCATAGAGAAGCAGGCCTTCGAACAGGCGAAGAAGCTCGCCGAACAGGAGAAGGCCCGTCTCGACAGCAAAGAGGCCATGGAGGCGGAGTGGCGGGCCGAGGGCGTCGACCTGTTCGACGTCGTCGACGAGGAGGTCATCGCCGAGGTGCTGGCCAACTGGACGGGCATTCCCGTCTACCGGCTCACCGAGGAGGAGACGGCCAAGCTGCTGCGCATGGAGGATGAGCTCCACAAGCGGGTCATCGGGCAGGAGCCGGCCATCGCCGCGCTGGCCCGTTCGATCCGCCGCACCCGTGCCGGTCTGAAGGACCCCAAGCGGCCGAGCGGCTCGTTCATCTTCTTGGGGCCGACGGGTGTGGGCAAGACCGAACTGGCCAAGACGCTGGCCGAGTTCCTCTTCGACGATGAGGACGCGCTCATCCAGCTCGACATGTCCGAGTACATGGAGAAGCACACGGTGAGCCGACTGGTCGGCTCCCCTCCGGGATACGTCGGCTACGAAGAGGGCGGTCAGCTGACCGAGGCGGTGCGCCGCAAGCCGTTCTCGGTGGTGCTCTTCGACGAGGTCGAGAAGGCCCACGCCGATGTGTTCAACACGCTGCTCCAGATCCTGGAGGACGGCCGGCTCACCGATGCCCAGGGCCGTTCGGTCGACTTCAAGAACACCGTGCTCATCATGACGTCCAACCTCGGCACCGCAGATCTGCGCAAGTCTTCGGTCGGCTTCGCCAAGACGTCCGAGGCGGTGACCTACGAGCGGATGAAGGCCAAGGTGAACGAGGCGCTGAAGGCGCACTTCAGGCCCGAGTTCCTCAACCGCATCGACGAGGTCGTGGTCTTCCACGAGCTGTCCAAGGTCGAGGTGGTCGAGATCGTCGACCTCATGATCCAGCGGGTCTCGAACCAGCTGGAGCTCCAGGGGCTGAGCCTGGTGCTCACGCCACCGGCCAAGCAGCTCCTGGCCGACAAGGGTTACGACCCGCAGCTGGGGGCCAGGCCACTGCGGCGGGCCATCCAGCAGATGATCGAGGACCCGCTGTCCGAGCGGATCCTGTGGAAGGAATTCCGGGTCGGGGAGACCATCATCGTGGATGTCGAGACGATCACCGCCGAAGCCGCCGAGGCCTACGACGTCAAAGGTGCCCCTCCGCTGGTGGCGGGTGAGCAGCAGCTCACCTTCACGGCCATCGAGGGGATCGAGCCTCCTCCGGTGGAGCTGGCCGGCGCCGATTCGTCTGCAGACTGAGGTTCCGGGCTTCCCCCGAGCCTGAGCCGGGGCACTGAGCGGGGGCTCGTACCGGTCCGCTCCGGCCGACCCGGAGGGCCGGCCGACCGCCCGGGGAACGGCCTGCTGCGGCCGTCTCGGCGGGCCCTTTGGGCTCGAGCATCTCGACGGGTCACCCCGGTTGGCACAGCCGGTCCGTACCATCGGGGTCATGGCAAAGACGGCCAAGCGCCACCGCTGCATCGACTGTGGATCGACGACCGCGAGGTGGGCCGGTCGCTGCCCCTCGTGCGGCGAATGGAACACGCTGGTGGAAGAGGCCCGCCTCGGTCCGCTGGTCGACGCAGTGGACGCACTGGACCTGTCGTCGATGCCGGTCCCCCTGTCGTCGGTGGACGTCTCCGACGCGGTGGCCGTGCCCACGGGCGTGGGCGAGTTCGACCGGGTGCTGTCGGGCGGCCTGGTACCGGGCTCGGTGACCCTCCTCGGCGGGGAGCCCGGGATCGGCAAGTCCACCCTGCTCCTCCAGGTGCTGGCCGCACGGGCCGCCGCCGGGCACCGGGTGCTGCTCGTCTCGGCCGAGGAGTCGGCCCACCAGGTGCGGCTGCGGGCCGAGCGCCTGGGCCCGATACCGTCGGGCCTGCTCATCCTGTCGGCCACCGACATCGGGGCGGTGATCAGCGCCGTGGTCGAATCCGCGCCCGAACTGGTCGTCATCGACTCCGTGCAGGCCGTGTCCATGGGCCCGTCGACCCTCGGCGAACGGCGGCCCACCGGCGTCCCCGGCAGCGTCACCCAGGTGCGCGAGTGTGCCGACCAGCTCATCGGGCTGGCCAAGTCGCGGCAGGTGGCGACGGTGCTGGTCGGGCACGTGACCAAGGACGGCTCGCTGGCCGGGCCCCGGGCCCTCGAGCACATGGTGGACACCGTGCTCAGTTTCGAGGGTGACCGCCATCACGCCCTCCGGCTGCTCCTGGCGGTGAAGCACCGGTTCGGCCCCACCGGCGAGCTCGGGCTGTTCGAGATGGGCGACCAGGGCCTCAACCGGGTCGACGACCCTGGTCGGCTCCTGCTCGGTGACCGGCTCACCGGGGTGCCCGGGGGGGTCGTGCTGCCGGCCCTGCAGGGTCGACGGACCCTGGTCGTCGAGCTGCAGGCACTGGTGACCCCCATGGGACAGGCCCAGGCCAAGCGCTCGGTGGTGGGACTGGACGGCGGTCGCCTGGTCATGACGCTGGCCGTTCTGGACCGGCACGCCGGTCTCCGGGTCCTGGGCGTGGATGTCTTCGCGTCGGTGGCCGGCGGGATCCGGGTCACGGAGCCGGCCGCGGACCTGGCCGTGGCGCTGGCCGTGGCGTCGGCGGCGACGGGCAGGGCCCTTCCTGCCAACGTGGCCGCGGTCGGGGAGGTCGGCCTGGCCGGTGAGGTCCGCCAGGTCACGAACCTCCCCCGCCGTCTCGAGGAGTCGGCCCGATTGGGATTCGACCGGGTGGTCGTCCCGGCCTCGTCCCCGGACGGACCGCCCGGCGTCGAGCTGGAGCGGGTGGACACCGTGGCCGAGGCCATGGCCCGCTTCGGCTGCCTGCCCGACGACTGACCGCAGGGGACCGCCCGATCCCCCAGGCACCCCGCACCACCCGGGCCGGTCCGGCAGGTCGTCTCCGAGGTCCCGTGACGCGCCGGAAAGGTACCATGCCCTCTGTGAACACCCGGCAGAGCTCACCGCTCAGTGACGCTCTGGCCATGGCCGCCCCCGGGCGGCCGCTGCGCGACGGCCTCGACCGGATTCTCCGGGCCAAGCGGGGCGCACTGGTGGTGGTCGGGGACGGCCCGCACGTCCTGTCGATCTGTTCCGGGGGGTTCCTGCTCGACGCCGAATTCAGCCCCCAGCGCCTGTCCGAGCTGGCCAAGATGGACGGGGCCATCATCCTGGCCGCCAACGCCTCGCGGATCGCCCGGGCCAACGTCCACCTGATGCCCGAGGCCACCATCCCCACCTCGGAGACGGGCACCCGGCACCGGACCGCCGAGCGGGTGGCCCGTTCGATCGACGTCCCGGTGCTGTCGGTTTCGGCGGCCATGTCGGTCATCGCCGTCTACCGCAACGATGTCAAGCACACCATCCAGCCCACCGGTTGGCTGCACGATCGCACCGATCAGGCCCTGGCCACCATGCAGAGGTTCCGGAACCGGTTCGACGTCGCTCTCAACGGCCTCTCCGTCCTGGAGGTGGAGGACACCGTGTCGGTGGGAGACGTCGTCGGGGTGGTCCAGGCGGCGGAGATGCTCCTCCGCATCGCCGAAGAAGTGGACGCCTACCTCGTCGAGCTGGGCGAAGACGGCCGGCTGGTGGGTCTCCAGTCGGCTGAGCTGGTCGACGGGGTGGCCCCGGTTCTC
Organism: uncultured Acidimicrobiaceae bacterium; assembly: GCA_963745955.1. Lineage (GTDB taxonomy): Bacteria > Actinomycetota > Acidimicrobiia > Acidimicrobiales > RAAP-2 > Bog-756. The sequence goes on along the minus strand of CAVUZI010000011.1, from coordinate 643,769 downwards.
CATCTGGTGGTCCGCGACTACTGCGGGGTCGCACCGGGCCGGGGTGCCGATCGACATGCCGTGGTCGACCGGGTGGTCGACCAGTTGGCCCACCTGACGTCGGACGAACTGCGGGACGCGGGCCGAGTGGCCTCGATCCTCGGGCTGCCCGAGTCGTTCAGTGACACCGAGTCGGGCATCGAGCCCAGGGGCTACCGGCTGCTCTACCGGCTGCCGAGGTTCTCGGACACCATCATCGAGCGGATCGTGGACCGCTTCGTCAACCTCCAGCAGATCATGCGCGCCTCGCTCGGCGACCTGGAGAAGGTCGAAGGGGTGGGTCAGGCCCGGGCCCATTCGGTCAAGGACGGTCTGGCCCGTCTGGCCGAGGCCAGCATCTTCGAGCGCTACCAGTAACCGGGCGGACCTGGGCAGTTCCGGTCCGGCCCGGTGCAGGCTTCCGGTCCGGCCCGGTGCAGGCTTCCGGTGCGGCCCGGTGCAGGCTTCCGGTGCGCTCCAGGTGCGCTCCAGGTCGGGAATCGTGCTGCGGTGTGGGAGGGCGCCGGCACCGTGTACAATTGCTTGCTCCTTCTACGCGGTCCCGACGTCGCTCAACCAGCCCGGGACCAGCACGCAATGCCAGGAGGCATGGTGTTCGACATCGGTGACAAGGTCGTCTATCCGCACCACGGTGCGGCGGTAGTCGAACGACGTGAGACCAAAGAGGCCTTCGGGAAAAAGCAGGAGTACCTGGTGCTTCGCCTGGCCTACGGGGACCTGACCCTCATGGTGCCCGCCGACAACACCGACGGGGTCGGCCTTCGCGAGGTGATCAACGACGAAGAGGTGGAAGAGGTGTTCGCCGTCCTCCGCAAGAAGGAGGCCCGGATGCCGACCAACTGGTCACGCAGGTACAAGAACCATTCGGAGAAGCTCCGGTCCGGGGACATCTACCAGGTGGCCGAAGTGGTCAGGAACCTCTCCATTCGTGACAAGGACAAGGGTCTCTCCGCCGGCGAGAAGCGCATGCTGAGCCGGGCACGGCAGATCCTGGTCTCCGAATTGACCTTTGCCCTTGGAGTCGACGAGGAGACCGCCGAGGTTCGGCTCAACGAGGCGCTTCCCTGAGCCGAACGGGGTCCGTCTGGGCCATCGTGGTGGCGGGCGGATCGGGGAGTCGGTTCGGTGGACCCAAGCAGTTCTCCGACCTCGCCGGCCGACCGGTGGCTGCGTGGTCGGTGGCGGCTGCTCGCACGGTGGCCGATGGAGTGGTCCTGGTGGTCCCGGCAGCAGAGCCCGGAGGCGGTGTGGGACGGGGGGGACGGACGGCGGCCCGGATGTTCCCGCCCTGGGCGCGGACCGGGTGGTGTCCGGCGGTGCCACGAGGGCCGAGTCGGTACGGGCCGGACTGGTGGCGGTCCCCGACGATGCCGTCATCATCGTGGTCCATGACGCCGCCCGCCCGCTGGCCACCGGCGAACTGTTCACCTCCGTGGTCGACGCAGTCCGCGCAACCGGCGTCGACGGGGCCGTTCCGGTGCTGCCGGTTGCCGACACCCTGAAGCGGGTTGACGGCGACACGGTGCAGCACAGCGTCGATCGTGAGGGGCTGGTCGCGGTACAGACCCCTCAGGCGTTCGACGCGGCGACCCTGCGGAAGGCACACCGGACGGGCCGGGATGCGACGGACGACGCCGGGCTGGTGGAGGACCTGGGCGCCACGGTGCGCACGGTGGTCGGGGACGCGCACAACGTGAAGCTGACCCGGCCCGAGGACCTCGTCCTGGCCGAGGCGTTGATGAAGGTGGTCGACCGGTGAACTCGGTGAACGACGGACCGGTGTCCATGCGGATCGGCCAGGGACTCGACATCCACAGGTTCTCCGACGAGCCGGGTCGCCCGCTGATCCTGGGAGGGGTGGTCATCACCGGTGACGGAGCCCGGGCGCTCGCCGGGCACAGCGATGCCGACGCCGTGGCCCATGCCATCGCCGACGCCGTGCTCGGCGCGGCCGGTCTCGGCGATCTCGGTCGTCATGCTCCCGACACCGACCCGGCGTGGCGGGGGGCGGACAGCTTGGAGATCCTGGCGCGGATGGTCGGGCTGGCCCGCCTGGCCGGATGGGCGCCGGTCAATGCCGACTGCACGGTGGTGGCCGAGCGACCGAGGCTGGCACCCTTCGTGGATGAGATGTCCGGCCGGTTGGGGGCCGTCTTCGGCGCCCCGGTCAACGTGAAGGCGACCAGGGCCGAAGGGCTCGGCGCGCTGGGCCGGGCCGAGGGGATCGCCTGCACCGCGGTCGTCCTCTTGTCGTCCGCCGGTGGCGAAGGTGAGGTACCCGTCTGATGGGGCCGGCTCCACGCCGGGGACGGGGCCAGACGGGGGCGGGCCGAGGAGGTGGTGGACGGAGCCGTAGCGACGGCGCCGGACGGGCTGGCACCGGGCAGGGGAGGGGGAGGGCCGGCGACGGGTCACGCGGCGCCGGACAGGCCTCGGAAAGGGCGTGCTCCCGTCCATCGGACCGGCCGCCGCCCCGACCGCCCCGGGGGCGGGGGCACCCATGGCGCCGGCACCCAGGGCCTCGGTGGTGATCAGGTCGAGGGGCGCCAGGCCGTCCGGGAGCTGCTCAGAGCCGACCGGCGTCCGGTCAGGTCCTTGTACATGGCCGAAGGCATGCACGCGGCCACCATCCTGGACGAGATCGAGGCCCTGGCCGCGGCTCGCCGGGTCAAGATCGACTATGTCAGCCACCGGCGGATCGACTCCCTGGCCCGGACCGACGCCGCCCAGGGGGTGGTGGCCATGGCCCGGCCGGTCGAGGAGACATCTCTCGAGTCACTGTGCGGACCGAGCAACCGCGGCCGGGTGCCGTTCCTCCTCGTTCTGGACGGGATCACCGATCCCCACAACCTGGGGGCGCTCCTGCGCAGCGCGGAGTGTGCGGGGGTGACCGGCGTCGTGCTCCCGCGCCACCGCTCGGCCCACCTGTCGCCGTCGGCGGCCAAAGCCGCGGCCGGCGCTGTCGAGTACCTCCCCATGACCCTGGTGGCCGGCATTCCCGCCGCCCTGGTCCGTCTGTCGGCCCTGGGCGTGTGGACGGTCGGGCTGGTCGGGGACGCCCGCCAGCCGCTCTACGAGCTGGTGCTGGGTGATCAGCCGGTCGCCCTGGTCCTCGGGTCGGAGAACACGGGGCTGGCCGCCCTGACCAGAAAGCGCTGCGACGCCCTCGTCTCCATCCCCCAGCACGGTTCGCTCTCCTCCCTCAACGTCTCCACGGCCGGCGCCATCGCCTGTTTCGATGTGGCCCGTCAGCGGTCGCACTGACCGGCCGACCGGCTGACCGGTGGCCCGGTGGGTCGTGTTCCCGCCGGGCGTCGTGGGACACTGGCGCCGTCAAAGGAGATGGGATGAGCGAACGAGCTGACGTGATCGCCCTGGGGATGGGCCCGGGCGGGGAGGACGCGGCCGAGCGTCTGGCCGAGGCCGGTCTCGACGTGGTCGGTGTGGATGCGGAACTGGTCGGCGGCGAATGCCCCTACTGGGGCTGCGTCCCCTCCAAGATGATGATCAGGGCCTCGGATCTTCTGGCCGAGGCCGGCCGGGTCCATGGAATGGCCGGCGAGGCCATCGTCCGGTCCGACTGGGCCCCGGTGGCCCGACGGATCCGGGACGAGGCCACCGACTCCTGGGACGACACCGTGGCCGTCAAGCGGTTCGAGGACAAGGGTGGGCGGCTGGTCCGGGGCTGGGGCCGGCTCGACGGGCCCAACCGGGTGGTCGTGGGCGACCGGGTCATCGAGGCGGACCGTGCTGTGATCGTCAACACCGGCACCCGGGCGTGGATCCCGCCGGTGGCCGGGCTGGCCGGAACGCCCTTTTGGACCAATCGCGATGCCGTCGAGACCGAGGTCGTCCCTGGGTCGCTGGCCGTGCTCGGGGGTGGAGCCGTCGGCGTCGAGCTGGCCCAGGTGTTCCGGCGCTTCGGCTCCGAGGTGGTCGTGCTCGAGGCCGGTCCCTGCCTCGTCGGCCCCGAAGAGCCCGAGGCCGGAGAGCTTCTGGCCGAGGTGTTCGCATCCGAGGGCATCGAGGTGAGAACCGGGACCGCCGTCGAGTCCGTGCACCACGACGGTCGTCGCTTCACCATCGCCGTGGGGGCGAGGAGCCGACGGTGGTCGACCGCCTGCTGGTGGCCACCGGGCGGCGGGTGGACCTGGCCCGGATCAACGTGGCGTCGATCGGGCTCGATGACTCGGCGCCGGCCATCCCGGTGGACGACCATCTGCGGGTGGAGGGCGTGAAGGGCGTATGGGCCATCGGGGACATCACCGGCAAGGGCGCGTTCACCCACGTGTCGATGTACCAGGCCGACATCGTGGTCAACGATGTGCTCGGCCTCGACGTGGTGCCAGCCGACTACCGGGCCGTTCCCCGGGTCACGTTCACCGATCCCGAGATCGGATCCGTCGGTCTCAGCGAACGGGAGGCGCGTGGCCGGGGGTTGCACGTCCGGGTGGGGACGGCCGATGTCCCGTCGTCGACCCGCGGATGGATCCACAAGGCGGGGAACAAGGGCTTCATCAAGTTGGTGGAGGATGCAGACCGGGGCGTGCTGGTGGGAGCGACGTCAGCCGGGCCCTGGGGCGGTGAGGTCCTCGGCCTGTTGACCCTGGCCGTCCAGGCCGAGGTGCCGACCTCCCTGCTCCGCCACATGATCTACGCCTATCCGACCTTCCATCGGGCCATCGAAGGCGCGGTCAAGGATCTGGACCGGAGCTGAGGCCCGGTCACCCTGAACGCGTCACGACGAGGGGCGGGCCAAGGAGAGCAGGAACTCGTCACCGACCGAGGCCCATGCCGTTTCGACCACGAACCCGCACTCGCTGAGTTCGGCCCGGAGGGCCTCGGGCGAGAACTTGGTGCTGATCTCGGTCAACATCTCCTCGCCCGACGAGAACTCCACCTCGAGATCGAGGTCGCTGACGTGGATGGTCTGGTCCGCCATGGAGCGCAGCCACATCTCGATGCGCTGGTCCTCCTCGTTCCATCGGGCCACGTGCTCGAACCGCCGCGGGTCGAAGTCGGCGCTGAGCTCGCGATTGAGCACGAGGAGCACGTTGCGATTGAACTCCGCGGTCACGCCGGCACCGTCGTCGTAGGCGTTCACCAGCCGCGCCCGGTCCTTGACCAGGTCGGTCCCGATGAGGAGCCGGTCATCGAGGCCCATGACCTTGCCGAGCTGGATGAAGAACTCGCGGCGCTGACCGGGATCGAGATTTCCGATGGTGCCGCCGAGGAAGGCGAACAGGCGGCGCCCGGCGGTGGGGAGCTGATCGAGGTGCCGGTGGAAATCGCCCACGACCGCGCTCACGGCCACGCCCGGGTACTCCCTGGACAGGGCGTCGGCCGCGTCCCACAGGGTGGTATCGCTCACGTCGAGGGGAACGAACCGGCGCAGGTGCCCTGCGGAACGCATGGCATCGAGCAGGACGCGTGACTTCTCGCAGGTTCCGGCACCGAGCTCGATGAGCGTGTCCGCCTGTGAACGCTCGGCGATGTCCCCGGCGTGGGCATCGAGGATCGACCGCTCCGCCCTCGTGGGGTAGTACTCGGGGAGCCGGGTGATCTCGTCGAACAGCCTGCTGCCTCTGTCATCGTAGAAGTAGACGGGTGGAATGCTCTTGGGCCGTGCGGAAAGGCCACTGCGCACGTCGTGCTCCATGGCGTCGCGCAGGTCGGCGCCGGACAGGTGGATGTCGATGGTCGGGGGGATGACGGTGGTCATGGGCTCTCCGGTCCTCGGGCGCGCCGGTCGGTCGGGTGGAACGACTCCTGGTCAGCAGTTTCGGGCCGGTCGCAGACCGGTGAAGGCCCAGCGAGCGGACGGTGGGAAGAAATTGCGGTACGAGGCCCGGACATGGTCCGGCGGGGTCACACACGAACCGCCCCGCAGGACGTACTGATTGACCATGAATTTCCCGTTGTACTCGCCGACCGCCCCGGGTGCGGGTTCGAACCCCGGATACGGGCTGTACGCCGATGACGTCCACTGCCAGACGTTGCCGAACAGGGTGCTACCCGTGGACGAGGCGGGATCCGGTGTCGGGTGCAGCTTGGTCTGGTCGAGGAATTGGCCCTGGACCCCCTGCCCGGCGGCGGCCAGCTCCCATTCGGCCTCGGTCGGGAGTCGCATGCCCGCCCAGCGGGCGAAGGCGTCCGCCTCGTAGTAGCTCAGGTGGCAGACGGGTTGGGCCGGGTTGACCGGTGTGGGTCCGCCCAGTGTGAACTCCTGCCACTCTCGCCCCGGTCGGGTCCAGTAGAGCGGGCACTCCCAACCCTCGGACTGCACCACCGCCCAGCCGTCCGACAGCCAGAGCTCCGGCCGGTGGTAGCCGCCGTCATCGATGAAGGCCAACCACTCGCCGCACGTCGTCACCCGGTCGGCCAGGGCGAACGCCCCGACGTAGGTGCGGTGCCGCGGCAGCTCGTTGTCGAAACAGAAGCCGCGGCCCCCGTGGCCGATCTCAGAGGTTCCGGCGGGGTACTCGGTCCAGGTCGGAGGAGCCGGGGTGGTGGGAGCGGGCATGCGCACCGCGTCGTACGCCGGTAGCAGCGGATTCCGCGACAGCACGTGCTTGATGTCCATCAGGAGGAGCTCTTGATGCTGTTGCTCGTGCTGGATGCCCAGCTCCACCAGTGCGGCCGACGCCTCGGAGGAGGGGCCTTCGAGGAACACGGTCATCGCCCGATCGACATGGGCCCGGTACTCCCCGATCTCCTCTACGCCGGGCCGGGACAGCAACCCTCGATCGCTGCGGGGGTACCGGGCCCCCACTCCTTCGTAGTAGGAGTTGAACAGGTACCCGAAGTCCGGATGGAAGGGCTGGTAGCCCTTCATGCTCGGGATCAACAGGAAGGTCTCGAAGAACCACGTCGTGTGGGCGCGGTGCCATTTCGTGGGGCTCACGTCGGGCATGGACTGGACGGTCTGGTCCTCGGCCGACAGGGGCGACGCCAGCGACTCGGTCAGAGACCGGGTGGCGACGAATCGGTCGGTGATCGTCAGATCGCCCACGGTCATCAGCAGATCCGTCATACCTGCTCCTCCGGTACCCCGTGGGGATGGTCATGACGGGCCGGTAGGTCCGGTGCGCCGTCAGCCCTAGACGTTAGTTGGAAGTCCCCCGCCACGAGACCGAGCGCCACAGATGACCCCACTCGAACGCCCCGGTGGCGCAGGCTCTCGGGTGGGAGCCGGCACCGCTCGACGGCCGCAGGATCCGCCGTCGGCTGGCACCCGCGTCACCACCGGCCGTTTCACCAGGTGAGCCCCGGTTTACCCGGTCGGCGCCGGAGGCACCGGGGCAGATCGCGGGCCGGCGGTCACCGACCGCGGGCGCCCGCTGATCGCCATTGCCACGAGGGGACGGTGCAGCTACAGTGCGACCGGCGCGGCTCAGAGAGAGCGGGTGAATGCACATGGGCTACAAGGTCATTGTCGTCGGTACCGACGGGTCGGAACGGTCCATGGTGGCCGTCAGGGAAGCGCTCGGGTTGGCCAAGGCGTCCGGGGCCAAATTGCACGTCGTCAATGCCGTGCACCCTGCGGTTGAGGTGGGCTACGTCGAATCGAAGGCGGGTCAGCTCCAGATCGACAAGCTGCGCCAGGGCCTCGACGCCATCACCGCCAATGTCGTGGCCGAGGCCGGGCGCCACGACGTGCCCGTCGAGATGCACAACCCTGGAAGCACCGACGCGGCGGACGCCCTCATCAGTCTGGCCGAGGAGGTCGATGCCGATCTCGTCGTGGTCGGGAATCGGGGCATGAGCGGCGTCAAGCGTTTCGCACTCGGCAGTGTTCCCAACAAGGTGGCCCACCACTGTCCCTGCAGCGTGCTTATCGTCAACACCGAACCCGCCTGATCGGGTCCGACCGGCGGCCTATCGACCCCACCGCCGCTATTGCTCCACCCGTTGTCCCCGGCCGTTGACGCCATCGTCGACGGGGCGACCAAACGTCTCAGGGGGAGGTCCGGCTCGCCGGTTCGACGACGGGGACGGCGCCCGAGAGGTCCAGCCGGCGCAGGTAGAGGTCCCGGCTGTTCGGATAGCCGACCGCACCGCCGGTCCAGGCATGAAAGGCGATCCAGTACGACCCCGAGGTGTCGGTGAACACGTCCGCACCGCCTGGTCCCTCCATCTTCGGGGAACCGGTCACCAGGGGCTCGGACAGCGGTTCGGTGCAAGGACCGAGTGGCCCGGTGCAGGTGGCCACGCCGATGGCGTAGTCGGCACTGTTCCAATTGTTCCCGGAAAAGAAGAGGAAGTAACGACCGCCGCTGGTCACGAGGTCGGGAGCTTCGACCACGCCCGCCTCCCAGGCCTGGTCGGGCACCAGCAATTGCGTCGGGCTGGCGCCGGCGACGAATCCGGTGCCGGACGGGTCGAGTTGCTCGGACCAGATCGTGGCCGGCCCCGTTCCGCCGTCCGACTTCCACACCAGGAACACATTCCCGTCGGTGTCGATGAACGGGGAGGGGTCGATGGAGCCACCCAGGGACGGTTGGCACTCGAGTGGGGCCGTCGAGTTGTCGATGAACGGTCCCTGGGGTTGTGTGGCCGTGGCCACCGAAATGCACTCCTCTCCACCTCCCGGACCCGCCACCTGCGCCGCGTAGTAGAGCAGGTAGTTACCGCCGATGAAGGCGACTGCGGGGGCCCAGGTCGCGTCCGGAGCAGCCCAGCTGGGCAGGGTGGGCAGGGCGTTTCCGACGGCGGTCCAGTTGGTCAGGTTGGTCGACTGGATGATCTGGATGTTCCCCGCCACCGAATTGGTGGCATAGCCGAAGTACGTGTTGCCGGCCAGGATGACGTCCGGATCGGGAAAGTCGAAGGGGTAGACGAGACCACCATTCGACCCTCCGTCCAAGGTCAGACAGGCGGAGGAGACGGCGGAGATGTCCTGGGCCGCGAGGGTATTGTTGTGGGCCGCAATCTGTTGGAACGAGCGCTGTACCCCCCCGAGGCAGTTCTCGAGTGTGCCGATACTGGTGCCCTGGAAGAGTCCAGCGGCATCGTTGTCGGAGAGCGCCCCCTCCGTTGTCGCCAGCCGGTTGAGCGTCGAAGCGACTGACGCCCGGAGGGCGTTCCGATGGTCGGCGGTGCGCACCCGGTCGGATGTCGTGGCCGCCAGCTCGGACCGCGATGCCGACAGTGTTCTGCGGGCGGCGACCAGCTCCGTGTGCTCGTGGCGGTCGCGGGCGTGGGCTTGCAGGTCGGTGGCGATGGTTGTGACCAGGGCGCCGAGCACGGCAAGGACGGCGGCGACGGCAATGACGGTCCTCCACCGCCGGTCAACCATTGCCGGCCACCGCCTGTGCGCAGCTCGTGGACACCGCGTCCAGGGCGTCGATGGCTTGATCCGGGTCGGCCACGGCCAGCGCATTCAGCGCCTGTTCGACTCCGCCGAGGCAGAACTGGAGATCGCCGATGGTCGATGTTTGATGGACGATGTCCACGTGGGCGTCGGTGAGTGCTTTTCTCACGCCTTGCAGTTGCGACGTGTCCCGAGCCAACGCGGTGGAGTCCACCGTGACCTGGCCGTTCAGGGCATGGAGCTCGCGACGGACGGTCGTCAGTTCGGACAAGACGGTGTCGATGCGACCCCGGGTTGCCGCCAGCGAGCGGTGCGTCTGGTCGAACTGGGTGTTGGCTTGGACCTCATTGCCGGCCAGATAGCCAAATGCGGCCGCCAGGACGGCGACCGCCAGCGCCGCGACGGCCCAGCGCCTTCGCCGACGTCCCTCCGGCGCATCGGTGACGTCGCTGTCCAGCTCAGCATCCAGAAGGTCGACAGCCACCCGAGATCCGCTTCCTTCCACCGGCTCCACAAAACATGCTCGCACGCCGGAGCGGCAAACAGAGGTCGGGGTGGGCGGGATATCCGGGAGTTCACATCGAGTTCATCTGAAATCGTTCCCGACCCGGGATCTGCCCCGCCGGTGCCAGTGGTGCGCCCGGTCATCTGTCAGGATCGGACATGCCCGCTGCTCGGCCGAAGCCACCCCGCGAATACCAATCTCCGACGCCGAAGGGTCTGGTCGATCTGGCCCGGACCACCGGGCACCGGGTGATCACCCGCCCGGGAGCCCCGTTGGTCGAGGCCGGAGGAGGCAGCGCAGGCGCCGGAGCAGTGGGAACCGCACCTCCTGGGCGCGGTATCGAAGAGCCCCGTGAGGTCGCCGAAACCATTGCGCTGGTCGACCGGGCATTCGCCTTCGTGGATCTGTGCGGGTTCACCCGGTTCATCGCCACCAACGGGGAGCATGCGGCCATCGATACCCTGACCCGCTTCCGGTCGTTGACCCGGGACATCGCGGTCCGACGCGGGGTGATGGTCACGAAGTGGCTCGGGGACGGCGCCATGATCGTCGGCGTCGATGTCGGACCGACATTGGCCACCGCCGCCGAGTTGATCGGACGCTACGACGGATCGACGCTCGCGCTGCGGGGCGGATTCGCCCACGGTCAGGCGCTCATCATGGACGGCGACGACTACATCGGCAGACCCACCAATCTGGCATCACGTCTGTGCCAGGCCGCCCATCCGGAGGAACTGCTCGCTGTCGGCTACCCGGCGGCGTCCCTGCCGACGTGGGTCACCGTGCTGGGTGTCCGCAGCGTGACGCTCCCGGGCTTGGGCCGAATCCGCGGGGCACAGCGTCTAGGCCTCATCCCCGACCTCGAGCTCCCCGATCTGTCGCGCCACGCCTCGGGTTCCGAGCGCGGGCAGTAGCGGCTCCGGCGGCCACCGAGCGCGCCAGTGCTCGGCGTGGGATGCCTTCGCCTCCCGACCGTCCCGTTGCGTACTTACCACCCTGTTGCGTTACTACTACCGCCGGTAGTAGTAAGTACCACACGTTGTCGTAGTTGTTGATCGAGGCCCGGTTTCGAAAGGTCGTGCGAGGTGCCGATCCCCGATGTGGAGGACAGCCCCCGCCGGTGGAGGACAGCCCCCCGCCGGTGGAGGACAGCGGACGATCGGTGCCGGCCGCCGCTCGGCCGGCGAGGGATCTCCAGCGGACATTTCGACTGGTTCTGGCCACGGTGTGGCTGCTGGATGCGGCGCTGCAGCTCCAACCCGACATGTTCACCCGCGGATCCAATGGATTCAGCGGAATGCTCAACGGGACGGCCTCCGGCAACCCGGGCTTCGTCTATCACTCCGTCACCTGGAACGCCTCGAACGTCTACCACCAGCCGATCCTCTCCAACTCCATCTTTGCCTCGGTCCAGTTCCTGATCGCTTTCGGGATCGTCTACAAGCGGACGTGCAAGCCCGCTCTGGCACTCTCCATCGTCTGGGCCGTCAGCGTCTGGTGGTTCGGAGAGGCGGCGGGAGAGGTCTTCCAGGGAGGGGCCACCCCATTCGGCGGCGGGCCCGGGGGGGTGCTCTTCTACGCCGTCCTCGCCGTGCTGCTGTGGCCGAGCGAAGGTTCTGACAAGCCCTTTGTCGCCGCCCGCACGATCGGGGTGACCGCGGCCAAGGCCATCTGGACAGCGGTGTGGGGTGTGCTGGCCGTCTTGTCGGTGGTCGGATCGGGCCGCTCTCCTGCGGCCCTTCACGATCTGGTGGCTGGAATCGACAAGGGACGGCCGGGATGGCTGGCCCGTATCGACCGGTCCTCCGAATCGCTCTTCCTCCATCACGGGACGACGTTGGCCATCCTGTTGGCCATCGTCTGTGTCGTGGTGGCCCTCGGTGTCTACACGCCGCCGCCGATGGCCCAGTTCGCCGTGGTCCTGGCCATCGTGGTCTTCGCCCTCATCTGGGTTGCCGTCCAGGACGTCGGGGGAATCCTCGCCGGTGGGGCGACCGACCCGAACTCCGGTCTGGTGGTCATCCTGTTCGTATTGACCTACTGGCCGTCGACCACCGCCCGGGCGGCGGCAACCATCGGCATCTCTGGTCCGCAGCCGATGAGAGCGGAGGCCTGACCCCTGTGGCCATGTCGACGCCTTCGTGGTTGTACTACCTGTTCGGCGTGCTGATGCTGGCCGTGGCCGCCTACTGCCTGACGCTCTTGATCCTTTCGGTGGCCACGAAGCGGCGGGCCGGCCGCGACGTTGAGATCTCCCACATCTTCATGGGCGTGTCCATGGCCGGCATGTTCGTCGGCCAGTGGTCCTTTGGTCGTCCCGCGGTGTGGGAGGTCATCTTCGGCGCCCTCTTGATCTGGTTCCTGGTGGAGAGCATCCAGTCGGTCCGGCAGTACGGGCTCCACCTTCCACACGCCTTGATTCACGCCGTGATGAACTTCTCCATGCTTCTGATGTACTGGTTCCCGATGGGGTCGTCCACCGGAGCCATGTCGATGTCGTCGGCATCGGCAGGATCGAAGCTCGATCCCGGGGTCGCCCTCGTGGTCGCATTCATCCTCTTCGCCTCGGCGATCTTCACGCTGGCCTCGCCGAACAAGGGCTCGTCCCATTTCGGGAGCCACGCTCCGGCCTATGCGATGGCCGGTGTGGTCGGATCCGAGCATCCAGACGTTCGACCCGAAGGGGGATCCGGCTCCGCCGGGGTCACCTTCGAGGGGATCGTCGCCACTCCGTGGCTGGTTGACTTGAGTCATGTCGTCATGTGCGTGGCCATGGGGTTCACGCTCTTGTTGCTCACCTAAGGGTCCTCCGATAGTTAAGACGCGCGATGTAAGATGGTCTGGTGGAGGCCAGCCGAGATGAGCTCGCGCGATTCTTCGAGGTGGTTCAGCCTCATCTGAACGAACTCCAACGCCGGGTGGTGGCCGGCGCCATGGCCGAGGCGCTCGGACGCGGTGGCAAGACAGCGGTGGCCGACTGCTCGGGCATGAGCCGCAACACGGTGATCAAGGCAGAACGCGAAGTGGGCGAAGGGATAGAGCCCTCGGATCGGCAGCGGGCGCCCGGTGGTGGTGACATCAAGTCTGAGGACAAGCAGCCCGGACTGGCAGAAGCCCTCGATGAGCTGGTCCATCCCGAGACTCGGGGCAATCCGATGTCGTACATGCGCTGGACGTCGAAGTCGACGGGCAAGCTGGCCACCGAGTTGGTGCGCCAGGGCTACAAGATCACCGATGACACGGTCGGGCGGATCCTCAAGTCGCTCGGCTACTCGCTCCAGGCTCCCTCCAAGCAGAAGGAGGGTACCGCCCATCCCGATCGAGACCTCCAGTTCGTCTACCTCAACAAACAGATCGGCCGGTTCATGAAGCAGGATCAACCGGTGATCTCCGTGGACACCAAGAAGAAAGAGCTGGTGGGCGAGTTCTCCAACGGCGGAAGCGAGCTCCACCCCGCCGGCGAGCCGACCCGCACCAAGACCCATGACTTCGTCGACAAGGAACTGGGCCGGGCCGTCCCCTACGGGGTCTACGACCTGGCCCATGACGAGGGCTGGGTCTCGGTCGGCGACACGGCCGACACGGCGTCCTTCGCGGTCGAAGCCATCCGGCGCTGGTGGTACTCCATGGGAAAGCCCCGGTTCCCTGACGCCACCAAGCTCTTGATCACCGCCGACGCCGGTGGTTCCAACGGCTATCGGGTCAAGCTCTGGAAGGTCGAGCTGGCCAAGTTGGCCAAAGAGACCGGACTCGAGATCACCGTCTGCCATTATCCACCGGGAACGTCGAAGTGGAACAAGATCGAGCACCGCATGTTCAGCTTCATCTCCATGAACTGGCGCTGTCGCCCCCTCGTCTCGTATCGGACCATCGTCGAGCTGATCTCGAACACGACGACAGCCAAGGGACTCAAGATCCGAGCCGAGGAAGACGTGAACTACTACGAGACCGGCACCAAGGTAAGTGCCGCCGAACTCGCTGCTGTGCCCCTTACGCTCCACAAGTTCCACGGAGATTGGAACTACACGATTGCGCAATCAGTCAATCGGTGAGCCCTAACCGAAGGGAGGGGAGTGGATCCGATCATGAGCACGACCTCGGCCTGTGCCAATCCGATGTGCACGTGCAACCCTTGCGGCTGCGATCACTGCACCTGTGGCTTCTCGAGACTGGGAGAGCTCGAGCGGCGGGTCATGGAGATCGTCTGGGAGTCTGACGATTCCGAGGTTTCCGTGCGGGACGTGGCCGGTGCGCTCCCGGAGTACGCCTACACGACCGTGGCCACCATCCTGGACCGCCTCGTGCGCAAGGGGATGCTGAAGCGGAGAATGGACGGCCGGACGATCCGCTTCGCGGCCATCGGCAGCGAGGGTGCCCACACCGCCGTCCTCATGCGGAAGGCCCTCGGGGAGGACAGCGATCCTGATGCCGCACTGCTCTGCTTCGTGGCCGGCTTGTCGGAATCCGAGGCATCGGTCCTTCGCCGGGCGCTCAACAGACTCGACCGCAAGGCGCGTGGGTAGCCTGCGACGAATTGCCCCGTCGCGGGAGCCAGGTTGTCCGGAGTTGCGCCGATGGACGCATCCCCAAGCGAACACTTCTCGCTCCCTTACGATGCAGGTGTGCCGGATCAGAGTGATCGCGTAGGGACCGCCCGGCGATCTGACTGGACCGTACTGATCGGGAGGCCGCTGCGGTCGAGCGAGACATCCAAGGAGCGGATCACTCCGGTCGAAGGGCTCTCCGCGCTCTCGCTCGACGCCCTGACCTCGGTCGCCTACGGGCCCGAGGCCATCATCGTCGTGCTGGCCCTGGCCGGAGCCGGGGCCTTGCATCTGGTGCTTCCGATCACGGTGGCCATCGTTGTCCTCTTGGCCATCCTGGTCTTCTCCTACCGACAGGTCATCGACGCCTATCCCGGCGGTGGCGGGGCCTACGCCGTGTCCCGTGCCAACCTCGGTCCCAGCGCCAGCCTGGTGGCGGGGGCGGCACTGATCGTCGACTACACCCTCACGGTCGCCGTATCCATCGCTGCCGGGGTGGGGTCACTCACGTCGGCCTTCCCGAGCCTGACGCCGGCCACAGTGCCGATCTGCCTCGCCATCCTCGCCGTCATCACCCTGCTCAACCTCCGGGGACTGGGCGAGACCGCTCGGGCCTTCCTCCTGCCGACCATCCTGTTCATCGTCGGCTTACTGGTCATCATCGCCATCGGGCTGATCCATCCGCTGGCCCTGAACGCTCCCCAGCCCGGCCACTCCCTGCTGCCGACCCACGGGCTGCAGACGGTAGGTGTGCTGCTGGTGCTGAAGGCGTTCTCCGCCGGCTGCAGCGCGCTCACCGGCGTGGAGGCGATCGCCAACGGCGTCCCCCTGTTCAAGGAGCCCCGGGCGGTCCGGGCCAAGCGAACCGAGCTCCTGCTCGGGGTCATCCTGGGCGTCATGCTGCTCGGCCTGGCCGTCCTGGCCAGACGGTGGCATATCGGTCCCAATTCGAAACAGACCGTGCTCAGCCAGATCATGGCCACCGCCGTCGGGCGGCATTGGGCCTACTACATCGTCTCCCTCACCATCACCGTCGTTCTCGCCCTGGCCGCCAACACCTCGTTCGGCGGTCTTCCGATCCTGGCCAGCCTGCTGGCGAGGGACAACTACCTACCCCATCTGTTCTCCATACGCGACGATCGGCAGGTCTTCGGAAATGGCATCTGGGTGCTCGCGGGGTCGTCGGCTCTGTTGTTGATCGCCGTCCGCGGGAACACGAACGAGCTGATCCCGCTCTTCGCCATCGGCGTCTTCACCGGGTTCACCCTGTCCCAATTCGGACTGGTCATCCATTGGTGGCGGACCCGCCCGCCCGGTTGGAGGCATCGTGCAGCCGTCAACGGCTTCGGTGCCGTCATCACCGCATTGGCCACCGCCATCTTCCTTCTGTCGAAATTCATCCAGGGGGCATGGGTGGTGGTGGTGGCCGTTCCGGCATTTGTCCTCCTCTTCCGCCGCATCCACGCGTACTACCGACGCGCTGGAGTGGACCTGGCCATTGGAATCGTGCCGGCCAAGCCCGCCGCCAAGCGAACCCTTGTCATCGTCCCGGTGACCGGTGTGTCGCGACTCACCGGACACGCCATCTCCGAGGCGCTGTCCCTTGGCCAAGAAGTCATCGCCGTCTCCGTCGTGATCGACCAGGGCGAAGACAGCCAACAGGTGGCTCAGGCCCTTGAACGAGAGTGGTCGGTCTGGGACCCCGGTGTGCCCCTGCGGATCCTGTACACCGACTACGCATCGGTGGTCCGACCCATCGTCGCGTTCATCGACGAGGCTCGAGCGGACAGCGACCAACAGATCGTGGTCCTGATCCCCGTCGTCGTCCCTGAACACGTCCGCTACCGGATTCTCCACAACCAGACGGACCGGGTGCTCTCGGCCGCGTTGCAGTCCCGTACCGATGTGGTGGTGGCTCGGGTCCCCATGCCGCTTCAGGTTCTACCCAGCGATGCGGAGCCGTCCGCAGCCGATTGAACGTTCCGGCCACCCGTTGCCGGAACCCCGCGAGGGTCGGGCTTGGGTTCCAGCGGAAGGCCAAGTACCCGCTCGCCGATGACGTTGCGCTGGATCTGCTCGGTCCCGCCGCCGATCCTGACGGTCCACTGGTTGAGGAACTGACGTAGCCATTCTCCGTTGTCCACGGCGTCACTGCCACCGAGCATCCCCGCAGCGCCGGCGAGGGCCAGAGCCAGATCGCCCATGGCGGCGAGGTGGAGCGAGAAGGCGAGCTTGATGACCGAGCTCTCCGGTCCGGGGGCCCGCCCGTGGGACGCCGCCGTCTGGACCCGGCATCCCAGGTACTTGATGATCTCGAGCCTGGTGAAGGTCGAAACCAGTTCGTGGCGCACCACGGCATCGGCGGTGCGGTCCATCTTCCTCGCCAGTTGGAGCAATTCGGGGAATCCGATCCCGGCGATCCCGCCGATCAGCGTCCGCTCGTGCCCCATCGTGGTGAGGGCAACCGACCACCCTTCGTTGACCCCACCGACGATGTTCTCCTCGGGAATGCGGACGTCCGTGAGGAACACCTCGTTGAACTGGGCAACGCCGGTGATCTGTCGCAACGGGCGGACCTCGATACCGGGCGTCCGCATGTCGACGATGAAGAACGTAATGCCCCGGTGCCGGGGTGCCTCTGGGTCGGTGCGGGCGAGCAGTATCGCGAAGTCGCTGTGCTGGGCCCCTGATGTCCATACCTTCTGCCCATTGACGATCCAGCTGTCACCGTCTTTTGTGGCCCGGGTGGTCAGGCTGGCCAGATCTGAGCCGGCACCCGGCTCGCTGAACAGCTGGCACCAGATCTCCTCGCCCTGCAGCATGGGTTCCAGGTACCGATCCATCTGCCCGGTCGTCCCGTGGGCCATCACTGTCGGACCGACCATGCCGATGCCCACCGCGAACACACCGTTGGACACGTCGTAGGCCGACTGCTCTTGAGCGAAGATGCCTGCCTGGCGACTGCTCCCCCCACGACCTCCATGCTCCTTCGGCCAGGTGATCCCCGCCCACCCTCCGCCGTGCAGTGTTTCCTGCCATCGTCGGCAACTGGCCACGTACTCAGGTCCATGCCCGCCCATCGGCGACTTCATCTCCTGGCGCGACCGAAGCCGGGCATTGCTCGACAGCCACGACCTTGGTTCGGCACGAAACCTGGCCTCTTCGGGGGTGTCGTCGAAGTCCATCAACGTCTCCTTGCCCTCTACGCCCTCGGTTCCATCTATGCCATCTGTGCCATCCGGCGAGCCGCGGCGTCCGACAGCCCCGACAGCCCGGTCGATCCGGTCCCGAGCCTGCCCAACCGACGCCACCCGGACGGCGGACGCAACCCGATCGTCCCAGACAATCCGTCACGCATGGATAATTTGATAGACTCAATCAAGTATCAATGTACTCGGCGGGTGGGTGTCGAGCTGAGGGAGTGCGATGGTCGATCGGTACACGCTGATTTCCGCGGACTGCCACGCAGGCGGCAATCACGAGATGTACAGGGGTTATCTCGAAACGAGGTACCTGGACGAATTCGATGCCTGGCGGAGCAGGTACTCCAATCCCTTCTCCAGCCTCACGTCCGACACCAGGGAGAGGAACTGGAACAGCGAGCGCCGCATGGCCGAGCAGGCGGAGGACGGCTGCGTCGCCGAGGTCATCTTCCCCAACACCATTCCCCCGTTCTTCCCGACGGGCGCGGTGATCGCACGGGCGCCCACACCGGAGGAGTACGAACTTCGTCTCGCCGGAATCCGGGCCCACAACCGATGGCTGGCCGACTGGTGTGCGGAGCAGCCGGTGCGACGGGCGGGTATCGGACAGATTTTCCTCAACGACATCGACGACACCATCGCCGACGTCCGGTGGTGCCACGACCATGGGCTTCGGGGTGGGATCCTGCTCCAGCCGGTTCCCGACGACATGAAGCATCTGGATCCTCTGTACTCGCAGTCATACGATCCATTGTGGGCGGTGTGCCAGGAGCTCGGCGTCGTGGTGAACACCCATTCCGGGGGAGCGGGCATGCCGGACTACGGGCGCCACAAGGCTGCTGGGCAGGTGTGGATCGCCGAGGCGGCCTTCTTCGCCCACCGGCCTCTTTCCCACCTGCTGATCGGTGGGATCTTCGAGCGATTCCCGGGACTGCGACTGGTCATGACCGAGAGCGGGTGCTCCTGGATCCCTGGGACACCGGCGCAGTTGGACGGCTTTTACGACCAGATCCGGGCGGCCGGCCGGATCGGAGAGCTCAAGTACGATGCGGCGGACGTCCCGCCCAGGCGCCCGAGCGAGTACTTCTCCGAAAACTGCTGGGTGGGGATGAGCTTTCCTTCCCCGGGCGAGGCGGCGACCCGGAACCAGCTGGGTGTCGACCGGATCATGTGGGGCAGCGACTATCCCCACGACGAATCCACCTACCCCAATACGCGGGAGGGGCTGCGACGCGCCTTCGCAGGGGTGGATCGATCGGACCTCGAGCTCATGCTGGCCGGCAACGCAGCAAGGGTGTACGACTTCGACCTCGCGGCCCTGGACGGCTTTGCCGCCGAGTGGGGTCCCACTGTCGACGAGCTCGATGAGCCCTACGAGGGCATCCCCGACGGGAATCGAAGCCCGGCGTTCGTCAGGCCATGACAACAGGGTCCGTCGACGAAGGTGGGGGTCCGAGAGGTGTCGAGCGGCGATGAGCCCGGATTCGTTCGGCGACATCAGCCGCTCCCTCGAGACCCTGTTCCGCCTCAACAGCAGCCGGAAGGTCCACTCGCGTCAGGCGATGGCGGCCGGGACACCGATCTCGCAACCCGGATTCACCCTCCTTCGCCGCATCCAGGAAGAGGGCCCGCTGGCACTGGGAGAGTTGGCCCGACGCACAGAGATGGACCCTGCGGCATGCGGTCGCCAGATCCGCCAGATGGAGGCCGACGGACTCGTGGTGACGACCGCGGGAACCGCCGACAGACGACGGGTGGAAGTGCAGATCACCGGTGCCGGCGCTCGGGTCCGCAAGCGACTCGCCACCGTCCAGGGCCGGCACATGGACGAAGTGCTCGGTGCGTGGTCCGTCCAGGATCAGGCTGTGTTCGCACAACTGCTCGAGCGGTTCGTCGGCGATCTGCGAGCCGTCCGGTATCGGGCAATCGAAGACGAGACGGAGGTGGGTGCCGACCATGAGCCGGGCTAGAGAGGTGGGTGCGATCGATCTGATGATCGGATTCCCTTCGGATGATGCCAGGTCCCATTACGACTACCTTCGGGCCCTCACGAAGGACACCGACAGCGACACGATGGAATTCCCGGCCGAGTACATGTTCAAAGAGGTTCCGAACAGGCTCGAGCCCGGTGCGGACCCCGTCAGGACGACAGTGGAGGCGATGGACAGGAACGGCGTCTCCATGGGGTTCGTTTCGGTCAGCAGTTCCGAAGGTCCCGCGCCCTGCGTGAGCATCCCGACCGGTTCCGAGGAACCCTCGAGGTCGACCCCAACGACATCGGGAGGACGGTGCTGGCGATCCGGCGGGCGGCCTCGGACCTCGGGATCGTTGCCGTGACCACCTTTCCGGCGGGTTGCAATCCTCAGGTGCCGGTGAGCGATCGCCGCTACTACCCCGTGTTCCAGACCTGTGTCGACCTGGACGTGCCCATCGTGATGATCGCGGGGATCGCGGGGACGCGGGGATCGGCGGGGATCGCGGGGATCGGGGGAGGGGATCGCGGGGATCGCGGGACCCAGTCTACCCTCGGCGTGTCAGGACGTGATGCATTTCGACCAGGTCTGCTATGACTTCCCGGACCTCAGGATCGTCATGCGGCACGGTGCCGAGCCTTGGCAGGACCTCGCCGTCAAGCTCATGTTGAAGTAGCCCGGGCTCTACTACATGACCAGCGCCTTTGCCCCCAAGTACTACCCGTCGGCGATCATCGAGTACGCCAACACCCGGGGAACGGACAAGGTGATGTACGCCGGCTACTACCCGATGGGTCTGAGCCTGGATCGAATATTCGACGAGCTGGATGCCGTCCCCTTTCGGGATCACGTCTGGCCCCCCTTTCTGCGCTCCAACGCGAACGCGGTGTTCAAGCTGCAGACATCGGACAATTCTCGGTGAAGGGAAGATCCACGGTGAGACGGGCGCTGATCGGCGGCCCGAGTGGGGACGTCGGGACCGTGGCATTGCGAAAGGAAGGCCGGATCCATGTCCAGAAGAATCGACTACGCGGGAAGTGTCCACGACGAGCGGGAGGTCGCCGCCGTCGTGGACGTCCTGCGGGGCGGTCCCCAAGCCCTTCGCATCGGCAGGAACGTCCGGGCATTCGAAGCCCGGATCTCCGACCTGTTCGCCAAGCGCTTCGGGGTGATGTGCAACTCCGGCTCGTCCGCCCTCTATCTGGCCGTCGAGTTGCTCGACCTCCGGCCCGGCGATGAGGTGGTGACGTCCGCCGTCACATTCTCCACCGACATCGCTCCGTTGCTGCGTGCGGGTCTGATCCCAGTACTTGTCGACGTCGAGCCGGACACGTTCAATATCGACGTCGAACAGCTTGCGTCGATGATCGGAAGGTCGACACGGGCAATCCTGGTGCCGAACCTGATCGGGAACGCGCCGGACTGGGACCGGATCCGGGAGTTGGCGGACAAGCATCATCTGCCTGTCATCGAGGACTCCTGCGACGCGTTGGGTACCACGCTCCGAGGCGTCCCCACGGGTGCGAGGTCGGACATCTCGGTCACTTCCTTCGCCCTCAGCCACATCATCACCGCCGCGGGCACCGGCGGCATGGTGTGTCTGGACGATGCCGATCTGAGGGATCGATGCCTCCTGCTCCGCCGGTGGGGCCGGCGGTCAGAAGTGCAGTTGTTCGGCTCACGACGCGGAACCTCGGACCGGTTCTTCTCGGACCTCGGCGACGGGACCGAGTACGACAATCTCTTCATCTTCGATGAGGTGGGGTGGAACTTCGAGCCATCTGAGCTCTCGGCTGCATTCGGTCTGCAGCAGCTCGAAAAGCTGTCGGGCAACCTCGATGCACGGAAGCGGAATCACCGTCGCCTCTGTGAGCACTTCGGCACCCGCCCGGACGTGTTCGTCCTGCCCCGTACGACCGATGGATTGGATACGGCCTGGCACATGTTCCCTGTTCTCATCCGGGAGGAGAGTGGCATCGAGAGGTCCGCGTTCCAACGGCATATGGAAGCAGGGGGCGTCGACACCCGCATGGTGTGGACCGGGAACCTGTCCCGTCAGCCGGCGTTCAGGAACGCCACCATCCGGCTACCGCCTTCCGGCCTTCCCCATGCCGATCGGGTGATGGATCAGGGACTGATCCTGCCTTCGAGCCACGCGCTCCACGATGACGATATCGACTACATCTGGGAGGTGGCGTCGTCATTTCTGGCTGACATCGCGTGCTAGCGATGCCGGCGGACCGAGATGTCCCCGCCGCCAGGTCGGTCACCTTCGCCATCGTGACTGATCGCTCCGAACGGTGGCCTCGGTGGCCTACTCGAGGGCGGCAGGTTCGATAGCCGCCAGGCGCTCCATGGCGGGGCCGAAGGTCGACTCGAGCCGGCCGGCCGGGTCGTCGCCGACGGCACCGGTGACGACGGTCGACACCCCGATCTTCGCCCAGGCTTCTGCGCCCCGGACGATGTCGTCGACCGTTGCATCCGACGGGACATCGCCGTACATGGCGGTGACCTCGATTTCGTTGGGGTCGCGTCCCACGGCGTCGCAGTGCCGGCGGAGGACGTCGATCTTGTGGGCCACCTCGTCGGGTCCACCGAAGATGTTGCAGGCGTCGGCGTACTGAGCAACCAGCCGCAGCGTCTTCCGTTCGCCGCTACCACCGATCAGGATCCGAGGGCGAGGTGCACTGACCGGCATCGGGCTGCACAGCGTCTCGTCCAGCTGGTAGTGCCGGCCCCGGTAGGGACCATTGTCGTCGCTCCACATCTGCAGGCAGATCTCGATCGCTTCTTCGAGCCGCTCGAAGCGCTCCGCCGTAGGCGGGAACGGCACCCCGAGGCCGCGATGCTCGCGCTCGTACCAAGCCGCGCCGATGCCGAGCTCGGCCCGGCCGCTCGACAGCACATCGAGGGTCGTGACGGCCTTGGCCAGGAGCCCGGGATGGCGATAGGTCACCCCGGTCACGAGGAGCCGCAGCCGTAGCCGCTGCGTGCGACCGGCGACGAAGCCGAGAGCCGTGTAGCCCTCGAGCATCGGGTCCTCCGCCGGCGCCATCCAGTCCATCTGGAAGTAGTGGTCCATGAACGACAGGGTGCGCACGCCGATGGCCTCGGCCCGCTGGGCCAGGTCGGCCACACCCGGCCCGATGCCCGTCGGACCGCCGGCCCAGTCGAATCGCGAAATGTGGAGATCGAGTTGCATGCTCGCCGTTCTAGCACCACCCGGACCGGGATTCCCGGTGGACGCTCAGCCCGGTACCGATGCGTGAGCGGGCCTGACAGCCGTGGCGACGTGCCCTAGAGTCTGCCGGTATGCGTGCTGCGGTCAATCTCCACGTGAACGCGCCGCCGGACAAGGTCTGGGGGCTCGTCAGCGACATCACCAAGATGGGCGAGTACAGCCCCGAGGTGATCGAAGCCGAGTGGATCAACGGCGCCACCGGTCCGGAAGTCGGTGCGCTGTACCGGGGCCATGTGAAGCGGAACGAGAACTGGCCGGTCCTGTACTGGACCACATGCAAGATCACCGAGTGCGTGCCCGGTCAGGTCTTCGAGTTCGCGGTCATCATGCGCGACCGGCCGGTGAATACCTGGCGCTATGAGTTTTGCGCCACCGACGACGGGGGCACCGATGTCACCGAGTCATTCGACCTCGGTGACAACATCTTCACCAAGGTCTGGCGCCCGCTCGGCGGGGTCCTGAGGGAGCGTCGCAACCAGCGGGACATGCTCCGAACCCTTGAACGAGTCAAAGCAGCCGCCGAGGCCTCGTGACCGACGGGGTTCGAGCCCTCCGTCTGTCCGGCTCACCGTGGGATCCAGGATCGCCGGGGTCTGGTTGCCCGCCTGATCTAGTCGGCCCCCTTTTCCTCCAGCTGTTCCAGGGGAGGTTTCGCGACCGGGGCCGTTCCCCTCCGCCCGCGGTCCTTCCTGCCGGGCTCGGACCGGTGCACCGTGGCGTCGACCTTTGCCTCACAGGCTCTTATGATGGCCGGGTCTCCGTCCCTCTCGTGGGCATCGAGGTACTCCCTGGCTTCTCCCACCGTCGCTGGCTTCCAGCCCTTCTTCCATTCAGGCATACTCCAGACCGTATCGGTTGCAGCCCCGACCTGCCTGGGGATCGGCTTGGTCCCCCGTCACCCTCGGAGCGGCGGTGGGCTCGGCCCCGGCCACCTCGCACAGGGCGTACTCGTTGGCCGGCCGGCGACGAACGGCCTGATGAGAAGGCCTCTAATGTGAGATTTGATGGCGCAGCTGAGCGACACTCGCATCATGGTGACCGGTGGCACGAGTGGCCTGGGCCGGGCCATGGCAGAAGCGCTTGCACAGGCGGGTGCTCAGGTGGCAGTGACCAGCCGCTCCCGCGAGCGGGCACAGGCTACGGCCGCGGAGCTGGGCGCCGGAGCGCTGGGAATCGAGCTCGACGTCCGCGACGCCGGCTCGGTGGCGGCCGGGGTCGATGCTGCCTACGAGCTATTCGGCGGCCTCGACGTACTGGTGAACAACGCCGGCATCGGGATGCTGACCGTCAACCCTCGGTTCATGACGGAGCCCAAGCCATTCTGGGAGGTGACCCCGGCTGGCTTTCGCGACGTGCTCGAGACGAAGGCGACCGGTACGTTCCTGGTCGCCCGGGCGGTGGTACCGAGAATGCTGAGCGCCGGTGGCGGACGGGTGGTCACGATTTCGATGAACAAGCAGACGATGACCCGCAGGGGCTTCACCCCGTACGGGCCTTCCGGTGCCGCCGTGGAGGCCCTGGCCCGGGTCATGGCCGCCGACCTGGCCGGGTCACCGGTCACGGCCAACCTCTTGCTGCCCGGCGGGGCGACTGCTACCGGGATGGTTCCCGACGGACTGGCGGACGAGCTGCGTGCCAACCTGCTCGATCCGACGACCATGGGACCGCCAATCGTGTGGCTGGCCTCTCCGGATGCCGCCGGTGTTCACGACGAACGGATCGTTGCCCGCGACTTCGACGACTGGCTGGAGGGGCGCGAGCAGAGCCGGTGAAGGAGGTGCCCACTTCACGAAGGCAGGCGGCCGCCCCGGCCGCCCCGGAGCGTCTTCTGTCGGCGCCGGGCATACACTCCGATGGATGGAGATCCCGATCGCTTGCACGCTCGAGCCGAGTGAGGTGAGGTCGCAGCTCGGCGAATGGCAGGAGTTGTTGGATCGTGTCGTCGAACGTGGCGAGCGTCCATCGCCGAATCGTCTTGAACTCAGTCTGGTTCCTGACTCCGAGGTTGCCTCCGTGGTCAGGCTGGCCCAGCGTGAGGCTGCGTGCTGCCCGTTCTTCTCGTTCGCCATCGCCATTCGGGCAGATGGGCCCGTCCTCGTTGTCGAGGTGCCTGAGCGTGCCATCGAGATCCTCGACGAGTTCGTCTCCGAGGTCTTCTGTGCCCATGACCCGTTGACCTCTCTTACTTTGTGGTGCAAACTGAGGTAGTTTGCAGTACAAAGTACTCGGAGGCATCGATATGGGATCAACGGAATCAGAGCGGCTCGATCCCGGGGCGGCATTAGACCTCATCGCTGAGACCCGAA
Organism: uncultured Acidimicrobiaceae bacterium; assembly: GCA_963745955.1. Classification (GTDB taxonomy): domain Bacteria; phylum Actinomycetota; class Acidimicrobiia; order Acidimicrobiales; family RAAP-2; genus Bog-756. Next base: position 618,645 of record CAVUZI010000011.1, on the reverse strand, counting down.
AGCGGACCAAGCGTGCGCTGCAGGTCAACGGCGCCTTGCTGTACGGGGCATGGGGGATGGCGTGGCTGATCGGTTACGGCATCCTCTGGCTGTCCGTTCACGGGCATCGCACCTACCGCACCCCTGCGGTCTGGGCATTTGTTGTGCTGGGGGCGTGCCTCGCAGTCGCGCTGGCCAGTCTCCGTCGCGACCATTCAGCGGGCTATGCATGGAGTGGCCGGCTTGTCGTCCAGCTCGGGAAGACTGTACGGGTGGGCGTGGACGATGAGTTTCATCCTCCTCTTCTTCATCATCGGCGGACTCGGCCATGCCGGTGCCTCCGACGCGGTGATCGGGCTCTTCGCCTCAGCGGGCCCCGCATTCGTCGTCAGCATCATGTACCTCACGAGTGGCGCTCTTTGGAACGACCGGACCATGTTCGCCATCGGTGCCTGGCTGGCTCTGGTCGCCGGGGTCGCCATGTTCTTCGGAGCTGTGACATTCGATCTGGTCCTGGCCATCGCCGGTGGCGGAGGCCTGCTGGTGGCGGCCCTGTTCGAAGCGCATACGAGGCAGTCGTGACGGCTCCCGATCCACTACCCGCTGAGAGCGAGCTGGATCCGTTGATCCATGCGCCGGTCCGGCTCAAACTGGTCGTCACGCTGAGCGCCCTTGCCGAGGGGGACAGTCTCACGTTCCCGCGTCTGCAGGAGCTGCTCTGCCTCACGCCGGGAAACCTTGTCACCCACCTCCGCAAGCTCGAGCAGGGTGGCTATGTCGAGCTGCAGAAGGTCAGCCACCGCAATGGGCAGAGCACCTCGGTACGGCTCACCACCGTCGGCCGGGCCGCGTTGGAGACCTACACCCGGGCGTTGCAGGCCCTCTTGGTCCCGACCGGAGTCTCCGTGGCCGGGGAGGGCACTGGCACATCCAGGCTTTGACCAGCTGATCCCGGCGGAACAACCGATGGTGATTTGAGGCCGTGGCCGTCCATTCAGCGTCGGGCAGGGCTTCTCTTCTGACTCGCACCGGCTGCAGACGCTAACGTGGCGCCGGCTTCGGCGGAAGGACGGACGTGTCACCCGGGAGTAGCTGCTGGCCTCGGTCGAGGGGAACGACTCGCTGAGGAGCGCCGGACTCCTGTTGGGCGGGCCGTGATCACCTGCCCAGGTCCGCGAACGCCAGGATCCCCGGTGCGTGGGGTGACGCCTATGGCGATCCCCTTCCAGCGGGTCACCTTCCTTGACCGGGTATCGAGCCCGTCCGTCGGCGGCGGCTCCGTTCGCGAGGAATTGGCTCCGACTTCCTGATGCCCTGGCCCTACCGCCCGGCGGTACCGATGCCTGGTGGAAGACGCGTCCACCGACTTCTCTGCGATGGCGAATGCCTATTTCGTTCCTGACGCGCACGAGAACGGTTCGACCAGGATGGCGCGGGGGATGATGTCGGCACTCTCCCAACTGGCAGGACAAGGATCCCCGAGGGGCCTATCTCGCTCACAACGAGCGGGTGAGGACACCGCTCCGGTGGACCGATTCCTCGAGTGGCGACCCGAAGATGGCTGGGCGCCGATCTGTTCGGCTCTAGGGTTGGAAGTTCCGGATCAGCCGTTTCCGCACTCGAATGTGGCGCCGCAGGCCCGAGCCGAGCTGGGACGAGATCCAGGATAGGTGGCCGCAAATCACCGGCCGGGGGCGTGTTATCCGGCCGCTCGGGTTGCAGGTGCTTGCTGACGCGAGCGTGTCAGTGGACACCCGGCGGTGTGTACAACTTCGGCTTCCTCTCTTCGACCGGCACGATCAGTAACACCTCCATCAACCGAAACACCGCAACCGGCAACGGTGGCGGCATCAACTCGGATTGTCGCGGATGGACGATACCGAGACGTACCGACCTCCGATCTGACCGAGGACGTGTGCGTATTCGTTTTCAGCACCGGAATCCTTGTTCGTCAGGTGTCGAGTCGTCGGGGTCAGCCATCTGGAATGAGACTGATTCTCATTACAACTGGAATGGCGAAGGCTTACCAGTGGGAGACGGGTCGGTGAGAGGTGGATTCAGACTGTCACCGATGGGTTGTCCCGGGAATCGACCAGCCCTTTTTGGTTCCACAGCGAGTGCAGTTGTTCCCCCTTACTACTAGTGGTAGTAAGTACGACGAGCTGTCGTAACAACCGAAAAAAATCATCCTTAGAAAGCGGGTGGGGATGACCGTTGCCAAAGTGAAAGACAGCGCCGAACGGGTACCCGTGGCGACCAGCAGACGGACGGTTCGAGCCGCCAGCCTGCCGCCCAGGGACCTGCAGCGGACCTTTCGACTGGTTTTGGCCACGGTGTGGCTGCTGGATGCGGCACTGCAGCTCCAGCCCTTCATGTTCACCCGTGGGTCCAGTGGGTTCAGCGGGATGCTGACCGGGCTTGCCTCGGGAAACCCCGTCATCGTTCACGGCACCGGTTACCTGGAACGCCTCGAACGTCTACCACCATCCGATCCTGAGCAATACGATCTTTGCCTCGATCCAGTTCCTCATTGCCTTCGGGATCGTCTACAAGCGAACATGCAAGCCGGCTCTGGCGCTCTCCATCGTCTGGTCCATCGGGGTCTGGTGGTTCGGCGAGGCCGCCGGTGAGATCTTCCAGGGCGGAGCCACCCCTTTCGGCGGCGGACCCGGCGGCGTGCTCTTCTACGCAGTCCTTGCCGTGCTGCTGTGGCCGAGCGACGGTTCCGACAAGCCCTTCGTCGCCGCCCGCACGGTCGGGGTGACGGCGGCCAAGGCCATCTGGGTTGTGGTGTGGGGGGTCTTGGCCATCTTGTCGTTGGTCGGCTCGGGGCGCTCGCCCCAGGCCCTGCACGACCTGGTGGCCGGCCTCAACAACGGGCAGCCGGGATGGCTGGCCCACATCGATCGGTCCTCTGAATCGCTCTTCCTCCACCACGGGACGACGATGGCCATCCTGCTGGCCATCGTGTGCGTCATCGTGGCCGCAGGGGTGTTCGCCCCCCCACAGGTCGCCCAGTTCGACGGTGGTTCTGGCCATCGTGGTGTTTGCGCTCATCTGGGTGGCCGTCCAGAACTTCGGCGGAATCCTGGCCGGCGAGCGCCACCGACCCGAACTCCGGCCTACTGGTGATTCTGCTGGCCTTGATCTACTGGCCGCTGGCGACCGCCCGAACGAGCGGCGGAGGCAGCGACCCGGCTCTCGGTGACCGCGGCAAGGGAGGCCTGATCCGCCATGGCCATGTCAACCCCTTCGTGGCTGTACTACCTGTTCGGCGTACTGATGCTCGCCGTCGCCGCCTATTGCCTCACCTGCTGATCCTTTCGGTGGCCGACCACACCGACCCGCCGGCCGGGACGTCGAGATCTCCCACATCTTCATGGGGGTGGCCATGGCCGGCATGTTCGTCGGTCAGTGGGCCTTCGGGCGCAGCGCCGTCTGGGAGATCATCTTCGGCATTCTGCTGATCTGGTTCCTGGTGGAGAGCATCCAATCAGTCCGGACGTACGGTCTCCACCTTCCCCACGCCCTGATCCACGCCGTCATGAACTTCGCCATGCTGCTGATGTACTGGTTCCCCATGGGGGCGTCCTGCTGGGGCGATGTCGATGTCGGCGTCGTCGACGGGGCCAAGGCTTGATCCCGGGGTGGCCTTCGTGGTGGCGTTCATCCTCTTCGCCTCGGCCATATTCACGCTGGCCTCTCCGAACAAGGGCGCGTCCCACTTCGGAAGCCACGCTCCGGCCTACGCCATGGTCGGTGCGACAGGATCGGATCTCCGGAGTTCGACCCGGAGGGGGGGCCGGCGCCGCCCTTGCCCTCGACGGGATCGTCGCCACGCCGTGGCTGGTGGACCTGAGCCACGTCGTCATGTGTGTCGCCATGGGCTTCATGCTGTTGCTGATGACCTAGGAGCTGGGCTACCCGACCTGGTGCATGCCGCCGGAAGACTCCGCTCGTAGTCTCGATGCCAAGGCCCGGGCGGCTGTGGAGGACTAGAATCCAGGCTAGTCGAGATCCATGACAGTGGTCTGAAAGGAGGTGGATCAACTCCAATGAGTACGAGCTCAGGATGTGCCAATCCGATGTGCTCGTGCGACCCTTGTGGTTGTGACGACTGTAAGTGCGGTGTCGCCAGGCTCGGAGAACTGGAGCGACGGGTGATGGAGATCCTCTGGGAGTCGGAAGATCGCGAGGTCTCCGTGCGGGACGTCGCCGGTGAGCTTCCCGACTACGCCTATACGACGGTGGCCACGGTCCTCGACCGTCTCGTGCACAAGGGAATGCTCAAGCGAAGGATGGACGGTCGGACGATTCGCTTTGCCGTCGTCGGCAGCAAGGGCGCCCACACCGCGGTCCTCATGCGCAAGGCGCTGGGCGAGGACGGCGATCCCGATGCCGCCTTGTCCTGCTTCGTGGAGGGACTCTCCGACTCGGAAGCATCAGCTCTGCGTCGGGCGTTGAACCGACTCCAACGCAAAGCGCGAGTGTAAGGTGCACCGAGCGGGCGCACCGTGGTGAGCGCGTTGGAGCCCACCAAGGTGTCGCTCTCTCATCGGCGGAATGACCTGTGGGGCCGCGCCGCCCTCATCCAGCGCCGACTCAATGAGATCGATGGCGTTGAGGCCAGCGTCAACTTCGCATCCGAGCGAGCCACGGTGGCCATGCCTGCGGATACATCGATTGCCGTGTTGGTCCATGCGGTAGAGGCTGCCGGCTATGCCGCCGAACCCGTCGAGGATGGCTCACTTCTAGCCGAGGTAGATGAGGTGGATCGTCGGGTTCACTCCCTGGGTCGCAGGTTGCTCGTCGCTGCACTCCTGTTCATGCCGCTGTGCGACCTGTCACTCATTTTCTCGCTGATCCCGGTCACCCGGTTTCCGGGCTGGCAGTGGTTGATGGTCGCCCTTGCGACACCAGTCCTGACCTGGGCCGCCTGGCCGTTCTACAGCGCAGCCTTTCGTGGTGCACGCCACGGGTCCTCGACTATGGACACCTTGGTGTCCCTGGGAATTCTGTCGGCCACGGGCTGGTCGCTGTACGCCATGTTCTGGCAGGACACCAGCCGAACTGTCAGCCGGCAGTCGATGTGATCTTTCGCCACGGAGGTGGTGCATCTACCTCGACGTCGCGGCAGGGGTGACGACCTTTCTGCTCGCTGGACGGTACTTCGAGGCGTGGTCGAGGCGGCGCACTGGAAACGCCCTGCGATCGCTCGCAGAGGTTGGTGCCCGAGCCGTGACCGTTATCGATCTCGCTGGCGATGAACGCAGGATACCTACCAGTCAACTCGTCGTCGGGGATCAGTTCGTTGTGCGACCCGGGGAGACCGTTGCCACCGATGGTGAAGTGGTGGGGGGTCGGGCGGGGATCGATCGAAGCGTGATGACCGGCGAGTCGCTCCCGTTGGATGTCATTCCAGGCGACCAAGTGATCGGTGGAACGATTGCCCTCGGCGGTCGCCTTGTGGTCCGTGCGACGAAGGTGGAAGCGAGACCCAGCTCGCCCAGATGGTCCGACCGGTCGAGGCGCACAAAACGAGAAGGCAGGGGTCCAACGGCTCGCCGATCGCATTGCGAGTGTCTTTGTGCCGGCTGTGATAGCGATCTCGATGGTCACGCTGGTCGCCTGGCTGCTAGTCGGTGGATCCAGGAAGAGGCGTTGACGCTGCTCTTTCGGTGTTGATCATCGCTTGTCCCTGTGCACTGGGATTGGCCACGCCGACGGCCTTCCTGGTTGCTACCGGTCGTGGTGCCAGCTTCGGAATCTTCTTTAAGGGCTACCAAACGCTCGAAGTGTCCCGACTGGTCGACACTGTCGTGCTGGACAAGACGGGAACCATCACCGAAGGGAATATGGCAGTGTCAGATGTGGCGGGTGCTCCAGGGGTAGCTCGATCGGAGCTGCCTACGTTCGCCGGGGCGCTGGAGCAGGCATCCGAGCACCTGGTAGCTCGTGCCATTGTTACCCAAGCCAGGAGCGAACTAGGCGTGCTTCCCGTCGTGGAGGACTTCGTTGCACTGCCCGGGTTGGGAGCCAGCGGCGTTGTCGATGGTCGATGGATCACGGTCGGGCGTCCGGAACTCCTGCCCTGTCCGCAGTCCCCGTTTCCTGGTCAGCTCGCTGCTCGTTGTTCAGAGTGCGGGAGGCGCTGGGGAAACACTGCAGTACTCTGTCGGCTGTGACGGCATCGTTCCTCGGTGCCATCGCGGTGGCTTACCCTGTCCGACCCTCCGCCAGAGATGCGGCCGGCCGAGCTTCAGGCGATGGGGTTGCACTGCATTCTCGTCACTGGGGAGCAGCACAGGCAACGGCGCAGAACTCCAGCGGCGGGAGTCGGATTTCGGATGTCGCAGCCGTAGGCGCTTCCCGTGGAGAAAGTCGATCTCAGTACGTCGTCTCCAAGATGAGGGCCGTTCGGTGGCCATGGTCGGAGACGGGGTCAATGACGGACCGGGCCTGGTTGCAGCTGACCTCGCCCTCGCCTCGTCTCCCGAATCGATGTCGCCATCAACGCTGCCGATCTCATCATCGTGAGAGACGACTTGCGGGTCGTCGCTGTCCGCCATCGGCCTGGCCCGGCGGACCCTGAAGACGATCCGAGGCAACCTGGCGTGGGCTTTCGGCTACAACGTCGCCGCTATCCCACTCGCTGCCTGCGGATTCTTGAATCCGCTCATTGCCGGTGCGGCCACGGCCTTTTCGTCCGCCTTTGTCGTCTGGAACAGCGCCCGACTGCGTCACTTCTCTGTTCCCGCCCAGTTCGATCACAGGCGAAATTCCGGCAGAACTGACTATCGACCTGCAAAGAATCGCATGAGATCCAGGGACACATTCCGGCCCGCTTCGTCCCCATTGCGAGGAGGACTGCATACGGGGAGGGTGCCAGTAGGAGCCAACTCCCGGATTCTCACGTTGGGCTCCCCCTCGCCGTCTTGGCCACCGCTTGTAGCGGTGGGAGCGGTGGTGAGTCCCACAACTGAGGCGCCGCTTCCTGCGGGCCCGACGCCATCCACCATCGCCAACATGGTCTGCAGATTCGAGGCCATCCAGGACATCGACTCTGCGATCGGGGTGCAGGGCAAAGTGTCCGCCCCAACTTGGGCTGACCACCTTTACTCATGCCCGGTACGGCTACCCAACCGGGTCGATGGTGCTGTCGATCAAGGAGCTCTGGGAATTCTGGGCTCAGACGAGCGCCTACCTTCGTCCAGCTCGCCCACCAGCTGGGCCACGCTCGGTCAATCCAAGGGCTCGGTCAGGGTGCATTCCAAACCACCGACGGATCCATGGTCGTACGCAGGGTTGGAAGGTCCTTCTGGTTGACACTTCGGGACTTCCCGTCAGTTCGGCCAGCCAGCAACCAGTTCGGGAGAAGCGGCGGTGACCATGGCCGATGCGATCCTTGGGTGCTGGAGCGGTGACCGAATTTCAGCATCACCCCTTACCGGAGCGTGTGGAGGGCCCGACCCACGACTGTGTTCGTTCCCGTCCCGGTGACATTCTCACCACCGGATCCCGTACCCCATGCCTCGATCCCCAACGAAGGGACCAGGTACTGAACGATGCCCCTGTCGCTGCTGGCGCCGCACGGCAGGATATGAACCGTCAGTTCGTTCATCCTGACAGCCGGGCATAACGAGAGACCCTGCGCATCTCCTGATGAAAGGCCAGAGACGACGATGCTATTTGCCCCCTCTGGACAGTTGCGCAGCGACTTTGGAGAACCTCACCCAAAAACCCCGCTGCTGAACCATTCGCACACCCTCCCTGCGAGGCAATAGTCCAACTGGGCGGGACCGGTTTTGCTTTGCCGTAGGAATCGTTCCATCCAATGGGAATTGAGACCGACGGCGTGGTCGATGTCGTGGTGGTAGCCACTGTGGAACCGCAGGCCGATGCCACGACTGCGATGAACGAGCGAAATGCGAATCTCCACATGGTGGCAATTTAGGTCGGCACCGGAGGATGGTCGCTTTCGATGAGGCTTGCCACCAGCAGAAGTGCCGCGGACAATGTCAGCAGGACGGGGCAATCTCGGCCAAATAACCGGTGTGCGGGCACCCGTGAGGGTGCACCTCCCCAGATAGCCACAAGTGCAGCAGCGAGGTAAGCGAGGGTCGATGCCATGGACCCATAGTGGCGACAGGCTTTTGGCGGACGCTAGGGCAAATGTCAGATCCGCCGAGCGTACCGATTGATCGATCGAAGCAATGGAGCTTCAGGAGTCGAGGGTGGCCTGAAGCTCGGCCAGCCGTGCCCGGTTGAGCGAGTACCAGACCCACTTGCCTCGCCGGTCGCCGTGCGACCAGTCCGGCCTCGCTCAGGATCTTCAGGTGGTGAGAGACCGTCGGCTGGCTCTTGCCCAGGGGCTCGACGAAGTCGCAGACGCAGACCTCGCCCTCTGGGCGGCGGCCAGGATGCTGAGCACCCGGAGCCGGACCGGGTCGGCCAGGGCGCTGAACCCATGGGCCAGCTCGGCTGCCTCGGCAGCGTCCAGCGGGGCGGCGAGCACCGACGGGCAGCACGGCTCGGCTCGGTCACGGCGAGTCGGTGCAGCCGACTTGCGCCATGGCGACCTCTCCTATTGACAGCTGTCGATGTATCGACCATACTCGATGCATCGATCGATCGTCGATGCTACCGGAGGTTCGCACCATGTCCCGAGTCCAGCTCGCCCTCAACGTCTCCGACCTCGACGAGGCCGTCGACTTCTACTCCAAGCTCTTCGGCACCGAGCCGGCCAAGCGCCGTCCCGGCTACGCCAACTTCGCCATCGCCGATCCGCCGCTCAAGCTGGTCCTGATCGAGGACGCCGACGCCCGTGGCAGCGGGGTCGTCGGCGCCCTCAACCATCTCGGCGTCGAGGTCGAGACCACCGACGAGGTGCGCGGCGGCCACCGGCCGGCTCGCGACGAGGGCTCGACACCGACGGTCGAGGAGCAGACGACCTGCTGCTTCGCCGTCCAGGACAAGGTCTGGGTCAACGACCCCGACGGCGCGCCTGGGAGGTCTACACCGTGCTGGCCGACGCACCGGCCGAGACCGGCATCGCCGGTGACGGCACGTGCTGCATCCCTGAGGCGGTCGGCGGCAGCCCGCGTCCGTGGGCGCCGGTCGTCCGGCCCGCGTCCTGCTGCTGAGCGGGTCGCCGAGCTCGACGAGCTCGGACGGACGGGAAGCGACGTGCGGGACACCATCTTGTGGCGGCGGCTGCTGGCCGAGTTCCTGGGCAGCGCCTTCCTGGCCGCCATCGTCATCGGCTCGGGGATCGCCGCCCAGCAGCTGTCGCCGGCAACGTCGGCCTCCAGCTCTTCGAGAACGCCGCGGCCACCGCGGCGGGGCTGTTCGCCATCATCTTGATGTTCGGCCCGGTCTCCGGCGCCCACTTCAACCCGGTGGTGTCCTTCGTCGATGCCGCCTTCGGCGGCCTGTCGTGGCGGGACGCCGGCGCCTACCTGCCCGCCCAGGTCGGCGGGTGCATCGGCGGGGCCGTCCTCGCCAACGTCATGTTCTCCAAGGCGGCGATCTCGATCTCGACCAAGCACCGAGCCTCGGGGCCGCACTTCCTGTCCGAGGTCGTCGCCACCCTCGGACTGCTCCTGGTGATCTTCGCCCTGGCCCGATCCGGGCGCTCCGCACCGGCCCCGGCCGCGGTCGGGGCCTACATCGGAGCCGCCTACTTCTTCACCAGCTCGACCAGCTTCGCCAACCCGGCCATCACCGTCGGCCGGATGTTCTCCAACACCTTTGCCGGGATCGCCCCGTCGTCGGTCCCGAGCTTCATCGCGCGCCCAGATCGTCGGGCGGCGTGTGGCCTTCGGGCTGATCAGGACCCTCTACCCCGGCGTCACCACGGCCGAGGCGGCCGACATCATCGAGCCCCACCTCGCGGGCCGAGGACCGACCTGCGAAGACCCGATGACCGTCACGACGGCACTCGACCTCGGCGCCAGTCATCGAGAAGGAGCCCCCATGCACCTCGTCGCCATCGGCGGCAGTGACGCCGGCATCAGCGCCGCCCTGCGGGCCCGGGAGCTCGACCCCGCGACCGAGGTCACCGTCGTGGTGGCCGACGCCTATCCCAACTTCTCGATCTGCGGCATCCCCTACTACGTCTCGGGCGAGGTGACCCACTGGCGCAACCTCGCCCACCGCACCATCGCCGACCTCGAGGCCACCGGCATGCAGCTCCGGCTCGACACCGTGGCCGACGCATCGACGTCGGCGGCCACAAGCTCGCTCGTGGTCGACGCAGACGGGCACCGAGGAGCTTCTCGCCTACGACGCCGCTGGTCGTCGGCACCGGGGCGGTCCCGGTCCGCCCGCCGATCGACGGGCTCGGTCGGCGCCGGACGCCCTCGGGCCCGACGACGGCGTCCACCTGCTGCACTCGATGGGCGACACCTTCGCCGTCATGCGCACCCTCGAGGAGCGCAGCCCGGCCAGCGCGGTGATCGTCGGCGCCGGCTACATCGGCCTGGAGATGGCCGAGGCCTCAGTGCCCGGGGCTCGTCGGTCACCCAGATCGAGCAGCTCCCCGAGGTGCTCCCGACCGTCGACCCCGAGCTCGGGGCCCTGGTCCACGCCGAGCTGACCGGCCACGGCGTCGACGTGCGCACCGCGACCACGGTGACGCAGGATCGCCCGGGCCCCGGCCGGCTCGCCGGGCCGCTCCAGGTCGAGGCGATCGGCCAGCGACGGCGCAGGTCGATCGCCTTACGCCGACCTGGTCCTGGTCGTCGTCGGCGTGCGCCCGGACACCGAGCTCGCCGTCTGCGGCCGGCGCCGAGCTCGGGATCGACGGAGCGATCGGCGTCGACCGGCACATGCGGACCAACCTGCCGGACGTCTTCGCCGCCGGTGACTGCGTCGTGACCCACCACCGGCTGCTCGGGCGTCACCTACCTGCCGCTCGGGACGACCGCCCACAAGCAGGGCCGGGTGGCCGGGGAGAACGCCCTCGGCGGGCAGCCGGGAGTTCGCCGGCAGCCTCGGGACCCAGGTGGTGAAGATCTTCGACATGGTCGCCGCCCGCACCGGCCTGCGCGACCACGAGGCGGTGGCGGCCGGCTTCGACCCGCTGACGGTCGAGTTCGAGGCCGACGACCACAAGGCGTACTACCCAGGCAGCCACCGGATCCGGATGCGCTACACGGGCGACCGGACGACCGGCCGCCTGCTCGGTGTCCAGCTCTTCGGCCACCGCCACGCCGAGGTGGCCAAGCGGATCGACATCGCCGCTGCCGCCATCTTCAACGAGATGACCGTCGACGCAGTGAGCGACCTCGACCTCTCCTACACGCCGCCACTCGGGAGCCCGTGGGACGCCGTCCAGGCCGGCGCCCAGGCGTGGGTGCGCGAGACGCAATGGCACGACCCACCCCATGAGTGACCGTCAGCCTGTGCGATCGTCCGGCGTTTGGAAGGCGGGTGACATTGCCGATGCAGACCAGTGCCCCAGCATCCGCTTCTACCGCACCAACCACCGGCAGGACTTCCACACCGACGGGGCTGACATTGTCGGGCTGCTCTGTCTGGCCAAGGCCAAGACTGGCGGTGAAAGCCGGATCGCCAGCTCCTCTGCCGTCTCGAACGAGATCCTCCTTCGGCGCCTAGACCTGACCGAAGTGCTCTACGAGCCATTCCCGTGGGACCGCAATGAGGAGCAGGCCCTTGGGGAGGATCCGTCCTTCTCGCTGCCGGTATTTCAGGACGTAGGGGACGGACCTCGAATCTCCTTCATCGGCTGGTCTATCCGCGACTCCCCATGGTCGCCGCCAGGCTCCCCGGCTCAGTGCAGCCCAACTTGAAGCTGCGACGGAGGTCGAGGGTCGTCGCCGAATGTCGAAGCATGGGCATTCTGGAGCCGGCGGTGGGAATCGAACCCACGACCTGACGATTACAAGTCGTCTGCGCTACCAACTGCGCCACACCGGCGAGGCCGCCGGGATCTGCCCGGTGCCGATCCCATCCTACGATCGTTTCCCCAGGACCGAGGACGTATGTCCATGGTCTGCGCCGATGCCGACGTGGCTCCAAACGGAAACGCTTGCTTCTGCATCCGCCGGTTGGCAGGCTGGCGTGCAGTGGCCAACCCTTCTGAACACGGTGGACGACCGTCAGGTGACCCGGGTGGGAGGGGCGGCGGAATCCCTGTGGTGCGAGCGCTTCTCGTCCTCGTCCTGTTTGTCGTGGTCACGGTGCTCGTGCTCAGCGAGATCCATCCGACGACGACCAAAGCCGTCTCCGGATCGGCGTCGGTGTCGACAACGACGACCACCACGCGCCGAACCCGGCCCATCACTCGACGACGACGACCACCACCACCACCCCTCCCAGCAAGGTGCCGGTGCTGGTGGCCAACGCCTCAGGGGTCAACGGGGCCGCCGCCGCGGTCAGCGCCCAGTTGAAGCCGGCCGGTTGGGCGCTCCTGCCGCCGACCAACGCCTCGGCCGAGGTGACGGCGTCGCACGTCTACTACGTGGCCGGATTCAAACCGGAAGCTGACGCCATCGCATCGTCCCTGCAACTACCGGCCACCTCGGTGGGTCCGTACACCACCGCCGCCCCGATCAGCTCCATCGGCACCGCCGAGGTGGCCGTGGTCGTCGGTCCGGACCTCGCCGACAAGACCAGCGCCTCGTCCACCCCAAGTTGACCGGCGATGCACCGGCGGCGCCCCGGCCCGCCGCTGATCCGTGGCCGTCGCCCGAGGTGCGCCGAGCCTTCGCACCCCTGCTCGATGATCCGGCGAACTCGGCCATCGTGTCCGATTTCGACGGCACGCTGTCACCGATCGTCACCGATCCGGCCGCGGCCCGCGCACTCGATGGTGCGGCAGATCTGCTCGCTGCTCCTGGCCCGTCGTTTCGGTGTCGTGGCCGTGGTCTCGGGTCGGCCGGCATCGTTTCTGGTGGAACAGCTGGCTTCCGCCGGTGGACGACCGGTCGACGGGGGTGGCGGATCGACCGGGGTCGGCCCACGGCCTCCGCCTGGTCGGCCTGTACGGTCTCGAGTGGGCGGACCAGGATGGTGCCATCACCCGCGAGCCGGAGGCCGAGCAGTGGCGTTCGACGGTGGAGGGTGCGGTTCGACCGGCTGCGATCGGCGGCCCCTCCGGGTGTGGTGGTCGAGGGCAAGGGTCTGGCGGTCACCGTCCACTGGCGCCAGGCCCCCGAGGCCCAGGAGTGGGCAGCCGGCGCGGTCGCGTCTGAATCGGAGAGGAGCGGGCTCCGGGCCCACCCTGGCCGGATGTCGATCGAGCTCCGGCCGGCGCTGGCGGTCGACAAGGGATCGGTCACCCGGAGCTTGGTCGAGGGGTACTCGGCCGCCTGCTACCTGGGTGACGACCTCGGTGATCTCCCGGCCTTCGCTGCTCTGGCCGATCTGACCGCCCGGGCCGGTATGCCGACGGTCTCGGTCGCGGTGGTCGATGCTGAGAGCGACCCCGAAGTGATCGAAGCAGCCGATCTCATCGTGTCCGGTCCCGATGAGGCGCTGGCGCTGCTGGAGTGGCTGGCCGTGTCATGAGCGGCCCGCCCGCCCGGCCCCTGACAATCGTGGCCGGCCCGGTCAGCGTGCCGCGTCGAGCTGGTCGTCCAGCCAGTCGAGGGGCTTGCGAGCCAGGATGAGCTTTTGGAGCTCGCCGGCCCGTGCGGCCCGTTCGTCCTCGTCCATGTCGAGCGACTGGGCCAACACCGCCGCGGTACCCGACACGTCGAACGGGTTGAGCTCCAGCGCGGCGGGCCCCAGCTCATCGAAGGCGCCGGCTTCGCGTGACAGGGCCAACACCCCGTGCCGCGTGTTGATCAGCGGTCCCTCCTTGGCCACGAGATTCAGTCCGTCGCGGACCGGGTTGACCATCAGGACGTCGTAGCGGGAGAGCGCGGCGAGGGACCTCTGATAGTCGTCCTCCACCTCGAGGACGATCGGTGTCCACCCGGGGACCGCCCACTGCCGGTTGATACGGGCCACAGTCGACTCCACCTCGTTCTGGTAGGCGAGATACTCGGGCAGGCCTTGGCGGGTGGGGTAGGCGAGGGCGACGAACACCACCCGTTCCCGGCGGTGGGGCTGGCGCTCGAGCAGCTCCTCGAAGGCCCAGAATCCCCGGAGCAGGTTCTTCGACAGCTCCATCCGGTCGACGCGGACGATGACCTGCCGATCTGGACCGCCGATGAGTTCCTCGATGCGGGCCAGCTCGCGGGCCACGGCCGGCTCGGCCGCCGAGGCCCGAAGCCGGTCCGGGTCGGTCGACAGGGGCGAGACGAACGTCGAACCGGGTTCGCTCTCATCCGGACCGAGGAGGGCGAGCCCCCGCCTGTATGCGGTGGCCCACCGCTCGGTATGGAAGCCACAGGCTCCGAACCCGGCCATGGCCGTCAGCAGCTCGTTGCCCACGGCGGTCGGCAGCATCCGCAGCACGGATGGGTCGGCGAACGGCGTGTGGCTGAAGTGCGCCGTGCGAAGGTCGGGTCGGAGCCGGGCGAGGGCGGAGCCCATCAGGGCCAGGTGATAGTCCTGGACCAGTACCCGTCCACCCTCGGGAGCGACATCGGCCACCGTTCGGGCGAACAGCTCGTTGAGCTCTCGGTACGCCTCCCATGCCTCCATCCACCGGTAGTCGGCCCGGGGCCGGCGGGCGGAGTCGAAGAGGTGGTGGTGGCAGAACCACAAGGTCGCATTCGACACCACGTTGTAGGCCATGCTGAACATCTCTGGCTCCGGGTCGACGAGTTCGATCCGGAGTCCCACGTCGTTCATCATCCCGGCGGCGGCGGCGACTTTGTCCGCTTCGTCGAGGGCGCAGGCCACCCAGGTGGCGCCGGTCCCCACCATGATGGGACGGATCGATCCGGCCAACCCACCGCCGGCATTGACTGCGACCGGTCGGCCGTCGTCGAGGCGGAAGGCGAGGGGTCCCCGGTTGGAGACCATCACGGTATCGGCCAAGAGCCCTTCCCTTTCGTGGCGGGAACCGTCGATGGCCATGGATGGGACGCTACCCGTTGGTTACTCCCGTCGAACGGACGCGCCCCACTTGACAAGTTAGTGAGTGAGCACTCACAATGGCGTCCATGATGGTTCCGAGCCGACAGACCGCTGACGAGCGGCGCACCGCGGTGCTGGCCGCGGCAATCTCCGAGTTCGCCCGGTCCGGCTATGCCGGGACCTCCACCGAGGCCATCGCCAGGAGGGCGGGTATCTCCCAGCCTTACCTGTTCCGGCTGTTCGGAACGAAAAAGGACCTCTTCGTGGCTACATATGACCTGGTGGGGGATCGGATCATCCGTGAGTTGACCTCGGTCAGTGAGGGCCTCGAAGGGGAAGAGGCGCTCGCGGCCATGGGTACCGCCTACGTCGAGCTGATGCAGGATCCCGAGCTGCTCCAAGTCCAGCTGCACGGATTCGCGGCAGCCCCTGGGGATCCGGACATCGCCCGGAGCTGTCGCCGCACCTTCGAGGTGTTGGCCGAGGTTGTCCACGCCCGGACCGGTCTGTCCGACGATGAGCTGCGCCAATTCTTCGCCATGGGAATGCTCATCAACGTGATGTCCGCCATCGATCTCTTGTCCATCTCCGACGACTGGGCGCAGAACTTGTGTCCGGTGCCAGAAAAAGCCCAGGCCATCAGGGCAGCAACCCAGGCTCTCGAAGCACAGCACCGTGCCGACCGGGCCGCGAACGCGGAGGTCCCCGCATGAACCACTCCCTTTCAACCCCTCTCTTTTTGTCTCGGGTAGCTAGTGATTGCTCACAAACAAACGGATGGCGAACCGTCCGGACGGACCGCCGCACCAGTCGTTGGTGGGCCCGGATCACCGGACATCGGTCCTCCCGGCCCACAGAGGCGACGGCGACGGTGCGGCCGACACTGACCGCCCCGGAGACGCCTACCGCCACCGGGGGGACGGAGACGCCGGAGCGGCCGGCCGCGTTCGCCCGCGGGACCGAGGGTGGTCGAAACGGCAGCCGGACCGGCGCCGGTCCGGGTGGCGCCGAAATCCGGGGAGACGATCAGGAGGACCGGTCGCGGATCAGGTCACGGGCCATCTGGGCCATCGTGGTCACCGGCATGGCCCTGTTCATGTCCGGGCTCGACAACCTGGTTGTTTCAACCGCCTTGCCGGTCATCCGGGTCCACCTCCACGCCGGCCTGTCCGGGCTGGAGTGGACGGTCAACGCCTACACCCTGACGTTCGCCGTCCTCCTGCTGTCGGCGGCCGCGGTCGGTGAGCGTTTCGGTCGCCGCCGGATCTTCGTCCTCGGGATCGCCCTCTTCACGCTCGCCTCGGCCGCGGCGGCTCTGGCCCCGAACATCACCGTCCTGATTGCGGCGCGAGCTGTCCAGGGTGCCGGGGGAGCCATGATCATGCCGTTGTCGCTGACATTGCTCAGCGCCGCGGTCGCCCCTGAGCGGCGCAATGCCGCCCTCGGGATCTGGGGAGCCATCGGGGGTGCGGCAGTGGCCATCGGCCCTCTGGTGGGCGGCGCCGTCACCACCGGATGGTCGTGGCAGTACATCTTCTGGCTGAACGTGCCGGTTGGCGTGGTGCTGATCCCGTTGGCCTGGTGGAAGCTGTCCGAGTCGCGGGGCCGGCCGTCACGGCTCGATCTGGTCGGTGTCGGCCTGGTCAGCCTGGGGCTCTTCGGCGTCGTCCTCGGCCTGGTGAGGGGCAACGCCCACGGTTGGTCCAGCTCCTCGGTGCTGGGCTCCTTCGTCATCGGTGCGGTGGCATTGGCCGCCTTCACCGCCTGGGAATTGCGGTCGGACCACCCGATGCTCGATATCAGATTGTTCCGCAACCGAGGGTTCGCCGCCGTCAACGTGACCGCGCTGCTGTTCAGCTTCGGGATGTTCGGATCCATCTTCTTCCTGACCCAATTCCTTCAGACGGTGCAGGGGCTTTCGCCGCTGGCTGCGGGGATCCGGGTGCTTCCGTGGACGGCCATGGTCATGCTGCTGGCCCCGGTGGTCGGCCAGCTGGCCGAACGGTGGGGTGGAAAGCCACTGGTCGTGACCGGCCTGGTGTTCCAAACGGTGGGCTTGACGTGGCTGGCGGCGATCACGAACCCGTCCACCCCGTACTCCGAGCTGGTGGTGCCCTTTGTGATCTGTGGCATGGGGATGACCCTCTTCTTCGTCCCTCTGGCGTCACTGGTGCTCGGGGTCGTGCCCAAATCGTTGGAGGGCGTCGCCTCGGGCGCCAACAGCGCTTTTCGCGAGTTGGGTGGGGTCCTCGGGATCGCTGTGCTCGGCGCGGTCTTCAGCGCCCACGGCGGCTACCGCTCAGGTCAGGACTACGTCAACGGCATGACCCCAGCGGTCTACGCCGGCGCGCGTGGTCGTGGCCATCGGTGCTGTCGCCGCCCTCGCCATCCCCGGGCGGCGACGGGCGCGGGCACCGCAGGTCGAGCTTCCAGTCGCATCTGCCGATCGTTCGCCAGTGCACGTGCCGGTGCCAGTGCCAGTGCCGGTGCCGGTGCCTGTGCCTGTGCTCCGGGCCCGTCCGGGATTCGTCTGCGGTAGGGAAAGGGTCCGCACCTCGGCGTAGTCGCACTTCTTGCGATCGGCGGCACGGGGGACGAGTTGCCCACCTTCAGTCCGGCGTGATCAGCGGTGCGCGCGCCAGCGCAGCCCGGAGGATGTCGGTGGCTTGGGGTCGGAGCTCGGACAGGGGGCGGTTGCGATGGACTCGGACGCCGAGGTCCACCTGGGCGATCGATCCCGACGCCGAAGAGAGTGGCCGCGTCGATCAGGAGCGCCAGTTCGACCGCGTACCCGTCGGCCAGGCCGCACTTCTCCAGCACCGAACGCGGAGCTGCCGTCTCTCCGGCCAAGGGCTGTTCGATCGGCGCCAGAAACGGGAACAGCAGATCGATGATGGGCTTGGCCATGAGCTCGGTGACACGACCCCCACCGTCCGGAGCCCCCTGGAGCGGACGTCGGTAGAGGCCCTTGACCAAGGCGAGCGATTCGTCGGCCAACAGCGGGCCGAGAAGCCCGGTCACGAAGTGGGGTCCGAAATTGGTCACGTCCGCATCGACGAAGACGATGAGGTCGCCGTCGCTGGCTTTGAGGGCGGTTCGCATCGCCTGGCCCTTCCCGCCGTGCGCGGCGTCGGAGGTGATGACACGGGCTCCGGCCCCCCGGGCCACATCCGCGGTCCGGTCGACCGAACCGTCGTCCACCACCACCACCTCGTCGACCAGCGGCACGCCTCCCGCCGAACTGGTGAGCGCCGTGGTGATGGAATGGACGACCGGGCCGACGGTGGCCGCTTCGTTGCGGGCCGGGACGCACACTGAGATGCTGCGGTCTCCTTTTGCCTCGACGAGCAGGGAGGCGTCGAATTGGGCGTGCGAATACCGGTCCGGCTTCTCACCGGCGGAGTGCTCGATCGGCATGACGCCATCATCGCTCACCCGGACCCACCGTGTGCGAGCGGATCCTGCGAGCCCCGATGGGCGAGGCACGGTGCCGTGAGACCTCTGTCCGTCGCCCGGTCGCGGCGCCCACATTGACGGCCGGGCATTCTTCGTCCAAAATGGAGGCCATCATCCAGAGCGACTGAGGGACCGGGCCCAGTGACGTCGCGGCAACCAGCATGTGACTCCGCACTGCCCAGGCAGATCGGGACCCACACCAGGTGCCAATGCCCGAGCGATGAGGAGATTGACGTGGACTTTGTATCCGGGCTTTCCTGCCGTGAATGTGGACGTACCTACCCTGCCGAGGCGTTGCACGTATGCGATTTCTGCTTCGGTCCCCTCGAGGTGACCTACGACTACGAGCGGGTGGCGGCCACCATGACCAGGGAGCGCGTCGCCGCCGGGCCCCGGACCATCTGGAGGTATTGCGACCTTCTTCCGGTGTCAGATCCGACGCCGGTGGACCTGGGCGCCGGATTCACCCCGTTGGTCCGGGCCGATCGTCTCGCCGCCGAACTGGGATTGGGCGAGCTCTGGATCAAGGACGACACGGCCAACCCCACCGGCTCGTTCAAGGACCGGGTGGTGTCGGTGGCACTGACCAAGGCGCGCCAGCTGGGATTCAAGATCGCTGCGTGCGCGTCCACCGGAAATCTGGCCAATTCGGTGGCGGCCCATGCCGCCCGGGCGGGCATGGACTCGGTCGTCCTGATCCCCCATGACCTCGAGACGGCCAAAGTGACCATGACATCGGTCTACGGCGGAAAGGTCATATCCGTCGAGGGCAGCTATGACGACGTCAATCGCCTCTGTGCCGAACTGACCAGCGAGCAGCCGTCCTGGGCGTTCGTCAATGTGAACGTCCGTACCTACTATGCCGAAGGCTCGAAGACACTGGCCTTCGAGGTGGCCGAGCAGCTGGGCTGGCAGGCCCCTGACCACGTGGTGGTGCCGATCGGGTCGGGGAGCCAGTTGACCAAGGTGGCCAAGGGGTTCGACGAGCTGTGGAAGGTCGGGATGCTCGACGAGGAGCCATCGGTGCGTATTTCAGGGGCTCAGGCCGCGGGTTGTTCACCGGTGGCGACGGCCTTCTCGGAAGGGACCGACGCCATCCGGCCGGTGAAGCCGGACACCATCGCCAAGTCGCTGGCCATCGGCAATCCCGCCGACGGTTGGTACGCACTGGACGCAATTCGCAAATCCGGTGGCTCCTGTGCTTCGGTCACCGACGACGAGGTGATCGAAGGCATTCGCCTTCTGGCCCGGACCGAGGGGATTTTCGCCGAGACGGCCGGGGGTGTCACCATCGCCACGCTGGCCAAGCTGGCTGCTCAGGGTGTGGTCCGTTCCGATGAGCGGGTCGTCGCGCTGGTGACCGGGCACGGGCTGAAGACGGTGGAGGCCTTGGCCGGAGTGGTGGGAACGACCGCTACGATCGCTCCTACACTCGAGGCCTTTACCGCGGTGATGGAAACAGAGAGCTGATCGATGAACGAAGTGGTCGACAGGAGCAGACGATGAGCGTCAATGTCCGTATCCCAACACAACTGCGCGTCCTGACAGGAGGTGCTGGGGAGGTGGCCGTCGAGGGCTCCTCGGTCGGCGAGGTCCTCAAGGCCCTCGACGGCGCCTATACAGGCTTCAGCGACAGGCTCTTCGACGACAGTGGCGGGCTCCGCCGATTCGTCAACGTGTTCGTCGCCGATGAGGATGTCCGCTTTCTCGACGGCCTGGCCACCCCGGTGGCCGACGGTCAGACCGTTTCGATCATCCCTGCCGTTGCCGGAGGCTGACCGGGCGAGAGCCGGAGGCTGACCGGGCGAGAGCCTTCAGGCTCCCAGCCCGCGCAAGATGAATGCGCAGATCCTGTCGGCCGCGGCCGATGCCGGCTCGGAGAGAACCTCGCCGGCCCGCACTGCCATGGCCCCGTAGACCTGCTGTCCGATCAGGTTGACGGCTTCGTCAGGGTCGATGTCCCGAAAGATTCCTGACGACACGCCGTCGACGTAGAGGTCGCGTATCAAACGGGCGATATTGAGTCCGATGGAGGCCAGCTCGGTACCTACCGCCTCGCCACCCTGGATGACCATCCCCTGGGTCATCAACGCCAATCGGAAGAAGGCCGGGTCGTCGTCGATGCGCTCGAGCATTCCTTCGATCAGCCGTTCGAGCCGGTGGACCGGCTCGGCGTTCTCCTCCCACGTTTCGGCGATGTCCTCGAGCAGCTGGTTGTGCATGCCCTTGAGGCATGCTCTCAACAGCTCGTCGCGATTGGCAAAGTAGACATAGACGGTGGATCTGGCCACGCCGGCCTCGGCTGCGATCTCGTCCATGGAGACATCGGTGGTGCCGCGTTCGCCGTACAGCCGCCGTGCCACGGCGATGACCTGATCCCGGCGGAAATCCCTGATGACCTCTTTGAGGTTGTCGGTCGATCGACGCGCGGCCATCTAGGCCGACACGCGAGCCGCCGGGGGGAACGCCACCGGAATGTGCTTGACGCCGTTGATGAACTGCGACTGCAGGCGCTGCACCTTGCCATCGAGTCGGATGTCGGGCATCCGATCGAGCAGGTGCTCGAACATGACGCGGATCTCCATGCGGGCGAGGTTAGCGCCCAGGCAGAAGTGGGGCCCGCCGGCGCCGAACGCCATGTGCGGGTTGGGATTGCGGGTGATGTCGAAGGTCTGCGGATCGTCGAAGACCGATTCGTCACGGTTGGCCGAAATGTGGAAGAACACGACCTTGCTGTCGGCCTTGATGAGCCGACCACCGAGTTCGAAGTCCTGTGTCGTCTGGCGTCGGAAATTCATGACGGGTGTGACGTATCGAAGCATCTCCTCCACGGCCGACGGCAGCAAGGAACGATCGTTCCGGAGCAGTTCCCACTGGTCCGGATTCTCGAAGAATGCGGCCATCCCCCCCGAGATCAGATTTCTGGTGGTTTCGTTTCCGGCCACGGTGAGCAAGAGGAAGAACAGCTCCAGCTCGATGTCGGAGAGGTTCTCGCCTTCGATTTCAACGCCGGTCAGCACGCTCATGAGGTCGTCGTGGGGATTCCCGCGCTTCTTGGCGAACAGAGCCGACGCGTAGGCATACAACTCCATCGCAGCCTGTGCCGGTACCTCTTCTCCCGTCTGGTATTCGGGATCCTGGTTGCCGATCATCCGATTGGACCAGTCGAAGACGAGGTGCCGATCCTCGTTGGGAACCCCGAGGAGCTCGGCGATGACCACCAGCGGCAACTCGGCGGCCATGTCGGTGACGAAGTCGGCCCTACCTCCTTCGATGACGGAGTCGATGATCCGATCGGCCGCGGCGTTGATCCGCTCGTGGAGCTGGTTGACCATTTTTGGGGTGAACCCCTTGTTGACCAGGCGGCGGTAACGGGTGTGGAGCGGTGGGTCCATGTTCAACATGAGCATCTGTTGCTGGGCCAGTTCGTCGTCGGGGAGGTCCCAGATGAAGGTGGCCTTCTTCGCCGAGGAGAAGTGCTCGTAGTCGCGGTTCACCTGGGTGCAGTCGGCGTGGGAGGTCACCGCCCAAAAGCCGGGCCCGTCGCTCTCCTCCTGCCACCAGACGGGGTCGTTCTTGCGCAAGAACTCGAACCAGTGGTGCGGTACACCCTCGGCGTACGGCCTCGAGTCCGTCAGGTCGATGTCGTCGAAGCCCACAGAACCGAGATCGATCGCAGTGTCTGGCATATCGGATGCCCCCTCCGGAGGATCGGACACATTGTCCGATTCATTGGATGGTACGTCTGAGAGGACCCGAGTGTCAATGGAAGGCATCACGGACCGGCCCCGTCCGTCGCCCACGCCCGCCGACCGACGACGGGGAGGTATGTCGTGAGGAATTTTCGGAATTGGCCGTTTTATCGGCTATAGCCGATAGTTTGGCTCTCCGAGCGGATCGTGATTATCGCCCACAGCCCACAGCCGATAATTAGAGCAATTCTCGAGAATTGGACTCCGAACACCCGTCGCTTCCGGTAACGGCTGACATCGCGCGAAAGCGTGGGTCGGTGTCCATGATCCGAGCGCCGACGACCGAGCGTCCGACGACCGAGCGTCCGAGCGTCCGGCAGGTGTGCCGCCCTCGGACTACGGCCCCGTGGGGGCCCGATCGGTCATCCGGTCCAACGCCGGGAGCAGGTAGCCGAACACCGCCGCGAACGATCCGAGCAGCATGAGGCCGAGGCCGGCCAGTCGCAGCGGATGGGAGACGGCGAGGACCCCACCGGCCGCGGCCACCCCCACACCCGAACCTCCGATCCATCCGCTGAGGCGGAGGATCCGGGTCGACCCGTGGCATTGGACCAGGTAGACCAGCGCACCGGCGGCGATGAGGAAGCCCAGGATGGCGTGCGCGAGGTAGACAGTCCTGCCTCGCATGGGCAGCCAGCCACTCGCCCGATCGGCTGGCACCGACACCAGCACCGCGATCCCGACGGCGAACTCGACGGTGACCAGCAGTGACAGAGCTGTGGCCAAGACGCGGTTGGAACGCGCCCCGCCCTGACCGGCTTCGGTCGCAAGGACCTGGTCGGGTTCCGGACCGGCGCGGACACGCCCCGGGGGGGCATGGGATGCTTGGGGTCCCACCGACGGCTCCGCCACTGGAGCCACCCGGACGAGGATGTTGTACGTGACGAGGGCAATGGCCAGATGCATAGCCATCAGCACGACGACGGCACGGACCGGCTGGTGCCGGACGAGTAGATAGACATCGGGAATCCAGAGGACGAGGGTCACCGCCACGGCCATTCGCAGGAAGAGCCATCGGGGGGCCCACGAAACCCTGGCCACGATGGGCCACGCTGCGCAGGCGATGAGCACCCCGATGGTCGTCAGCAGGCCGTAGTCGGAGAACCGGAAGTGCACGTAGCCCCTGATCGACGTAGATCGGCTGGTCCCGGCCCACACCAACAGCGCGTCGGCAACGAGTGACGCTCCCAGCGAGAGGACCGTCGCCAAGGAGAGGGCGACGGGAGATGGATATGGATGGCGGCGCCCTAATGTCGACACGCGCCATCTTCAATATCCGGTCACCAGATGTGGCCAACGTCACGGCGTCGACCCGCGGGCTGTCCCTGCGATCACCGAGGACGGTCGATCAGCCTGCACCGGCACCGAACGTCGATCGGGCGACCGGATGCCATGTTCAGGTGTTCCAGTCGACGGTCCCGTCGATGATGACCCGAGGTTCCTCGGTGAGGACGAAGTCGAGATGATCGGTGTCGAGGAATTTGGGGATGTCAGCGAACATTTGAGGCGAGTCCACCTCGTTCATGTGGGCGTTGTACTCGTCCATCGATGCGAACCACTGGACGGTCACGCCGTCATATCCCGTACGATCGTCGTCGTCTCGGTAGTCGTCCAGGGGCCGGGGGTTCTGCTCGTAGCGGATGACGTGGCTCCCGCAGCGACCGTTGGCGATCAATGGGGCGTGGTTGTCCTTCCAGTAGGCCTGGAACTCGGCAGGGGTCATCCCCTCTCTTCGCTTCAGTAGACAGGTCAGCTTGATCATCGGCGATACTCTCTCCTGGTCGGGCGGCGTTCGTGTCGCGGCGGGCACCAGAGGCTCCACCCTCATGTCGTACCTTGGCAAGCCGGAGTCGAGTTCGACCCCGGCCGAATGCCTCGAGGCCGCCGGTCAGCCGGACACCCGGACAGCCGGACACCCGGTCAGCCCGAAATCCGGGCGCAGAACAGATCGGTCACGTATGGCATGGCAATCGGTTCCCCGAGCGTGGCGCCGAAGGCCTCCACCTTGGCCAGGAGTGTACGCCTCGCCTCTTCGGGTAGGACCTGGACGTAGCTCCGGGTGGCAACCTGATCCACGAAGCCGGCCAGGTCGAGTGACTGGACGAAGGTGAACTTGGTGCGCTCGACCGTTCCGAACAGCCCGCTCGCGTCGATGATGGTCCCGAAGTCCGTACCCATCGGATAGGGCTGGCAGAGATCCCATTTGCTGATCCGGACCAACTCGGCCACGACCGGATCGGACTCGTCCCGCTCGTTCCATATCAGGGCCAGCCAGCCTCGCGGCCGCAACACACGGGCGATCTCCGGTAGCGCTCGAGGGGGATCGAACCAGTGGAAGGCCTGGGCCACGACCACTGTGTCCATGGTCCCCGTGGCCACCGGGATCAGCTCGGCCGTCCCACCGGACACGGCAACACCGGGAACAGCCCGCTGGAACACCTCGCGCATGGAGGCCGACGGTTCGATGGCCAGGCAATCGGCTCCGTCGGCACGCAGTTGGCGGGTGAGCTTGCCGGTGCCGGCGGCCAGGTCGAGGACCCGGGACCCGATGGCGATCCCGGTCGTCGCCTCGAGGTGGGCGACCGCCTCTGGGGGGTACTCCGGGCGGGCCCGCTCGTAGGTTTCGGCCCCGGTCTCGAACCCGGCCCGGCCGAGGAGGGCCCGGTCGGTTCCAATCGGAGGGTCGTCGGTGGACATGGGACCACTCTATTGACACCCGGATTTCCCGATGCCCGGTCTGCGAAGGGGCGTGCGGCCAACGCCCGCCGGGCGGTTTCCGGACAGGCGCTATCGCTGCCGGTCCGGAGGATCAGATAGCGTCGAGAGGTGACCGATGGCAGCGCAGGCCGAGGCGACGGGTCCGAGCGCACAGGGTCGAGCGCCGAGGGGGCGGGACCGGGACAACCGGCGCACCGGCATCCGGGGCTGGCCCCGCCGGACACGCCGGCCCGGAGCCGTTGGCTCAGCTCGATGATCAATGCGGCGTGGAGTTGGACCGCCAAACACGGTGCCATCGGACCCGGAAACCGCCAGGCCGCCCGCTTTGGGGCCTTCGGATCCGGCAGCTGCCTTGCCTTCCCCCCTGGGGCCATCTTCGGCGAGCGCTGGATCCGGGTGGGCCGTGACACCCTCATCGGGCCACACGTCAGCATCTCCGCCGGCATGGTGCCGGGTCAGAAGATGGTCACCGATCCGGTGGTTCGGATCGGTGACCGTTGCATGATCGGGCGGGGAAGTCACATCGTGGGTCATTTCCAGTTGGAGATCGGTGACGATGTCCATACCGGGCCCTACGTGTACATCACCGACCAGAACCACGGGTACAAGGATCCTGACCAGGTGGTGCACGTCCAGTGGCCGAGCGACGTCCCGGTCCTGATCGGCAGCGGGAGCTGGATCGGAACCGGTGTCGTCATCCTCCCGGGCACGGTGCTCGGGAGGAACGTGGTGGTGGGGGCAGGAGCGGTGGTGCGTGGCACCTTTCCCGACCACTGCGTGATCGCCGGAGTACCGGCTCGGGTGGTCCGGCGCTACGTGCCCGGCTCGGGATGGGTCGCCGGCAACGATTCGACGGCCTCCGCGGCGACGACGGGCTCGGGGCCCTCGGACGCCTCGTCGTCGTCGGCCGATCTCGCGGCACGAGTCGTGCCGACCGGCCCGGAGTCGACGGGAACCGGAGCCGCCGGAGCCACTGCTGTGCCCCCGCTACCGTCCGGTGCCGAATCCGTCGTCTCGGGGACTGCCGGCGCGGTGAACACGCCCGGAACGCCGAGCCCGTAGCGTCGCACCACCTCGGAAGCCTCCTCTCGTCCCTGCGCGATCAGGGACTCGGTGGAGGAGAAGTCGTCGAAATCACGCGCTCCACCTTGCACCCCGCTGCACACGATGACCTCCACGCCCGGGGGCAGCTGGGCCATGTCGCGGGCGAACCGCGCATGGATGGAGATCATCAGGGAATTGAGCATCGCCTCAACCGGGCGCCTTGGTGAAGCCGGTGAGTACATGGGCGGGCCACACAGGAGCACGACGATCCGGGTCGCCCCCGATTCGATGGCCCTCCTGATGGGAACGTTGTTGACGACCCCACCGTCGATGAACCGTTCGCCATCGATCTCCACGGGCGGGAAGATGGCCGGGACCGCCGTCGACGCCAGCACGGCGTCCGTGGCCGATCCGTAGGTGAACCATCGCTCCTGGCCATCGGTCAAGGAGGTGGCCACCACCTCGACCGGGATGACGGCGTCCTCGAGCCGTTCGAAGTCGATCCCGTCCTCGATGACCTTCCGCAGCCCGGTGTTGGGGTAGACCGAATCCCGCTGCTGGACGTAGAGCCACGGCCCATGCAGGCGCCCCTGCGGATAGATGTCGTCGCGGTTCAGTCCCCTCCAGATCTCCGTCATTCGCTCGACCCCACGTCGTGTCGGGTCGGCGGCGAAGACGACACCGTTGACCGCGCCCACCGACGAGCCGTAGATCCGGTCGGGTGTGAAGCCGTGCTCCGTGAGCACCTGCAGCATGCCGATCTGGACGGCCCCGCGGGTGCCGCCTCCGGCCAGCACCAGCGCGGTCAGTTCACGCTCGTCCTCGCCGTCGTCCTCGCCGATCGCCTCCTGGTCGCCGGACTGCTCCGCCAACCACCGTGCCCGCGCCACCGCGGCCCGCTGGAGGGTGAAGCGGAGGACCAGGACCAGCAGAATCACGGTCACCACGGCGAACAGGGTGAAGACGACGGCGAACGAGGTGACCGCGGCGTCAGGCATCAGAAGAGAGGCTACCGGCGACTCGGTCCGACTCCCGTCAGCCCACGGACCGCCTCCACGCAACCTCCGCCGCCCCCGCTGACCCTGCCCCCCAGGTCGGATGTGACACCCACCGGGCATACTGACCCCATGGTGGTGATGGACGTCGACCGTGTTCCCGGCCCTACGCGTGGTCGCATGCCATCGGACCCTCACGAACCGGGTCGCGCACGACCGGTGGCGTTGGACCAGGGCCAGCTTCGGCATCGTCCTCTCGGGCCCGACGCCTGGCAGCCGCTGGCCGGTGCCGCGCTCCTCGACCGGCTCCGGATAACCGGGAGACCCCGCCCGACGGCCGACCCCGAACTCGCCGCGATGCTCCGACACGGCCTCGAGGAGGGCCTTGTCCCCGAGGGAGGCGGTCACCGTGCCGGAGGTGGTCCGATCGGTCTGGGCGGGTCACCGCTGGTCGTGACCAAGGACAGGCTCACCCGGGCGCTGTCCTCCGACGCCCACCAGCCAGATGTCGAGTTCGGCCACCGGCCACCGACCGTGCCCATGGCCTGTGGGGCCATCGTCGATGTCCTCTTCCGCCAGCTGGTCACCGTGGGGTCGATCGGCGACCCCATGACCGACGCGCTGGCCGCCCTCGCCATCGACGATCGGCAACGTGAGCTGGTCTCGTGGATCGAGTGCCTGCCCAGATCCGAGCTGGCCGAGCTGCAGGCAGAGGTCGAGCGCCAGGCAGACGGGCTCGTCCGACGGTGGCCGAGGCTGGACCCGGCCTGGTTGCCGCGCACGCAAGAGGCGCTACGAGTGGGGTTGGCCGGTGGCGCTGTCGAGCTCTCTGCCCGGGTGGACCTGGCCGTCGGAAGGCCCGGGCAGCAACAGGCGTCGGTGGCCATCGTCGAGATCAAGTCGGGGGCCCGGCGGATCGAGCACCGCGCCGACCTGCACTTCTACGCACTGGTCGAGGCGCTCAGGAATCCCGCTCCCCCGTTCGTGGTGGCGACCTACTACACGCGGACCGGCGAGCTGGATGTCGATCCGGTGACAGAGGAGCTGTTGGTGGCCGCCAGTCGTCGCACCCTCGCCGGCATCCGCGCGCTGCTGCCCTCCCGGGTGTCGGGCCGTCAATGATGGGGGCCTCCGAGCTGACCCGGGAGCTCATGGCCCCTCCTCGGGCCCCGATCGACGGTGGCGCCCGCGTCGACGTACGGAACCGTCTCGTCTCCGGCCTCGGGCCGTTGGTCGAGCGCCTTCCACCCGGCGACCATGTTCTCGTGAACCTGGCGCTCCTCCGTCAGGCCCGGACCTGCCCCCAGTCGCTGGCCGCACCCCCTGAGGGGTTCGCGTGGAAGCCGCGGTTCGTTCGCCGATCTCTCGGGCTGGCCATCGTCCGGTCTTGTGTCTCCGGACGCTTCCGCACACCCATGGAGGCGGCCGGGCCGGTGTCCGACGAGGCGGTGGCGGAGTGGGAGCGAACGGGTTGGCGCACATTCCACTGGGAGCCGTGGTTCGCCGGCCTGGCCGCCGGCGGCCGGGCCTCGGTTCTGGCCGACGCCGTCAGCTGGGCCACCCCACTGTGGTCGGCGCTCGAGTGGAGGGCGATCTCCGAGCTCGTCGAGGTGGGCGGCGTGGACGACCAATGGACCTGCCCGGCGCCTCGTCCGGTGCGGCTCAAGGGCCGGTCCGAACTTCGGGTTGTGTTGGACGGCGAGCGGGCCGGGCCCGCCGACGTCGGCCGCTGCAACCGACCGGTGGCCCTGGTTTCGATGTCCGGAGGCCGACCGGGCGCCCCGTGGGCTGAGGAGCTCGCCTTTCTGGCTCTGGCCGCCGGGCTCCGCTCACCCTCCCGACCGGTGCCTGCCCGGGTCCTCGGTCTGTGGCCCGACGCCGGGGTCCACGCCACCGTGGACATCGATGCCGGTGTGTTGACGGCCGCGGCCGACCGGGTGGTGGCCACGGTGGAGGCGGTGGTGGACGCCCGACTGTCCGAGGCGGATCACCTGGCACGGACGGAGCCCGGCTGACCGACGCGCAGTGGGTTGT
Source organism: uncultured Acidimicrobiaceae bacterium (assembly GCA_963745955.1). Taxonomy (GTDB): domain Bacteria; phylum Actinomycetota; class Acidimicrobiia; order Acidimicrobiales; family RAAP-2; genus Bog-756. The sequence goes on along the minus strand of CAVUZI010000011.1, from coordinate 589,673 downwards.
GGGCCCTCGGGCCGGCCTGTTCATGGTGGTGCCCGGGGTCGCGTCAGTCCCCTGAAGGCTTCAGTTCGGGCCCCAGACGTCCGATACCTAGGGAACGAGCGAAAAGTCTTCGCCGAACGTCCTGCCCATTCACCGCCGGCACTTCCCTGGAGTGAGAGGGCAGCAGTGTCAAGGGGATCCCTGAGCGGTAGTACACGAAGTCCCTCAAGCAGGCCTTCGTCCCGAGGCGACCATGGAGTGCGTCGAAGGACCGGACCGCAGACACGGACTCATCACAGTTGCTCCGATCGAGTCCATGCCGACCGGTCCATCGAGGCAAGGAGAGCCCATGGATACCTCCCGCCGGCCGGATTCTGAAAGCAGTGAGCGGCGATCCCCACGGCGGTCGAGGTCGCGTCGGATCACCGATACCGAGGTCATTGGCCTCCCGACCTGGGCCGAACGTCGTTCCACGACGCGCCAGCCGCCACGACTGGACACCGTCAGCCTGGTGATCCCCACGAAGAACGAGGCGCTCAACCTGGCGACCGTGCTCGAGCATGTCCCCGATGCGGTCACCGAGGTCATCCTGGTCGACGGGCTGTCATGGGACGTGACCGAGACGATGGCCGCCGCATGCAAACCGGATGTGCACATCCTCGAGGAGGTATCGCCCGGAAAGGGGAACGCCCTGCGGGCCGGGTTTACCGCAGCCAAGGGCGACATCATCGTGGCGATGGACGCGGACGGCTCCATGTCGCCCGGAGAGATCACGAATCTCTTGTACTTCCTGGAGCACGGATTCGACTTCGTGAAGGGTTCGCGCTTCATGCTCGGCGGCGGGTCCCTCGACATCACGCCCATCCGGCGGGCGGGAAACCGCGCCCTGGTGGGCCTGGCGAACCACCTCTACCGGACTCAGCTCACCGACCTGTGTTACGGGTTCTTCGGCTTCCGTCGCCAGTTCCTCGACCACCTCGACCTCTGTTCCACCGGTTTCGAGATCGAGACGGAGATCACAGTCCGAGCCGTCGTCGTGGGCCTGCGCATGGCCGAAGTGCCCAGCATGGAGCTCCCCCGAAGGAGCGGCGTCTCGAACCTGCACACCTTCAGGGACGGAGTCAGGGTCCTGCGGACCTTGTACCGTGAGCGGGCGAGTGCGCAGCGCCAGCCGGGGGTGAAGCGGGGCGCCGATCGTGACGAGCGAGCCGACGACGGAGGTCATCGTGCCGCGTCATGACGGCGGTCGTCCCCGTCGCTGACGGCGGCGAGCTGTTCGACCTGCTGCTGTTCGGGCCCGTCGGCGTGGCCGACGTCGAGCTCACCGACGGCCTGGAATCCCTCCGCCGCACGGTGGGTCCGGCCTGTAGCGGACGGACCCTGTTCGTCCTCGTTCGCCTGCACACCCACCCCATCGGTTGCCTCGCGCTGGCTGACGATTCCTGCGATCCAGCGCTCGACTGGCCCGTGGCGGTGTGCACCACCCTGGGCGGGTCGATCGAGTCGCATCTGCTGGCCGACGGGCTCGAGCCGGACTCGCTCGACCTCTGGGCCGGCGGAGGCGTGTGCGACAACCCGCCCTGCCTCGAGGAGCGGCGGAGAACAGTGGCTGCGGCGAGAGCGGTGACCGTCATCATCGCCACCCGAGATCGACCGGAACGCCTCGACGCGTGTCTCGACACCCTGTTGGCTCTCGAGTACCCCGACTTCGACATCGTGGTCGTCGACAACGATCCGACCAGCTCGGACACCGCCGAACTGGTGGCGGACCGGGGAGCAGAGACGGGCCGGATCACCTACCTCCGCGAAGAGCTCCGTGGGCTCGGTGCCGCTCACAACTGCGGCCTGGCCGCGGCCACCGGATCCATCGTGGCGTTCGCCGATGACGACGTCGCGGTCGACCGCCATTGGCTGAGCGAGCTCGCCGCTCCCTTCGTAGCCGACCCGCGGGTTGCCGGAGCGACCGGGCTGATCCTCCCGGCCGAACTCGAGGTGCCGACGCAGGTGATGCTCGAAGCCCATGGCCGCTTCGCCAAGGGGTTCGAGGACCGACTCTACGATCTTGGTCCCAATCGGCCTGACGATGTCCTGTTCCCGTTTGCCGCCGGAAAGCTCGGCTCGGGGGCCAACATGGCATTCGAAACAGAATGGCTGCGCGGCATCGGCGGCTTCGATGCTGCAACCGGCGTCGGGACGCCGGCACGCGGCGGGGACGATCTGCTCGCGCTGTTCCAGGTGGTCATGTCGGGACGGGAGCTCGCCTACCGGCCGGGGGCACTGGTCCGGCACCATCACCACCGCGATCCGTCTGCCGTGCGCCGGCAGGTCTACGGCTATGGCGTCGGTCTGGGAGCGTATCTGACCAGTGCCGCGGTGCACGATCCGAAGGCCCTGTGGTCGATGGCGTGCCGCGTCCCGGCGGGATTGGCCTACTTCCGGGGGCGGGGGGACGCCTCGGGTATCCGGCCGCACTCGTGGCCCCATTCTCTTACCCGACTCGAACACCGAGGCCTGCTGTACGGTCCGCTGGCCTACGCCCTCAGCCGGGCCCGCGTGCGACGGTCTGGTGCACCGTGACAACCCAGGTCGGCGCCGTCGCCGTACCCGACGCCGACCGGACCTTGTCCGTCTCCGTCGTCATCTGCACCTACACCGAGGCCCGTTGGGACGACCTTGTCGCCGGAGTCCGCTCCGTGCAGGCGCAGGATCCCGCCGTGCCCGAGATCATCGTCGTGGTCGATCACAACGACACGCTCGTGGACCGCATCCGCCGTGAGTTACCCGAGGTCACCGTGACCGTCAACGCCGGTCGCCGGGGACTGTCCGGTGCACGCAACGCCGGCGTGGCCGCGGCGACCGGCGACGTGGTGGCCTTCCTCGACGACGATGCCGAAGCCGACCACTCCTGGCTGGCCCATCTCGTCGAGAGGTACCGGGACGCGGATGTGCTCGGGGTGGGCGGGTCGGTGACCCCGAAGTGGAGCGAGGAGCGCCCCCACTGGTTCCCGCCCGAGTTCAACTGGGTGGTCGGCTGTTCGTACCACGGGATGCCCGAGACGACGGCCCCTGTCCGCAACTTCATCGGCACGAACATGTCGTTCCGTCGCGATGCCCTGGTGACCACGGGCGGATTCGACGCCGGGTTGGGCCGGGTGGGGGCGGACGCCAGCGGTTGCGAGGAGACCGAGCTCTGTATCCGGATGACCGGGGAGCAGGGTGGCCGCCTGATCTACGAGCCGTCGGCAGGTGTCGTCCACCAGGTGCCGGCAACCCGGGCCACATGGAGGTACTTCGGCCGCCGGTGCTACAAGGAGGGCCGATCGAAGGCGGTCGTGGCCCGCATGGCCGGCGCAAACCGGGCCCTGGCCACCGAGCGCTCCTACCTTCGCGGTGTCATCCCGCGCCGGCTGGTGCGCTGCCTCGTCCCGCACCGTCGCGCCAACGGCGGACCCATGATGGCGGCGGCCGTCGCGGTCGGGGTCGTCGACGCCGGGATCGGCTATGTCACCGCGGCGCTGTCGCCGCGGTCGGGCGGAGCGGCAGTGCGCCCGGGTTCGTGGCGGGGATGGATCGGATTGGCAGTGATCGGCGCGGTGTGGGGTTCGACATTTGCCTGGTCGGTCCAGATCGGTCACATGACCGACCTCGGCCTGGTGTCGGTCCTGCCCGTCGTCTACTGGGTGGCCGTGGGGTTGCTGACGGTCAGCTTCTGGTGGTGGGTGCGATGGCGGCGGTCCGGGCCGCTCCTGCTCGCCGCGCATGTGGTGCTCCTCATCGTCATCATGCATGCCACGCCGGCCATCCTCTATGAGACGACGCGCTACTCATGGTCCTACAAACACGTGGGAATCGTCGACTTCATCGTGACCCATCACGGGGTCGACCGGTTCATGCCCAATCTGACCGCCTACCAGGACTGGCCCGGGTTCTTCGGGCTCAACGCGCTGTTCGTGTCCGGTTCGGGGATCGCCTCGGCGCTGTCGTACACCGTGTGGGCACCGCCCGTGACCGAGCTGTTGTCACTGGCCCCGTTGGTGCTGATCATGCGGAGCTTCACCTCCAACCGGACTGTGGTGTGGACGGCAGTGTGGCTCTTCTATCTCGGGAATTGGATCGGCCAGGACTACTTCTCGCCGCAGGCGTTCGCCTACGTGCTCTACCTCACCGCCATCGCGCTCGTGTTGCGGTGGTTCCTGCGGCTCCCGGCGGCGGCCCGGACCCGGTCGGCGTACGCCGCGCTCGGACATCGGCCGCCTCCTGCCCTCGTCGTCAGCGGTGGAGCACCCGTCGAACCGGATGCGCGCCCGCGCACCCCGGCGATGTACGCCGCCATCGTGATACTCGCCGCCGCCATCGCAGTCAGTCACCAACTGACCCCGTTCATGCTGATCGCAGCCCTCGGTGGGCTGCTTGTGACCCGCCGGCTCCGTTCGTGGTCGTTGCTCGCCGCGGTGACCGCGATCAGCGTGGGATGGATCCTCATCTGGGGACTGCCCTTCCTCCACCAGAAACTGCCGGCTGTGCTCCGCACCCTTGGCCACCCTTTCGACAACACCACAGCCACCTTGATCAACCTCAGCGTGGCCAGTCACGACCAGGTGGTGGTGGCCGAGGCCGACCGGGCCCTCACGGGTGCGATCTGCGTACTGGCCCTGATCGGTGCCTGGCGTGCGTGGCGTTCGGCGCGCTGGCGCCGGTGGCAACCTGCCGCGTGCCTGGCCGTGACCCCGGCACTGGCCCTCGTCGTCAGCAGCTACGGCACCGAGGTCGTGTTCCGGGTCTTCCTGTTCGGGCTGCCGTTCCTCGCCCTCTTTGCGGCCACGGTCCTGGCTCCCCGTCCGACGGGCACCCGCTCACGGCGCACCGTCCGGTGGGTGGCGGGGCTTCTGGTGATCCTGGCCCTCACCGTCTGCTTCTTCGTCTCCTACGACGGGAAGGAGCGCATGAACTACATGCCGCCGGCCGAAGTGGGCGCCATGCAGCACCTGTACTCCGTCGCCCCTCCGGGTTCGCTCATGATCGGGGCGACGGGCAACACGCCATGGGCTTTCACCCATTATCCGGACTACCAGTACCTGTGGTACCTCGGTGATACCCCCGCCGTCGCCAAAGCGGTCGCCGCGGACCCGGTGCCGGAGCTCTCTCACCTCATGCAGGCCTACCCCCATGCGTATCTGATCTTCAGCCCCACCGATGCCGCGCAGATCGAGATGACCGGGATGCTGCCGCCGGGACGGTACCGGACCATCGAGCACGACGTCGTCTGCTCCCCGGCGTTCGAACCCGTGCTGTCGCAAGGAGGCGTGCTCGTCGAGACGCTGCGGGCGACCTCATGAGAGCGGTCGCCGTGGTTCGCCGGGACCTGCCCGCGGTGATCGCCTGGGCGGCAGTGGCCGTGGTCGCCCTCCACCTCCCCGTGCCGGTGCGAGCCGTGTTGGTCGTGGCCGCGGCGGTGTGGGCGCCGGGTGCGGCCCTGGCCTGGCTGCTCGAGAGTACGGATCGGCTGGAGCGGGCGGTGTTGATTGTCGCCCTCAGCCTCAGCGTGGCCACGTTGGTGGCCGTGGCCCTGTCACTTTTCCACGTGATGACAGGGCTGCACGCGTTGGCGGTGATCGCTCTCCTCACCACCGTGACCGTGACGCTCCGGGAGGTGCGGCGCTGATGCCCGCGCCCATCCCGATCCTCCTGTACCACTCGGTGACCGATCGGCCCGGCCCGGACCTTGCCAGCTGGTCGGTCACGCCGGCCGCCTTCCGCGAGCACCTCGACTGCCTGCGCAGCGAAGAGCGCACCCCGCTCACCGTCTCGGACCTGGTTGCCGCCATCGCCGGCGACCGAGCGCTTCCCGAGCGCCCTGTGGTGGTCTCCTTCGACGACGGCTACGCCGATTTTGTCGGCGCGGCCCACGAGATGGCCGGGCGGGGCGTGGTCTCGACCCTCTACGTGACCACCGGGCCCCTGGTCGGGTCGCCCACCGTGGGTATGCCGATCGCCCCCATGCTGGCCGCCGAGCAGCTCGTCCCGCTCGAGGCGCTGGGGGTTGAGATCGGTGCCCACTCCCATCACCATTATCACGTCGACGTCGCTCCGAGGTCCGTGGCCCTCGACGAGATCCGGCGCCCCAAGGCGATCCTCGAGGACGTACTCGGTCATGGCATCGGCAGCTTTGCCTATCCGCACGGTTCGTACCGTGAATCGGTTCGCAAGGACGTGCGTGCGGCCGGGTACACCTCGGCCTGCGCGGTGCGCAACGCGTTCAGCTCGACGGCCGACGATCCGTTCTCGCTGGCGCGCCTCAGCGTGCGCGACTTCACGACCACCGACACGATCCGGCAGTGGCTCGAGGGGAGAGGTGCTCCCGTGGCCCGGAACCGCCAGCTGTGGAGGACGAAGGTGTGGCGGGTGCGACGGTGGGTGGGTGCCGGCGCCTCCAGGCAGCAGGCCCGACGGTCGTGACCCAGCAGCGGGGCAGCCTGCTCGTGGCCTCGGCGGTCCTCGCGCTCTCGTTGCTCGGAGCATTTGCAGCCTTCAGGGTGGGCTCGGGAACACCGGCCGGCGTGACCGTCCTCCACCCGCGCGTCCCCTCCACCCCCGGCTCACCCGACGGTCCCAGAGGTGACTGGCAGCATGTGTTCTCCGATCACTTCACCGGGACGGCCCTGGATCCCGACCACTGGTCCACCTGCTACTACTGGGACTGCACCAACCGGGCCCAGGACGAATTGGAGTGGTACGAGCCTTCGCAGGCCACGGTGGACGGCGGCACCCTCAGCCTCACCGCCGTACCCGGTCAGACCCACGGGAAGCAGTACGTGTCGGGGATGATCTCGTCGTACGGCAAGTTCAGCTTCACCTATGGCTACGCACAGATCGTGGCGGAACTGCCAAGGGGGCGGGGCCTGTGGCCGGCTTTCTGGACCCTCCCCGAGGCCGGGGGATGGCCGCCGGAGATCGACATCATGGAGAATTGGGCCCAAACGGACACGATCGACCTCTTCGTCCACTACGGCCGGACGGGACTGGAGACGGCGTCGGCGTCGGTGCCCACGGCGTCCGGGGCGTTCCACACCTATGGAGTGGACTGGGAGCCCGGATCGATCTCGTGGTATATCGACGGGACTGTGCGCGCCCGGTTCGCCGTCTCCATCACGTCGCCTGAATACCTGCTCGCCAGCCTGGCAGTGGCCGGGGACCCGGCACCCGACGCCTCGACCCGGTTCCCGCAAAGCTTGAAGATCCGGTCGATCGACGTGTGGCAGCACCTACCGACGGCCGCAACCGGTGTGGCCTCCTGAGGCACGCCCCGGCACGGGAGCCGGGGATCGGGGCGGGACCCACGCAAGACTTTCCCTACAGGATGAACCTGCTGGGACCGACACTGTTGAGGTGGAGGTCCCCGGAACGTGCCCGGCCAACGGTGACCCGGGAAGCCCACCGAAAGCCCACCGGTCGCCTGCGGCGGGCAGGCACGGGCGGGTGGCTGCCGCCGCCGCCGTGGCTGTAGTCGCCGCGGTGGCCGGCGTCATCGCCCTCGTGGCGCCCGTCGTCGGCTCGGCTGCGACCCCCGACACCCCCGACACTCCCGGCTCGTCCGTGGTGCACATCGCCTCCCGCCCGACTGCGCCGTCGGGTGGACCCCGGCCCGTCGGCACCGACGGCGGTCCGTGGAGACTGGCCTTCGACTCCGAGTTCGGGGGGTCCTCGCTCGAAGCGTCGCAGTGGTCCACGGGATGGTTCGGCTCCGGCCTGACCACCGGCGCCAATGTCTCAGAGCAGGAGTGCTACGACCCTGCACGGGTGAGCGTGTCCCAGGGTGAGCTGCGGCTCTCGGCCGTGGCCCGGGCCGAACGGTGCGGTGGGACCACCCGGCCCTATGCGTCGGGCATGGTCACCACCGACGGCAAGTACGGCTTCCGCTACGGCTACATGGAGGCGCGGATCTGGCTGCCTGCCGGCTCGCACGGAATTGCCGACTGGCCGGCCTTCTGGGCTGACGGGCAGGACTGGCCCACCACCGGCGAGGTCGACACCGTCGAAGGCCTCGGCGGCAGGGCATGCGCCCATTTCCACAACCCAGCCGGCGGACCGGGCGCGTGTGCAACGGGTACCTACGCAGGCGGGTGGCACACCTTCGCCGACGACTGGGAGCCCGGATCGGTCACGTACTACTACGACGGCATCCGGATCTGGAAGGACGTCTCGGGGGTCACCTCGGCGCCCATGTACCTGATCCTCGACCTGGCGGTCTCCTCGACCGTCACCCCACCGGCCACCGTGCCGGCCACCATGCGGGTCGACTACGTGAGGGTCTGGAAGCACTGAGCGCCCCGCCGTCCGCGGCGACGGGGCGCCTCTGGCGGCACGGCGGCGGCCTATGGCGCCACGGCGGTCGGGGCCGGGAGATCGTCCGGGATCTCGGGGCCACGCATCCACATCCCCCTCGCGGCGATCAGGATGATGGCCATCGTCGCCTGGCCGATGAGGACGGCCAGTGCCATCCCCGTGATCCCGTCAACGGTCAAGAGGGCGAACCCGAGAGGAACGATCAGCACGAAGAGCCCGCCGAACACGGCCGTCACCTGCCGGGTCCGACGTTGGCCCCGCGCCGCGCTCACAGCCGTCCCGGTCACCACGAACGGCAGGGCCGAGAGCCCGAGGAGCCGGAGCGCCCCAGTCCCGGCCACGGCGTAGGAATGTCCGAAGATGGTGAGGATCCACGGAGCGCCCAGGACCAGCAGCGCCACCGCCGGCACCAGGATCTTCCACACGTGGACCATGACCTGGCGGCACCGGTCTTCGAGGTGGGACGCATCGATGGAGAGCTCCACCACGAGGGAGTCCCCGACGGCCAGGCTGACCAGGTAGAGGAGACTCGCCATCAACCACGCAAGGGAGAAGTACGCGCTGGCTGACGCGCCGGACTGGCTGAGGACGATCAGCGGCAGGGTGAGGATCAGGCCCTGCCACCACAGGTTGCCGAGGAAGTCGTAGGGGACGTAGCTCCGCAACTGCCGGACGGTGATGCCGCCCGAGGTGCCGGCCGCCCGCTGATGCTCCGGAATGGCCCGGACGAAGAGATAGATATTGGTTGGTACGACCGTGGCCAGTGCGGCCACGGTCCACGACAGGTAGATGCCGGCCACCGGGAACAACACCACGAACGGGACCACCATCCCTACCTTGGCCAGCGAGAACCCTGCGTTTTCGACGGGCACCCAGCGGGCCTTCCGCAATCCGGTCAGCACCCCGTCCTCGAGGATCATGATCGTCCAGATCGCCGAGGAGGCGATGAACCACGTCGTCATGCCCGGTGAGGATCGGATGAATACCAGGTCCGGGGCGATGTGGGGAAGAACGACCAGAAAGACCGCCGCCAGCACCAGGGCCACCGCCGCGCTCACCAAGTAAATGGCCACCACCAGCCGGCGGGTTCGGGCGCCGGCCGGCTGGACGAAACGGATCAACGTGCTCTGGAGGTTGAGCTGGGCCACGGCACCGAGGGACGTGAGCACGTTGATGGCCACCACGTTGCGGCCGACGATCGACGGTGATGCCCGCCGGGCGGCCAGAACCCAGAAGAGCATGCCGACCACGCTGGTCACCACCGAGCTCAGCACGAGGGCATGGCCGTTGCGGAAGAGCGGAATCCCGAACTCGCTGCGGAAGGACGAGTGGACCGGCGAGCTCCTCCGCCGTCGGATCACGGGTTCGACAGGATCCTCAGTGCCGTCCCCGGCCGGTGGCGGGGGCCCTCGGCGGAACCGGCCGTTGCCGGGGATCTTCGCGACCGAGCGTACGAGCATGGCCACAAAGGGCAGCGGGTCGTCTGCGGCGACCCAGGCCAGCCCGTGTGGTCCGCGTGCCTTCGAGGCAGCCACCGCCGGCGGGACCTGGGCCCGGTGCCGTCGGGACAGGAGCGAGAGCACATCGAGCTGTTCCACCGTCAGGGACCGGCCCGCCGGCGAACGGCCGGCCGGGATCGGACGGCCGGTGAGGTCGAGGTGGGCGGCGCGCACCACGTCGATCCCGGTGTCCGACACGAACAGGGAGAACTGGGACCCGATGCGTGGGTTGAAGTCGAGGAGCTTGTACTGCCCGTCCCGACGGTCGAACCGCCAGTCGAGGTCGGCGACGCCCCGGTACCCGAGCGACCGGAAGACGCCGGCCGAGAGCGCGGTCAGTTCGGGGTTGTCCACCGCCCGCGAGTGAGAACCGACCCCGGCCTCGGTGGGCCACATCCGGAGCTTGACGCCGGTGAACAGGACCGACGACGCGGCGTCGCCTCCGACCCAGGCGTTGCAGAACCAGTCCTCGGCCGCCTCGGCGGGGATGTACTCCTCGAGGACGACGCCGTAGGGCGGCGTCCACCGCGCCGCCATCGTGCGCAGGGCCGCAGGGCTGCGCACGATGGTGTTGGACGGCACGGCCGGGGCGGAGAGCCTGGTCCAGGCGGCATCGTTCTTGGCCACCACCGGATAGACCGATTCATCGATGAAGGCCTCGAGGGCCTCAGGGGTGAGGGGCACAGCGATGTGGGGCGAGGGGATCCCGATCTGCCGGCAGATGGCGCCGAGCGCACGTTTCGAGGTCAGCCGACGTGGGAGGTCCGACGGGACCGGCGGCAGGATGTACCACCGGGACAGCTCCTCCGCGTGCTCGGCCACGAGCACGGCTGCCTCGTCGTCGGTGCACAGCAGCACGGCGCGCTCGTCCAACGTGCCGCCGAGGCCGGCCAGTCCCTCGACGAGTCTCTCCGGGGGCTCCCGGCCCCATGTGGGCCAGACGACCAGCCTTCGCACGTAGCGCGAGAGGGCGAGCGGGGTGGCCGCGTCCTCGGTCACGGCATACACCGGCACGCCCACCCGTCCGAGGGACCGGACGGCGCCGAGGCCGCCGTGGTCGAGGGGGTACCGGCCGATCTTGAAGAGGACGGCGGGAACGGTGCGGTCGAAGTCGGCTCCGGGCGGACGCGGGTCCGGTCCCTGGCCGACCGAGGTCACGGCGCCGGCCTTGCCCCGAAGCGTGCAGGAGGGACGCCGACCGGTCCGGTGGCGCGCTCGGAGTTCACTGTCAACAGCCTAGTGACCGTAAGGCGACCCGGGGGGCACCGTCCGGCCGACCGCCGGGGGCACCGTCCGGCCGACCGCCGGGCGCCGGACAGAGGCGATCAGAGGAGCGCCTTGGCCGCCTTGGTGTCGGGCTTCCCGGCCGCGGTCAGGGGGATCTCGTCCACCACCACCATCTGGCGGGGGATCTTGTAGCCGGCGATGCGATCGCGGCAGTGGGCCTGGATGTCCTCGAGCGTCGGAGCATCGGCCGGGTTCCGTGGGCAGACGACGACGGCCACCCGCTCGCCGAAGCGGTCGTCGGGGAGCCCGACCACGATGGCGCCGAACACCTGCGGGTGGGTCTTGACCGTGGCCTCGACCTCTTCCGGAAAGATCTTCTCCCCACCGGAGTTGATCGATGCCGAGCCCCGGCCGTGGACGGTGATGGTGCCGTCGGGTTCGACCGAGGCGAGGTCGCCGGGGATCGACCACCTCACGCCGTTGGCGTCGATCGGGAAGGTGGCGTCCGTCTTCTCCTGGTCCTTGTAGTACCCGATCGGGATCCTGCCCTTGCGGGCCAGCCGTCCGATCTTCCCGTCCCCCGGGGTGAGGGGGCGCAACTGCTCATCGAGGACCGAGGTCTCGCCGCCCATCTGGAACCTCGGTCCGGAGGCGCCGTCATCCACGGCTCCATGGGCCCCGCTCTCGCTCGATCCGAACCTGTCCATGATGATCACCGTGGGCAACTGCTTCTTGAGCTCGTCCTTGACCGTCGACGACAGCATGGCACCACCGGACCCGATGACGGCCAGCGTCGAGGTGTCGTAGGTACCGGGTCGGGCCGACGCCAGTCTCTCGGCCAATGGACGGGCCATGGCGTCACCGACCAGACCCACCGACACCACCCGCTCGTCCCCGACCAGCTGCAACAGGCGGTCCGGGTCGTATCGGTGGTCGGTGTAGAGCACGGCCGTGCCGCCCATCATGAACGCGTTCCACATGACCCACTGCGCGTTCCCGTGCATCAACGGAGCCATCACCAGCATGGTCACCCTGTTGTCATCGGCCGTGTCGAGCCGGCCGGCCAACGCTTCGGCCGTCTCGATGGGCGCCGCGCCCCAGCCGCCTCCGCCCATGGCCGCGAAGAAGATGTCTTCCTGGCGCCAGATGACCCCTTTGGGCATCCCGGTGGTCCCACCTGTGTAGAGCACGTAGACGTCATCGGGCGAACGGGGTCCGAACCCGCGTTGGTCCGAGGCCGAGGCCAGGGCGGCTTCGTAGTCGACGGCGGGGACAGGATGGGCCACCGGCGATGAGCCGTCGTCGATCACCACCAGGTGGAGCGGCCGCCCCGGTGCCCGGTCGGCGATCGACTCGGCCACCAGATCCGACAGTGACCGCTCGAACACGAGGCTCTCGAGGTCGGCGTTGTCGATGACGTAGGCCAGTTCGGATGCCACGTAGCGGTAGTTGAGGTTGACCGGGACGACCCGTGCCTTGTAACAGCCGATCATCGCCTCGGCCCATTCGGCGCAGTTGTGGGCCAGTATCCCGACGTGGGCGCCGGCCCCGATGCCCTGTCCCTCGAGGGAGTGGGCGAACCGGTTGGCCCGTTCGTCGAGCTGGCGGTAGGTGAGCCGTCGTGCCCCGGCGATGAGAGCCGGTCGGTCGGGGACGGTGTCGACGACCACCTCGAACAGATCGGCCAGATTGAACTGCCTGGAAGCCATCGAACCTCTCCTCATCTCCTGGCGAACCGGCCCTAGCATGCTGCAGTCAGACAAGTTGGACGGTCACTCTGTAGCACGTCCCGCTCCAGGGACGTGGCCGGCTGCCCTCACACCGAGCAAGGAGAGAGATCGAGCCATGAGCGGCCAAACGGATCACGCAGGGGGAATCGTCGGGCTGTCTGCCCTGGTGACAGGCGGAGGCAGCGGCATCGGCCTGGGTACCGCCACCCGGTTGGTGAACGACGGGGCCCACGTCACCATCTGCGGCCGCACCGAGGAGCGCCTGCGCACAGCCGTGGCCGTGCTCGAGGAGGCGGCCGACGCTTCGGCGGCCGGCGGTCGGCCACGGGGGACGGCCGCCTATGTGGTGGCCGACGTGACCGTCGAGGAACAGATGGCCGAGGCGGTGTCGGCGGCAGCCGCCGGACGGGGCCGCCTCGACATCCTCTTCGCCAACGCCGGCGGGGCCATGCACATGGGCCCGATCGCCGATGCAGACCTGGCCCAGGTGAAGGCCACCGTCGACCTCAATCTCATCGGGACCTTCCTCTCCATCAAACACGGCGCCCCGCTGATGGCGGCCGGGGTCGGCACCGGCGTCGACGGCGGCGAGGCGCCCGGTGGCTCCATCATCGGCATGTCGTCCGGTGCCGGTAGCTTCCCTCACCGGTATCTCTGGGCCTACGGATCGGCCAAGGCCGGCATCGACACGCTTGTGCCGGTACGCGGCCGAAGAACTGGGCCGGACCGGCGTGCGGGTCAACACCGTGCAGCCGGGGATCGTCGACGACGAGCTGATGGCTCCCATCACCGCCGGCGGCCCGCTGCTCGACGACTATCTGGCCGAGATGCCCATCAGCCGCCTCGGGACCGTCGAGGACATCGCCGCCGCGGTCAGGTTCCTGGCCGGTCCCGAGTCGGCCTGGATCACTGGCGAGAACCTGGCCGTGGACGGGGGCCATCATCTCCGACGCGGGGCCAACTACGGGCTGCTCCTGGGCGAGTAGGCGGCTGCCGGCCGGTGACCGGGCGTGGATAGGGTGGAGCCTGTGGGTCCTCCCGAACCGTCCGATCCGGTTCGACCGGGTACGCGCCTCACCGGGGCGGAGGCGGCCAAGCTCCACCTGACGCTGGTCGCCGCTCTGGCCCTGTGCGTGGCCGCCTTCTTGTTCGAGGTGGGGCGCGCCCTGGGAGGCAACGAGTTGAGCTGGGCCTACGTCTTCGAGTGGCCCATGTTCGCCGTGTTCGCCGTCTACATGTGGTGGACGACACTCCATCAGAGCCGGCGCAAGCACCGGGCGGAGGCCAAGCCGAAGGTGGTGGCACCCGAGCACGTCGACATGCTCATCAAGTGGCAGCAGCATCTGCGCACCATGGCCGAGGCCGAGGCCGAGGCCGAAGCCGAGGCGCAGCGGGCAGGGCCCGAAGCGGAGTCCTCGCCCTGAGTCGAGCCCCACTAAGACGGGAGCAGGGACCGGGCGCGGGTTGGGCGCCGAAAGAGCCGTCGGGGCGGCACGTACAATCGACCCCCGTGAGCCAGAGGGTACGAGTGGTCCGAACGTCCGATGCCTCCGTGGTCGCGGACCCGAAGGTCGACCGGTAGCGGCATGGTGGGCGTCGACATGACGGGGATGGGATCGGGGCTCCAGAACAACAATCCGACGATCGTCGCCGCGTTCCGCACCAACCTCGACCACCAGTTCCTGGTCATCCTCATCCTGGCCGTCGTCCTGGCCCTGGCCTGGAACGTCATTCGCACGTTGAGCTACCGCCGGGTGGTCGCCGCCGGGACCCTCGAAGCGAAGGTTGCCGATCCGTGGCCCTATCCGGAACCGCCGGCCCGCCGGCTGCTCCGGATCAGCTTCGGGCTGCTCTGGGTGTTCGACGGCCTGTTGCAGGTGCAGAGCTCGATGCCGGTGGGTCTTCCCGGCGGCGTTCTCACCCCCGCGGCGAGCTCGTCACCGGGATGGGTGCAGCACCTGGTCAACACCGGCGCCACCATCTGGTCGGACCACCCGGTCACCGCCGCCACGGCCACGGTGTGGATCCAGGTCGGCATCGGGGTCTTCCTGCTCGTCGCCCCCCGCGGCTACTGGTCACGGAGTGCCGGCGCGGTCAGCGCCGGGTGGGGTGTCGTGGTGTGGGCGTTCGGTGAGGCCTTCGGCGGCATCTTCGCCCCCGGGGCCAGCTGGCTGTTCGGGGCGCCGGGGGCCGTCCTCTTCTACGTCGTGGCCGGGGTGCTGGTGGCGCTGCGCGACTCCGCTTGGGAGAGGCCCGACCTCGGCCGGTGGCTGCTGCGGGGGATCGGGGTCTTCTTCATCGGGATGGGTGTCCTCCAGGCCTGGCCGGGCCGGGGATCGTGGTCGGGCCAGGCCCACCCGGGAGCGACGCCCGGGGCACTGACCGGCATGGTCGCCCAGATGAGCCAGGTGTCCCAGCCCTCGGTGTTCTCGTCATGGCTGCGCGCCTTCGGATCGTTCGACGCCGGCCACGGATGGGCGGTCAACCTGGTGGTGGTGGTCGCGCTCATCGGCATCGGCACCTGCTTCGTGAGCGGGAGGGTCCGGCTCCTGCGCATCGGCGTCGTCGCCGGCATCGTGATCTGCCTGGCCGACTGGATCCTCGTCCAGGACTTCGGCTTCTTCGGCGGGGTGGGCACCGATCCCAACTCGATGATCCCGATGGCCCTGGTGTTCGGCGCCGGCTACCTGGCCGTGGTCAGGGTGCCGGTGAGGGTGGAGGCCCCGGTGCCTCCCGAGGTGCCCGTGACCGCCGCTCCGACCGGCTACCTGGGGCGGCTCAGCCCGTCCTACGCTGCTCCGCGCCCTGGCCGCCATCGGCGCGGTGGGGATCGTGCTGCTGGGGACGGCCCCGATGGCCCTGGCCGCCGTCAACCCCAACGCCGATCCCATCGTCACCGAAGCGACCGATGGGACACCCAACGTCGTCGACATTCCTGCGTCCCCGTTCACGCTCACCGACCAGGCGGGCCATCAGGTGTCCCTCGGCTCGCTCGCCGGCCGCACCGTGGTGCTCACCTTCCTCGATCCCGTGTGCACCTCGGACTGCCCGCTCATCGCCCAGGAGCTCCGGGCCACCGACCAGATGCTCGGTTCCCAGGCGTCCGGGGTCGACCTGGTCGCCGTGGCGACCAACCCCGTCTACGACACGACCGCCCTCACCACCGCCTTCGACAAACAGGAAGGGCTCGACCACCTGCCCAACTGGATCTACCTGACCGGGTCGCTGGCCCAGCTCCACAAGGTCTGGAACGACTACGGCGTACAGGTGGCGGTAGCCCCCGCCGGAGCCATGATCGCCCACACCGACATCGTCTACATCATCGACCGGACGGGCCACACCCGCGCCATCCTCAATGCGGATCCGGGTGACGGGAGCTCAGCCAGCGCGTCCTCGTTCTCGGCGTTGCTGGCCGGCCAAGTGCGCACCGTCCTGTCGTGAGGTCCTGAGGTCGTGAGGTCGTGAGCGACGGAGCCCGCCGGCGCCCCTGGCGCCGGCAGCCCTCGCGCCGCGGCCGGCCGACCGGCCCACTGGCCGCCGCCCTCGGTGACGACGTTGCTCTGCGCGGCGCTGCTGTCGGCATGTTCGTCGCCTGCGGCCGCCCCCGGGCCGACCGCCCCGGGTGCCGGGACGGCGGTGGACGTGGCCCTGGCCACATCGTTCGCGACCCAGGGAAAGGCGTGGGCCATCGTGGCCATGGGCCATCTCGACGATCCGGTCGACACGTTCTGGCAGCTGCTGGTCCGTCCGACCGGCTCCTCCCGGTGGCAGTTGGCCACGCCGCCCGGGGTGGCCAGCAACGGCGGGTTGGTGGCTTCGATCATCCCGCCGGCGATGGTCACCGCCGGGTTCGAACCTTCGATCGACCTTCACTTCTCCCCCTTGGCCCAACAGAGCGGCCCCGCGGCCGCGTGGTCACCCGGCGTCCTCCCCGGAGGGTTGGCGCTCACGCCGGACGCCCTGGCCGCATCGAGCGCGCACCGGTACCTGGCCCTGCTGAGCGCCGGGGGAGGCAGGGTGGTGGCCAGCACCGGCGACCTGTCCACGTGGTCGACGGTCACCTCGATCCGGGGCCTGGCCGTCGTCCCGGCCGCTTCGGCGTGCGGGATCACGACGCTGACGGCCGTGGCCTTCGGAGCCGGGGGAGCGGACCTGGTCGGGGCGGCATGTGCCCGCGGGTCAAGGGCCGGCATCTTCGAATCGGTGGGCGGTTCGTGGCAGGCGATCGGACCGGCAGTGCCCGGTCCGCCGGAACCGACCCGGGTGCTCCGCCTGGTGGATACACCGGCCGGGATCTCCGCCCTGGTGAGCTCGGACACCGCCGGATCGCGCACGCTGTACGCGCTGTTCAACGCCGACGGGTCGCGGACGTGGACCGTCTCCGGCGCTCTTCGCCTGGACCGGGCAGCGATCACCTCGACCGGGGTCACGCCCGCCGGTGGCCTGATCGTCACGACGGGAGGCGCAGACGGCGAGCGGTCGGCGTCGTTCGTCGGTCCGTCAGGCCGCGGGTGGCAGCCACTCGCCCGCCCCGCCCGCGGGAACGTCGGCGGTCGCCGCCGGTCCCGGCGGCTCGTTCGAGGCGCTGATCGCCGACCGGTCGACACTGGCGGTCTTCGTGCTGGGGCCAGCCGGATGGCACCGGGTCCAGTCCCTGGCCGTGCCCATCCAGTACGGATCCTCGGGCTGACGCCGACGGCTCCGGCTACCGTGGAGCGGTAGCGGTCGAGGCAGAGGAGCCGGCCATGCACTACATCACGCAGAACTGGTCGTTCGATCCCTTCCTCATCGTGGTGGCCGTCCTCGTCGTGGCCCACGAGATCGGGTTGGCCCGCCTCCGCCGGCGGTCGGATCCGGTGCGGACCCGTCGCCGTCGTCTCCACTCCCTCGCCTTCTACGGGGGCCTCGGGGTCCTCCTCCTCGCCATCGACTCGCCCATCGACTACTGGGCCGACGACTACTTCTTCGTGCACATGATCGAGCACCTCCTCATCGCCTTCTACGCGCCCATCCTGATCGTGCTCGGAGCACCGTGGATCCCCTTGCTGTTCGCCCTCCCGGTGCGGGCTCGCCGCAAGGTGGGCCGCTTCGTGATGCTCGGTTCGTGGTCGCGGGTGCTCAGGCCGGTCGGGAGGGTGGTGGTCAGCCCCTGGTTCGCCCTCATCTCCTTCAACGTGGTCATGGTCGTCTGGCACTTCCCCGTGCTCTTCGACCTGGCCGAAAACAATCAGACTGTCCACATCTGGCTGATGCACGGGAGCTTCTTCGTCACCGGCGTGCTGTTCTGGCTCCAGATCATCCCCTCGCACCCGTTCCGGCTCAAGGCCAGCCCCATCTGGCAGGCCGGGGCGGTCATCGGCACCAACATCGTCATGTTCATCCTGGCCATGGCGCTGAGCATCTTCAGCGCCACCAGTTGGTACTCGGTCTATGCCCACGTGCCGGGCGTGACGCTCTCCGCCGTTCGCCGATCAGCAGATCGGTGCCGCCATCCTCTGGGTGTGCGGCGACTTCTGGGCCGTGCCGGCGTTGATCGTGATCATCAAGCGGGCCATCGACGAGGAGGGCTCCCTCTCCGATGTGCTCGAGCGGCTGACCAACCGGTCGGCCGGGGCCGGTCCCCCCGGGCTCCGGCCGGCCCCGGCCGAGGCCGCCGAACGCCCGTAGGCCAGCAGCCGTACGGGCCGGTGGCGGCGGCGGGAAAAGGTGCTTGACGTGCATGGTCGGTCGGCATACTGTCGCCATGCAGAGTTCAGGGATCTCCGTCGGCCACGGTGCCGCAGGGGAGGCTTGGACCCGAGTGGGAACGGGAAGGTCACGGTGCCTGCCCAGCCCCTCGAGGACATGGGAGTGCGTATGTCGTTTGGGGGAAGGCTTTCGGTTGTCCTCGGGCTGTTCGTCATCGCCGCCGGTTTTGCCGTCTGGGGCGTGATCGGGTTCCTCCTCCCCGAGCCGCCCACCGTCGACTTCACCGCGGCACAGCCCCCGGGGGCGCCGGTCAACCTCACGGTGCAGACGGTGGGCTCGATCGGCAACGGCTACGGGAACCATCCGACCTGGGTCTCGTACCTGGTCAAGGATCCCCAGGGCCAGTGGATCCACTCGACGATCTGGAAGGTGCCGGCCCATACCCGGATCAACCTGACCGTCGAGCAGTTCGACTCGGGCAGCCCGCTCCGCAACCAGCAGTGGGGGCTGGTGCAGGGGACGATCGGTGGCACCGAGACGCTCAACGGCAAGAGAGATCCGCGGCTACAACTCGAACGCGGGCAACGGCGTCGGCCATACCTTCGCCATCCCCACCCTCGGCATCAACGTCCCGCTGGTCGGCGTCCCGTCCACCGCCAACAACGTCTGCAGCCAGGCACCGTGCTCGTCCCCGGGCTCGGCCATGAACATCATCAAGGCCTCCTTCGTCACTCCGGGCCCCGGTAGCTATCCCTGGCAGTGCTTCGTGCCCTGTGGACTGGGCTGGCTGTACGGAAACGGGGGACCGATGAGCACGGTCGGTTACATGGGCGGGTTCTTGGACGTCGAAGCGTGACCGACACCACCACTGAAGCTGAGGACGGCGGCACCCGGCCGGGCCGACCGGCCGGGGCATCCCAGCCGCACAAGGAGCCCCACCACATCTGGCGCATGGTCGTCATCTGGGCGGTGCTGTCCCTGGTGGGCGACCCCCTGTTCTAGTTCCTGGTCGGCCCGCACGTCCCGCCTGGTGACATGACCGATGTCGCCGTCTCCAACCAGTTCGACTTCAACGTCCTGTTCCTGGCCGCCCTGCCGGTGATCATCGCCGTCTGGGTCTACCTGGCCTACTCCCTCATCGTGTGGAGGGGCTCGCGCAAGGGCGCCCCCGAGCCGGTGGGCGGGGCCCAGGCCCGCACCCACCTCGGGGTGCAGGTCGGCTGGATCGTCACCACCACCGTCATCGTGCTCGCCCTGTTCGTCTTCGGCACCGTCGAACTGATCACCAATGCCGGCTCCGGTGGGGGCGAGGGACCCAACCCGATCTGGACCCCGACCTCGGCCTCGGTCCTTCCCGTCCAGGTCATCGCCCAGCAGTGGAAGTTCACCTACCGGTACCCGACATTCGGAGGTTTCGAGAGCCAGCAGCTGGAGCTCCCGAACGACACGACTATCGCATTCCACGTCACCTCTCTCGACGTGATCCACGACTTCTGGGCCTACCAGCTCAGCATCAAGGCCGACGCCAACCCCCAGTTGGACAATGTGGCCTATGCCACCACCCGGCAGAACGGCAGCGTGACCGTGCGGTGCGAGCGAGCTGTGCGGGTTGTGGCACGGTGCCATGTTCAACTACGGCAAGGTGGTGTCGAAGACCGCCTTCTACGCCTGGGCCAAGGCGACCGAGCGCGCCACCGCGGCCAACACCAAGAACCTGCCCGCGTTCGCGTGGACCTACGTGCCGGACGCCAACGGTGCCGACGGTGGGTACTATCCCGACAACGTCGACCCCTACAGCAACGCAGAGGTCTACGGTTCCGTTCCTGTAAAGCCGACCTCATCGGGGTGATGATCGAACCATGACGCTTGCCGCCGAACGAGACACGGAAGTCGTCTACCCGGACCCCACCCCGCCCGTCCTCGGAGGGTTCCAGGGGCTGCCGGCCCGTCCGGGCTGGTTCAGCCAGCACCTCGGCACCGCCATCATCGGCGGGGTCCTCGGGTACCTGCTCGGCCACTGGCTCGGGAACGTCGTGGCCAGTGGCTACACCAACATTGCCAACAGCGGTTCCAACTCGATCGCGGTCACCGGTGGACTCCTGCTCGGCGTGCTGGGCTGGCTGCTCGGGATCGGCGCCCTCAATTACCCGCTGGCCAAGATCGTGGGCATGGAGCCCCGGCCCGACTACGAGTCGACCAGTTGGACGAGGTACTTCCGCTACACCGCCGACCACAAGGTGGTCGGGCTCCAGTACGTCATCGGAGTCCTCACCTTCTTCTTCACCGGCGGCCTGCTGGCCATGGCCATCCGCACCGAGCTGCTCTCGCCCACCAGCCACGTCTTCGGACCCGGGACCTACATCGCCGTGGTGAGCGAGCACGGCACCATCATGATGATGATGGCCACCTCGGTCATCGTGGGTCCCTTGGGCAACTGGCTCATCCCGCTGATGATCGGCGCCCGGCGGACCGCCTTCCCCCGGGTGGAGGCGTTCAGCTTCTGGATCTTCAGTGCCGGCTACTTCGTGATCCTCTCCGCCCTCTTCTACGGGGGCTTCCCCACCGGGTGGACGGGCTATGCACCCCTCCAGACCCAGGCCGGGGTGGGCATGATGTCCTACCTGGTCGGCTTCGCCGTCATCGGCATCGGGATGATGACCGCCGGCTTCAACCTGGCCGTGACCATCATCAACTACCGGGCCCCGGGCATGACCTGGAGTCGGATCCCCATCTTCGTGTGGTCGATCCTGGCCACCTGCGCCCTGCTCACCCTGGCCACCCCCACCCTGGTGGCCGCAGGCCTGTTCGGCATCCTCGACCACACCGCCCAGACCGCCTTCTACGTCACCGAGCACGGTGGCAGCTCGTTCCTCTGGCAGAACCTCTTCTGGTTCTTCGGGCACCCCGAGGTGTACATCATGGCGCTTGCCCGGGTTCGGCATCGTGGCCGAGCTCCTCCCGGTCTTCACCCGAAAACCGCTGTTCGCCTACAAGGTGGCCGCGGCCGGCATGGTCGGGGTGGCCCTCCTCTCGTTCTTCGTCTGGCAGCACCATCTGTTCCAGAGCGGGATCAACCCGGACATGCGGCCGCTGTTCATGCTGACCACCGAGCTGATCTCCATTCCCACCGGGTTCATCTTCCTGGTCGGGCTGGGAACGCTGTACAAGGCCAAGATCAGGTTCGAGGTGCCGATGCTCTTCTGCCTGGCCGTGTTCTTCAACTTCCTGATCGGTGGGGTGACCGGTGTGTTCCTCTCCGATGTTCCGGTCAACGTCACCGTGCACGGCAGCTTCTTCGTCCTGGCCCACTTCCACTACACCATCATGGGCGGGCTGATCTTCGCCTTCTTCGCCGGTCTCTACTTCTGGCTCCCCAAGATGACCGGCAAGACGATGAACAAGAAGCTCGGACAGATCCACTTCTGGATCATGTTCGTGTTCTTCAACCTCACCTTCTTCCCGATGTTCCTCATCGGGCTGCTCGGCCAGCCCCGGAGGGTCTTCGAGTATGCGCAGAACCTGCAGGCGCTCAACGACTTCGCCTCGGTGAGCGCGTTCGTCCTCGGGGCATCGTTCCTGGTGTTCATCGCCAACTTCGTGTGGTCGATCTTCATCAAGCCCACGCCGTCGCCGAACAACCCGTGGAACTCGCTGGGACTCGAGTGGCAGACCCCGACGCCGGTGCCGTACTACAACTTCGAGCGCATCCCCGTCGTGCTCAGCGACCCGTACCACTACAGCGAGGACAACGCTCCCGCCGTCGCTGATCTCGGTGGCGGCGAGCTGGTGACCTCAGGTGCGTCGTCGGCGGCCAGTGTCGCCGAAGATCCCCGACCGCCCGCCCAGTGAGTGGAGAAATGCGGTGACCGAGACATCTGACGTTCCCCTCTACACGGACAACAAGGACAAGCCCCTCTTCACGGAGACCCCGGAGGAGCGGGAGTTCGAGCTGCGCGCCGCGGTCGGCTCCTACTGGACCGGTGGACGCCTGCTGATCGGCATGTTCACCTTCCTCTTCGCCTCCCTGGCCTTCGCGTACTTCTACCTGAAGTCGAACAACTCCGGAAAGCTGTGGCGCCCGGACGGGATCACCGCACCGACCGGCATCGGTTGGACCATCTTCGCCGTCGTCCTGGCCTCGGTCCTCCTCGCCATCTACGGTCAGTGGAGGATGAGGTCGGGCTCGGTGCTCGACTGGGAGGTCAGTGGATGGGTGGCGGTGTCCGGCATCCTGCTGGCCACCGGCCTCCAGGTCTGGCAGCTCACCCAGCTGCCCTTCTTCCCCGGCTCGAGCGGTTATGCGTCGTGCTTCATCGGCTGGGCGGTGCTGAACATCATGCTCCTCCTCGGTGGTGCGTACTGGCTCGAGACCAACCTCGCCCTGTGCATACGGCTCAAGCGGCTCGTCCCGGAGGAGGGGTCGCTGGCCACGTCGATGGGCCCGTCGGCCCAGCTCTTCCGGGCCAACGTGGAGTCCTGTACCTACTTCTTCGGGTTCATGGCCGTGATCAGCGCGCTGTTCTGGGTGTTCTTCTATCTGATCTGAGACAGCCTGGTGACCATGACCTGCGTCCCCGAGTACGATGTGTGGAGAGCAACAGTGAGGTTGGCCCGCCCGTGAGCACTGCTACCGACACCTTCATCGGACCCCAGGTCCTGACCGTCGCCATCCCCCTCGGCACCCTGTTCGTGGTCATGCTCTGGGGGTTCTTCCAGCGCCGAACCAACCGGCGGTGACTCCCGGGGCCGAGGCAGACCGGTCCCGGCAACCGCCCGCCACTCCGCACCACTCGCTCAGGCCGGCCCTCCTGGCCGTGGCCGGGCTCCTTCTTGTCCTCTGGCTCATCCCACCGCTGGCCTCGTGGGCCCGTCGCTACGAGTTCGTCGAGGCCCTGCAGTTCGCCTTCTTCGCCATCGTGATCCCGGCGCTGGCGGTCATCGGATCCCCCTGGGCCCGGCTCGGGCTGGCTTCGCCCCTGCCGCAGGCTCTCGACGACGACGGCCACCCGCTTCCTCTGCCCGAGGCGGCCCGGCCGGTCGACCGGCTGGCCCAGGGCCGGCGGCGCCATCCCGAGACGCTGCGGACCGCATGCTTCGCCTCGCTCTACCTCGCCGGGGCCATCGTGTGGAGGACCCCAGTCGCGGTCGACGGGCTGAGACGGCATCCGTGGCTGGTGGCGGTCGAGGCGGTCACCCTGGTGGCGGTGGGAGTGGGCCTGTGGCTCGAGCTGGTGGAGTCGCCCCCGTTGACGCCGAGGCTGCCCCGGCCCGGCAGGGTGGCACTGGCCGCCGTCTCCATGTGGACCATCTGGATCCTGGCCTACCTGGTGGGCCTGTCGCACGGCTCGTGGTACCAGGCCTATCCCCACCACGCCGGCGCCGGCTTCAGTCTGTCGGCCGACCAGCAGCTGACCACGGGCATGCTGTGGTTCGTCTCCGCCTGCGCCTTCATCCCGGTGGTCTACTGGAACCTGATCCGCTGGCTGCAGTCCGAGGAGGACCCCGACGAGGAGCTCCACCATCTGATGCGCCAGGAACGGATCCGGGGCCGGACCCTCGGGCCCGGCCATCCGGCCCCGTAGCCCGACAGTCACCGGGTCGGCCGGACGGGTCGTGTCGAACCCGTCAGCTCGTGCCCGGAAGCCGGGGCAGGCTGGGAAGCGCGGGCATCGGGAGCTTGGCCTTCAGAATGCGGTCGGCGGCGGTCACGTAGGCGTCGGCCTGGGCCCGGTCGTGGGCCAGTGCGGCTTCCTGCTTCGAGAGATCGGCGATCGTGGCCTCGTTGCCCGGTTCGCTCCGGAGGGTCTGGATGTCCTCGATGGCACCGAGCGCGTCGGACGTCGCCCACAGCGTGACCACGTTGACCACGTTGCCGATGTTCTTGCCCGCCGGCGTGCCGGTGCCCTCGACATTGGACAGGTCGTAGATGTCGCTACTGGTGAACGAGCAGGCCGTCTGGTCGTCCCGCATCATCGCCGGTGCCTCGGCCAGGTCCGAGGGGCTGAGTGAGCCCTTCTTCGTGTCCTTGTAGATGGTGAAGGTCTCCTTCACGCCGTAGGCACATCCGTCGATGTCACTGTTGATCTGCTGCATGATGCTGGTCTGGTCGGCTGTGTCGGTGGCCACGGTCGTGTGGCTGGGCAGGTCGACGGCCACCGAGGCCAGCACGACAACCGCGACGGCGGCCGAGGCCACCACCCAGGTCCGCTTGTACCAGACGGGCCGCTCCGGAGTCTGGGCGATGATGGCGCCGATGGTGAACGGATCCTCGGGCCCCTGCTGGTCGGAGCGTTCGTCGGTCATCGCACCCCCTCGAGCAGACCCGCGGTCGAGTCGGCCACCCCTCTGGCGAAGGCATGGACCACGGCGGGTTGCAGGCTGTAGATGCCGAGGGTGTTCTCGTTGGCGAACGGCGTGGCGCTGAGCTCCAGCTTTCCGGTCGGGCCGATGAAGTCCATGACGTCGTTGTGGGTGATCACCCGGTCGGTGTTGTCGACGGCGACCGTCACCCCGTACTTCTTCCAGACCGTGTCGAGCTGGGCGAGGGATCCGCTGAGGAAGGTGACGTTCGATCGTGCGGCCAGGCCGGTCTGGGTGAGCGCAGGAGGAGTCGGGGCCAGCGAGGTCTCCAGGGGGTCGGAGTTGACCACCACGAAGTCGACATCCCTGCTCCGGGCTCCGAGCAGCTGGTCGGCCTGGACGATCTCCTGGGCGAGCACCGGGCAGATGTCATCGCATTCCGCGTTGAAGAATGTGAGGACGACGACCTTGCCCCTGGCGCCGGCCAGGTCCCAGGCCGCCCCGCTCTGGTCCCGCAGGGAGATCGCCGGGGCCTGGTGGCCGGCGAGACGGGTCAGCCCGATGACCGCGCTCGGCGATGCGTCGACCGCCGGCGCGTCGGGGGCGGTGGGTGTGGCCGGTGCGGTGGCGCCGTCGTGCCGGTCACGGGGGCCCCGGTGCCGGCCAGGGTGGTCACCGACGTTGCTCCCAACGCGCCGACGCCGGCGTTGCCGATGAGCTTCTCGCCCACGATCCCTCCCAGCCCGAGCACGGCGAAGGCGACGATGATCCAGCGGACGAACTTGCGGGGAACGGGGACCGACCCGGCTCGCAGGGCGGCGGCCCGATCGACCGGGGCCCGGCCGGTGGCGAAGGCCGCGGCACGATCCGCCTCCGACAGGGCCTCGGACCCGTTGGGGGCGCCCCCGCCGGCCGCAGGCGGCACCGACCCGTCCGGCGGTGCCACGGCCGGCCCGTCCGGACCCGGATCCGCGGCAGCGCCGGTCATCGCCTCACGCTCCTGTCGCCCCCATCGCCGGGCGCCTTCCTTCCGACGTCCAGCCCGGCTTCCTGCGTGGCACTGACGGCAGATTACTCCACCCGCGTCGACGACGTCCGGCGCCGGGGGAACTGCGAACACCAGCTCCTGCAAACGCCTCCGAGGGGCCACGCCCGCCGGGTCCGAAGAGGTCCATGCCCACCGCGTCCCGGAGCTCCACGCCCACCGCTTCCCGGACCGCGGACCCTCCGCCGCTGGACTAAGACGTTGGGCGTGCAACGGGAGCATCAGGGCCACCGCGGGCCGCCAGCGGTCCCACCCGATCCCACCACCGCTGGGGCTGAGATGCCGATGCTCCTGGCTGCTCCGGACAAGTTCAGGGGGACCGTCACCGCCCGCCAGGTGTCGGCGTCGATCTCCCGGGGTGCGGTACCCCTCGGGTGGTCGGTGCGCCAACTCCCCCTTTCCGACGGGGGAGAAGGACTGCTCGATGCTCTGTCGGAGCTCGGTGGAACCCTCGAGTCGGTGCGGGTCGAAGGCCCGCTCGGTGGGGCGGTCGACGCGGCCTGGCTCCGGATCGGCGGGCTTGCCGTGGTCGAGATGGCACAGGCCTCCGGGCTGGCCCTCGTCGGCGGGGCCGAAGGGAACGACGCGGTCCGGGCGACGACCCGCGGGACCGGGCAGCTGATCGTGACCGTCGCCCACGCCCTGGCGGGCCAGGGCGCGGCGCCGCGGCCGGACGGTGCCGCACCCGGGGATGACAGAGCGGTCGGCGGCGAGCACCGAGTCGCCACCGTCGTGGTGGGCCTCGGCGGATCGGCCACCACCGACGGAGGCCGGGGAGCGCTGGAGGCCATCGAGGAGGCGGGCGGACTCGGTGGTGTGGAACTGGTGGGGGCTTGTGATGTCGATGTCGGGTTCGTCGAAGCGGCGGACCGGTTCGGTCCCCAGAAGGGGGCGACGCCCGACCAGGTCGTCGAGCTGGCGGCCAGGCTGGAAGCGGTAGCCGGGCGGTACGCGGACGCGTACGGGGTCGACGTCCGGTCGATCCCGGGGACGGGCGCGGCCGGCGGCTTGGGCGGCGCCATCGTGGCCCTCGGTGGACGGCTCCGATCCGGGTACGAGGTGGTGACCGAGCTACTCGGGTTCCGTGACCTTCTGCACCGCAGCCAGCTGGTGGTGACCGGCGAGGGAGCCCTGGATGCCACCTCGCTCCTCGGCAAGGTCGTCGGCTCCGTCCTGAACGATGCCTCCCACGATGCCGTCCCGGTCCTGGTCATCGCGGGCCGGGCCTCGCCGGAGACCGTCGAGGAGGTGGAGCGGTTCGGCGCCACCGTGGTGTCGCTGAGCGAGCGGTTCGGCGCCGACCGGGCCATGGCCGACACGGCCCGCTGCATCGAGGAGACGGTGGGCGAGTACCTCGCCAACGTCCCCCGCTGACCCCCGACCGACCGTCACCCGGACACCCCCTAGCCGGGCCAAGCCCACGACCGCTGCGGGCAAGGTACGTGGCGCAGTTCGGTCAGGCGAATTCGTAGGCCTCGAGGTCGGGCTCTTTCATCTCGTGGCGGAACCGTATGAACGACCAGGGCCAACCCGTGGGCAGACCACGGTCGTCGAGGTACCAGCTTCGGCAACCGGTGACCCACACGGTCCGCCGTGACGCCTGCTCGCGATCCCGCTCGAAGCGGGCCAGGGCATCGTGGGTGGCGCAGACCTCCCGGCAGCCGCCCGACCGCAGGCGCTCGACGAGCTGCATGATGTAGCGGAACTGGAGCTCGGCCACCTCGATGAGCGAGAAGTTCCCGACCGGCCCGTTGGGGCCGTTCAGCATGAAGAAATTGGGGAATCCGGGTACCGAGATCGACAGGTACGCCTCCGGCCGGGGGTCCCAGGCCTGGTCGAGTGTGGTGCCGTGCCGGCCGATGACCTCCATGGGCCGCATGAAGGCATCGGCGTGGAACCCGGTGGCCAGCACGAGGATGTCGAGCTCATGGAGACGGCCGTCGCCCGTGCGGACACCGCCGGGTTCGATGCCAAGGATGGCATCGGTGACCAGTTCGGCGTTGGGCCGCTGGATGGCGGCATAGAAGTCGGGGGAGATGATCAGCCGCTTGCAGGCGGCCCGGTAGTCGGGCCGCAGCCGTTCGCGAAGGACCGGGTCCGACACGCTGTCCTCGAGGTTGGCCAGGCACGCCTGTTCGATCATCTTGATCTCGGCCGACTCGGCGTCCACCACCGCATTGGAGAAGAGATCGAACATGTCCGACAGCTCCTGGCGGGTCCGGGCCAGCCCGTCGGGATCGTCCCGCCAGGTCTGGCGCTGCTCGTCGGAGTAGGAAGGGTTCTCATTGGGCATCACCCACTGCGCGGTGCGCTGGAACAGGGACAGGTGGGCGACGCGGTCGACGATGCCGGAAACGATCTGCACCGCTGTCGACCCGGTGCCGATGATGCCCACCCGTGCGCCCTCCAGCTGCACACCGTGGTCCCAACGTGCGCTGTGGAACATCGCCCCGGCGAAGGTGTCCATCCCGTCGATCTCGGGGTACCTGGGATGGTGGAGCACCCCGGTGGCGGCGATGACCACGTCGACCACGTCGAGGTGCCCGGAGGCCGTCGTCACGGTCCACTGTCCGTCGGAGAAGGCACAGCGGACGACCGGATCGCCGAAGCGGATCCGAGGCATGACGCCCCGATCCTCGGCGACCCGCTGGAAGTAGGCACGGATCTCGGAACCGGGGGAGAACCGGTGGCTCCATTCGGGGGTAGGGGCAAAGGAGTAGGAGTACAAGTGCGAAGGGACATCGCAGGACAGTCCCGGATAGGTGTTCTCCCGCCAGGTCCCACCGACGCCCTCGGCCTTCTCGTAGACCGTGAAATCGGTGAGGCCGGCCTCGGTCAGCCGGACGGCACTGAGAATCCCGGCCATGCCGGCGCCGATGACCGCGCACCTCACCCGGTGCTCGCTGCGAACCATGGGACCGAGTCCACCACACCCCGGCGGGCCGTGCGGGAGGACCGGGCCCCGGGCCGGACGGCCGGTCCACCGGTCCCCACCCGGCATCCTCGTCGGCCCGACCGCGGCGCGGGCTACCGTACAGCGATGATCCCCGACCACTACACGCTCGCCGGCTCCGATGTGTCGATTCCACCGCTCGGGGTGGGTACCTGGGCCTGGGGTGACCGCTCCACATGGGGGATGGGGGGGTACGACACCAGCCTCACCCGGGACTCGATCAAGGAGGCGTGGGACGCCTCCATCGACGCCGGCGTGACCTTGTTCGACACCGCCGAGGTGTACGGCCGGGGGGAGAGCGAACGGATCCTCGGGGCCCTGCTGGCCGAGGACCCCGAGCGGGCCGCTTCGGTCGTCGTCGCCACCAAGTTCATGCCCTCGCCCTGGAAGCTGGAGGTCCGAGGCGCACTCATGAAGTCCCTCCGGGCCTCGCTGAGCCGCCTCGGCCTGCCCGCGGTCGACCTGTACCAGATCCATGGACCCATCAGCCTCCGCTCCCACGCGGTGCTGGCCGACGCCCTGGCCGCCGCCCACGAGGCGGGCCTGGTCAAAGCCGTGGGGGTCTCGAACTACTCGGCGAAGGAGACCCGGTCGATGGCCGCGGCGCTGCAGCGCCATGGCATGCAGCTGGCCTCCAACCAGATCGAGTTCTCCTTGCTCCGACAGTCGCCGGAGACGGGCGGGTTGATCGCTGCCTGCGCAGAGCTGGGCGTCCTCCCCTTCGCCTACTCACCGATCGGCCAGGGGAGGCTGACCGGCAAGTACTCGGCCTCGAACCCTCCCCCGGGCAAGCGGAACTTCTCCAACCATCCGATGGAGGTGGTCGACGGGATCGTCGCCGAGCTGCGCCGTATCGGCGACAAGTACGGCGGAAAGCTGCCCAGCCAGGTGGCGCTCAACTGGGTGATGGCCAAAGGTGCCGTACCGATTCCGGGCGCCAAGAACCGTCACCAGGCGGTCGAGAACGCCGGCGCTCTGGGCTGGAGCATCGACGGGGACGATCTCGCCCGTCTCGACCGCGTCGCGCTTCGCGGAATCCAGAGCCTCCAGGGCCGATTCTGGCAGCACGGCTGAGTACCCCCGTCCTCGGACCGGTGGTCCGGGCCCTGGTCACGCCGCTACAGTTTGTCGGATCCACCGTCAAAGGAGATCCCGGCCATGGACATCCGGTCGAATGAGGGCGTGGCCCCGGTCGTCGAGCACAACGGCACCACCCCGGTCTGGTGGCTGGTTCCGCCACAGGAGATGCGGGACGCGACGGAAGGTGGATTCCTCGAGCTGGTCAGCGAGTGGGAGATCGCCGGCGGCGGAGCCGTCGAGGAGCACTCCCACCCGACCCACGAGTTCTATTACATCCTTGCCGGCCATGGGATCATGAAGATCGCCGACGAGGAACAAGAGGTCCACACCGGTGACCTCGTGTACACCCCGCCGGACACCACCCACAGCATCTGGCCGGCGAGCAAGAACGCCCCGCTCCGCGGCCTTGCCTTCGCCATCGGTACCCCGGGCTCGGGCAAGGTCGACTACAGCTGACCGGAGGCGCGACGGGGTGGTGGGCCCCGGCTGGGCGATCCGCGTCGACCGTGTCGGAGGGCGATCTGCGGGGTATGAGAACCATGAGGAGACGTGTGCGATGAACCCCGATGAGTCCACGGCGGAGACCGTTCCCGCCATCGTGTTGAACGACGGCCACTCCATCCCGCAACTCGGGTTCGGGGTGTTCCAGATCCCGCCGGCGGATACCGAGGCGGCCACGAGCGAGGCCCTCGACATCGGCTACCGCCACATCGACACCGCCGAGATGTACCAGAACGAGAAAGGGGTCGGCCTGGCCGTCGCCCGATCGGATCTCGACCGGTCCGACGTGTTCGTCACCAGCAAGCTGAACAACGGGTTCCACCGGCCCGACGACGCCCGGCGGGCCTTCGACAAGACGTTGAGCGAGCTCGGGTTCGAGTTCATCGATCTCTTCTTGATCCATTGGCCACTGCCGACGCTCTACGACGGTGACTTCGTGTCGACCTGGGAGGTGCTGGTGGAGTTCCAGGCCGACGGGCGTGCCCGGTCGATCGGGGTTTCGAACTTCCAGTCCCATCATCTCGACCGCCTCCGCGCCGACAGCGACATCGTGCCCGCGGTGAACCAGATCGAGGTGCACCCGTATCTCACGCAGAACGACCTGCGGGCGTACGACGCCGACCACCGCATCGCCACCGAAGCCTGGTCTCCGATCGCGCAGGGCAAGGTGCTCGGTGATCCGACCATCAGGGACATCGCCGCAGGTGTCGGGAAGACCCCTGCGCAGGTGGTGCTCCGCTGGCACATCCAGCGCGGCGATATCGTCTTCCCGAAGTCGGTGACCACTTCACGCATGCAGGAGAATTTCGAGATCTTCGACTTCGAGCTGGCACCCCGGGACATGGACAGGATCACGGCGCTCAACCGGGACGAGCGTACGGGGCCGGACCCCGACACGTTCGACTACGTCCCGACCTGAGCAAGGCGAGATCACGAGGGGCATGATCGGACGGGATCATCCCCCGACAGGCGGAAAGAGCGCGTTCGGATTGAGGACCCCGTCGGGGTCGAGCGCCTGCTTGAGGGCCCGGAAGGCGGAGATCTCCTCGGCTGTCCGCGACAGGTGCAGCCACCTTCTCTTGGCTGTCCCGATGCCGTGTTCGGCGCTGATACTTCCGCCGAAGTCGCCGACCATTCGAAGCACCGCCTCGTCCACCCGGTCGTCGTCGGGGGCCAGGCCGCTCACGTTCACGTGGACGTTCCCGTCTCCGACGTGTCCGAACAGCCAGGTACGGGCGGCCGGTGCGACCGCACGGACCACCCCGGGGACCCTGTCGATGAAGTCGGCGAGCATCCCGAGCGGCACGGTCACGTCGAGCTTGTGTGGTGGGCCGAGGGTATTGACGGCCTCGGTGTGGGCCTCGCGGTAGCGCCACAGCTCGGCCCGCCGGCTCGAATCCGTGGCCACGACCGCGTCGGACAGGTGGTCGATCGAGGCTGTCGCCTCGGCCAGGGCCCCCGTCGGGTCGGCGTGGTCGGCCGCCTCGACGAGCAGGTAGACGGGGTGGGGCGCGGGGAACGGCATCCCCATCCCGGTCACCGCGCACACCAGCTCGAGGCCGGGAGCCAGAAACAGCTCGGCCGCCTCCAGCGAGGGAAGCGCCCGCCGGAGGGACACCGATGCGTCCAGCGCGGCGGCCACGGTGGCAAAGGCCAGCACGGCGACGGTCCGGCACGGCAGGGAAGGGACGAGGCGCAGCCGGGCCGCAGTCACGACTGCGAGTGTGCCCTCGCTCCCGCACATCAGCCCCGGGAGGTGGTAGCCCGTGTTGTCCTTGAGCAGCCCGCCGAGGTGGGAGACGACCGCCCCCGTTCCGAGCACGGCCTCCACCCCGAGCACCTGTGCCCGGGTGTCCCCGTACCGAAGGACGTGTGTCCCACCGGCGTTGGTGGCGACCATCCCGCCGACCGTCGCCGATTCGCGGCTGGCCAGATCGATCCCGTACGCCCAGCCCGCGGCCCCGGCGGTCTGGTGCAGCGTGGAGAGCACGACACCGGCACCCGCGGTCACCTGACCGGACAAGGTGTCGATCGGTTCGAGCGCCTGCAGCCGCCGGAGGCTGAGGACGACCTCGTCATGCAGGGGAACGCCGCCGCCGACCAGTCCGGTGTTCCCGCCCTGGGGAACCAGGGGGACGCCGAGCTCCCGGCAGGCGAGGACCACACCGGCGACCTCTTCGGTGGAGCCCGGCCTCACCACGGCGGCCGAGCGTCCCCCGAACCGCCCCGTCCAGTCCGTCGTGTACGAGGCGATGACGTCCGGGTCGACGATCACCTGCTCACCGACGATCTCGCCCAGCCGATCGACGATCTCCCGTTGCCCGGCCATGATCAATACTCTGCCCGACGCCCGCCGCCGGTGCGGCCCTGCCGGCTCACCCGACGCCCGACGCCGGTGCGGCCCGACCGGCTGAACCGGCTCTTGGTTTCTACGCCCCTTGGCCGGATCGATTCCGGGTGCCGGGCCACCTGCGCCACCATGGTCGCGGTGGCTCTACGAACTCGACCGGTTCGTCCGTCAACCAGAAGCTGTCCAGTGTGGTCGGCGGCGGGGCCGACTGCCACCAGTGGCGCCGGCGCGGTTCGGGTTCAGGCTGGACAAGGCCCTCCGGCGACCACAGGCTGTTGAGGGCGGTGCGTGGCGGGACGACGGGAGCTCCGGTTTCCGCCTCCGGGACCTCCGATGCCACCTCCGGAGCTCCGGATGCCACCTCCGGGGCCGCGGATGTCGGTTCGACCAGCTTTGCCACGGTGCCGCCCATGAGGATGGCACGGAGCGAGTTGAGGTCGTCGTCCTTGGCCGCGATCACCCGTTCCCGCTCGCGGGCCTCGGCCTCGGCCACTTCGGCCCGGATCTGAAGCGCCGCGATCTGGGCTCGGAGGACTTCGATCTCGGAGAGCACGGGCACGACCATCGGTTCGATGCGTTCGACCGGGGTGTAGGACCCGATCGAGGTCTGGGGTTCGATCGACACGGTGGGTCCGGCCGGGGTGGGCCCGGTCGGACGGACGGTATCCAGTTCTGCGGACGGGATGAGCCAGCGTCCTCTGCCCTTCCCCTCCTTGCGGGCGTTGGGGAACTCCCCGGCGGCAAGCCGACGTTGAATGACGCTGCGATCGACACCGGTGGCCTCGGCTGCCTCGGTGATGGTCAGCATCGACTTGCCGTTGGCGGTGCTCATCGGCCGCGCCCCTCCACATGCGCTTGGGCCTCGACCGCACTCGGACCGGCCTGACTGTCTGCGTCTGTCGAGCGCTTCGGACCCATCTCCCTCTCCTGAGCAGGGCTCCCCCACGAGCCACTGGTTGACAGCATCGTCGGATTCTGCGGAGTTCTTGAATCTGCGGCCATGTCCCGGGGCGAGCGTCGGGTGCCTGAACCGCTCGCAGGGGAGCCGTCTGACCTGCCTGTTGACGCTGCTGTTCCTCTGATGGCCAATCCGCTGGCGGTGGAGGGCGAACCTTTCTGGTCCGCGGAGAGTCACTATATACATGCGCACGGATTCCGCGACCGGCGGGCGGCTTCGGCAAGGCGAAGGGTCATCGGGACGTGAATGACCTCGAGACATGGCTCGAGGAGGGTTATCCACGCTCGTTCCGCACGGCCTGCCTGATCCTCGGCAACCGGTCCGACGCCGAGGAAGCCGTCCAGGAGGCGTTCTTGCGGGCATGGCGGTTCCGGGATTCGCTCACCAACGGGGCCGACTTCAAGCCGTGGCTGTACCGCGTCGTTGTCAATGCCTGCAACTCGAAGCTTCGCCAGGAGATCCCCCATCGGGACCGACGGTCGAACGACGACGGGCTGGCCGCCACATCGTCGATCGAGGATGACCCCACCCGTGTCGCCCTCTCTCAGGACGTCGTCCGTGCCCTGCACGATCTGCCGGTGCATCTGCGGGTCGTCATCGTCTTGCGCTACTACGCGGACCTCAGCGAACGTGAGATCGCCACCGCCATCGGTCGGCGGCAGGGGACGGTGAAGTCGCGCCTGCACGAGGCCCGCCGGCTCCTGGCCGAGCATCCGGCCTTGCGGTCGCAGGTTCCCGGTGACCGCGCCGAATCGGAGGTGCTCGGGTGACCATGGTCGACGAGGAAGTCCTCAGCCGCATCATCGGTGATGCTGCGGCGATGATCGAGATCCCCGAAGGTGCGGCCGAGGGGATTCTCGTGGCATCCCGATCCGCCGAACCGAGGACTCGGACACGGCGCCCGCGGCCCGCCTTCACCAGCGGCACCCGCGGTCGGAGGATTCTGGTGGCCGCCGTGGTGATCATGGTGCTGGGCGGGGTCTCGCTCTCGCTGGTGGCGTCCAGGCCAGGTCCGACCGGCACCAGTGATGCGAGCTCGGCGGGAGCCGAACGAGGGACCTCATCGTCGGGCTTGGCCGCGCCGGCTCACCCGAGCGCAGCTCCGTTTGCTCCGCCCGGTGCCGCCGGTGGTGCGCCGGCGACCTCTGTGCCACCGCTCCCGCCCGGATCCGTGGGCCAGTCGGCCAGGGTCGAGGCCAACGGTTCGATCAGTCTGACGGTAGGGGACGGGAAGTTGCAGTCGGTGCTGGCCACGCTCTCCGACCTGGCCGCGGGCAAAGGGGGATTCGTCGCCAGCAGTCAGGCCCAGGTGGGCGACGGAGGGTCCGGGACGCCATCGTCGGGCACCATCGTCCTGCGGGTTCCCGAGGCGTCCTTCGGCGCGGTGGTGTCGGAGGTGCAGCGGATCGGTCATGCCACATCGGTCACCACGACTTCTACCGACGTCATCCGGGCGGTACGTGGATCTTCAGGCCCGTATCGCCGCGCTCCAGGCCAGCCGGCAGCAGTACCTCACGATCATGGGCCATGCGACCTCGATCGGTGACATCCTGGCCGTCCAGAGCCAGCTCGACGCCCTTCAGAGTCAGCTCGAACAGCTCCAGGGCCAGCTCGCGGTGCTCGACAACGAGACCACCTACGGGACCCTCACGGTGTCACTGGCGGAAGCCGGTCACCGGCCGACCCCACCCCAGCCGCCCAGGACGGGACTTGAGAACGCGTGGCACGACGGGATCGGTGGCTTCGTCTCGGGGGTCGAGTGGCTGATTCGGATCGCCGGCACCACGCTCTTCGTGCTGCTCTGCTTGGCCGCGCTGCTCGTTTCGGGGAGATGGGTATGGCGAGCGTCCCGCCGTCGGATGCTCTGAACAAACGATCTACTCCCGGCGCCGCAGTACACGGCCGGGCACTTCCGGCGCAGATGGGGCAGACTGGCTTCGCCCACCCATGGACGGAGGATGGCCGATGGTCTTGAAAACGACGGACGAGCTGCTGGCCGAAGTTCCCCTGTTCGCCGGGCTTTCGCAGAAGGACCTGAAGCGCGTCTCGAGCCTGGCCACACGGCTGGAGCTGCGCGAGGGCCGTGAGCTGACCCGCCAGGGCGGCATCGGTCACGAGTTCATCGTCGTGCTGGACGGCACCGTCGATGTGCTCATCGACGGCGAGCTGGTGAACACCTGCAGCGCCGGATCGTGTTTCGGCGAGATCGCGCTTCTCAGCGATCGAAGGCGGACGGCAACGGTGGTAGCGAGGACCGATGTCATCGTCGATGTGATCGGTCGTCAGGAGTTCACGACGCTCCTCCAGGATCAACCCGCGATCGCCGACCAGCTCAAGGCGGCGATGGCCGCCCATCTGGGCGAGGACGAGGCCCGCTAGCCGGCGCCCGCCGGCTCATCCCTCGGCGACGTCCAGAAGCGGCATCACGGTCGGGCACCCGGACCCGCACAACGCAACGACCCCCGGGAAGAGGCCTAACCGGGGGTCGTCGAGTGGTTGGACAGACCGCCAAACTCCCCCCTGGTGTCCTGCCCATCCGCTGGGTCCAGCATGCGCCTCTTTCGGAGCCAGGCACCATCCTCAAAATTGGTGTTTTTCGGCTCCGTTCCTGCCTGGGCCTCGGGGGTCCGACGGGGCGGGTGTCCAGCCGGTCCGACGGGCACCCACCGAAATCGCCCTATCCTCGGACCATGGTCCGACCGGCCCCCACTGCGGAGGGATCCACGGCCGCATCCGGCCTGGAGATCACAGGCGTCTACAAGTCGTTCGGATCACAGGAGGTACTGACCGGAATCGACCTCGAGGTGCCCGAGGGCTCTCTGACCGCCATCCTGGGACCGTCCGGGAGCGGCAAGACCACGCTGTTGCGGGTGACGGCCGGATTCGAGCGGTCCGATCGAGGCACCGTGGTCCTGGGCGGTCGGCTCGTGGAGGACGCCCACGTCGCCCTGCCCCCCGAGCAGCGGGGAATCGGGTACGTCCCCCAGGAAGGATCGCTCTTCCCCCATCTCACGGTGGCCGCCAACGTCTCGTTCGGCGTGCCGCGTGCCGCCAGGCGGAGATCGGGGAGCAACATCTCAGAACTGTTGGAGATGGTCGGCCTGGCCGGGCTGGGTGATCGCTATCCTCACCAGCTCTCCGGTGGCCAACAGCAGCGGGTCGCGCTGGCCCGAGCGCTGGCCATCCGACCGGCCCTGGTCCTGCTGGACGAGCCCTTCTCGTCCCTCGATGCCAGCCTCCGCTCCAGTGTGCGGTCCGATGTCCAGGACGTCTTGCGGGCGGGAGGGATCACCGCGGTGCTGGTGACGCACGATCAGGATGAGGCCCTGTCGATAGCTGACCGGGTGGCTGTGATCCGGGACGGGGTGATCAGGCAGTACGGGACACCCCAGCAGCTCTACGACCATCCGGTCGACCCGGCCATGGCGCGGTTCCTCGGCAACGCCAATCTCGTGCCTGCCACCGTGGAGGGCGACCGGGTCGACACCCCGTTCGGACCCATGACCCTGCGATCGGACTCGGGAACAGGCGGGATCTCGGGACCGGTGGTGGCCCTGGTGCGGCCCGAACAGTTGGCCATCTCGACCACCGTGACGGGCTCCGGGCTCCGGGCCGTGGCGCTGCGAACGCAATTCCACGGGCACGACACCGTGATCACCTTCAGCCCGCTCTCCCTGCCCGGCTCCGATCTGATCAGCGTGCGGGCGGAGGGAGAGCTGGTGGTGGCCGAGAACACGGAAGTCGAGCTCACCACCCGCGGCTCCGCGGTGGTCTGGCCGGCAGGTGGGGCCTCCCGCTCGCAGACCGGGGACGCCGCGCACCCCGCCGGGGTCTAAGGCCCACTTGACAATCGAAGTTAGGGACGCCTAATAATACTGCGTGGGCACATCGACCAACGGCTGGACGGGGTTTCGGCCGTTTCGATGCCGGCGCCCGCTCTCTGGCCTGGCCGCCCTCTGCCTGGCGGGTGGCCTGTTGGCGGCATGTGGCGGCTCGTCGGGTTCGGCCCAGTCCATCACCCTCTACAACGGCCAGCACGTCCAGACCACCGAATCGCTGGTGGCCGGATTCGAGAAGGCCACGGGTATCACGGTCAACATCCGCAGCGACGACGAGGACACCCTGGCCGACGAGATCGTGACCGAGGGGAGCCGGTCGCCGGCCGATGTGATCTACACCGAGAACACCCCGGCCATCCAGTATCTGGCCGGCAAGGGACTGCTGGCCAAGGTCAACCCTTCGACCCTGGCCCAGACGCCGAGCGAGTACAACTCGCCCGACGGCGAGTGGGTGGGCGTCTCGGCCCGGGTGAGCGTGCTCATCTACAACCCCACCCTGATCACCAAGGCCCAGCTCCCCACATCGGTGCTCCAGTTGGCCGACCCCCGTTACCGAGGAAAGCTGGCCCTCGCACCCGGTGAGACCGACTTCCAGCCCATCGTGACCTCGGTCGATCGCACCTACGGCCAAGCGGCGACACTGAAGTGGCTCGACGGGATCAAGGCCAACGCCGGGGGCAACACCTATCCCGACAACGAGACCGTCGCCGAGGAGGTCAATCGGGGAGCGGTGGCCTTCGGCGTGGTCAACCAGTACTACTGGTACCGCCTGCGAGCCGAGATCGGCGCGTCGAACATGCACTCCGACATCACCTACTTCGCCCCCCGTGACCCCGGCTACGTGCTCGACATCTCGCCGGCGGCGGTGCTCAAGTCGAGCACACATCAGGCTGCCGCGCAGAAGTTCCTGGCCTACCTCACCTCGAAGCAGGGCCAGGAGATCATCGCCCACTCGATCAGCTTCGAATACCCGATCGCCTCGGGGGTGACCACCTCACAACCCGAGACCCCGTTCGACCAGCTGCAGCCGAATGCCATCACCATCGCGGAGCTGGGTGACGGCGCCGACGGCGATCTCCCTCCTGAAGCAGGCGGGGCTGCTCTGATGCCCGTCCCGGTTGCGCTCCGGCCCGGGATGAGAGCGGTCACCCGGTGACGGCCTACCCGACGACCGTGGCCGGCCCGGAACCTCCCCCGACGACCGGTACCCCGGTCCCCGCCCGCAGCGCCCGCCGGCCGAGGATCCTCCTCGTGGCCAGCACGGCCGTGGCCATCGTCCTGCTGGTCCCGCTGGTCTTCCTGGTCATCGAAGCCAGCGGGGCGGGGCTGTCCACCGTCGTCCACCTGATCTTCCGGCCGCTCACCGGCACGCTGCTGTGGAACACCATCCGGCTCACCGTGGTCGTCACCGTGCTGTGCGCCGTCATCGGAACCCTGGCCGCGTGGTGCGTGGAGCGGACCGATCTGCCCGGACGGCGGATCTGGGCGGTGTTGGTGGTGGTCCCCTTCGCCATCCCGGACTTCGTGGTCAGCTTCGGGTGGGCGTCGCTGTCGACCTGGGTCCACGGCTTCCGGGGCGCGGTGCTGGTCATGACGCTCGCCGTCTATCCGCTGGTGTACCTGCCGGTGGCCGCCAGCCTGCGCGGCGCCGATCCGGACCAGGAGGACGTGGCCCGCAGCCTCGGCAGCGGTCGGTTGAGCACCTTCTTCCGGATCACCGTCCGACAGGCCCGGAGCGCCATCCTCGGCGGCTGCCTCCTCGTCGCCTTGGTGATGTTGGCCGAGTACGGCGCGTTCGAGATCCTCGGCTATCCGACCTTCACCACCGAGATCTTCACCGAGTTCCAGGAGTTGTTCAACGTCCCGGCCAGCTGCGCCCTGGTCTTCGTCCTGGTCCTCCTGGGTCTGGTCGTGCTCGGAGCCGAGGCCATGACCCGGGACAAAGGGCGGATCTCGCGCCTCGGCCCCCAGGTCCAGCGGGTGACCCAACGTCACCGACTGGGCAAGGCCACCGTCCCGGTCCTGCTTCGGCTTCTTCGCGCTGGTCGGGCTTGCCCTCGGTGTCCCGGTCGGGTCCTGTGTCTACTGGACATTCGAGGGTGGAGCCCACGCGCTCACCGGCGTCAGCATCGTCAGCGCCACCTGGCACACCGCCCTCTACAGCGGCACGGCAGCCGCGCTGGCCACGCTGATGGCCCTGCCGGTCGCCCTGTTGGCCGTCCGCAATCCGGGTCGTTCGGTGCACATGCTCGAACGCAGTACGTACCTGGTCCTGGCCATGCCCGGCATCGTCATCGCCTTCGCCTTGAGCTATTTCACCGAACGGTACGCCGACTCATTCCTCTCCCAGAGCGCTCCGCTGCTCATCCTGGCCTACGCCATCTTGTTCTTCCCCTTGGCCCTTGTCGGGGTCAAGGCATCCGTCGCCCACGCGCCGGTCGGTCTCGAAGAGGTCGCACGATCGCTCGGCCTGACCCGGCTCGCCGTCCTCCGCCGGGTGACCCTCCCACTCATCGGGCCCGGCCTGGCCGCCGCCTTCTCGCTGGTCTTCCTGGCCGCCGTCACCGAGCTCACCGCGACCCTCATTCTCGTGCCCACCGGCGTGCAGACCCTCTCCACCCAGTTCTGGGCCTACCAGCAGAACCTCTCCTACGGCCAGGCGGCACCATTCGCGCTGGTCATCATCGCCATCGCCGCCGTGCCCAGCTATGTGCTCGGGCGGTACTTCGACCGCCTGCCGGCCAGGGCGGCATCGACATGATCGATCCCGCCGGCCGTGCGGAGCCGCCCACCTGACCCGCGACGGGCAGGGATCCGGTGCGCTGTACAGCATCGACCGGAGCATGGGATGCTCGCCTGGCGGGCGGCAAGACGAGACGAAGAGGAGAGCGCGACGTGTCCCTGACAGAACGCCGATCACCCGTTGACCTGGAGGTGCGCGACGGTGTGGCCTGGATCACCCTGGACGATCCTGACAACGGCAACTCCTTCTCCGCCGAGAGCGTGGCCGCCCTCGCCCAAGCGGTCAACGGGGCACGGGCCGCCGAGGTCGGGGTCGTCGTGCTGTCAGCCCGCGGACCAGTGTTCAGCGTGGGTGGTGATCTGGGAGCGTTCGAACGTGCACCGGACCCCGGTGCCTACGTCGACGATCTCGCCGAAGCCCTCCACCGCGTCGTCAGCGAGCTGACCCGGCTCGACGCCATCGTCGTCGCCGTCGTGCGGGGTATGGCGGCGGGCGCCGCCGTCCCGCTCGCCGCCGCGGCGGACATCGTGCTGGCCGCCGAGTCGGCACGGTTCACTCTGGCCTACACGAAGGTCGGATTGACACCCGACGGAGGCAGCAGCTTGTTGGCCGCGTCGATCGGGCTGCACCGGGCCCTGTACCTGGCCCTGCTCAATCCGGTACTCACCGCGGCCGAGGCGCAGGCGATGGGCCTGGTGATGGAGATCCACCCCGACGACGCCCTCGGTGAGGCGGTCGAGGGCGTCGTCCGGCGCCTCGCCCGGGGGAGCCGGACGGCGTTGGCGGCGGCCAAGCACCTGCTCCGCGAGCAGGCGATACCGGCACCCGAGACGGCTATGCGGCGAGAGACGCTGGCCATGCGGGCCGCCGCCGGCGGACCCGACGGGCGCGAAGGTGTGGCGTCGTTTCTGGCCAAGCGGTCACCGGCCTTCCCCTCGGTGGTCTCGAGCCCGGCCGTCACCGACCCGTGACCGGGCAGTCTCGTGTGGGCGGTGCGGCACCGGGACCGCGGGTCTGATTCCCGGCTGAACCCGGCGCCGGCCGGTCCCCGGCGGACCCGTCAGACCGCCGTGTGGCCCGTCAGACCCCCCGGACGGCCGTAGGATACGTTGTGTCGGCCAAGGCCACTGAACCACGCCCGAGGGGTGGTCCGTGGACCGCTTTGCGGAGACAGCGGAGGTTCCTGATCGTGCCGAATCACGCCCGAAGAGGCCGGGTGGGACGGCGGATGCGGGCCGTGAGGCCATGAGCCAACAAGTCTCTCCGGATGCACCGAAGCAGGGGACGACGCTCTCCTACCTACCCGCTCTTGACGGCATCAGGGGCGTGGCCATGATCGGAATCCTGGGCGTCCACGCAGAGGTCTACCTGACGGCCGGTGGCTTCTACCTTCTCGACAGCTTCTTCGCCCTGTCAGGGTTCCTGATCACCTCGTTGTTGATCGTCGAGTGGCGGAAGAGCGGCACCGTCAAGCTGAAGATCTTCTGGGCCCGTCGGGCTCGGCGCCTGCTCCCCGCCCTGTTCGTCATGCTCATCGGCGTGGCCATCATCTACGGCCTGTTCGTGCCCGCAGGCACCTATGCGACGCTCCGGGGCGATGCTCTCTCCGCCCTCTTCTACTTCGCCAACTGGCACTTCATCGCGGCCGGCGACAACTATTTCGACCAGACCGCCCTCACCTCGCCCCTGATCCACATGTGGTCACTGTCCCTGGAGGAGCAGTTCTACGTCGTGTGGCCGCTGGTGGTCCTGGGCATCTTCAAGATCTGGCGGTCGTTGCGGGTCCTGTTGATCGTCTGCATCGTCGGGGCGTTTCTCTCGGCGCTGGAGATGGCGCTCGTCTACAACCCGATGGACGTGACCCGTGTCTACTTCGGTACCGACACCCATGCCCAGTCGGTGCTGGTCGGAGCGTCGTTGGCGGTGGGCCTGGCCATGTGGGCCGATCGTCGGCGCAAGGGTGCGGAGCAGGACTGGCAGGCTCGCACGCGCAGGGCCCGCTTTCTGCTGACCGCCATCGGTGTCGTCGGCATCGCCGTCACCGCCGTCTTGTGCATCACGGTCCACTCCGACCAGGCCTTCGCCTACCGCGGCGGGTTCCTTCTCGCCGCCATCGCCGCGTCCGCCGTGCTTCTCAGCGTGTCGTGTGCCCAGTCCTCGCCGGTGGCCAAGGTGCTGTCGTTCACCGTCTTCACCTATGTGGGGCGGATCTCCTATTCCACGTATCTCTGGCACTTCCCGCTGTTCATCTTCATCAACCATGCCCGGACGGGACTCACCGGGTGGCCCCTGTTCGCCGTGCGGGTCGTCCCCACGCTGGCGGTGGCATCGGCGTCGTTCTTCTTCGTCGAACGTCCCATCCGGCAGGGAACCTTCTTCACCTCGTTCCGGGTACGGATCCTGACCGTCCCGGCGGCCGCAGTGGTGGTGGTGGCCATCGTCCTGGCCACGATGCCGGCAACCGAGACGTACGCCGGGGGCTCAGTGGCCCTGGGGGGTGTGCCTGCCGCCCCGATCGACACCGCCATTCCGGTGGCGTACCGGCACACCCCGGTCCGGGTCCTCCTCGTCGGTGACTCCGAGGCGCTGACGCTCGGGATCGGGCTCGGGGCCGCAGCGCGGGCGGATCCCGGGAAGTACGACCACCTGTACCTTCTCAACGAGGGGATCCTGGGGTGTGGCGTCGCCCAGGGGACGACGGGCATCCAGGGCAACACCACGTTCGTCGTCGGGAAGCCGTGCACGCCCTACCCGCAGCAGGGCAATTGCCCTCCGGGAGGCGCCTTCGGTCCCCGACAGGACGTCCCGTGTCAGGAGTGGACGGCGGCCTGGGCCGACTGGGTCCGTCAGCTGAAGCCCAACGTCGTGGCCTTCCTGGCCGGCGGCGGCGAGGTGCTCGACCGCGAGTTCGAGGGCCACATGACCAACATCCTCGATCCGGCGTTCGCCGCCTACGTGAAGAGCCAATTGGAGAAGGCCGTTCGGATTGCCACGGCCGGGGGCGCCCTCATGGTACTCATGACCAAACCGTGCCAGAGCACCGGCGAACAGCTCGACGGGGAACCGTGGCCGGAGGACAGCTCCGCCCGCCAGGATGCCTACAACTCCCTCCTCCGCCAGGTGGCCGCCGAGCACCCGAGCCAGGTCTTCATCCAGGACCTCAACTCCTACGTCTGCCCCGGTGGCCGGTACACCGCGGATCTGAACGGCGTGCCGGTGCGCGAGTCGGACGGGATCCATTTCCAGTACCAGGAGCCCGGCGTCGGTGGTGATTACCTGGCACCGGCCATCCTCCCCTACTGGGTGGAGCTCGGCCACCTCCAGGAAGCACAGACCGATGGGGCCAGCGTCGGGGCCGGTGCTCTCCCGGAATTCTTCGCTCCGCAATGACC
Organism: uncultured Acidimicrobiaceae bacterium; assembly: GCA_963745955.1. Taxonomy (GTDB): domain Bacteria; phylum Actinomycetota; class Acidimicrobiia; order Acidimicrobiales; family RAAP-2; genus Bog-756. Next base: position 546,046 of record CAVUZI010000011.1, on the reverse strand, counting down.
TGGACCCGATGGTCCCGACAACCCCGGAATCCCCGACGCTGGAGTCGTTCACCGTTGCAGTACGATCGCCAACGCTTCTGCTCGATCGGCGACTGAAAGCCGGGCTCAATCGGATGGCGATGCGGTGCTAGAGGGTGCTGTCCACGAATTCGACGCCACCGGTCGGTCATCCCCACTCGACACCGACCCGACGGACACCGAGCCCGGGCACCACCGGCGCACCTCTGCGCTGGACGGCATCAGAGCCTTCGCCGTCCTGGCCGTCATGGCGTACCACTTCGGGGTTCCGGGGACCGGTGGGGGATTGCTCGGTGTGGACGTCTTCTTCGTCCTGTCCGGATTTCTGATCACCTCGTTGATCTGCAGGGAGCTCCACCAGACCGGGACGATCCGGCTGGCACGATTCTGGGCCCAACGGGCGCGCCGGCTCCTGCCCGCGCTGTTCGTGCTCCTGATAGGCGTTGCCGTCTACGTACACGTCTTTGCCGGCTCGATCGACCTGGCGTCCGTTCGTGGTGACGCCTTCGCCACGCTCACCTATGTCTCCAACTGGCGCTTCATCTTCTCCGGCCAGGGGTACTTCGCCCAGGCGGCGGCCCCGTCCCCTTTCTTGCACACGTGGTCGCTCGCCATCGAGGAGCAGTACTACCTGGTATGGCCGCTCATCGCCTTGTTCGTGGCCCGACGGTGGGGAACCCGGAAGGTGGCCCTGACGGCTGCGATCGGCGCCGTTGCCTCCGCCGTCCTGATGGGTTGGATGTACCTGGCCGGATTCTCGATCGAGCGCCTCTATTACGGCACCGACACCCGTGCCCAGTCGCTTCTGATCGGCTCGTTCGTGGGTGCCGTCGGCTCCCATGTCGGGAGCACCTTCGACATCCTGCCCGCCGGTTGGACCACCACCCGCGTGCAGCGCCGGCTGTGGACGCTGTCGGGAGTTCTCGGAGCCCTGTTCCTGGTCTGGGCATGGCATGACCTCGAAGGGCAGAACGGCCTGTTGTACGTGGGCGGCTTCTTCTGCGTGGCCGTGGCCGCCGCCTGCGTCATCGTCGCCTGTGTGACCTTTCCGGGCTCAGCGCTGGCCCGTTTCTGCTCGCTCGGCGGGCTGGTGTTCGTCGGGCGGATCTCCTATGGGCTCTACCTCTACCACTGGCCCCTCTACCTCCTGATCAACCACGCCCATACCGGCCTCTCGGGAATCTGGTTACTCGGGGCCAGGCTCCTTGCCACCTTCGCGGTCGCCACCTTCTCCTTCTTCGCCATCGAAGAGCCGATTCGGACGAGACGTGTCTTGCCGGGAAGGATGGGGCTGGTGGGAATGGGGACTGCCGCCGTGGTCGCGGCGGCGGCCCTCTTCCTGGCCACCGTGGCGCCCACCACCTCCATCGGGGCCGTTCCCACCACCGGCGGCGCGCCGCTGTCCGAACGACAGGCCCTCACCGCGGCCCATGCGTTCACGACCCGCCCGATCCGCTTCCTGGTGCTGGGTGACTCGATTGCCCTCACCCTGGGGGTCGGACTGGGAGTCGGATCTCAGCCCCGGTACGGGGTCCAGGTCATCGATCGGGGCACGCTCGGCTGCGAGCTCGACACGTTCGAGGTGATCCTCTCCGGGGTCGCCGGCCCCGCCACACCAGGATGCACTCACTGGCGGACGGTGTGGAAGCAGTCTGTGGACCAGGACCGCCCCGATGTCGTCGGGTTGCTGATCGGACGGTGGGAGGTGAGCGACCAGCTGTACCACGGGAACTGGGTTCACATCGGCCAGCCGGCGTGGGACGATCACCTCGCCTCAGAGCTCGGACAGGCCTTCGGCATTCTTACGGCCGGTGGTGCGAGGGTCATCGTGTTCACGATGCCCTACGTCGATCCACCGACCGAGGCCGCCAACGGGACGCCGTTCCCGGAGAACTCCCCCACGCGGGTGGCGGCGTTCAACGAGCTCCTTCGGAGCGTGGCCGTCGGGCAGCCTCGGGTGACCGTCGTCGATCTCAACAAGATGCTCGATCCCCACGGTGTCTATCAACCCGAGCTCGACGGCATCCAGGTCCGGTGGTCGGACGGAATCCACATCACCGAAGCGGGGGGAGAATGGCTGCAACCACGTATCCTGCCCATCGTCGCCGAGCAGGGGCTCGATGCCCGAGCAGGTCGCGCTTGATCGGGCACCGCGGGCTCCGACGCGGCAGACTCGTGGCCGTGGGATCGCGCCGGAGGCCGGCATCGGACGGTCACCGATGACGTCCATCGGGTGGCAAGGCCGAGCTTCCGTCGGGCGGATCTGTCTGGCCCTCGTCATCGTTGTGGGTATCGCCCTGAGCTCGTGTGGCGGATCGCCTGTGGTCACGTCCCCTGGGTCGGCCAATCCCGCCGATGGGCCGGTCGGCCCGCTGCGGGCTCCGGGCGGTCCGTGGTTGGTGGACCAGGAGGGGCGGACCGTCCTGCTCCATGGAATCGATCTGGTGTACAAGGTCCCGCCCTACGAGGTCGAGGTGACCGGTTCCGGCCGCAACGTTCTCACGCCGGCCGAGGCGCAGCGCATGGCCCGACTTGGGTTCACCGTCGTGCGACTGGGGATCGTCTGGAAGGGGCTCGAACCCGGTAGCGACCCGATCAACGATCCTGCGGTGTGCACGGCGGGCGCCCCTCGGCGATCTGGGCCCGATCCGTTCGATGCCACCGTCTTCGATGCTTACATGACCCGATTGGAGGCCACGGTCTCACTGCTGGCCAGGTACCGGATCTTCTCGCTCATCGACATGCACCAGGACGTCTACAACGAAGCCTTCGGCGGCGAAGGGGCGCCGAACTGGGCTGTGTGCACCGACGGCATCGCCCCCGAGCCCCGACTGCATGTCGCCAATTGGAGTGTCAACTACACCGGACCCGGCGTGGCCCAGGCCTACGGTCACTTCTGGGACAACGACGTGGTCGGGAACCTCCAGGGCGAGTTCGACGCCGTGTGGACGAAGATCGCCGGCCGATTCCGCGGCAACCCGTGGGTGATCGGCTACGACCCGTTTAACGAGCCCTACGGGCCCGGCCTTGGTACCCGACCCGACAATCCGACCTTCGACGCTCTGCTCGAGTGCTTCTACACCGGGCGAGCCCATCCGGGGCTGGACCAGAACGGCCGGCGGGTCAGCTGCCCGGCCGACGATCCTGCGGAGGGCCTCATCCCTCGCATCGAGGCCGCCGACCCCACCCATCTGGTGGCATACGAGGGCAACTACAGCACCGATTCGGGGGTGGTCAACCACATCGGCGCCATGGACTTCCCGCGCCTCGTGCTCAACTTCCACGACTACTGCTTCCTCCATGTCCCCAACGGCCCGGAGCCGGCGGACTTCGCTTCCATCTGCGGGCCTCTCGAACGCTACGTCTTCACCCAGCACGACCAGGAACGGGTCGACGACTCCACCCCCGAGCAGCCCGGCGGACCGGGTTGGCTGCTCACCGAGTTCGGTGCCACCACCGATACCGCGGACCTGGGTCGGATCACCTCCGGTGCAGACGCCAACCTCGTGGGGTGGATCTACTGGCAGTGGATCAACTACGACGACCCGACCGGGTCGCACTCGTCGGCACTCTGGCCTCCCCGCGCGGCCACCGCTTCCCAACTGAACGTGCTGTCGCAGACCTACGCCTCGGCGGTTGCCGGAACGCCACTGTCCATGAGCTTCGATCCCACGACGGCTGCCTTCGAGTTTCGCTACCGATCCGACCCCAGGATCACGGCACCCACAGTGATCGTGGTGCCAGCGGCCACCCATTACCCCAACGGCTACTGCGCCAGGGCAACCGGAGGGCGCGTCACCTCCCGCCCGGATGCGACCCACCTCGACGTGGACGCCGGGGCAACGGCACACGATGTGACAGTGTCGATCACCGCTGGTCGGTGTTGACGGACCCGCGCCGCGACCGGCGGGAACCGCCGCGGTTCCTTCCCGTGTCGGTTCGACAGGCCGCATCTGTGAGCGACCGCCTGATCCGGGTGACGCTGGCCGGGGCCGACCTCGAGCGGCTCGTCGTCGGGCAACCGGCTGCCAGCATCCGGCTCCTGCTCCCGTCGTCTCCCACCGGAGAGCTCGTCATCCCGCAGTGGAGCGGCAATGAGTTCCTGCTCCCGGACGAGCGCCGGCCGGTCATCCGGACCTTCACGCCGCGGCCCGTCGGGCCACGGATCCTCGAGCTCGATATCGTCATCCACGACGGTGGGCTCGCATCCGTTTGGGCCACGGCCGCCAAGGCCGGCGACCAGGCCGCCGTCTCGGGCCCGGGCCGCGGCTACTCGATCGACGCCGACGCGGGCGACTTCTTCCTCGGAGGGGACGAGACCGCCATACCTGCCATCAGCCAGCTTCTCCAGGCGCTGCCGGCGCGGAAGTCGGTGCAGGTGCACATCGAGGTCTCCCACCCCGGTGCCCGTGTCGCACTGCCCGATCATCCACTGGCAACCACCGAGTGGCACGACCTGCCCACCGGCGCCTCTCCCGGCGATGCATTGGTCGACGCCGTCGAGGGCGCCCGATTCGACGCCGATGTCCGGGTCTGGGTGGCCGGGGAGGCGGCGGCGGTGCAGCGGATCCGCCGTCACCTCTTTGAAGACCGGGGGATGTCCCGCACCCAGGTGTCGGCGCGTGGCTATTGGAAGCACGGCCGTGTCGGCGGCGCCGACGACGTGCCACGGTGACGCCGGTGGCGCTGATGCCGGACGGTGGCCCCGAGACGAACCCCGTCCGGGGCAGCCGGGCGGTAGGTGATACTGGGGTCGTGCTTCTCATCGATGCGGCGAACGTGGTCGGGTCTCGGCCCAACGGCTGGTGGCGGGACCGGCCGGGAGCGGCCCGGGCGTTCGTCGAGCAGGTTCGTGCTGCGGTGGTGGCGGGTCGGCTCGTCGAGCCGGTCGTGGTGGTCCTGGAGGGGGCTGCTCGTACCGGTGTCGAGGCGGGGGTGGCCGGCGGCGTCACCGTCCTCCATGCGCCCGGCAGCGGTGACGACACCCTCGTTTCGACCACCGCCGAGGCCCCGGGTCCGGTGACACTCGTATCTGCGGATCGTGCGTTGTGCCGGCGGGCCGCGGACCTGGGAGCAGACGTGGCCAGGCCCGGATGGCTCCTCGGTCTCCTCGACGGGTGACGGCGGGCTGGCTCGATCGGAGGGAAAAGCCTCCCTAGAGTGATCCACGTGGAACGAATCGACGCCGATCTGCTCATTCCGGGACGGGGCGATCCGATACGCGACGCTGCGGTCGTCATCGACGGATCTTCGATCGCCTACGTGGGGCCCCGGCACACCGCTCCCGATGTCCGGTCCCCGGTCTCGGTCCCATGCCTCATGCCCGGGCTGTGGGACTGCCACGCGCACTTTCTCGGATTGCGGTCCCTGGACCTCAACGAACTGGCCCTGGTGCCGACGGCCGTCCTCGCCGCCCGTGCCGCCAAGGACGCAGAGATCGTGCTGCAGGCCGGATTCACGAGCGTCCGGGAGGCTGGAGGGCTCGGCGTGCACCTGGCCCGGGTGGTCGAGGAAGGCCTGCTTGCCGGCCCGTCGATCTATGCACCCGGAGCGATCCTGAGCCAAACCGGTGGTCACGGAGATCTCCATGCCCTCCCACTGGCCTGGATGGGCGATCTGTGTCAGAGCGGAGGACCATTGGCACTGTGCGACGGCATCCCCGAGTGCCTCAAGGCGGTGCGCTCCCAACTCCGGCTCGGGGCCAAGGTCATAAAGATCTGCGCCTCCGGGGGAGTCTTGTCCCAGGTCGACGACCCTGTGCATCAACAGTTCAGCGACGACGAGATGCGGGCCATCGTGGAGGAGGCTGGGAGGGCCGAGCGGATCGTCATGGCCCACTGCCACGGAAAGCCGGGCATCATGGCGGCCCTGCGGGCCGGTGTACGGACCATCGAGCACGGCAGCTACCTCGACGAGGAAGCCGCGTCCGCCATGCGCGAGCTCGGAGCCGTGCTGGTGCCGACCCGGTTCATCGTGGAACGCGGCCTTCAGGCGAAGGACAGCATGCCGAGCTATGCGTTCGAGAAGATGGAGGCTGTTGCCGACCGCCACCTCGAGGCGATCCATATTGCTCACCAAGCCGGCGTGACCCTGGCCCTCGGAACCGACATCTCGACGAGCGGCCGGGAGACAGCCGTCCCGTGGGGGATGAATGCGCGGGAGCTCGTCCATCTCGTCGATGCAGGCCTGAGCCCGCTGGAGGCGATCCGGGCCGGGACGGCCAACGGACACCTGACGCTCGGGCCGCAAGCTCCGAGAGCAGGGGTGATCGAGCGTGAGTGGGACGCCGATCTGATCGCCGTCGATGGTGACCCGGTCGCCACCATCAGTCTGCTGGCCGACCCGGTCCACATCACACACGTGTGGAAACGGGGCCGGCTGGTGAAGGAGCCGACTGCTCCCGGCCCCGGGTGATCCGGCCGACGGCCGACGGGTGCAGGCTTCAGGAGCTCACTGACCGTGCGGCTCCGGCTGGCTGGGCACGCTCGGTATCCTGCTCGTCGGAGACGGTCCGTAGGGCGTGGACGTCTCCACAGACGAAACTGAATGCCAATCCCGCCGCCAACCACGAGTCCCGTCTCCCGATCGACCGCATCGCGGCCAGGCTGACGACGGTGTCGAGTGCATCGCTGGCCAAGGTCGCCCTGGTCCAACGACGTGCCTCGTCTGCCACGCCCGATCGTGCCGCGGACACCGCGCCCAGGCCCAAGACGAGATCCCGGATGCCGATCGTCCTCATCAGGAGAAGGCCGGCCCCTGTGGGCGATTCGGTGCCGGCCAGGCGCATGGGCAGCTCCCGGTGCGACGATCAAAGCGATCCCGACCGAGGTGCGGAGCCACCCCATCGCTTCTGAACTGAACGTCGGCACAGCCAGAGCGTAGCGAAGCCGACCCGGCCGCCCTGGAGAAGCCGTCAGAGACGCTGGGGAGCGGCGGGCGGCCGCTGCTTCGGGGAGCACCAGGATCACCGGGGGCAGCTCTGCTCATGGAGGGTGTTACGCTGTGGGACCAGACAGTGCGGGTGAACGTGTGCCGCCTCGTTGTGGTGAGCCTTCGATGGCTGCCACGCTCGGCTCGGTACCGCTCGAAAACAATCGGCCTGGCCGATGCACCGGCGGCAGGGCGCCTCTGACACGTGCCCGACCTCCACGCAGTGCTGACCAGGGGAGACCTACGTCAGAGCCCGTTGCAGTCGATCGGTCGGCACAGGCTGACCATCGCCAACCACGGTGTTCTCCGGCCGACGACGGCCCGGTCATCAGCGACCGACCCTGAGGCACGGTGCCGGGAATCACCGGCGCCGCGCTCCCGACACGGAATCATCAACACGGAATCATCGATACAGACAGGAACAAGGCTCATGAATCACCAATCAGAAGTGCTGGCCGCACTCGATCGAAGCTGCGCCAGGCGGGCCGATGCAGAGAACCAACTGCGCTCGATTCGGGGGAAGGCTCTCAGGGCATCGCTCGCCGAACTCGACAGTCTGCTCGCCTTTGAAGTTCGATTGGAGGCCCGGCTGACAGAAGTCCTGCATCGCAATCTGGCTGCTGCCGACAACTGCTGACGGCCGAGTCGCTGTCAACCGAAGGGACCGCTGCGGTGTCTCTGTAGTCGGTGAGCATCGGAATACTCGAAGGAAGGGTCCGCGTGGACGACGGCGAGGGCGTGCTGGTCGAGTTCGTCCGGGTCGAGTACCCGGTTCTCGTCGCCGCGCTCGGGCTGGTGTGCGGTAGTCGGGAAGCGGCGGAGGATGCAGTACAAGAGGCACTGGCCAAAGCAGTCGTCGCCGAGCAACGAGGTCGTCACATCGACTCGCTCCCAGCCTGGGTGCGGGTGGTGGCGTTGAACCTGCTCCGAAATCGATGGCGATCATTGGGGAGAGAGCGGGTCGCCATCCGCCGGCTCGTGCACACGGGGACCGGTGACCCCGATGGCGGGGGGGAGCAGAGAGGACGTTCTCGATCTACGGCACGCGGTGGCCCGACTGCCGCGTCGCCAACGGGAAGCTGTGGCGTTGCACTATCGACTCGGCCTGAGTGTGGCCGAGACGGCAACGGCGATGGGCGTCACCGACGGGACCGTCAAGACGTTGCTGAGCCGGGCAAGGTCGGCCTTGTCTGCGGCTCTCGGAGATGCGGAGGACGCCCGTGCCTGACGATGATGCCCTTGACCCGAACCTGGACCGTCGATTGCGCTCAGCGCTCGAGGCCGTTGCCGCGCCGGCCGACGGCGCCGGCGTGCCCGCATCGGTCGCCCGCCGGGTCGCCCGTCACCGGAGACGTGTCCGTTCTGCCACGGCAACCGTCGTCGTCGTCGTGGTGGTGGGCGGGATTGCCGGCGCCAGCCTTTCATCGGTGGGCAGGCCTCGACGGCCGGACCGGGTGTCTGCCGCCGCTCCCGCCGCCACGGCGCCGTCGAACCCGCGGGACGCGGCGGGTTCGAACGGACCTTCCGTGCGCTCCTATCCAGCCCCCGTTCCCCCACCGTGCCCCACAGGTGCCAGTGTCCCCTCTATGGCGACCGGCAGCTACTGCGGTCCTCGGCCACCGGCAGGCAACGGCCTCGGCCCCGACGGGGAGTGCACCGGCCGCGAGAGTGCGCCGCCGTGCGGACCGGGCGCGGTGCCCGGTCACTACTACGCCTACACGATGCCGGGCAGCTGCAGTGGGCTCGTCGTCTTCGACGGGCGGCGGTGGGTGTCCGAGTTGCCGCCGCCGACTCCGGTGCCCGCCTTCGATGTCTGGATGCGGCTCACTTCCGGCGGGGCCCTCGGGTGGATAAGCCCTCGGGGCGCGGTTGGCTTCCGGCCCTACACCGGCCGGCCCCTCCTGGCCTGCAGCGGGTCGACGGTCAGGCCGGCCGGCTGATGAGAACCCCGAACCACGCCGAGCCCCCTCGCCGGGGTGCACCCGGGCCCAGGGGTCGTCTCCCCGTAGGCACCGACCGGAGGACGTCGCCGGCCAGAGGAGGATGGCTCGCACAACGAGCCGCCGTCCTCGGGATGGGTGTTGTCGCCGCATCGACCATGGTGGCGTGCCATCCCTTCGGTAGCGTGACCTCGACCACGACACCGCCCGCGTCTCTCCCGACGACAGGGGCCTTGCCCATGACAAGAGATGCACTGGCCGGCGCGGTCGTCGGCGGCCGGTTCATCCATCCGTTCGTCATCGGCGGCCTTCGGGTGGCGCCGCTCACCGGCGACCACTCGGATGCGCCGCTGGGCCTCGACCGGGCGGAGGCCGAGGAGTACGTCGCCGTCACCGGAGGTCTGGCCGATGGTGCGCAGGCATCCGGCCAGCAGATCGTCGGCTCTGGCCGCGTGACCCTGACCGGCGTCGCCACACCGACCGCGACGCCGCCGCTCCGTGGCCGGCCGGCCTGGATCGGCATCGTCCTCGGCCGCCCGGATGCAGGGGGCTACAACTGCCCCTTGGAAGAGGCGACGACACCTCGAGCACCGGGCCGACCACCATCCGGTTCAGGGGCCACGGCCTATCATCCCATCGACTCCGCGGTCATCTTCTACGGGGTGCGTGGCCAGGGGGCTGTGCTGTACCGGACCGGAGGCTCCAAACCCTGTGGGGGGTCCACCGGGCCGAAGACCACCGTCGCCTACGCACAGGTGTCGGTACCCTGGGTGGAGCTCGGCCCACCGGGCCTCGTCACGTCCGTCGGTTACCGGGCGCCGGCGTGTGCACAATTGTTCGGCGTGGGGACCGGCGGCAACGTCCACACCGGAGTCTTCGGCGTGAACGTCGACGCTGGTGGTGCCGTTCGACCGGAGCGGTTGTGGAGCTACGAAGCGGTTCACGACGACCGTGACCGTCTTTCCGGTCGACGCCGGCCCCGGCGCGCCGTCCCCTCCGAGTCGCGTGGTCCTCCAGCACGATCCGATTCCGGCGTCGATACCGCCGTCCCTCGTGGATCCGATCGCCGGGTGACCGACCACACGCAGCATGGTGGTGGCGTTCCGGACGCAGCCAACACCTCCCGGCGATACCGTGTTCCATGGCGATCGCTCGGATCGAGGTGGTCGGCGTCCTGACCCCCGGCGAGAGGCGGGACCGTCTGGACGCGGTCCATGATGCAATCGTGACGGCCTTGCAGGTACCGAGTGACGATCCGACGGTATCGATCACCGAAATCGACCCGGGCAATGTCATACTCCCGGGCGGTGTCGGCGACCGGTACACGATTGTGGAGATCACAATGTTTGCCGGGCGTTCGATGGAAACGAAGCGGGCCCTCTACACGAGTCTCTGTGCGTCGCTCACGTCCGCCGGAATTCCTCTGCCCGACATACTGATCAACATCGTCGAGGTGCCAACCGACAATTGGGGGGTTCGGGGTGGTACTCCCGCAAGCGAAGTAGATCTCGGATTCCAAGTGGATATCTGAGATCGTCCGCCCGGATGCCGCGCCCTGTCGCCGGCAGCGGGCGGGCCTGCGCTCAATTCGTCGTCGTGATGACGCTGGCGCAGTGGCTGCATTTGATGGCAGCCAGCGGCAGGTCGTCTGAAAGGCACTGCGGACAGGTCTTGGTGTCCGCCGGAGGGCCGAACACGGTGCTCCCCCGCCTCTTCATGTAGCTCCGGTAGGGCACGACCAACACGAAATAGATCACTGCCATGAAGATGACGAAATAGACAATCGCGCCGATGAACGAACCGAGGTCGATCCGCTGCCCGTTGACCGTCCATCCGAGGCCGAGCGATCCAGCCTTTCCTCCCTCTGCAGCATTGACCAAGGGCGTGATGATCGAATCAGTGAAGGATTTGATGAGGGTGCTGAAGGCGAGGGCCACGACAAGGCCGACGGCAATGACGATCAGCTCCCCCTGCATGAGAAAATTCCTGAATCCCTTCATGTTCTTTCCTCTCATTTATCTGGTACCGCGGCGGTGCCCAACCTAGTCAGAATGCCCAGTCGAAATCACCGCCCGGACATCACCCGAAACGGATGTCGGCGGGTTCGGAGTGCGCCGACCGGGGAGCACAAGACATCGGTACGATCGCTTCGTGTGCCATAGTCGATTTCTGTGAATCCGCGACGGACTGAGGCGCTGAGCGACAGCACCTTTGCGGTGGCAATGACACTGCTCATCTTCGATGTGCGCCTACCGGCGCCGAAGATCCACACACTCAGCCGCGATCTGTGGTTCAACGCGTGGCCCCACTACCTGGGGTATGTGATCAGCTTCATGGTCATCGGGATGATCTGGGTCAGCCATCACACCATCTTCCGCCTCGTGCGGGCGATCGACCATGGGGTCATGGTCGTGAACCTCGCCCTTTTGAGCCTGGTCGTCTTCATCCCGTTCCCCACGCAGGTGCTCGCCCTGTACATCAGCCAGGGATCGTCCTCCCAGAAGGAGCTCGCGGTCGCCTTCTACGGACTCAGCCTGGCCGCCGCCACGCTGATGCTGGCTGTTCTCTGGCACTCGATATCCCGGCGTGCGCTCATCCAGACCTGGGTGGGCGACGACGAGTTGAAACGCGTCACCCGCCGGTACTACCTCACGCCGGTTCTGTATCTTGTGGCCACCGGGCTGGCCTTGGTCGACGATCGGGTCGGGATTGCCCTCTTTCTGATCATCGGGAGCGGATACCTTCTGCATACGGGGACCCGAGTGGCACCCTCGCAGCCCGACGACCCCGTCGGGGCCGGTGGGGCGCTCGAGGACTGAGCCGAGCGACGGCATGCCTCCCGGGTTTCAGCCGCCGAGCACCCCGCGAGCTGCTCGCCCGTGCCCACGACCCCGGCGAGTCCGTGTCCGATGGACCGAGTTCGTGTCCGATGGACGGGCGATCTCCGTCTCGACGTAGCCTTGCCTCGTTCATCCAGAGTGACCTGAGGGACCTGGCCCGTTGACGGTCCGGCAGCCGGCGTCTTGCACGGTGCCAATGCCAGGATCGATGAGGAGGCCCAGGTGGCGTCAGATGTCGAGCCGGGAGCGGGCGCGGTCGGTCCCTCGGCTCAGAGGCCGACGACGGTCTCGGATGAGAAGGTCGTGGGAAGTGGCGTCAAGATCCGGGGTGCCACCTTGCCCGACGCCGAGCAGATTGCCGCCCTCCACGCCGACAGTTGGCGCAGAAACTACCGCGGTGCCTATCCGGACACATTCCTGGACGGTGAAGTCTTCGACGATCGACGGGATGTGTGGAGCACGCGCCTGACGAGGCCAGATCCCAATCATCGGACGGTCGTCGCTGACCTCAGCGGGGACATCGTCGGCTTTGCCCACACCAATCTCGACGACGACCCGGCGTGGGGTGCCCTTCTCGACAATCTCCACGTGGCCCACGGACTGAAGCGCAGGGGGCTCGGTACCCTGCTGTTGGCGGCCTCCGCTCGCGAGGTGGTCGATCACGCACCCGCGGGACGGCTCTACCTGTGGGTGCTGGAACAGAACGCGAGGGCCCAGAGCTTCTATGACGAACGAGGGCGGCCGGTGCGTCGAACGCCAGCCTCGGGAGCCGTTGCCCGGTTACCGCCTGCGTTATGTGTGGGACAGGCCTGTCCGTCTCACCGTTCGTTGACGATCGTCTCCCATGGCGACCCTACGAGACTCATCCACCCGTCGCACCCAGCGCCCGGGCCACAAAGGCGATGGCGGACTCGATGAACGATTCGTCAGCCACTTCAGGTTGGAGGATTCGAAGTAACCCGATCCCCCGGAACAGGACCTCGATGATCCTGGCCGTCTGGATGGCATCGTCCAGGGGCTCGAGACCGAGGCCGTCTCGTTCAGCGGAGATGAGCGCGGCCAGCGCTTCCACCGCTTCATCGTCGATCTCGGTGAATTCTTTCCGAACGGCCGGATTCCGAGCCGCGTAGAGCCAGAACTCCTGGTAGAGGAGACCGAAGTTGCTGCGCGCCAGGTGGGCCTGGTCCTGGAAGAGGGCGACGAAATCCGACAGCCGGGCGTCGGGCGGTACATCGGACGCCGCGAGCGTCGCCCGCAAGGCCTCCGTCTCCTGCTGATACCTGGCTCTGAACAGGGCGAGGAAGAGATCTTCCTTGTTCTTGAAGTTGGAGTAGACGGCCCCCTTGGTGAAGCCGGCCACGGTCGCCACCTCGTCGAGGGAGGCCCCATGGAAGCCCCGTTCGGCGAAGACCTGGGCCGCCGCGGCCAACAGATGTTCTCGGGTCTGCTGTCGCCTTCGTTCGGGGGTGAGGGGTTCGATCGCCATAGTTGCGCTACGGGTCAGCATACTAGATACTGATTAGTATGTTCGATTCGATCAAGTATGTAGACTCGCCGGGATCGGTCTCGCCGACCGAGGCGAGCCAGGTCGAGCGGCGGCGATCCGGGCGGACGGTCTCGTCCGGAGATTCGGCCCGCACCTCGCCGTGGACGGGGTCGATCTCGAGGTCGAACCGGGCGAGATCTACGGATTCCTCGGGCCGAACGGGGCCGGCAAGTCGACGGTCGTCCGCATGCTGTGCACGCTCCTCGGTCCGAGCGGCGGGACCGCTCGGGTCGCGGGCCACGATGTCGTCCGGGAGCCCCAGGCCGTACGGACCCGTATCGGCGTCGCCCTCCAAGAGGCGGCCCTCGACGATCTCCAGACCGGCCGGGAGCTGCTCCGACTCCAGGGGAGGTTGTTCGGGCTCACCTCGGACCAGATCAGCCAGCGGATCGCCGAGGTCCTCCGTATGGTGGACATCGGGGACGCTGTCGATCGCCGGGTCGGGACCTACTCGGGTGGGATGAAACGGCGGCTCGACCTGGCCATCGCCCTCATACACAACCCCGAAGTGCTCTTCCTCGATGAACCGACGACCGGGCTCGACCCGGCCAGTCGCGCCACCGTGTGGGAGGAGGTGGCGCGTCTCAACCGTGAGCTGGGCATGACGATCTTCCTGACCACCCAGTACTTGGAGGAGGCTGATGTCCTGGCCCATCGGCTGGGCATCATCAACCGAGGGAGACTCGTGGCGGAGGGGTCGCCCGAGACGCTCAAGCGCTCGATCGCCGACGACGTCCTGGTGGCCGAGGTCGTCGGCTCCGGGGGAGCAGACGTTCTGGCCCGCCTCACCCGGCTGCCCGGGGTGAGCTCGGTCACTCGAGAGGGTGGTCGGATCACGGTTCAGACCATCGACGGTCCTGCCGCTCTCAGTCCTGTCGCCCTGGCGCTGGCGGAGAGCCACCTCGAGGCACGGAGCATCACGATTCGAACGCCGAGCCTCGACGACGTCTTCCTGGCGCTGACCGGCGACCACATCGAGGGGGCGGCATGACCCCGGTCGCTCGTCCCGATCCGGTGATCCGGGGCCACGCGGCGGGGTTCTGGCGCGACATCTCCGCTGTGGCCGCCAGGGCCCTCCGCCAGATGCGCCGCGAACCGGTTTCGTTCCTGCCGGCCGTGTTCATTCCCGCCTTCTTCTACGTCGTGAACCTCGGAGCACTCGGTCACGTCGCCGAAAGAGGGGGGCTCGATTACAAGGCGTTCCTCCTCCCCATGGCCATTGCCTTTGCCGTCACCGGGGTGTCGCGTGCCCCGACCTTGGTCACCGACATCCAGAGCGGGTATTTCGACCGCCTGTGTCTCACACCGGTTCGCCGCTTGGCCCTTCTCCTCGGGCTGATGGTGGCGGACGTCGTGGTCATCATCGCTCTCACGATCGCGGTTCTCATCCTGGGCTTTGTCGTCGGCGTCCGTTTCTCCACCGGCATCGGGGGAGTCCTGGTCTTCATCGGTCTCGCTGCTCTCTGGGGGCTGGTGTTCACCGGCTTCCCGTACGCCGTGGCCCTGAAGACCGGAAGTCCCGCCGCCGTGAATGCGACGTTTGTCGTCTTCTTCCCCTTCGCCTTCCTGACCGACGCCATCATCCCCAAAGCGGATCTGACCAGTTGGTTCTCCACCGTTGCCACCTACAACCCGGTGACATACCTGCTCGGTGCCCAACGGTCCGTGATCATCGGCGGCTGGCAAGGCGGCCCGCTTCTGGAGGGTCTGGCCGCTCTGGTCGGGGTCGGTCTGGTCAGCATGACAATGGCTCTACTCGCTCTGCGTGGCCGTATCCGGCGATCGGTGTAACCCACTCCGCCGGCGGGGATCCGCCGGAGCCGCCGGGCGGTCAACATCCGCTCAAGGAAACAGAGAGCGGGGTCGATCAAACAAACATCGACCAACGCAAGAAGCCCGCGGGCGATGTCCGCGGCGGGGCCATCAGCGACCGACGTCTGAAGGTGAGATGCCACAGGTAAGTGTAGTTATCCCCGTCTATCGCGGCGGGCCGTTCGTGCGCGACGCGGTGCGATCGGCCATCACCCAGTCGCTCGATGATCTCGAGGTCCTTGTCGTCTCAGATGGGTGCATTGAAGATCTCACCGATCTCGAGAGGATGGACCGGCGTGTGCAGGTCCTGAACCGAGACCATGCCGGGGTTTCAATTGCCCGCAATTCCGGTGTCGCCGCAAGCCTTGGGGAGTACGTGGCCTTTCTCGACGAAGATGATCGGTGCCGGTCCGACCGCTTTCAAAGCCAGTACGATGCACTTCGAGAGACTCCCTCGGCAGGTATGTGCCACGGGGGATTCCAGGTCATGAACGTCGATGGCGTCGTGGATGGGCCTCGGCTCGGCAAGGATCTCGATTACCCCGCCATGCTCGCCTGTCAGTTCCCTCTCCTGTCGTCAGTCATGGTTCGCCGGTCGGCCTTCTGGGAGGTAGGGGGCTTCGATCCCGCGCTTGTCACTGGAGAGGATGTGGACTTTGCGCTGCGGATCGCAATGCAGAGCGACGTCGTGTTCATACCTGAGGTTCTTACGTATTACCGGGCTCACGATTCCAACACGACGAACACGGTTGCCGGGATCTGGGATACGTACCCTGTCATCCAGAGGCACCGCCGGTGGGCCGAACGGGCGGGGCGATTCGACCTCGTGCAGGCGGCGGACTTCGGACTGCATGAGATCCGGCATAATGCGTCGAACCTCGCCTTTCACAACGCGCGGGACGCCCGCCGCCACGGAAACCTGCCGGAGGCGGCCAGGCAGCTGGCGCTCAGCTTCTTGCGTGATCCGAGGCTGGCCTCTTCTCAGGTCTGGAGTGCAGCGTTCCGATCCTCGAGCACTTCGGCCGTCAACTGGATGACCAAGGGCTGCGGCACCGCAAGGGCAAGAGGGATAGCGCGCTGACAACTGGCGCGGGAATGGCCCAGCCGGGTGGTGACGGCCTGGATTCCTCGATGTCCGCCCCGATCGGGCCCCACCGTGACAGCGAAGTCGGGAATTGCACCTACGGTGAATGCGATGATGCTGGTTAACCAGTCCACCTCCCATGGCTCGCCTCCCTTCTGCCTTGACTTCGGGCGCAGCCAACGCCAGAGGTGTTCCCGGTACCGTCTTCCTGAACATCGACAACCACTGTCTACGGCCATCCGCGAGGCCGAGTAGAAGGACGCCGACGATGAACCTTGACCTGGTCACCCTTGTCGTGGACGAGTACGACACGGCCATCGAGTTCTTCGTCCACACGTTGGGGTTCGACCTCGTAGCGGACGCACCAGCGCAAACGGAGAACGGGGAGCGGAAACGCTGGGTCGTGGTCAGACCACCTGGTGCCGAGACTGGAATCCTGCTGGCCCGTGCAGCTGATGAGCGCCAGGCATCTGTCGTGGGGGCCCAAGCCGACCGCCGGGTCGCCTTCTTCCTTCGGGTCGACGACTTCGACGATTCCTATCGCCGGATGAGTTCGGCCGGTGTGCGATTCGTCCGATCCCCGAGGAGCGAACCTTATGGTCGTGTTGCGGTCTTCCTCGACTGCGTGGGGAACCGTTGGGACCTTCTCGGACCTGGACGGACGACCTAGGCGTGGCCACCGAGACCTTCGTGCTGCACGACTTCACCGCTCCGGCCTTCGTGGAAGGGACGGAATCCCTTCGGGCATCACCGGCTCAGGCGTGGATCAGTCCGCCCTCGGTCTGTGGAGCCGGAAGAAGGTTGTCGGTGCACCAGGTGGTGGGAGGCGGATCTTGGGCCTCGACACCGTTGTCGATGACCAGCGCCGTCGGCCTCCCGTTCGAGAACCATCTGGCGCTGTGCCGACGGAAGGGATCGCCATACCAGCCCTGGGCTTTGAAAGAACTAGGTGACATGCCGAAAGTTTACCCTACGTTTACCTGGATGTCACGTTACGTTCACTTCTGAGAGGGATGCGAAGAGCGGGCCGGGACGGAGGATCTTGCCCTTGGAGCTTGTCGAGCTGAGGGGCTCAGCGTTCCATCAGCGCGGGGGCCAGCTCGCGGTAGGCCGTGAGGGGGAACGACTCCGCAGGCGCGATGACCTGGACGCAGACATGGTTGGCGCCGGCTCCGAAGTGCTGACGTACGCGGCCGGCGATGTCGTCCGCTTCACCCCAGGCCACCACCGCATCGACGAGTCGGTCGCTTCCTCCTCCGGCGAGGTCGTCTTCTCCGAAGCCGAGTCGGCGGAGGTTGTTGGAGTAGTTCGGCAGGGAGAGATAGCCCGAGGTGAAGGCTCTGGCCGTCCTCCGGGCCGTGCTGGCGTCCTTTTCCAGCACCACACTGACCTCGGGGGCCAGCAGCGCATCGGCTCCGAGGAGTTCGCGGGCCCGGGCCGTGTGTTCGACCGGTACGAAGTAGGGGTGGGCACCCGCGGCCCGCTCGGCCGCGAGTGCCAGCATCCGGGGCCCGAGGGCGGCGAGGAGCCTTCGCTCCCCGGCTACCGAAGGTCCAGCCGTGTCGAGGGCATCGAGGTAGTGGTCCATCTGACTGTATGGGCGGATGTAAGTCTCGACGATCGCTGCGTGACTGGCTCCGAGACCGAGGACGAAACGGTCCGGATACCGGAGCTCGAGGTCCGCGACGGCCTGAGCGATCTCGTGGGCGGCCGTCGACCAGATGCTCACGATGCCGCTGCACACCATCACCCGAGCGGTCGCTTCGAGCAGCCGCTCGAAATGCGGCGAGAGCCCTGGTTGGAACCCACCCGAAGACCACAATGCCGAGTAGCCGAGTTCTTCCAACTCGGCGGCGACGTCGAATGAAGCCTCGTCGGCCACCCGCCAGCTACCGCTCCACCAGACTCCCACTCGCCCGAGCTCCACCCGACCACGCTACCCGAGCCGTCATTGCCCGCCTTTCGGCGGACCTGCTGTCCAGAGCAGGGCTGCATGGCCGCTCGGAGCGATGTCCACAAGAGCGGATTTGTCGGCGTATCCGTTCCCGTAGAAGGTGTCGAGGTAGATGGCCCCGTTTTGGGCCACGGCGATCCCATCCGGTGAGAACCCTGTGACCCCCAGGTAGCTCGTGCGGTCAGTCCTAGGGAAGGACACGATCGTTCGCGCTCCCTGAGGCGTGAGCTCCAGGACCTCCAATTCGTCCATGGCCAACACCCGCCCGTCGGGTGCGGTCACCAGGCCTCCGTCCCCCCTCGGGTAGGAGCTGCCGATGACACTCAGTGTGCCCTGGGAATTCACCATGAGAATCGTCTTCGTGTTCGATCCGGCGATATAGAGATTCCCTGCCTTGTCGAATGCCAGTCCGTTCGGACCATCGGCTGAGGCGTCAACCGCCGGACCCCCGACCCCGTAAAGACCCTCCTCCGATCCATTCGGGTTGCCGACGACCCGTGTGAACGTCCCGTCCGTCCCCAAACGGAGTATCTGGTTGCCGGATGCCACATACATCAGCCCGCCGGCGCCGAACGTGAGGGCTGAGGGGAGGAGCCCGGCATCGAGGGCCGGGGTGCCGTCGGCCACCCATTCCCCTTGCCCGTCCCCGGCGACGGTCGAAATGATCCCTGCGGGCGATACGGCCCGGATTCGCCCGTTGCCGTAGTCGGCGATGTACAACGTGCCGCCGGGGCCGAACGTGATGCTCGCTGGGTAATTGAGCTCCGCCTTCGTCGCAGGTCCGCCATCGCCGGAGAATCCGACGGCGCCGTTCCCGGCAACGACCCGGAAGGTCCCGTTGCGTAGTCGTTCGAGGACCTGGTTGCGAATATTGTCGGCCAGGTAGAGGTTGCCATCGGGTCCGACGGCGAGTGCCCCTGGCCGGCTCGGTTGGATCCCTGTCGCCTGTGGGCCGCTCGTCGTGACTCGATGGGAGGGGGCGGCGTGGGGGGTCCGCCTCGGAACGCCCGGACTGCGCCCGGAAAGGGTCACGGCCAGGACGACGACGGCCACCAGCACGACGATGACACAGCCGGAGGCGAACCACCGATGCCGCTGCCTCCGCCGGGCATCCCTGATGACCAGTTCCTCGCCCACGGGAGAGGTCGGGCTGCCCGAAGGATCGGACTCGGTCCTGGTCGGAGTGGATGGGAGGGCGGGCATGAGAAGATACTAAGTCATCTAGTATCATCTGTCCATGGCGTTGAACCTTGAAAGCCCGCTTCCCCTCTACCTGCAAGTGGCGGCGGAGCTGCGTCGGGACATCGCCGAAGGTGAAGCCAAGCCCGGTGAGCGCCTTCCACCGGCGCGCGACATGGCCGCGGTCCTCGGTGTCAACCAGAACACCATGTTCCGGGCGCTGCGCCAATTGCGTGACGAGGGCCTGCTGGAGTTCCGGCGGGGACGAGGTATCTCGGTCGCGGGCGATGCACCCGGGCTCAGCGAGGTGGTCACCCGCTGCCGTGAGCTGCTCGGCTTTTCGAGCCGGTACGGCTATCGCAAAGACGAGGTCATCCGCATCATCGAAGGCCTCCCCTGAGCCGGCTTCCGAAGGTCACCATCCCGACCCTCACTCGGGTGAGCTCCCGTCAGCCGTTCGGGGCGGATTGGACGGTCCTGCGACCGAGCGGGGACTGCGCAATGCTGTCTTGGTGAGCGGCCCGAAGCGATCACGAACGGCTCAGGCAGTGGCTGCGGAACGCGCGGTGTTGGCGGGCATGGGCGTTCTCGACGATCCCTTTGCCCGCGGGATGCTCACGCCGTCCACGAGGACGATCCTCTGGATCGTGGATCGCGGGCCGCACCGCGTGCGGACGCGGTCGGCAACGTTGGCCGGGCTCGCCGCTCGGGTGCTGTGGTTCGACGCACAGGTGGCCAGGGCCCTAGCCGCCGGGATCAGACAGGTCGCGGTGATCGGAGCCGGCTATGACAGCCGTGCATGGCGATTCCGCCGCCACGGAGTGACGTTTTTCGAGTTGGACCACATCGCCACCCAGCGGGACAAACGACGCCGGGCGCCGCGACCCGATCCTGTCTATGTCGAATCCGATCTGACGACCGGCGATGCCGCGAGGTCGCTCCTCGATCACGGCCTCGACCCGTCGTGGCCCACCCTGTTCGTCATCGAAGGGGTCACGATGTACCTGGGTGCTGAGCAGCTCCACCGCCAACTCGGTCTCCTGGCGAAAATGAGCGCCATCGAGAGCCGGATCGCGTTGGACTTCTATCCGCCCAGTGATGTCGGGACGGCACGTGATCACCGACAACTCCTTCTCCAGCGGCTCGCCCGGAGCGGAAGCCGCGAGTCGTTCCGGCTGGCCCTCGACCGCCCACAGGCCGTCGAGTTCGTCCAGGCATCGGGTTGGGAGGTCGACGAGGCGACGAGCATGCGAAACGCCGCACGCACACTTGTCACAAATGATTCGGGGCTGCCCATCGGTGCTGTCAACGAGCACAAGACGCTCGTTGCCGCCATCCGCAAGAAGTAGCCGGCTGAACGTCCCATTCGTGTCGCCTGTCCGCATGCCTGGCGACCGTTTGAGGGGAGCTCCGACCTCTCGCATGTCCTCCTTCAGGTGAAGGCCTCGATCAGGCCCTGAAGCATCCCTCCGTCGACCAGAACATCGATGCCGGAGATGAAAGAGGCCTCGTCGGAGAGGAGGAAGGCGACGACCGCGGCGACCTCCTCGGACCGGCCCAGGCGACCAAGAGGCGTCTTCTCGAGCATGACCTTCATGATCGGCTGCTGCTCCGCCTCCTGGCGACCCATGGGCGTGTCGATGAGACCCGGTGCCAGGGAGTTGACCCGACCGCCACGTCGGCCCCAGGCCACGGCCGCCCGGGCCGCCACCGCGATCACACCGCGCTTTGCCCATGCGTAGGCCATGCCACTGTCATCGAACCGTTCAGCCGCCGCGTCGAGGAAACCCGGTGTGCGGGGCTCGGATACGAGTTTCTGGAGCTCGGCATCGACACCCTGGAGGGCCAACTGGTAAGCCGAACTGGAAGAGAAGCACACGGCAGCCGCGCCCGGTTCGACCAGTGCCTCGAAACCGTCGAGGAGCAACGCGGTGCCCACGAGGTCGACCTCGAGGACGCGCCGCGCATCAGCCATCGTCGGGGACACGCCGGCGGCATGAACGAGTGCACGGAACGGGCCGAGCTCCTGCACCTTCTCCGAGAGGCCGGTCACGGCGGCCGGGTCGGAGACGTCACAGGCGATCCCTACGGTCCCCTCGATCTGTGGCGCCTCGAGGTCGACGGCCACGAGATGATCCGTCGTGGTGCCGCGAAGCCGCTCGACGCAGAGCCGGCCCATGCCGCTGGCAGCCCCGGTGATCACCGTGACCGTCATCGTTCCTTCCCCATCGTCAGGCCGGCAGTCCGGCAAAGATCGGCGTCGCCGCGAGGTACCCGGTTCCGAGGAGCTCGATTTCGGGCGCACGCTCCTCGAAGGCCCTGCGGATCGGCCCGAGGTCACGGGGAGACGAGAACCCGGGGAGCCAATTGTCGTGGTGACAGGGCACGACGCGGTGCGCCCCAAGCATCCTGGCTTCGTCCACGACGAATCCGGCGAGCGATCCCTGCATCGGGCTCTCCGTCGACATTGGCCCGCCCGGCGGCGGCAAGGATGGCCACGTCCGGGGTGAGATGCCCGAATATGCCGCCCCACCGGCCGGAGGTGTCCTGAAACAGCAATGATCCTTCAGGGGTCTCGAACAGGTAGACGAGGGCCCCGCCATCACCGCGGTCGCTGTGACCCGACGCAGCGGTCAGCAGATGCTCGATCGCCACGACGTCGAGTGAGGTGTTCAAGCGGGCCACCAGTTCCTTCATGCGCAAGGCCTGCTCCTGCCAGGTGACTCCGAGGTCGCCGAGGCACACGTCGCCCGCGCCGACGTCGTGGGTGCCGGTCCACAGGCAGGAGTGCAGGCTCGGATAGACGGAGACGACCACTCCCGCGCCCAGATCGATCCGCTCGCCGCCCGCCACACAGAGCATGCGATCGAGGGGGACGCCCGCCTGCTCGAGGAGGCGTACCGTCTCGTAGCTGCCGATCAGCTGGGCCCGGGTGCGGGCCATGATGCGTTCTGCACCCCAGAGGTGGTCGAAGTGGGAGTGCCCGATGACAATCCAGTCACACTCGTCGATGTCGTCGGCTGTGAGCCCGGGACCCTCTGCGTTCGGGGCTCGGTCGATGTAGGCGTCGAGGAACACGGTGAGGCCTGCGGTCCGGAGCCGAAATGTCGCGCATCCGTACCAGTCGAGGGTCGATGTCATCCAGCGCCTCCAGTCAGGGTGCCGACCGCTTCAGCCGGACCTTACGTCATCCTCAGCGGATCGTGCCCTTTGAGAGTGAACGATCCGATGCCGCCCTCAGCCGCCTCCACGTCACCAGCAGGACCAGGCCGGCAACGATGGCTGCGAGGGTGCTCAGCGCAAGTCCGATCAGAGCCAGCTTCGGACGATAGACGAAGGTGACGATGGACCGCCCAGCTGGAACGGCGACCTTCTGCAGGAGGCCGGACCTCTCGATCGGCAAGGCGGGTCGTCGGCCCGATCGGCTTCCCCGCGCCGTCGACCGGGGTCAGCGTGGCCGACCATCCGCGCAGATAGGTCTCGCTCCGGATCATCTGCGCACTCCTGGTCGCGTCGACCAGGTAGCTGTCGGTTCCCCACGGCGTCGTGCTGCTGCGTGTCACGCCGCCCAAGGGGCTCGCGGCGTCCGCACCTGCTCTCGGTGCGGGTGGACCCTTCTCGGCGGGGTCGGCACCGGGTGCGCTGAGCCAGGCCCACCCTTTCGATGCCGTGTTCTTGAAGACGGCGAAGGGTCCGATCATCGTCGTGTAGCGCCAACGAGGCGACTGCACCTGGTTCTGGAGCACCCCCTTGAGATCGACCGGGCCGAAGTTGGCCGTATCCAGCCGGGGCGGGCCCAGCTTCACCGCCGCCTTTCCCGGATTCCGCACCACGATGCCTGCGACCGGGGTGGTCGAGGGAAGGGTCACAGAGCGGCCACCGCTGTCCCCGCTGCCGCGTGGGGCCGTCGACCGGTCGGCCAGCCACCGGATCGATCCGCCGACGGTCACTACCCCAACCTCTAGTGCGCTCAAGCCTTCGGCCGCCGCCGGATCAGCATCGTGGGAGGGCATCACCAGGATCGCCCGGAGGTCGGCGGTTCCCCCGGTGTACCAGGTATGCGAACTTCCGGGACCCACATCGACATCCTGATCGCCCGGGGGAGCCAGCGGTTCCTCAGTGTTCGGCTTCGGCACCGGGAGCCTCGACCGGGCCGGGTCAACAGGGCTCATGAAGTAGCTCGGGGGAGACAGGAGGACGCCGAGGTTGAGCTGGTCCACAACCGGGGTGCTGAACACCCCTGAGGCCAGTTGGTCCTGGCCGTGGGCTCCTGTTGCTGCGAAGTAGCTCTTGGCGACCAGCGCGGTGTAGTCCTCGATGGTGGGAAGTCCGCGGAGGACGTTGAGGTCGTCGTGACCGAGGCTCAGGAGCTGGTCGTAGTCGTAGAGGTCGGGGTCGTACACCGCGAACCGGCTTCCGGTTCCGGTCACCGCCGCCAGCTGGCCGGCCAGGGCACCCTTCTGGGTCACCACCGTCGGGGGTTCCGGCGGACGAAGCACGAAGAGGTTGAAGACCAAGAGGTCGGCGACCATCACCGCCGCGGTCAGCTGTGCTGTTCGGGCCACGCTCAGTCGGTGTCCGTACCGGGCCAGCCCGCCGATGGCGACGGCGAAGATCGCAGCCGCGGTGGCCAGGACAGCCGGGGCAACCAGGTCACCCCGACTGACAGGGAATTGGTCACCGATGAGCCGGGGCAGACCGTCGGCCAGCCACGGTGTGATCGACGCCCACTCAGCCGCGGCCAACAGCACAACCAGACCGATGGGCAGGGCGACGGCGAGCCGTTCGTAGCGGGTCCGCGGCCGATCACCCGGCGAAAGGGCCTTGGGCCCATCTGCTGGACCGCCCCCGTCGACAGCCGGAACGTTGCCTGCCGCCGCGTCGCAGAAGGGCCAGATCCACCCACCACGACAGGAGGACCACGAGGGCGAAGTCCACGATGAGCAGGTTCCGGTTCAACAATCGCTGCTGATTCAGGAACGGAATCAGATACTCGAGCCGGCCGACGGGGGTGTGCCCGCCCCACGCCAGCAGGAGTCCGAGTACGAGCACCACGTACCACACGCGCCACCGCGGGGCGGTCTCATGTCGCCACCAACGGCGGCCCAACAGTGCGAACGCGGCGATGACTCCGATCACACCGACGTACCCTGCCATCTCCGGGAAGGTGAAAGGACCGAACCAGTAGCTGGGATGCTGCAGGTTGGTGCCCATGACGAACGGTGAGAACAGCAAGGTGGTGAGTTGGAGGGGCCAGGATCCCGACGTGAAGAAGCCGTAGTTGGGGACAGCCCGCTGGGACAGGTGGGAGAACGCCCATCCGGGCAGCCACTGGGCCGCACCCAACATCAGGGCACCGACCACGCCGGCGGCAATGGCTGTCAGGTACGGGACCCGCCGGCCCTTCGGGAGACGCCGGAGGAGCCAGACGGCGTAGATGACGGCCAGGATGCCTCCGTCCATGAACGCCTCGGGTGCCCCGGCCAGGATGGAGAGGCCGAAGGATACGGCGAGGAGGACGGTGAACCGGATCCGCCGAAGCGGGGCCGTTCGCAGCGGTCCACCGCCCTCCGCCGCCGTCACCCCGAGGTCCCGAGCGACGCCGATCTCCAGGGACGCCGCGAACATGCCGTCCAAGGCCACAAGGACCCAGGGCAACAATGCTGCCCCCGCGATCAAATCGATGTGGACGAACTGCGCACTCATGAAGCCGCCGAGCATGAAGGTCGCCGCTCCCAGGGTGGAGGCCCGGTTGGAGAGGGTCTGCCGCCGGAGGAAGACGAACATCCCGAAGAGCGCCACCTCGTAGACGAGGATGACATTGACGACCCAGGCACCCTGGGCCGGGAGCACGGCGAAGAGCCACGTGCCCGGATAGGCCGCACCCGCGTTGAATCCGCCGAGCAACGCCGTTCCGCCGGCCAGGTACGGATTCCACAGCGGGAGCTGGCCGTGGCGGAGATCCACACCCACCAACGCCCGGAGCGGGAAGTTCTGGATGAGATTGTCCGCCTCCATGAGGACGTGACCCGAGACTGCGAAACCTCCGAACACCAGAATCGGGAGTGCGGCCACGACCAGGAGTCCGGGGTGGGTTCGGATCCAGTGTCTACGCGGGACGACTGGAGCCGCCAGGGGGACACGGACCGGGCCGTCGAGCGCAGGGGGATCGGCGCCGAGCTCCTCGACGGTCCTGCCGGCAAGATCCCGAACCGTCATCGGGACGAATGGTGGCGGATGCGGTTCGACCAGCTCATCTCGACCAAGTCATCCTCGTCAACTCGATTGGCAACGGAATCGCCGGGACAGCGCGCCTGCGCACCGGACCCGGACGCCCACGTCGGTCGAGTGCCGAAGTAGGAATGAACTCGGCCGACGGTGACGGCGAGAATAGTAGCGACGGGTGGCTCTCCCGTGTGAAGGCAATGGACGGTGGGCTCCTAGCCGCGGCCGTCCCGGCGGTCATCAACTCTTGTGCTCCCGAGCATGGCTGGCCAAACTTGGAAGATCCTTGGGTCGGCCTGTGTGATCCCTGAGAGGCTCGACCGGGCCACGGCGGAGTCGTCATGTGCCACTCGTCACGGCCGCGTGAGGCACCAATGGGCGCGGTCTACCATCGGACCCTGATGTCCCCGGCGCTCGTACCCCAGGTACCCTCACCGCAGACTCGGGAGGCCCCGGCCTGGTGGAGCCCGACCCTGTGGGCGGTGGGCGTGGTGTCGGCGGCTCTGGCCTCGGCCGGTGCCATCGGCTTGGCGGTGAACCGGCTCCAGCTGGACATGGCCGTCTATCTGTTGGGTGGGAGAAACCTGGTCAACGGCCGGCTCTACCTCGTCGGGCTTCCCCATCCGCCCCATCTGCCCTTCACGTACCCACCGTTCGCCGCACTGGTGTTCGCCCCGTTGTCGGCCTTGCCGGAGAGCCGGGCTCAGGTGGTCTGGGCCGTGATCAACGTGGTCGGCCTGTTTGCGCTGGTGCTTCTTTCGCTGCGGGCCGCCCTTCCTGCGCTTGGACGTCACCGACTGGTTCAGTGGTCGCTGGTCCTGATGGGCCCGGCGTACGTCATGGAGCCGGTCCGGCTGACGTTGAGCTTCGGCCAGGTCAACATCGTGTTGGCCGCCATGGTGCTGGGCGATCTCACCGCCCATTGGCACGTCGGCAGGCGGGCCCTGCCTCGTGGTGTGCTGGTCGGCATTGCGGCATCCATCAAGTTGGTGCCGTTGATATTCGTGCCCTACCTCTTCGTCACCCGGCAGACGCGAGCCGCCTGGGTCGCGCTGGGCACCTTCGTGGCGTGCTCGGTGCTGACCGCATGCACTGACCCGGCGGCCTCGTGGGCCTACTGGACGAAGTACGCCACCGACGCCAAGCGGGTGGGCGGGGTCTACTACATCAGCAACCAGAGCCTGAGGGCGGTCGCCGATCGACTCGACCACCAGGTGGTGTCGACCGGTCTGATCACCGGGGCCAGTGTGGTGGTGGTCGTCGTCGGTGTCGCCCTGGCGGCCTGGGCCTGCCGGTCATCCTCGCCCTTCCTCGGGGTGCTCCTCTGCGCCACCACCGGGTTACTGGCCTCTCCGATCAGCTGGGCTCACCACCTGGTCTGGGTGGTGCCGATCCTCATCTGGTTGGCCTGTGCGCCCGACCGACCCCGCGGCGGTCCCGTCTGGGCGGTGGCCGGGGCCGTTCTCTTCTACTGGGCCCCGATCTGGAAGGTGCCCAACGGCGTCGACCAGGAGCTGTCGGAGCACGGGTGGCAGCTGCTCGAGGGGAACGCCTTCTTCTTTGCCATCGTGGCCTTCATGGTGGGCGTGGCGGTGATGCTGTGGATGCGACGCACCACGGCTCCCCCTGCCGGCGCGACGGGCTCCGAGCCGGAGGTCGCCGACGTGCAACCCACGGCCGGAGTGGCGGAGGACTAGCTGTCGCGGCGGTCCGCAGGGACGATCGAACCCCGTCGCCCGCCGACGACGATCAGGGGAACACCGCAGTCGAGCCCAGTTCGAGGACGGTCATGGCGGTGAGGAGCAGCACGCTGACCACCACCGCCGCGGTGTAGGCGCGGCCCCGGAGGCGGATTCCGTAGGCCAGCACGAGGGGAAAGGCCAACATGACGAAGCGGGGCCGCAGCCCGACCGGCGAGGACACCGCCGCAATTGCGACGGCCGCCAGTCCATAGATAAGGACGGGTGCCGGCTGGGGCTCCCGGATGGCCAGGACGGCGCCGACCACCGCCACGGCGGTGCCGGCGACGAGGATCTGTCCTGTCTCGGTGGGCGCGGCGGGATTGAACAGGAAGGTGGTGATGACATGGATCGGATAGGTGAGCGACGGTCCGCTCTTCCATCCTCCGCGTTCGGTCAGCCTCCATGCCGAAAGGACCCCGGTGTACCCCCACAGCCAGGCCATGTAAGCGATGAACCCGAGCGGGGCCAGGGCCGGGGCGATGAGGGCACGCCAGGTCCGGTGCCGGAGGACCTCCCGGCCCGCGCACCACGCGCAGCTCAGCACGAAGGCCAAGGCAATGGGCGAGGCCGCCGTGGCCACCAGACCCAGGAGCCCCGCCAGCCACCACTGCCGGCGGAGCAGCGCCAGGAGTCCGAAGGCCACGCAGGTGATGACGATGCCCTCGGCATAGACCAGGCTGAAGACGAAGGTGCCCGGGAACACTGCGAACAACAAGGTGGCCCGAGTGGCACTCTGGCTGTCGCGGTAGTGGCGGACGAGCATGCCGACGGCCACCACAGCGGTCAGTCCCGTGACCCCACTGATGACGAGGCCCACCACCAGGGGAGAGAGCCTGGTGAGGTCGGTAAGCCAGCGGATGACGAGGGGGAGGGCGGGGAAGAAGGCAATGGTGTTCCTGGCCACGTGGCCGTGGGCCATGGGCAGGTGACTGGGCCATCCGTGCATGGCGGCGCGGATGAACCACTGACCGTCCCAGATGTCGAGGTCGGCGTACAACGACTTGTGGGTGAAGCCGTTGGCGGCGGCTGCACCGGCAACCGTCGCGGCGCGAGCCGCCAGGTAGGCGAGTACGGGCCAGAACAGGAACCACCGGCGAATGCCCTTGGCTGTGGTCCTTCGGGACTCGTTGCCCTCCGGTGTCACGACGGGCTCCGGCGTCCCCGGACCGGTGTCGCTCAGCACGACGGAGGTCGCTGCGGTCGGCCCGTTGCGTAGGTGGGTTGCGGGGACGGCATCGGTCCCGGTGTCCGTGGCTGACCCCGCATCGGCACCGAACGACGACTCAGGCGGCATGACCACTGACCACCAGTTGCCAATGCCGGTGCCACACCAGCCATGCGAAGGCCCCGAGCAGCAGCGGGGCGATCACGAAGTACGCCTTGCCGCTGAGCATGGGTGCACCACCCGGGCCTACCACCAGCATGGACAGACCGGCCACCCCGGCCAGAACCTTCGACCGTTGGGCGGACGTGGTGGCCAGGATGGCGAGCCCCCACATCAGGTACCAGGGCCACACGGTTGGACTGCCCACCACGATGAGCATCAGGGTCAGCCCCAGCACCCGGACCATGTCGAGTCGGTGGGCGTTGAAGATCAGCCAGACGGCACCGGCCACCGCCGCGAGCTCGCACACCAGCTGGGTGGCCGTCACCGTGGGACTCAGGGCAACCGGAACCCCGACCGAGTGGAGCACCGAGTGGAAGAACGCGCCGAGGGCCACGGCCGGCGTCGAGAGCACCCGCAGCTCGGTCGGGATGCGGAGTGCGGTGGGTCCGAGCCAGGTCCACCCGAACCCGGCGGCCGCGGTGATGCCGACCACCACGACCACCGGGACGATGACGGCCTCGATCACGACCCGCCACCGCCGATCGCCGGTGCTCGACCGGAACTGGTCCACAGCGATGAACACGATGGCCGCGGCGGCGGGGATCTTGATGGTGGCGGCGAGGGCGATGAGGGCCACCCCCAGGGCCAGGCGACCTTCAAGGGCCAGGGTCACACCGGCGAGCAGCAGACCGACCATCAGTGCATCGTTGTGCCCGGAGGCGATGAAGCTCAGAAGGGCCAGCGGGCTGAGTGCACCCAGCCACAGGGCCAGACCCGGGACGTTGCCGAGCCGGCGCGACAGTCGCGGCAGCGAGACCATCACCATGGCCACGCCGGCCAACTCGACCAGCCGGAACACCAGTACCTGTCCGATCAGGGACGAGCCGGTGAGACTCGCCGCCACCCGGCTCACGCTCACGAACAGCGGGCCGTACGGGGAAGCGGTGTTCCGCCACACCATGGCGATAGAGGCCAGGAGGGGGCCGTTGTCGAGCCTGGAGGGTGGGACCGAGTACGGGTTGAGGCCGTGGTGCGCCAAGAGTCCCTGCCCGATATAGCTGTAGATGTCACGGCTGAAGATCGGGGGGCCGGCCAGCAGGGGCAGGCCCCACAGCGCGAGGATCAGCCACGACCGCCGGACCGTGAGCCGACCCGCGCGAGCGTGGTAGCCGACGCCGACCCACCCGCCGATGAGCAGGGCCACTGACACGTAGAAGCCGAATTGGGCCGCCGCGGACACCCCTCCGGGTACGTGGAACCACCAACGGGTGTCACCCGGACGGGGAATGGCTCCGATGCGGGTCCCGAGCACGGCCACCCCGATCGAACCGACGACGCCGGCGCCGATCCACAGGTTGATCGACTGGACCACCCGGTTCAGTCGGGCTCCTTGCACCGCGGTGGGCGCTCCCACATGGCTCCTTGTCGTCGTCCCGCCCCACATTGACGTTCCGCCGGAACGATACCGCCCCAGGCGACGGCGATTCGTTCGAGACCCAACTGGAGCAACCGCAGCCGCCTGAGCGGGCGGAAGGCGTCGGACGGCGTCGGACGGTGGCGAAGGGACTCTTGAGGGATGGCCTCCGGTCGGACCTCGGCGGCCTCGACCGGAAACCACCCCTGAGCTGCGGAGGGAGTGGGATTCGAACCCACGGTGCCTTGCGACACAACGGTTTTCGAGACCGTCCGATTCGTCCGCTCTCGCATCCCTCCAACTGGTCCTTCGCGTTGCTTGGTTGCCTTACTTCCCGTTCCTTTCCCACCTTGTGCCGGGACACGGGGGAAGGAGTAGGTCACGGCATACGGTAGCGGAACGGAGAAGGAGCCGGCACCAGGCCCGGGGCTCGCGGTCGCATTCCAAGACCACCGACAAGGGCAGGCGCCGGCAGGCCGGGAAGACGTTTCGGGGGAGCAGCGCGAGCACAGCACGCGCTGACGGCGTCCGGCCACGATGGGCAACACCCAGCGGACGGCCGGTGCAGGGCCGGGTGTAGTGCCGGATCGGATCGGCATCCGCATCCGGGCTACGGCGTGGCGCACTCCTGGGCGTAGGCGCAGTCGTTGAAGGACCGCCCGCCAGCCGCGAGTCCGGAGGATCGGATCTATCGCCCCTGGTCAGAGAGCAGCTTCCGCCGTCCAGTCACGGCAGCCGTTCTAGACGAGGATGCGCTTCAGTTCGTCGAGGGTCGTCTCTCCCTCTTGTACCTTCACGAAGGCGTCCATCTGCAGCGTCTGCATCCCGCCGGCGACCGCGGCCCGGGCCACGGCTTCGGCCGGGGCCCGCTGCAGAACGAGGGTGCGGAGCTCGTCGTTCATGACCATGACCTCGTGGATGGCCAGCCTCCCCCGGTAGCCTGTCCGCCGGCACTGCTCGCAGCCGACGGCCCGGAACATGGGCGTCTGGGCGTCGTGGCTGTCGATGAGCGACATCGCCTCCAGCTCCAACAACTCCTCGGGGGTTGCGGTGTCGGCCGACTTGCATCGGCGGCACAGCCGTCGGACCAGGCGCTGGGCGACCACGCATCCCAGCGCGGAGGTCACCAGGTACGGCCCGAGCCCCATGTCGATGAGACGTGTCGTGCTCGAAGCGGCATCGTTGGCGTGGAGGGTCGACAGGACCAGATGCCCGGTCAGCGCGGCTTCGGTGGCGATCCGGGCAGTTTCGAGATCCCTGATCTCCCCGACGAGGATGATGTCGGGATCGGCCCGCAGGGCGGCACGCAATCCGGTGGCGAAGGTGTACCCCGACTTGGCGTTCACCTGGGTCTGCTTGATGCCGGCAACCCGGTACTCGATCGGGTCCTCGACGGTGATGGTGTTCCGGCTCGGTACGTTCAGCTCGTTGATCGCCGCATACAGGGTGGTCGACTTGCCGGAGCCGGTCGGTCCGGTGACCAGCACCATTCCCCACGCCTTCCGGAATGAATCCCTGAACAGGCGCAACGACTCGGGGAGGAAGCCGAGCGAATCCATGTCGAGCAGGCCGGCGTCCCGGACGAGGATGCGGAGAACCAGCGCCTCCCCGTTGATCGTGGGAATGCTCGCCGCCCGGATGTCGACGGCCAGGCCCCGGATGGTCATCGACGTCCGGCCGTCCTGGGGACGCCGGTGTTCAGCGATGTCCATGTCCGTCATGACCTTGATCCGGCTCACGACCCCGAGACGGAACGAAGGCGGCGCGCTCATTGCGTCGTGGAGCATGCCGTCGACACGGAACCGGATCCGCACGCCGTCCCGTGTCGGCTCGATGTGCACATCGGAGGCCCGTTCGCTCACCGCGCGTATCAGGACCTGGTTCACGAAGTCGATGACCGGTCCCTGGTTCGGATCGATGGTGGCCGGGCCGGACGAATCAGCCTCGGCGAGGGCGTCGTCCTCGGGCATGTCGGACCCGTGGTCCTCCGAGGGCTTGACGTCGTCGAGGAGCCGGCTCGAATAGCCGGACTCGATGGCCTTGCGCAGCTCGCCGCGCGCGGCCACGACGGCAACGAACGGCACGTCCACGAGCGTGTGGAGATCGTCGAACGTCTGGATGTCGCGCGGATCCGAGATGGCGACGACGAGGGAACCGTTGTTGAACTCGAGGGGGAGTACGCCGCGACGCCGGCAGAAGGCTTCGGGGAGGGAGCTCAGGACCCGGGGGTCGGGTGGGTCGAGACCGAGGTCCCGGTAGGGCATCCCGGCGATTTCGGCCAGTGTCCTGGCCAGGTCGTCCTCGAACAGGACATCGTCGGCCACCAGGATCTCACCGAGCCGCTTCCCGGATCTCCGTTGCTCGTCCAGAGCGACCTGCACCTGCTCTTCGGTCACGAGGCCGGCCGCGATCAGCTGGTTCCCGAGCGACGCACGGCGGACGTCCGGCCCCGGACCGCCGCCTCGGCTCTCGTCGGGTAGCTCCCGCTCCGTCATCACGGTCAGGCCGGCCTCACCGGTCATGGCGTCGGAGCCAACTGCGCCGACTTGTCGGCTGCTGCTTCCAGGAATTGGGACATCGCCTGCGCATCGAGGGGCTTGGCGAACAGGTAGCCCTGGCCGCTGTCCACGCCCTCGGACCGGAGCCAGGTCCGCTGGGTGTCGGTTTCGACGCCTTCTGCAGTGGTGGCGATCCCGAGGATCTTTCCCAGCTGGACCAGCGTGTGGACGAGTGCTCCGGACTCGGCCGAGTCGCTGATGCGGGACACGAATGATCCGTCGATCTTCAGGACGTCGATGGGGAACTCCTGCAGGTAGGCCATCGACGAGTAGCCGGTCCCGAAGTCGTCGATGGCGATCCGGATCCCGATCGACTTCAGCACCTTGAGCCGGGCGGTGGAGGCGAGGACGTTGCGCATCAGGGTCGTCTCGGTCAGCTCCAGTGTCAGCTGTCTGGGATCGAGCCCGCTCACCGCCAGCGCGCCGCGTACATCGTTGACGAACCGGTCCCGTTCGAGCTGGGCGGCGGCGACATTGACGGAGATCATCAGCTGATGGCCCTCACGCTGCCACGCCACGCCCTGTCGGCACGCCTCCAGGAGCACCCACTTCCCGACCGGGACGATGAGCCCGCTCGATTCGAGCGCCGGAATGAAGTCGTCCGGGTTGACGATCCCCCTCACCGGATGTTGCCAGCGCAAGAGGGCCTCCACGCCCGTCACGGCTCCGGATTCGAGCTCGACGACCGGTTGGTAGACGAGGAACAGCTCGCCGGCATCGAGCGCACGGTGGAGGTCGACATCGAGGAACCGGTGCTCGTCGACGGCCGTCTTCATGGGTGGAGTGAACACGACGGCGCAGTTCTTGCCGGTGCTCTTGGCCCGGTAGAGGGCGATGTCGGCATCTCGGAGCAGTTCCTCGGGAGTCCCCTGGGCACCGGTGGCGATGCCGATGCTGGCCCGGATGGTCAAGGGGACGCCCTCGGGCATGGCGAACGGAGCTTTCAGCGCGTCGAGGATCCGATCCGCCACCGCCTCGGCGCCGGCGGCCAAGGACGCTCCCTCCACCAGCACAACGAATTCGTCACCGCCGAGCCGCCCGACGGTGTCCGCCTCGCGGAGGATCCCGGTCAGCCGGGTCGCCACCGCGGCCAGCAACTGATCACCGGCCTCGTGACCGAGCGTGTCGTTGATGTCCTTGAAGTCGTCGATGTCGAGGAACATCGTGGCCACCGGCACCTCATCGCGGCGGGCCCGGGCCAGCATCGACTCCATCCGGTCGAGGATCAGCGCCCGGTTGGGGAGCCCGGTGAGGGAGTCGTGGAACGCCTGGAAGCGAAGCTGCCGGGTGCTCTCGTGGACCAGGAGCAGGGCCCGGGCACGGCTGGTGCCCAGCAGGAGGATCACCACCGCCAGCAGCAGGGAGATGGCGATGCCGCCGAGCAGGACGGCGTCGCCGGTCCCGTTGGCGAACCTGCCGCTGATGCCGGCCGGCCCGAAGACGACCACATGCCACCCGTTGTGGAGGTTGATGGTCGTCGACTGGGCTCCGGCCGGGACGGCGCCCTCGTGGAAGGTGACCTGGGAATTCCCGCTCCAGTACTGGAAGGCCACCGCGGTCGAGGGATGGTCCTGCAGGTCGGTGGCCAGGATCGGTCGGGGATAGATCGAGACGCCCGTCCAGCCGAGGAAGGCGGCACGCCGGGCCTGAACCGTGGCCGGTGTGATCCCGCCGCGGTACAGCGGTGCGCCGAGCACGAGCTCCGTCCCGTAGGGAACGTATGCGGTCTGGCCCGAGTCCCGGGCGCTCAGCAGCGGACCGCCCACCTTGGTGGCGCAGAAGTCGAGGCCCGCCGGTGTCGTCGAGACCCCGGTCCGTGACTCCGACACCGCGGCCAGGCAGTAGTAGGGGCGGTTGCCGGCTGGATTGACCTTGAAGGTCCCACCGGCGGCGAGCGGTCCGGTCGGATCCTGCACGGCCCGCGCCGCAAAGGCGCTCAGTTGCGATGCCGGGACCATGACCAGCTCGGCGATCCCCTGAATTTCGGGGTATCGCGCGAAGGCGCGAACCTCAC
Source organism: uncultured Acidimicrobiaceae bacterium (assembly GCA_963745955.1). Lineage (GTDB taxonomy): Bacteria > Actinomycetota > Acidimicrobiia > Acidimicrobiales > RAAP-2 > Bog-756. The sequence goes on along the minus strand of CAVUZI010000011.1, from coordinate 511,463 downwards.
TGGTCCACTTCACGAAATCGGCCTGGGACATGTCCGGGTGGTCGACGATGGCGGCCCCGGTGGCCGTGACCAGATCCTGTTCGTGCTGGATGGTCAGCCCGAGGGTCGAGGCGATCCCCATCGACGACGTCACGAACGCCTGGCGCGAGCGCTGGCTCTCACTCCGGTCCAGCCCCTCGGACCCGAAGATCGAGCCGACCGTGCCCAGGACGACCAGCAACGCGGCCACAACGAGCCAGATGTGGTTTCGCGGGCCCACCCGCGGTTCCCGACCTGTGCCCATGGTCTGCCCCTTCTGTGCGAGAGCTCGTCGGTGCTCAATCGGACGGCTTCAGGTCGACGAGCGCTCGAACCCGGGTGGTCGTCGAGCCGAACTCCCCGCCTGACTGTCCTTCATACCTGTATCTTCGGCAGAAGTGACCCGTGGCCGTAGGGGCAAAGGTCCCACGCCACCGATCCGATGCCCACAGGCTCAGATCCGACCGCCGTCATCAGGGGTTCCGCCCGCCGAGGGTGGGGGTCGGCGCCGCTGTGCGAAGAACTCGGACAGCTGTCGGGACGCCTCGTGGGCACGGACGCCGGCCGTGACGGCGACCTCGTGGTTCAGCCTCGGGTCGGTGCACAGGTTGTAGAGCGACCCGCAGGCACCGGCCTTGAAGTCGGACGCGCCGAAGACCAGACGGCCCACCCGGGCCGCGATCAGGCCTCCGGCGCACATGGGGCACGGCTCGAGCGTCACCACCAGCGTCACCTGCGGCAACCGCCAGGTGCCGAGCGCGGCGGCTGCGTCCGACAGCGCCAGCAGCTCGGCGTGGGCGGTGGGGTCACCCCGCAACTCCCTCTCATTGTGCCGCGCCGCGATGACCCGACCGCCGACCACGGCCACGGCTCCCACCGGGACGTCGCCGTGACCCACCGCGGACGCCGCCTCGGCCAGGGCGATCCCCATGGCCCCCCTGTCGTCCAGCGTCGGCCCGTCGACGTCCGGCAGGTGGGGCGGAGCAGGCTGGGAGTCGGTCGCGTCGATGTTCATGGGGCGGAGGCGGTGGGATTTGAACCCACGGTGAGTTTCCCCACACACGATTTCCAGTCGTGCCGATTCGGCCGCTCTCGCACGCCTCCCGATGCTCAGGACCCCGGGACTTCTCCAGGGGTGCCGACAGCTCCGACAGGCTACTCGGCTCGCCCGGACCATCCCGTCGACCTGCCGGTGCGCGGCGGGCACTAGCATCGCAGTGCCCCGGCGTTGGGTGCGGCGGCTGGGTCCTGCGCAACGTCCTCCCGTGAATCGAGTCAGGGTCGGAAGGCAGCAGCTCTCAGCGGGTCAGGCCGTGTGCCGCAGCCAACCTGGCCGTCGCACCGAGCGCCGGGGCGAAGCGGCGGCAGTCAGCGCTCCGGTGCCCGATAGGCTCGGCGGACGTGGCCGAGGCACCCGACGAGACGCACTACCAGTCGCTGTACCGGCGATTTCGGCCGTCCACGTTCGGCGAGGTGCGCGGCCAGGACCATGTCGTCCTCGCACTCCGCAACGCGGTTCGTGACCAACGGGTGGCCCATGCCTACCTCTTCAGCGGGCCCCGGGGCACGGGCAAGACGTCGACGGCTCGTATCCTGGCCAAGGCGCTCAACTGCACCGACCTCCGTGAAGGCGAACCGTGCGGTGTCTGCACCTCCTGTGTGGAGATCGCCAAGGGCACCTCGCTGGACGTCCATGAGCTGGATGCCGCCTCCAACAACGGAGTGGAGGCGATGCGCGATCTGGTGGCACGTGCCGCCCTCGGGACCCCCGGTCGCCAGAAGGTCTACATCGTCGACGAGGTCCACATGCTCTCGACGCCGGCGTCCAACGCCCTGCTCAAGACGCTCGAGGAGCCCCCCGCCCACGTCGTCTTCGTGCTGGCCACCACCGACCCGCAAAAGGTGCTGCCCACCATCCGCAGTCGCACCCAGCACTTCGAGTTCCGCCTCCTCGGCCCCGAAACGCTCGGGGACCTGCTCGAGCAGGTGCGGCGGGATGCGCACCTCGACGTGCCCGACGAGGCGCTCGACCTGGCTGTGCGGCGCGGCCGTGGTTCGGCTCGCGACGCCCTGTCCGTGCTCGACCAGGTGGTCGCCTCCGACTCGGTCGACGATGATCTGCCCGAGCTCGACGAGGTCGTCGAGGCCCTCGCCGAACGGGACGTCAACCGGGCCCTGGTGGCCGTGGCCCACCTGACCTCAGCCGGGTTCAGCCCCCAGCAGCTGGCCGGCGACCTGGTCGACTACCTCCGCCAGGGCTTCTTGACCCTGGTGGCCCCTGAGCTGGCGGGCGTCCCGGGGACGGAGCAGGATGCCCTGTCGTCGCAGGCGGAGCGGGTGGGACTGGCGGCGGTGGTCCGGGCCATGGAGGTCCTCGGCCGGGCCCAGGTCTCGATGCGGGACGCGCCCGACCCCCGGGTCGACCTCGAGGTGGCGCTGGTGCGGTTGGCCCATCCGGAGGCCGACACCTCGCCCGAGGCGTTGCTGGCCCGTATCGAGCGACTCGAATCCGCCGGGCGGGCCACCGCTCCCCATTCCGGTGTGCCGGGCCCTCCCGCCGTCGGCGATCCGGCTTCCCGGGTGCATCCGCCCGCCACCCCCACCGGGGAGCCTGCCGTTGCGCGTCCGTCCGGCAAGACCTTGGGAGCGGTTCGCCGTCAGCGGGATCCCGACCCGGTACCGGTCGAGACGGCTCCTGTCGACCCGGTCCCGAGAGCTGCCCCCGAGCCGGTCCAGCCCGGACCGGTGGCTGCCCCAGCGGTGCCCATGCCCACCCGCGATGAGCTCGTGCAGGCCTGGGGTGACCACATCATCGGGCGGCTGCGGCCAAAGGCCAAGGCACTCTTCCAGGCCGGCAGGTTCGTCGGGGTGGAGGGCGAAAAGGCCGTCTTCGGGCTGCCCAACGAGATCCACCGGTCCCGCTGCGAAGAGGTGCGGGGCGAGATCGAGGTAGCCCTGGCCGATCACTTCGGCCGTGCGGTCGGGCTGGTACTGGTGGTCGACGCGGGAGCCGGCGGCGGCGGGGGCACCGGACCGGGTGGCGGCGAGCCGGCCGGCGTCCCGTCCCGTCCCTACCCGCCGGAGCCCGGCCCGGGCACCGATCCCTCGGCGGCCAACCGGCCGGCCGGCGGTGTCCCTGCTCCGACCGCAGAAGGGTCTGGTGCGGAGGGCCCCGACGACCTCGAGGACCTGTCCGCGTTCGACGAGTCCCAGCTCGGGGAAGTCGCCGATTTCGACAACTCGGTGGAGTCCCGGGTCCTGAAGGCCTTCCCGGGCGCCGAGGAGGTCGGGTAGATGGCCATCTTCTCCGGCCCCCTGCAATCGCTCATCGACGAGCTGGGCCGCCTGCCCGGCGTGGGTCCCAAATCGGCGCAGCGGATCACCTTCCACCTCCTCAAGGTGGCCCCCGAGGACGCGCTCCGCCTCGCCGAGGCCATCATCGCCGTCAAGGAGCGCATCACGTTGTGCACCCGCTGTTTCAATGTCGCCGAAGGCGGACTGTGCGCGATCTGTGTGGACGACCGGCGCGACGCCACCTCGGTGTGCGTCGTGGAAGATCCCCGCGACATCGTGTCCGTGGAGAAGACCGGGGAGTTCACCGGGCGCTACCACGTCCTGCAGGGTGCGCTCAACCCGATAGAGGGGATCGGTCCCGAACAGCTCCGTGTCCGGGAGCTGCTCGTGAGAGTCGAGGAGGAAGGGGTCACCGAGGTGATCCTCTGCACCAATCCCAACCTCGAAGGTGAGGCCACCGCCATGTACCTGGCCCGCCTGTTGAAGCCGATGGGGCTGAGGGTGACCCGGATCGCCAGCGGGCTCCCGGTGGGCGGGGACCTCGAGTACGCCGACGAGCTGACCCTGGGCCGGGCGCTGGAGGGTCGGCGCGAGGTGGATGCCTGACCGGGCGGCGCCGGTCATCCCACTTGGGGCACGATGAGAGGATGCCGAAGCCGACACCCGGGCCCGTCCGGCACCTGTGGCTGCTACGGCACGGAAAGGCGGCCTCGGATGCCCCGTGGGGGGGCAGCGACAAGGAGCGGCCCCTCACCGGCCGGGGCCGGCGCGACGCCACCGCCCTCGGACACCGGCTGGCCGACGACGACCCGGTGCTCGGCCTCGACGGCGTCCCGGCACCCGAGCTGGTCATCTGTTCGGCCGCGGTTCGGACCCGTCAGACGGCCGACCTGATCGTCGAGGCCATGGGTGGCCATCCCCGGATCGATTCGTACCACTCCCTGTACGGGGCGGATACCGACCTCGTCCTCCGGTACCTGCACGAGATCGACGAAGAGGTGGCGAGCGCACTCGTGGTCGGCCACAACCCGACCGTGTACGAGCTCGTCTGGGAGCTGCTGGCCGCGGGCGACGACGACCGGCCGGGGAGCGATCAGTCGGCGCTCGAAGCTCACGGTTTCCCGACGTGCGCCCTGGCCGTCCTGGCCCTCGAGACGACGACGTGGGAGGGGCTCACCCGCGGCTCCGGGCGGCTGGCCGGACTCTTCAAGCCGCCGTACTGAGGGCTTCCCGCGTCGTACCGGAGGCATCCCGCGCCGGCCGGCTGCCGCAGGCGCAGTCAGCGCAGTCAGCCGTGCCAGGCGTCGCCAGGGAGAGCGCAGGCCCGGTCAGGGAGAGCGCAGGCCCGGTCAGAGTGAGCGCAGGACGGCTGCTTCCCCCTGGCCGCCGCCGCCGCACAGGCTCACCGCCGCCGTACCACCGCCACGACGCTTGAGCTCGAACAGTGCGGTGAGCGCCAACCGGGTGCCGGACATGCCCACCGGGTGGCCGAGGGCGATGGCACCACCGTTGACATTGACGATGTCCCCTCCGACGCCGAGCGCCTCGGTCGAAGCGCACCCGACTGCGGCGAAGGCCTCGTTGATCTCGAAGAGGTCGACGTCCTTCACGGTCAGGCCGGCGTTGGCCAACGCCGCGTCGGTGGCGTTCGAGGGCTGACGGAGCAGCGAGGGGTCGGGTCCGGCCACCTGTCCGTAGCCGACCAGCTCACCCAGCGGGGAGACTCCGAGCTCTTCGGCCTTGGCCTTCGACATCACGATGACGGCGGCGGCACCATCGGAGATCTGCGAGGCGTTGCCGGCCGTGATGGTGCCGCTCTTGTCGAATGCGGGACGAAGCTTGCCGAGCGATTCGGCCGTCGTTTCGGGCCGCACGCCCTCGTCGGTGTCCACCACCAGTGGCTCACCCTTCCGCTGGGGCACGCTCACCGGGACGATCTCGTCGGCGAACTTGCCGTCCTTGATGGCCGCCGCCGCACGTTCGTGGGACAGGGCGCTGAAGGCGTCCTGGCGCTCACGGGACACTCCGTCGGCGCCGTTGTAGCGCTCGGTGGCGAGCCCCATGGCGCACTCGTCGAAGGCGCAGAACAGACCGTCGTACATCATCGAGTCGACCAGGGTGCCGTCCCCGATCCGGTACCCGGCCCGGGCCCCGGGAAGCAGATACGGGGCCTGGGTCATCGACTCCATCCCCCCGGCCACGACGATGTCGGCGTCACCGGCATTGATCATCAGGTCGGCCAGGTAGATGGCGTTGAGGCCCGACAGGCAGACCTTGTTGACGGTGGTGGCCGGCACGCTCATCGGGATCCCGGCATTGACCGCGGCCTGACGGGCGGTGATCTGGCCGGCCCCGGCCTGGATCACCTGACCCATGAACACGTAGTCGACCTGCTCGGGCTTCACCCCGGCCCGCTCGAGGGCCGCGGCGATGGCGAAACCTCCGAGCTCGGTGGCCGCGAAGCCACCGAGGACACCTGCGAGCTTGCCGATCGGGGTCCGGGCCCCTGTGACGATGACGGTTCCGGGCATGAGATCCTCCGCGGCCTGCTGGCCAGTTCAGGCGGCGCTCCCCAGGGGCTCGCCACGACAACCGCCCCATGTTACGGCGTCGCCCGCCCGCGGGACCACAGCGCTCACGACCCGCTCCCGTTCGGTACCCCGTCCCGAGGACCCGCCAGTCCCGGGCAAGCTATCCTCGCATCCCATGCAGGAGTTCCTCTCAGCCATCCAATCGGGCGCGTCGGGCGACGAACTGGAGGCCATCGCGCTGCCCGAGACGTACCGGGCGGCGTTCGTGCTCCGCGACGAGGTGGGGATGTTCGAAGGCCTCGACTCCGAGGACAAGGACCCCACGAAGTCGCTCCACGTGGGCGAGGTCGCCGTGCCTGAGCTGGCCCCGGACGAGGCCTACGTGGCCGTCATGGCCAGCTCGATCAATTTCAACACCGTGTGGACCTCGATCTTCGAGCCGCTGCCCACGTTCGGGTTTCTCGACCGTCTGGGCAAGGAGAGCAGGTGGGGCAAGCGCCACGCCCTCGATTACCACGTGGTCGGATCGGACGCCGCTGGGGTGGTGCTGCGGACGGGATCGGCTGTCCGGCTGTGGAAGCCCGGGGACAAGGTCACCGTCCACTGCAACTACGTGGACGACCAGAGCCCGAGCGCGCACGACGACTCGATCCTGGCCGACAACCAGCGCATCTGGGGGTTCGAGACCAACTTCGGTGGTCTGGCCGACCTGGCCGTGGTCAAGGCCAACCAGCTGATGCCCAAGGCCACCCACCTGACCTGGGAGGAGGCCGCAGTCAACGCGCTGTGCAACTCGACCTCGTACCGGATGCTGGTGTCGAAGAACGGCGCCCACATGGAGCAGGGTGCCAAGGTCCTGGTCTGGGGGGCGTCGGGTGGGCTCGGGGCCTATGCCGTGCAGTACGTGCTCAACGGGGGAGGGACCCCGGTCGGGGTGGTGTCGTCCCCGGCCAAGGTCGAGCTCCTCCACGACCTCGGTGTGGAGGCGGTGATCGACCGCAAGGTGGCCAACTACCGGTTCTGGAAGGACGAGCACACCCAGGACGAGTCGGAATGGCGGCGGCTGGGCAAGGACATCCGAGGGCTTGTCGGCGAGGATGTCGACATCGTGTTCGAGCATCCGGGGCGCCAGACCATGGGCGCTTCGGTGTTCGCCGCCAAACGGGGTGGGACCATCGTGACCTGCGCGGCCACATCCGGGTACATGATCGAGTACGACAACCGGCACCTGTGGATGAAGCTCAAGACCATCAAGGGCTCGCATTTCGCCAACTACCGGGAGGCGTGGGACGCCAATCAGCTCGTCTGCGAGGGGAAGATCCTCCCGCCCCTGTCGGCCGTCCATACCCTGGAGCACGTCGGCGATGCCGCGTCCCAGGTCCACCGCAACCTCCACGAGGGCAAGATCGGAGTGCTCTGTCTCGCCCCCGAAGGTGGGCAGGGCATCGACGACCCCGAGCTCCGCGCCCGGGTCGGTGAGGACAGGATCACCCTCTTCAGGAGGCACGAGGGATGAGGAGGCACGAGGGATGACGGCGCCCCTGCTCACCGAGATCGACCATGTGGCCATCGCCGTCAACGACCTCGACGCGGCCATCGCCTACTACGCGGAGACCTTCGGGGCCACGGTGGACCACCGCGAACGGGTCGACTCCGACGGCGTCGAGGAGGCGCTGTTGAAGGTGGCCGACAGCTATATCCAGCTCCTCACCCCCACCCGGGAGGACTCGCCGGTGGCCGTGTACCTGAAGAAGAAGGGCGAGGGCCTCCACCACGTCGGCTACCGGGTGTCCGACTGTGCCGAAGCCCTCCGATCGGTCACCGAACACGGCGGTCGGGCCATCGACCAGGTCCCGCGGCCCGGGTCTCGAGGGACAACGGTGGCCTTCGTCCATCCCAAGGGTGCCTTCGGCACGCTCATCGAGCTCGTGCAGGAGTAGCGGTCCGGTCGATGGACACCGCCACGGCGCCGTCGGGGCATCCTGACGAACCCCCGGTCGCCGGAGTGCCGCCCATCGGCGTGGCCAGCATCCCCGTTCCGAGCGACCGGGCCCGTCCACCCGCCACCGTCCCGTCCGCACCCCCCTCGCCCGGACCGGGCGGATCGGCGTCCGAGCTGTCGCCTCCGGTTCCGACCGACGGTGGCGACCGAGCCGGGATTCCGATCCATGCTGACGCCGGCGCCGGGTTCTCCTCGGGGGTCTCGGCCCGGCTGCGGTCCTACGTCTATCTGTTGATCGATCCGAGGACCGGACGCCCGTTCTATGTGGGAAGGGGGCGCAACGATCGTTGCTTCCGGCACCTACACGCAGCCAGGAGCGGCACGGACGAGCCGGGCAAGTATCCGATGCTCGAGCGCATCCGTGAGATCGAGTCCGGCGACCGCACGGTTCGCATCGACATCCTCCGCCACGGGCTGAGCCCGGACGAGGCCCTGTTGGTGGAGGCAGCCACCCACGAAGCGCTCGGGCTCCCGGGCCGCCCGGAGCTGGGCCGTCAGCGCCGGAGCGCCGTCGAGGTGGGTTCCCTCCTGGCCAAGCGGGCCAAGATCAAACGCGGTCACCAGCTGGTGCTGCTGCGGGTGGGCGCCGCCGGCGCCGACACCTCCTACGACCGGGTCCGCCACGATTGGCGGATCGGACGGCGGTGGACCGACCCCGACTCGCTTCGTTCACCCCGGTGGGCGGCCATCGTGGCCGGCGACGTGATCGCCGCCGTATACCGGATCGAGCGGTGGGAGGCCTCCGGGCCGGTGCACGGCCACGGCGGGAATCGGTCTCCGGACCGGTTCTCCTTCGTCGGCTCGCCCGATCCCGAGCTCGAGAAGCGGTACCGGGGGAGGAGCGTGGCCGCCTACGGGGCGGCCGGCTCCCGGAGCCCGGTGTCCTACGTGTGGTGCGGGCCCCACTGGGTCAACACGCCGGGCTGAGCGAGACCTGTCGATCGGGCCCCCCGGTGCGGTTCCGGTAGCCTCACTGTCCATGGATCATCCGATGACCCAACGACTCGAAGAGCTGGCCGAGCGCCGCCAGCAGGCCCGCAATGCCGGGTCCCCGCGGGCGGTGGAGAAGCACCACGCCAAGGGCAAGATGACCGCTCGCGAGCGCATCGACTACCTCCTCGACGACGGGTCCTTTCAGGAGCTGGACATGTTGGCCCGCCACCGGGCCCACGGCATGGGACTGGAGGAGAACCGCCCCTACACCGACGGCGTGATCACCGGGTTCGGTACCATCGAGGGTCGGCGGGTGTGCGTGTTCAGCCAGGACTTCACCGTCTTCGGCGGGGCGCTGGGCGAGGTGTTCGCCGAGAAGATCCACAAGGTGATGGACCTGGCTTCGTCCATCGGCGTGCCGATGATCGGCCTCAACGACGGCGCCGGGGCCCGCATCCAAGAGGGCGTCGTCTCGCTGCACGCCTACGGGGGCATCTTCCACCGGAACGCAGAGGCCTCCGGGGTGATCCCACAGATCAGCGTGATCCTCGGCCCGTGCGCCGGAGGGGCGGTCTACAGCCCGGCCATGACCGACTTCATCTTCATGGTGCAGGGGACGAGCCACATGTTCATCACCGGCCCCGACGTGGTCAAGACCGTGACCGGCGAGGACGTGACCCTCGAGGAGCTCGGCGGGGCGATGAGCCACGCCACCAAGTCCGGGGTGGCTGCGTTCGTGGCTCCTGACGAGAAATCCTGCCTCGACGACGTGCGCTACCTCCTGAGCTTCCTGCCCTCCAACAACCTGGAGGAGGCCCCCTTGATGGCGCCGACGGACGACCCCGACCGCCTCACGCCCGAGCTGGTGGATCTGATGCCGGCGTCACCCAATCAGCCCTACGACATGAAGAAGGTGATCGAGGCGGTGGTCGATGACGGGGAATTCTTCGAGGTCAACCACCACTGGGCCATGAACCTCGTGTGCGGCTTCGCCCGTATCGACGGCCGGTCGGTCGGCATCGTCGGGAACCAACCTCAGATGCTGGCCGGCGTGCTCAACATCGATGCATCGGAGAAGGGTGCCCGGTTCGTGCGCACCTGCGACGCCTTCAACGTCCCCCTGATCACGTTCGTCGACGTCCCCGGGTTCATGCCCGGCACCGACCAGGAGTACGGGGGCATCATCCGCCACGGGGCCAAACTGCTCTACGCCTACTGCGAGTCGACCGTCCCCCGGGTGCAGATCATCACCCGCAAGGCCTACGGCGGCGCCTACGTGGTGATGAACTCGAAGTCCATCGGGGCGGACCTGGCCTATGCCTGGCCGTCGGCCGAGCTGGCCGTGATGGGCCCCGAAGGTGCCGTCGAGATCGTCTACCGCCGGGACCTGGCCGAAGCCGTCGATCCCGTCGGCCGCCGCAAGGAGCTGGTGGAGGAGTACACCGAGCGGTACGCCAACCCCTACGCCGCCGCCGAGCGCGGCTATGTCGACGACGTCATCGACCCGACCGAGACACGGCGGGTGCTGGTCCGGAGCCTGGCCCTGTTGGTGTCGAAGCGGGAGGACCTTCCCAAGCGCAAGCACGGGAACATGCCGCTGTGACCGTCGTGGACCGCGGCGACGAAGCGGGGGCCACCGCCGCACCCGGCATCGCCGTCCGGCCCGAGGTGGATCCGGTGGTGTTGGCCGTCCTGGCTGCGGCCGCCGATCAGGCCTGGCCCCGCCGGCACCTGGTGGCGTCGGTGGAACCTGACAAACCGCCGGCCTGGCGGTTCAGCGGTCGGTGGTGGTCGAGACCGCCCTCCGCCCGCCGCCAACGCCCCTGGGCCTGAGGACGGGAGGCGTTCAGGCGACGAGACTGTCCCGGTACCCCTCGGCCAGTCGAAGCATGTCGTCCATCATCGGCCCGAGCTCGAAATCCTTGGGCGTGTAGACCCGGGCCACCCCCTTGCCCAGGAGGATCTCGGCGTCCTCCGGGGGGATGATCCCGCCCACCACGACCGGCGCCTCCACCCCGGCCGCCCTCAGCCGGTCGACCACTTCGGGAACCAGCTCGAGATGGCTGCCCGAGAGGATGGAGATGCCCACCACGTCCACGTCCTCGTCCCGGGCGGCGGCCGCGATCTCTGCCGGCGACAGGCGGATGCCCTGATAAACGACCTCGAAGCCGGCGTCGCGGGCGGCCACCGCGATCTGCTCGGCCCCGTTGGAGTGACCGTCGAGTCCCGGTTTGGCCACCAGCAGTCGGGGCGGGCTGCCGGCGCGTTCGGCCATGGCCCGGGAGCGCTCACGCACGGCCCGGAACTCGACACCTCGATGTCCGACCCCGCCGCTCACGCCGGTCGGGGCCCGGTACTCGCCGAACACCTCGCGGAGCGCACGGGCCCATTCACCGGTGGTGCCGCCGGCATGGGCCAGGGCGATGGTGGCCGGCATGATGTTGTCGGAGCCCTGGGCCGCCCGCTTCAGCTCGTCGAGGGCCTGCTGCACCGGGGCCGCGCTCCGGCTCGATCGCCATGCCTCCACGTCGGCCCGCAGCTCGGACTCGACCGCCGGGTCGACTCTCAGGATCGAGCCACCGCCGGGATGGCCGCCGGCCCCCGACCCGGTGCTCTCGGGTTCGAGGGGCGATTCGGCCGTCTCGGTGAAGCAATTGACCCCGACCACCTGCAGATCGCCGGTCTCGATGCGCCGGATCCGCTCCGCTTGGCTCCCGACCAGACGTGCCTTCAGCTCGTCGATGGCCTCGAACGCCCCTCCGAGCCCGAGCACGTTCTCGAGCTCGGCCCACGAGGACTCGGCCACCTCGGCCGTCTTCTTCTCGATGACCACCGAGCCGTCGAAGATGTCCCCGTATTCGAGGAGATCCGACTCGAAGGCGAGGATCTGCTGGATGCGGAGTGACCATTGCTGGTCCCACGGGCGGGGAAGCCCGAGTGCCTCGTTCCACGCCGGAAGCTGGAGGGCCCGGGCCCGGGCCCGCTTGGACAGGGTCACACCCAGGGACTCGAGGACGATACGGGGCACGTTGTTCTCGGGCTGAGCTTCGGTCAGCCCGAGCGAGTTCACCTGCACGCCGTAGCGAAACCTCCTGAGCTTGGGATCGGTGACCCCGTACCGCTCGGTGCACACCCGCTCCCACAGACCGGTGAAGGCCCGCATCTTGCAGGTCTCCTCGACGAAGCGGACCCCGGCGTTGACGAAAAAGGAGATGCGGCCGACCACGGAGGGGAACTCCTCGTCGGGGATCTGCCCGGAATCGCGGACCGCGTCGAGGACCCCGATGGCGGTGGCCAGCGCGTAGGCGACCTCCTGGGACGGGGTGGCGCCGGCCTCTTGGAGGTGATAGCTGCAGACGTTGATCGGGTTCCACTTGGGAACGTGACGCACCGTGTAGGCGATGGTGTCGACGGTCAGTCGCAGGCTGGGCAGCGGGGGGAAGATGTAGGTCCCCCGGGACAGGTATTCCTTGACGATGTCGTTCTGGGTGGTTCCCGACAGCACGGCCGGGTCCACGCCGTGGTCCTCGGCGTTGGCGATGTAGAGGCCGAGCAGCCAGGCCGCGGTGGCGTTGATGGTCATCGACGTGTTCATCGAGTCGACGGGGATCCCGTCCAGCAGCTGGGCCATGTGCCCCAGGTGGGCGACGGGGACACCGACCTTGCCCACCTCGCCCGTGGCCTGTGGGGCGTCGGGGTCGTAGCCGATCTGGGTGGGGAGGTCGAACGCGATCGAGAGGCCTGTCTGCCCTTTGGCCAGATTGGTCCGGTAGAGCTCGTTCGACGCCTTGGCCGTCGAATGGCCCGAGTAGGTGCGCATCACCCACGGATGGTCACGTGGGGCGGTCGAGGTCGCCGGCCCTCCGGTCAGGTCCGCCCGCCCTTCCTCTGGTTCCACGTCGCTCATCTCCCCATTGTTGCGCCGGATCGCCGTCCGGAAAAATGCACTAGAACACGCTCTCGTTTGGGTCGGCCGCCCAGGCGATCCAGGCTACTTCCGATAGTCGAGAAAGCCCTGGCCCGACTTGCGACCCAGCTGCTCGGCGGCCACCATCCGGCGCAGGAGGGGCATCGCCGCGTAGTTCGGGTCGCGGAATTCGTCGTACAGGGCGTCCAGGATGGCCAACGAGGTGTCGAGTCCGACCAGGTCCAGCAGGGCGAACGGGCCCATCGGAAATCCGCACCCTCCCTTCATGGCCGTGTCGATGTCGGCGATCGATGCCACCCCTTGCTCGTAGAGCCTCACCGCGTTGTTGAGGTAGGGGAAGAGCAGGGCGTTGACGATGAAGCCGGCCTGGTCCTTGACCTCGACCGGGGTCTTTCCGCAAGCCTCGGCGAACTGCCGGGCCGAGGCCAGGGTCTCGTCCGACGCGGTCAGCGGCCGGACCAGCTCCACCAGGGCCATCATCGGAGCCGGGTTGAAGAAGTGGACGCCGCAGACCTTGTCGGGCCGGCCCGTCTGCATGGCCAGCTCGATCACCGGGAGCGTGGAGGTGTTGGTGGCCAGGATCGTGCTGTCAGAGGTGATCCGGTCCAGCTCGTTGAAGAGCTCCTTCTTGACAGCCAAGTCCTCGACCACCGACTCGATGACCAGATCGGCGTCACGGAGGGCGGCCAGGTCGGAGGTGCCGGTCACCCGCCCCAGCGCGTCGTCGCGGTCGCCTGCGGTCAACTTGCCCTTGTCGACCTGGCGGTTGAGCGATTTCTCGAGCGCAGCGATGGTGGCATCGGCCGTGGATTGGCTGCGCGACCGGAGCACCACCTCGAACCCGTTGACGGCAGCCGTCTCGGCGATGCCCGATCCCATGATCCCCGAACCGACAATTCCCACGCTGGTTATGGACATGGGGGAGGATGCTACTGCTGTGGCCGCGGCGCGTCCCCCGGCCCGGGAATCCTTCCGGATCCGCCGTCCCCGACCCCCGAGGTGTGCGATGCGGTGGGCCGACGCCGGACAGGGGGTGGGCCGCCGGGCCGTCGAGGGCCGCGACCGGTCCGCGGCACTCCGATCCCGACCTCTACAGTTGCACCAATGGACGACACCCGAGGGATCCTGGCTCTGGTCGGCGGCGGCGAATGGCGCGCCGGGTGTTCGTTCGACGCCGAGTTCCTGGCCGCCTCCGGATCGGATGAGGTGCTGGTGCTTCCCACCGCTGCGGCCTACGAGCATCCCGAACGCCTGGTGGTGGAGGCCGGCGAGTGGTTCGCGCCCCTCGGGGGCCGGGTCGAGGGATTGATGGTCCTGTCCCGGGCCGATGCCGAAGACAGCGGCGCGGCCGCGGTGATGAGGAGCGCCCGTTTGATCTACCTGAGCGGCAGCTCGCCCATGCATCTCCGGAGTGTGCTGAAGAACTCGAAGCTGTGGGAAGCACTCCTCCTGGCCTGGCGGGATGGTGCCGTCGTGGTCGGCTCTTCGGGGGCGGCGATGGCCCTCACCGATCCGATGGTCGACGCCCGGGGCGGCGGACTGACCATCGGGCTCGGCCTGTTGAGCGGCCTGGCGGTGGTTCCCCACTTCGGCGACGCCCATGAGGACGAGCACGGCGAGAAACTCCACCGGTCGGTGCAGCTGGCGCCCGTCGGCACACCGGTGGCGGGCATCCCCGAACGGACCGCCCTGATCCGCGAGCCCGGGGGTCGCTGGCGTTCCGCCGGGGTCGGTGAGGTGGCCGTCTTCCTCGACGGTGCCCGCGCCGACGCAGGTCTGGGCGCGCTGCCGGCCTGAAGCCCGTCAGTCGGCCTCGGTGATCACCACCGACTCGATGACGACCTTCTCCGACGGTTTCCCCGACCGGCCGCCCACCGACTCGATGGCCTTGACCACGTCGAGGCCGCTCACGACTTTGCCGAACAGGGAGTAGTTGGGTGGCAGGGCCGTCCCGTCCGGACCGCTGACGATGAAGAACTGGCTGCCGTTGGTGTTGGGACCGGCGTTGGCCATGGCCAGTGAGCCGATCTCGTACCGTCCGGGCGCCGGCAGCTCATCGTCGAACCGATAGCCGGGGCCGCCGCGGCCCGACCCTTCCGGATCCCCGCCCTGCAGCATGAACCCGGGGATGATCCGGTGGAACACGATGCCGTCGTAGTAGTGCCAGCGGGCCAGGAAGACGAAGTTGTTGACGGTGGTCGGTGCGGCGTTGGCGTCGAGGGCGATGGTCATCGTGCCCTTGGACGTCGCCACCTCGGCGGTGTACCGCTTGGCCGGATCGATGACCATGGGCGGCGGCGCGTCGAAGCGCTGGGTCTTCGGACTCGATCCGTCCGCGGCTGGAATCTCTGGGGCCATGGCACCTTCTCCTCGGGTCGTGGGTGGGCTGGGATGTTGTCGGCGCCGGGCGGTGCCGGCGGATCTAGGACGAGGTGACGGTCACCGAGAGCATGCGATGGATGACTTTGGGCGGCGTGCCGTCGTCGCTGGCATCGCCGTCGGCGTTGATCCGATCCACCACGTCCTGCCCGGATGTGACCTGCCCGAACAGCGCATAGTCGGCCGGCAGCGACTCGCCCTCGCTGCCGGCCACGATGAAGAACTGGTTGCTCGACGTCCCGTTCGGTGCCGACGACGTCTTCGCCATGGCCAGTGCTCCGAGCGGGTACTGGGGATTCGCGGTGGCCGGGACCTCGCCCTGCACGGTGTAGCCGACCCCGCCGGTGCCGGTGCCGGTGGGGTCCCCGGTCTGGTCCATGAAGGACGGGATGACCCGGTGGAAGGTGAGGCAGTTGTAGTACTTCTGGTCCGCCAGGAAGACGAAGTCGTTGACCGCATTCGGTGCCGTCTTGGCATCGAGCGAGGCGGTGATCGTCCCGAGGTCGGTCTTGATGGTCGCCGTGTAGGTCTTGTCGGGGTCGATCGTCATCGGGGGCGGCGATTTCCATTGCGGGTTCGGCAACTTGGCCGTCGGGCTGGACGGGCACCCGGCGGCCTTGGAGACATTGTCGGCCGTGGTCTGCGCCGCAGCCACGGGGACGGTCGACGTCGTGGTGGTGGTGGCGGTCGCCGCCTTCTTCCCCGGCTTGAAGATGGCGTAGGAGATCCCGAACACGACGGCGGCCACGATGACGACGGTGATGGTCCGCCGGAGCGTCTGCTTGCGCTTCTGCTGTTTCTGCTGAGCGGCCAGGCGGGCCTGCCGGCCGGCTTTCTGGCGCTGGCGCTTCTCGGTGGACACGGGGGATCAGGGTAGTCGCTCCGACGCCCACCAAAGGCGTCGCCTGTGTTTGCCCCGACGGAGGTCCGCGGCCGTCCCTGTAGCCTTGGGCCCCATGTCGCTGGTGGTACAGAAGTTCGGCGGGACCTCGGTTGCGGACGCCGAACGCATCCGCGCCGTCGCCGATCACGTCGCCCGGACCCGGCGTTCCGGCGACGATGTGGTGGTGGTGGTCAGCGCCATGGGTCACACCACGGACCAGCTGATCAGGCTGGCTTCCGACGTAAGTACCGTGCAGCCGATGCGCGAGGTGGACATGCTGCTGAGCTCCGGGGAGCGCATCTCGATGTCCCTGCTGTGCATGGCCCTGGCCGGCTTGGGGGTGGAAGCCACGTCGTTCACCGGCAGCCAGGCCGGCATCATCACCGATGCCGTCCACACCCGGGCGAAGATCGTCGATGTCAAGGCGGACCGGCTCCGGGCCACCCTGGACGGTGGCGGCGTCCCCGTCGTCGCCGGGTTCCAGGGCATGTCGGTCGAGCGGGATGTGACCACCCTCGGTCGCGGTGGCTCGGACACCACGGCCGTGGCGCTGGCCGCCGCCCTGTCGGCCGACGTATGCGAGATCTACACCGATGTGTCCGGAGTGTTCAGCACCGATCCCCGCATCGAGCCCGGGGCCCGAAAGCTGGCCCGGGTCAGCTACGAGGAGATGCTGGAGATCGCCGCCACCGGGGGTCGGGTGCTCAATCTGCGCTCGGTGGAGTTCGCCCGCAACCACGGTGTGGTGCTCCATGTACGTTCGAGCTTCACCTGGGAGCCCGGGACCTGGGTCGTCGAGGAGGATGAAACCATGGAGCAGGCAATCGTCACCGCCGTCACCCATGACGTGACCGAGGCCAAGGTGACGGTCATCGGCGTGCCCGACCGTCCGGGTCTGGCCGCCCGGCTGTTCAGGGGCCTGGCCGACCGCCACGTGAACGTGGACATGATCGTGCAGAACACCTCGTTGCACGGGACGACCGACATCTCGTTCACCGTTCCCGGCTACGACCTGGCCGTGAGCACCGAGGTCTGCGAGGAGCTCGTCCCCGAGCTCGGGGCAACCGGCGTCACCAGCGACTCCGACGTGGCCCGGGTATCGCTGGTGGGGGCCGGGATGAAGACCCATCCCGGGGTGACGGCCCTCACCTTCGAGACCCTCGCCTCCGCCGGGATCAACATCGAGATGATCTCCACCTCGTCGATCCGGATCTCGTGCATGATCCGGGCCGACTCGGCCGAGGAGGCGGTCCGGGCTCTGCACGCTGCGTTCGAGCTGGCCTGACCCTCAGGCCGCCCCGCCGTCGGATCGGGGTTGTCCGACGGCGCGGCGCCGGGCCCGTAGAATGACGGGCATGCGTGTGGCGGTCGTGGGAGCGACAGGTCAGGTCGGAACCGTGATGCTGGCCATCCTCGACGAGCGGGGGTTCCCGCTCGACGACCTCAGGCTGTTCGCCTCGTCCCGGTCGGCCGGGCGGCGGATTCCTTTCCGGGGCCGCGACGTCGTGGTCGAGGACGCGGCCACGGCCGACCTGGACGGCCTGGATCTCGCCCTGTTCTCCGTCGGGGCCTCGGCTTCCGCGCAGCTGGCCCCGAGGTTCGTGTCCGGGGGCGCCGTCGTCATCGACAATTCGTCGGCCTGGCGGATGGATCCGGAGGTGCCGTTGGTGGTACCCGAGGTCAATGCGGCCGCGCTGGCGTCGATCCGGAAGGGCATCGTGGCCAACCCGAACTGCACGACCATGGTGGCCATGCCCGTTCTCAAGCCCCTCCACGACGCAGCCGGTCTGGAACGGATCATCGTGGCCACCTATCAGGCGGTCTCCGGCGCTGGCCTGGCCGGGGTGGCGGAGCTCGAGGAGCAGCTGATCAAGTCGGTGGACGGTGCGGCCGCTCTCACCTTCGACGGTGGTGCGGTGGGCTTCCCCGCCGCCGACGTCTTCCCCGACGTCATCGCCCACAACGTGATCCCCATGGCCGGCTACCTGGTCGAAGACGGCTCGAACGAGTCCAGCGAGGAGCAGAAATTCGGCAACGAGAGCCGGAAGATCCTCGGCATCCCCGACCTGGTGGTCACCTGCACCTGTGTCCGGGTGCCCGTGTTCACGGGCCACTCGCACGCCATCGTGGCCGAGTTCGCCCGCGACCTGAGCCCCGACGAGGCGACCGCGCTGCTCACCGGGGCCCCCGGCGTCGAGCTGGCAGAGGTGCCGACACCCCTGCACGCCGCCGGGAGGGACCCCACGTTGGTGGGCCGCATCCGGCGGGCCGACGGTATGGACAACCGGTTGGCCCTCTTCATGAGCGGCGACAACCTGCGCAAGGGGGCCGCCCTCAATGCCGTCCAGATCTCCGAGGAGCTGGTGTCACTGGGCATCGTGGGGTGAGCCGGCCCGCCAAGGGGGTCGGCTCGAAACCGGGCCGGCGCCTCAGATGGTGGCGTTGGTCGTCGGAGCCAGCACGGTGACCCGCTTGGCCAAGTTCACCGCGTGGTCGCCGAAGCGCTCGTAGAAGCGGGCGACCATGGCCAGTTCCACCGCCACGGGGAGCGGCATGGTCCCCGCCACCACCTCCACCGTGAGGCTGACGTGCAGATCGTCCATCTCGTCGTCGAGGGTGTCAACCAGCGACGCGGCCATCGGCTGGCGTTCGGCGTACGCATCCGTGGTGGCCCGCCACATGTGAATGGCCACCTCGCCCATGCGCTCCACCAGTCCCCGGCTCCTGGCCGACAGCTCACCACCCAGCCCTCGGGCGGCCCGCCGGGCCACATGCTCGGCCAGATCACCGTTCCGTTCGAGGTCCGGGAGCATCCTGATGACGGTGACCAGGAATCGGAGGTCCGAGGGCGAAGTGATGCCGGCCACCGTGAGCTGTTGGAGGGTGAGGTGCTCGATGTCGTGGTAGAGGGTGTCCACCACCTCGTCACGGTCGGCGAGAGCCTTGGCCGCTTCCCGGTCCCCGGAGAGGAGGGCATGCGTGGCCCCCGACACCGACTCGCCCACCAGGGCGAACAGCTGAAGGACCTTCCGGTCTATCTGTTCGAGGGTGTCGTCCACGGCGACCACCGTACCCCTGCCCACGACCCCGAGGTCGGCCGGGCGGTCCGGGTGGTCAGCCCGGTGGTCCGGGCGGGGCCGGTCCGGGTCTCCGCTCGGCCCCAACCTCTTTGAGCTCGAGATCGTCGTCCACGATGACCCGGGGTCCGGATCCCCACGAGAGGTACCGCCACGACCAATTGACGAGCACGATGAGCTTGTTGCGGAAGCCGACGAGGTACACGAGGTGCAGGCTCAACCATGACAGCCAACCGAGGGTCCCCTTGACCAGCACCCCGCTCGGGAATTCGGTGATGGCGGCCCGGCGGCCGATGGTGGCCATGATGCCTTTGTCGTGGTAGCGGAACGGCTTCGTCGGACGACCCTCGATCCGGTTGAGGATGTGTTCCGCGGCATGGGCTCCCGACTGGATGGCCACCTGGGCCAGCTGCGGGCAGACCCGCCCGGCGTCACTGGACCCCGGACCCCACGGTACGGCGGCGGCGTCGCCGATGGCATAGGCATCGGAGCGGCCGGCCACCAAGAGGTCGGAATCGACCACCAGCCGGCCGTTGGCCCCGGTCTCCGCCTCCATCCGCGAGGCGACCGTGCCGTCCACCGTGACCCCGCCGGCCCAGACGACCGTCCGCGTGGCGATCCGGTCACCCTTGTCGAGCTCGACGTACGAGCTGGTGACCGATCTGACCATGCGGCCCAGGCGCAGCTCGACACCGCGGCCCGAGAGGGTGTCGGCCGTGTACGCCGAGGCGGCCGGCTTGAACGCGGTCAACAGTCGGTCCAGCCCGTCGACCATGATGATCCGGGCCGCGTCCCGCTTGAACCGGAAGCCGTCGTGCCGGACGGCCACGTCCAACAATTCGGCCAGTGCTCCGGCCACCTCCACCCCGGTGGGGCCACCGCCCACGACCACGAAGGTGAGGGCGCCGTCCGGCGCCAGTGCCGGATCGGCATCGGCCTGTTCGAGCCGGCGCAGCACGTGGTCGCGGAGCCTCCGGGCGTCGGTGAGGGTGTAGAGGGGAAAGCTGAACTCGCCGGCCCCCGGGATCCCGAAGAACTTGGCCGTGGCCCCGCTGGCCACGATGAGTGAATCGAACGGGAGGGGCTCGGCATCCTCGAGGGTCACGTGGCGGTGCTCCCAGTCGGCACCCGTCGCCGTGGCGAACCGGAACGTCACGTTGCCGGCCCGGCCGAAGATGGCCCGGATGGGGTAGGCCACGTCGCCCGATTCGAGGCCGGCCGTGGCCACCTCGTACAGGAGCGGTTGAAAGGTGTGGAAATTCCTCCGGTCCACGATCGTCACCTCGACGGGCTTGCCCACGAGTGCTCTCGCTGCCGACAGCCCGGCGAAACCGGCACCGACGATGACCACGCGATGCATCGGCCCATGCTGGCACACGGGAGGGCCGGTCCCCCGATGAAACCGGGCCCGTCGGTCCCGGGTTCCGGCCGGGCCCCGCCGGCGCCCCTGCCCACCTGCGGCCCCGTGGCGGTCCCTGGAGTCGTCACACCCCATCGGTACGCTGGCCAGTGCTGGGCCAGTTTGCCCCCAAGGTGGCCCGAGGAGGACAGGTCATGATCACCGGAGTCATCGTCGGTCTCGTTGTCGGCATCCCCTTGGGCGTGGTGGTGGGGCTGCTGGTCCGCGCCGATCAGGTCACCGCGGCCAGAACGGCCGAAGCCCGCCTGGCCGATGCGTCGGCACTGAACGAGACGCTGGTCGCAGACCTGCAGGGCCTGCGTGAGGAGGCGGCCCAGCAGGCCCAGCAGTTGATCGGCCTCCGGGCCGACGCCGCCCGTCTCGGCTCGGAGCTCCAGCACGAGCGGAGGGCCGCCGAGGAGCGGGCTGCCGGCTTCGCGGAGACCCGCGAGCAGTTGACCGGGGAGTTCGCCCGCCTCTCGACGCTCGCCCTCCAGCAGAACAACGAGCAGTTCCTCCAGCTCGCCGACACCAAGCTCAACGAGACCCGCCAGGCCGCGGACGGAGAATTGGCCAAGCGGCAGGAAGCCATCGAGCAGTTGCTCAAGCCCATCGGTGAGCAATTGGGGAAATACGAGGCGGGGATGCAGCGCCTCGAGGTCGAACGGCAACGTGCGTACACGACCCTGACCGAGCAGATGAAGCACCTGTCGACGTCCCACGATCAATTGCAGAAGGAGACCCGCAACCTGGTCTCGGCCCTGCGGTCGCCCCAGACCCGTGGGCGCTGGGGCGAGCTGCAGCTTCGCCGGGTGGTGGAGATGGCCGGCATGCTCGAGCACTGCGACTTCGATGAACAGGTGACGTCGGACGCCGACAGCGGCCGTCTCCGTCCCGACATGGTCGTCCACCTTCCGGGCGGCAAGAACGTGGCCGTGGACGCCAAGGTCCCCATGCAGGCTTTTCTGGATGCCAACGAGGCCGACGACGAGATCCAGCGTCGCACCCACCTGGCCAGCCACGGTCGCCAGATGAAGGCCCACGTCGACTCCCTCTCGAAGAAGGAGTACTGGAAACGGGTGGATCCGTCGCCGGAGTTCGTCGTGGCCTTCATACCGGGCGATCCGCTGCTGACCGCCGCGCTCGAGCACGAACCCGGTCTGATGGAGCACGCCGTGGCCAATCACGTACTGCTGGCCACGCCGACATCGCTGATCGCCCTCCTCCGGGCGGTGGCGTACGGGTGGCAGCAGGACTCCCTGGCCGAGCACGCCCGCGAGATCCAGCGTGACGGGGCGCTGCTCTACCAACGACTCTCGGTGCTCGGCGACCACTTCTCCGGGGTCGGGAAAGGACTCAACAGCGCGGTGTCGGCCTACAACAAGGCCGTCGGCTCGCTCGAGGGGCGGGTCCTCGTCACCGCCAGGCGGTTCGCGGAGCGGGGAGTGGTCGGCGTCGGGGAGAAGGAGCTTCCCCACCCCGTTCCGGTCGATGCGATGACCCGGCCGCTCCAGTCGCCGGAGCTGAGCATCCCGATACTCGAACGGCCGCATCTCCTCGGCCTGGCCGGGTCCGCGGACGAACCGGACGGGCAGGCGACGCGCGAAGGCCCGAGAGAGATTCGGCACGGAGCGTCCCGCGGCGATCACCACTCTGCGTAATTCCCCAAATTTGATGATAGAGACACATTTCCCTTGGTGACCTGCAGTTCATCCCAGGCCATCCGGCGCATTCGCGGACTCTAAGGATATTCACAGGCAAAGAGTGGTCAATCGATGGTAAAAAGGGGGCTGGTCAGGTCGTTTGTGACCAGTCAGGTCTTGCTCTGGAAGAGCGAACTGGCGCTGTCGGAGCGTGAGGTTCAGGAGCGAGGGGGGGGAAATGGAATGCATGACCCGGTACTCCGCGGTGAGAGCCATCTCCGCGGAGAGAGCCAACTCCGCGGTGACAGCCATCCCTGATGGCCGTCAGTCCCGTCGTGGGGCAGTCAACGCCACGGTGTGTGCGTGGTCGGCCGATTCCACCTCCGAGCAGGTCCCGGGAAGGCCCACACCACCCAGAAGCATCGGGAACATGGGTGACCAGGCAGTTCCGGGGCTTCGTCGGGAACAACCCCGGTTCCCTCGATCTCACGATGACAACACATAGGATCGTCGACGTGGAACGCACCTGCCGAGCTTTTCGGGTGGCGTCTTCGCAGAAGGAAGGATCATCATGAAGGTTCTCATTCTCGGTGGCGACGGCTTCTGCGGCTGGCCCACGACGCTGCATCTCTCGCAGGCCGGTCACGACGTGACCATCATCGACAATCTGAGCCGCCGTTTCATCGACGTCGAGCTCGAGGTCGAGTCCCTCACCCCGGTGCGCCCGATCCACGAGCGCGTGGCCGTGTGGAAGGAGCACACGGGCAAGGAGATCGACTTCGTCAATCTCGACCTCGCCCACGACTACGACCGGCTCGTCACGCTGCTCCTCGACGTCCGACCCGACGCCATCGTCCACTTCGCCGAGCAGCGGGCCGCCCCGTACTCGATGCGGAGCTCGAAGACCAAGCGTTACACCGTCGACAACAACATTGCCGGCACGCACAACCTGCTCTGCGCCATCGTCGAGTCGGGACTCGACATCGCGGTCGTCCACCTGGGGACGATGGGCGTCTACGGCTACGGCTGGTCGGGCTCGGCGCCGATCCCCGAGGGCTACCTCACCGTCCAGGTCTCCACACCGGACGGCCAGCTCGAGCGCGAGATCCTGCACCCGGCCAACCCGGGCTCCATCTACCACATGACCAAGACCCTCGATCAGCTCCTCTTCGCCTTCTACGCCAAGAACGACGGTGTGCGGATCACCGATCTCCACCAGGGCATCGTCTGGGGGACCCAGACCCCCGAGACGGTGATCGACGAACGCCTCATCAACCGCTTCGACTACGACGGCGATTACGGCACCGTGCTCAACCGGTTCATCATGCAGGCGGCGATCGGCCATCCGCTGACGGTGCATGGCACCGGCGGCCAGACGCGGGCCTTCATCCACATCCGCGACACGGTCCGGTGCATCGAGATCGCCCTCAACAACCCTCCGGCCAAGGGCGAGCAGGTCTCCGTGTTCAACCAGGTGACCGAGACCTACCAGGTCGAGGGTCTGGCCAAGCTCATCTCCGAGCTGACCGGCGTGGAGATCGCCTATCTCCCGAACCCCCGCAGGGAGGCGGCGGAGAACGACCTCAACGTGACGCGTGAGCGCTTCCTGGCGCTGGGCCTCAACCCCACCACGCTCTCGGAGGGGCTCCTCGAGGAGACGAGGGAGATCGGTGCGAAATACGCGAGCCGGGCGGACTTCTCCAAGATCGTGGCCAAGACGGTCTGGAAAGCCGGCATGGAGGTCGCACCCGACCTGATGCGCTGAGCCGTTCCCGGCGGCGACCGTCGTCGTGCGTCCGGGCCGTGCAGGCTGGGTGACCGGGCCGTCGCGTCAAGGATCTGGCGCCGACGCCGGGCACTATCGTCCACGGGATGCCGAGGGACCGACGCAGACGCGGCCGCGCCGCCGCCAGGCGGGGTCGGGGAAGGATCCTCCTGCTGGTCCTCCTCATCGTGGTGACCGCAGCACTGGTCATCGGTTCGGTGGCCGAGATCCACGCCCAGTCCGGTGGCTTCCGGGCCTCGATCGACACCGGGTACGGCGCGCTGGCGTCCCGCGTCGTCGACGCGTCCAACCAGACCGGAGGCGAGTTGGCCTCCTTGATGGAGTCCGCGGCGCAGCTTCCCAACGCCACGGTTCCGCACACCGCCAGAACCGAGATCCAACAGGGGCTCGACGAGGCCGTGGATTCGACCACGGAGCAGGCGTCGGAAGCGGCCGGTCTGGTGCCGCCGTACCCGACGGGAACTGTGAGCAACCGCTTCACCGAGGTGATGGAGGAGCGGTCCCGGGCCACGGTCCATCTCCGCACCAGCATCGATCGGCTCCTCGGCATGGGGACCCTGCCCGTCGCCGGCGCCCCGTCCGATCCATCGCCCCGTCAATCGGCACCGCTGACCTCGATACCCGATGCGTCAGCGGCGATGGCCGGCGCGGGACTCCTCTTCCAACAGGCGGACGACGGCTACCGGCAGCTGGTCGCCTACGCCCATCGGGAGCACATCCCGGTCCACCTGCCGGCCTCCGTGTGGGTGCCGTCGCCGGCCGTCGACGCACCGCTCAGTCCGGTTCGGCTCGGGGCGACGGCGGCGGCCCTGAAAGCGTCCGTGGCGTTGATCCCCTTCCACGAGCTGGTCATCACGGCCGCGGGTCTGGTGCCATCGGCGGTACCGCCCGCGGCGCCGGCGGTGGCGGCTTCGGGCGGCCCGGGCATCGTGGGCGACAGCTGCAGTGACCCATCCTCGGCAGTCGCCGGTCCCACACCCATCGTGCTGCCCCCGACAAGAACGGTCCAGGCATCGATGACCGTGACCAATTGCGGGACAGTGGTCGAGAGCGGGGTGACGGTGAGCCAGACGGTGACCCCTGTCGTCCCCGCCGGGACGGCCCCGCCTGCCGTCGGCGAGCGCGGCGGCACGACGCAGACGAGGATCACCCTCCGACCCGGATCGTCCGTCGCGCTGACACTGTCCCCACTGCCCGTCGCCGGTGGCCACCTGTACGAGCTCTCCCTCGCCGTGGCCATTCCGCCCCAGGCCAATCCGGCCGGATCGTCCCAGAAATTCCTCATCCAGATCTCGAGTTGACCTGTGGGCCATCGCCCGGCGTCGGTGACTGCCGTGGCCGACGCTCGCCGCCGCTCGGGCCGGCCGCCGGTTGGTCAGAGACGGGGCATGTCGATCTAGGATTGGGTGAGTTGGGCCGACGAGACTGACGACAGAAGGGTTTGGGGATCAGTGGCTGAGAGCATCACGATCATCGACAATCGCAACGGCGAGTCCCTCGAGATCCCCTTCGAACACGGCGGCATCTCCGCGGCGCAGTGGTCGAAACTGCTCCCCGGGGTCTGGTTCTACGATCCGGGCTTCGTGTCCACGGCTGCGTGCGAGAGCTCGATCACCTACCTGGACGGAGACGAGGGCATCCTCCGCTACCGCGGGTATCCCATCGAGCAGCTGGCCGAGAATTCGACCTACCTCGAGGTGGCCTACCTGCTGCTGAACGGCGAGCTCCCGTCCTCCGCCGAGTACGAGACGTGGGAACGTGAGATCACGCTGCACACCTTCATCCACGAGAACGTGCGCAAGCGATTCCTCGAGGGATTCCACTACGACGCCCATCCCATGGGCATGCTCGTGTCCGCAGTCGCCGCCCTGTCGACCTTCTACGGGGATGCCAAAGATATCTTCGACGTCGAATCACGTGACAAGCAGATCATCCGGCTGATCGCCAAGATGCCGACACTGGCCGCCGCCGCCCACCGGTTCAGCGTGGGTATGCCGTTCGTCTATCCGGACAATTCTCTGCCGTTCACGTCGAACTTCTTGTCGATGATGTGGAAGATCGCAGAACCGCGATTCGAAGCCGACCCGGTACTGGCCCGCGCTCTCGACGTGCTCTTCATCCTCCACGCCGACCACGAGCAGAACTGCTCGACCACCGCCATGCGGGTGGTCGGTTCCTCGCACGCCGATCCGTATTCGGCCTGTGCCGCCGCGGCCGCCGCGCTGTACGGTCCGCGACACGGCGGAGCCAACGAGGCGGTCATCCGCATGCTCACCGACATCGGGTCGATGGAGAACGTCGAGGCCTTCATCGCCTCGGTGAAGGAGGGCTCTGGAGGGAGGCTCCAGGGGTTCGGCCACCGGGTCTACAAGAGCTACGACCCGCGGGCGACGATCATCAAGAAGACGGCCGACGAGGTCTTCACGGTCACGGGCAAGAACCCCCTCTTGGACATCGCGTTGAAGCTGGAGGAGATCGCCCTGTCCGACGACTACTTCCTGTCGCGGAAGCTGTACCCCAACGTCGACTTCTACTCCGGGCTGATCTACCAGGCCATGGGTTTTCCCCTCGAGATGTTCCCCGTGCTGTTTGCCATCCCCCGCACTGCGGGTTGGCTGGCCCACTGGAACGAGATGCTGGATCAGGACTCGAAGATCGCCCGACCCCGTCAGCTCTACATCGGCGACGACGTCCGCGACTACGTGCCCATCACCTCCCGCTGACCCTTCCCCGACCTCGTCGGCGTCGGCCCGGGCGCGGTGCCCCACTCTCCGGTCAGGAGCCGCTCGGACGGTTCGACAGTCGCATCAGACCTTCTTGGACCATTGACACGACCAGCTCACCCTCTCTGGTGAACAGAAATCCCCTTGCCAGCCCGCGGGCGCCGAACGCCGAGGGACTGTCCATGTCGTAGAGCAGCCATTCGTCGGCCCGGAACGGACGGTGGAACCACATGCAGTGGTCGAGGCTGGCGCCCATGAAGTGGCTGTCCTCCCAGCGGACGTCGTGGGGGGCCAGCATGGTGTCGAACAGCGACATGTCCGACGCGTAGGTGGCAATGCAGGCGTGCAGCAGGGGATCGTCGGGGAGCGTTCCGTCGGCTCGGATCCACAGCCGCTGCACCGGCTCCTTCCCCGCACCGTGGGTGAAGGGCAGCTCGCCGATGTGGCGCTGATCGATCGGGTGGGGCCGCGAGAACCAGTCCCCGAGCGTCTCCCGGAAGGGTTCGAGCCTCGTGGCCAGGGTGTCGAGGTTTTCGGGGGCGGGTACGTCGGGCATGGGGAATTGGTGGGAGAGTCCGGGCTCGTCCACGTGGAACGACGTCGACATGTTGAAGATGGCCCGGCCGTGTTGGATGGCCACCACCCTGCGGGTGGTGAAGGACTTGCCGTCCCGAATGCGGTCCACCTCGTAGAGGATGGGTACGTTGGGGTCACCCGGCCGCAGGAAGTAGGCGTGCAGCGAGTGCGGCCGTCCGTTGTCGACGGTTCGGCCCGCGGCCATCAACGACTGGGCCGCGACCTGACCGCCGAACACCCGCTGGCGGTCCTCGTTGGGGCTCACGCCCCGGAAGATGTTGACTTCGATGGACTCGAGGTCGAGCAGGTCGACCAGGAAGTCGAGGGCGTCACTCACCTCCCCATCCTGCCAGCTGGAGAGTCGTCCCGATGCGTTCCTCGGGGCCGGGCAGGGCGGCGGGGCGGCGATCCCGCTACGTTTTGGCCATGGCCGAACTCGTCTTCCCCGACCGCTTCGTCTGGGGAACGGCAACCGCCGCCCATCAGATCGAAGGCGGCAATGTCAACAACGACTGGTGGGTATTCGAGCACGATCCCACCTCAGGTTGTGTCGACGTGAGCGGAGACGCCTGCGATTCGTTCAACCGCTTCGACGAGGACATCGCCCTGGTCGCCGGCCTCGGGCTCGGCGCCTACCGCTTCTCGCTCGAGTGGAGCCGGATCGAGCCCGAGGAGGGTGAGTTCTCCCGTGTGGCTCTCGACCACTACCGGCGCATGGCGGCGGCATGTCACGAGCGAGGGGTCGTGCCGGTGGTCACCTTCCATCACTTCACCCATCCCCGATGGCTGGCCGCCGCCGGCACCTGGGAGGCCCCCCACGCCGCAGATCGCTTCACCCGGTTCTGCGAGCGAGCCGCCGCTCACATCGGCGACCTGGTCGGTATGGCCGCGACCCTCAATGAGCCCAACGTGGTGGCCACGATGGGATGGAGGCTCGGGATCTTCCCGCCCCGGGTGCGGGACAGGGACCGCCGGAGTGCCGTCAACGACACCCTGGCCGCGGCCCACCGCAAGGCCGTCGAGGTCATTCGGTCGGGTCCGGGCGACTTTCCGGTCGGGCTGACCCTGTCGATGACCGACTACCAGCTCCAGCCGGGCGGAGAGGACTGGCTCGAGCGGATCCGGCGCCCCTCCGAGGACGTGTTCCTCGAGTCGACCGAGGGAGACGACTTCATCGGGGTCCAGACCTACACCCGGATGCGGGTCGGGCCCGACGGCGCGCTGGGGGGCGAGGAGGGCGTGCCCATCACCCAGATGGGATACGAGGTCTGGCCCGAGGCCCTCGAGGGCACCATCCGTCGGGCATGGGACAAGACGGGGCTTCCGGTCTACGTCACCGAAAACGGCATCGGGACCGACGACGACGACGTCAGGATCGACTACGTGAACAGGGCACTCCACGGCGTCGGACACTGTCTCGATGCCGGGATCGACGTCCGCGGGTACTTCTACTGGAGCCTTCTGGACAACTTCGAGTGGGTGCTGGGCTACGGACCGACCTTCGGGATGGTCGCCGTCGACCGCGAGACATTCGAACGCCGTGCGAAGCCGAGCGCGTCGTGGCTCGGCGCCGTCGCCCGGGCCAATGCGGTCTGAGAACCCGATTATTCACCCTCCCGGCGTCGCTGATCCGGTTCTGAGCCCCCTCCACCGGTAGAGTGACCCCGATGAACGGCCTGTCCACTCGCGCGATCCATCTCTGGCAGAAACGGGACACTCCCGAGGCCAAGCAGCTGTTCCGCTACACGATGGTGTCGGTGGTGTCCACCGCGGTCTCGTTCGGCGTGTTGGCGCTCGTGTTCGGCGTCCTCCACCTGGCCGGTGCCATCGCCAGCACCGTGATCGCCAACATCGTGGCCGTGGTGCCGTCGTACTACCTCAATCGCAAGTGGGTGTGGGGCAAGGGCGGCCGATCCCACCTGATGAAGGAGATCGTGCCCTTCTGGGCCATGTCGGCCATCGGCATCGTCGTGTCCATCTTCGGCGCGGCGATCGCCCGTCACATCAGCGTGGCCCACCATCTCGCCCACTTCGAGCAGACCGTGGTGGTCCTGGCGGCCAACATCCTGTCGTTCGCCCTCTTCTGGGTGCTCAAGTTCATCGTCTTCAACCGCCTGTTCCGGGTCCACCCGCTGGAGGAGCTCGACGAGCTCGTCGAGGCGGCCTGACCGCCCGCAGCCACGCAGCCGGCGGTGACCCCGGTCAGTCCCGGAAGTTGTTGAACTGCAGCGGGATACCGAAATCCTCCGCCTTGCACGCAGTGATGACCGCCTGCAGGTCGTCGCGTTTCTTCCCGCTCACCCGCAACTGATCCCCCTGGGTCTGCGAGCTGACGCCTTTGAGCCCGAGGTCCTTGATGAACTTGTTGATCTTCTTGGCGTGGTCGGACGAGATGCCGGCCTGGATGGTCAGCTTCTGCCGGGCGGAGCCACGGGAGGCCTCCTCGATCTTTCCGACCTCGAAGGACTTGAGGGAGACCTCGCGCTTGACCAGCTTCTCCTGCAGGACCTGGTAGAGGGCACGGAGCCGGTCCTCGGTCGACGAGGCCAGCAGCAGTTCCTTGTCCGAGAGCTCGATGGACGAGTCGGTTCCTTTGAAGTCGAAACGGGTGGCTGCTTCGCGGTTGGCCTGGTCGACCGCGTTCCGCACCTCTTGCATGTCGACTTCCGAAACAACGTCGAAGGTAGGCATGGCGAAACAGTAGCGCCGTACCAGGCGATATCCTTCCGCCCTGCGGGTCGGTGCCCGAGTGGCCAAAGGGAGCAGACTGTAAATCTGCCGGTTCTGCCTTCGAAGGTTCGAATCCTTCCCGGCCCACCGCAGGAGTGGACCGGGGGCGGTGGGGACGGTGTCCCACGCCGCCTCCGGGGGCCGGTCGGCGCAGGCGCCGCCGGACCCCGATCGGGGCGCTCCGGTCCCTTGATCAGGTGACTTGATCGGGACCCCGGCTTGGTTACAATGAAGTTACGGAATGATTGCGGTACGGGTGCTCACGCGGTCTGGCGAGCGTTGATCGGGGATCCGCAACTGATGACGAGTGCGGGGAGCGGCAACTGGCTCTGCGCAACCAGATGGATCGACTGGTGCCGGCAGTCCGACCGAGGAGAAGCCCCGAAACCTCATGCCATCCGAGACCACGGCAGCCGAGGCGCCCGAGGGTGGGCAACCCCGGCCACCGAGCTCCAGCTCCGGACTGCCACTCCTCGCCCTGGAGATCTACCGGACCGGGCTGCCGGCTGACCGAGGCGTTCGTGGGCTCGGTTCGCCAACGCTGGGACACGTCCGCGGTCCCGGTCGGCGACCAGGTCCAGCTGCAGGAGGGTCAGGCCCGTCCGCGTGGGCTCGTGTTGCGACCGGCCCTGCTGGGGTTCGTGGCCATGGTCGCCATCGCCATCGGTGCCTCGCTCCCGAGCTCCCCGTTCAAGCTCGAGATGCCCGGCGTATGGTTCTTCGGGGTGCCCCGCACCGATCTGGCCAGCACCTGGGCCGTCTACTTCACGCTGGCCGCCGTCTACGGCGGGCTGTTGCTGCTGATGCGGGTGTGGTGGGGCATGACCCGGCTCTACTCCCGGTGCCCGGGGGTCCCGATCAAGCGGATGATGTGGGTGTTCGCCCTCTGGGCGCTCCCCATGCTGGTCATCGCACCGCTGTTCAGCCGGGACGTCTACTCCTACGCGGCCCAGGGCGAGATGGTCAGCCACCACATGAGCCCCTACCTCTACGGCCCGGCCCAGTTGGGGAACAACTCCTATACCGCCCCGGTCGACTCGCTGTGGGCCAACGCCCCGGCCCCCTACGGACCGCTGTTCCTCCAGATCGACGGGATCTTCGCCCGGATCACCTTCCACAACGAGCTGGCCACCATCGTCCTGCTCCGGCTGCTCGCCCTGGTCGGCGTGCTGCTCATCGCCTCCTGCGTCCCCCGGCTGGCCCGGCTGTACCACCGCGACGGGGCCGAGCTGTTCACCCTCATGATCCTCAACCCGGTGACGCTCCTCCACCTCATCGGAGGTGCCCACAACGACGCCCTGATGCTCGGACTCCTGGTCGCCGGGCTCACCGCGGCCAAGGAGAAACGCCCCATCGTGGGCATCGTCCTGTGCGCGCTGGCCACGGCGATCAAAGCGCCGGCGGCGTTCGGGATCCTCTATGTCGGGTGGAGCTGGCTCGGGCCGCAGGCGGCGGTGCGCGACCGAATACGGCCGGTGGTGACGGCCGGGCTCCTCGGAGCCGGCGTGCTCGGCTTCTTCTCCTACGTGAGCGGTCTGGGTTGGGGGTGGGTGACCATCCTCGGGACGCCGGGGGCGGTCCGCTCGTGGACCGCCCCGACCACCTCGCTGGCCCTGGCCTTCACCGGGATCGCCCACTTCGTCCACCTCGGCGTGGGGCTGGGTGGCGTGCTGTCGGTCACCCGCTTCTTCGGGTTGCTGGTGGCGGGGATCGCCGGCGTCTGGCTGCTGTTCAACAGCGACCGGATCGGCACGCTCAAGGCGCTGGGCATCACCCTGCTGCTGCTGGTCGCCCTCGGGCCGGTGGTCCAGCCCTGGTACCTGTCGTGGGGTCTCATCCTGCTGGCGCCGGTGGCGCTTGGGCCGGCTCCGGTCGCTGATCATCGGGCTCTCCATGGTGACGGCGTTCATCGAGCTGCCCGGGGGCACCGACCTGGTGCACAGCCTGATCCACGGTGATCCACTGGAGATCGTCCTGACCCTGCTGTGGATCCTCTTCGTGCTCACCGTGCCCCTGGCCAGCTGGGAACGGCGGTCGTCGGTGCCCCGGGCGACCGCTGCCGACGGCGTCCTGGTCCGCGTCGCCTCGTAGCGGGCCCGGCCCGGCGGCCCGACGGGCCGGACCTGGTCAGACCAGGAGCTGGAGGACCGTCACATCGAGCCACCGGCCGAACTTGCGACCGACCTCCCGCTCCACCCCGACCAGGGTGAAGCCGCACGCCTGATGGAGGGCGATGGACGCCAGATTGTCCCCGCCGACCCGGGCGATGACGGAGTGGAAGCCGTGCTGGGTGGCCAGCCCGATGAGGTGCTCGAGCAGGGCCCTGCCCACCCCCTGGCCCCGATGGGCGGGGTCCACGTACACCGAATTCTCCACCGTGGTGGCGTAGGACGGGCGGTTCTTGTACTCCGAGAGGGAGCCGAATCCGAGGACGGTGTCCCGATCGTCGGTCGCCACCACCGCCGGATAGGGGCCGCGGTGGTCGGCCAGCCAGGCCAACTGCTCCTCGGACGTTCGGGGCACGAGGTCGAAGGTGGCGGTCGACCCGGTGACCTCGGCGTTGTAGATCGACCGGATCGATTCGGAGTCGGACGCCCTCGCCAAGCGCACGTGCATCAGCCGATGGTAGCGAGGAAGGCGGCTACGCTCGGCCGGGCCCAGCTTTGGCTATGATTGTCTTTTTGCTGCTCGCTCGAGCCGCACTGCCCCCTTAGCTCAGTCGGCAGAGCACAGCCATGGTAAGGCTGGTGTCGTCGGTTCGATTCCGACAGGGGGCTCGCCCATGGCGGCGTAGCTCAGTTGGTCAGAGCACACGGCTCATAATCGTGGGGTCGCCGGTTCGAGTCCGGCCGCCGCTACCACCCGCAGGACACAAGCAGGACACGAGCAGGACACGAGCAGGACAGTCGAGGACACCGGGCAAGACATCGGAGCCAGCCCCGCCGGCCAGTGCGGAGGCAGGCCGTAGGAGGAGTCAAGATGGCAAAGAACGAGAAGCGCATCCAGGTCACCCTGGCCTGCGAGCAGTGCAAGCGACGGAACTACATCACGACGAAGAACAAGCTGAACGACCGCGAGCGGATCGAGATGAAGAAGTTCTGCCGGTGGGACCGGCGCCACACGCTGCACAAAGAAACCCGGTAGGTGGGGGCGGACCGGCGAGGGACCGGGCCTGTGGACCGGCATTGTGCCTGGGAATCCCCACGGTCCCGGTGATAACCTAGCCAACCGCCCCTGCGATCGGCTGGCCGCTCGCGGCACGGCGATCGACAGAGGGCAGTAGCTCAACTGGTAGAGCACCGGTCTCCAAAACCGAAGGTTGGGGGTTCGAGTCCCTCCTGCCCTGCTCACCACAGAAGCCAACCGTCGAAGGACACAGAGCACGTGAACCGAGAACAAAAGCGCATGGCGCAGCGTCAGGGGCAGGATCCCGATGGTGAGGCCGCGCCCAGGCGCGCGGCCCCTCCGCCCCGGCGGCCACCGAAGCGCGAGCCCTTCCGTCCGGGTCAGTTCATCCGCGAGGTACGATCTGAGCTTCGGCAGGTGGCCTGGCCCAACCGGTCCGAGGTCATCAACTACACCACCGTGACGCTGGTGACGCTCCTGTCCCTGATGGTTCTCATCTTCATTCTCAACTACGCCTTCGCCAAGGGCGTTCTCTGGCTGTTCAAGACGTGATCGGCGTGACCGTGACCAATGACGATACCAATACACCGTTGAGCGACGACGAGGGCCCAGGGGCCGTCGAGTCCTCGTCGGCACCCGACGTCGACCCGGCTTCGGCCACGGAGACGTCGTCGGCGCCTGATGCCGCCGAAGCCGAGGCGATAGAGACGGGGACCGCCGAAGAGGCTGCCCCGATCGACGCCGATATCGATGCCGACCTCGACGGCGAGGACGACTACCTCGACGAGGACGAGGAGCCGTTCGTCGTCAGCCCCTACGACCAGCCCGGACGGTGGTTCGTGGTCCACACCTACGCCGGCTATGAGAACAAGGTGAAGTCGAACCTCCACAGCCGGGCCGTGTCGATGAACATGGAGGACCGCATCTACGAGGTGGTCATTCCCATGGAGGACGTCGTCGAGTTCAAGAACGGCAAGAAGGTGGTCGTGCAGAAGAAGGTGTTCCCCGGCTATCTCCTGTGCCGTTGCGAACTGGACGACGACAGCTGGTCGGTCATCCGGAACACCCCCGGCGTGACCGGGTTCGTCGGGCCCGGCACCAAGCCGACACCGTTGTCCCGGCGTGAGGTCGAGGGGATCCTCCAGGTGAAGGTCGAGGGAGGGGAGGCGCCTTCCAAGCGCAGCCGGCCACGCCTCGAGCACGAGGTCGGGGAGACGGTTCGGGTCAAGGAAGGTCCGTTCGCGGACTTCTCGGGCCAGATCGCCGAAATAAACGAGGACCAGCTGAAGCTCAAGGTCCTGGTCAACATTTTCGGTCGAGAGACCCCAGTGGAGCTCGAATTCAGCCAGGTCGCCAAGCTGTAGGCCGGCGGGAACCAGGGAAGGAGAAGTACCCATGCCACCGAAGAAGCGCGTCCTTGCGGTCGTGAAGATCCAGCTCCCGGCCGGGGGTGCCACACCCGCGCCACCGGTGGGAACGGCGCTCGGCCCGCACGGAGTCCAGACGATGGATTTCTGCAAGCAGTACAACGCGGCCACGGAGAACCAGCGGGGATCGATCGTGCCGGTCGAGATCTCCATCTACGAGGACCGGACCTTCTCGTTCGTCCTCAAGACCCCGCCGACGCCGGCCCTGCTTCGCCAGGCCGCCGGCCTGGAGAAGGGCGCCTCGACATCGGGGCGTGAGCAGGTGGGCACGGTCACCGATGCCCAGGTGGCGGAGATAGCCGCCATCAAGCTGCCCGATCTCAACACCTCCGACATCGAGGCAGCCAAGCGCCAGGTGGAGGGCACGGCCCGGTCGATGGGCATCGCCGTCGCCGGCTGAGCCGGCCGCCGCGGATAGTCGAGGAAACGGAGAACCACATGTCACGGGGAAAGAAGTACAAGTCGAGCATCGCCCAGTTCGACCGGCAGCATCTCTATACGCCCGTCGAGGCGGTCGACCTGGTCAAGGCGTCCGCCAAGGCCTCGTTCGACGAGACGGTGGAGGTCGCCATCCGCCTGGGGGTCGATCCCCGCAAGGCGGATCAGATCGTCCGCGGGACCCTGTCCCTGCCGGCCGGGACCGGACGCACCGCCCGGGTGGCGGTGTTCGCGGCCGGCGAGAAGGCGGCGGAGGCCCGGGCGGCCGGCGCCGACGTCGTCGGGGCCGACGACCTCGTGGCCCGGGTGGCCAACGAGGGCTTCCTCGATTTCGACGTCGCCATCGCCACGCCGGACCTGATGGGCCAGGTCGGGACCCTGGGCCGGGTGCTCGGGCCCCGCGGCCTGATGCCCAATCCGAAGACGGGGACGGTGACCGACGACGTGGAGCGGGCGGTCGCCGAGTTCAAGGGCGGCCGGGTCGAGTACCGGACCGACAAGGTGGGGAACATCCACCTCCGGGTGGGGAAGGTGTCCTTCGACCGGGCCCAGCTCCTCGAGAACCTGCATGCGGTCATGGAGGAGATCCACCGGGCCAAGCCGGCATCCTCAAAGGGCCGCTATGTCAGGGCGGTGACCCTGTCTTCGACCATGGGTCCGGGCGTCCATATCGACCCGCTGCTCGCCCGCAAGACCGACGAGGAGCTGGCCACCAGCGCATGACCCCTGGTGATCGGCCGGAAGCACGACTGGTCGCATCCGGCCGATCCGCGCTAGGGTTTCACCTTTCCACACTTCACTGAACTGCCGTAGACCTCCGGTGCACCGGTCATCCGGTGCCGAAGGGACCCGAGACGGGTCCGCCTGATGAGGCGTTCCGCGCCGAGCCCGTGTGCCGGCGCGACACCGCTCGATGGTGTCTACGGCCCGGATCTGAGCCACATGCTCAGCGGAGGGACCATGGACAATCCGAGGGCCGACAAGGTCGCCGTCGTCAACGAGGTTCGGGACCGCCTCGAGGCCTCGGACGCTGCGGTGCTGACCGAGTACCGCGGCCTCAGCGTGTCCGAGCTGGCTGAGCTGCGCCAGGGGCTGTCCGCCGCCGGCGGGGACTACAAGATCTACAAGAACACCCTGGTCCGCTTGGCTATCGCCGACAGCCCGCAGGCCCCGATGCACGACTTTTTGACCGGCCCCACGGCCATTGCGTTCGTGCGCGGGGATGTCAGTGCGGTGGCCAAGACGCTGCGTGACTTCGCCCGCGGCAACCCGAACCTGATCGTCAAGGGCGGCATGGTCGGAACCGGCGTGCTGTCCGCCAACGACATCGGCGTGCTGGCCGACCTCCCGTCGCGGGACACGCTGCTGGCCCAGTTCGCCGGCGCCCTGGCGGCACCCATCCAGCAGCTGGCCGGCCTCATCGAGGCACTTCCCCGCAATCTGGCCTACGGGCTGTCGGCCCTGATCGACCAGCGCCAGGCCTCCGGCGAGGTACTCGAGACGGGCCCGGCCCCGGCAGGCGAAGCTCCGGCAGACATGGCTCCGGCAGACATGGCTCCGGCAGACGGGGCTCCGGCAGACGGGGCTCCGGCAACCGAGGCTCCGGCAACCGAGGCTCCGGCGGACGAGGACGCCGCATCGTCCACCGAAGTGGCCGCCGAAGCACCCGACCGCCGAGACGCCGACCGCCGAGGCATCAGCCGGCGAGACCCCGGACACCGAGTAGGACCCGGGACCGCCGCCGCGGATCCCGTTCAGCACCCAAACCGAGAAAACCGACCGAACCCAAGACCAGGAAACAAGGAGTTACGACAATGGCAGGCACCCTGACCAAGGACCAGATCCTGGACGGCATCTCCGAGCTGTCCGTCCTCGAGCTGAGCGAGCTGCTCAAGGAATTCGAGGAGCGCTTCGGCGTGACCGCCGCCGCTCCGGTGGCCGTGGCCGCCGCCGCCCCGGCGGCTGGAGGGGCCGACGCCGGCGGGGGCGAAGAGGAGAAGACCGAATTCGACGTGATCCTCACCGCCGCGGGCGACAAGAAGATCCAGGTCATCAAGGAGGTGCGCTCCTTGACCAGCCTCGGCCTGAAGGAGGCAAAAGACCTGGTCGACGGGGCTCCCAAGCCGGTTCTGGAGAAGGCCAACAAGGAAGACGCGGAGAAGGCCAAGGCCCAGCTCGAAGGGGCCGGAGCCACCGTCGAGCTCAAGTAGGACGACCCCGTTCCCTGGTCACCGCGCGTCGCGGTGACCAGGGAGCCGGTCGGTCATGGCAGTCCCGGACCGGATTGCGGCTGGTCCGCACCCCGGTGACGAGTGGGAAGGTGGCGGCGTGGGACCCGGAAATCGGCGTGTTCCTTGACGGCGGACGGCTGGTCTTCTACCGTGTGCAGGCCTGGATCGGGGATTCGCGTCCTTGGGCTTGTGATCCTGTGCGCGTCCGGTTAGGATAACTGGTTGCCGTGCCTGCTCCTTTTGCCTTCCTCAGTGTTTTGGCTGATTGACGCGCGCCCTGGCGACCCTTTCCGACCGCTGCGGCGGTAGCTGTCGACCCCTCAGAAGTCCCCGATATGTCCCGAGAAGTGCCCGAGAAGTTCACCCCCGAACGTTGACTCACCGCAGTACCCCGTCGTCGCCCCATCCACCATGCAACTGGGAGGAGTAGGCCGTTGCCTACACGGTCCAACAGCCCGGAACGTTTTTCATTTGCCAACATCGATGAGGCCCTGCCCTTGCCGGACCTCGTCGCCATCCAGCGTGACTCCTTCCAGTGGTTTCTGGACCGGGGTCTGGCCGAGACGTTCAACGACATCAGCCCGATCGAGGATTTCACCGGCCAGCTGAGCCTCGAGCTGGAGTTCGATCCGACCGACCCCGACCTGCGCCCTCCACCGAAGTTCTCGGTGGAGGAGTGCAAGGAGAAGGACATGACCTACGCCGCGCCCGTCTTCGTGCGGGCCCGGTTCATGAACGCGGGCACGGGCGAGATCAAGGAGCAGACGGTCTTCATGGGGGACTTCCCGGTGATGACCGACAAGGGCACCTTCATCGTCAACGGCACCGAGCGTGTCGTGGTGAGCCAGCTGGTCCGTTCGCCGGGGGTCATCTTCCAGCCCGGACGTGACGCCAAGACCGTGTTCACCGGCACCATCCATCCCTACCGCGGGGAGTGGATCGAATTCGACGTCGAAGCCAAGCCGTCCAAGGACGTGACCGCCGGCTGCCGCGTGGCCCGCAAGCGCCGGCTCTCGCTGTTCGTCCTCCTTCGCGCCCTCGGCTACGAGGACCAGGCCTTCCTGGAGCGCTTCGTCCGCCACTTCGACTTCCTCGAGGGGCAGTGGGAGAAGGAGCAGAATC
Source organism: uncultured Acidimicrobiaceae bacterium (assembly GCA_963745955.1). Classification (GTDB taxonomy): domain Bacteria; phylum Actinomycetota; class Acidimicrobiia; order Acidimicrobiales; family RAAP-2; genus Bog-756. The sequence continues at coordinate 473,217 of CAVUZI010000011.1, read as the reverse complement.
TGGCTCCTTCACGCGAGGAGGCCCTGCTCGAGATCTACAAGCGGGCACGTCCCGGGGAACCCCTGTCGGTGGAGGCGGCCCGCCAGTACTTCGAGAACGCCTTCTTCAACCCCAAGCGCTATGACCTGACCCGGGTGGGCCGGTACAAGCTCAACCGCAAGCTCGGACCTGAGATCGAGCGGATCGCGGACATCTTCAAGATCGACCTCGAGCGCCCGTCGCCGACCCAGGGCGTGCTGAGCCCGTCGGAGATCCTGGCCTCGGCCACCTACATGCTCCACCTGGCCAAGCACATGGCCGACGGCGAGTCGACGTACCGGATCGACGATCAGGACCACTTCGCCAACCGCCGGATCCGCTCGGTGGGCGAGCTCATCCAGAATCAGGTCCGTGTCGGTCTGTCCCGCATGGAGCGGGTGGTCCGCGAGCGCATGACCACCCAGGACGTCGAGGCCATCACCCCGCAGACCCTGATCAACATCCGGCCGGTGGTGGCCGCGGTCAAGGAGTTCTTCGGGACCAGCCAGCTGAGCCAGTTCATGGACCAGAACAACCCGCTGTCCGGGCTGGCCCACAAGCGCCGGCTGTCGGCCCTCGGGCCGGGCGGCCTGTCCCGTGAGCGTGCCGGCTTCGAGGTCCGTGACGTGCACACCTCCCACTACGGCCGCATGTGCCCGATCGAGACCCCCGAGGGCCCGAACATCGGCCTCATCGGGTCGCTGGCGACGTACGCCCGGGTCAACGAGTACGGGTTCATCGAGACCCCCTACCGCAAGGTGGTCAACGGCCAGGTGACCAAGGAGATCACCTACCTGGCCGCCGACGAGGAGGAGGAGCACGTCATCGCCCAGGCCTCGGCGGCGCTGGACGACGGCGGCCGGTTCACCGAGGAGAAGGTGCTCGTCCGACGCGGGCCGCAGGGGACCGGTGTGCGGGTGGGGGCCACGACGACGTCGTACGGCACCACCTCGGAGATCGACTTCGTCCCTCCGGCCGAGGTCGACCTGATGGACGTGTCCCCGAAGCAGATCGTGTCGGTGTCCACCGCGCTCATCCCCTTCGTCGAGCACGACGACGCCAACCGGGCCCTGATGGGCGCCAACATGCAGAAGCAGGCCGTTCCGCTGGTGGTCCCCGAGGCCCCCTACATCGGCACCGGGGTCGAGGCCCGGGCCGCCCGCGACGCGGGCGACGTGGTCCTGGCCGAAGGTGAAGGAACCGTGGTCGACGTCTCCGGCGACCAGATCACCGTCGAGTACAGAGCGGGCACCAAGGACCGGAACGGCAACGTGCTGGCCAAGAAGGTCTACCGACTGGCCAAGTTCCGCCGCTCCAACCAGAACACCGCCATCAACCAGAAGGTGATCGTCGAGGAGGGGCAGAAGGTCTCGGCCGGTGACGTGCTGGCCGACGGTCCGGCCACCCACAACGGCGAGCTCGCCCTGGGCAAGAACCTCCTGGTCGCCTTCATGCCGTGGGAGGGATACAACTACGAGGACGCCATCATCCTGTCCGAGCGCCTGGTGAAGGACGACGTGCTCACGTCGATCCACATCGAGGAGCACGAGGTGGACGCCCGCGACACCAAGTTGGGGGCCGAGGAGATCACCCGGGACATCCCCAACCTGTCCGAGGAGATCCTGGCCGATCTCGACGAGCGTGGCATCATCCGCATCGGGGCCGAGGTGGGCCCGGGCGACGTCCTGGTCGGCAAGGTCACCCCCAAGGGCGAGACCGAGCAGACCCCGGAGGAGAGGCTGCTGCGGGCCATCTTCGGCGAGAAGGCCCGTGAGGTCCGTGACACCTCGTTGAAGGTTCCCCACGGGGAGCAGGGAACGGTCATCGACGTGCGGGTGTTCTCCCGCGACGATGCCCACGAGCTGCCGCCCGGGGTGGAGCAGCTGGTCCGTGTCTACGTGGCCCAGAAGCGCAAGATCTCCGAGGGCGACAAGCTGGCCGGGCGCCACGGGAACAAGGGGGTCATCTCGAAGATCCTCCCCATCGAGGACATGCCGTTCCAGGCGGACGGCACCCCGGTCGACATCATCCTCAACCCGTTGGGGGTGCCCAGCCGGATGAACGTGGGCCAGGTGCTCGAGTCCCATCTCGGCTACGCCGCCCGTTGGGGTTGGGAGGGTGCCGGTGAGGTCGCCCGACCGCCGCTGCGAGGCACGGAGACGAAGACCCGTCCGCGCACCAACCCTGCGGTGTGGGTGTCCACGCCCGTCTTCGACGGCGCCCACTGGGACGAGGAGGCCGACGCCGGCCGCCACCCGACGATCCAGCAGATCTTCCGCCGCCTCAACCCTGACGGGGTCGATGGCGACGTGCAGGTGACCGACGACGGGAAGTCGACGCTCTACAACGGCCGCACCGGGGAGAAGTACGACAACCCGATCTCGGTCGGCTACGTGTACATCCTCAAACTCCACCACCTGGTGGACGACAAGATCCACGCCCGGTCGACCGGTCCGTACTCCATGATCACCCAGCAGCCTCTGGGTGGGAAGGCCCAGTTCGGTGGACAGCGCTTCGGGGAGATGGAGGTGTGGGCCCTCGAGGCCTTCGGCGCCGCCTATGCGCTCCAGGAGCTCCTGACCATCAAGTCGGACGACGTCCTCGGTCGGGTGAAGGTCTACGAGGCCATCGTGAAGGGCGAGAACATCCCCGAACCGGGGATACCCGAAAGCTTCAAGGTGCTCATCAAAGAGATGCAGTCGCTGTGCCTCGACGTCGAAGTCCTGGCACCGAGTGGAGAAGAGATCGAGATGCGAGAGCTTGACGAGGACGTGTTCCGCACGGCCGAGGAGCTCGGTATCGACATCAGCCGGCCCGAACGCGGGTCGGACGAGGAAGACGCACGCCGCGCCGCGGAAAGGGGCTTCTGATGCTAGATGTCAATGACTTCGACCAGTTGAGGATCGGACTGGCGACCGCCGACTCGATCAGGGGGTGGTCCAACGGCGAGGTGAAGAAGCCCGAGACCATCAACTACCGCACGCTCCGCCCGGAAAAGGACGGGCTCTTCTGCGAGAAGATCTTCGGTCCCACCAAGGACTGGGAGTGCTACTGCGGGAAGTACAAGCGGGTCCGGTTCCGGGGCATCATCTGCGAGCGCTGCGGGGTCGAGGTCACCCGGTCGAAGGTCCGGCGCGAGCGCATGGGCCACATCGAGCTGGCGGCACCGGTCGTGCACATCTGGTACCTCCGGGGCACCCGGAGCTGGTTGGCGTACCTCCTCATGGGCACCGAGGCCCGCGAGGAGCTGAAGGCCAAGCAGCTCGAGAAGGTCATCTACTTCGCCGCCAACCTGGTCACCTGGGTGGACGAGGCCAAGCGCCACGAGGATCTGCCCGACCTCGAGGCCGAGCTCCTCGTGGAGATCGCCGACATCGAGAAGAAGCGGGACGTCGAGATCGACCGTCGCTTCAAGGCGCTCGAGGGCGAGCTGGCCGAGCTCGAGAAGTCCGGAGCCAAGGACACCGAGGTCAAGGCCCGCCAGCGGAACGTCGAGAAGGAGATCGCTGGTGTCCGCGAGCGGTACCAGAGCGAGATCGAGCTGGCCCAGCGGGCGTTCGACGAGTTCAAGAGCCTCCATTCCCGGAAGATCCTCGAGGACGAGATGCTCTGGCGCGAGCTGCGGATCCGCTACGAGGACTACTTCGAGGGCGGGATGGGCGCCGAGACCATCTCCCGGCTGATCGACCGTATCGACCTCGATGTCGAGGAGGTCAAGCTGCGCGAGATGATCGACGCGGCCGACGGGCGCAAGCCCCTCTCGGCCCAGCGCCGCCAGAAGGTCATCAAGCGCCTGAAGATCGTCACCGCCTTCAACCGGCGCGACGAGAACGGGCGCCGGGCCAACGACCCGCGGGCCATGATCCTCGACTCGGTCCCGGTGATCCCGCCCGACCTGCGGCCGATGGTCCAGCTCGATGGCGGACGGTTCGCCACCTCTGACCTCAACGATCTCTACCGGCGGGTCATCAACCGGAACAACCGGCTCAAGCGGCTGCTCGACCTGGGTGCCCCCGAGATCATCATCAACAACGAGAAGCGCATGCTGCAAGAGGCGGTCGACGCCCTCTTCGACAACGGTCGCCGCGGTCGGCCGGTCACCGGGCCCGGCAACCGGCCCCTGAAGAGCCTGTCGGACATGCTGAAGGGGAAGCAGGGGCGGTTCCGCCAGAACCTTCTGGGCAAGCGCGTCGACTACTCGGGTCGATCGGTCATCGTGATCGGTCCGACCCTCCAGCTCCACCAGTGCGGGCTCCCCAAGCTGATGGCGCTCGAGCTGTTCAAGCCCTTCGTCATGAAGCGGCTGGTGGACGCCGAGTACGCCCAGAACATCAAGTCGGCCAAGCGCATGGTCGAGCGCCGCCGTCCGCAGGTGTGGGACGTGCTCGAAGGTGTGATCAAGGAGCACCCGGTGCTGTTGAACCGGGCGCCGACCTTGCACCGCCTGGGGATCCAGGCATTCGAGCCGGTGCTCGTCGAGGGCAAGGCCATCCAGGTCCACCCGCTGGTGTGCACCGCGTTCAACGCCGACTTCGACGGTGACCAGATGGCCGTGCACCTGCCCCTGTCAGCCGAGGCCCAGGCCGAGGCCCGGGTGCTGATGCTGTCGGCCAACAACATCCTGTCGCCGGCCACCGGACGCCCGATCACCGTGCCCACCCAGGACATGGTCTTCGGCATCTACTACCTCACCCTCCCCGTCGACGGGGCCAAGGGCGAGGGCCGCGTGTTCCGTCATGCCTACGAGGTCGAAACGGCCTTCGACGCCGGGGACATCGACCTCCAGGCCAAGATCGTCATCCGGCCCGAGGCCGGTTCGCACCTGGCCCAGTCGGTCGCCCTGGCCAAGGGAGCGGAGCTGGACGCCGAGGGCAACCTGGTGGGGATGGCCGAAGACGAGCGGATGGAGCTCGAGACCACCGCCGGTCGCCTGTTCTTCAACACCGCCCTGCCCGACGGCTACCGCTACATCAACGACATCGTCGGGAAGCGCAACACCGCCATCGGGTCCATCGTGGAGGAGGTGGCGGCCAACTTCCCCAAGCGGGAGGTGGCGGCCAGCCTCGACCGGATCAAGGCACTCGGCTTCCGCTACGCGGCCCAGTCGGGTCTGACCATCTCCATCAACGACGTGCGGACCCCTCCGGACAAGCAGCTCATCCTCGACCGCTACGAAAAGGAAGCGGAGAAGGCCGAAGCTCAGTTCAAGCGCGGGATCATCACCGACGACGAGCGGCGGCAGAAGGAGATCGAAATCTGGACATCGGCCAACTCCGAGGTCGGAAAGGCCATGGAGAAGTCGCTGTCCACCATCGCCTTCAACCCGCTCGACATGATGGTCGACTCCGGCGCCCGTGGGAACAGCCAGCAGATCCGTCAGATCGCCGGCATGAAGGGCCTGGTCTCCAATCCGCGGGGTGAGATGATCCCGAGGCCGATCAAGTCCTCGTTCCGCGAGGGTCTCTCGGTGCTCGAGTACTTCATCTCGACCCACGGCGCCCGCAAGGGCCTGGCCGATACCGCCCTGCGCACCGCCGACTCCGGCTACCTCACCCGTCGCCTGGTCGACGTGGCCCAGGAGCTCATCGTCCGCGAGGACGACTGCGGCTCGGTCCGTGGGATCTGGATCGAAGGCATCGTGCCCGACGGCGCCGGCACCCGTTCGTACCTCGAGACGAGGGTCAACGGCCGGATCAGCGCCGAGGCGGTCACCCTGTCGGACAAGTCGAAGATCGAGGCCGGCACGGTCCTCACCGAGGAGATCGTCAATCGGCTCCGTGACGATCCGGCCGTCGACAGGATCCGGACCCGGTCGGTGCTGACCTGCGAGGCCGAGCAGGGTATCTGCGCCGCCTGCTACGGCCAGTCCCTGGCCACCGGCGAGATGATCGAGCTCGGCGAGGCGGTCGGCGTCATCGCCGCCCAGTCCATCGGTGAGCCCGGGACCCAGCTGACCATGCGGACCTTCCACACCGGCGGCATCGTCGGTGAGGACATCACCCACGGCCTCCCCCGCGTCGTCGAGCTCTTCGAAGCCCGCACGCCGAAGGGTGCCGCGGTCCTGGCCCGGCATTCCGGTGTGGTCAGGGTCGACGAGGACGAGTCGGGTCGCCACATCACGGTGGTGGCCGACGACGGCGAGGAGCACACCATGCTGGTGGCCCAGCGGGCCCACCTCGAGGTGGTCGACGGCCAGGAGGTCGGCGCCGGTGACGCACTGGTCGAGGGCCCGAAGGACCCGAAGGAGCTCCTCGAGGTCAAGGGCATCCGCGAGACACAGCAGTACCTGGTCGAAGAGGTCCAGAAGGTCTACCGCGACCAGGGTGTTTCGATCCACGACAAGCACATCGAGTTGATCGTGCGCCAGATGCTCCGCCGGGTGCTGGTGGCCGAGCCCGGCGATGCCTCCTTCCTCCCCGGCGAGCGGGTCGACAGCCGTTCGTATGCCGAGGTCAACCGGCAGTTGGTCCAGGACGGCAAGCGTCCTGCCGAGGGCCGGCCCGAGCTGATGGGGATCACCAAGGCGTCGCTGGCCACCGAGAGCTGGCTGTCGGCGGCATCGTTCCAGGAGACCACCCGTGTGCTGACCGAGGCCGCCATCGAGGGCAAGTCGGACCAGCTGTTCGGTCTCAAGGAGAACATCATCATCGGCAAGCTCATCCCCGCCGGCTCCGGCATGGAGCGGTACCGCGACATCAAGCTGGAGATGCCCGGCGCCGAGGCCATGCCCTTCTGGGCGCTCGGATCGGAAGGCGACGCCGGCACCGAGGACCTGGCCGCCTGGCTGCGGGACACCGGTGGCGACGCTTCCCTCGGGAGCTTCAGCTCGGAGATCGATGCCAGCTGGCTGGGCGCGGTACCGGCATCGGATGAGCCCGCCGCCGAGTCATCGGAATTCGGGCGGGATCGGTGGGCCGGCCGTCTCGGACGGTCCCTTGGAAGCCGGAGCCTGACGAGACGGGGGCCCGAGCCGGCCCGAGGGGCCGGGCCGTCCCCGTCGCCGTCCGGGTAGGCTGGCTGGGTCGTCCCGCGCTTGCCCGGCAGGCAGGGATGCCGTAGCATTAGTTCTTTGCGGCTGCGCGCCGAACGGTAGTCCCTGCCCGCCCGCAGCCAGCTGAAGTAACGCCTGATGAAGTCCTGAAGCATCCCCGCAGTCCACAACGTAGAGGTAACGCGTGCCCACGATCTCCCAGCTCGTCCGCAAAGGCCGGGCTACCAAGCCGACCAAGTCGAAGACCCCGGCCCTCCGGGGTGCACCCCAGCGACGGGGCGTGTGCACCCGCGTCTACACCCATACCCCGAAGAAGCCGAACTCGGCGCTGCGCAAGGTGGCCCGGGTCCGCCTGACCAGCGGTCTCGAGGTGACCGCCTACATCCCGGGCGAGGGTCACAACCTTCAAGAGCACTCCATCGTGCTGGTCCGCGGTGGCCGGGTGAAGGACCTGCCCGGAGTCCGGTACAAGGTCATCCGGGGCACGCTCGATGCGTCGGGTGTGCGTGAGCGGAATCAGGCGCGCAGCCGCTACGGCGCCAAGAAGGAGTCCTGAGGTGCCCCGCAAAGGTCCTGCCGTCCGCCGTGAGCTCATGCCGGATCCCGTCTACCACTCGGTGCTGGTCACCCAGGTGGTCAACCGTGTGCTGAGCCGGGGGAAGCGCACCCTGGCCGAGCGCATCGTCTACGACGCCCTGTCCGACGTGGCGGAGAAGTCGGGGAACGACCCGGTGGCCGTCTTGAAGAAGGCGGTGGAGAACACCCGTCCCGAGCTCGAGGTCCGCAGCCGTCGGGTCGGTGGCGCCACCTACCAGGTGCCCGTCGAGGTCCGGCCCCGTCGGGCCACGACGCTGTCCATCCGTTGGCTGGTCGGATATTCCCAGCAGCGTCGCGAGAAGACCATGGCCGAGCGCCTGTCCAACGAGATCCGCGACGCGGCCAACGGCATCGGAGCCGCGGCAAAGCGCCGCGAAGACCTGCACAAGATGGCCGAGTCAAACAAGGCCTTCGCCCACTACCGCTGGTAGGGAAGGGCCCACGGGCCCCCCGCTCCGGCAGCGGGCACGACCGACAAGTACTACCCGAGAGCTGATCAATCATGGCTGAAGCAACCACCCGCCACCATCCTCTGGCCAAGACCCGCAACATCGGGATCATGGCCCATATCGACGCGGGCAAGACCACGACCACCGAGCGGATCCTCTACTACACGGGCAAGAACTACAAGATCGGCGAAGTCCACGCGGGCACGGCCACCATGGACTGGATGGTCCAGGAGCAGGAGCGGGGCATCACCATCACCTCGGCCGCCACCACCTGCATGTGGCGGGACACGGTCATCAACATCATCGACACCCCCGGCCACGTCGACTTCACCGTCGAGGTCGAGCGCTCCCTGCGGGTGCTCGACGGTGCCGTGGCCGTGTTCGACGCGGTGGCCGGGGTCGAGCCCCAGACCGAGACGGTGTGGCGGCAGGCCGACAAGTATGCGGTCCCCCGGATGTGCTTCATCAACAAGATGGACCGGACCGGGGCCGACTTCGACCGGTGCGTCGAGATGATCAAGGACCGGCTGGACGCCACCGTGGCCGTCATCCAGTTGCCCATCGGCTCCGAGGGGGACTTCCGGGGCGTGGTCGACCTGGTGCACATGCGGGCCCTGGTGTGGGACGACGGGATGGGCGAGGAGTGGGCGGAAGAGGAGATCCCCGTCGAGCTCAAGGCGAAGGCCGAGGAGGCCCTCCACCAGCTCATAGACGTGGTCTCCAACCACGACGACACCATCATGGAGAAGTACCTGGGGGACGAGGAGATCACCCCTGCGGACCTCCAGCGGGCCATCCGCACCGTCACCCTGGGGAGCCATGCCGTCCCCGTCCTGTGCGGCTCCGCCTTCAAGAACAAGGGCGTCCAGCCCATGCTGGACGCGGTGGTCGACTACCTGCCGAGCCCGCTGGACATCCCGCCGACCATGGGTACCGTCCCCCGCAAGGAAGGGGTCACCGTCGAGCGCCCGCCCGACGACACCGCCCCGTTCGCCGCCCTGGCCTTCAAGGTCATGACCGACCCCTTCGTGGGGAAGCTCACCTACCTGCGGGTGTACTCCGGGACCCTGACCAAGGGCTCGGGCGTGCTCAACTCCACCAAGGACCGCAAGGAGCGGATCGGCCGCATCCTGCAGATGCATGCCAACTCCCGGGAGGACCTCGACGTCACCTACGCCGGCGACATCATCGCCGCGGTGGGGCTCAAGCAGACCACCACCGGGGACACCCTGTGCGATCCCGACAATCAGGTCGTGCTCGAGTCCCTCACCTTCCCCGAGCCGGTGATCCACGTGGCCGTCGAGCCGAAGACCAAGGCTGACCAGGACAAGCTGTCGAGGGCCCTGTTCTCGCTGTCCGAGGAGGATCCGACCTTCCGGGTCCAGTCGGACGAGGAGACCGGCCAGACCGTCATCTCGGGGATGGGCGAACTCCATCTCGAGGTGCTGGTGGACCGGATGATGCGGGAGTTCAACGTCGACGCCAACGTGGGCAAGCCCCAGGTGGCCTACCGCGAGACGATCCGCAAGAAGGTCGAGAAGGTCGAGTACCGCCATGTGCGCCAGACCGGCGGGAAGGGCCAGTACGGCCACGTGGTGATCACCGTCGAGCCCAATCCCGGCAAGGGGTACGAATTCGAGGACAAGATCACCGGCGGGGTCATCCCGAAGGAGTACATCCCCTCGGTGGACCAGGGCATGCGTGAGGCACTGACCGCCGGGGTGCTGGCCGGGTATCCGACCGTGGACGTCAAGGTGACCCTGACCTACGGCTCGTACCACGACGTCGACTCCTCGGAGATGGCCTTCAAGATCGCCGGGTCGATGGCCATCAAGAAGGCCGCCAACCTGGCCGACCCCGTCCTGCTCGAACCGGTGATGGCCGTCGAGGTGACCACCCCGGAGGACTACATGGGCGACGTGATCGGCGACCTCTCCGCCCGGCGGGGCAAGGTCGAGGGCATGGAGCAGCGGGGCAACAGCCATATCGTCCGGGCACAGGTACCGCTGAGCGACATGTTCGGCTACGCTACCGACCTGCGCTCGCGCACTCAGGGCCGGGCGACGTACTCGATGCAGTTCCATGCGTACAACGAGGTCCCTGAGTCGATCGCCAAGGAGATCATCGCCAAGGCGCGCGGAGAGTAGGGCGGCATTCGACCGGGGAATCACCCCAGGTCGCAGCCGCAGATGTACCCAGCCACACCCATTCAGTACTCACGACAAGTAAGCGCATCATCACCGTTACACGAGGAATGACGACAGGCATCCGCCTGCGTCGTGGCGGGCCCGAGGGGGTACCGTCCGAGATCAGGGAGCATTACCCCAGCCATGGCCAAGCAGAAGTTCGAGCGCACGAAGCCCCACGTCAATGTGGGAACGATGGGACACATCGACCACGGTAAGACCACGCTCACCGCGGCCATCACCAAGGTGCTGTCCGAGTCCGACCCGACCACGTCGTTCACGCCATTCGATCAGATCGACAAGGCGCCGGAGGAGAAGCAGCGCGGGATCACCATCCAGATCGCACACGTGGAGTACGAGACCCCCAACCGTCACTACGCCCACGTCGACATGCCCGGCCACGCCGACTACATCAAGAACATGATCACCGGTGCCGCCCAGGTGGACGGGGCCATCCTGGTGGTCTCGGCCGCCGACGGGCCGATGCCTCAGACCCGTGAGCACGTGCTGCTGGCCCGCCAGGTGGGCGTGCCCTACATCGTGGTCGCCCTCAACAAGGCCGACACCGTGGACGACGAGGAGCTGCTGGACCTGGTCGAGCTCGAGGTCCGTGAGCTGCTGAACGAGTACGAGTTCCCCGGTGACGACACCCCCATCATCAGGGTCAGCGCCCTGAAGGCGCTCGAGGGTGATCCCGAGTGGACGCCCAAGATCCTCGAGCTGATGGAGGCGGTCGACACCTACATCCCCGAGCCGCAGCGTGACGTGGAGAAGCCCTTCCTCATGTCGGTGGAGGACGTCATGTCGATCACCGGACGCGGCACCGTGGTGACCGGCAAGGTCGAGCAGGGGGTGGTGAAGGTCGGCGAGGAGGTCGAGATCGTCGGCCTCCGCGACACCCAGAAGACCACGGTGACCGGCATCGAGATGTTCCGCAAGCTCCTCGACGAGGGCCGGGCCGGCGACAACATCGGCGCCCTGTTGCGGGGGACGAAGAAGGAGGATGTGGAGCGGGGCCAGGTGCTGTGCAAGCCCGGTTCGATCACCCCCCACACCAAGTTCGAGGCCACGGTCTACGTGCTCAACAAGGACGAGGGCGGTCGCCACAAGCCCTTCTTCACCAATTACCGCCCGCAGTTCTACTTCCGGACCACCGACGTGACCGGCACCATCAGCCTGCCCGAGGGCACCGAGATGGTCATGCCCGGTGACAACACCGACATGACGGTCGAGCTGGGCAAGCCGATCGCCATGGACCAGGGCCTGAGGTTCGCCATCCGTGAGGGTGGACGCACCGTGGCCTCGGGCCGGGTCACGAAGATCCTGGCCTAGTCCGGCCGTCGCCACCCCGATCCACGAGAGGACACCGTTCCCATGGCCGCAGAGGGCCCCCGACAGAAGATCCGGATCCGCCTGAAGGCCTACGATCACGAAATTCTCGATCAGTCGACCGAGAAGATCGTCCAGACCGTGCTCCGGACCCAGGCCAAGGTGCTGGGTCCCGTGCCGCTGCCCACCGAGAAGCACCGGTACACCGTGGTCCGGTCGCCCCACAAGTACAAGGACAGCCGGGAGCACTTCGAGATGCGGGTCCACAAGCGCCTGGTGGACATCGTGGAGCACACCCCGAAGACGGTGGACTCGCTCCAGAGGCTCGATCTCCCGGCTGGTGTGGACATCGAGATCAAGATCCAGACCGTCTAGGGGATCCAGTCCACGAGACGCTCCTGTCGGGACGGCATCTCGACCGCCCGACCCCCGTTGTCACCGCCGGCGTGATGGTATATAGTCACCAGTCGGCCTGATTCCGGGTCAACCCATGTGAGAAGGACGTGTTCGAGCGCCCGCGGTAGGACGGCGGGGACCTCGGACCAAACCAGGCGAGCGCTCCGCTCGGGATCCTCCGAGCGGAGCGTCTGCGTGCATGCCGAAGCCAATCGAGGCCGCGGTGGTGTCTGCAGAGCAGGGAGTACAGCAGTTCGATTGATGTGCAGCAACCGATCCATGCCGGCCGGTGTCGATCGGAACGAAGAGTCGAGATGGAGAAGCTCCAGTGGCCACCAGGGCGATCGTGGGCGAAAAAGTTGGGATGACCCAGATCTGGGACGATCAGAACCGGGCGATACCGGTGACGATGCTGCGCGTGGCGCCGATGAGGGTTGTGCAGGTCAAGACCCCGGATCGTGAGGGGTACGCGGCGCTGCAGGTGACCTGGGGCCACCGGCGGAGCTCCACGCTGACCAAGCCGGAGCAGGGCCATTTCGACAAGGCCGGCGTCGACCCGGGCCGGAAACTGGTCGAGCTTCGACTGGACGACGCCTCCGAGTACGAGGTCGGCCAGCAGCTGACCGCAGATCTCCTTCAGGCCGGCGAGCTGGTGGACGCCATCGCCGTCTCCAAGGGCAAGGGCTTCTCCGGTGGGATGAAGCGGCACAACTTCAAGGGTCAGGGTGCCTCGCACGGCAACCACAAGAAGCATCGTTCACCCGGATCCATCGGCGCCTGCGCCACCCCGTCCCGGGTCTTCAAGGGAACCCGGATGGCGGGGAGGATGGGTGGCCAGCAGGTCACCACTCTCAACCTCGAGATCGTCCAGTCCGACTCGGAGCGGGAACTGATCCTGGTCAAAGGGGCCGTGCCGGGCCCGAGGGGCGGCATCGTGGTCCTGCGGGACGCCATCAAAGCGCCCTTGGTCAAGGGAGGAAAGGCCTGATGAGCGCCGAGACCGCCACCGTCGATCTCGACACCGCCAGCCCGGCCGAGATCAGGCGCTTCCTGCGTCCCGCGCCCCTGCAGCGCACGGTGACCCGGCGCTCCGGCGACGGCACCGTGCTCGGCCGAGGTGGGACTGGATGCATCGTTCTTCGGGATCGAGCCCAATCTGGCCGTTCTCCACCAGGTCGTCACCGCTCAGCTGGCGGCGGCCCGCTCCGGTACCCAGTCGACGAAGACCCGGTCCGAGGTGCGGGGCGGTGGGGCCAAGCCCTTCCGTCAGAAGGGAACCGGCCGGGCCCGCCAGGGGTCGACCCGGTCGCCCCAGTGGATCGGCGGCGGCGTGGCCCTCGGACCCAAGCCTCGGTCCTATGCCCAGAAGACGCCCAAGAAGATGATCCAGCTGGCCTTGCGTTCCGCGCTGTCGGACCGGGCGGCCCAGGACCGGGTGGCCCTGGTCGATGCCTGGCCCTTCGAGGTGCCGAGCACCAAGGCGGCGATCGCCTCGCTCGAGGCCCTGGGGCTGTCGGGCCGGATCCTGGTCGTGCTGGGCGACGAAGACGGGTACGCGGACCGTTCGTTCGGCAATCTGCCCGAGGTCCAGACGATGGTGGTGGGTGAGCTGAATGCCTACGACATCCTGGTCAACGACTGGGTGGTGTTCACCGACGAGACCCTCCCCGGAGTGTCGACCGAGGTTCCGAGGACCGCCGAGGCCGAGGCTGAGGCCGACACGGCCGCTGACACGGTCACGGCCGACACGGCCGCCACCGCCGAAGCCGACGACACGGTCACCGACGCCGAAGAAGGAGGCCGGTCATGAGGGATCCTCACAACGTGCTCATCCGACCCGTGGTGTCGGAGAAGTCGTACATGTTGATGGACAACAACGTCTACGTCTTCGTGGTCGACCCCTCGGCCACCAAGATCGACGTGCGACATGCGGTCGAGCAGGCCTTCAACGTGAGGGTGGACAGCGTGAACACCCTCAATCGGAAGGGCAAGGCCAAGCGCAACCGGAAGAACAACTCCCTCGGCCACCGCCCCGACACCAAGCGGGCCATCGTCACCCTGCACGAGGGTGACTCGATCGACCTGTTCGAGAACTGAGAGACCGGGACCAGATCATGCCACTCCGCTCACGAAAGCCCACCAGTGCAGGCCGGCGTTTCCAGACCGTCTCGGACTTCGCCGAGATCACCCGGGATCGGCCCGAAAAGTCGCTGCTGGCACCCAAGCCGTCCACCGGCGGACGCAACAGCCACGGGCGCAAGACCTCGCGGCACCGCGGCGGCGGCCATAAGCAGCAGTACCGGATCATCGATTTCAAGCGGGACAAGGACGGTGTGCCCGCCAAGGTGGCCGCCATCGAGTACGACCCCAATCGCAATGCCCGCATCGCGCTGCTGCACTACCTCGACGGGGAGAAGCGGTACATCCTCGCCCCCTCGCAGGTGCAGGTCGGGGATCTGCTCCAGTCGGGCCACGGAGCGGAGATCCGACCGGGGAACGCCCTGCCGTTGCGGTTCATCCCGGTCGGTTCGGTGATCCACAACGTCGAACTGCGCCCGGGAGGGGGCGGGAAGATGGCCCGGGGGGCGGGGATGAGCGTGCAGTTGGTGGCCAAGGAAGGTGCGTTCGCCACCCTTCGCCTTCCCTCTACCGAGATGCGCCGGGTCCCGATCGACTGCCGGGGGACCCTGGGGACGGTGGGCAACTCCGAGGCCGAGCTGATCAAGGTCGGGAAGGCAGGACGGAACCGCTGGAAGGGCATCCGTCCCCAGACCCGCGGGGTGGCCATGAACCCGGTCGACCACCCACTGGGTGGCGGTGAGGGCAAGACGTCCGGCGGGCGTCACCCGGTGTCGCCGTGGGGCCAGCCGGAAGGCCGCACCCGGTCACGCAAGAAGGACTCCGACAAGATGATCGTCCGTAGGCGCCGCACCCGCGGTGCCCGGCGGTAGGGAAGACAGAAGGAACGCCCCACTATGCCTCGTAGCCTGAAAAAAGGTCCGTTCGTCGATGACCACCTGCTCAAGAAGGTGGACGTCCTCAACGCGGCCGGGGACAAGAAGGTCATCAAGACATGGTCCCGTCGTTCCACGATCATCCCCGACATGGTCGGCCACACCATCGCCGTCCACGACGGCCGAAAGCACATCCCGGTCTATGTGACCGAATCGATGGTCGGGCACAAGCTGGGTGAATTCGCACCCACCCGGACCTTCAAGTTCCACGCCGGTCAGGAACGGGCGGGGAGGCGCTGACATGCCCGGGGTGAAGACCAATGAGCGTGAGGGGACCCGTGCTGTCCTCCGTCACAGCCGCGTGTCCGCCTACAAGGTGCGTCAGGTGCTCGACCTCATCCGGGGTCAGGACGTCGACCGCGCCGCCGAGACCCTGTCCCTCGGTGATCGCGAGGCCGCCACCACGGTGGGCAAGGTGCTGGCCTCGGCGGTGGCCAACGCCGTCCACAACGACGGGCTGGATGCCGAAGAGCTCTACGTCTCGGCGTGCTACGCCGACGAGGGGAGCACCCTCAAGCGGTGGCGCCCCCGGGCTCGGGGACGGGCCACCCGGATCCGCAAGCGCACCTCGCACATCACTGTCATCGTGAGCCGGCTCCCCGAGGACCGGATTGCCCGCCGCCGCGCCAGGCTCGCCGCCAACACCTCGCAGCGGTCGCGGCGGGTGGCCGGATCGCGCCGCCGCCAGCGGGCCGAGGAGACCTCCTCGGTCGAACCGCAGGTCGACGACACCGGGTCCGAGGCATGGCCCGAGGACGCTGTGCACGCGGACGACGTGGTCACCGAGACCGAAGCCGGACCGCTCGAGGAGTCGGACCTCGGCGTCGAGGGGGAGGACGGGGCCGATGACGAGGCGGACGACGTGGTCACCGAGACCGAAGCCGGACCGCTCGAGGAGTCGGACCTCGAGGTCGATGCCGAAGCCGACGTCGATGAGGTCACCGATGGGACGAGACGACGCAGACGGCGATGCTGCCGAAGAGAAGGGTAAGTAGATGGGCCAGAAGGTCAACCCCTACGGGTTTCGACTCGGCGTCACCACCGACTGGAAGTCGCGCTGGTTCGAAGAGCGTAACTACCAGAATTGTGTGATCGAGGATTGGCAGATCCGCGACTTCCTCATGTCCCAGCTCGAGTCGGCCGCGGTGAGCCGGATCGAGATCGAGCGCACCCGTGACCGGTTGCGGGTCGACATCCACACGGCTCGTCCCGGCATCGTCATCGGCCGCCGCGGGGCGGAGGCGGACAGGCTCAAGAAGAAGATCGAGGAGATCACCGGCCTCAACAACCGGATCCAGCTCAACATTCAAGAGATCAAGCAGCCCGAGCTCGACGCAGCTCTCATCGCCCAGGGGATCTGCGATCAGTTGGCCCGTCGGGTGGCGTTCCGCCGCGCCATGAAGCGGTCGATCCAGACCGTGCAGAAGGCCGGTGCCCTGGGCGTGCGGGTGCAGTGCTCGGGTCGTCTGGGCGGCTCGGAGATGTCTCGCAAGGAGTCCTACCGCGAGGGCCGGGTGCCCCTCCACACCCTGCGGGCCGACATCGACTACGGCTTCCGGGAGGCGAAGACCACCTTCGGCCGGATCGGCGTGAAGGTGTGGATCTACAAGGGCGACATCCTGCCCTACAAGATCTCGACCGAGGACAAGATCACCCGCGAGGCGGCCATGGCCGTGGGCGAGACGTCAGGGCAGGGAGGTGACGCTCCCCGCCGGTTGATCACCGCCGGTGGCGGACGCCGTCGCGCCGAGCAGGGAGCTCCCGGAAGCGTGGTCATCGTCGATGCCGACTCGAGCGGGGAGACGGAGATCCCCGAGGGCCTCGTCGACCGTTCGACGGCCGACATCGCCGCACCGCCCGCGGTGCCCGACGAGCTCGAACGCATCCTCACCGAGGACGAGGAGATCGAGCGGCGCACCCGTGAGCATCACGAGACGCCCCACTTCCGCAAGGAGGTCGACTGACGTGTTGATGCCCCGGAAGGTGAAGCACCGCAAGCAGCAGCGGGGCCGGATGAGCGGCAAGGCCAAGGGCGGAAGCGAGGTGACCTTCGGCGACTTCGGTATCCAGGCACTGGAGCCGGCGTGGTTGACGGCGCGCCAGATCGAAGCCGCCCGTATCGCCATGACCCGTCACGTGAAGCGAGGTGGCAAGGTGTGGATCCGGGTCTTCCCGGACCGCCCGGTGACCCAGAAGCCCGCCGAGACCCGAATGGGGTCGGGCAAGGGGAATCCCGAGCACTGGGTGGCGGTGGTCAAGCCCGGCCGCATCCTCTTCGAGCTGGCCGGGGTGGAGCCCGAGCTGGCCCGCGAGGCCATGGACCGGGCCATCCAGAAGCTGCCCTTCAAAGCCCGCTTCGTCATCCGTCCCGGTACCCACGGCACGCCGGAGGTGCAGGTCTGATGGCCACCGCCGCAGAGATCGCCGACTACGACACCGAAGAGCTCGAGCGCCAGCTCGGGGACACCCGCCGCGAGCTGTTCAACCTCCGGTTCCAGCTGGCCACCGGTCAGCTGGACAACTTCTCCCGCATCAACCATGTGCGCAAGGACGTGGCCCGGATGCTGACCGAGCTGCGGAACCGGGAGATCGCCGAGGCCGAGGGGATGGCTCTCGAGGAGCTTCCCGCCCACGTCGCCGCGGCCCGCCGCCGTTCGGAGGACGAGGCCCTCGGTCGGAGCCGGACCACCGCTTCGGAGCGCCGTGCCGCGGCCAGGGCTGCCGAGGCCGGTGAGGATGACGAGGGCGATGTCGACGAGGAGGAGCTGGCCGAAGAGGTGGCGGACGATGACGGCATGGCCCTCGCCGACGACGACGGTCGACGAGGTCGACGACGCCGACGAGGTCGAGACGAGGCCGACGACCCGTCCGCCGACGAGGTGGACGACGAGGCCGACCCAGAGGAGAAGAGCTGATGGCTGACGACAAGATCGTCGACGAGGTGACGGCGGAGCGGATCAACCGGCGCAAGGTACGCGAGGGACTGGTGGTGTCCGACGCGATGGAGGCCACGGTCGTGGTGGCCGTCATCGAACGGGTGCGGCATCCCCGCTACGGGAAGACCGTCCAGCGGACCAAGCGACTCTATGTCCACGATGCCGACAACTCGGCCAAGGTCGGTGACCGGGTCCGGGTCATCGAGACACGGCCCATGTCCAAGCTCAAGCGCTGGCGTGTCTCCGAGGTTCTGGAGCGTGCCCGATGATCCAGCAGGAATCCCGACTCCGGGTCGCCGACAACTCGGGGGCCAAAGAGGTCCTCTGCATCAAGGTGCTCGGCGGCTCGCGTCGCCGCTACGCCTCGATCGGTGACATCTTCGTGGCCACGGTGAAGGACGCCATCCCGGGGGCGGCGGTGAAGAAGGGCGAGGTGGTCAAGTGCGTCGTCGTGCGCACGAAGAAGGAGAAGCGCCGTCCCGACGGCAGCTACATCCGCTTCGACGAGAACGCCGCCGTCCTGATCAATGACCAGCAGCAGCCACGGGGGACCCGCATCTTCGGTCCGGTGGGTCGGGAGCTGCGCGACAAGCGCTTCATGCGGATCGTCTCGCTGGCGCCGGAGGTGCTCTAGATGCGAAAATTCGAAAGGGCGACAAAGTCCAGGTGATGACGGGCAAGGACCGGGGCAAGCAGGCCAGTGTGGTCCGGGCCATCCCCTCCGAGGGACGGGTCATCGTCGAGGGCGTGCACGTGGCCAAGCGCCACGCCAAGCCGACCCGCGCCACCATGCAGGGAGGCGTGATCGACAAGTTCATGCCCGTCTCGGTGTCGTCGGTGGCCATCGTCTGTGGGAACTGCGGACCCACCCGCATCGGGATGCGGGTCGACGAGCAGGGTCGCAAGCTGCCGCGTCTGTCGCAAGTGCGGAGCCGATCTCTGATGGCCACCACAACCGCCGGGACCCGTCCCCGGCTCAAGGAGCGCTACGACCGCCAGGTCCGGGCCGAGCTCAAGGAGTCGCTCGGGCTGAGCAACATCATGGAGGTCCCCCGGCTGGACAAGATCGTCATCAACATGGGCGTCGGCCGGGCCACACAGCAGAAGTCCCTGATCGAGGGGGCCATGCGCGACCTCGAGATCATCGCCGGCCAGAAGCCGGTGGTGACCCGGGCCAAGAAGTCCATCGCCTCCTTCAAGTTGCGCGAGGGCCAGGAGATCGGTGCCAAGGTCACCCTGCGGGGCGATCGGGCATGGGAGTTCCTCGACAGGCTCCTGGCCATGGCCATCCCCCGCATCCGTGACTTCCGCGGGCTCTCGCCCCGGTCGTTCGACGGGCACGGCAACTACACCTTCGGGGTCACCGAGCAGCTGATCTTCCCCGAAATCGACTACGACCGCATCGACACCACCAGAGGCATGGACATCACCATTGCCACCACCGCACGCACCGACGAAGAGGGCCGGGCACTCCTGGCCGCCTTCGGCTTCCCGTTCCGACAGGAGATCCAGTAACCCCATGGCGAAGAAGGCCTTGATCCAAAAGCAGCAGCGCACGCCCAAGTTCAAAGTGCGCGGATACACACGATGCCGCCGGTGCGGCCGGCCCAAGTCGGTGTACCGCAAGTTCGGCCTGTGTCGCATCTGTCTGCGAGTGATGGTCCACGCCGGCGAGATCCCCGGCGTGACGAAGGCAAGCTGGTGAGGGGGGGCGACCGACGATGACGATGACCGACCCGATTGCCGACATGCTGACCCGTATCCGGAACGCCAACACCGCCCACTTCGACACGGTCAAGATGCCCGGTTCCAAGCTCAAGGAATCCCTGGCCGCCATACTCGTGGACGAGGGGTACATCGTGGGGTACCAGGTGAACGAGGATCCCGACAAGCCGGGCAAGACCCTGGAGATCACCATGAAGTACTCGCCCGACCGGGCCCGGACCATCTCGGGCATCAAGCGGGTGTCCAAGCCCGGCCTGCGCATCTACGCCCGGGCCGACAAGATGCCGCGGGTGCTGGGCGGGCTGGGTGTGGCCGTGGTGTCCACCTCGAAGGGCCTGATGACCGACCGTGAGGCCCGGAAGCGCCGTATGGGCGGGGAGGTGCTCTGCTATGTCTGGTAGGCACTCCCGGCCGTCCGGCTCCCACCGAGGCAGGAGGGGCCCGCTGATGTCCCGCATCGGACGCTCTCCCATCGCCGTCCCGTCCGGGGTATCGGTGGCGCTGGGCAGTGACAACACCGTGACGGTGAAGGGCCCCCAAGGAGAACTGGCCCGCTCGGTTCCGGCCGCCATCACCATCCGCCAGGACGGCGATGTGCTGGTGGTCGAGCGGCCGGACGACCAGCGCCAGAACCGGGCCCTGCACGGGCTCACCCGGTCCCTGGTGGCCAACATGGTCTCCGGGGTCACCGAGGGCTTCTCCAAGGAGCTCGAGATCGTCGGCGTCGGCTACCGTGCCGTGGCCAAGGGGCCGTCGGGCCTCGAGCTGGCTCTCGGGTTCTCCCATCCGGTCAACGTGAGTGCGCCGGACGGGGTGACCTTCGAGGTCCCCTCGCCCACCCGCATCATCGTCAAGGGGATCGACAAGGAAAAAGTCGGCCAGGTGGCCGCGGACATCCGCAAGCTGCGCAAGCCCGAGCCCTACAAGGGCAAGGGCGTTCGCTACGCCGGCGAGCGGGTCGTGCGCAAGGCCGGGAAGGCAGCGAAATAATGTCCCGGACCGATCACAAGCTCGAGCTCCGTCGCCGCCGGCATGCCCGGGTGCGCCGTCGGGTGCACGGCTCGTCCGAGCGCCCCCGGCTGGCGGTGTTCCGCTCCAACAAGCACATCTCCGCCCAATTGATCGACGACGACGCCGGACGGACGCTCGCCGCCGCATCGTCCACCGAGGCCGACCTGCGGGGATCCTCCGGCGGCAACATCGGCGCGGCCGGCACGGTGGGCGGCCTCATCGCCTCGCGGGCCAAGGCCGCCGGCATCACCACCGTGGTCTTCGACCGGGGCGGATTCGCCTATCACGGGCGGGTGGCCGCCCTGGCCGACGCCGCCCGTGCCGAAGGACTGGAGTTCTAGAGCAATGGCCACGAACGAGCTGCAATTCGAAGAGCGCACCATCCGGGTCAACCGGGTGTCCAAGGTGGTCAAGGGGGGCCGACGGTTCTCCTTCGCCGCCCTGATGGTGGTCGGAGACGGCAACGGGAAGGTCGGCCTCGGCTACGGAAAGGCCAAGGAAGCCGGACTGGCCGTCCAAAAGGGCATCGAGGAGGCGCGCAAGAACATGTTCGACGTGCCTCTGGCCGGTTCGACCATCACCCATCCGATCGTGGGTGAGAGCGGTGCCGGACGGGTGATGCTCAAGCCGGCCGCACCCGGTACCGGCGTGATCGCCGGCGGCGCCGCCCGGGCCATCCTCGAGATGGCCGGGATCCGCGACATCCTGGCCAAGTCCCTCGGTTCGTCCAACGGCATCAATGTGGCCCACGCCACCATCGCCGGGCTGAAGGGGCTCAAGCGGCCCGATGAGATCGCGGCCCTCCGGGGCAAGCCGGTGGAGGACGTGGTGCCCGCGGCCATGCTCCGTGCCTATCGTGAGCGCCGGCGCGAGGCCGACCTGTTCACGGAGGTGGGCTGAGGTGAGCGCGGCACCGTCGCCCGAGCCGTCCGGGCCACAGACCTGGCTACGGGTCACCCAGGTCCGTTCGGCCATCGGGACCAAGCCCAAGCACCGGGGCACCCTTCGCGCCCTCGGCCTGCGGGGCATCGGCCGCACCAACGTGCTGCCCGATCGGCCCGAAATTCGTGGGATGCTTGCCCGCGTTCCCCACCTGGTGGATGTCACCCCCACCGACCGAGACGAGGAAGGTCGATCATGAAGGTCCACGAACTCCGTCCACCTGCTGGGTCCACGCGGCCCCGTCGGCGGGTGGGACGCGGCATCGCCGGCAAGGGCGGCAAGACGGCCGGCCGCGGCACCAAGGGCCAGGGTGCGCGCGACACTATCCCCATGGGATTCGAAGGCGGCCAGCTGCCGCTGATGCAGCGCATTCCCAAGCTGCGTGGCTTCAAGAACCCGTTCCGGATCGACTACACGCCGGTGAACGTGAGCGCGCTGCAAGGAGATCGAGGCCGACTCGGTCGACCTGGCCGGGTTCGTCGCCCTCGGGCTGGCCAAGAAGGGTGACCTGGTCAAGGTCCTGGGCGGCGGGGAGCTCACCCGTCCCATCCGGGTGGAGGCCCACGCCTTCTCCAAGTCGGCGGAGGCGGCCATCACCGCGTCCGGCGGATCTGCCACCGTGGTCCCCCTCCCGTTCGGCCATGACCGCCCCCCGGCACAGGGCAACGCCCTCACCAACCGGTAGCATCGGCCAACTGCGGCATCGAGGAGCCCAATGCTCGCCAGCCTGGCCAACATCTTTCGGATTCCGGACCTTCGGAAGAAGGTCGTATTCACGCTGACCATCATCGCCCTGTACCAGTTCGGGGCGAACGTGCCGGTCCCCTTCGTCAACTTCTCCAAGGTCCAGCAGCTCGAGGCGGCGTCGAAGTCGTCGGGGGTGCTCGGCTTCCTCAACCTCTTCTCGGGGGGCGCCCTCACCCGTATGGCCGTGTTCGGGCTGGGGATCATGCCCTACATCACCTCCAGCATCATCATCCAGCTCCTGGCCACCGTCATCCCCAAACTCGAGGAATGGCGTGACCAGGGGGCGGTGGGCCAGAAGAAGCTGACCCAGACGACCCGGTACCTGACCGTGGCCCTGGCCCTGATGCAGTCGACCGGCCTCGTCTACCTGTTCCACAAGGGCGGGGGCGGGCTCTTCGGCTCCACCCAGAGCATCGACCTGATCCTCAACTACTCGATCTGGCGGGCTGCGTTCATCGTGATGACCCTGACCGCCGGCACCGCCTTCGTCATGTGGCTGGCCGAGCTGATCACCCAGCGCGGCATCGGCCAGGGGATGTCCATCCTGATCTTCGCCAATGTGGTGGCGGGCATCCCCTCCGGGTTGAACACGGTGCTGCAGGAGGGCGGTCGGGTCAAGTTCACCACCATCCTGGTCGTGTCCCTGGCCCTGCTGGTGCTGATCGTCTTCGTCGACCAGGGCCAGCGGCGGATTCCGGTCACCTTCGCCAAACGGGTGGTCGGGCGCAAGATGTACGGCGGGTCGAGCACCTACATCCCGCTGAAGGTGAACCAGGCCGGGGTGATCCCGATCATCTTCGCCAGCTCGGTGCTGTACATCCCTGTCCTTCTGTCCAACATCATCCCGTCCGAGGCCTTCCGGACCTGGGTGAACGCCAACGTGACGCCGACCAGCCTGTTCTACATCCTCACCTACTTCGTGTTCATCCTGCTCTTCACCTTCTTCTACGTCTACGTGGCCTTCGATCCGCACCAGCAGGCCGACATCATCCGAAAACAGGGTGGGTACATCCCCGGCATCCGGCCGGGACAGCCGACCGAGCGGTATCTGGCCCATATCCTCAACCGGATCACCTGGCCGGGGGCCTTGTTCCTCGGCGGCGTGGCCATCACGCCGTCTCTGTTGATGGCGGCGTGGAACATCACCAGCTATCCCTTCTACGGGACCACACTTCTGATCGCCGATGGGCGTGGCACTCGAGACGATGAAGCAGATCGACAGCCAGCTCATGATGCGAAACTACGAGGGCTTCCTCAAGTAAGTGGTACCCGGAGCCAGGCTCGTCGTCCTCGGCAAACAGGGGGCAGGTAAGGGGACGCAGTGCGTGCGACTCTCCCATCACTACGTGGTGCCCCATGTCTCGACCGGGGACATGCTGCGTGCCGCGGTCAAGCAGGAGACGGCCATCGGACAGAAGGCCAAGGACCTGATGGACCGGGGTGAGCTCCTCGGTGACGATCTGATCATGGACATGGTGGCCGAGCGCCTCGGGGAAAGTGATGTCCGGGCCCGCGGCTTCGTGCTGGACGGCTGCCCGCGCACGGTCGCCCAGGCCGAGCGGCTGGCGGACATCCTCGCCCCCTTCGACCTCGACCTCGCCGTCGATATCGAGATCCACACCAGCCAGGTCCTCCGCCGGTTGGCCGCCCGCCGGGTCTGTGTCGACTGCGGCGCCAACTACTCCCTCTCGTCCCCGCCCCTCATCAACTGGACCTGTGACGTCTGCGGCGGCGAGGTGGTCCAGCGCGAGGACGACACCGAAGAGGCGATCTCCCGCCGCCTGGAGCTCTACGAGAACCAGACCGCCCCGCTGATCGAGTGGTACCGGTCCCGCAACCAGCTGGAGTCCGTGCCCGGTACCGGATCACCCGATGCGGTGACCCGCCGGATGGTCAAGGTGATCGAGATCCGGCGCCAGAAGGGGAGCGGGTTCGGATGAGGCGCAATGCCGACGAGCTGGCCAAGATGCGCAGGGCGGGCCGGGTGGTGGCGGAGATCCACCAGGCCACCAAGGCCATCATCCGCCCGGGGGTGTCGACCGCGGACCTCGACCGGGTGGCCCGTGAGGTGCTCGAGAAGCGGGGGGCCGGGTCGAACTTCCTCAACTACCACGGCTTCCCCGCCGTCGTGTGCACGTCGCCCAACTCGATGATCGTCCACGGGATCCCGGATCCCTCGGTCATCCTCGAGGAGGGGGACATCATCTCGGTGGACTGCGGGGCGATCATCGAGGGCTACCACGGGGACGCGGCCTACACGGTGGGGGTGGGCGAGGTCTCGGAGGAGGCGGCCCGGCTGATGGAGGTCACCGAGCGGAGCCTGTTCGCCGGCATCGAGCAGCTCCGTCCGGGGAACCGCCTCCACGAGGTGGGCCGGGCGGTACAGGAGGTGGCCGAGGCGGCAGGATTCTCGGTGGTCAGGGAGTACGTGGGCCACGCCATCGGAACGGCCATGCACGAGGAGCCCCAGGTGCCCAATTACTGGCCCGGCTCGCCCGGCCCCACCCTCAAGACGGGGATGGTGTTCGCCGTCGAGCCGATGGTGAACGCCGGGGGCCCGGGGACGGTCCAGCTGGAAGACGGCTGGAGCGTGGTCACGGCCGACGGCCGCCTCTCGGCCCACTTCGAGCACACCATCGCGGTGACCGAAGAGGGCCCGGAGGTGTTCACCGTCCTGTGAGCCGGCCCCCGGACCTGGCCCTCCCGGCCGATTTGCGGGTCGAACTGGCAATTTGTCGCTGACGGGCTAAACTATTCCTTCGGCTGGCCGCAGGTGTGCTGTGGCGTGCCGATCCCGCTTCCTGGTGGTGCTCCTGAGGTGTGCCCCCGAATGTGGTGCGGACGAACGACGAAAGCGTGGTTCGTGATGCACGTCGGCCTTCGGGTCGAGCGGACAAGAACGACAGAGTATCGAGGAGATTCACCTGCCCAAGCCCAAAGAAGATGCCATCGTGCTGGAAGGCACGGTCGTGGAGCCACTGCCCAATGCCATGTTCCGGGTGGAGCTCGAGAACGGCCACAAGGTGCTGGCTCACAGCTCGGGGAAGATGCGGATGCACCGCATCCGGATCCTTCCCGGTGACAAGGTGCAAGTGGAGATCACGCCCTACGACCTGGCCCGGGGACGGATCACCTACCGCTACAAGTGAGCCGGCCCGGGAGCGCGGGCGAGGGGCCGGATCCCGCTCTTCCCCGGATGGGGACGGACCGTGGGCAGCAGATGGAGTGGCAGCAGCAGACGGAGCAGCAGGTGCAGGGTGGGGCAACAGCAGGTGCAGTACGAGCAGCAGGTGCAGTACGAGACAAGGACGAGAACGTGAAGGTCCGACCGAGCGTCAAACCGATGTGTGAGAAGTGCAAAGTGATCCGCCGGCACCGGCGGGTCTTCGTCATCTGCGAGAACCCGCGCCACAAGCAGCGCCAGGGTTGATGCGCCCGGACATGGCCTAAGAGAGAAGGAAGAGCACGTGGCCCGTATTTCAGGCGTGGAC
The DNA here is from genome assembly GCA_963745955.1 of uncultured Acidimicrobiaceae bacterium. Classification (GTDB taxonomy): domain Bacteria; phylum Actinomycetota; class Acidimicrobiia; order Acidimicrobiales; family RAAP-2; genus Bog-756. Next base: position 447,385 of record CAVUZI010000011.1, on the reverse strand, counting down.
ATCCCCCGCGAGAAGCGGTTGGAGATCTCCCTCACCTACATCTTCGGTATCGGCCGGACCACCTCGCAGCAGATCTGCGCGGCCACCGAGACCAACCCCGACACCCGGGTCCGTGATCTCACCGACGAGGAGGTGACCCGCCTCCGCAACTACATCGACAGCAACCTCCAGGTCGAGGGGGACCTGCGTCGTGACGTGTCCCAGGACATCAAGCGCAAGATGGAGATCGGGTGTTACCAGGGGATCCGCCATCGCAAGGGGCTCCCCGTCCACGGACAGCGCACCCACACCAATGCCCGAACCCGTAAGGGACCGAAGAAGACGGTCGCCGGAAAGAAGAAGGTGCGGAAGTAATGGCCAAGACGGCAAAATCGGCCCCCACGGCCCGGCGCCCCCGCAAGCGCGAGCGCAAGAACATCACCTTCGGCGTGGCCCATATCAAGAGCTCCTTCAACAACACCATCGTCTCCATCGCCGATCCCGAGGGCAATGTGCTGGCCTGGGCCTCGGCGGGAAACGTCGGGTTCAAGGGCTCGCGCAAGTCCACACCGTTCGCGGCCCAGCTGGCGGCCGAGCAGTGTGCCAAGCGGGCCATGGAGCACGGCGTACGGCGGGTCGACGTGCTGGTCCGGGGGCCGGGTTCGGGCCGGGAGACGGCCATCCGCTCGCTGGCCGCGGCCGGCATCGAGGTCGCCGGCATCAAAGACGTGACACCCATCCCCCACAACGGCTGCCGCCCCAAGAAGCGGCGCCGGGTCTAGGCCGGGATGCGAAGGGACGAAAGGTTCACCTGATGGCTCGTTACACCGGACCCGTCTGCCGGCTCTGTCGCCGGGAGCGCACCAAGCTCTTCTTGAAGGGGGAGCGGTGCTATTCCATGAAATGCCCGGTCTCCGAGGCGGTGACCGACCGGCACAGTCGTGCCTACCCTCCGGGTGAGCACGGCCGCGACCGGATGCGACAGGGGTCCGAGTACCTGGGCCAGCTCCGCGAGAAGCAGAAGGCCCGCCGCATCTACGGCCTGCTGGAGCGGCAGTTCCACAATCTCTACGTCGAAGCCAGCCGGGCCCCGGGGATCACGGGTGAGAACCTGTTGCGGATGCTCGAGCTGCGCCTCGACAACGTCGCCTTCCGCGCCGGCTGGGGCGCCAGTCGGTCCCAGGCCCGCCAATTCGTGCGCCACGGCCATGTCCTGGTCAACGGCAAGCGGGTGACCATTCCGAGCTACCGGGTGCGCCAGGGCGACGTGGTGGCCCTCAAGCCGTCGTCCCGTGAGCTCTTCCACGTCCGCCGCAACATGGACACCCTCGACCGGCAATTGCCACCGTGGCTGGAGACGGTCGGCGACCGGTTCGAGGTCAGGGTGTTCTCCCTGCCCTTGCGCGAGCACATCGACGAGCCCGTCCAGGAGCAGCTCATCGTCGAGCTCTACTCCAAGTAGCCGCCTCCGGATCCATCCGCCGACCAGTACCGCACCGCCGAAGTCCCATCAAGTCCGATTACCGACAGACCCCGACCGACCCATACCGACACTGCGCATCACACTGCCGAGGAGCCACGATCAGCATGCTCATCATCCAGCGACCCACCGTCGAAGCCATCGGTGAAGAAGAGGACAACCGCCAGAGGTTTGCCGTAGGACCGCTCGACCCCGGCTTCGGGCACACCCTGGGCAATTCCCTGCGGCGCACCCTGCTGTCCTCCATCCCGGGCGCATCCATCACCCAGGTCCGGTTCGACGACGCCCTCCACGAGTTCACCACCCTCCCGGGCGTGAAAGAGGACGTCACCGACCTCATCTTGAACCTGAAGGACCTGCTGTTCCGGGTGTACAGCGACGAGCCGGTGACCATCCGCCTCGACAAGCGCGGACCCGGGGACGCCATCGCCGGCGACCTGCAGGTCACCGCCGACGTCGAGGTGCTGAACCCTTCCCAGCACATCGCCTCCCTCAACGCCAAGGGCCGCCTGGCCGTCGACCTCACCGTCGAGCGTGGCCGGGGCTATCTCTCGGCCGACAAGTCCAAGCGGGCCGCCACCATCGGGGTGATCCCGGTCGATGCCATCTTCTCGCCGGTCCGGCGGGTGGCCTTCACCGTCGAGCCGGTCCGGGTGGAGCAGTCGACGGACTTCGACCGCCTGGTGCTCGACATCGAGACCGACGGGTCCCTGACCCCCCGCGAGGCACTGGCCTCGGCCGGTGACACCCTCCGGACCCTGGTCGGGCTGGTGGCGGACCTCGAGGACGAGCCGCAGGGCCTCGAGCTGGGCGAGGTGGGCACGGTGGGTACCGGCTCGCCCGACCTCGACCTGCGCATCGAGGACCTCGACCTCACCGAACGGCCCCGCAACTGCCTCAAGCGGGCGCAGATCAACACCATCGGCGAGCTGGTCGACCGCACCCTCGACGACCTGCTCAACATCACCAACTTCGGGCAGAAGTCGCTCGACGAGGTGCTCCAGAAGCTCGACGAGCGGGGACTCTCCCTGCGGGTCAAGGACTGAGGTCGCACCATGCTCGGCACGCCGAAGAAGGGCCGCCGGTTCGGCGGTAGCTCCGCCCACCAGAAGGCGATGATGGGGAACCTCGTGGCGTCGCTCATCGCCGCCGAGTACCTGGTCACCACCGAGGCCAAGGCCAAGGCCCTGCGCCCGGTGGCCGAGAAGGTCATCACCGCGGCGGCCAAGGGGGGCGTGGCCCGTCAGCGGAACGTGGTGGCGTTCATCCGGGACAAGGACATGGCCCACAAGCTCTTTGTGGAGATCGGCCCCCGCTACGCCGAACGGCCGGGCGGCTACACCCGGATCCTCAAGCTGGGCAATCGGTTGGGCGACAACGCCCCGATGGCCCGCATCGAACTGGTGTGAGCCCGCCCCCCCGGCCCGGGGGGATGGATGACCAGTCCGTCCGGTGGCGACTGAAGGTCGCCTACGACGGATCGGGCTTCCACGGTTTCGCGGCCCAGCAGGGCCAGTCCACGGTGGCCGAGGCTCTCAGCGGAGCGCTCGGTCGGGTGACCCGCAGCGCGGTGACCCTCACGTGCGCCGGCCGCACCGACACCGGTGTCCACGCCCTCGGCCAGGTGGTCCATTTCGACCTCCCCCGAGAGCTGTCCGACGGTCTCGACGCCGTGTCGGTGGTCAAGTCGTGCAACAGCCAGTTGGGGCCCGCCATCGTGGTCCGTGAGGCGGAGATCGCCCCTGCCGGCTTCGACGCCCGTCACTCGGCCCTGGCCCGCCGCTACCGTTACCTGGTGGTCAACGGCCCCGTCGCCGACCCGCTGCTCGCCGGTCTGACCTGGCACGTGGCCGACCCCCTCGATCTGCGGTCGATGGCGGCGGCATCGGACGCGCTCCTCGGAGAGCACGACTTCCGGGCCTTCTGCCGCCGGGTGCCGGGGACGGCGGCGGACGACCCGATCAACCGGCGGGTCATCGACACCCGTTGGACCTGCCTGAGCCACGCCCCCGAGCCGACCGCCTCCATGCCGACCGCCCCCGAGCCGACCGCCCCCGAGCCGACCGCCCCGAGCCGACCGCCCCCGTGCCGTCCGGACACGGGCCGTCCGGGCACGGGCCGTCCGGACACGGGCCGTCCGGGCACGAGCCGTCCGGACACGGCCGTCCGGACAGGGGGCGTCCGGGCCGGCGCTCCCTCCGTGGACCCCCCCGGCCCTGATCCCCGCGGTGGGAAGCCTGCTGGCCTTCGAGATCGAGGCCAACGCCTTCTGCCACCAGATGGTTCGCTCCCTGGTCGGCACGCTGGTCGACATCGGTCGGGGCAAGAAGCGCCCCTCGGACATGGTGTGGATCCTGCGGTCGGCCGACCGCCAGCAGGCGTCTCAGCCGGCTCCACCGCAGGGGCTGACCCTCATGGCCGTCCGCTACGGTGGCTGAGCGGCTTGCCCGGCGGGTCCATTTGGTCGTATCCTGGGCCTTCGCCGGGTTGGGCCCAGCATCGGTGTTTCGCGAGTGGGGACATTGCTCGTGGCCGGGCTGCCGATCCCGCTGGCCCTCGAACCCCGGGGTGCAGCCACTGCCCTGCACCACTGAACAAGGAATCCTCGTGCGCACGTACACTCCCAAACCAGCCGACATCACCCGTGCCTGGCGCATCGTCGACGCCGACGGCCTGGTGCTCGGCCGGCTGGCCACCGAGGTGGCCGCGGTGTTGCGGGGCAAGCACAAGCCGATGTTCGCCCCGAACCTCGACACCGGTGACCACGTCATCGTGGTGAACGCCGACAAGGTGGTGCTCACATCGGGCAAGGCGGAGAGCAAGCTCGCCTACCGCCACAGCGGGTACCCGGGGGGCCTCACCGCCACCCGGTACAGCGATCTGATGATCGACCACTCCGATCAGGTGGTCCGCAACGCCATCACCGGGATGTTGCCGAAGACCCGCCTCGGACGGCAGATGGCCACCAAGCTGAAGGTCTACACCGGTGCCGAGCACCCGCACGCGGCCCAGTCCCCCGTACCGCTGGAGCTTCCGGACGCGCGCCGCACGGCATCGGCCCGGAGTGGCGCGTGAGCACCGTCGCCGACCAGGCAACCGCACGAACCGATCGCGAGGAACCCACCGTGGCCACAGCCGCCCCCATCTGCCAGACGACAGGCCGACGCAAGCGGGCCGTCGCCCGGGTCCGGATCCGTCCGGGTCAGGGGGCCATCACCGTCAACGGTCACAAGTTCGAGGACTACTTCACCTCCGCCACCCACCGCATGATCGTCACCGAGCCCCTGCGGCTGACCGACACCTCGGAGTCGTGGGCCATCGACGTGACGATCGACGGCGGTGGGGTGTCCGGCCAGGCCGGCGCCTTCCGGCTCGGGATCGCCCGGGCGCTGTGCCAGCTCGACCCGGAGCTCCGGGCCGCGCTCAAGAGGGCGGGGTTCCTCACCCGTGACTCGCGGGAGAAGGAGTCGAAGAAGTACGGCCTGAAGAAGGCCCGCAAGGCTCCCCAGTACTCCAAGCGGTAGTCCGGTGGCCAGAATCCGGTTCGGCACCGACGGCGTCCGGGGTGTCGCCAACGTCGAACTGACCACCGACCTGGTCCTCGCTCTCGGGCGGGCCATCGGCCGCACCATGACCGCCACCACCTTCCTGGTCGGCCGCGATACCCGCCGGTCGGGGCCCATGCTCCAGGCCGCGCTGTCCGCCGGACTGGCCAGCGAGGGGGCGGACGTGGTCGATGTCGGGGTCCTGCCCACGCCCGCCCTGGCCTGGCTGTCGGCGACTCGGGGCGTTCCTGCCGTGGTGATCTCGGCGTCGCACAACCCCTTCGCCGACAACGGGATCAAGGTGTTCGCAGCCGGCGGGGTCAAGCTCAGCGCCGAGGAGGAGTCCGCCATCGAGGACGAGCTCGAACGCGTGCTCGATCCATCGGCCAGAGGCCCCCGGACGCTCGAGGGCCACGGCGTCGGCAGCCTGGCCGCCGAGCCCGGCATCGAGGACTCCTACGTCGACCACCTCGGTTCGCTGGTGGACGGGCGCAGGCTCGACGGCATGCGGCTGGTGGTTGACAGCGCCAACGGGGCCGCCTCCGGTCTGGCGGCCCGGGTGTACGAGCGGCTGGGAGCCGAGGTGGTGGCCATCGGCTGTGAACCGGACGGCACCAACATCAATGCCGGGTGCGGGTCCACCTCGACCGGGACCCTGGCCACCGCCGTGGTCGAGCACGGTGCCGATCTGGGTCTGGCCCTCGACGGGGACGCCGACCGCCTCCTGGCCGTGGAGCACGGGGGGAGGGTGGTCAACGGGGACGAGCTGCTCGCCCTGTTCGCCCTCGACCTGGCCGAGCGCGGACAGCTGGCCGGCAACACCGTGGTGGTCACCGTGATGAGCAACCTCGGGTTCCGCCTGGCCATGGAGGAGCGGGGCATCGTCGTGGAGGAGACGGCGGTCGGGGACCGTCACGTGCTGGCCGCCCTGGACAAGCACGGCTTCGCCCTCGGGGGTGAGCAGTCGGGGCACATCGTCTTCCGGCGGCTGGCCACGACCGGTGACGGACTCCTGACCGGACTCGTCCTGGCCGACCTGGTGTCGCGGAAGGGCAGGCCGCTGGCCGAGCTGTTGGACGGGCTGGTCGTCCAGGTCCCCCAAGTGCTGGTCAACGTGCCCGTGCCCAACACCGAGCTCCTCGACACCGCACAGGCGGTGTGGTCGGCCGTGGCCGAGGAGGAGGAGCGGCTCGGCGACGGCGGCCGGGTCGTCCTGCGTCCGAGTGGGACCGAGCCCCTGGTCAGAGTCATGGTGGAGGCCGTCGGCGACGGGGTGGCCGAGGAGATCGCCAACCGGCTCGGCAACCTGGTCGAGTTCGAGCTCCAGGCTGCCGCGGCCACCCACGGGTGAACCACTAGCCTCGAGAGCATGTGCGGGATCATCGGGATCACCTACGGCCCGGGGAAATCCGATGGCGCGGCGGTGGTCGACGTCCTCCTCGAGGGTCTGGCCCGCCTCGAGTACCGGGGCTACGACTCCGCCGGGCTGGCCCTGGTGGGGGCGCCCGGCGAGCAGGGCGTCTGGCGGGCCCGGGCGGCCAACGGGACCCGCTCCCTCGACGACCTGGTCAAGCGGGCGGAGTGGGCCCCGGAGGGAGCGAGCGCCGGGATCGGCCATACCCGGTGGGCCACGCACGGCGGCCCGACCGAGGTCAACGCCCATCCCCATCTCGACTGTTCGGGTCGGCTGGGACTGATCCACAACGGGATCATCGAGAACCACGTCGAGCTGGAGGACGAGCTCCGGGCCGCCGGCCACCGCTTCGAATCGGAGACCGACACCGAGGTCCTGGCCCATCTCATCGAGGCGTCACTGGCCGCCCGACCCGACGGCGGACTGGTCGGCGCCGTCCGTGACGCCCTCGGGCGGATACGTGGGTCGTTCTCCGTGGCCGTCGTGCACGCCGACGAGCCCGATCTCATCGTGGCCTCCCGCCGGGTGTCACCGCTCCTGATGGGGATCGGCGACTCGGCGGCCTTCCTGGCCTCGGACGTTCCGGCCATCCTCGGACTCACCCGCGAGTTCCTGGTCCTCGAGGACGACCAGCTCGCCGAGCTGCGTCCGGGTTCCGTCAGGGTCACCGCCCTGGACGGGACCGAGGTGGAGCCCGACCGGCTGACGGTCGACTGGGACCTCGACTCGGCCCGCAAGGACGGATTCGACGACTACATGAGCAAGGAGATCCGCGAGCAGCCGCGGGCCGTGGCCGACACGATGCTCGACCGGGTGCTGCCCGACGGCACCCTCGTCCTCGACGAGGTCCACATCACCAACGAGGAGTTCCGGGCCTTCAACAAGGTGTTCATCGTGGCCTGCGGCAGCAGCTACCACGCCGGGCTGATGGCCAAGTACGCCATCGAGCACTGGGGCCGGCTGCCGGTGGAGATCGACATCGCCAGCGAATTCCGGTACCGCGATCCGGTCCTCGACGCCGCCACCCTGGTCATCGGGGTCAGCCAGTCGGGCGAGACGGCGGACACCTTCGAGGCCATCGTGGAGGCGCGCCGGCTCGGTGCCAAGGTGCTGGTCATCTCCAACGTGGTCGACTCATCCATGGCCCGCAAGGCCGATGCCGTCCTCTACACGAGAGCGGGGCCGGAGATCGGGGTGGCGGCCACCAAGACCCACCTGGCCCAGATCACCGCGCTCGAGATCCTGGCCCTCTATCTGGGCCAGGTCCGGGGGACCCTTGAGCCCGCGGCCGCCCGGTCCCTGTTCGAGGCGATGGGAGCCCTCCCCGGCAAGGTGGCCCTGGCCATCGAACGGGCCGCCGACGTGGAGGCCGTGGCCACCCTCTACCAGGACTCGCCTTCCTTCATCTTCCTCGGGCGCCAGGTCGGGTACCCGGTGGCCCTCGAGGGTGCTCTCAAGCTGAAGGAGCTCTCCTACCTCCGGGCCGAGGGCTTCCCCGCCGGCGAGCTCAAGCACGGGCCCATCGCCCTGGTCGAGCCGGGGACGGTGGTCATCGGGGTGGCCACCCGCACACCCATCTGGGAGAAGATGATGAGCAACGTGGCCGAGGTCAAGAGCCGCGGGGCGACGGTCGTGCTGGTGGCCAACGACGGCGACGAGGAGACGGCCCGCCAGGCCGACGCCGTGCTGTGGGTGCCCGAGACCCCGTACCTGTTCGCACCCATCGTCGACGTCGTGCCGTTGCAGATGTTCGCCTACTCGTTGGCCCGCCTCCACGGTCACGACGTCGACCGACCCCGCAACCTGGCCAAGGTGGTCACCGTCGAGTGAGCCCGGCGGACCCGGTCGGGCCGCTGTCCGCCACACTGGCAGGGGCCGCCCGGGAGCTGGCCACCCGCAGCGGGCTCGCCGGCGCGGTGGTCGGGGTGGGGGTCGATGCCGTCGACATCGAGCGGTTCCGGCGGGTGCTCGGCCGGCGCACCCGGCTGGCCGACAGGCTCTTCACCGGGGGGGAGCGGGCCTATGCCGCCGCCGCGTCCGACCCGGTGCCGCGGCTGTCGACCCGGTTCGCGGCCAAGGAGGCGACCATGAAGGCGCTCGGCGTCGGGCTGGGTGCCTTCCCCTTCACCGACGTGGAGGTGGTCCGCCGCGGGCTCGACGCACCCTCCCTCGTGCTCCACCGCTCGGCCCTCGAACTGGCCGGCGACGCGGGAGTTCTGCGGTGGCACCTCTCCCTGACCCACACCGACCAGGTGGCCATGGCCGTGGTGGTGGCCGAAGGCGGCGGCCGTGGGAGCGAGGGTGCCATCGGGCCGCGCACTCCCGGCCGCGTCCTCCCCGCGGACCGGGCCGCGAAGCCGTAGCGTCGCGCTCATGCTGCCCGTCCTGACCGTCTCCCAGATGAACGAGATCGACGCCGCGGCCCTTGAGTCCTCGCCCCTCGACGTGCTGGTCGGACGGGCTGGCCTGGCCGTGGCCCTGGCGGCCATGGACATGCTCGGTGGGGCCTACGGGCGCCGGGTGGTCGTCGTGGCCGGCCGGGGGAACAACGGGGCCGACGGCCGGGTGGCGGCCTCTGTCCTCCGCCGCCGCGGGGCCCGCCTGCGCATCGTCGAGGCGGGTTCGCCGGAAGCCATCGGTGCGGCCGACCTGGTCATCGACGCCGCCTACGGGACCGGGTTCCGCGGGGAGTACCGCGCCCCGGTCCTGGTGGCGGGTACCCCGGTGCTGGCCGTCGACATCCCTTCGGGAGTCAAAGGTGACACGGGCGAGGCCTCGGGCAGCCCGAGCCCCGCGTCCCGCACGGTGACGTTCGTGGCCCTCAAGCCCGGGCTCCTCCAGGGCCAGGGGGCTCGTCTGGCCGGTCAGGTGTCCGTGGCCGACATCGGCCTCCCGACCGGCAACCCGGACATCTGGGTGATGGAGGACGGCGACGTGCGCGCCCTGCTCCCCCCACGGCGCCACGCTGGGAACAAGTGGTCCGCCGCCCTGATGGTCGTGGCCGGATCGCCCGGCATGACCGGAGCGGCGGCCCTGTGCGCCCGGTCCGCTTACCGGTCGGGGGCGGGGATGGTCCGTCTCGGTGTGCCGGGCGCCGACCTGTCCGGTTCGCCCGCCTCGGAGGCGGTGAGTGTGCAGCTGCCGCCGGCCGGTTGGTCGGCGGCCGCGCTGGAGGCGGCGTCCCGGTGTGCCGCGGTGGTGGTGGGGCCTGGATTGGGGCGCGAGGAGGGAACGGCGGGGGAGGTGAAGCGCCTGGTGGCCGAGTCGCCGGTGCCGGTCGTGGTCGACGCCGACGGCCTCTTCGCACTCGGGCGGGTCGGTGGTGACGACTCGCTCCAGGCCCGGTCCCGCGTGGTCCTCACCCCCCATGACGGCGAGTACGCGCGGTTGACGGGAGCCGACCCGGGCCCGGACCGGATCGACGCCGCCCGCCGACTGGCTGTGTCCTCCGGTGCTGTCGCCCTGCTCAAGGGGCCCACCACCGCTGTGTCCGACGTCGCCGGTCGGGTCCTGCTGGGCCTGTCGGGCACCACTGCCCTGGCCACCGCGGGTACCGGCGACGTGCTGTCGGGAATGATCGGGGCCATGCTCGCCCGCGGCATGAACCCGCCGGAGGCGGCCGCACTGGCCGCCCACGTGCACGGCCGGGCCGGGGCCCGAGGCCTGGCCGAGGGCCTGATGGCAGGCGACCTCCCCGACCTCGTGGCCGGGGTTCTGTCCCTGCTGGAGTCGTCGGGTGGGCCGGGGGCCGGTGCCCGTGGCTGACCGCTGGCGGCCGGCGTGGGCCGACATCGACCTGGATGCCGTGCGTCACAACGCCTCGCTCCTGGTCCGCCTCTCGCATCCCGCGGCCCTGTGCGCGGTGGTCAAGGCCGACGGCTACGGCCACGGCGCGGTGCCCGTGGCCAGGGCCGCGCTCGAAGGCGGCGCCGAGTGGCTGGCCGTGGCCCTGGTGGAAGAGGGGGTTTCCCTGCGAGAGGCCGGCATAGAGGCGCCGATCCTGCTCCTCTCCGAGCCCCCGGTGGAGGCGATGGCCGAGGCGGTGGCCCGCCGTCTGGTCCCGACCCTGTATACCTACGGCGCCCTCGGGCAGCTCAGCGCGACGGTGACCGATGGCCCGCCGGTCGACGTCCATCTCAAGGTGGACACGGGCATGCACCGGGTCGGGGCCGATGTCGTGGACGCGGCCGGCCTGGCCGCCACCGTGGCCGCCGATCCCCGGCTCTCCATGGGCGCACTGTGGACCCACCTGGCGGTGGCCGAGGGCGTCAGTGCCATCGACCGCGAGTTCACCGCCGCGCAGCTCGAGCGCTTCGAGTCAGTAGTGGCCTCCCTCTCGGCCGCCGGGCACCGACCCCCGATGACCCACGTGGCCAATTCGGCCGGTGCCATCGGGATCCCCGCAGCACGACACGACATGGTGCGTTGCGGGATCGCCGTCTACGGGGTGGCCCCGACCCCGGCCCTGGCCGACCAGATCGCAGCCGCCACCGGCGGCCAGATGCTCCGGCCGGTGCTGTCGCTCCGGACCCATGTGACCTACACGCGCCAGCTCGATCCGGGTGAACGGCCGTCCTACGGCCGGAAGCGGCCCCTCGAACGACGCTCGACGGTGGCCACGGCCCCGATCGGCTACGCCGACGGCGTCCCCCGCCGCCTGTTCGACCAGGGGGGTGAGGTGCTGATCCGCGGGATCCGGCGGCCCCTCGCCGGCACGGTGACCATGGACCAGGTGATGATCGACTGCGGACCGGTCGGTACCGCCCCGGTGGAGGTGGGCGACGAGGTGGTCCTCCTCGGACGCCAGGGGGACGAGGAGATCACCGCCGACGAGTGGGCCGGGCTCCTCGGCACCATCAGCTACGAGGTGCTGTGCGGACATCGGGCCGAGGGTTCCGCGTCTCATCGTGGAGGGTACCGGCGGGTCGTCGGGCTGAGGCAGGACCGTCCGGTGCCGACCGTCCGGTGCTCGGACGGAGGCCCGACCGTCCGGTGCCGAGGGTCTTGTGCTCGGTCGGAGGCACGACCGTCCGTTGCGGCAACCCGACCGTCCGGTGCGGCACCGGGAGCACCGGGCAGTACCATTCGCCCGTGGCACCGGGGACCGATCTGGCTGCACTGGCCCGGGAGGCCGCCGGCTGCACGCGCTGCCCGCTGTCCGGCACCCGCACCCAGGTGGTGTTCGGTGTGGGGGATCCGAACGCCGACCTGATGTTCGTGGGCGAGGCGCCCGGACACGACGAAGATCTCCAGGGGGAGCCCTTCGTGGGCCGGTCGGGCAAGCTGCTCGACCGGTTGGTCCTCGAAGAGCTGGGTGTCGACCGGTCCCGTTGTTACATCGCCAATGTGGTCAAGTGCCGGCCTCCCGACAATCGCGATCCCAAGCCGGACGAGATCGCCGCCTGCCGCCCCTACCTGGCCGCCCAGATGGAGCTGATCCGACCCGTCGTGGTCGTCACTCTGGGGAACTTCGCCACCAAGCTGCTCCTCGAGACCGACCTCGGGATCACCAAGGTCCGGGGGAGCTCGTATCCGATGGGGGAGTGGCAGCTCGTACCCACCTACCACCCGGCGGCGGCCCTGCGATCGGGGGGCGTGGTGGTGGCCGAGATGCGGGCCGACCTCATCCGGGCCAAGGCGTTGCTGGGGTGGAGCGCATGAGTCGTTCCGCGTCCCGGGTCGACCCACCGCCCGCGCCCGAAGCCCTGGTGCTCGTCACGGCTTCCGCCGACCAGACCCGGCGGTTGGCCCGGGCCGTGGCTCCGTTGTGCCGGCCCGGTGACGTGGTTCTCCTGGTCGGGGACCTGGGTGCGGGAAAGACCACCTTCGCCCAGGGGTTCGGAGCGGCTCTTGGCATCACCGAGCCCATCACCAGTCCCACCTTCGTGCTGGTCCGGCAGTACCCCGTGGGGGATGGGACACCGGTGAGGGTCCTCGTGCACGCCGACGTCTACCGGCTCGACCGTCTGCACGAGATCGTCGAATTGGGGCTCGGTGAGCTGGTCGACGACGGAGGGGTGGCCCTGGTGGAGTGGGGGGACGCGGCAGAACCGGTGCTGGGCTCGGGCGCCCTCGCCGTGCGGCTGGACATGGCCGACGACGACGACCGCCGGGTGATCACCATCTCCTCGGTCGACGGGTCCTGGTCCGATCGATGGGACGGGCTGGCCCGAGCGCTCGGATCGTGGAGGTCGGATCCGTGACCCTGCTGGCCATCGAGTCGGCCACCGACACCGTCGGGGTCGCGCTCATCCGCGCCGACGGCGGCTCGGCGGAGCGTGTCCACGAGGGGGGGAGGGCCCACGCCGAGCTGCTGGCGCCGGCCATCGAGGAGGTGTGTGCCCTCTCCGGTTGCACCGTGGCCGATGTTGACCAGCTCGCGGTCGATACCGGCCCCGGGTTGTTCACCGGTTTGCGGGTGGGGGTGGCCACAGCCAAGGCACTGGCCCAAGCGCTCGGCATCTGCGTGCTGGGAGTGAGCAGTCTCGACGTGCTGGCCGCAGCGGCTGCCGAGCGGTTCGAATCCGGCGGCGCGGCGCGTGTGGTGTCGGTGGTCGACGCGCGGCGGGGTGAGGTGTTCGCGGCGTCGTACCGGTTCGACGAGGCGACCGGCCCGGCCAGTGACGATCCGTTCGTCGACCCCCGGTCGGTCTGCGACGACCGCCTCGAGCCGATCGATCCCGACACGCTGGTGGGCTGGTTGGCCGACCTCGGGAAGGAGGCCGGCCGGGTCACGGTGGTAGGTGACGGCGCCGTACGCTACCGCCAGCTCCTGTCGGCGGACCCCGCCGTGGACCTCGGGTCAGCACAGGAGCTGTCTGCCCCGTCCCCGCTCGTGCTGGCCGGCCTGGCCCGCCGGCGGCTGGCCGCCGGTGACCGTCCGGTGGCGGCCGAGGTGCTCCTGCCCGACTACCGCCGGCCGGCCGACGCCCGCATCAACTGGGAGCAACGTGCCCCGCGGACGGAGCAGTCCGCGGGGAGCCCTGGCGGTCGGGGCCGGCTGCGGTGACGGCGCACCCGCAGCCGGGTTGCACGCCGGCACCGGTGATCGTGGCCCCCATGCGCACCAAGGACCTCCGGGGTGTGCTCAAGATCGAAGAGGCGGTGTTCCCCCAGCCCTGGTCACACCGGCTCTTCGTCGAAGAGCTGAGCCAACGGAAATCCCGGGCCTACCGCGCCGCCTGGATCGGACACGACATCGTGGGATTCGCCGGGCAGATGTTCATTGACGACGAATCGCACGTCAACAACATCGCGGTGGCACCGGTTTGGCAAGGTCGGGGTCTCGGCGTCGTACTGATGCTGGACCTGGTCCGTACGGCGCTCGCACGCGGGTCGCGCCACCTCACCCTCGAGGTCCGGGTCGGGAACCGGCCGGCACTGGCCCTCTACCAGCGTTTCGGGATGGCCCCCGTCGGGGTGCGACGCAACTACTACCCGGTCACCGGGGACGATGCCCTGGTCATGTGGGCGAGGGACATCGACTCCGAGGAGTACGCCGGTCGGCTCGCCGACATCGAAGCGTCACTTCCGGCCGACCTGGAGGTGACGTCCCGCCGCTGATCTGGCATCGGAACCCCCCCCGCAAGGCGGCGGCCTGCCGTAGAACAATGATTCCTAGTTGGTCCCCGCCGTGGGCGGGCCCGCGTCTTCACGCCATGACGACGCCCATCCTCGGCGGTGCCGTGCCCATCGGCGCCACCAGATGGACGCCGACCTATTCGTTCCGCCGGTCCCGTTTCCGCTTGTCCCGTTCCTCGTCGGTGTCCATCCCGAGGCCCGGTTCCTGCCCGAAGGGGGGCTGGGGTTCGAATCGCCACCGGGGTGTTCCCTTCGGTCCGGTCTCCTCTTTGGAGAGGACCCAGCCCTCGTAGGTCTTGAGGAAATGGTGGTGGTGGCAGAGCAAGGCCAGATTGTCGAGGGTGGTGGGGCCGCCCTCGGCAAAGGGCACGATGTGGTCGATCTCGAGCCCGAAGGAGGTCCCACATCCCGGCACCACGCAGGTGGTGTCCCGAAAGACGAGGGCCGTCCGGAGCTGTCGGTTGATGGTGCGACCCATATGGCAGACGGCCCGGATGTCACCGGCCTCGTGGAAGACGAGACGGAGGAAGGAGTTGTTGGCCAGGTCCCTGGCCATGGCCACCGGAATGGGCCCCTGGTTGTCGATCTCGCAGCACTCGTCACCCTCGGCGTATCCCCGCAACAGGGCATCTCGGTCCACCCGGACCATCACAGAGCAGGTCGGGGGCCCGTCGATGAGGGAGCACGGATCGTCCGGTGGTCGGCTGTCAGTTGTGGCAGTGGCACCGGCGGTGTTCTCGGTGGCGGTGGCATCGTCGGTGTCCTCGGAGGTGGAGAACTCGACCCCGGCGTCGGCGTCGTCGTCCGCGGGATCCGGCCCGGAAGCCGAGCCGGTGGCCGGCGTGGACCGGGGACCGAGCGGTACCCCGGAGTCGGGGTGGCGTCTTGTGAGAAGGGCGTAGAAGGCATCGGCCCGCATGGCCCGTTCGGGGGTGTCCTGTTCGTCACCGGCCGTCCGTCGGGCCCGGCGCAGCCGGGTGGCCACCTGGCCCAGGTGGGAGAGGATCTGGGCCCCCCGGTCGAGGGTGTCCCGGCCCTGGTAGCAGAAGGCCCCCTCGGCGTCGGTCCACGACGAGAAGTACCGGGCCGCCCTGATCCGGACGACCCTGGCCCGTGGATCCTCGGTCCCCGAGGTGGCCCGGGACCGCCGGCACCGCTCCCGCACCGCCTGGAGGGGAGCCTCCTCGGCCCCGGCCAGCAGCTCCGCCTCCCGTTCGGGGGCGAGGATGCCGGCCCCGGTCAGCTCGGTGACCTTCGGTCCCGAGAGCACCCCGGTGCGCAGCGCGGCTTCGGTGCCGGGCAGCTGTCCGAGGCGCTGCCCGTTGGACAGGGTGCTCTGGGCCTGGCCGGTGGCCACCCCCTCCAGGGAGGCCAGCATCACCGCCGCCGAGCGGTGCCCACCGTCCCGCCACACCCCAGAGGCCTCGATCCGGGGGGCCAACAGCGTCTTGCCGGCATTGGTCAGCCGCTCGATGGCCACCAGGGACTCGTAGAGCTCGGCCGCGTCCGCCCCGGTCAACCGGGCCGGGTCGAGGTCTGCCACCACCGAGGCCAGACCGGAACGGGCCGTATCCAACCGGGCACCGAGGCCGTCGGAACCACGGTGACCGGCGGAACCGTCGAGCACAGACCCACCAGCACTGCCCGAGGGAACCCCGGGCACAGCGGTGCCCACCGCCACACTCTCCTTCACTGCACCGGCAACCGGGGTCATGGCCAGATGTTTCCAGGGGGGTGTGACACGGGCCGGCCGGGACCCGGGCCGCGTTGCCGACATCGGCCTGAACGAGTCAGATGGGTGGGCTCGACGGAACTTCACGGGCAAGCCCTAGTGTCCCCGGGTATGGAGAGGGAGACCAGCTCGGGCACAGGGAGAGGAACCGTCCAGCGCGTACTCGGCATCGAGACCTCGTGCGACGAGACCGCGGCCTCGGTGGTGGACGGCGGCTCGGTGATCGTGTCATCGGTGGTGAGCAGCCAGATCGACCTGCACGCCCGCTACGGCGGTGTCGTGCCCGAGCTGGCCGGCCGGGCCCATGTCGAGCTGCTCACCCCCGTGCTGGCCGAAGCCCTGGAGCTGGCAGGCTCCGACACCTCGGGAACCGGCATCGACGCCGTGGCCGTCACCTACGGTCCTGGTCTCATCGGGTCGCTGCTGGTCGGCGTGGCCGAGGCCAAGGCCCTGTCACTGGGATGGGGGGTGCCCCTGGTCGGGGTCAACCATCTCGAGGCCCACCTCTTCGCCTCGTTGCTCGAGCAGCCCGACCTGGGCTGGCCGCTGGCCGTGCTGCTGGTGTCCGGCGGCCACACCCTGCTGATCGAGGTTCGCGAACCGGGTCGATACCGGCTCCTCGGCGGAACCATCGATGACGCGGCCGGCGAGGCCTTCGACAAGGTCGCCCGGTTCCTCGGTCTGGGTTACCCGGGCGGCCCGGCCATCGACCGCATCGCCGACCAGGGAGATCCTCACGCATTCGCCTTCCCGCGCTCGATGCCCGGCGCCGGATACGACTTCTCCTTCAGCGGGCTCAAGACCTCGGTGGTCAACACGGTACGGAAGCATCCGGACGCGTCCACCGTCGATGTGGCCGCCTCGTTCCGCCAGGCGGTGGTCGACGTGCTGGTGGCCCGGTCCCGCCAGGCCGCGGCCGACATCGGCGCCACCGCGCTTTGTCTGGCCGGCGGGGTGGCCGCCAACTCGCTGTTGCGCCGGCGGATCGAGGAGGTCTGCGCCGACGACGGGATCGGTGCCTTCCTGCCCAGCCGCGCCCTGTGCACTGACAATGCGGCCATGGTGGCCGCGGCGGGGTGGTGGCGCCTCCACCACGGAGGTCCCAGCCCACTGACCCTCGGCGCCGACCCGAATCTGAGGTTGGTGCCCTCGATCTGAGGGCGGTATGACGGCCTCCCGAGCCCAGGCCTCCTCCGGCATGGTGGGAATTCGTTGGCACTCTGGCCCGCCGGTTGCCAAGAGCCGCGGAAATCGCTATCGTTAGCACTCTCAACCCTCGACTGCTAATGCGTGCCACAGGAGGCCCGAACACATGAGTCTGCATCCCCTTGACGACCGTATCGTCGTCCGTCCCGGCGAATCCGAGGAGACAACCGCTTCCGGCCTCGTCATCCCTGACACCGCCAAGGAAAAGCCCCAGCAGGGCGAAGTCCTCGCCGTCGGCCCCGGCCGCCGCGCCGAGTCCACCGGTGAGCTGATCCCTCTCGGCATCTCCGTGGGTGACACCGTCGTCTACTCCAAGTACGGAGGCACCGAGATCACGGCCGAAGGCGAGGATCTGTTGATCCTGTCGAGCCGCGACGTCCTGGCCAAGGTGTCCAAGTAATGCCGAAGATCCTGAAGTTCGACGAAGCCGCACGCCGTGGCCTCGAGGCCGGCGTGAACAAGCTGGCCGACACGGTCAAGGTGACCCTTGGGCCCAAGGGTCGCAATGTCGTGATCGAGAAGAAGTTCGGCGCTCCCACCATCACCAACGATGGCGTGTCCATCGCCCGTGAGGTGGAGCTGGAGGACGTCTTCGAGAACATGGGCGCCCAGCTGGTCAAAGAGGTCGCCACCAAGACCAACGACGTGGCCGGTGACGGAACCACGACGGCCACCGTGCTGGCCCAGGCCCTCATCCGCGAGGGGCTGCGCAACGTAGCCGCCGGAGCCAATCCCCTCGGGCTGCGCAAGGGTATCGACAAGGCGGTGACCGCCGCGGTCGAGTCCATCAAGGAGCAGTCCAAAGAGATCGACTCGAAGACGGAGATCGCCCAGGTGGCGTCCATTTCCGCCGCCGACAACGCCATCGGCGAGGTGCTGGCCGATGCCATCGACCGCGTGGGCAAGGACGGCACGGTCACCGTCGAGGAGTCCAACACCTTCGGCATCGACCTCGAGTTCACCGAGGGCATGCAGTTCGACAAGGGCTACCTGTCCCCCTACTTCGTGACCGACGCCGAGCGTCAGGAGGCCGTCCTCGACGACCCGCTGATCCTCTTCGTCAACCAGAAGGTGAGCGCGGTCCACGACCTGGTCCCCGTGCTCGAGAAGGTCATGCAGACCGGCAAGCCGCTGCTGATCGTCGCCGAGGACGTCGAAGGAGAGGCGCTGGCCACCCTGGTGGTCAACAAGATCCGGGGCACGTTCACCTCGGTGGCCGTCAAAGCTCCTGGTTTCGGCGAACGCCGCAAGGCGATGCTCCAGGATATGGCCGTCCTCACCGGTGCCCAGGTCATCTCCGAGGAGATCGGTCTCAAGCTCGATACCACGACCGTCGATCTCTTGGGGAAGGCCCGCCGGGTCATCGTGACCAAGGACGACACCACCATCGTCGAGGGCGGCGGTGACGAGTCGGACGTCAAGGGTCGGATCGCCCAGATCAAGCGTGAGATCGACGACACCGACTCCGACTGGGATCGCGAGAAGCTCCAGGAGCGTCTGGCCAAGCTGGCCGGAGGTGTCGCCGTCGTAAAGGTCGGTGCCGCCACCGAGGTCGAGCTCAAGGAGAAGAAGCATCGTATCGAGGATGCGCTCTCCGCTACCCGGGCCGCCGTCGAAGAGGGCATCGTGGCCGGAGGCGGCACCGCCCTGTTGCGGTCGCGTACCGCCGTGCTCGACGTTGTCGCCTCACTCAGCGGGGACGAGGCGACGGGTGCGTCCATCGTGGCCAAGGCATTGGCCGCGCCCCTCCACGCCATCGCCAGCAACGCCGGACTCGAAGGCTCCGTCTACGTGCGCCAGGTCGAGTCCGAGACCGGTTCGATCGGGCTCAACGCCAACACGGGCGAGCTGGTCGACCTGGTCAAGGCAGGTGTCATCGATCCGGCCAAGGTGACCCGGTCGGCTCTCCAGAACGCGGCGTCCATCGCCGGGTTGCTGCTCACGACCGAGGCACTGGTGGCCGACAAGCCCGAAAAGGCCGATCCGGCCGCTGCCGCAGCCGCTGCCGCGGCCATGGGTGGCGGCATGGGCGGGATGGGCGGCATGGGCGGGATGATGTAGGAGGGACCCTGGCTCCTCTCCGAGCCAGGCGCGGAGTCGCAGTGCAGTGAACCGGCCGGGCCCTCGGGTCCGGCCGGTTCGGTGTCCAGAGCCGCACCGGAGACGCTCGGCCGCACCCGACACGCCCGGCCGCACCCGACACGCCTGGCCCGACCCGGCGGGGCCCTAACCTGAGTTCCCCGATGCAACCCGCAGATGACCCCGTCGCCGCAGGCAGGAGGCCCATCCTCCGACCGCCGAACAGTCGCGCCGGCATGCCCGCGCCGTGGGCCCGGCTGCCGGCGGGCGTACGCACCGGGATCTCCCTACACCGGGTCGTGGATGCCCTGACCGGCGACCGGGCGGCGCGGCGCGGCCGGGTCGCCGAACCCTGGCGGCACCTCGGTTCACCGATGCCCGCCCCCCGCCCCGCTGCCGTCCTGGTGTCGATGTTCGAAGAGGGGGGCGAGGCCCGGGTCGTGCTCACCGTCCGGTCCGACCGGCTCCGTTCCCATCAGGGGGAGGTGGCCTTCCCGGGAGGCCGGCTCGAAGGCGACGAGGGCGTGGTCGAGGCCGCACTGCGAGAGGCGTTCGAGGAGGTCGGGCTCCAACCCGATCTGGTCACCGTGGTCGCCCAGCTCACGGCCATGCCCACCATCTCATCCGATACCGTGATGACCCCGGTCGTGGCCACGCTCGAGGCCCGCCCTTCGCTGAGCGCCAATCCGGGAGAGGTCGAGCGGGTCTTCGACGTCGCGCTGAGTGAATTGGCGGCCGAAGGGGTCTTCCACGAGGAGTGGTGGTCGGTACCGGGCCGCGTCGGCGCACAACGGTTCCCCCAGGGCGAGTTCCCAGACGGCGAGTTCCCCGTGTGGTTCTTCGAGGTCGCGGGTGAGACGGTGTGGGGTGCGACCGCCCGGACCCTGGTCGAGCTGATCTGTCTCGTCCTCGGGGTGGATGTGCCTCCGACACTCCGGGCCCCATGAGGTTCCGACCGAGGTTCCGAGGGAGGTTCCGACCGTCGGCCCGCTGTCAGCCCATCGTCGGCCGTCCGGCGGCGGTCGCCACCGCGGCCGCGGTCTCTCCGGCTCGCGGCGGGCGACCAGTTCGGTGCCTCGAGGCGGTATCGTGTGGGCAGTCGGTCGGCACGTTGTCGGGTTGCCGCACGATCGGAGGGTTTTCGACAACTGCGACCAGGGTCCGGAGGGCATGCACGTGGCTGAGCTAGAGATCGGCATCTTCAAATCGGGTCGGAAGGCCTACGGGCTAGACGACATCGCCATCGTTCCCAGCCGGCGGACCCGCGATCCCGAGGATGTCGACATCAGCTGGGAGATCGACGCATACCGGTTTGAGCTCCCACTGATGGCTTCGGCCATGGACGGGGTGGTCAGCCCGTCGACCGCCATCGAGATCGGGCGTCTGGGTGGCCTGGCAGTGCTCAATCTCGAGGGCCTATGGACGCGCTACGAGGACCCGACCCCCCTGTTCGACGAGATCCGGGAGCTTCCCGCCGAGAAGGCGACCGCCCGCATGCAGCAGATGTATGCCGAACCGGTCCAGCTGGACCTGGTCACCGAGCGGATCAAGGAGATGAAGACGGCGGGCATCACGACCGCGGCGTCCGTCACCCCGCAGAAGACCGAGCAGTTCGCCCCCGCCCTGCTGGCCGCCGAGCTGGACCTCCTCGTCATCCAGGGGACCGTGGTGTCGGCCGAGCATGTGTCGAAGACGTCGGAGCCCCTCAACCTCAAGCGGTTCATCCGCGAGTTCGAGATCCCGGTGATCGTCGGGGGTTGCGCGTCCTATCAGGCCGGTCTCCACCTGATGCGGACCGGTGCCGTGGGTGTCCTGGTGGGGGTGGGTCCGGGCAATGCCTGCACCACCCGCGGAGTGCTGGGCATCGGGGTTCCCCAGGCCACGGCCATCGCCGATGTGGCCGGCGCCCGGATGCGCCACCTCGACGAGACCGGCGTCTACTGCCACGTGATCGCCGACGGCGGCATGTCCAAGGGCGGCGACATCGCCAAGGCGGTGGCCTGCGGCGCCGACGCCGTCATGCTCGGGTCGCCCCTGTCCTCCGCCGTCGAGGCGCCGGCCCGAGGTTTCCACTGGGGCATGGCCACGTTCCACCCCACGCTTCCCCGCGGCGCCCGGGTCCGGACCACGACGAGGGGGACGCTACGGGAGATCCTCCTCGGCCCGGCCCATGAGAACGACGGCCGCATGAACCTGTTCGGTGCGCTGCGCACGGCCATGGCCACCTGCGGCTACCAGACGGTGAAGGAATTCCAGAAGGCCGAAGTGATGGTCGCCCCCGCCCTGCAGACCGAGGGCAAGGACCTGCAGCGCTCCCAGGGTGTCGGCATGGGCCATTGAGCCCCGTGCCCGCCGGATCCGGCGACGGCCCGATCCTGGTCGTCGACTTCGGCGCCCAGTACGCGCAGCTGATCGCTCGACGGGTCCGCGAGGCCCACGTCTACTCGGAGATCGTCCCCCACACATCCACAGCGGCCGAGCTGGTGGCCCGGCGCCCGTCCGGCATCATCTTGTCGGGTGGTCCGAAGTCGGTGAACGAGACTCCGGCACCCTCGATCGACCCGGCCATCTACGACGCGGGCGTCCCCGTCCTCGGTATCTGCTACGGGGCACAGCTGCTGACCCGACAGCTGGGCGGCGAGGTGTCGCGCACCGGGCGCGGTGAGTACGGTCGAACGCCGCTGACCGTGACCGGTCGCTCCCCGCTCTTCGTGGACTGGCCGGGTGATTGCGAGGTGTGGATGAGCCACGCCGACGCCATCACCGCGGTGCCCCCTGGGTTCGTGGCCACGGCCGCCAGCGCCGACGCCCCCATCGCCGCCCTCCACCATGAAGAGCGCGCCATCTACGGCGTGCAGTTCCACCCCGAGGTGGTCCACACCGAGCGCGGCCGCGATCTTCTCGAGCGCTTCCTCTACGACGTCTGCCACTGCCTCCCCTCGTGGACCCACACCTCGATCATCGAGGCCCAGGTGCAGGCGGTGCGGGAGGTGGTCGGCTCCTCGCCGGTCCTGTGCGCCCTGTCCGGAGGGGTCGACTCGGCGGTGGCCGCGGCGCTCGTGCACAAGGCCATCGGTGATCAGCTGACCTGTGTCTACGTCGACACCGGCCTCATGCGGGCCAACGAGAGCGAGCAGGTCGAAGAGACCTTCCGCCGCCAGTTCCGGGTCGACCTGGTCCACGTCAAGGCAGCCGACCGTTTCTTCGAGGCGCTGGCCGGGGTCACCGATCCGGAGGCCAAGCGCAAGATCATCGGGGAGCTGTTCATCCGCATTTTCGAGGAGGTCGCCCGCGACCTGGTCATCGAGCGGTTCGATCCCGAAGCCGTCGGTCCGACGGGTGCCACCGGGGCAACGGCGCCGGGGGCATCCGGGTTCCTCGTGCAGGGCACCCTCTACCCCGACGTCATCGAGTCGGGGTCGGACAGTGCGGCCATCATCAAGTCCCATCACAACGTCGGAGGGCTTCCCGACGACCTGGCCTTCGACCTGGTCGAGCCGCTCCGCCTGCTGTTCAAGGACGAGGTCAGGGCGGTGGGGGAGGAACTGGGGCTTCCGCCCGACATCGTGTGGCGCCAGCCCTTCCCCGGGCCGGGTCTGGCCGTGCGGGTCGTGGGCGAGGTGACGCCCGAGCGGGTCGACATCCTGCGGGCCGCCGACGCCATCGTGGTGGAAGAGGTCCGCCGGGCCGGCCTGTACCGCGACCTGTGGCAGAGCTTCGCCGTGCTCCCCGCCGTCCGCACCGTGGGCGTCATGGGTGACGGCCGCACATACGCCTATCCGATCGTCATCCGGGCCGTCAACAGCGACGACGCCATGACGGCCGACTGGGCCCGTCTCCCCTACGACTTGTTGGAGCGCCTCTCCTCGCGGATCATCAACGAGGTCGACGGCGTCAACCGGGTGGCTCTGGACATCACGTCGAAGCCGCCCGGCACCATCGAATGGGAATGACCGGCACGGGCGGGACCGCCGAGCTGCTCTCGGACGGCGACGAGGGTTCGAACCCCGGTCCCGCCGAAGGGGGCGGCCAGGTCCGGTCGCGGGCCGACGCGCTACTCGAAGGGCTCACCGGACCGCAGCGGGCCTCGGTCGTCCATCGCGGTGGCCCTCTGCTCATCGTGGCCGGAGCCGGGTCGGGCAAGACCCGGGTGCTCACCCGGCGGATCGCCCACCTGATCGCCTCCGGCGACGCCGCCCCCTGGCAGATCCTGGCCATCACCTTCACCAACAAGGCGGCCGACGAGATGCGCAGCCGGGTGGCCGAGCTGGTGGGACCCCGGGCCAAGCGGATGTGGGTGTCGACGTTCCACTCGGCTTGCGTACGGATCCTGCGGGCCCACGGCGACCGGCTCGGCTACAAGGGGTCGTTCACCATCTACGACGATGCCGATTCACGCCGGCTGATCGAGATCGTCTGCCGTGAGCTGGACATCGACACGAAGAAGCTTTCGCCTCGGTCGATCCTCGGCCAGATCAGCCAGGCCAAGTCGAGCCAGCTCGGGCCTGAGGAGTACCGGGCCACCGCCGTGACCATCTTCGACCGCCGGGTGGCCGACGTCTACGACCAATACCAGCAGCGGATGGTGGCGGCCAACGCCATGGACTTCGACGACCTCCTGCTCAACACGGTCAGGTTGTTCAGGCAGCACCCGGACGTGCTCGACCACTTCCGGAAACGGTTCACCCACGTGCTCATCGACGAGTACCAGGACACCAACTCGGTGCAGAACGCACTGGCCGTGCTGCTGGCCGAGGGGCATCGCAACATCGTGGTGGTCGGGGACAGCGACCAGTCGGTCTACCGGTTCCGGGGCGCCGACATCAGCAACATCCTCGACTTCGAGCAGGCGTTTCCGGACGCCACGGCCATCACCTTGGACCAGAACTTCCGCTCCACCCAGACCATCCTCGACGCTGCCAACGCGGTGATCACCAACAATGTGTCCCGCAAGCCGAAGTCGCTGTGGACGGACGGAGTCGAGGGGGACAAGATCGTCCGTTACCGGGCCGAGGACGAGCACGACGAAGCCGAGTGGGTGGCGCACGAGATCGTCCGGCTCCGCGGCGAACAGGGTCTCCGGTGGGGCGACGTGGCCGTCTTCTACCGGACCAACGCCCAGAGCGCGGCGCTCGAGGGAGCCATGGTCCACGCCGAGGTGCCGTACAAGGTGGTCGGCGGGACCAAGTTCTACGACCGGCGGGAGGTCAAGGACGTCATGGCCTACTTGAAGGTGCTGGTCAATCCCGACGACGAGGTCAGTTGGCGCCGGATCGTCAACGTGCCGAAACGTGGGGTGGGGGAGACCTCGGTGGCCAAGCTGTCCGGATGGGCCGGATCTCGGGGCCTGTCCTTCGGCGACGCCGTCGCTCACGCCGAGGAGGTCGGGATCGGCGGCAAAGCGGGTCAGTCCCTGGTCGCTCTGTCCGAGCTGCTGGACGGGCTGCGGTCACGGATGGCCGCCCCTCCGCTGGTCGACGAGAACGGCGAGGCCATCGCCCCGGCGAACGACGAAGCCCTGAGCGTCGGAACGGAAGAGGCCGGCGATCCGGACGACCGGGACCGCGGTAACAGCAGCGGCGCCGGCAGCAGCGGCGGCGCCGGGGGCGACGGGGGAGGCGGCGTGCTCGACCCCGGCCAGCTGGTGACCGCGGTGGTCGAGGAAACCCGCTATCGGAGCGAGGTGCTGGCCGAGGGAACCATCGAGGCGCTCGGCCGGGTGGAGAACATCGACACGCTGGCGGGCATGGCCGACGAGTACCGCACCCTGGCCGAGTTCCTGGAGGCCGCCTCGCTGGTCGCCGACTCCGACGAGCTCGAAGGGGACGGGACCAAGGTCTCGCTGATGACCCTGCACATCGCCAAGGGCCTCGAGTTCCCCGCAGTGTTCCTGGTCGGGATGGAGGACGGCATCTTCCCCCACATGCGCTCACTGGGCGAGCCGGTGGAGCTCGAGGAGGAACGCCGCCTGTGCTACGTGGGCATCACCCGGGCCGAGCGTCACCTCTACGTCTCCCATGCCTGGAGCCGCATGGTCTACGGGCGGGGCAGTGCCAACATTCCGAGCCGGTTCCTGAACGAGATCCCCTCCGAGCTGGTGCGCGAAGTCGCTCCCGCCAACAGCGGATCGCGGTACGGGGACCGGGACCGATCCGGTGGCGACCGGTACGCGGTCGACGACCGGGGGACCCCGGGGCGGGGCCTGTTCGGCAGCGGCGTAGCCCGCCCGGAGGGAGAGTTCGACGCCACCGGTCGCCGGCGGCGGGACCACGGTTCGGGAGCCGAGCTGCTGGGCCTCGAGGCCGGCGACACGGTAGTGCACGGCCAGTGGGGCGAAGGGACGGTGCTCGAGGCAACGGCCCCGGGCGAGGACGCGGAGGCAGTTGTCCAGTTCGGTTCGGTCGGGCGCAAGCGGCTCCTGTTGCGGATGGCCCCCCTCAAACGGGCCTGACGTCCAACTCGCCCGACGTCAAGCCCGCCTGACGTACACGGGCCTGACCCCGGCCGGTGAATCCGCCGGGCCCCGGCCTGACTCAGCCGGGCATCTTCCGCCAGATCGCCGAAGGCAGGTGGCGCATGACCGCGAACACCCAACGCAGCACGGGGGGGACATAGACGACGGCCGCACCGGACTCGATGCCGCGCACGACCGCATCGGCCACCGCATCGGGTGTGGTGGAGAAGGGAGCCGGCGTCATCCCTTCGGTCATCCGCCCGATCACGAATCCCGGGCGCACGATGGTCATGTGGGCTCCGGATCCGACCAGCGAGTCGGCCAGGCCCTGTGAGAAGGCGTCCAGGCCCGACTTGGACGAGCCGTAGATGAAGTTGGCCCTGCGGGCCCGTTGGCCCGCCACCGAGGACAGCACGATCAACCGACCGTGCCCCTGGTGGCGGAGGCGGCCGGCCACGGCCAGCATGGCCGCCGCCGGCCCCGTGTAGTTGGTGGTCATCACCGCGGCCGCCGCCACCGGGTCCCGTTCGTCGCCGGCTTGGTCCCCGAGCACGCCGGCGGCCACGATGACCAGGTCGATGTCCCCCCAGCGGTCGAAGACCCCATCGACGAAGGCCAGGTGGTGGGCCACGTCGGTGGCATCGAAGGCCACCCATTCGGCCACCTCGGCTCCGGACGCCTTGGCCTCGTCCACCGCTTCGGTCAGCCGGGGGCCCTCACGTCCGGCGAGCAGGACGGTGCGGCACCGGACCGGGACCAGCCGGGCCACGATGGCCCGGGCGATCTCGGAGGAACCCCCGAGCACGAGGACCGACTGGGGTCGCCCGACGGCGTCGATCATGATGAGTTCCCTTCTGTCGAGGGGGTGGCTGTCGAGGGGGTGGCTGTCGATGGGGTGGGAGCACCGCGGGAGGGACGCCGGGATCTGGTCCGGCTCGCCCGGGCCTTGCTCCGGCCGGTGCCGGCAGCGGCGGTGACGGGAGATCGGCGAACGTCGCAGAGCCCGAGCCGCCGTCCGAGGTCGGATTGGAGGACGCCGCCCGGATCGACCCGGTCCTTCACGGCCAGCCATTCGTCGGTACGCGGGTACATCGACCGGAAGGCCTCGGGAGAGACCCGCGAGTCCTTGGCCAGGTAGACCCGGCCGCCGGCCTCGACGACTGCTTCGTCGAGCGCGTCGAGCAAGGCGCCCAGTTGGTGGTGGCCGACGGGAAGGTCGAGGGCCAGGGTCCAGCCGGGCATGGGGAACGAGAGCGGTCCGGGGTCGCCCGGGCCGAACCGCTTGAGCACGGCCAGAAAGGACGCCACCCTCAGCTTGGTCGAGCCGTTCGATCACCTGGCGCACGGTCGCGCCCTGGTCGTCGGGCACCACGAACTGGTACTGGAGGAATCCCTTCGTGCCGTAGAGGCGGTTCCAGGCGCCCGACCCCGTCGAGCGGGTGGAAGAAACCGGCCATGTGGTGGGGCTTGGCCACCTGGTGCCCGGGCGCCTTGCGGAACCAGAACTCGTTGAAGGCCCCGACGGTCAGCGGGTTGAGCAGGCCACTGGGAGGGGTGACGGGCACCCGGACCAGGGTCTTGGGGACGAACCCTCGGGCCCGCGCCGGGCTGCCGCCGTAGGCGTTCGGGCAGGTCCTCGAAGCGGGCGTGGTTGCCGCGGGTCAGGACGGAGCGACCCAGCCGGCCACCGGTCGCCTGGCAGTCGATCCAGGCCACCGAGTAGCGGTAGGCCCGATCGCCGGTGAGCATCATGTCCATGGCCGTGTCGAGGTCCTTTGCCCGTTCGGTGTCCACCAGCATGTAGCTGGTCTCGACCGGGACCATCCGGAGCGTGGCCCGGGTGATGATGCCGGTGAGGCCCATGCCGCCGGCCGTGGCCCAGAACAGATCCGGGTCCGACGGTCGCAGACACCGTTCTCGTCCCGTCGGGGGTGACCAGGGTCATCTCCTCCACGTGGGAGCAGAAGCTGCCGTCGACGTGGTGGTTCTTCCCGTGGATGTCCGAGGCGATGGCGCCGCCGACGGTGACCAGCCGGGTGCCCGGGCTCACCGGTACGAACCACCCCAGCGGCACCAGCCGCTCCATCAGCGACTGCAGGCTGACACCGGCCCCCACGGTGACGACCCCGGCGTCGAGGTCCACCTGGTGGTAGGCGTCCAGCCAGGTGGCGTCGACGACGACGCCTCCGGCATTTTGGGCGGGGTCGCCGTAGCTGCGCCCGAGGCCCCGGGCGATGATGCCCCGCCCGTCGCCGGCCCCGGAGGCCACGGCGTCGGCCATGGCCCGGTCGACGACGTCCGGGTGGACGGCACGGACCACGTGGGCCGCGGTCGGTGCGGTGCCGCCCCACCCCGTAAGCAGGGTCCGGGTGTCTTCGGGCGCGGTCATCACCCGTAGATGCCGATGGCGAACAGGGCGACCCACGAGGCGCCGTAGATCTGCAGCCGGTGGTCCCGGAGGGCCAGCTCCTCGGGTTCGGCGCCGTCGCCCGCGTCGAGGATGCGCATCACGTGGAGCAGGGCGATGGTGAAGGGCACGATGGTCAGCTGGAACCAGATCGGGTCGTGGCCGGGGTGGACCTGGCCGGCCCGCTCGAAGGCCCACAGGCAGTAGGCGGTCACCGTCACCGCCGCGGACAGGGTCCGGACCGACCGGAGGAAGCTCGGGGTGTAGGAGCCGAGGGTGGTCCGGACCGAGCGTTCGTCCGTCTCGCCGTCGACCAGGAGCTGCTTCTCGCCCGACCGCTTCCCGGTCACGACCAGCAGCGAACCGAACGACGCCACGATGAGGAACCAGTTGGACAAGACGATGCCGGTGGCCACGCCCCCGGCCACGGCCCGGAGGACGAACCCGGCGCTGACGGCGGCGAGGTCGAGGATGGGCTCGTTCTTGAGCCCGAGCGAGTAGGCCACGTTGACGAGGCCGTAGAGGGCCATGACCAGGGCGAGATGCCACCCCGCCACCAGCTCCCCGAGGCCGATCGAGACCGAGCATGAGCACGAGCCCGACCGTGACGGCCAGGGACCCGGGGACGACCCCGGCGGCGACCGGGCGGAAGCGCTTCGACGGGTGCTCGCGGTCCGAGGCGGCGTCGAGGGCGTCGTTGAGGTAGTAGGTGCCCGACGCGGCGACACAGAAGATGCCGAAGGCGGCCAGCGTGTGCCAGAAGGCGCTCCGATGGAACAGCACGCCGGCCGAGGCCGGGGCCACGAAGACCAACAGGTTCTTGATCCACTGCCGCGGCCGGCTGAGCAGGACCAGTCCGGCCAGCACCGAACCCGGACGCCGCCGCCCGGTCACCGGCATGTTCGTCGGGTCTGTCCACAGCTTCGGCCGGAGTGCTCAAGGCGTCCTCTGGAAGTTCTGGTCGTCACGTGAACGCCGATGGAAAGGTACCACGGACCCCCTGAGGCCAGGGTCCGACGGCCTGCGGACCAGCGACGACGACGGTTCGCCGACCGGATCGGCCACCCCTCGTCTGGGCCCTCTGCCCGGTCAGCGCTTAGTATCTGCCTCCGTGAAGCGCCCGTATCGAGTGGTGGTGGCCAAACCCGGCCTGGACGGGCACGACCGCGGAGCCAAGGTCATCGCCCGCGCCCTGCGCGACGCGGGCTTCGAGGTCATCTACACCGGGCTCCACCAGACCGCCGAGCAGGTCGTGCAGGCGGTCATCCAGGAGGACGCCGACGCGGTGGGTCTCTCACTGCTCTCCGGCGCCCACCTCACCCTCGTCCCCCGGGTCATCGAAGGACTCAGGGAGCAGGGCCGCGGCGATGTCCTCGTGCTGGTCGGAGGGATCATCCCCGCCGCCGACATCCCGGTCCTGAAGGACATGGGGGTCGCCGAGGTGTTCACCCCCGGCGCTCCGCTGCCCACCATCGGAGCCTGGTTGGGCGACGCCCTCGATGCGCGTGAAGATGGTGAGGTCGCCTGACCCGAGCACGCCCCACTGGCAGCACCAGAAGCGCCATACCGTCGACGGGACCGAGCCCGACGGTTGTCCGACGACGCACGCCGCCGGCGCCGGCTCGGCCGGTGTCCGGCTCCGACGGGCACACAGGAGCGCCTGACGCCGGGCCGGAGCATCAGAGCCGACACAACGACAGCCGACGCAACGACAAGCCCGACGCAACGACAGCCCGACACAACGACAGCACGACACAACGACAGCACGACACAGCGACACAGCGACACAGCGACACAGCGACAGCACGACAGGACGGACGGACAGTCACAACCGAGGGACGCAAGCGTCACAACAGAGAGGATCGGATCCGGTGGATCTCTTCGAATACCAGGGGAAGCAGTACTTCGCCCGCTTCGGCCTGCCCATCTCCAAGGGAGGGGTGGCCGACACCGTGGACGAGGCCGTCGAGGTGGCGGCGTCGGCCGGCTATCCGGTGACGGTCAAGGCCCAGGTCAAGGTCGGGGGCCGCGGCAAGGCCGGCGGCGTCAAGCTGGCCGACGACGAGGCTGAGCTGCGTACCCACGCCGGCAACATCCTCGGGCTCGACATCAAGGGCCACGTGGTCAAGCGGCTGTGGATCGAGCACTCCTCGGACATCGACCGCGAGTACTACGCCAGCTTCACCCTCGACCGCAGCGCCAAGAAGCACCTGGGCATGCTGTCGGCCGAGGGCGGGGTGGAGATCGAGGAGGTGGCCGCCACCAACCCCGATGCCATCGCCATGCTCCACGTCGACCCGGTCGACGGCCTGAGCCTCGAGGCGGCCCGCGCGTGGGTGGATCGGGCCGGCCTCGACGAGGGCGCCCGGGCCCAGGCGGCCGAGATCCTGGTCAAGCTCTACACCTGCTACACCGAAGGGGACTGCGATCTGGCCGAGATCAACCCCCTGATCTACACGCCGGACGGCAGGGTGCACTGCCTCGACGCCAAGGTCACCCTCGACGACAACGCCGCCTTCCGTCATCCCGAGTGGGAGGAGTTCGCCGGCAGCGACGTCGAGGACGAGCGCGAGGCCCGGGCCAAGGAGCGCGGCCTCAACTACATCGGCCTGGACGGTTCGGTGGGGATCATCGCCAACGGTGCCGGACTGGCCATGAGCACGCTCGACGTGGTCAACCAGTGCGGCGGGGCCGCGGCCAACTTCCTCGACATCGGCGGCGGGGCCAACGCCGACGTGATGGCGGCCGCCCTCGAGGTCATCAACTCCGATCCCGCCGTCCGTTCCATCCTCGTCAACATCTTCGGCGGGATCACCCGGGTCGACGAGGTGGCCAACGGCGTGCTCGAGGCGCTCGAGCGGGTGGACATCAGCTCGCCGATCGTGCTGCGTCTCGACGGCACCAACGCCGTGGCCGGCCGTGAGATCCTGGCCGACCACTTGTCCGATCGCCTGGTCGCCGAGCCGACCATGCTCGATGCCGCACGCCGCGCGGTCGCCCTTGCAGGAGGCCAGTCGTGAGCATCTTCGTGGATGAGAACACCAAAGTCGTCGTCCAGGGCATCAGCCCCACCAGCCAGGGTCTCTACCACGGGCTGCGCAACCGGGCCTACGGCACCCAGGTGGTGGCCGGAACCAACCCCAACCGGGGCGGCGAGGAGATCGAGGGCATCCCCGTCTTCGCCACCGTGGCCGAGGCGGTGGAGGCCACCGGGGCCAACGCCTCGTTCATCTCGGTGCCGCCCAAGTTCGCCGCCGAGGCCATCGTGGAGGCCGCCGCGGCCGGCGTCCCCTTCGTGGTGTGCATCACCGAGGGCATCCCCGCCATCGACGAGGCCCTGGCCTACAACCGGCTCGTTCGGTCCTACCCCTCCACCCGGCTGCTCGGGCCCGAACTGCCCCGGCATCATCTCGCCCGGGAAGTGCAACATCGGCATCACCTCGGGTGACATCGCCATGGCCGGCGGCCCGGTCGGCATCGTGAGCCGCTCGGGGACACTGACCTACCAGGCGCTGCACGAGCTCTCCCAGCAGGGTGTGGGCCAGACCACCTGCGTGGGCATCGGCGGGGACCCGGTCCCCGGCACCAGCTTCATCGACTGCCTGGCCGCCTTCGAGGCCGACCCGGACACCGAGGCCATCATGATGATCGGCGAGATCGGTGGGTCGGCCGAGGAGGAGGCGGCCGAGTTCATCGCCTCGTCGGTGACCAAGCCGGTCGTCTCCTACGTCGCCGGGGTCACCGCCCCTCCGGGGCGCAAGATGGGCCACGCCGGAGCCATCATCTCCGGCTCCAAGGGAACGGCCCAGGCCAAGATGGAGGCCCTGTCCTCCGCCGGGGTCACCGTCGCCCTCAACCCGACCGAGGCCGGGGAGGCCATGGTCGACATCGTGCGGAAACTCGACTGAGGACGGCGCTCCCCTCGGCGACGGCCCTCGCCGACCGGCCCATCCTGGCCGTCATCTTCGACCTCGACGGACTCCTCATCGACTCCGAGCCGTTCTGGCGCCAGGCGGAGATCGAGGTGTTCGGCTCGCTCGGGCTCGAGCTGACCGAGACCGACGTCCGCCAGACCATGGGCCTGCGCATCGACGACGCGGTGCGCCACTGGTGGGACCGGTTCCCCTGGTCGGGGATGACCGTGGTCGAGGTCGAACGGGCGGTGACGGCACGGGTGGCGGAACTGATCGGCCAGTCCGGGGAGCCGATGCCCGGCGCCCTCGAATCCCTGTCCCTCTGCGCACGCCTGTCGCTACCGGTGGCGGTGTGCTCCGGCTCCTACGCCGTGGTCATCGAGGCCGCCCTCATCCGGCTCGGGATCGCATCCGATGTGTCGGTCTGGCATTCCGCCGAGTGGGAGCCGCTGGGCAAGCCCCACCCGGGCAGCTACCTGTCGACGGCGGCGAAACTGGGGGTCGACCCGACCGGCTGCCTGGCCGTCGAGGACTCCTTCAACGGGGCCATCTCGGCCAAGGCGGCACGAATGCGGGTGGTGGTCGTCCCCGAACCGGATGCTCTCGGCTCGCCGCGATGGGGGTTCTGTGACGCGCTGCTCCCCTCGCTCACCGGCTTCGACGAGCGGTTGCTCCGCTCGCTGGAGGGCCGGGCGGCCTGACGGCCCAAAACTTTCACTTCGGAAATGGCCGATCGGTGCCGATACATGAGGCACGAGGGGCATTCCCTGGGCAGGGGAGACCGAGCGACGGAGGCCCGGCACCGGAGGCAGGCCGGTCGGGCCACGTCGCTCCGGTCCTTCGGCCGGGGAAGAGACGAGCGCGCCCGGGGGCGGGCGCGCCGCCGCCCGGCCGTGGACGCGGATCGCCGCCGGGCGGCGCTGGTAGCGTGCGGCCGTGCGCCCCGGTCCGTCTCGAGAACCCACACCGAACGCCGTGAACATCGGGGTACTGGCATCGGGAACGGGCACCATCCTGGAGGCCATCGTGGCCGCCGATCTCCCGGTCCGGGTGGTGATCGCCGACCGGCCGTGCCGGGCCCTCGAGGTGGCGGCCGCAGCTTCGGTGCCCGAGGTCCTCGTCGACCGGTCCGAGTTCGGCGGGTTCGGCGCCGCCTTCGACCGTGACGCCTACACGGAGGCGATCACCGATGCGCTGGTCGTCCACGGCATCGACGTGGTGGTCATGGCCGGATTCGGGACGGTCCTGGGCCAGGCCATCCACACCGCCTTCCCCGGCCGCATCCTGAACACCCACCCCGCGCTGCTGCCCGCCTTCCCGGGCTGGCACTCGGTGGCCGACGCCCTGGCTGCCGGCGTGGACGAGACGGGGACCACCGTCCACATCGCCACGCTGGAGATGGACGCCGGCCCGGTCCTGGCCCAGGCGTCGGTGCCGGTGCTGCCCGACGACACCGAGGCGACGCTGCACGAGCGCATCAAGTCGGTCGAACGCACGCTCTACCCCGACACCATCCGCCGGTTCATCGACGGGTTGGCGGCGACGGCGGAGGATGGGTCAGGATCACCGAACGGAGGTTGCACCATGAGGGCACTGCTGTCCGTCTACGACAAGACCGGGTTGGTCGAGCTGGCCGCGGGTCTCTCGGAGCTGGGCTGGGAACTGATATCGAGCGGCGGCACGTCGGCCGCCCTGTCCCGAGGCCGGCATCGCCCATACCGAGGTGGCGGAGGTCACCGGCGCCCCCGAGATGCTCGGTGGCCGGGTCAAGACCCTCCACCCGACGATCCACGGGGGCATCCTGGCCGACCGCTCGGTGCCCGAGCACCTCGCCGAGGTCGACCGGTACGGCATCGGCCTCATCGACCTGGTGGTCTGCAATCTCTACCCGTTCCCGTCGGACCCGTCGGTCGAGCTCATCGACGTCGGCGGGCCGACCATGGTGCGGGCGGCGGCGAAGAACCACGATCACGTCGGGATCGTGGTCTCCCCCGGCGACTACCCCGGGGTGCTGGCCGAGCTCCGCGAGCACGGGTCGCTCTCCGACGCCACCCGGCGACGGCTGGCCCGGGACGCGTTCGCCCACACGGCCGGATACGACGCCGCCATCGTCGAGTGGCTCGACGAGCGCCAACCTCCGCTGTCCGACCGGATCGGACGGCGACGCGTTCACCGCCGCCGCCCTCCTGCCGCCCAGCCTCCACCTCACGCTCGAGCGGGCCGGCTCGATGCGCTACGGCGAGAACCCCCACCAGCACGGGGCCCGCTACCGGATCGCCGGCCAGCACTCGTGGTGGGACGACGTGGTCCAGCACGGCGGGAAGGAGCTCTCCTACCTCAACATCTTCGACACCGACGCGGCGTGGCGGCTGGTCCACGAGCTCGTCGCCGACCGGGGCACCGACCAGGCGGTCGCCATCATCAAGCACGCCAACCCGTGCGGCGTGGCCCTCCACGCCGATCTGGCCGTCGCCTACCAGCGGGCCCTCGACTGCGATCCCCAGTCCGCATTCGGCGGGATCGTGGCCATCGGCGGGACGGTGACCGAGCTCGGTGGCCGATGCCATCTCGGCCGGGCCCCAGGCCGACGTGATCATCGCCCCGTCCTACGAGGAGGAGGCACTGGCCCGGCTGGCCTGCGAAGCGCAAGGCCACCCGGCTGCTGTCCGCACCGTCCCCCGAGCCGGTGGTGCGCCAGTTCCGCAGCCTCGGAGCCAGCGTGCTGGTGCAGGACGCCGACCGGTTCGTGGTCGAGCCTTCCTCCTGGGAGGTGGCGACCAAGGCCAGGCCGACCGAGGCCCAGTGGCGGGACCTGGCCCTGGCCTGGAAGGTCTGTGCCCGCACCACCTCCAACGCCATCGCCGTGGTCACCGACGGCCAGGCCGTCGGGGTCGGTGCCGGTCAGCAGTCACGGGTGGTGGCCGCCGAGATCGCGGTGGCCAAGGCCGGGTCCCGGGCGCGGGGGCGGGGCCGCGGCCAGCGACGCCTTCTTCCCCTTCCCCGACGGCCTGCTGGTTCTGGCCGACGCCGGGGTGGCCGCCGTGGTCCAGCCCGGGGGCTCCATCCGGGACGCCGAGGTGATCGCCGCAGCCGACGAGGCCGGGCATGGCCATGGTCATGGCCGGTGGCGAACGGCATTTCCGGCACTGAAGGGCGGGAAGCGGTGAGGAGCGACGCGATGATCGGGCGGCGTGGCGCCGAGGGATGGTCGGGCGGTGACGGCGACCCTGCTCGACGGCGAGCTCGCTGGCCGCCAAGATCAGGGCCGAGGTCACCGACCGGGTGGCCCGCCTACGCAGTGCCGGCGTGGCGGTCGGGCTCGGGACCATCCTGGTGGGCGACGACGGACCCAGCGCACGCTACGTGGCCATGAAGCACGAGGACTGCGCCGAGGTCGGCATCCACTCCGCCCACGAGCACCTGCCGGCCGACGTCTCCCAGGCCGAGCTGGAGGCGGTGGTGGCCCGGTTCAACGCCGACCCCGGCCATCCACGCCTACCTGGTCCAGCTCCCGCTGCCCGCCGGCCTCGACGAGGAGCGGGTGCTGCTGGCCGTGGATCCCGACAAGGACGTCGACGGTCTCCACCCGGTGAACCTCGGCCGCCTGGTCATGGGGGCCAACGGGCCGCTCCCGTGCACGCCGGCCGGCATCGTGGAGCTGCTGGCCGCCAACGACGTCCCCGTGGAGGGGAAGCACGCGGTGGTGATCGGGCGGGGACTCACCATCGGGCGGCCGCTGGCCCTGCTCCTGGCCATGAAGCGGCCGGGGTGCAACGCGGCCGTGACCGTGGTCCACACCGGCGTCGAGGACATGGCCGGCCTGGTCCGCCAGGGTGACGTGGTGGTGGCTGCGGCCGGGCGGGCCGGACTGGTGACACCCGACATGGTCAAGCCCGGTGCCGCCGTGGTCGGGGCGGGCACCTCGTGGGAGGGGAGGAAGCTGCTGTCCGATGTCGATGCGGCCGTCGCCGACGTCGCCGGATGGATCACCCCGCGCCTCGGCGGGGTCGGGCCCGATGACCCGGGCCATGCTCCTGCGCAACGCGGTGCGGGCGGCGGAGCGGGCCTCGTGAGCACATGGCCCGGCCCCGACTGGTTCATCGTGCCCGGGGACCGTACCGGTCACCGTGGACTTCGGCCGGGTCGACCCGTGACGGGAGCCGGACGGCCCGCGGGCCCGATCGCCGGCGGCTTCTGCCGTCGCCGGCGCGGTGATCGTCATCGCCGTGGTCCTCTCCCCGGCGGCGGTGGCCGCCCCCGCGGGGCCACCGCCGTGTCCCAATCAGGTCCGACGACCACGACCACCCTGGCGCCGACCACCACGACGGCGCCGCCGGTCACCACCACCACCGAGCCGGCCACCACGACGACCGAGCCTCCGCCGACGACGTCCTCGACCCATCCGGCCCACACCAGCACCACGACGGTGCCGACGACCACCACGACCTCACCGGCGTCGAAGTCCACGTCGAGCAAGACCCCGTGGGGCCTCATCGCCCTCATCGTGGTGCTGGTAGCCGCCATCGTGCTCGTCGTCGTCCTGCTCCGGTCGCGGAAGAAGAAGAGCGTCGAGGCCGGGTGGCACCGCGCCGTGGTTCCGGCCCTCAGCGACGCCCAGCTGGCCCGCGATGCGGTCCTCTCGGACAACGCCATGTCCGGCGACCCCGGGCTTCGGGGTGCCGTGGATGTCCAGGTGGACAAAGCCGCCACCGCCCTCGAACGTGTCGCCCGGACCGCACCCGACCCCGACGCCTCGGCCCTGGCCACCGAGGCCGCCGCCGCCCTGCGGGGTTGGCCTTCGCCGTCGAAGCCGATCGGCTGCTCCGCCAGGGGGTGTCGGCTCCGACCGGGGTCCAGCTGGCCCAGGCCGACGAAGCCCGCCGTTCCCGTTACTCGGAGTTGAGCGGGGCGCTGGCCAGCCTGTCCACCCGCATCGGCTCCCCTCCACACTCGCGCCGCGCCCGTTGACGGCCGGCCCCCGAAGGCCACCGGGCAGTCGGTGACCGAGCAGGTCCTGCCGGCCTGACCTCGATCGGGACCGGCAACCGCCGGTAGGCTGGTCGGGCTATGACCCGGATCTGCCGATCTGTTGGCCAAGGGGCGGACCTACTCGTTCGAGTTCTTCCCGCCCAAGACCGATGCCGAACAGGTCACGCTGGTGAAGACGCTCCGTGATCTCGAGCCTCTCGGGCCCTCGTTCGTCTCGGTCACCTACCGCGGTGGCGCCGAGTCGCGTAAGCGGACCTTCGACCTGGTGACCGGCATGCTGCGCACCACCACGCTGGTGCCGATGGCCCACCTGATCTGCGTGGCCCATACCCGGCTGGAGCTGGCCGAGATCCTGGTGGCCTACCGGACGGCCGGGGTCGAGAACCTCATGGCCCTCGGCGGCGACCCACCCGTCGAACCCGGCGAGGGGGCCGGTGAGCTCAGCCACGCGTCCGAGCTGGTGGAGCTGGCTTCCGCCATCGGGGGGTTCTCGATCGGGGTCGCGGCCCAGCCCAACTGCCATCCGCTCTCGCCCGATCGTGGCCAGCGACCGCGACCACCTGGCCGCCAAGCTGTCCCGGGCCGATTTCGCCGTCACCCAGTTCTTCTTCGAGGCGTCCGACTACACCGGCCTGGTGGCCGATCTGAACGAGCGGGGCGTGGACAAGCCGGTGCTGCCCGGCATCATGCCGGTCACCAGCCTCACGTCGGTGCCCCGCATGGCCGTCATGGGTGCGGCCGTCCCCGACTGGATGGTGGAGCGACTGGAACGGGCGGACCGGAGCGGCGGAGCCGACGCTGTGCGCCACGAGGGAGTCGAGATCGCCACCGAGCTGTGCGAGCAGCTGCTGACCGCAGGGGTTCCCGGTCTGCACTTCTACACCCTCAACCGGTCGAGCGCGACCCGTGAGATCTACGCCGCCCTGGGGCTCGCCGCCCTCTGATCGGCAGCTGTCGGCAGACACCTCGGCAGCTGTCGGCAGACACCCGCGCAGCTACCGGCAGACACCCGGGCAGCCACCCGGGCTGGCCATCGAGGGTCCGGTTGGCGAAAGTGGGGAGGGGTACCGGTAGGCTGCCGCCATGCCCGATCTCATCACGCAGGGGCCCGACGGCGCGCTCCATGTCTCCGATCAGCCGATCATCCCGTTCATCGAGGGTGACGGCACCGGCGTGGACATCTGGCCGGCGGCCAAACTGGTCCTCGACGCCGCCGCCGCCAAGTACGGCAGGTCGGTGGCTTGGAAGGAAGTGCTGGCCGGGCAGAAGGCGTACGACGAGACCGGCGACTGGCTGCCCGAGGAGACGGTCGAGACCTTCCGCACCCACCTCATCGGGATCAAGGGTCCCCTGACCACGCCGGTGGGCGGCGGGATCCGGTCGCTCAACGTGGCCCTCCGCCAGATCCTCGACCTCTACGTCTGCCTCCGTCCGGTGCGATGGTTCACCGGCGTGCCCTCGCCCGTGCTCCATCCCGAGTTGGTCGACATGGTCATCTTCCGCGAGAACACCGAGGACATCTACGCCGGCCTCGAGGCCGAGGCCTACACAGCCGGAGGCGGCCAAACTGTCGGCCTTCTTGCGCGACGAGATGGGCTGGGAGGTCCGCGAGGGATCCGGGATCGGCATCAAGCCGATCTCGGAGTTCGGGTCCAAGCGGCTCATCCGGGCCGCCATCAAGTACGCCCTCTCCCATGACCGGTCCAGTGTGAACATCGTCCACAAGGGGAACATCCAGAAGTTCACCGAGGGTGCCTTCCGCAACTGGGGCTACGAGCTGGTCCGGGAGGAGTTCGCCGACGTGGCCGTCGGGTGGGACGACTGCGACGGCAAGCCCGGCGACAAGCTCCTGGTCAAGGACAGCATCGCCGACATCACCCTCCAGCAGGTGCTCACCCGTCCGGCGGAGTTCGACGTCATGGCCACCACCAATCTCAACGGCGACTACCTCTCGGACGCACTGGCTGCCCAGGTCGGTGGGATCGGCATCGCGCCGGGTGGCAACATCAACTACGTCACCGGTCACGGCATCTTCGAGGCCACCCACGGGACGGCGCCCAAGTATGCAGGGCTGGACAAGGTCAACCCCGGCTCCGTGCTCCTGTCCGGCGTCATGATGTACGAGCACCTCGGATGGACGGAGGCAGCCGCCGACATCGTGGCCGCCCTCGAGGCGACCATCGCCGACAAGGTGGTCACCTACGACTTCGCCCGGCTCATGGACGGCGCCACCGAGGTCAAGTGCTCGGAGTTCGCCGCCGCCATCGTCGACCGGCTCTAGACCTCCGGCGGCGACGGGCGGGCCCGCTACCGGATCGTCCCGGTTCGACCGCATCGGACGATTCCCATTAGCCTCCATGCCATGGCAGCCAAACCTCCGATCCACGTCACAGTCACCGGGGCCGCGGGACAGATCGGCTACTCCCTGTTGTTCCGGATCGCCTCGGGCCAGATGCTCGGCCCCGACCAGCCGATGGTGTTGCGGCTCCTCGAGATCGAGCCGGGGATGAAGGCGCTCGAGGGTGTGGTCATGGAGATCGATGACTGCGCCTTTCCCCTGGTCAGCGATATCGTCTGCACCACCGACCTCGACACCGCCTTCGACGGCACCTCGTTGGCGCTGCTGGTGGGCTCGATCCCCCGGAAGGCGGGGATGGAGCGGGGCGATCTGCTCACCGTCAACGGGGGGATCTTCGGCCCTCAGGGGCGGGCCATCGCGGCCAACGCCGCATCCGACGTGCGGGTGCTGGTCGTGGGCAATCCGTGCAACACCAACTGCCTCATCGCCCGCTCGAACGCACCGGAGGTTCCCGACGACCGGTGGTTCGCCATGACCCGGCTGGACGAGAACCGGGCCAAGGCGCAGTTGGCCCGGAAGGCCGGGGTGCCCGTCGCCTCCGTCTCCAACGTGGCCATCTGGGGCAACCATTCCGCCACCCAGTTCCCCGACTATGCCAACGCACTCGTCGGTGGCGAGCCGGCGGCCAAGGTCATCGACGACACCGAGTGGCTGCAGGGTGAATTCCTCACCACCGTGCAGAAGCGCGGCGCCGCCGTCATCGATGCCCGGGGCCTGTCCTCGGCTGCATCGGCGGCCAATGCCGCCATCGACTCCGTGGTCAGCATCCGCACCTCCACCTCCGGCGACGACTTCACCTCTCTGGCCGTCGTGTCCAACGGTGAGTACGGCATTCCCGCCGGGCTCCAGTTCGGGTTCCCGGTCCGGTCGGACGGATCCGGCGGTTGGACCGTGGTCGAGGGGCTGGACCACGATGCGTTCGCCACCGAGCGGATCCGCATCACCACCGAGGAGCTCGAGGCCGAGCGGGCCGACGTGGCCGACCTGTTGCCCTGAACTGACCGGGCCCGTCAGCCGGCAGCCTGGCGCCGCAGAACAGCTAGCCGGCTGCTTCGGACAGGTTCCTGGCCGACGCGAGGGCCTGCGGCCTGGGCCACCGGACCCTGGTCGCCCACCCGATCTGTTCGAACCGGCGGATGAGCCAGGCCGAAGGATCGATCATCCCCGGGCGCGCGCCGTGACGGGCCCACGACGGGTGGGCGTGGTGCACGTTGTGCCAGTTGTCACCGAGGGAAACGATGGCCAGCGGCCACAGGTTGGTGCTCCGGTCCGCGGTCGTGTCCGACCGCCGGCCGAAGGTGTGGCACAGCGAATTGACCGACCAGGTGACGTGGTGGAGGAGCGCCATCCGCACCAGACCCGCCCAGACCAGGGCGGTCAAGGCCCCGACCAGGGTCCCCGAGAGACCGAAGCCGATAGCGAACGGAATGGCCAACGATCCGAGGGCCAGGACCGGAAACAACCGGTCGATCCGCCTCATGTCGCGGTCGCGCAGCATGTCGGGCGCGTAGCGGGAGGCGTCCGACGAGTCCGAGACGAACAGCCAGCCGACATGGGAGAAGGCGAGACCCCGGAGCAGGGCCGCACCACGGTTGCCGTAGCGGTGCGGGGAGTGGGGATCGCCGGCCTGGTCGCTGAACATGTGGTGGCGACGGTGGGTGGCCACCCAGCTGGTCACCGAACCTTCGACGGCCATCGATCCCACCACGGCGAGCGTGATCCTGAGGGCGCGGCTTGAGGTGAACCCGCCGTGGGTGAACAGCCGGTGGAAGCCGACGGTGATCCCGAAACCGGTGACGGTGTAGAGCGCCAGGGCGAGGACGATGTCGGACAGATTGACGGCGTGCCCCCAGAGCCAGGGGACGACCACCGCCAGGGCGACCAGCGGTCCGGCCACGATGGCCACGGTCACCAGTTTCTGAGCAGGATGGACAATCGGCGGCTCCTGGCCATCCGAACCGGCCGGGTCGGTGGCAGCCAACGACCCGGACCTGACATGCAGGGACTCCACTGGACCTCCGGACGCGCCTCGCGCATGAGGCAGAGCCGTACCGGACTGTTTCAGCGGACCGAGCCTTCGTTCCCATTCTACCGGCCCCGGGCACCATGCACACGTCGGCCACGGGGTATGCGGTTCGTGCTCGGCGGTTCGTGCTCGGCCGACGACGGCCGACGGCGCCCGATGGCACGGGCACCCACCGATCCGGATCGCGCCTCGAAGCTCTCAAGGTCACGAGCGGGGAGGTCGATGGTCCAAGAAGGCCGTTCGGGTCCGGTTCGACCCGGCCACGGCTGGTGACCGCGCACGTCGAGAATCGGGAATGGGGCGAAGACATGGCAGAAGGCATGGGCCGGCTCGAGGGACACCGGGCCGTCATCACCGGCGCCGCCAGCGGCATCGGGGAGGCGACCGCACGGCTCTTCAGCGCTGAAGGCGCTGCCGTCGTCCTCGCCGACGTCGACGACGACCGGGGGAAACTGGTCGCCTCCGAGTGTGGGGACCGGGCGTGGTTCTTCCACACCGACGTCTCGCAGGAGGCCGACGTCGACGCGGTGGTGGCCTTTGCCGCGGACGAGTTCGGCGGGCTCGACTGCATGTTCAACAACGCCGGCAACCCGGGCTCAGTGGGTGGGATCGACGACATCGACATGTCGGTGTTCGATCGGACGGTATCCATCCATCTGCGGGGCGTCTTCCTCGGCATCCGCGCCGCCGCCCGTGTGATGCGGACCCAGGGCCGCGGCAGCATCATCAACACCTCGAGTGTCGCCGGGCTCGCCGCCAACTACGGGGGTCACGACTACAGCGCCTGCAAGGCGGCCATCGCCCATCTGACCCGCACGACGGCCAACGAGCTCGGGGAGCAGGGCATCCGGGTCAACGCCATCTGCCCCGGGGGGGTGGCCACATCGATCTTCGGCCGGGCGGCCGGGCTCGACGGCGACCGCGCCCAAGCGACCGTCGAGACGATGTCCCTGGCCCTCGGCGACATGCAGCCGATTCGGCGTTCGGGACAGCCTGCCGATATCGCCGAAGCCGCGCTGTGGCTGGCCGGCGACGCGTCGAGCTTCGTCAGCGGCCAGGCCATTGCCGTGGACGGTGGCCTCACCACCGGCCCTCTCTATCGTGAGCAGCACGCCAAAACGGAGGGGCTCGTCCAGCTGCTGCGCTCCCCGGGGTTCTGAACGGGCTCGCACAGTTCCGGCCCGCGCCGCAGAGCCAGCGCCGCCCAGTTCCGATCAGCGCCGCCCCGAGCCGGCGAAGAAGTCGACCAGCAGCGACGCCACCTCCGAACCGTGGGTGAAGACTCCCAGATGACTGGCCGCGGCGATCTCCGCGAATCGGGCGCCCGGGATGATGGCCGCCGCCTCGCGGGCGCGTGCCGGCGGGGAGTCGACGTCGTACTCGAATGCCATCACCAGGCACGGCACCGAGATGGTCGACCAACCCTCTACGCGCTCGAGGTCGAGGGACCACGCCAGGGCTGCCTCGTACTGGCCCAGTCGGCCCGGATTGGGCCAAGGTTCGAGGTCGCCGATCATGCCCAGCCACGCGTCGACGACCCCGTCGTCCTGGAGGTCGCTATTCGGGAGGTAGCGCAATGTCTCCGTGGCGTAGAACAGCGGGGGGAGCGCGAAGTCCAGCCGGGCGAGGTCGCGCTCGACGGTGGTGATGGCCTTCTCCCAGGACGTGGCCACGTTGCAGCTACCCATCAGCACTGCGCCGAGCACTCGCTCCGGGTGTCGGATGGCCATGGTCTCGACGATCCATCCCCCCATCGAGTGGCCGGCCAGGCGAACCGAGTCCATGCCCAGGTGGTCGAGCAGTCCGAGTGTGTCGGCGACCATGTCCGCCACCGAGTAGGGCGGCGGCGGTGACGAGGATGGTGCCATCCCCCGGTTGTCGAAGGTGACGACCTGGTAGCCCGCCTCGACCAGCGCCGGGACCAGGGTTAGCTGCCAGGCCACCGCCGGCTGGCCGCACCCGCACACCAGTACCACCGGCTCACCCGACCCGAACACGTCGTAGGCGATGGTGACACCGTCACGCGTCAGTTCCGGCATGGCGCCTCGCTGCTTCGAGGCACCGGTGGCCCGGACTCTGTCCCCGGAGTGCTCACCCGGGGATCAACTCGATGCGGTTGCCGAAGGGATCATCCACGTACCACTGCGGCTTCCCCGGGATGTCCTCCGCTCGCCGGGTCGGATGGCCGGCCCGGTCCAGCTGGCCGAGGAGCGCGTCGAGGTTGGACACCACGAGCGCCGGATGTGCCTTGCGGGCCGGCCGGAAGTCCTCCTCCACCCCGAGATGCACCTTGACCGCTCCGCGTTCGAACCAACAGCCGCCCCGGCTGGCGAGCTCCACCGGCTTCGGAACTCTCGGGAGCCCGAACAGCCCGGCGAAGAACTCCTCGGCGCTGGCCTCGGCCTCCGGACCCGGCGGCATGGCCAACTGCACATGGTCGATCGCCTCGATCAGGTGCTTCGATGCCGTCATGGCCGGCCTCCGTCGACAGCCAGGTTGCGCTGGTCCCGTCGGAGCGGATGGTCCTCGGGTACCTCGACCAGGTGGATGCGGAGCCCGTCGGGATCGGCGATCCACGCCTCGATCAGGCCCCATGGTTCGAGGGTAGGGGGGCGGACCAGGTCCACGCCGCGCCCGACGAGCTCGTCGACGGCGGCGTCGATGGACCGGACCTGCAGCCACAGCGTCACCGGCCCGTCGGCCGGTCGGCCATCGGACCCCGACGGCAGGTGCGCCTGCCGTGCTGCGACCACTTCGATCAGGCCGCCGCCGGCGAAGAAGACGACACCACGGCCCTCCCCCGCGCCGAACTCGCGGGCCACCGGAAGGTTGAGAGCCTCGCCGTAGAAGGCCAGCGACCGCTCGAGGTCCGCCGGGTGGATGATGGTCCTGCTGGTCAGAACGTCCACGGTATCGCCCGTCTCCCTTTGCGTTCCCATGCCGGTCGGC
Source organism: uncultured Acidimicrobiaceae bacterium (assembly GCA_963745955.1). GTDB lineage: Bacteria > Actinomycetota > Acidimicrobiia > Acidimicrobiales > RAAP-2 > Bog-756. Next base: position 403,271 of record CAVUZI010000011.1, on the reverse strand, counting down.
TCGCGTCCCCATGCCGGTGCGGCCACCACGTTGTCACGTCGTCCCGCTCGCTGCCAGCAACGATGATCATCGGGGCTCGGCCTGCGATGCTCAGTAGGTGGTCGATGCGACCAGCTCCCGAGTGGTGGATCGGGCTGCCATCAGAATCTTCTGGGCTGCCACCAGCACGGAGAGGTCCCCCCTGACCCGGATGCGGCCGGCGTTCAACGCCTCGGCCACGGCCAGCTCACCCTTCGACATGGCCACGGCGTCGTCGTAGGAGATCAGGATGGTCACGTCAGGGGATGGATCGTCTCCGCCGTCTCCGCCTCTCCGCCGTCCCCGCCGTCTCCGCCGTCCCCGCCGTCTCCGCCGTCCCCGCCGTCTCCGCCGTCTGCGGCTCGCTCCACCTGCAGACGGAGCGAGCCGTCGACCACCCCGAGGATGACCCGGACATCACCGTCGGGGGCACCCCGGACCTCCTGGACGACGGTGAAGGTGCCGTCGACGGCGGCCAGCCCGGCATCGGGATCCGGACCCGGAATGGCGGCCCCCTCGAGAGCGGCGTTGAACTCCTCGGCCCACGAGGGGCTCAGAAACCGGACCATGGCATGCTCCCGGGACCCGCCGTCGGTTCTGTCGCCTCCGGCACCCTATGGGAGCGGGTCACCCGGCAGTCGGGTCCTCGGCCGCCGCCGGGGCCGCTGCGGTCCCGGGCGCCGCCTCCGGAGCTGCCGCCGGAGCTGACGACGTATCGGGCGCGGTGGTGGCCTCGTCGGGCGCCGGGTCCGCGCCGGTGGGGCCGGTACCGGCGGGAACGGCGGGAACGGGGATGCCGTGCACCTCGGGTTGTGGCTGTACCGCGGGAGGCCCGGCCGCGGGAGCGTTGGCCGACGCCTCGGTCGGGGTGCTCTTCTTACGGTGCCGGATCTTGCGGCCCAGCCAGGCAACCGGGTCGTACGACGCGTCGACCACACGTTCCTTCAACGGGATGATGGCGTTGTCGGTGATCTTGATGTGCTCGGGGCACACCTCCGTGCAGCACTTGGTGATGTTGCACTTGCCGAGGCCCTGTTCCTGTTGCAGGAGCTCACGGCGGTCGTTCACATCCAGTGGGTGCATCTCCAATTCGGCCGAACGGGCGAAGAACCGGGGGCCGGCGTAGGCGGTCTTGTTCTCCTCGTGGTCCCGGATGACATGGCATACGTCCTGGCACAGGTAGCACTCGATGCACTTGCGGAACTCCTGGCTCCGCTCCACGTCGATCTGCTGCATGCGGTAGCCGCCCGCCTCCTCCTCGTCGGCCGTCTTGGGCCGGGGCGCGAACGGTGGTATCCGCTTGGCCACCTCGTAGTTGTAGGACACGTCGGTGACCAGATCCCGCAGGATGGGGAAGGCCCGCATGGGCGCCACCGTCACGGCCTCCCCGGGCGGCAGGGTGTCCATCCGGGTCATGCACATGAGGGACGGTCGCCCATTGATCTCCGCCGAGCACGAGCCGCACTTCCCCGCCTTGCAGTTCCACCGACAGGCCAGGTCGGGAGCAAGGGTGGCCTGGACCCGGTGGATCACGTCGAGCACTACCTCGCCATCCTGGGCCGGCATCTGGTAGTCGAAGAACTCCCCTCCGGTCTCGTCCCCGCGCCACAGGCGCATGGTGACCTCGCCGTCGACCTCGCCGACGTCACTCCCCCCCGTGGGTTCCTCGGCCATCAGGTCGCCTCCTCGAACAGCTCTTTGAGATCGTCGGGCATCACCGGGATGGGCTCGGGGTCGACGGCGATGCAGAGGATGGACGGGGTGCCGCCGGCTCCGTCGTGCCCCCGCTTGTCGGCCGGGATCCGCTGGACGAAGTTGACCGCGCCCAGTTCGGGGACCGGCTTCGGATAGTCGTCGCGGGTGTGCCCTCCCCGGCTCTCCTTGCGGTTGATCGCCCCGAGGGTGGTGCTCCGGGACACCGTGAGCATGGCGGGAAGGTCGGTGGTCAGGTTCCACCCAGGGTTGTAGCGACGTCCTCCGCTCACCGACACCCTTTTGGCCCGGTCCTCGAGCTCCTCGAGTTTGCCCAGGGCCTCCTCGAGCTCGGAGCCGGTGCGGATGATCCCGACCAGGTTCTGCATGGTCTCCTGCAGATCGTGATGGACGTGGTAGGGATTCTCGCCCCCCTCGTTCTCGAACGGGGCCACGGCCGCCTCGATGACCGCGGTCACCTGCCCTTCGTCGATGTCGACGGTGCCGGCCCGACCCGAGGCGAAGTCGGCCGCGCCGGCGCCGGCCCTGCGGCCGAAGACCAAGAGGTCGGACAGGGAGTTGCCGCCGAGGCGGTTGGCACCGTGCATGCCCCCGGCCACCTCGCCGGCCGCGTAGAGCCCGGGAACGCTGGTGGCCTCCGTGTCGGCATCGACCCGGACCCCTCCCATGATGTAGTGGCAGGTCGGACCTACCTCCATGGCCTCGGCGGTGATGTCCACCCCGGCCAGCTCCTTGAACTGGTGGTACATGGAGGGGAGGCGCCGACGGATGTCCTCGGCCGTCCGCCGGGTGGCGATGTCCAAAAAGACGCCTCCGTGCGGGCTCCCGCGACCCGCCTTCACCTCGCTGTTGATCGAGCGGGCCACCTCGTCCCGGGGGAGCAGCTCCGGCGGGCGCCGACCGGCTGAGTGGTCGTCGTACCACTTGTCGGCCTCGTCCTCGGAGTCGGCCGTCTCGGCTGCGAACATGGGCGGGATGTAGTCGAACATGAAACGTTTGCCGTCCGAATTGCGCAGCACGCCACCATCGCCGCGGACCCCTTCGGTCACCAGGATCCCGCGGACGGACAGGGGCCATACCATTCCCGTCGGGTGGAACTGCACGGACTCCATGTCGATGAGATCGGCGCCGGCCCACAGCGACATGGCGTGCCCGTCCCCGGTCGACTCCCACGAGTTGGAGGTGTACAACCAGCTCTTTCCCACACCGCCCGTGGCCATCACCACGGCCTTGGCCGTGAACACCACGAACTCCCCCGAGGGGCGCCAGTAGCCGACGATACCGGAGACAGCCCCGTCGGCGTCATGGAGGAGCCGGAGCACCTTGACCTCCATGAACACCTCGATGCCGTCGGCAACCGCCTTCTGCTGGAGGGTGCGGATGAGCTCGAGGCCGGTCCGGTCACCGATGTGGGCCAGCCGGGCGAAACGGTGCCCGCCGAAGTCGCGTTGGAGGATCAGACCGTCCTTGGTCCGGTCGAACAGGGCGCCCCAGTCTTCGAGCTCGCGCACCCGGTCGGGAGACTCTTGGGCATGTAGCTGGGCCATGCGCCAGTTGTTGAGCATCTTGCCGCCGCGCATGGTGTCGCGGAAGTGGACCTTCCAGTTGTCCTCGTCGTAGACGTTTCCGAGCGCCGCGGCCACGCCACCCTCGGCCATCACCGTATGGGCCTTCCCCAGCAACGACTTGCACACCAGCGCGGTGCGCAGTCCCTTGGACTTCGCCTCGATGGCGGCCCGCAGCCCCGCACCGCCGGCACCGACGATGATGACGTCGAAATCGTGTGTCTCGTAGTCAGCCATTGGTCCCCGTACCCCTCAGAAGTGGAAGCCGTAGTCGTGGATGGTGCCGCTCGCCACCAGCCGGACATAGAAGTCGGTGAAGGCCACGAAGACCAGGCTCATCCACGCGAAGACCATGTGCCGGGCGTTGAGTGGGGTCAGGGTCTTCCAGATGCGGTGGCGGATGGGGGACGTCGAGAACTGTTTGACTCCGCCTCCGCAGAGATGGCGGCACGCGTGGCAGCTGAGCGAGTAGAGCCACAGGAGCGTCGCGTTGATCAAGAGCACTGCGGTGCCCACGCTGAACCCGATGCCGTTGCCGGGTTGGCGGAACGCCACGATCGCATCGATGGTCAGGATCACGTTGAAGACGAGACCGAAGTAGAAGAAGTAGCGGTGGATGTTCTGCAGCAGCAGGGGGAACCGCGTCTCGCCGGTGTAGGAGCCGTGGCCGTCGGAGACGGCACAGGCCGGTGGGGCCAACCAGAACGACCGGTAGTAGGCCTTCCGGTAGTAATAGCAGGTGAGTCGGAAGCCGAGGGGGAAGATCAGGATGAGGAGGGCGGGTGAGATCTCCCACCAGGTGATCACCGTGCCCGGATGGCTGCCGGGTACACAACTTTCGGTCAGGCACGGGGAGTAGAAGGGCGAGATCAGGTCGCGGTGCAGTGTGGCTCCGGCGTAGTAGTCCTTGTTCACGAACGCCGCCCAGCTCGCATAGCCGACGAACGCGGTGAGCACGGTCACCGTGACGACCGGCTGGATCCACCACGTGTCCCGGCGGAGGGTCGGGACCGCCGGGCCGCCTCGAGCTCCTCCCAGAACGACCGGGGTCACGGCCGGGGCTGCTGTGGCGTCCTCCAACGTGGTCAAGTGTTCTCTCCCTGATCTGGCCATTTTCCGGCCGCAGTGCGCGCGGGTGCAGTGACCCTGGACGCTGACGGACCCTCATCTTTCCACCCCGGGGGCATCCTTGCGAAACATCGACCGATCCGCGGTCGGTGCGCCCGTTCGGCGGGATGCGGTCCCGGGGCCTCGGCTGTCACCCACAGGGGCCCCGACCACCCCCCACCCGGCCGGCACCCCCACGACGCACCACCGCCTGATCATGCCGCGTAGGCTCGGTCCATGAGCACGCCGGAACCTTCAGATCACACGGACGCCACCCCGCCCACCCTGGACTTCTCGGTGAGGTCGACCCCTCCCCCCGACATCACTACCCTGGGCCGGCTCCGGGACTCGGGCTGGAAGTCGATCCCGGTGGCCGAGGAGATCAGGCGCAACGCCTCGAGACGGATCGCCGACGGCGAGGCCCTGGTCACCGGAGTTCTCGGCTTCGAGAACAGCGTGCTACCCCAGCTCGAGAACGCCGTCCTGGCCGGGCACGACGTCATCCTCCTCGGTGAGCGGGGCCAGGCCAAGACGCGGATCATCCGCTCGTTGGTCGGGCTACTCGACGAGTGGCTGCCCATCGTGGCCCACTCGGAGATCAACGATGACCCCTACCATCCGGTCTCCCGTTTCGCCAAGGACCTCCTGGCCGAGGCAGGCGACGACCTGCCCGTGTCCTGGGTGCACCGGAGCGACCGCTACGGCGAGAAGCTGGCCACCCCGGACACCTCGATCGCCGACCTCATCGGCGAGGTCGATCCGATCCGTGTGGCCGAAGGTCGCTACCTGTCCGACGAGTTGACCATCCACTACGGACTGGTGCCCCGGCTCAACCGGGGCATCTTCGCCGTCAACGAGCTCCCGGACCTGGCCGAGCGCATCCAGGTCGGGCTCCTCAACGTGCTCGAGGAGCGGGACGTCCAGATCCGTGGGCACCGTGTCCGCCTGCCGCTCGACATCATGCTGGTGGCCACGGCCAATCCCGAGGACTACACCAACCGTGGCCGGATCATCACCCCGCTGAAGGACCGCTTCGGGGCCCAGATCCGCACCCACTACCCCCCCGACGCCGCCACCGAGTTGCGCATCGCCGAGGCCGAGGCCGATCTTCCGGGTCGCACCGGTTCCGCCGGGGTGTCCGGCGGCGAGTCCGGTGTGAACGTCGAGGTGCCCGACTTCATGGCCGAGGTCGTTGCCGAGCTGAGCCAGCTGGCCCGTGAGAGCCCCCACCTCAACCAGCGTTCCGGGGTCTCGGTGCGGCTCACCATCGCCAACTACGAGACGCTGGTGGCCAACGCCACCCGTCGAGCTCTCCGCAACGGGGAGACCGAGGCCGTGCCCCGGGTGTCCGATCTCCAGGCCCTGGTGTCGTCGACCCAGGGCAAGGTCGAGATCGAGTCCCTCGAGGAGGGACGCGAACAGGTCCTCCTCGGCCAACTGGTCTCGGCTGCGGTGCTGCTCGTCTACCGGCGCAGGGTGGTTTTGGCCGATCCCCAGAGTGTGGTCGGGGCGTTCACCACCGAAACGGTCGTCCACGCTGGAGACGACCTGCCGGCCTCGGCCTACGCGGCCACGTTGGCCCAGATGCCGGCGCTGTCGGCCCCGGTGCTGGGGTTGACCGGCGGATCGGAAGACCCCGGGGTCGTGGCCAGCGCGGTGGAATTCCTGCTGGAAGGGCTGCACCTGACCAAACGGCTCAACAAGGAGGCGGCTGGATCACGGGCGACGTATCGGGGCCGGGGATGACCTGGCGCTTCGACTACCGCCGCTGGGACGGGACCCAGGACTCTCTGGTCGACGACACCAACTCCGTGCTGTCGCAATTGACCGACGACCTGCTGGCCAACGGCGACCTCCACGAGGCACTGCAACGCATGCTCAACCGCGGGTGGAGGACCCCGGACGGCGAACAGGTCCAGGGGTTGCGCGACCTGCTGGACCAGTTGCGCCTCGAACGGGAGGAGCAACTCGACCGCGGCGACCTCGGTGGCGCGTACCACGAGATCGCCGAGGAGCTCCAGCAGGTCCTGTCCGAGGAGCGCGTCGGCATCGAACAGCTCGAATCCGATGCGCGCCAGTCCGGTGACGAGCGCCGTCGGGAGGTCACCGACGAGGTGGCCGCAGAGCGGCGGATGCAGCTCGACCTGCTCCCGAGCGATCTGGCCGGCATGGTGCGCGGCCTGCAGAACTACGAGTTCGTCTCCTCCGAGGCACGTCAGCACTTCGAGGAACTGGTCGAGCGGCTGCGCGAGGAGGTCGCCCGGACCTACTTCGATCAGATGTCGGAGGCTCTTTCCAATCCCGATCCCGCCCAGCTGGCGCACATGCGCGAGGCGTTCGATGCCCTCAACCGGATGATCGAGCAGCGGGAGGCGGGCGAGGAGATCGATCCTTCGTTCGAGTCGTTCATGGAGCAGTTCGGGGATCTGTTCCCGGGCAACCCGGCGGATCTCGACGAGCTCCTGGCCCAGCTGGCTGACCGCATGGCCGCCGCCCAGGCCATGTGGAACTCGATGTCCCCCGAGCAACGCTCGCAGCTCCAGGGTCTGGCCGAGTCGCTGCTCGAGGACCTCGACCTCCGTTGGCAGGTGGATCGGCTGGCCGGCAATCTGCAGCGGGCCTTTCCCGGGGCCGGGTGGGACCAGCGCTTCCGCTTCAGCGGCGACGAGCCCATGGGAATGGGGGAGGGGACCGACGCCGCCGGGCGCCTGCGGGACCTGGACGAGCTCGAGAGCTACCTTCGGTCGGCCACCTCGCCGGCGTCCCTGAGCGAGGTCGATCTGGACAAGGTGAGGCAGCACCTGGGCGAGGACGCGGCGCGATCCCTCGACCGTCTTTCCAAGCTGGCCAAGCAGCTGGCCGACGCCGGGCTCATCGATCAGCGCGAGGGCCGCTTCGAGCTGACCCCCAAGGGCATCCGCCGGATCGGCCAACAGGCCCTGTCGGACCTGTTCGACCAGCTGAACAAGGATCGGGTCGGCAACCACCGCACCACCTACACGGGGACGGGCCACGACCGCGAGGAGACCACGAAGCCGTACGAGTTCGGCGACCCCTTCAACCTGGACCTGTCCCGTACCGTGCACAATGCGGTGCGGAGGGCGGGGAGCGGTGTTCCTGTTCGGCTGTCTCCCAGCGACTTCGAGGTCATCGAGACCGAATCGCTTACCCGCTCGGCCACGGTGCTGCTCCTCGATCTCTCCCTGTCGATGCCGATGCGCGACAACTTCGTCCCGGCAAAGAAGATGGCCATGGCCCTGCACACCCTCATCTCGACCCGGTTCCCGCGTGACTACCTGGGGCTGGTCGGGTTCTCGGAAGTGGCCCGGGTCATCGAGCCCGAGGACCTGCCCACGGTCAGCTGGGACTACGTGTACGGGACGAACCTGCAGCATGGGCTGATCCTGGCCCGCAAGATGCTGGCCCATCAGCAGGGGACCAAGCAGATCATCCTGGTGACCGACGGTGAGCCGACGGCCCACGTGATCCCCTACGAGGGCGGGGTGGGGTACGACGTGTACTTCAACTACCCGCCCGTTCCGGCAACCCTGGAGGTGACCCTGGCCGAGGTGATGCGCTGCACCCGGGCGGGGATCACCATCAACACCTTCCTGCTCGATCCCGACCGCGGCCTGCAGGGCTTCATCGAACAGCTGGCCCGGATCAACCGCGGCCGGACCTTCGCCACCTCACCCGACGAGCTCGGCGACTATGTGCTCGTCGACTTCCTGGCCCACAAGACGGCCCTTCGGACCCGAGGCCGGCGAGCGGGCTGAGCTGAACGCCGGCCTTCGTCGCCGAGTGGGCGGTGAGGGCTGGGCAGGCACGATTCCGGCGCGTTCGGGGCCGCCATCGGGGCGTGCTCCTACCGCCGCGGGGGCCGCCCGGAGCTTGCGATCCTGTTCACAAGGAGCTTTTTCTTGCGTTTCCCTCTCTGATAGTGAATGATGACATATCTGTAGTTACATCCGTGCTATGCGGTTTCGCCTGAAATCGTGTGGATGACTGGGAGGGAGGCCTGTCAATGGACATGGTGTCATTGATGTACGGGCCCCAGGAGCGCAGCTGGCAAACCAGGGCCAACTGTATGGGAGTCGACCCCGATCTTTTCTTCCCCGAGCGAGGGGCATCGACCCGCGAGGCCAAGGAAGTGTGCCGGGGGTGCGTCGTTCGCGAAGATTGCTTGGAGTACGCCCTGGCCAACGGGGAGAAGTTCGGGATCTGGGGGGGACTGTCCGAGCGCGAGCGCCGGCGGCTGCGCCGTCAGCGGGCCATGCAGCGCCGGGCCATCGGGAGTGCTTCCTAAATCGACGCCCGGCACCGGCCCGTCGCCGCCTACCGTCCCGCTTCGATGCGGCCCTCGATGGTCCGGTCCTCGTCCAGGTCGAGCTCGGGCCAGCGGTGGCGGGGCACCTGTTCGAGGGCGCCGGCTGGTACCAGCCCGACGAGCTCGGCCCTGAGCACCGAGCAGCCCGCCGCCTCGGCACCGACCACCACCGCGTCGTAGACGCTGGCCACGGAGACAGAACCCGGATCGATCAGGTTGAAACTGACCTGGGCGCCCTCCCCGACGGGCAGGCCCAGGCTGCGCACGCTCGGGCCCCGCAACTCGGCAGCCAGAGAGCGGGCTACCGACAGGGCGTGAGCCCGTCCGGCGTCGCTGCCCGCATCGCCGTTGCCGGCGATCCACACGTTGTACGCGACGAGCACGGGCCGGGCTCCGACCGCCGTGCTCCCCGCAGTCGGATGGGGCCTCGCCGGCCCGGCATCCGGCGCCAGCGACGTGAATGCGCGACGGCGGACATCAGGGAGCGAACGCTCCGGTCCGTAGAGGAAGCAGGGAAGTTCCAACTCGGCCCCGGCCCACGAGGCGAAACGGTTCCTCGCTTCGAGCACCTCGGGCCGGAGGAGATCGGCTGCCGGGTGAACTCCGGACCGGGTCACCGGGAACAGGGTCGGCAGGGGGACGAACGGCACAACGTCGGCCGCGCCCAGCCGGGGATGGGCGCCGGCGTGGGACCGGAGATCGATGCGGGCCACCGCCGAGCTGACGACGCGTCGAGTCGCCTCCTCCACCGTCTCGAGGGTTCCGCCCAGGGTCAGTACGGAGCGGTGGTGCTCGGGGTCTGAGTGGACATCGAGCACGGCAGCACCACCTGCATCTCGCAGTGCCTCGATCGTCGCCCGGTCCCGCCCCTCACTGATGTTGACGACGCACTCGGCCAGTGATCCGACCCCGCCCACGTCCGCCGCTTCAGGCCAGGGTTCAGACGGAGACGGCGTGTCCGACCCGACGGCGCCGGAGCAACCGCCGGCGTTCACGCTCGGACTTGCCGCCCCACACGCCGTGGTCCACCCGCTCGTCGAGGGCGTACTGGAGGCACTCCTCGGCCACCGGGCACTCGGCGCAGATTCGCTGCGCCGCCTGCACGCCGACGCCGTCGCTCGGAAAGAAAATGGCGGGAGAGAGATCTCTGCATTTTCCCTCGCTCATCCACTCCGTATCCATGGTTCCTCCATCGACCTCGAGGAGGCTGCGGTGGGTCTCGAATGGGTTGTTCCGAACCCTGGTGCCGTCGCCGTCCGTTACGCAACTAGTGTCGCATTTCAGACTGGTGAGTAGTGCGAAATGAGCCGGTATTGATGGAATCCTCACAATTTTCTTATGAGGCACCAGGGCCTTCTTATGAAAGTCCGAACAGCGAAGGATCCGGCCGGGCTCCCACCGACGGCTCCGGCCGGCCACCGGCCCCCCGGTGCGTGCCCTCGATCCTGCCCGAGGGAGATCATCTGGCTCCTGCCCCACCGACCCATCCCCCGCCAGCATCCCCACCGGCGCCCGGGGATCCACCCGTCGGGGGACCTCCGATGGCCCCGTCCTATCCCGCCACCGCCGGGTACCCGCCGCCTCCACCCACGGGCTACCTCCTCTACCCCGGCGCTCCCGCCTACCCCGGCGCTCCCGCCTACCCCGGCGCTCCCGCCTACCCCGGCGCTCCCGCCGGTGGATATCTCTCTCCCTACCCCGGCCCGCCTCCGCCTCAGCTGGTGCGGCACACCCTGCACCGGCGTACATGGGCGTGGGTGGTCGTCGTCACCGCCATCGTGGCCGCGTTGTTCGGCGGACTCATCGGAGCTGTCGTCGGAGCCAACACCCAACGGACCATCGTCCAGAAGTACTTCCCCAACAAGAGCGTGTTGGCCAGACCGCAGGACATCCAAGAGGTTCTGGCCAAGGTGGAGCCGGCCGTCGTCTCCATCGACAGCCAGTCCGGGGGAGGTGGGGGCTCCGTCGGGGGTGACTTCGCCGAATCGGCGGGAAGCGGCATGATCCTGACCCCTGGAGGGGAGGTCCTGACCAACGACCACGTCATCGTGGGATCTGACTCGCTGACCGTCACGCTGTTCGGACAGACCACCGCCTTGCCGGCGCATGTGCTCGGCACCGATCCGGATGACGACCTGGCCCTGATCCAGATCGACCACGCCGCCAACCTCCCCACCGTCAACTTCGCCGACTCGTCGCAAACACGGGTGGGCGACGCGGTGCTGGCCATCGGGAACGCACTGGCCCTGGCCGGCGGACCGTCGGTGACCGAAGGGATCGTCTCGGCGGAGAACCGGTCCCTGACGGCAGAGAACGAAGACGGCCAGACGGAGAACCTGACCGGGCTCATGCAGACGGATGCCGCCATCAATCCCGGCAATTCGGGTGGGCCACTGGTCAACTCGGACGGCGACGTGATCGGCATGAACACCGCGGTGGCCTCGGACACGAGCGGCAACGCCCCGACCCAGAACATCGGATTCGCCATCACCGTCGACTCGGTCAAGCCGTTGCTGGCCAAGTTGCGAACCGGCGGCACCGGCGGGGCGGGATCGCCCGTTCCCGAGCTGAACCCGGCGGCCAATTCGGCCTACATCGGGGTGACCGTCGGGCCGGTGACCCCGGCCCTCCGGCAAACGGACCACCTGACCCCGTCCTCGGGCGCGCTGATCGTCTCGGTCGAGCCACGCAGTCCGGCTCAGAAGGCGGCCCTCCACGTCGACGACGTGATCGTGTCGTTCAACCGCACGACCATCCAGAGCCCCGACGATCTCACTGCGGCCATCCATCCCCTGGAGCCCGGTGACCACGTCACCATCGGTGTGTACCGCGGCAGCACACTCATGCACGTGGCCGTGACGCTCGGAGCCCGCCCACTCGCCGGGTAGGATGCCGGTGCCGCCATCCCAGGAGGAACCACTGCCATGACCCCGGTGACCGACGATCAGATCCTGCCCGAGGAGGGCGGGGAGCCGCTGCCTCCGGTCGGTCACGTCCGGGTTGTCTACCTCGGGCCGGTAGCCCCTCACTGGGAAGTTCGCTCCGACTACGGAGACCCGGTCTTGATCGAGGAGTTCCGGCGTCGGACGATGGCGCGGCTTGTTCTCCTTCCGCCGCACGATCCGCAGTACCGCCGCAACCGCGAGCGTGTGATCCGCGATGCCGAAAGGGAGAACATCCTTCTCGAGTGGGACCTGGGCGTACCGGAAGAAGAGGTGCCGGTCGAAGAGGTGCCCGAACTGACTCTCGACGGTGACACGCCTCCGGCCGTCGAGGCCTGAACAGACCTCCGCCCTTCCGGCGAGGGCGCTCAGTCCTGTCGGTCGTCGAGCTCGGGCAGGCTGATCCGTTCGAGCCAGAGCCCGGGGGCGTCCACTTCCGAAGGCGTGGGCAGGTTGCGAGCCGAGGACCAGAGCTTGGCCAACCCGTCCTCACCGGCCCGCTCCACGACACCGCTTATGAACGACCGCCCCCGGTCGACCTGTGTCTGATCGAGGTCGAGCCCGAACAGAGCCCCCGCCGCTTCCTCCCCTTTCCCCCGTTCGGTTCGGCGCCGGTACCAGGCTTCGGTCAATTGCGAGTGCGAACCGACCAACTTCTGCCCCACGAGGTCGGCGATGTGGTCGGCATAGCCGTCGATGACCACCGCGAGTCCGGTGAGCTGATCGGAGGAACGGCGAGTCTCGGGGGTCAGGAGACCACCGAGGAGTGCTTCGGGGTCGTCGAACATCCCCTGCAACGACTCGAGGTCCATGCCGCCGGCGCCGTCGACACCCCCGGGCGCACCGAGCTCCCCGAGGCGTCCGGCCAGGTCCTGCTGGGCCGAGGCGGAGGACTCGGCCAGGGACAGGAGCAACTCCTCCATCCGGCCTCTGATGGCCGGACGGGTCAGAACGGAATTGGAGGCCAGCTCACGGGCGCACACCCACAGCAGCGCCTCCTCCTCGGGAAGGCTCCAATCTTCGGCGAACGAAGCGATGTTGGACGTGACCAGGAGAAGGTCATCCGAGGGCGCCCATGGAACAGCCAACGGGTACTGCCCCAGGGCGCGATGGGACAGATGACCCACCACCGATCCCACCTGCAGGCCGAAGAACATCGGTCCGATGGCGGTGGCCCACTGCCCGAGCAGGCTACCGATCCCACCCAGCCCTTCGTCGCCGTCGAAGAGATCGGGCGGCGGCACCTGCCCCGGGTCCGTGGTGGCCGAGGGCGCCGGGCCCGGTGCGGGTGTCATCAAGCTCAGTATCGGCCGCCACGAGTCGAGAGCTCGCACCGTCCAGTCGCCCCGGCCGACCGGAACGCAGGTCAGTCGCCGTCCGTCGGGGGACACGGGCATGCCGGTGACCTCGATCACGTTCAGCTCCGCCACCCGCGAGAGCTGCTCGAGGCGAATCCGTTGCACGGGCTCCACGTTCGGCTCGGCTTCCCCTCCGGTGGCCACGTTGACGGCGAAGGACCGAGTCATCTCCCACTGGTTCGGCGCATTGGTGCCGAGCATGTTCATCAGGTCGCCGAGCAGTGACTGGAACGGGTTCCCCGAGTCCCCTGTTTCAGGCGGTGCCATGCACACATGCTACGGCGAGGAGCCATCCTCCGGTGCATCGCCGTCCTGGTCGGCCATGACCACCGAGACACCTGCAGTGGTCCCGTCGCGCTCGAACGTCACGGCCAGGTCGGTCCCCGGAGGGTCGGGATAGAGGCGCGATCGCAGCTCCGCCGCTGATTGGACTGGAAACCCGTCGATGGCGGTGATGACATCTCCGGGTTCCAATCCCGCCATCGAGGCCGGGCTGTCGACTTCGACGGAGTCCACGCGGGCACCGTCACTCGTCGATGCGGACGCCACCATGGTGCCGTCGGGTGTCGTCGCGGTTGCCCCTGCGTCACTGGCCTGGATGCCCACCCAGCCGTGGGCCACCGTGCCCGATTCGACGAGTTGGAGCGCCACCCCGAGCACGAGCTCGGACGGAAGGAAGACGGCCATGGCCGACCTCCCCTTCCCCTCGGTCAGTTCGAGCATGCCGATCACGCGGCCGTCTGTGGCGACCAGGGGGCACCCGAGGTCGTCGTGGACAAGTGGTGCCCGGACCATGGTGGCGGAGAAGGGGGTAGTCTCCGTGCCCACACCCAACGCCTGTCCGGTCGAGACGACGGTGCCGGCGTAGACGAGGGACGAGGGGGTGGAGCGGGCCTTCGAGCGGGGCTCGAGGGTGGCGGCAACGGCGACCGCCCCCACCGGGAGATCGTCGTCGTCGAAGGTCGCGGCCGGAAGATCGTCATCGATCCGGAGCACGGCCACACCGGACGTCTGGTCGATCCCGACCAATGCCGCCTGCTGGCGGGTCCCGTCCGGCTCGATGGCGATGATCGACCTCGCCCCCGTCAGCTCCTGTGCAAGGGTCACGATGATCCCGCCGGACTCGGCGACGAGACCGGTCGTGGAGGTGACGCGGCCCCCCCGGTGGATCCGCAGGACGACCGTCGACGGGCGGACCGACGCCACCATGGCCTCGATGGTGGCGTGCGCGGCTGTCCGACCCAATCCCGGGTCGGTGGTCGGCGTCCCCACGAGATAGGCGTTCCGGCCGTTCGGGGACTGGTCGGTGCCGGCGGCCGCCATGACCAGGCCCGCCGTCACCAACGCCAGGACAACACAGGCCGTGGCCCCGCCGAGTACCCAGGGTGCGGTGCTGCGGCCCTGGCCGGCGGGCTGGTACGTCGTCGGACAGCGGCCCGCCCCGGTGGAATCTCGGCCTGATTCCGATGGATGGCGCCACGGCCGGTCATCGGGATGGATCCACCCGCGCAGGCTCTCGCTGTCGGATTCGTCCCACCGGCCGTCTTCGGGATCCCGACCCGATCCGCCCTGGTCGTCTTCGTCCACGGACCCGAGGTTACCGATGACGGCGCCGTCAGGGGCGTCGCCTCGCCATCCTCTCCGCCTCAACAGGCCCGGACCGGCCCCTCAATCACGCCGGCGTGCATGGTGGCCCTACGATGACAGCGTGGCTCGAGACCTGGCTATCGATCTCGGGACGGCCAACACCCTCGTGTATGCCAAGGGCAAGGGCATCGTGTTGAACCAGCCCACGGTGATCGCCCTCAACACCCGGACCCACGAGGTCCTCGCGGTGGGGAACGAGGCGTGGAAGATGATCGGGCGGACCCCCGGCTACATCGTGGCCGTCCGGCCCTTGCGCGAAGGGGCCATCACCGATTTCGAGATCACCGAACGGATGATCCGGCTGCTCCTCCGGCGCGCCGGGGTCACCAAGCTGAATCGGCCCCGGGTGCTCATCTGCGTGCCGTCGGCGATCACCTCCGTCGAGCGCCGGGCGGTGAAGGAGGCCGCGCGCCGCGCCGGCGCGTCCGCGGCCCATCTCATCGAACAGCCCATGGCCGCGGCGATCGGGGCCGGACTGGACATCCACGAGCCGGTGGGCAACATGGTGGTGGACGTGGGAGGTGGCACGACAGAGACCGCAGTCATCTCACTCGGCGGGGTGGTCGCCTCCCAGGCCATTCGCTGCGGCGGCTTCGACATGGACGCCGCCATCCAGCACTACGTTCGCCACGAGCACGGGGTGGCCATCGGTGAACGTACCGGCGAGGAGCTCAAACTGGCCATCGGGTCGGCCCTGCCCTACGCCGACGAGGTCAAGGCCGAGGTACGGGGTCGTGAGATCAGGACCGGCCTGCCGAAGACTGTGGTCCTCTCGCCGGAGGAGGTGCGCTACGCCCTCCGCGATCAGGTCGAACTGATCGTCGACACCGTGGTGGGGTGCCTGGCCGAATCGCCCCCGGAGCTGGCGCAGGACATCATCTACGAGGGAATCCATCTGGTGGGTGGGGGAGCGATGCTCCGGGGCCTGGCCAATCGCCTCGCCGATGAGACCGAGGTGCCAGTCCATCTGGTGGCCACGCCACTCGAGTGCGTGGTGCTGGGTGCCGGGATCTGCCTCGATTCGTTCGACAGCCTTCGCCCCATCTTCGCCGCCGCGGAGACCTGACCGCACGGATCACTCCACGGCGAGCAGGTCCTCGGCCACCTGACGGACCTGCCAGTCACGATCCTCGAGGCACCGTCGGAGCGCGGGCTCGACCGCGGGATCGTCGAATGCGGCCAGAGCCACGGCGGCGCGCCGGCGGACGGCCGGCTTGTCCTCGAGGGCGGCCAGGACGGCGGGCAGCCCTGCGGGGTCGCCGATGGCTCCGAGCGCGGCGACAGCAGCTTCGCGGCACAGTGGGTCGGAGTGGCCCGTTCCGACCGAGGCCAACTCGACCAGGGAGGGCACCGCTGATACATCCTGCCGCTCGCCCAGCACCCAGGCGGCCATCTCCACCACCGACCAATCGTGGTCGTCCAACGCGTTCGAGATGTCGACAGCAGGGAAGACCTTGGCCAGTTCGCAAGCGCGTCGCCGGACATTTGGAGAAGGGTCGGTCACCGCCGACCGGACGTCTGACTCGGTCAGCACCCCGAGCCGGTCGAGGGCGCCGAGGGCCGTCGACCGGACCGCGGCGTCATCATCGCCCAAGGCGACACGCGCCGCGGGTTCGTCCCCCACATGACCGGCCAGGGCCGCGGCCCGCCGACGCTCGGTGACGTCAGCTCGGAGAAGTTCCGTGGCAGTCTTCTGGGCGGGATCGTGGGCTCCGCCGGGCACCGACGGATCCGGAGACGGAGGAGTGACCACAACACCACTATGACCGGGGACGATGAGCAAGTGGGAGCAGCGGTGGCAGGTTCGCGTGCCGGAGACGGGCGGGGCCCGAACGGGCCTCCCGCGCCTGATGCCCAGTCGCCGCCGGCCGGTTCCCTACCCATCGCCAGCCGGGGGGAGAGGACCAGTCTCGGGGTCCGGATACCCGCCGGCGCCGGCGGTGGCCCTGGGTCGTCTTCATCGTGGTCGTGCTGGCCGTGGGGGTGGCGTCCCGCATCAACCTCAACTACTACGCCATCCAACCCGGGACGGCCCAGTCCGTCCAGCAGTTCATCACCGTGCCGGCGGACAAGCGGCATCCGGTCAGGCACCCGGTGCTGCTCACCGACGTCGAGGAGGGGAGGGTCACCGCACTGTCCTACCTCTTCTACAAGCTCCAGAGCGACACGGCCCTCTATCCCTTGGAGGACGTCACCGGTGGCACCTCTCCGTCCGAACTTGGAGCCCAGGGGGCACTCCAGATGTCACAGGCCGAGGCGGATGCCAAAACGGCTGCACTTCGACACCTCGGGTACAAGGTCACCGCCACCCCGTCCGGAGCGGTCGTCTCCGGCATCTATCCGGGCACGCCCGCCTACCCGGTGCTCAATGTGGGTGATGTGATCACCGCCGTCGACGGGGTGGCCACCCTCGATGCCGACGAGCTGACCGCCGCGTTGTCCCACTACCACTCCGGCCAGACGGTGACCCTCACCGTGAGGAGGGGGGGCACGGCCCGCCCGGCTCCCGTGGTCGTCACCCTCAAACGGACCCTTGTCGACGTGGGCCCCGGCCCGTTGAGGCCCCTGGACCTCGGTATCGACACCGAGGACCAGGTCGACTTCACCTACCCGTTCCCGGTGTCCATCAACGTGACCAACATCGGTGGCCCGTCGGCCGGGCTGGCCATGACCCTCGGCGTGATCGACGCCCTGGACAAGGGGTCCCTCACCGGTGGTCGCACCGTGGCCGCCACCGGCACCATCGACAGCCAGGGGAACGTGGGCGACGTCGGGGGTGTCCCCCAGAAGACGGTCGCCGTCGAGAACGCCGGTGCCTCGATCTTCTTCGTGCCCGTCCCGGAGTACAAGGAGGCGATGAGCAAGGACCGGCCGGGGCTCAAGATCTATCGTGTCTCCACCCTCGACCAGGTCCTGGCCATCCTGGCCGCCCACGGCGGTTCGGTGCCCAAGATGCCGCCAGCCCCCTCCGGGGCCACGGGATGACCGGATTGGAGGACGGGCAGTCGTAGGCTCTCGCCCATGCCCGAGGAACGATTGAGGTCCATCACCTCCTCCTCCCACCTGGCTCCGGACGAAGTGGCTCGTCACACGTTCGGCTCGGTGCGACGAGGCTTCGATCCCAACGAGGTGCGTGCCTATCTGGAGTCTCTGGCCGTTGGCCTTCAGGCCATCGCCGAACGTGAGAACCAGCTCATCCAGGAGGTCGCCGACGCCGAGCACCGGGCGGCCAACCCCGTCCTCGACGACGCCGCGTTGACTGCAGCCCTGGGCACGGAGACGGCCCGGGTGCTCCACAGCGCCCACGAAGCAGCGGAAGAGATCGTGGCCAAGGCGGACGCGGAGGCAACCCGCCTCCTCACCGAGGCGCAGGAGGAGATCGAGCAGACCCGCACCCAGACCGAGGCCCGATTGACCGAACATCGTGCCAACGCCGACGCCGAGGTGGTCGAGCTCCTCGAGCGGACCAACCAGCAGGCTGCCGCCGAGATCGAGCGGGCGCGCAACGAGGCGGACGACCTTTTGTCCAACGCCCGCGAGCAGTGTCGAGCCATGGTCGACGAGGCCCAGGGTCTCCGATCCCGCGTGCTGGCCGACCTCTCCAAACGCCGCAAGGTGCTCCACGCCCAGATCGAACAGCTGCGCGCCGGCCGCGAGCGGCTGACGGAGACGGTCCAGGACGTCCGCCGTTCCATCGACACGATCGCCGAGGACCTGTTCGCCGCCGAGGACAACGCCCGCTTGGCGGCCGAGGAGGCCGGCCGACAGGCGGCCGGGCGTCCCGATGAGGGCACACCCGAAGAGGTGGCGGCGCTGTTGCTGGCCGAGGAGGCCGCGGCCTCCGCCGACGCGGAGCTGTTGCGCGTGACACCGAAATCACCGGTCGAAGGTGACGAGGCAGTCGAAGCGGTCGAGGCAGTCGAAGCGGTCGAGATGGTCGAGGTCGACGAGGTCGGTACCGGACCCGGTGGGGAGCCGCCGGTCGGCGGAGGCCCGGCTGGCGGTGCCGGAAGCGCCGACGACGAGCCGGCTTCCGCCGAGGAGTCGCCGGTCGATGCCCTCTTCGCCAAGATCCGCGCCGCCCGCGGGGACACCGATTCGCCGGCCGGGGGTCCGGCGCCCGGAGAAGCCGCCGACGCAGAGGCGGACGCCGGCGAGCCACCGGGTCGGGGGCCGAGAGGCGAGGAGCAGACCGAAGGTGAGGAAGAGGCCGACGAGGAGGACGACCAGCCCCCCGAAGAGCGGAACCCGCTCGCCGTCCGTCGCGACGAGCTCATCGATCCCATCGTGACCTCCCTGGCCCGCCGCCTGAAGCGAACGCTCCAGGACAGCCAGAACGAGCTGCTCGACAGCCTCAGGTCGGGTGGATCGCCCTGGTCGATCCAGTTGCTCCCCGACGAGACCGAGCACGTGGACAGCTACGCAACGGCGGCGCTGCCCGCCCTGGAGCAGGCCGCCGTGGCCGGCGTCTCGTTCGTCGGCCCCGAGGCGACACAGGGCCCCCGGACAGACGTGCTGGTGGGGATCGCCCATGATCTGGCCGAGGCGGTGGTGGGTCCGTTGCGCCGGCGGCTCTCGGACGACGAGGCCGGTCTGGCCGATGCCGACGAGGCAGTGGTAGCCGAACACGTCGGGTCCGCCTTCCGGGAGTGGAAGGGTGAGCGCATCGAGCGACTGGCCGGTGACCACGTGGTGTCGGCGTTCTCGGCCGGCACCATGGCGGCTGTCGCCGACGCCCAATTGGAGTGGGTGGCCGTGTCCGGCTCTGGTGACGCCCCGTGTCCCGATTGCGAGGACAACGGCCTCAGCGGTGCTCAGCAGCCGGGCCAGGAATTCCCCACCGGGCACCTGCGTCCACCGGCCCACCCTGGGTGTCGATGCCTCTTGACGCGCTCCGCAACATAGGCTTCAGCCGTGCGCCCCCCCAGTGACATCCCTCAGATCCCGCGCCCGCCGACGCGTCGCCGCCGGTGGATCATCGCCGTTGTGATCGTTTTGATCATCTTGTTCGCCTCCCTGCGGACCTTTGCCATCTTCTACACCGACGCCCTGTGGTTCTCCTCGGTCAACCTGCACTCGGTGTGGCTCAAGCTCTTCGAGATCAAGGCCGGGCTGATGGTGACGTTCGCGGTCATCTTCGCCATCTTGTTGATGACCAGCCTGTTGGTCGCCGAACGCCTGGCGCCGAAAGGGCCCACCCTCGACGCCGAAGACGAGTTCGTGAAGCGGTATCAGGAGGTGATCGGTCCTTACGCACGGTGGCTCCGGGCCGGTGTGGTGGTCGTGCTCTCCCTGATCGTCGGATCCCAGGCCATCGGACAGTGGAACAACTGGATCCTGTTCCGCCACAGCACACCGTTCGATGCGACGGACCCGCAGTTCCACCGTAACGTCGCCTACTTCGTGATGACGCTGCCCTTCGAGCAGTTCCTGGTCCACTGGGCCCTGGTGGCTCTGTTTCTGGTGCTCTTGGCCACGATGCTCAGCCACTACCTCAACGGAGGGATCCGGATGCAGGGGTCGCGCCCGCGGGTGCGCCCGGCGGTGAAAGCCCACATCTCGGTCATCCTCGGATTGCTGGCACTGGTCAAGGCGGTCGGCTACTACCTGGCCCGTTTCAACCTCGACCTGTCCTCCAACGGGTACGTGCATGGCGCGGGTTACACCGACGTGCATGCCCGCCTCCCGGCCCTCGAGCTCCTCATCCTGGTGTCGCTGGCCGCCGCGGTCCTGCTCATCTACAACATCCGTCGCCAGGGGTGGGCGTTGCCAATACTCGGGGTGGGGCTGTGGTTTCTGGTGGCGCTCACCGCGGGCACCATCTATCCGGCTGCCGTCCAGGCGCTCAAGGTGAACCCATCGCAGAACAATCTCGAGCGGCCCTACATCCAGCGGAACATCGACGCCACCCGGACGGCCATGGGTCTCGACAATGTCCAGAGCGTGGCGTACCCGGCGACGACGAATCTCACCGCCTCAGAGCTTTCGGCCAACGGCGACACCCTGGCCAACGTCCGGCTGTGGGATCCGACCCAGACGCAGCAGACCTTCGACAAGTTGCAGGACCTCCGTACCCAGTACCAGTTCAACAGCCTTGCTGTGGACCGGTACATGGTCAACGGAACGGAGACCCCGGCGGTCGTGGGCGTTCGAGAGATCAACCCGAACGACCTCCCGTCCTCTTCGTGGGTGAACACCACGCTGCAGTACACCCACGGCTACGGCATGATCATCTCGCCGGCGAATGTCGCCACCGACAATGGCGACCCCGAGTTCGCCGTGGGTGGCGTCCCTCCGGTCTCGAACAGTGGACTGCCCACCATCACCCAGCCCTCCGTGTACTTCGGGCTCAACAACGCCGGCTACGTGGTGGCCAACACCAAACAGCCGGAGATGAACTACCAGCTCACCAACGGGACCAATGACGAGACCCACTACGCGGGCGACGGGGGCGTGCAGCTCTCGAACTTCTTCATCCAGGCCATGTTCGCCGTCCGGTTCAGCGACTTCAACCTCCTCATCTCCAACCAGATCACCAGCCAGTCCCGGCTGATGTTCGACCGGGGAGTGCAGGCTCGGGTGTCCAAGGCCGCGCCCTTCCTCAGCCTCGATTCCGACCCGTATCCCATTCTGCTCCACGGCCAGATCTACTGGATCCAGGACGCGTACACCACCACCGACAACTATCCCTACGCGCAGAACGCGAACACCACTGCGCTTCCCGCCACCAGCGGGCTCAACCAGAACTTCAACTACGTGCGCAACTCGGTGAAAGTGCTGATCAACGCCTACACGGGCAAGATGACCTTCTACGTGATGGAGCCCAACGATCCGATCATCCGCACCTATGAGAGCGCCTTCCCAGGCGTGTTCACCTCGGCGTCGAAGATGAGCCCGGAACTCAAGGCCCATCTGCGCTATCCCGAAGACATCTTCACGGTGCAGGCTTCCATGTACGGGAAGTACCACATCACCAACGCCTCCAGCTTCTACAGCGCGGCCGACGCATGGGCGCTGTCCCCGTCACCGGGATCAGGTTCGCCGTCCCAGGCCCTCCAGACCCTCACCACCACCAACGCCCAGGGCGAGGAGGTCTCCACCGGTCAGCTGGTTCCCATGGCGCCGATCTACCAGGTGATGAAGGTGCCGGGCCAGAACCAGCAGTCCTTCAACCTGCTCGACGCCTTTGTGCCGATATCGGGGCAGAGCCAGATCCAAACGCTGTCCGGTTTCATGATCGCAGGCTCCGACCCCGGCCACTACGGCCAGTTGCAGATGTTCGTCACGCCGCGGAACAATCCGGTCAACGGTCCGGCGATCGTGGCGGCCAAGATCGACGGCACCGCGGAGGTGTCGAGCAAGATCTCACTTTTGAACCAGAACGGATCCTCGGTACTCCTGGGCAACGTCTTGATGATCCCGGTGGCCGATTCGCTGCTCTACATCCAACCTGTCTATGTGGAGTCGTCGCGAAATTCCATCCCCGAGTTGCAACAGGTGATCGCCGTCTACGGGAATCTCACGCCAGCGATCGGCCCCTCGCTCTCGTCGGCACTGTCCCAGGTGTTCTCGGCTCCGGTCTCGACGGCATCCGGCAACAACAACAACGCCACCGCCACGCTCTCGCCTGAGATCCGTGCCCTCCTGGCCGAGGCCCAGCAGTCGTGGCAGAAGTCACAGGCTGACCTGAAATCGGGGAATCTGGGCGACTATCAGACCGATATCAACAACCTCGAGTCCTACCTCCAGGAAGTGCAGCAGCTGACCGGCACGGCCCCGATTACGGGCTCCTCGTCCTTGACCACCACGACCTCCCCCTCCTCGACCACTACCACGACCTCCCCCCCCAAGACCAAGTCGGGCTGACGACAGCCGGGCCGTGTCGCACCCTCCGATGAGGTGGTAATCTCTCCTCCCACGACGCGGGGTGGAGCAGTCTGGTAGCTCGTCGGGCTCATAACCCGAAGGTCGTGGGTTCAAATCCCACCCCCGCCACCAATGAAAGTTGAGCGTCAGGGCCGGTCCGAAAGGATCGGCCCTTCTGCTGCCCAAAGCCGATTCTCGCCCCGACCACGAAGCTCGAGGAGCACGAGGAGCACGACAGCCATCAACAGGGGCGAGGCTGACCCACCGGTACCCCTACGGTGATGCCGACGCCCACAGGTGTGCCCGCACGGGCCGCTCAGGTCGGGTCCGCGGCACGACGCCGGTTATAGAGGCGGACGGCCCAGAGGTAGGAGGCGAGGGCGATGCCGACGCTCCACGCCATGCAGATGAGGGCATGGTCACCGATCGAGGCGCCGGTGAGCAGCCCCCGCACGGTGTCGACCATCGGGGAGAACGGCTGGTACTCGGCGAACTGGCGCAGCCCGTCAGGCATCGTCTCGGTCCGCACGAACCCGCTGCTGAGGAACACCAACAGGAACAGGATCATCGGGGTGTTGCTGGCGGTCTCGACGCTCTTGGCCGCGAGTCCGAGTGCCACGGCCAGCCAGATCAACGCGAAGGCGAACAGGGTCAGGATCCCGATGGCGGCAAGCCACTCGAGCGACCCCCCTGCAGCGCGGAACCCGAGAGCGAAGGCGAGCCCGATGAGGACGCCCAGGGCGGCCAGCGTCTGGATCAAGCTGCCGAGCACGTGGCCCGTGAGGACGGAGGCCCGGGCGATGGCCATGGTGCGGAAGCGGTCGATGATGCCGCCGGTCATGTCCATGGCGACCATGATCGACGTGCCCTGGACAGCTGCGGCCACCGTCACCAGCATGAGTCCCGGCACGACGTAGTCGAGGTAGGCGCCACGGCCCTGGTGCATGCCGAGGCCGGCGCCGAGCTGACCGCCGAAGACGTAGACGAACAGCAACAAGAGGACGATCGGCATGCCGATCAGCATCAGTGTCATCGACGGGTACCGCAGCTGGTGCTTGAGGTTCCGGCGCAGCATGACCCGCGAGTCGCTGATCGTGTAGGCAAGCGTGCTCATCTCGCCACAACCCCTTCTCGTGTCGACTCCACGTCAGGCTCCCCAGCCTCGGGGCTGCCGGCAACGTGGCTGCCGGTCACGGCGAGGAACACGTCGTCGAGGTCCGAGGTGTGAATCGACACCCGCTCGACGGCCAACCCTTCCCGGTGGAGCTTGTCGAGCAGCTCACGGAGTGAGTCCACGGTGCCGTCGGCAGGAACCTGTAGGACCAGGCGGTCATCGTCCGCGGCCGACGCCGGGAGCAGCCCGGCCGCCTGGCGCAACGGGTCGGGCCCGGAGAAGTGAAGTCGGACGTGGCCTCCCGGGATCCGGTTCTTCAGTTCGTCAGGGGTTCCCTCGGCGACGATCCGGCCCTGGTCGAGCACCGCGATGTAGTCGGCCAACTGGTCCGCCTCATCGAGGTTCTGGGTGGTGAGCAGAACGGTGACCCCCGCTTTGACGAGGTCGCGGACGGTGTCCCACATGGTGAGGCGGCTGCGTGGGTCCAAGCCGGTGGTGGGCTCGTCGAGGAAGATCACACGAGGCTCGCCGACCAGGGTCATGGCCAGGTCGAGTCTCCGACGCATCCCGCCCGAGTAGGTCGACAAGAGCCTGTCTGCGGCGTCGGTGAGGTCGAACTGCTCCAACAGCTCGGTCACCCGCCGTCTGCCGATATCACGTCCGAGGTGCCGGAGGTCGGCCATCAACTGGAGGTTTTCGGTCCCGGTGAGCAGGCTGTCGACCGCCGAGAACTGACCGGTGACCCCGATGAGGGCTCGCACCCCATCCGGATCGGTGACCACGTCGTGACCGGCAATCCGCATGGCGCCGGAGTCGGCCTGGATGAGGGTGGAGAGGATCCGGACCATCGTGGTCTTGCCCGCCCCGTTCGGCCCCAGCAGCGCGAAGATCGTGCCCTCGTCGACGGCCAGACTGACCTTGTCGAGCACCAGGTGGGTGCCGAACGACTTGCACACGTCCTTGGCCACGATGCCCGGCGTGCCCGGCCGCCTCGTCATCGCGAGCCCGCCTGCTGGGTGTCCCGGGAGTCAGGGAGCTCACCGGCGGCTCGCAGCGACTCGCGCCGGTCCTTCCACTCCTGTTCGAGCACTGGAAGCCGTTCGACCAGGAAGTCGGCGAACGCCGCCCACTCCAGTAAGCTCGCCCGGCGTTCGAGGGGCGTACCGTCCAGCAGGCGCAGACCCTCTCGGGCCAGATCGCCCTGCTCCTCGTACTCGGACATGTCGAAGCCCGTCGCCCGCGGCGATGACATGTCGATGCACACCCGGTCCATCCGCTCGCCGGCCGCCCGGGAACGTCGGATGAGTCCCAGGGTCTCCAGCGTGCTCACCGCGCCGGCCAAGGCACTGCGACTGGCGAGGAGGGCGTCGGCCAACTCGGCGATGCTCTGCTCGCGAGGATCGCAAACGGCCAGGTATCCGAGGAGGCGGCCGACCATCGGGGCCATCCCGTAGCGGCGGGAGTAGAACCGGCCGGCATGGTCGGCGAACGTGATCTCGCCATCGGTGGGCATGCTCCGATAGTACGGAGATTCCTGAGATAACACAAATATGTGTGATTTCAGGTCCAGACCCTTCCGTGAACCCCCACCAGGCCACGCTGGTTGGTGGGCCTCGCCAGACTCCGTGGCCTCGGCGGGTGCTCTGCCGTGGGCGGGCGGTAGGACAGCGACCGAACCCGCCGACCAGCGGATACGGCCATATCGTCGGTCTCGAACTCGAGGTGCCGGGAACGGCGTCCGTCGTGCGACGGGACGTCGACGTAGCCTCAGCGACGTGCCCACAGCCGAAGGTTCGCAGCCCCGGGAACACGGTCGGCTCAGATGCGGAGTCGTCGCCGGGCCACTGTTCGCGGGGGGCTTCACGGTGATCGGGGCGACCCGCGCCGGGTACGACTGGCGGCGGTTCCCGGTGAGATCGCTGGCCATCGGTCGTCGAGGATGGTTGCAGTGCGCCAACTTCGTCCTTGCCGGTGTGCTCTACTCCTGCGCTGCACGAGACCTGGGCCGGTGCCCCAGGCGACAGGTCGGTCCCCGTGCGGTCCCGGTGCTGGTGGCCGGGGTCGGCCTTGGTCTGATCGGCTCCGGCATGTTCGTCACCGACCCCGTGGGCGGCTTCCCGCCGGGGACACCCGACCACGAGGGGTCGCACGACGCAGACGCGGCTCCGACGGCGCCGACCCTTCACGGGCGGCTGCACAACCTCTTCGCCATCCCCATTTTTGCCGGCATACCCATTGCCGGCTTGGCCAGCGCGGCGACCGCCGTGCGGGGCAAGGACTACCGTTGGGCCTGCTACTCGGCAGGATCGAGTCTGGTGATGGTGGTGGGCTTCCTGCTCTTCGGTAGGGCATTCGGGGGCGCATCACGTCTTGCCGGGATGGGCGGAATCTTCCAGCGGCTCTCGATCGCATCCGGGTTCGGATGGCTCACCGTTCTGTCGCTTCGCGCCCGGCCGTCTGTGTCTCGACGTTGAGGCCACGGTCTCCTGTGACAGAGCGGGGTGCCCTGGCCTTTGTTACGCCTGCTGCTACCCCTGCTCCCACGCGAATCCGTCCGGGTCGATGAAGGGTCCGGCCTCGCTGCCGACGACGATCCGGTGTGAGCCGGCGCCGTCAGGGGAGACGCCGGCGTCCTTGGCCAGGGCGCGGCGTGCGTACAGGTCCAGCTTGACCTGGTCCGCAACGGCGTCGAATCGGACGTACCGCCGATCGTGCCTACGTGTCCTGGAGCAGGCCGAGTACGTTGCCGTCGGGATCGGTCACGGTGGCCACCAGGCGGCCGCCGCCGACGTCGCTGGCGGGATCTCTGACCACGGCACCTGCCGCGGTCAGCTCCGCCAGCTTGACCTCGATGTCCGGTACGTGCCAGAAGGCCACCGGCGAGGCCAGGTGCTGCGGACCGCCACCCGGCACAAGTCCGATGTGCTGGCCGGCGGCATCGAAGCCGACGTAATAGGGCCCGTCGGTCTGTGGCGGCTGGCCGAGCAGTGCGGTGTAGACGGCCTTGGCCTTCTCCAGGTCGGAGACGGGGTGAAGCACGGTCTTGATTCCCTCGGTAGAAGTGCTGGTCATAGGTGCTCCTGAGGTCGCGGGTCACATCGACCCTGTGGTGGTCGTCACTAGGTATGACGACCACGAACCGGAGGATGTGACCGTGAGCGACCGCGACCAACTGACCGAGCAATTCGAGTCCCACCGGGCCCGCCTCCGGACGGTGGCGCTTCGGATGCTGGGCTCGAGCCACGACGCCGACGACGCCGTCCAGGAGGCCTGGTTGCGGCTCAATCGGTCCGACGCCGACGCCGTGGATAACCTCGGAGGCTGGCTGACCACCGTCGTGGCCCGGGTCTGCCTGGACATGCTGCGTTCCCGGGCCAGAAAGGAAAGGGTCTCGCCGGACCCGACCCCCGCACCGGACGTGGCGACCTCCCCCGAAGAGGAGGCGGTCCTCGCCGACTCGGTCGGCCTGGCGATGCTGGTGGTCCTCGACACCCTGGAGCCGGCCGAGCGGCTGGCGTTCGTGCTCCACGACATGTTCGCCGTCCCCTTCGAGGAGATCGCCCCGATCGTGGGCCGGACCCCGGTGGCGACACGGCAATTGGCCAGCCGGGCTCGGCGGCGGGTGCAGTCGGACCCGGCCGTCCCCGACACGTCCGCCGCCACCCAACGCGAGGTGGTCACCGCCTTCCTCGCCGCGGCCCGCCAGGGCGACTTCGCTGGGTTGCTGGCACTGCTCGACCCCGACGTGGTGGTGAGGGCCGATTCCGCGGCAGTCGAGATGGCCGCGGCCAGAGCGAGTGCCGGAGCCCCGGAACTGAGCGAGGAGATGCGCGGCGTCGATGCGGTCGGTCGAGTCTTCGCCGGCGGGGCGAAGGCCGCCAGGTTGGCTCTGGTCGACGGCTTGGCCGGAGCGGTGGTGTCGGTCGGTGGTCGGCCCATGGCGGTTTTCGGCTTCACCGTGCGCGATGGGCGCATCGCCGCCATCGAACTGCTCGCCGACCCCGAGATCCTCGCCGCGCTGGAATTGGAACCGGTGTAAGGGTGAAGGGCAGCCGGCGTATCCGTGAATCGATCGAAGAAAGAAGGCGAACGGCATGACGAACGGTTCTGAATTGATGGATCAGAGGATCAAGGAGTTGGGCGACTGGCGGGGCGAGACGCTCGGCGAGGTGCGACGAATCATCGGAGAAGCCGATCCGGACATCGTCGAGGAGTGGAAGTGGGTCAAGCCCGCGAACCCCGGAGTCCCGGTCTGGTCCCACCACGGGGGCATCTGCACCGGCGAGACCTACAAGAATGTCGTCAAGTTGACGTTCTACAAGGGCGCTTCTCTCGACGATCCGACCGGGCTCTTCAACTCCAGCCTCGACGGGAAGGTCAGGCGTGCCATCGACATCAAAGAGGGTGACAAGATCGACGAGAAGGCACTGAAGAATCTCGTTCGCGAAGCCGTGGCCCTCAACCTGGCGAGGTAGCCGACCGTCTGCCGGGCTCTCACCCGGTACCGAGAGTGAAAGGGCCGGTCACCGCCGCAATTCCGCCACCTTCCCCATCCATCCCACGCTTTTGTGGGTTGCGCACGGCCTAATGCGGCTGATCCGACCGTCCTCGACGACCGCTCGTCGCCTGCATCCCGACGTGGATCATTCGCCCTGTAGGTCCCTGAGCCGGAAGGCCAGGGCTCCGACGCCGGCACAGGCAGCGCCGATGCCGACCATCACCGCCCCGGTAGTCCAGTCCGGCCTGACGGCCGGGGCGGCGGCCATCTGATGGAAGAGCGACGTGTCGGCCAGCCAGTGGCTGGTGGTGAAGACGCCGCCGACGAGTTCGACGAGCAGCGACCAGCCCAAGACGATGTAGACGGCGTTCGAGGTGGCCCGCGGCCAGACGCCCATGGCCAGGACCCCGATGCCCAGGAGGCACACGGCCGGTGGGACGACGTTCAGTCCGGCGTCGAGCAACGTGGCCAAGCCCACCTGAGCGTTCTGCGAGATCGTGCCCAGCCAGGTGGCGATGCCGGCGACAACGCCCCCGGCCAGGAGCACGACGACGGCCACCCCGACCCGGCCGGCGAGCCAGGAGAGGCGGGACACCGGCCCGACCAGGAGGTGGTCGAGCCGGCCCTGCGCTTCTTCCAGGCGGGCCGCGGTGGCCTGTCCGGCGGCCACGAAGGCGACAAGGACGGCCACGATGAGGAACGACACGCCGAGGAAGGCCCCGGCGCCGGTGCCGGGGGCCCCGAGGCGGGAGAAGACGGTCTTCACCGACGAGCCCGAGATCGTCGTGCCGGCGGACTTGGCGATCAGACCCAGCACCAACCCGGTGGCGCCCAGGGCGCAGATCCATGCGATGACGGTCGGTCGGACGAGTCGCACGGTGAGTCCCAGCTGACCGGAGATGAGCCGGGTCCGGGCCCGGGCATGGGCGCGGTCGGGCAGGATGCCGGCGCTGACATCACGGTCGGCGGCCAAGTGCACGGCGACCAGGGCCACCGCGGCGGTGAACCCGAAGATGGGCAGGAGCGCGAGTGGCCGCGGGCCGGTGAGCGGCTGGAGTTCCTCGACCCAGCCGAGCGGTGAGGCCCAGATGAGCCCGTGCAGACCCACGCCGGCGTCGGCGACCATCCTGAGGGCGTAGGAGGCGCCGAGGAACCACCCGGCATAGGCGGCTGCTTGACGGCGGGTGGCAGCCAGCTGGCTGGTAAGGGCGCCGACAGCCACGAACATGACGGCGGTCGACACCAAGGCGAGGGCGAAGAAGGCACCCGGACCGGCCGCGATGTCGACCATCGAGTCGTGCCCGGCCGCCACGGTGAACACGGCGGTGATGGCCCACAACGTGGCGACCCCGACGGCCAGACCACCGAGTGCCTGGACGCTGGCCCCCCGCCGGGTCGTCTGTCCGGTCAGGAGCAGCTCCCATCGACCGGCGTCTTCCTCCCCGCGCAGCAACCGTGTGGAGGTGAGCAGGCCCCAGATGGCGCCGAGGATCATCAGCGACATGGACGCCTTCAACACCGTGAAACCGGCCACTGTCTGCAGGTGCGGTGCGGGACCGAACAACGCCCTCGTCGCGTTGTTCGATCCGAACGCAGCGGCCAGGTGCTCCCGCTCGGTCCGGGTCTTGTAGATCCTCGTGTAGCTGATGGCCGAGGACGCCACCACGACGCCGAAGATGTAGCCCCATGTCGCCCCCGAGCGCCCCGCCTTGCGCGCCGTCTGCCGCAGGACGACGATCCTCGAAGAGCGCCCCTCCTGCACCGGACGCCGAACGGCGGCCGGTGCGACTGCGGTCTCAGCCGACAACGGAGTGCCCATCTGCGGGCTCCTGTTCGCCGTAGAGGGCGAGGAACAGCTCCTCGAGCGACGGCTCCCGGCTCAACAGCTTGGTCACGTGGCATCCGGCGAGCACCTTCAGCAGCGGCTCCACCGATCCGCTCACCTCCAGGTGCACATCACGCCCGTCGGCGCGGACCGCGCTCACCCCCGGCACGCGTCCGAGGTCGGGGATCGGCCCGTCGAAGGTCACCACCACCGTGGTGGCCGAGAGGTGGCGCATTTCGGCCAGCGTCCCGGTCTCGACCAACCGTCCGTTGCGTAGGATGGCGACTTGGTCACACAGCGCCTCCACCTCGCTCAGGATGTGTGACGACAAGAACACGGTCTGACCCCGCCCCTTGGCCTCATGGATACAGCTCCGGAAGGCCTGCTCCATGAGCGGGTCGAGTCCCGCCGTCGGTTCGTCCAGGACGAGCAGGTCGGCCCGGGACATCAGGGCGGCGATGAGCAGAACCTTCTGGCGGTTCCCCTTGGAGTACGCCCGGACCTTCTTGTCCGGGTCCAAATCGAAGCGGGCGACCAACTCGTCTCGATAGGCCTCGTCGACCGTGCCTTGGATCCGGCCCAGGAGGTGCAGCGTCTCCGCGCCGGTGAGCGCGGGCCACAGGTTCGCCTCGCCGGGTACGTAGGCGAGGTGCCGGTGGGTGGCGACCGGACGGAGCCTGCAGTCCAACCCGAAGATCTCGGCCCGGCCGACCGTCGGCAGGATCAGTCCCAACAGCAGCCGGATGGTGGTCGTCTTGCCCGCTCCGTTCGGTCCGAGGTAGCCGAGGACCTCGCCCGGCCCGACCTCGAGGGAGAGATCGTGGAGCGCGTCAACCGCGCCGTAGCGCTTGGTGAGCCCCTCGGTGCGTACCGCGGCGGGTGTGCTCACGTGTCCGTCCGTCTCGTGGGCCCGGCCCCGCCCGGGCTCGTGGAGGTACCGGTGGACAGCCCGTCGATCGCCGCACGCGCCTCGGCGGCCAGTTCCGGACTCAGCAGCGGCCAGGAGTAGAAGTCGACCTTCGCCTTGGCCAGGCGAAGGTGCCCCTCCCGGCTGAAGATATCGGCCCCCAGCGCCCGCGACAGCTGTTCGTTCATCGACAGGGCCCCGAGTTCCATGGCCACCAGCAGGGCCGAGTACGCCCTCCGGTCGCCGGTCAGGCCCGGGTGGTGCTCCGTCAGCCATTTCTCTCCGAGGTCGACCATCTCGTCGAACATCGTCGTCGCCGCGGCAGAGCCATCGAGCATCGAGCGGGCCAGGTAGCGATAGAAGAGCAGCATCGTCGGCTGTGCGCCGGCCAGGAACCCCGGCGCCCCCAGCCGGCCTTCGACGACCGCCTGTTCCTTGAGCCGCATGAGCTGGTCGAGGGCATAGGCATCGCAGGCGTCGCGCAAACCCTCCTTCGACCCGAAGTGGTGACGCACCAGCCCTCCCGACACGCCGGCCGCCGCGGCAATATCCCGGATCGTCGTCGTGCCCATCCCGTGCTCCCCGAAGAGGCGCAGCGCCGCATCCCTGATCCGTGCCCTCGCCGTCAGGTCCTCGAAGGCCGGTTCACCCAATGCGCCAGTCGGCATGGACTTCCGTCCTCTCTGCGCCGGTTCCGGGTTGGCCGTCGGCGTTAATAGACTATACGTAGAGATAGTCGGCGGTCAGGATGGATCAATGCACACGGGCTTGGCCGGGACCCCACCCGCCGCCAGGGCTCCGGACAAATTCTAGGATTGCCGGAACGCGACCTCGCCTGGTCCGCAGGCAGCCCGGGAGGGCCGAGCACGATGAATCTCACGCCCTTCTTGCTCTTCGACGGAGACTGCGCCGAGGCGATGGCCTTCTATCAATCCTGTCTGGGCGGCGAACTGACCATCACCAAGCTGGGCGACACCCCGATGGGGAGTGGCGCACCACCCCAACAGCGGCAAAAGGTGACCTATGCCTGCCTGAAGAGCGACGCCTTCGAGCTCTCGGCCACCGACTGGCTCCATCCCAGCCGGGTGCCCAAACCGGGCAACACCGTCGCCGTCTATCTGCAGGCCGCGGACGACGGTGAGCTGAGGTCGGTATTCGACAAGCTGGCCGTCGGCGCCGACAGGGACCTACTCGACGACCTGCGGGACATGCCGTTCGGCACCTACGGGCATCTCGCCGACCGGTACGGTGTGCACTGGTTCTTCCGAGGCGCTCCCCGGAGTGGCGCGACGCTCGCAGTGAACCCGGAGATGCCGGCCAAGCGAGGAGAACATGACTGATCCGCTGTCCCGGGACGGATTGGAAAGGTTCGCCGAGGTGGCAGCCGACCATGTCGGGCCCGACAAGATCCCCGGCCTGGTCGCACTGGTAGCCAGGGATGAACACGTTCATGTGGAGACACTCGGATCCCTTTGTGTCGGCGGGCCACCGGTCAGCCGGGACTCCCAGTTCCGGATCGCGTCGACAACCAAGCCCGTGACCGGTGCGGTGATCATGGCGCTGGTGGACGAAGGCCTCGTCCGGTTGGAGGACCCGGTTCAGAAGTGGCTGCCGGAGCTGGCCGATCGCCGGGTGTTGCAGAGTATGGACGGTCCGCTCGGCGACACCGTCCCCGCACCGAGGCCGATCACCGTCCGCGATCTGCTCACCTTCACCTTCGGTTTCGGGATGGTGGCAGAAATGTTCATGGCGCCCCAACCGTGGCCGGTGGTGCAGGCGGCCACCGAATTACGTCTTGGCACCCTGGGCCCTCCAAACCCCGACGGGCAGCCCGACCCCGACACCTGGATGGCCCGGCTCGGTTCGCTCCCTCTGATGGCCGAGCCGGGCCGGCGTTGGATGTACAACACGGGGGCGTCGGTCCTCGGGGTACTGGCCGGCAGGGCCGCCGGCATGCCCTTCACCGACGTGACGAGCAGCCGGATTCTCGAGCCACTGGGTATGCGCGACACGGCGTTTTGGGCTCCGGATGTCTCGCTCCTGGCCACTGCCTACGTATCGACGGCGGATGGGCTGGAGGTGTGGGATCCACCCGACGGGCAATGGAGCCACCCTCCCGCGTTCGCCGACGGCGCAGCCGGGCTGGTCTCGACCGTCGACGACCTGCTGGCCTTCGCCCGCATGTTCCTCGTCGCCGGCGCCCCGGTGCTGTCCGAAACGGCGGTGGCGCAGATGACGCGCGACCAGCTGACCCAGGCTCAGCGGGCCGGAACCGTGGACGCCTTCCTCCACGGTCGGAGCTGGAGCCTGTGCCAGTCGGTGATCACCGAGGGGCCACGGGCCGGGGCCTTCGGATGGGATGGCGGGTTGGGCACGTCCTGGCTGGTCGATGCGGCCCGGTCCTTGGTGGTGATCGTGCTGACACAACGCCTCTGGGCGACCTCGGATCCTCCTGCTGTCCACGTCGAGCTACAAGATGCCGCCTACGCCGCCCTCACGAACTCGTAGGTGAGCAACACGAGGCCGTCGCCGATGGTCCGGGCGCCGAGGTGCCGCTCACTGGTGAGGCCGTGGTCGGGCTCACTCCCCTTCGGGTGAGCCGAACCGGATCAGGTTCCCGTCCGGATCGGTGTGCGAGCCCTCTCGCAGCTTGTAGGGCGTGGGCCCGACCGGCAAGGTCCGGCCGCCGATGCCCGGGCGGCTCCACTCCTCGTACAGGGCATCGGCGTCGCTCACGTAGAGATACGTCGATGCGTGCTGGGCCGGAACGTGCAAGGGGTCGGCAGCCAGGTGGAGACCGACGCCTTCGCGATCGGCGAATCCGTAGTCACCACCGTCGTCGCAGGGGAAGGCGTCGAATCCGAGGGACGAGTAGTGGGCCAGCGCGTCGGCCAGGTCCCGAACCGGGAAGATCGGGCTGAAACGACGCAATTGCCGGACCGGTCGCTTCCTTCCCGTTCCGGTCGCCAGGCCGGCAACCTTGATGTCGGTGAGGGCGAGCAGCACCGCTCGGGCGGCCTGGATCTCTGCCGGCGTCACCCGCTCCCGCAGCTGGCGGTCGACCGCCTCCACGCCCCGCACCACGGCATCCACCACCTGCCGCCCGCGTTCGGTCAGCTCGAGGGCGATGCGCCGGCGGTCGTCGGGGTCAGGGCTCCGTTCGAGATAGCCGCGGTTCACCAGGATGTCGGTAACCTGGCTGACCGCCTGTCTGGTGACCCCGAGGTCGGCGCGCAGGTCCTCGCTGGGGCCGCCCGTGGTGTCGACCCCGGCCAGGATGAAGGCGCCGTTCCTGGGCAGGTCGTCGATGCCGATGGCATGCAGCTGGGCCCGGATCGAGCGGGCATAGGCACCGCGGGCCGAGCGCATCAGGGTGGGAGTGGGCAATTCGCTCGATTCCGGTCGGTCCACGGGGGCATCCTGTCCTCAAAGGCCTTGACAGTCAAGGAACTTGCTTCATCTCGGCGATCGGTCTCGTCGTGACCGGGCGCCATCAGCGCGTACGGTGGGTCTGGACAAGACGACGTAGCCAGCAGCGGTCCTCGGACCGCGATCGGGGGAGACATGGTCGATCAGACGCCGACGAGCAGCGGGGGACCGGTCGTCCCCGCGGTGCCCCAACCGACCGCGGAGGTGCCCCACCCGACCGCGGAGGAGCGCGCCCGGCTCGGCAAGGAGGCCCGCACCCTGGCACCACGCTCGTCCCAGTCGGAGTTCGTCCCGGTCGAAGACCGTCCTGACCCGGTCGCGCTCCTCGAGGGCCAGGCGGCCACCCGTGTGCCCGAGCTGGTGCCGATCCGTTACGGACGCATGCTGGTGTCACCGTTCACGTTCTTCCGGGGCGCCGCACTGATCATGGCCTCGGACCTGGCCACCACGCCCCGCTCAGGTCTTGTGGCTCAGATCTGCGGCGATGCCCATCTGTCCAATTTCGGCCTGTTCGCCTCGCCGGAACGCGCGCTGATGTTCGACGTCAACGACTTCGACGAGACCCTCCCCGGTCCGTGGGAGTGGGACGTAAAGCGCTTGGCTGCCAGTGTGGTCATCGCCGCCCGGGACCGCGAGTTCAGCGACAAGGAGGCGCGTGCCGCGGCCCTCGCCGTGGGGGCCGGGTATCGCCAGGAGATGGCGAGGCTGGCCGGGATGTCCACCCTCGCCGTCTGGTACTCCCACGTCGACGTGGTCGGCCTCCTCGCCGAACTCGAGGCGATCGCCGGGTCCACCGGGTCCAAAGCGGACAAGCGGATGGCCGACCGCACGGCCAAGATCATGTCCAAGGCCAGAACCCGCGACAGCCTCCAGGCCCTGGACAAGCTCACCACGGTGGTCGATGGCCGACGCCGTTTCATCAGTGACCCACCGCTCATCGTCCCCATCGAGGAGCTCTTCCCGCAGATCCAGAGCGACGCCATCCGCGACCTGCTCCTGCAGTTGCTGCGCAACTACCGCCACAGCCTCCAGACCGACAGGCGGCACCTGCTGGAGGAGTTCCAGTTCCTCCAGGTGGCTCGCAAGGTGGTGGGTGTGGGCAGCGTGGGCACCCGGGCCTGGGTCCTCCTCCTCGTGGGCCGGGACAACGACGATCCGCTGATCCTCCAGGCCAAGGAGGCCGAGGCGTCGGTGCTGGAGGAGTTCGTGGGCAAGAGCGGGTACGCCAGCCACGGCCAGCGGGTGGTGGCCGGCCAGCATCTCATGCAGGCGGCCAGCGACATCTTCCTCGGGTACCAACAGGCCACCGGTCCTGACGGGGTGACCCGGGACTACTACCTCCGCCAGCTCCGCGACTGGAAGGGTTCCTTCGAGGTCGAAGAGGCCATCCCGCAGGGTCTGACCAAGTACGCCGAGGTGTGCGCCCAGGCGCTGGCCCGGGCCCACGCCCGCTCGGGCGACCGGATCGCCATCGCCGCCTACCTCGGTGCCGGCACCATCTTCGACCGGGCCATCGTCCAGTTCGCCGAAACCTATGCCGACCAGAACGAGCGCGACTACGAGGCCTTCAAGGACGCGGCAGCCTCCGGTCGGATCACGGTCAAGTCGGGCCTCTGAGCCCGGTCGGTCCGACCGCCGCCGGAGCTCAGGTCCCGGCCACTCCCTTGCCCACGAGGACGACGCCGAACACCAAGAGGAGCACCGCCATCACCGTGGCATTGTTCAGCGCCAGCCAGGCCCTCCAGTTCTCGAGGACACCCTGGGCCCTGTCACCGAGGCTGACCATGACGACCAGCGGGGCGGCGACACCGGCGGCGGCGATGACGACGTAGACCACGATCGAGACGATCGACTGTCCGGCGGACAGGCCGGCCGAGGAGATGGCGGCAGCCCCGGCGACGGCCACGGCGATGTTCTTGGGGTTGGCGGCGCCGATGGCCGCACCGATCCCGAGTGACTTCCCGGGGGTGAACGACGCGATCCCCTCCATCCATTTCGGTGACGGGGCCACCTCACCGTCCTTCGGTCGCCGTCGGAAGCGCCGGACCGCGGCCACCAGCAACAGGACGCCCAGTACCAGTTGGAGCGTCCCCGCCCCCTTGGACGGTCCGGACTTCGACAGGTCGATGGCGTTGGCCACGATGACCAGGATGCCGAGGACCAGGGCGACACCGACGACGAACCCGACCAGGTAGGCCGATGCCGCGGCCACCGGCCGCTTGGTGAACAGGAGGAGGATCTCGGCGATGATCGGCATGGGTGAGATCGTCACCGCGATGGCCAACGGGAGCAGTGTTCCGAGAACCCCGTGCATCGATGCCGCCTTCTGTCGGAGGGAGGTTGCGGGCCGCTGTCGGGAGCCGAAGGACTCGGCCCGGTGCATGGTACTTCCGCCGGCGTCCGCGGTCGGGTGTTCCGCGGTCGGTCGGCGGGATCGTCGTCGGGCAGCGTGTTCCGGTCGGTCAGGCGGGATGCCAGACTCGGGGACGTGGGGCTGCCGAGTGCCCCGTATCGTGACCTCGCCGCATTCGACGAGCGTGCGGCGACCTATGACGATGGCCGACACGGTGGGCTCCACCACGAGATCTCCATCCGAACGGCGAACTTGGTCACCGCGCCGGCGAAGGCACCCCGGCGGGTCCTCGACATCGGATGTGGCACCGGCTACCTCCTCCGCCTGCTGGCCGACCGCTTTCCGGATGCCACCGAGCTGGTCGGTGTCGACCCCGCTCCGAGGATGGTCGACCAGGCCCGGGCCGCCACCGCCGACGACCGGCTCAGGTTCTCCATCGGGGCAGCCGAGCACCTGCCCGAGCCCGACGACTGGTTCGATCTGGTCGTGAGCACCACCTCGTTCGACCACTGGTCGGATCAGCAGGCGGGGCTCGGGGAGTGCTTCAGGACCATCCGCCCGGGCGGTCGCCTCGTGCTCGTCGACCAGTTCTCCGTGTTGCTGGCCCCGACCTTGCTGGCCGGCCGCCGCGGGAAGGCACGGACGAAGCGCCGGGCCACCCGGCTTCTCACCACGGCGGGGTTCCGATCCGCCCAATGGCACGACCTCTACGCGGTCATCATCAAGGCGGTGACGGCGACCGCGTAGTGTGCCGCGGCTGCCGCCGTCGCAGGTTCGCCGGCGACGTCAGCCATGCGGTCCCTCTCGCAGCTCGGTACCGGAGCGCACATCGCCGGCCGTGGGCTGGTGGCCGTCCTCTCGGTCCGACAGCACATCGTGCAAGTTCGTGAGCAGCTCTTCCACCTCCCGGTGCTCGACGATCAGATGGCGGCGGGTCCCGTCCCGGACATCGGAGACGAGGCCGGCATCCCGGAGGACCTTCACGTGGTTGCTGACCGTGGGCTGGGCCAGCGCGAATGCCACGGCGATCTCGGTGACGGTGAGCGGGCCATTCCTCAGGGCATCCAACATCGCCAGCCGGGTGGGATCCGATATCGCCTTCAGACGGCGGGCGAGCGCTTCGGTGCGCGCCCGCGCCTGTGCCCCGGTGGTATCGGTGCGCACCCCGACGACGACCACACCGGGGAGGTCGACGAGCAGCCCCTTGTGGGTGAAGAAGGCGGGGACCACGACGAGCTCGCCGTCGGGGGCGAGGTTGGCCACCGTGCTGTCGAGCAGCTCGCCGAAATCGCATTCACTGCGCGCCACCTCGTGCCAGTCGGCTCCTTTGGCCTCGAGCTCGCGGCGGATGGCCACCGCCACCTCCACCGCCCCCCGGCCCGAGCGCTCCCACTCGACACGGATGGCCGCCCACATGTCGCGAACCAGCTCCAGGTAGGCGCGGCGCAGTTCCCCTGACTCCCGGAGCCGCTCGAGCCGCAGCAGGATCACCCGCCGGTCGTCCGCCGTCTCGGTCAGCAGAGGGAGCTCCTCCTCCGGTGGCGGCGGTGTGGTGCAGAGCTCCTCCAGGCGGTCGAGCAGCTCGTCGGCGTCGGTGGTGAAGAGGAGCCCGCCGCCGTGCGCGAGCACCATCAGCTCCATGAAGCCGCCGCAGCTCATCTCCTCGCCGGGTCCCCAGATGCTGTCGACCCGGGCCCGGAGATCGGGGTGGGCCTCGTAGACCGCGGCCAGAACGGGATGGTCCGCCCGGTAATCCTCCCGCTCACCGGAGGCCAGGGCCCACTCGATCTCGATGGCCACCGAAGGCCGCACCGACACCCGCGGGGTCTTCGAGGCGGGCAGATCGGTGTGGATCAGAGGCATAGTTCAATAACTATATAGGGATATTGTTGACAAAGTCAAGCGTCCGCCGTAGAATTGGTCGTGTGGGAATGCACCCGTTGATGGCAGAGCAGATGGTGGGGGACAGGATGGCCGAGCGCGAACGCGCCGCATCCGCCTCGCGTCGGGCGCGCCCCTCGCCGGAGAGCGCGGGGCCCCGTTCGGCCCGACGGAGCGTGCATCTGCACCGGGCGCCGGCCCGCCTGGTGGGCGGTCTGCTCATTGCCGCCGGTCGACGGCTGGCCGGGCCGGACGCGCTGTCGGCTGCACTCGATGCCTCGCCGGTCGAGCAGGGCCGAACCGCGGCCTGACCCCGTCGGCAGCGGCGCCGGTTCAGGGCCGCATCAACACCTTGATGCACGTCCGCGCTCCGGGCGGCAGCGGCGGCGTAGGCCTGGGGCGCCTCTGACAGCGAGAACCGGTGGGTGAAGATGCCGTCGGTCCGCAGACGGCCGTTGACCACCAGAGGGACCAGTGTCTTCCAGGTCTTGTGGACCGGCGCGGTCGTCATCCGCAGGGTGACGCTGCGGAACAGACCCATCAGCACCGGTAACGGGTAGGGCTGGAGGTCGTGCACGCCGACGACCGACACCGTGCCGCCGGCGCGGACGCAGGTGAGCGCGTCGTCCAGCGTGGTGTCGCTGGCCACGGCGTCGATCACCGCGTCGGCCCCCCTGCCCGCGGTGGCGTCGAGCACAGCGTCCACCGTCGGTCCCTCCATCGGGACGGCGCCCGGAGTCGGACGCCAGTGAACGGCGGCCGGCCACCGGGTCGGCGGCGAGCACCCGGCCCGCGCCCAGGGCCAGCGCGGAACGGACGGCGCAGAGCCCGACGGCGCCGAGCCCGAGGACGACGACGGTGCCCCCGGCGGGGAAGTCGGCCCGTTCGGCGCCGATCCAGCCGGTCCCGAGGTTGTCGGTGAGCAGCAGCGCCGCCTCGTCGTCCATCCCCTCGGGGATGGGCAGGAGCTGGAAGTCGGCCGACGGCACCGCCACCGCAGAGGCCTGGCCGCCGGGCAGCGCCCCCGAGCCGAAGACCTTGGGGCCCTCGATGCAGGTGACCGGATCGCCGGTGGCACATCCGTCGCAGTACCCGCAACCGGCGACCGATGCGGTGAGCACCCGGTCCCCGGGCCGGAAGCGGCGCACGTCGGGACCCACCTCGGCGACGGTGCCGACGAACTCGTGGCCGACGGCGATCCCGTCGCCGACCGGGATGTCGCCGTCATAGAAGTGAAGGTCCGATCCGCAGATGGCGGTGGACGCCACGGTCACCACCGCACCGTCGGCACCGGGCAGGACCGGGTCCGGGGCCTCGACCACACGGACCCGACCCGGCCCGTCGATGACGACCTGGCGCATGGCCCTCCTTACGGTTTCGCGGGGGACGGTGGCGCGGTTTCCGGCTGCTCGGTAGACGGCCTTCCCGGCCGACCACCGCTTGGTAGACACAATTGCGATGTTGTGTACTATGGCACACCTCGCAGGTCGACGTCCTCGTCGAGAAAGGGTCACGACATGCGCAACCCGCACGCGGGCGAGCCGTTCGACACCAGCGACGCGGAGATCGCCGAGGCGCTGGCCGACGTGAGCATCCCGACGTTGATGCTCTCACTGGTCCACATGTCCGGCGACCCTGAGCTCATCCGCGGACGGTTGAAGCCGGCCGGCCTCTTCCTCAACGAGGTCCAGGGCTACATGACCGAAGAGGACAAGGCCGAGGTCCGCACCATCGCCCTCGACGTCATCCGCGACTACCGCGACCGGGGCTGTCCCGAGCCCGAGCCGATCTCCGCCGAACTGCTCCACGAGATGATGAGCTGGCTCGTGTGCGAGGAGGTGCCGGCTGAGTACGTTCCGATGCTGATGGAGGAGATGGAGCTGGACGGAGCCGACCAGCGGCGGGTTGCCGTGCCCGCCGAGGACAGCGCCCGTGACGCCTTCCCCGTCGTGGTCATCGGGTGCGGGCAGTCGGGACTGCTGGCCGGCATCCGGTTGAAGCAGGCCGGCATCCCGTTCACCATCGTCGAGAAGAACCCGGGACCCGGCGGGACCTGGTGGGAGAACTCGTACCCCGGCGCACGCGTCGATGTCGGCAGCCACTTCTACTGCTACAGCTTCGAACCTAGTGACGCGTGGACGGAGTTCTTCGCTCGGCAACCTGAGCTCCAGGCGTACTTCGAGGCGGTGATGGACAAGCACGGCATCGGACCGTCGGTGCGCTGGGGCACCGAGGTGCTCGGTGCGGTCTGGGACGACGGGGCCGGCACATGGACCGTGCGGGTCCGGACGGAGGACGGCACCGAGTCGACGCTGGTCGCCCGGGCGGTGATCTCCGCCGTCGGCCAGTTGAACCGGCCCCACATCCCCGACATCCCCGGCCGGGAGCGCTTCGCCGGACCGGCGTTCCATTCGGCCCGCTGGGACCATTCGGTGGACCTCACCGGCAAGCGGGTGGCCATGGTCGGCGCCGGGGCCAGCGGCTTCCAGATAGCACCGGCCATCGCCGGCGATGTCGAGCACCTGACGGTATTCCAGCGGACCGCCCAATGGATGTTCCCGAACCCGAACTATCACGCCACGGTGGGCCCCGGTGGGAGGTGGGCGTTGCGCCATCTGCCGTTCTACGGGCGCTGGTACCGGTTCCTGATCCTGTGGCCCGGCTGCGACAAGGGCCTCGAGGCGGCCCGCGTCGATCCCGACTACCCCGACCAGCAGCGGGCGGTGAGCGAGATGAACGAGCTCACCCGGCAGATGTTCACCGACTGGATCGTCAGCCAGGTGGGCGACGATCCAGACCTCATCGCCAAGGTCGTCCCCGACTACCCGGCCACCGGGAAGCGCACCCTCCAGGACAACGGCAGCTGGCTCAAGGCACTCACCCGGGACAACGTCGATCTCGTCCGCACCGGCATCGACCACATCGATGCCGACGGCGTCGTGACCGTCGACGGCGAGCACCATCGGGCTGACGTGATCGTCTACGCCACCGGCTTCTACGCCAATCGGGTCCTGTGGCCACTCGACGTCACCGGGCGCGACGGGGCCGATCTCCGCACCCTGTGGGGCGAGCGGCCGGCGGCCTATCTGGGCATCACCGTGCCCGGGTTCCCCAACCTGTTCTGCATGTACGGACCCGGTACCAACCTGGCCCACGGCGGCAGCCTCATCTTCCATTCCGAGTGCCAGATGCGTTACATCACCCAGTGCCTGGAGGAGCTCATCGTCGGCGGCCACCGCTCGATGGAGCCGCGCCAGGACAAGTACGAAGGCTGGCACGAGCGCTCCCAGCAGGAGATCAAGAAGCTGGTCTGGTCACAACCGTCGGTGCGCCATTCGTTCTTCAAGAACGCCTACGGGGAGATCCACGTCCTGAGCCCGTGGCGCCTCGTCGACTACTGGAGCTGGACGAAGGAGCCCGACTTCGACGACTTCGTCGTCCGGTGAGCCCGGCGACCGACCTGGGCGCGGTCGGGAGCCGGGACCGCCTGCTGGCCGCGGCCGAACGGTGCCTCCGTCGGTCGGGCATCCGCCGGACGACGGTCATCGAGATCGCGCACGAAGCGGGAATGTCCCGCGCCTGGCTGTACAAGCACTTCCCGGACAAGGCGTCGCTGGTCGTCGCCGCGCTGGCCCGGACGGACGAGATGTTCTGGGCCGATGCCCACGCCCGGGTCTCCGCTGTCCGGGGCATCGCCGCACAGGTGGCCGAGGCGGTGCGGATATCGAGGGAGCACAAGCCGGGAGCCCTCCTGCTCCGGCTCAAGGCGGAGGAGCCGGCGGTCTACGCCGAGACGGTCGGTGTCGGCTTGCGGGAGATGATGCCGGGCATGGCCCTGTTCTGGCACCCGTACCTCGAAGCCGCCCGTTCCCGCGGCGAGGTCCGGGCCGATCTCGACATCGCCCGGGCGGGGGAGTGGGTCATGCGAACGGTCCTGTCGCTCGTCACCGTCCCCGGCGATGCCGTGGACGCCGACGATCCGGCCAGTGTCCGCCGTTGGGTGGACGAGTTCCTGGTCCCCGCTCTCCGCTAGCTGTTCTGCCCGCGGCGACCGGCTCCGTCACCGCCCCCGCCGCGCCCCTGACGGCCGGGCCTAGGATCTGGTGGATGAGACGAGGCTGTCGCCGACCGACCGACCCTGGTCACCGTCATCGGCCTGTTGCGCGAAGCCGGCTCGATGGAGGAGCCGAATGAGGAGGTCACCGGGCTCAGCATCCTCCATCACGGGCTCCAGTGCGCTGCGCACCTGCACGCCTCCAACCCGGATGACGGCGAGCTCCAGGTGGCAGGACTCCTCCACGACGTGGGCCATGTGCTGATGCCGGGATGCGCGGACGTCCACGGTGAGGTGGGCGCGGCCTTTGTGCGCCCGGTCTTCGGCGAACGGGTGGCGGCGCTCATCGAGAGCCATGTTCCGGCGAAGCGCTTCCTGGTCACGGTGGACGGGTCGTATCGGGAGCAGCTGTCGGAGGGCAGCCTGCGGACGCTGGCCGAGCAGGGCGAGTCGATGACGGTCGACGAGCTGTCCCTGTTCCGGGCCTCCCCGGTCTTTGCGCCTGCGGTCGAGCTCCGGCGGGCGGACGAGGCGGCCAAGGACCCCGGGGCGAGGGTGCCCGCACTCGACGCCTGGCTGTCCACGCTGGAGCTGATCGCGGGATGATCGCCGGGGCGGGAAGACGAGGGACCGGCTCGCAGACGGCGGTCGCCGGATGAGGGTGCTGTTCCTCGTACTCGACGGCGTGTCCCCGAGACACGTCAACGGCGACACCATGCCCGTCCTGACCTCGCTGGCCCGAACCGGCGGGTGGTGCCCGGAGGGCGGGCTCGGCGTGATGCCGACATCGACCTACCCGAACCACGCCACGTTCGTCACCGGCGTGGCCCCGGGCGTGCACGGGATCGTCGCCAACGAGATTCCCACACCCGACGGCCCA
Source organism: uncultured Acidimicrobiaceae bacterium (assembly GCA_963745955.1). Lineage (GTDB taxonomy): Bacteria > Actinomycetota > Acidimicrobiia > Acidimicrobiales > RAAP-2 > Bog-756. The sequence continues at coordinate 359,787 of CAVUZI010000011.1, read as the reverse complement.
GTCCCGTCGTGGCAGCGGGGCCCGTCGTCCCCGACGATCTTCGATGCGATGTGCGCCGCCGGTCGGCGCAGCGCGGCGGTGTTCGGTGACTACCACCTGGTGGGGGTCACGGGGGCCCGGGCGGCCGACTCCGTCTGGCCCGACGGTGGTTTCGCCGATGGTGTCGCCCTCGACGTGCTGGGCTACGCGAAGGACCGCGAGACGGCGGCGCGGGTGCTCGACGCGGTGGGCGGTGACGCCGAGCTGATCGTCGCCCAGCTGAACGAGCCCGATACAGCCGCCCACATCTTCGGCCCCGACAGCCCGGAGGCGCTGCGGCGTTACGGCCGGGCGGACGCCCTCCTCGGGTCGATCACCGAGGCGTTGCGCACGGAGTGGAGCAGTTGGGTGGTCATCGTGGTGAGCGACCACAGCCAGGAAGCCGTCGTCCAACCGGTGCCCATCGACCTCCGTGCCGCGGCCGACCGGCGCGGGCTGGGCGGGCTGGTCATCGACGATGGCGCGGTGGCCGTCGCCGGCGGGGAGATGGCCCGCGACGACCGGTGGATGACCGAGGTGCCCGGCGTCGAGGGCATCCGGAGACTCGACGACGAAACCGTCCTGGCCTGGGCCCGGGCCGGGCGATGGTTCTCGCCGGTCGAGCTTCCCGTCCGGGGCGTCCACGGCAGCCCCCGCACCTCGCCGCAGGTGGCGGTGGTGACCGGCGGGCATCCCGCCACCCACCGTCTGGCGGCGGCGATCGACCGGCGGAGGCCGAGCGCCACCTGGTGGGCGCCGGCGGTGGCCGGGTTGCTCGCCGTCACCGTCCCCGGCGGACCTCGTCGCCACCACTTGAACGAGGTCGGCTTGAACGAGGTCGGGAGAGGCCGGCCGAGCCCCGCCGACGGCCCGGCCGGAGACCCGCCCCCGGGCCCGCACAGGCCCACGAAGATCTTGGCCCGACCGGCTCAAGATGGGGCCCGTTCCAGTCGATGCAAGCGCATGGCTCTGCGTACTGTTCGCCTGGGCGCGGAGCGCGACGACTCCTCGGCCGTCCGTGAGTCGGTCCTGGCGCTGTGCCAGCCGGGGGTCGTGGAGTCGGTGGTGCAGCCGGTGGTCCGGCCGGCCGACCAGCTCATCGTGGGCTACGAGGCCCTCGCCCGTATGCCGCTCGAACCCGTTCGGCCGCCCGACTGGTGGTTGGCCAAGGCCGAGCAGTTCGGCCTCCGCCGCGAGCTGGAGGTCGCCTGTCTGGCCGCCGCGGCGAAGCTCGGGCCCATCCCCGAGGAGCGGTTGCTGTTCGTGAACCTGAGCCCGTCGCTGCTGGCCGATCCGGCGGCCATGCAGGTCCTCGACGACCTCCCCGACCGGCTGGTGATCGAACTGACCGAGCAGGAGGCCGTGGCCGACTACTGCCTGCTCCGCCACGACCTCGAGCCCTGGCTGGCCCGGGGCGTCCGGATCGCCATCGACGACGCGGGGGCCGGATACTCGAGCCTGCGGCACGTCATCGAGCTCACCCCTGACTTCTTGAAGCTCGACCGGGAGCTGGTGCGCGACCTCGGTACGGACAAGAACCGTCGCGCCCTGGTCAGCGCCATGGTGGCCTTCGCCCGCGACGTGGGCACCAGCGTGATCGCCGAAGGGGTGGAATCCGAAACCGAGCTCGACATCCTCTGCGATGCCGAGGTCCACCTGGTGCAGGGCTATCTCCTCGCCCGTCCCGGTCCGGCATGGCCGACCGTCGACCCGCCCCACTCGACAGGCACGCGGGCGCCGGATCGGGGTACGGGCGGCGGTGCGTCGTCCGACGAGAAGCTGGCCGACGCACTCGACCGGGCGCCGGATTCCCGCCGGGCCTGCTCGGTGGTGGTCGAGCATCTGTTCCGGCAGGGCCAGGTCATGCCGAGCGTCTATCTCGAACGGCGCGGCGAGCTGCGCTGCATCGCCCAGCGGGGCCTCTGGCAGATCCTCGACGGCATGTGCGGATCGGCCGGTATCACCGGACGCACCTGGATGACTGGTGAGCCGATCGTGGTCCCGGACGTCTCGGTGAGCCCTGACTACCTCGAGGCCATCCCCGGTGTCGTCTCGGAGATCTGTGTTCCGATCAGGATCGGGGACTCGACCATCGGCGCCCTCAACATCGAGTCCCTGGTCCCGCTGCCCGAAGGCATGCTGGAGCGACTCGAGCGCGGCGCGGCGATGCTGGCCGACCGGCTCCACGCCATCGGCGACACCCTGGAGGAATCGGCGTGGGACCGGACGGTCCAGGCGTCGGTGGCCATCTCGGGGATCACCGACGAACCGCACATGGCGGAGCGCCTGGTGCGATGCGTCAAGGAGGCCTCACAGCTGGACTCGGCCGCACTCGTCCTCACCACGTCCGGTGGGCACTCCGTGGCCGCGGCCGCCGGCCCCCTGGCCGAGGACCTCTTCAATCTGGCGTCGGCCGACCTCGCACGCGCTGTCCTCGTTGGTGGGCGAGATCCGATCGTGTTACACCGGATCCGATGCGCTCGGCCGGGGGTTCGTGGGGACCGGTTCACTGCGCGACGGCGGAGCCAGGGCCGTGGTCGTGCTCCCGCTGTGGGCCCACCGGACCCGGGTGGGCAGCGTCGTCCTGGCCCACTCGAGGCCCGTGCAGTTGAGCAGCGAGGAGATCAGGCCGCTCGAGATGCTGGCCGACCACGTGGCCTCCGCGTTGGTGTCCAGTGGCCGATCGGAGTCGTACCTGCCGTTCTGACCGCCGGGGACCGGCGCCAAACCCCGTACCGACCGGCGGACGGGTTCTTATACTCCGACAGATGACCGCACCGACCGATGCCTTCGAACAGGCGATCGGCCAGCTCATGGCCAGAGAGTTCGAAGAATCGCCCCGGATGGCGTCGGTCGTGGGTCGGGACGGCTTCGACGACCGCCTCGACGATCTGTCCGCAGCCGGGTTCGAACGCCGCGCCGCCGACGACGACGCGTGGGTCCGGCGCTTCGGGGATTTCGACGTCGGTACCCTCACGTTCGACCAGTCCATCGATCGGGCGCTGGTCATCGCCCGACTGGACCGGCGGGTGGCCGTGGCCGACTGGGAGGAGTGGCGGCGCTCGCCCGAGAGCTACCTCGAGACCGGCATCACCGAGCTCTTCCTCCTGGCCATGCGGTCCGAGGACGAGCTCACCGACGCTGCCGTCGCCCGCCTGCACGGCATCGGGGACGTGCTCGACGACGCCCGCCGTAATCTCGACCCGTCCCTGGCCAGCCGACTGATCGTCGAGCGCAGCCTGTCCGAGTGCGTGGCCAACGTCGGGTTCGCCCGGCATGAGGTGGCCCTGCTGGCCTCGGAGCCCGACAACCGGAGGCGGCTGGGCGAGGCCGGCGAGATCGGGGCCCGGGCCTACGAGGAATTCGCCGATCACCTGCGGGCACTGGCGCCGGCGTGCACGGGCACGTACGTCTTCGGTGAGGACCGGTACAACGCTGTCCTCGAAAAGGGGGAACTGCTGGACACGGACGTCCGGTCTCTGCGGCAGCAGGGGTGGGACGAGTACCACCGGGTGGCGGGAAGGATGGCGGAGGTCGCCGCACGCATCGCCGGCGGCTCGGATGACTGGGCCGCGGTGGTACGCCAGCTCCAGCAGGTCCATCCGACCGTCGATCGAGGCCATGCGGGCGGGGTACGAGACCATCTGCCTCGAGGCCCGGCGCTTCATGATCGACCAGGGGCTGGTCACCGACCCCCCGGACGAACGCTGCCTCGTCCTCCCGGCTCCGCCCGCGGTGCGGGCGACGCTGGCCGTGGCCTGCTACATCGCGCCGCCCATGTTCAAGCCCTCCCGGGAGGGCTACTTCTTCGTGCCCTACCCGGTGGACGACGGGGATGCAGAAGAGATCGACGGCCTGCTCGAGAGCAATGCGACCTACTCGATGGCCACCACCGCTGTCCACGAGGCCTACCCCGGCCACCACTGGCACCTGATGACCACCAAGGAATCGCGGGAGGTGCGCAGGATCTTCACGTCCGACTACTTCGCCGAGGGATGGGCACTCTACGCCGAGGGGATGATGCGGGACGCCGGGTTCTTCACGCCCGAGCAGGAGCTCGGGCAGCTCGAGGCCCGCCTGTTCCGGGCCGCCCGCATCGTGGTCGACACCTCGCTCCACACCGGGGAGATGTCCCTCGACGATGCCGTGGCCTTCATGCATGACAAGGCGCTGCTGCCGTTGCCCACGGCCCGATCGGAGGTGGCCCGCTACTGTGCCTGGCCGACCCAGGCGTCCGCCTATCTGACCGGGGCCATGGCCATCGAGCGGGCGCGGGACGACTGGCTGGCCGGCGGAGGCGTGCTCCGCGACTTCCACGATGCCTTGGCCCACTCCGGCTGCATGCCGGTGCCCCTGGCGGTGCGGGCGATCGGAGCCCGATGACGGCGACCGTCGATCGACCGGTACCATCGGTTCCGAGCCGCTCGCGCCCGGCACCCGGGGTTGGAGGAGCCCTGCGCCCGGAGGAGACGCCATGACCGATGCCGAGGAGTTCTGCAACCATCTGGCCCAGGTGCAAGAGGTCGAACCGTCATCGAACGGCTGCGAGGACTGCCGGCGCGAGGGCAGCCGGTGGGTGCATCTCAGGGTGTGCATGCTGTGCGGTCATGTGGGGTGCTGTGACAGCTCTCCCGGACACCATTCCACGGCCCACTTCGACGAGACGGGCCACCCGCTGGTGCAGTCGTTCGAGCCGGGGGAGGACTGGTGGTGGTGCTATGTCGACGAATTCGCCTTCGCCGTCGAAGGTGCACCGAATTTCGAACATTCCTGAGTCGGGATCCGGCACTTGAACCGGTCCGGGCCGGGGTCGGCCCCGTCTGCCGTCTCTCCGTCCGCGGCGGCACCGCGTCCGGTGGATGGGGACCGTCGACGACACCGTCGGCGCGTGGCGCCGGCGCTGCTGGTGACGGCCACCGCTCTCGCCGGCTGCTCGCTGTTCTCCACGCCGGCCCCGCCCACAGTTGTCGCCCCGTCGTTGTCGCCTCCGGGTGCGCTGGGCTACGTGGTGTGCCCCAACGCGGTGACCCCGGTGGAGCTGGCCACGCATACCGCCGAGCCCGACATCCGGCTGCCCATCTCGGGGACTCCGGACCTCGGGAACTTCGCCATCGCCACGTCACCGAACGGTCGGTGGGCCTATGTGGTGACCAGCGACGGCGTGACCCCTTCCCCCTCGACCCGGCGCACGCTGCCCCCGGTCACCACGGGCGCGACGGCGGACGACCGAAGGCACGGCCGTCCCGACCTCCGGGGTGAGCGTCCAGAACGTGGTCATACCCATCAACCTGGTCACGCAGCAGGCCGAGGAGCCCATCAGGATCCCCGGTCAGGGCGGCACCCACGCCATCGTGGTCATGCCGGGCGGGAGGACCGTCCTGGCGGCCAGCGGCAGCACCATCGTCCCGGTCGATGCCGCCACCCACCAGGTCGGTGCTCCGCTCGACCTCGGGCCGGGCGACACCATCTTCGGATTGGCGCTCGACCCGGCCAGCACGACGCTCTACGCGCTCGTTGCCGGTGGGGTGTTCCCGGTCGACACGGCCACCGCCACCGCCGGCGGCCCTGATCCCCACCAGGCTGTCGGTGTCGTCGGTGAACTCGCCCCATGGAATCGTGGTCAGTGGCAACGGAGCCACCGTCTACGTGGTCGGACAAGGTGGAACCGACTACGGCGGGAGGGTGCTCCCCATCGCCACCGCCACCGGCGCCGCGCAGCCCATGACCGGATTCGACAAGTTCGGTATCTCGGATCCGGCGTCCATCGCCCTCGACCCGGCGGGGACGGAGCTGTTGGTGGCCGACGCGGCCAACAACTGGGTGAACCCGGTCCCTCTGGCCACCTTCGCCGACCCGGTCGACCCGGTGCGACTTCCGCCGCGAGCGGGTACCGGGCACCCGACCGACATCGTGTTCGGTCCGGGCAACACCGGTGCCTTCGTCGTGGACGGGTTCAGCGCGGTCATCCCGTTCCAACCCGGCTCCCAGACGTTCGGAAGGCCGATCGGGGTGTGCTCCGGGGCCTCGTCGATGGCGGTGGCCCGGGCCCCGTGACCGAGGTCGACGCCGGAGCCCTGTCCGGTACCGCGAGGTTCAGGTGTCGGGCACCTCGACGTCGAGTCCCGATGCCCTGACAGCCGCGGCCGCGTCCTCCGACCGGTAGGTGGCCGGTGACTCTCCTGCGGCACCGAGGAGCTCGTCGAGGGCCGGTGGTATGGCGGCGGTCAGGCTCCAGAGGCCGGGGATGGAGTCGGGACAGGCCATGATCCCCCAGTAGAGGACGCCCCGGTAGCTCATCACGGTGATGTTGAGCCCCATCCCCTCCATGACCGGTCCGAGCGGGAAGCCGGCCTTCAGCTCGGCGCCCCCCAGGTACAGCGGGAAGTCCGGACCCGGCACGTTGGAGATGACCAGATTGGCGATGGGCCGGTGCCGGTTGGCCAGCCGCATGGCCGAGTACAGCCGGGCCCCGCTGGCGAAGACGTTGGGGGTGGCGTGCTCGGTCCAGCTCTGCAACGTGTCGGCCCCCAGGGCGTTGTGCTCCTCCTTGGCCCCCTTGGTGCCCTCGTGAATGGCCATCAGGCGGTCGATGGGACCGTCGAGGTTGGTCGGGAGGTGGACGAACATCGTCGAGAGCTGGTTGGAGCCCCTGGGCGAGCCGATGTCCGGTCGTACCGACACCGGCACCACCGCCACCAGCGGCTTGTCGGGGAGCTCGTCTCCGTCGAGCAGGAAGGAGCGCATCGCCCCGGTGCAGACGGCCAGGATGACGTCGTTCACGGTGGTCCCGGTGGCGTTCTTCACCCGCTTGACGTCGGCGAGGCCGATGGCGGTCAGGGTCACGCTCCGCCGCCAGGTGAGGGCGGTGTTGAACGAGGTCCTGGGGGCGGAGAGCGGGAGGGCGGCCTTCGACCGGTCGCTCCGATCCGGTGTCCCGATGCGTACCTTGCGCACGTTGAGCACCCGGTGACTGGTGCGGACGATGTCGCGGGTCATCTCGAAGGGTCGCATGGACCGGGCCACCGCGGCCTGGGCCATCAGCTCCAGCCCCGACGGGATCCGTTCGTCGACCGGGGACTCGGGCCGATCGACCTGGAGCTCCGGGTCGGGGTCGAGATCGAAGAGCACGGAGAGCAGCTCGGCCCCCGACACGCCGTCGACCGTGGAGTGGTGCATCTTGGCCACAAAGCCGATGTTGTCGTCGGCCAGGCCCTCGATGATCCACATCTCCCACAGGGGCCGGGCCCGATCCAGCTGGTGCCCGGTGATCTCCCCGGTCAGGTCGGCCAGCTCGCGCAACCCACCGGGCTTCGGGACCGCCGCCCTCCTCACGTGGTAGTCGATGTCGAAGCCGGGGTCCTCGACCCACACCGGGTGGCCGAGCCGGAACGGCACCTCGACCAGGCGGCGCCTGAACACCGGGGCGCAAGGGAGACGGCGGGCGATCCCGCTCTTCATCCGCTCGAACGAGTAGCCCCCCGGGACGGTCGACGGGTCGAAGACCAGGGTCATGGCCACGTGCATGTGGAGGCTCGGGGTCTCGAGATAGAGGAAACTTGCGTCGAGCCCACTGAGTCGTTCCATAGCCGGTCCCCCTTCACGAACTGCGGCCACCTCCGCCCTCGGGATCCTGCCCGGGATCCGATTGGTTTCACATCTCGGGTCGGACCGTGTTTGATGGAGGGGTGGCCTGGGTGTTCCTCGCAGTCAGCATTGCCTTCGCGGTGCTCGTGGTCAACGCCTTTCACCCGGTGAAGCGGGAGCCCTTCACCGTGGCCAGCTTCGCGCTGGGCTGGATACCGGGTGAGCTCCCCCTGCAGGTGTGCGCCGTCGAGGTGGCCGGTGCGGCGGTCTTCGCCTGGAACGGCGCCCTCGGCTCGTGGCCGGGCTGGGTCGGCCTGGCCGTCGCCGCCGGTTCGTGGGCCGGGCTGGTGCAGCTGGCCGTCATCGCCCACGGCGCCGGTGCACTGGTCGACGAGGCGCTCGAGGGCGCCAAGGGCGGGGCCATCACCGCCGACGGATTCGATCCGGCCCCGTCCTGGAACCGTTGGTGGCGGCTGGTGATCGCCGTGCCCTTCCGTTGGTGGGGCATCAAGCGGGTCAGGAACGTGGACTACTGGGGCGACGGGAACTACCGGCACAAGCTCGATCATCCTCACCCGGCGGTCGCCGGCGCCGGTGGGGGCACCGGTCCTCGTCTACATCCACGGGGGAGCGTGGGTCATGGGGGACAAGCGCCAGCAGGGCATCCCGATGATCCACGAGCTGGCCCGGCGAGGTTGGATGTGCGTGGCCATCAACTACCGGCTGAGCCCGCGGGCCACCTGGCCGGCCCATATCGTGGACTGCAAGCGGGCGGTCGCCTGGGTCAGGGAGCACATCGCCGAGTACGGCGGGGACCCGGGCTTCATCGCCGTCTCCGGGGGTTCGGCCGGGGGCCATCTGTCGAGCCTGCTGGCCCTCACGCCCAACCGGCCCGAGTGGCAGCCCGGCTTCGAGGACCTGGACACCTCGGTCGACGCCTGCCTGCCCTTCTACGGCGTCTACGACACCACCGGGGACCCGGCCCTGTCCGGTGCCTACGGACCCGGGCTCCTCGACCTCCTCGAGCGCCGGGTGATGAAAACCACGATCTCGGACAACCCCGACGAGTTCGAGCAGGCCTCACCGGACCACCGGGTGACGTCCTCGGCACCGCCCATGTTCGTCATGCACGGGGTCAACGACACCCTGGTACCGCTGACCGTGGCCCGCCACTTCGTGGCCGAGCTGCGCCTGGCCTCGGAGGCGCCGGTGGCCTATGTCGAGCTGCCCCGGGCCCAGCACGCCTTCGACGTCCTGGCCTCGATCCGCTGCCGGCACACCACCATGGGCGCAGTCCGGTTTCTGGAGGCCATGCGGACCCGTGCCGCGCTCCGGGTGCCGGGTCCGGTTCCCGCCTCGGATAGATGACCCTTCTCGACTGGAGTGCTAGACACACAGACGAGTTTCTGACGTAGAGTCACATATTCATATTTCCGTCATGTTGCCCGGGACCGAATCCCGCCCGACGTGGCCTGGACCGACAACAAGGGGGAGCCTTGGGTTCTGCATCGTGGAAGACGCGCATGGCCGCGCTGGCGATGGTTGCAGTGGTGGCCGTCACCGCGGTGGCCTGTAGCTCCACCAACTCGTCGTCGACGACGACGACATCGGGCGGATCGGGTGCATCGGGCAGGTCGATACCGGCGAGCGCCTACAGCGACCACACCGGGATCACCGCCACCTCGATCCGGGTCGGCAACGTCTCCACGCTCGCCCTCGGCGGCCTCTTCAAGGGGGCCCTGGTCGGCACCCAGGCCTACGCCGACTACGTCAACTCCACCGGTGGGGTCAACGGGCGCAAGATCATCGTCGACAGCGCTGACGACCAGTACACGGGCACCGGCAACAAGGAGGCCACCCAGAACGCCGTGTCCACGGACGCCGCCCTGGTCGGTGGGTTCTCCACCTTCGACAGCTTCGGCGGAACGGTCCTGGCCCAGAACCCGGGTGTTCCCGACGTGACCCAGGTCCTCGACCCGGCGACGAACGCGCTGCCCAACGTGTACAGCGCCGTCCCCCTCGAGGGCGGCTGGGAGGAGGGCGCGCTGCAGTACTACTGGAAGAAGTTCGGCTCGGCACCGCTCCAGCACGTCGGGACGCTGGTGGCCGACCTCCCGTCGCCCGAAGCCGATTGGGCCGGTGAGAAGTACGTCATGGAGAAGGTCGGGTACAAGGTCGTCTACGAGCAGCAGTACGGCGACACCCAGTTCGACTTCACCCCCAATGTCATCGCCATGAGAAACGCCGGGGTGAAGGTGTTGTTCATCGACCAGATGGCTGAGGTCTACGCCTCGGCGTTGCTCAAGAACCTCGTCCAGCAGAACTTCCACCCCCTCGTGGTGCTCGGCGCGGCCACCTACTCGACCGCGCTCATCCCCGCGGCCGGGGGGCCACAGGCGGTCAACGGCTCCTACTTCGACCAGAACGCCTCCCTCTACCTCGGAGGGGACAAGGGCAAGATCCCCGCGGTGAGCACCTTCCTCCACTGGGTGAACGTGGCCTCGCCCGGTTTCCACGCCGACCTGTTCACCCTCTACGGGTGGCTGTCGGCCCAGCTCTTCGCCCAGGCGCTGAAGAACGCGGGCTCCAATCCGAGCCGCGGGTCGATCCTGTCCGCCCTGTCGAAGATCACCTCGTTCAACGGCGGCAACATCGTGACCACCAGCAACCCGGCGGCCAGGACGACGTCCAACTGCTATCTGGTGGGCCAGGTGCTCAATTCGCAGTGGACCCGCCAGAACAACCCGCCCATCAACAGCCCGACCAACGGGTATCGGTGCGACTATTCCTACGTGACGCCGCCGAAGTCCTGAGCGGAGTCGGGGGCGCCGGAGCTGTCTGATGAGGTCCATCGGGGAACGGGATTGATTCGGTGAGCAACTTCCTGCAGTACAGCGTCTTCGGCATCATGTTCGGTGCGGGGTACGCCATCGCGGCCACGGGCCTGGTCGTCACCTACACGACGTCGGGCGTCTTCAACTTCGCCCAAGGGGCCGTGGGCATGATCGCCGCCTTCTGCTACTGGGGCCTGGTCACCGACCACCACGTGAACATCCTGGTGGCGCTGGCCCTCATCCTGGTGGTCGGGGCCTCCATCTCCGGGGCGCTGGTCGAGCGGGTGCTCATGCGGAGGCTCCACGGCGCTTCGGCCGAACGGCCGGTGATGGTCACCCTCGGCCTGCTGGTCATCCTCACCGGATTCGCCGCCATCACCTGGAGCCCGAGCACCCAGCACCTGGTGGGCAACATGGTCAACGGGCAGTTCCGGCTGGTGGGGATCAACATCCAGTACCAGGAGGTGCTGATCATCGGGGTGGCGGTGGCCGTGGCCATCGCCCTGCGCCTGCTCTTCTACCAGACCCGTACCGGGGTCGCCCTCCGGGCCGTGGTCGACGACCCCGAGCTGCTGGCCATGTCGGGGGCGTCGCCCAACCGGATGAGCCAGTACGGATGGATCCTCGGGTTCGTCATGGCCGCCCTGGCCGGCGTGCTGCTGGCCCCGACCCAGACCATCGGGCTGACCATCCCGGCCATGACCCTCCTGGTGGTCAACGGCTACGCCGCGGCCATCGTCGGCCGCCTCAAGAACATCCCGGTCACCTTCGTCGCCGCCATCGCCATCGGCCTGCTGCCAGGAATACGTCATCAACTACGTGCTGCCCCATCTCCCCCAGAGCCTGGCCACGGACGGCCAGACGGCGCTGCCCATGATCTTCCTGTTCATCGCCCTGGTCACGCTGCCATCCGTGCGGCTCCGGGCGGTGGGCCGCCTGACCAAGGTGCGGACCCCCCGGGTGGCCGGCGGCAGGGAGTCGCTCATCGCCGGTGTCGTCTTCTTCGCCGTGGCCGTCGTCTTCGCCCTGATCTTCGACAACACCCAGTTCCAGGGCACGACGGTTCTCGACCCTGGGCGGGGTGGTGATGACCCTCGGCATCGTCGGCCTGTCGCTGGTCCTCCTCACCGGGTACTCGGGCCAGATCTCCCTGTGCCAGTTCTCCTTCATGGGGATCGGCGCCTTCGTCATGGGCAAGGTCGCCGGCGGCGGCTCGTTCCTCGGACTCATCGCGGCCACCGTCATCTGTGCCGGGATCGGGGCGCTCGTGGCCCTCCCCACCATCCGGCTCCGCGATCTCTATCTGGCCTTGGCCACCTTCGCCTTCGCCGACGCGGTGGCCAACGGGTTCTTCACCGACACCCACATCTACGGCTCGGGCGGTGTCAACGTCGGCCGGATCGTGCTGCCCGGGCTCTCGTTCGGCGGGGACGCATCAGAGTTCCTCCTCGTCACCGCCTTCTTCGTCCTGGCCGCATGGATGGTGCTGGCCATACGGCGGTCCATGTTCGGCCGGAGGCTGGTGGCCCTCAACGACTCGCCCGCCGCCTACGCCACGGTGGGCCTCAACATCGGCTTCACCAAGGTGGCCGTCTTCTCCATCGCCGCCGGCAATGGCCGGCCTGGCCGGCGCCCTCTACGGGACGGTCCAACAGACGGTGGGCACCTCGGACTTCGACTTCTTCTCCGGCATCATCTTCGTCCTGTTCGTCACGGTGTGGAGCATCCGCACCGTCTCCGGGGCATTCCTCGCCGCAGTGACCTTCGTCGTCCTGAACCAGGTGTGGATGAACGGTCTCGGCCTCTTCGCCGGCGCCGGGATCATCCTGATCGGGCGGGCGGCGGGCGGCATCCTCGGCATCGAGGCCGTCCAGGGCCTCCTTCCGTGGGGCAAGCACGGCGACGTCCGATGACACGCCGGCACCGGCCACCCCGCTCGGCAACGTGGCGTTCGGAGGTGGGACACGTGCCGCCGGCTGAGGACTCCTCCGGAGGCGGTGCCGTCCTGACCGTGTCGGAGGTCGCCGTCCGATTCGGTGGCGTCTCCGCCCTCAGCGATGTCAGCCTCTCCGTGCAGCCCGGGACGGTCACCGGGTTGATCGGGCCCAACGGCGCCGGCAAGACCACCCTGTTCAACGTGATCAGCGGGTTGCAGTCACCGGGGCGGGGCACCGTCCACCTGTTCGATACCGACGTCACGAGGATGAAGCCCCATCATCGGGCCCGGCTCGGACTGGCCCGGACCTTCCAGCGCCTGGAGCTGTTCGGCTCGCTCACTGCCGGCGAGAACGTCCAGGTCGGATTGGAATCGACGGTCAGATGGTGGGAGTTCCCCACCCTTCGTCGGGCGGTCGGGAGGCGGCGCCATCATGCCGCGGCGGCGCCGGAATCGGGCGATGGCGCAGTCGCCATCGGAGGTGGCTCCACGGAGGCCCTCACCGCCGACCGGCTGCTCGACGGGGTCGGGCTCGGCGGGCGGGGGGACCAGAGCGCGGCGGCCATGTCCACGGGGCTGGCCCGGATGGTCGAACTGGCCCGTGCCCTGGCCATCGGACCGAAGCTCCTCCTGCTCGACGAGCCCGGCTCGGGCCTCGACGAGGTCGAGTCGAACGCCCTCGGGAAGCTCCTGGTCGGGCTGGCCGCGGGCGGCATGGCGGTGCTGCTGGTGGAGCACGACATGGAACTGGTGATGCGCATCTGCGACCACATCTACGTGCTCGACTTCGGCGACATCATCGCCTCGGGGACGCCCGAGGAGATCCGCAAGGACCCGATGGTCCAGGCCGCCTACCTGGGTGAGGCCGCGCCCACCCCTGGCGCCACCCCGATCGCCCGGGGCGACACCGACGACGGCTCCGGTCGATGACCGACACGACCGAGGTCCAGCCGGCCGCGGCCCGGCAGCTCCCGCCGAGCATCGCCCTGAGCGGGGTGCGGGCGGCCTACGGGCGCATCGAGGTCATCCACGGTGTCGACCTGGTGATCCCCCCGGGCAGCGTCTTCGCCCTCCTCGGGCCCAATGGGGCCGGGAAGTCGACGCTCCTGAAGGTGATCAGCGGCCGCATGCGCCCGACTGCCGGGGAGGTGCTGATCGGAGACGAGGCGGTCGGGAAGCGTCCCCCCGAACGGCTGGCCCGTAGTGGAGTGTGCGCAGTACCGGAGGGCCGAGGCATCTTCCCCAACCTGACGGTCCGCGAGAACCTCCGCATCTGGACGTACCGGGGCGGCATCACCGCCAAGGACGTCGAGGAGAGGACGTTCACCTCCTTCCCCCGGCTGAAGGAGCGCCGGGGCCAGCTGGCCGGGACCCTCTCGGGAGGCGAGCAGCAGATGCTGGCCATCTCGCGGGCACTGGTCACCGATCCCCGGGTCCTGCTGCTCGACGAGCTGTCCATGGGCCTGGCCCCGCTGATCGTGTCCGAGCTCTACGAGCTGGTCGGGGACCTGGGCCGCCAGGGCATGACCATCCTGCTGGTCGAGCAGTTCGTGACCACCGCCCTGTCGGTGGCCACCCGGGCCGCCATCATGGTCCACGGCCGGATCCAGCAGGAGGGAACACCCGCCGAGATGGCCGAGGCCGCGGTCAACGTCTACCTGTCCTGACGGACCCGGCGGTCACTCCTCGGGCGCGAGCTCGACGACGACGGTGGCCTCTTCGGTCCCGGTGGTCTCACCGGTGACCAGCGTGACCACCCCGCCGGCGTCCCGCAGGTCGTCCTCGGCCGACAGGAGGGCGGTGATGCGGGCCGGGGTGTCCACGACGGTCAGGGTCTCCACCGGCGAGCGCATCGAACGCTTGGCCGTGGACTTGGCCTGGCGGATCCTCCCGAGCACGGAGGCGACGACCTCGAGTACGGGGTCCTCTCCGCCGGATCGGCCGCGCGGCCGCGGCGGGCCCGAGCTCGGCGACGACCGGCCACGGGGCCGTGTGGATCGATCCGACCTGCCACCACGACCACACCTCCTCGGTCACGAAGGGGAGCACGGGTGCGAGCAGGCGCAACAGCACCGACAGGGCGGTGGCCAGGGCGGCCGCGGGCCGAGGCCGTGCCGGCCCGGATCGCCGGCCGCCGCCGTAGGCCCGGGTCTTCACCAGCTCGAGGTAGTCGTCGCAGAAGGACCAGAAGAACGTCTCGGTCCGCTCGAGGGCCCGGGCGTAGTCGTACCCCTCGAAGGCGGCCGTGGCCTCGTCGACCACCGCGGCCAACCGGGCCAGCATGGCCCGGTCGATGGGAGCGGTCACCGACTCGACCGGCGGCGCGGCGACCGCCCCGTCCTCGGCGGCGATCCGGCCCGAGGGCGAACCGAGAGGCGTTGAGCACCTTGATGGCCAGGCGCCGGCCCACCTTCATCTGGCCCTCGTCGACGGCGGTGTCGGTACCCGGGCGCCCGCCCGCCGCCCAGTAGCGGAGGGCGTCGGCCCCGTGCTTCTCGATGAGGGGCAGCGGGGTGACCACGTTGCCCTTCGACTTGGACATCTTCTTGCGGTCGGGGTCGAGCACCCACCCGGAGATGGCGGCGTCGGACCAGGGCAGCGCGGCGTGCTCGAGCTCGGAGCGGACGATGGTGGCGAACAGCCAGGTGCGGATGATCTCGTGGGCCTGGGGCCGGAGGTCCATGGGGAAGACCCGGCCGAACAGGTCGGGGTCGTCCTCCCACCCGCCGGCGATCTGGGGGGTGAGCGAGGAGGTGGCCCAGGTGTCCATCACGTCCGGGATCGCCGACGAACCCTCCGGGCTGCCCGCGCTGGTCCTCGGTGTAGCCGTCGGGCGTGTCGGTGGACGGGTCGACCGGGAGCCGGTCCTCGTCGGCGAAGAGCGGGCGGTCGAAGTCGACCTCCCCGGCTTCGTCCACCGGGTACCAGACCGGGAAGGGCACCCCGAAGAACCGCTGCCGGCTGATGTTCCAGTCGCCGTTGAGCCCCTCCACCCAGGCCCGGTAGCGGTGGGCCATGTAGGGCGGGTGCCAGCGGAGCTCCTCGCCCCGGGCCAGGAGGCGGTCGCGGAGGGGCAGGGTCTCGACGAACCACTGGCGGGAGGAGACGATCTCGAGGGGCCGGTCGCCCCGCTCGTAGAACTTGACCGGGTGGGTGATGGGGCTCGGTTCCCCGATGAGGGCGCCTGCTTCCGGCAAGCAGCTCGACGATCGCGGGCCTGGGCCTGCTTGACGGTGCGGCCGGCCAGCTCCCCGTAGGCGGAGGTGGCAGCCCCCGGGTCGTCCGACTCCCATCCCTCCGGTGCCCCAGGCCACCGGGAGCAGCCGACCGTCGCGCCCCACGATGGTGCGGGTGGGCAGCGACGAGCTCGCGCCACCAGACCACGTCGGTGGTGTCGCCGAACGTGCAGACCATGGCGATGCCCGACCCCTTCTCGGGATCGGCCAGCTCGTGGGCCACGACCGGCACCCGGGCACCCGAACAGGGGGGTGACCACCTCGGTGCCGAACAGGGCGTCGGTAGCGCTCGTCCTCGGGATGGGCCACCAGGGCCACGCAGGCGGCCAGCAGCTCGGGCCGGGTGGTCTCGATGTCGACGGCCCCGTCGTGCGCCGACCCGCGGGAACCGCAGCCGGTGGTAGGCGCCCGGGACGCTCCCGGTCCTCGAGCTCGGCCTGGGAGACGGCGGTGCGGAAGTCGACGTCCCACAGGGTGGGGGCCGTGCGCTGGGCCACCTCGCCCCGCCGGGCCAGGCGGAGGAAGCCGCGCTGGGAGACCCGCTGGGCCTGTTCGGAGATGGTGGCGTAGGTGTGGGACCAGTCGACCGACAGGCCGAGCGATGCGCCACAGGTGCTCGAAGACCTGCTCGTCCTCGGCGGTCAGCCGGTGGCACAGGGCCACGAAGTTGGGGCGCGAGATGGACACGGGCTCCTTGCCGGGCTTGGCCGGAGGCTCGAAGTCGGGGTCGAAGGGGAGGCCCGGGTCGCAGCGGACGCCGAAGTAGTTCTGCACCCGGCGCTCGGTGGGCAGCCCGTTGTCGTCCCATCCCATCGGGTAGAACACGGCCCGGCCCCGCATGCGCTGGAAGCGGGCCACGGCGTCGGTATGGGTGTAGGAGAAGACGTGGCCGATGTGGAGCGACCCGGACACCGTGGGCGGCGGGGTGTCGATGGAGAAGACCTCGGCAGCGGGTGGCCGTCCGGTCGAAGGCGTAGGTGCCCGCCTCCTCCCACCGGGTCGACCAGGTCGACTTCCAGCCCTTCGAGCCCCGGCTTGTCGGGGATTCCCGAGGGTGCGACCGCAGTGGCCGTCGGTCGGTTCGAGTCGCTCGCCATGATCGGGTTACCGTACCCTGCGTGCTCCGGCTCCACGACACCGCCACCGGCGAGGTGGCGCCGCTCCGGCTCCGGCAGCCGGGAGAGGTCTCGCTCTATGTGTGCGGGCCCACCGTCGACGGGGAGCCGCACCTCGGCCACGGCCGGTTGGCCCTGGTCTTCGATGTGCTCCGCCGCTACCTGCTCTTCACCGGCCTCGATGTCACCTACGTGTCCAACATCACCGACATCGACGACAAGATCATCGAGCGGCGCCGCCGCCGCGGGCATTCGCCATCGACGAGTTCACCGCGGTCAACGAGGCGCGGTGGTGGCAGATCATCGACGCCCTCGGCGTGCTCCGCCCCGACGAGACCCCCCACGCCACCGCCTACGTCGATCGGATGGTCGACCTGGTGGCCGACCTGGTGGCCCGGGGCGTGGCCTACGAGACGGGCGACGGCGTCTACCTCTCGGTGATGGACGTGCCCGGCTACGGCCTGCTGGCCCGCCAGCCGCTCGACTCCCTGCGGGCCGGGGCCCGGGTGGAGGCCGACGAGGACAGAAGCGCTCGCCCCTCGACTTCGTGCTGTGGAAGAAGGCCAAGCCGGGCGAGCCGTCGTGGACGTCGCCCTGGGGAGCCGGGACGGCCCGGATGGCACACCGAGTGCGTGGTCATGTCCCTCGACCTCCTCGGGGACGGGTTCGACCTCCACGGCGGTGGACATGGACCTGATCTTCCCCCACCACGAGAACGAGCGGGCCCAGGCCGTGGCCGAGGGCCGCGAGTTCGCCCGCCACTGGATGCACAACGGATGGGTCACCATGGAGGGGGAGAAGATGTCCAAGTCGCTGGGCAACTTCACCTCGCTGTCGGATCTGTTGGCCCGCAGCGATGCCCGCGCCTACCGGCTGCTGGTGCTCCGGTCCCACTACCGGTCGCCGATCGAGGTGACCCCGGACACGGTGGCCGACGCCGAGGCCGGGCTGGCCCGGCTGGACGAGCTGGCCCGGCGGTTCGAACTGGCCGACCCCCTGGCCTCCGGTCCGGTGGTCGACCCGCGCCCTGATGACGGAAACGGGGGTGCCGGCGGGGACGGACTGGATTCGGTCGCCGTCACCCGGTTCCGTGAGCGCATGGACGATGACCTCGACACCCCCGGGGCCCTGGCCGGGGTGTTCGATCTCGTGCGGCGGGCCAACGCCGCGGCCGATGCCGGCGACATGGTGGGCGCCGGCCGGTCGGCCACCACCGCCGGGTTGCTCTGCGCCGCGCTGGGCCTGGCGCTGCGGGGCGGATCCGGAGACGAGGTCGACCCCGCCACCGCCGAGCTGGTCCGTCTGCGTGACCAGGCCCGCGCCGAACGTGACTGGGCCCGGGCCGACGCGCTCCGGGCCGAGCTCGAGGAGAAGGGGTGGGTGGTCGAGGACGGCCCCGACGGCACCCGGATTCGCCGTCAATGAACGCCGTGTGAACAGGGGTCCGAGAGGCCCGTTGGCTGTTGATCCGGAGCAGAGGACTGCTAGCGTTTGACGGGCAGGAAGTCGCCCTGGGTAGGTGGTCCGAAGGCCCGCTCGCAGGCAGGGGTCGGAGCCCAGTCTCCCGTCGGCGGCTGCCTGCGCACTACACGTGTGGAGGAAAGGGGAATGCCACCGTGGCTTCCGGAACAGTCAAGTGGTTCAACGCAGAAAAGGGCTTCGGCTTCATTTCACAACCGGATGGAGGGGCCGATGTGTTCGTGCATCACACCGCCATCCAGATGAACGGATTCCGCTCGCTCGAAGAGGGTCAGGCTGTCGAGTTCGAGCTGCAGGAAGGGCCCAAGGGGCTCCAGGCCGTTGATGTGCGCCTGGCCCAGCCCGCGTAGAACCGGCTTCCCTCCCCGAGGGCCTGGCGGCCCGCACACCTGAGCCGCGGCGGTGCCGTCTCGCACCCCGCCGGCCATGGCCGGTCCGCGTCCGCCGACCGAGCTTCCGGTGCCGTACGTGCCGAGTGGTGGTGGCGGCCTGTCGTTCGATTTCGTGGTTACTATGTAGTAACTAAGGGGTGGAGGCCCGTCCAGGGCCGGAACGGAGCAGGGAACCATGGCTGAATTCTCACTTGACCTGAACGAGGATCAACTCCAGATCCAAAAGTGGGTGCACGATTTCGCAGAGAACGTCATCCGCCCGGCCGGACACGAATGGGACGAGCGGGAGGAGACCCCGTGGCCGATCATCGAGGAGGCGTCCCGGATCGGCCTCTACTCGTTCGACTTCATCATCCAGTGCTTCTCCGACGACACCGGATTGCTGCTGCCCATCGCCAACGAGGAGATGTCCTGGGGCGATGCCGGCATCGCCCTGGCCATCTTCGGGAGCACCCTGGGCCTGGCCGGGATCGCCAGCAACGGCACCCCGGAGCAGCTCATGGAGTGGGGCCCGCAGTGCTTCGGTACCCCCGACAAGATCCAGACGGCCGCCTTCGCCGTCTCCGAGGCTGACGCCGGCTCGGATGTGTCGTCGCTGCGGACCCGGGCGGTCTACGACGAAGCCAAAGACGAGTGGGTCCTCAACGGGACGAAGACCTGGATCACCAACGGCGGCATGGCCGACATCCACGTGGTGGTGGCCTCGGTCGTCCCTGAGCTCGGGTCACGCGGACAGGCCAGTTTCATCGTCCCGCCCAACACCCCCGGACTCTCCCAGGGGCAGAAGTTCAAGAAGATGGGGATCCGCGCCTCCCACACCGCCGAAGTCCTGCTCGACGAGGTCCGGGTGCCGGGCCGCTGCCTGCTCGGGGGCAAGGACAAGCTCGACGAGAAGCTTGCCCGGGCCCGCGAGGGCAAGCGCTCGACCAGCCAGGCGGCGATGAAGACGTTCGAGGCCTCACGTCCGACGGTCGGGGCCCAGGCCCTCGGAATCGCCCGTGCCGCCTACGAGTACTCGCTCGACTACGCCAAGGAGCGCAAGGCGTTCGGTCGGGCCATCATCGAAAACCAGGCCATCGCCTTCAAGCTGGCCGACATGAAGACCCGCATCGACGCATCCCGGCTGCTCATCTGGCGGGCTTCGTGGATGGGCCGGAACGGCAAGGAGTTCACCTCGGGTGAAGGCTCGATGTCCAAGCTGTACGCCGGTGAGACCGCGGTCCACGTCACCGAGGAAGCCATCCAGATCATGGGCGGGTACGGCTACATCCGCGACCATCCCGTCGAGCGTTGGCACCGTGATTCGAAGATCTACACCATCTTCGAGGGGACCAGCGAGATCCAGCGCCTGATCATCAGCCGGGCCATCTCCGGCGTCCACATCAACTAGTCGCCGACGACGATGCCGGGCTCCCGCTCGCCGGTGACGGCCGACGACGTGGGAGGACCGGGCCCGGCGGTCCGCCGCATCCGGCTTCTCACGTTGTGCACGGGGAATGCGGCCCGCTCGGTCATGGCCGGGGTCATGCTCAAACCCGGACCTGTGACCATCGTGACCGCCGGGACCCACGTGGTCGAAGGGCAGCCGATGAGCAGGAGGACCAGGGACGCCCTGGCTTCGATGGGGCTCCGTGCCGACGGGCACCGGAGCCACCAGCTCACCGACGCGGACGTCGAGGACGCCGACCTCATCCTGGCCATGGCCGGCGAGCATGTCTCCTACATCCGCCGCCGTCACCCCGCCGCCGCGCCGAGGACCGCCTCGATCAAGAGACTGTGCCGCGACCTGCCGGCCGGCCCCCCGTCCCTGGCCGAGCGGATCGCATCGCTCGGTCTGGCCTCGCTCCCTGTCGAACCGTGGGAGGACGTGGCCGACCCTGCCGGCGGTGAGGACGAGATCTACTCCGCCTGCGTCGAGGAGCTGGCCGGTCTGTGTGCCCGCCTGCTTCCCCGGCTGTCCTGACCTCCCCGGCCGTCCTGCTCCCCCGGCTGCCCTGACCTCCCGGCTACCCTGGCCTCCGGCTACCCTGCTTGGCCCGAGGCGGCCTTCGGATGGCGGAGCGAGATGTCGGCACAGGCTTCGCACACCTCTTCGGGAATCACACCCACCCTCATCAGGAAGCCGAAGACGATGCACCCGAGGCAGATGCCGAGCGCCGATTCGAGGAATGCCGCCACGGCCAGCAGGGACACCACCACCCAGGCCGCCGTGCCCAGTCCGAAGCCGTACCAGAGCACCAGCGCCGTCGTGGAGAACAGCACCCCGATGCCCTGGGCGAACCGTTTGGGCGGGCCGGGTACCAGGCGGGGCTCTCCACCCAGTCGCGGCGCCACCACCCGGGTGGCCAGCTGGCCGAGCGGGCTCAGGGTGGGCCCGGTCAGGACGCGGGCCCAGAAGCCGTAGGCGAGGGGGATGAGGATCCAGGGTTGCTGGAAGGCCACCGCGGCCACGCACATGACCAGGACGCCGGCGGCGACGGTTCTGGCCGCGTACTCGTTGACGGGGTTCGGGAAACTGAACACCAACTTAGTTTATCGGGTCAGTCGGGTTTGGTCCCCCCCCCCCCCGCCCGACGGCGCACCGTTCGGCGACCCGGTCAGGCGGCCGCGGCGACGGCCCCGCGCAGGAGGTTGAGGCCCCCGAGACCGGGCAGGCGGTCCACCCGGCGGTCGATGCGGTCGGCCACCGACCGCCCGTCGTCGTCGCCGAACAGGTAGGAGCGGAGGAAGTCGACCTCCTGGTCGGGGATGACCCCGCTGCCCACCGGCGCCCAGAAGTGCCGGAGGGCCCACCGGGTGAGGCGCTGGGCCGCACGGCTGTCGGCCAGGCGGGACCTGGCCTGGGCGGCGTAGAAATCGATGTGCCGACCCTCCTGTCTCATGACCCGGCGGAGCAGCACGGTGAGCGTGGGATGATCGGCGAGTTTGGCCAGCCGGGCGTAGGCGGCCTGGGTGGTCCACTCGTTGACCGCCCCCCAGGTCATGTGCACCGCGGTGAGGTGGGGCGTGAGCGCCGAGCCGAGTTGGAAGGTGAGGGGCTTCCACGCCTCTCGCCTGGGCAGGCGTTGCCGGAGGGCGGCGATCCTCCCGGTGCCGGCGCACTCGTCGTGTGCCTCGAGCACCTCGGCGATGGCCTCCCCGTGCCAGAATTCCTCGTAGTTCCACAGGGTGAGGAACGATGTGACCTCGGGGTCGCGGTGGGCCCGCGTCACGAGGACGTCGCGCAGGTAGCAGATGGTGTGGTTCTCCACGTCGTGCATGGAGCGAAGGCAGCGGAGTGCGTCGGGAGCCAGCGGCCGTTCGTGGAAGGCGCCGAAGTCGATGTCGTCGATCTCGAGCTTCTCCGAGAGCCGCCGGTAGGTCGTCATGTCGAACGTCATGGCTGTTGTTCGTCGCCGATCGAACTCGAGATGTAGGCGGCGTCGAATCATCCGTCGGGGAGCCGGCGTCGAATCATCCGCCGGGGGAGGCGGCTTCGAATCATCCGCCGGGGAGGCGGCGTCGAATACAGTGCGGTGATCGAACTGGAGCAGGCGAGCGACGCCACCTTGGTGGTGGCCGTCGGGCGATGGCACGAGCCTGCGCTGGCCGAGATCTACCGGCGTCACGGCGGGTCCGTGCACGCGCTGGCCCGTCGTATCCTGCGCAGCGATCCTTCGGCCGAGGAGATCACCCAGGAGATCTTCCTCGATCTGTGGAGGCAACCGGAGAAGTTCGACGCCCAGCGAGGCACGTTGCGCTCGTACCTGCTGGCGCGGACCCACGGGAAATCGGTCGATTTCGTCCGATCGGAGACGGCCCGCCGTCGACGGGAGGAGCGCACCTCGAGGGAGACGGCCACGGCCGGATACGACATCGACCACGAGCTGTTCGACATGGCCGTGGCCGACCAGGTCAAAGTGGCCCTCGGCGCCCTGCCCGACGACCTTCGCAGACCCATCCTCCTGGCCTATTTTGGGGGCAACACCTACCGCGAGGTGGCCCAGATCCTCGACGAGCCGGAAGGCACGGTCAAGAGCCGCATCCGATCGGGACTGGGCCGGCTCCGGACCAAGCTGGCCGAGCTGGGTGTGGAGCCGGCAGGAGCAGAGTCGTGACCACGCGAGAGCCCGAACCCGTCCACCAGGAGGTACAGGAGCTGCTGGGCGCCTATGCCCTCGATGCGGTCGATCCCGAGACGGCCGCCATGGTCGAGCGGCACCTGGGCGAGTGCGTCAGATGCTCGATTGAGGTGGCCCAACACCACGAGGTCGCCGGGCTGCTGGGCAATTCGGGCGGAGTGTCGCCGGCCGAGCTCTGGGACGGGATCGCCCGCCGCCTCGACGGCTCCGCCCCGCCGCCGTGGGAACGGTTGGCCGAACGTCTCGGACCCGAACCCGGTCCGGCCCGGAACGACGGGGAGGGGGAGGCGGGCGACGCCGGAGCGCCCGCACCCGAAGCGGCCGGCGTGGTGTCGATCGGCTCCCGGTCCCGGCGGGGCCGGACCGCCATTCGGGTGGCCGCCGTGGTGGCCGCCGCGGCCGCCGTCGTCGCCGTCGTGTTGGGCGTCCGGGTCGACCACCTCAACCAGCAGGTGAACGCGCTCCGGGCTTCGACGCCCCTCACCCGGGCGGAGCAGTCGGTGATGGCTTCTCCCTCGACCAGGGAGGTGGCGCTGAAGGCGCCGTCCACGGGGGCGGCGCCGGTGGGGAAGGTCACGGTCTTCCTGACCAGGACGGGAACGGGCTTCGTCGAGGCGGGTGGTCTGTCGTCCCTCCCGGGGAGCGAGACCTACCAGCTCTGGGGTGTGATCGGCAGCCGGACCATCTCGCTCGGCCTGCTGGGCTCGGACCCGAGGGTGGTCCCTTTCAGCGTGGCCGGGAACGAGCCGGTGGACGCATTCGCCATCACCGCCGAACACGCCGGAGGCGTCGTCCAGAGCACCAGGCAGCCGGTGGTGGAAGGGGACGTCACCGCCTGAGCCCGCGCCGGCGGCGGGCCCTGTCCGTCGATCCGGGTGCCTCAGATCCGGTGGACCTGGCGGAGCCCGGCCCAGGCGAAATCGGCCAGGCGGGTGGCCAGCCGGGCCGCATCGGCCCGGCGCACGTCGGCGGAGTCGGCCGGCTGCGGTTCACCCGCCCCGGCTTGGGAGGCGCTCTGCTGCCGGTTCGTGTCCAGCCAGTGACGGCTGGCACCCTCGGCCATGCCGACCACCGCGTGGGCCAGGAGCAGTCGGTGCCCGGGATCGAGCCCCGCGTCGATGAGAGGATCGATGGCCTGGGCGATGGTCTCCTCGACCCGGCGCAGTGCCGCTCCGAGCTCGAAGTCATCGGGAGCGTCACGCCCGTAGAGGAGGCGGAACGCCGGCTCGTTGTCGACCATCAGCTCGAAGTAGGCGGCGAACCCCAACTCGACCTGCTGGCGCGGGCCGAAGGCGGTGGCGGTGGCCTTGACGATGCGTGTCACCAGCTCGCGGGAGACGGCGTCCATCAGCTCGAGGTAGAGCGCCCTCTTGGATTCGAAGTGCTGGTACACCAGCGGCTTGGTCACGCCAGCCGACTCGGCGATGTCGTCCATGGTGGTGGCCGCGTACCCGTGCTCGGCGAAGAGCGACAGGGCGACCTCGAACAGCTGCCGCCGGCGGGCGTCGGCGGTGAGGCGCCGACCGCTCGGGACCGCCTGGCGCTGAGCCGGGTCCGCGCTGAGTGCTCCGCTCATGCTGGTCATGGTAGTCGTCGGTCCCCACCAGGAGGCGGGGCCCGGCCCCCGGGTGGCGGTCACATGGCGGGCATGACGGAGGCAATCCGGCCAGGCAGGTCCCGCACCGAGAAATGGGCGGAGGCCACGGCCAGGTTGCCGTCCAGCAGGCCAGGATCGGGTGCCTCCAGCCAGGCCCGGAGCCGGCCCATCTCATCGAGGCCGAACCAGTCGAACCCGAAGGCGGCGAGCTCCCGGGCCACGGGATAGGGCCCGATGGCCAGCGGGCGCCGGTGCACGACCGATTCGATGGTGGGGTTGCCGAACCCCTCCCAGGTGGATGGCAGTGCCACCACGTCGCACGCCTCGTAGGCATGGCCGACGGTGACGCCGGCAGCCCCGTCCGGTGTGCCCAGGATGACCGGACACTCCGCTGCCGCGGCCAGGGTGTCGAGCTCGGGGCCGTACCCGTCCTCGGCCGGGCCGAGCAACCAGTACACCGCATCCAGCTCGGTGGCCACCTGTATGCCGCCGGCCACGTTCTTACGCGGGATGGCCCGGGTGGGCTGGAGCACCAGGCGCCGGCCGTCGTCGATCCCGAGCGCCTGCCGGATCGGCCGCCGACGGTCGCCGCCCTGATCGGTACCGGGGCACCCGGCCGTACCGGGAACGGCGAAGGTGTTGTACACGGTGGTGGCTTCGATGCCCCGGTCGGCGAGTTCATGACGGCTCAGCTCGTTGATGGTGACCTGGCTCCAACTCGGATCGACCGGCGGGGGTGGCTCGGCCAGGAACTGGGGTCGCTGCCAGGGAAGGTCGTGGTGGTGGAGGATGGCCGGCCGACCGGCGAGGATCGAGGCCACCTGGGCTGCGGCCGCGGGGTTGAGGGGGAGTGAGCAGAGGTTCTCGACCACGACCAGATCGGCATCGTCGAGCGCGGACACCAGCTCCGCCCGGCTCGGCGGTTCGGCGGCACCGATGGAGAGCCCGCCGACCAACCGGTCGACGGGGCCCTCGCCGGCCACGGTGATCGTGGCGAACCCGAGCTCGGTCAGGGCCCACTGCCACTTGGCGGCTTCGATGGACACCCCGTCGGAACCGCCGAGGCGGAAGGAGATGAGGGCTGCGGTGGGAATGGCGTCACCGTAGTTGGCTGTGCCGGGCGACCCTCCTGGCGCGCAGGGACCCGTCACGCGAGCTAGCGTCGTCCGGTGCCCGAAGCAACCCAGCCAGAGCCTGCGCCTCCCGCACCCGACCGGTCCGGCTCCGATCTCCTGTCCGAGCGGCAGGGTCCCGTCCTGACCCTGACCATCAACCGGCCGGAGCGCCGCAACGCCATGACCTGGGAGGTCATCGCCGGACTGCGCGAAGAGGTGGCCCGGGCCAAAGACGACCCCCGGGTACGGGTGGTGGTGCTGGCCGGTGCCGGCGATCAGGCGTTCTGCGCCGGGGCCGACCTGTCGGGCATGGTTCCCCGCCGGCAGGGCGGCGGGACCGACGAGTACGCCGACCATCACGTGGCCCGCGGCTGGCTGGCCGAGCTGTTCGACGAGCTCTGGCATCTGGGCAAGCCCACCATCGCCCGGGTGCAGGGCTGGGCCATGGCCGGCGGCTTCGGCCTGGCCCTGGCCTGCGACATGCTCATCGCCTCGGACCAGGCCCGGTTCGGAGCACCCGAGCTCAACGTCGGGCTCTGGCCCTACATGGTGACCGTGCCCATGCTGCGATCGATGCCGCCGAAGAAGGCCCTCGAGCTGATGCTGACCAGCCGGGTGGTCGGGGCCGAGGAGGCCGAGCGGATCGGCTTCGCCACCCGGGTGGTGCGGAGCGAACGGCTCGACGCCGAGGTGGCCGAGATGGCCGCCGTGCTGGCCTCGAAACCGCCGGGTGTCATGAGGATGGGTCGCGAATCGTTCTACGCTGTGCTGGACTCAGCGGCGACGGAGGCCCTGCCGTACCTCCATGCCATGCTGACGGTCACGAGCCAGACAGCCGAAGCTGCCGAGGGGATCGCCGCCTTCACCGAGAAGCGGCCGCCATCGTGGCAGACGGCCACCGACGACACCGAGACGCACGCCGACCCGAGGAGCTCCTGAATGGCGAAACGAGCACTGATCACCGGCATCACCGGCCAGGACGGCTCCTATCTGGCCGAATTCCTGCTCGACCAGGGCTATGAGGTGTGCGGGATGGTCCGACGGTCGAGCACGCTCAACTTCGAGCGGATCGCCCACATCCAGGACCGCATCACGCTGGTGGCCGGGGACCTGCTCGACGAGGTGTCGATGATCAACATCCTGCGGGACAACCATCCGACCGAGGTCTACAACCTGGCCGCCCAGTCCTTCGTCCAGACCTCGTGGAGCCAGCCGGTCCTCACCGGGGAGACCACCGCCCTGGGTGTCACCCGTGTGCTCGACGCCATCCGGATCGTCGATCCGGAGATCCGCTTCTACCAGGCCAGCTCGTCGGAGATGTTCGGCAAGGTCCTCGAGGTGCCGCAGCGGGAGACCACGCCGTTCTATCCCCGCAGCCCCTACGGTGTGGCCAAGGTCTACGGCCACTGGATCACGGTCAACTACCGCGAGAGCTACGACCTCCACGCCTCATCGGGCATCCTCTTCAACCACGAGTCGCCGAGGCGCGGTCTCGAATTCGTGACCCGCAAGGTGACCCACGGCGTGGCCCGGATCAAGGCCGGCATCGACGAAAAGCTGGCGCTCGGCAATCTCGATGCCCAGCGCGACTGGGGCTTCGCGGCCGACTACGTGCGGGCGATGTGGTTGATGCTCCAACAGGATCGACCCGACGACTACGTGGTGGCCACCGGCGAGACCCACTCGGTCAAGGAGCTGGTGGAGCTGTCCTTCTCCGCAGTGGGGCTGGACTGGGAGCAGCACGTGGTGATCGATGAGCGCTTTCTCCGGCCGGCCGAGGTCGACCTGCTGGTCGGGGACCCGTCCCGGGCGGAGAAGATCCTCGGGTGGCACCGCGACGTCGACTTCCCGGCCCTGGTACAGATGATGGTCGAGGCCGACCTGGCGCTGGTGAAGAGCCAGCTGGCCTAGCGCACCCATGGCCGTACTGGCGGCGATCCACGCCGACCCCCTGGGTCTCCTGGTGGCGTTCGGCGCGGGCATGCTCTCGTTCCTCTCCCCGTGCGTGCTGCCGCTCGTGCCCGCATACCTGTCGATGGTGTCCGGCCTGTCGGCCGCAGAGCTGAATGCCCTGCGTCCCCTGCCCCGGTCGGTGCCCACGCCGGTGCCAGTCGCCGCCGGCCAAACCGATCTCCCCGCCGTCCGGGAGGGCGCACCGATCGACGACGTCGACGTCGGGAACGGCCCGACCGCAGCCGATCTGCGCCGCCAGCGCAGCCATCTGTTCCGCGGGATCCTGGCCTTCGTCGCCGGCTTCACGGTGATCTTCACCATCCTCGGAGCCTCGGCCTCGGCCCTCGGGAGGCTGTTCCTCACCCATCAGCGTGCCCTCGAGACGGTCTCGGGCATCGCCATCGTGGTCTTCGGGGCCATCCTGGTGGCCATGGCCGCCGGTGTCGGCCTGCCCACGGCGCTGTCCGGTGAGCGACGGTTCACCGTCCGGCCTTCGGTCCTCGGAGCCTGGGCCCCTCCGTTGATGGGGATGGCCTTCGCCTTCGCCTGGACGCCGTGCATCGGGCCCGTCCTCGGCAGTGTGCTCACGCTCGCCGCCGGGAACGGGGGTTCGCCGACCGGGGGGATCGCCCTGCTTCTGGCCTACTCCCTCGGGCTCGGGGTCCCGTTCCTCCTCACCGGGCTGGCCTTCGGCCGGATGACCGACGCACTGGCCCGGGTTCGCGGTCGCCTCCGGGTGATCGACCTTGTCGGCGGGGCGGTGCTCATCGTCTTCGGGCTCCTGCTGCTCACCGGCAATGTGGGCGTGGTCTCCGCCCACATCGCCCAGTGGCTCCGTGACCTGCACCTCAGCCGACTGGCCTCCAGCTGAGCCGCACCCGGCCGGCCCGGTGCCCGCCCATCGCCGGCGCCGGCCGTCGCCGGCCCGTGCCCCCGCCTGGCTCCTGGACCCAGGCCCCCGTAGCATGAGGCCCGGCCATGGCCCCACCAGCACCTCCCTCCCCAGCGATCTCCCTCCACGACGCGGTGGCGTTGTCCGGACGGTTCCCCCTGCTCGCCGGGGTGGACCTCGACGTCCCCCGCGGCGAGACGGTGCTGGTCGAAGGACCGAACGGTGCCGGCAAGACCAGCCTGCTCCGGGTCTGCGCGGGACTGGTGCCCCTGGCGTCGGGGCGGGTCAGGGTGCTCGGCCTGGATCCGGTCCGCCAGCGCAACCAGGTGCGCAGGCGTGTCGGCCTGCTCTCCCATGCCTCCCATCTCTACGACGATCTCACGGTACGGGAGAACGTGAGGTTCGCGGTCCGGGCCGCCGGGGCTGACACCGGCCGGATCGACGACGCCTGCGGCCGCCTGGGCCTCACCGGCCGCCTGCTCAAGACGAGTGCCTCGAAGCTGTCCGCCGGACAGCGCCGGCGGGTGGCCCTGGCCGTGCTGGCCGCCCGTTGGCCCGAGCTGTGGCTGCTCGACGAGCCCCACGCCGGACTCGACGCATCGGCCCGGGAAACCCTCAACCAGCTGGTGGCCGAGGCTGCCGGCTCCGGTGTCACCGTGGTCATCGCCTCCCACGAGGCCGACTTCGTCGAGTCCCTGGCCACCAGGGCCGTGGTCGTGATCGGGGGCCGGGTGACCGCCGAGCGCTCCATCGGGGGGACCGGGGAGGGGGCCCATCCCGCGGCGCCCGTTCCCGGTCCGGCCACCGTCGTGCCCGGCTCCGGGCAACCACCGGAGGGGCAGGTGGCCCATGTGGCGTGACACCGTCCTGGTGGCCGGGAAGGACCTCCGCATCGAGGCGCGGTCGCGGGTGGCACTGTCCCAGGTGGCGCCCTTCGGGGTCGTGGCCCTGGGTCTGTTCGCCTTCGCCCTCGGGCCGGATCGGACCCTGATGGCCAAGGGCGCCCCGGGTCTGTTCTGGGTGGCCGTGCTGTTCTGCACCGTGCTGGCCATCCAACGGAGCGTCTCGGTCGAGTCGGTCGACGGGGCCCGGGACGCCCTGCGTCTCTCCGGGCTCGATCCGGCCGGGCTGTTCCTGGGCAAGGCGGCGGCCGTGGCCGCCCAGCTGGTGGTGCTCGAGGTGGTCCTCGGGGTCGGCGTCACCCTGCTCTACGGGGCCAGGATCGAACAGCCCTGGCTGATCGTCGCCTCCTGCGTGCTCGGGACCATCGGGCTGGCCGCCACCGGCACCCTCTACGGCGCGCTCTCCGCCGGGCTCCGTGTCAAAGAGACGCTGCTGCCGTTCCTGCTGCTGCCCATTGTCGCTCCGGTCCTGTTGGCCGGCACACGCATCTGGCAGGCGGCGCTGGCCGGCGGCATTCCCGCCGACGGGGGCCAGTGGCTCCGCCTGCTGGTGGTCTTCGATGCCGTGTACCTGGCGCTCGGCGTCGTCGTCTACGGCCCCATCCAGGAGTCCGCATGAGTCAGCTCCTGCACGGCGCGGGTGGCGCGGGGGGTGGGGGCATGCGGTCGGTCCTGTCGGCCTGCACGGTGCGCTCGGCCCGCCGGTCCAGTCCGACCGGGCCCGCCGGACGGTCCGGATCATCGGCATCGCCGCCGCGGTGGGGGTGGCCGCCACCGTGTGGCTCGGGCTGTGGGTGACCCCGCCCGACCGGACCCGGGGCAATACGGTGCCGGGAAACCTGGTCCGCCTGGTCTACATCCACCCCGGGGTGGCCTGGGTGGCGCTGTACCTGGCCTTCGGTCTGGCCGCCCTGGCCAGCCTGCTCTACCTGTGGCCCCGAACCCGGTCGATGTTCTGGGACCGGCTGGCCGCGGCGGCGGTCGAGGTGGGCGTGGTGTTCAACGTGTGCACGCTCATCTCGGGCTCGATCTGGGGCAAGCCGACCTGGGGCGTGTACTGGGCGTGGGATGCCCGGCTGACCCTCACGGCGGTGCTTCTGGTGCTCTTCCTCGGGTACATGGCCCTGCGCCGGATACCGGCCGAGCCCGAGAAGCGGGCCAAGCGCAGCGCCTTCGTCGCCCTGTTCGCCGCCGTCGACATCCCCCTCGTCCACTTCTCCGTGCTGTGGTGGAGGACGCTCCATCAGGGTGCGACCGTGCTCAACCCCGACCTCTCGCCCACCATCCACGGTTCGATGGCCTGGACGCTGCTGCTCAGCTTCATCGCCCTGACCCTGGTCTTCGTGTGGATGCTGCTGGTGCGGTACCGGATCGGTGTGCTCGAGGACTGGTTGGGGAGCAGCGAGCTGGAGGTGGCCCTCCGTGAGCGACAGGGCGAAGGGATGACGTCCGGCGAGGACCCCGACCTCCGGTACCGGGCCCCGGCCGGGGTCGCCGCCGGTGCCGTCGACACCGCGGGCTCAGGCCGGCCGGCCGACGTGGGTGGTCAGGCACTCCCCGCGGTTCCCGAGGGAGCCCGATGAACTACGTCATCGCCGGTTACTCGATCGTCCTGTCCATCCTGTTCCTCTACGGCGTCCAGCTCGTGTGGCGGCGCCGGCGGCTGACCCGGGCCGCAGCGCGGGTGGCGTCGGCCGGCGTCGAGATCGAGCGCCTGGGCCACGACCGATGACGTCCGCACCAGCCGTCGGCTCGGTACCGGCCGGTGCGGTCGGACCGGACGGCGCCGGCGACGGTCCCTCTCCGCCCCCGAGGGCCGCGGTGCCGGCGGGGTCCAGCCACCGGCTCCGGTACGTGATCGTGGGCGTCGTACTGGTGGGATCGCTGGCCTTCCTGGTGGTGAAGGGCCTGACCTCGGCCCTCAACTTCTATCTGCCCGCCGACCAGGCCCTGGCCCAAAAGGCCAGCCTCGGGAGCCAGACCTTCAACCTCGAAGGTCTGGTCGAGCCCGGTTCGATCCATCCCACGCGGAACGGGGTGGACTTCGTCGTCACCGCGGGCGCGACCAGGCTGGCTGTCGACAACACCGGCAGCCCCCCGCAGCTCTTCCAGCCGGACATCCCGGTCATCGCCGTCGGACACTTCAGCGGGACGATGTTCGTCTCGAACCAGATCCTGGTCAAGCACTCGTCGAACTACATCGCCGCCCATCCCGGCCGGGTCACGGCCCCGAACGGGAGCCGGCGATGACGGGCGGGCCGACCGGCGGTCAGCACGTCTCCGGTTCCCACCGGTGAACGGGGCGCTCGGCCACACCGGAGTCCTCCTCGGGTTCGCGGCCGCCGTGGTCGGAATCGTCGTCATGGCCACGGGACTGGCCAGGGGGCGGCCCTCGATCGTCCGCAGCGGCCAGGTGTACGCCCCCCTCATCCTGCTCGGGGGAGTCATCGCCGTGGCGGCCATGGAGCACGCCCTTGTCACCCACGACTTCTCGCTGAGCTACGTGGCCGACAACAACAGCCGCGACACCCCGGTGCTCTACTCGGTCACCGGCCTGTGGTCGGCACTGGCCGGGTCGATCCTGTTGTGGGGGCTGGTTCTCGGCGGGTACGCCACCGCCATGGTCTGGCGCTTCCGGCGCCGTTCGGGCGAGGACCTCATCGGCTGGGCCACCCTGGTGGTCTACACGGTGGCCGCCTTCTTCTTCGGGCTCATGCTGGGGCCCTCCGATCCGTTCCGGCACGTCGCCGGAGCCATCCCGGCCAACGGGCCCGGCCCCAACTCACTGCTCCAGGACAATCCGCTGGTCCTCATCCACCCGCCCATGCTCTATCTGGGACTGGTGGGCTTCACGCTCCCCTTCGCCTTCGCCATCGCATCGCTGGTCACCGGCAAGCTCGACGAGGACTGGCAGGGCGAGACCCGCCGCTGGACCCTGTTCGCGTGGGCGTTCCTGACCATGGGCATCCTGCTCGGGGCCTGGTGGTCCTACG
The DNA here is from genome assembly GCA_963745955.1 of uncultured Acidimicrobiaceae bacterium. Classification (GTDB taxonomy): domain Bacteria; phylum Actinomycetota; class Acidimicrobiia; order Acidimicrobiales; family RAAP-2; genus Bog-756. The sequence continues at coordinate 327,620 of CAVUZI010000011.1, read as the reverse complement.
AGGTACTGGGGTGGGGAGGGTTCTGGGGCTGGGACCCGGTCGAGAACGCCGCGCTCCTGCCCTGGCTGGTCGGCACCGCCTACCTCCACTCGGTGATGGTCCAGCAGCGGCGCGGGCTCCTCAGGATCTGGAACCTCTCGCTCGTGGTGGCGGCGTTCAGCCTGACCATCCTCGGGACCTTCTTCACCCGCTCCGGAGTCGTCCAGTCGGTCCACTCGTTCTCCGACTCGACCATCGGACCACTGCTGCTGGGCTTCTTCGGCGTGGTCGTGGTGACCGGGGTGGGGCTCATCGCGTGGCGCGGTGACCGGCTCCACTCCTCGGGAGGCATCGACTCGCCCATCAGCCGTGAAGGAGCGTTCCTGGCCAACAACGTGCTGTTCGTTGGGATTCGCGTTCGTGGTCCTTCTCGGCACCGTCTTCCCGCTGCTCTACGAGGCCCTCAATCCGAGCTCGTCCGTGACCGTCGGGGCACCGTATTTCAACCGGTTCTTCATCCCGGTGGGTCTGGCCCTGCTCTTCCTGATGGCGGTGGCCCCGGCCCTCCCCTGGCGCAAGACCAGCGTCGCGGTGATGCGCGGCCGCCTGGCCGTGCCCGCCGCGCTCGGGGTCCTCACCGTGGTGGTCTGTGTCATCGCCGGCATCCACGGCATCGAGCCGCTGCTGGCCTTCGGGCTCGGGGCCTTTGCCGGTGCGTCGGCCGGCCGGGCTCTCGTCCTCTCCGTCCGCGGCGCCTTCCGCGGGGCGCGCGCCGCAGGTGCCGGCCCCGTCCGGTCGGCGGCGGCGGGCTGGCGCGGCTTCGTGGGGCGGGCCAACGGGGGCATGGTCGTACACATCGGCGTGGTCGTCATCGCCATCGGGTTGGCCGCCGCCACCTCGTTCCTCCACCGGGGGGAGCTGCACCTGGCCAAGGGCCAGTCGGCGTCCTTCGCCGGGCACAGTGTCACCTTCGTCACCACCCGCGAGGTCACGACGCCTTCCCACTCGGCGTTCGAGGCGGTACTGCGGGTCGACGACGGCGGCATGTTCTTCCCCGCCATCAGCCAGTTCGGGAGCGGGACCCAGGCGGTCGGCACCCCGGCCATCGACTCCAGTTGGAGGGACGACCTCTACCTCACCATCGACAGCATTCCGGGCACCGGGGGCTCCTGGGCCTTCGGCGTGGTGGAGCAGCCCCTGGTCATGTGGCTGTGGATCGGAGCTGTGCTGGTCGGGGTCGGTTCGGTCCTGTCGGCCATACCCGGACGCCGGCGCCGTCCCACCGATCCGGTGTCCGCCCCGGCGGTGGCCATCTCCGGTCCGTCGGACGACGACGCCGGCGTCCCGAGCCACGGGCCGGCGTGTCGGCGCGGAGGTGGAGTCCGGGGAGACGGCCGATCCGCTGCCGGTGGGGGCCGGTGAACCAGGATGACCTCTGCCGACGCGGATCTGGAGCCGGCACCGGTCCGGCACACCGCCCGGTGGGTGGCCATCGGCGTCCTCGTCATCGCCGCCGGGCTCGTCGCCGTGCTGGCCACCCGGCCGCCGGCCGCCGTGGACGAGGTGCAGAACCCGGTGGTCGGCAAGTTGGCGCCGCCGATCAGCGGAGAGACGCTGGCCGGCACCCACTACTCGTTGCCCCGGGCACCCGGGAGGTTCGTCGTGGTCAGCTTCTTCGCCAGCTGGTGCGAACAGTGCCAGAGCGAGGGCCCCGAGTTGGTCAAGTTCCAGTTCCAACATCACCGGAGTCGATGACGCGACCATGCTCAGCGTCGTGTTCAGCGACAGCGCCGGCGATGCCAGGGCCTCCCAGGAGCAGCTCGGCGTGACCTGGCCCACCGTGACCGACAACGGGGGCACCATCGCCCTCGACTACGGCGTCAGGGAGCTTCCCTCCACCTTCGTGATCGCCCCCGACGGCCGCGTGGTGGCGTCCATCGTCGCCCCGGTGACCGCGGCCGACCTCGACCAGATCATGGCCAAGGCCACGGCCGAGCACGCATGAAGGTCCGCCGCTTCCCGCTGTGGACCGCCCTCGGCGTCGTGCTGGTGGTGGCCCTGATCGTCGGGAGCGGGGTCCTGTCCTCGCCTCCACCGACCGCGGCGCAGCGTGCCTCGGCCATCGAGTCGGCGCTCCGCTGCCCCAGCTGCGAGGACCTCTCCGTGGCCGAATCGAGCGCGTCGACGGCGGTGACCGTGCGGGCGACGGTGACCCAGCTCATCGCCGAGGGGAGGACCGACCAGCAGATCGAGAGCTACCTGGTCGACCGGTACGGGTCCTCCATCGTGCTCGACCCACCGGCGCAGCGGGTGGTCGCTGCTGGTCTGGCTGCTCCCCCTCCTCGGCGGCCTGGCCGCGTTGGCCGTTCTGGTCGGCGTGTTCATCCGCCGGCGCACGGTGACCGACGCCGATCCCACCGGTCCCCGGCCGACCGGCGGCTCACGCCGCCGGTGGTCGAGGAGAGGCGGCGCTTCCTCGTCCAGTCGCTGGCCGATGCCGATGCCGAGTACCTGGCCGGCGACCTGTCGGACAAGGACTACCTCGCCCTGCGCCATCGGGACATGGTCCGACTGGCCGCGTTGGGCATGACGACGACCGAGGTGGAGGCCGGAGAAGGGGGCCTCCCCCGTGCCGGAGTCATCGTTGCCGATGACCCGCTGCCGCCGACCGGGCCATCCGAGACGGCGGCTCCGCGGCGTCGCCCGGCGACCACCGGCCCGACCCGGCCGTCGGGCCGGGCCCGACGCAACCGGTGGTTCCTCGGCGGGGCGGTGGCCGCCTTCGCAGCCGCGCTGATAACGGCCGTCTTCTTGTTCGCCACCGCTCGGCAACCGGGCCAGTCGGTGACCGGGAGCTTCGCGGAGACCCCGCAGCAACAGACCGCGGAGTCGTTGGCCCAGGCGGCCGTGGATGAGAACCAGGGCCGGCTCGACCAGGCCGCGCAGCTGTACCAGTCGGTGCTCACCGAGCACCCCGACAACGAGGTGGCCATGGCCCAGCTGGGCTGGCTCGAGTTCGAGACGGGCAGGGCGGGCAACAATCCCTCGCTGGTCGACGACGGGACGGCCAAGCTCAACCGGGCCGTACGGCTCGACCCCGACGACTACGCGGTACGGCTCTACCTCGGGACGGTCCTCTGGCAAGAGGATGGTGACGCGGCCGGGGCGGTGGTCCAGTACCGGGATTTCCTGGCCGACGGTCCGCCGGCCACCATCGTGAAGCAGGCCGCTCCCGAGGTGCGTGAGGCCTACCGACGGGCCGGTGATCCGATCCCGTCCGCGGTCGGCGGCTGAGCTCGGCCCGAACCCCCGGTCGGCCGGAGAGGGCATGCTGGTGCGGTGAGCGACCCGATGGTCCCCGGAGATGACCGGTCCCACCGCGACCGGATGCTCGCCGGCCAGCCCTACCTCGGGGCTGATCCCGAGCTCGCCGCCGCTCATCGCCGGGCGAGGCGTCTCATGGACCAGTTCAACCGCACCGCAGTCGACGCCGTGGCCGACCGGCTCCGGATCCTCGGTCAGCTCCTGGGCCGGCTCGGGCCCGACAGCGAGGTCCGGCCTCCGTTCTACTGCGACTACGGCTCCCAGATCCGGATCGGCGAGCGGACCTTCGTCAACTTCGGGCTCGTCGCTCTCGACCCGGCACCCATCACCATCGGCAGCGACGTCCAGATCGGGCCCAACGTCCAACTCCTGACCCCGACCCACCCCATCGACCCTGATCTCCGCCGTGAGAAGTGGGAGGGGGCCCGTCCGATCGACATCGCCGACAACGTCTGGCTCGGTGGGGGAGTCATCGTCCTCCCCGGCGTCAGCATCGGCGAGAACTCGGTGGTGGGGGCCGGCGCCGTCGTGACCAGGGATGTCCCTGCCGGTGTGGTGGTGGTGGGCAACCCGGCCAGGGTCGTTCGGGAGGTCTCCGGTGGTTGACATGCAACCGATTGGCTGCTTAAGTTAGGCAACTGATGAGTTGCATATCATCGCCGGGGCCGGTCGGCCTCCCTCGGCGATGGTCCATTGTCGAACCGGCCGGCAGGAGGAGGATCCCATGGTCGACGGCAGGCTGTCGGATGGGTGCGGCCGCGGCACGACGGGACCTTGAGCGATCTCGACCCCGTGTTCCGTGCGCTGGCTGATCCCAGTCGGCGCAGCCTCCTCGACAGCCTGAGCGAGAGCAACGGGCAGAGTCTGCAACAGCTCTGCACCGGGCTCCAGATGACCCGCCAGTCGGTGAGCAAGCACCTTGCCATCCTCGAGGCGGCCAATCTCTTGACCACGGTTCGCCGCGGCCGGGAGAAGTTGCACTTCCTCAATCCGGTGCCCGTCAACGAGATCGCCGAGCGCTGGATCCACCGCTACGACCGGGACCGGGTTCGTGCCCTGGCCGACCTGAAGACAGCATTGGAGGACACCCCGATGGCTACGCCGACATTTGTGTACACGACCTATATCAACACCACGCCAGAGCGGCTCTGGCAGGCGTTGACCGACCCCGCCTTCACCGAGCGCTGGTGGAAGACCACCTTCGCCTCGGACTGGGGCATCGGTTCGACTGTCACCTGGGAGACCGGCGGTGTCACCATCGCCGATCCCGAGCAGATCGTGCTCGAGTACGACCCGTACCACCGGTTGTCCTACACCTGGCACACATTCACCCGGGAGATCGCCGACCTGCACGGCTTCAGCGAGCTGCTGGACACCATCTCCGCCGAACCGCGGTCCAAGGCCACCTTCGAGCTCGAGCCGGTCGGCGAGATGGTCAAACTCACCGTCATCCACGACGGCTTCGAACCCGGAAGCACCGTGGTCACCATGATCAGCCAGGGCTGGCCACAACTCCTCTCCAGCCTCAAGTCGTTCCTCGAGACCGGCGAGCCCCTTCCCACGGCCTCCGGGCCAGCACGGCGGGCGAGGCGGGTCCGGGCATGATCCGGCGGTTCGGTCACGCGACCGGCGGTGCGGCCGGCGGACGGGCGTTGGCTCAGCGGACCGGCGGTTCGGTCAGCGGACGGGCGGTGCGGTCAGCGGACGGGCGTTGGCGAGGCGATCCTGATCGCCATCTGCTCGCTGTACCGCACCGATCCGAGCGGTCCCGCCTGTTGCGAGACGTCGACCGTCTCGCGCTGGGAGAGGATGAGGCCGTCCTTGGTCGAGACCCAGTAGTCGTTCGGATTCGTCCCCGACTCAGCTCCGGAGAAGGCCAACGTCAGGCGCGTGTGGATGGCGGGCACGGCGTGTCCAGCCGACGTTCACCGACGAATTCCCGACCACCACACCGGACCAGTCGACGTTCAGACCGGTCGAATGGCAGACGGTGTGCCACCGCTCGCCGGCGTGCGGGTCGGGCGGCACCAGGTAGGTGTCGGACGGGCAGTGGATGACGTCGGTGGTCTGGGTGCCGGCGATCTGCTCGTAGGAGAGGGTGGTGGTGATGCCGTAGGCACCCGAATGGAGAGGACACTCCACCATGCCCTCCATGTGCTGCTCGAACGGCTCCCATTTTTCGGTGGCGCACCCGTTCTCGGTCACGATCATGTTCGTGGCCGCCGGAAAGAGGCGCTTGATCCCCCCGAAGCTCAGTTGCTCGTCACCTGTCGTCCGGTACCGGTAGACCCCTGGAGGTGGGAGCTCTGACGCATCCGTGACCGTCCCGGCCTGCTGGTCCTGCCGATAGAGCCGGAGGGCCTGGCGCAGGTTCACCGGGGTGGCGGTGTCCCGCAGGATGAAGAACCAGAATCCGACGGCGACGGCGACGATGAGGACGGCGACCCCTGCGCCGAGGACGAAGAGCTTGTGTTGGTTCAGCCACGTGAGCGCCGGCATCTGCACTTCAAACTACCCCGGTCCATCGACCTTCAACCCAGCGCCCCGCCACCGGTGCGTCAGTCCAGGTGGGGAGCGTCCGTCCCGGTGAGCCCCGGCCCCGGTCGGGCCGGTCAGTCCAGGTGAAGGTGTGTCAGTCCAGGTGAAAGGTGAAGATGCGGTCGGCGTCGATCCGCACGTAGACGTTGGCGTCGAGGAACGCTTCCCACGCCGGGCCGAATCGGGGTGTGTAGATGTCGAGGACCGCCTGCCGCAGGCCCGCGCTGGATGGGGCCCGCATGTCGAGCACGGTGGCCCGGCCGTGGACCGTCACGGCGAGCTCCTCCCCGGGAACGTGCGTCGCGCTGACCTGAGGTCGGTGACGGATGTGCCGGACGCGTACCGAGTCCGGTGCCGAGCCGAAGTGAAACGAGCCTCGGTAGAAGATGCCGTCGACGGGTCCGACGAGCGGACGATTGTCCGACGTCACGGTGGCGAGGGCGAGTAACCGCATTCCGGTGAGTCGGGCGCACAGATCCGCGGCGTCGAGCCTGCGTTCCGGCTGTGAGCACCTCCCGGAGATGTGGCCCGGCACGACCGATGCTTCGGTCCAGGAGATCCTGGAGCGTCCTGATGTCACCGTCGGTCTCGTCCACAATTCCTCGTCATCACTCGCCGGTTCCATGGTGCCAGATGGGCGGCGCCCAGATTCTCGGGGTGAGGGTTGCATCTCCGGGTCGACGGCCGCTCCCCGGTGCGATTGCCGTGGAGCGAGTGTTGGGGGATGATCGACCGATGGCAGACGGATTGATGCCGGCAGCGTTTCTGGGGCACGGGAATCCCATGAACGCCCTCGACCACAACGGATATACCGAGGCATGGCGGTCGTTCGGCGCCAGCGTCCCGCGACCGCGGGCCATCCTCGCCGTCTCGGCCCACTGGTATATCAATGCGACCGCGGTCACGGCCATGCTCCGACCGAAGACGATCCACGATTTCTACGGGTTCCCTGACGAGTTGTTCGCCGTGGAGTACCCCGCACCCGGTGCTCCCGCGGTGGCCGAGGAGGTGGCGGAGGCCGTCAAGCCGACGTGGGTAGGCCTCGACTACGACAGTTGGGGCATCGATCACGGCACCTGGTCGGTGCTCGTCCACGCCTTCCCCGATGCCGATATCCCCGTCGTCCAACTCGCCATCAATGCCGGACGCCCGTTCGAGTACCACCTCGAGCTCGGAGCGAAGCTGGCACCGCTCCGCCAGCAGGGCATCCTGATCATCGCCAGCGGAAACGTCGTCCACAACCTCGGCCGCGTCGACTGGGGCATGCCCGACGAAGGTCTGGGTTGGGCCCACCGCTTCGACGACGCGGCCCGGGGGCACATGACGTCGTCGCCGGCAGACGTGATCGCCCTGCGTGACCACCCCGACTTCTTCGACGCGGTGCCCACCCCGGACCACTTCATCCCGCTCCTGTACCTGGCCGGCCTGGCCGCAGCGGCGCCCTCTGTCACCGACGTCCTGGTGGACGGATGCGCCTACGGGTCGCTCTCCATGACCTCGTACACCCTCGACGCGACCTACCCCGAGCAGGGCGCACCGCACGGCGCCCCAGCGCTGCCGGGCTCGGACATCGTCCCCACGGACGAGACCAACACGTGATCTGACGCCGTTGGGTCGATCACGGTGCGGAACCGGATTGCCCCCGGACCGGGCGTCACCCGACGGTACCCACCTGTGTGACGATGGTGGTCATGGATACCGAGCGGGTCGTCTTCGAAGGCTTCGAGGGGTTGAAACTGGTCGCCGATGTCCGGGGGGAGCCGGACGCCTGTCCGGTGCTCTTCCTCCACGGAGGCGGACAGACCCGACACGCCTGGGGATCGACGGCCGACAAGGTGGCCGCGCAGGGTTGGCGGACGGTGACCCTCGATCTTCGGGGACACGGGGACAGCGAGTGGGCCGCCAACGGCGACTACTCCTTCACCGCCTTCTGCGCGGACTGCGTCGCTGTCGCCGACCAACTGGGGAGGCCGCCCGTGCTGGTGGGGGCGTCGCTCGGTGGGATGTCGGCCATGCTGGCCGAGGGGACGAGCGACCGGACGGTCTCGTGCGGGCTGGTCCTCGTGGACATCACGCCCAAGACCAACCCGCTCGGCATCGAACGGATCAAGACGTTCATGCTGTCGGGCGTGGACGGGTTCGACTCGCTGGAGGACGCGGCTGCCGCCATCGCCGCCTACACGCCGCAACGGACCAGGCCGGTGAACCCAGGCGGCCTCATGAAGGTGCTGCGCCAGCGCGGGGATCGCTGGTACTGGCACTGGGACCCGCGGGTCATCGGCCACGGGCGGACCGAGGTGGTGCCGGACCGCCTCGCCGGGCTGCTCGATGTGGCCACCAGCAACATCGGTGTGCCCACCTTGTTGGTGCACGGGCTCCTGAGCGACGTCGTCACCCAGGAGGGGGTGGACGATCTGTTGTCCCAGATCCCTGGGGCCACGGCCGTGGGTGTCGACGGCGCGGCACACATGATCGCAGGGGACCGCAACGACGCCTTCTCCTCCGCTGTCATTGCGTTCCTCCAGGACCGCATCCGACCGATGATCGGGTAGGTGTGCCTGATCCGGCAGGTGTGTTGGCCGCCATGCCCGTTCAGGGAACCACCACCGCCTTGCCGCCGATGGACCGCTCGATGAGCCCGGACATCACCCGGGCGGCGTCGTCGAGCGGGTAGGTCGCCGGCCTGGTGGGATGGAGCCGCCCCCTCCCCACCAGATCCATCAGCTCGCCGATGAGCTCCCGGTTGCCGAACGGATCCTTGAAGGTCCATCCACCCCAGTCGACTCCGACCACGGTCCGGTTGTTGAGCAGAACCTGGTTGAGGGGGATCGACGCGATGGGTCCGGAGGCGAACCCGATCACGCAGAACCGTCCCAGGTGCCGGGTGGCCCGGAGGGCGTTCTCGCTGTGGCGGCCGCCTACCGAATCGATGACCACGTCGACGCCACCGCCCGAGATCTCCCGGGCCCGCACCTTGAGGTCTTCGTCCTCGTAGGCGATGGTCTGCTCGGCCCCCATGGCCAGTGCCGCCTCGAGCTTGTCCAGGGTGGAGGCGGCGGCGATGACCCGGCCACCCAGCCCGGTGGCGACGTCGGTGGCCGCCAGTCCGACACCACCTCCGGCCCCGAGGACGAGCACCCACTCTCCCGAAGAGAGCGTGGTCCGCCTGGTCAGGGCGAACAGCGCGGTGCAGTAACTCTGGATGAGGGTGGCGGCCTGGTCGAAGTCGATGGTGCTCGGCATCGGCACCAGCGAGAGCGCCGGCACCGCCACCTGCTCGGCGAACCCGCCGAAACCGGTGAAGGCGATGACCCGGTCACCGCGGTCGATCCCGGTGACCCCGGGCCCGACGTCGACCACCACCCCGGCAATCTCGCTTCCGGGGACGAAGGGCACCGGTGGCTTGATCTGGTACCGGCCCTGGCAGATGAGCCCGTCGACGAAATTCACGCCTGCGGCCCGCACGCCCACTACCACCTGGCCCTCGCCTGGCACCGGCGGATCCCGTTCTTCGAGGACCAGAGTCTCGAGAGGGCCCAGCTCCCTGCAGACGATGGCGCGCACGGCCAGAAGCTACCGCCTGGCGCCGGCGCTGGCTTCCGATCCCGATCAGCTTCGTAGTGCCCGCAACCCGTCGACGACCCGCGGGAACGCCGCCACGAATGCGTCGATGTCCGCGTCAGTGGTCGACCAGCCCACCGAGATTCGGAGGGACCGCTCGCCGTCGACGCCCATGGCTTCGAGCACCGGCGAGGGTTCGAGGGTCTCCGACGAGCACGATGATCCGGAGTGGACGGCGACACCGGACTGGTCGAGCCCGAGCAGCACCGGTTCGGCTTCGACCCCGTCGACCCCCAGGCAGACGATGTGGGGCAGCCGGTGGGCCGGATCCCCGTACAGGTGTACACCCGACGTCTCCCGGGCTGCCCTCTGCACGCGGTCGGTCCTGCGCCGGGCGCTCGCCTGCTCGTCGGTGAGCACCTCCGGCCCGGTCAACGCGGCGGCCGCGGCGCCGAAGCCGATGGCCCCGACGACGTGCTCCAGTCCTGCCCTTCGGGCCCGCTCCTGCTCCCCTCCGACCATGAACGGTTCGAGCCGGAGCCCGCGCCGGACGACGAGGGCACCGATGCCGGCCGGGCCCCCGAGCTTGTGCGAGGAGATCGAGACCAGGTCGGCTCCGAGCTGGCTGATGTCGACAGGTACGTGCCCGGCCGCCGCCACCGCGTCGACGTGGGTGCGGATGCCGAGGCCGGCGCACCGCTCGACGACCTCGGCCACCGGCTGGACGGTCCCGACCTCATGGTTGGCCCACTGGCAGTGGACCAGGGCGGGGTTCCGGCCGTAGCAGGGCGAGACACTGCCGGATCGACTCCTCGACGGCACCGGGCTCGATCCGACCGCGGCCGTCGACGGCGATGGGAACGACAGGACCCGATCGCCGGGACGCGTCCCGCGCCGCCGAATGCTCGACGTCCGAGCAGGCCACGGGACCCGGGTCGGCCCGGGTGGCGCCCCATACGGCCGTGTTGACGGCTTCGGTCCCTCCCGAGGTGAACACCACTTGGCGGGGACGGACCTGCAAGAAGGCGGCCACCTGCTCCCTGGCCTCCTCGAGCCTCGCCCGCACCAAGCGGCCCTCGTGGTGCACGCGACCTGGGTCTGCGGTGACGCCCGATTCCGCCCAGTCGGCCATGGCGGCGCGGGCTTCCGGACGGAGCGGGGTGGTCGATGCGTGATCGAGATAGTGACGGGCCAACGCCTGGCTCGCCGGTCAGACCACTGCAGCGCAGGCGTCGTCCCCACGGGCACGTGAGGACGACAACACCACAGGCACGGTGCCGCCGGCGTCTCCACCGCACAGGCCGGCCAGTAGCCCCTTGACCATGCCCTCGGTCCACTGCGCAGAGGACCGGGTACTGCGAGGCCGCGTTGCCGAAGGGGCAGTTGTCGGCCACCACCGCGGTCAGGGCCCCCTGGTCTTCGGCGTGGGCGGCGAACCCGTGTGCGGTCAGCGTGTCGGCGATGGCGTGCATGGCCGTGCGCAGCGAGCGCTGACTGTCACCGGGCGACATCTGACCGGCAAGGGTGCGACCGTACTCCTCGCCCACCCGCTCGGCCATGCCCTCGGCGGCCACCGGTCCGAGGAGCTGGAGCGCCTCTTGCAGCAACAGGACCAACAGGTCGTCGCGGCGGGTCAGCAGGTCGAGGGTGGGGTCGTTGCCGATGGCCCGGAAGCGCTTCGAGGGCCGACCGGCCCCGTTGCCGGCCGAGCGCTCCATGGTCACCTCGACATAGCCGCCGGTGGCCAGCCGCTCGAGATGGTGGCGGGCCACATTGGGGTGGAGCGAGAAGCGGGTGGCGACCTCCGAGGATGTGGTGCCCGGGTTCGAGCGGACGAAGAGGTAGATCTCCCGCCGGGTGGGGTCCCCGAAAGCGGCGGTGACCGCGGTCACCGCCGCGGAAAAATGGCTGTCCGACTCCGACGGGTCTGATCTCTGTTCCGAGGCGTCGGGTCCCGGTTCTGCCAGGTGAGTGACGCTGTCCGAGGCCGGTGGCACGTCCCCTAGTCTACCGGTGATGGCGAAATCCCCCGAGAGGATCTTTCATGTCCACTGACGAGTCCCAGGTCACAGAGGCTGTGGCCGCAGTGGTCGATCCCGAATTGCGCCGTCCGCTGGGGGAGTTGGGCATGGTGGGTCAGGTGCAGGTGAAGCGCAAGAAGGTGACTGTGGAGATCGCACTCCCGGTGGCCCACTACCCCCAGGTCGACGAGTTGACGGACCGTGTCCGTGAGGCGGTTGGGCAGCTCGCCGGTGTCACCGAGGTGACCGTGGGACGGGCACTCATGGACGAGGAGCCGCGTGCCCGTCTCCGTATGTTGCTCCGGGGCGAGCCGGTGGAAGGCGGCGCTCCCGAGGGACACGACCACGGTCATGGTCACGGCGGCCAGCTCGGACACGAGGAAGGCCGTCCCAACCGGTTCATGCTCCCGCGTTCGAAGACGCGCATCCTCGGCATCTCCTCGGGCAAGGGCGGCGTCGGAAAATCGTCGGTCACGGTCAATCTGGCCGTCGCATTGGCACGGATGGGCCATGACGTCGGGATCCTCGACGCGGACGTCTATGGATTCTCGGTTCCGGGGATGCTCGGGGTGCACTCGGATCCCCTGATCATCGGTGATCTGGTCGTGCCACCCACCGCCAACGGCGTCCGCTGCCTGTCGATGGGGTATTTCGTCCCCGACGACACCCCGGTGATCTGGCGCGGCCCCATGCTTCACAAGGCCCTCGAACAGTTCTTGGTGGACGCCTACTGGGGGGAGCCCGACTACCTGCTCATCGACATGCCTCCCGGTACCGGTGACGTCACCCTCTCGCTCGGGCAGTACCTGACGAAGACCGAGGTCTACGTGGTGACCACGCCACAGCCGGCGGCCGAGCGGGTGGCCCAACGCTCGGCCTATGCGGCCCGCAAGCTCAAGCTCACGGTACGCGGTGTCATCGAGAACATGAGCTGGTTCACCGGTGACGACGGCACCCGGTACGAGCTGTTCGGTGCCGGAGGCGGCCAGCAGCTGGCCGGCGAGCTCGGCGTTCCGCTCCTGGCCCAGGTGCCCTTGGTGTCGGCTCTGCGTGAAGGGGGCGACAAGGGGATGCCGGTGGTCGTGGCCGAACCGGACGGTGAGGTCGCCGGCGTCTTCGACGCATCTGGCCACGTCGATCGTCGAGCTCGGCCCGGCCCGGGTCTACCGCTCGGAGCTCACCATCCACTAGCTGCGGTTGATGCTCCCTTCCCCCGGTCCGGGCCATGCCCGGGCCCGGTCGTAACACCCCCCTGGAAACATCTGGCCATGACCCCGGTGGCCGGTGCAGTGAAGGAGAGTGGCGGTGGCCCGCGTGCCCGGGGTTCCCTCGGGCAGTGCTGGTGGGTCTGTGCTCGACGGTCCGCCGGTCCCGTGGTCCGACGGCCTCGGTGCCCGGTTGGATGCCGCCCGTTCCGGTCTGGCCTCGGTGGTGGCAGACCTCGACCCGGCCCGGTTGACCGGGGCGGACGCCGCCGAGGCTCTACGAGTCCCTGGTGGCCATCGAGCGGCTGACCAATGCCGGCAAGACGCTGTTGGCCCCCCGGATCGAGGCCTCTGGGGTGTGGCGGGACGGTGGGCACCGCTCGGCGGCGGTGATGCTGGCCTCCCTGGAGGGGGTGGCCACCGGTCAGGCCCAGAGCACCCTGTCCAACGGGCAGCGCCTCGGACAGCTGCCCGGCACCGAAGCCGCGCTGCGCACCGGGGTGCTCTCGGGACCGAAGGTCACCGAGCTGACCGGGGCCGGCATCCTCGCCCCCGAACGGGAGGCGGAGTTGCTGGCCGGGGCCGAGGAGGCTCCCCTCCAGGCGGTGCGGGAGCGGTGCCGGCGGTCCCGGGCCACCTCGGGGACCGAGGATCCACGGGCCAGGGTCGTCCGGATCAGGGCGGCCCGGTACTTCTCGTCGTGGACCGACGCCGAGGGGGCCTTCTGCTACCAGGGCCGGGACACCCTCGACCGGGGGGCCCAGATCCTCTCCCACCTGGGCCAGGTGGCCACCCGGCTGCGCCGGGCCCGACGGGCGGCCGGTGACGAACAGGACACTCCCGAACGGGCGGTCCGGGCCGACGCCTTCTACGCCCTTGTCACAAGACGCCACCCCGACTCCGGGGCACCGCTCGGTCCCCGGTCCACGCCGGCCACCGGCTCGGCTTCCGGGCCGGATCCCGGCGGACGACGACGCCGACGCCGGGGTCGAGTTCTCCACCTCCGAGGACACCGACGATGCCACCGCCACCGAGAACACCGCCGGTTCCACTGCCACAACTGACAGCCGACCACCGGACGATCCGTGCTCCCTCATCGACGGGCCCCCGACCTGCTCGGTGATGGTCCGGGTGGACCGAGACGCCTTGTTGCGGGGATACGCCGAGGGTGACGAGTGCTGCGAGATCGACAACCAGGGGCCCATCCCGGTGGCCATGGCCAGGGACCTGGCCAACAACTCCTTCCTCCGTCTCGTCTTCCACGAGGCCGGGGACATCCGGGCCGTCTGCCATATGGGTCGCACCATCAACCGACAGCTCCGGACGGCCCTCGTCTTTCGGGACACCACCTGCGTGGTGCCGGGATGTGGGACCTCCTTCGGGCTCGAGATCGACCACATCGTGCCCTTTGCCGAGGGCGGCCCCACCACCCTCGACAATCTGGCCTTGCTCTGCCACCACCACCACTTCCTCAAGACCTATGAGGGCTGGGTCCTCTCCAAAGAGGGGACCGGACCGAAGGGAACACCCCGATGGCGATTCGAACCCCAGCCCCCCTTCGGGCAGGAACCGGGCCTCGGGATGGACACCGACGAGGAACGGGACAAGCGGAAACGGGACCGGCGGAACGAGTGAGGAGGCGCCGATCCGGCGGCGCCGACGGTCGTCGACCGGGCCCTTAGCCCCACCCGGCGCGCCCGGGCGGCATCCCGCTGCGTCCGTCGCCGTCGGGGACCACACCCAGTACCTGGTGGATGGCCAGCCCGCCGTCGTCGAAGCCGTTGGCCGAAGCAGCCATGTACAACCGCCAGACGTTGGCCCGCGGGGTGCCCACCAGACTGACCGCTTCGTCCCACCGCGCCTCGAGGTTGGCCACCCAATGGTGCAGGGTCCGCGAGTAGTGCTCCCGCAGCGACTCGACGTCCCGGACTTCGAATCCGGTCTGCTGCATGGCCCCGATCACATCGGCCACGTCCAACAGCTCACCGTCGGGGAACACGTAGCGCCCGATGAACGTACGCCCACCCAGAAACGAGCCACCCGGCTTGGAGATGGCGTGGTTCAATAATCGTCCGGTCGGTGTGAGCAGCAACCTGAGCGTTTCGAAGTACCGGGTCATCTGGGCTCTGCCCACATGCTCGAACATGCCGATCGACGAGATGGCGTCGAACTGTTCGCCCCGGAGGTCGCGGTAGTCCTGCAGACGGATCTCCACCCGGTCGGCCAGACCGGCCCGCTCCACCCGACGTCTCGCCTCGTCGACCTGTTCGTGGCTGAGTGCCACCCCGGTCACGGTGGCCCCGTGGTGGCGGGCTGCATGGATGGCCATCGAGCCCCAGCCGCAACCGACATCGAGCAGTCGGGTGCCGGGCTGCCGGTCGAGACCCAACTTGCGACAGATCAGCTCGTGCTTTGCCGCCTGCGCATCCTCGAGCGGGACATCGTCGGACAGGAAGCGTGCGCACGAATAGGTCATGCTCGGCCCGAGCACCAGGCGGTAGAACTCGTTCCCGACGTCGTAGTGGTGACTGATGACCGCGGCATCACGGGACTGCGAGTGCAGCCGGCCCGCCGGCTTGCACTCTTCGGGTGGGGCGGGCAGCGGCGGACCCAAGGCGCCCAGCCGACGGGCCGCGTCGATGACCGTGGGTAGGGTCCGCAGCCCCATCCGGCGGAGATCACGAGGCGACGCGGCATGCAGAACCCGCAACAGGGCGTAGATGTCGCCCTCGATGGCGAGGTCACCCGAGACGAAGGCCCGGGCCACACCGAGCTCGCCGGGGGCCCAGAGGATCCGGCGCAGGGCGTCGACCGAGCGGATCTGCAACGTCCCGATGCCTTCGGGAGGGCCGAACACGCTCCCGTCCCAGAACTCGAAGCGGACCGGCTCCGTACTGCCCACCAATGCCTTTATCAGTGGGATGAGGGCATCGGCGGCACTGCCGGGCGGAGCACCTTCCCGTTCGCCGCCTGGCTGCCCGGAGGTCCGGGCCGGGGACGGTACGGTGCCAACGGCCCCCGTCGACTCGGCGGCCGGCTCTGGTTGAACGCCGGGTGGGCCCGATCCCGGTTGGCCCGATACCGGCTGCTTCGATACCGGCTGCTTCGATACTTCAGTGACCATCGGCGGCCTCCTTGCGTGACCTGCCCCGATCCTTCCTCGTGCCGATCCTATTGCTTCGCCGGGATTCCGCCACCGGCTACAAGCCGGTCGCGGCGGCAACCCTGCCGGACCGGACGGCCCGCACCAGCCCCTCGTAGTCCTGCTCGTTCTGGTCGGCATAGGCGGCGGAGAAATCCGCCACGCCCTTGTCGAAGCCGTCGCCCTTGCCCAGGTAGGACGCGATGGCGATCCAGTCGCCCGATCTGGCGTGGGCCCGGGCCAGGGTGGCCCCGCACATGCGGGCATAGGTGGTGGCACCGGCGACCCGCAAGGTGTCCACGTGGGCGGAGCCCTTCCAGTCGTGGAGTTGGCGGATGTAGTAGTCGCGGGCGTGTCCGTCCATGTCCTTGACCCGTTGCCACCCGAGGAAGATGTCGCTCGCCGTCTGCATGAGGCGCTGGCCCACCACGACCCTCTGGCCGTGATTTGCGTACGCGCTCCGCCCTGCGAACCGCTCGAGCACCGAGTGCTGGGCCTCCTTCGCCTGCAGGATCAGGGGATCGTGCTTGTCGACGCCCATCATGAGGAAGATCCAGGCGCGGGTCCCGACGCTGCCGACACCGACGACCTTGCGGGCCATGTGCAGGTAGCGGAACTCCTCCAACGGGTGGTGCTCGTCGGCCAGCGTCCGGCGGTACTTCTTGACCAGTTTGCGCAGCGAACGCTCCGTCCGGTGGCGGGCTTCCTCGGAGAGGACGAGATCTTCGATGCGGCACGATGAGCGGTGGGTCCGTGACGAAGCGGATGTCGCCGTCGACCCGTTCTGTGAGCTTCTTGAAGGCTCGGACACTGTCGCGGGTCCGGGCTTTGGCCACGTCCAGGACCGATTCGTTGTGTTCCCTCCTCCCGAGCCGCTCGTCGGAGTCCTCCGTGCGGATCCACTCGAGCATCTGGCCGATCTCCATGTGCGAGTACCACACGTCCAGGGTGCCCTGCTCCGCCGCGCTCCTCATGCCCAGTCGGTATTCCCTCGCCGCCGCCAGGACCACCTTGCGTCGGTCGGCGCGGGAGAATCCCCTGTCGCGGCCGGCAATCTCGAAGCTGGCCGCCAGGCGCTTCACATCCCACTCCCAGGGGCCCGGAAGCGTCTCGTCGAAGTCGTTGATGTCGAAGATCAGGCGGCGCTCGGGCGAGCCGAACACCCCGAAGTTGGACAGATGGGCGTCACCGCAGCACTGCACGGTGATGCCCGAGTCCGGTGTAGCGGCCAGATCGTCGGCCATGATCAGTGCCGCACCGCGGAAGAAGGCGAACGGCGAGACCAGCATGCGTCCGTACCGGATGGGAACCAGTTCGGGCACCCTCGTGGCCGCCTGCTCCTCGAGGAGATCGATCGGATCGGGCCGGCCGGCGGCGGGCCGCCAGTTCCCGTGGGATGAACGCGGTGCCTGCCGGCGCGCCGACTTGCCCCGGTTCACCCGCTCCTGGCGGCTCGGACGGTGGGTCTTCCGCACCGACCTCGGTGGAGGGCCCTGGTCGCGTCAGCAGGTCACCGCCGTCCATCAGGCGCACACTACCGGTCCAAGCGCGGGCCGGTCCGGGCCGGACGGGGTCGCCGGTCCGGGCCGGACGCGATCACCGGTGGGTCACCGGTGGGTCACCGGTGGGTCACCGGTGGGTCGCCGGTCCACCGGACGGATCCCCGGCCCGGCTGTTGCGGACCGGCTTCCGCCGACCCTGCCCGGGACGATCAGATCCGCTTGCTCACGCCCACACCGGCGGGCAGCTTTTCGGGATCCCAACCCAGCAGGGCAACGGCCTGGCTGAACGCGAACCGGTCGGTCATCCCGGCCACGTAGGCAACTGCGGCGCGGACGGCCGCAGGCTCGCCGCCGCTGACATCGGCTGCCGGAGCACCTCCGTCGGGAATGAGGTTGGGCCTGTCGCCGAAATGGTCGACCAGGGCCTGCAGGACCGACACCACCGACCGCCCCTGGGCCACAGAGCTGGGCCGGAGGTAGATGTGCTCGTAGTTGCTGGCCCGGAAGGCGGCCAGCGCCTCGGCCTGCTCGTCGGCCATCCCGATCCGTCCGGTGGAGAGGATCGACGACACCAGGGCGTCGATGAAGGTTCCGAGTTGCTGGCTGCGCCGGTCACCGCACCGCTCACGCACCAGCGAGGGGAGGGCGGAGGAGGTCACGATGCCGCTCTTCACCGCGTCCTCGAAATCGTGGCACACGTAGGCGACCCGGTCGGCCCAGCTCACCACCTCGCCCTCGGGTGTGGACGGCGCCGGCCTGGACCATGAGTGGTTGCGGATCCCGTCCAGTGTCTCGGAGCACAGGTTGAGGTGGGCGAGGGAGACGTCGGCCCCCCAGGGCGCGTGGTCGAACCCGCCGTCGAGGTACGGGGACAGCGCATCTTCGCTGGCGTGTCCGCCGGGGCCGTGCCCGCAGTCGTGACCCAGGGCGATGGCTTCGGTGAGGGCCACGTTGAGGCGGCAGGCACGGGCGATGGAGGTCGCCACCTGGGCCACTTCCAGCGCGTGGGTCAAACGGGTGCGCTGGTGGTCGTCGGGGAAGACGAACACCTGGGTCTTGCCGGCCAGCCGGCGGAATGCAGGGGCGTGGAGGATGCGGTCCCGGTCCCGTTCGAAGCAGGTCCGCCAGGGATCGGGCTCCTCGGGCCGGTCACGGTGGCCGGCGCCGGACCCTCTGGTCGCCGCGGGGGCCAACCCGTCCGCCTCGATGGACTCACGGGCCTGACGTTCGAGGCCGGGGTGCGGGCCGTCGTAGCCCGTGCCGGCGTGGCTGTCGGCGTGGGCGAAGGTGACACCCGGCCCGCCGTGGCCGGCCATGGTCGAGGCCCAGCGGCGGTTCCGCTCGTTCTCACCCGCGCTCGCGCCCTCCTCCCGCTCACCCTCGCTGTTCGCCGGTTCCACACCGGTCAGTGTGCACCATGGCTGTGACCGGTGGGTGTCCCCGACCTTGTATCGTCGGGGGCACCCGGCAGCCGGCAGCCGTGCCGGAGCCCCATTGAGAGGAGCGTGCCAGGTGGACGTGCGTATCGGAATCGTGCAATCGATGAAGGAGCTCGACATCGAGTTGCCCGAAGATACCGACCGCGACAAGGTCCTGGCCGATATCGAGGCTGCACTGGCCGAGGACGGCACCATCCTGTGGCTGACCGACCGGAAGGGTCGCCAGGTGGGCGTGCCCGTCGGCAAGGTGGCCTACGTCGAAGTGGACCCGCCGAGCTCGGACCGTCGGGTCGGATTCGGGATCTCCTGATTGAGCTCCGGCCTCCGCCAGGTCAGGCGCTGAGTGCCTGAGCGGCTCCCCCGGGTCGGATGAACCCGCTCCTCGATCTCAAGCTGGTCTTCGTCACCGGCAAGGGCGGCGTGGGCAAGACCACGGTGGCCTCGGCCCTGGCCCTGTTCGCCTCCCAGCGCGGGAAGCGGGTCCTCATCTGCGAGGTGGATGCCAAAGGCGACGTGGCCGGCTTCTACGAGGCGCCACCCACCGGGTTCAACGAGAAGGAGATCCTCCCCGGCCTCTTCGCCATGACCATGGACACCGAGGCATCGCTGCGTGAGTACCTCAAGCTCCAGCTGCGCATCCCGGTCGTCGGGCGCATCGGTCCGCTGGCCAAGGCCTTCGACTTCGTGGCCACGGCGGCGCCCGGCGTCAGGGAGATCCTCACCGTGGGCAAGCCGGTCTACGAGGTTCGCGAGCGCAACTACGACCTGGTGGTGGTGGACGCGCCGGCCTCGGGCCACATCGTCAGCCTGCTGTCCGCTCCCCAGTCCATCAACAATCTGGTCAAGGTGGGCCTCATCCGCTCCCAAACCGACTGGTTGCTCGAGATCCTGTCGGATCGACAGACCACCGGCCTGGTCGCCGTGTGTACCCCGGAGGAGATGCCGGTGAGCGAGACCATCGAGCTGGCCACCCGGGTGAGGGAGGAGACCACCGTGCAACTGTCGGCGGTGGTGGTCAACCGGGTGCTGCCCGAGCTCTTCGGCCGGCAGGAGGAGAAGGTGTTCGACGCCCTGGTCACGCCGATGCCATCGGAACAGCTCAACCGACTGGTGGGCGGGGACGCCGGGCCGCTGCTGGAGGCGGCCCGACTGGCCGTGACGATGCGGCGCACCCGGTCCACCCATCTCGACCGGCTCCGTCGGAACATCGACGAGTCGGTGCCCATGCTCTACCTCCCGTACCTGTTCACCCGTTCCCACGGCCTTCGCACCACCCGCCAGGTGGCTGCCTCCCTGGGTGAGGAGCTGGGGTACTGATGGCCGACGGCGTCGCCCGGGCCAGGGGTCGGTCGGCGGACGACCGTAGGAAGGGCGGCTCGGCCAAGGGGGGCAAGCCGGCCACGGCCACCAGCTCGATCGACGGGCTCCTGGCCACCAAGGAGATCGTGATCGCCTGCGGACCGGGAGGAGTGGGAAAGACGACGACCGCCGCCGCCGCCGCCGTCATGGCCGCCGTTCGGCACGGGAGCAAAGTGCTCGTCCTCACGGTCGACCCGGCCAAGCGGCTGGCCGACGCGCTCGGCCTCGACGGCATCGGCAACACCGAGCACCGGGTCCCCGACGACGCCTTCCTGGCCGCCGGGATCAAACCGAGGGGGCAGTTGTGGGCCGCCATGCTCGACACCAGGGAGTCGTGGGACGCGCTGATCAAGCGTCACGCGCCCGGACAAGCAGACCAGGGACGAGATCCTGGCCAATCCGCTTTACCAGAACATCGCCGGCCGTTTCGTCCAGAGCCACGACTACATCGCCATGGAGCGCCTGTACGAGATCCACTCCGAGAGCGACTACGACCTCATCGTGGTCGACACGCCCCCGACCAGGAACGCCCTCGACTTCCTCGACGCACCGCAGCGGATGGCCGACTTCTTCTCGTCCCGCCTCCTGCGTTGGCTGATCGTCCCTTACCGGTCGCGTTTCGTGAACGTGGCCACCAAACCCTTCTACCAGATCGCCGACAGGATCCTGGGGACGGAATTCCTCGCCGACATCTCCGAATTCTTCGTCCTCTTCCAGACGATGCACAACGGTTTCGTCGAGCGCTCCGAGTCGGTGGGCCGGCTCCTGTCGGACCGTCGGACCACCTTCGTCGTCGTCTCCACCCTCGAGGCCGTCCCCCTGCGCGAGGCGGAGTTCTTCGCCGACCAGCTCACGTCCCGCCATCTCCACCTCGGCGCCATCGTCTTGAACAAGGTCCTCCCGCTGTACCTCCGGGGCTCCGACGGCGCCGCGGCTGGCCGCGTCGATCAAGGACGGGGCCAGCTCGCTGGCTCTGGAGCTGGCTCCCACCCTGGCCCAGGTGGACGAGACCCTCGGCGACGCCGACCAGATCGCCAGGGTCCTCACCGAGGTGGCCGACAGCTACCTCAACTTCCAGGTGGTGGCCCTGAGGGAGATGGAGGAGCGCGCGTTGCTCTCGGTGATGCCCGATGTGCTGGCCACGGTGCCGTTCTTCGATACCGACCTCTACGATCTCCGTGGCTTGATGAGGCTGGGTGAGCAGATCTGGGCCTGAGGGGACCGGTGACCGTCCCTTCCGGCAGACGGCGCAGGCCTTCACCTGCCTTACGATGCAACCATGACCGACATCGTTGATCCCGCGCTGGAGTTCTACGCCACCCAGCACACGACGGCTCCCCCCGGCTACCTCGAGGAGCTGGCCGCCGATCTGCACGACACGCTCGAGTTCCCGGGGATGATGGTCGGCCGGCTCGAGGGCCGCTTCCTCGAGCTGCTCACCTTCGCCCTCGGCGCCCGCTCGGTTCTGGAAATCGGGACCTTCGGCGGTTACTCGGCCCTGGCCATGGCCGCGGGCCTGGCTCCCGGTGGCCGGATCACCACCTGCGAGCTCGCCCCGGTCCATGCCGAGTTCGCCCGTCGGCACATCGCGGCCAGTCCCTATGCCGACTGTATCGAGGTGGTCGTCGGACCCGCGATCGACACCATCGCCACCCTGGACGGCCCGTTCGACCTGGTCTTCATCGATGCCGACAAGGCCGCCTACGCCGACTATTTCGAAGCCGTGCTCCCCAAGCTGGCGCCCCGTGGCCTCATCGCCGCCGACAACACCCTGTGGAGCGGACGGATCCTCGATCCGGCCGACACCAGCGAGGACACGGTCGCCCTCCGCGACGTTCAACGACGCCCTGGCCGTCGACCCGCGGGTGGTGGTGGTCCAGACCACCGTCCGCGACGGGGTCACCCTCATCCGGCGTGCCGGTTAGCCCGGCGGTACGACTGTGCTGGACTACCACCTCCATCTGTGGCCCCACACCCAGAGTGACGCCGTGACCACCGTCGAGCAGGTGGCGGCGTACTGCGAGCGTGCCGTGGGAGCCGGGGTGACCGAAATCGCCGTCACCGAGCACCTCTTCCGTTTCACCCAGGCCAAGGACCTCCTCGGTGGGTTCTGGGACGATCTGCCCGGGGAGTCCCTGCGGCCCGGGATGGCGGCCTACTGGGATCATCACGCGCGGGTGGATCTCGACGCCTACGTGGAGGTCGTCGAGGCGGTGAAGGCGGAGGGGCTGCCCGTCGTGCTCGGTCTCGAGGTCGACTTCTATCAGGGGCGCATGGACGAGGTGGCCGGACTGCTGGCCGACTACCCCTTCGACGTGCTGCTCGGATCGGTGCACTGGTTGGGCGCGTGGCGGTTCGATGTCCTCAACGACCCCACGGTGATGGCCGAGTGGGAGGTCCGTGACATCGATGCGGTCTGGGACGAGTACACCCGGGCCATGGAGGAGCTGGGCGCGTCCGGTGTCTGCGATGTCTTCGCCCACCCCGACCTGGTCAAGATCGCCGGGCTCGTGCCCGCGGTGCCTGACGAGTTCTACGATCGCATCGCCGAGGCCGCAGTGCGCTCAGGGATGGCCGCGGAGCTGTCCTCGGCCGGCTGGAGGAAGCCGGTGGGCGAGGAGTACCCGGCCCCGCCTCTGCTCAAGCGGTTCGTGGAGCGCGGGGTCCCGCTCACCACGGCCTCGGACGCCCACGCCCTGCCCGACGTGGCCGATCGGGCCGACGACCTGCGGGACCTGTTGGCCGGTGCCGGCATCACCCGGCTGCAGGGATTCCGGGGCCGCCGGCCCTACGAGGTACCCGTCGGCCGGCCGGTCGGAGCATGACCGTGGCCACCCCGGCGGAACTGGCCTTCGAGCGCACCAATCTGGACGACGTCCAGCTGGGCCATCTCCAGCGGCTGCTCGGCACCTGGGGGATCCTGGCCGATCTGTCCTTCTCCGATCTGGTTCTCCTGGCCCCGGTGGCGCCGGCGGCACGGGAGCAGGCCGACGACGGGATGGAGCTGGTGGTCCTGGGTCAGATGCGCCCGTCGAACAGCGCCACCGTCGTCCAGCACGACCTGGTGGGCGAGTCCGCCGGAACCGACCAGTGGCCGGAGGCGGTGCTGACCCTCGAATCGGGGGAGGTCACCAGGGGCGAGATCCTGCTCGCTCCCGATGACGAGCCGGTGAGGATCCACTGCATCCCGGTCCGCTGCGAGGGGACCATGGTCGCCGTGCTGGTCCGGCTGTCGGCCGGTGCCGGTCGGCGCCCCGGTCACCTGGAGCGGACCTACCGCGACCTCTTCGAGCGGTTCGCCGTCATGCTGGCCGAGTCGACCTTTCCGTTCCCGAGCGAGGAGGTCGCCACCGAGGAGGCCCCGAGGGTCGGTGACGGCGTCGTCCTGGTCGACGAGGAGGGCTGCGTCCGCTACGCATCGCCCAACGCCACCAACGCGCTCCACCGCATGGGGATGTACTCGCAGATCGAGGGCCGGCGCCTCACCGATCTGGGCATCGAGGAGTCCGCCATCGAGTGGGCGCTGGCATCGGCCCTCCCGGTGGTCGAGGAGGTGGAGCGGCGACCCGACGTGACCGTGCTGCTCCACTGCATTCCTCTGGTGGCGGCCGAGGCGGTGACCGGGTGTCTGGTCCTCCTCCGTGACGTCACCGACGTCCGTCGCCTGGACAGGCTGCTCCTGTCCAAGGACGCGGCCATCCGCGAGGTGCACCATCGGGTGAAGAACAATCTCCAGACCATCTCGGCCCTCTTGCGGCTCCAGGCGCGCCGGCTTCCGCCCGGCGGGGGGAAGGTGGCCCTCTTCGAGGCGGAGCGCAGGGTGCGTTCGATCGCCATCGTGCACGAGATCCTCTCCCGTGACCCGGGGGACCAGGTGCCGTTCGAGGAGATCGTGACCTCGTTGATCCGCATGGCCGAGGACTCGGTCGTGCTCTCCCGACCCTTGACCTTCGAGGTGATCGGGGGACTCGGCGAGGTGCCGGCCGACGTGGCCACACCCCTGGCCGTCGTCCTGGCCGAGCTGCTGCAGAACGCCGTCGAGCATGCCTTCCTCGAGCTCGACGGTGAGGAGGGCAGGAAGGGCGGCGACCATGGAGGTCCGTCGGGGGCCACCGTCCCGCCTCAGCCGGTCGGCCACATCCAGGTCCACCTGGTCAACGATCTCAACAACCTCACCCTCGAAGTCGTCGACGACGGCTCGGGACTTCCCGAGGGCTTCGACATCGACGCCTCCGAGAGCCTCGGCCTGTCCATCGTCCGCGACCTGGTCCGCAGCCAGCTGGACGGCACCATCACCATGCGGAACCGGCGCGACATCCGTCCGGGGGAGTCCGGGACGGTGGTGGCTATCGAGCTCCCGGCGGCAGAGCTCCAGCGGGTGGGACTGTAGGGGAGCTCACCGGGTCTGGTTCACGAAGCGCGGCGGCGGGCGGCCAGCCACACCTTGCGCAGCTTGCGGCGCTCGTCTTCGGAGGTTCCGCCCCACACCCCCGACTCCTGGTTGGTGGCCAGCGCGAAGTCGAGACACGGCTCCATGGCCTCACATCCGCTGCAGACCCGTTTCGCCGCATCGATCTGGTCGATGGCCGGCCCGGTCGTCCCGATGGGGAAGAAGAGATCGGGTTCGGTACTGCGGCAGGCTGCCAGCTGCCTCCAGTCGTTGTCGTCCCACTCGACCGTACGGTTCCACATAAGGGCCACGATGCTTCCTCCGCTCCCGCTCCCAAGTTTCCCAGTTTGTGATCTGTTTCACATAGCTCGGCGCCAACGTGTCACCGGCCATTCAGGGTTCGCTCATTAGAGTAACCACCGGTACCCACCGTTGCAAGCAGTCTTGGGGTCTCCCGCACGTCTTTTGACGTGCATTTCATGCCCCGACCGGTGAGTGGTACGGAAGGGTTGGAGACGATGGGATCGATGGCGGTGCAGGCCCACCGGGGCAGTCCCGACCCCGATCACGGGGTCCGCGAAAATACTGTCGAGGCCTTCCTCCGCGCCCGTGAACTGGGTGCGGACGGCGTGGAGCTCGATGTCAGGATGACGTCGGACGGCGGGCTGGCCGTTCATCACGACCCGGTGGTCGAGGGTGTCGGCGCGGTCTGCGAGGTAACCGCGGCGGAGCTCCCGTCGTTCGTCCCGCTGCTGCCGGTCGTGCTCGAGCTGTGCGACGGTCTCACCATGAACATCGAGATCAAGAATCTGCCCGGCGAGCCCGGATTCGATCCTGCCGACCTCGTGGCCCGGGAAGTGGCCGAGCTGGTGGTGGCGTCCGGACGCGCCTCGAGCGTGGTCATCTCCTCGTTCTGGCCGGACACCCTCGAAGCGGTCCGCAACGCCCAGTCCGACCTGGCCACCGGGCTCCTCCTGTCCTCGTGGTTCGATCCCACAGAGGGCGTGACGGCGGCGACGAGCCGCGGGTGCACCGCCCTCCACCCCCATATCGACCTGGTGGGGGCAGCCCTCGTGGACCAGGCCCACGAGGTGGGGCTGTCCGTCGCCACCTGGACGGTCAACGACGGGACCAACCTCGAACACGCGGCGAAGGCCGGAGTGGACACCGTCATCACCGATGACGTGAGACTCGTGCTGGGCACCCTCCGCCGGGGCTGACTCCGGGGCTGACGCCGGGGCTGACAAGGGGGCTGACTCCGGGGCTGACAAGGGGGCTGAGCCGGGGTCGAGCCGGGCTGACCAGGGGCTCACCTGGGGCTGGACCTGATCTGCACCCGACCCGGCGGTCCGTCGGCCGCGGGCGCCACCGTCGGCCCGGGGGCGGGTGTCCTGACCTGGGATCGCGGCCCGATTGGTCGAAAGGGCAGATTTCAACAACAATGCACGCCCATGAACGTCGTTGTCTGTGTGAAGCAGATCCCCGATCCGGCCGCCCCCCCGGCACTCGATCCGGGGACAAAGAACCTTGTCCGAGAGGGAAAACTCATTCTCGACGATTCGGACTCCTACGGCGTGGAGATGGCGCTCCAGCTGGCCGACGCCGCCGGCGGCGGTGACGTGACCCTGGTTTCGATGGCTCCCAACGGGGAGACGTCCGGGCTCCGCACCGCACTGGCCATGGGGGCGGCCAAGGCCATCCTCGTCAGTGACGACATCCTGGCCGGGACCGACGCCCTGGGAACGGCCAAGGTGCTGGCAGCAGCCATCAAGACGGTCCAGCCCGACCTGATCCTGGCCGCCACCGAGTCCACTGACGGCTACACCGGGACCACGCCGGTCCAGATCGCCGAGCTGCTGGGTCTCCCCTCGGTGACTTTCGCCAAAAAGGTGGAGGTCACCGGTGATTCGGTGAAAGTGGACCGCCAGACCGAGGCCGGATACGACGAGGTGGAGTGCCCCTTGCCCGCCGTGGTCACGGTCACAGCCGGCGTGGTCGAGCCCCGTTACCCGTCCTTCAAGGGGATCATGGCCGCCAAGTCGAAGCCGGTGGAGACTCTGACCGTCGCCGACCTCGGGCTCGACGCCGGACAGATCGGCGCCGCCGGCGCCCGCCAGGAGATCACCCAGGTGGCCGAAGCCGAGGCGCGTTCGGCCGGTGAGATCGTCGTCGACGAAGGCGAGGGGTACCAGCGGGTCATCGAATTCCTCGAGCAATTGAAGGTCCTGTAGGGATCGGGTAGGAGAACAAGCACACATGTCTGTCGACAAGATCTGGGTCCTCGCCGAAGTGGCGGACGGCGCTCCCATCACCACCTCGCTGGAACTGCTCACCCAGGCCCGCGCCCTGGCCGGGACGGTGGAGGCCGTCGCCTGGGGCGACGCCACCGCATCGGTGGCCGGCACGCTCGGGGAGTACGGGGCGACCACCGTGCACGACGTCGGGGACCTCGGTGGAGCGCTTCCGGGTGCACCCGTGGCCTCGGCCATCGCCGCGGCGACGGCCGCCGGTGGGGCCCCCGACGCCATCCTGTTCCCGGCCACCTACGACGGCCGGGACATCGCGGCCCGCCTCTCGGTGAAGCTCGACCGCCCGGTCCTCACCAACGTGGTCGATCTCAACGAGGTCGACGGGGCACTGGTCACCCAGCACGCCATCTTCGGCGGCAGCCAGATGGTCACGGCCCGGTTCACCGCCGAAGGTCCGGGGATCTTCGTGATCCGGGCCAAGTCGTTCGCGGCTGAACCCTCCGGCGGATCGCCGGCCGCGGTGGTCGCCGCCCCCGCCCCCGACACCGGCGCCACCGGCGCCGCGAAGGTGGTGGCCCATCACGTCGAGGAGCGCACGGGACCGAAGCTCGACGAGGCCGACGTCGTGGTGTCCGGCGGTCGGGGCCTGGGGGAGAAGGACCAGTACGCCCTCATCGAGGAGCTGGCCACGCTGCTCCATGGGGCTGCCGGGGCCAGCCGCGCCATCGTGGACGCCGGGTGGGTGCCCTACTCGCATCAGGTCGGGCAGACCGGAAAGACGGTGAAGCCGACCGTCTACCTCGCCTGCGGGATCTCCGGTGCCACCCAGCACCTGGTGGGGATGAAGAATTCGAAGAACATCGTCGCCATCAACAAGGACCAGGACGCGCCCATCTTCTCGGTGGCCGATCTCGGGATCGTGGGCGACGTGCACAAGGTGCTCCCGAAGCTGATCGAGACGATCAAGGCCCGCGGCTGATTCCGATCCGCCGGACCACATAACCGCAGGATTCCGCCGCACGACCGCGGGATTCCGCCGGCCGGCGGAACCGGCCGCCGGATCGGGGGAGTGAACTAGTCGGCTCGGCCGGCTCTTCGTGCGCGGCACGCGGGCAGGCCGGGCTCCGAGGGGAGGGCGAACCCTTGGCGGCGAAGAGGCCGTGCCATAATGTCGTACCGGATTCGCATTCTCACTCCGATCCCCAGGGAAGTGATCGTCACCGCTCAACCCCGCCGCAGCCGTGCCGATGAGAATGAGAGGCTCGGTGGAGCGTCGGCACCGAATTCCCACTCCGTCGGTGGCCGCGTGGAGCTGACACCGGTGAGCGTCCCCCCGATGCCGGCGCACCGTGCCTAGGCCAGTAGAAGGAACCAGTCCCTATCTTCGGGGGCTGGACGGGATCCGTGCCATCGCCGTGCTGGCCGTCATCGCCTACCACCTCAACTTCGGATGGGCGTCGGGCGGGCTGCTCGGCGTGCAGGTCTTCTTCGTGCTCTCGGGGTACCTGATCACCGATCTGTTGATGGCCGAGTACGGCCGCCACCGCGGGATCGGTTTGAAGAACTTCTGGATCCGGCGGGCCAGACGGCTCCTGCCGGCCTTGTTCGTGATGTTGTTCGTCACGGTGGGCTGGGCCACGTTGTTCGACCGCGGCCAGCTGGTCGACCCTGCGCAGCGACCTTCCGGCGGGGATCTTCTACGTAAGCAACTGGTGGTACATCTTCCACCACGTCTCGTACTTCGCCCGGTTCGGCCCGCCCTCGCCGCTCGGGCACCTGTGGTCGCTGGCCATCGAGGAGCAGTTCTACCTGGTGTGGCCACTGCTGATCCTGGCCGGTTTCCGCTGGCTGCACACCAGGCGGAAGATGATCCTCTTCACGCTGGGCGCGGCCTCGATCTCGGCGCTGGAGATGGCCCTCCTCTACTCGTCTTCGCCCACCTTCAATCCCACCCGCATCTACGACGGCACCGACACCCGGGCCTTCGCACTGCTCATCGGTGCCGCCCTGGCCATGTGGCTGCCGCGGAACCGGCCCTTCGCCGCGGTCACACCCAACGCCAGGCGCCTCCTCAACATCGTCGGCGGTGCGGCACTGCTCGGGATCTTCGCCATGTACTGGGGCACCACGCAGTACGGTTCGTTCCCGTACCAGGGCGGCATGTTCTTGCTCGCGGTGCTTACGGCCCTGGTCATCGGTGTCACCGTCCACCCCGGGTCCCAACTCCGGATCGTCCTCGGGTGGGAACCGCTCAGGTGGGTGGGGGAGCGGTCGTACGGCATCTACCTCTGGCACTACCCGGTGATCGTCCTGACCACCCCCCTGAACGCCCGGCCCAACGTGGTGCGGGCCTTGCTCCAGATCGTCGCCACCTTCGTCATCGCGGCACTGTCGTGGCGCTATGTCGAACAGCCGGTGCGCCACGGCTCGCTCGGCCGGCAGTGGGACCGGATCCGCAGCCGCGACTGGAACTGGCCGCGTTTGCGGCCGGTCGGCTGGGTCGTGGTCGGCGGTGTCCTGGCCAACGCGGCCATCTGTGGGCTCGGGCTCTTCGGGGCCGTGTCGGCTTCTGCGGCCGACCCCGCATCCCAGATCACGAGCATCCTGTCCGTGCCCCGCCACCACGCCAAACCCCCGGCACCGCCGAAGACGCGCCATGGCGTCCCCGTACCCACGACGACGACCACCCCGCCGCCGGCAGGTCAGGGCGTGACCGCCATCGGGGATTCGATCATGATCGACGCCGCTCCCTACCTCCAACAGATGCTTCCCGGCATCGCCATCGACGCGCAGGTGGGCCAGCAGCTCTACCAGGTGCAGGATGCGGTGCCACAGCTCAAGGCCGAGGGGGCGGTGGGCGACCGCCTGATCCTCGAGCTCGGGACCAATGGCCCCTACTCCGTGTCGCAGATGAAGGATCTGATCGACGCTCTCGGCCCGATGCGCAGGATCGTGCTCGTCAACACCCGGGTCCCACGGTCCTGGCAGCAGCAGGTCAACGACACCATCACCGCGGTCGCCCATTCCTTCCCGAACGCCACCGTGGTCAACTGGTACGCCGACAGCGCGCCGTACCCCCAGTACTTCTATCCCGACGGGGTGCACCTCGATCCCACCGGGGCCAGGTACTACGCGTCACTGCTGGCCCAGGCGGTCAAGGCCCCACCCCCTCGCAGACCTCGGATCGGGTCGGCCCACAGGGACGTGAGCCACCAGTGAGCTCACGACGGGGTGGGGGCGGCCCGGTTCAGACCAGCGGCCAGGGATAGGGGGGCCGGTCCCCGAGGGGTTCGGGAAAGACCCCCGTCTCGACCAGGTGGCGGGCCCGGTGCTGGATGGCCGCCCGCTCGGGGCCCGAGAGCAGGCAGCCCACCTCATCGGGCAGGTCCGAGACCACCCCGGCCAGGTCGGCGAGCAAGTTGTCGGGAAGCCGGTCGTCGGCGAACTCCCAGATCACCGTGCGCAACTTGGGCTGCCGGTGGAAGCACAGCCCATGGTCGATCCCCCACAGGCGGCCGTCGGATCCCTTCAGAACGTGGCCGCCCTTGCGGTCCGCGTTGTTGGCCACGACGTCGAATGCGCACATGGCCTGCAGGATGGGCTCGTGGCCGCCCTCGTCGTACAGGGTGAAGTAGTGCTGGTTGTAGTCGGCTTCGACGAAGAGCTGGAGCGAACCCTCACCCAACGGGCCGTCCCCGCGGGCCACGGTGGGGGGGACGATGCCCCAGCCGAGTGCCTCGGAGAGGGCGAACGCCGCCACTTCGCGGCGGTAGAGGCCGTCGGGGAAGTCCCAGAGCGACCGCTCGCCCGCGGCCGGCTTGTAGACGGCGTCGAGTGGGTGGTCCCCGGCGGCGTCCAGGCTGACCAGATAGGTCAGGTTCGAGCTCCAGGGCAGGCGACCGACCACGCTGAACTCGCTGGTGGCCAGCAGCTCGCCGGCCGCTTCGAGCCCGTGACCGCAGTCGGGGCTCCAGCCTGTCACACCGCCGGAGGACGGTGGCCGTTTGTCCGTGGGCATTCGTGTCCGGATGGGTCGAGGGGGGAACCGCACAGCGGGCAGGGTGGCCGGCCCGACTCGACGAGTCTGGTGGCCTGGATGGCGAAGGCGGCCGCCTGCTCCCGGGAGATGGACAGGCGGGCGATGGCCCCGGTCTCGTCCTCGGGGACCAGCTCTTCGATGACCAGGATGACACGGTCGTCGGCCTGGTCATAGGAGACGCCGACCGTCCCGACCACCCAGGCCGGCTCGGCCGGTTCCTCGAGCGCGAGGTCGTCAGGGAGATGGTCCGGGCTCTGCTGGTCCCGCACGATGCGGGCCAGGTAGTCGGCCACCACTGCCACCTGCTGCTTCTCGATCTTGAGGGTGAGCAGGACAGATCCCTGTCGGCACTGGAGGAGGAAGAGGCGGTTGCCGACCGGGCCCACCGTACCGACCGTGAGCCGGTCGGGAGCCGAGAGGTCGTAGCCCTCGCTCATGCGATGGCCAGTTCGGTCAGCGAGGCGGTGGAGTTGACGGTGAGCACGTGGGGCCCGGCCGCGGTGAAGGCCAGCGCCGACACCGAACAGGGCGACACCACCAGACGCTGGAAGAGGTCGAGGGGCGTACCCGCGCAGCTGGCCACGGCGGCCTTGATGGGGTCGGCGTGGGACACGGCCACGATCGTCTCGCCCTGGTGCAAACGGGTCAGGTGGCCGATGGCCGAAGCCATCCTGGCCTGCATCTCGGGGAAGGACTCGCCCCCGGGGAAGCGGAAGCCGCTCGGGCAGCGCTGGACCTGCGCCCATTCCGGCTTCTTGGCCAGCGAGCTCAGCCTGGCCCCGGTCCACTGGCCGAACTCGCACTCGATGAGGCCACGCTCGGTGCGCACGCGGAGTCCGAGGCTCCTGGCGATGGGCCGAGCCGTCTCCATGGTCCGCTCCAGCGGGGACGCGTAGACGGCCACCGGCGCCCGGCGGCCTGCGGCCACCAATGCCTTCAGGCGCTCGCCCACCGCTTCGGCCTGTGCCCGTCCCTCGTCGGAGAGATGCAGACCGGGGGCCCGGCCGGGGAGCACCTTGCCCGTGGTCGGCGTCGTCCCGTGGCGCACCAACAGGACCACCGTCGGGCGGCTGGGGGCATTCGCTCGGCTGGCCACGCTCGTTCACCGTACTCTGTCCCCGGCGCCACACCGGCTGACGAACGTTGGCTCGCAGAGGGCGGCGTGGCTCAGTTGGCCACGCCGGCCAGGGGTCGGACCGGGGGTGCGACCGCTTCGCAGCCGTCCCCGGACCCGGTGTCCCCGGGTGTCACCGGGTCGTGGCTGTGGTCCTCGTCGGAGAGCTTTGACGGCCACCAGTTCCACCGGCCCAGGAGCACCACGACGGAGGGGACCAGAAGGGTGCGGACGAAGAACGTGTCGAGGAGGATCCCCGCGGCCAGACCGAGACCGATCTCTTGCACCTGGGTGTTGCCAGTGACCGTCAGCACGCCGAAGGTCCCGGCCAGGATGAGGCCGGCCGATGTCACGGTGGTGCCCGTGGCCTCGACGGCACGTCGGACGGCCACCTTGATCGGGGCGTGGTGGGCCTCCTCCCGGATACGGGTCATGACGAGGATGTTGTAGTCCTGGCCCAGGGCCATGATGAAGATGAACATGAAGAAGGGGAGGACGAAATTGATGCCGTCCTGCCCGCCGATGATGACGAAGATCAGCACGGCGAGGCCGAGGGAGGCCAGGTAGGACAGACCCACGCTCACCACCAGGTACAGCGGTGCCACCAGGCTCCGCAGCACGATGGCCAACAAGAGGGCCAGCACGATCATCACGATGGGGATGATCCTCATCAGGTCGTTGCCCGAGATGGTGCCCACGTCGGACGCCAGCGGGGCGTCGCCGCTGATCCCGCTGGCGGTGGCCCCGATCGACCGGGCGACCCGGGCCACGGCGGCGCGCACGGCGGGCACGGCGGCCGCGGCCGCGGTGCCGTCCGGTTGGCCGGCCCGCAACGCCGTCTCGTACCGGATGGTCCGACCATCGGCGCTGATGAACTGAGAGGAGGCCTGGTAGGCGCTGTACGCCGCGGGCGAGACCTCGACGCCGGCCGGCGGGGCGATCGGGAGGGCGTCGGCCGGACCCAACGGGGACAGCAGGGCCCGGGCCCGGGCCAGCGCCGAGGGGGCGACCATCTGCCCGTCCGGATCCACGGCGCCGGTCACCGCGCTGAACTCCCCCGACCGGACCAGGGCCCGTTGGGCGTCGGCCAGTACGGCGGGGTCGGTCCAGACCGAGTTCGGCATCCGGAACAGCACCGTCGTGGGATTGGTCTCGACCGACGGGAAGTCGGCCGCCAGGACCGCCTGACCCCGCCCCGAATCGGACGTGGCCGGAGCAGGCTCATTGTTGAATCCGGAGGGCGAGTAGGCCAGCATCGATGCGGCCAGCCCGCCGAAGATCACCAGGCCGATGACCAGGGTGAGCACCGGCCTCCCCACCACCTTGCCGGCGATGCGGCCCCAGACGCCGCCCTTGTGCCGACCCACCTTGGGTATCCGGGGCCAGAACACGCTGCGACCGAGCACCGCCAGCAGCGCCGGCAACAGGGTCAGGTTGGCGGCGAGGGCGACGGCGATCCCGATGGCCAGAGCCGGGCCCAGTCCCTTGTACAACCCGAACGTGGCCACCACCACGGTGGCCAGGGCACCCATGACCGTCAGGCCGGAGAAGGTGATCGATTCGCCCACCTTGCAGAGCGAGAACGACACCGCTTCGCCGACGCTCTTCCCGCGGCGGAGCTCCTCGCGTAGCCGGAAGATGAGGAACAGCCCGTAGTCGGTGCCGGCCCCGAGCAGGACCACGATGAGGAGTATCGGGGTCAGGTCGGAGACCTCGACGCCGATGTGGGTGGACTCGGCGATGATCGGGCCGGCCGCCAACAGGGCCACCGCCGAAGGGAGCAGCGCCACCAACGGGGCCAGGAGGGCCCGGAAGGTGAGGAACAGGAGCGCCACGATGAACAGGACCGAGAGGAGCTCGATGAGGGTCTGGATATGGCCGTTCTGGTTCTGCTCGTCTATCGAGCTGGCCAGACCTCCGGTCAGGTGCATGCTCAGGCCGGGTGGTGGTTGGGTCGTGGCGAACGTGGCCCGCAGCGCGACCACCGCCTGGTCGGCCACCTTCTGCCCGGCCGACGCCGGGATCTGCAGCTCGACGAGCGCCCTGCGGGCCCTCCCGTTGGCCGAGACTCCCTGGTCCACCACGGTGGTCACCCGGGGCACGGCCCGCATGGCCAGCTCGGCCCGGTCGATGGCGGTGTCGTCGGCCGCGGTGAGCTGGGTACCGGTGGAGGTGGCGGCCACGAACGTCGTGCTCATCGAGGTCGCCGATCTGAAGGGACCGGCGAGGGCCTGAGCCCGGACGCTGGGCTCGGTGGCCGGCAGGAATTGGGTGTTGCTGTTCTTCTCCACGCTGGTCAGCGACGGAAGGGAGACGGTGAGGACCACGGTCACCACGATCCAACCGGCGATGATCAGCCAGCGAAAGCGTACGGTGAACCGTCCGAGGGCGGCGAACAAGCGGGATTCCTCCAGGGTCGAAGGCTGGGCCCCGGAGGCAGATGGGCCCGGGCTCCGGATTCAGCCTAGGCCCCGTGCGCCGGATCTCCAGGGCCGATCGGCCCTAATCGGCCCGATTATTACCGGATTTTCATGTCGCTGGCCGGCAGGCGGCGGGGCATGGGGACCGCCGTCTCGGGCCACCGCCGGCGGCTGACCCGGGCCAGCCTGTGCAGCAGGGCGATGGCCCCCGGGTCGTCGTCACCCGGTCTGGTCTCCAGGGCGCCGTCGGCGATCATCCGGTCGAGGAGGTCGCGGCCCTTGTCGGTCCGCACGATGGTCAGGGTCCAGTCGTTGAAGGCCCCGATGCCACCGGTCGAGATGTCGGCGTGCTCGGCGGCGAAGTCGGGACAGGCGGTGCAGCCCTCCCTGGTCCAGGCGTGGGCTTCCTTGAGTGGGATCTCGTGGTACCCGCCGTCTCGGGTCCACACCTGGAACACACCCTTGATGTTCATCTTCGAGATGTCGGCCCGGGCGATCCCGTACCTGGCCTCGAAGAGCTCGGGGAAGATGGCGTCGTCGAAGGTCTTGGAGCACATCAACCCGATGGTCAGCGACAGCCGCCGGGCGATCTTGCCGGCCTTGCGGGCCTGCATGACCGGGGGCGCCGACGACTGGCACCCCATGCCCACCAGGGCGATGCGTTCCGCACCGGCCTCGATGGCCAACGGGTACGCCAACGGGTTGGCCGAGTAGGTGTAGCGGGACCCGGCGGCCGCCAGCACCTGGGCCCGGGTGGTGGCGACGGCGGGCACCGCCTTCCAGGTGGTGCCGTCCCCCTCGAGGTCGGAGACCAGCGCGGCGTCGATCACGTCGTGCTCGAGGGCCCAGACGAGCAGGGCCGAGACCAGACCGCCGTCCTGTCCGCACTGGTGGATCTCGGGGTCGGTGGCCCGGACCAGGAGGATGTCCGTGGACACCCCGGCGACCTCCTCGGTGGTCCGCTCCCTTCCGAACAGATGGGTGTCGACCTCGGGCTCCCACAGGCGGAACCTCGGGCATGCCCGGGTACACATGGTGCAGCCCTTGACCCCGTGGGTACAGCTCTCCGGCTCCGCCCTCGGCGTCGATGTGGAACGGCTTGTACCGTCCGCCGGTGTCGTCATAGGAAAGAACGTCGTAGGGGCAGGCCACGATGCAGGCCGCGCACCCCGTGCACAGGCCGGAGGTGACGACCTCGGTGAACAGCTCGGCCCAGTGCGGCTTCTCGGGGGGCATGGGCCTTACCCTATCGAGGCGGGCCCGGGCGCCGGAGCACGCGGTCGACCGGCTTCTGTTGGGTACCCTCGTCCGGTGCCCGAGCTGCCCGAGGTCGAGAGCTACCGGCGGACCGCCGAGGCCGCGCTCGGGCGCACCATCTCCTCGGTCTCGGCTCCCGACCCCTGGTTCATCAAGGGTGGGGCCGACGGGCCGGCTGTCCGTCAGGCCCTGGTGGGCCACCGGCTCGACCGCGGCCCGCCGCATCGGCAAGCTGCTGCTGCTCGACGTCGAGGAAGCTCCGACGCTCGGCATCCGGTTCGGGATGACCGGCAGGCTGCTGGTCGACGGGGAGCCGGGCACCGACCGGCTGGTCTACGCCCCCCGGCGGCACGACCCGAAGTGGGACCGGTTCTCGATCGGCTTCTCGGACGGTGGCTCCCTCGTGGTCCACGACCCGAGGCGGCTCGGCGGGATCCTGCTCGATCCGGACGTGTCCGGCCTCGGCCCCGACGCGGCCACCGTCACCCAGTCGGCCCTGGCCGCGGCCCTGCGAGGGTCGAAGGCCCCGCTCAAGGCCCGACTGCTCGACCAGTCGCGTGTGGCCGGCGTGGGCAACCTCATCGCTGACGAGGCACTGTGGCGGTCCCGGCTGTCCCCGCTGCGGCCGGCCGGTTCACTGTCCCCTGCCGAGGTGCGCCGCCTCCACCGTCATCTGCTGCGGACCATCGGCGACCTGACCGGGCGGGGCGGGTCGCACCGGGGCGACCTCATGGAGGAGCGTCGCATCGGGGGTCGGTGCCCGCGTGACGGCACCGAGCTGGTCCGGTCGACGGTCGGGGGGCGGACCTCGTGGTGGTGCCCGTCCCACCAGGTGTGACCGACCCTGCGCTCGTCAGCCGGCCAGCTCGGCGAGGACCTTCTCCGCGTGGCCGTCGGCCTTCACGTGGTACCAGGGCCGGGCGATCTTGCCGTCGGGTCCGATCAGGAAGGTCGACCTGATGACCCCGATCGACTTCTTGCCGTAGAGCGTCTTCTCACCCCACGCCCCGTAGGCCTCGCCCACCTTGTGGTCGGCGTCGGTGAGCAGGGGGAACTTGAGCCCGTACTTGGACCGGAACTTCTGGTGCTTGTCGGCGCCGTCGCCGGAGATGCCGAGGACGGCCACCTTGGCCCGGGCGAAGGCGCGCAGGTTGTCGTTGAACTGGCAGGCCTCCTTGGTGCATCCGGGCGTGTCGTCCCTCGGGTAGAAGTACACGACGACCTGTTGTCCGGCGAAGTCCTTGAGCGATACCGGGTTGCCGTCCTGATCGGGCAAGGTGAACGCAGGTGCCCTGTCGCCGGCAGCGAGCTTTCCCATGGTGGACTTCCTTTCGCGGGGTGGTGGGTACCGTCCGCACCGGGGCGGCACCGTCATGTGTTGGGGCCCACGATGGCACAAACCCGCTTCCGCGGGAGCGGGCGGAGCGTGGGAGACTCAACCACGATCGAGCTCGAAGGGACTGCAGCCATGACAGAATCGACGAACGAGCCGGCGCCGGCCGACGGCGTCACCCGCCCCCCGGTGAGCGACCGCCCGGCGGTGACCGACCGCCCCCCGGTGACCGACCGCCCGGCCCACAACCGGCGGAAGGTCTACGTGAACGGCACCGGAGGTGTCCGCGTCCCGTTCATCGAGGTCGCCCTGTCCGATTCGCCCGGTCCCGACGGGCCCCGGCCCAACCAGCCGGTGACCCTCTACGACACGTCAGGTCCCGGCTCGGTGCCGACGGAGGGACTGCCCCCGCTCCGCCTCCCGTGGATCGCGGCACGCGGGGATGTCGTCGAGCACCGGGGCCGGACGGCCACCCGGCGCGACGACGGCCGCGCCGCGGTGCGACGGGCCGAACCCCACCTCGGACAGCGTGCCCCCGTCCGGCCGCCGGACGCTGCGGTCCACAGGCGGGCCGGTCACCCAGTTGCACTACGCCCGGAGGGGCGAGGTGACACCGGAGATGAACTTCGTGGCGGCCCGCGAAGGCGTGCCCGCCGAACTGGTGCGCGACGAGATCGCCGCCGGCCGGGCCATCCTGCCGGCCAACGTCAACCACCCCGAGTCCGAGCCCATGGTCATCGGCAGCCGGTTCCTCGTGAAGGTCAACGCCAACATCGGCAACTCGGCGGTGTCCTCGTCCATCGAGGAGGAGGTGGAGAAGCTGACCTGGGCGACCAGATGGGGTGCGGACACGGTCATGGACCTCTCGACCGGCCCCGACATCCACACCACCCGCGAGTGGATCGTCCGCAACTCCCCGGTGCCCATCGGGACGGTGCCCATCTACCAGGCCCTCGAGAAGGTGGACGGGTCTCCCGAGGAGCTGACCTGGAACCTCTACCGTGACACCCTCATCGAGCAGGCCGAACAGGGTGTCGACTACTTCACCATCCACGCCGGCGTCCTCCTCCGGTACGTGCCCATGACCGCCCGCCGCACCACGGGGATCGTGAGCCGTGGCGGGTCGATCATGGCCGCCTGGTGCCTGGCCCACCACACCGAGAACTTCCTCTACACCCGGTTCGAGGAGATCTGCGAGATCATGGCCGCCTACGACGTGGCCTTCTCGCTGGGCGACGGCCTCCGGCCCGGTTCGATCGCCGACGCCAACGACGAGGCGCAGTTCGCCGAGTTGCACACCCTCGGCGAGCTCACCGAGGTGGCGTGGCGCCACGACGTCCAGGTCATGATCGAGGGACCCGGACACGTGCCGCTGCACAAGGTGGCGGAGAACGTGACCCTCCAACAGGAGGTCTGCCACCAGGCGCCCTTCTACACCCTCGGGCCGCTGACCGTCGACGTGGCGCCCGGCTATGACCACATCACCTCGGCCATCGGCGCCGCGGTCATCGGCATGGCCGGGACGGCCATGCTCTGCTACGTCACCCCGAAGGAGCACCTGGGCCTCCCCAACCTGGAGGACGTCAAACAAGGGATGATCGCCTACAAGATCGCCGCCCACGCGGCCGACCTGGCCAAGGGGCACCCGGGGGCCCAGGCGTGGGACGACGCGCTGTCCAACGCCCGGTTCGAATTCCGCTGGGAGGACCAGTTCAACCTGGCCATGGACCCGGAGACGGCCCGGGCCTACCACGACGAGACCCTTCCGGCCCAACCGGCGAAGACGGCCCATTTCTGTTCGATGTGCGGTCCGAAGTTCTGTTCCATGCGCATCAGCCAGGATGTTCGCGAGTACGCCGAGGCCAAGGGGATGGACCTCGCATCAGCCGTCGAGATCGGGCTCAAGGAGAAGGCGACGGAGTTCCGCCAGGCGGGATCCGAGGTGTACAGCGAGCCTTCGGCCACCTGAACAGGGCGTCCTCCACCGGGATGGCCCGGAGTGGGGGGCATTCCAGGCTAGACTGTCCACGTGGTGAGGCGCAGTGCCTTCCACCGGGGTCTTCCTCATCTCCGTTCTCCGAGCCGCCGACGCGGTCCGGAACGATGGCCCGAGGCGGGCCCGAAGGCATTCGTGAGTGGCACGGATGTCGACGGTCGGCTTCCGGCCGTCACCGAACAGCGAGAGTGAGCTTCTGAACCCCATGACAACCGTTATCGACCCGTCGGACCGCGTCCTCGATCCCGCCGATGGGGCGTTGGACGCCGGCAGCAGCGGGGACGGCGATGCCCCCACGTTCGCGTCGTTGGGCGTCGACCCAGCCCTGGTCAAGGCCCTCGCCGACCAGGGGATCACCACCACGTTCGCCATCCAGGCCATGACCGTGGCCGACGCCCTGGCCGGGCGGGATGTGTGCGGGAAGGCCAAGACGGGATCCGGCAAGACCCTGGCCTTCGGTGTCCCGCTGCTCCAGCGCACCATGGCCGCCAGGTCCACCGAGCCGGGCCGCCCCCGGGCCCTGGTGCTCGTTCCCACCCGCGAGCTGGCCGTGCAGGTCAGCGAGGTCCTCGAGCCCCTGGCCAAGGAGGCGGGCCTCCGGATCGCCGCCGTCTACGGCGGTGCCGACATCGAGCGGCAGGTGAAGAAGTTGCGCCGCGGGGTGGACGTGATCATCGCCACACCCGGGCGGCTCATCGACCTCGGTGACCGCGGGGAGCTCTCGGTAGCCGATATCGAGACGCTGGTGCTCGACGAGGCGGACCGGATGGCGGACATGGGGTTCATGCCCCAGGTCGAGTGGGTGCTCCGCCGTCTCGAGCGGGTGCATCAGACCCTCTTGTTCTCGGCCACCCTCGACGGTGCGGTGGACCGGCTGGTGAGCCGCTACCTGACCGATCCGGTGATGCACGAGGTGGCCTCGCAGCGGACCACGGTCGACGCCATGGAGCACCGGTTCCTCGAGGTGCACCAGATGGACAGGGTCAAGGTGTGTGCGGCCATCTGCCGCAACTCGGACAAGACCCTGGTGTTCGTGCGCACGAAGCGCGGTGCCGACCGGTTGGTCGAGCAGCTGCGCAAGGAGGGCGTGAAGGCCGACGTCATCCACGGGGACCTTCGTCAGACGAACCGGGAGCGGACCCTCAAGGACTTCGGCGATGGCAAGCTCCCGGCGCTGGTGGCCACGGACGTGGCCGCCCGGGGTCTCGACATCGATATGGTCGACGTGGTCGTCCACTTCGATCCACCCGAGGACCACAAGGCCTATCTGCACCGCTCGGGCCGAACAGCCCGCGCCGGCGAGGCCGGACTGGTGGTGACCCTGGTGCAGTGGAACCAGATCCTCGAGGTCGAGCGCATCCAGACCCGGATCGGGCTCAAGGTTCCGATCGTCGAGATCTTCTCCAACGACCCCCGCCTGACCGACCTGGCCGCATGGCAGCCGGGCACCGACTGAGACCCATCGGCCCCGAACGTCCCGCCGGGTACGTCGCCCGAGGGCCCACCGGACCCACCGGCCACGGGTGCGGTCGGGGACGGGACCACTGAGGAGCGCATGTCCGACACCCATTTCCGAGCACCGATGACGGTCGGTGCCGGCATCGAAGACACCGGGCGGATCCTGGTGGTGACCGCCCATCCCGACGACGTCGATTTCGGCGCCGCCGGATCGGTGGCGGTGTGGACGCGCGCCGGCATCGACGTCGCATACTGCATCGTCACGGACGGCGATGCCGGTGGGTCCGACCGTACCGTCAGGCGCGACGACATGGCGGTGATCCGTCGTCAGGAGCAGTTGGACGCGGCCGAGGTCGTCGGGGTGACCGACGTGACCTTTCTCGGGTTCCCCGACGGTCGCCTCCAGCCCGGCCTCGACCTCCGGCTGGCCATCACCAGGGTGATCCGCAGATTCCGTCCCGACCGGGTCGTCACCCAGTCACCCGAGCGCAACTGGTCGCGCATCTACGCCAGTCATCCCGACCATCTGGTCGCGGGCGAGGCGGCCATCTGTGCCGTCTACCCGGACTCGCGCAACCCGTTCGCATTTCCCGAGCTCATCGAGGAAGGGCTCGAACCCCACACCGTGCCGGAAGCGTGGATCATGGCCACCGACCGTGCCGACAGGGTGGTCGACGCCACCGAGTACTTCGACCTCAAGCTGGCCGCCCTCCGATCGCACCGGAGCCAGGTCGGCGACGGTGAGCACCTCGACGGTCTGCTGCGCAGCTGGATGTCGGGGACCGCGCTGGCTGCGGGTCTGCCCGACGGGCGGCTGGCCGAGGCCTTCCACGTGGTGGCGACCGGGTGACCGACCCGGCCGGCTCCGGTTCCTCCGGGAGGCACTCGCCCGGGACCGCGGCCGGAGGTGAACCGGCCGGCCGCCGGTGGGTGATCGTCCAGCACGTGGCCCATGAGGGCCCGGGGTTGATCGTGGAGTCCTTGGCCGAACGCGGCCTCCGCTTCGACGTGGTCCGCACCGACCGCGGTGATCCCCTCCCCGATCAGGAATCGGTCGCCGGGCTGGTGGTGATGGGTGGCCCGATGGGGGTCCATGATGTCGGTGAGC
Organism: uncultured Acidimicrobiaceae bacterium; assembly: GCA_963745955.1. Classification (GTDB taxonomy): domain Bacteria; phylum Actinomycetota; class Acidimicrobiia; order Acidimicrobiales; family RAAP-2; genus Bog-756. The sequence goes on along the minus strand of CAVUZI010000011.1, from coordinate 286,186 downwards.
ATCCGTGGCTGGTTCCCGAACGGGCACTGATCGGGGCGGTGGTGGAAGCAGGGGGCCCCGTGCTCGGCGTGTGCCTCGGAGCGCAACAGCTGGCCGCCGCCCTCGGATCCGAGGTGACCACCGGGCCCGAGCCGGAGATCGGCCTCGGCCAAGTGGAGCTGACCGGTGAGGGCCGGAGAGACCCCGTGACCGGGCCCGAGTACACCGGTCTCGGCCACACCGCGGTGCCGTGTGTGCACTGGCACCGTGACACGTTCTCGATGCCCGACGGCGCGGTCCATCTGGCTGGGTCCCGGATCTACTCCCACCAGGCCTTTCGATGGGGGCCCCTCGCCTATGGCCTGCAATTCCACATCGAGGTCGATCGCACCCTGGCCGAGCGGTGGCGGCCCCATCTACCGGCCGGCGTCACGTTGGACGGCCCACGCCTGGCCCGGGTGGAGGCGGTCGGTCGCCGGATGCTCCGTCGGTTCGTCGGGCGATCGCTGCAGCCGGTCAGCAACGCCGGCGGCTCCCCCCTGGAGATCTCGGACCGGCTCTGATGCGGGCCGCTGACCACGCGCCGACGGCCGGGCCCGGCATCCCCGACGGCGCGGAACCGGCCAAACCGGCGCTGCGTGGCGTCTTCCACGAAGTTGCCTTCTTCGTCTCGCTGGTGTCGGGCACGGCGCTGATCTGGGCGGCACCGACTCCGGGCTCGAAGGCGATCATGTCCGTCTACGCCGTCTCCATCTCCTTGCTGTTCGGTGTCAGCGCCCTCTTCCACCGGCACACCTGGGGACCGGTGGGCCGTCGGCGCATGCGGCGCGCGGACCACTCGACCATCTTCATCGCCATCGCCGGCTCGTACACCGCTGTGGCCGGGATCGCCCTCAGCGGTTGGCCGCGGACCGCGGTGCTGTGCATCGTCTGGGGCGGCGCACTCGTCGGCATCACGTTTCGCCAGGTTTGGCTCGACGCTCCCAAATGGGTGATCGCCCTGCCCTACGTGGTGGTGGGCTGGGCTGCCGTCGTGGTACTCCCGCAGCTGCTCCACGCGCTCGGCGGTGCCGGGTTCACGCTCCTGCTCGCCGGTGGGCTGGCCTATTCGGCCGGTGCCGTCGTCTACGCCCTCAAGCGCCCCGACCCCGTTGCCGGGGTGTTCGGGTACCACGAGGTGTTCCATGCCTGCACCATCGTCGGGGCGGTGCTGCACTTCGTGGTCATCGCCTTCTTCGTCCTGCCGCTGGCCGGGTAGCCGCGTCGCCGCAGGTCAGCCGGCCAGCTCGGTCAGCCGGCCATCTCCGTCAGCCGGCCATCTCCGTCAGCCGGCCATCTCGGTCAGCCGGCCATCTCGGTCAGCCGGCCATCTGGCGCAGCATGTAGGGCAGGATCCCGCCGTTGCGGTAGTACTCGGCTTCCATCGGGGTATCGATGCGTAGCCTGGCCTCGAACTCCACCACCCGCTCACCGTCCTCGGCCCGGACCCCGACGGTCTTCGGGCGCCACCCCCTCGTTGAGGGAGTCGAGCCCGGTGACGGTGAAGACCTCGTGCCCGGTCAGGCCCAGTGAGGAGGCGCTCTCGCCCTCCGCATACTGCAGGGGCAGCACGCCCATGCCGATGAGATTCGACCGGTGGATGCGCTCGTAGCTCTCTGCGATCACGGCGCGGATACCGAGCAGCGACGTGCCCTTGGCCGCCCAGTCGCGTGAGGAGCCCGATCCGTACTCCTTGCCGGCCAGGACCACCAGCGGCACCCCTTCGGTTGCGTACCGAACCGCCGCCTCGTAGATGGTGGTCTCCTCGCCGTCGGGCAGGTGGAGGGTGAACCCACCCTCGGTACCCGGCGCCAGCTGGTTGCGCAGCCTCACGTTGGCGAAGGTTCCTCTCACCATCACCTCGTGGTTCCCGCGCCGTGTGCCGTAGGAGTTGAAGTCGCCAGGCTCGACCCCGTGGTCGGCGAGGTAGTGACCGGCCGGGCTGGAGGGGCTGATGTTGCCGGCGGGCGAGATGTGGTCGGTGGTGACACTGTCCCCCAGCTTGGCCAGGACCCGTGCACCCGCCACCCCGGTCACCGGGGCCGGCGTCATGGTCAGGCCTTCGAGAAAAGTGGGACGCAGGACGTAGGTGGAGTCGTGATCCCAACTGAACGTGTCGCCGGTGGCCGTCTCGACGGTCTGCCACCGCTCGTCACCGTCGAAGACCGACGCGTACCGCTGGCGGAACATGTCCGAGGTGATCGAGCTCCGGATGGACTCGGTGATCTCTTCGGGCGACGGCCACAGGTCGGCCAGGTAGACCGGGCGGCCGTCGGATCCGTTGCCCAGCGGGTCGGTCGTGAGGTCGATGTCCATGGTGCCGGCCAGCGCGTAGGCCACCACCAGCGGCGGGGAGGCCAGGTAGTTCATCCGGACGTCGGGGTGGATCCGGCCCTCGAAATTGCGGTTTCCCGACAGGACCGCGGCCACCGAGAGGTCGTTGTCGTGGACCGCTCGGGAGACGCCCGGGAGCAGGGGCCCGGAGTTGCCGATGCAGGTGGTGCAGCCGAAGCCGACCAGGTCGAACCCGATCCGGGCCAGTGGCTCGGTCAGGCCGGGCCCGGTCGAGGTAGTCCATGACCACCCTCGAGCCCGGTGCCAGCGTGGTCTTGACCCAGGGCTTGGGCTCGAGCCCCCGCTCCACGGCCCGTCTGGCCACCAGGCCGGCGGCCACCATCACCTGCGGATTGGAGGTGTTGGTGCAGCTGGTGATGGCGGCCACCACCACCGCACCGTCGCCGATGGAGACGGTGGACCCGTCGCCCAGTGACGCGGGACCCGGACCGCTGGTCGCGTCCGAGGGCGGTCCGGTAGGACGCCCCGGCACCGGCCAGGGTCACCAGGTCCTGGGGCCGGGTCGGACCGGCGATGCTCGGCACCACCGACGACAGGTCGAGCTCGATGGTCTCGGAGAACACGGGTTCGACCCCTCCGGCGGCATGGAACATCCCCTGCTCCTTGGCGTAGGCCTCGACCAGGTCCACGTGGTGGTCGTCGCGTCCGGTGAAGCGCAGGTAGTCGAGGGTGACCTCGTCGATGGGGAAGATGGCGCAGGTGGCTCCGTACTCTGGCGACATGTTGCCGATGGTGGCCCGGTTGGCCAGCGGCACGGCGGCGACGCCGGGGCCGTAGAACTCGACGAACTTCCCCACCACGCCGTGCTGTCGGAGGAGGTGGGTGATGGTCAGCACCAGATCCGTGGCCGTGGTGCCGGGTGCCTGCTCGCCGGTCAGGCGGAAGCCCACGACCGGGGGGAGGAGCATGGAGAGCGGCTGACCGAGCATGGCCGCCTCGGCCTCGATGCCACCGACGCCCCATCCGAGGACGCCGAGCCCGTTGACCATGGTGGTGTGGGAGTCGGTGCCGACCAGGGTGTCGCAGTATGCCTTTCCGTCGTCGGTGGCGAACACCACCCGCGACAGGTACTCGAGGTTGACCTGGTGACAGATGCCGGTGCCGGGCGGGACCACCCGATATCCGTCGAACGCCTGCTGGGCCCAGCGGAGGAGCTGGTAGCGCTCGATGTTCCGCTGGTACTCGATGTCGACGTTCTCGTCGAAGGCCCCCGGGCTGCCCGACGCCTCGGCGATCACCGAGTGATCGATGACCAGCTCGACCGGGACCAGCGGGTTGACCCTGCTCGGGTCGCCGCCGAGCGTGCTGCAGCGCGTCGCGCATGGCCGCCAGATCGACCACGCAGGGCACGCCGGTGAAGTCCTGCATGAGGACCCGCTCGGGGGTGAGGGCGATCTCCGCGGCGTCCTCTGCACCGAGGCCGTGGCGCTCGGGGCGGTTGCCCCATCCGGCCACCGCCTCGATGTCGGCCGGACGTACGGCGAGGCCGTCCTCGTGGCGCAGGAGGTTCTCGAGCACCACCTTTATCGAGTACGGGAGCCTGGCGATGTCGTAGCGGTCGGCCAGCGCGTTGATCCGGTAGATCTCGTAGGAGGCATCGCCGACGGCCAGGGTGCCGCGGGCGCCGAAGGAGTCGGGTGGGACCGGGGAGGTGGGTGGGTGGGCCATGTCCCCATTCTGCTCGCCCGGAGCCGCGGCGGCGAGCCGGGGGACGGGTCCGCTCACCGCTGGCTCGAGGTCATCGGTGCGGGTGTCCGTCGGAAGCGGGTGCGTGTGCGGTATGCCTCAGATGCGGGTGCGGTAGCGGTGGACGGCCAGCGGCATGAGCACGACGAGCAGTGCCGAGCGACCACAGCAGGGACTGGATGACCCAGGTGGCGGTGGGCCCTCCGATCATGAGGGCGCGGCAGGCGCTGACGGTGACGCTCACCGGTTGATAGGTGGCGAAGCCCTGCAACCAGCTCGGCATCGACGACACCGGGACGAAGGCCGAGGAGGCGAAGGTCAGGGGGAAGAGGATCGGGAACGAGATGACCTGGGCCACCTCGCTGTTGGGGGCGGACAGCCCGATGACTGCGAACCCCCACGAGAGGGCGTAGGCGAACAGGAGGATGACCAGGATGCCGGCCAGGTAGGGGAGGACACCGGTGGTGGGACGGAACCCGACGAGGAAGCCGACGATGGTGACGATGATCACGGTCAGGACGTTCCGGCACAGGTCGGCCGTGGTGCGGCCGGCCAGCACGGCCGACCGGGCCATGGGCAGCGCCCGGAACCGCTCGATGAGGCCCTTTTGGAGGTCCTCGGCCAGGCCGATGCTGGTCTGGACCGAGCCGAAGGCGACCGTCTGCACGAAGATGCCGGGCATCAGGTAGTTCACGTACGTGGTACCGGGGGCGTTGATGGCTCCGCCGAACACGTAACGGAACAGCAGCACGAACATGATCGGCTGCACGGTGGAGAAGAACAGGGCCTCGGGGATGCGGGTGTAGCTGAGGATGTTCCGCTTGGTGACGGTCAGCGTGTCCGAGACCGCCCAGCGGACCCGGCTCCCGATGCTGTCCGAGTGGGGGGCGCCGGCAACGGTCGGGGCGACGACGGCTGTGGTCATGAGAGCTCTCCCGTGGCGATCGGCGCTGCCCTCTCCGCATCGGCGCATCCAATCGTGCCCGCCGGCGTCGGGCCCGTCGGCTTCGGCTTCGGTCTCGTCCTCGGCCCGACGCCCGGTGAGGGCCAGGAAGACATCGTCGAGGCTCGGCTCGCGCAAGGTGAACGTGGCCGGGACGATCCCCGCCTGGTCCAACGAGCGGAGGCTGGTCATGGCCGCCTCCGGACCCTGGTCGACCGTCACCTCCACCACCGTGCCGTTGACGGTCGGCGCGTGGGGCCCGATGGCCGCCAGCAGCTCGGCCGTGCGCCCGGCGTCGTCCAACGAGCCCAGGCCGACCTCGAGGACGGTGGCCCCGAGGTCGGCCTTCAGCTCGGTCGGCGTCCCCTCGGCGATGACCCGCCCGTGGTCGAGCACGACCAGGTGGTCGGCCAGACGGTCCGCCTCCTCGAGGTACTGGGTGGTGAGCAGCACCGTGGTCCCGCCGCCCACCAGCTGCTCGATCACCTCCCACAGGTCGTTGCGGCTCTGTGGGTCGAGCCCGGTGGTGGGTTCGTCGAGGAAGAGGACGGTGGGTCGTGCCACCAGGGCGGCAGCCAGGTCGAGGCGTCGCCGCATACCGCCCGAGTAGGTCTTCAGCGTCCGGTCGCCGGCATCGGCCAGATTGAACTGGGCCAGCAGCTCCTGGGCCCGCCCGCCGACGGTGGACCGGCGCAGGTGGTTGAGGTTCCCGACCATCTCGAGGTTCTCCCGGCCGGTCAGGTTCTCGTCGACGGCGGCGTACTGGCCGGCCAGTCCGATCAGGCTCCGGACCAGGCTGGCCTTCTTGGCCACGTCGTGCCCGAGCACCCGGGCATGACCGCCGTCGGCCTTCAGGATGGTGGTCAGGATCCGCACCGCGGTGGTCTTCCCCGAGCCGTTGGGCCCGAGCAGGCCGAAGACGGTGCCCTCGGCGACGGAGAAGCTGACGCCGTCGAGGGCGCGCACCTCGAGCTTGCCCTTGAAGGTCTTCTCGAGTTGTTCGGCTTCGATCGAGTACTGCATGCGGGTGCGATCCTGTCTGGTCGGATGGGGGATTGGCACGGAGCGGTGCTGCCACCGGTGGCCGGTCGGGCGACGAGCCGGTCCGGCGGTCCGGTCGCCCTGCGGTCCGGTGGCGGAGGTCCGGCCGCCCGCAACCGTGCACCGGGGGAACGGCTGAGCTCCGTCGCATCTTATGGGGTCACCGGCACCGGCAGTCCGACACCCCGATCAGTGCGCCCCCATGGCGCCGCCGACGCCATCTCCGGCGTGGGCCTCCGGTGGCGGTTGCCTTGCCGCCCGGTGGCGGTCGGCCCGTCGCCCGGCCGGAGTCGCCGCGCCGTCCGCCGGCAGTCGCCCCGCCGTCCCGCCGGCAGTCGCCCCGCCGTCCCGGCCGGCGATAGCCTCGGACCATGGAAAAAGGCGACCTGGTTCCGGATTTCGAGCTGCCCGATGAGGACGGCACGCCGCGCAAGCTGAGCGATCTGGCCGCATCCGGTCCCGTCGTCCTGTTCTTCTACCCGGCGGCGATGACTCCCGGGTGCACGGCCGAGAGCTGTCACTTCCGTGACATGAAGGCCGAATTCGAGGCCGTGGGCGCCCAGCGGGTGGGCATCAGCGCCGATCAGGTGGAGAAGCAGAAGCGGTTCTCCGACAAGCACTCCTTCGATTTCCCGCTGCTGTCGGATCCGGACGGCGCGGTGGCCACCCAGTTCGGGGTGCGGCGCCGGTTCACCAAGCTCTCGCCCACCAAGAGGGCCACCTTCATCATCGGGCCCGACCTCCGGGTCATCGATGTCATCCAGAGCGAGGTCCGGATGAACGTGCACGCCGACCGCGCCTTGGAGGCGCTGAAGTCCAGCTCACCTGCTTGAGCCTCGCTTCCTGAACCTGCGGGCGGACGGACCCACCGTCCCCGCCTGGGCCATCGGGCGATGGGAAGCTGTCCCCATGGATCCACGGTCGCCGATCCGACCCCGATGAGCCCGGTTCCGGGCTCCGGCCGCATGGAGCAGTTGGCCCAGGCCGTGGCCGAGCGGGTGGTGACCATCGTGATGGACGCCATCGACATCGATGCCCTCCTCGACCGGATCGACGTCGACAAGGTGGTCAGCCGGGTCGACGTGGACAAGGTGGTCAGCCGGGTCGATGTGGACAAGCTCATCGACCGGGTCGACGTCCAGAAGATCATCGACCGGGTCGACGTCGAGGAGATCGTCGAGCGGGTGGACATCGACGCGTTGATGGAGAAGACGGAGCTGGGCACCATCATCGCCCGGTCGACCACCGGGGTCGCATCGCAGGTCCTCGACGTGATCAGGGCCCAGGGCGTCGGGCTCGACGACTTCTTCGCCCGCTGGGTCAACCGGATCCTGCGCCGGTCGCCACAGGACCTGCCTCTCGGTCCCCCGAAGCTGGTCGGGCCCCGTCCGGCCGAGCTCAACGCGGGTCCGTCGTGAGCGCGCAGGTCGTGGCGGCCGAGCCCATCGAAGGCCGGCAGGGCCACTACGCGGGAGCGGTCAGCCGGCTGGTCGCCTTCGCCGCCGACGTGGGCGCCTCGTGGGGCCTGTTCACCCTGGGCGCGGCGGCATTGGCCTTCTCCATCCAACTGGTCACGCGGTTCGTCGTTCTCGTTGCGCAGCCACCAGATCGCCTCGTTGATCGCGGCCGTGGTGTGGGAGTTCATCTACTTCGCGTACCAGTGGTCGCTGAGCGGGAAGACGCTCGGGATGGCCGTCCTCGGGATCCGGGTGGTCACGACCGACGGCTCTCCGATCGGACCACGCCAGGCCGTGCTGCGGACGCTCACCCTCCCACTCAGCTTCCTCATCCTCGGGCTCGGGTTCCTCGGCATCCTCACCAACCGCGACCGGCATGCTCTCCACGACCGACTGGCCGGCACCGCGGTCGTCTATTCGTGGGACGCGCGCGCCGCCCGCCTGCGCTGGCTGGCCAAGCAGGACCCCACCCCGTCGGCCTGACCCCGGCCTGTGCCCCGGTCCCGACGCCCGGGTGGTCTCGTTCTGACCCCGGGGGGGATGTGCCAGGATCTCGACGTGGACCGGGTGGTGCCGAGGACCGCCGGACGGGCAGCCGGCTGATGGTGAGCCTCATCCCTCGCAGCCCCTCGGTCGTGGCTCCCGGGGCCGTCCACCTCCCCGGGTGGCTCGACGCGGCCGGCCAGCGGGCGCTGGTTGCGTCGTGCCGTGGGTGGGCCGAGGAGGCAGGCGGCCTCCGCGCGCCCCGCATGCCGAGAGGCGGGACGATGTCGGTGCAGATCACCTGCCTGGGTTGGCACTGGTATCCCTACCGCTACTCGCGGACCGTGGACGACGGCGACGGCAGGCGGGTGGCCGGGTTTCCGGAATGGCTCGGGGACCTCGGCCGGCGGGCGCTGGCCGACGCCGCCACCGTCGCCCCGGAGGTGCTCGGGCCGGATCAGAGAGGCTCAACCGCGGCGGCGGCCGGGTACCGGCCCGATGTTGCCCTCGTCAACTGGTACGGCCCGGGCGCACGAATGGGCATGCACGCCGACCGCGACGAACGGTGCCAGGCACCGGTGGTGTCACTGAGCCTCGGTGACACCTGTGTGTTCCGCTTCGGCTCCGTCTCGGGCCGGGGCCGGCCGTGGACTGACGTCGGCCTCGAATCGGGCGACCTGTTCGTGTTCGGCGGCCCCTCCCGGCTTGCCTTTCACGGTGTGCCCAAGGTCCTGCCCGGCACGGGTGACCCTGCCATCGGGTTGGAGGCCGGGCGGTTCAACGTGACCCTCCGGCAGTCGGGGCTGGCCGGCGGATCCGGGCCGATGGAGGGATCGGGGACTGGCCGAATTCGCCGCTGATCGCTCTGCCGGTGCTGGTGCAACGTACGAAAATGCTTGCTGTAATTGTGAGCCCCGGTGGTAGGATTCACGGATCCAAAGAAAGGGGCAGCAATGAAAGAAAAGCGTGCGTACGAGAAGCCGGAGCTCCAGCGCCTGGGCCTTCTCCGTGAACTGACCAAGTTCAGCTTCAACCACCACCAGGGTTACTAGGCCACTTGGTCTCCTTGATCTGGCCGAACCGTTGACGCTGAGGTGGTAGACCGCAACAGCGTCTTCGGTCGGCGGGATCGGGTCATGGTCCAAGAAGTCGAGGGCCAGGCGGTGCTCCTCGACATCGAGAGCGGTGAGTACTTCGCTCTCAACGAGGTGGGCAAACGTGTCTGGGACCTGTGCGACGGCACACGGACGGTGGCTTCAGGTGGCCGACACGATCTGTTCCGAGTACGACGTCCCCGCGGACACGGCGTTGGACGACACCGGCGCGCTTCTCGAAAACCTCGCCGGAGCAGGACTTGTCATCGAGGCGTAGTGCACCGGGCGGGACCGCGGTCGCCCGTACGCCTCCACCCCTGCTGCTGGTGCGGTTGGCCGCGATAGCGGTGGCCGCCCCGCTTCTGGTTCGCGCCGGCCTCCCGAGGCTCCAGCGATGGCTCGAGCCGGTCCGGACCCCTGCTCCGATCGACCCTGTCGACAGTGTTCACATCGAGGATCAGATGGGCGCCTGGGTCGACGGCATCATCCGACGTGGCCATCCCTTCGTGCGCCCTGGCTGCCTGACCCGGGGAGTCACCCTGTACTACGCGCTCCGTCGAGCGGGCGATGACGTCTCGCTCTGCTTCGGGGTCGGGACCGACGAGGGGGAGGTGGCGGGCCACTGCTGGCTGGACAAGGCCGGCGAACCACTGCTCGAGCGTGTCGACCCACTGTCGAAGTTCACCGAGGTGGTCCGGCTGACACCGGAAGGTGTGACCCACTGAGACCGGATCGGGACCGGATGGTCGGATCGGGACCGGATGGGCCGGATGGCCCGGATGGCCCGGCGGGAGCCACCTACGAGCTCGCCGGCCTCAGCGTCGAGGTCAGATGCGAGGAGCCGTCGGTCGCCGAGGCCATCGCTTCCCGGCTCCGTTGCCTCCGAACCGCCGGCACCCGACCTCCCGACCTCGTGGTGGAGGTGCGGGGGCCGGGCGGTGACCGGAGCTGGCCTCCGGAGCCGGGAGGCGTCGGGCCGTCCGATCTATGACGCTCCCAGCGCGCAGATCGACTACTTCGACGGCTCGGACCAGTTGTTCGTCGACTACGAGCACCGTGCCCGACTCCTGTGCTCACCCGGTGAGGGGCTCATCCAGCTCTCGATCACCGGCCGCGAAGAGGGTGACGAGGTGCTCGCCACCCACCCGCTCCTGACCATCGCCCTCGTCGAGACGATGAAGCGGTTCGAGCGGTTCCCGTTGCACGCCGCCGGCTTGGCCCTCCACGGCAAGGGCGTGCTCATCCCGGGAGCAGTCCGGTTCCGGCAAGTCGACCACCTCGGTGACGTTGGTCCGGGCCGGCTTCGATTTTCTCTCCGATGACACGGTCTTCCTCACCTCGTCACCCGACGGCATCTGGGTGGCGGGGTTCCCCGATGAGGTCGACGTGACGGACAACACGGTGGCCAGAATCCCCGAGCTCGGTCATCTCGCCGGGGCGCCCCTGGTGCCGGGCCGCGAGAAGCACAGCTTCCGCGTCGAGGATGTCTTCGGTGTCACACCGCTCACCGGCTGCCGCCCGGCCGTCCTCCTCGCTCCGCAGGTGGTCGTGGGCCCGCGTTCCGAGGTCGAACCGCTGGCGCCGTCCGAGGCGCTCATCGGGCTCCTGCCCAACGTGCTCCTCACCGATCCGGTGGCCAGCCAGGCCCATCTCGACATGCTGGCCGCACTGGTCGAGTCCGTGCCCTGCATGAGGTTCCGGGTCGGCTCGGACCTGGACGCCGCGGTGGCCTGCGTCACCGACCTGGTCTCGTGAGTGTGGGAGGCGGGCCCCGAGGCCTGGACGAGCGCGTCGGCCGTGCCCTTGTCCAGCTGACCCGGAGGCGCGAGGCCCGGACGGACCGACCCACTGGCCCTCCTCGACCAGGTCCCGGCCGACCGACTGGTCGACCGCGCCTGCCATCACCGGGTGCCGGGGGTGGTGTACCGGTCCCTTTCCGAGCTCGGGATGGACGGCGCCGAGTTCGCCGGCCTGCGTACCGCCTACCAGATGGCCTCGCTCTCCCACCAGCGGTGCCTGCAGGAGCTCCGGACCGTGGCCGAAGCGCTTGGGAAGCTCGAGCATCCGTGGTTGGTGGTCAAAGGCCCGGTGCTGGCCGAGATCGGCTACCGCGACCCTGGCGCCCGCCTCTACGAGGACCTCGACATCGTGGTGGCGGCCACCGATCTGTCGACGGCGTTGACGGGCATCGAAGCCGCCGGTGGCCATGTGACCGACCTCAACTGGCCGATGATGGTGGAGCTCATGCGGGCCGAGGTCCCGATGGTCCTCCCGCACGGGATGCTCGCCGATCTCCACTGGCACCTGCTGGTCACCCCGTCGATCCGGTCGCGGTTCGCCATGCCCCCAGAGGAGCTCTTCGAACGCAGGAGGACCGTCCCGGTGGACCGGTCTGGGCGGGACCGATGTGGCCACGCTCGACACCGTCGACGGGATCTTGTACCTCTGTCTGCACGGATCGCTCTCCGGCGGCGACCAGCTCGTGTGGCTCAAGGACCTCGACCAGATGATCATGAGCGAGGCCACCGACTGGGACGAGCTCGTCCGCCGAGCCGGCCGGTACCGGGTGGGGCTGGTGGCAGCCATGCAGCTGGAGCGGGCACGGATGGTGCTCGGCACCCCGGTGCCCGAATCGTTGCCCGCCGGGCTGGCCCACAACCAGATGTGGTGGCGATGGTGGCGGACGAGGGAGCGCAAGGTCGGCATGGCCCGGTGGGGCGGTGGGGACCACGACGACAGCCGGTTCGTCGCGGCGACGTCGGACGGCAGCCTGGCCAGCGCGGTCCAACTGGCCCGGACGGTGGCCTCGGACATGGCCGTGCACTATCTCGACCGCGGCCGGCCGGGCCGTCGGCGCGGATCGACGGGGGAGGGGTCGACCGGGAGCGGAGTGGAGTCGGACGTGCCGGAGCTGTACCGGCCAGCGGGGGAAGGCGACGCCCGGGCCGAGTACCTCGAGCTGGTCGAGGGCGGTCACTGGTCCTGACGCCGGTCGGCCGGCCCCGGATCCCCGGTGGGTGACCGCGACCATTTCTTGCGCCCTCGGCATTGAGCGCCCTCGGCTTCTTGCGCCCTCGGCATCGGCGCCCACGGCATCGGCGCCCTCGGCAGGACTCGAACCTGCGCACACGGCTCCGGAGGCCGATGCTCTATCCGCTGAGCTACGAGGGCGTGCGACGGTGGGAACCCGGGTCCGTCGGACCGATCGTTCCCCTCACGGAGAGCCAACTGTAGTGCGACGGCACCTGATCGGGACCCGGCCAAGACGGCCGACGCCCCGCGACGACGTATCCTCGCAGCTACATGCCGACCCGAGATCACCTTGCCCGAGCCATCAGCGACGCGGTCACCACCGTGGCCGAGCGGGACGCGCTCCCCCTCGAGGTCGACCCGGCGTCGGTCCATCTCGAGCGCCCGGCCCGCCGGGAGCATGGTGACTGGTCGACCAACATCGCCCTGGTCATGGCCAAGCGAGCCGGGACCAACCCCCGGGCCCTGGCCACGTCCCTGGTCGAGGCGCTCAAAGCGGATCCGCCCGCCCACACCACGGACATCGAGATCGCCGGGCCCGGATTCATCAATTTCCGGCTGGACGACGGCTGGCTGCACGATGCCCTGTCCGAGCTCCTCGACGAAGGCGAGGACGGCTATGCCCGTCCCGACGTGGGCCACGGCGAGCGCGTCCAGGTCGAGTTCATCTCGGCCAATCCGACCGGTCCCATCCATGTGGGCAACGGGTGGTGGGGCAGCTACGGCGATTCGCTGGCCCGGGTCCTGGCCCGTACGGGGTACCAGGTGAGCCGCGAGTACTACGTCAACGACACCGGTGGCCAGATCAGGACCCTCGGTGAGAGCCTGCTGGCCCGCCGTCACGGGGAGCCGGTGCCCGAGGGCGGCTACCAGGGGGAGTACGTGACCGAGCTGGCCGCGAGCTACGACGGGCCCGACGATGTGACCGCCGCGGGCCGGTGGGCGGCAGAGGGGATCCTCGATCACATCCGGGCCTCGCTGGCCTCGGTGGGCATCGTGTTCGACGAGTGGTACAGCCAGGCATCCATCGAGGAGAGCGGAGCCGTCGACGAGACCATCGCCCTCCTGGCCGGGAAGGGCCTGGTCTTCGAGGAGGACGGCGCCACCTGGTTCCGGGCCACCGAGCTCGGCGACAGCCGGGACCGGGTCCTGCGGAAGAGCAACGGCGATGCCACCTATCTGGCCGGTGATCTCGCCTACCACCGCGACAAGTTCCTGGTCCGCGGGTTCGACCGGGTCATCGACGTCTTCGGTGCCGACCACCACGGCCAGGTGGCCAGCCTGAGGGCGGGCGTCGAGGCCCTCGGCGTGGACCCGGAACGCCTCGAGGTCAAGCTCGGCCAGATGGTCTCCCTGATGGACGGGGACGAGGCCGTGACCATGGGGAAGCGGGCCGGCAACGCCATCTCGCTGGACACGCTGGTGGCTGACATCGGACCCGACGCCACCCGGATACTCAGCCTCATGACGTCACTCGACCAGACCAGCACGTTCGATCTGGCCGCGGTCAGGGAGCAGTCCGTCGACAACCCGGTGTTCTACGTCCAGATGGTCAGTGCCCGGATCGGCGGGGTGGGCCGCAAGGCCGTCGAGCGGGGGGTGGAGCGGGCACCACTGGCCCAGGTGGACCTCTCGCTCCTCACCCACGAGCGCGAGCTCGAGCTGATCCGCTGCCTCGAGGAGCTGCCCGAGGTCGTGGCCGACGCCGCCGTCGATCGCGCCCCGACCAAGGTGACCACCTGGGTACGCCGGCTGGCCGCCTGCTTCCACGGCTTCTATCACGACTGCCCGATCCTGGCCGACGGCGTGGACCCGGACCTGGCCCAGGCCCGCCTGTGGCTGGTCGAAGGGACCCGGATCGGGCTGTCGATCGGCCTCGGCCTCCTCGGCGTGTCCGCTCCGGAGGCACTGTGACCGATCAGTACGATCCCGCGGTCGCCCCTCGGGGGTGCGCGTCCGACCCCGTCGCATCCAGCCTGTTGCCCATGACCGCGGAGGTCGGTGCATCGGGTCGGCTGTCCGTCGGCGGCGTCGATCTCGTCGACCTGGCCGGGGAGGTCGGCACCCCACTGTTCGTCTACGACGAGACCCACCTCCGGGCCCGCTGCCGAGAGGCGGTCGAGGCCTGGGGCGACGGCGTGGCCTACGCCACCAAGGCATTCCTGTGCCTGGCCATGGCCCGGCTGGCCCACGAGGAGGGCATGTGCCTCGACGTGTCGACCGGGGGGGAGCTGCACGTGGCCCTGTCGGCCGGCGTCCCGGCGTCCCGGCTGATCCTGCACGGGAACAACAAGTCGGAGGTCGAGCTGGCCTCGGCACTGGAGGTGGGTGTCGGTCGTATCGTGATCGACTCGTTCGACGAGATCGACCGGATCGAGCACCTGCTCTCCGACCGTCCGGCGCGGAGTCACGCCGCCGGTCCGCGCCAAGGTCCTGGCCCGCATCACACCCGGCGTCGAGGTCCACACCCACGAGTTCGTGCGCACCGGCCAGGACGACTCCAAGTTCGGATTCGGGCTGGCGTCGGGCGCCGCCGCCGCCGCCGTGGCCCGGCTCTCGGACCTCCACGCCAGGGGGATCGTCGAGTTCGCGGGGATCCACGCCCACCTCGGGAGCCAGGTGTTCGCCCTGGCCCCGTTCTCCCAGGCCATCGACGTGCTGGCCGAGTTCTTCGCCCCCCTCGGCCTTCCCGAATTGGTGGTGGGCGGGGGTCTCGGGGTCGCCTATGTGAACGGAGAGGAGGCGCCACCGATGGCCCAGTGGGCATCCTCGGTGCGCCGGGCGTGCCGGAAGGCGGGGATCCCCGACTCGGTCCGGGTCACCGCCGAGCCCGGGAGGTCCATCGTGGCTGCGGCAGCCATCACTCTCTACCGGGTCGGGACCATCAAGCATGTCACCGGCCACCGGACCTACGTGTCGGTGGACGGGGGGATGAGCGACAACCCGCGTCCGGTGCTCTACGGAAGCGGGTACGAGGCGTTCCTGCCCCGGGAGGCCGCCGCCCCCCGGCCGACATCGGTCCGTGTCGTGGGCAAGCACTGTGAGACGGGTGACGTCGTCGTGTCGGAGGGCTTCGTGCCCGACGACCTGACGGTGGGGGACATCCTGGCCACTCCGGTCACCGGCGCCTACGGACATTCGATGGCCTCCAACTACAACAAGGTTCCCCGCCCGCCCGTCGTCTTCGTGGCCGACGGCGAAAGCCGGGTGGTCGTCCGCCGGGAGACGATGGACGACCTCATCCGTCTGGACGTCTGACCGCCCCTGCCCTCTCCGGCCAGGCGGTAGCGTGAACTCGTGACCGTGACCCCCTCCGAACGTGTGGTCCGCGTCGCCGTGCTCGGATGCGGGACGGTCGGTTCCGCGCTCGTCGGCATGCTGCAGGATCGGGCCGATGCCCTCACCGTGCAGAGCGGGGCCCGCCTCGAGGTCGGCGGGATCGCGGTGGGCGATCTGGCCCGGGAGCGTGCGCCGCATATCCCGAAGGGCCTGCTGACGACCGATGCCACCGGTCTGGTCGTCGATCCCTCGATCGACGTGGTGGTGGAGCTCATCGGGGGTCTGGAGCCGACCGAGGCGCTGGTGAGGGCGGCGCTGGACGCGGGGAAGCCGGTCGTGACGGCCAACAAGGCACTCCTGGCCTCGCCCGAAGGTGTGGGGTTGCGGACCCTGGCCAAGGAGAAGGGCGTGGACCTGTTGTACGAGGCCGCGGTGGCCGGAGCCATCCCGCTGGTGCGCGCCCTGCGCGAGTCCCTGACCGGTGAGCGCATCCACCGGGTCATGGGCATCGTCAACGGGACGACCAACTTCATCCTCACCAAGATGAGCGAGGAGGGTGCCGACTACGAGGACGCTCTGGCCGAGGCCCAGGCCCTCGGATTGGCCGAGCGCGACCCGACTGCCGATGTGGAGGGTTTCGATGCTGCGGCCAAGGCCGCCATCCTGGCCGGCGTGGCCTTCGGGTACGACGTGGCCGGTGCCGACGTCATGCGCGAGGGCATCAGCGGTGTCCGGATCGTCGATGTCGTGTTCGCCGACCGCTTCGGGTACGCGGTCAAGCTTCTGGCCATCGTGGAGCGGACCGGCGAGGACGCGGTGTCGGTTCGGGTCCATCCCGCCATGGTGCCGAAGACCCATCCACTGGCCGGGGTCCGCGACGCGTTCAACGCCGTGTTCATCGAAGGAGAGGCGGCCGGCGAGCTGATGCTCTACGGCCTGGGGGCTGGAGGCCTGCCCACGGCCAGTGCCGTCGTCGGCGATCTCATCGACGCGACCCGGAATCTGTTGGCCGGCACGACCGCCCCGTCCCCTGATCGGATGCCGGCCCGACTCCTCCCCGACTCCGAGGTGCTGACCCAGTACTACGTGAGCCTCGACGTCACCGACCGTCCCGGTGTGCTCGCCGCGGTGACCAAGGTCTTCGGCGACAATCACGTGTCCATCCGGTCGATGGAACAAGAGGGTCATGCCGGTGAGGCCCGGCTCATGTTCATGACCCATTCGGCGTGTGAAGGCGACGTCCGTGCCACGCTCGATGCGCTGGGCGAGCTCGACACGGTCGGGCAGATCGGCGGCGTGATGCGGATCGTGGGAGCCGACGGATGACGGGGACGTCCGGAGCCGTCGCATGGCGAGGCGTGATCGAGGAGTACCGGCAGTTCCTCCCCGTGACGGAGGCCACGCCGGTCGTCACCCTGCTCGAGGGAGGGACCCCGCTCCTTCCCGCTCCGCGCCTGTCGGCCCGGGTGGGAGCCAGGGTCCTGTTGAAGGTGGAGGGAGCCAACCCGACCGGATCGTTCAAGGACCGGGGGATGACGGTGGCCATCTCCAAGGCCGCCGAGGAAGGGGCGAAGGCGGTCGTCTGCGCGTCGACGGGCAACACGTCGGCGTCAGCCGCGGCCTTTGCGGCCAGGGCGGGTCTGACCTGTGCGGTGCTCATCCCCGAGGGCCATATCGCCCTGGGCAAGCTGGCCCAGGCGTTGATCCACGGTGCGCGTGTCCTCCAGGTCAGGGGCAATTTCGACCAGTCACTGGCCATCGTGCGCGAGCTGGGTGAGCGGGCGCCGGTCACGGTGGTCAACTCGGTCAATCCGTACCGGATCGAGGGACAGAAATCCGGCGCGTTCGAGATCGTGGACGAGCTCGGCGATGCCCCACATGTGCACTGCATACCTGTCGGCAACGCCGGGAACATCACCGCGTACTGGAAGGGTTACCTCGAGTTCAAGGAGGCCGGTCGTTCGACCCGGCTCCCGCGGATGCTCGGCTTTCAGGCTGCCGGAGCGGCCCCCATCGTGGAAGGACACCCGATCGAGCACCCCGAGACGGTTGCCACGGCCATCCGGATCGGGAATCCCGCCAGCTGGTACGGAGCCTCGTCGGCAGCCTCCGAATCCGGTGGTGGAATTGCCGCAGTCACCGACGAGGAGATCCTGGCCGCCTACCGGTTTCTCGCTGCCGAGGAGTCCGTGTTCTGTGAGCCGGCGTCGGCGGCATCGGTGGCCGGTCTTCTGAAGACAGGCGTACCCGACGGCGCCGGCCCGGGAGTCACCGTTGTGTGCGTGCTCACCGGCCACGGACTGAAGGATCCGGATATCGCCATCAGTCAGATCTCCGTGCCAACGGTGGTCGACGCAGACCTCGGCGCCGTGCTCGACGAGCTGGCCCTGTAGACCGAACTCGCACCGGGGTCCTCCTTGCATCCCTCCATGGCCTTTCCGTGTTCCTCCGAAATACCTGCTCGGTCCCCCGGTGGACGAAGATGACGTGGCCGATTCGAGCATTGTTGCCGGAGTGCTCCGGTCCCTGTAGTATGAGTGCACCTTCGCTTTCCACAATTTGCCCCTTCGGGCTTGTGGGCGGGGCCTTCTGGCTCGGTTTGCACGACGCGGCCAGCCCGTTAACGGCGTCGGGGGGAGTGGCAGGCGAGAGTCGATCTCGAATCATGCGATTCCCCACCCCTGAATCCTGGCAGTGGAGCCAATCCACCTGCCAACGAGGACATTCGAAACGAGGATGCCGATGACTGCCGACCAGCAGCTCGAGCGCTCGGTGTTGGAGGGCAAGGAGCGAGAAGAGCTCCACGCCATCGCGCAGGCACTGTCTGTGAAGACCAACACGCGAACGAAAAAAGCAGACATGATCGATGGCATACTCAAGGCCACCGGTGTCTCGGTGGACGGCAGTGCAGCCAACGGCGATGCCAGCACGGCCAACGGCGATGCCAGCACGGCCAACGGCGATGCCAGCACGGCCAACGGAAGTGCGGCGTCGAGCAATGGGGATGCGACGGGTCGGTCTTCGCAGAGTGGTCGACGCCGGGGCACGGCAAACCGTGGCGCGTCGGCATCGTCAGCCAGCCGGGCCGGATCCTCGGACCAGGCGGCGTCTTCTGACAGCGGCCGGCAGCCGGTGGCGCACTCGTTCGGCCCCTCAGACGATGCCGACCAACTGGCCGGGCCTGTCGATCTCGAAGACGAGTTGATCGATCTCGGCGCCGGCGACAGCGGCGATGAGCAGGGTCAGGCGATCAGCCAGCAGGCGGGAGAGGCCTCCACCGGTCACGACGACGTGCACACCAGTGCAGGGGGTCAGCCGGGCGGCGACGGCGGTCGTCAGGGCAATCAGCCCGGTGCCGGCGGCCAGGGCAACAACCGCAACCAGAACAACCGCAACCAGAACAACCGCAACCAGAACAACCAGAAAAGCAATCGGAACAATCGGAACAACCAAGGTGGCGGGAACGACGACATGGGCAATCGTCGCAGCAACCGGCGCCGGCGTGGGCGAGACCGGCAAGGTGGAGGCGCAGAAGGCGATCTCCAAGGGGCCGGTGGCAATCAGGATCAGCAGTACCAGGGCGAGCTCATCCCGGTCCGCGGCCTCCTCGATCTGCGTGACGAGGGCTACGGGTTCCTCCGGTGCGAGGGATATCTTCCATCGACGAAGGACGTGTACGTCTCGATCAGCCAGGCTCGTCGATTCGCGCTTCGCAAGGGCGACAGCATCGAAGGCTTCTGCCGGCCGGCGGGCAGCACCGAGAAGTACCCCGCCCTGCTGCAGATCGACACCGTGTCGTCGCTCGATCCGGAGGCGGCCCGCAGCCGTCCGCGATTCGAGGACCTGACACCGCTCTTCCCCGACGAGAGGTTGCACCTCGAGACGCCTGGGGACAAGGAGAACCTGACCGCCCGCATCGTCGATCTCCTGTCGCCCATCGGCAAGGGCCAGCGCGGGCTCATCGTCTCTCCGCCCAAGGCCGGCAAGACCACCGTGATGAAGCACATCGCTCATTCGATCGAGGCGAACAACCCGGACGTGCATCTGATGGTGCTGCTGGTGGACGAACGTCCCGAGGAAGTGACCGACATGCGTCGCTCGGTCAAGGGCGAAGTCGTTGCCTCCACGTTCGACCGTCCCTCCGAAGAGCACACCGCAGTGGCCGAGTTGGCCATCGAGCGGGCCAAGCGGCTCGTCGAATCCGGTCGGGACGTGGTCATCATCCTCGACGGGATCACCCGGTTGGCACGCGCCTACAACCTGGCCCAACCGGCGACCGGACGTATCATGTCCGGCGGTGTCGACTCGGGCGCCCTGTATCCTCCGAAACGGTTCTTCGGCGCGGCACGGAACATCGAGGAGGGCGGATCGCTCACCATTCTGGCGACGGCCCTGGTCGAGACGGGATCGAAGATGGACGAGGTCATCTTCGAGGAGTTCAAGGGAACCGGCAACATGGAGCTTCGCCTCGACCGTCGCTTGGCCGAACGGAGGCTGTATCCGTCGATCGACGTCAACGCCAGCTCGACCCGCCATGAGGAGCTGCTCTTCGACCGGTCTCAGCTCCAACAGGTGTGGAAGCTCCGCCGGGTGCTCAACGCCCTGGCCAACGAGGGCAGCGCGGCGGCCGGCCTCGAGCTGCTCATGGACAAGATCCGTACCACGAAGAGCAACGACGAGTTCTTGGCCGAGATCGCCAAGGGTCCGGCCACCTGACGAACGAAGCCGTCACCGCCTCCGGTACACTCTCTGTCCGCCGAGGAACGGTGCCGGCCTGGCACCCTTTCCGCCTCTACGGGAGACTGCAATGAAGACTGACATCCACCCCTCGTACGTCGAATCATCCGTGCGCTGCTCCTGCGGGAATACCTTCACCACCCGCTCGACCAAGTCGGAAATCCACCTGGAGCTCTGCAACGAGTGTCATCCGTTCTTCACCGGTAAGCAGAAGCTCGTGGACTCCGGTGGCCGGGTCGAGCGCTTCCAGCGCCGCTATGCGAAGACCGGCTCACGCAAGAAGTCTTCTGCCCCGCCTGCATCCTGATCTGAACACCACCGATCCGATCACCGCCGGGGCCGTCACCGGACGAGCGCGGCCACGCCCGGACGACGGGCTGCCGGTGGCGCAGTTGGCGCTACCCTTGGCCCGTGTTGCACGACCGGTTCAACGACCGCCTGAAAGAGCTCGAGCGCGAGTACGAGGCGGTCCTGGCCGAGCTCAATGATCCGAACCTTTCGTCGGATCCGAGACACCTGCGGGACGTGTCGAGGCGCCACCGGGAGCTCGAGGAGGTGGTGGGCTGCTGGCACCGCCTGGAGGCTGCCGAGTCCGACCTCGAAGCCGCCCGAGAGATGTTCAACGACGCACCGGGTGATCAACGCGAGTTGGCCCAGGCCGAGGTGACCCAGGCCGAGGCGGATGTCACCCGGCTGGGAGAAGAGCTCCGTCTGCTCCTCGTACCGCGTGACCCCAACGCCGGCCGCAACGTGATCATGGAGATCCGCGGTGCCGAGGGAGGCGAGGAGGCCAACATCTTCGCCAAGGACCTGTACGAGATGTACTCGCGTTATGCCGCGGCCAAAGGATGGAAGGTCGAGGTCCTCTCGTCCAGTCCTTCCGAACGGGACGGGTTGAACGAGATCACCTTCGTGGTCAAGGGTGAGGACGCCTGGCAGCGGCTCGAGCACGAAGGTGGCCCTCACCGGGTCCAGCGGGTTCCGGTGACCGAGTCGCAAGGCCGCATCCACACCTCGTCGGCGGCGGTGGCCGTGCTGCCGGAGGCCGAGGAGGTCGACGTGGCCATCGACCCCAACGACCTCAAGATCGACGTGTACCGCTCGACGGGTCCGGGGGGTCAGTCCGTGAACACCACGGACTCGGCCGTGCGTATCACCCACCTTCCCACCGGCCTCGTCGTGGCCATGCAGGACGAGAAGAGCCAGATCCAGAACCGGGCCAAGGCCATGATCGTCCTGCGGTCGAGACTCTTGAAGGCGGAACAGGATCGTCAGTCGGCCGAGCTCTCGCAACAGCGGCGCAGCCAGGTCGGGGGCGGCGGCCGGTCGGAGAAGATCCGAACCTACAACTACAAGGACAACCGGGTCACCGACCATCGGATCAAGTTGACCCTCCACAAGCTCGACCGCATCCTGATGGGTGACCTCGACGAGCTGACCGATGCCCTCATGGCTGACAAGCGCTACCGTCAGCTGGGAGAGGACTGACGGTGGGCCTTCCGCACCCGAGGGCGGCGAGCCGGGCGAGCCGGGGGAGGGAGCGCCGGTCAGATGGCCCCTGAGGCCGAGTCCCGTTCGCGACTGGTGGAATCCATCGCCGGGCAACTGGGATCGACCAGGGAGGCGAGGTGGATCGTCGACCACGCCGGTACCGAGCTGGCCCAAGCCATGGCCGACCGGAGGCGGGCGGGTGAGCCCCTCCAGTATGTGCTCGGTTCATGGCCCTTCCGTACCGTCGAGCTGCATGTCGATCAGAGGGTCCTCATCCCCCGCCCCGAGACCGAGTACATGGTGGGGGTGGCGTTGGCGGAGCTGGACCGGATCTGCGGTGGGCTCGGCATCGGTGAGCCGGCGAGCGGATCACCGCCCGGGCCGCAGGGATCGGGTACCCGTTCGGATCGGCGTGGATCTCGGAACTGGTTCGGGAGCGATCGCACTCTCGCTGGCCGCGGAGGGCAAGACCCGCTGCCCGAACCTCGAGGTGTGGGCGACCGATGCCTCGATCGACGCGCTGGACGTCGCCCGTGAGAACCTCGAATCTCTCGGCCGTGTCGATCCGGAGGCCGCCGGACGGGTGCGGTTGGCCCAGGGCTCGTGGTTCGACGCGCTCCCCACCGAACTGGTCGGGAGGGTCGATCTCCTGGTGTCCAATCCGCCATACGTGACCGAGTCGGAGTACCCCGATCTCGACCCGTCGGTCCGGGAGTGGGAGCCCCGGGAGGCGCTGGTGGCATCGAGGGGTGCGTTCGGAGCCGAGGGCATGGCCGCCATCGAGGCGATCGTCTCCGGTGCCCCGCGATGGCTGGCGGCCCCCGGCGCCGTCGTGATCGAGATCGCTCCCTTGTTGGCCGGCGCATCGGTCGCGGCAGCCCGGCGGGCCGGCTTCGGCCATGTCGTCACCGAGCGGGATCTCGCCGGGAGACCTCGAGTCCTCGTGGCGAGGTGGTGACAGTGACATCGATCCTGCGGGGGTCGGAGCCCGGCGGATTCTCCGCCGCCGCCGAGGCTCTGGCCGGTGGATCGGTGGTCGCAGTACCCACCGACACGGTGTACGGACTTGCCGTTGTCCCCTCCCTGCCCGGGACGGTGGAGCGGCTCTTCTCGCTCAAGGGTCGGCCGAAGGACGTCGCCGTCCCCGTGTTGGTCGCCGGCTGGCGCGAGGTAGGCGAGGTCGCCGGCCAACTGGACGGCGCCGCCGAGCGGCTGGCTGTGCGGTACTGGCCCGGGCCATTGACCCTGGTGGTCCCCCGGGCCGTCGGGTTCTCGGTCGACCTGGGCGGGCCGGCGACGGCCCGGGAGACCGTCGGTCTGAGGTGGCCGGATCACCCCGTTGTGGCACGCCTGTGCCGGGAGCTGGGCCCGTTGGCCGTCACCAGCGCCAACCTTCACGGTTCCCCACCGGCATCCACGGCCAGCGAGGTTGCCTCCGTGTTCTCGGGCCTCGATGGGCTGGGAGTCATCCTCGACGGTGGCACGTGCGACGGCCCACCCTCGACCGTGGTCGAGTGTCGTGGGCCGGCCACCAGGTGCCTCCGGGAGGGTGCCATCCTGTGGGACGAGATCGTCAAGCTGCCCGTTGGCGGGTCTTCTCTCGACGGCTTGTGACGATGGCGGGAGGTCCCTCCCGCCTCGGCCTGCCTGCTGCTTGCCAGGGCAAGGCAGGTGTCCCGCCCCGAGGTCCGGGCGGGCCCATCGGTGGCGATGACCCCTGTCCGCTACCATTCGGTCTTCGAGGGCATCGAACACTGGGGGTTGGCATTGGTGTTTTCAAGCATCGTCGTCGGCACCGACGGCTCGGAGACGGCGGGTGAGGCGGTTGCGCTGGCCGTTCAGATCGCCCGGCAGAACAGCGCACGACTGCATCTCGTGGTGGGCGTTCATTCCTCCACGGCAGTCGCGGTGCCCTCAGGCGGCGCCAGCTTCTCAGACCCGGCAGGAGGTCCTGTTCTGAGGAAAGCCGCAGAGAGCGTGCTCGAAAGCATGGCCGAGGCGGTCGAGGGCCTCGATGTGGAGATCCACACCGATGTCGGAAATCCGGCCGACGTCATCGTCAGGGTGGCGGACGAGGTCGGAGCCGACCTCATCGTCGTCGGCAGTAAGGGAATGCAGGGGAAGAGACGGATCCTGGGCTCGGTCCCGAACCGTGTGGCCCACAAGGCCGGGTGCCACGTCCTGGTGGCCAAGACCACCTGACGCACCCCGGGCCTCCTCGCTCGCCACCCGACCACAGGCCCTCTCTCGCCATCGGACCACAGGCCCGTCGGCCCGGGGTGGGGTTGACTGTCCCCCCCCGGCCGGGGGACACTGGGTGGGTCATGGAAGCCCGATTCGACGCCCACGCCACGGTAACCATTATTGAGTAGGCACATGCCCACCGGTATGTGCCTCTCGACCGTCCACTTGGTGGGCGGTTTTTCAATTGCGGGACGAACCGGTCCCATCCGATCGGGAAGTGTGGAGAAGCGGGATGACACCGAAGCAACGGTCCACGGAACGTTGCCCCGGCTGAAGTAGGCCCCGAACGGGTGGGTGCACCCGGCCGGGGAAATGCGAAGTTGGCCACGAGACGACCAGAACGAGACAGCAGAGGGAACTGAGAAACAGTGAGCACGCACAAGGTTGCCATCATCGGTGGGGACGGGATCGGACCCGAGGTGGTGGCAGAGGCGCTCAAGGTGGTCGATGCGGCCGGGATCTCACTGGAGACGACCGAGTACGACCTCGGGGCAGATCGGTACATCCGTACGGGCGAAGTCCTTCCCGACCCGGTCCTCGCGGAACTGCGCCAACAGGACGCCATCCTCCTCGGAGCCGTCGGGCCGCCCGTGGGTTCCACCGCAGTCCCGCCGGGTGCACTCGAGCGCGGCCTGCTCCTGCGCCTCCGCTTCGAATTGGACCTCTACATAAACATGCGGCCGTTCAACGGGGTTCCCGGTTCGTTGGCGCCCGACTGTGATTTTGTCGTCATCCGTGAGAATACCGAGGGGACCTACGCCGGTGAAGGCGGTTTCCTCCGCCGTGGGACACCGTACGAGGTGGCCACCCAGGGATCGGTGAACACTCGTCATGGCGTGGAGCGGTGCGCCAGATTCGCATTCGCACTGGCCTCCGGCCGGCCTCGTCGGCGTCTGACGCTGGTGCACAAGACCAACGTGCTCACATTCGCCGGCGACCTGTGGCAACGCACGGTCGACGACGTGTCGGGCGACTATCCGAACGTCGAGCAGAACTACAACCACGTCGACGCCGCCTGTATCTACCTGGTGGAGGATGCGTCCCGATACGATGTGATCGTCACCGACAACCTGTTCGGCGACATCATCACCGATCTTGCCGGTGCCGTTGCCGGTGGAATCGGGTATGCGGCATCTGCGAACCTCAACCCCGACCGCACCGGACCTTCGCTCTTCGAACCGGTGCATGGAGCGGCTCATGACATCGCCGGTACCGGTCGGGCAAATCCGGCGGCTGCCATTCGGTCGGCGGCCCTCATGCTCGATCACCTCGGCGAATCATCGGCAGGCCAGAAGATAACCATGGCAGTATCCGACTTCATCGCATCCAATCCCGATCCGACCCTCTCGACCGCCGCAATCGGCGACGCCATCGCAGAAAGGCTGTAACCCATGCCGTTGACCCCTACTGAAAAGATCTGGATGGATGGCGAGTTGGTCGACTGGGCCGACGCCAAGGTGCACGTCCTCACCCACACCATGCACTACGGCTCAGGCGTCTTCGAGGGCATTCGCGCCTACCCGACGTCGCGGGGCGTGGCGGTGTTCCGCCTGCGCGAGCACATCGAGCGGCTCTTCCTGTCGGCCAAGATCTTCATGATCGACGTTCCCTACTCGCCGGACGACATCATGGACGCCACCCGGACCGTGGTCCGGGTCAACGGACTCGACGACGGCTGCTACATCCGCCCCCTCATCTATCTGGGATACGGAGAGATGGGATTGAACCCGATCCCGTGCCCGGTCAACGTGTCGATCGCGGCCTGGCCCTGGGGCACCTACCTCGGGGATGACGGAATCGCCAACGGCGTGTCGGTGAAGATCAGTTCGTGGCGCCGCCACGACCCCAACGCGGTGCCCACCGCGGCGAAGGGCACCGGGATGTACGTGAATTCCTCACTGGCCAAGGTGGAGGCGCTGAAGGCCGGCTACGACGAGGCGATCCTGCTGGCCCCGGACGGCAAGGTCAGTGAGTGCACGGGAGAGAACATCTTCATCGTCCGGAAGGGACGACTCATCACCCCCCCGACCTCTGATTCGGGTGCCCTCGAGGGCATCACCCAACAGGCAGTCGAGACGATCGCACGCGACCTCGGGTACGCCGTGTCCTACGAACCGATCATTCGCACCGACCTCTATACCGCCGACGAGGCGTTCCTCACCGGTACCGCCGCCGAGATGGTTCCGATCCGGGCTGTCGACGATCGTGAGGTGGGCGACGGTGAGCCGGGGCCGATCACAAAGAAGATCCAGCAGACGTTCTTTGCCGCGCTGCACGGTGAAGTGGATCAGTACAAGGACTGGTTGGACTATGTCGAGTGACGGCCCCAGCCTCAACGACGACTCGTTCAAAGGAGGTCGTGTTCGGTCCGGCCGGGCCCATTCGCACAGCGGCGGCCCGGCCCACCGCCATCCGCAGACGCCGGGCCAGCACGCCCATGCCGAAGGAAGAGCACGGCGCGATGCGAACGGGGGCGACGCGAAGGGGGGCGACGCGAACGGGCGCGATGCGACCAAAGGCGGACACGACTTCGATCTTCCCGCCTTCCCCTCCGCGGTCGACGTCTTCGATACCACGCTCCGGGACGGCTCCCAGCAAGAAGGGCTCTCCCTGACGGTGGATGACAAGCTGCGGGTTGCGGAGCAACTCGACCACCTCGGCGTCACCTTCATCGAGGGCGGGTGGCCCGGTGCCAATCCGAAAGACGAAGAGTTCTTCGCACGGGCGCCGACCGAGCTCTCGCTGTCCAGCTCAACCTTGGTTGCGTTCGGCTCCACCCGACGGGCGGGAGTCAGAGCCGAGGACGATGAGACACTTCGACATCTGGTGAAGGCCCAGACTGAGGCGGTGTGCATCGTCGCCAAGGCGTCCGAGATGCATGTGGTCGATGCGCTTCGGACAACCCTCGACGAGGCAGTAGCCATGGTGGCCGAATCGGTGGAGTTCCTTCGTGCCAATGACCTGAGGGTCTTTCTCGACGCGGAGCACTTCTTCGACGGATTCAAGGCCAATCCCGATTTCACGACTCGCATCCTCCGCGCCGCCGAAGAGGCCGGAGCCGAGACTCTCGTACTCTGTGACACGAACGGAGGGAGCCTGCCCCACGAGATCGAACGGATCGTCGCCGGTGTGGTGGCTCGATTCGAGTCCCAGGTCGGGGTCCACTTCCACAATGACAGTGGTTGTGCGGTGGCCAATTCGCTGGTTGCCGTGGGCGAGGGTGCCACGCACGTGCAGGGATGCGTCAACGGGTATGGGGAGCGTGCGGGCAACACCGATCTGTCGGCTGCCATTCCCGACCTCAGCCTGAAGCTGGGAGTCGGCACCATCCCGTCAGACCGATTGGAGCTCCTCACTCCCGTCTCCCACCACATCTCGGAATTGGTGAACATCGCGCCGAATCCACAACAGCCCTACGTGGGGGCCTCCGTGTTCGCCCACAAGGCCGGGCTGCACACGTCGGCCATTGCCCGTCGGGCGGACGCCTACGAGCACATATCGCCCGAGCTGGTGGGCAACGGAACTCGGTTCGTGGTGTCCGAGCTGGCCGGTCGTTCCACGCTGGCCATGAAAGCGACGGAATTGGGCCTCGAGCTCGATTCGCAAGCGATGGCTTCCGTTCTCGACTCCCTCAAGCGCCTGGAGTACGAGGGCTACCACTTCGAGGTGGCGGACGGATCACTCGAGCTGCTCCTTCGAAATTCCACCGGGTGGGAGCAGTCCTTCTTCGACCTGGAGTCGTACCGGGTCATCGCCGACCACGGCGATGGGCAGTCCACAGAAGCGACCGTCAAGGTCATGGTGGGCGACGAGCGGATCGTCGCCACCGCGGAAGGCAATGGTCCGGTGAACGCCCTGGACGGAGCGGTGCGAAAGGCGATCGGGCCTCACTTTCCGGCACTGGCCGGAGTGCATCTGGTCGATTACCGGGTGCGGGTGCTGGATTCGGCCAGAGGGACCGGATCGGTCACCAGGGTCCTCATCGACTCGACGGACGGCGATCGGACATGGACAACCATCGGAGTTTCGGAAAACATCATTGCTGCGTCGTGGCAGGCCCTGTCCGATTCCATCGTCTACGGTCTGCTCCATGCAGGGGCGTCTGCGGACGTGCCGACGACCGATTGAACCCCCACCGTCCATCAGGAGTCTCAGCGTGACCCAACCGAGTTTCGTACCCATCGTGGAGGCCGACCAGGTGCGTCCCGCCTACCACCTCCAGGTGCCGAGCATCTGGACCCAATCGCGACCCTCGGAGCTTCGTGGCGCCTCGCAGCCGTCGGGGGTCCAACTCGGAAGCCCCGGCCCGGATCAGGGATTCGCCCTCAAGCTGGCGCGAAGATTCGAGGACCGGCTGGTGGTCGTCGGAGGTGAGTCCGTCGAAGACGCCATTGCCGGGTGCACCGCGGTGGCCATGCGACGGTGCGCCCGATTCGGACGAGCTCCGGCGGTCTATGACGTCTCCTTCGGGTTCACGCTGTGGGGATTCATCGGGGGTGCACCTGACGACCTGGTGGAAGCTCGCGGGCCGCTCTTCCGGTCAGCGGCTCACCACTACCAGTCCCAGCGCGCGATTGTCGACAGTGTGAACGAGGAGACGCTCCGGCTGACTCCCGGAGCCGTAGCGGAGCGGCTCGGACAGTGGAGGTCGATGATTACTCTGCCCGATCCCGGTTGAGTCGAGGACGCCGGGGGCGAAAACTCGGATCTGCGGCTGCTCAGCGACCCTTCCGCCATTTTCGCTTGGCCGGTGCAGCGAAGGTGGTTCCGGCGGTGCCGGCAGCCACCGGCGTCCTCCCACCGGTGGCCACGGTCTGGAGTGATCCGCTGGGCGCCCTGTCCGATGATCGGCTCGATACCCTGGGCTCGTTGCGCTCATCATCGCCGTCGTACTTCACCGTCACGTTGTCGGCCAGATGTGAGCCCTGTAGGGCTTTTTGGAACAGATCGGGGAACTGCCTTCTGTTGGGAACGGCGTTCTCCCCGGGCCCGGATCCCTGTCCCGTTCCATGCCGTCGATGAGCCGGACCGCCCTCGGTCCCCTGCGCCGGCGAGTCCTGACCCGACCCGTACCGCGCCGGTGCCTGTACGGGAGATTCATCCGTGAAGGATGGACGCAGTTCAGGTGGGCACCACTTGCCGCCGCTGGCGGTCCAGCGGTCAGGCCCCTCGGATTTATCACTCACAGAACTGCCTCCACTACTATGCGTGTTAATCTACAGGGATCTTAACCTGACGGATGGCGAAATGTCAGGTGAAATCTCCCGTTGTGGCCTGCGGATGGTGGGCCCGAATTTCAGAATTGGCCTATTTATCGCTCGTAGTCGATAATTATCGTTTGTGGACGATAATTAGGGGAATTTTGAAATTTCTGAACCCACAATGAGTGTCGGCTCAACGGAGGCGCTCGTACCGCTGAGTAGCTTGTGTGGATGGACGTGCCCAATTTCACCCTGACCGAGGCTCACCGCCAGTTCCGGGACACCCTCCGCAAGTTCGCCGAGGATCGCATCGCCCCCAACGCCGCCGAAGCGGATCGGGACGCGACCTATCCGCGGAAGTCCTTCGATGCATGCGTCGAGCTCGAGCTTCCCTCACTGGGCATACCCGTCGAATACGGAGGGGCGGGCGCCGACATGGTGACCCAGGCGATCATGGCCGAGGAGTTGGCCAGGGTCTGCGCGTCGACGTCGTTGAACCTGCTGATCTCCAAGCTCAGCATGCTGCCCGTGTTGAATTGGGGTTCCGAGGAGCTCAAGCGAAGGTACGTGCCCCGAATCGCGTCAGGCGACACACAGGGCAGCTACTGCCTTTCGGAGGCGGACGCCGGGAGCGATGTGGCCGCGATGAGGACCCGTGCCGTCCGCAACGGCGATCACTATCTCCTCAGCGGTACCAAGTACTGGATCACCAACGCAGGTATCTCGGACGTCTACACGGTCTTCGCCGTGACCGACCCCTCGGCTGGGCGGCGGGGAATCAGCTGCTTCGTGGTCGAGGCGGACTGGGGTATCGAAGTCGCCCCCCGTGAGGACAAGATGGGGCTACGCGGCAGCCCCACCGCGGCGGTGACCTTCGACGAGGTGACCGTTCCCGCCGCCAACCTGGTGGGCGAGGAGGGTATGGGCTTCACCATCGCTCTGCACACCCTCGATCGCAGTCGACCCACCATCGGTGCGCAGGCGGTAGGTATCGCCCAAGGTGCCATCGACTTTGCCGCCGGGTACATGAAGGACCGCAAGGCGTTCGGGAAGCCGATCGCTGATTTTCAGGGCCTTCGCTTCATGTTGGCCGACATGGCCATGCGTACCGAGGCAGCCAGGACCCTGGTCTACCGGGCCTGTTCTCTCATCGATGCAGGCGATCCCGAGGGCGAGCTCACCATGATGGGTGCCATGGCCAAGTGCTTCGCGTCCGATACCGCCATGGCCGTGACAACCGACGCGGTCCAGCTCCTGGGCGGGTACGGATACGTCAAGGACTTCCCCGTCGAACGATTCATGCGTGATGCCAAGGTCACACAGATCTACGAGGGCACCAACCAGATCCAGCGGGTGGTGATGGCGAAGAAGCTGTTGGGGTAGGTCGCCCCCCCGGGACAGCGGAGATCCATACCGAGCATGCCCCCCTCTGTGCGAAGTTGATCCACTCTGTGCCATGGGGGAGGCTAGGTCGTGCCAATCAACCGACAGCGCCTGCGGCTTGTTCGTACGGAAGGGTAGCGGCTTGATCGGTAGGGAAGAAGGTCGGGTGCACTCACCCGACCGGATCCCATTCGCCCCCCTCCTCGCCGTCGAGGTGGTCATCGCCGTGGTCGCCCGGATCGCCTACACGCTCACGGTCGGGCAGCACCTGAAACTGGGCCTCGATTCGATCGGCTACATGCTGCTCGGTGCCATCGTGGCCGGTGGCCACGGGTACTCGAATCCGAGTGTGTTCTTCACCCACGGCATCGCGAGGCCGACTGCCAACTTCGTGCCCGGCTATCCGTTGTTCGTTGCCGGTCTCCTGAAACTGGGTATCACCACCCGCACCGGCTTCCAACTGGCCGGCGCACTCTGTGGCGGTATCACGGTCCTGCTGACCGGGCTGTTCGGACGACGGGTCTCCGGGCGAGCGAGCATCGGTCTGATCGCCGCCGGCCTGGCGGCCGTCTCGGCGACGCTGATCGCCAGTGACGGATCGGTGATGTCGGAGACAATTGCAGTCCCGCTGACGGTCGGGCTGTTGACGGCCGCAGCCTGGGCGGGCGGGAGCACCTCGGTGCTTCGGTGGGGAGTGGTCGGGGCACTCGCCGGTGTTCTGGTGCTCGTCCGCTCCGAGGACCTTCTGAACGCGGTGGTTCTGGTGCCCGTGGCAGTCCTCGTCGTGCCGGCGGTGAGCATGCGACGTCGTGCGACCCAGGTGGCGACCGTGGTCGTGGTGACTGCCGCGGTCCTTGCTCCCTGGGTGATCCGCAACCACGAGACCTTCACGCCTCGAGTCCTCCTGTCGTCGAACGACGGAAAGACCTTGGCCGGTGCCAATTGCGGGACCACATACCACGGGCCCTTGATCGGCTACTGGGAGTATTCGTGCATCGGCCACGACGCCCTGGCCAATTCCGACGAGGCAGAGTACGACAAGGTGACGCGGGCCGAAGGGACCGGCTACCTTCGCTCACACCTCGGACGACTCCCACTGGTGGTCGGGGCCCGGGTCGCCCGTGCCTGGGGTCTGTTCGACCCCCTGCAGCAGGCACGATTGGACAGCCTTCAGTCACGCAGCATCGGGTGGCAGCAGATCGCATGGCCCGAGTCACTGCTGCTACTGCTCATCGCGATCCCCGGTATGGTGCGCCTTCGGAGGGATCGATTGGCGTTCGTTCTCGTCGCAGGCCCGGTCGTCATTTCGACGATCGTCGTGGCCAGCACGTTCGGGAATCCGCGCTACGTCGTGGCTGCGACTCCGTCACTATGCGTCGGCGCCGCGCTGACGGTGGTCGCCCTGTCGGACCGCTTCGGAGCTCGGCGCAGGCTGGGCGCGCCCGGGGGCGACGGGGACGCTGACGGCCCGGGCGACACCCCGGAGCCCCTCCCCATCGGCGGGACGACCGCCCCGTTCTGATCACGGCAGACAGTCACCGCAGACAGTCACCGTAGACAGTCAACGCAGACGATCACCGCAGACAATCACCGCAGATCAGGATGGCCGACCAGCTCCAGACTCCGTCGCCAGAGCTCTCGGCGGGCCTCGTCGTCGTATGCCTGGGCATTGGCCTTGGCCTCTCGGGTCCGGTCGAAGAACTTGCCGGTTGTGGCGGCGAGATCCTGGTCGCCGACCAGCCGGAGTGTGGCCGCCACGCCGGCCTCGAGGCTGTCGATGCTGTCCCCGACCTCCTTCAGCACCATTTTGGTGGGCATGTAGGTCGCCGGATGCAGGCTGTTCACAGTGACCTCGGTGGCGGGAACCCGACCGGCCAGCTCGAACCCGAACATGATCTCGGCGAGCTTGCTCTGCTCGTAGGCACGGACCCCGCTGTAATTCCGCTCGAGCATGAGATCGTCGAAGTCGAGCGGTTGCTGACGGATCGACGCCACGGTGACGACCCGCGCCGGCGCAGAGCTCCGGAGCAGGGGCGTCAGCTCCAATGTGAGGAGAAAGGTGGCGAGGTAATTGACCGCGAACCGCAGCTCGTAGCCGTCAGCACTCACGCGGCGGGTGCGGCCTTCAGGCTCTCCTGCACCGATTCCGGCGTTGTTGACGAGGACGTCGAGTCGGTCTGTCGCCTCCCGCACCTCGCCGGCCATCCGGCGCACCTGGGCCAGGTCGGCCAAGTCGGCGAGGACGGTGATCGGTCGGGGAACGTCAGCGGTCTCGCTGATGCTGTCAGCCGTTCGGTCGAGCTTCTCAGGGCTTCGACCGTGGAGGATCAGTGTGACGCCCTCGATAGAGAGCCGATGGGCAAGGGCGTACCCGAGTCCATCGGTGGCACCGGTAATGAGAATCGTTCGTGGCTCGGTCATCTGGGTGGGCCTTGCCTTGAGGTGGACGAAGTGGGATCAGGCATGCGGCGGTCCCGGGACACGGCCCTCAACGGCTCGGGGTCGAAGTGGCAACACGTTCCTCAATGCTAGCGGGCCCGAAATGCGTCCCCCGGTACCGTTGCTAGGGCTCGAGGACAGTCCACCCCCGTCGTCGAAGTTCGACGGCAAGGTGCTCAGCGGACAGATGATCCAGCCTGGGTCCGCCCGCCTGAGGTCTGGGCCCGCCCGCCCGAGGCCTGGGTCCGTCCGCCTGAGGTCTGGGTCCGTCCGCCTGAGGTCTGGGCCCGCCCGCCCGAGGTCTGGGCCCGCCCGCCCGAGGTCCCTCTCGTCGGACCTCGACTGGCGAGGCTCTGTCGAACTCGGCATCCTGGAGCTGGTCGATGAACCCGCTCGCCTCGTCACGAGAGAACCTTCCGGCTGCCTGCCGCTGGGTGAACCCCATCGGGCCTCGTGCGTCCCGGAAATCGGAATGGCCGGCTTCCCTGAGAAGGCCCAGGAGCTCTTGGACCTGCCGTCCCGAAGCCGGTGGACCCGACTGCTGACCGAATGCCATGACAGGCAGTCTTGCCGATGCGGCGACCGGACGGGTCTATGGGCGGCCCCGACGATCAGCCCCGATCGACGAGACCGGCACCCGGCCCGGGATCGTCAAGTCCCCGGGCCGGCGAGTCGAGGGCCTACTCGTAGACCAGGACGCCGCGGATGTTCCTGCCTTCGAGCATGTCGGCATAACCCTGGTTGATCTCCTCGAGTTTGTAGGTCCGGGTGACCATCGTGTCCAGATCGAGCTGGCCGTGATCGTAGAGGCGCAACAGGTGGGGAATGTCGTAGCGCATGTTGGCGGAGCCGAAGATGGTTCCGACGATCTGCTTCTCCAGCAGCGTCACCCAGGTCAACGAAAGAGTGACATCGGATTCGGACATTGGGTGGATGTTGGTGACGACGACCCGTCCCCGCTTGGCCGCCAGCTGCATGATGGTCTCCATCAACCGGCCCTCGCCCACGCCCATCGTGCAGATGACCTTCTCCGCGTTCTTGCCCCACGTGACCTCGTTGACCAGTGGTAATGCCTCATCGATGCTCGCTGCGGTGTGTGTGGCGCCGAACTTGGTGGCCATCTCGAGCTTGAACGGGACCGGGTCGATGGCGAAGATCCGCTCGGCCCCGGCCAACCGGGCCCCTTGGATGGCGGAGGCGCCGAGGCCGCCGATGCCGATGACGACGACGTCGTCGCCCGGCTGGACGTCGGCGGCGTAGACCGCTGAACCCCATCCGGTGGTGACCCCGCAACCGACGAGGCACGCCTTGTCCAAGGGATAGTGGTCGAGGATCTTGACACAGGACGCCTGGTTCACGACGGTGTGCTTGGCGAACGTGCCGAGGCAGACCATGGTGTGCAGGTCTTCGCCGCTCGATGAGTGGTGACGGTGGGTCCCGTCGGCCTGAGCCCCCATCATGAGCTGGGCGCCGACATCACACAGGTTCGAGTGGCCACGCGCACACGATGGGCACTTGCCACACGCCGGTACGAAACCGAAGACCACATGGTCCCCTGGGCTCAGCCCCTCGACCCCCGGACCGACCTCCTCCACCACTCCGGCGCCCTCGTGGCCGCCGATGACCGGGTACATGCCACCGAGGTCACCGGTCCTGAGATGCTCGTCGCTGTGGCACATGCCTGATGCGGCGATTCTGACAAGCACCTCGCCCGTCTTCGGAGGGTCGAGCTTGATCGTCTCGACCTTCCAGTCCTCGCCCATAGCCCAGAGGATCGCTGCTTCCGTTTCCATGTTCACCTCATCTGGTTCGAGCCCCACGACTGCCGGCAGCCCTCTCGTCGAGAGGGATACTGCACCTGCGGCGGCCTCGGGGCGGTTTGATCGTCCGTTGTCGTTCTTGTGATGCTTTCACACCCTCGGGAGAGGGGAAAGGGCGAGCGGTTCATCCCTGAGCCTGCTGCGCGACGTACTTCGCCGTGCCGGACAGGAAGCCTTCGACGTTCCCCGCCTTCCCCGATGCCAGATCGGCGAAATACCCGGGCACATAGACCTGAACGGCGCCACTGTCGAGCGCATCGAACACCCCGTTCACCAGTTCGCTGACCGGCACCGCCTCCACCGCGGTTATCACAGGGTCGTTGTCGGGCAGGGAGAAGAGCTCGGTGTCGACAAGGCCTGGGTAGACGACGAGGACCTTGATCCCCGTCTGCCACAGATCGACGGCCATCGACTCGCTGAAGGCGGTCATGGCGGCCTTGGATGCGTCGTAGGCGGACTCGCCGGGCGAGCTCAAGGTGGCGGCAACCGATGAGACATTGATGATCCGCCCGCTGCCGCGCTCGAGCATGTGGGGGAGCAGGGCCAGGGTGAGCCGCACAGGGCTGAAGAAGTTGATGTTCATCACCGACTCGACGGTGGCGGGATCCAGCCGGCTCACATGGCGGCGCTTGGGGATGCCGGCGTTGTTGACCAACACGTCGACACCCCCGAGCTCTTCGAGGGCGGCGCCAGCCAGGGCGTCGACCGCGGCCGGGTCCGACAGGTCGGTTACCCACCTGCGTGATTCGGGGGAGTGCTCGCGGCACCGCTCGAGCACTTCGTCCAACCGGTCACGGCGCCGAGCGCAGATGCCGACGACGGCCCCCCTGCGGGCGAATTCCTCCGCCAGTCCCGCCCCGATGCCCGATGATGCGCCGGTGACCAGTACCCGTTGGCCACGTAGATCGATCCCCATGTCCCCCCAAAGGTCTCTGCTGCACGTACCGCCGACTGCATGTTAGGCAAAGATCGACCCGGGCGTCGTCGACCCGGGAATGAACATTGCCGTGGCCGGGTGGCGAACGGCGGTCGGGTCAATGGGATTGGTGCACGGTGACGGTAAAGCCCGGGAACTGACCGGGGATCGGCGTCGGAATCGAGGTCTGGCCGCTCCCACCGAACTGGTTCTTCAGCTGGAAGACGGTGTAGTACTGCACGATCGGCCAGAAGCGCTGGGGGGCTATGTCCGAGGTCTGGCAGCCGTTGATCCCGAGTCTGCCCAATGACGGGCTGATCAGGTGTTGGGAGATGGCATAGCTGATCAAGCCGCCCCCCGCTCTGATCCCGACGCAGATGTCGGTGTAGGTGTTGTGCCCCTCGCCCGAGATCTCGACCAGCGTCCTCGGACCCCGGAACGAATCGTAGGTGCGCATGACAGAGGCCGGCGGAACCACCTGGTCACCCTCCGCACCTATCAGCATGACCGGTTTGTCCGACGGCGTTCCGGCCGGCGCCACCGGCGCCCAGCCGATGGCGGTTGCCACCGCCGGGCCGGCTAATGCGTCGAAAGCCGTCTGACCTCCCGCCGAGTGGCCGACTGCGGCCACTCGATGTGGGTCGGCGACACCGTAGAGGACGGAGCCCGCCTGCGACGAGGCGCGCTCGACCGCGGTCAGCGACGCCTGCATGATCGAAGAGTCCAGAGCGGCCGTCGGTTTGGTCTTCGTCCCCAGCACCTGGGCAGCCAGGCCGCGTTCGAGGTAGTCGGCGCTGACCACGACGTACCCCCACGCAGCGATGCCGGTCAGCAGCGTCGAGTAGTAGAGACGTTCGCCGGCGTACCCGTGGCTGAACAGCACGATGGGGTAGGGCCCCGATTTCGAGGCGGGCGCGCCGGTGTAGGCATCCACGGTGGTGGTGGTGTTGAACTTGGCCGGAATGATTCCCTGAACGGATTTCGGGAGGGTCGAGGCCTCGGTGTAGCCGAACTTCGGGTGGCCGGCCACAGTGCTCGGATCGGCAGGGTAGTAGACCGTCGCCAGACGTTCGCCGAACTCAGGTCCCGCCGAACCCAAGTCGAGCGTCGTCACCCCGACGGAGTCGGGTCCTCTCCGCTGGTACTGAGGCGAAGAGGCCGGCGAGCTGCCCGAGGAGCATCCGGCCAGCAGCGCGAGCGCCACCACCACCGAGCACGCGACTGGTCGAACAGACGTCATCATTCCCCCCGGAATCGGCCGATGCCTGGGCGAACTCTACTCCGGCGGTCGGTCGGGCAGTACCGACAGTTCACCTCGAATGTGCTGGTGGGGGGCCGAGGGGCGGGTAGCACTAGAACGGGTTCTATACTTGGAGCGCGGGGGTTTCGGCTGTTGCGGCCGCCCGAACCCGCGTCCATTCGTTCCAAGTCAGAGCTCGTAACGGCGAGCCCGAAACCTCCGAGGGGGACCCAGCATGGCCCAGCCCGTGATAGTCGAAGCAGTACGCACGCCGATCGGAAAGCGGAACGGTTGGATGGCTGGCTTCCACGCCGCAGAGTTGTTGGGCAATGCCCAGGTGGAACTGGTCAAGCGGGCGGGGATCGATCCGGGTGACATCGAACAGATCGTCGGGGGCTGCGTGACCCAGGCCGGTGAGCAGGCTTCCAACGTGACCCGGACGGCATGGTTGAACCAGGGACTTCCCTATGAGGTCGCGGCCACAACGGTCGATTGCCAGTGCGGTTCTGCCCAGCAGGCCAATAATTTCGTGGCCAACCTGATCAGTGCGGATGCCATCGACGTCGGAATCGCCTGTGGCGTCGAGGCGATGAGCCGGGTCGGCCTCGGGGCCAATGCGTTCAACGGTCCCGGCAAGTCGAGGCCCGAGGGCTTCCCCTGGGACATGCCCGATCAGTTCGGTGCCGCCGAGCGGATCGCCCAGAAGTACGAGATCACCCGCGACGATGTCGACTGGCTGGGCTTCGAGTCCCAGCGCAAGGCCGCGGTGGCGGTCGCCGAGGGCAGGTTCGACCGGGAGATCGCACCGCTCGAAGCTCCGGTACTCGGCGCCGAAGGCCCGACCGGCGAGAAGACCCTGATCACCAAGGACCAGGGCCCACGCGACACCACCCGCGAAGGCTTGGCTGGACTGAAGCCGGTGCTCCCAGACGGCATGCACACGGCGGGCAACAGCTCGCAGATCTCCGACGGGGCGGCAGCGGTGTTGTGGATGTCCGAGAGCCGGGCTGGCGAAGCCGGGCTGCGTCCCAGGGCCCGCATCGTGGCCCAGACCCTCGTCGGTTCCGATCCCTACTATCACCTCGACGGCCCGATCGCCGCCACCACGGCCGTGCTGCGCAAGGCGGGCATGACCATGTCGGACATCGACATCTTCGAGGTCAACGAGGCCTTCGCCTCGGTGGTCATGTCGTGGGGCAAGGTGCACGACGTCGACTGGGACAAGGTCAACGTCAACGGTGGCGCCATCGCCTTGGGCCACCCGGTCGGTTCGACGGGTGCCCGGTTGATCACCACCGCTCTCCACGAGCTGGAGCGGTCGGATTCCAACCTGGCCCTCATCGCCATGTGTTGCGGCGGCGCGCTGGCTACCGGGACCATCATCGAGCGGATCTGACCCGCCGGGCACCGGTGCGGCTCGCGGGCATCGACCGCGGGAGCCGGGCACCGGTGCGCCTCGCGGGCATCGACCGCCGAAAGTAGAATGTGTTCTAATTGACCGGGTCGCCGACCAAATGCCGGCAACTCGATGATTCGATCTGGGGCGGAAACGCGCCTGGGGCGTCGGACGGCCTCCGCCCCGGTTCCCGACGGAAGGAGCAACGTGGAAGGCACCGAACACCTGACCTACCAGCGGATCGGATCCACCGCGGTGGTGACCATGAACCGGCCCGAGGCGAAGAATGCGCTCTCGGGCCCCATGCTCGTGGGCATGGCCGACGCCTGGGTGGAGATCGACTCGAACGACGACATCAGATGCGCGATCCTCACCGGAGCCGGGGGCACCTTTTGTGCCGGCATGGACCTCAAGTCGATGTCCGGCCCGGGCAACGAGTCGGTCAAGCAGCGGATGGCCGAGGACCCCGACCTTCACTGGAAGGCACTGTTGCGTCACTATTCGCTGAAGAAGCCCCTGATCGCGGCGGTCGAGGGTTGGGCGGTGGCCGGTGGCACGGAGATTCTCCAGGCCACCGATATCCGGGTGGCGGGGGAGGGGGCCAAGTTCGGCGTTTTCGAAGCGCGGCGAGGCCTGTTCCCACTGGGGGGATCAACCGTGCGCCTCCGGCGCCAGATCCCGTTCACGGTGGCCATGGACCTGCTTCTCACCGCCCGGGAGGTCTCGGCCCAAGAAGCCAAGGAGATCGGGCTCATCGGGCGGGTGGTGCCGGACGGGACCGCCCTCGAGGCAGCTCTCGAGATCGCCGAAGTGATCGGGGCCAACGGACCGCTCGCCGTCGAGGCCATCAAGGCGTCGGTGAAGGCCACCGAGGGTATCCCCGAAGAGGACGCCCTCAAGATCGAGTTGGAATTGGGCTGGCCGATCTTTGCCACCGAGGATGCCAAGGAGGGCCAGAAAGCCTTCGCGGAGAAACGCCCGGCCAACTACCGTCGCCGGTGAGCGATCCGGAAGGCTCGGACCTGTCGGCGGAAGGACCCCGCCAGCGACTCGCCGCGGCACTGCGCCCGCTGATCACCATGACCGTGGCGGCGGCCGTCGACGACCAGGCCCTGACGAGGGCGGCCGAGGCCGTGGAGGCCGTCTCGGCCGGGCTGGCCGCGCAGAAGCGGTCCGGGAAGCACCCTCGCCGGCCCCCTGACATGACCAACCCACCCCAGGAGTTCTTTCCCAACAGTCCGATCACCGGGATGCTCAATCCGCTGGCCCCTCCCGTGCGGGTGTGGATGGTGGAGGGCGACGACGGAGGCTATCGGGAGATCCGGGGCGAGGCCTACTTCGACTACCCCTACGAGGGTCCGCCCGCCTGTGTCCACGGCGGGGTGATCGCCGAGACATTCGACGAGGTGCTGGGTGCCGCCAACATGGTGGCCGCCAACGCGGCCATGACCGGGACGCTGACCATCCGCTACCGCAAGCCGACGCCGCTGCGGACCGATCTCCGCATCGAGGCCCGTTGCCTCGGCCGCAACGGGCGCAAGGTGAGCACCTGGGGAGGAATCTTCCACGGGGATGTGCTGACGGCCGAGGCTGAAGGGATCTTCATCGTGGTCGGCCCGGCCGGGATGGTGGCCATCGCCGAGGCCAACCCCAACAGTGCCGACCCGTTGATGCTGAAGGCGATGCGAACCGAGGCGGCCGCGGTGGCGGCCAGCATGCACAGGAGACCCTCCCCGAACGAGAAGAATTCCACCCAACCCTGACCCGTCCACTCCGGGCGGAGGCGGCCCCACGCGGGAACGTCCGATGACTTCGGCCGGGCGCTGGCAACGGGATGGCGCCGCTATTGTCCTCCCATGCGGCGACGCGGTCCAGATGGTCCAGTGGCCGCGGCCGCGTACCGGGCGGATCAGATCGACCCTCGGACCTCGCTCCACCGTTTCGTGTGGGGTTCCACCATCGGCACGGCCGTCTCCGGCGCCGCCTTCTCCTGGTTGGTCACGGGCGGCACATTCCAGTTCTTCCGGTCTGTTCCCTTTTCGGATTTCTACGACGTCCAGGCGCGGTCACTGCTGCGCGGAACGTGGAGCATGCCGGCCAGCGTGCTGGCGATCGAGGGAATCCGGACGGACGGCAGGACGGACATGTACTACGGACCGGTCCCGGCACTCCTCCGCCTTCCCGTGCTCGTGTTCACCCACCGGTTCGATGGCCGGCTCACCGAGCCATCGCTGTTGCTGGCGTTCCTCCTGGCGCTGATCCTGGCCAGTCTCCTCAGCTGGCGACTACGAGGAATGGTGCGGGGCAATGCAGGTGTCTCACGCCTCGAGGCCACGCTGAGCGCGTTGCTCATCGTGGTCATCGGCGTGGGTTCCGTGCTCTTCTTTCTCGGTACGACCGCCCAGGTCTACGAAGAGACCGAGATGTGGGGGGCAGCGCTGGCGCTGGGTGCCTTCTACGGCTTGGTGGGATTCTTGGACCGGCCGAGCGCCGGGCGCCTGGTGGCCACCGGACTGCTCACGACGTTGGCCCTGCTCACCCGGGCATCGGTGGGCGCCGGGCCGTTGGTGGCCATCGGACTCACAGCTGCCGTGTACCTGGTCAACTGGATGGCGGCGGGTGCGTCCCGGCGGCAGCGGCTGGCCCTGGTGACAGCCCGCGCCTCGGGCATCCGGGTTGCAGACCCGCCCGGGCGCTTCGGCGCAGGCCTGCTGGCGGCAACGGGCGTCCCGCTTGCGCTGTACGTGGTGATCAACGAGGTCAAGTTCGACACGCCGTTCAGCATTCCGTTGAACCGCCAGGTGATCTCGCTCGTGAACGCCCACCGGCAAGCGGTCCTGGCGGCCAACGAGGGAAGCCTGTTCGGTCTCAAGTTCCTGCCCACCAATCTGGTCCAGTATGTCCGCCCCGATGCCTTGACCACGACCCGGCTCTTCCCGTGGATCTTCTTCCCCGGCAAGGCCGTGGTCCTCGGCCACCTCCTGTACGACACGAGGGACTGGACGTCGAGCGTCCCGGCCAGCATGCCCGTCCTCTTCCTCCTCGCCGTCGTGGGTGGCGTCGCGGTCTTCCGCCCCTCCCGGTCCCCGGGTGGCGAGCGCGCCCATGCCCACGCCCCGGCCCGGCGGGCGGGGCGCGCGGTTACACCGAGCATCGCCGCGCTCCGGATCCCGCTCGTCGGGGCTGCAGCGGGAACGGTCGGCATCCTGACCATCGCCTTCATCGCCGAGCGTTACCTGGCCGATGCCGTTCCCCTCCTGCTACTGGCGGCCCTTTGTGGGTGGCACGTCGTGATCGACTGTTGGGACGGGATCACCGGGAAGCGACGGTTGGCGGGGGCAGTCCTGGCGGCCCTGCTGGCGTTGCTCGCCCTGTTCCAAGTGTGGACCTCCTTCTCCCTCGGCCTCTTCTACCAGCGGGAGCTCGGTCCGGTCATCACCATCCCGCAACGGGCGGGACTGGTCTCCCTCCAGCAGCGGATCGACCGGTCGCTCTTCGAGGGCCCGACACCCGGCGTGCGGTTCACGTCCCGGTTGCCTGACCGTGCCGCGCCACTGGATCTGGCCGTGATCGGGAAGTGCGAGGGGGTCTACCAGTTCGACGGGAGCTCCTGGCAGACGGTCGAGCTGGGAGCCGGCGGCGGTGCCTTCCGATTCGAGATCACCTTTCCCCACACCAGTTTGGGGAGGCGCCAGCCCCTGCTCGTCACGGGCGGGGCCACCTCCTCCCCGGAAGCGGTCGCGGTCACCTGGGAAGGCGGGGATCGCTACCGGTTCTCGTATCTGTTCGCCGGGGCTCTCCTCCCCCGGTCGGAGCGGGCGTGGGTCACCGGGCCGGTCATCACGGTGACGTCCGGGCAGCCGCACCAGGTTCAGGTGGACCTCGGCTCCCGCGTCCAACTGGTCTATGTCTCCGTCGACGGCGCGCAGGCGCTCTGGCTGCAGTACCTGGTGGCGCCACCCGAAGATGTGAGGTTGGGATCGGCGCCGCCGTCGATCTCGACCACCCCGCTCTTCTCCGGCGGCATTCGGCCACTCTCGGTGGCGACACCCATCTGCAACGGGCTCGAACACCGTCGTTTGGCGACCACCCGCCGGTGAGGGTTGCCGTCGAGATCACTCGGCACGAGCAGTTGGACCTGCACTAACCTCAGCGCTGTGTCCGGTCCCCAACGTCGGATCCAAGAGGTCGGCCGGGCCCACCTGATCGCCGGCGGTGAAGCTCATCGTCACCGATCAACGTGATGGAGGCGAGGCAACGACGGACCGAGTTGCCCTACAGTCCGGGCTTGGACGGCATGCGTGCGTTCGCAGTCCTGGCCGTGATCGCATTCCACAACGGGTTCACGTGGTTGCTGGGGGGCTATTACGGCGTTGACGCCTTCTTCGTGCTCTCGGGCTACCTGATCACCTCGTTGCTGTTGGCCGAGTGGCGAGGTACCGGCACCGTCGGGCTCGGGGCCTTCTGGGCCCGACGGGCGCGGCGATTGCTGCCCGCGGTGCTGGTGCTCGTCCTGGTCATCGGCGTGGTGGCCGCGGTGTGGCCGGCGTCATTCGACGCCACCAACCTTTTCACGCAGTCACTGGCCACGGTGGGCTACTCGGCCAACTGGTACTACGCGACGACCCACGTCACCTACTTCACCGCTAGCGCCGCACCCTCCCCACTGCTCCACACCTGGTCACTGGCCATCGAGGAGCAGTTCTATCTGGTGTGGCCGCTGGTGGTGCTCGCCGTCCTCGGCGGTTGGCGCAGGAACGGTCGTCGGC
Source organism: uncultured Acidimicrobiaceae bacterium (assembly GCA_963745955.1). Taxonomy (GTDB): domain Bacteria; phylum Actinomycetota; class Acidimicrobiia; order Acidimicrobiales; family RAAP-2; genus Bog-756. The sequence continues at coordinate 243,164 of CAVUZI010000011.1, read as the reverse complement.
GGAGCGGGCCCGACCCGGCCGGCAGTGCCGGGGACGACGACGCGAATCGCGGTTCGACCGCCGGCCCGGAGTCGGATGCATGGCGGAGGGGAAGGCTTCGGATTCTGCTGTACATCTCTGTGTTCGGTGCCGCCGCATCGGCAATCCTGATGGCGGCTGTGTCGTCCGACGCCAACGGGATCAACCGTGCGTACTACGGCACTGACACCCGAGCCCAGGGCCTGCTGGTCGGAGCAGCCCTCGCCACCGCGTTCACCCTGTGGGGTCACGGGCGGGCGCGGTCGGGTCAGGCGGGCTGGGCTGCCATCGGGTTGGTCGGCGCCGCCGCCGTCGCGGTGATGTGGGTCAGTGTGCCCGAGCCATCGTGGTTGGCCTTCCACGGCGGGTTCCTCCTGGTGTCGATGTCGTGCGCGGCTGTGGTGGCCAGTGTGATCAAGGCGCCGGCGGGGGTGGTCCCGAGGTTGTTGGCCACATGGCCGCTGCGTTCGCTGGGCCGCATCTCCTACGGCGTCTACCTCTGGTATTGGCCGGTGCTTCTGGTGGTGAGCCAGCAACGGACCGGCCTGGGGCTGTGGCCATTGTTCGCGTGGCGGGTGGCTATCACCGTGGTCCTGGCCGCGATCTCCTACTTCCTGGTGGAGCAACCGATCCGCCGGGGTGCTCTGCCTTGGCGCCGAGCCCTGGTGGCTGCGCCCCTGGCCGCCGGGCTGGCATTCGGCGTCGCCGCCCTCGGCACGAGTGTGGCCGCCGCCGCGCTGGTCAGGCCCGGTTCCGCGCTGGCGTCCGACACCGTGTCCGCCCGGGGTGGGGACGCCGCCGGTGTGGTGGCATCGGGCGGGCGGGAGGTCAAGGTCCTCCTGGTCGGCGACTCCATGGCCGGGACCCTGGGTGTGGGGCTGGCCGCCGAAGCGCCCCGCTACGGCGTGCAGTTGATGAACGACGGAACGCCCCAGTGTTCGCTGTCCATGGACCAGGAGTTCCAGGTGCTCTGGTACCGGTTGGCCCCGGCTCCTCCCTGCAGACCGGGTGATCCCGACGCGCTCTTCCAGCGGTGGCAGCAGATCGTCGACGCCTACAACCCCGATGTCGTCGTCTACTTGGGGCGCGGGGAGCAATTCGACCAGGAGGTCGACGGCCGCTGGGGACATCTCGGTCAGAGATGGTTCGACGAGTGGGTGGCGGCCCGGTTCCGTCAAGCCGTAGGGGTGCTGGGTTCGCGCGGTGCGGCGGTCGTGCTCATGCTGCCGCCGGTGTCGGACTCCGGAGAATCGACTCACCTCGCCGCCGTGGAGGACCAGCCCGAGCGTGTGACGATCGATTCGAGCATCATCGACGACATCGCCGCCCAGACCGGGTCGGCGGCCGACCGACCCGTCCAGGGCGGCCAGGCCGCCACGTCCCCTCCGACCCCTGAGTTCTCCGATGCGGCCCTCAGTCGGGCGGGCCCATCGTCGGTCACGACGTTCAATCTGGCCGCCCTGGTGAGCCCGGGCGATCGCTTCACCAGTTCGATCGGCTGGCACCCTCATGCGTTGTCCCGATGGTGTGCACTTCACCACGGCGGCCGGGCAAGCCGTGGCCACCAGACTCTTCCCGGTGCTGGTCCCGCTCGGCCGCCGGCACCACGACACCCGCCCCGGGGGTCGCTGGCCCGGTAGCCCGCCCCCGGCCGACCCGTCGTGGACCGGCGAGCTCAACTGCTGAGCCCTCCGATCCGGGCTCGGCCCGGAGGCGAGGCCGTCCCGGAGGTCCGGAACACCTCCGCCGGGGATCAGATCTTCTCGCGGCCTTCCCAATAGGGATCGCGCAGCTTTCGCTTGTAGAGCTTGCCGTTGGGGTCCCGGGGCATGGCGTCGGTGAAATCGATCGACTTCGGCGTCTTGAACTTGGCCAGCCGGGTGGCGCTGTACTCCAGGATCTCCGCTGCCAGTTCCGGCGAGGCCTCGACGCCCTCGGCGGGCTCGATGACCGCCTTGATCTCCTCGCCCCAGTCGTCGTTGGGGATGCCGAAGACGGCCACGTCGCCCACCTTCGGGAACCCGAGCAGCACGTTCTCTATCTCGGCCGGGTAGATGTTGGCCCCGCCCGAGATGATCATGTCGATCTTGCGGTCACGGAGGAACAGGTAGCCGTCCTCGTCGATCAGCCCGACATCGCCGACGGTGAAGAACTTGCCGATGCGATTGCTGTCCGTCTTCTGCTTGTCCTTGTGGTAGGCGAAGTCACCGGTCTGCATCGACATGTAGACGGTGCCGATCACGTTGGGCTCCTCGACGCGTTTGCCCTCGTCGTCGAAGATGGCGATCTCCGAGATCGGCCAGGCCTTCCCGACCGTGCCCGGCTTGAGCAGCCACTCCTCCGCAGTCACCAGGGTCCCACCGCCCTCGGAGGCGGCGTAGTACTCGTCGATGGCGTTCCCCCACCACTCGATCATCTTGTACTTGACGTCGACGGGGCACGGCGCGGCGGCGTGGATCATGTGCTCCAGCGAGGACAGGTCGTACTTGGCCCGGGTTTCCTCCGGCAACGCCAGGAGCCGGTGGAACTGGGTGGGGACCATATGGGAACTGGTCACCCTGTACTTCTCGATGAGCTGGAGCATCTCTTCGGGAATCCATTTGTCCATGAGCACCACGGTGTGGAGCAGGTGGATGGAGGCTCCCGAATAGCGAAGCACCGCGGTGTGGTAGAGCGGTGAGCCCACGATGTGGACGTTCTCGTCCTGAGGCTGGATCCCGAACAGGAAGAGGATCCCGGACAGACCGAGCGCAGCCTCCTCGGGGCTCGCTCCACTGAGCCGCCGGAACACGCCCTTGGGGTTGCCGGTGGTGCCCGAGGTGTAGTTCATGACATCGCCGATGGTGCGGTCGGCGGGGTCGGAGGTGGGCTGGGAGTCGCGCATCATGGCGTAGGAGCCGAACCCGACGATCTCCCCCACGGCGAAGCACCGAGAGGAAGGAAGCTCGGCCTCTTCGGCCGCGTCCAGTGCCACTTCGGTGAATCGCTCGTGGGCCACGAACGCCTTGGCTTCGGAGTCCTTGAGGATGTAGGCGACCTCCGGCCCGATCAGGTGGTGGTTGATCGGGACCAGATACCATCCGGCCTGCAGCGCGGCCAGGTACAGCTCGAACATCTCCACGCCGTTGGGGAGGAGGGTGGCGACCACGTCCCCGGGTTTCAGGTTGAGCCCGCGCAAGCCGTGGACCACCTGGTTGGTCCGCGCCAGCAGCTCGCCGGCGCTGTATTCGACCCCGTCGGGAGCGACGAGGGCCAGCTTGTCCGGGTTCTCGTGGGCCAGCGCCCAGAATCCAAAATCAGCCATGGTGCTCTCCTACCCCCTCCGCCGGCTCGCGGCGGTCAGTTGCTGAACGTCGGCCGGCGTGTGGGAGTGTGCGCACACGGCTCCTGGGTGGCGCCGACCCGGTGGGGACGCTAGAACAGGTTCTCGTATATGGTCAACCTCCGCCAGGGTGCCGGGTCGACAGGCAGGGAATCCGTCCCGCCGGTGGTGCGATCCCCCCGGGACCTTCACCGGCCGACCGATGCGCCGCGTCGGAGCCAACAGGCAGCGAAGAAGCAGAGAGGCAGTGGGCAATGACGGATTTCCTGAAAGACAAGGTCGTCGCCATCACCGGTGCCGGTGGTGGGATCGGTCGGGCTGTCGCATTGGCCGCCGCCGGCGAAGGGGCCAAGGTGGTGGTGGCCGACATCGGGGTCTCACTGGACGGTGGGGACCCCGAGAGCGAGGTCGCCGAGGCGCTGGTGGCGGACATCCAGGCTTCGGGCGGCGAGGCCGTGGCCGTAGCGGAGAGCGTGACCACCCTCGACGGTGGCGAGAAGATCATCGGTGCCGGTGTCGAACGGTGGGGTCGGATCGACGGCGTGGTGGCAGTGGCCGGCATCCTACGTGAACGCATGCTCTTCAACATGTCCGAGGACGAATGGGACGCGGTCATCGAGACCCACCTGAAGGGCCACTTCACCGTCTTCCGGGCGGCGTCGGCCATCATGCGCAAACAAGAAGGTGGAGGTTCGCTGGTGGCGTTCACCTCAGGCGCGTTCGCCGGAAGCGTGGCCCAGGCCAACTACGCAGCGGCCAAGGGCGGCATCGTCTCCCTGGTCCGTTCGGCTGCCGCAGGGCTCAACCGGTACGGCATCACCGCCAACGCCGTCGCCCCGGTGGCCCGAACCCGGATGACGGCCGAGGTGCCCATGGACCTGGCCGAGATGGGCGACCCCGAGGACGTCGCCCCTCTGGTCGTCTATCTGCTGTCCGATCAGGCCAAGCACGTGACCGGCCAGGTCTACACCTCGGTGGGGCCGAAGATCGCGGTATGGAACCAGCCCCGGGAGGTGCGGGCGGTCTATGCCGACGGGAGGTGGACGCCGGAGGAGATCGCCGCCCGGTTGGACTCGACCGTGGGACAGGAGCGCATGCCGCTCCTCGACCAGCTCGAGGCCTATCGCAAGGCAGCCGAGGCCAAAGCCGCGGCGGAGGCGGGGTCGGGCTGACGGCGGATCACGTGTCGCTGAGCACGCAGAATTCGTTGCCCTCGGGGTCGGCCATGACCAGCCAGCCCTCGAGGCCGGTCTGCCCGACCGAGACCTGACTGGCCCCGAGATCCTCGAGGCGCTCCACCTCCAGCGCTTGATCGTCGGGGCGCAGATCGAGGTGGACCCGGTTCTTGACCTTCTTCGATTCGGGGACGCCGAGGAAGAGCAGCGGACGGCACGAACCGTGATCGGGGTGCTGGGTGCCCGGCTCCACCCAGACGTCGCCGTCTTCGTCTTCGCGCTGCTCCCAGCCAAGCGCCGCCGACCAGAAACGGGCCAGAGCCACAGGGTCCCGGGTATCGATGGTGACGGTTTCTATACGTAGCGCCATGGGTTCCTCCTGGTGGTCCTGGTCCATCCCCGATGCCGCCGGGGGCCGACATCGATACCGGCCAGTCTTCACCCGCGTCGTGAGGAGGGCGAGCCGTCCGGGCTGGGCACCGGCGGGCCGGGCCGGTGCCGGGCCAGAAGGCTCCCAGGGGGCCGAAGAGATACACCGCTTCGGCCCGAACAATCCGTAGCATGAGCCCCGGGAGAGCGTCACCGGATTGGTGTCCCGCACTCACCGAGCGTACGGAGGTCCCACTTGGTTGCCTTGGCCGTTGTCCTGAGCGTCGCGGTATCGCTGTTGGCCGTCCTCGTCGCCGGTCTGCTGCGCAGTCACGCCGACATCCTCAAGGCGCTGCACGAGCTCGGCGTGGGGGTTGGGGAGCCGTCCGGTGGCGACGCGCACGACCACGGCGGCCCCAACCGGAGCCACGAGCACGGCCATGAGCACGGCCACGAGCACGGCCCCAACGGACATCCCGCACCCACCGGCGGCGGGGCAACGGGCATGCCCCTGACCATTGGGCCTCCGCTGCCCGGCGAACGGAACTCGACGTCGGCTCCGACCGTTGCCGGGGTCACGCCGGGCGGCGATGCGCTCGCAGTGGCCGTGGCCGGGGGCGACCACCTCACGCTCCTGGCGTTCCTGTCGTCGGGCTGCGCGACCTGCGCCGGTTTCTGGAAGGCGTTCCGCCAACCGGCCCACCTCGGTCTCCCCACCGGCACCCGGTTGGTGGTGGTCACGAAGGGACCGGAGATGGAGATCCCGGCCGAGGTCGCGGCGCAGACGCCACCGGGCCTGCCGGTGGTGATGTCGACCGAAGCCTGGGGCGACTACGAGGTTCCGGGCTCCCCGTTCTTCGTGCTCGTGGAAGGCCGCTCCGGCCGGCGGATCGGCGAGGGAGTGGCGAACCACTTCCACCAGGTTGCCGAGCTGGTTCGACGCGCCGAGGCCGATGCGCGGTCCTTCAACCTCGGCAGCGGGAGCCGCGCGTACGCCGAGGGCCTGGACGGCCCGGCCCGGGAGCTGGCCAACGACCGGGAGCTGAAGGACGCGGGAATCCTGCCGGGAGATCCGAGCCTCTACCCGTCCTCGCTCGCTGATGTGTACGGACCCATAGGTCCGGCTCGCGGGCCGGACGGGCTACCGGTGGGCGAGCCGACCACCAGGGCGGGTTGAGGGTGGCCACGCTCAGGGCGTACGGCATCGAGGCGGCACTGCCCGGCGGGTTCGAAGGCCGGATCTTCGTGCGGCCGACGGTGGGCGAGGGGGTGCCGTACCCGGTGGCCCATTTCGCCACCTTCGCGCTCCCCGAGCGGGTCGCGGATTTCGGCGGTGGCGCCGTCAACCTCATGGGCGTCAACGACATCTTTGCCGTGCTGTTCGAGTACGGCCCCGAAAGCGTGGGCAGGCGTCTCTTCGCCCGGCAGGGAATGCCCCGGTCCCTGGCCGCCGCCGACTTCCGCCCCTACGTCCTCCGCCGCGGCCTCGGCGGCCAGTCGGGGACACAGTGGTTCTTCACCGAGGCAGGCAGGCCGTTCACGTTCTATGCCGTCCTCGGGAGCCACGCCAGACGGACCGGTTTGGTTCCCAGGTTGAACGACCTCATCCGCGACCTGTCGATCAGCCCGATCGCACCGGCCGTCAATCCGGCACCCACCTTCGTGCCAACCTCTGGTCCTGCATGGAATTGATCGGCCTCTACCTGGTTGCCTGCACCCTTCTGATCGCAGCGGGGACGGCCAAGGCAGTCCACCCCACCGACACCGCCCGCGCTCTCGCCACCTCCATTTCGCAACCACTGGCCAGGATCCGCCCGGTCGTCCGGTTCGGTTCGGTCGCCGAGGCCGCGTTGGGCTGCATCGCCATCCTCTTCCCGCGGGCCGGGCCGGCAGGACTGGTCGCGCTCTCGTTCGCCGGGTTCGCCGCCGTCATCGCCGCTGAACGCCACAAGGGCGGTGCCATCTCCAGCTGTGGGTGCTTCGGGACACCCGACACTCCCGCCACCATGCTCCACGTCGTCGTCAACATCGGTCTGGCCGTGGCTGCCGCGTCTGTGGCCGTGGCCGGACCGACAGGGTCGATCCTCTCCGTCCTGGCCCGCCAGCCGGGGCATGGACTGCCGTTGGTCCTGGCCAGCGCGGTCTGTGCCTGGCTGACCTACCTGGCCATCTCGGTTCTGGCCGGGCTCCAGGCCGTCCGCCGCCTGACGGGCGTCGAATTCCGGTCCGACCAGTGAGTCAGGCTCCGGTGAACCCGAAGGCAATGGCCCCGGTGGCAGTGACACCGCAGACAGTGACACCGCAGAAGCCTGCACCGAGCCCATGACGGGCACCCTCGTCGAGCGGGCGTCGAGCTTCCTCGAGTCCCGGATCTCGCGCCGCAGCTTCATCAACCGGTCGGCCTACGCCGGGAGCGCCGTTGCCATCGGAGCCGGTCTCGATCTGGTCCTCAAACCGGGAACCGCCTACGGACAGATCTGCACCTGCGGCAACGGCGATTGCGGGTGCGGGTCGACCTGTTGCTCCGGATTCAGCGAGTTCTGCTGCTCGGTCAACGGCGGATACAACTACTGCCCGACCGACACCATCATGGGTGGCTGGTGGAAGGCGGACAACTCCTCGTACTGCGGTGGTCCGCGCTACTACATGGATTGCAACTCGGTGTGCCAGTGCGACACGGGGTGCGGAGACGGTTGGGGCTTTTGTGAGCCCGGTTGCGACGGGACCAATTGCGGCTGTGGACCGGACGGCTGCGACTCGTACCTCACCGGGTGCCTCCAATTCCGCTACGGCCAGTGCAACCAGGATGTCGACTGTATCGGTCGGATCGTCTGCCGCGTGGTGGCGTGCGTCCCGCCTTGGGAAGTGGATCCCACGTGCACGACCACCAACGCCGAGGACGACGGCACCGCCGAGCAGACTGCCGCGTGTTGGACGTCGGCACCTCCGTCCCCGCCACCACCGCCCTGCGCCTCTCTCCTGACCCAGTGTGCGGTCATCGGCATGGTGTCGAGTGACGACGGAGCCGGTTACGCGGTGATCACAGCCTTCGGGAAGCTGTTCGTCTATGGGGACTTCCACGACGACGGCGACGAGTCGGGCACCGTGTTGAACCAACCCATCGTGGGCATGGCGGCCACGCCCACCGGCGCCGGGTACCACCTGGTGGCCGCAGACGGCGGCATCTTCTCCTTCGGCGACGCCCAGTTCTACGGGTCGATGGGCGGCCAGGTGCTCAACAAGCCCATCGTGGGCATGGCGGTCACGCCCACCGGCGCCGGGTACCACCTGGTGGCCGCAGACGGCGGCATCTTCTCCTTCGGCGACGCCCAGTTCTACGGGTCGATGGGCGGCCAGGTGCTCAACAAGCCCATCGTGGGCATGGCGGTCACGCCCACGGGTGGGGGATACCACCTGGTGGCCGCAGACGGCGGCATCTTCTCCTTCGGCGACGCCCCGTTCTACGGGTCGATGGGCGGCCAGGTGCTCAACAAGCCCATCGTGGGCATGGCGGCCACGCCCACCGGCGCGCGGGTACCACCTGGTGGCCGCAGACGGCGGCATCTTCTCCTTCGGCGACGCCCCGTTCTACGGCTCGATGGGCGGCCAGGTCCTCAATCAGCCCATCGTGGGCATGGCCACGCCCACCCAAAAGAGCAGTCCGGTGGCGGCCGGTACGACGACCGTGCCGACCCCTCCGGTGGCTGCACCCGGGTACTGGCTGGTGGCCGCAGACGGCGGCATCTTCTCGTTCGAAACCCCCTTCTACGGATCTCCCGCCTGAACAAGTTGAAAGGACTCCCGTGACCCTGTGCATCTCCGCTGTCGCCTCGTTGGTTGCCTTGGCGGCCGCCGTGCGCTCGACCTGGTCGCCGTGCGGGCTCTCGATGCTGTCGACCATCACGCCGCTGAGCGAGGGGGCCAAGGGGCATTCCTACCGGGCGACAGCTACATGGTTCGTGCTCGGCGCCGTCGCCGGGGGCGCGACATTGGGAGCAGCCATGGCCCTCCTGGCACTGGGAATTCACGAGCTCCACCTCTCGCCGACGGTGATCGGGGCCACGGCCTTCGGGGTGGCGTTGCTGGCCGCCGCGTCCGACGCCGGGATCGGTGGGATGAGGCTTCCGGTCCATCGCCGACAGGTCAATGAGCGGTGGCTCGACCAGTACCGACCATGGGTCTACGGATCGGGATTCGGTTGGCAGATAGGTACCGGTCTGTCCACCTACATCACGACCGCCGCGGTGTACCTCATGGTGGTCCTCGGTGCGCTCACCACCGTTCCGCTCGCCGCCTTGGCCGTCGGCACCGGTTTCGGACTCGTGCGCGGACTCGCCGTGCTCATGACCCGGCATCTGACCGACCCGGCCGGGTTGCGCTCCTTCCACCGCCGGTTCACCGATGCCGGACCTCTCGCGGGCCGGGCGGCGATCGCGGTCGAGGGCACCTCGGCGGTGGTGCTCGCCGCCTACCTCCGATCCCCGTCGGTCCTGGCCCTTGCCGCCGGCTCTGTCTGCGTGGCCAGCGTGCTCATCGCCAGGGCCGGGGTCCCCGGCGCCTTCCTTCGGGCCACCACCGACGACCTGGTCACACCCCGGAGCGCCGTCGCCGAGCGTTGAGCGGGCCGCATCGACGTCCCGGCGTCGCCGTCCTCCCGCGGCTGCGGCTCCCCGACGGTTCAGTCGCCGTCAGAGGGCCGGGGCCCACCGGTCGACGAGGATACCCGAGCGACGTCGCCCGCCTGTGTGCGTCCGGCCGGTTCCGGCTCCGGTTCCGGCTCCGGTTCCGATGGCTGCTCGGACGGATCCAAGGGCTCGACGCCGGGCTCGGAGTCCTCGACCGATCCCGACTCGGGCACGGGTATCGGGGCCGGATCGCCGCCCTCGCCGTGGCGCCAACGCTGCAGCGGTCCGATCCGCGTGATCAACAGGATCGTCCCGGCCACAGCCAGTGCGATTCCGGCACCCTGAACCAGAAGTGACCCGAGGTGGCCATCCTCACCGAGCCACAGGTGCTCGTCGAAGAATCGCTCGATGCCCCACAGCACCATCCCCACCCCGATGACGATGCCTGCTGGGGGGAGCAGCTGTGGTGCCGATCCGGCACCGTCGGCAGTGCCGACCGCGACGGGTGCCGTGGCGCGTAGCCACCGCTCGACGAGGAGCAGGATGGCGAAGATCGTCGCGTCCTCGATCGCCTGGAAGATCGGAACCGGGAGGCGCTTGCCGACCTGGTCGGCGTAGTACATGCCGAACCACTGATTGGTCCGGTGGCCACCTCCGGCCACCATGAGCTGGGGTCCGAGCAGCCGTCCGATGGCCCAGCACGCCATGAGCACCGGAGCCATCAGGTCGGCGAAGCGCAGTAACTTGAGCTGGGGACAGCGCCGCCGCGAGGAGACCAGAGCGACCGGAACGGCGAACAACAGGCCACCGAAGGACGAGAGCCCACCTTGCCAGATGGCGAACACCTGAAGTGGATAGTGGGTGTAGTACGACAGATTGGACAGGACGTGAAGGGCGCGGGCACCGACGATGGCGGCCACGATCACCCACACGAACATCCCGGTGACCCATTGCCACGGGTAGCCGGCATTGCGCAGTCTCCGCTCGGTGTACCTGAGGCCGAACCAGAAGGTCAGGGCCAGCCCGATCCCGTAGGTGTGGACCTCGAGGAACCAGATGTGGAACGCGACGGGGACCGGTCTCATCGGGAACGGGGTCTCATCGGGCAGCAAGTCTCATGGGGCGGCACGTCTCATGGGTCGGCGAGGAACTGATCCGCGAGGCAATCAGCTCCCACCAGTATGCCTCAGGGGCCCGATAGGGTGACAGCGGGACCCGGCGCCGCACGCAGAGCGCCCGAACGGAAGGTGTGAGCCTGTGGGATCGCTAGGGGGGAAGGCGGCCATCGTCACCGGCGGGGGATCGGGGATCGGCCTGGCCACCGCCACCCGTTTGGCCGAGGCGGGCGCCTCGGTGGCCGTGGTCGACCTCGACGGCGATTCGGCCGAAGCGGTGGCCGGTGAGCTCGGGGGCATCGGGTTGCAGGCCGACGTCGGCCGTTCCGACGCGTGGCCCGGCATCGTGGACGCGGTGACCTCCCGCTTCGGGGGAGTCGACCTTGCCCATCTGAACGCCGGGGTGACCACCGGCGAGGCCGACATCACCAAGGTCACCGATGACATCTACCGGCGTGCCGTCGGGGTCAACATGGACGGCGTGGTCTTCGGCGTGCGGGCACTGGTTCCCGCCCTGTCCGCACGCGGGGGCGGCGCCATCGTGGCCACCTCCTCCCTGGCCGGCCTCATCGGCTTCTCGCCCGACCCCATCTACTGCCTCACCAAACATGCCGTCGTGGGTCTGGTCCGGTCGCTCGTTCCCCAGCTGGCCGAGCACCACATCACCATCAATGCCGTCTGCCCGAGCATCGTGGACACACCCCTCATCGACGACATGCGCGAGATGCTGGAGGGGAGCGGCTTCCCGCTCATCGATGTGGCGGCCGTGTCGAAGGCGGTACTCGACCGCCTCGAGGGGGAGGAGTCCGGTCAGGCCATGGTCATACAGGCCGGACGGGATGCCATCCCGTTCCGGTTCTCACGTCCCCCGGGTCCCCGGGCCGGTGGCCAGGTTGGTCAGATGCCCCCGTCAAGATTCGCCGCCCACGATCAGGGATGAACGACATGGCTCGCACCCCCGGTCGTGGCGTCCGGCGCTCGTAGTTCGCGGCTCGGGCCGACGGTTAGTTCGCGGCTCGGGCCGGCGGTCAGGTGACCCGGCCGACGCCGGCGAAGTCGGAGCCGGTGCGCACGCCGGTGATCCAGACTGAGGCCCCGGTGTAGGGCGCTTCGATCATCGATCCGCCGCCCACGTACATGGCCACGTGCTCGTCACCACCGGGACCGTAGAACAGCAGGTCCCCGGGCTCGATGTCGGCCAGCGGGATGTGGGTCGTGTCGTCGTACTGTGCCCCCGAGTAGTGCGGGAGGCTGATGCCCACCTGGGCGTATGCCCACTCCACGAGGCCCGAGCAGTCGAAGCCGGCCGGCGTGTTCCCTCCCCAGACGTACGGGACGCCGATCTCGTGTTCCGCCGCCTGAACCGCACCTGCCGCGCCGGGCGCCAGTGGTGGAAGCGGGGCTGCGGGAACCGCGGCCGCAGTGTCCGCAGGCGCTGAGCCTGAGCCGCCGGAACCTCCGCCGCCCGAGGGAGCCGCGGCCGCGGCCGCCTGGGCCGCTTGCGCCTGGGCCACCCTGGCATTGAACGCCGCCGCCGCCGCCTGCTGGGCCGCACGGGCCTGCGCTTGCTGCTGCTCGGTCACCAGGCGCTGGATGTTGCTGTCGACGCTGTCCAGCGTGGCCTTATCCTGGCTCTCGAGGTTCGAAGCCTGGTTCTCGGATTGCTGGAGCGTGTCCCGGGTGTTGGTGGCCTGGGTCTTCTGCTGCTGGAGCGCGTTCTCGGTGGCCTGGAGGTGGGTCTGCGCCGTGTGGAGATTGTCGACGGTGGTGGTCACGTTGCCGGTGGCGATGGACGAGTACTCGGATCGGATGCCGCTCGTGTTCACGTTCGACGAGAACATCTGGGTGACCTGGCTGGTGGTACCGCTGTTGGTGTAGTCGATGATGGCCTGGGTGCGGAGTTGACCCTCGTTCTTGTTGACCGTGGCCTGGTCCTTGGTGATCTGCTTCTGGCTGGCGGTGATCTGGTCGGTCAACTGGGAGAGCCGGTAGTCGGCCGCCGTCACCTGCCCGGTGAGCGTTTGGATCTGGGCCTGGGTCGCCTGGATCTTCGCCGTGATGGCCGCGGCCTGTGCCCGGGCGTCGGCGATCTGGTCGGCCGAGGCGGGGCGCGTCGAATAGAGCACCGTGGCGGCGAAGCCCAATCCGGTGGCAAGTGCAACCGTCGAAACGACCCTTCTTCGAGTCTTCTTTCGGGCAGGGGGAGGCGCACTTGGCTCTGACGTCGAGTACAGCTCGGCGTGAGTCATATCGCCTTACTGTCTAGTCGAATCGCCCGGAGCTCACAAGGACCCCCCAGCCAGATGCCCTTGTGAACAGGGATTTCTCATCTGGGTCCGACCGGAAAAGGCCCGGGGGGCCGGGTCGGGCCCGGTCCGATATGAGCGGCCACAGACCTCGGGGTATGGTCGGCATCCATGGGTGAGATCGTCGAATTTCCGAGCAATGGCGGGACCGGCAGCGGCTACCTGGCAGTCCCCGCCGAAGGAGCAGGATCAACGGCGGGCATCGTCGTGTTGCAGGAGTGGTGGGGTCTCGTGGCCCAGATCAAACGGACCTGCGACCGGCTCGCCGAGGCGGGGTTCACCGCGCTCGCCCCCGACCTGTACCACGGCACCACCGTCCCCCTGACCGAGCCCGACGAAGCGGGCAAGCAGATGATGGCGCTCAAGATGGACGCTGCGGCCGCGGACCTGAGCGGCGCGGTGGACGAGCTCGTGCGCCGGACGGGTCGGCCGGAGGTGGGTGTGATCGGGTTCTGCATGGGCGGGGGGTTGGCCCTGGTGCTGGCCACACAGCGCCCCGACGCGGTGAAGGCGGTCGTGCCGGCATACGGGCTGATCCCGTGGCCGGATGCGCAACCCGATTATTCGAAGCTGGAAGCCGCCGTGCAGGGGCACGCCGCCGAGCAGGACGAGTACTTCACCCCCGATGCGGCGCGCCAGTTCGAGGCCGAGCTGAAGGCATTGGGCAAGGATGTGGAGTTCCATTTCTACCCGGGTGCCGGCCACGCCTTCTTCAACGAGGACCGACCCGAGGCGTACCACCCGGAATCGGCCGAGCAGCTCTGGGACCGCACGGTCGCGTTCTTCCGGCAGACGCTGGGTTGAACGCCACCGATGTCGGCCTGCGCGCCGGTACCGGCACCGGAACAGGACCGTGCCCTCGCGCCACCGGCACCGGAACAGGACCGTGCCCTCGTGGCTGACCCGGGTCTGGTCGAAAGGTACCTGACGCTCGGGCTCCGGCTCGGCCGTCACATCGACGGACTGGTCGACGCGTACTACGGCCCGCCCGAGCGGGCCGCCGCGGCCGCCGCCGAGGCCCTGCACTCACCGGCTCAGCTCGTCGGCGAGGCCAGGGGCCTGCTGGCGGCCATCGACGCCGGTGAGATGCTCGAGTCCTCCGTGGCGGGCGCAGCCGGCGGGGACGGGGCGGCTTCCGCCCGTCGGCACTGGCTCAGGGCCCAGGTCCTCGGGCTGCTCACCACGGCCCGCCGTCTGGCCGGCGAACCCATCGGATACGCCGACGAGGTGGAGGCGTGCTACGGGGTCCGGCCGTCCAGGGTGGACGAGTCGGTGCTGGAGGGAGCACATCGCCGTCTCGACGAGGTGCTTCCGGGCTCCGGCCCCCTGGCCGATCGACTGGTGGCCTGGCGGGAATCGCACGCCGTGCCCGTGGCCCTGCTGCAGCCGGCCATGAGTTCGCTGGCCGACGACCTCCGGGAGCGGACCCGCGCCCTGTTCGGTCTGCCCGAGGGGGAGCACGTCGAGTTCGAGCTGGTGTCCGGTCAACCGTGGTCCGGGTTCAACTACTACCTCGGTGACCTGCGCAGCCGGGTGGCGGTCAACACCGACCTGCCCGTGCTCTCGACCGGGCTCGCTCACCTGGTCGCACACGAGTCGTACCCGGGCCATCACACCGAGCACACCCGCAAGGAGGTCGGTCTGGTCCGGCGACGCCACTGGTGGGAGGAGTCCATCTTCCTCGTGGGCACCCCGCAGTGCCTCCTGGCCGAGGGTCTCGCCGACCTCGGTCTCGAGGTGGTCATGGGCCGGCGACCGGAGGAGACCGTCGCCGGGCATCTCCGGCCGCTCGGGATCCGCTACGACACCGAGGTGGTGGCGGCGGTGTCCGAGGCGGGCGAGGCCCTCGGCGCCGTCCGCCAGAACGCCGCCTTCCGTCTCCACGAGGACGGCGCCGACGCCGAGACCGTGACCGGCGAGGTGGCCCGCTGGGGCCTGCTGCCCTGGGACCGGGCCGCCAAGGCGGTCGAGTTCCTCACCCACCCCACGTGGCGGGCCTACCTCACCTGCTACGTGGAGGGACTTCCGCTCTGCCGGACCTTCGTCAACGGCGATCCCGGCCGTTTCGACCGACTCCTGTCCGAACAGCTCACCCCCGACGTGCTCGAAGCCCAGATCCGGGCCGACGCGGGATCCGCCGGGCCGTGACACCGCGGGACGCAACCGGGATGTAGGAAACTCGCCGCGACGCCTCCTGCAAGGAGCCACATGCCTGCCCAACATCGTCCGGACGGCGAAGTCGACGAGATCCTGGATGCCGCCTCCGAGTGCTACCTGCGGCTCGGCGTGTCCAAGACGACGGCGGAGGACATCGCCAGGTCCGCGGGTATCTCACGAGCCACCCTCTACCGGCGGTGCGGCGGCCACGAGGCCATCTTTCTGGCCGTGCTCACCCGTGAGGCCGAGGAGATGGCTGCCGACGCCGAGACGTGCCTCGACCGCGCCGGTGTGGTCGAGCCGGCCCGACGCATCCTCGAAGGCATGATGTACAGCATCGGCGAGATCAGGAACCGGCCCGTGCACGCAGCGGCATTCGGAGGTGACACCGCGGCATGGGCTGCCGGACGGGCCATCCGCACGGATGCGCTCGGCCGCATCGGCGAGGCCAGTGTCCGACCTCTTGTGGCCTCGGCCCTGGCCGACGGCCTCCTCTCCGAGCGGGACCTGGTGGACCTGGTCGACTGGATCGTCCGGATCCTCATCTCCTATGCCGCCGTGCCCGGTGACGGCGGCCGCGACCCGGACGAGATCCGCGGCCAGCTCGAATCCTGGTTCCTCCCCGCGTTCGAGGCCATGACGGCCGGAACCGTCCGACCCTCTGTGAGACAGTAATGTCTTGCCGTCTCACGGCCGTTCCGGCAGAGGAACTGGGGGGAGTGACGATGACGGACATGCAGGCCCTGCAGGTGACCGCGCACGGAAGCCCGGGAGAGGTGCTGGCGGTGCGCACCGTCCCGCGGCCCGAACCGGGACCGGGCGAGGTGCGGGTGAAGGTCGGGGCGGCGTCCCTCAACTTCAACGACATCGACCGGTGCCGGGGGAAGTTGGTGTCGGTGCCCACCCCCCCGCCGTTCACCCTCGGGATGGACGTGTGCGGGATCGTCGAGGCCACGGGCGAGGGGGCGGAGCCGTGGCTGGGCCGGCGAGTGGTCGCCATCACCAAGACGGCGCTGGGCGGCATCGCCGAGTACGCCATCGCCCCCGCCGTCTCGGTGTTCGACGCGCCCGATCGGCTCGACGACGTCGAGGCGGCCGCCTTCATCCTGCCCTTCCAGACCTCACACCTGGCCCTGTTCCGCCGGGGTCGGCTGGCCGGTGGCGAGACGCTGGTGGTGCATGCCGCGGCCAGCGGTCTCGGCACGGCAGGCATCCAACTGGGCAAGGCGGCCGGCGCCAGGGTCATCGCGGTGGCCGGCGGGCCGGACAAGGGTGCCCTCTGCACCGCCCTCGGCGCCGACCTGGTCGTCGACCATACGACCGACGATTTCGTCGAAGCGGTGCTGGCCGACACCGGCGACCGGGGTGCCGATGTGATCTACGACCTGGCCGGAGGCGACTTCGTCGAGCGCTCGTGGCGGTGCACGGCCCGGGGTGGCCGCTACCTCGCCGTGGGTTTCGCCGACGACGACGAGAACGGCATGAGCGGGCGGCCCCTGCGGATGGCCTGCATCGCCAACATCGACATCGTGGGCGTGATGGTGGCCTGGCTGGACGACGTCGATCCCGGCATGCGGAGGTTCGGGTTCAATCCGTACGGCCGCAAGGAGGCGGACGAGATCCACTCGGATCTCCTGCGCCTGGTGGCCGAGGGCACCATCGAGCCGCACGTCGGCCGGCGGGTCACCATGGAGGAGGCGGGGGCCGCCCTCGACGACCACGAAGCCCGTCGTTCGGTGGGCCGCACGGTGGTGCAGGTGGCCCGGTGACCGAGGCGGTGGCCGACGTCGACTACACCTGGCGGGACAGCGAGTTGCGCAGCACGCCCCTGCGCGCCCTCAACCGGGTGGGGGAGGGCTTGACCCGGATGGGACTGAACCTCCCGTCGCTGACACCCGTCGTCGGTGGAGGCGTCGGCGGCCAGACTGGCCGGGTCCGACGATTTCGGCACCGACACCTTCCGCGAACCGCTGGAGGTGTTTCTCGACGCCTGTGCCACCGAGGCCGACCTGACCACCTTCGGCCGGATCCTCATCTCCAAGATGCTCGCCGGCGCCCTGGCCAACCGCATCGCCCTGCACCGTTGGTCGCTGGACCACCCCGAGGTGCGGGGCGAACGCATCGACGGTCCCTGGGTCATCGTCGGCCTTCCCCGCACGGGGACCAGCGTGCTCTCGATGCTGCTGGGGCTCGATCCCATGTCCCGCCCCCTCCTCCAGTGGGAGGCCGCCCACCCCGTCCCGCCGCCCACACTGGGCGAGGGGGACGAAGACCCGCGGATAGCCCGGACGGCAAAGGAGCTCGACGGGTTGATGAAGCTCAACCCCCCGCTCAAGGCCATGCACCCCTTCGGGGCCACCCTGGCCCAGGAGTGTGTGACCCTGTTCATGTACGACATCCGCACCCTGGCCCTCGAGACGCAGGCCCACGTGCCCTCGTACGCCCGATGGCTGGAAGGTGCCGAGATGGCACCGGCCTACGCTCAGCACCGGCTGGCCCTGCAGACCCTGCAGTCCCGGCAACCCACCGAACGGTGGATCCTCAAGACCCCGAACCACCTCTGGCACCTCGATGCCCTCCTCGCCGCCTATCCCGATGCCCGGATCATCTGGACCCACCGGGACCCGGGGCCGGTGGTGACATCGCTCGCCAGCCTGGCCAATGCTGGCCAGCGCCCCCTCACCAACCGGCACGACCCCCGCCCGGCCGCCGAGGAGTGGAAGCGCAAGTGCATCTTCGCCCTGGACTCGGCGGTGGCGTTCGACGAGAAGTCGGGCGACGGATGGTGCCGCCACGTCCACTACGACGCCCTGGTGGCCGACCCGATCGGGACGGTCCGCGGCCTCTACCGAAGCTTCGGCGACGACGTCAGCGATCTGCACTCCCGGCGGATGCAGGCGTTCCTCGAGGACCGGCCCAAGGACGTGTTCGGGCGCCATCGCTACGACCCCGCCGACTTCGGTTGGACCTACGCCGCCCTGGGCGAGGAGTTCGGCGACTACACCGAGCGCTACCACATCGGCACCGAGGCCCATCCGCCGGTCGGCATGTTCGACGGCTGAGCGCCGGTCGCCGGGCCACCGCCATTTGGGGCTCCTCCCGATTCGGCCGTACGATCTGGGTATGTCCGAACGTTCAAGATACCTTCCCCGCCGCTCGTGCATGTCCTCCCCCGGGTCGAACGAGCGCTTCCTGGCCAAAGCCCCGACGGTGCCCGCCGACATGAGCTTCCTCGACCTCGAGGACTCGGTGGCCCCGCTGGAGAAGGAGGCGGCCAGGGCCAAGGTGGCCGACGCCATCAAGAACCTGCCCTGGGACGACCGGGTCCTCTGCGTGCGCATCAATGCCTGGGACACCGAATGGACCTACGGCGACGTCATCGACGTGGTCTCCAACGCCGGCGAGCGCCTCGACGAACTCATGCTGCCCAAGGTGCAGACCGCGGCCGAGGTGGTGGCGCTCGACCTCCTGCTCACCCAGGTGGAGAAGAAGTGCAGCATGCCGGTCGGCCACATCGGCATCGAGGCCCAGATCGAGACGACCCGCGGCCTGATCAACGTCGAGGAGATCTGCGCGGCCTCCCCGCGGCTGGAGACCATCATCTTCGGCCCGGCCGACTTCGCCGCCTCCATGGAGATGCCCGTCCTGACCGGCGGAGTGGCCATCCCCGAGTACCCGGGTGACCACTTCAACTACGTGTTCTCGAAGATCCTCATGGCCGGCCGGGCCAACGGGCTCCAGGTCATCGACGGCCCGTTCCTGAAGGTGCGCGAGCTCGACGCACTCCGCGAGTTCTCCCAGCGGACCCGGGTCCTCGGCTACGACGGCAAGTGGGCCCTGACCCCGGACCAGGTCGGTGTCCTCAACGAGGTCTACTCACCGACCCAGGAGCAATTCGACAGGGCATGGGACATCCTGGACGCCTACCGCAAGGCCACCGAGGACGACCGGTCGGGCGCGGTGATGTTCGGCGACGAGATGATCGACGAGGCCTCTCGCAAGATGGCCACCAAGTTCGTGACCCGGGGTGAGCGGGCCGGGTTGCGCCGAACGCCGGGCTGAGCGGGCCGGGTCTGCGCCGGAGGGGACCGATCGGTCGCCTGGGCCCGGCCCGGCTCAGAACGTGAACTCGCGGTGCCACTCCTCCAGGACGGTGTAGTCGCCGTGCACATCGACCGGGCTCAGCGTGGGGCGATGGTAGAGGGTGAGCTCCAGGTCGGAGGCCGTACCGCTCACGACCACGTCGGTGTCCCCGGGTGTCCGCCCGTCCAGCTGCCGGCGCTCGACGGCGATCCGGTCATGTTCGATGGCCACCACCCAGCACGCTCCGACGTCCGTGCCCTGCAGGGCCATGGTCCGGCCCGTCCCACGGCCCGATCGGTCGCGGCTCGTGACGAGGACGTCGAGCACCTCGTCGATGCCGTCCTCGGCCAGATCCGAGGCGATGGGCGTACAGGCGCGGCTCGCGGACTGGGCGTCGTAGCGGTGCACGGCCAGCTCGTGCGCGCAGCGACGGGACACGAACCCGGCCGTGTGGTCGGCGTCGAACCAGGTCCACACCTCGGTGCCGGGAAGGGTGGCGTCGAGCTCCTCGACGAGATGCCCGGCCAGCGCCGCCACCCAGGCGCCCAGTTCGTCGCCCCCGGGCGGTTCGGGGAACGGGGTCTTCGGCCGCCCGGTGCCCTCGCACAGCACATGGCTCCAGAACCCGCAGAATTGGCCGACGTGGACGGCGAGATCGGCGATCTTCCAACCTTCGCAGGTCGGCACGAGATCATCGGCCGCGGCATCTTCGATGGCCACGGCCAGTGTCTGGCCCTCCGTCCTGACCGATTCGATGAGGGAGGCGTTGTCCACCGGCCCAACGTACCCCGGTGCCGTCCCGTCCGGTGGGGTCAACCCTTGGCGTTGGCCAGGAGCCGGCGGGCGATCACCTTGAGGGCCAGGGTCTCGTCGGCACCCTCGAAGATCGAGAGGACCCGGGCGTCCACGAAGTAGCGGCTGACCGGGAACTCCTCCGCGTACCCCATGCCCCCGTGGATCTGGAGCGCCTCGCGGGTCACCCACTCGGCCGCCCGGCACACGTAGGCCTTGATCATGGAGGCCTCGAGGCTTCCCTCGCCCTTGGACATCAGCCGGGCCACCTCGTAGGAGAACTGCCGCGTCGTCTGGATGAGCACGGCCATCCGGGCCAGCTTGGCCCTGGTCAGCTGGTAGTCGATGATCGGCGATCCGAACACCACCCGGTTGCGCGCGTAGCCGACGGCGGCCTCGTAGCTGGCCTGCATGACCCCGATGGCCCGGGCCGCGGTCTGCAGCCTCCCGTTTTCGAAGCCCTGCATCTGCAGGTAGAAGCCCTGCCCGAGACCGTGCCTCGCCTCCCACCAGGTTGGCGTCGGGCACGAACCAATTCTCGAAGGCCACCTCGTAGGAGTGCATCCCGCGGTAGCCGATGGTGTCGATGGCCCGGCCCTCCATCCGGCCGGAGGACCCGGCGGGGCGGCCGTCCTGGCCCGGGGCCTGGTCGAACAGGAACGCCTCTCCCTCGGCCCGGGGCTTTGCCACCAGGAAGAGCGACAGGCCGCGATGGGCCTTGGCCTTGTCGGGATCGGTCCGCGCCAGCAGCATCAGCACATCGGCGCGGCCGGCGAAGGTGCACCACGTCTTGACGCCGTTGATCAACCAGCCGCCTTCGACCGGAACCGCGGCCGTCGACACCCCGGCGACGTCCGACCCGAAGTCGGGCTCGGTGACGGCGACCGCCCCCATCACCTCCCCGCTGGCCAGCCTGGGCAACCACAGCTGCTTCTGCTCCTCGGTCCCACCACGCACGAGCGCCCGGGTGAGGATCTCGGGTCGGGTGATGAGGGAACCGCCGGCGCCCAGCGAGCCCCACGAGAGCTCTTCGGTGGCCACCACCATGCCCATGTAGTCGGCCTCGCCCCCGGTGGCGAAGCCTCCGTACTCCTCGGGCACCGACATCCCGAACCCGCCCATCTCCGACATCCCGGTGATGATCTCCTCGGGGATGTCCGTGTTGGCTCGGTGGATGTGCTCGGCCCTCGGCCGGATCTGCTCCTCGGCGAAGCGGTGGAAGGTCTCCCTCACCAGTTCGAAGTCGGCATCGAGATGGCGAGGCCCTTCCCGGTCGGCCAGAGCGGACAGGAATTCCGGGTTCCGGTAGGCGGCCACGAAGGCCTCTGCCGGTGCCATCCAGTCGGGGCCCACGCCCCACTCCCGGGAGCGGCCGACGGTCCGAGACGCCAGGTCGGCCACCGCGTCGGCGACGAAGGCACATGCGATCCGGGCTTCGGTGTCCCCGTGCGACCCGTAGGTCAGTGCCGCCTCGGCCGTACGCACGGCGGCGGCGGCATGGGCCACGTCGTAGGCCAGGACCTCGGCCACATCGGGCCCCCCGGCCCGGGCCAGGGCGTCCACACCGGCGGCGACCACCGATTGGGCCACGCCCACCGCGTCGGCGGCGGCGATGAGGTCGGGCACGGGCAGAGCGGTGGTCACGCTCCCAGGCTACCGAAGCGTCGGCGCCACCACGGAGCCGATCGGTCGCCGTCCGGTCCGGGCTTCAGCGCCCCGGGGCCTGGGCCACGACGGTGACCAGCGGCGGCAGTACCACCGGATCGTCCTCCGGATCGACCCCGGTGAGGAGCTTGAGATAGTCGGCCACCGGCCCCGGGCCGGCGCCGGCCGGGGCCTCGGCCCAGGCGTCCACGGTGATCAGACCGGCCTGGCGGGCCAGGGCGGGCAGCAGGGCACCGATGTCCGGGTGCCGGGCCGCGGGCATGGTGAAGGGGCCACCGTTGATCCGGCCCGCAGAGGTGATCGGCTCCTGGGCCACCACCCAGCCCCCCGGGCGCACGGCACCGGCCATCCGGGCCACGACCACCGCCGGATCGACCACGTGCAGGAGCAGGAATCGGCAGAAGGCGAGATCGACCGGCTCGGGCAGCCGGAGATCCTCCCCGGCCTGGGTGATGGCCAGCACCTGGCTGTGGGCGGCGGCAGCCTCGGCGACCTCGTCGCGGGCCATCGGGTCGCTGTCGACGGCGTAGACCCTGCCGTCCCGCCCGACGATCTCGGCCAGCGCCACCGTCACGTCGCCGCCCCCGGCACCGACGTCGACACAGGTCCATCCGGGCCCGATCCCCAGCCGGTCGAGCGCCGTGGCCAGCGGTCTCCGGTAGACATCGTCTCGCAGTCCCCGCAGCTCCATGAGGCAACGTTACCGGTCGTCCCCGGCCCGGTCGCCCGGAACGCCACCTCCGCAATTGGCCGAACACCACCTGCCGAACTGCGGACCCCCGAGAGCCGGTAACCTCACGTTTCGTGAGAGTGACGATGATGTTGTGCGACGCCGCCCAGGTGTCCGACGGCAAGCTCTACGTGCTGGGCGGTGGGTGGAGCATGACCGGCCCGGATCCCGTGCCGTCGGCCATCGCGCTGAAGATCGACGTCGGATGGCACGAAGCAGAATCGGCCCATCATTGGGAGCTGTTCCTCGAGGATGCCGACGGCCGTCCGGTGCTGGTGGACACGCCCGAAGGCGAGCACCCGGTCGAGGTGCGGGGTGAGTTCACCGTCGGGCGCCCCCCGGGTATCCCCGAAGGCTCTCCGATCGATGTGGCGCTGGCGGTCAACCTCGGACCGCTGCCCCTCACGCCGGGCACCCGCTACACCTGGCGCATGGCCATCGACGGCGATTCGCAGACCGACTGGGTGCTCGGGTTCACCACGCGGCCGACCCTGGTACGGGACTGAGGGCACGACGTCGCAACGGGCCGGCGTCGACGCCCGGCCTCCGCTGGACACCACCGACGTTGCGTACTACACCAACCCCATGACCACCTACGACCGTCCCTTCGGGCGCTACTTCGAGGAGTTCGAGCCCGGTGACATCTACCGGCACTGGCCCGGCAAGACCATCACCGAGGCCGACGATCATCTCTTCTGCATGATCACCATGAACCACCACCCGCTCCACACCAATGCCTGGTATGCCGAGCACGAGACGGTCCAGGGCAAGAACGTGGTGGTCGGGAACCTGGTGTACTCCCTCGTCCTCGGGCTGAGCGTCCCCGATGTCAGCGGCATGGCCATTGCCAACCTCGAGGTCGAGTCGCTCATCCACCGTGCCCCGACGTTCCACGGGGACACGATCTACGCGGAGAGCAAGGTCATCTCCAAGGTCGAGTCGAAGTCGCGGGACGACCGCGGCGTGGTCACCGTCGAGTCGAAGGGGTTCAACCAACGCGGCGAAGAGGTGTGCTTCTACCGGCGCAAGGTCATGGTGTGGAAGCGGGCCGGGGCGCCCCCGCGCCTGCGACCCTACGGGGACGACGTCTGGGATTGAGCATCCCGAGCTCGCCCCGACAGCCCCCGACGGTCGTTCGCCGTCCCGCACAGGTCAGAGCCCTCGGTCAGGCGATCCGCCGGTGGGGGACGGCGGCCGGTGGTGGTTCGAGGCGGCCCGACCTGCCGTGGCGGTCCACCCGCGATCCGTGGGCCGTGCTGGTCAGCGAGGTCATGGCCCAGCAGACCCAGGTGGCCCGGGTGGTGCCCGTCTACCGGCGCTTCCTGGTCCGTTTCCCGACCCCCGACGCCTGCGCGGCGGCCCCGCTGGGTGCGGTCATCCGGGCCTGGCAGGGCCTCGGCTACAACCGACGGGCGGCCAATCTGCACCGGATGGCGTCGGTCATGGTGGCCGACCACGGCGGCCGGGTGCCCCGCGACCTGGATGCCCTGATGAGCCTGCCCGGCGTCGGGCCCTACACGGCCCGGGCGGTGCTGGCCTTCGCCTTCGAGGTCGATGTGGGAGTCGTGGACACGAACGCCGGCCGTGTCCTCTCGAGAGCGGTCGCCGGCCGGCCCGTCCGGGCCACGGAGGCACAGGACCTGGTGGACGCCATGGTCCCCGCCGGCGGCGGCTGGGATTTCGGCCAGGCCCTCCTCGACCTCGGCGCGGTGATCTGCGTGGCCGGTACCCCGCGTTGCCCGGAGTGTCCCATCCGCCGCCGGTGCCGGTGGACGGCCCGGGGGAGGCGCCTCCCCGACCCCGCGTCCGGGTCGGCCGGTGTCTCGACTCCCCAGGGCATCTTCGACGGCTCCGATCGGCAGGGCCGGGGGCGGTTGATCGATGCGCTGCGGCGGGGTGCGGTCCGGGCCGACCGGGTGGCCGCGGCCGCCGGGTGGCCGGACGATCCCGAGCGGGCCGGACGGGTCGCGGCCGGACTGGTCGACGAGGGTCTGGTGGCCCGGGACGGCGGCGGCACCCTGTCTCTGCCCTGAGCACCCGGGGCCACGAGGAGGTGACCAACCGGTCGTCACATGGGGATCGACTCCTAGGCCGTGATGAACCGGATGATGTGGTCGTTGACCTCGTCGGCCCGCTCGACGTGCAGGAAGTGACCGGCCCCCTTGACCACGGCCATCTCCGACCCCGGGGCCAGGAACTCGGTGACGGGTCCGATGACCTCGATGCCGATGCAGCCGTCATCGGCACCGTGGAGGTACAGGGTGGGCTGGGGGGCGATGGTTCCGGCCGCCGCCTGCGCCGCCGCCGCCCGGGGGTCGGCGGGTGGGTCGGAGAACATGGCCCGGTAGTACCCGATGGCCGCGCTCAGATTCTCGGGGGAGGCCAGTGCTCTCTTCACCTGGGCCGCATCCCACGAGCCGTCGAATCCGGGCGACCAGTCGGCCCACAGCCGGTCGATGAAGGCGAAGTCCTCCATCGACACCGCGTACTCGGCCAACGGGGTCTGGAAGAAGAAGACATACCAGCTCCGGTGCAGCTGGTCGAATTGGAAGAACCCGTCGGCCATCGACCCCTGGGGGGCCACGGCGGCGGCGACCACCCTCCTCCACCGGTCGGGCTGGACCGCCGCGGCCCCGTAGGTGGCGAAGGCACCCCAGTCGTGGCCGATGATCACCGCGTCGTCGGAACCACCCAGTGCCTCGTGCAGTGCGCAGGCGTCCAGGGCCAGCGTTCCCGTGTCGTACCGGTTGTCCTCCGGAACCTCGGTCGGGGCGTAGCCGCGCATGAAGGGGGCCACCGCGTGATAGCCGGCGTCGGCCAGGCGGGGGAGCAGGTACCGCCAGCTGTGGGCGGTATCGGGGAACCCGTGCAGGCACAGGGCCAGCGGCCCGTCGGCCGGCCCGTCGCCGAGGTAGGCGAAATCGACGCCGTTGGCCGTCACCCGGTTCTGATCCATGATCCGGAGGGTAGTCCCGACGCCCCGTTGTCGTCCGACTAGCCTGCACCTTCGGTGAGGATCACCTTCTTCGGAGTCCGGGGCTCGTGCCCGTGCTCATCCGACCAGTACCGCCGTTACGGAGGCAACACGTCCTGCGTCCTGGTGGAGGTGGAAGGGGAGCATCCCTTGATCCTCGATCTGGGGACGGGCCTCCGCGCCCTGGGCGGCTATCTGCATCCACCGCTCCAGGCGGCCCGGACACCGCTGCAGGCGACGGTGCTGCTCACCCACCTGCACTACGACCACGTGCTGGGGCTGCCCTTCTTCTCGCCCCTGCGGGACCCCGGCGCCGTCCTCGAGGTGTACGGGCCGTCCCAGCAGAGCGGCTCGCTGCACGATGTCCTGTCCGGCCTGGTGGAGCCCCCCTTCTTCCCGATCGCCATGGCTGACTTCCACGGTGAACTGCGATGCCACGACATCGAGGGATCGGCCGAATTCGCGGTCGGGGGCATTCAGGTCAAGGCGCGGCCGGTCAATCACATCGGTCACACGCTGGGTTTCCGGATCGAGGCCGAGGGGCGCTCGGTGGCCTACATCTCCGACCACCAGGCCCCCCTCGATCAACGGACGGTGGACAAGCAGGTCCTCGAATTGTGCGAGGACGCCGATCTGGTGATGCACGACTCCCAGTACACGGAGAAGGAATTCGCCATCATGTCCGACTGGGGCCACTCGACCGAGGCCTACGCCGTGCGGGTGGCCGTCGAGTCGGGGGCCCGCCGGCTGTGCCTGTTCCATCACGACCCGGCCCACTCCGACGATCAGGTCGACCGGATGCTCGGCCATGCCCGGCGGATCGCCTCCAAGCACGACCTGAACGAGGTGAGCGCAGCGGCCGAGGGGGAGTCGGTGGATCTCGGGACTGTCTGACGATGACCTTCGACAGCGCTCAGTTCAAGCAGGTCATGGGCCGGTTCGCCAGCGGGGTCACCATCGTGTCGGGCATGGAGGGCGACGAGCCGGTCGGGTTCACCTGCCAGAGCTTCATCTCGCTCTCCGTCGCCCCCCCGTTCGTGGCCGTGGCACCGGCCCGCACGTCCACCAGCTGGCCGAGGATCGCCCGGGCGGGGAGCTTCTGCGTCAACGTGCTGGGCGACCACCAGCTGGCACTGGCCCAGGCCTTCGCCGTATCGGGGGGCCTCAAGTTCGAGGGCGTCGACTGGCACCCGGCGCCCGTCACCGGTGCCCCGCTGATCGCAGGCAGCCTGGCCTGGGTGGACTGCCGGGTCGAGCTCGTCCACGATGCCGGCGATCACGAATTGATCATCGGCAAAGTACTGGAGCTGGGAAACGGGGAGGGATCGCCCCTCCTGTTCTTCGACAGCAAGTTCGCTACTGTGGCCCGGCGTCTCGACGAGAATGGGAGTTAGTGCGTGCCTGAGGTCAACGTGTCCGACGTGATCGCCGACGTCCTGGTGGTGGAACCAGGCGCCCACGGGGACGAGCGGGGGCGGTTCGTGGAGACCTACCGGCGGAGCTGGTTCCCCCTGGGCCGCGAGATGGTCCAGGCCAACCGCTCCGAAAAGCGGGCCGGGGCCATCGTCGGCCTCCACTACCACCTCCACCAGGCCGACTACTGGTACGTGCTGAGGGGCAGAGCCCGGGTGGTCCTCCATGACCTCCGGACGGGATCTCCGACCGACGGCGCCACTCTCTCGATCGATCTCGACGGCGA
Organism: uncultured Acidimicrobiaceae bacterium; assembly: GCA_963745955.1. Taxonomy (GTDB): domain Bacteria; phylum Actinomycetota; class Acidimicrobiia; order Acidimicrobiales; family RAAP-2; genus Bog-756. Next base: position 216,134 of record CAVUZI010000011.1, on the reverse strand, counting down.
TCACGACCGCGGCCTGTTCATCCCGCCCGGCGTGGCCCACGGTTTCGCCTCGCTCACCGATCTCACCCTGTGGTACCTGGTCGACAGCTACTACAACCCGGACGACGAGCTCGGGGTGGCGTGGGACGACCCGGCCATCGCCGCCGACTGGGGTGTGGCCGATCCGGTGGTATCGCTGCGGGACCAGTCCAATCCGCTGCGTTCGCAGATCGATCCCGCCCTGCAGCCGAGGGCCCGGCTCAGGACGTGAACCGGACCACCGCTCCGGGTCAGGGCCGGCTGGGCTCGCCGAACACCGGCGTCCTGGTCACGGGCGGAGGATCGGGAATCGGTCGGCAGACCGCCATCGCCCTGGCCGAGGTCGGGCGGCCGGTGGCCATCTGGGACATCGACGCCGGCGGCGCCGAGGAGACCGCGGCACTGTGCCGTGATCTCCACGGGACACCCGCCTCCTGGTCGGTGGTCGACGTGGCCGACACTGCGGCCCTCGAGACCGCCGTGCCCCGGGCCGCGGCCGAGCTCGGGACCCTGGGCGGCTTCGTCCATGCGGCCGGGGTGGCCGGGGCTGCGCCCGTGGACCTCATCGACGACGTGGTCTGGGACGCGACGCTCAACGTGAACCTGCGGGCGGCCGTGATGATCGGCCGCCTGCTCCTCGGACCGTTCCGCGAGGCGGGCCCCGGTTCGGCCGTCGTCCTCATCTCGTCGATCGAGGGCCTGTTCGGCAGTTCCTTCCTCACCGCCTACTGCGCATCGAAAGGCGGGGTCATCGCCGTCATGCGGTCGATCGCCGACCGTTTCGCCGCGGAGGGCTTTCGGGTCAATGCGGTCTGCCCGGGCGCGGTGGCCACCCCGATGCTCGCTCCCGCCTTCGAACTGCCGGGATTCCGTGAGCAGCTCGAGGAGCGGACCCCCCTCAAGCGGGTGTCGACGCCCGACGAGATCGCCAGGCCCATCCGGTTCCTCCTCTCCGACGAGGCGTCGTTCATCACCGGAGCCACCTTGACCATCGACGGGGGATTGACCTCGGTGACGGCGGTCTGACACCTCGATACCCGGCCGGCTGACTCTTCGGGTTGAATAGGCGTGATGTTGATCATCCTGATCGCAGCCGTACTGATCGTGGTCGGGGCCGTCGTCGTGCTCGTGCTCCGGCGGCCCCGGGGCAGCGACCTGACCTCGGTGCGGAAGTACCATTCGGCCCTCGGCACCATCGAGCACCTCGCCGAACGGACCTCCCCGACGGTCGGAAGGGTGGTGACCCCGCCGGGCGGGGGGGTCGGCGGGGGCGGACGAAGCGAGGGCGGTGACGGGGGGCGGACCCGGAGTTCGGTTCCACCCGTTCCCGTGAGGGGCAGCGGTGAATTCCCCGACCCGCAGACCCCGATCGTCTTCGACGATTCCGAGCCGCCGGACACCTACCGCAGCGAGCAGCCGACACACTCCGCCCCGATACACCGGGCCGATCGGGCCCAGCGCCACGCGCTCGAGGCCATGAACCACCGGCCCCGGCGCGCCACCGCGGTCATGGTCGTCGTCATCCTCGTCGCCCTGATCGGCGCACTGGCCGTGCTCGGGAGCCGCCATCCGAAGCCGGGTCACGCCACCACCACATCGTCCGTCTCGGTCACCTCGTCCTCGACCGCGAGCACCTCCCATGGCACCGGCCACGGCAAGAAGCACGGCCACAAGACGACCACCACCACACCCCCCACGGTCCCCAGCCAGATCGTGGCCCTCTCCTCGACCCCGCTTACGGCTGTCTACCCGGCCGGCCCCGGCCCCTACGTCGTGACCGTCAGCGCCTCGGCACCGTGCTGGGTCCTGGCCACGGCCACCGCCACCGGGTCGACGCTGTGGACCGGGACGATTGAGGCCGGAGGTTCCCAGGTCATCCACGCCAGCGGCGTCATCACGGTGGAACTCGGGGCTCCGAGCGGCTCGTTGACCCTCAACAACGTGCCGGTGGCCTTCCCGACGCCGGCGCACACGCCGTTCGTGGCCACGTTCCAGCCGACGACCTCGGGCTCTTCGGTCCCGGGAACGTCGTCCACGACCCCGGGCACCGCGGTGACCACGCCAGTCGGCTGAGCCGGCATCCTCACGCCCGGGCCCCGATCAGCCGGGCGCCTGTCCGAGGTCGGCGGGCGGGGGAACGGTGGTGCGCTCGACGAGGCCCAGGGTGTCGAGGATGAAGGTGTAGACGAAGGCTTCGTCCTTCCAGGCGTCGTAGCGGCCGGACGGGCCCCCGTGGCCGGCCCCGAGCTCGGTCTTCAGCAGCACCCTGTTCTCCGGATTGGCGGCCCGGAGCTTGGCCACCCATTTGGCCGGCTCCCAGAAGCCCACCCGCGGGTCGGAGAGGCCGGCCGTGGCCAGGATGTCCGGGTACCGGACCGGATTCCCCCCGTCGTCGACGGCCCGGACGTTGTCGTAGGGCGAGTACGACTTCATGACCCGGTAGATCTCCGGGTCCTCGACCGGGTTGCCCCACTCCTCCCACTCGAGCACCGTGAGCGGGAGCGTCTCGTCCAGAATCGTGGTCAGGCAGTCGACGAACGGGACCTCGGCCACCATGGCCCGGAACAGGTCGGGGGCCAGGTTGGCCACCGCCCCCATCAACAGACCTCCGGCGCTCCCGCCCCGGGCCACCAACCGGTCGGGCGACGTCCATCCCTCGGGCGACCAGCGTCCGGGCGCAGGCCACGAAATCGGTGAAGGTGTTCGGCTTGGCCGCCAGCTTCCCCTCTTCGTACCAGGCGCGTCCCATCTCGCCCCCGCCGCGGACATGGGCGATGGCGAAGACGAATCCACGGTCGAGCAGGCTGAGGCGAAGCGACGAGAACATGGGATCCATCGAGGCCTCGTAGGACCCGTATCCGTACAGGAGGCACGGCGCGCCGGCGACCCCGTCCGCGCCGTCCACCGGCCCGGGGTCCGCGGCCGGGTCCCCCGGTCCATCCCCCGACCCGGGCCGGCGGACCAGGTCGGGCCGGTAGACCATCGAGATGGGGACCTCGGTCCCGTCGTCGGCCACCGCCCACAGCCGCTCGGTCCGGTAACGGCCGGGGTCGAAATCGCCGAGCACCGGCTGTCGTTTGAGGAGCACGGCATCGCCGGACTCGAGGTCCAGGTCGTAGACGGATCGCGGCGTGGTCAGGGACGTGTACTCGTAGCGCAGGGTGGTCGACTCGTACTCGGGGTTGGCCCCGCCCCACACCGTGGACGGGGACTCCGGCTGACGGACCGGCATGGATGTCCCGTCCACGCGCGTCGATCACCCTGATGCGGGTCTCGCCCCCCTCCCGCTCGTAGACCACCAGGTGCCCGACGAACGGGTCCACGTTGTCGAGCCGGACCCCTGGACGTGCCCCGATCACCTCGCTCCAATGCGATCGGTCGGGCGAGTCGTCGGGGGCCTCCATCAGCCGGAAGTCCTCGGCCCCGTCGTTGGTCACGATGAGGAACCGGCTCCGTCCTCCCGGCCGCTGGTCGCCGCGCGTCGTGGTCGACGCTGTACTCGATCCCCTGTCGCCGTGGCTCGATGACCGAGAACGTGCCCAGCGGGTCGTCGGCCCGCAGCGCCCGGACCTCGGAGGTCACCTTCGAGTCGAGGCCCATGAGCACGAACCGGTCGTCCTTGGTTCGGCCCACGCCCAGGTAGAAGTGATCGTCGGGCTCCTCGTAGACCACGACATCGGTGGCCGGGTCGGTCCCGACCCGGTGGCGCCAGAGCTGATAGGGGCGCATGGCCTCGTCCACCCGGACGAAGAAGACGGTGGCGTTGTCGTTGGCCCAGGCCACCCCGTAGGAGGTGTCGTCGAGTGACTCGGGTGCCTGTGTCCGCGTCTCCAGGTCGGTGAAGCGCATGGTGAACCGCTCCCCGCCGGAGGTGTCGGTCGAGTACGCCAACCACCGGTGGTCGGGACTGACCGAGAGGCTCCCGACGGCGAAGTAGTCGTGGCCCGGCGGCGAGCAGGTTCTCGTCCAGGATGACCTCCTCGCCCCGGCGGGTCCTTGCTCCGGAGCGTCCGCCGGCGCCGGGCACCGGCCGGTCGGCCGTCGGCCGGCCGCCGGCAGTGGATGGCGTAGTTGCTGCCCTCCACGGTGCGGCTGTAGTAGAGCCACGGTCCCTTGCGCACCGGCACCGACAGGTCGGTCTCCTCGATGCGGGCCACGATCTCGTCGAACAGCTGCGGCCTGGAGGGCGCCGGTGCCCGCCATCACCGCCTCGGTGTAGGCGTTCTCGGCCTCGAGGTGGTCGATGACGGCCGGATCGTCCTTGTCCCGCAGCCAGAACCAGTCGTCGATGCGGACATCACCGTGGGCCTCGAGCCGGACCGGGCGCCGTTCGGGGGTCGGGGGCCTGAGGGCGTCGCTGGAGTGCCGGAGATCGAGCTGGGGGCCATCCGACCAGGATGGCACGTCTTTCTGGCCCGAATGGGTGCCCGCCCGTTCTCGATCCGCCCGGGGGTTGTTACTATCTGTATAGGAGAAATCAGCTGTCCGCCCGGACGGCGTCTCAGGAGCCCATATGACGACCACCGATCTCGACCTCGGAAAATACAAGCTTGGGTGGTCCGACGAAGAGGACTACGTCTTCAAGCCCAAGAAGGGCCTGAACGAGTCGATCGTCCGCGAGATGTCGGCGATGAAGAAGGAGCCCGAGTGGATGCGCGATTTCCGCCTCCGGGCCCTTCAGCGCTTCGAGAAGCGCGAGATGGCCGAGTGGTTCGCGGTCAACATGCCCGACCTCGACTTCGACGACATCTACTACTACATCAAGCCGACGTCGGGTCAGGTGGAGGACTGGAACGACCTGCCCGACGCCATCAAGAACACCTACGAGAAGCTGGGCATCCCCGAGGCCGAGCGCAAGTACCTGGCCGGCGTGACCGCCCAGTACGAGTCCGAGGTGGTATTCCACCGCAACCGCGAGGACCTCGAGGCCCTGGGGATCATCTTCTGCGACATGGACACCGCGGTTCGCGAGTACCCCGATCTGGTCCGCAAGTACTTCGGGAAGATCATCCCGCCCAACGACAACAAGTTCGCCGCCCTCAACTCGGCGGTCTGGTCCGGGGGCTCGTTCATCTATGTGCCCCCCAACGTGGTCGTCGACCAGCCGCTCCAGGCCTACTTCCGGATCAACGCGGAGAACATGGGCCAGTTCGAGCGGACGCTGATCATCGCCGACGTCGGTGCCCAGGTGCACTACATCGAAGGCTGCTCGGCGCCGGTCTACACCAGCGACTCGCTGCACTCGGCGGTGGTCGAGCTGGTGGCCCTCGAGGGCTCACGGATCACCTACACCACCATCCAGAACTGGTCCAACAACGTCTACAACCTGGTGACCAAGCGGGCCCGGGCCGAAGCGGAGGCCCACGTCGAGTGGATCGACGGCAACATCGGCTCCCGCCTGACCATGAAGTACCCCTCGGTGTACCTCATGGGCCCGAAGGCCTCGGGCGAGGTGCTCTCGGTGGCCTACGCCGGAGCCGGCCAGCATCAGGACGCCGGGGCCAAGATGTATCCACTGCGCGCCCGAGACCACCTCCACCATCGTGTCCAAGTCGATCTCCAAGGACGCCGGCATCACCACCTATCGGGGAAAGGTCCATGTGGACGAGGGGGCCAAGCGCTCCAAGAGCTTCGTCCGGTGCGACGCCCTTCTTCTCGACGACACCGCGGTGTCGGAGACCAAGCCCTACATGGAGGTGGCCGAGCGCGACGCCCGGATCGGCCACGAGGCCACGGTGTCCAAGGTCGGGGACGACCAGCTCTTCTACCTGATGAGCCGGGGCCTGTCCGAGACCCAGGCCATGGGAATGATCGTCAACGGGTTCATCGAGCCGATCACCCGTACCCTGCCCATGGAGTACGCCGTCGAGTGGAGCCGGTTGATCGAACTTCAGATGGAGGGCTCGGTCGGCTGACCTGAGCGTTCCCGCCGATGGGGACCGCGTCGAGCGGCCATGCTCGTCAGAGAGGCAAGATGTACTCATGCCGATGAGGGAAGAGTGCAAGCACTTTCAGAGCCGGACCTACGACTCCGGGGAAGTGGCCAGGTTCTGCATTCTGGATCTGGCCCCCGAGGCACCCTGGAAGTGTCCCGACGACTGCCCCTCCTACGCCCGCCGCCTGGCTGACGTGGGATGGTCCCACGGCTCGCTGGTCGAGCCCGCGCTCGAGCCGATGCCCGATGTCCCGGGTGCGGAGGCGGCCGAGCTGCTCGACCAGGCCGAGGACATCATCAACGCGGTCGGGCCCGACGTGCTGGCCGAGGTGCGCGAGGAGGACGAGCGGCAGGAGCGCCGGCAGGGTCGCTGGTGGAGGCGCAAGGGCTGACGGCCGTGGCCGGCTGAGCCGGCGAGCCGGGCGGCCGGCAGGCGCCCCGGCGCCTACCGCCCGGTGAAGGTGGCCGGCCGCTTCTCCATGAAGGCGGTCATCGCCTCGGCCAGGTCGTCGGAGGCCAGGAAGCCGGCGTTCCAGGTGGCCGTGTACTCGAGGCCCTCTGCCACCGAGCTCCCTTCGCCCGCGGTGAGCACCGCCTTGGTCCCCTGTACGGCCAGGGGCGAGTTGGCGGCGATCTCCGCGGCCATGGCCCTGGCATCGCGCACGACCGCGTCGGCATCGGGGCTGAGCTGGTTGACCAACCCGATCGACAGGGCCCGGTCGGCGGTGATGTCCTTGCCGGTGTAGGCCAGTTCGGCGACGTGGCCCTTCCCGATGATGCCGGGAAGGCGCTGCAGGCTGCCCAGGTCGGCCACGATGGCCACCTTGGTCTCGCGCACGGAGAAGACGGCGTCGTTGCTGGCCAGGCGGATGTCGCACGCCGCGGCCAGGTCCACCCCACCGCCGATGCAGTAGCCCTGGATGGCGGCGATGACCGGCACGGTGGCACTCGGCGACCGACGTCACCGAAGCCTGGAGGCGCAGGATCTCCACCCGGGCCGACCGGGCCCGCGCCGCCATCGACGGGGGCGGGCCGTTGCCGGAGCTGGACGGTCCGGTCAGTCCCGGCCATGGCCACCAGGTCCAGGCCCACCGAGAAATGCGGTCCCCGGGCTGCGACGACCACGGCACGGACCTCCGGGTCGGATCCGATGACGGCCATGGCCCGGGGGAGATCGGACCAGAAGGCGGGGCCCAGGGCGTTGCGCTTCTCCTCCCTGTCCAACCACAGAGTGGCCACGTGACCGTCGGTCTCCACGGAGAGGACGTCGGAGGTGAACGAATCGATGGCCGATGGTCGGGGGCGGAGTCATGGTCCCGAGCGTAGGCCGCACAGCCGCGCGATCGTCTCGTCCGCCGGCCACACCGGGGTCGGGGGCAGAGGTCGGAGGGCCGAAACGGACGGGTAGTATGGAGGACGAGGCTCGTGACCCGGGCCTCCTTGCGCGAAAGGCTGTCGTTCTGTCCACCTTCAACACCCGAAACCGCCGCCACCCTCCCCGGGCTGCCCTGGTTGCAACGGCGACGGGTGGCCGCGGCCGAGTGCGTTCTCCTCGTCGGTCCTGCCCAGCGAGAAGGACGAGGTGTGGCGGTACAGCCGGATCGACACGCTCGACCTCGACCGTTTCCGCCCGTCCGGCACCGTACCGGTCGATCCGCACAACGACCCCGGTCCGTCCCCCTCCGACCGGATCCACAGCCTGGTCGACAGCCTCGGGCCGCGTTCGGGCCTCATGGTGACCATCAACGGGGTGCTGGCCACGGTGGCCTCATCGGTCGGCGACCACCTCCTGTCCCTCGGCCGCGCCACCGAGCAGGACGAGATGGAGTCCCTGCTCGGTTCGGTCATCGTGCGAGTCCCGCGACTTCGTTCTGCTCAACGATGCATTCGCCGTGGACCCCCTCGTCGTCGACATCGCCGCCGACGCGGTCATCGACGATCCGATCGTGATCGTCCATGTGATCAGTGGCGGCGGCGGCGAGGCGGTGTTCCCCCGGACCTTCATCCGCAGCGGCGCGACATCGACGGCCGGCGTGGTGGAGATCGTCGTCGATGTCGACGCCGGGCTCCTGGCCGACCTCCCCTCCGGCAACGTCCCGCCGCCGGCCGACCGCCGGGCCCGGAGCTCCGAGCACCTGGTGGTGCCGGTGACCGAAATCCGGGTGGGCGACGACGCCACGCTGGCCTACGTCAGCGTCCAGTCGCTGGGCCCCGACACCTGGCAGCTCGCCCATCAGGCCAGCGCCATCGGGGCCAATGCCACCCTGGAGAGCTTCGCGGTGGCACTGGGCGGGAGCTATGCGCGGCTCCGAACCGATTCGGCCCTGCAGGGGGAGTCCGGAACCAGCAAGCTCCGGGCCGCCTTCATCGGTCGGGAGGATCAGATGCTCGACTTCCGGACCCTGCAGGACCACCTGGCCCCGCGTACCACCAGCGATCTGCTGTTCATGGGAGCGGTGGCCGACCGTTCCCACTCCGTCTACAGCGGTCTGATCCGGGTCCGGCGGGGGGCGGTGCGGTCCGACGCCATGCAGACCAACCACAACCTGGTCCTGGACGAGGGCGCCCACGCCGACTCCGTGCCGAACCTGGACATCGAGGAGAACGACGTCAAGTGCAGCCACGGCTCGACGGTCGGACCGGTGGACGAGGACCAGCGCTACTACCTCGAGTCGCGCGGCGTGGAGCCGGATGTGGCCGAGCGGCTCATCGTCGGCCGGCTTCTTCGAGAACATCGCCGAGCAGGTGCCCATCGCCGGCACGCGGTCGATGATCGGCACCGCCCTGGCCGACCGGGCCGGAGCACGCGATGCCTGAGGCCGCGGCAGCCGGAGCCGGCGCGCCGCGATCGGTCAGGCTCTGTGGTCGGGACGACCTGTCGACCGGCGAGGCCAGGCGGTTCGACGTGGCCGGGCTGCGGGTGGCGTTGGTGCGGATCGACGATGACTTCTACGCCGTCGGCGACCGCTGCAGTCATGAGGACTTCTCGCTGGCCGACGGGGAGGTCCTGCCGGATGAGTGCGAGATCGAGTGCGCCAAGCACGGATCCACCTTCGATCTGCGCACCGGCCGGCCCTGCTCCCTCCCCGCCACCCGACCGGTCCCCGTCTACCGCGTGGAGATCGAGGGGGACGACGTGTCGGTGGTGGTGCCATGAGCACGGGTGAGCTGTGCATCGACGGTCTCCGGGCCGGCGTACCCGGCCGGGAGATCCTCCGGGGAGTGACCCTCACCGTGCGCAGCGGCGAGGTCCACGCCGTCATGGGTCCCAACGGGTCGGGGAAGAGCACGCTGGCCCACGTGCTTGATGGGCCGGCCGGGCTACGAGGTCCTGGGCGGTTCCGTGACCCTCGACGGCATCGATCTCCTCGCCCTCCCGACGTGGCAGCGGGCTCGTGCCGGACTGTTCCTCGGCATGCAGCATCCGATCGAGGTTCCGGGGGTCTCGCTGGTGAAGTCGCTCACGGCGGCTCGCCGCGGGGTCCCGGCCGACGGGTCCGAGGGCGGTGGCGTCGTCGATGTCGGGGAGCGGTTGGCCGAGGAGGCTCGTCGCATCGGCTTCGACGAGCGCTTCCTCGACCGGCCGCTCAACGTCGACCTTTCGGGCGGGGAACGCAAGCGCAACGAGACCCTCCAGTTGGGCGTGCTGCGTCCCCGCTTCGCCGTCCTGGACGAGATCGACTCCGGGCTGGACATCGATGCGCTGGGTGCGGTCGGACGGAGGGTGCAGGAGGGGGTCGCCGAATGGGGTCTCGGGGTGCTGGCCATCACCCACTTCAAGAGGCTGCTCGACGTCCTCCATCCTGACGTCGTGCACGTGCTGTCGGAGGGCCGTGTCGTGGCCACCGGGGGAAGCGAACTGGCCGACATCGTCGACCGCTCGGGATACGCCGCCTACGGCTGACCGGTCAGGGCCGAGCCTCGGGCCCGATCAAGCTTTCGACTCGCTTTCGTCGAGGCCCTGCAACAACGTGTTCCAGCTCAGCGTGGCGCACTTGATGCGGACCGGGAACTTGACGACGCCCTGGAGTGCGGCGAGCTCCCCCAGCGCGTCGATGTCGATGAACTCGGGCTCGGACACCTCATCGTCCGCCCCGGACCCACTCCCGTCGGTGGCCGTCCCGTTGGTCGACGGCAACGTGGACTCGTGGATGGACATCATCCCCTTGAAGGTGCGGATCAGGTCCCGTACCTCGGCGACCGGCTTGCCCTTCACCGCGGCCGACATCAATGACGCGGAGGACTGGCTGATCGAGCAGCCGGTGCCGGCGATCTTGATGTCCGTGACGGCGTCGCCCTCGACGAGGAGGGTCACGACGATCTCGTCGCCGCACAGTGGGTTGAACCCCTCGACCCTCTGTGCCGGAGGCGACTCCAGCTCGCCACGGTTGCGCGGGGACCGGTAGTGGTCGAGGATGATCTCGCGGTAGAGATCCTCGAGTCCGGGCATCAGGAACGTCCTCCCATGGCGGGTACCGGGTACGGTCGACGGTTCCGGCCGGAGGCCTCGGCCAGGCTGCCCCGACGGTTGCAGGCGGGTGGCACCGGGTCATATCGCACGGGTTCAGGATACCGTCCGGCGCTCATCCGAAGAACGCCCCCGTCTCGGTCAGGGCGCGAACCAACGCATCGACATCGGCCTCGTCGTTGTAGGGACCGAACGAGGCGCGGGCGGTGGCGTTCACGCCCAGCCGCCGCATCAGGGGCTTGGCGCAGTGGTGGCCGGCCCTGACGCAGACCCCGAACTCGTCGAGCACCTGGGAGATGTCATGGGGGTGTATGTCGCGGTAGGCGAAGGAGATGACCCCACCCCGGTCCCTCGGGTCGGCGGGGCCGAAGATGAAGATGTCGTCCCCGAACCGTTCGCCGAGGGTGTCCATGGCGTAGGTGGTCAATGAGATCTCGTGGGCCCGGACCGCGTCCATCCCGACCGCCCGCAGGTAGTCGACCGCGGCTCCGAGGCCGATCGCCTCGGTGATGGGCGGCGTGCCGGCCTCGAAGCGCCAGGGGATGTCGTTCGGGGTGAACCCGTCCTTGCGCACGTCGAGGATCATCTCCCCCCCACCGAGGAAGGGAGGGAGCTCCGAGAGCAGCTCGTGGCGTCCCCACAGCACACCGATCCCGGTCGGGCCGAGCATCTTGTGCGAGCTGAAGGCGAGGAAGTCGACCCCGAGAGCGGTCACGTCGGTCGGGAGGTGGGGAACCGACTGGGCGGCGTCGGCGACGACCACGGCGCCGGCGGCATGGGCGACGCCGGCGATGTCGCCGATCGGGTTGAGTGTCCCGAGCACGTTGGACATGCAGGTGATCCCGACCAGTTTGACCCCGTCGACCAGACGGGCGAGGTCGTCGAGGATGAGCCGGCCGTCGTCGTCGACCGGTATCCAGCGGATGGTCAGGCCACGCTCCTCGGCCAGCATGTGCCAGGGGACGATGTTGGCGTGGTGCTCCATCTCGGTGAGCAGGATGGCGTCGCCGGTGTGCAGGTTCTTCCGCCCCCACGTGTGGGCGACCAGGTTGAGGCCCTCGGTGGCGTTCTTTGCGAAGACGATCTCTCTCGACGGGTCCGGGGCCCCGATGAACCGGCCGACATTGTGCCGGGCGGCTTCGAAGCGGCGGGTGGCCTCCTCGGCGATGGAGTACACCCCGCGGTGGACGTTGGCGTGGGTGGTCTCGTCGTAGGTGCGCATGGCGTCGAGGACATGAACCGGACGCTGCGCCGACGATGCCGAGTCGAGGTAGACGATGGGGTGGCCGTTCACCTCGCGACCGAGCAGGGGGAAATCCTTGCGGAGGGCGGCGACGTCGAGCCGGGGAGCAGCTTCTTTCACGTCCGCCATGCGTCGTACCCCTCGATCTCGAGTGATCGTGCCAGCTCCGGGCCGCCCTCGGCCACGATGACCCCGTCCACGAGCAGGTGCACCCGGTCGGCGGCCAGCTCGTCGAGCATGCGCTGATAGTGGGTGATCACGAGGACGCCGAGCTCGGGCCGTGATTCGCGCACGGCATGGACGCCGCGGGCGACGGTGCGCAAGGCGTCCACATCGAGCCCGGAGTCCGTCTCGTCGAGCACGGCCAGCTCGGGCTCGAGGATGGCCATCTGGAGGATCTCGTTGCGCTTCTTCTCGCCACCGGAGAACCCGTCGTTGAGGTGGCGCTCCCCGAAGGCCGGATCCATGCCCAGCTTCTCCATCCACTCCATCATCATCAGGCGCACCTCGAGCACCGACATGTCCATGCCCCTGCGGGCCGACAGGGCCTGGCGGAGGAATTGGATGACCGGCACGCCGCCGATCGCCTCGGGCTCCTGGAAGGCGAGGAACATCCCGGCCTTGCCCCGCACGTCGGGCGCCCACGAGGTCACGTCCTCACCCCGGAAGCGGATGGACCCCGAGGTGACCTCGTAGGACGGGTTGCCGAGCAGCACGTTGGCCAGTGTCGACTTGCCCGAGCCGTTCGGACCCATCAGCGCGTGCACCTGACCGGACTCGACGGTGAGATCGACGCCTTTGAGGATGGGCTGGCCTTCCACGGCCACGTGGAGCTGCTCGATCTGGAGCAGGGGGCCCACGGCTTCGGGGTGCTGGTGGGGGTCACTGGGCACGGGATGATCTTAGCCCCATTCGTGACTTTCTCCTACGGGTATAGGAGGAATCGGGACCGGACCGGTCAGGGCCCCTGGATTGCGCATGTGACCAGGTCAACCAGTACGGTAACCGCATGGCCGACCCGTGGAACTTTGCCGGTCCGGTCGCCCGCCTCGATTCGACCGCCAACGTGGTGACCCTGGTGGACGAGTCGACCTTCGCCATCAGCGGGAGCTCGGGCGACATGGCCGCAGGCGCAGCCCAGGGGCTCTTCTTCAGGGACACCCGGATCCTGTCCCGACTCGAGGTCCTGGTGAACGGGTCCAGGACAGAGCCGTTGGCGGCGATCACCGACGATCCGTTCTCCGCCACGTTCGTGTCCAGATGCCTCCCCGCTCCGGGCCGGGCCGACTCCACCTTGATGGTGTTCCGCTCACGCTATGTCGGCCAGGGGATGCGCGAGGACCTCACCATCCGCAATTTCGCCGACGAGCCCGCCCTCTGCACCATCGAGGTGTTCGTGGGATCGGACTTCGCCGACCTGTTCGCGGTGAAAGAGGGCAGGGTGGGGGCCGATCCGGCCACCGGAGAGGTCTCGACCAAGGTGATCGTCGGCACCCAGGCCGAGTTGGCGGCCCGCATCAAGGCCGGCAACCCGGAGGTGGGGCGGCGGGAGTCCGACGAGCCGATCCCTGCCGAACGGCCGCCCACCATCACCTACTCCTACCGGCGGGGTGGCGTGGTCCGCGGTGTGGACGTCCGCTTCGGCGAACCGGCTGCCGTCACCTCCGACCTGGCCACCTTCGAGGTGGTCGTGCCCCCGCGGGACACCTGGACGACCTGCATCGAGGTCGGACCCGCCATCGACGGGTCGTCGTTCGACCCGAGGTACCGGTGCGGCCAGCCCATCGACCGGGCCACGCCCTCGGAGCGCCTGGCCCAGTGGCGGCGCCGGGTTCCCCAGGTCGAGACCAGCCATCCCGGGCTGAAGGAGGTGATCGCCCGCAGCAACGAGGACCTCGGCGCCCTGCGGATCTTCGATCCCGACTATCCCGAACGGGTGGTGGTGGCCGCCGGTGCCCCCTGGTTCATGACGGTGTTCGGTCGTGACTCACTGTTGACCGCGTGGATGGCGCTTCTCGTCGATCCGGATCTGGCCCGCGGCGTGCTGCAGACCCTGGCCCGGTTCCAGGGGACCGACGTCGACCCGCGCCACGACGAGGAGCCCGGCCGCATCCTCCACGAGATGCGCTTCGGGGATGCCGCCTCCCTCTCGCTCGGAGGCGGAAGCATCTACTACGGCTCGGCCGACGCCACGCCGCTGTTCGTGATGCTGCTCGGTGAGATGCGACGCTGGGGCGAGGCCAGGGAGATGGTCGACGAGCTGCTTCCCAACGCGGCCCGGGCCATCGAATGGATCGAGCAGTTCGGCGATGCCGACGGCGACGGCTACGTCGAGTACCGGCGGGCCACCGATCGTGGTCTGGCCAATCAGGGCTGGAAGGACAGTTGGGACGGGATCCGGTACGGCGACGGCAGGGTGGCCCAGGCCCCCATCGCGCTGTGCGAGGTGCAGGCCTATACCTACGGTGCCTACCTGGCCAGCGCCCACTTCGCCTTCGAGGTGGGCGACACCGCCACCTACGACCGCTTCCGGGCCAAGGCCGCCCAGCTCAAGGCGGCGTTCAACCGCGACTTCTGGCTCGAGGACAAGGGCTGGTTCGCCGTCGGGCTCGATGCCGACAAGCGTCCCATCGACTCGCTGACCTCCAACATCGGCCATTGCCTGTGGACGGGGATCGTCGACGAGGACAAGGCCCACCGGGTGGCCGAGGCGCTGGTGTCGCCGGCCATGTTCAGCGGCTGGGGGGTGCGCACGCTCTCGCGGGACAGTGGCGGCTACAACCCGATCAGCTACCACTGCGGTTCGGTGTGGCCGCACGACACCGCCATCGTGGCCGCCGGCCTGGCCCGCTACGGCTATGACGGGGCCGCCCAGAAGCTCATCTTCGCCCTGATGGACGCGGCCTCGGCCCAGGGCGGCAGGCTCCCCGAGCTGTTCAGCGGGCTCGACCGGGGGGAGCTGTCGGTGCCCGTGGGCTACCCCACCTCGTGCTCACCCCAGGCCTGGGCTGCGGCGTCGCCCCTCTTGTGCCTCCGGACGCTGCTCCGGCTCGATCCGTGGATCCCCTACGGAAAGACCTGGCTGTGCCCGAACCTTCCCGAGTGGATCGGCTATCTGAAGGTCGAAGGGATCCCGTTGGCCGGGTCGAGGGTGACCATCGAGGTCGGCACCGAGGTACCCGGTGGGCTGGTCGTGAGCGGTCTCCCCCATGAGATCGAGCTGGTCCGGGAGCCGCGCCGTCCTTCGACGGCGGTCTGAGCCCGGGCCCCCGGGCCGGTCACCAGCCGCGTTCGATCCACTCCGCCAGATGGGGCGACTCGGCGCCGAGGGTGGTCCCCGCACCGTGCCCGGGCAGGACGAGGGTCCCCGGGTCGAATGCGGCGAAGAGCCGCCGGTCGATCGAGTTGATGATGGTGGGGAAATCGGCGTTCTCGAACGAGGTGTTGCCCGGTCCGCCGGGGAAGAGCGTGTCCCCGCTGAACAGCAACGGGGTGCCCTCGACGGCGAAGCACATCGATCCGGGCGTGTGGCCGGGGGTGGCGATGGTCGAGATACGCAGCTTCCCGACCTCGAGAACGGACCGGTCCTCGAGGATCTGGTCGTAGGAGGGCAGCATGGCCGCATCGGCGGCGGTCACCGCCACGTCGATCCCGGCATCGCGGACCGCCTCGACGGCCTGGATATGGTCCCAGTGCCCGTGGGTCTCCACGACCTGGCGCACGTTGAGGGCCGTGCACAGCTCGAGCAGCTTGTCGTGCTCGTTGGCCGCGTCGATGAGGACGGATTCGCCACTCGACGCGCATCTCACGATGTAGACGTTGTTGTCCATGGGGCCGACGACCAGACGGTGGACCTCGACCGTGGCGTCCTTGTAGTCGACGATGGTGGCTGGTACGGGCAGGGGACCTCCTCGAGGGTCGTTGGTCCGGGTCCGACCCCGGTACCTGGTCAGATGTCGTGTGGAAGCGGACCTGCGCCCCGGAGGGGGCGGTGGTCGATCCCACCCCGGCCAGCGTAGTTGGCCTTCTTGACCCGTTGGTCAACAATGCGGGGTTCTGGTAGACAAACGGGGCACGCCGTCCCCGTTTCGGGCACGGCCCAGGAGATCCCAGGGGATGGAGACCACGATGAACTTCGCCTTCAGCGAGGAGCAGGACGAGCTTCGCAAGTCCGTCCGACGCTTCCTCGAGGACAAATCGCCGGAGACCGAGGTCCGCAGGCTGATGGAGACCACCGAAGGCTACGACAGCGCGGTCTGGACCCAGATGGCCGAGCAGCTGGGTCTGCAGTCCCTCATCATCCCCGAGCAGTTCGGCGGGTCCGGGTTCTCCTACGTGGAACTGATCGTCGTCCTCGAGGAGATGGGTGCCGCCCTCCTGTGCGCCCCGTTCTTCTCCACGGTGGCACTGGCCACCAATGCCATCCTCACCTCGGGTGACCAGAGCGCGCAGGAGTACCTGCTGCCCGGGATAGCCGCCGGTGAGACGATCGGGACCCTGGCCTTCACCGAGGATTCCGGCCGTTGGGATGCCGACGGGATCACGCTGGCGGCGACCAAGTCGGGCGAGGGCTGGTCCCTCAACGGCCACAAGTCGTTCGTGATCGACGGCCACGTGGCCGGGCTGGTCCTGGTCGTCGGCCGGACCGCCGCCGGGCTGTCGCTGTTCGGGGTCAAAGGCGATGCCGACGGTCTGACCCGCACGCCGCTGGCCACGATGGACCAGACCCGCAAGCAGGCCCGCCTGGAGTTCGCCGACACGCCCGCCTGGCTCATCGGTACCGACGGCGGTGCCGGGGCCGGATTGAGCAAGACGCTTGATCTGGCCGCCGTGGCCCTGGCTGCGGAGCAGGTCGGGGGAGCCCAGCGGTGTCTCGACAGCTCGGTGGAGTACGCCAAGACGCGCATCCAGTTCGGCCGGCCGATCGGCAGTTTCCAGGCCATCAAGCACAAGTGCGCCGACATGCTGCTCGAGGTCGAGTCGGCCAAGTCCGCCGCCTACTACGCAGGGTGGGCCGCCGCCGAGGACTCGGACGAGCTGCCGGTGGTGGCCAGCCTGGCCAAGTCCTACTGCTCCGAGGCGTACTTCCATGCGGCCGCGGAGACCATCCAGATCCACGGGGGCATCGGCTTCACCTGGGAGCATCCCGCGCATCTCTATTTCAAACGGGCCAAGTCCTCGGAGCTGTTGCTGGGCGATCCGTCCTACCACCGGGAGCTGTTGGCCCAGCGAATCGGGATCTGAGCGCGACGGCGTGTACCGCGGAGGATGGCCACGAGCCGTTGCCACCGGGCAGGTGTCCGGACGGGCGGTCGATGAACTCCGTCCGCGTCGAACTGGCGTAGCGTCTCCACGATGAACGATCCCAGACAGACGATCGGCTGGCTGCTCCTCGTGATGGTGGCCGTGGTGGGCGGCGGGGCGGCGGTCCTCGGTGTCTCGCAGGCACCGAAGAACGTGCCTCTCCAAAAGGCGGTGAACAACACCCTGGCCGCGTCCAATTACAGCCAGGTCGTCACCGAGTCGACCCCGCAGGGCAAACAGACCGACTATCTCGTGTTCGAGGCGCCCGACAAGTTGGGTGGGTACGTGGAGAGCGGGAGCAAGCGTACCTACGTCTACGTCATCGGGGACACGGAGTACCAGAGCCTCACCGTCTCGTCCACGGCCTCCACCAAGCATCTGGTCTTCTACTCACAGCCGAGCCAGGGGGCCACGACGGTCGACCCGACCCACAATTACCTGCGCTACGCGACCACGGCGAAGAACATCACCCAGACCGGCAGCACGTACTCGTTCACCTTGACCCAGAACGGCGAGACCGGGCACTTCTCGTACACGGTGTCCGGGCAGTACATCTCGGAATTCGACCTGGCCGTCAAGACCGCATCGGTCCAGTTGGTGATCTCCCAGGTCGGTTCATCACCCCCCGTCGCGTTGCCGAGCGGCGCCAAGGTCATCAAGGCGCCGACCAGTCCCACCAGTCCGACCGGTTAGTCCTTTCGGCCACCGTCGGGTGTCAGGGTCCGGGGTCCGGCCCCGCGTTGTCGACGGCGTGGTCGATGGCCCGGTCGATGGCCCGGCGGAGCATCCGGGCCCGCGCCTCGGGGTCGGTCGCCTCGGTCAGCCACCGGACCACGACGAAGTGTCGGGCGCCGGCTGCGACCATCCCGACGACCGTGGTGGGATCGACACCACCGGTGATCCACACCGGCCACGGGGCCCTTGTGGTCGCCTCGCTCACATAGCCGAGCCCGGTCCCGGGTCGCCCCGGCTTCGTCGGCGTGGGTGTGACGGGTCCGGCCGAGATGTAGTCCAGGGGGGCGTGGATGGCCCCGTCCAGATCGCCTACCCCGTGGGTGGACAACCCGATGATGGCCTGCGCTCCCATCAGCCGCCGAGCTTGGTCGGGAGCCATGTCCTCCTGGCCGACATGGACGCCGTCGGCACCGATCGCCGCAGCCAGGTCGGGACGATCGTTGAGGATGAAGGGGACCCGGCGATCGGCACAGACCCGCTGGACCCGGGCCGCGCATTCGACCACCTCGGAATCGTTCAGCCGCTTGTCCCGTAGCTGCACGATGTCGACGCCGCCCTCGATGCACCGCTCGATGAACAGCTCGAGATCGGGCCGGTCGGGCGAGCACAGGTAGAGCCGCCGCCGCCCGAGGTCCCAACCGGCGGCCGGGCCCGGCGGGACGTTCACCCCGGCTTCGACGCCTTGGCCTTGGCCTTCATCCGCTGTTTGTACTGGCGCACCTTGGCCAGCGCTTCGGGTGAATCGATGTCGGCCACCGAGCGGAACGTCGCGGGCTCACCGTACGGCCCCGCCGCCCGCGCCCACCCGGCGGGACGGACGCCGAGCTGCTTCCCGAGAAGGGCGACGAAGATACGCGCCTTCTGCTCGCCGAATCCGGGAAGCGCCTTCACGTTGGCCAGCAGCTGCTTGCCGTCGACGGCCGTGGTCCAAACGGCCGCCGCGTCCCCTCCGTAGTCGTCGACGAGCAGGGCGCACACCTCCTGCACCCGCCGAGCCATCGCCTTCGGAAACCGGTGCAATGCCGGCCTGGCGCTGAACACCTCGGCCAGACGGTCCGGGTCCATGGAGGCCAAGGTGGCCGCGTCGAGCGACCCGCCGAGCCGCTCCTTCAGCTCGAACGGTGACCTGAACGCCTTCTCGAGCGGGATCTGCTGGTCGAGGACCATGCCCACCAGTAGCGCGAGCGGATCGGTACTCAGAAGGTCGTCGGCGGCTTTATCACCGGTAAGGTACAGGGACATGGGTTCAGCGTATGCGAGTTTCATTCACCGTTCGACTTCGTCGGCAGCTCGTGCCACCAGCGAGCCAGCCCAGCCAACAGCGTCTCTCGCCTTCCGAGAGGAGACCACAATTACGCCGTAGTGAGCCTCGTCCTTCACGTCGAGTAGGCGAGTAAATGATGCCGAGAGCTTGGCTCCGTCGGGTACGGCTGTCTTGAGCAGATCGGCCGCCCTTCGATGGTCGTCGCCCCGGTGGCGGCTGCGAAGTCGCGCACAACAGATGGCATCGGACGCCGCAATTCCAGCGAGGACGGCCAGCCCGGCGGCCACATTGAGGAACTCGTCACGAGACTGTTCGGCGAGGACCGTGGTAGCGACTTCGAGATACGCCCGAGACGTGGCCAGGCGCACACGCGCCTCCTGTTTGCCACACGCTGCTGTCCGCAAGGCTTTGGCCATGCCGGCTACACCGTCCGATTCGCTGGCGCTCAGTTCGCGACGATCGACGTGCCCACGAGGTCGATCGCGTCCCGCTCGATGTCGGCAGTCAGGGCGGTGTTCCGCGTTCTATCCACCCATTCGGCAAAGGAGAGATCCACAACCTGAAGTGGGTTGCCGCTCCACTGGAGCACGTGGGCACGCAGCTTGTCGACGTGCTGAGGCCACCGTGCTGCCTCAGCGGGGGAGGCAGGCATCGGAGCTGTCATGAAGGCCGCCACGACGTCGATCACGTTCGCCTTTCGACGTGGCTTGGCTTCGCCGGGGAACAGTGGGTGTACCAGGAGCACGTCCACGTCGCTGTCGGCGTCACCGTCACCACGTGCCGACGAACCGAAGGCACAGGCATAGAGGGGCTTCGGCCTCCATCCGCTGAGTTCTTTCCGCATTCGACGCCAGAGCTCGATCCGAAGATCAGCCATGGTGGTGGCAATGGGGGCAGCTACGTGCTCCCGATTGAGCTCGTGGACCCGATTCCGCCCCATCTCCGTGGCCTGCACCAGCCCCTGGTCGACCAGTCGGGCCAGGCATCTCCGTACACCGATCTCCGATCCGCGCACCGTCTCAGCGGCCACTTCGCCCACCGTAAGGGGACGGCCCGAACGGGCCAGCACGGCAAGTACAGGTCCGTCCAGTGTGGGTGTGATCGACCTCGTGGGGTCTCCCATGTCCATGATCACATAGTATAGGTGTCTCTCTTATTAGATAGATACCTATTGTTTAGGAAAAATGAACCTGCCGCCGCCGGCCCCCTCATTTGCAGATGGCCATGTGCCTTCCCCTACGGAGCGCTCCATTGTTGTCGAACCTGCTGGTCGAGGACCATGGCGATGAGGAGCGCCAGGGGAT
This sequence comes from uncultured Acidimicrobiaceae bacterium, assembly GCA_963745955.1. Classification (GTDB taxonomy): domain Bacteria; phylum Actinomycetota; class Acidimicrobiia; order Acidimicrobiales; family RAAP-2; genus Bog-756. The sequence goes on along the minus strand of CAVUZI010000011.1, from coordinate 195,863 downwards.
CGTCGGAGAGGAGCTTGTCGACGGCATCGTCGCCGGTGATGTGGACCACGACGGTCAGGCTAGCCGGAGCCCTCCGGTTGCTCGGGCAACCCCTGGTACAGGCGCGAACGGGGATCGAGGGCGTCGAGCCCGGACCAGGCCAGCTCCCGGGCCTCGCGCTCGAGGCGCTTCCGTACGCCCACCGGGTGGAGGTCGGGGTAGAGCTTCCCGTTCAGATGGTCGAGCTCGTGCTGGAAGCATCGCGCCACCAGGCCCTCCCCTTCGTAGTCGACCGCTGCTCCGTGCAGGTCCACGCCGCGGACGCCGCAGCGCTGGAGACGGGCGGTCGGTAGGCCGAGGCCCGGCAGGGAGAGACACGCCTCCTCACCTTGTTGGAGCTCACCGCCCATGGCCGTGACCACCGGGTTGACCACGTGGCCGACCATCCCGTCGTGGAAGTCGAAGACGAACACACGCTCCGTGCGCCCGACCTGGTTGGCGGAGAGCCCGACCCCGTTGTCGGTTGCGTGAAGGGTCCGGAACATCTCGCCGACCAGGAGGGCGAGGTCCTCGCCGAAGTCGGTGACCTCCTGACACCGGCGGCGGAGGACCGGATTCCCGAACAGCGTGATGGGAAGGACGTCGGAGCTCGGGGCGGGGCCGACGTCCACCCTCCCGATGTTAGATGTCCCCCGATGTCAGATGCGATGCCGGTGTTTGGGTGGGCTGCCGGTGTCCGGTGAGCGACGACGGGCCCGGTCGCCCGATGGCCCGGACGCCGGCGCATCGCCCCTCCCTTCGAGTCGCGACCGTATCCAGCCGGTGTCCAGGTGTTCGTCGACGGCATCGGCGAGCTGTTCGAAGGTGGCGCCGAGGAGCGGCGGAGCCTGGCCGCAGAACGCCTCCAGTACCGCCGGATCCTCGAACAGCCCGTGCAGGTACAGCCCCATCACGTTGGAGGCTCCGAACCCGAGCCCACCGGGAACGACCTCGACGGGACCGAGGGCCCGGGTCGTCCCGTGGCGGATCTCGTAGCCCGACACCCGGCGGGCTCCGAGCCACGACCACGGGGGTGCCAGCGGTCCGAAACAGGCGGAGGACCTGGCCGTGCGCTTCGAAGCCCGGTAGCGGGTCTCCACCGGGAGCAGCCCGAGGCCGACCGCAGCCCCTTCGACGCCGTCCGGGTCATCGATCCGCTGCCCAAGCATCTGCAGGCCGCCGCAGACCCCGAGCACCGGGGTCCCGTCATGGGCGGCGCGGGTCACGGCCCCGGCCAGGCCGGTCCGGCGGAGCCAGTCGAGGTCGCGGGCCACGTGCTTGGAGCCCGGCAGGATGATGAGATCGGCGTGCCCGAGCCGGTCGGCGTCACGCACCCAGCTGACGTCGGCCACCTGCTGCAGTTGCGCGAACTCGTCGAGGTTGGACGCAAAGGGACTACAGACGATGGACACCCGTCGCCCCCGGCCGGGCCCGGTGATCGGGGTCGGGCCCTCCTCGTCGGGGAGGCCGTGGTCGAGCCACGGGAGTACCCCGACGGTGGGAACCCCGGTGACGGCCCCGAGGTCGTCGGGCGCCGGTGCCAAGAGGCCGGGATCGCCGCGGAACTTGTTCAGGACGAACCCCTCGACGCGCGCCTGCCATGGCGCGGGAAGCAGGGCCCATGTCCCGTAGAGATGTGCGAATGCGCCGCCGCGATCGATGTCGGCCACCAGCACCACCGGGGCGTCGGCCGCGTCGGCCACCGCCATGTTGGCGATGTCGTCGGACCAGAGGTTGGTCTCGGCCGGACTACCCGCCCCTTCGATGATCACGACGTCGAACTCGTCGGAGAGCGATGCCGAGCGCGGTGGTCACGTGGGGCCAGAGCTGACCCGATCTGCCGCGCCAGGGCATCGATGTGAGCTTCTCGCTGACGACGCCGTTGAGGACGACCTGGCTGCGGGTCTCGCTCTCGGGCTTGAGGAGGACCGGATTCATGCGGACGTCGGGATGCACCCCGGCGGCCAGGGCCTGGAGCCACTGGGCGCTTCCGATCTCGCCGCCGTCGACGATCCGGGCGTTGTTGGACATGTTCTGCGCCTTGAAGGGCACGGCCCGGATGCCGAGGCGGCGTGACCAGGCGCAGAGCGCGGTGACGAGAAGGCTCTTGCCGGCGTCGCTCGACACCCCCTGCACCATCAGCGCGGTCACGATCGGATCCTACGGCGGGGCGGCGCGCCCACCCCGGGCGGGCCACGGGACCGGGTCAGGAGGACCAGGGGTCGGCTGCCGCCGGGTCGATGCCGTAGCGCTCGATGGCGTCTGCGATCGGTGCCCGGGGGGACGCTTCCCTCGGCGACGAGGCTGTGGAGCACGGCGACCACCACGTGCTCGGCATCGACTTCGAAGAAGCGGCGCAGGACGTCCCTCGTGTCGGAACGGCCGAACCCGTCGGTGCCGAGCGAGGTGAACGGTCTGGGCATCCACCTCGAGACCTGGTCGGGGACCGACCGCATGAAGTCGGAGACGGCCACGATCGGGCCCTGCGAACCGGCCAACTGCTCGGTGACGAACGGCGTGCGCCGCGTTCCGCCCGGGTGGAGGCGATTCCAGCGCTCGACCGAGATGGCTTCCTCCCGCAGTGACTTGTAGGAGGTCACCGACCACAGATCGGCATCGACGCCCCAGTCGGTGGCCAGCAACCGCTGGGCGCCGACTGCCGCCTGCCAGGCGGACCCGGAGAACAGCACGGAGGCCCGGATCGATCCGTCCCCGCCGGGCGCGAACCGGTACATGCCCTTGATCGTGCCCAGTCGCACCCTTTCGGCTTCGCCGGGTCGGAAGGCAGGGCGGGCATCGGGTAGTTCTCGTTGTAGAGGGTCAGGTACCAGATGCGGTCCTCCGGTTCGGGACCGGTCATCCGGCGGATGCCGTCTTCGAGGATGGTCGCCACCTCGTAGGAGAAGGCGGGATCGTAGGCGGCGACGCTCGGCACCGTCGATGCCAGCAGGAGGGAGTGGCCGTCCTGGTGCTGGAGACCCTCGCCGTTGAGGGTGGTCCGGCCGGCGGTGCACCCGAGGAGGAACCCACGGCCCCGGCAGTCCCCGAGGGCCCAGAGGAGGTCGCCCACCCGCTGGAAGCCGAACATGGAATAGAAGAGGTAGAAGGGGATCGTGGGCTCGCCCCAGGTGGCGTACGAGGTCGCCGCAGCGGTGAAGGCGGCCACCGCGCCGGCCTCGCTGATGCCCTCCTGCAGTACCTGACCGGTGGCACTCTCGGCGTAGTGGAGCGCCAGCCCGGCGTCCACCGGGGTATAGCGCTGGCCTTCGGGGGCGTAGATCTGCACTTCACTGATCAGGGATTCGAGCCCGAAGGTCCGGGCCTCGTCCGAGACGATGGGGACGATGCGCTTGCCGATCGAGGGATCCCGCACCAGCGATCGCAGCAGGCGGGCGAACGCCATGGTGGTGGAGACCGACTGGCGGCCCGACCCGGCCAGGAGATCGGCGAACGCGGCCCCGTCGGGCTCTGGAAGTGGTCCCGACCGCACCACCCGTCGGGGGAGCGGCCCGCCCAGGGCGCGGCGCCGCTCGGCCAGGTAGACGGCCGCCTTCTCGTCCGGTGCGGGCCGGTAGTAGGGCGGCAGGTCGGCATCGAGGTCGTGCTCGGGGATCTCGTCGTTGAGGAACAGCCGGTTGCGCAGGGTGAGCAGCTGTGCCTTGGTCATCTTCTTGATCTGATGGGTGGCGTTGCGGGCTTCGATCTCGGGCCCGAGCGTCCAGCCCTTGATGGTCTTGGCCAGGATGGCGGTCGGTGCCCCGACGTGCTCGGTGGCCGCCTGGTAGGCGGCGTAGAGCTTCCGGTAGTCGTGGCCTCCCCGCGGGAGGGACTGCAGTTCCTCGTCGGAGAGGTGGCTGACCAGCTCCTGGAGACGGGGATCGGGACCGAAGAAGTGCTCCCTGATGTACGCCCCGGACTCGGTGGCGTACTTCTGGAACTCGCCGTCCACCGTCGAGTTCATCTTGTTCAGCAGCACCCCCTCCACGTCCTTGGCCAGGAGGTCGTCCCAGGTCCGGCCCCAGATCACCTTGATCACGTTCCAGCCCGCACCCCGGAAGAGGGCCTCGAACTCCTGGATCACCTTGCCGTTGCCCCGCACCGGACCGTCGAGTCGTTGGAGGTTGCAGTTGACCACGAACACCAGGTTGTCGAGGTGCTCCCGCCCGGCCATGCCGAGGGCGCCGATGGTCTCGGGTTCGTCGAATTCCCCGTCACCCACGAAGCACCACACCCGGCTGTCCTGGGTGCCGGCGATACCCCGGGCGTGGAGGTAGCGGCTCACGTGGGCCTGGGCGATGGCGTTGAGCGGGCCGAGACCCATCGACACCGTCGGGTACTCCCAGAACTCGGGCATCAACCGGGGATGCGGATAGGAGGAGAGCCCGTTGCTCCCCACCTCGAACCGGAAGTTGTCCAGCTGCTCCTCCGAGAGGCGGCCCTCCACGAAGGCCCGGGCGTAGATGCCCGGAGAGGCATGACCCTGGAAATAGACCTGATCCCCGGGATGGCCATCGTCCTTTCCCCGGAAGAAGTGGTTGAACCCCACCTCGTACAGGGAGGCGGAGCTGGCGTAGGTCGAGAGGTGGCCGCCGATGGCCTCCGAGCGGACGTTGGCCCTGACCACCATCACCGCGGCATTCCAGCGGATGAAGGCCCGGATGCGCCGTTCGAGGTATTCGTCACCGGGGAACTCCGGCTCCTCGTCGGAGGGGATGGTGTTGACGTAGGGGGAGGAGACCGTGGCCGGGAAGTCCACCTGCTTCTGGCGCGCCCGCTCGAGGATCCGCATGAGCAGATAGCGAGCCCGGGTCCGCCCGTGGACGTCGACGATGTCGTCGAACGCGTCCAGCCATTCCGACGTCTCGACGGGATCGGCGTCGGGAAGTTGATGGCTCACTCCGTCGAACAGCACCTCCCCATGCTTGCACTGCCCGGGCCCGGGGGGAAGGACAGCACGGCTCCGGGTCGTTCGAGCCGGGCCGCTCGCGGCGGGCCGTCGGGCCGCGCCGTGACGATCGTGCACGGCCGTGCACGGCCGTGCACCAATTGGCCGGGCGCAACGGGCATGCTGTCCCGATGAGCTCTCCGCCCCCACCCCCCGATCCGGTGACGACCGTGTACACGGACGGGTCGTGTCTCGGGAACCCCGGGCCCGGGGGTTGGGCGTGGGCGGTCGACGGCGGCCGTTCGGACAGCGGGGGCGAGGCCCACACGACCAACCAGCGGATGGAGGTGACCGCGGTGGTGCGTGCCCTGCAGTCGCTGTCCGGGCCGCTCCACGTGATGAGCGATTCGACCTACGTCGTCAACTGTTTCCGCCAGAAGTGGTGGGAGGGGTGGGAGCGGCGGGGTTGGCGCAATGCCCAGGGAAAGCCCGTGGCCAACCAGGATCTCTGGAAGGAGCTGCTCGCACTGGCGCTCGACCCGGGCCGCCCGGTGACCTTCGGCTGGGTGAAGGGTCACTCGGGGGATCGGATGAACGACGTGGTGGACTCGCTGGCCACCGAGGCCGCGGCCCGCCAGTGACGGCCAGGCCCGGCACCGGTTTTGGCGCCGGTCGATCCCTCCCGTAACCTGCTGGCATGCAGATCAACGGAAGCTCAGCAATCATCACCGGTGGCGCATCCGGCCTCGGAGAGGCCACCGCCCGCAAGCTTGCCGCCGAAGGCGTGCGGGTCACCGTGTTCGACCGCAACGAGGAGCGGGGCAAGGAAGTGGTGGCCGACATCGGCGCCAAGGCGAACTTCGTCGGGGGCGACGTGACCGAACCGGAGGATTGCCAGAAGGCGGTCGACCAGGCGGCTGACGGCGGCGGTCTGCGCATCGCGGTGAACTGTGCGGGTTCCGGCTGGGTGGGGCGGGTCATCAACCGTGATGGATCCCCCCACGACCTGGCGCCCTTCCAGTTCATCCAGAACCTCAATGTCATCGGGACGTTCAATGTGATGACCAAGGCGGCCTCGGCCATGGCCACCGTCGAACCGCAGGAGAACGGCGAGCGCGGGGTGATCGTCAATACGGCGTCGGTGGCCGCGTTCGACGGCCAGATCGGGCAGTTGGCCTATTCCGCGTCCAAGGGCGCCATCGTGGGCATGACGCTGCCGGCGGCCCGCGACCTGGCCGTGGTGGGCATCAGGGTGCTGGCCATCGCCCCCGGCCTGTTCGACACGCCGCTGCTGGCCATGTTGCCCGAGGAAGCCCGCACCGTCCTCGGCCAGTCGGTCAACTTCCCCAAGCGCCTGGGCAACCCGGCCGAGTTCGGAGAGCTGGTGGCCCACATCGCCACCAACAGCTACCTGAACGCCGAGGTGATCCGGCTCGACGGCGGGATCCGGATGCCTCCCAAGTAGCCCGTCCCGGCCACGGCCGGCCACGGCCGACCACGGCCGGCCACGGACCGGACGGCCGGTCGGCTCAGGTAGTGTCGCTGCAGTGCCATGACCTCCACCGTCTCCACCCCCAGGGCCGAAAGCCCTGCCGCCGGAAGGGCCGTCATCCGGACGGTGGGACTCACCAAGGTGTACGCCGGGTCGGATCTGCGCGCCGTGGACGGGCTCGATCTGACGGTCGAGCCGGGAGAGATCTTCGGGCTGCTGGGCCCGAACGGCGCCGGCAAGACCACCACCGCGGGCATGCTCACCACCCGGGTGATCCCGACGTCGGGTCGGGCGTTCGTCGGGGGCATCGACGTGGTGAGCCATCCCGCACTGGCCAAGCAGATCCTCGGCATCGTGAGCCAGCAGAACACCCTGGACCGCCAGCTGACGGTCTGGGAGAACCTCTACTTCCACGGCCGGCTCTTCGGGATCGCGGCCCGGGAGTCGCGCCGGACGGCCACCGAGCTCCTGGAGCAGTTCCAGCTCGAGAAGTGGGCCGGTGCATCGGTCTACGCCCTCTCGGGAGGCATGGCCCAACGTCTGATGGTGGCCCGGGCCATCTTCCACCGCCCGGCGGTGCTCTTCCTCGACGAGCCCACCGCCGGTCTGGACCCGCAGAGCCGGCTGGCGCTGTGGGGGACGCTGCGCGAGCTCAACGCCGCCGGCCAGACCATCTTGTTGACGACCCACTACATGGAAGAGGCCGACCAGCTCTGCGGACGGGTGGCGATCATGGACCGGGGAAGGATCCTCGCCCTGGACACACCGGCGGCTCTGAAGCAGAAGGTCGACGCCGACACCATCGTCACGGTCACCGCGTCCGGCGATCCCGACCGACTGGCCCGCGTGCTGACCGAGGGGATCGAAGGAGTCACCCGGACCCGGCCCATCGAGGGCGGGGTCGAGCTCCACGTGAAGGGCAAGGACCGTCTGCTGCCCAAAGTGCTCGGCGTGGCCGAAGACGCCGGGTATCCGGTGTTGGACATCTCGGTGACCGAGCCCACCCTGGAGACGGTCTTCATCAATCTGACCGGCAAGGACCTGAGGGACTGATGAGCACCGTCGAGACGAGCCCGACGATCTCCGTCGTGCACTCGGCGCCGACCCGCTCGGCATTCGAGGCCGGCCGGATCGCCCTGTGGGCGCTCATCCTCCGTGACCTGGTGGTGTTGCGCAAGCATCTCGTCGAGTTCGTCATCAGGGTGCTCGTGCAGCCTTTCCTGCTCTGCTTCGTCTTCCTCTACGTCTTCCCGAAGATCGGCCAGGGCATCGGCGGCGGTGGTGGGCCGAGGGCGGAGTCGGCCTTCGCCACCCTGCTGGTCCCCGGCGTGGTGGGCATCTCCATCCTCTTCCAGGGCGTGCAGTCGGTGGCGCTCATCATGTCCCAGGAGTTCGGCTTCACCCGCGAGATCGAAGACCGTGTGCAGGCGCCCTGCCCCATCTGGCTGGTGGCCATGGCCAAAGTCCTCTCCGGCGCGGTCCAGGGCCTCATCTCCGCCATCATCGTCCTGCCTATCGCCTCGGTCGTCCACGCCAAGGGGGTGGAGGCCCAGCTCAGCCTGCACTGGTGGATCATCGTGACCGTCGTCCCGCTGGCCTGCGTGACCATGGCGTCGTTGGGTCTCCTGCTCGGGACCAGCTTCGAACCCCGCAACATCGGGCTCATGTTCGGGTTCATCATCCTGCCGGTGACCTTCCTCGGTGGGACGTACTACGAGTGGACCCGCCTCGCACCCGTCAAGGTGGGGAGCTGGCACTGGCTGCAGACCGTGGTGCTGATCAACCCGCTGATCTACGTGAACGAAGGCATGCGGGCCGCGTTCACCGATGCGCCGCACATGCACCTCTACGTGGTCTATCCGGTCATCATCGGGTTCCTCGCGCTCTTCCTCGGCCTCGGGCTGCGGAATTTCAGGCGGCGGGTGCTCTCCTGACCACCGGCGGGTGGGTGACCGACGTGAGTGCCGGGACGGTGACGGGTCCGGGCCCCGGCCCGTGGCCTCCTGAGGTGGAGCGCCGATGTGGGCCGATAGGCTGAGCGCTGTCCACATGCAGTCGACGAGCACTCGAAGGAGGCGGTTCCCACGGCAACCGAGGTAGCGGACGCACCCGCGACATTCGATGTGGTGATCATCGGCGGCGGACCCGGGGGTTATGCCACCGCGCTCTACGGGGCCGCGGCCGGGCTGTCGGTGGCCGTGGTCGAGATGGACAAGGTGGGCGGCACCTGCCTCCACCGAGGCTGCGTGCCGGCGAAGGAGTTCCTCGAGACGGCGGCCGTCTACCGCACGGTGGCCGGATCGGGCCGGTTCGGGATCGGTGCCGGGGGAGAGGCCGCCAGCACGCCGGTCCTCGACTTCTCGGTGAGCCAGGCCCGCAAGCAGGAGGTGGTGGACCAGCTGTTCAGGGGCCTGGCCGGGCTGTTGAAGGGGCGCGGGGTCGAGGTGTACGGCGGGAGCGGCACGTTGCTCCCCGGGCACCGGGTCCGCATCACCGGCAACGACGGCACCACCACGGAGATCACCGGGACCGACGTCGTGCTGGCGGCCGGTTCGGTCCCCCGCACCATTCCCGGCTTCGACGTCGACGGCGAGTTGGTGATGACCTCCGACGAGGTGCTGGCCCTGGAGAAGCTGCCGGACTCGGTGGCGGTGGTCGGCGGTGGGGCCATCGGGTGCGAGTTCGCGTCGTTGTTGAGCGATCTCGGGACGGACGTCACGGTGTTCGAGGCACTGCCGACCATCTTGAGCGGCTGTGACGACGATGTGGTCACTGCGGTGGCCCGGTCATTCCGCAAGCGGGGTATCGAGGTGAAGGCCGGGGTGCAGCTGCAGGGCCACACTCCTGACCCGTCGGGGAGGGGTACCACCCTGTCCTACGGCGATGGCGAGAAGCTGGAGGTCGACGCGGTCATCGTGTCGGTGGGTCGGCGCCCGCGCACCGAGGGCCTCCTGGCCGAGGGGACCGGGGTGGTGGTGGACGACCACGGCTTCGTGGTCGCCGATCAGACCATGCGCACGGCGGCAGACGGGGTGTGGGCGGTGGGCGACGTCGTGGCCGGCACCCCTCAACTGGCCCATGTCGGCTTTGCCGAAGGGATCGTGGTCATCAAGAGCATCCTGGGTGAGCCGGTGGTTCCCGTCGACTACCAACGGGTGCCCTGGGCCATCTACTGCCATCCGGAGGTGGCGTTCGCCGGTCTGACCGAGGCGGCGGCCAGGGCGGCCGGGTTCGACGTGACGGTCAAGAAGGACCCGTTCGGTGGGAACAGCCGGGCCCGGATCATCGGGGACACCGAAGGTCTGGTGAAGATCGTGGCCGAGCGCCTGGAGGACGGCACCACGGGAAGGATCCTCGGGGTCCACATGGTGGGGCCGTGGGTGACCGAGCAGCTCGGTGCCGGATACCTGGCCGTCAACTGGGAGGCCACGGCCGACGAAGTGGCCCAGTTCATCCAGCCGCACCCCTCCCTGTCGGAGACCTTCGGTGAGACGGTGCTGGCCCTGACCGGAAGGGGACTTCACCTTGCCTGATGTGACCATGCCGCAGCTGGGCGAGACGGTGACCGAAGGGACCATCACCAAGTGGTACAAGGCCGTCGGGGACCAGGTGGCCCGCGACGAACCGCTGTTCGAAGTGTCGACCGACAAGGTCGACTCCGAGGTGCCGTCCCCGGCCGAGGGTGTACTGACCGCCATCCTGGTGGAGGAGGGTGAGACCGTCGACGTGGGCGTCACCCTGGCCGTGATCGGCGACGGGGTCTCGGCCAACGGCAGCGGGTCGGCATCCGCCCGCGCCGCCCGCCGCCCGCCGGCACCGTCCGCGGCCCGCACCGCCTGCCGCCGCGCCCGCACCGCCTCCGGCGGGGCCGGAACCGGGCGATGTGGCCGCCGTCGCGGCCGACAGACTCCCGGCATCCGAGCACACCGGGGACCCCTCACCGGCGCCGACCCCCGAGCCCCCGCCACCCGCGTCCTCCGTCGAGTCGGGGGAGGGGCTTGTCCTCTCGCCTGTCGTGCGCAAGCTGCTCAACGAGCACGGTATCGACAGATCGACCGTGAAGGGCACGGGACTCGGCGGGCGCATCACCCGAGCGGACGTGGAGGCGGCTGTGGCCGAAGGGCCGCGGAGCACGTCCCCCACCCAGACGGGGGATCCGGCGCCGGTGCCGAGCATCCAGGGGCGCCGCCCGCCGGAGCCGGACGTGCCGACCGCCGGGGTTCGGAGCACGGACGGGTCCAGGGACGAGATCGTCCCCTTCACCAACATCCGGCGCCGCACCGCCGAGCACATGGTCCGCTCCAAGGCGACGTCGGCCCATACCCTGATGGTCAAGGAGATCGATTACGAACGGGTCGAGCACGTCCGGCGGTCACACGGCGATCGATTCCGGGCCGAGGAGGGGTTCAGCCTCACCTACCTGGCCTTCGCGGCCCGTGCCGCCGTCGAGGCCCTGGCCGAATTCCCCCACCTCAACTCTTCGGTGGGGGACGATGCGCTCATCATCCACCACGACATCAATCTCGGGATCGCCGTCGACCTCGACAACGAGGGCCTCATCGTCCCGGTGGTGCACAACGCCGAGGAGCTGAACCTGCGGGGCATGGCCCGTCGCATCCGGGACGTGGCCGACCGGGCCCGCAACAAGAGGCTGAGCCTCGACGACATCAGCGGCGGAACCTTCTCCATCACCAACGCCGGCCCGTTCGGCACGCTCATCACCGGGGCCATCATCAACCAGCCCCAGGTGGCCATCTTGTCCACGGACGGTGTGGCCCGGAAGCCGGTGGTGGTGGAGCTGCCCGACGGCACCGAGTCCATCGCCATCCATTCCGTCGGGCTGGTGGCCATGACCTTCGACCACCGGGCCGTCGACGGCGCCTACGTGGCGCGCTATCTGGCCCGGCTGTCGGAGATCCTCAACGATCGCGACTGGGCCGGTGAGCTGTAGATCGGCGGTGGCGATCGCCGCCGGCCCGTCGGCTGGTCGCCGATGAGGATCCGTTGGCTGGGACGGGTGCCCTACCGTGAGGCCTGGGACCTGCAGCGGGCGCTGAGCCGGCGCTCGACCGACGACTACCTCCTCCTGCTGGAGCACCCACCCGTCTACACGCTGGGCACCAACGGTGACGCCGACCACGTGCTGGTGGATCCGTCATCGGTGGGCGCCGACTTGATCAGGGTCGACCGCGGCGGTGACGTGACCTATCACGGACCCGGCCAGCTGATCGGCTACCCGCTGATCTCGGTGGGGCCGGGACCCCACCGTGGTCCCCATCACGTGCCCGGGTCGAGCAGGTGGTGATCGACGCCCTCGTCGCCCTCGGGCTCCCGCCGGCTTCGGTGGGGCGGCTGCCGGGCTACCCGGGGGTCTGGGTCGGGCTCGACGACGGGACCCCCGGGCCCAGGAAGATCTGCGCCATCGGGGTACGGACGTCGAGGGGTCGGACCATGCACGGCTTCGCCCTCAACGTCCACACCGACCTCTCGATGTTCGATCACATCGTGCCCTGCGGGATCGCCGACAAGGCGGTGACCTCGCTGGCGGCCGAGGGGTGTCCGGCACCGGTGTCCGAGGTGGTCGACGCCCTCATCGCCTCGGCGCAGTCCGCATGGGGTCCGGCCACCGACATCCAGCGGGTCACGGACGCCTCGGTCGGGCGGCCGGCGGTGCCGGTGGTGCCGGCGGAGTCGACCGTCCACCGCTCCGGCCGCCCCGGGACGGAACCGGTCGCCGTCTCCCTCGACCCCCCGAGGGCCGGGGAGCGCGCCCTCGACCGGCGGCTCCGGCGGTCGGGCGTCGACCCCCGTACCGCGGTGTCGATGGCCGAGCGCAAGCCGCCCTGGCTCCGGGTCAAGGCGCACATGGGCGACGCCTACCTCGATCTCAAGCACGACCTCCGCCATCTCGATCTGGTCACGGTCTGCGAGGAGGCCGGCTGCCCGAACATCTACGAGTGCTGGTCCGACGGGACCGCCACCTTCATGATCAACGGCTCCCGCTGCACCCGTGCCTGCGGGTTCTGCCAGGTCGACACCCGCCATCCCCTCCCCCTCGACGCCGGTGAGCCCGAGCGGGTGGCTGAAGCCGTGGAGCGGATGGGTCTGGCTCACGCCGTGATCACCTGCGTGGCCCGGGACGACCTGGCCGACGGTGGCGCGTCCGGGTTCGCAGCCACCATCGCGGCGATCAGGAGGCGCACGCCGCGGACGACCGTCGAGGTCCTCATCTCGGACTGCAAGGGTGACGGGGCGTCACTTCGGACGGTGTTCGACGCCCGGCCCGACGTCCTCAACCACAACATCGAGACGGTGGCCAGGCTGCAGCGGGCGGTGCGTCCCTCGGCCGGCTACGCCCGGAGCCTGACCGTCCTGGCCCGGGCCGCGGATGCCGGGCTCACCACCAAGTCGGGGATCATCCTCGGGATGGGCGAGCGGATGGACGAAGTCCTCGCCACCCTGGCCGACCTGCGGGCGGTGGGCACCGACATCGTGACCATCGGACAGTACCTGCGTCCGAGCGGCCACCATCTCCCGGTGGCCCGCTGGTGGACGCCCGACGAGTTCGAGGCCGTCCGGAGCGCCGGGATGGCCATGGGGTTCGCCCACGTCCAGGCATCCCCGCTGACCCGGTCGAGCTATCACGCCCGGGAGGCTGTCGAGGCAACGGCCACGGGGAGCTCGGACGTGGTGGCGGGCGGATCGGACCCGGCCACGCTGTTGTCCGAGGCAGCCACGGCATCGTGACCGGACCATGAGCGTGCTGTCGGACGTGGCCCAGGCCTCCCGCCGTGACCGCATCGACCGGGTTCGCCAGCGCATGCGCGAGTCGGGGGTGGATGCGCTGCTGCTCTCCCACGGTGCCGACCTACCCTGGCTGACCGGCTACACGGCCATGCCCCTCGAGCGGCTGACCATGCTCGTGCTGCCGGCGACCGGGGATGCCGTCCTGGTCGTGCCGGCCCTGGAGGCGCCGAGGGTCGCCGCCGCCGACCAGCTCTTCTCGCTCCTCCCGTGGAGTGATGTCGAAGATCCCTTCGAGCTGGTCACCTCGCTCCTCCCCGGCCCGGACCGGGGCGGCGCCGCGCTCCGGCTGGCCATCTCCGACCGGGCCTGGACCACGACGGTCCTCGCCCTCCAGCGCCGACTGCCCGACGCCACGTGGATCGAGGCCTCGACGGTCACCTCTCCCATACGCGCCGTCAAGGACGCCTCGGAGCTGGACGCCCTCAGGGCTCGCCGCCGCCGCCGCCGACCGGGTGGCCGCAGTGCTGCAGGCCGGGGAGATCCCGCTCGTCGGCAGCACCGAGTCGGCCGTATCGGCCCGCATCGCCGCGCTGCTGATCGAGGAAGGCCATCAACAGGTCAACTTCGCCATCGTGGGCAGCGGTCCGAACGCGGCCAGTCCCCATCACGAAGCCGGGCGGCCGGCTCATCGGCCGGGGCGAGACCGTGGTGTGCGACTTCGGCGGCTCGTACTCGGTCGACGGGGACGTGGGGTACTGCTCGGACATCACCCGGACCGTGGTCACCGGTCAGGCGCCGAGCGACGTCGAGGAGTGCTACCAGGTGCTGCGCGCGGCCCAGCAGCGCGCCGTCTCCGCGGCCCGGTCGGGAGTACCGGCGGAGTACGTGGACCAGGTGGCCCGTCAGGTCATCGAAGATGCCGGCTTCGGAAGGCTCTTCGTGCACCGGACCGGCCACGGCATCGGGATCGAGGAACACGAGGATCCGTACCTGGTGGCCGGGAACGCCGAGCACCTCCGGCCGGGACATGCATTTTCGGTGGAGCCGGGCATCTACTGGCCCGACCGTTTCGGCATGAGGCTCGAGGACATCGTGGTCATCGGCGAGGACGGCCGGCCCGAGCCCCTCAACTCCGCCGATCACGATCTCGTCGTCGTCGACGGATAGGAGTCCGCGGTGGACCTGGGCATCGAAGGCAAGGTGGCGCTGGTGGTGGGCGGGTCACGCGGTCTGGGCCGGGCCACGGCGGAGGCGCTGGCGGCCGAAGGGGTCCGGGTGATGCTCTCGTCGCGTCGTCAGGAGTCCCTGGCCCTGGCCCGGGCCAGCCTCGAGGCGACCGGGGCCGACGTGGCCGTCGAGGCCGCCGATATCTCGGATCCGGCCGCACCGGCAGCCCTGGTCGAGGCCACCGTGCGGACCTTCGGCACGATCGACATCGTGATCGCCAATGCCGGCGGCCCACCGGCCGGCAGGGCCCTCGACGTCGACGACTCGATGATCGATGGCGCGCTCGACGCCATCCTCAAGTCGGCCGTCCGCCTGACCAGGGAGGCGGTTCCCTTCATGCGCACCAACGGGTGGGGTCGGGTCTGCTGCATCGCCTCCTACTCGGTGGTGCAGCCGGTTCCCGGGCTGGCCCTGTCCAACCTGGCCCGGGCCGGGCTGTGGGCGTGGGCGAAGACCGCGGCCCAGGACCTGGCGGCCGAGGGGACCGGCATCACGCTCAACGTGGTCTGCCCGGGGCCGCACGCCACCGACCGCATGCGCGAGCTGGGCGGTGCCGGGGTGATGGGGGACCCGGCCGACTTCGGCCGGGTGGTGGCATTCCTCTGCTCCCGTCACGCCGGGTTCGTCAACGGCGCCGCCGTGGTCGTCGACGGCGGCGCCACCCTGGCCCTCTAGCGCCGCGGCCGTGCCGCGACCCGTCTACCTACGGGGACCGGACGGAGGCGGCGGGGGTTGCACCAGGAGGGGGAGCGGGGGATCGGTCGGGTCGGATGCCGACCCAGGGGGCGCCGGGATCGCCCGAGTCGTAGCGACCGGGTGTCCCCGGCCCGCTGTCGTCTGGTCGAACGCAGGTGGCGTACCGACCGGCGAGCGATCGATGACCCCGAACGACGACGGCACGGGCATCGGCGCCTTCACACCGACGCTCTTGGTCGTGCCGTCCGTGGCCCGGGTGGATGCGGCAAACGAGGGCGCCAGAGGCCGGAGGTTCTCCTCCACGGCCTTCTCCATCAAGGAGCCACCGGCCGTCCCGTAGTGGGCCACATCGAAATCGTAGAAACCCGCACTGGCCGCACGCCGGATCTTCTGGTCATGGGATCGCTTGGCCCGAACGACCACGAGCAGGACCAGAACGAATGCTCCGAAGCAGATCACGCCGAGCTCGATCGAGGACATCCTGGTCTCCCCTGCCTTGGAGGTGTCACCATCCATGGTACCGATCAACTGCCGGAAACGCACTGAATTTCTCGGACCGGTCCGGTGCCGGTCCTCTCGGATCAGCCCGGTTCGACTGACGGGTCGAGCCCGCTGGCGCCGGAGCCGGTCCACGGTGAAGCGAGCGACCGGTGGAGATCCGTGCCCGCGGGCCCGGCCGACGCGGCGGACACAAGGGCCGGGACCGGCCGGGCCTCGGCCCACGGTGCCGATGAGAGGTCGGGAACGCGACGAGCGTGGTCCCATGCCGATCGTCCGGGCGGGGATCGTGGCCCCCAACAGGTCGAAGATGCCACCGGGCTCCCACGGGTCCGCCACCGGCGACCCCGGTCGATGTCGTCTGAGCGGTCGGAAGGCGAAGGCCCACATGGCGCCGGCGGCCAGCGCCACGAGGGCCATCACCTCCAGAACCGTGGCCAGGGTCACCGAGTTGGACGGTGGCCCGGCCGGCACGTTCCGGGTGGCTCGGGGTCGCGGGTCGACCGACCGGCCGGGATCACCGTGGCGGACCGACCCGTACTGCTGAAAGCTCACGGCGACGGCCTGCGGAGGGGGTGAGGGCCGCGGTGTTGGACACCGAGGACGATGATGCGAGCTCGGTCATGGAGACGTACTCTCCGGCCCGGAAGACCACGATCTGCTCGACGGCGCGGACCGGCGTGGCGATGTGCACGGAGTAGCCGTGGGCCCCGGGAATGCTCGGGACGTCGAACGGGTCGGAGCCGGCGAACGGCGCCCCCAGTCCGGCGGCGAAGCTCTCGGCATCGCCGAGCCGTGGGATGCGGAACAACAACACGGCCACGTCGTTGGCGCCCTGGCCCGGGCCGGTCCCGTCGGTCCACAGGCGGATGAAGGCCCCGAAGTCCGGCTCGGCGGCCAGGGCGTCGAACTGCTCCTCGGCCCGTTGGGGTGACGTCGACTGGGAGCCGAACTCAGTGGGGGTCAGCGGACCGTCGGTCGGACCTGTCGGGGCCACCGTGTAGCCGGGCAGGGGTTGGGCGATCATCAGCGACTGGAGCGGAGGGACGGTCGCCGTGTCGGCCGCGCCGGCCGCGCCGGCCGCGCCGGCCGGCCGGCGGTCCGGTCGGTGAACATCGGACCCGTCAGCGCGAGGGCGACCGCCACCGCGGCGGTGAGGAGGGCTCTGATCGTGGCCCCGGCTGCTGGAGGGCGCAACCGACGTGTCGGCACGGGTGAAAGGCCCTACGCCAGGAAGTACTTGGCTTGCGGATGGTGGCAGACGATCGCCGTGGTCGACTGCTCCGGGTGGAGCTGGAAGCCCTCGCTCACCTCGATGCCGATGCGGTCGGCTCCGAGGAGCTCCACGACCTTGGCGTTGTCCTCGAGAGCAGGGCAGGCCGGGTAGCCCCACGAGTAGCGACCGCCGCGGTACTTCTGCTGGAACAGTCCGGTCAGGGTGGGGCCGTCCTCGTCGGCGAAGCCCAGCTCCTCGCGGATCCGACGGTGCCAGTACTCGGCCAGGGCCTCGGCCATCTCGACCCCGAGTCCGTGCAGGTAGAGGTAGTTCTGGTACTGGTCGTCCGCCTTCAGGCGCGCCGCCTCCTCGGAGACCCGTTCCCCCATGGTCACCACCTGGAACGACGCCCAGTCCGGCTCGCCCGAGTCGACCGGGCGGAAGAAGTCGCTGATGCACAGCCAGGGCGACTCGGTCTGCCGGGGGAAGGTGTACCGCATCAATTCCCCGGTTCGGCTCTCGTCCTCGAAGAGGACCAGATCGTCGCCGTCGGCGTTGGCCGCGAAGTGGCCCCAGGCCACCTGCGGGACCAGCAGCTGGCCGGCCTTGGCCGTGGACAGCTGGTCGCGGAGGAGGGCCCGGACCCTGTCCTTGAAGGCTGCATCGTCCTCACCCGCCTCGGGACGGAATCCCCACTGGTTGCGGAAGAGGGCTGTCTCGTTGAGGAAGGCGGCGATGTCGTCGATGGCCATCCCCTTGGCCACCCGGCTCCCGAGGAACGGCGGTTCGAACGTCGGGTTGTCCAGGGCGACCTCGGGGGATCGGGTCGGAAGCGTCTCCCCCCGTTCGCGGGCCTCGGCCGCGGCCTGCTTGCGCAGCTCGCTCTTGCGGGGCCCGAGGTCGCGGCCGCCGATGGCCCGCCCGAAGTCGGGGTCGTCCTCACCCGACCTGGACAGCTCGACCAGCCGGTCCATGGTGCGGAGGCCCTCGAAGGCGTCCTTGCCGTAGAACAGCCGGCCGTCGTAGACGTTGCGAAGGTCCCGTTCGACGTAGGTGCGGGTCAGCGCCGCGCCCCCCAGGATGACCGGGATGTGGGCCAGGTTGCGCCGGTTCAGCTCCTCGAGGTTCTCGCGCATGATGAGCGTGGACTTGACCAGCAGCCCGCTCATGCCGATGGCGTCTGCACCCGTCTCCTCGAGGGCGTTGACCATGTCGCCGATCCCCACTTTGATGCCGAGGTTCTTGACCGTGTACCCGTTGTTGGTGAGGATGATGTCGACCAGGTTCTTGCCGATGTCGTGCACGTCACCCTTCACCGTGGCCAGCACCATCACCCCCTTGCCCCCCTGGTCCGCCTTCTCCATGTACGGCTCGAGGTAGGCGACGGCCGTCTTCATCGTCTCGGCCGACCCGAGCACGAAGGGCAACTGCATCTCGCCGGATGCGAACAGCTCGCCGACCGTCTTCATCCCGGCCAGCAGGAAGTCGTTGATGATGATCAACGGCGTCACCCCGTCCGCCATGGCCTCGTCGAGATCGGCTTCGATCCCGTTGCGGTCGCCGTCGATGATCCGGTGCTCGAGCCGCCGCTCGACCGGCCAACCCGACCGGTCCTCGGTGGCCGCCGCACTCGAGGCCGACACCCCTTCGAAGATGGCCAGCAGCTCGGACAAGGGGTCGTACCCGTCGCGGCGACGGTCGTAGACCAGGTCGAGGCAGACCTCCCTGGCCCGCTCGTCGATCTTCGACAGCGGCAGGATCTTCGATGCATGGACGATGGCGGCGTCGAGCCCGGCCTCCACGCACTCGTGGAGGAACACCGAGTTGAGCACCTGCCGTGCGGCCGGATTGAGCCCGAACGAGACGTTGGACAGGCCGAGGATGGTGTACACACCGGGCAGCTCGGCCTTGATCCTCCTGATCCCCTCGATGGTCTCGATGCCGTCCTTGCGGCTTTCCTCCATCCCCGTGGACAGCGGGAGCGCCAGGGCGTCGAACATCAGGTCCTCGGGCCGCAGCCCGTACCGCTGGGTGGCGATGTCGTGGATGGCGGTGGCGGCGCGGAGCTTCCACTCGGCCGTCCGGGCCTGCCCCTCGGTGTCGATGCACGTGCACACCACGGCGGCGCCGAACTCCTTGGCCAGGGTGAGGAACGAGTCGAGCCGGGTGCCGGGCTCGTCGCCCTCCTCGAGGTTCACCGAGTTGATCACCGCCCGCCCGCCGATCCACGACAGGGCGGTCTCGACGACGGGTGCCTCGGTGGAGTCGACCATCAGCGGTGCGGTCGACTGGGTGGCGAACCGGGAGGCGATCTGCTCCATGTCGGCCACGCCGTCGGCTCCCGTGTAGTCGACGCACACATCGATGAGGTGTGAACCTTCCTTGACCTGATCGCGGGCCATGGCCACGCAGGTGTCCCAGTCGGCTTCGAGCATGGCCTCACGGAACTTCTTCGATCCGTTGGCGTTCGTCCGCTCCCCGACGACCAGGAACGAGGTGTCCTGTGCGAACGGGACCTGGGTGTAGATCGACGCCGCGCCGTACTCGGGTACGGGCTGACGGGTGGCCGGGGTGAGATCGGCGCACGCCTCGACCACCGCGGCCAGGTGGGCCGGCGTGGTCCCGCAGCATCCGCCGACCACCGCCACCCCCAACTCGCTCACGAACTGCCGGTGGAATTCGGCCAGCTGCTCGGGGGTCAGGTCGTAGTGCATGGCCCCGTCGACCACGGAGGGAAGTCCGGCATTGGGCAGGCAGCTCACCGGAATGGTCGCCTGGCCGGTGAGATGACGGAGCGGCTCGAACATCTCGGCCGGCCCGGTGGCGCAGTTGAGCCCGATCAGATCGACATCCATCGCCTCGAGCGCGCACAGCGCGGCCCCGATCTCGGTACCCGGCAGCATGGTTCCGGTCAGCTCGATGGTCACCTGGGTCTGGATGGGCAGGGTGCGACCGGTGGCTCGCATGGCCCGCCGGGCCCCGTTGATGGCCGCCTTGGCCTGCAGCAGGTCGAACACCGTCTCGATGACGATGAGGTCCACGCCGCCCTCGATGAGGGCCGTGGCCTGCTCCTCGTAGGCATCGCGGAGATCGGCGTACCGGATCTGTCCGAGGGTCGGGAACTTGGTGCCGGGCCCGATGTTGCCGGCCACCCACCGCGGCCGGTCGGGTGTGGAGAAGTCGTCCGCGGCCTTCCGGGCCAGGGATGCCGCAGCCAGGTTGAGCTCACGGACACGGTGGGCCTGGCCGTACTCGGCCAGTACCGGGGCGAACGCCCCGAAGGCGTCGGTCTCGATCACGTCGCATCCCACCTCGAGGAACGACCGGTGGACCCGGTCGACGGCCTCGGGACGGCTGACCACCAACAGCTCGTTGCAGCCCTCCAGCTCGGGACCGCCGAAGTCCTCGGCGGTCAGCCCGGCCAGTTGAAGGTTCGTGCCCATGGCGCCGTCGAAGACGACCACCCGCTCGGAGACGGCCTTGAGGTAGCTGGAGTCGGAGGCGTGCTTGGCGTCCATGAGCCATCCAGGCTATCGGGACGGGCCAACCCGACGGGCAACCACCCCCGGCTCTCCCCCTCCGGACCCGGGGGACCCCCGGAGGGAGACCTCCGGCGTCTCCACCTGGGGACCTCGACATTGTCGTTTAGCATCGTCGTCGGTGACCGCAGCGTGGTGAAGATCTATACGAAGACGGGTGACGACGGGACGACCGGGCTCCTCTTCGGGGGCCGGGTCCGGAAGGACTCCGCCGTCATGGAGATCAACGGCGCGGTGGACGAGGCCCAGGCCATGATGGGGATGGCGCGGGCCGAGGCGGTACCGGACTCCGAGCTGGACCGGCTGTTGACCCGGCTCGAGCGGGACCTGTGGGTCCTCATGGCCGAGGTGGCCACCGACGAGTCCAACCGCCCGAAGCTGGAGGCGGGGAAGTCCCTGGTCACCGCCGAGATGGTCGGTGCCCTGGAAGCGAACGTCGACGACCTCATCGCCCGGTTCGACATGCCCGCCGACTTCACCATCCCGGGGGCCAACCGGGTATCGGCGGCTCTGGACGTGGCCCGCACCGTGGTGCGCCGGGCCGAGCGGGCGTACGTGTCGTCGCCCCTGGCCGACTCGTACGTGGGGCTCTACCTCAACCGCCTCTCCGACCTGTTGTGGGCGATGGCCCGGTGGACCGAGGGCGAGCGCCATTGTCCTGGCCCGGAGCACACCGCGCCGGCGGCGGTGGCCCGAAGGCCGGCGAGGATCGAGGAGGAAGCCCGACGTGAACATCGAGGTGCTGCCGGCGGACTCGCTCCCGCCCGACGTCGTGGCCGTGGGCGTGCCCGTTGCTGTCCGCCGAAGGCGGTCCCCGGCTCATCGCGGGATCGGACGCCCTGGCCGACCTGGCGCCGGCGGTGCTCGATCCGGAGTGGTGCAGGCGGCACGGGTTCGGAGGCAAGGTCGCCCAGACGGTCACGTTCCGCGCCGCCACGGGTGACCACCCGTCCGGGCCGGAGATCGTCCTGGTGGGGGTGGGCCCGTCCGAGCTGTTGGCCGGCGACCGCGGGCTCGAGTCGCTCCGCCGGGCCGCGGCCGGGTTCGTCCGGGCCGTGGGCCAGGGGGAGCGGGCCGCCTTCCTCCTTCCGCCCGGGACCGATCTCGACCCCGGGCGGTCGGCCGATGCCGTGGCCGAGGGCGCCGTGCTCGCCTCCTATCGGTACGACGCCTTCCGCACCGGCGATACCCCGGGCCAGCTGTCCACGCTGATCATCGTCACCGGGACGGCCGACGAGGCACCGGCGGTGCGGGACGGCGCCGCCAGGGGAGCCCGGTTGGCCGCGTCGGTCAGCCTGGCCCGTGACCTGGTCAACGAACCACCGAGCTCCCTCACGCCCGAGAAGTTCGCCGACACGTTCGTCGAGCGTTTCTCCGGGGTGGCCGAAGTGACCGTCGAGGTGTGGGACGAGGAGCGGATCGCCGCCGAGCGTCTCGGGGGCCTGCTCGGCGTGGCCCGTGGATCGACCCAGCCACCTCGCCTGGTCCGTGTCGAGTACCGGCCGGCCGACCCCATCGAGATCGGCGGACGGGTGCCGCACCTCGCCCTGGTGGGCAAGGGGATCACCTTCGACTCGGGCGGCCTCTCGCTCAAGACGGCCACCGGCATGGAGACCATGAAGACCGACATGGGCGGTGCGGCCGCCGTGCTCAGCGCCGTGGACGCCGCCGCCGCCCTCGGGGCCCGGATACGGATCACCGCGCTCACCCCGTTGACGGAGAACATGCCCGGAGGATCGGCCATCAAGCCCGGGGATGTCCTCACCACCAGGAGCGGGAAGACCATCGAGGTGCTCAACACCGACGCCGAGGGTCGACTGGTGCTGGCCGACGGCCTGACCCTGGCCGTGGAGTCGGAGCCTGATGCCATCGTGGACCTGGCCACACTCACCGGCGCCGCGGTGGTGGCCCTGGGCAAGGAGATCGGCGGCCTGTTGGGCAACGATGACGCGCTCGATGGCCGAGCTGCGGGCGGCGGGGGAACGGGCCGGGGAGCCGCTGTGGCCCCTCCCGCTGCCCGACGACTACCGGGGCCACATCGAGTCGGAGATCGCCGACATGCGCAACGTCGGCCGGCCGGGCCAGGCCGGGACCATCTCGGCGGCCATGCTGTTGCGCGAGTTCGTGGCCGACGTGCCCTGGGCCCATCTCGACATTGCCGGCCCGGCCCGTTCGGAGGAGAACACCCGCTACCTGAGCAAGGGCGGCACCGGTTTCGGCGTCCGCACCCTGGTCGAGCTGGTGACCTCCGAGCATTTCGCCGAGTCGCTGGTCCCGCCCGCCCGATGAGGATCGCCGTGCTCGGAGCGGGGTCGTGGGGCACCACGGTGGCCTCGTTGGTCGCGCCGCGGCACGACACCGTGCTGTGGGCCCGCAACGCCGATGTGGCCGAGGCCGTCAACACCGAGCACGCCAACTCGGCCTACCTGCCCGGATTCGACCTGCCCACCGAACTGTCGGCCACCTCCGATCTCGAGGAGGCGGTCTGCGACGCCGACCTCTTGGTGGTCGGGGTGCCGACCTCGGGATTCCGAGCCGTGTTGGAGGAGGCCGCACCGTGCATGCGCCCGTGGATCCCGGTGGTGAGCCTGTCCAAGGGCCTCGAGCGGGGCACGCTCCTGCGGATGACCGAAGTCATCAAGCAGGTGGTACCCGGCCACCCGGTCGCCGCCCTCACCGGGCCCAACATCGCCCACGAGATCATGTCGGGCAAGGCCGCGGCGTCTGTCGTGGCCACCGAGGACCTCGAAGTGGCCAGTGCCATCCAGGCGGTCTTCACCCGGGGCGTGTTCCGTGTCTACCGCAACGACGATGTCATCGGCTGCGAGATGGGCGGGGCGCTGAAGAACGTCATCGCCATCGCCGCGGGCATCGGCGAGGGGCTGGGGGTGGGGGACAACACCCGTGCCGGAGTGATGTCGCGCGGCCTGGCCGAGCTCGCCCGGCTGGGCGTGGCCCTGGGTGCCCAACCCACCACGTTCGCGGGACTGGCCGGGATGGGGGATCTGATCGCCACCTGCATGAGCCCGCACAGCCGCAACCGGGCGGTGGGGGAGCAGCTCGGGAAGGGAAGGCGGCTGGAGGACATCCTGGCCGAGATGCACATGGTCGCCGAAGGGGTCAAGACCGCCACGGTGGCTCTCGAACTGGCCGAGCGCCACAGCCTCGATCTGCCCATCTGTACCACGATCGACAAGGTGGTCAAGGGGGAGATCGAACCGCTGGGCGCCTACTGGGGACTGACCCCGGCCGGGCACGAGGACGAGCCGGGCTGACCGATCTGCGTCCGCAGGGCACCCCGACCGGTTGCCTCATGCAACCTCATTCGTCGCGAAGCCGTGCCGTGAGCTCGATTTCGACGGCGATGTCGAAGGGCAGCTCCGCCAGTCCGACCGCACTGCGGGTATGGCGTCCCGATTCACCGAATATCTCGACGAGCACGTCGGAACACCCGTCGATGACCGCCGGGGTCTGGTTGAAGCCCGGGGCGACATTGACCATGCCGAAGACCTTGACGATGCGCATGATGCGGTCGAGGTCACCCAACTCGGCCTGCAGGGTGGCCAGGATCGACAGCGCGGTGAGGCGGGCCGCCCCCTGCGCCTCTTCGAGGGAGAGCGTCGCGCCGACCTTCCCCCGGATGACGCCCGCAGCACCGATGGGTCCGTGCCCCCCGACGTAGACCAGGTCGTCCTGGACCACGCAGCCCAGGTAGTTGCCCGCCGGCGGGAAGACCGGCGGAAGCACGATTCCAAGTTCCTCGAGTCGGTCGGCGATCACGTTCGCATCCTACGGGCGATCACTGTCGATGGTCCGAGGCTGTCTGCATGAGCACGGCGGGAAGGTCGCCCATGTCGTCGAACACGATCGCGCTACCGATCGAGAGCCGGTCGGCACCGGTCACGCCCCCGGCGAATGCGAAGACCGTCATGCCCGCGGCCAGGCCGGCGGTGACCCCCGAGACACTGTCCTCGATCACGGCGCATCGGTCGGGCGATGCGCCCATCCTCTCGGCGGCGAACAGGAAGATGTCGGGGGCCGGCTTCCCGTGGGCCACCTCGTCGACGCTGAAGATCCTTCCGTCGAAGCGTTCGATCAGTCCGGTCTTGCCCAGGGTGAACCGCATCTTGTCGTGGCTTCCGCTCGACGCCACGCACACCGGTGTCGTGATCTCACCGAGTGCCTCGACGACACCCGGCACGGCGACGAGCTCCCGTTCGAAGACCTCCCGGTAGCGGGGCTCGAACTCAGCTTCCCAATCGACGCTCCGACCCAGATGGCGCTCGATCTCCCGGTGCATGTAGGCAGCCGACCGGCCGACGAACCGCTCGACGACGTCAGACGCGGTGAGTGGCCACCCCAGGGCCGACAAGATCTCGACTTCCGTCCTCACGGCGAGGCGCTCGCTGTCGACCAGCACGCCGTCGCAATCGAAGATCACCAGATCGAATCGGTTCACGGCGCGAGCCTACGGACCCGGCCCGATGGGCACTTCATGGCGAGGCGGACGTGACGATTTTCCGGCACCAGAAGTCCCCTTCGACGGCTCCGTCCATCTCTGACCAGGGTTGGAACGAAAACACCGGGGTCCGGGTAGGGGTTCCCGGCCACAACTCAAGGGTAGTTCCGGGGGCGTGAGAGTACGTACTCTGAATTGGGGGCAGACGATACCGGTTGGTCCGTGCTGCCCCTCGACTTCTGCTACCCCGGCATCGCGTGACTGGAAGCGATCGTGCACAAACTCCGAACGTTCATGGTGTACCGGTTGGCCGCGCTGGCAGTCATCCTCGTGGCACTCGTTGTCGTGCCGGTCACCGTCGAGTCGAGCGCCGCCACCGCCTCTGCCAGCAGTGCTTCGGGCAAGGTGACGTGCCACTACTCGGCCACCGTGGCGTTCCTGCCTTCACTGAAGTCCTCTGGCGGAGGAACAAAGGCATCCTCGGTCAAGGGGAAGCTGTCCAAGTGCACCTCCACGACCCGAGGGATCACCATTGCCAGCGGCACCGTCAGCGGGTCGTTCCGGCGCACCCCCCTCACTTGTAAGCGGAGGCTGACCGGCGTGGGGTCGACGCTGAGCCTGGCCTGGAGGGGGAAGAGGAACGGTGTGGCCGCCGCGTTCACCAAAACCACCCTCAAGACCAACAAGTCGACCGGTTCCTTCGCCGGCCCCGCCAGAGTGACGGTGACCAAGCCCTCCGCGGCCGTCCGTCCGAGCCTGCACCAGCCCCGCGGGACTGAAGGATCTCACCGTGACCGGACTCATCTCCTCGGGATCTGCGGCGATCACCCCCCCGCCGACCACGACAACCACGACCACCACGACCGCGCCGACCTCGACCACCACGCCGACGTCCACCACAACGTCGACGACGACGACCTCCACGACATCGACCACGACGACCTCGACGACGTCCACGACGACGACATCCACGACGCAGCCGTCCGGATCGTGGTGGGTGGCGCCACCGGGCCCCCTGCCGTGGCAGTGGTACATTGCCGCCGCGTTGGACCTCAGCAATGCCTCGGAGATGGGTACCAACGACAAACTGCCGGATGGAAGTGCGGCTCCGGACCCAGTCGTCTACGACATCGACGCCATCGAGAACCCGGCCAGCACCGTGACCGCGCTGCACGCCAAGGGTGATCACGCCATCTGCTATATCGAGGTCGGTACGGCTGGCGACTACTACACGGCGGCCCAGGAGGGCATCGCCACCACGTACTATCAGCAGCTGGAGGCCGCAGGCGATCTCAGCACCGCTGAGCTACAGGGCTACCCCGAGTACTTCATCAACATCAACGCACCGTCGGCGGTCAGCATCATCGAGTCGATGATCGACCAGCAGTGCGCCGACAAGGGGTTCGACGCCGTGGAGACCGACCTGGACGAGACCTACGGCGGGAACGAGGGCAGCACCGCCCCGTTCACGATCACCCAGTCGGACGAACAGACCTACCTGACCACCCTGGCCGACTACATGCACTCGCTCGGACTCGGATGGATCGCCAAGAATCTCGATGACACGGATGACAGCTTCGCCGCCACCATGGAGCCTCTGACCTCGGGCATCATCACCGAGCAGTGCAACGAGAACGGAACGTGTGGGGCATTGACCAGCTACGAGGGGCACAAAGCGGTGTTCAACGCGGAGTACTCCTCGTCGCTCTATCCGGGATTCTGCACCTCCGACGATGCCAACGACATCAACGGCGCCCTGTTCGACGTGAACCTCGACGGCCCGCGCTCGCCCTGTCCCGGCCCGTCCTGAGCCACCGCGGGCCTGGGCGGCCGGCCGTCACCGGGTGGCATCCTCGGCGGCCCGGAAGGACACAGCCGGGTGGAACTGCCATCTGGCCAGCTGCTGCTCTATCTCCATCCGGTCCCGGCCGGCGGCGGCGAGACCTGTGGCCAGACGCTGCGCCCGGCGTCGCATCTGTTCCGGCTCGGGCAGGCGTTGCTCGGCCAGCCACCGTCGGTGGCTGGCCTGCAGCGATTCCGGCAGCCGGCTCAGGTGTCTGAGCGGCAGGGGTGGGACGCGGGTGCGGACGGCGAGGCCGCCGGGGCCGTGGGGCCGGGCGAGCTCGAAGGTGCACAGGCGCTGGAGCGCCCTCCGGAAGGGTGAGTTCTTTCCCATCCGCTCGCCCAGTCCCAACGACCGCGCCGTCTCGGTGAGGTCGAGGTCGAATCCGTCCGGGCGGACCTCGAGTCCGTAGGAGAGGCGCCGTAGCAACCAGGTCGTGCTCGGGCCGATGACGCCGAGCCAGTACAGCTCCACATAGCGCGAGCACGGGTGGACGCCGTGGGGGTCGGCGATCGGATCGAGCCAGGGGATGATGCGGAGTCGCTCGGCGGAGCTCAGGGTCGGGCCTTGTCGACGGCGGCCCGGAAGGGCGGGGGGAGCGATGACGGCGGTGGGGGTGGGCACGGTGACCTCCATGCTGGGACGGGGCGCTGCGGACCCGGTGGGGCCGCCCGACGCCGATGGTTCTGTCCTGGGAGGCTCGACCACCGACCTGACCCCGAGCTTGCCGGTCACTTGGCGGGACACCTGCCCGTGATCACACAGCTGTGGCCGACGCGTGCCCGCCCACCGTGCCCGCCCACGTGGGAGGGGCGGGTGTGTGCCCCGGGGCTCCGTCGGTCGAAGTCGGTTCAGGGGACCGGCTGGTAGCGGGCCACCGAGAAACCGAGCAGGAGGGGCACGTCGACGGCGAACATGGCCAGCATCACGCTGAACAGCACCAGCTCGCGCCGCGGGGTGTGGTCGTAGACGAAGACGAACTCGAGGATGCCGGCGATGACCAGGTACGCGAGCAGGGCCCACCCGAATACCTGGAAGAACTTGGCCCATGCGAACTCCCTGATCCGGGCCAGCAGCACGGCGTTGACGACGAGGACCAGCGCGGCGGCGACGGCCAGGACGGTGGCCGGGACCAGGGTGCCCGAATGATCGATGTGCGCGGCCATGTAGATGCCACCCACCACGACCAGCGCCAGCGTCAACGTGGCCAGTTGGTGGATCGGTGGGAGGTCCGCCTGCCTCTTGTCGATCTCGTCGAGCGCGGGCTGGGTGTCGCCCGTTGCCGCGCTCAATGGCTGGCCAGGAAGGTCATGATCACGATGGTGGCGATCTGCATGAGCCCGGTGATGCCGGCGGTGTAGACGAAGATCTTCATGAGGCGCCCGACCCGTTCCCCGTTGGGCCGGGGCTTCTTGAGCTCGAAGAGCACGGCGAGATTGGCGGGCTCGAGCAACCCGAGTGCGATGACGGCCATCACCCCCACGATGATGTACGACGCCACCAGCCAGCCGTGGTGGGGGTAGGCAGCGTCAAGGTTGCCGAGGTGGCGGGCCAGTTGGAAGCCGGCCCCCAGGGTCATGGCCACCAGCGTGGGCATGATCAGCACCATCTTGGGCATGAACCGCACCGTGAACTCGATGCGGGCCGGGATGGACAGGCGCCCGAGGATCGGTCCGATGATGAGGCCGAGGAAGAGGTCGATGCTGGTCCACAGGGCCCCGCCACCCACGTGGAAGAACTCGAGTGCCCACAGCGAGTTGGACGCGATGGCCACGATCAGGCCGATGAGGAGCGCGGCCACGATGGGCAGCCCCCGCACCGGGATGATCGAGAAGTCGGGAACAGGGGGTGGGCGCTCACCCGCGATCGGTGGGGCGGCACCGACATCCACGGCCATGTCGGTCATCGGTTGGCTCCTCTCTGACGTCCCGCAGCGACCGACCTGGCAGCTGATCGGCGGCCTCCGGGACTGCGCAGATGGTAGGCCGGTCGTCCCGGCGTTTCAACGGAATCGCGTTGGGAACGTGATCACCGGGCCGCCGGATCACCGGGGCCGGGCCGGCCCCCTCGGCCCGACGGCCACCGGCTACCAACCACCCCGGTGGACACTCTCCTCGACGGTGCGGCGGGGCCGGGCGGCCGAAGACGACGGCGGATCGGGCTCGGCCGCCTCCCCCAACAGGACGGCCCCGAGCCACCGGTACCGCTCGGGTACGCCGAGCTCGGCGTGCAGCGCGTCCTCACCTCTGAAATTGCCGAGGAACGCGGTGCCGAGGCCCACCTCGGCCGCGCCGAGCAGCATGGTCATGACCGAGAACCCGGCGTCGACGAACCAGTACGGCACCACCCACTCGACCGCCTGGCCGTCCCCGCGCGCCTTGTCGGGCTCCCGGTAGCGGGCCAGGTAGGCGTCGGGGTCGGCGAACGGGAGTACCACCACCGGGGCCCGGGACAGCCCCGGAAAGCGCCGCGAACCGGCCCGCCAGGCCGGGTCGGTGGTGGCTTCCCAGAAGCGCGAGGTCTCGTCCTCCCCCTCGAGGACGACGAACTCCCGCCCCTGGGTGTTCCCGGCCGACGGCGCCCGGAGGGCGGCCGCCACCAGCCGGTCGACGACGCCCGCGTCGGGCGGCCGTCCACTGAAGTTCCTGGTCATCCGGCGCCGCCAGACGGCCTCGGTCAGTTCCATGTCGCCTCCACCCGGCGAACGCTATCGGGCCGCCCCCGACGCCGGCCGGGCTCCGGTCGCGGCCGACGGCCGGGGAGGCGGAGCGGCACCTCGGGTGGGGTCCCGGGCGCCAGGTGGGAATGTTGACCCAACTGGTAGCGTTTGCACCTGTGTCGAACATCGCGCCGGGCCGGTCACGACCGGTGACGGCGCCATCGAAGCAAGGATCGTGATCGTTGTGCCCACCTTCAGGGAAATGTTGGCCGAGGCCAAGGCGGCCGTTCGGGAGGTCGAGCCGGCCCAGGCCGAGCAGGAGATCGCCGCCGGCGGTGCCGTGGTCCTCGACGTGCGTGAACCGGACGAGTACGAGCAGGGTGCGCTACCCGGTGCCGTGCACATCCCCCGGGGCACCCTCGAGACCTCGGTGGAGGGCCGGATCCCCGACAAGTCGAGCCATGTGGTCGTCTACTGCGCCGGGGGCACCCGCTCCGCGTTCGCGGCCAAGACCATGCAGGAGTTGGGCTACACCGACGTGGCCTCGGTCATCGGTGGCTTCAACCGGTGGAAGGACGAGGGTCGGGACTGGTCGGCACCCGCCTCGTTGACGCCCGAGCAGCGCAACCGGTACCAACGGCACCTGTTGCTCCCAGAAGTGGGTGAGGTCGGGCAGCTCAAGCTGCTCGACTCGAAGGTGCTGCTGTTGGGTGCGGGTGGGCTGGGTTCGCCGGCCGCCCTCTACCTGGCCGCGGCCGGGGTGGGGACGCTCGGCATCATCGACATGGACGTGGTCGACGCCTCCAACCTCCAGCGACAGATCCTCCACAACATGGACCGGATCGGCGAGCGGAAGGTCGACTCGGCCAAGAAGACGCTGACGCTCCTCAACCCCGACGTCAACGTGGTGACCTACGACGTGCGGCTCGGCGCCGACAACATCCTCGAGATCATCGACGGCTACGACGTGATCGTGGACGGCACCGACAACTTCCCGACCCGGTACCTGGTCAACGACGCCTCCCTGCTCAAGCGGATCCCCGTGGTGCACGGCTCGATCTTCCGGTTCGAGGGCCAGGCCACGTTGTTCAACCCCTACGAGGGACCCTGCTACCGGTGCATGATCCCCGAGCCCCCTCCGGCCGAGCTGGCCCCGAGCTGTGCCGAGGCCGGGGTCCTCGGCGTGCTGCCCGGCATCGTCGGCTCGATCCAGGCCGTCGAGGCCATCAAGTTCCTGCTGGGCATCGGTGAGACGCTCCAGGGCCGTCTCCTGGCCTACGACGCGCTCGAGCAGAGCTTCCGCACCTTCAAGGTCCACCGTGATCCCGACTGCCCGGCGTGCGGTCCCAACGCCGCCGAGATCGTCATCGCCGAGTACGACGACCTGTGCATGCCCCACGCGGTGGAGGCGCCGGCCGCCGGTTGACGGGCCCGGCCCTTTTCCGGGCCGTCGGCGGACACCGTAACCTGTGCCCATGGCACCGAAGAGCGCGTCCAGCAAGCCCGACGACAAACGGTTCACCGACTCGGGAATCGAGATCCGACCCGTCTACGGGCCGGCGGACCTCGAGGGCTGGGACCCCGACGATCGGCTGGGGTCGCCCGGTCGGTACCCCTACACCCGGGGCATCAGGGCCGACATGTACCGGGGACGGCTCTGGACCATGCGCCAGTACGCCGGCTTCGGCACGGCCGAGTCGACCAACGAGCGGTTCAAGTTCCTGCTGGGGGCGGGCCAGACGGGGCTGTCCTGCGCCTTCGACCTGCCCACCCAGATGGGCTACGACTCGGACCATCCGCGCTCGGAGGGCGAGGTGGGGAAGGTGGGGGTGGCCATCGACTCGATGGCCGACATGCGGCTCCTGCTGGCCGGCCTCCCGCTCGACAAGGTGACCACCTCGATGACCATCAACGCCACCGCGGCCATCCTCCTGCTCTTCTACCAACTGGTGGCCGAGGAGAACGGGGTCGACCCCGCGCTGCTCGGCGGCACCATCCAGAACGACATCCTGAAGGAGTACGTGGCCCGGGGCACCTACATCTATCCACCCCGGCCGTCGATGCGTCTCGTGACCGACACCTTCTCCTACTGCGCCGACCACCTGCCGGCGTGGAACACCATCTCCATCTCCGGCTATCACATCCGCGAGGCGGGATCGACGGCCGTGCAGGAGATCGCCTTCACCATCGCCAACGGGATCGCCTACGTGGAGGCGGCGCTGGCCGCCGGGCTCGACGTCGATGCCTTCGCGCCGCGGCTCAGCTTCTTCTGGAACGCCCACAACAACCTCTTCGAGGAAGTGGCCAAGTACCGGGCTTCGCGACGGATGTGGGCCAAGATCATGACCGAGCGGTTCGGGGCCAAGGACGAGAAGTCGACCCTGCTCCGCTTCCACACCCAGACCGGCGGCTCGACACTCACCGCCCAACAGCCCGAGAACAACATCGTGAGGGTCACCGTGCAGGCCATGGCCGCGGCCCTCGGCGGCACCCAGAGCCTCCACACCAACGGGTTCGACGAGGCCCTCGGACTCCCCACCCAGCGGGCCGCCAAGATCGCCCTGCGCACCCAGCAGATCGTGGGCTACGAGTCCGGGATCGCCGACACGGTCGACCCCCTGGCCGGGTCGTGGTTCGTCGAGTCGCTGACCGACGAGGTGGAGCGGGGCGCCTGGGAGTACCTCGAACGGATCGATGCCATGGGTGGGGCGGTGGACGCCATCGAGGCCCAGTACATGCAGCACGAGATCGAGCAGGCCGCCTACGCCTTCGCCAAGGCGGTGGATGCCGACGAGAAGATCGTGGTGGGCGTCAACAAGTTCGTCGACGAGGAGCCCGATCCCACCGAGGTGTTCCCCATCGACGCCAAGCTGCAGCAGTCGCAGATGGACCGGGTCAAACGGGTGAAGGCCGAGCGCGATCAGGCCGCGGTGGACGCGGCACTGGCCGACGTCGAGGCGGCGGCCCGGGGGACCCAGAACCTGCTCGTCCCCATGAAGGTGGCGCTGGCCCGCATGGCCACCCTGGGTGAGGTGTCGGACGTGCTCCGCCAGGTGTTCGGGGAGTACCACCCGAACACCTGACCAACCAGCGGCCGGAGGCCCGGCTCAGCCGGCCAGCAGCCGATCCCTCAAGGGGCCGGCCTGGGCCGCGTCGATCACGGTCCAGGCCATGGACAGGGCTCCGTCGTGGACCGCGGTGTCGGCCGACGGCGTGATGCAGGCGGCCGCGAACTCGGGCTGGTGATTGACCGACCCGGCCGACTCGATGCCCACCAGGGGGTGAATGGTCGGAACCACCAGCGACACGTTGGCCATATCCGTGGAGAACGTCGGTCGGGGGGCCCGGTCGTCATCGAGGCCGAAGGTCCGGCCCAGCGCCTCGGCGTTGGCCCGGTAGAGGGAGACGAGCTCCTCGTCGCACTCCATGTGGGAGTAGGCCGGTGCCAGCGACACATAGGTCACCGACGAGCCCGTGGCCAGGGCGCCGGCCTCGAAGCAGGCGATCACCCGCGGCTCGAGGAGCGCCAGTCCGGCCAAGGTGGCCGACCGGCACATGAACCGCCCGGTGACCTCCTCGGGGATGATGTTCGCCGCCTGTCCGCCGCCGGTCACGATGCCGTGCACCTGGTCACCGGGACGCAACTGCTGGCGCAGCAGGCCGATGGCCACCTGGGCGACGGTCATGGCGTCACCGGCATTGACGCCCTCCCAGGGGGCCGCCGAGGCATGGGCGGACTTGCCGGCGAAGGTCACGTCGAAGTGGGAGACGGCCAGGCACGTCCCCTCGAGCCGGTCATCGGGCCACGGGTGGATCATCATGGCCGCGTGCACGTCGTCGAACACTCCGTTCTCCAGCATGGTCACCTTGCCCCCGCCGCCCTCTTCGGCCGGTGTCCCGAGCACCCGCACGGTGACCCCGAGCTCGTCGGCCACCCTGGCCAGCCCGAGACCGGCTCCCACTGCCGACGCGGCGATGATGTTGTGCCCGCAGGCATGGCCGACCCCGGGGAGCGCGTCGTATTCGGCGCAGACCGCCATGACCAGCGGCCCCGAGCCGTACTCGGCGCTGAAGGCGGTGGGCATGCCGGCCACGCCGGAGGTCACCGCGAACCCTCCCGCAGCCAGTGCCTCGGACGTCCAGGCACAGGCCCGATCCTCCTCGAACGCCGTCTCCGGGTGCCCGTGGATGGTGTGGCTCAGCCGGACCAGGTCGTCCAGGTCCGCCTCGATCACCTCGCGGACCGCGTTCTTCAGCGCCGGGATATCTGCCACGGGCACCGCCCCTCCACTAGTCGATGACCGCGATGACGTCACCGGGTCCGACCGACTCACCGGCCTGGACCCTCACTTCCCTGACGGTGCCGGCCTTTTCCGCGTTGACGTTGTTCTCCATCTTCATGGCCTCGAGGACGCACACGGTCTGCCCCACCTCGACCGCGTCCCCGGCGGCCACCAGGACCTTGACGATGGTCCCCTGCATGGGCACGGCCACCGTGCCCGAGCCGGCCCCGGACGCGGTGGCCTTGGGCCGCTTTGGCCCTGTGCCGCGGGCCGCCTCCGGGCCGGCGACCACCGTGTCGCCGATGTCGGGAACCCATAGCTTCACCTGGTACCGCCGACCGTCCACCTCGGCGGTCACGTCCCTCAGCACCCGGGGTGCCTGCTCCTCGCCATGCTCGGCCGGAGGGGGCGGCGGGACCTCGCCGGCCCCGGCCGAGATGCTGCTCAGATCGAGGCGCTGCTCGACCCAGTTGGTCGAGTGCTCACCGGCCACGAAGTCGGGGTGCGAGAGGATGGCCACGTCGGCCGGGAGGGTGGTGGCCACCCCTCCGATCACGGTCTCGCCGATGGCACGGAGCATCCTCTTCCGAGCGGCCTCACGATCGTGCCCCCAGACGACCAGCTTGGCCACCAGGTTGTCGTAGAACTGGCTGACCGTGTCGCCGGATCCGTAGCCGGCGTCGAGCCTGACCCCGGGGCCGCCCGGCGTCACGAAGCTGGTGATGGTGCCGGGCGACGGCAGGAAGGCGCCGCCGGCGGTGTCCTCGGCGTTGATCCGCACCTCGATGGCGTGCCCGTCGCGCCTCACGTCGTCCTGCGAGAATCCGAGTGGTTCGCCCGATGCCACCCGCAGCTGCCACTCGACCAGATCGAGCCCGGTGACCAGCTCGGTGACCGGGTGCTCGACCTGTAGTCGGGTGTTCATCTCGAGGAAGAAGAACTCGCCGTCCTGGTAGAGGAACTCGACCGTCCCGGCGTTGACGTACCCGCAGGCT
Organism: uncultured Acidimicrobiaceae bacterium; assembly: GCA_963745955.1. Lineage (GTDB taxonomy): Bacteria > Actinomycetota > Acidimicrobiia > Acidimicrobiales > RAAP-2 > Bog-756. The sequence goes on along the minus strand of CAVUZI010000011.1, from coordinate 161,306 downwards.
TCGGCCACCTTGACCGAGGCCTCGCCCATGGCTCTGCGGATGTCGTCGGGGAAGTTCGGGGCCGGGCTCTCCTCCACCAGCTTCTGGTGCCGGCGCTGCGCCGAGCAGTCGCGCTCACCCAACCAGAGCGTGGAGCCGTGGGTGTCGGCGATGATCTGCATCTCGACGTGCCGGGGCCAGGCCAGATAGCGCTCCACGTAGCATTCGTCCCTGCCGAAGTAGGCCGCCGACTCCCGCATGGCGGCCTCGAGGGCGTCAGGGGCCTCATCGGGGCCACCGACCACCTTCATGCCCCGCCCGCCCCCGCCGAACGCGGCCTTGATGGCGACCGGCCAGCCGAATTCGTCACCGAAGGCGATCACCTGGTCCGGCGAGGTGAGGACCTCGGACCGGCCCGGGACGCCGGACACGCCCGCTTTCTCCGCCGCGTGCCGTGAACTGATCTTGTCGCCCATGATGTCGATGGCTTCGGGCGGCGGCCCGATGAAGGTCACACCCCGCTCGGTGATGGCCCGGGCGAAGTCGGTGTTCTCGGAGAAGAACCCGTAGCCGGGGTGGACGCCGTCGGCGCCGCTCAGCTCGATGGCGTGCAGGATGGCCTCGGTGTTCAGGTAGCTTTCGGCCGCGGTCTGGCCTCCGAGGGCGTAGGCCTCATCGGCCAGCCGCACGTGGAGGGCATCACGATCGAGTTCGGAGTACACGGCCACCGTGGCCACCCCCATCTCGCGGCAGGTCCGGATGACCCTGACCGCGATCTCTCCCCGGTTGGCGATGAGAACCTTCTTCAGCACGCTGCGCCTTTCGAATCGGATGGGCATGAGGCGGCGGCGGTGCCGCCCCGAGGCGGTACAACACTGTCACGGCCCGTAGGGTGTGTGCCATGCCGGGCTCCAGGTTCACCGACATCCGGCGCTTCGAATCGATCGACTCCACCAACCGCTACCTGCTCGAAGAGGCCCGTCGAGGCGCCCCCGGGGGTGTGGTCGCGGTGGCCGACCACCAGTCGGCCGGCCGGGGGAGGCTCGGTCGCCGCTGGGAGGCGCCGCCCGGTTCGAACCTGCTGATGTCGGTGCTGCTGCGGCCGGACCTCCCTGCCGGTCAACGGCAGCTGGCCTGTGGCGTGGTGGCGTTGGCCGCCATCGACGCCGTGGCCTCGGTGACCGGACTGGGCGTGGGGATCAAATGGCCCAACGACCTGCTCGGACCGGACGGCCGCAAGCTGGCCGGCGTGCTGGCGGAGACCGACGTGGTCGGTTCGCCCGCCGGCAGCACCCTCCGGGCTCCGATCGTGGTGGGGATCGGGATCAATGTGAACTGGCCCGGGCACGACAGCGACCTCCCCGACGAGCTGCTCGGATCGGCCACGTCGCTGCGCCAGCAGGTGGGATCGCCCGTCGACCGCTCCGAGCTCTTCGATGCCCTGCTCGATGCTCTCGGACCACGGGCCGCGGACCTGGAGTCGGACCCGGGCCGGGCCCGTCAGGCCGGCGACTTCCGGGCCCGGTGCACCACGCTCGGAGCCCCGGTGCGGGTGGAGCTGGCCGACGAGGTGTTCGAGGGCCTGGCCACGGACCTGACTCCCGAGGGCCACCTGGTCGTCGAGGTGGGCGGCGCCACACGGACGGTGGTGACCGGAGACGTCGTGCACGTGAGGACCACGGGCTGATCCCGCGCCCCCGGCCGTAGGACCTGGTACGAGTAACATTCCCCGATCATGCGACTACTGGTCACCGGTGCTGCCGGCTTCATCGGCTCGAACTTCGTCCGGTTCTGGGTGCAGCACCATCCCGACGACTCCGTGGTGGCCTTCGACGCCCTCACCTATGCCGGCAACCGGCCGAACCTGGCCGACGTCGAGGACCGGATCGACTTCGTGCGAGGGGACATCGGGGATCTCGAGGTCGTGGCCAAGACCCTCGCCGGGCACGAGATCGACGTGATCGTGAACTTCGCCGCCGAATCCCACAACAGCCTGGCCATCCTCGATCCGGGCCTCTTCTTCCGGACCAATGTGCTCGGTACCCAGACGTTGGCCGAGGCCGCACGCCGGCACGGGGTGTCGCGCTTCCACCACATCTCGACCTGCGAGGTCTACGGCGACCTCCCCCTCGATTCTGACGAGGTGTTCACCGAGGAGACCCCCTACCGGCCCCAGACCCCGTACAACGCATCGAAGGCCGGAGCCGACCATGCGGTGAGGGCCTATCAGAAGACGTTCGGGCTGCAGGCCACCATCACCAACTGCTGCAACAACTACGGCCCCTACCAATTCCCCGAAAAGGTGATCCCGCTGTTCACCTCCCAGGCGCTCGACGACCAGCCCCTGACCTTGTACGCATCGTCGCAGAACCGCCGCGAGTGGCTCCACGTCGACGACCACTGCCGGGCGGTCGAACTGGTGCTGCAGCACGGACAGGTGGGGGAGACCTACAACGTGGGCAGCGGGGTCGAGGCCAGCGTCGAGGAGATCGCCGACGCCGTCCTCGACGCCACCGGCCGGCCGCAGTCGTTGAAGATGATCGTTCCCGACCGGCCGAGTCACGACCGCCGCTACCTCCTCGACTCCTCGAAGATCCGCCGGGAGCTGGGATGGGAACCGACGGTGCCGTTCGCCGAGGGCCTGGCCGACACCGTCGCCTGGTACGCGGCCAACCGGAGTTGGTGGGAACCGCTGCGTGACCGGGCACCGGTCGTCGAAGGGTCGTGGTCGGCGTCAGGACCAGCGCCTTCGGGGCCCCAGCCGGGTTCATGAGCCGGTCCTTGCGGGTGCTGGTCACCGGAGGGCGCGGGCAGCTGGGGCGGGACCTGCATGACGTGCTGGTCGGGTCGGTTCCCGCCGGCGGTGCGGACGCCAGCGTCCCGGGCATACTGCCCGCCCTGACCAAGGGGTTCGCAGAGGTCGTGGGCCCGGGGTCCGACCAGCTGAACGTGGTCGATCGGACCGCGGTGCGGGAGGCGGCCGATGCGTTCCGGCCCGACATCGTGCTGCATGCCGGCGCCTACACCAAGGTCGACGCCTGCGAGTCCGATCCGGACACCGCGTTCGCCGTCAACGCCATCGGAACCCGGAACGTGGCCGAGGCGGCGGTCGGCGTCGGGGCCCATCTGGTCTACATCTCGACCGACTACGTGTTCGACGGAACGCTCGACCGTCCCTATGTCGAGTGGGACGAGCCGAATCCGCGCTCGGTCTACGGGCGCAGCAAGCTCGGGGGGGAGCTCGAGGTCCACGCCGCCGCGGGGCCGTCCGCCACCGTGGTCCGCACCGGTTGGGTGAGTGGCGCCCATGGGGCCAACATGGTCAAGACGGTGCTCCGCCTGGCCGCGGAGAACCCCCGCGGCCAACTTCGCTTCGTCGATGACCAGCACGGTTGTCCGACCTTCACGGCCGACCTGGCCCGGGCGGTGGTCCGGTTGGCACTCGATCGCCGACCGGGAACCTTCCATGTCACCAACCAGGGTGAGACCACGTGGTTCGGCTTCGCCCGAGCCGCGTTGGCCGCGGCCGGTCTCGATCCGGAGTGCGTCGCACCCATCGCCACCGCCGAGCTCGATCCACCCCGGCCCGCGCCCCGACCTGCCAATTCGAGGCTCGACAACGCCGCCCTCCGGCTGTCCGGCCTTCCGATGCTGCCCCACTGGACGGATTCGCTGACCCGACTGGTCGATTTCCTCTCCTGCGCCGGCTAGGCGACGGCGAGCACGGGATGGGGCAGGGCATGGGACCGATGTGTTTCAGGACGGGCGAGAATGACCGAGAGGGAAAGGGCCCGACCGGGCCCGGAATGGAACCGAGACGATGACGGGTGCTGATCAGCGATGACGCGGAGTCCATGGGTGTTCGGGGGGTCGACCGGTGGTCCCGTGCTCAAGGGGCCGTCCGGCCCGGACCAGGGGCAGCCCGGCGCCTACTTCGGTCACGGCGGTGCCGCGGTCCGGGTGCTGCCCCACGGTCGGGGCCGGACGGTGGCCGTCATCGGGGTCGGCTATGTGGGCCTTCCCACCGCGGCCACCCTCGCCCACCTCGGCCACCGGGTGACCTGCGGCGACGCCGACCCGGCCAAGGTGGCCATGCTGGCCCACGGCCAGGTGCCCATCGTGGAGGACCATCTCGAGGAGTTGGTCCGGGAGGGCCAGGCCGCCGGCCGCCTCCGGTTCGTGGTCGGTGCCTCCGAGGCTGTGGAAGGTGCCGAGTTCGTCTTCCTGTGCGTCCCGACCCCGCAGGGGGACGACGGCTCCGCCGATCTCTCCTTCGTCGAGGCGGTGGCCGAGGAGATCGGCCCGAAGCTCGTGCCCGGAACGATCATCGTCAACAAGTCCACGGTGCCGGTGGGTTCGACACTGGTGGTCGAGCGGGTCCTCGACCGCCACGACATCACGGTCGTCTCCAATCCCGAGTTCCTGCGCGAGGGGACCGCCGTCGCCGACAGCCTCCACCCCGAGCGCATCGTGGTGGGCGCCGACGACCAGGCGGCCGCGGCCAAGGTGGGAGACCTCTTCGCCGGCACCCACGCCCCGCTGTTGATCACCGACGCCGCCACCGCCGAGACGATCAAGTATGCCTCCAACGCCTTTCTGGCCACCAAGTTGAGTTTCGTCAACGCCGTTGCCGGCCTCTGCGAAGCGGTGGGCGCGGATGTTCGGGACGTCATCTTGGGGCTCGGGTACGACAAGCGGATCGGGTTCGAGTACCTGCGTCCGGGGCCCGGCTGGGGTGGCAGCTGCCTGCCCAAGGACACCAGGGCACTGGTGTGCATCGCCGAGGAGGCCGGGTACGACTTCTCCTTCCTGCGGGGGGCCATCGCCACCAACGAGGAGCAGTTCGCCCGGGTGGTCGACAAGATCAGGACGGCGGTCGGCGACAATCTCGAGGGCTCGGTGATCTCGGTGTGGGGCCTCACCTTCAAGGCGGGGACCGACGACCTGCGCAACTCGCCGGCCGTGGAGGTGGTGCGGCGCCTGGTCGAGGGCGGCGCCACCGTGCAGGCGTTCGACCCGACGGTCTCGGTGCCCGCCGGCCAGCGATCGACCCCGATCGGCGATCTGGCGGAGTTCGCCCCCGCCGGGATGCAGGTCGATCTCGACAAATTGGTGCGGGCCTTCCCCGATGCGTACGCCGCGTGCGAGGGAGCCGCGGTCGCCGTGGTGCTGACCGAGTGGGACGAGTTCCGTTGGCTCGACTTCACCAAGGTGCGCGAGGCGATGGCCGCTCCGGTGGTGGTGGATGCGCGCAATCTGCTCGATCCGGCCCAGCTGCGTCGCATCGGCTTCGAGTACACCGGTATCGGGCGCCGATGAGCGGCCGCCAGGTGGTGCTCGGCGGCGCCGGATTCCTCGGGTCACACCTCTGCGACCATCTGGTCGGGCGTGGGGACGAGGTCGTCTGCGTGGACGACTTCTCCACGGGCCGCCGCTCGAACGTGGCCCATCTGGACGGGCATCCCCGGTTCACTTTGGTGGAGGCCGACGTCTCCGCCTCGCTGCCCGTGGAGGGTCCGGTGTCGGGCGTGTTCAATCTGGCCAGCCCGGCGTCGCCGCCGGACTACCTGGCCCGACCGCTCGAGACGCTGGCCACGGGGAGCGAGGGCACCCGGCGGGGGCTCCAGCTGGCTCAGCGGCACGGGGCCCGGTTCCTGATGGCGTCGACCAGCGAGGTCTACGGCGACCCCGAGGTGCATCCCCAGAACGAGGAGTACTGGGGCAACGTGAACCCGGTGGGGCCGCGAAGCGTGTACGACGAGGCCAAGCGGTATGCCGAGGCCCTGTGCATGGCCCACTACCGCACCGTCGGGACCGATGTCGGTATCGCCCGGATCTTCAACACCTACGGCCCCCGCCTCCGGCCGGGCGACGGGCGGGTGGTCTCCAACTTCCTCCTCCAGGCCATGCAGGGAGAACCGCTGACCGTCTATGGCGACGGGAGCCAGACCAGGAGCCTGTGCTACGTCGAGGACGAGGTTCGTGGTCTGGTGGCCCTGTTCGACGCAGACATCACCGGGCCGGTCAACATCGGGAACCCCGACGAGTACACCGTCCTCGAGCTGGCCTTGTCCGTGGTGGAGCTGCTCGGGTCCTCGTCCCCGATCGTGCATCTGCCGCTACCGGTGGACGACCCCTGCCGGAGGCGGCCCGACATCTCCCTGGCCAAGGCCGCACTGGGCTGGGAGCCGACCGTCGGGCTCCGCGACGGGCTGCTCCGCACCGCGGCCGCGCTGGCCGAGGACGCCGGCGTGGCCGCACCGGTTCCCCCATCCGTCGATGGGTCGACGAAGGGCGACAATGATGGAGGGATGAGAGCACCCGGATCGGCGAGGGGCGAGGAGACGATTCGATGACTGGCACGGGCGCACGGGGACGAGCGGCAGACGACGCCGTCGACCCCTTCGAGTATTCGCTGCTGTCGGTGATCGTGCCCGTGTTCAACGAGCGCGCCACGGTGGGTGAGGTGATCCGGCGGATCAGGGCCGTCGAACTCCCCATGGACGTCGAGGTGGTCGTGGTCGACGACGGTTCCTCCGACGGGACCGACAAGGTGCTGGCGGCCATGGGCGATTCGACCGTCCGGGTGATCAACCATCCTCGGAACATGGGCAAGGGCGCCGCCATCCGCACCGGGCTCGGGTCCGTCCGTGGCGACCTGGTCCTGATCCAAGATGCCGATCTCGAGTACGACCCGGCCGACTGGTCCAAATTGCTCGAACCGATCCTGCGGGGGAAGTCCAAGGTCGTCTACGGCAGCCGGTTCACCGGCGAGCGCAAGAACATGATGCCGCTCCACTGGATAGGGAACCGGTTCCTCTCTCTGGTCACGAACCTCTTGTACTCCTCCACCCTCTCGGACATGGAGACCTGCTACAAGCTCTTCGACCGACGGGCGCTCGAGGGGATCACCATCGAATCGGACAAGTTCGACTTCGAACCGGAGATCACCGCCAAGGTGCTCCGTCGCGGGTACCGCATCTACGAGGTCCCGATCTCCTATGCCGGCCGGGAGGCCGATGAGGGCAAGAAGATCACGTGGCGGGACGGATTCGGTGCCTTGAAGGCGCTGGTCAAGTTCCGGTTCACCCGGCTCGACAAATGACCCCGCGCCCCGACGGGCGCGACGGGCCCGGCGGGGCGGGGCTTCGCCCGACGGAGGGTGTTGCCGTGGTGGTCGTCAACTACGAATCGGGTCCGGCGCTGGCCCGGTGCGTCGAAGGGCTCCGGTCCGAAGGGCCGGCGGAGCTGGTGGTGGTGGACAACGGCTCGACCGACGGGTCACGGCGCGAGCTGCTCGACCGGTTCCCCGACGTGGAGGTGCTGGTGCCGGGACGCAACCTGGGCTACGGGGCGGCCGCCAACCGCGGCGTCGCCGCCACCACGGCCGCCGTCGGTCCTGGTCTGCAACGCCGACCTCGAGGTCCGTCCCGGTGCGGTCGCCGACCTGGCTGCCGCGCTGGCGGGCGACCCCCGGTGCGCGCTGGTCGGACCCCTCGTCCGGAACCCGGACGGCGAGCGGTACCCGTCGGCCCGCCGGTTCCCCGGCCTGATCGATGCGGCGGGGCATGCGCTGTTGGGGATCTTCGCCCCGGACAATCGCTTCACCCGCTCCTACCAGCAGGCGGACCTCGGCTCCACCGCTCATGGGCCCCGAGATCGTCGACTGGGTGTCCGGAGCGTGTTTCCTGGTCAGGAGGTCGGCATTCGAGCAGGTGGGTGGGTTCGACGAGGCGTATTTCATGTACGCCGAAGACGTCGACCTGTGCTGGCGGCTCGGCCGGGCCGGGTGGCTGGTGGCCTACCTCCCCTCGGCCGAGGTGACCCATCTGCACGGGGTGTCGACCGACCGCCATCCGTTCCGGATGATCTTCGAGCACCACCGCTCGCTCCTGCGCTTCGCCTCCCGCTCCAGCGACGGTTGGCGGCGGGCGCTTCTGCCCCTGGTGGCCCTCGGGATCGGGTTCCGGGCCTGCCTGGCCTGCCTGGCCCGGGTCATCCGGACCTGAGCTGCGACCGGGACGCCCGATCGTAGGTTGTAGGGTGTCGTCCGATCATGGCGAGCAATTCGACGGGCAAGAACTCGACCGGCAAATGGGTCGAACGCGCCGCCACCACGGGTGGGGGCCGGACCTACCGCGGCCAGATGCCGGTCAACTGGTATGCCAGCCTGGTCCTGATCTGCATCGTGGGTCTCCTGCTGGTCGGGTTCAGCCGCTACCAGCGCACCCACAAGACGGCCTCGTCGTCCGGGCCCCCGACGACCAGCCAGGTGTGGCACGCGGCACTGGGCATCGACGTCTGCGGGACCATGGAGCCGGCCCTTCCCGCCAGCACCAACACCAAAGAGACCGGTCTGACCGCCGATGGCAACGGCGTCCTCACCATCGCCCCGTTGAACAGCACGGAGTCGGGCGCCAACGCCACCCTGGGCAAATTCGTCTCGGGGTACAAGGGCCTCCAACTGTCGTCGTCCACCCTGCAGTACCCGGGCAAGCAGGCCTACAGCCAACGGTGACGTCTGCCCGAAGGGGACGCCGGACTCCGGCAAGCCCGGCGTGGTCATCGTGGACAGCTGGACCAACTTCGAATCGAAGGGCAAGGGGACCGAGACGAGTGGCCCCCCCGAGGATCTGCTGTTCGCCAACGGCCAGCTCATTACCATGGCGTTCGTGCCGGCGACCGCCTCGGTTCCCAAGCCTCCCGCCTCGGCCATCACCAATCTGTTGACCTCCCTGTCCCAGGGCACCACCACGCACGACGACCGCCCCACCGACCACGCCGTCCACGGCCGGTTCGGCGACCACGCCGACCACGGCGGCCACGGTCGGACCACGCCGACCACGGCGGCCACGGCCGGTTCGACGACACCCACGACAGCGAAGTCCGGCGGAAGCACCAAGTGAGAGCGGTCGTCCTGGTGGGCGGCGAGGGCACGCGCCTGCGTCCGTTGACCTACACGGTCCCCAAGCAGATGCTCCCCATCGTGGAGCAGCCGATGATCGAGCGGGTCATCGGCCACCTGGCCGACCACGGCATCGAAGAGGCCGTCCTCTCGCTCGGCTACCGGCCCGACGCCTTCATGAACGCCTATCCCGATGACACCATCGCCGGGGTCCACCTGGCCTACGCGGTCGAGCCCGAACCCCGCGACACCGCCGGAGCCATCCGGTTCGCGGCCCGGCACTGCTCGGTCGACGAGACGTTCGTGGTCGTCAACGGGGATGTGCTCACCGACTCGGACCTCTCGGCGCTGATCGACTTCCACCGGCTCCGCGGCGCCGAGGCCACCATCGCGCCTGACCCCGATGGAGGACCCGAGCGCCTTCGGCGTGGTCCCCACCGACGCGCAAGGGCGGGTGCTGGCGTTCATCGAGAAGCCACCACGCGACGAGGCCCCGACCAATCTCATCAACGCCGGCACCTACATCTTCGAGCCGTCCGTGCTGGACCGCATCCCCCCGGACGTCCGGGTGTCCGTCGAGCGCGAGACGTTCCCGGCCATGGTCGAGGACGGCACCCTGTTCGCACAGGGCTCCGACGCCTACTGGCTGGACACCGGGACCCCCGACGCCTACCTCCGCGCCCATCGCGACCTCATCCTCGGCCGGCGGGCCGGCCCCCCGCCCCCGGGGCGGAGCTGGCCCCCGCGATCGGCCCCGGGGTGTGGCGGATCGGGGACGTCGACGTGGCCGATGCATCGGTCACCCGGTCGGTCCTGGGCCGTGGGGCGTCGGTTGGCACCGGGGCAGTGGTCGAGGAGTCGGTGATCGGTGCCGGCGCGGTGGTCGAGGACGGGGCCTCGGTGGTGGGATCGGTGCTCCTGCCCGGGGCCCGGGTCGCCTCGAGGGCCACGGTGGAAGGATCGCTGATCGGTCCGGGTGCGATCGTGGGGCAACGGTGCGTGATCCACGGCCTGTCGGTGATCGGTGCCGGCGCCATCACCGCGTCGGGAACCGTCATCGACGGCGAACGGATCGTCGCGGGGGTCTGAGACGTTGCGCGCGCTGGTCACCGGCGGGGCAGGGTTCATCGGTTCGACGCTGGTGGACCGGCTTCTGGCCGAAGGGCACACGGTGGACGTGATCGACGATCTCTCCACCGGCTCCCTGACCAATCTGTCCGACGCCCGCGCCTCGGCCGGCCACCAGCTCACCGTCCACCAGATGGACGTGCGCTCCCCGGAGGTCGTGGCGCTGATGGGCCGTCGCCTTCCTGAGGTCGTCTTCCATCTCGCCGCCCAGGCCGATGTCCGCGTCTCGGTCGCCGATCCGGTGTTCGACGCCGATGTGAACGTGATCGGGACCCTCCGGGTACTCGAGGGCGCGCGCCTCGCCGGGGCACAGCGGGTGGTCTTCGCAGCCAGTGGCGGGACCCTGTACGGCGAGCCCGATGTGTCGGAGCTCCCGCTGAAGGAGTCCCTGCCCCACCGGCCCCTGTCCCCCTACGGGGTCTCGAAGAAGGCGGTCATCGACTACCTGATCGCCTACCGCGAGATGTACGCGCTCGAGTTCTCGGCACTGGCCCTGGCCAACGTCTACGGCCCCCGCCAGGATCCCCACGGCGAGGCCGGCGTGGTGGCGATCTTCGCCCAACGCCTCTTGGGGGGCGAGCAGGTGACCATCTTCGGTGACGGCGACCAGACCCGCGACTTCGTCTACGTCGACGACGTGGTCGATGCCTTCGTGCGGGCCGCCACCAAGGGGGGCGGGCTGCTGTGCAACATCGGTACCGGCCAGGAGACGTCGGTCAACGAGCTCTACCGCGAGATGGCCCACCAGGCCGGCGTGAAGGCCAAGGCCGAGCATCTGCCTCTCCGGGCGGGGGAGCTGCTGCGGAATGCCGTCGATCCCACCCGGGCCGGGATCCAGCTCGGCTGGAAGCCCTGGACGGAACTGGGCGCCGGCACCGCCGCGGTGCTGGCGTTCATGCGGACAGCGCGGCGCCGCCGGATCCGAGAACTGACCGGCACCGGGTCCCCCCGACCCCGAGCGGAGCGGGCCGGGGGTCCCTTCGTCGGGGCGGGAGCATCCGGGGGGCGGGCGGGGAACCGCTGTCGGGGGGGCCTGCGCCGGTACGGGGCGTCGAGGCACTAGCCTGGGGTGGTCCTGGTGCACTGATTTTGGCGGCAGGCCACTCCCCGAGGCACATCCCGGTGCCTTGCCCTGTCGCACGAAAGCGCCCCATGCCCCCCTTGCAGCCCTCATTCGCCTCCCTCGGCGTGCCCTCCGACATCGTCGCCGCCCTCAACCGGAAATCGATCACCGAGCCCTTCCCCATCCAGTCGGCCACCATCCCCGACGCCCTTGCCGGCCGGGACGTGTGCGGCAAGGCACCCACCGGCTCGGGCAAGACACTGGCTTTCGGGATCGGCGCCGTCGGCCGCCTCGCCGGCAAACCGTCCCGCCCGAAGCACCCGAGGGTGCTGGTGCTCACCCCGACCCGTGAGCTGGCCGCCCAGGTGGCCACCGAGCTGCGGGCGCTGGCCACGCCGAGGAGCCTGCGAGTGGACTCGTTCTACGGGGGGGTCGGGTACGGCCCGCAGCTGAAGGCCCTGTCCCGCGGCGTGGACGTCGCCGTGGCCTGCCCGGGCCGGCTCGGAGACCTCATCGAGCGCGGCAGCATCCACCTCGACGCCGTCGAGATCGTGGTCATCGACGAGGCGGACCGCATGGCCGACATGGGCTTCCTCCCCGATGTCCGGCGGATCCTCGACCTGACCCCGCCGGACCGGCAGACGCTGTTGTTCTCGGCCACCCTCGACGGCGACATCGACGTACTGGTGCGTCGCTACCAGCACGATCCGTCCCGGCACGAGCTCGAGGCCGACGAAGACGACACCAGCGCGGCGGTGCACCTCTTCTGGAAAGTGGCGTCGGGCGACCGGGTGGCCAGGGCGGCGGAGGTGACCGCGGCCTCGGGACCGACCATCGTGTTCTGCCGGACCAAGCACAGCACCGATCGGATCGCACGCCAGCTGGAGCAGCACGGGGTGCGGGCCGCGGCCATCCACGGCGACCGGAGCCAGAAGCAGCGGGAGCGGGCGCTGGACTCGTTCATCCGGGGTGCGGTGGACGCCCTGGTGGCCACCGACGTCGCCGCCCGCGGGATCCATGTCGACGGCGTGAACGCGGTCGTCCACTTCGATCCGCCGACGGATGCAAAGGACTACGTCCACCGCTCGGGACGGACGGCCCGGGCGGGCGCCACCGGGGTGGTGGTCAGCCTCATCACACCGGACAAGGTGGGTGCGGTGAGGCGGATCCAGCGCGACCTCGACATGCCCGGTGGGACGACCACCCCCGACGTCGCCGCCATCAGGGCCGTCATCGGCGAGCCCCCGGCGCGCCGGCCCAGCGACCCCCGGCGCCCCGCCACCGCCGCCGGCACCACCGGACGCCCCCAGGGCCGGCCCGACCGGTCACGTCGCGCCACCGGGCCGTGGAAGGCGCGGCCGGCCGCGGCCCGCAACGGGTCGCAGGGCAACGGGTCGGCCGGGCAACGGGTCGCAGGGCAACGGGTCGTCGCCGGGGGGCGGCGCCGGCCGGCCACAGGGGCAGGGTGGGAGCGGCCACCAGGGCGGGAACGGATACAAGAAGAAGCGTCCGGACCCGGGCGGATGGGACAAGCGGGTCGATCCTTCCGCGTCCGGGAAGCCGGCCCGCTCGGCCAAGCCCGGCACGCACGGGAAGCCCGGTCGGCCCGCGAAGCCGGCGGTGGCCCCTTCGTCACGCCGCGGTCGCGCGGCCAACGGTCACGTGGTCAACGGTCACGCCGGGAACGGGTCATCCGGCAGCGGTCGACCCGGAGGACCCGGCGGCCGTCGGAGCGGGGGCCCGGTGGGGACGAAGCGGAGCACGGGTGGAGCCGGGCGGGGTCGCTGACCGGAAGCGGTGACGGGCCGGGCCGGGCCCGACCCGCGTGGGCGATGATCTACAGTCGTCGCCAATGGCACCCGACTCCAAACCACTCGTCACCATTCCCGACGGTCCGCCCCCCGATGAGCTCGTCATCGAGGACATCGAAATCGGTGGCGGGGCCGAAGCCGTCGTCGGCCGGCCGGTCAATGTCCACTACGTGGGTGTCTCGTGGTCCACCGGTCAAGAGTTCGACTCGTCGTGGAGCCGCAGTGAACTGTTCTCGTTCCCGCTGGGCGCCGGCCATGTCATCAGCGGCTGGGACCAGGGCGTGGCCGGGATGAGAGTGGGCGGTCGCCGCCGGCTCACCATCCCGCCCCATCTGGGGTACGGCGCCAGCGGCGCGGGCGGGGTCATCGGCCCCGACGAGACGCTGGTGTTCGTGGTCGACCTGTACGACGCGGGTTGAGGCCCAGTCGCCGGCTCCCGGGCGGCGGCTGGTCCCGTTCAGCGGAAGAGGTCTTCTCCCGGCGGCCGTACGATCTCGGCGGCCACCGAGGCCGGCCGGAGCCACGCCGGATCCACCCCTCGCAGCACGGCGGCCGGGATGCCGCGGTCCTTGCCCATCACGATCTCGGCCGCACCGGCCAGCTCGTCGGCCACGCACACCTCGGTGGCATCGAGGATCCGGCCGTTGGCGTCGGCGGTGCCGCGCAGGTCCACGATGCCGGCGATGCCGGCGATGCCGATGGCCACGTCGGTGACGCCCCGCCGCCAGGTTCGACCGAAGGTGTCCGATACGAGTACTCCCACCGACAGCTCGTATCGATGCAAGAAGACCTCGCGGATCCGGCGGGCCGACCGGTCCGGGTCGACCGGCAGGAGGGCGGCGGTCCCGGCGTCGACGTTGGACAGATCCACACCGGCGTTGGCGCAGATGAACCCGTGGGGGGTCTCGGTGATCAGCAGATCCCCGCGTCGGCGCACGATGCGCACCGACTCCTGCTCGACCAGCCGGCTCTTGGCGCCGGGGTCATCGGCATCGATGGCCACCAGCCGTCCCTCGGCCTTTGACACCACCTTCTGCGTCACGACCACGACATCGCCGTCCATCAGCCCGCCGGGAATGCCGGGATGTCGGGGCGGGGTCGGGATCAGCACCGCGGCCAACAGGGCTCCGACGTCGTCGCCCGGCCTCACCTCGCCCACCCCGGTGACCGGGAAGACGGACAACCCTCCCGCCACCGGTCCCGTCGAGGCCGGCGCGGCGGGTCTGGCCGACGGGACCGGCGAGCTAGCCGACGGCATCGAGCACGGTCCGGGACAGCCGGGCGGCCACCTCCACGGTGGACATGACGGTGGGGGCGACCACGCACCGCACTCCTTCGGCCTCGACGGCGGCGGCCAGATCGGCGTCCGCCTCGTCGATCACGAGGGTGCCCACCCACGGCGCGTACCACTTGGCCACCCCGACGACCGAGGACTCGAAGCCCATCTCGCGCAGGAGGCGGTCGGCCGGGCCCTTCAGCGCCGCCCCGGCGATGATCGGGGAGACGCCGACGACCCGGTGGCGACGACGTTGCAGCTCGTCGAGTACCCCGGGCACGGCCAGCAACGGGTCGATGGAGACGACAGGGTTCGAGGGGCAGACGACGACGACGCCAGACGCCGCCAGGGCTGCGAGCACACCGGGCCCGGGACGGGCGGTCGCGGCCCCCTCGAACCGGACACCGGCCACGGCGACGTCGTGGCGGAGGCGGACGAAGTACTCCTGGAAGCCGACTTCCGGCCCGTCCGCGAGCTGCAGGCGGGTGCGAAGCAGGTCATCGGTGACCGGGACGACGTTGACGTGCACACCCCACGAACGAGCCAACTCGCGGGTGACCTGGCCCAGGGTGGCGCCTTCTCTCAGTCGCTGGGTGCGGTAGCAGTGCGTGGCCAGGTCCCGGTCGCCGAGGTTGAACCAGGTGATCCCACCCAGCCGCCCGAGTGACTCCATGACCCGCCAGGTCTCGTCGGCCAGGCCCCAGCCGGTGTCCGGGTTGATGGCATCGGCCAGCGTGTAGATCACGGTGTCCAGGTCCGGTGAGATGTGCAGCCCGTGGAGAACGGTGTCGTCAGCGGTGTTGACGATGGCGGTGATGTCCGAGGGCGCCACCACCTCGACCATCCCCCGGAGCAGCCGGGCGGCGCCGACCCCGCCGGCCAATGCGGTGATCATCGGGGCCGGGGGTGGTCATCGGGGCAGGTTAGCGGTCCGACCCGTTGGCGCCGACGTGCGTCGGCGATGTGCAAGGCTCCCTGCGTGCCGCCGGAGCGATCCGCTACCTCCGACCCGGGCCGGCTGTCCGTCGGCGTCGATGCCACCCCGTTGCTGGGACGGCCCACCGGTGTCGGGCTGTTCTGCGCCGGGGCCCTGTCCGGTCTCTCCGCCCTCCCCGGGCTCGACGTGTCCGCCTTCGCGGTCAGCTGGCGCCGGCGCCACCAGATCGCAGCCCTGGTGCCGACCGGGGTCGCGACCCGCCAGCGGGCCATGCCGGCCCGACCGTTGCACGCGTCGTGGGGGCGGTTCTCCGGGCCACCGGTCGAGTGGTTCATCGGCCGCCACGATGTCGTGCACGGGACCAACTTCGTGGTGCCCCCGACCCGCACGAGCGGCCCGGGTGATGACGGTCCACGACCTGACCGTCGTGCTTGTACCCGGAGCTGTGCGACCCGCCGACGCTGGCCTTTCCGGACCTCATCCGCCGGGCGGCCGGCGAGGGGGCGTGGGTGCACACACCGTCGCAGTTCGTGGCCGACCAGGTGGTGGCCGAGCTGGCCGTCGATCCGGAGCGGGTCCGTGCCGTCCATCACGGCATACCCCTCCCTCCGGCCGATGCCGACCCGCGGGCCGCAGCCCCGTTCCGATTGCCCGAGGGTTGTCACCGCTACCTGCTGGCCATCGGGACCGTCGAACCGCGCAAGGACTATCCGCTGCTGGTGTCGGCGTTCGCCGCGGTGTCCGCCGCCCACCCTGACGTGGCTCTGGTCATCGTGGGAGGTGACGGCTGGGGGGTCGAGCGGTACCTGGCCGCCGTCGAGGCGTCACCGGCACGGGCGCGCATCGTGCGTCCCGGCTACCTCGACGTGCGGCCCTGGCCGCCGCCCTCCACCATGCGTCGGTCCTGGTCTACCCGTCACGCTACGAAGGGTTCGGATTCCCGCCGTTGCAGGCCATGGCGGCCGGTGTCCCGGTGGTCGCCACCTCGGTGGGGGCTGTTCCCGAAGTGGTCGGTGACGGCGCGCTGTTGACCGCGCCGGGCGACGGCGACGAACTGGCCGGCGCCGTCACCCGGGTCCTCGACGGCGGGGCCGGTATCGATGCCCTGGTCGAGCGGGGGAGGCGCCGGAGCGGCCAGTTCAGCTGGCGGGCCTGCGCCGAGGGCCTCGCCCTGCTCTACGCGGACGCCTGCCGGTCCTCGGGATCGAGGGTGTCGGGCCCGGAGCCGACGGGTGGGCGGAGATGAGAACGGTGCGCACGCTCTTGATGGTCGAGCAGCTCCGGAGGTCGGCATCGGGAGGAATCGGCACCTACATCAACGGTCTCCTGCAGGGCTTCGACGCACTGGCGGCGGAAGAGAGGCCCGACCTCGAGCTGCTGGCCAGCCGGTTCGCCGGCCACCGTTCCGCGCCTGATCCGTTGTCCCTCCTGGGCCACCCTCTGCGCCGCTCGCCGTTGCCGGGCCCGGTCCTGACCCGGGCGTGGGACTACGGGATCCTCCGGGCCCCGTCCGGTTTCGATGTCGTCCACGCCACCTCGCTGGCCACCCTCGAGCCGGGGAGGTCGGCCCTGGTGGTCACGGTGCACGACCTGCTCTGGCGCCGGGTTCCCGATGCCTACCCGGCCCGGGGACGGGCCTGGCACGAGGCGGCCCTGCGCCGGGCCCTGCGCCGGGCCGACCGGTTCGTCGTGCCTTCCGACGTGGTGGCCGACGACCTGGAGGGGGCCGGGTCCCCGAGGCAGGCGATCGCGGTGATCCCGATGGGATCCGACCACCTGCCCCCGCCCGATTTCGGTGCCGGTGCCGCCCTCCTGTCCCGCCTGGGCGTCGAAGGGCCCTTCCTCCTCAGTGTCGGCACCCTCGAGCCGCGCAAGAACCAGGCCCGCCTGATCGAGGCCTACGGCCGCATACGGGGGTCCCTGCCCGAACCCTGGCCGCTGGTCCTGGTGGGCCCGACCGGCTGGGGACAGCAGGTGGCGCCGGCCACGGGTGTGGTCCTGGCCGGCCTGGTGACACCGTCCGAGCTCTCGGCGCTCTATGCCATGTCCCGGCTCCTGGCCTACGTTCCCATCATCGAGGGTTTCGGGCTTCCGCCGGTCGAGGCCATGGCCCTCGGCACCCCGGTGGTGGCCAGCCCCCTGCCCAGCACGACCGGCGGCCTTCGAGGTCGATCCGCGCCAGACGGACTCGATCGCCGAGGGGCTCCTGCGGGTGGCGACCGACGAGGACGAGCGGAAGCGGTTGCACGCGCTCGGGCTCGAGCGGTCCGCCGAGCTGTCCTGGACGGCGATCGCTCGCCGCCACATCACGGTCTGGAACGAGGCGCGGGAGTCAACCGTCCGGTCTCTCCGTGGCTGACCCCGGCCTGCGGCTCTCGCTCGATGTGACCGCCGTGCCGTCCCGGCCGGTCGGCGCCGGCCAGTACACCATGCAGCTGGCCCGGGCCCTGGCCGCCCGATCCGACGTCGATGTGGTGCTGTTCAGCCGGCGCACCGACGAGGCCCGCTGGCGCGCCGCGGTTCCGCTCGGCGAGCTGGAGCCCAGGGCGCCCGAGGCCCGCCTGCTCCGCCTGGCCTGGGAGCAGGTCCGGCTCCCCGCGCTGCTGGCCGGACGGGCCGTCGACGTGCACCACGGGCCCCACTACACCATGCCCGAGCGAACGCCTGTGCCCGCCGTGGTCACCATCCACGACCTGAGCTTCTTCGAGCAGGCCGACTGGCACGAGTGGTCGAAGGTCCTGCTGTTCCGCCGGGCCATCAGGGTGGCCGCCCGCCGGGCCGCCGCCGTGGTCTGCCCGAGCCGGGTCACCGCCGAGCAGTTGGTCCGATGGTGCCCGGTGGAGGCCGAGGTGTTCGTAGCCCCGCACGGGGTCGACACACGACGGTTCCGGCCGGACGAGCCCGAGCCCGGGTCGGACGCCGCCCACCTGGCCGTCGTGGACCACCGGCTGGCCTCGGGTCGCCCGTATCTGCTGTTCGTGGGCACGCTCGAACCTCGCAAGGACCTGCCCACGTTGGTGGGCGCGTTCGCCCGCATCGCCGGTCGACCATCCCGAGGCCCTGCTGGTCCTGGCCGGGGGAGCGGGCTGGGGCGCCGCCGCCGTCGACCGGGCCGTCGAGGCTTCCGGGGTCTCCTCACGCATCGTGAGGACCGGGTACGTGGCCGACGAGGTCGTCCCCGCCCTGCTGCGGTCGGCCGCCGCCGCCGTCTACCCCGCGCTCTACGAGGGATTCGGGCTCCCCGCTCTCGAGGCGCTGGCCTGCGGCGCACCGCTGGTCACGACGGCGGGCACGGCCATGGAGGAGGTGGCCGGCGAGGCAGCGGTGCTGGTCGAGCCGGGCGATGTCGCCGGCCTGGCCGACGCTCTCGATCTCGAGCTGGCCGCGCCACGAGAGGCGTCCCCGACCGGGGCCGAGCGGCGTCGCCGGGGTTTCGACATCGTGTCCCGACACACATGGGAGGCGAGCGCGTCCCGGCATATGGAGGCCTACCGGTTCGCCGCCGGGCAGCCACCGCCGACCGGTGGTGCCGGCCCATCACGCAGCCAGTAGGGTGACCCGTCGTGCGCTCCCTCATCACCGGCGGTCGCGGCTTCGTCGGCACCTGGCTGGCCGAGCATCTGCGCGAACTCGGCGACGAGGTCGTCGCCATCGACAACGAGGTGGACGTCACCGATCCGGCCGCCCTGCTGGCGGCGGTGTCCGACGCCCGTCCCGACGCCATCTACCACCTGGCCGCCCTCACCCACGTCGGGGACTCGTGGGACGAGCCCCTGCGGGTGCTCGAGGTCAATGTCATCGGTACCGCCGCCCTGCTGGCCGCAGCCGGCAAGTGCGGCACCGACCCGCGGATCCTGGTCACCAGTTCCGCCGAGGTCTACGGGGCCGTCACCGACCCGGCCCTCCTGCCCCTCGGCGAGGAGTCGCCCACCGCGCCACTGACGCCGTACGCGGCCAGCAAGCTGGCGGCCGAGGCCCTGGTGGCGCAGGCCTTCCTCGGCCACGGCCAGCAGGTCATCACCGTGCGACCGTTCAACCACATCGGACCGGGCCAGACCCCCAGCTTCGCGGTGCCGGCGCTGGCCAAGCGCATCGTGGAGGCCGACCGGCGAGGAGCCCGGGCCATCCCGGTCGGCAACCTGTCGGCGAGGAGGGACTTCACCGATGTGCGTGACGTCGTACGGGCCTACCGGCTCCTTGTCGAGTCGGGTCAGGCCGGGGACGGTGTACAACGTCTGCTCGGGGCGTGACGTATCGATCCGGGAGATCGCCGACTCGCTTCTCGAACTGGCCGGCTCGACCCTCGAGTTCGAGACCGACCCGTCGCTGGTCCGGCCGGTCGAGGTGCCCGTGCTGAGGGGCGACCCCGGCCGCCTGGCCGCGGCCACGGGGTGGAAGCCGGAGATCCCGCTGGAGCAGACGCTGGCCGACGTGCTCGCCTACTGGCGCGAACACGCCGGGTGAACCCCGCTGCCGCGGGCACCGGGTCCATGTCTCCGGACGCGAAGAACGGCCCGCCGCCGGCGGGCCGTTCTTCATGGTGAGGGGTCAGGCGGCGACCGTCGGAATCCTCGACCGGAGCTGGGTGCGGGCGTCCTTGGCCTGGACGTGGGCCTGCTTGGCCAGGTCGCGGGCCTGCGGGGGCAACCGGTCCTCCAGGGGCGCCACTGCGGTCTCCAGGCGCTCGATGATCTCCTCGAACCGCTCGACCAGGCTGACCACCGTGGAGTCGACGTTGCGGAGGGCACCGCTCAGATCGGTGCGGACGGCGGCCACCCGGTCCTCGATGTCGGCCTTGGGCTCGGCCAGGAACTTGATCAGCTCCTGGCGCTGCACCTGGACGTGCTGGTAGCCGAGCACCCCTGCGCCGATGACCACGTAGGTGGCGTCCTTGGCGATGGCGGCGACGTCCTTGGCCGCCTTGGTGAAGTCGGTGTTGATATTGATCTCTGGCATCTTGATGTCTGGCATGGTGTGCTCCTTGCGTTCCGAGAGTGGTGCGCCGGCGGTGGACGCCCGGTCGAACGACCCTCCGCGGGACTGGCTCGTCCCCTTACGGATACAAGTGTATACACGATGATAAACAGTTGCAAGCACTCGGGCCGACCAGGGGCGTGATCGAGGGAAGTTACCCACAGGCTGGCGCGGCCCGATAGCCTCTGACCTCTGATGGAAACACTGGCCCCGCCGGTTGTCGCCGTCGTCGTCGCCCACGATCCAGGTCCGTGGTTTGAAGAGACGCTGGCCTCACTCGAGTCTCAGGACTATGCGGAGCTCTCCGTGCTGGTCCTCGATGCGGCCGGCGCCGAGGATCTGAAGGCCCGGGTGGCGGCCGTGCTGCCCAGCGCCTACGTGCGCCGGTTCGACGAGAACCGGGGGTTCGGGACCACGGTCAACGAGGTCATGGCCATGGTCGACGGGGCCGACTACTTCCTGCTGTGCCACGACGACGTGGCCCTGTTCCCCGATGCGGTCCACCTGCTGGTGGAGGAGGCATTCCGCTCCAACGCCGGGATCGTCTCGCCCAAGGTGGTCAGCTGGGACGACCCCGAGCGGCTGGTCCACGTCGGGATGGCCGTGGACAAGGGTGGTTCGGTCGTCGACCGGGTGCAGCCCGGAGAGATCGACCACGGCCAGCACGATGCGGTGCGGGACGTGTTCGTCGCCCCCGGTGGGGCCACCCTGGTGCGGGCCGACCTGTTCGAGGAGCTCGGTGGCTTCGATACCGCCATCGTGGCCATGGGCGAGGACCTCGACCTGTGCTGGCGGGCCCAGGTGGTCGGCGCCCGCATCATCGTCGCCCCCGACGCCCGGGTTCGTCACCTCGAGGAGCTGGCCGGAGGCTCACGGACCCTCGAACAGTCGCTGGTCGGCGGCGACGGTGACGGAGGGTCGACACACCCGGTGACCCTCCAGGAGCTCCAGCGCCGGCACGAGCTCCTCGCCGTCTTCAAGTGCTACGGCCCCTTCCACCTCGTCCGGGTGGTGCCCCAGATCCTGGTGCTCGCCGTCGGCGAAGTCATCGTGGCCGAGCTGGCCGGCAACCGGGCCCGGGCCCGGGCGGTCGTGCGGGCGTGGCGGTGGAACCTCGGCCGCCTGGGGACCATCCGGCGCCAGCGCAAGCAGCTCAAGGGCAACCGCCGTCTCGGCGACAAGGAGATCCGCCTGCTCCAGGTGGCCGGCAGCGCTCGCCTCTCCGCCTACGGCCGGCGTGTCTTCCAGCTCGGGTTCCACGGCGCCCACGCCGACGAGCTGGCGTCGGCGGAAGCCGGCGACGGGCCGTACGCGGGTGCCGCTCTGGCCGGCGCAGCCGCCGGTCCCCCCTCGACGCCCTCGACGCGCCGGAGCCGGCCGGTGCCGGCGCCGATGCCGCCGGAGCCGGCGCAGGGGCCGGGGTCCTGGTCGGCGGGGTGTCGTCCGGCCGGTCCGGCCGGGGCCGTGTGAGTGGTCGGACGAGGCTCACGGTGTGGTTGGTCGCCACCCTCATCGTCGTCATCGGCAGCCGGGGGATCATCGGCGCAAGGCTGCCCGTGGTCGGCCAGTTCGTACCGTTCCCGAGTTGGTCGTCGACATTCGGCCAGTTCTTCGCCGGCTGGCATCCGTCCGGCGTGGGGACGACGGCGCCGGCATCACCGGCCCTGGCCCTGGCCGGCGTGGTCGGCACGGTGCTCCTCGGGGCGATGGGCCTGACCCAGAAGGTGCTCGTCTTCGCATGCCTGCCGCTCGGGGTGTGGGGCGTGGTCCGGCTGCTACGCCCCTTCGGTTCGCAGCGCGCCTCCCTCGTCGCCGGCCTCTCCTATCTGGCCATGGCCCTCCCCTACAATGCGCTGGCGTTGGGGCGTTGGGGGGCACTGGTCGTCTACGCCGGTGCCCCGTGGGTGCTGGCGCGGCTGTTCCGGGCCACCGGCTCCGCCCCGTATGCCGCCGGCCTGGCGTCCGGGCGGTCCGGACGCGGCGCCGGGTTCCGCGACGTGGTCGCCCTGGGGTTGCTCGAGGCCGTGCTCGTCTCGTTCGTCCCCGCCGCAGCCGTCGTCGTGGTGGTGGCCGCGTTGGCCCTGCTCATCTCCTCGCTCGCCTTCGGTGAGTGGCGGGCCAGCCTGGCGGGCCGTCCAGACGGCCGTCGGCTCGACCGTGGTGGCCGGGGTCATCTGTCTCCCGTGGCTGATCGGCGTGCTGTCCGCCGGTCGCGGAGCGGTCGCCGTCTTCGGTGTGCCCACTCCGGCGTCGGGGGCGGCGTCGTGGGAGTCGCTGCTGCGCTTCGCCGTCGGTCCCATCGGGGTATCCCCGTTGGCATGGGGGTTCGCGGTTGCCGCCCTGGTCCCGTTGCTGCTGGCCCGCGGGGACAGGTTCCGCTGGGCCGGACGGTGCTGGTCGATCGCGCTCGTCTTCTGGTTCGTCGCCTGGATCGTCGGTCGGGGATGGACCGGCAGCCTGGCCATCGATCCGTTGGTGCTGCTGGCACCGGCCGCCGCCGCTCTTGCCGCCGCCATCGGGCTGGGGATCGCCGCCTTCGAGGAGGACCTGCGGGCCGCCGACTTCGGATGGCGGCAGCTGGTCACGGTGGTGGCCGCCGGAGCGGTGGTGCTGGGTTCCATCCCGACGGTGCTGTCGGCCATCCCCGGCCGATGGGACCTCCCCGTCAACGACTTCAGCCAGTCGGTGACCTGGATGAAGGCCAGGGCGGCGGAAGGGGC
Source organism: uncultured Acidimicrobiaceae bacterium (assembly GCA_963745955.1). Classification (GTDB taxonomy): domain Bacteria; phylum Actinomycetota; class Acidimicrobiia; order Acidimicrobiales; family RAAP-2; genus Bog-756. Next base: position 138,513 of record CAVUZI010000011.1, on the reverse strand, counting down.
ATTTCGGGTGCTCTGGTTGGGAGACCCCCGCTCCCTCAACCAGGGGTCGTGGAGTGCGGGCAGCGGGTTGGCCTATGCCACCTCCGAGGACGGCAGCCCCGATGCCAGATGGTTGTGGAACGCGGCCGACCCCGGGCCGGCGTCGAGGCTGGCGTCGGCGGTGAACCTGGCCCGTTCCGATCGCACCGACCGGTTGGGGAGCATGCTGGCGCCGTCGGGGGTGCGCTACGTGGTGCTGCTGACCTCGCTGGCCCCCGAGATCACCGGCGAGCAGACCCCGCAGGAGTACCCGGTCCCGGCCGACCTGGCACCGGGTCTCGCCCACCAGCTGGACCTCACCCCGGTGGTGTCGGGTACGGGGATCACCGTCTACGCCAACGCGGCCTGGATCCCCGAACGGGCCCAGATCGGGGCGGGACGGCCCGCGGTGGCGTCCCGGAGGCATCCTGTCGGTGCGACGGCGGCGCCGGTCCGATCGTCCCCCAATGCACCCATCGTCGCCGGGGCACGCCCGGTGCTCCCCGGTCCGGCCGCCTCCACCTCCTACCGTGGTCCGCTGTCGGTGGGCACGGTGTTGACGGCGTCGGCACCGGCCGGCCGGTGGAAGCTCGTGCAATCCGATGGATCCACGGCGGTGCGGTCGCCCTCGTTCGGCTGGGCCGGGAGGTACGCGGTGACAGAGGCCGGCATCAGCACGCTCCGATTCGACGGCGGTCCGCTGGCACCACTCTCGCTGATCGGCTCCGTCATCGCCTGGCTGGCGGCCATCGCGGTGGTTTCCGGGCGTCGCCTGGGACGGTCGTGGCGCCGGGTCAGTACCGGTCGTCGCCGGCCCCGGGGCGACCCGGACGAGCCCACCGGCGGTTCGGCCACACCGGATCCCGCCGCCGAGGGAGTCCCTGCTGACGCCGGGACGGCGACGTGAGCGGGCCCGAGGGGGTCTCGACCCCTCCCGCCGCGCCGCGCCACACGAGGCCCCGGCCGGTCCGGGGACGCGCCACGGTGGTCATCTCGGTGCTGACCGTGGTGGTCGGGATCGCCATCGTCTCGGCGGCGATCGCGGTTCCCGTGGCTGCGCCGGCGCCCGGCTCGGCCGACGGGATCCTGGTCCCCCCGGCCGACGCCTCCTCCTCATCGGCCTTTTGCCCGTCGGGAACCGGTGATGCGGCGAACACCACCGTGTACCTGACCAACTCGACCGCACGCCGGGTCGCCGGGGTCATGACCAGTGTGGGACCGACGCCCCGTCGTGGTCCCGCTCCGAGGGTCCAACGGGAGGTTTTGGTTCCCCCCTTGGGCATGGCCGCGGTGAACCCGTCCGCCGGACTGCCCCAGGGGAGCACCGCCTCGTCGTTCGCCTTCGCCGGTGGGGGGGTGGTCGCCAGTCAGGTCGTGTCCGGCCCGCTGGGTTGGAGTGCGGCCCCGTGCGCGTCGCGGACCTCCTCCCAGTGGGCCTTCTCCGGCGGATCCACCACGACCGGGAACACCTTGAGGTTGGCGCTGTTCAATCCCGCCGCTCCCGCGGCCACGGTGAACATCTCCTTCCTGACCACGACCGGGCTCGTCACCCCGCAGTCGTACCAGGGGCTGGTCGTCCCTCCGGGCCGGCTCCTCGTGGAGAATGTGGGTCAGTTCGTCCAGCGGGCGTCCGACGTGGCCACCTTCATCACCGCCCAGGCCGGCGGCCTGGTGAGCTCCGAATTCCAGCAGACCTCGTCGGGGAAGGCCGTGGGGCTGTCTCTCCGGCTCGGGTCGCCCCGGCTGTCGACGGTGTGGCGATCGGCGCAGACCACCAACGCCACGGGTTCGACGGTCAGCTTCCATCTCGCCAATCCGAACAAGGAGGCGGTGACGGCCACCATCTCCTTCGGCCTGGCATCGGGGTCGGTCACACCCCGGCGGTTGTCGATTCCGGCGCTCTCGTTGGTGGATTTCGCCGCCTCGGCTGCGGCCGGGCTTCCGCACCAGATCCCGTATGCGGTCACGGTCGATTCCTCGGCACCCATCGTCGTCGGCCGGTCGGTGCTCGCAGGCAGGGGATCCCCGTCCCCCGTGTGGGGCTCGTCATCGGCCACGGTGACCGTGGCCACCCGCTGGCTGGTCCCGAGCCCCGGGGTCGAGCGCGTTCCCGGCACGGCCCACGCCGAGGTCAAGAGCCTGGCCGTGGCCGATCCGGGGCCGTCCACCGCCCGGGTCGAGGTGGCCAGGGTGGGTGGAGGGCCCGTGGCCACGTTCGACGTGGTGCCCGGCCGGCTGGTCGTGCTCGGCGCCAAGCAGGTGGGCGGCCTCTCCGCCTACACGGTCTCGTCTTCGCAGCCCGTGGGCGTCGAGGAGGACAGCCGTCCGTCCGGCGCGTCCGGGGTGGTCTCGTCGACCGGGTTCCCCTTCACCGGCTAGGGCCACCAGCACCGGGGAGGGCCACCAGCACCGGGGGGAGGGGCCTCCACCGGGCAGGGCCGACCGGACACCGACCCGGGACGCCGACCCGGTGCAAACCCGGTTGCTAAAGGGACGGGGCCGCCTTGACGATGGTCTGACCATGGAACGGGAGCTTCGATTCGACACGGACGACCCTGAATTCGCCCGGGGATTCGAGATGGGCATCCTGTGGGAACGCCTCAACTCGCTGGGTTCGTGCCATATGGCCATCCACGCGTCGAACGCGGAGATGGTGATGCGGGTGGCCAAGGCCACGGGCTGCGAGTTCTTCGGGCAGGAGCTGGACGACGACCGGATTTCGGTCGAATTGTACGAACCGAGCCACTAGTGGCCCTGCCGATAAGTACAGCGGTGTAATTTTGACATCGGGCGGTCCCCATGCGGACGGGCCGCTACGGAGGTGCGCCGATGTCACGTCGTTCGCCGTTCGATGTCCAGCTGAGTGATGTCGAGCGGGTCGTCCTCGAGGAACGGGCTTCTTCGCGCACTGCACGTCATTCCCAGGTGATCCGCGCCCGGATCGTGCTGCTGGCTGCCGGAGGCGCCCAAAACGTCGACATTGCCCGGCGGGTTGGTGTGTGTGTCGACGTGGCATCGAGATGGCGGAAGCGCTTCTGTCTGGAGGGGCTCGCCGGCCTGGATGATCGTCCTCGATCGGGTCGGCCACGGATCTTCGGATCCGAAGTGGTGGCGGGGGTCAAAGCGTTGGCCTGCGAGCCACCCGAGGAAAGCGGCGTCCCGCTGTCGAGGTGGAGCTCGATGGAGCTGGCGTCCCATGCAGTGACCGAAGGGCTGGTCGATGCGATCTCGTCGTCGACGGTGCGCAGATGGTTACACGCGGATGCCATCAAGCCGTGGCGCTACCGGTCATGGATCTTTCCCCGCGACCCCGACTTCGCCACCAAGGCAGCTCGGGTCCTCGACCTGTACGCTCGGGTCTTTGACGGCGTGCCGCTCGGACCCGACGACTACGTGATCTCCGCAGACGAGAAGTCCCAGCTTCAAGCGCTCGCTCGCTGCCATCCCGGCCGTCCATCTGGCCCGGGGCACATCGGTCAGGTCGAGTTCGAGTACAAGCGGGGCGGAACCCTCGCCTACATGGGCGCCTACGACGTCCACCACGCACGCTTATTCGGCAGCGTGGCTGAAAAGACCGGGATCGTGCCGTTCATGGACCTCGTCGAACGGGTCATGACCCTCGAGCCCTATGCCAGTGCCCGGCGCATCTATTGGGTCGTCGACAACGGCTCCTCACACAATGGACAGCGGTCGATCGACCGAATGGCTGCGGCGTGGCCGAACGCCCGACTTGTCCACCTGCCCGTGCACGCCTCCTGGCTGAACCAGATCGAGATCGTCTTCTCGGTCATCCAGCGCAAGGTCATCAAGCCGGCCGACTTCGCCGACCTCGCCGCACTGGCCGATCGCCTGGAACGCTTCGAGGATCGCTACAACCGGACGGCACGACCGTTCGACTGGCACTTCACGAGTCGAGACCTGACCGTCATGCTCGAGCGCCTCGATGCCCACCGGCCCGGAGCCGAACCCTTACTCGCCGCCTGACGCCCCGGGCACGCCAAGATGGGAGCCGTGAAGCCGCCCCCGCCATCGACCAAGAGCAGCCTCACCTACCGGCTCAACGATCACGCCCGGACCTTCTGGCCGGAGCTTGCCGGTGTCTCGGTCCGCTTCCGGGCCAACTTCGCCTACGTCGACGGTCGCTACCCGGACGGCACCATGATCAAGCTCTGCCGGCTTCGCTACGGCGGATCAGCCCATACCTGGGGATTCGCCATCTACCGGGCCAGCCACGACGACTACGAGGACTCCTACCTCCCGAACGGGATGACTGGGGGCACACCAACAGAAGCCCTCGACTGTGCCTGCGGCCTCTACCTCAATGACCCTTCCGCTTGGACCCCGGATACACCGTCGAACTAACGCGCGGGACCACTAGCGGACCCCTCCGGACCGCCCTGACCCGGTACCGGGACCCCACAGCGGGTTCTTATGTTGATCCCCTAGGGTTGCGCGGATGGGCCGCTCCTCTTCCTCGACCACCAGGATCCTGATCGGCGTCGGCGGGTTCGTGGTCGTGGCCGTGGTGCTCGTGGTCGTGATCGTCACCTCCGGAGGGACCTCCGCGGGGGTCAAGCCGCCGGCCACGCTCTCCGCCTCCGCCTCCGTGCTCGATGCCGGGTACGCCCGGCACATCGGATTTCCGAAGACGGTCCAGGCCGCCAAGCAGACCTCGGTGACCGCGCAGAAGGGGTGCAAGACCTCGGTCGATGCGGTCTACGAGGATGCCGGTTCGAAGACCGGTCTGATCTCGGATGTCTTGAACTGCGATTCGAAATCATCGGCCTCGGCGGCGTTGGCCGAGGCCCGAAAGCACGCCGTCGTCGATTCCTCGGTGGCCGTCCCGAAGCAGCTCGGGGCAGCCGCGTTCGCCACCGACAACGGTGGCCCCGAGTACCTGTTGGTCTGGCAGGCGGGCACGAGGGTGGCCATCGAAGCCATCGATGTCGACATCGCGGCATCCACCAGCAGCACGAGCAAGAGCCCGGTGGCTCCGTTGTCCCAATCGCAGGGGAAGACGCTGGTCACCGCCGCACTCGAGCAGAACTCCCTCTACCAGTAGCCGACGTCTCTCCCCGCATCCGACGGGCGCCGGCTCTCCCGACGGGCGGCAGACCAGCTAGCCGGCCTGTGCGTGGCGCCGAGGGGCGCGGCCCAGGCTGAGCATGCCTGCGAAGCGCTTGGCGAACGTGTGCACATCACCGGGCCAGCGGGCGGAGAGATAGTTGCCGTCACGGACGACGAAGGCCGGGCGTTCGTCGTCGGGCCCGTCCCGCCGCCGTCCGCTCGACTTCACCGCCGCGTCCGGTGCCGACGGGTCGACGTCGTGGAAGTCCGCCGCTCGCTCGAGGGCCCGGCTCACCTCCTGCTGGACCGACATGAAACCCGCCGGCTGCCCGGGCTGGTCGCCGTAGGTGCGGTAGTAGCCGGGGTCCCACCACCGGGCCACCTTGGCCACGCGCCACGCCCGCTGTTCGAGCGACCAGGTGAGGGCCGTCGTCTGCCGCCCGTGGAGCACGGAGCGCCCAGTGGTGGGATCGATACTGCGAGCCACCAGCAGCACCCCGTGACAGACCGCGGCCACGGGCATCTCCCGGCGGAATCCGCGCACGACCAGGTCCTGGAGGAGCGGGCTCTCGAGGTAGCGGCGCATCCCCCGGGCCCGGTGACCGCCGGGGAGGAGCAACCCGTCGGCGAGCTCGATGTCGACGGCGTCCCAGGCGGTGGGATGGAGGAACTCCGGTGACCTGAGCATCTCCTCGTAGGCCGAGCGACCGCGGGCGTCGGCGCGGAGGAAGCGTCCGACGACCACGAGGTGTGAGACTCCGGGCAGGAGACCCCAGGGATCGAGACCGCGACCGGTGAGCATGAGGTCGTCACCCCGACCGGGCCGGCCGGTGGGCGTGGCGAACCTCACCTGGTGGCCGAGGTCGCTCAGCACCTTCCAGCTCACCGCCACCTCGGTCGGATCGAAGTCCAGATCCGGAACGGGCATCAGCACCGTTGCCACCCTGCCTCCTTCTCCGTCGCTCGGCGGCATGACTGTAGGTTGGTGCCGCGCCGGAGGTCAATGCCCGGTGATGGCCCGGTCGACCCGCCGACCCGTCTGGTAGCGTCTCACCGGAATCGCCACGCCTCCGGTCCGGGGCCGGAGGGCCCGACGGCGGATGGAGGTCGGTGTGTACAAGGTCATCGTGGTGGGCACGGACGGCTCGGAGCGGGCGGCGGTGGCCGTCGGGGAGGCGCTGGCCCTGGCCCAGACGACGGGGGCCAAGCTCCACGGTGTCCACGTCATGCGCCCCCTCCTGATGACCGGGACCGAGCTCGACGCAGCCGCCGTGGAGGTGACGAATGCCACCATGCACGATGAAGCCGATCGCATCGGAACGGAATTCCTGGCCGAGGCCGAACGCAGCGGGGTGTCCGCCGAGCTCTCCTCGTTCGACGGCGACCCGGCCGACGCCATCATCAAGGTGGCCGAAGCCGTGCACGCCGATCTCATCGTGGTCGGCAACCGCGGTATGGCCGGCGTACGGCGCTTCGTGTTGGGCAGCGTCCCCAACAAGGTCGCGCACCACTGCCCCTGCAGCCTCCTGATCGTCGACACCGATCGCGGCTGAGCGCGACGGCCGGGGCGGATCCTTCCGGACCGGACCGGGGGGCGATCAGATGCCGGCGGCGGCCCGTCGCCTCATGGGCGGAAGCGTAGGCGGAGGCTGGCGACGGGGCGGGAGCTCGGCGAGAAGCGCCGCGGTGGCGTCGGCCACCTTGCGCACGGCCAGCTCGAAGGCAGGCGCTGTGCTGGTCGACGTCGACTGGACCCCGCTGACCTTCCGGACGTACTGGCGGGCCGCAGCCTCGATCTCCTCGGCGGTCGCCTCGGGCTCGAGGCCTCGTAGCGTGGTGATGTTCCGGCACATGGGTCCAGGCTACGCCCGAAGGGCTCAGGTCAGGGGCCGCCGGAGCCGTCCGGGCCCTGACCTGCCGGCTACCGCTTGGCCGGAGGCGGCGGGGGAGGGGGCCACGGCGACTGCTGCGGCCAGTGGTTGGGGGCGGGCTGGGCCGGAATCGGCGAGGGAGCCGCCGGCCAATGACCGGCCGGTGGCGCCGGCGGGGGTGGCCACGGGGCCGGACCGGACCGCCCGTCACCGGCCGGGGGAGCAGGCTCGCTCGGCTGGGTGGCACCCGGTTCGTCGGCGGCATGGGCCGACACCTCGCTGCCGCTGACAACCGGGGCCTCGGTGGCCCCGGACCCGTTGGTCAGGGCGTCGGCTTCGGCGGGTGTTCCCGCTCCACCGGTCCCGGTGGCCGGTGCCTCCGGCGGGCCGTCGACATCGCCGGAGCCGGTCGGGCCGTGCTGTGAGGCCACGAAGATGGGCGGGACGCTCTTGACGCCGTGCTCGTGGACGGGCCGCCCGTAGGCGGTGTCGACCAGGCGCCCGACGGTTTCCCCGTCGATGGTCTCCTCGTCGAGGAGGGCCCGGGCCACCGCGTCGAGACCGCCCCGGTGGCGGGCCAGGGCCTCGAGGGCCCGCTGCTCCTGGGCACGGAGGATGATCTCGACCTCGTCGTCGATGATCTGGCTCGTGTGCTCGGAGTAGTCCCGGGTGTGCATGAGATCCTCGCCCAGGAACACCTGGCCCTGCGACCCCCAGGCCATCGGGCCGATCTTGTCGCTCATCCCCCATTCGCGGACCATCTTGCGGGCCAGCTCGGTGTTGCCGACCAGGTCGTTGCTGGCTCCCGTGGACAGGTCCCCGTAGACCAACAGCTCGGCCGCCCGGCCGCCCATGCGGACGGCCAGCGAGTCCTCGATGTGCTGGCGGGGGTGGATGTGGCGTTCCTCCATGGGGAGCTGCATCGTCACGCCCAGGGCCATGCCGGTGGGCAGGATGGTCACCTTGTGCACCGGATCGGCGTCGGGCAGCACGTAGGCCAGCACGGCATGACCGCCTTCGTGGAAGGCGACCCGCTCCTTCTCCGCGCCCGACAGCACCAGGCTCTCGCGGCGTTGTCCCATCAGCACCCGGTCCCGCGAGGCCTCGAAGTCCACGTTCTGGATGACCTTGGACCCGCGCCGCACCGCGTGGAGCGCGGCCTCGTTGACCAGGTTGGCCAGGTCGGCGCCGCTCATGCCCGGGGTGCCGCGGGCCACGGTGCCGAGGTCGACGCTCGGATCGACCCGCTTGTCCTTGCAGTGCACCTGGAGAATGGGCAGCCGTTCGTCGAGGTCGGGGAGGGGCACGACGATCTGACGGTCGAAGCGGCCGGGGCGCAGGATGGCCGCGTCCAGGATGTCCGGCCGGTTGGTCGCGGCCATCACCACGATGCCCTCGGTCGGATCGAACCCGTCCATCTCGGACAGCATCTGGTTCAGGGTCTGCTCGCGCTCGTCGTGCCCGCCGCCGAGCCCTGCACCACGCTTGCGGCCGATGGAGTCGATCTCGTCGATGAACACGATGGCCGGCGCCTGCTTGCGGGCCGTGGCGAACAGGTCGCGCACCCGGCTGGCGCCCACCCCGACGAACATCTCCATGAAGTCCGAGCCGCTCACCGACATGAAGGGCACGCCGGCCTCACCGGCGACGGCCCGGGCCAGCAGCGTCTTGCCTGTCCCCGGGGGCCCGACCAGCAGGATGCCCTTGGGGATGCGGGCGCCGATCTCCCTGAACCGGGCGGGCGTCTTGAGGAAGTCCACCACCTCGCTGATCTCGAGTTTCACCCCGTCGTACCCGGCCACATCGTCGAAGGTGGTCGACGGGCGTTCGGTGGAGTAGAGCTTGGCCTTGGACCGCCCGATCGACATGATGCTTCCCATTTGACCCTGCGCCTTTCGGCTGATGTAGAAGAAGATGCCCCCGATGATGGCGAACGGAAGGATCCACTCCAACAGGATCCCGAGCAGCGGGTTCGAGGTACCAGGGGACAGGTGGTAGTTCGACCCGAGCGGCTTGAGGGCGGTGATCTCCGAGTCGACGATCGGGTTGGGCCCGTTGACGGTGAAGGTGCCCCCGTTGGACAGGTCCCCGGTGATGACCCCGGTCGACAGGTCGACGGTGGCCGTCTTGATCTGCTTGTTCTGGATGTCGCTCTGGAACGCTGTTGTAGGTGAGGGTGTTGGTGGTGGTCTTGTGGACCAGGCCGGGAATGACCAGGACGGCGAGCACGGCCACCACGATGAGCGTGTAGATGACCATCCGGTTCTTGTTCTGGCCGGGCACGTCCTGGCCGGGGCCACCAGTGCCTGGAGGGCCGTTGGGCACATCGGGGGTCGGCGGAGTCACCCCTTCATGCTATGCGCAGCGGGGCCCGGTCGAGGCATCGCGCCACCCCCGGTGGGGCCCGCCGCCTGCCGGCGCGATCCGGTCGGTATCGTGGAAGGGTGATCGAGCGGTCCGAACAGGGTGCGGACCCGGCCGCGGCCGCCGGCGCCGGTCCCCCCGGGCCGTTCGCACGACCGGGCCCACGAGATCCTCTGGTGCCGAGCACCTGGGCCCCTCCTCCACCTGGGTCGAGGCCCGGGTCCGGCCCGCCCCCGGCATGGGCGCCGCCACCTCCGCACGGCGATGCACCGGTCGTCGCCGACATCGGCCCTCCGGACGCCGATGACTCCCTCGGCCGCCAGCTGGCCGCCGGCGGGGCACCGTCGTCCCGGTCCTCGGCGTGGATGTGGATGCTCTTCGCCGGTCTCGGGTTCCTCGGCGGTCAGGTCCTGGCCGCCCTCTCGGTGGCGGTGACCGCCGGCTTCACCGGCAACCTGCACTCCCTCACGGCCATCACCAAGCTGGCCGAACCACCCACCTGGTACATCGTGTCGACCCTCATCGGGTTGTGGGCCGGTTTCTTCGGCGCCGCCTGGATGTCGTCGTGCCGTCCGCGGCACCCACAGCCTGGTCAGGGATCTCGGGCTGCGGTTCCGGTGGATCGACCTCCTCGGCATCCCCATCGGGGTGGGCGGCCAGTTCCTGGTGGCGCTGATCTATGTCCCCATCGCCCAGCACGTGACCAACTTCAACCAGCGTTTCGATGCACCGAGCCAGCGGCTGACCGGGGCGTCGCACGGCACGGGCTACTTCGTGATCGCCGTCTGCACGGTGGTGGGCGCCCCGTTCTTCGAGGAGCTGTTCTTCCGCGGCGTGCTCCTCCGCGCGCTGGCCCGGCTGTTCGGCACGATCGGCGGTTGGGTGGGCCCGGCGCTGGCCATCATCGTCACCGGCGTGCTCTTCGGTCTGGCCCACGCCGAGTCCCTGCAGCTCCTCGGCCTGGCCATCTTCGGGATCATCCTGTCCTTCGTCTCCTACCGCACCGGGCGCCTGGGCATGAACATGATCGCTCACGCCACGTTCAACCTGACCGCCCTGGCCGCCGTGGTGGTGCCGCTGGCGCTCGGCGCCCGGGCGTTCTTCTGAGATGAGCGCGCCCGTCGACGTGGCTCCGATCGCGCCGGCTCCGACGGAGGCCCGCCCGATGCCGTCCAAGCGCCGGAGCTCCCCGTTGTGGGTTCGGCTCACCCGCCGGAGCGCATGGCCGGCGTGGGCGAACCTGGTCGCGGTGGCCGGAGTCACCCTGGTCGCGCTCAGCCAGCTGCATCCGTCGCTGCTCCTGACCAACACGACCACGGCGGGAGGCGACACCGGCGCCCACGTGATGCTGCCGGCCTTCATGGAGTCGCACCTCCTGACCCACGGTCAGCTCACCGGTTGGGACCCGGACTGGTACGACGGCTTCCCCCTCTACACCTTCTACTTCCCCCTTCCCGGGCTTGATCACGGTGCTGTTCAACGCGGTGGTCCCCTACAACGTGGCGTTCAAGCTGGTCACCGTGCTGGGCACGCTCACCCTGCCGGTCTGCGCCTGGGCGTTCGGGCGCCTGGCCGGTCTGCGCGACCCGGGCCCGGCATGCCTGGCCGCGGCCACCCTCCCGTTCCTCTTCGAACCGAGCTTCACCATCTACGGCGGGAACATCGTGTCCACCCTGGCCGGCGAGTTCTCCTACTCCCTCAGCCTCTCGGTCGCCCTCCTCTTCCTGGGCGTCGTGGCCACGGGGCTGAAGACGGGTCGGCACCGGGCCCTGGCTGCGGTGCTGTTCGCCGCCACCCTCCTGTGCCACCTCATCCCGGCCATCTTCGCCGGGGTGGGGGCGGGGGTCTGGCTCCTCCTCGACGCCGACCTGGCCCGGGGTCTGCGTACCGGGCTCCGAGGCCGGTTGGCCCGCCGTCGGTGGTCGCGCCGCCTGGTCTGGGGGGTCGTGGCCGGTGCCATCGGGGTCGGCCTGACGGCCTTCTGGCTCGTTCCGTTCGCCACCGGACAGGCCTACACGACCAACATGGGCTGGATCAACGTCGAGGGCTTCCCCCACCTGCTGTTCCCGGAGTCCTCCCGGTGGGTGCAGGCCTCCGGCCTGGTCGGGCTGGTGGCCATGGTGGCCCGTCGCAACCGGGTCGGACTGTTCATCGCGGTGATGGGGGGCTTCTCCGCCGCGGTGGTCTGCCTCGACCCCCAGGGAAAGCTCTACAACGTCCGGTTCCTGCCGCTGTGGTTCCTCTGCCTCTACCTGATGGCCGGGTACGGCCTCTTCGAGGTCGTCTCGGCGGTGGCCCGGTGGAACCGCCGCCGTCGGCTCGACCGGTGGGTCGAGGTCATCCGCCAGCGCCTGGTGGCCGGATCGGTGATGCCGTGGCGACCGGGGCAGCGCATCAGCCGTTTCCGTCGGCCTACCCCGACCGGGAACCCGCCCGGCGCGGTGGTGGGCCCGATCGTGGCCCTGGCCGCGGCGTGCCTGACGGTGGTGCCGGCCATGGCCCTGCCCGTTTCCACGCTGGCCGACATCGGGGTCAACGTCGGGGCCTACCAGCCGAGCCCCTTGGCCGAGTGGAACTACTCGGGCTATCAAGAGAAGCCCGACTACCCCGAGTACCACGCAGTGATGCAGATGATGGCCAAGGTCGGCAGGGACCAGGGGTGCGGCCGGGCCATGTGGGAGTACGACCCGTCGGAGAACCGGTTCGGCACCACCATGTCTCTCATGCTGATGCCCTACTGGACCAACGGCTGCATCGACTCGATGGAGGGGCTGCTGTTCGAATCCTCGACCACCACCCCGTTCCACTTCATCAACCAGAACGAGCTGTCGGTGAATCCCTCCGACGCGGTGAACACCACCGCCTTCCAGTACATGGGATTGAACGTCCCGCTCGGGATCCGCCACCTCCAGCTGCTGGGCGTCCGGTACTTCCTGGCCGCGTCGACCACCGTCGAGGCCGCCGCCGCCGCCGATCCGAACCTGACCCAGGTGGCCTCCACCGGACCGTGGAGCACCAACTACAACGGCGTGTTGCTCAACACCACCTGGAAGGTCTACGAGATCAGGGACTCGTCGCTGGTGAAGCCCCTCGCCGACCGACCGGTGGTGTGGACCGGGGTGAAGCCTGCCCAGACCAGCTGGTTGAAGCCGGCCGCCACCTGGTACGACAACCCGGCCGAGTGGAACGTGGTCCCCTCCGCCGGCGGCCCGGCCGACTGGACGCGGGTGCCGGCCACGGACACCAGCCCCGAGGCGGTGCCCGAGCCGGCCACCACGGTGTCGGACATCTCCCAGACCGACAGCTCGGTCTCCTTCCATGTCGACCGGGTGGGCACGCCGGTCGAGGTCAAGGTGTCGTACTTCCCGAACTGGCAAGCCAGCGGGGCCGAGGGCCCGTGGCGGGTGGCGCCCAACCTGATGGTGGTGGTCCCGACCAGCCACGACGTGACCCTCGACTACGGCACCACCGGTGCCGACCGGCTCGGGGAACTGCTCACGGCGGCGGCCCTGGTCGCCATCGCTGGTCATCCTGGTCATCGAGCGTCGGACCCGGCGGGCCCGGCGGACCCCGGCGTGCCCACCGGTGAGCCGCACCATGGGGATGTTCCCCCTGTCCACCGTGCTCTTTCCCCACGCCCCTCTCCCGCTGCACGTCTTCGAGGAGCGGTACAAGGCGCTGATGGGGGACTGCATGGCCACCGACGGAGCATTCGGGGTGGTCCTCATCGCCCGTGGCTCCGAGGTCGGCGGCGGCGACGAGAGGGTCGACGTCGGGACCATCGCCCGCGTCACCCACCTCACCGAGCTGGAGGACGGTCGCATGCTGGTGATGGCCCGTGGAGTCGAGCGGGTCCTCGTCGAGCGGTGGCTCGACGAGAGCCCGTATCCCCGCGCCGAGGTGGGTGATCTCCCGCTCGGGCGCGGTGACGCCGATGGGCCGGCGGTCGTCGCCGCCGAGCATGCCGTCCGCAGGCTTCGGTCGCTCCTCTCGGAGCTCGGACAGGTCCCCGCCCTGCCTCACGATCTGGCCCTCGACGGTCATCTCGAGGAGACCGGTTGGCGCCTCTGCGACTTGGCGCCACTGGCTCTCATCGACCGGCAGCGTCTGCTCACCTGTTCCGGCCTGATCGAGCAGATGGAGCTGCTGTGCGAGCTGAGCACGGCCATGGCCGGCGACGTGGTCTCCCTCCTGGCCGACGGCGGCGCTGTCTAGTCAGAGGTGCTGTCGAGGCAAGTACGGTCGGGTCGGGGTCCATCCCAAGGGCCCGGGGCCGGCTGGCTAGGATGGCCCGGCCATGACCAGCCTCTCCGACGTCTTCAAGGCCTACGACATCCGGGGGGTCGTCCCAGACCAGCTCAACGCCGAGAAATTCCGCGCCATCGGGGTCGCCGTGGCCCGATTCGCCGCCGCACCGGCACTCCTGGTGGCCCGGGACATGCGTGAGTCCGGGGTCGAACTGTCGAAAGCGTTCTCCGACGGGGCCCGCTCGGAAGGGGTGACGGTCCTCGACCTCGGCCTCGCCTCCACCGACATGCTCTACTTCGCCGCCGGCAGCCTCGACGCCCCGGGGGCGATGTTCACCGCCTCGCACAACCCGGCCCGGTACAACGGCTTGAAACTGTGCCTCTCCGGGGCCCGCCCGGTCGGACGCGACACCGGCCTGGGGGAGATCCAGGCCACGGCGGAGTCCCTGTTGAAGGAGTGGGCCGGCAGGCCGCCCCCCCTCGATCCCGCCGCCCTGGCGCCGCTCGAGGAGCGCTCGGTGCTCGAGGCCTACGCCTCCCACGTGCGGTCCTTCGTCGACGTCGGCGTGCTCCGCCCCCTCCGGGTGGTGGCGGACACCGCCAACGGCATGGGCGGCCTGGTCGCCCCCAAGGTCTTCGAGGGCCTCCCCTTCGAGGTGTCGATCCTCTTCCCCGAGCTCGACGGGAACTTCCCGAACCATCCGGCCGACCCGATCCAGCCGGAGAACCTGGTCGCCCTGAAGCAGTCCGTCCTCGACGTCGGCGCCGACGTCGGTCTGGCCTTCGACGGCGACGCCGACCGGGTGTTCCTGGTGGACGAGAAGTCCGAGACGGTGTCCGGCTCGCTGACGACCGCCCTGGTCGCCTCGTCGATGCTCGACAAGTATCCGGGGTCCACCGTTCTCTACAACGCCATCTGCTCCCGTGTGGTCCCCGAGGTCATCGCCGAGAAGGGCGGGGTGGGCATCCGCACCAAAGTGGGCCACAGCTACATCAAGCAGGTCATGGCCGAGACGGGAGCCGTCTTCGGTGGCGAGCACTCCGGCCACTACTACTTCAGGGACAACTACCGCGCCGATTCGGGCATCATTGCCGCCATGGTCGTGCTCGAACTGCTGAGTGTCACCGGAAGGCCGCTCTCGGAGCTGCTCGAACCCTTCCGGCGCTACTCCGATTCCGGTGAGATCAACACGGTGGTCGATGACCCGCCCCGGGCCGTCGAGCTCATGGCGGCCGAGGTCGAAGCGGCCGGAGGGGCGCGTGGGACCGCCGACCGGTTGGACGGTCTGACCGTCGACCGGGGCGACTGGTGGTACAACCTGCGGCCGTCCAACACCGAGCCGCTGCTGCGGCTCAACGTCGAGGCCCCCGACGAGGCGGCCTGCGCCACCCACGTGGCCGAGGTGCAGGCAGACATCGATCGGCTCCTGGCCTGAGGGTGGAAGCTTGCCGGCGGCGACGTGACCGAGGGGCCGACCTTCGACGATGTTCGACCAGAGAGGAATGCACCATGACACTCGACCGGCTCCTGATAGAGGTGCTCGCCTGCCCGGAGGACAAGGGCCCGTTGCTCTACTTCGCCGACGAGGACCGGCTCTACAACCCCCGCCTCCGTCGCAGCTACGAGGTACGTGACGGAATCCCGGTCATGCTGATCGACGAGGCCACTGCCGTCGACGACGAGGAGCACGCCCGGCTCACGGCCAAGGCCGAGGCCGGCGGGGCCCAGACCACCGGCGAGGCAGCCGCGTCGTGAGCGCAGACCGAGGCGGGTCGTCCGCCACAACCTCGTCCCCCCTGGCCCTCGACTCCCTCGACATGTGGGGCGCCGCCGCCGCCCTTCCCGAGCAGGTCGAGGCGGCCGTGTTCGCGGCCCGGGGGGTCAAGGACCTCCCCAGCCACGACCGGGTCGAGAACGTCGTCGTCCTGGGCATGGGCGGGAGCGGCTTCGCCGGCAACGTGCTGGCCGCGGCGGCGGCACCGTTCATGCCCGTCCCGGTCACCGTGGTCAAGGGCTACCAGCCGCCCGACTACGTGGGCACGGGCTCGCTGGTGTTCGCGGTCTCGTTCTCGGGCGACACGGAAGAGACGGTGGAGGCCGCCGCCGGGGCCTACGAGGCGGGGGCATCGCTGATCGTGGTGGCCGGTGGCGGCGCACTGGTCAACCTGGCCGGCGAGTGGAACGTCCCGGTGGTGCCGCTTCCGGGCGGGATCCCCCAGCCCCGGGCGGCCTTGGGGGCGTTGGCCATACCGCCGCTGGTGCTGTTGGAGGAGATCGGACTCTTCCCCGGCGCCCTGCAGTGGGTGGACCAGGCCGTCGACCAGCTCCGCGTCCGCCGGGACGAGCTGACCCGGCCCGGCAGCCGAGCCGAGGAACTGGCCCGGCGGATCGGGCGCACCATCCCTCTCATCCACAGCTCCCAGGACCTGGGTGCGGCGGCCGCGCTGCGCTGGAAGTCCCAGATCAACGAGAACGCCAAGAGCCCGGCGTTCTTCAACGTCTATCCCGAGTTGTGCCACAACGAGCTGGCCGGCTGGGGCCAGAACGGCGACGCCACCCGGCAGCTGATCACCTTGGTCAACCTGCGTCACGACGCCGAGCATCCGCAGGTGAGCCGCCGGTTCGACCTGGTGGCGGATGTCCTCCGCGAGGTGGTGGCCGACGTCGTCGAGGTTCGGGCCGCCGGAGAGGGCGATCTGGCCCAGCTCCTCGATCTGGCCATGATCGGGGACTTCGTCTCGCTCCATCTGGCCGGCCAGGAGGGCATCGACCCCGGACCCATCCCGGTCCTCGACGAGCTCAAGCAGCGGCTCACGCCGGGCGGCCCGTGAACGGACCGGGTGCGTGGGTGCGTGCGGCCGCGATCCCGATTTCCGCTCTTGTGAGCTGGTCGTTCTTCTTTCATCCGCCTGGCCGGAGACCCTCCGTGGCCGTGTTGCCATTGAGTGACGGCCCGATCACAACCGTGTGAACTCGGGCCCCCGGGCCCTGGTATTCGCGCCACCGAGGCGTACACTTCACTGGTGAGCTGCGTGCGGGTCTGTGGTTGCAAGTCGAAGCCAGTCGCAGGCGAAACGACCCACGTAAGGCAACTCGTGGTTGCTGAGCATGGTGCGGCTTAGGAGTAAGACCTGCCCGCGGAGTCCCCGGCTGTCGGGGGCTGGCGGAGATGAGGTGACGCGTGCCAACGACGGCTCCGAAGGGCCGGCGACCGGTGACGGTCGCTGCCGCCGGAGTCCGGCCGCCACTCTCACTGCAGGCGAGTGTGGGGTCAAAGACCAGGTCAGCCGCCCGCAGCTCACGAACCAACGCACCGGACAACATCTCGAATCAGAGACCGACGACCGATCAGGAGGACCGGCCGACACCAGAGGTAGCACCCGAGTGGATCAACCAGGAGGCGAGCAGTGGACGTGGTCATCGCGCATGGCAGGAGAATCGTGTCCGACGAGGTGAGGGCCCTGACCAAGGACAAGGTGGGCCGGCTCGGCCATCTGTGCCCGGGTCTCGACCGGGCCGAGGTCCGGTTCTCCGAGGAGCACAATCCGAGGATCGCCGACCACGAATGCTGCGAGGTCATCATCATCGGGCACGGGCGCTCCATACGGGCCAGGGCCGCGGCGCCGGTTCCGCTGGTGGCCGTCGACCTGGTGGTGGAGAAGCTCGAGCACCAGCTCGAGAAGACCAAGGGCCGGCTGGTGGGCCGGTCCCATCCGCGACGGCGCCCCGCCAACTCGGTCTCGGTCCTGCGCGAGAAGGTCCGCACCGCCTGAAGGTGCACCGGGCCCGGAGCCGGCGGCGACCGGCCGCCGACCGGCCACGAACACGTCCGAAGGTAGAGTGAGTAGCCCATGAGCGTGCTCACCAAGGTCCTCCGCGCCGGTGAAGGCAAGAAAGTTCGTCGCCTGGCCGAACTGGTGCCACTGGTCAACGCCCTCGAGCCCGAGATGGAGGCACGCTCCGACGACGAGCTGACTGCCCTCACCGGCGTCTTCCGCCAGCGGCTCGCCAACGGGGAGAGCCTCGAGGACATCCTCATCGAAGCCTTCGCGCTGGTCCGGGAGGCAGCCTGGCGGGTGCTCGGACAACGGCATTTCGATGCGCAGCTGATGGGGGGCATGGCCCTCCACTTCGGGTGGATCGCCGAGATGAAGACCGGGGAGGGCAAGACCCTCGTCTCCACGCTGCCGGTGTACGTGAACGCACTGGCGGGAAACGGTGTCCACGTCGTGACGGTCAACGACTACCTGGCCACGCGTGACTCCGAGTGGATGGGCCAGCTCCACCGGTTCCTCGGTTTGACGGTGGGTCGGGTCGGCCCCGACATCGAGGACTCGGCGGCCAAGCGGGAGGCGTACTTCTCGGACCTCACCTACGGCACGAACACCGAGTTCGGTTTCGACTACCTGCGTGACAACATGGCCCGGTCCACGGAGGCCATGGTCCAGCGGGGGCACCACTTCGCCATCGTCGACGAGGTGGACTCGATCCTGATCGACGAGGCCCGCACCCCCCTGATCATCTCGGGACCCGCGGCCGAGTCGGCCCAGCTCTACTACCAGTTCGCCGGCATCGTGCGCACCCTGCGGGTCGAGGACGACTACGAGGTGGACGAGGAGAAGCGCATCGTCGTCCCCACCGAGGCGGGCATCGAGAAGGTCGAGCGCCAGCTGGGCGTGGGAAACCTCTACGACGCGGTGGCCGTCAACTACGTGCACCACCTGACCCAGGCCCTGTTGGCCAAGGAGCTCTACCGTCGGGACAAGGACTATCTGGTGGCCCAGGGTGAGGTCAAGATCGTCGACGAGTTCACCGGTCGCACCCTCGACGGACGGCGCTGGTCCGACGGGCTCCATCAGGCGGTCGAGGCCAAGGAGCGGGTGCGGATCAAAGAGGAGAACCACACCTGGGCCACCGTCACCCTCCAGAACTACTTCCGGCTCTACGAGAAGCTCTCGGGGATGACCGGTACGGCCGAGACCGAGGCATCGGAGTTCGCCAACACGTACGAGCTCCCCGTCGTGCCCATCCCTCCCAACAAGCCTCTCATCCGCGACGACAACCCCGACCTCATCTACAAGTCCGAGGATGCCAAGTTCGCCGCCGTCGTGGACGACATCGCCGAGCGCCATGCCGCCGGCCAGCCCGTACTGGTGGGCACGGCATCGGTGTCCAAGTCCGAACATCTCTCCCGGCTTCTCGAGAAGCGCGGGATCCCCCACGAGGTTCTCAACGCCAAGCAGCACTTCCGGGAGGCGGAGATCGTGGCCCAGGCCGGCCGCGTGGGCAGCGTGACCGTGGCCACCAACATGGCCGGACGCGGGGTCGACATCATCCTCGGAGGGAATCCGGAGGGACTGGCCATCAGGGAGGCAGCTGCCCGTGGCATCGACCTGTCGACGGACGAGGGCAAGGCCCAGCTGAAAGAGATCGAGGCGGAGTTCGCCACCATCTGCGAACGGGAGGGCGACGAGGTCCGTGCCCTCGGTGGGCTCTATGTGCTGGGAAGCGAGCGCCACGAGAGCCGCCGCATCGACAACCAGCTGCGGGGCCGGTCGGGCCGTCAGGGTGACCCGGGCGAGAGCCGGTTCTTTCTGTCCCTGGAGGACGATCTGATGCGGCTGTTCGCCACCGGGGCCATGAACTGGGTGATGGGCCGGGCCCTGCCCGACGACGTCCCCATCGAGGCGAAGATGGTCACCAAGGCGATCGAACGGGCCCAGAACACCGTCGAGGGCCGCAACGCCGAATCCCGCAAGGACGTCCTCAAGTACGACGACGTGATGAACGAGCAGCGCAAGGTGATCTACCGCCGACGCAACCAGATCATCGAAGGGGAGGACCTGCACGAGGACACCATCGAGCTGCTCGAGAGCACGATGACAGAAGTGGTGGCCTCGTCGTGCCCGTCGGAGTACTCCGAGGAGTGGGACCTGCCCCGCCTGATCACCGAGGTGACCCAGTACTTCCCGACCAAGTTCGTGGCCGACGATCTGGCCGGTGCCAGCACGGTGGGCCAGATCACCGAGAGCATCCTCACCGAAGCCCTCGACCTGTATGCGGAGAGGGACGAGAGCATCCCCGGAGGCGCAGAGACAGCCCGCCAACTCGAACGTGACATCATGCTGCAGATCATCGACCAGCGGTGGCAGGACCACCTGGCCGAGATGGACTACCTCCGCGAGGGCATCAATCTCCGGGCCATGGGGAACCAGGATCCGTTGGTGGCGTACCAGCGGGAGGGCTTCGCCATGTTCGGCAAGCTCATGGACGGGATCAACGACGACTACCTGCGCTACGTCTTCCACGTCCAGGTCATGGCCGAACCGGCCCCGGAACCGGATCTGGAGCGGGCCAACTACATCGCCGCCGACGACCCCGTCCAAGGTGACGACGCCATCTCGGCGGCCTTCGCGGCGGCCACCCCGGCCGAGATGGAAGAGGTTGCCGCCTCGGCGGGCCTTCCGGGGGGGAACGGGAGTCAGATCGGGGTGACCAACCGGTTGGCCGAGGACGGGGAGACCCAGCTGCCCATCGTGAAGTCGGATCGCGAGAAGCTCGGGAGGAACGACCCGTGCTGGTGCGGGAGCAACAAGAAGTTCAAGCTCTGCCACGGCGCCAACTGAGATGGCCCCGCCGGATGGCCCCCGTCGGGGGGCCGGTGAGCCCGAGCGCGTCGACATACCCTCCGCGCTGGCGTCGCTCCGGGAGCGCCTGGCTGAGGCCGCACGGTTCCTCGGCACCGATCGCCTGCACGAGCGCCAGGCGGAGCTGGAGAAGGCGGCCTCCGAGCCCGGGTTGTGGGACGACCCCGACCACGCCCGGGAGGTGACCACCGAGCTCGGCCGGGTCAACGAGGACATCGAGCTGCTGGCCGGCCTGACCGAAAAGCTCTCCGATGCCGAGACGCTCAACGAGCTGATCGAAGAGGAGGCTGACGACTCGCTGCGGCCCGAAGTCGAGGAGGGGATCGCCGACCTCGACCGTCGGCTGCGGACCCTCGAGTTGCGCTCCCTGTTCGCCGGTGACTACGACGACGGTGACGCGGTGGCCGAGATCCACGCCGGTGCCGGTGGGACCGATGCCCAGGACTGGGCGGAGATGATGCTGCGCATGTACTCGCGATGGGCGGAGCGGCGCGGCTTCGAGATCGAGGTGGAGGAGGCGACCCCCGGGCAGGAGGCCGGTCTGTTGTCGGCCACCTTCATCGTCAAGGGCCGCTATGCGTTCGGCCTGCTGGCCGCGGAACGTGGCGTGCACCGGCTGGTCCGCATCTCTCCGTTCGACGCGCAGCACCGGCGCCAGACCAGCTTTGCCTCCCTCGACGTCGTGCCCTTCCTCGACGATGTCTCCGATGAGGTGGAGATCGACGAGAAGGACCTCCGCATCGACACCTACCGGTCCTCGGGGGCGGGCGGCCAACACGTCAACAAGACGGACTCTGCGGTCCGGCTCACCCATCTCCCCACCGGGATCGTCGTGTCGTGCCAGAACCAGCGCAGCCAGCACCAGAACAAGGCCAAGGCCATGCAGGTGCTCGGGGCCAAGCTGGCCGAGCGACAGCGGGCCGAGCACCAGGCCACGCTCGACCAGTTGTCCGGCGACCGCACCGACAATGCGTGGGGCAACCAGATCCGCTCCTACGTCCTGGCTCCCTATCAGCTGGTCAAGGATCTGCGCAGCAACGAGGAGACCGGCAACGTGGAGGCGGTGCTCGACGGAGATCTCGACGATTTCATCGAGGCCGAGCTCCGACGCCGTGCCGAGGTGCGCCGGGCCAACCCCTGAGATGACGTACTCGGAGGTCAGAGGGGTTGAACCACCACCTCGACAGGGCGGGGTAACATAGATCGGAATGGCAACGTCGGCCCGCAGATTCGGCCCCACGCCGTGACACCCCTCTCATGATCACATTCGAGAACGTCACCAAGACGTACAAAGGCACAACCGTCGCTCTCGGCGACTTCTCCGTCCAGATCGAGAAGGGCGAATTCGTCTTCCTGGTCGGTCCTTCGGGCTCGGGGAAGACCACGTTCATCCGCCTCCTGCTCCGCGAGGAGATGCCCGACTCCGGTCGCATCTGGGAGGCCGGCAAGGAGATCGGGCATCTGGCCAAGTGGCGGATCCCCTATCTCCGTCGCAACATCGGCTGCGTGTTCCAGGACTTCCGCCTCCTGCCCAACAAGACGGTGTTCGAAAACGTGGCCTTCGCACTGGAAGTCATCGGCCGGCCCAAGCACGTCATCGCCGCCCAGGTCCCCCAGGTGCTCGACCTGGTCGGGCTGTCGAAGAAGCGCGACAACCTGCCCCACGAGCTCTCCGGCGGGGAGCAGCAGCGGGTGGCCGTGGCCCGGGCCTTCGTCAACCGCCCGCTCATCCTCCTGGCCGACGAGCCCACCGGCAACCTCGACCCGACCACCAGCCTCGGGATCATGCGGTTGCTCGATCGGATCAACCGCACGGGGACGACGGTGATCATCGCCACCCACGATTCGGGCATGGTCGACCAGATGCGCCGCCGGGTGATCGAGTTGGACCGGGGCATGCTGGTCCGCGACCAGGCCCACGGCGTCTACGGCATCGACAGCGCCGTCGCCGCGGCCGGCGCAGGTTCGCCGACCGGTGCGATCGCCGACCAGTTCCCGAGCAGCGAAGTTCCAGGCGGCTTCGCCGCCCGCACCTGATGCCAGTCTCCGCCGGCTACGTCTCACGGGAGGCGGTCACCAACCTGTGGCGCAACCGTCTGATGACGGTGGCGGCCATCCTGACCGTTGCCGTCTCGCTCGCCCTCGTCGGGTCGTCGCTGCTCCTGAAGCAAGGGGCGTCGAAGGCCACCGTGCAGTGGCAGAACGGGGTGAATTCGCTGGTCTTCGTGAACCCCAACGCGCCGGCGTCCCAGGCCAAGGCCATCCACACCGAGCTGATGCAGTCCCCCTACATCAAGTCGTGCATCTTCCGCAGCCAGGCCTACGACTACAACGAGGCCAAGCTGATCCTGCCGGCTGACGAGCTCCAGGCGACCACCCTGGCCGACTATCCGTCGTCGTTCCGTTGCGTCCTGAACGACCCCTCCCAGGCGCCGGCGGTCTACCAGGAGTTCAACGGCAAGCCCGGGGTCTTCGCGGTCAAGTACCCCGGCCAGCAGATCAAGACCATGCAGAGCGTGATCCGTATCCTCCAGTGGGTCTTCCTGTCGGTGGCCGTCGTGCTCCTCCTGTCCGCATCCGTGCTCATCCTCAACACCATCCGCATGGCCATCTTCGCCCGCCGCCGCGAGGTGTCGGTGATGAAACTCGTCGGGGCCACCAACTGGTTCATCCGATTGCCGTTCATGGCCGAAGGACTGATCCAGGGCCTGCTGGGCGCGGCGGTGGCCGTGCTGGTCGTCCTCGCCCTCTACTGGGGCATCGGGTTGGACGCCACCAAGACGGCGGCCAACACGGGAAGCATCATCGCCCGATGTCGCTCAGCGGGTGGGAGGTGGCCGGCACCTGCATCCTGGTGGCGGTGGTCGGCATCGTGGTCGGTGTGGTTGGTTCGGCGTTCGCCGTGCGCCGCTTCCTCGACGTCTGACCGCCCACGCCGCTCACCCTGGCCGCGCTGGCCGCTGGCCGCGCTGGCCGTCGCTGGCCGTCGTGCCCCGCTCAACCGCTCACCCTCGCCCTGCTCGCCGCGGCCGCCCGCCCGCCCCGGCCACCTGGCTCATTCCGGGCGCACGGTGGCCAGGGTGGCGCTCAAATCCGGCACGAGTCGACATCGGGCCGACCGGCCAACCTCGACCAGATCCAGTCCAGGATGGCCGGCCCGCCTTGCTGGAGCGCGCCGCTGTGGCTCGCCCCCGGAATCGGCACGTAGGTGACCGTGTCGTGCTGGGCACGGCAGAGCCAGTCGTCGACCAATCGGGTCGTGGTGCGGTAGGGGACCAACGAGTCGTCGACCCCCTGGACGACCATCACCGGTGCGAAGCTCGGGGCGCTGTCCGGGCTCGTTGGCGTCGTTGTCGGCGCGCACCGCCCGGTCGGTGCTCCAGTTCGATCGGAAGAGGAATCTGGTGGGGGTCGAGTCGAGCGCGGCTCCGACCGCGCCCGCGCACGACGAGGCGATCACCGGATCCTCGCGGCGCGCCCGTTCGGTCAACGCCGATGCCAGCGGGAGGTTGCCGTAGATCGCGACCACGCGTACAGGGCCATGGCCGCGAAGCCGGCATCGGCGTCTGGGTCGGCGCCGGGGACCGCGGGGGCGAGCTCGGTGAGGGACGTCACCGGGCCGACGGCGACGACCCCGGCCAGAAAGAGCTCGGGTGCGTAGGACTGGGCGATCTGCCCGGCGAACAGCGCGGCCTGGCCTCCCTGCGAGTAGCCCAGGACGAACACCGTGTTGGACGCGGCCGACCCTTCGAGGTTGCGCGCCGCCCGAGCCGCGTCCAGGACCCCCTGGGCCTCGCTCTGACCCACGAGGTAGGGCTGGATACCGGGAGTTCCGAGGCCCTGGTAGTCGGTGGCGGCCACGATCATCCTGGCCTTGAGCAGCGGGAGCGAGATAGGAGATGGAGCTGAGCGGCCCGAGAGACGGAGCGCACTGGGACGCGAGGCCGGTCGTCCCGTGGGCCCAACTCACGATGGGGAAGCCGCCGGGCGGTGGGGCCCCGCCGGGAACGACGATCACCCCGGAGACGGCGACGTCGTTGCCGGCGATCGACTCGGAGTGGTACAGGATCCGGTACGCGGTCGCGCCCGGTGGCAGCTGCCCGGCTGACGGGATCACACTCCACCGGATGATCGAGCCGGGAGGCGCGGGGCTGAGCGTCGTCGGGACCTTGTAGAAGGCGTCGAGGCCACCCTTGACGTCGGCCGAGCCCGGCGGTTGCGCCGGGCCCGGGTCGGTGGCGGACGAGTCCGGGTCGGTGGCGGACGACAGCGCCGGGTCGGCCGGCCCGTGGCCCTGCGCCGCGGGAGGGTCGGCCGGCGACGACGTGCCGCAAGCGGCCACCGTCAGGCCCACAGCCAGCGCGACGAGGACCGACGCCCGGCGCGCGCCGCCCATCGAGATGTACCGACCTGCGTGAGCCCTGCCCCCGGGGCGTCTCCCCACCATTCCGGTAGACGCTAGCCCAGCGCATACCGACCGCACCCTTCCGCCGGCACCGCCGTCCGGTGGGAGGGCGCCGTCATCTACCATCGCGGCTCCATGGATGCCTTGGGGTTGGTGGCCAGCTGGCCGGTGGAGACCGCCGCCGTGGGGGTCATCCCCGTCCACCGGTCGGAGGACCTGCTGCCCGCCCGGTGGCCGGGCCCGCTGGCTTCGGTGGGACCTGTCGATCGGCCCTTCCCCTGGGCCTCGGTGACCAAGCCGGCCACCGCCCTGGCCACGCTGGTGGCCGTCGAGGAAGGATCGATCGGACTGGACGAACCGGCCGGCCCGGCGGGCTCGACCGTCCGCCATCTGCTGGCCCATGCATCGGGGCTCGGTCCGGACCCGGGCCCTCCCCTGGCCCGGCCCGGGACGCGCCGCATCTACTCGAACGCCGGCTACCTGGAGCTCGGCCGGCTGGTGGCCGAACGGTCGGGCATGGCGTTCGCCGACTACCTGTGCGACGGGGTGCTCGATCCCCTCGGGATGTCCGGCACCGTGTTCGAGGCCGACGCACCCGGTGGGCCGGCAGCCGGGCTGTCCGGTCCCCTCGTCGATCTGCTCTCCCTCGGCCGCGAGCTGGCCGTGCCGACCCTGGTCAGTGCCGAGACCCACCTCGAGGTCGTCTCCGTCCAGTTCGCCGGCCTCGCCGGGGTGCTCCCCGGCTTCCAGCGGTTCGATCCCTGCGACTGGGGCCTCGGGGTGGAGATCCGGGGCGCCAAGCAGCCGCACTGGACCGGGACGGCCAACTCGCCCTCCACGTTCGGGCACTTCGGCCAGTCCGGTTCCTTCCTCTGGATCGATCCGGTGGCGGGCGTCATCTGTGCCGGGCTGAGCGACCGCCCGTTCGGGCTGTGGGCCGTCCGGTCGTGGCCCCTGCTGGCCGATGCGGTGTTGGCCGAGTACGGCTCGGGCCCCTTGTGACCCCGGGCACCTCACTCGACGGACCGGCCCGGACTTCCCCGTTAGGCTTCGGCCCATGAAGGGCGTCATCCTCGCCGGGGGGACCGGCTCACGGCTCCATCCGTTGACCCGGATCACCAACAAGCACCTGCTGCCGATCTACGACCGGCCGATGATCAACTGGGGCATCGAGGCGCTGGTCAACGCCGGGATCACCGAGATCATGCTGGTGACCGGGGGTACCCATGCGGGGGAGTTCCTGCGCCTGCTCGGGAACGGCCACGAATTCGGCATCGACCGCCTCAGCTACGGCTATCAGGAGCGGCCGGGCGGGATCGCCGAGGCCCTCGGGTTGGCCGCCCGGTTCGTCGACGGCGACCCGGTGCTGGTCATGTTGGCCGACAACATCGTCGAACGGACCATCACGCCGATGGTCGACGCATTCAGCGCCCACCCCATCGGGGCCCGCATCCTGCTCACACCGGTGGAGGAGGACGAGCACCTCCGACATCTGGGGGTGCCGTCGTTCGACGCCGAGAATCGCGTGATCGGCATCACCGAGAAGCCCGACCATCCCCAGTCGAAGTTCGGCGTCACCGGCATCTACTGCTACGACCCGGACGTCTTCGAGGTGATCCCCACCCTGGTGCCGTCGGGTCGCGGCGAGCTCGAGATCACCGACGTGAACAACCACTACATCTCCCAGGGCACCATGGCCTACGACGTCCTCGAGGGCTTCTGGGGTGATGCCGGCGAATCGATCGACGCGTACTACAAGGTCAACGACTTCGTGCGCACCCACGGTGCCAACAAGGGCTGACCCCTCGACGCCGCGCTCCGGCGCCGGCCCTCACCGTCCCGGGTTGGCCTCGGCCCACTCGGCCGTCTGCCGGCGATGCCTGGCGTAGTCGACCTTGCCGGAGGGTGAGCGACCGATGCTGGCCACGAAGCGCACCCGGCGCGGCGCCTTGTACCCGGCCAGCTTCGCCTTGACGTGGTCGATGACCGACTTCTCCGTGTTCGGGTCGGGCGGCGTCCCCGGGGCCAGCTCGACGACGGCCACGACCTCCTCGCCGAACCGGTCGTTCGGGATCCCGACCGCCACCGCGTCGACGACACCGTCGGCGGTCTTCACCACTTCTTCGACCTCTTCGGGATAGACCTTCTCCCCGCCGGTGTTGATGACCACCGACCCCCGGCCCAGCAGCTGGATGGAGCCGTCCTCGCGCACCTCCGCGTAGTCACCCGGCACCGAGTAGCGGGTCCCGTCGATGGTGCGGAAGGTCGCCTCCGTCTTGGCTCCGTCCTTGTAGTAGCCGAGGGGGATGCGCCCGGCCAGGGCCAGGACGCCGCTCTGGCCGGAACCGGGCTCGACGTCGCGGCCGTCGGCACCGATCACCCGGACCTCGGGACCGAGGGTGAATTGGGCAGTGTGGGCGGCCGAGGTCCCCGACGACACCGAGCTGCCCATCCCGATGGCTTCGGACGACGAGAAGGCGTCCACCAGCAACATCCCGGGTCGGTGACGGAGGAGGCCCTGCTTGGTCTCCTCACTCCACATCACCCCGGACGAGATGATGCCCACCAGGCTGCCCAGGTCCCAGTGGCCGGGGTGGGCGTCCAGGGTGGCCAGGATGGGCTTGGCGAAGGCGTCGCCCACGATGACCAGACCGTTGACCTTCTCGCGGTCGACGGTGTCGAGCAGCTCGACCGTGTCGAACGTGCGGGAGGTCAAGGTGACCACCCGCCCACCCTCGCTGAGGCACTCGAGGGCGGTGAACCCGCCGGTGCCGTGCATCAGCGGGCATGCCGGCAGCAGGGTCATGCCCGGGCCGCTGCGCCGGAGCTCGGCGCGGACGTCGTCCGGCCCCCCGTCCTCGGGATAGCGCCGGAACCCTGCGCTGTTGAGGCGGGCGAAGAGGTCGTCCTGGCGCCACATGACGCCCTTGGGCATGCCCGTGGTCCCTCCCGTGTAGAGCAGGTAGAGATCGTCCGGGCCGCGACCCCAGGGAGGACGGACCCGTTCGGCCTCCGACTGCCCGGTCGTCCCGGCCGCCTCCTCGTAGGGGACGGCCCACTCGGGGCAGCTGGCCGTCCCGTCGTCGACCCACAGCCAGGTCCTGATGGACGGGAGCCTGTCGCGGATGCCCTCGATGCGGTCGGCGAAGACGCCGTGGAAGACGACCGCCACCGCGTCGGCGTTGTCCCACAGGTAGACGAGCTCGTCGTCGGCGTACCGGTAGTTGGTGTTGATGGGCGCGAGGCCGAGCTTGAAGCAGGCGAAGGTGGCCTCGAGGTACTCCGAGCAGTTGTAGAGGTAGATGGCCACCTTGTCCTGGTGCCTGACCTCGGTGCCGAGCAGCCACCGGGCCAGGTCGTCCGCCCGGCGGTCCAGCTCACCCCAGCTCAGGGTGGTCGTCCCGTGGGTGAGGGCGGGCGCGTCGGGCAGCTCGTCGGCCACCGCCTCCCAGACATCCCCGAAGTTCCACCTGCTCAACGGTCGCTCCTCATCTCCCGGCCGAGCCTACGCTGGCCGGCGTGGACTTCGCGTTGCCGACGGAGGACGACCCGCGCCGTGCGCTGGTGCGCGGGTGGTTGCAGGCGCACCCGGAGCCGTCGGGCCGGCAGTTGGCCGAGCGCGGCCTGGTCGCTCCGCACTGGCCCCCGCCGTGGGGGATCGGCGCCGATCCCACCCACCAGCTGATCGTGGACGATGAGCTCCGACGAGCCGGGGTGCAGCGACCCACCAACACCATCGGGATCGGATGGGCCGGACCCACCATCCTGTTCGCCGGGACCACCGATCAGAAGGACCGCTACCTGCTGCCCCTGCTGGCCGGCGAGGAGATCTGGTGCCAGCTGTTCAGCGAGCCCGGCGCGGGCTCCGACCTGGCCTCGCTGACCACCAGGGCCGATCTCGACGGTGACCAGTGGGTGGTCCGGGGCCAGAAGGTGTGGACGTCGTACGCCCACGCGGCGCGGTTCGGGATCCTCCTGGCCCGGACCGAACCGGATGCTCCCGTGCACCGCGGCATCTCCTACTTCATCTGCCCGATGGACTCCCCGGGGGTGCACGTCCGTCCCCTGGTGGACATGACCGGCACCCACACCTTCAACGAGGTCTTCCTGGACGAGGTGCGCCTCCCGGCGGACAACCTGATCGGCGGCCGGGGCGAGGGGTGGTCCCTGGCCAAGGTCACGCTGGCCAACGAGCGGGTCTCGCTGTCCGGGGCCGGGTCCCTGTGGGGGATGGGGCCCACCGCCGCCGACCTCATCGATGCGGTGCGGAGAGCCGGAGGCACCTCCGACCCGCTCGACCGCCAGCGCCTGGCCCGGCTGTGGGCGGAGGGCGAGATCCTCCGGTTGCTTCGGCTCCGGACGGTGTCCGCGGCGGTGGCCGGTGCCGAACCCGGTCCCGAGGCATCGGTGCGCAAGGCCCTGGCCGACGAGCACGGCCAGCACGTGATGGCCCTGGCCCGCGACCTCACCGGCGCCCGGGGCATGCTCCAGAGCACGGAGCCGGCCGACCCGGAGCCGGAAGGCGGGGACGGCGAGGGAACGCCATGGCCCGGTGGCCTCTGGGACTACGGCTATCTCTTCGCCCCGGCCCTGACCATCGGGGGTGGGACGTCACAGGTGCAGCGCAACATCATCGCCGAGCGGACGCTCGGCCTGCCCCACGATCCGCCGGCCTGACCGGGCGTCGGCGGTTCAGGCCGGGATGGGCCCGGCGTCCTCGTACCCCTGTCTCACGCCCCGGCCGGCTCTGCGGCTCAGCTGTTCGGGCTCATAGAGCATCCAGTAGGCATTGCGGGCATGCTTCCGGGCCCTGTCGATGCACACCGCGGCCAGCCGGGCCGGATCCTCCTCCTCGCCCTCGTGGACGAACACCTCCAAGATGTGGGTCGAGGTCATCAACTGGGCCTGCATGATGCCCTGGGACGCCTCGTGGGCGCAGACCTGGTCGATGTCGGCCTTGCCCGGCATCCCGAGGGCCACGACGATGAGGCACCCCTCGTCCTCGATGATCCGCTTGCACTCGACGGCCAGGTCCTTGAACCCCGGCACCGTCCGGTACAGGACCTCGAACGTCGAGCCGAAGCCCGCACACTGCTTCAGCTCGTCGAGCGCCTCGGCGCCCATGTCGTAGCGGGCGAACATGGTGTCGACCACGCCGATCCGGTCCATGGTGCGATCCTACCGGGGATGGATCCCCCGGCTCCCGGCCAGCTCGCCCGGCCTGCTCCCGGCGACCGACGCGGTGGCGTGACGCGGTGGGCGGCAGCCGTCGGTTCGACCGGGTCGTGCCCCGTCGACAAGACTCGGCCGGGGTGAGCACGACGCCGGGGCCGGCCTTGCGTCCTGAGCAGGTCGTCCTGGTGTGCGGCACCGGCACCGAGGTGGGTAAGACCTGGGTCGGCAGCCGCCTGCTGCGCGAGCTGCGCGGCCGCGGGCTGTCGGTGGCCGCCCGCAAGCCGGCCCAGTCCTTCGCCATCGATTCGGAGGGGATCCGGCTCGGGGGAGCCACCGATGCCGAGGTGCTGGGGTCGGCGTCGGGCGAGGACCCGGCCGTGGTCTGCCGTCCGTCCCGTTCCTACCACCGGGCCATGGCCCCTCCGATGGCCGCCGAGGCGCTGGGCCTGCCCGGCTTCAGCGTCGGCGACCTGGTGGCGGAGTTGGACTGGCCCCCGGAGCGGGTGCAGGTCGGCGTGGTGGAGACCGCAGGCGGGGTCCGGTCCCCGCAGGCGTCGGACGGCGACGCCTGCGACCTGCTCGTCGAGCTGGCCCCCGATGCCGTGGTGCTGGTGTCCGACGCCGGCCTCGGCACCATCAACGGCGTCCGGCTGTCGATGGACGCGCTGACCGCGGCCGGGCCCTCGGTTCCCGTGCTGGTGGTCCTCAACCGGTTCGACGGTCACCACGACATCCACCGGCGCAATCGCGACTGGCTGGTCGAGCGCCTCGGCTACCGGGTGGTGACCCTGCCCGGCCAGGAGTCGGCCTTGGCCGACGCGGTCACCGGCCGCGGGCCGGCGGGCGGAGAGACCGGGTCGCCCGGGTCGCCCGGGGTCACCGGCCCAGCCCGGCGGCGTCGACCACCGCCCGGCTGAAGGGACGGGTGAGGGTACGGAGCTCGGCACAGGCGTCTTCACCGAGGGCCTCGTAGGGGAAGACGGCCAGGCGGTCGGTGACGTCCTCGATCTCGCCGCGGAACGAGATGCCTTCCTCGGTCAGCGCCAGGGATCCGTGATCGGTCGCCGCCTCCCGCACCTCGACCAGGCCGCGGGTGACGAGGCGGGAGACGCCGGCGTCCCAGGCCGCATCGGACCAGCCCCGGGAGTCGCGGAGGAAGGTGCCGGGCACCTCACCGGAGGCCAGGTGCAGCACGAGGGCCTCCACCGGGTCGAGGTCCGCCCCCACCAGCGCCGTGATGTGGCCGTCACCCCGGAACTCGCGCAGGAGCGTCTGGGCATGCCACAGCACCAGATGGGGGGCGTCGGGCCAGTCCAGCCCGGCATGGGCCGCGAACAACGGCCGGCCCTCGTACCGGAGGGCGGCGCGCGTCGGCGGCCCGGCGGGCCAGGTCGGCGGCCCGGACCATGTCGGATGAGTCGACGGCATCGCCGAGCATCCGTCGTAGAGCGGCGTCGGCGGCCTCGACCCGGGCGGCGAGCACGTCGGCGGGCGACGACACCTGCCATGCACCGGGGATGACCGCCCGCACGAGTGCGGGATCGAAGTTGTAGAAGGTGGCCATCACCGTGTCGGCTCCGACCGCCCCCATGGCCGCCGATCGCGAGGCGAAGTAGCCCGCTTCCGGGGCCAGGCCGAGGCGGGCGTAGGATTGGGCCGCCTCGGGGGCGAAGTAGATCATCCCGTGGAGGGGTTCGACGGTGCGCCAGGTCTTGCGGGCGGTCAGCGGGGACACGGGCTCCGTCGATGTCACGTCAGTGGCCATGGCCCACGGTAACCCGGCCCGGTCGGCCCGGTCGGCCCGGTCGGCCCGGTCGGCCCGGTCCACCAGAGCGACCCGCCCGGGATGGGAGCGGGACGGAAGCCGTATAGTGCCGGATAGGGAGCAGGTGGCTGGAAGTATGAGCACTCGGAGTCGAGGTCGGAAACGGAGTCGGCGATGTTGAACGGTGTCTCGGGCATGATCGGCGAGACGGCGGTGGTCACCAAGGCGGTGTCCGACCGGCATCAACCCGGTTCGGTGCTCACCCGGGGCGAGGAGTGGTACGCGGTGTCGCTGTTCCCGGGCACCACCATCGACGCGGGCACCACGGTGGTGGTGGCCGATGTCGAGCGTGGCCTGCTCGTGGTCTACCCCACGGACAACACCTGACGCGCCCGAACGGGCCCCGGCGCCCCAGGCCGCCCCGGGTGTGCCTACAGTGGAGGCGAGGAGGTGGTCCTCATGATCATCGGTTCCGTAGGTTCGTCGATCGCGCTGGCGGTGGTGGCGGTCGCAATTTTCGCCCTCATCGTCGTATTCCTGAAGTCCTGTCTGAAGGTCGTCCAGCAGGGCTGCGTCGGGGTGGTGAAGCGCTTCGGCGAGTTCAAGAAGATCCAGCAGCCCGGGCTGCACGTGCTCCTGCCCCTGGCCGACCGGATGGACAAGGTGGATGTCCGTGAGTTCCCCCGGACCGGTGACCAGCAGGCCGTGATCACCAAGGACAACGTCTCCCTGTGGGTCAGCGCCACCATCTTCTGCCAGGTCACCGACGTGAAGCTGGCTCTGTTCGAGGTCAACGACTTCGGTCTGGCCATCGACCAGATGGCCCGCACCGCACTGCGGGCCGTCTTCGGTGAGCTCACCCTGGACGAGTCGCTCTCGGAGCGGGAGACCATCAACTCGAAGATGCAGGACCACATGGCCGAGGCCACCCTCAAGTGGGGGGTGCGGCTCAACCGCATCGAGATCCTCGACATCACCCCGCCGGCGAACGTGCTCCAGGCCATGTCCGAGCAGAAGGAGGCCGAGCAGCACAAGCGGGCGGCCATCTTGAAGTCGGAGGGGGAACAGCAGGCCGCCATCAACAGTGCCCAGGGCCGGAAGCAGGCCAACGTGCTCGAGGCGGAGGGTCAGAAGCAGGCCGCCATCCTGGCCGCCGAGGCCCAGAAGCAGGCGCTCGAACTACGGGCCGACGGCGAGAAGCGTGCCACCCAGCTGCGGGGCGAGGGGGAGTCGGCGGCCCTCAACGCCATCGACACCTCGGTCATCCACCCCAACACGCTGGCCATCATGCAGCTCCGGGCCCTCCAGGCCCTGGCCACGGCGCCCAACTCGAAGATCGTGGTTCCCTACGAGGCGGCCGGACTGGTGGGGGCGGCCCAGGTGCTGGTCGACGCCATGCAGAACGCCGGTGGCGATGACGCCGGGGTGGCCGGCAACGGACGGGCGCCCCAGTCCGCTTCCTGACTCTCGCGATCCCGCGGTTCCCCTGATCCCCGCCCCGGGGCTACTTCATCTCGACCTGGTCGAGATAGGCGTCGTCCCAGTGGGTGAAGACCTCATCGGGGAGCTTGAGGGCGTGGGTAGGCGCCAGGGCGTCGACGAAGGAGCGGTCGTGGCTGACCACCACGATGGTCCCCGGCCAGTGGCTCAGCATGGTGCCGACGGCGGCGATCGAGGACGGGTCGAGATTGTTGGTGGGCTCGTCGAGCAGGAGCACGTTGGCCCGACCTGCGGCCAGCATGGCCAGGCCCAGCTTCGCCCGTTCGCCGCCCGACAGTGTCGCCGGCATCTGGTGGGCCGCCTTGCCGGCGATCCCGAACGAGCCGAGCAGGGCCCGGCGATCGGTCTCGTTGACCAGGACGGTGTCGTCGATGTTGTCGAGGACGGTCACGCCGAGGTCCACCTGCTCGTGTTCCTGGGCGAAGTAGCCGAGCGTGACGTTGGCGCCGAGCTCGACCTCGCCCGCCGTCGGGGTCTGCACGCCGGCCAGGCATCGCAGCAGGCTGGACTTGCCGGCTCCGTTGCGGCCGATGACGACCATACGATCGCCCCGCCGGCAGTGGAAGGCGACCTTCTCGAGCACCGTGACGCGGCCGTAGCGCACCGAGAGGTCGACGGCCCGGATCGGCACCTCGCCGGACCGCTTGGGGGCGGGCAGTCGGAACGAGCTCTTCTTCTCCCGCTTGTGCACCTCGGTCTTCGCTGATTCGAGTCGCTCGACGCGCTTGTCGAGCGACTTGGCGATCCTGGCCCGACGGTTGGTGCTGCCCCGCATGGAGTCGGCCAGGGTGGACAGGCGCTTGATCTCCCTGCCCTCGAGCAGGGCCGACCGTTCGCGCTGGCTCTGGTCGGCCTCGAGCTGGACCACGTACGACGAGTAGGTCCCTTTGAACTCGTGCAGGCGCCCGTCGGAAAGATGGAGCACCTTGTTGATCGACCGGTCGAGCAGCTTGAGATCGTGGGAGACGACCAGGATGGCCCCGGGGAACCCCTCGAGCTCTTCCATCAGCCACCGCTTGGCCGGAAGGTCGAGATGGTTGGTGGGCTCGTCGAGGATCATGGTGTCGGGTCCCTGGAAGAGGATCCTGATGAGGTCGACCCGACGGCGCTGACCGCCCGAGAGGCTCTCGATGTCGTCGAGCAGGAGCTCCTGGCGGAGGCCGAGGCCGTCGGCCAGACGGGCCATCGTCGACTCCGCCTCGTAGCCGCCGTTCTCCCGGAACTGCTCCTCGAGGTCGGAGAAGAGCTCGATGTTCTCGGTCGTCGGGTCCTTGCTCATCTGGGTGCGGGCCTTGTCGAGGGCGTCGTCGAGGACATCGAGGCCACGGCCGGACAGGACGTGGGAGAAGCCGTTGGGCTCGAGACCGAGGCCGTGGGCCACCGGCACCTGGGGCAGGTAGCCGAAGGTGCCCCGGATGCGGGAGTTTCCGGTGGACCGCACGTTCCGCCCGGGCTCGTCGATGATGACCGAGATGAAGGTCGATTTCCCACTCCCGTTGCGGCCGACCAGCGCGACCTTCTCGCCCGCACCGACCACGAACGACGCGTCGCGGAGCAGGGTCCGGTCACCGATTTCGATAGTGAGAGAGGAGCCGACGATCATCAGGAGGGGGATGACCACGTGACGACCGGGGCGTATCCCCGGGTCGATGCCGGGGAGCCAGGCGTGATCAACCTCCCCCAGTCTCCCACACCCCGGTGGGCGTCCCGACCCAAGGCAGGCGGCCGGCCCGGGCACGGCCGGCAACGCTCAGCCTCCCGAGACCGGCAACGCTCAGCCACCCGAGGCCAGGACGTCACCACCTTCGGGGGGTGTCATGTCGTCCACGGCCTCGAACCACCCGCGGAGGAAGACGCACCGGCTTCGGCCCGTTGGTATGTCCGCGGGCCATGCGCCTCGCCTCCGGCGGGAATGGCAGCGCGGGATCGAGGCCGACGAGGAGGTCGGCCACCTCGGCGAGGGTCGAAGCCTGGCCCAGCGAGCGGCGGACCGCTGGTCCGACCGCGAATCCGGTCAGGTACCAGCCCGCATGCTTGCGGAACTGGCGGATCCCCAGGTCCTCGCCGAAGGAGCGGCACAGGAGGCGGGCGTGGGTCTCGCATCATGTGGACGATCTGGCCCAGGTCGGGCGCAGCCTCTGGGGATCGCCCCGCGAAGGCGTCGGCGAGGTCGCGGAACAGCCAGGGCCGGCCGAGGCAGCCGCGTCCTACCACCACACCGTCGCACCCGGTGGCGGCCACCATGGCCAGTGCGTCCGACGCCTCCCACAGATCGCCGTTGCCGAGGACCGGAATGGAGGCGATGTGTTCCTTGAGGTCGGCGATGGCCCCCCAGTCAGCCCTGCCCGAGTAGAGCTGTTCGGCCGTGCGGGCGTGCAGGGTGATGGCCGCCGCCCCTTCGTCCTCGGCGATGCGCCCGGCTTCGAGGTAGGTGACATGGTCGCCGTCGACCCCGATGCGCAGCTTGACGGTCACGGGAACCGACACGGCGGCCTCCACCGCGGCACCGACGATGGCACGGAAGAGCGCCCGGTGGACGGGGAGGGCGGCCCCACCGCCCTGGCGTGTCACCTTGCCGGCCGGGCAGCCGAAGTTGAGATCGATGTGGTCGACGCCGATCTCACCGACCAGGCGTCGCACCGCGGTCCCCATCACCTGGGGGTCGACCCCGCACAGCTGGATGCTGCGGACGGGCTCGTCCTCACCGAACGCGGCCATGGCCAGCGTCTTGGCGTTGCCTTCGACCAGAGCCCGGGCGGTGATCATCTCGCTCACATAGAGGCCGGCGCCGTAGGTCCGGCACAGTCGCCGGAAGGCGACGTTGGTCACCCCGGCCATCGGGGCCAGCACCACCGGCGGATCCACCGCGACGGGTCCCAGCTTGAGCGCCGACAGACGGGGCCCGCTCACGGCTCGACCCGGGCCCACAGATCGGTGATGGCGATGCCGAGCTGGGCGAGGAGCGAACGGAACAGCGGGAGGGACAGGCCGATGACGTTGCCGGGGTCACCGTCGACCCCGTCGATGAACGGCGCCGAGCGGCCGTCGAGGGTGAAGGCCCCGGCCACCGACATGGCCTCTCCGGTCGAAAGGTAGGCATCGAGCTCGGCCTCGGTGGTCACCCCGAACCTGACCGTGGTGCCGGCGACTCCTGTCGCACGCCGTCCGGTGGCGCCGTCGATCACGCAGTGCCCGGTGAACAGCGTCCCGCTTCGACCCCGCATGGCCCGCAGCCACTCCGCGGCCTGGGACGGAGACGCCGGCTTGCCCAGGGGCCGTCCCTCGAATTCGAGCATCGAGTCGCACCCCACCACGACGGAATCGCCGGCCCGGCCGGCGACCGCCTCGGCCTTCTGCTCGGCCAGGATGGTGACCAGCGTGGCCGTGTCCTCGGCCCGGACCGCCTCCTCGTCCACCCCGCTCACCGCGACCTCGGGGTCGAAGCCGGCGTCTCTGAGGAGTCGGAGCCGCGCCGGCGAGCCCGAGGCCAGGACCAGCGTACGTGGACACATGCCCATCAAGCGTAGGGGGTCGGTCGGAGGCACGGAGCCGGTGGGTAGCGCCGTGACCGCGGGCGTGTGGTCGGGCCCCGGCTCGGGCGCCCGATGCGCGGTCGGGCGCCGGACGCGCGATCCTGGTGCCATGACCGATACCGGTATCACGGTGGCTCCGACGCAGGTCGATCCCGAACTCGACGGTGACCACGAGCGGATGTCTCACATCGTGCTGGAGGGGTTCAAGCCGGAGAAGGGCGACTACATCGCCGCCGGACCGACGGTGGTGGAGGGCATGGTCAACGGGACTGCGGTGAAGGCGCTGTGCGGCAAGATCTGGGTTCCGGGGCGAAACCCCAAGCGGTACCCCGTCTGCCCGACCTGCAAGGAGATCGCAGAGTCCCGTGGATGGAAGGTCCCCGCCGGATAGGCCCATCGCGGAGGGCCGGGTGATCGCCCGTGGCCCGGCGTCAGGGAAGCTCGCCGAGCCCCTTCACGGCCAGGTAGACCGCGAATACCAACTCGATGGCGATGCCGATCTGACGGGAGTGCTTGGTCACGAAATCGTGGGCCGCGTCCAAGGCCGGCTTGGCCCGCACGCCGAGGACGGAGACCACCACGACCGGTGCGAGTACCGGCAGCAAGGTGATGACATAGAGGAGGGCGAACGTCACGCCTCGGGCCGCCAACGACGCCGACGAGCGGGTGATCTCGTGGAGCGCCGGCAGGAACAGCACCAACGTGGAGAAGTTGAGCACCATGCCCAGGGCCCCGACGCCGATGAACCAATAGGTGGGAGCTGTCTGGAGGAGTCCGGTCGTTCGTGAGGCCTGTCTGTCGGCAGGCATCGGCCGGCTGCGCATCGACCGGACCGCGAGGGCGACGAGGAGCCCGGCTGCGATGAACACGATCACCGCTCCACGCACCGAATGGTGGTGGTGCTCGGTCGGGTGCAGGTGGTTCAACACGGTCAGTCCCAGCAGGGCGAAGCCGGCCAACACGAGTGCCGCTCCGGCGGCGAGGGCCCAGGCCCGCGCCAGCGGCTTCGATGCTCCGGTCAGCACCAGCAGTTGAAGGGCCAAGAGGGTGGGGCTGATGGCTGCCCCGACGGCCAGCGGGAGCACGGACACCAGCAGGGCCGCCATCCGCTCAACGTAGCCCGGGGCCCGGTCGCCGATGTCGATGGTTCCATCGGCTCCTGTGGGACCGGTCGGCGCCGCCGGGCC
This sequence comes from uncultured Acidimicrobiaceae bacterium, assembly GCA_963745955.1. GTDB lineage: Bacteria > Actinomycetota > Acidimicrobiia > Acidimicrobiales > RAAP-2 > Bog-756. The sequence continues at coordinate 100,733 of CAVUZI010000011.1, read as the reverse complement.
CGAGTCCGGCCTGTCTCGCCGTCCGACCCCTGTCCAACCCCGTCCCCGCGTTCCGGTCCCCTCTCCGACCCTGTGCAGCCCCCCGGTCCGACCCCGTTCGGCCCCGTCCCGCCCCGACGTCCCGCCCCCCGGGTCGTTGTCACACCCCGGTGGTGGACTCTCCTTCGTGGAACTGGACGTCATCAACGAGGAACTCGACCGGCTGGGCGAGCTCGACCCGTCGGTGCTGGCCGACCCGGAGTCGATCGTGGCGCTCCACCAGGTGGCGGCCCGGGCTGAGGCCTTGGCCACCGGGGCCACCGCCGCCTTCGATGCGTCCGGCGACTGGGCCACCGACGGGGCCCGGACCGCCGCGGCCTGGGTGACCACCCGGTGCCGGGTCAACAAGAGCGAGGCCAAACGCCGGGTGCGCCGGGGCCGGGAGCTCCGCAACCTGCCCGAGACCACCCGGGCCTGGGCGGAAGGGGACATCACCGGGGCCCACGTGGACGTGATGATCTCCCTCCGGGCCCGAGGAGACCGAAGCGGCCCTGGCCAGAGACGAGGCCCTGTTGGTCGACCAGGCCCGGAGGTTGACCTTTGCCCAGTTCTCCCAGGCCGCCGCCTACTGGAGGCAGCTGGCCGATCCCGACGGGGCCGACCAGGACGCCGAGCGGCACCGGGACCGCCGGGACGTCTACCTGGTCCAGAGCTTCGCCGGCACCTGGCTCGGGGCCATGAACCTCGATCCCATCAACGGGGCCATCGTCGCCGGAGAGCTCGAACGCCTGGAGCGTGAGCTGTTCGAGGCCGACTGGGCCGAGGCCAGAGCGCTCCTCGGTCGGGACCCGGGCCCCGGCGACCGCCTGGCCCGCACCCCCGGCCAGCGCCAGGCCGATGCCCTGGTGGCGCATGGCCACCCGCTCGAAGAGCTGCCCGAGGAACGCCAGAAGACCGGCACCCCTGTTCACCGTCCTCGTGGACTACGAGACACTGCACGGGCGGATCTGCCAGCTCGAGAACGGCACCGTGGTCCCCCCGGGGTCACTCCTGCCCTGGTTGGACGGTGCCGATGTGGAGCGGGCCGCCTTCGGCCCCGGTCGCCGGGTGGAGATCGGGGCCAAGGCCCGGCTCTTCGCCGGGGCCGACGGCCGGGTGACCAGCGCCGATCTGGAGCGGGCCACCTTCGGCCCCGGTCCCCGGACAGAGGTCGACCCCAAAGACCGGTTCTTCACCGGGGCCACCCGCCGGGCCATCGAGGTGCGGGACAGGAAGTGCACCCACCCCTTCTGCGATGTCACCGCACCCTTCTGTCAGGCCGACCACATCCAGCCCTGGGCCCTCGGCGGTCCCACCACCCAGGAGAACGGGCTGCTGTGCCCATCCCACAACGGCCAACGCAACGAGCGGCCCCCACCGGTGGCGGCCTGAGGATGCCGACTGCGTCCTAGTGTGGTTCCGTGGTCACCCCACCACCCGAAGTTGCCTGGTTCGGTGCCCTGTGCGACGACGACTACGAGTTCCTCGGCCACCAAGACGAGGGCCTGGCCAGCAGCTGGGAGCACTGCCGCGCCATCACCATCGCCGCCGAGTCCTACGGCTACGACAGCATCTTGTTGCCCTCGGGGTACGCCCTGGGCATCGACAGTGTGGCCTTTGCCGCCGCCGTGGCGACCCAGACCCGGCGCATCAACCTGCTGTTGGCCGTGCGCATGGGCGAGCTCGTCGTTCCCCAACTGGCCCGGCAGCTGGCCACCATTGATCAGATCGCCCATGGACGGCTGGTGCTCAACGTCATCTCCAGCGATGTCCCCGGGGAGGCGCTCCCCGGACCGGACCGGTACCGGCGCACCCTCGAGTTCATGGCCGCGCTGCGCGCCCTCATGTCGGGCCGGCCGGTCGAGATGTCCGGAGGCTTCGTCGATCTGACCATCGACCCACCTCGGGTGTCGATGACCTCGGGCCGCTGCCCCCCGTTCTACTTCGGCGGCCTGTCCGAGGAGGCCAAGGCGTGTGCAGCCGCAGGTGCCGACGTGTACCTGATGTGGCCGGACACCCCCGCATCCGTCGCCGCCGTCGTCGAGGACATGAGGCATCGGGCCCGAGAGTTGGGCCGGAATCTGCGCTTCGGGTGGCGCTCCCACGTGATCGTGCGGGAGACCGAGGACGAGGCACGGGACGCGGCCAGGCGGCTCCTATCCAGGCTCGACCCGACCACCGGCCGCACCATCCGTGGTCGTTCGCTGGATTTGGCGTCGACCGGAGTTGCCCGCCAGGCCGAGCTGCGGGCCGAAGCCGATCGGGAGGGCTACGTCGGACGCCACCTGTGGACCGGCATCGGACAGCGCCCGCAGCGGTGCCGGAGCCGCCATCGTGGGCGATCCCGACCAGGTCCTGGCCGCACTGGGGGAGCTCCGGGACGCCGGCGTCGACTCATTCATCCTGTCGGGCTACCCCCACATCCACGAGTGCGACCTGTTCGCCCGTCATGTGCTGGCCCGGATGGACCACGCTCCGCTGCACATCCCGGCCCAGCCGGTCGCCGGCCCCTGAGGCCCGCGCACCGGCCGGGTTCAGCCGGTGGACCCGGCAGGGAGATGGGACCGCACGACCGCCTCGAAGGCGTCCGAATCGTCGGGGGTCACGAACGGGATCACCCGCGCTCCGACATCCAGGAAGAACCCGGCCGACTTCTTGGGTCGCCTCGGGTCGAGGTTGGCCCAGTGCCTGAGGTCTCCGGATCCCCAGATCCGCCCTTTGCGCCTCAGCGCGGTCATGGCGAAGCGCTCGAGCGAGCGGATGGATGTGTACGGGATCCGCTTGGTACCCCACGGAAAGTAGTAGCCGCGGATCCTCACCTCGTCATCGGTGCACTCGATGCGTCCGTCGTGGTAGCTGCTCATCCGGCCAGTCGACCACAGGGGTCCGGCCGTTGTGCCGGTCGGGCCGACCGCCATGCGTGCCCCCGTTGCGCCGCCAGGCGGGACCGGACACAATTCGGGGCATGGAGCCCCTGGCCGTTCATCATGTGTCCGTCAACGTGCCCGACATCGAGTCGGGTGTGGCCTTCTATACCGGGGTCCTCGGAGGGACGCTCCGGGGCGACCGGCCCGACCTCGGGATCGCCGGCGCCTGGATCGACCTCGGAGCCCAGCAGGTCCACCTGGTCGAGGCACCCGTGCCCCGCAACCTGGGGCAGCATTTCGCCATCCGCGTCGAGGACCTCGAGGCGGTGGTGGATGAGCTGCGGTCGAAGGGGATCGAGGTGGCCGATCCGGTCGCCGTGGGCAAAAACCGCCAGACGTTCATCGACGACCCGGCCGGCAACGCGGTGGAGCTCCACGAGGTGGGAAGGGTCAGTCAGTGATGTGCCCGCCGTGCGGTCGAGGCTCAACTGCGGAGAACCTCGCCGTGGTCCCGGCAGCGGGCCCGGTAGCCTGAAGGGCTCACCGCCACGCTGAGCCGTCGTCCGCAGTGGGGGCAGAACCGGGGTGGATCGAGGGCACGGTCGCATCCCGGGCACGAACTCGACGCAGCACCACAACCGGTGCAGTGGCCGGTCATCCGGAGTCACCGGTCACAGGACGCCGGTGAGCGCTCCGACCGGCATGCGCAGATCGGAAAGCATCTGCAGGTCCTCGTCGGCGGACCGTCCCAGTGTGGTCAGGTAGTTGCCCACGATGAGGGCGTTGATCCCCGACGTCATCCCCATCGACTGCAGCTCCCGTAGGGTGACCTCGCGGCCACCGGCGTAGCGGAGGATCACACCGGGCAGGCCCAGCCTGAAGAGGGCGATCCAACGGATGGCCTCCCAGGCGGCAACCGGCTGCTCGTCGCCCAGTGGGGTACCCGGCCGGGGGTTCAAGAAGTTGAGCGGGACCTCGGTGGGATCGAGCTCCTGCAGCTGGCCCAGCAGCTCGATCCGTTGCCCGTCGCTCTCGCCCATCCCGATCAGGGCCCCGCAGCACAGTTCCATCCCGTGGTCCCGCACGAGGCGGCAGGTCTCGCGGCGCTCCTCCCAGGTGTGGGTGGAGACCACGTTCGGGAAGAACGACCTGGACGTCTCGAGGTTGTGGTTGTAGCGGTGGACGCCCCCCTCGGCGAAGCGTCGGGCCTGCTCGTCGCTCAGCAGTCCGGCGCTGACGGCCACGTTGAGACCGGTCTCGGCGTGGATCATGGGCACCAGTTCGAGGATCCGGACCATGGTGCGCTCGTCCGGACCGCGCACGGCCAGGACGAGGCAGAACTCCGAGGCCCCCGCGGCCTTGGTCTCCGCGGCCGCTCGGAGCACCTCGTCGGTGTCGAGGAAGGGGGTGGCCTTGACCGGGCTGTCGAACCGGGACGACTGGGAACAGAAGTGGCAGTCCTCGGGACAGCCACCGGTCTTGGCCGACAGGATGCCCTCCACCTCCACTGCGGGCCCGCACCACTCCAACCGCACCTGGTGGGCGAGGGCGGCGAGGGAGGTGACCCACGGGTCGGGCAGTTCGGCCAGCGCGGTGAGCTCCTCGCCGGTCAGCAGACGGTGCTCGTCGAGGAGGGCCTGTTCGGCAGCCCGCAGCCGGGCCCGAGCCTCCGATCCGGTCGATCTCCGGCCGGGCCCGCTCGGCCCGGGGACGGGCCCGGTTGGGCGCGGAGAGGGTGACGGTGGTACGGATGGGGGTGGCAGAGGTGTCGCCGGGCATGCCGTTACGGTAGTTGCCCCGGGGGACCGACCGGCAAGAACGACAGGGGGACCACCGTGGCATGGGACTTTTCCACTGAGCCCGAGTTCGAGGAGCAGCTGGCCTGGATGCGCCAGGTCGTGCGGGACGAGCTCTTCCCCCTCGAGACGCTGGCGCTGAGCTACGACGCCATGCTCGAGGCGCTCGAACCCCTCCAGCAGGAGGTCAAGAGCCGGGGGCTGTGGGCCTCGCACCTTCCGCCCGAGCTGGGCGGCGGTGGATTCGGCCAGGTCAAGCTCGGCCTGATGCACGAGATCCTCGGCCAGACCCCGTACGGTCCGGTGGCCTTCGGCAACAACGCCCCCGACTCGGGCAACGCCGAGCTGCTGGCGGTGGGCATCGAGTCCTCGGGCCGTGAGGAGCATCGGGAGCGGTGGTTGCTGCCCCTGCTCGACGGGCGCCTCCGCAGCGGGTTCTCCATGACCGAGCCGGGAGCGGGTGCCGACCCCACCATGATCTCCACCACCGCGGTGCGCGACGGTGACGAGTGGGTCATCGACGGCCACAAGTGGTTCACCTCGAACGGCTCGGTGGCCGACTTCCTGATCGTGATGGCGGTGACCAACCCGGACGTCCACCCGTACCAGGGGTGCTCGATGATCATCGTGCCGGCCGACGCCCCGGGCGTCGACATCGTCCGTGACGTCGCCACCATGGAGGATCCGGTCGAGCACTACGGCAAGTTCGGTGGCCACGCCGAGATCATCTACCGCGAGGTGCGGGTCCCCTACGAGAACCTCATCGGCCTCGAGGGCGAGGGTTTCGTGCTGGCCCAGAAGCGCCTGGGGCCGGGGCGCATCCACCACTGCATGCGCTGGCTGGGCCAGTCCCGGCGGGCCTTCGACATGCTGTGCGAGCGGGCGGTCTCCCGCACCACCCACCACTCACTGCTGGCCGAGAAGCAGACCGTCCAGAACTGGGTGGCCGACTCCCTGGCCGAGATGACCGCGGCGCGCCTCATGACGCTGTACGCGGCGTGGAAGATGGACAACGAGGGAGCCTCGGCCGCCCGGGTGGAGATCGCCATGATCAAGTACTACGGCGCCGGTGTGCTCTACAACGTGATCGACCGGGCCATCCAGGTCCACGGCGCGCTCGGGTTCTCGACCGACCTCCCCCTGGAGTCGATGTACCGGCACGCCCGGGCGGCCCGCATCTACGACGGTCCCGACGAGGTCCACAAGGTCACGGTGGCCCGCCAGACCCTCAAGGGCTACAAGCCGACCGACGTTCCCACCGAGCACGTCCCGACCCGGCGGGCCGAGGCCAGGGAGCGCTTCGCCCACCTGCTCGACCTGGAGACGGCCGACCGCTGAGCGGCGTCAGTACCGCTGAGCTGGCGTCAGTACCGCTGAGCGGCGTCAGTACCGGTAGGTGTCCGGCTTGTAGGGACCGTCGACCGGCACCCCGATGTACTCGGCCTGCTCCTTGGTCAGCGTGGTCAGCCGCACCCCGAGGGCATCGAGGTGCAGCCGGGCCACCTTCTCGTCGAGATGCTTGGGCAGCACGTAGACCCGGTTCTCGTAGTCGTCGGCGTTGTTGAACAGCTCCATCTGGGCCATGGTCTGGTTGGTGAAGGAGTTGGACATCACGAAGCTCGGGATGACCGGTGGCGTTGCCCAGGTTGAGCAGACGGCCCTCGGACAGGATGATCACCGCGTGGCCGTCGGGGAAGACCCACTTGTCGACCTGCGGCTTGATGTTCACCCGCTCGACGCCGTCGATCTTCATCAGGCCGGCCATGTCGATCTCGTTGTCGAAGTGGCCGATGTTGCCCACGATGGCCTGGTGCTTCATCCGGGCCATGTGGTCGGCGGTGATCACGTCCTTGTTGCCGGTGGTGGTCACGAAGATGTCGGCGGTGGCCACCACGTCCTCGAGCGTGGCCACCTGGTGGCCGTCCATGGCCGCCTGCAGGGCACAGATCGGGTCGATCTCGGTGATGATCACCCGCGCCCCCTGGCCCTGGAGCGACTCGGCGCAACCCTTGCCCACGTCGCCGTAGCCGCAGACCACCGCCACCTTGCCGCCGATGAGTACGTCGGTGGCCCGGTTGATCCCGTCGATCAGCGAGTGGCGGCATCCGTACTTGTTGTCGAACTTGGACTTGGTCACCGCGTCGTTGACGTTGATGGCGGTGAACAGCAGCTCGCCGGTCTGCTCCATCTCGTTGAGCCGGTGCACGCCGGTGGTGGTCTCCTCGGACACGCCCTTGATCCCGCCGGCGATGGTCGTCCACCGGATCGGGTCCTCGGCCAGGCTGCGGGCCAGCACGCCGAGCACCACGGCGAACTCCTCGGAGTCGGCCGTGGACGGGTCGGGCACCTCGCCCGCCTTCTCGTACTCGACGCCCTTGTGGACGAGCAGGGTGGCGTCACCACCGTCGTCGAGGATCATGGTCGGTCCCTCGCCGGGCCACAGCAGTGCCTGTTCCGTGCACCACCAGTACTCCTCGAGCGACTCTCCCTTCCAGGCGAACACGGGTACCCCTTTGGGGGAGTCGACGGTCCCGTCCGGCCCGACGGCCACGGCGGCGGCGGCGTGATCCTGGGTGGAGAAGATGTTGCAACTGGCCCAGCGCACCTCCGCACCCAGCGCAACCAAGGTCTCGATGAGGACCGCGGTCTGGATGGTCATGTGCAGCGAGCCGGTGATCCGGGCGCCCCGCAGGGGCTGCTCGGCACCGTGCTCGGCCCGCATGGCCATGAGGCCGGGCATCTCGTGCTCGGCCAGTTCGATCTCCTTGCGCCCGAATTCGGCGAGGGAGAGATCGGCCACCTTGAAGTCGGGACGATGCTGCTCGCTGGTCATGGTGGCTCCTTCGCTGTGGCCGGCCACGACAGGGAAGCCGGAGTTGGTAGGGGCGGGACTTCACTGGTCCGGGCCCATCAGATCGGGGACCGGCCGCCACCGGTGGTGGTCCTGCGCCCCAGATCACGACGACCAAATGGTAGCCCAACGGCCCGCCGCTCCCCCGGAACCGGGGCACGCCTCGACCCCGGGGCGCCTCCGGGACGGCCCTCGGCCGGCCCCGGCCGACGCCCGGTACGATCGCCACGTGTCCACGCCGGGCCTGTCCGGCGGGTGGGGAACGGGGGAAGCCGATGCTCCGAGGCCGACGTGCCGCCACCCTGGCCGGCGTGTTCGTGATGGGGGCCGGCCTGCTGGCCGGCTGCAGCTCGTCTTCCGGATCGGCCGGCAGCGGTCCGGCAGCGGCACCACCAGCGGCGCCGTGCTCCTGGTCGGGCACCTTCCACGGGCACGCCGGTACGTACACGTCCATCCAGGCCGCCGTCGACGCGGCCCGGCCCGGGGACTGGATCCTCGTCGCACCGGGTGACTACCACGAGGCCGCCGACGAGTCCGGCGCCCGCACCGACCCGTCCGACGGCGACATGGGCGGGGTGCTGATCACGACCCCGGACATCCACCTGCGGGGGATGAACCGGTCCACGGTGATCGTGGACGGCACCAAGGCCGGATCGTCGGCGTGCAGCTCGAGCCCGGCGGCACAGAACTTCGGTGCCGTGGGCCCGGACGGCAAGGCCGTGGGCCGGAACGGGATCCTGGTGTGGAAGGCCGACGACGTGTACGTCGAGAACCTGACCGCGTGCAACTTCCTGGCCGGCACGGGCGCGTCGGGGAACGAGATCTGGTGGAACGGCGGGGACGGCAGCGGCACCATCGGGCTCAAGGGCTACTGGGGCAGCTACCTGACCGCCACCTCGACGTACTTCAGCCCCACCGGCACCCCCGACCAGCAGGAGGCCACCGCGGCCCAGTACGGCATCTTCTCGTCGAATTCCGAGGGGCCGGCCGGGTGGAACCAGCTCTATGCCAGCAACTTCAACGACTCGGGCATGTACGTGGGGGCGTGCCACCAGCTCTGTGACGTGACCATCGACCACGCCTGGATGGAGTACAACGCCCTCGGCTACTCGGGGACCAACTCCGGTGGGGCGGTGGTCATCGAGAACTCGCAGTTCGACGAGAACCAGGACGGGATCGACACCAACACCCAGATCGCCGGCGATCCACCGGCGCCCCAGAACGGGGCCTGCCCGGACAACGGGATCAGCCCCATCACCCACACCCACTCGTGCTGGGTGTTCATCCACAACGACTCCCACAACAACAACAATCCCAACGTGCCCGAAGCCGGCAACGCCGCCGCCGGTCCCATCGGGACGGGGATGACCCTGTCGGGCGGGCGCAACGACACGGTGATGGACAACACCTTCTCCGACAACGGGGCATGGGGGTTCCTGGTGGTGCCCTACCCCGACTCGGGCACGCCCTCGCTCGGCCAGAGCTGCCCGGCCACCGGCGGCGTGGAGGTGTCCGGCCTCGGCTGCGTGTACGACCCGGAGGGCGACGCCCTGGTGCACAACACCTTCAGCCACAACGGCTACTTCGGCAATCCCAGCAACTCGGACTACGGGCAGATCGTCTTCACCGCCGGGCAGCCCCAGAACTGCTTCTCCGGGAACACGGCCCCCAACGGCAGTGCCCCGCCGGATCTGGAGCAGATCCAGCCCACCTGCGGGAAGATCACCACCGCGGCCAACACCGGCGGCCCGCTCCTCGACCAGGTGCTCTGCGATTCGGGGATCGAGGCCACCGCCTGCCCGGCAGGGTCCGTCTACCCCGAGCACACCGGGGTGGTCATGCACCCGCTGCCGAAGGACCTGCCCACCATGCCCGATCCGTGCGCAGGCGTGCCCGCCAACGCGTGGTGCCCGGGAGGAAAGCCGATCTGAGCCGTGCCCACGGGCCACGCGGCCCGGTCCGGCCGACGCGGACCGGCTAGTTGATCAACTCCATCAGATTTGCCACCATTGAGACGCTGAGCTGAGCGCTGAGCGCTGCCCGCTCCGGCGATCGACGTCCGGAGACCGCTCCAAGGAGGCCACTGCCATGTCCGATTGGGGATTCGAAACCCGCCAGATCCATGCCGGAGCTGTTCCCGACCCCACCACCGGGGCCCGGGCCGTTCCCATCTACCAGACCACCAGCTACACCTTCCGGGACACCGCCCACGCGGCCGCCCTGTTCGGGCTGGAGGAATTGGGGAACATCTACACCCGCATCATGAACCCCACCCAGGCCGTCTTCGAGGAGCGGGTGGCGGCCCTGGAGGGCGGGGTGGCGGCGCTGGCCGTGGCCAGCGGCCAGGCGGCCGAGACCGTCACCCTGCTCAACCTGGCCGAGAACGGCGGGCACGTGGTGTCCTCGGCGTCGCTCTACGGCGGCACCTACAACCTGTTGCACTACACGCTGCCCAAGCTCGGGGTGGAGGTCACCTTCGTCGACGACCCCGACGACTTCGAGGCGTGGCGGGCCGCGGTGCGGCCGAACACCAAGGCCTTCTATGCGGAGACGCTGGGCAATCCCAAGGGCGATGTCCTCGATTTCGAGCGGGTGGCCGCCATCGCCCACGAGCACCGGATCCCGCTGGTGGTGGACAACACGGTGGCGACGCCCTACCTGTGCCAGCCCCTGCGCCACGGCGCCGACATCGTCGTGCACTCGGCCACCAAGTTCATCGGGGGCCACGGCACGTCCATCGGTGGGATCATCGTCGACGGTGGGGCCTTCGACTACGAGGGAAGTGGTCGGTTCCCCAACTTCACCGAGCCCGACCCGAGCTATCACGGGCTGGTGTTCGGCCAGCTCCCCGAGCCCCTCTTCCCGGCCAGGTTCGTGCTCAAGGCGCGCCTGCAGTACCTGCGCGACACCGGTCCGTCCATCGCCCCCCTCAATTCGTTCCTGTTCCTCCAGGGCCTCGAGACCCTGAGCCTCAGGATGGAGCGTCACGTGCAGAACGCCAGCACGGTGGCCGCCTGGCTGGAGGCGCGGGACGAGGTCAGCTGGGTGGCCTACCCCGGGCTGCCGTCGAGTCCCTGGCACGAGCGCCAGCAGCGCTACCTCCCCAACGGCGGTGGGGCCATCCTGGCCTTCGGGATCGAGGGCGGGGCCGAGGCCGGCCGCGCCTTCATCGAGGGTCTCGAGCTGTTCAGCCATCTGGCCAACGTCGGCGACGTCCGCAGCCTGGCCATCCACCCGGCCTCGACGACCCACTCGCAGTTGACCGAGGCCGAGCAGGTCACCACCGGCGTGACCCCGGATCTGGTCCGGCTGTGCGTCGGGCTCGAGTCGATCGAGGACATCCTGGCCGACCTGGAGGCCGGTTTCCGCGCCGTCAAGGGAGCGTGACACCGGTCCCGCCCGCCGGCACATCCCCCGCCGACGATCCCGCGGGTCGCCGGTTCGCGGTGGTTTCGACACCGACGGGACGGGGATGCCCCTCGAGGCCGGGAGCTCGCTGCCCGAGGTCACCGTGGCCTACGAGACGTGGGGCGAGCTCGACCCGTCGCGGGGCAACGGCGTGCTGGTGCTCCACGCCATCACCGGAGACTCCCATGCCACCGGCCCGGCCGGGCCCGACCACCCGACGGCCGGTTGGTGGGACGGCCTGATCGGGCCCGGTGCCCCCATCGACACCGACCGCTACTTCGTCGTCTGCCCCAATGTCCTCGGTGGGTGCCGGGGCACCACGGGGCCGGCGTCGCCCGCGCCCGACGGTGCGCCCTACGGCTCGACGGTTCCCGGTGTTGACCATCCGCGACCAGGTGGCGGCCGAGGCTGCGCTGGCCGACCGCTTGGGCATCGCACGGTGGGCCGGTGTGGTCGGGGGGTCGATGGGCGGGATGCGGGTCCTCGAGTGGTGCGTGGGCTATCCCGACCGGGTCGCCCGGGCCGCCGTCCTGGCCGTCGGCGCGGCGGCCACCGCCGAGCAGATCGCCCTGTGCTCGCTGCAGGTCCGGGCCATCCGAGCGGACCCCGCCTTCGCCGGGGGCGACTACTACGGTTCGGCGACCGGCCCGGTGGAAGGTCTGGCCATCGCCCGTGGGATCGGCCAGGTCGGCTACCGGACGGAGCTGGAGCTCGAGAGCCGCTTCGGCCGGAGTGCCCAGGCCCCCGAGGACCCGCTCAAGGGGGGCCGCTACGCGGTCGAGTCCTACCTGCAGCACCACGGGGACAAGCTGGTCCGCCGGTTCGACCCGAACTCGTACATCATCCTCAGCGAGGCCATGAACCACCACGACGTGGGCCGGGGACGTGGCGGTGTGGGCCGGGCGCTGGCCGGCGTCACCGCCGAGGTCACCGTGGCCGGCATCGACAGCGACCGGCTCTACCCCCTGCGGCTCCAGCAGGAGCTGGTCCGGCTGCTCCCGGGGGACCGGCCGCTCACGGTCATCGGGTCGCTCTCCGGCCACGACGGGTTCCTCCTGGAACTCGAGCAGGTCGGAGCCGTGCTGGCCTCGGCGCTCGATCCCTGAGGCCGGATCCGGAGACCGGGCCCGGCCCTACGGCGAGGTACCCCGGGCGTGGCCCGGAGGCTCCGCCATCTGCTGTTGAAATTATGTAATCTGAGGAGTAATGTAACTATGTAATCAAATGAGACGCGGAGGAGATGCCGGATGGGACAGCGGGAGAGCACGGGACCAGGGTCCGGGACGGGATGAGCGCCCTCGCGGTGGGCGCGGTCGTCCTGGCCGCCACCGCGGCGGCGCCGTCGACGAGAAGCCGCCGACCGAAGGTCTCCGCGGCTGGCTGACCGGACGGCTGCCTGAGGACTGGTTCGAGGGTGCCCCGTCGGTCACCGTCGACCGTGACGAGATCCTGGTCGTCGGGCAGGGTGCCCGCACCGGAGGTTCCGGGGGACGACGAGGTGAGCATGGCGGCCGCCGAGGCGGGACGGATCACCCGCTTCCGTGAGGAGACCCGCGACGAGCGCATGACCATCGACCGGGAGGCGCAGCACCTCTTCGGGAGGAGCATCGCATGGGGAGCGGAAGCCGGGGACACGTCCCTCGTCTTCACCAACCTCTCGGTGCCGGTGATGACCCGGCTCCGCCAGCCGGAGCGGCTGGTCCTCGACACCCTGGTCGACAGCGGCGTGGCCCGCAGCCGGTCCGACGCCTTGGCCTGGTGCGTGAAGCTGGTGGGATCGAATGCGGACGAATGGTTGCGCGACCTGCGGGAGGCCATGGAAGCCGTCGAGTCGGTCCGGCAGCAGGGTCCGGCGGTCTCCTAGTCGGAGGCGGCCCCGACGGCCGATCCCGGCGCCCGACCCCGGCGGCCGGCCCCGACGCCCGAACTCCACACGGAGGCGAGTGCCAGTAGCCTTTCCAAGGTGAAGGCATCGCTCCCCACCGGCGTCACGGGCGAGACGCCCGGTCGGCGCTCAGGGCCCCGACGCATCCGATTGGCGACCGTGGCGGCGATCTCGATCATCGCCACGACGATGTGGTTCGCGACCCCGGGCGGGGCCACCACCACCTCGGCTTCGGCTCCCGTCGCGTGGACGGTGTACCACGGCAACGTCCAGGGAACCGGGCTGGCCCTGTCGGTGACCAAGGTCAAGACCAGCGCCCGGGCCTGGACGTCGCCCACGCTCGACGGCGAGCTGTACGGCGAGCCGCTGGTGTCGAACGGTCGGGTCTACGTGGCCACCGAGGACGACACCGTCTATTCCCTTGTCCGCCGCCACCGGCAAGGTCGTCTGGTCGACCCATGTGGCCACCCCGGTGCCCGCCTCGCTGCTCCCGTGCGGAGATATCGGCCCGACGGTGGGGATCACCGGGACACCGGTCATCGACACGCCACGGGATGAGATCTACGCGGTCGCCGATGAGCTCATCGGCGGGAAGTCGGCCCACGTGCTGGTCGGGCTGAGCACGACCACGGGCAAGCTCAAGATGTCGCGGCGGGTCGACCCCGCCGGGGCCGACCCTTCGGCCCTGCTGCAACGCACCGGCCTGACACTCGACGCACGGCCATGTGATGTTCGGGTACGGCGGCAACGACGGGGACTGCGCCTCGTACCGGGGACGGGTGGTGTCGGTACCCGTGGCCGGCGGCGTTCCGGTCACCTTCACCGTCGACGCGGCGGCCGGCGAGTCGCAGGGTGCGGTGTGGATGGGCGGCGCGGCGCCGGTGGTGGACAGCAAGGGCAACGTCTGGGTCGAGACGGGAAACGGCTCGGTGTACTCGAAGACCCATGCCTACGACGACAGCGACGGGGTGCTCGAGCTCTCCTCGTCGCTGCGGCTCGAGCAGTACTTCGCCCCCACCTCGTGGCCGGCCAACAACCAACAGGATCTCGACATGACGACCGCACCGGCGCTGCTCAGCGACGGCGACGTCCTGATCGCGGGCAAGTCGCGCATCGCCTATCTGCTCGAGGGTTCCCACCTGGGCGGCATCGGCGGCCAGCGGGCGTCGCTCGGGTCGCTCTGCAGCAGCGACATCGACGGCGGCATCGCCGCGCTGGGCACGACCGTCTACCTCCCCTGCCTGAGCGGCACCATCGCCGTCCGGGTGGTGGCATCACCGGCCTCCATCCACCTCCTGTGGAGCTCGGGGACCGGGGGTGGGCCGCCGATCGTGGCCGCCGGCCTGGTATGGACCATCGGCCGGAACGGCACCCTCTACGGCCTCAGCCCCACCAACGGTGCCATCCGCCAGCAGGCGTCGATCGGCGCGCCGGCCAACCACTTCTCGACGCCCGCTATCGGTGACGGCCTCCTGCTGGCCCCGTCCGCCGATCAGGTCGTCGCCTTTGCCACCACCCCCGCCGGTGCGTCGGCGGCCACGCCCGCGGCGGCGTCGACGGGAGCGACGCCGCCCGGCCAAGCGGTGGTCGCGGGTGCCCCGACCGGTGCCCCCGCGGTCACCTCGAATGCTTCGGACATCCCGGCAGCCGCAGTGGTCGGGATCGTGCTCCTCGGCCTCGGGATGATCGTCGGGATCGCCTGGCTCAGCTGGGTCCTCCGGCGCAGGCGGCCCGGCCCGGCCCGGCCCGTCACGTAGTCACCGGTATCCGGTCCGGCCGCGGTGCCCGGCCGAGGTGCCCGGCCGCCGTGTGCCGGGCGGGCCGCTCGCACGACGACCCAGGAGACGCATGCACAACGGATTCGACCATGTGACCATCGCGGTGGCCGATCTGGAGGGAGCCAAGCACTTCTTCGGGCTGCTCGGATTCGAGGAGACCGCAGCGACCATCGTGTCCGGTGCGCGGATGTCCGAGTACATGGGCATCCCCGACTGGGAAGCCGACCATGTCACCCTGACCCTGCGGGGAGCGGTCACCCATCAAGAGGTCCAGCTCCTCCGGTTCCACCGGCCACCGTTGACCGCCGTCTCCGACGAAGCCGATCTGGCCCGGCTCGGGTTCAACCACGTGTGCTTCGCCGTGGACGACCTCGATGCCACCCTGGCCAGGCTTTCGGCCGCGGGAGTACGCACCCGCAACGAGATCATGACCTTCCACGATCGGCGGCTCGTGTTCCTGGTCGGGCCCGGGGATGTGACCGTCGAGCTGGCCGAGTGGACCGCCGACCAGGGTGACGACGTGGACCGCCGACCAGGGTGACGACCGGAGCGAGTAACCGGAGGGAGAAGCAGCCGGCGGCAGGGTCGTGAGACCGGCTCAGCCCCCGCGCAGGGAACTGGCGTCGAAGGCCGGGAGCGGGTCGTCGAGGGGGAGGATCATCACCGGCGCCAGCTTCTTGTGCTCTGTCTCCGGCCGGACGACCGTCCCGTAGGTGGTGAAGCCCACCGCGTGGCTGGCGAAGTACATCGGGCCCTCTTCGACCTTCACTTCGACGACACCGGTGCCGTCCATGGCCAGCGCCGACTGCTGCATCCGCTCCATGGCCGACTCCCGGGCCGCGTACATGGCTTCGGTGAAGTTGGTGAGCTCGACATTCTGCCCCTTCTGCTTGATGGCCACGCCGGCCGATCGGCGGGGGGCGTAGACGAAGCTGGCTCCCACCGCCAGGCCCATCGGGGCCCAGCCCGAGGTGTGCAGGAGGGCGAAGTCACGACCGGAGAGATCCGAGAGGAAGACGGGATCGGCGGACACCCCGCTCGAGCCGACCGGACGGACGGCCGTCCCCACCAGGGTCACGTCGATATGGTTGCGGTGGACAACCGCCTCGACGTGGACGCCGACCACGCCGCGCCCGCCCATCTTGGTGCACTCCTGGTGGATGCGGTCGCCGGCGGCGGCGAAGGCCCGCATGTAGGCGTCCGAGGCCCAGGTGATCTCGCCCTGGCCCCAGTTCCACACCCCGAGCGGAACCGAGTAGAGCGAGGCGCCGCACACCAGCTGGATCGGCTCCCACCCGATCGAGTGGAGGGAGAGCTCCTCGTCGATCGAGAGATCCGACGTCCGCCCACCCCGATGGGTCGCCGACGGGGCGCTGTCGGCAGCCGCGGGCCGGTTGAGGAACTCGGCGGCGTCGCGCATCTCCTTCTTGAGATCGACCGGATCGGGCCCGGCTCCGAAGGTCGCGTCCGGGCTCACAGCATGCGCACCGTGGGTCGGGGGGTCGGCATCGGGTCGAATTTCTTGAACCGGCGCACCCGGTTCCCCCGCAGGATGCACTGGAGCTCGGCGTCGCCCTGGCCGAGCTCGCGCTCGGTGGTGACCATCGAGGCCCCGTGGAGCGAGTCGGTGCCGAGCTGGGACCGCAGCTGTTGCCGGGCGATGCGGCGGACGGCCATGTGGGCCTTGGAAGTCTGCTCGATCTCACCGGTGGCCGACTGGAACCCCCAGCTGGATCCGGAACCCTCGGTCAGGTACTCGGTCAGGCAGTAGGCCCAGACGCGTACCGAAGCCACCGTGGCGGCGATGGACACCGGCGCGTAACCGGCCTCGACCGACTTGGCCAGGCGCTGTCCGGCCAGGTAGGTCGTCCACGGGCGGCCGTCGGCAGGCGGCTGACCGCCCGCCACCTTCACCGCCGTGCCCTGCACGCGGAACTCCAGCACGCCGATGTCGCCGAGCCGCTCTGACGCATCCACCAAACCGACGACGCCGTGGGCGCCGACAGCGGTCGCCTCTTCGATCATGCGCTCATAGGCCGAGCCGAATCCCTGTTGCCAGGCGTCCTCGATCCACGATTGCTCGTAGTTCTGCCCCCAGCTCCGGTGCTCGGCCGAGACGAACCCATGGGGGCACTGCCAGCTCTCCGAGTAGCCGCGGGCGCTCCCCTGGAAGGGAGCGCCGAAGGTCCCGTAGGGGGAGCCCATCCCGTACCACTGCCACTGCATGACGCAGAATCCCTGCACGAAGCCGACCGGCTCCAGCCCCATCTGCAGGCATGCGGCAAAGTCGGGCACGGTGAGGCCCGAGGTGAACGCGCCCTCGGCGAAGCGCCGGGTGGCTGCTTCGGGGAGGTCGTCCGGTTGGGCGGCCATCAGTTGTCGAGCGAGATGATGGTGGTTGGTGTGGGGAGCGTGACCGAGTCGGAGGTCTTGCCCACCGCCGTCCCGAGCGACAGGAATTCGATGGTGTGACTGCCCCACTGATGGGACTTCTCCTCGAGCCGGACTCCGACGATACCCGAGGCGTCCAACCGGGTGGCCTCGTCCTGCATCCGGGTCATGGCCAGCTCGCGTGCCTCGTACAGGGCCTGGGTGAAGTTGGGGAGCTCGACGTTCTGCCCGGCCGATCCCAACGTCTGGCCGAGCCCGCGGTGGGCGATGTGGTACACGCAGGTACCCATGACCAGGCCCTGGGGGATATAGCCGGTCTGCATGAGGGTCCAGAAATCCTGGCCCGAGAGGTCGGAGGTGAACGGCTTCCCCAGCTTGTTGAGGTGGGACACGCCGCTCTCGGCCTTGACCGCGGTGCCCACGGCGATGAATTCGGCGGCGTCCTTGCCCCACTCGTAGTAGTTGACGTCCAGCCTCACCCCGACCACGCCGTCGGCCCCGAGCTCGGCGGCCTCCTCCTCCATCCGGTTCATGGCCAGCTCCCTGGCCTCGTACATGGCGCCGGTCAACTTGGTGAGCTCCTGGCTCTGTCCCCACTTCCGGGTCTGGATACCGGTGTGGTAGATGGAGGATCCCATCACGAACCCGAGCGGGTGGAAGCCCACCTCCTTGATGAGCAGGAACTCGTTCACCGACAGGTCCGAGGTGAACAGCCCGTGCTCGAGCTCCTCGAGCCTGTGGCCGGCCTCCTTGGGAAGGTCCTGCGGTGCGTCCGTCATGTCGTGCCTCCTATGACCATGCCCTCGAGTGCCTGGCGGACCGCCTGGCTGTGCGCGGCTTCGGCTTTGAGCACGACCAGCAGTCGGGCCAACCAGTCGTCCGCGCTCACCTTCTCGCTCCGGATGCGGATGCCGCCGGAGGAATGGCCGATGGTGCACCGGAGCGTGCTCCCGTCCACCTCGGCGTCGAACTGGTCGTCGCCCAGGGTGATCCGGAGGGACCGGATGTCATTGGACTTCTTGAACCTTCCCCCCGAGCGCTGCACCTCGAGGCGCGATCCGAGCGCCTCGGCCAGCTGATCGGCGAGAGCCTTGACCAGGATGCGAACGTCGGAGCCGTCGGCCCGCAACGATGCTGCAGCCAGCTCCAGGTCCATCGAATCGTCCATGCCGCTCACTCCCCGAACCCTACCGCTCAGAATTCGCCTCCGTTCGGCGGCGGCGACGGCGGGGTCACGGGGTGGGGCGACCCCGGTCGGATCAGGGGACAAGAGCTGCGTCGCGCAGCTCCGCTCCCTGCCTGACCAGCGGCAGGAGCCGCTCGCCGAAGTCGATAGCGTCGACCAGCGGGTCGAATCCCTTCAGCAACAGGGTGGAGATCCCGAGGTCGTAGTAGCGCAGCATGGCCTCGGCCACCTGTTCGGGCGTCCCGACCAGGGCCGTCGAGTTGCCCGCCGCGCCGGTGAGGTTGGCCACCTTCATCCATAGCCGCTCGTCGTGCACGTCCTGGTCGGCCGACATCTCGATCAGTCGCTTGCGACCCACCGACGTGGTGCCCCCGGTGTCCCGGTCGACCGAGAACGTCGCGTTCTTCGCTCCGCCCAGCCCCCGGTAGTCGTCCTTGTGGCCGGCCATCCGCTCCTTGGCCAGTGCGATCCGCTCGGCCGTCGTGGTGGCGATCCACTCGGCCTTCTCCCAGGCCTCCTCCTCGGTGTCGGCGATGATCGGGCGGAGGGAGATGCTGTAGCGAAGGGTGCGCCCGTAGTTGGCCGCCACCTGCCCGATGGACTCCATCCGGGCGGCCACCGCGGCGCGGGGCTCCCCCCAGAAGGCGTAGACGTCGGCCTGGGCCGCACCGACCTCGATGGCCGGAGGTGATGCGCCGGCGAAGTACAGCGGGATCCCGTCGGGCGTCACCGGCTTCACCGAGCTGAAGGCATCCTCGTACCGGAAGAACTGACCGTCGAAGTCGAAGGGCGCGTCCTCGGTCCAGAGGCGCCGAATCAGCGCCATGACCTCGCCCGTCCGGGCGTAGCGCGCGTCGTGGGGCACGAAGTCGCCCTCTCTGTGCTGGTCGGCCTCGTCCCCACCGGTGATGAAGTGGATGGCGATCCGCCCGCCCCCGGTCAGGTGGTCCAGCGTGGCCGCCATGCGGGCCAGGATGGCCGGCTGCACCATGCCGGGCCGGTGGGCCACCAACACCTTCAGGTGCTCGGTGCTGTGCAGCACGGTGGCGGCCACCGCCCAACCCTCCGGGGCCACGGCCCCGTAGCCCACCAGCACCCGATCGAATCCGCCCACATCGTGGGCCCGGGCGATGTCGATGAGGTACCCCGGGTCGATGACCGGGCCGTCCATCCAGTCGACGACGGGTCCGTCGACCAGCGGCCCCTTGATCTCCGAGGCGTCCCTCGTGCCTACCATCCCGATGATCTCGACTGGCATGACGCGTTGCTCCTCCGGCTCGATCTGGCCCGGACCTCGTGCCCGGCGTCTCCGCATCTGCTCTTATCGGCAGTTCAATACCTCAGGTGAAGGCCCAGTTAGACGCTAACATCGGCCCGGTGGTCAGGGGCATGAATGCTTCCAAATCCAATCACCGGCGGCCACTCGTCGCCGTGGGTTACGGGCCCCGCTGCGTGCCGATCATGCAGCTGGCCGAAGCGGCCGCGGGCGTGTGCGATCTCCTCTGGATGATCGACGGCTCCATCCCCGAGATGGCCGAAATGGCCGACCTGTTGAACCGGTTCGGACCCGTCGTCGACGTGAGCGGCCTCGATGTCGAGCAGATGACCAAGGCCCTCGCCGCCTACGGGCCCGACGGGCTGACGACCTACCTGGATGCCGGCATGGTCGGATATGCGGAGTTGGCCGCGGCACTGAACCTGCCCTTCCACACCGCGTCGACGGCCGCCGCACTCACCGACAAGGCACGACAGCGCCGGGTCCTGGCCGATGCCGGGCTGCCCATGCCTGCCTGCAAGGTGATCCGCCCCGACCAGGCCGAGCCGGAGCTCGCATCCATCGAGGCCGAGGTGGGCTGGCCGGCTCTGCTCAAGCCGAGGTCGGCCCAGGGGAGTCGCTACACGTTCCTCGCCCCCGACCGGGCGGAGCTGGCCAGGCTCCTCGATGCGCTGGGCCCCGGCCGTCCGGAGATGGTTCTCGAGGGGTACATCGCCGACGACCCGGCCCGGGCGGACGACACCTACGCCGCCTACGTCTCGGTGGAGAGCGTCGTGGCCGCCGGTGTGATCAGCCACCTGGCGCTGACCGGACGGTTCCCATTGGCCGAGAACTTCCGGGAGACCGGCTTCTTCATCCCGGCCGCCCTGGGCGATGCCGAGCGGGGCGCGGTGCTCGGACTGGCCACGGCGGCCATCGAGGCGCTCGACGTGCGCGCCGGCTGCCTTCATACGGAGATCAAGTTCACACCCGATGGTCCCCGTCTCATCGAGGTCAACGGCCGGGTCGGCGGCGGCGTGCCGGAGATGATCGAACGCGCCGCCGGGGTTCGGCTCCTCGAACTGACCCTCCGGGTGGCTCTCGGGGAGGAGATCCGGATCGACGGACCGGTGGCCACCGAGCGCATCGGCTACCGGTTCTTCCTGCAGCCGCCTGCCGTCTCGGCCACGGTGACCGCCATCGAAGGTGTCGACAGGGTCAGCGACCATCCGGGCGTGGACACCATCAGCGTGCACCAGGGCCCGGGCGCCGACCTCGACTGGAGGGACGGCTCGCGGACCCACATCATGGCGGTCGTCGGTTCGACGGCCGACTACGACGAGCTGCAGGCGGTCTACCAACTCCTCCATAACGAGGTGACGGTCACCTATGCCGATGTGAGGCAGTAGTGACGGTGCGGCTGGTCCGGGCCCCGGCGGTGGACCCGGGCCCACCGCACGACGAGACGCCGCCGGCCCGATGGGTGTGCGCCTTCGTCAACAACATGCCCGATGCTGCCTTCGATGCGACCGAGCGCCAGTACCTGGACCTGCTCGATGCAGGGTCGGGAGGTGAGGTGGTCGAGGTGCGCCGCTTCACCATGCCCGACGTCCCGAGGGGCGAGCGGACTGCGGCACGGATCGCAGAGGAGTACCTGCCGTTCGAGACCGTGCGGGAGGGATCGCCCGATCTCCTGATCGTGACCGGATCGAATCCGCTGGCCCCGCGTATCGAGGACGAGCCGTACTGGGATGACCTCGCCGCCCTGTTGTCCTGGGGGCGCGAGCACGTCCCGTCCATGCTGCTCTCCTGTCTGTCGGCCCACGCCGCCCTGGTCGTGTTCGACGGCATCGAGCGGACCACGCTCGACACCAAGTGCACCGGTGTCTTCCCCCAACGGGCGCTCCCTCATCCGCTGGCCGGCGGTCTCGGGTCGCCCGTCGTGCTCCCGCACTCCCGGCTCAACACGGTCGAGGTCGACGAGGTGCTGGCCGCCGGCTACGAGGTGGTCCTCCAGTCCGACGCCGTCGGATGGAGCGTGATCACCAAGGCCACCGGCAGTTCCCGGGTCGTCCTCGTCCAGGGTCACCCCGAGTACGATCCTTCGAGCCTGCTCCGCGAGTACCACCGTGATGCGAGGCGGTACGTGCTCCACGAGCGCGACGACGTGCCGTGCCTCCCGCTGTGCTGTGTGGCCCCGGGGGATTGGGAGCAGCTCCGGCTCCTCCACGAGCGGATCGTCGGCGAGCGGGACCCGGAGCTGGTCGAGTCGTTCCCCTTCGACGAGGTCGGGGACAGGGCCGAGTGGCCGTGGCGGGCCGCGGCCGTCGGGCTCTACACCAATTGGATGGCCGCAGTGACGAAGAGGAGCGACTGAGAGCATGCACGACGAGACCATCGCCATTCACGGCGGGTACACGGCTGACGGCACTCGGGCGGTTGCCGTGCCCATCTACCAGACGGTGGCCCACGACTTCATCGACGCCGAGCACGCCGGTGCCGTGCTCGATCTCGAGACGCCGGGGTTTCACTACAACCGGATCAACAACCCGACCAACGACGTCTTGGAACAGCGGATGGCGGCGCTCGAAGGCGGGACGGCGGCCCTGGTCCTGGCCTCGGGGATGGCCGCGGTGAGCTACTCCATCCTGACCGTGGCCCGTGCCGGGACCAACTTCGTGGTGGCCCCGCAGCTCTACGGGGCCACGTTCACCTATTTCGCGCATGTGCTGCCCACCCTCGGGATCGAGGCCCGTTTCGCGGTCGACGACAGGGCCGAGTCGATCGGCGCCTCTGATCGACGACAACACGTTCGCCGTCTTCTGCGAGACGATCGGGAATCCGGCCGGCAACGTCGTGGACCTCGAAGCGGTGGCCGACGTCGCCCACCGGTCCGGTGTTCCTCTCATCGTCGACAACACCGTCGCCACCCCGCTGATGCTGAAGCCGTTCCAACACGGTGCCGACGTGGTCGTGCACTCGCTGACCAAGTTCGTCGGCGGTCACGGCACGACCACCGGAGGGGCGATCGTCGACGGTGGCCGGTTCCCCTGGGCCGATCACGCCGACCGCTTCCCGATGTTCAACGAGCCGGACCCAGCCTTCCATGGTGTGGTGTTCGCGCGCGACTTCCCCGAGCGTCCCTTCACCGTGCGGGCCCGCTCCATCCAGCTCCGCAACACCGGGGCCACGCTCTCGCCCTTCGGCGCCTTCCTGCTGCTCCAGGGGTTGGAGACGATGGCGGTCAGGCTCGACCGGCACGAGGCCAACGCCAGGGCCATCGCCGCCTATCTGGACGCCGACCCGCGGGTCGAATGGGTGAGCTTTGCCGGCTTCCCCGATCACCCCCATCATGATCTGGTCGAGCGCTACCTCAACGGCCGGGTGCCCTCCATCATCACGTTCGGGGCGGCGGGGGGGTACGAGGCGGGGTTGGCCTTCTTCGATTCGCTCCAGCTGTTCAAGCGGCTCCTCAACCTCGGCGACGCCAAATCACTGGCCATCCATCCGGCATCGACGACGCATCGCCAGCTCTCGGAGGCGGAGCGCATCGCCGCCGGCATCCGGCCCGAGACCATACGCCTGTCGATCGGGCTGGAGCACGTGGACGACCTCATCGCCGACATCGATCAGGCGTTGACCCTGGCCACCACCTGACCGTCGGACCTCCGGTTACCCGTCCTCAGCCGATGATGGCCTCGACGCAGTCCTGCGCGTCGAGCACCGCCCGCAACCGACTGCGTGGTGACGGCAGATAATGGGTGAAGTAGCGCACACCCTCGGTCAGCACGCCGAGCAGTGACAGGTTCGCCTGGAGGCGGCCTTCGGCGTCATAGGGGTGGAAGTCCTCGCTGATGGCCACGCTGCCCACCGCGGTGTCCCCGTAGCTGAGCTGGGTCAGGCGGCCCTTGGCGTAGAGGCGGCTCAGCAGGGGCGAGCCGGACCGGGCCAGTGACGGGAGGTCGAGGTGCCCACGGACGACGCCGTTGACGGTCACCTCGGAGGTCTCGTCGAGCTGGGTCGACCGCAGCACCACGTGACCGTCGTCGGTGGGGATGACCTCGGGGTCCGGGCCGAGGTCGATCCGCACCACGCCGGCATCGAGGAGGCCGAGGAGCTGCTGGGACCGCAAGGGCGGGGGGCCGGCCTCCAGCCGGTTGATCCGGCCCCGCACGTTCGACTGGAAATCGATGTACGACTCGAGGGACAGGCCGCCGAACTCGATGACCGAGCGCAACTGGTCACGCAGGATGCGGAGCACCTCCTGGGCCGCCTTCACCGGGCTGCCCCCCTCGGCCAGGGCTTCGTCGAGGTCGGTTTCGATCATGTCGTAGACCTGGGACTGGTAGTCGCTACCCGACGTGTAGTGGCGGCCGGCACCGGCGAAGACGTGACTGGCGGGATCGAAGCGACCGTAGAGCAGCTCGAGCTGCCCGACGGCTTCGTCGAAGTGACCCTCCTGCCAGCCGGCCCGCAGGAGGGACCTCGCCGCGGCCGATTCTTCGAGACCGCCCTTCAGGTACGCGGCATGGGTGTGGTAGCGGGCCTGCATCTCTGCGAACAGGAGCGGGAGCAGCATCGTCCCGGAAGTCGACCTGTCGACGCACGGCAGAGCCACCCGGGTGGGTCAGCTCGGCGAACTCCTCCGGTGTGCACACCACCGGCCGGTAGTCGCCGTAGGGGTCGACGCCGTGGGCCGACTTGGCGCAGTAGGGAACCCCTGAGCGCGAGTAGAGGTGGATCACCGGCTCGCGGCCGCTCGGCACGTAGCGCTTCCGCGAGCCGACCGACTCGAAGGACCCACCCCGCCCGACCGTGAGCGCGGTGAGCACGTCGAAGGCCACCAGGCCCATGCCCGCCACCGCGGCCGCCGATCCGGAGGGCAGCGGCTCGTCGAAGTACTCCACCGGGTACGGCCGCAGGTAGCGCACGCTGGGAGCACGACCGACCTGTTCATCGTTGAAGGTGTGGCCGGAGGTCAGCACCACATGGTCGACGGACAGGGTCTGCCCGTTGTCGAGGAGCACGGACTCGCGGCCCCCGATCTCCGGTGAGATGTCGACGGCCGAGGCATAGTGGCGGACGATCTCCAGGTTTTGGGGAGCGTCGGCCAACAAGGTGTCGTAGAACCAGGCCAGGTACTCGCCCATGAGCCGGCGAGGGAGGTAGTCGGTCGGCCTGATCGGCTCACCCTGCGTACCGATCCGGCATTCGTGCCCGACCCACCGGAACCCCCGCACCACGGCCCACTCGTAGAGTCCCACGGCATAGGGAGGGTGCTCATCGCTGTTGGGCGACGCGTACAGGGACAGCTGACCGCAGGCGTTGTTGAGGACCAGGTAGTCGGGCTGGCTGGCCGAGTACACCCCGCCGCCGAGCTGGCCCGGCTCGACGAGGTGCACACGGATGCGCTCCGTCGACTGGCGGGCCCGGACCACCGTCCTCTCGAGCACGCACAGTCCCCATGCGCCGAGGCCGACGATGGCGAACTCGATCATCGATCGGAGACGGGGCGGACGAGAGCGGCTCGCCGTGTGATCGCCGAGCTTCTTCCGAGGGATGGACACCACAATCTCATGTTCGCGCCAGCCCCTTCTTCGGCATCGCCAATTCACCACGGTACGCCGCCCCGAGGGACAGGACAAGCATTTACGTCCGTTTGCCGGGCCGACGGGTAAGCTGGGTCGACGCCCGGGTCTGCACCTTCGTCGTCGTGGATGAGCACCGCTGGAGCAGGGATAAGGAATCGAGAGACGATGGTCGAGGACTCGGGGACGCTGCAGTTGGGCACACTGACCGTGCACCGGCTCGGGTTCGGCGCCATGCAGCTCACCGGCCCCGGCGTGTGGGGACCCCCGGCCGACCACGACGCTGCCGTCGATGTCCTCCGCCGTGCCGTCGACACTGGGCGTCGACCTGATCGACACGGCCGACTCCTACGGTCCGAACGTAGCCGAGGAGCTCATCCGCGAGGCGCTCCACCCCTACCCCGACGGATTGCGGATCGCCACCAAAGCCGGCTTCACCCGGCCGGGCCCGGGCCAGTGGGTCGAATGCGGTCGCCCTGCGTACCTCCGTGAGCAGTGCGAAGGCAGTCTCCGCCGCCTCGGTGTGGAGCGGATCGACCTGTTCCAGCTGCACCGCGTCGACCCCGCAGGTCCCCGCAGACGACCAGTTCGGTGTACTGAAGGAGCTGCGCGACCAGGGGAAGGTGGCCGAGGTGGGACTGTCCGAGGTCGGTGTGGACCAGGTCGAGGCGGCCCGGAGGATCGTGCCCGTCGTGAGTGTGCAGAACCAGTACAACATCGGATCCCGCAGTGCCGACGACGTCGTCGACTACTGCGAGCAGCACCAGATCGGGTTCATCCCCTGGGCCCCACTGGCCAGCGGGAAGCTGGCCCGTCCCGGCGGCCCCCTCGACCAGGTGGCCCAGGCGGCTGGGGGCCACCATCTCCCAGGTGTGCCTGGCCTGGCTCCTGCGCCGCTCGCCGGTGATCGTGCCCATCCCCGGCACGTCGTCGGTCGCCCACCTCGAGGAGAACTGCGCCGCCAGCCTCATCACCCTGTCCGACGCGCAGTTCGGCGAGCTGTCCGATGCCCGCAAGCAGCTGCGGCGCTGGGCTCTGGCCGGCTGAGAGACGAGATGACCGCCGACCTGGTCGTCCGCAACGGGACCGTCGCCGACGGAACCGGTGGCCCGGTGCGTCGGGCCGACATCGCAATCGTCGGGGACCGGATCACCGAGGTCGGCGACGGCATCGGCCGCGGCCACCGCGAGCTCGATGCGGATGGGCTGATCGTGACCCCCGGTTTTGTCGATCCCCACACCCACTACGACGGCCAGGCCACATGGGACCCGGTCCTGGCCCCTTCCTCGCACCACGGGGTGACGACGGTGGCGATGGGAAATTGCGGCGTCGGCTTCGCTCCCGTGGCGCCGGACCGCCACCAGTGGTTGATCGAGATGATGGAGGGGGTCGAGGACATCCCGGGGACCGCGTTGCACGAGGGCCTGCGCTGGGACTGGGGGTCGTTCCCCGAGTACCTCGACGCCCTGGACCGCCAACCGCGGACGATCGACGTCGGCACCCATGTCCCGCACGCCGCGCTGCGCGCCTTCGTGATGGGTGACCGGGGCGCCGATCCGGCTGTCCATCCCGACGAGGGGGAGCTCGACCAGATGGCCAAGCTGCTGGCCGAAGGGCTCGATGCCGGTGCCGTCGGGGTGTCCACCTCCCGGACCGAACGGCACCGCACCAGCACCGGCGAGAACCTGGGTACGCTGCGGGCCCGGGAGCCGGAGCTGTTGGCCCTGGCGTCCGTCCTGCGGGCACGGGACGCCGGTGTCTTCCAGTTCCTGTCGGACAGCTACCGGACCACCGACGACGAGTTCGCCCGTTCCGAGTTCGAGCTCGTCACGGCATTCGCCCGGACCAGCCGGCGCCCGGTCAGCTACACGGTGCAACAGGACATCGCCGCGCCCGAGCGTTGGCGCGACCTGATGGCGCTGGCGGTGCAGCTCCAGGCGGAGGGGCTCGACGTCAAGGCCCAAGTGGCCCCGCGCCCGATCGGAGTCCTGCTCGGATTGCAGGCATCGGTCAACGTGTTCACCCCGTCGCGGGCCTACATGAAGATCGCCGGTCTTCCCGTCGGCGAGCGGATCGCCGCGCTGGGCGACCCTGATCGCCGCCGGCGGATCCTGGACGGCCATGCCCAGCTGACGTCGGGTGCCGATGCCTTCGCCGGGTACGCCTTCTTCGGCCGCTTCGACGAGATGTACGTCCTCGACGATCCCGTCCACTACGACCTGGACACCAGCCGGTCGCTGGGAGCGTTGGCCCGCCGGGCCGGTGTCGATCCGGCCGAGTACGCCTATGACGTGCAGCTGCAGCGGGACGGCAGCCAGCTCATCTACACGCCTCTGTTCAACTTCGCCCATGGAAACCTCGATGCCGTACACGAGATGATCTCCTCGCCGGTGGCCATGTTCGGGCTGTCCGATGCGGGTGCCCACTGCGGCCAGATCTGTGACGGGAGCATGACCACCACCTACCTGTCGCTGTGGGCCCGTGACCGGCGGGACCAGGACGGGATGCCCCTCGAAGCGGTGGTGCACCAGATCAGCCAGCGCCCGGCGGCCCATTTCGGATGGCTCGACAGAGGCGTCGTCGCCCCCGGCTACCTGGCCGATCTGAACATCATCGACCTCGAGCACCTCGAGTGCGCGCCGCCGGAGATCGCCACCGACCTGCCGGCGGGTGGGCGCCGGCTCCTGCAGGCGGCCACCGGCTACCGGTGGACGCTGAAGCGGGGAGCGGTGACCTTCGAGGACGGGGTGCACACCGGCGAGCTCCCGGGCACATTGGTGCGCGGCACCCAGCCCGTTCCGGCCAGGGACCGAGGTTGACCACCCCCGACGTCCTCCCGGCAATCCTCGATCACGTCGCCACCGGGCCGGACCGGCCGGCCGCCAAGGACCTGGAACGGGACCTGAACTACCGCGAGCTGGGCGACGATGCCGCCCTGGTGGCCGCCGGCCTCGGTCTCCACGGCGTGCAGGAGGGTGATCGGGTCGCCCTCCTCCTCCCGAACTCGGTGGACTTCGTCGTCGCCGCCCTGGCCTGCCTGTGGATCGGAGCCATCTTCGTACCGCTGGCGGTGACCGATCCGGTGGCCAGGCTGGAGACCATCCTCGGTGACTGCGCACCGGCGGTCGTCATCACCTCGGACGACCGGGCCGATGGAGCGGGCGAGGTACCCGTCCCCGATCGGGCCCGGCTGGCCGGTATCTCGGAGCTGCGCGCACCGGCGGGGGACCTGGCTGCGCCCGACCGCGTCTCGACCCGTGTCGCCTATGCCATCTACACGTCCGGCACCACCGGCACGCCGAAGGGGGTGCTGATCGGCAATCGTGCCTTCGCCGCGGCCGTCGCCGCATCGGCGCGGGCACTGGGTCTCGGCGTCGACACCCGCACCCTGTGCGTGTCGCCGTTCCACTTCGACGGGTCGTTCGGCACGCTCTTCCCCACCCTGTTCTCCGGCGGGGCGATCGTCATCCGGCCCCGGGAGGCACTGCTGTTCCCCCGGACCTTCTTCAACACCGTCAAGAACGAGGCCATCACCTACACGGGTTTCTCGCCCAGCTACCTTCGCCTGCTCCTGTCCAGCCCCCAGGTGGACCGGCTGGCCGGGACGGCCCTCGAGGTGGTGGCCCTGGGGGGCGAGGCGTGCTCGGCGAGCGACGTCCACGCGTTGTGGGATGCCGCACCCGGGGTCGAAGTCTTCAACCGTTACGGTCCCACCGAGACGACCATCGCCGTGACCCACGCCAAGGTCACGCCGGAGGCCATCGCCGACGGGACCGTGTCGATCGGACAGCCCCATCCCGACGTGTCGTTCCACATCGTCGACGAGGCGGGGCGGCTCGTGGAGTCCGCAGGCCGTGTCGGGGAGCTGTACATCGGTGGCAACCAGCTGATGGAGGGCTACTGGGGTGCGCCGGAACTGACCCGGGATGTGCTGCGAACCGACGTGGTCCCCGGCCGGACCGTCTACCGGACCGGCGATCTCGTGTACCGGACGGAGAGCGGTGACTACGTGTATGTGGACCGTGCGGACCGGGTCATCAAGCGCCTCGGCATACGGATCTCGCTCGTCGAGGTCGGCGATGCCATGCGCGCCCTGCCGGGCGTGTCGGCCGCCGCCTGCGTGGCCTACGACGACCATGGTCAGACCGGCATCGCCGCGTTCGTCGTCACCGACGGTCAGATCTCGGCGATCGATCTCCGGCGTGCGGCAGGTGACCGGCTTCCCGAGTCGATGCTGCCCGACCGGGTCGAGGTGGTCGAGACCCTGCCGCTCACCCAATCGAGCAAGCTCGATGAGCGCCGGCTCCTGACCCAGGCCGGTCTCGGCGAGCTGCGCGCCGGGGTGGCCCCGGGCTGACCGGCCCGGCGGCTACGCGTTGGCCATGACCCACCGCGGTCGTGACCAGAGCTGCCAGTGCTCGACCACCTCGTATCCGAGGTCCCGGTAGAGCTTCTGGCCGGCCACCGACGACTGCAGCAGCGAGCCGGAGACGCCCTCGTCGAACTGCCGGTCGAGGACGGTACGGAGGAGGCGGCTCCCGTAGCCGAGCCCCTGGCACTGGTGCCGGGTGGCCATCGACCACACGACGAAGAGACCGTCCTCCACGATGCCGGTGAAGCACGAGGCCAGGACCGGCCCGTCGAACAGTCCCCAGGCCCCCATGCCGTCCCGTTCGACGACCGAGTCGGGCACGGCGGCCAGTGCCGAGGCGTCGTCGAGCCCGTAGGTGTCGGCGAGGAGCTCACGAGCCAGGGAGAGCTCCTGCCCGGAGAGCCCGCGGACGCCGGACCCGGCGCCGCCCGGGCCGCTCCGCTGCGTCAACAGCATCAGGGGCAGGGCGCCGACGACGACCCAGCCGACCTCGGCCAACTGCTGGGCGGAGGCCAATCCCGCGCCGGCCAACATGATGATCGCCGGCCGCCCGAGATCGAGCACCGGCTGCAGGCAGTGGTCGATGAGCACGGCCGGGTCCGACGACTGGCAGAAGGCCACGTTGTAGTTGACGTTCAGCTGCCCGCTGCAGGCGATCCACCAGTCGTCGGCCACGTGGTGGTGCTCGGGTGCCGCCCACAGTCGACCGGCGGCGCCCAAGGTTCGTCGCAGGTCCGGCCGGCTCCGCCCCATGATGCCGAAATCTTAGCCATCCCCGTCTCATGACATCTCGACCCACTCATGACATCTCGACCCACGGTGGCGTCGCCCGCCCCTCGGCGGGTCCGGGCCCTTCGCTCCGACGACCGCGTCGCCCTTTGGACGCCGGACGATCGTCAAGTAAACATGGGGAGCGTGAGTCAGGTGGGAGTTGCCGATCGATCGTCGCCGAACCCGTCGGTGGCCGACCCGTCGCGTTCCTGAGGGCGCCCCAGCGTGGCCGGTGTTCGACCCATGACGGATCTGGCGGCTCTCACCGCCACCCTCACCATCCGGATCACGTTCCGCGACCTGCTCTCGGTCGTGCTGGCGCTGATCTTCGTCATCGTGCTGGGCCTGGTCAGCGGACGCCTGGTCGGAATCCGGGTCAGTCGATCCAGATCGATCCTGACCGCTCTCGTGGGAACGATCGTCGGCCTCGCCGGAGCCGACGCGGTGGTGCACGGGCGCGCCTCGGACCTCGACGTGGCCTATGCCCTCACCGCCGTCTTCGGGGTGTTGGCCACGATGCTGTTGCTGATCATCCCCGAGGCGATCACACGCGGCCACGTCCCGGCGCGGGGACGGCGGTCGAGCCGGACGTGGCTGCACCCGCTCCGCTGGTTGCGTCGCACGTTGGCGCCGGCCTCGAGGTCGGTGGAGGTGCTCCGGGCGGCCCGACGGCGCGGTCTGGCCCGACCCCAGTTCCTTTCCTCCGCCGGTGTGACGACTCCGCAATTCGGCCACCGCCTACGGCTCACCCTCGAAGACGTCGGCGGAATGTTCGTGAAGTTCGGCCAGATCGCATCCACCCGCGGCGACCTGCTCGCACCGCCGGTGATCGAGGAGCTGTCCAACCTCCGTTCGGCCGTCCGGCCCATCCCGGCCGACCAGGTCCGTCCTCTGGTCGAACAGGAGCTCGGTCACCCCATCGAGCAGTCGTTCGCCTCGTTCGAATTCGAGCCACTGGCCTCGGCGTCCATCGGCCAGGCCCATCGGGCCGTGCTCAAGACGGGAGAACCCGTGGTCGTCAAGATCCAGCGTCCGGGTCTCGACGATCTGCTCCGTCGTGATGCCACGGTGCTCCGGCTGGTGGCGAGGATCGCCGAACGCCGGATCCCCGAGGCCAGCCAGTTCGGGGTCGGGCAACTGGCCGAGGAGCTCATCACGGGCATGGACCAGGAGCTCGACTACCTGCGCGAGGCCGCCATGTCGGATCGGCTCCGCACCGCCATTCGCCACGACGACCCGGCCGACGACGTCATCCGTGTGCCCCTGGTGTTCCATGAGCTGAGCACCGACCGGATGCTGGTGATGGAGCAGGCGACCGGGCGACCGATCGACTCGCCCGGCGCGGTGGCCGCCAGCGGCGCACCACCGCACCTGCTGGCGGCCGCACTGCTCAGCAGCTTCCTCGAACAGGTGCTGGTGGGCGGCGTGTTCCACGCCGACCCCCACCCGGGGAATCTCATGGTCGACCAATGGGGACGTCTGTGGCTGCTCGACTTCGGCGCCGTCGGCATCTTGGACCCGACGACCCGCCGGGGGCTCGAGGACATGGCCATCGGGATGTCCACCAACGAGCCGATGGTGGTGGCCAGGGCGGTCCGGCACCTGGCGGGCGCCGACGCCACCGCCGACCTGCAGTCGCTGGAGTCCGATATCGGCATGCTCATGGTGGAGACGTCGGGTGGGTTCGACCCCGCGCTCATCCACCAGGTGCTCTCGGTCATGACCCATCATGGGCTCCGGGTGCCGAGGGCCATGGCCGCGTTGTCCCGGGCGTTCCTCACCTTGGACGGCACGCTGCGCGAGATCGACCCCACCTTCGAGTTGGCCGCGGAGGCCACGGCTGCCGCCGAGGCCCTGAGACCGCCGGACGAGGAGATCGCCGGCGATCTCCTCCAACAGGAGCTGCGCCGGTCCCTCCCGGTCTTGCGAGCGCTGCCGGAACACCTCGACGAGCTGGCCACTCAATTGCGCGCCGGCCGGCTGAGCCTGCGCCTCGAACGGTTCGCCGGTGGGGACGAGCGTGTGGTCAGCGGATGGATCGACCGTGTCCTCGTGGCCGTGTTCGGTTGCATCGGCCTGGTAGCCTCGGGACTGATCCTGGTGGCGGCGGAGTTGTCGCAGTCGAGAGACGTGCGGCTGTCCCTGCAGGCGATCGGCTTCATCGGCCTCGTCTTCGCCTCCGTCCTGTTCATGCGCTCGGTTGCCCAGGTACTCCGGCGCGGGCGCACGACAGCCGAGTAGCTCGGGCCCGGCTCCGCCTCGGCCCCGGCCCCGGCTCGGCCCCGGCCCCGGCCCCGGCTCCGCCTCGGCCCCGGCTCGGCCCCGGCTCCGCCTCGGTAGGGTGAGGCCCGTGACCGACGCCGAGCCACCGACCGCCGCGCCCATGACGGGGCTGTCCCATGCGCAGCTCCTGGTGTCCGACGTCGGTGCCAGTGCCGAATGGTATGCCGCCGCCCTCGGGCTCGAGCCCTATGCCGAGGATGCCGACATCGGGTTCGTCGCCCTCCGCCATCGGGGAGCGCGCCTGGTGTTCGTCCTGACGCCGAGGGCGGCCGACGGAGAGCCGGGGGCCGACGGAGGGGCCCTCGACCATCTGGCCTTCGCCGTGCCCGACGGCGCCGCCCTCCGGGCCTGGGCCGATCACCTCACCGAGATCGGCATCGCCCACCCGGGAGTGGTGCTGGAGAACGGGAATCCCTCGCTGCAGCTGCGGGATCCTGACGGGATCGCCATCGAGCTGGTGGCGCCGGGCCCGTGACCTGCGGATCGGGCCCGGTGGCCTCAGTATACTTCGCACCGATATGCCCAACTTGGATCGGGTCCGGCACCGCGAAGGCCACCGTGCCGACTGACAGCCTGTTCCTCAACGCTCCCGTCCACCGTACCGTCGCCGCGGGCGAGACGATCTACGGGGAAGGGGATGTCGGGTCGCACATGTTCGGGATCGTGTCGGGCGGGGTCATCCTCTACAAAGGCAAGGTGGCGGTGGCCACACTCGGGCCCAATGACGTGTTCGGGGAGCGCGCCCTGATCGATCACCTCCCCCGCAACCTCACGGCCGTGGCGACGGCCGAGACCACACTGGCGGAGATCGACCGGAGCCTCTTCCTCTTCCTCGTCCACGAATCTTCGACGTTCGCCCTCGGCATCATGGGCGCGCTGGCCGGCAGATTGCGTGACTACGACGAGATGATCGGCGTCTCGACTGCAGATGCGAAGGCCGGAACGGACGCCTACCCGGCGTAGCCGGATGCCGAGCGACTGACCCGGAGCCCGGACAGAGACGTCCGGGCCGAGACACCGGTGGCCTGCGGGTTACCCTTGAGGGGTGAGTGGTGTGGCCGCCCCGGGACAGCTGAGGTCATGGAACGAGGACGGGTGGTGCGTGCTGGAGCGGGCCTTTCCCGCCGACCAGCTGGCGCCTGCCCAGGTGGCCCTGTCCAAGCTGTTCCCGAGCGCCGAGCAGATGTCGGCCGCGGGTCCCGACAGCGAGTACGAGAGGTGGAGGACCTGGGACGCCACCTGGCCGGAGTTCCCTTTCCGGAGCCGGTCGCTCAACGGGCTGGTGGTGAGCGACGTCATGATCGATCTGGCCGAGGAGCTGCTGGGCACGGACGAGGTGAGGCTGTACCTGGCCATCGTCTCGGCCAAATACGCGGGCCAGCCGTCGGGTTACAACCAGCTCCTCCACACCGACTTTCCCAACCACACCCTCACGGTGCCGAGGCCGGAAGCCGGGTACCACCAGATGGAGACCTTCGTCTACCTGAACGATGTCGGCCCCGAAAACGGGGCCACCCACTTCGTGTCCCGCAGGCGGACCCGGTCGATCCCCGTCGAGCAGCACACGCTGAGCTTCGAAGAGTTCGCCGAGTTCTACGACGATCCCGCCGACGCCTCGGCTCCCGCAGGGTCGATCGTCGTCTACCGACCCGACGTGTACCACCGGTCGAGTGATTTCACCGACCCCGTCCAGGCCCGCTTCATGCTCCATGTCGCCTTCAGGCCGGCGGCCGCCGAGTGGGCCGGCTATCAGGCGTGGCCGTTCCGGGGGTTCTCGCCCGAATGGCACAACTTTGTGCAGGGGGCCACACCGAGGCAGTTGAAGGTGCTCGGCTTTCCGGCACCCGGCCACGCCTTCTGGACCGATGAGACCCTGGCCGGGGTGGCCAGGCGCTATCCCGGCCTGGATATGACACCGTGGAGGGCAGCCCACACCGGCGTCGCCGAGGGCGTGCGCAACTAGCGCGGGGCGCCGTCGGGCATGGCGCCGCCACCGCCCGGGTCTGCTTGGCGCTCGATCTCTTTGAGGTCGAAGTAGTCGCGCCAGCGGGTGACCAGTCCGTCGCTGTTCACGTCGACCACCGTGCACCCGTGGATCTCGATGGGAATGGTGGCGCCGAGCGTTCCCCGCCCGATCCACTCGAAGGCACCGCCATCATCGTCCCCGTGCACCCAGAGGATCTCCTGCCTCCAGTCCGGAAACGAGGCCTGGGTCATCTCCTCGATGGCGGCGATGTCCGTCGTGGGGGAGTTGACGGGGTCGCTGAAGAGCGCACCCGGCGCGAAGAAGGAGGGGAAATCCCCATCGGGACCCAATGCCTTCTCGAGCGCCTCGGCCCACGCCGACCAGTCCATTCCCTCACCGTACCGCTTCTCCAACCGTGAGGCCGAAAGGACACGTGCCGGCCCACCGGTGCCCCGGTCAGCCGTCCTCACGTCCGAGGTTGCCGACGTGCGCCGACATCCCACCGTCGATGGCGATCATCTGCCCGGTGATGTACCGGGAATCCTCGGAGGCCAGGAAGACGACGAGATGGGCGATGTCATCGGGCTGGCCGAGGTAGGGAGTGAGCGTGGTCCGACCGAGGCTTTCCAGGACACCCTCGGGGAGATGGGCGCGTACGGCGTCGGTGATGATCAACCCCGGGACGATCGTGTTGGCCCGCACGCCCTGCTTGCCGTGACCGGCGGCAACGTACATGGTCAAGGTATTGACCCCTGCCTTCGACACCCCGTAGGAGGTGCGAGTCCGGTCACCTTTGAGCGAAGCCCCAGAGGACATGTTGATGATGGACCCACCACCGGTGCGCACCATCTCGGGGATGGCGTGCTTGCAGGTGAGCATCTGACTGCGCAGGTTCACCGCCATCGTCCTCTCCCATACCTCCAAGGGCAGATCGGTGACGTCGGTGTCGCGGGACAGGAACTCGGAATCGGTCAGCGCGGCGTTGTTGTGGAGGACATCGAGGCGGCCGAACCGGGACACGGTGGACCCCACCGCCGAGGTGACCTCGGCCTCCTCGGAGAGGTCGACCCGCTCGGAGGTCGCTTGCGCTCCCGTCGCCCGGATCTCCTCTGCGGTGCCGGCCGCACCCTCACCGTCGATGTCGAAGATGGCCACCGAGGCGCCTTCCGCGGCCAGTGCTCTGGCCGACGCCGCCCCGATACCGCCGGCACCACCCGTCACGATGGCCACCTTCCCGTCCAGGCGCCCCACCGTGGCTACTTGACAGCCTCGATGTCCTCGGGGTCGGGGACGATGGCCCCCTCCGAATCGAGGATCGGGGCGAGGAGATTGAGATCGGGATTGTCCAGATCGGGGCTGTTGGGGTCGTAGCCCTTCTCGGCGCAGAATCGCAGCAGCCGGCGCTCCTGTGCCATACGCAGCGTGTGGCCCGTCACCTCATTCGAATTTGCCATCGTCATTTCCTCTCCGGGGGTGTCGGCCACACGCTACCCAGTCCGCATCGACGGTTGTATTCGCCCGGCGCCGTCGAACCGGCGGGAGCGGTAGAGCCTGACCGGGCTTACCTAGACTGTCGGCATGGTCCAGCGGCGCTACCTGCTCGACAACCGACAAGCCGAAGCCGGCGAGCGTTTCGACGCCCTGTCGGAGCTGTTCAATCCTTCGACGTTCCGACACATGGAGGCGCTGGGTCTCTCTTCGGGCTGGCGGGTGTGGGAGGTCGGGGCCGGCGGGCCGAGTGTGCCCACCTGGATCGCCGCACGGAGCGGTGGTCACGTGTTGGCCACCGACATCGACACCTCGTGGCTCGAGACCGACAACCCCTCCTACGAGGTCCGACGGCACGACATCGGAACCGAGCCCGCCCCGGACGGTAAGTTCGACCTTGTTCATGCCCGACTCGTCCTCGTCCATGTGCCCGAGCGGGTCGAGGCTCTGTCCACCATGATCGGCGCCCTCCGGCCCGGTGGTTGGCTGCTCGTGGAGGAGGCCGACCCTGCCCTCCAACCGCTGGTGTGCCCCGACGAGTATGGAGAGGCACAGCAGCTGGCCAACAGGTTGAAGACCGCATTTCGGTCCCTGCTGGCCGAACGGGGGACGGATCTCTCGTTCGGGAGAAGGTTGCCGAGGCTGCTGAGAGAGGCCGGGCTGGTCGACGTCCAGTCCGACGCCTACTTCCCCATGGGTGGTCCGGCCTGCAACGAACTCGAGCGGGCCACTGTCGAGCAGATTCGTGAGCTTCTGCTCGAGGCGGGATCGGCCACCGACGAGGAGATCGAGCGGCACCTCACACATGTGGCCTCCGGTCGGCTCGACCTTGCCACCTCCCCCATGGTGTCGGCTTGGGCACGCAGGCCGGCGTGACCGGCTGGCCGACCCGGGACTCGCCGAACGCCGGTCAGCATGGTCGGACGGTGCGCCGGCGGGGTCCGGCAGTCCCGCCCATCGGGCATCGCGGGGATTCTCGGGCGACACGATTCCGGTGGCGACGGCAACTACGCTGACCCAGTCGAGACCTGAGCTACGCAAGGACGTGTAACGCCTCCCCGGGCCGAAGGGACAGTGGCATGGGCCCTGTTGCGGCTCGGGACGGAGGAGACATCGGGTGATAGAGCTCATCGCTATCGGCTTCGTGGCCGGGGTCGTCGCCGGTATCTCACCGTGCATCCTCCCGGTGCTGCCCGTCATTCTGGCCGTCGGGGTCACGGCACCCGACGACGGCGGCGTCGAAGCCGGGTCACCGGATCCGGTCATCGCCGCCGCGGTCCACCCGACGGTACCGTCGGAGATGAGCGTCGGGGGTCCGTCGACGTCGGCGCCGCCACCCGATGTGGGCCGGGCCCCGGACCCGTCGGCGCACGGGACGAGGTGGCGGGCCCAGCTCCGCCCGGTCTCCGTGGTGGGGGGGCTGGTGATCAGCTTCAGTCTGCTGATCCTCACCGGCTCGGAGATACTGTCGGCTCTCGGGCTACCTCAGGGATTCTGGCGCGATGCCGGCATCGTCCTGCTGGTCGTGGTCGGCCTCGCCTTTCTGTTCCCGCCACTGTCGTCACTGCTCGAACGACCGTTCGCCCGCATGACCACCCGCCGCCACCCGGACGGGTCGGCCGGCGGCTTCATCGTCGGCCTGGGCCTGGGGTTGTTGTTCGTGCCGTGCGCCGGGCCGATCCTGGCCGCCATCACGGTGGCTGGTGCCACCGACAAGGTCGGGTGGACGGCGGTGTTCCTGACCGTCGCCTTCGCCCTCGGGGCGGCCCTGCCTCTGCTGGTGGTCGCCGTCGCCGGGAGCCAGCTGACGCGGCGGACCAAGGCGCTTCGCCGGCACGCCCCTCGGGTCCGGCAGATCAGCGGCGTGGTGATCCTCGTCATGGCCCTGGCCATCGGGCTGAACGACGTTCTCCGGCCTCCAGCGCGACGTGCCCGGGTACACGAGTGCCCTCCAGAACAGGATCGAGGGCGGGACCACCGTCCGCACCCAGCTCAGTGCCCTCAGCGGAAACGCCTCCACGAGGAACGCCAGCCTGGCCAAGTGCAACCCCAGTGCCACGACCCTCCTCGACTGCGGAACGGCACCAGACTTCGCCGGGATAACGGCCTGGCTGAACACACCGGGCGGGAAGCCGCTGACGTTGGCCCAGCTCCGGGGCAAGGTGCTCCTGGTCGACTTCTGGACCTATTCGTGCATCAACTGCCAGCGCAGCCTGCCTCACGTCGAGGCCTGGTACCACGACTATGCCGCGGACGGTCTGGTCGTGGTCGGCGTCCACACCCCCGAGTTCTCCTTCGAGCACGTGGTGACCAACGTCCGGACCGAGGCGGCGTCGCTCGGAGTCGACTACCCGGTGGCGGTCGACGACGAGTACAAGACCTGGGACGCCTATGACAACGAGTACTGGCCCGCCGATTACCTGATCGACGCGGAGGGCCGAGTCCGCCACGTCAGCTTCGGCGAGGGGGGCTATTCGGTCACGGAAGAGCTGATCCGTCAGTTGCTCACTGCCGCCCATCCCGGGGTCATCCTGCCCAGGGCGACCGGCGTCCCCAACCAGACGCCGACCGATGAGGAGAACCCCGAGACCTACATCGGCTACCAGAAGCTGGCGTACCTCGAGCCCCAAGACGACCCCGCACAGGACCAGCCCGAGGTGTACCAGTTCCCTTCGTCCCTCCAGCTCGGTGGGCTCGGGTGGTCGGGGACGTGGACCGACCAT
Organism: uncultured Acidimicrobiaceae bacterium; assembly: GCA_963745955.1. Taxonomy (GTDB): domain Bacteria; phylum Actinomycetota; class Acidimicrobiia; order Acidimicrobiales; family RAAP-2; genus Bog-756. Next base: position 62,107 of record CAVUZI010000011.1, on the reverse strand, counting down.
GCCGAGGAGGCGACGGCGGGAGCCAATGCCAGAATGGAGCTCAGCTTCCTGGCCGATGATGTGTACCTCGTCATCGGGGGATCAGGGACCGTCGACGTATCGATCGACGGCAGGCACACCCAGACCATCGCCGTGAGTGGTGTGCCCAAGCTGTACACCTTGTTCCATGCCGGTTCGTCCACGACAGGGACGTTGGAATTCGGCGCCTCGCTGGGTATCCGGGCCTACGACTTCACCTTCGGTTGACCCCGGGGCGCGCACTGAGCTCCGCCGGTCGGGCGCATGGCCGTCCCCGTTGCCGGCCCGGGGGCGTCAATACTGTGTCCATGGACAATCTGGCCCTCTTCGATCTGGACAACACGCTTCTCGATCGGGAGCGGGCATTTCGGATCTGGAGTGGTCGGTTCGTCGAGTCGTACGGTCTGGATCACGACGCCATGGAGGTGATCGAACGCCTGGACGGGGATGGCGCCGCTCCTCGGGAGGAGTTCTTTGCCTGCCTACGCCGGTCATTCGACATCTCCGAAGGAGTCGACGCCCTGCTCGAGAATTATTACGACGAGTACCCGGCTTATTTTTCGGTCGAACCTGAGACCCTGGCCGCGATCAGAGCACTGCGCCGGGAGGCCGTCAAGGTCGGGGTGGTCACGAACGGACCTCCTTCGCAGTGGACGAAGATCGAAGCAGCCGGGCTCGTCGACGAGGTCGATGCCGTCTGCATCTCGGCGGTGGTGGGCGCGTGGAAACCGGATGTGGCCATCTTCGAAGAGGCGGCCCGCGCCTGCCGCGTACCTCTGGTCGGCTGGATGGTGGGTGACTCCGCCGATGCCGACATCGTCGGCGGACGCCGGGCCGGCCTGAAGACCATCTGGATGGCCCGGGGCCGGACGTGGCCGTCGGATGAGTTCTCACCGGACTTCACCGTGGCCACCATCCCCGAGGCGGTGGACATCATTGTCCGATCCGGGTGAGGGCGGTCGTGCGTCGCCGGTCGGGAGCTACGGCGATGAGCTCAAGCCCGATGACAGCCAGGCCAGACGACTGCCCAGTTCGCGGGTGCTCATCGGCCGACCATAGTAGAAGCCTTGCACGATATGGCAACCCAGTTGGTCGAGGATCTCGACCTGCGCGGCTGTCTCTGCCCCTTCGACGATCACATCGAGGTCGAGCGCGTTGGCAATGCCGACGATGGCGCGGAGCAGTGCCAGGGCCTGGTGATCGGCCCCGAGCGGATCGACGAAGCTCCGGTCGACCTTCAGGATGTCTATGGGGAGATCGCGGAGGTAGGCCAGTGACGAGTAGCCCGTGCCGAAGTCGTCAATGGCAATTCGCACCCCGAGCCTTCGAAGCCCCTGCAGCTGGCGTCTCGCTTGTTGGGTGTCGGCCATCATGATTCGCTCGGTGATCTCCAGCACCAAGAGCTTGCCCGGGAGCCCGGACTCGCCGAGGGCCCTATCCACCCGGCCGATGAGATCCGCCGAGAACATTTCGGGAGCCGACAGGTTCACGGCAATCGAGAATGCTCGTGCCGGATCGATCATCTGCCATTCCTTGGCCTGGATGCAGGCTCGGCGCAATATCCAGTCGCCGAGCGGCTCCATCAGGCCCATCTCCTCGGAGACCGAGAGGAACGAGTCCGGGGTGAGCAGGCCCCGCTGCGGGTGACGCCAGCGCAACAACGCCTCCGCTCCGATGATGACATTGGTGGCCGAATGGACCACAGGCTGGTAGTGGACCTCGAACTGATCCTGAGCCAGTGCATCTCTCAGCTCGGTCTCGAGTTCGAGGCGCCTCACCATGCGGTCGTGCATCGACCCTTCGTAGATGGAAATGCGGTTCCGACCGGCCGCTTTGGCCTCCGACATCGCCCGACCGGCGTCGCGCAGTACGGATTCTGCGGTGGCCGGCGGGACGACCTCGACGATGCCGATGCTGGCCGTGATCGCCACGCGTCCCCGGCTGAGCGCGTAGGGAGCGCTCAGGGAGGAGAGCAATGTGTGGGCCAGCGATGCGGCGTCACCCATCGTGCATCCTTCGAGGAGGGCCACGAACTTGTCGCCGCCCAGCCGAGCGGCCAGATCGCCTTGGCCAAGCGCTGATTGCAGACGCTTGCCCACGGCAACCAGGAGCTCGTCCCCGGCGGCATGGCCGTAGGTCTCGTTGATGACCTTGAACCCGTCGAGGTCGATGAAGAGCAGTGCCGAACCGGAAGTACCGTGCATTCTCTCGATCCGGTCCGAGAGGTGCAGGCGACTCCCCAGTCCGGTGAGGACATCGGTGTTGGCTTGGACGATCAGACGCTTCGTCTTCACCCTGGCACGCTCCGTCCGGGCGGCGAGAACCTCCGATATCAGCAGCCAGATGCCGAGCGTCAGGAAGAGTCTCACCCCCAACTCGGCACTCCACGGCCTTTGCACGACGACCCAGGCCGGTCCGACGACCAGGACGAACAGTGGACCGACGCCCCGTGCCTGGGTCAGTCCGATGTAGACGAAGACCAAGGTGAGGAAGCCCGAGTATTCGACGGCGCCGCCGCCGTTGCGGAGCGCCGAGAGGGCCACCTCGCTGACGACGAGGAGTACCGGGAAGCTGAGCAGGAGGAGCCTCTTCGTGGTGCCGTCGAGGACGGCCAGCAAGGTGAGGTCCAGCACCGCCGTCACCCCTGCGATGGTTGCGATGGCCCCGCGGTCCTCATGTCCGATGTGCAGGAATGCGTCGGCTCCGATCACGATGAGGCAGAACGCGGCGACGAGTCCGAAACCGAGCAGCACGTCCTGTTCACCTGGACGGGCGGCGCTGCGAATCCGGGAATTGCTCAACCATCGGCGAGCTCTCGTCGCGTTCCCGTGCGGAGGAGGCGAACGCCGGTCCGAGTTCATCGCCGTGCCGGGTCGTCCGCTGCCACTGCTTCCATCCGACAGGCCGTCGCGTGCATCTGTGGGAGTACGAGCGGCTGAACCGCTACCAGGCAACCTGGAGCTCCGCCAGAGAGTCGAGATAGGCGCGCTCGCCGTCGGTGAGATCGACGAACTCGATCCCTGCCCTCAGGCGATTGTCCCGTCCCAGCCCGACGTTGCGGAGCTCTCCGCGGAGATGGACGGCAAGGAGTAAGCGGCCTCCGACGATCTGGTCTTCTCTCGTCCCCGCGAGCTCGAGGCCGGCACCGGCTGATGACACGTCGAGAACCCGGCAGTCGCGCCATCGATGCTCGGGGTCGTTTTCGAACATGAACTTGCCCCGCCAGTCCGTGAACTGTCGAGGCATGAGCCTCCGAATCTGTTCCATCACGTACCTCTAACCGAGAGGGCTCCCGCCCCCGGTCCTGCCTGAGCAGCGGCCGGGTGCGACGCACCGAGGCGCCATCCGGAAGGATGGTCCCCCAGTTGTCCTTATCGGCATCGGCACGGGACTCCTGAAGTTGATTTCTGGCAATTCCGCCGCAGTTTTGTGAAATGGTTCATCAGCTCGAAGCTGCGGCGGAAGCCCCGGTCCCTCTACCTGCCCGTTTCGCCGTCGATCAACTCGCGCAGGATATCGGCGTGCCCTGCGTGGCGTGCGGTCTCCTCCAGCAGGTGCACGAGGACCCATCGGAGGCGGACGGGCCCCTCGCCGCCGGCGTCCCGGCACGGAGTGTCAAGGCTCGGAGTCGAAGCGACAACGGCATCAGTGCGCCGCCACGTCTCCCGGTAGGCGGCAACCACGGATGCAACCGTGTCCTCCGGGCGGACCTTGTCGTCGTCGATGACGACCTCGTGACCAGCGAAGCGATGGAGGATCCAAAGGGATTCGGCCCGGGCCATGTGCCGTAGGAGCCAGAGGAGGCTGGTCCCACTGGCCACCGGTGACGTCCGGGCGTCTTCCTCGCCCACGCCGCTGATCTTCCTGATGAGGGAGTCGCGCTGGTACTGCAACAGCGCGAGCAGCGTCTCCCGCTCGCTTCCATCGAGCCGTGGTGGCTTCTGATCGACCACGATGGGGATTCTATGCGCCGGGCCTTCTCGAACCCGCTGACGCTCCGCTCCTGCCCGCGGGCGTACGTTACGGGGATGGGTATCGGATGTCCGGCTCGGGTTCGCCGCTGGTTGGGACCTGCCCCGTGGTGAAGGACATCAGGGAGGGCCCTTCCGGACAGTATTGGGACCGGCTCCGCCAGATGATGGGCCCCGACGGTCTGATGACCTACTGGTACCTCGGACGGGTGGTCAATCGGGACGAGGACTCCGACACCATGCGGGTACGTCGCGACATGAGGAACGCGGCCGGCGGGCTCATGGCCGCCCCCCTCGCCATCGCCGCGCCGGAGACGGGCGGGTGGCAGGATCGTGATGTGGTGCCCGCTCCCGTGGCTTACGGGCTGCACATCATCGACCCGGCCAAGGACGTCACCGAGATACGCATCACCCGCTCCATCGTGCGCCAGGGCCGAAGGATGGGGTTCAGTCGATCCGTGATAACCGACGCGTCCGACTCCGGACGGATAATTGCCGTCACCACCGGCATCGGGGTGACGCTGGGTGAGGCCCCACCATCATTCCAACCGATCGATCTGCCCCCCGATATCCGCGACACCGACGACCTGCCGCCGTTGCATGTGGTGTTCGGTGCTGCTCGAGATGCCGACGGCTGGCGGCTGCCGCCACTCGGGCCGTCGCATGCATCGACGTCGGCCTCGCTCCACCTGGGACCCATCCATGTCGCATTCGAAGCGGCGGCGATGGAGTCCGCCGCGTCCTCGGCCGGGACGGAGGCACTCCAGATCGAGGAGTGGGACACTCACTTCGTCGCCCCCGGGCGGGCGGGCCCCTTCCTCGTGCGGGCCGAAGCGAGCGCCGGCCGAAGCCACCGGGTCGTGGTTCGCCTGACGCTGCTGGACGAGGGTGCCGACAGCGCCGTCGTCGCCTCCGGCGCTGCCGTGTTCGGTATCGATTGACGCGTCTGAGGGGGGCCCGGCCGGCGGGGGAGCGGCTCCGGCTCCCGACCGACCCACACAGGCGGGCGGCGCAGCCCATCTAAGCTGCGGAACCATGGAGCTGGCGCTGCCCAGGGGTGGTCCCGAACAACGCGAACAGGCGCTCGACATACTCCTGTCGGGCTCGCTCGAGCCCATCGTGGACCTCGTCGCCTGGTCGCCCGCCACCGACACCTATGAGGTGGCCTCGACCCACGGCCACCTCCGATTCCGCCGGGACCGGGGTCTGGACGGAGAGGATCGGCAGACCTACGGCTACGTTGCCAGTGTGCTCGATGGTGAGAACCCGGTGGCACGACAGGATGTCTCACACCTCGGGCACCTTGTAGACGAGATGGCCGATCCCCACCCGGATCGCCGGTCCAACTCGTATCCCCATGCGTTCGAGCACCTCGCACAACTGTTCGACCACCCCTCCGCTCCGGATCTCGTGGTCCTTCACAGCGCCTCGCACTTCTGGGGAGACCAGGGTGGCCACCTCGGCGAGCACGGTTCGCTGGGTGTGGTGCAAGCTCGGGCGCCCTTCATCGCCGCCGGGGCCGGGGTGCCCGCGCTCGGGGTGATCGATGCTTCCTGCCGCCTCGTCGACGTGGCCCCGACCGTCCTTGAGCTCCTCGGCTGCCCGCCGCCATCGCCGTCCCAACCCAGCGTCAGGCTCGTCGGCCAGGACGGTGACATCGTCCGCCACATTGCCGCACAACCAGGTGGGGCACGTCACGTGGTCGCCTTCCTGCTCGACGGGACGAATCCCAACGTGCTGTACGACCTCGCCAACCGTGGCCAGGCTCCCAATGTCGCCCGCCTGATGCAGATGGGCACCGTCCATCGCTACGGTGCCGTCGCCTCCCTCCCGACGGTGACCCTGGCCAACCACACCGCGATACTCACAGGGCGCCATCCCGGTCACCATGGGATCCTTCACAACGCCTGGATCGATCGGGCCAGCGGAGATCAGGTCGTGACCAACTCGCCGTCCACGTGGTCGACGTCCATGTCCTGGCTGCGTCCTGGTGTCGAGACCATTCACGATGCCGTACACAGGGGACTGCCGGGCTCTGTCACGATATCGATCAACGAACCCTGCGACGTCGGAGCCGACTATTCCATCTTCGATCTGATGCGGAAGGGTGAGCCCATCGACCGTCCGCCCCCGGCAGACGAGCTTCCCGACGCGACGTCGCGCTTCGTCCGGCCCGAGCAAGGACTATCGGTGGTCCTCCCTCATCGATCACACTGCCGTGGAGCAGTTCTGCGGGATCTGGGGCGGCAGCTACCGCGGGAAGAACTGGCCGGTGCCCACGTTCAGTTGGATGAACTTCACCCTGACCGATGCGGCCTTCCACGAGGGCGGACCGTATTCGGAGATGGCGGCGGCTTCCGTCCGAGACACCGACCGGCGCATCGGCCACGCCCTCGAGGCCGTGGAGCGTGCCGGGGTCTTCGAGAGAACCGCCTTTCTCCTGGTCGCCGACCACGGGATGCAGCTCGCCGATCCGGGTGTGACCGGAGACTGGGACGCCGCCCTGGCCGACGCCGGGGTGCCGGTGCGCGACGAGGGCTACGGATTCCTCTATCTCTGATGCGGTGTCCGGCCCCGAGGCAGGCTGTTGTCGTCGAACAGGCTGTTGTCATTGAAATTGACCGCCGTTTTCACTGCGGTCAGACCTTGTTCATGTTCGATTGCTACAGTGCCGGCGTGAGCCCGCCCGCGTTCGTGAACCGTCATCGGACAATGCCATTGCCGGCGATCGGCGTGTGACCGTGCGGGTCCCCACCACCTGACCATGCGAGTCCTCATCACCAACGACGACGGGATCGACAGCCCCGGGCTCAGGTCGCTGGCGGACATGGCCCGGCTGCGTGGTCATGATGTCCTGGTCGCAGCTCCGTGCTGGGATGCCAGCGGGTCGAGCGCCTCGGTGACGGGAGTGAGCCAGACCGGCGAGGTCGTCGCCGAATCACGGGACTGGGAAGGTTGGGCCAAGGACGCCGTAAGGGCGGTCGATGCAACCCCTGCCCTGATCGTGTTCTACGCCCTGCATGAGAAGTTCGGGCTGCGTCCCGATGTCGTCCTCTCCGGGGTCAACCGGGGTGCGAACACCGGGAGATCCATCCTCCACTCCGGGACCGTGGGAGCCGCCTTCACCGCCTATCAACAGGACTGTCCCGCCCTTGCCGTCTCATCAGCAGTGTTGGATCTGGCCGCATCCGACCCGGTCCATTGGGAGAGCGCTGCGCATTTCGCCGGGCTCCTCTTCGATTGGCTGATCAAGGAGCAACCGCGGGCGGTCCTCAATTGCAACGTACCGGACCGGCCTCTCGAAGAAGTCCTTGGCATACGGGCTGGTGGGTTGGCTCACATCGGAACGGCACAGACGTCAGTGACGGAAGAGAAGGGCACGCCGGTGCGGGTCACCCTGGGTGGTGAGGACGAAAGCGCCGAGATCGAATCCGATGCCGCTCTCCTTCAGCGGGGATTCGTGTCCGTCACCGCCCTTCGCCCGATCATCGAGGACTCGACCGTTGATCTCAACGGAATACTGGGCTCCGGCGACGTTCGTTCGGCTGCGGCCCAGTATTGACCCGATCGGTTCCAGTGGGTGACGGCCCACGACGAGGCGGAGACGACCCTCACCGCATGATCGACCGGTTCTCCTGAGGACGGCATCTCTGCAGGTACTCGGCACCGGCTTCCGACACCGATACGAACCGGCTCAGTTCCGGTTCGTGATGGCGCTCGATATAGCCGCGGTCGTTTGCGTCCTCCCAGACGGGCAGCCGGGGACAGGAGGTTCGCCATGCTTCGAGCACCTCATCGTAGGGTCGTGGATCGGGGCCCAACCACTCCAGCAGGTCGAGGATCAGTGTGTCCACGGTGTCGGTCATGGTGCTCCTGGTTGGGCTCGATCGTTCCACTGGCGCCTACTCCTAGAAGCGCTCTCCGCGGCCACCCCGAAGCGTACGGCCCTCTCACCGTCCGTGCCGAGTCGGGTTTGTCACCGGTCCGCCACATGTATCCAAGGTCGATGGCGTCACCGGCAGAGCCGTCATCCATGCTGCCGGTGCCGGCGTCGGTGAACCGGCACCCCCGTGTGCTCCGGCGGTATGCTGAGGCCATGCCGATGCCCAAGCGGGCCAGCGTCGATGATTTCTTCGCGCAACTGAATGACGTCCAGCGTCCGCACCTCGAAGCCCTCAGGGAGCTGAGCTTGGCTATCGACCCGGAGGCGCGGGAGGAACTCAAGTGGAACCTGCCGGTGTACGTCCGTGGCGAGAACACGAATCTGTGGACGCTTCAGAACTTCAAGAACCACTGCTCGGTCCGGTTCTCTCCTCAGTTCTTCGCCACCCAGAAGGCCGCAGTGAAGGCCGCCGGCTACGAGTTCGGTGAGGGTTTCATCAAGCTGCCCTACAAGCGGGAGCTGCCGACCCAACTCCTGAAGACGCTGATCCGGGCTCGGATCCGCGAGTTCGAGACATCCGGAGCCGGCTAAGCGATCGCCGATCTCCGTGTGACCGGCCCTCCGAGCTCCGAACCTGCGCCGAATCAGCCCGAGACCGACTTCAACGGGACGAAAGTCCTCGTGTCGGTGATGTCTGGACCCACGCACCCGCCATGCCCCGAGCCTTCACAAGGCTGCCTGCCGCCAGCTGATCCTGGAGAGCGAGGGCTTCCGGACCGTCGTTATTGACAGGAAACATGGTCCTAGTCATAGTAGATCTATGCCGTCGGTAGTAGAAGCCCCCGTCGTGCCGGACGTCGAGGAGGTGCGAGCGGCGCCCGGGGTCGACGATGCCCAGCTCCTGTTCCGGGAGGCTCGGCAGCGGCGCCATCGGCGCCGGATTGTGGTTGTCGGAGCGGTGGTCTGCAGCGTCGTCTGCCTTGGGATCACCTTTCTCGTGACCGGCGGAGGTGGCCACTTCTCCGGAGGTCCTCCGACCGCATCGAGCAAGGGACCAGTTGGGGGAGCGACGACCCAACATTCCCCTCCCCAGAGCCATGGCCGTCAGGTCCCGGCCACGGCCAGACCCTCCGTCTGCGAGAAGGGAATCGCGTCCGTTCTCCCACGCGACGCGAAGGCGTCCTTGCTTCCGTGCTACCGGATCGCGGCCCTTCCGCCCGGGTTAGCCACCACCGTTCATCGGGAAACCCACGAGGGTCGGTAACGGGTTCTTTCGATGACCCTTGTCGACCTGCGCCCAGGCGTAGAGGACACAGCCCCCGAGCCTGCTCGTGTCCTCTTCTCCGAGGCTCGCCGATGTGCTGGTCGTGCGTGACGGCAGGCTTGAAGTACTACCCGCGACGGTTCGTTACGTTTGGCCGTCCGAACTTGATCTGATGGCGCAGCTCGTCGGCCCCGAGCTCGAAGCACGATTCGCCACTTGGGCGAGGGAGCCGTTCACAACTGCTTCTGCGTCCCACGTTTCGGTGTACCGAAAGCTAGGTTGACCGCGCTCCGACGGTGAGCTTGACCGTTGATGACTTGAACCTTGTTCCCGTGACCAACAGGCTGAAGTCGTAGGTGATCGCCTTGGCCCGGGTGTTCTTTGGAACGGTCACCTTTTCATTCACGATACCGGTGGTGCAGGTCTTCTTGGCCGGAAGTCCCTTGATCGTCGGTGTGACGGAGAAGATACAGGTCGCGGCGTTGGTGACCCGTGCATGCAGGGTTACCGTCCCACCGACCCAGGTGAGCGATGAAGGTTTGGCCTTCAAGGAAGTGGCGGTCGTTCTTGCCGAGGCGCTCGCCATTGAGGCAGAGCTGAACATGGTGACTCCGGCAACCAAGAGCACCAGCACCGCGCCGATGGACATCACACCGGTGAGTCTCCGAATCGTTCCCCTCATGGAAGGAGCTCCAGCTCTGGACATACTGCCCCCGCTCGTTTCGCCCGGTGGGTGGAAATGTAGCAGTCATGGGGCGTCGGGCGACGCCGCGACCGGCGGAGGCCGCAGTGGTCAGTCGCCTGCAGGCTCTGCAGTTGGGACCGGGTGGCCGTTGGCCTTCAGGCTCACCTCCACGTTGCCACGGGTTGCGTTGGAATAAGGGCACACCTCGTGGGCTGCGGTCACGATCGACACAGCTCGCTCGGGGTCGCTTATGCCCGGAAGGGTGACATCGAGGCCCACAGCCACGTTGAAACCGCGGTCCTCGGTCGTGATCAGGCTGACTTCGGAATCTATTGAAACGGCTCCCAGGTCGACTCGCTCCCGACGCCCGACGACGCCGAGCGCTCCCTCGAAGCACGCGGCATAGCCCACCGCGAAGAGCTGCTCGGGGTTCGTACCTCCGCCATCACCACCCATCTCGACCGGAGTGCGCAGCTGGACATCCAACGCCCCATCACTGGTCGCACCATGACCCTGATCCCGGCCGCCCACCACGTGGGCTCGGGCCGTGTACAGCGATTTGGCCATTGTTGACTCCCTTCAAAGTCCCAATGCTACGACCCTCGCCATGCTCACTGGGGCCGCTCTCGCACGACTTCGCCAGGGCTCTTGTCGTCGCGAAGCCCGAGAAAGCGCGGCTGCCTCAGCCGAGCGTCGCTCGTCCATTCGGCGAATCCGATCTGGGCGACGAGAACGGGCCGGGTCCAGTGCACGCCGCCAGGGATCGGTCGTGCGTCGACAAATGCCGGCTCGGCCGTTTCCAGCTTTCGGAGCCGGATACCGAGCTCATGGAGTGTCGGCTTGGTGTAGCCGGTGCCGACCTTTCCGGCATAGCGGAGGGTGTCCTGCTCGTAGTATCCGACGAGCAGGGCACCGAAGTCCGTCCGGCTGCCGCCGGGATCGGTGTAGCCGCCGATGACGAACTCCTGCTCCCAGACGCACTTCAGCTTCAACCAGTCCTTCGAGCGGCCAGCGACGTAGGGTGCGTCGGCGCGCTTGGCAATGAGCCCCTCCCAACCGGATCGGCACGCATCGGCGAACCGCCGCCGAGAGTCGTCCCGCCAGGCCTCGGTGTGCTGCAATGCCGTGCTCGACCGGATCGTCTTCAGTAATCGGGAGCGGCGCTCGATGAGCGGTCGGTCGGTGAGATCCACCCCGTCGACCTCCAAGAGGTCGAAGACGCAGTAGACGACCGGGTATTTGGCCACCAGCTCCCGTGACGGCCTGGTCACCCCGAGACGCTGCTGAAGTCGGGTGAAGGACGTCTGCTCACCGTCGTAGGCCACCAGTTCTCCGTCGAGTATGAGGTCCCGGCAGCGTTGATCCGCCACCGCCAGGCGGACCTCGGGGTAGGTGGAGGTGAGATCCTTGCCGGTACGAGACTCGAGTCGCACCTCGCTACCCACCTTGCGTGCCACGCAGCGCTCACCGTCGAGCTTGCGCTCCAGTAGCCAATCGTCGCCGAAGTCGCGGCGATCGGTCAACGTCGCCAGCATGAGCGGGATCACGGTGCCATGTATAGCTTCAGGGACGTCGAAAATGCCACGCCCCGGGGGCGCCTGTTCACTCATTGCGGGCGCCTTCGCTGACCCTGTGGGTGCCCCGTCCGTGCCCCTGTCGGTACTGGAGCGTATGGTCTCGCTTGATGGAACAGGCTCTCGCCGATCTGACCGGTCCGGACCTGCGCGTGCTCTTCTGCGGGATCAATCCCGGGAGGCTTTCGGGCGATCTCGGCCTGCATTTCGCCCGGCCGGGGAGCCGGTTCTGGAAGTTGCTCCATGGCGGTGGATTCACCAAGTCCGTTCTCTCGCCGGACGAGCAGCACACGCTGCCTGGGCTCGGCATAGGCATCACGAACCTGGTGGGACGGGCGACAGCCGCCGCCAGCGAGCTCAGCGTCGCCGAACTGCGTGAAGGCGCGACCCGGCTCGAATCCAAGGTGGGGATGCTGCGGCCCCGATGCGTCGCCGTGCTCGGGTTGCAGGCGTACCGGACGGCTTTCCGCAGACCGGGGGCGGTCATCGGTCCCCAGCCCGAACTTCTCAGTGGTGCCCCCGTTTGGCTCCTACCCAACCCGAGCGGCCTTCAGGCCCGCTATCAGCTGCCTGAGATGAATGAGATGTTCAAAGCGCTCTTCGCTGCCACTGAGGAAGCCTGAACGGATTGCTCATTTCCCCATCCGGGTATCACATGTGGTGGAACGAGTCAGCTGGTCGCACCAGACTGAGCGAAGGTGAAGAGAGGATTCAAGATGTCCGAAAGACTAGGTGCTGCTGAGCAGGACCAATTGAGCGACGACCAGTTCGCTTTCCCCGAACAACGGAAAGAGCCGTTAGTAGATGCAAGCCATGTCCGAAACGCCATAGCCCGCTTCGATCAGGTAGAAGGCGTGAGTGACGCTGAACGCAATAGAGCGTGGGAGCGCATCGTGGAGGCCGCCAAGGAGTTCGGCGTGCAGGTATCGGAGAGAGACTGGCGTGACTTGCGCCATGGCGGGGAGGCCCTTGGGAATTCTTGAGGCTTGGTGCTTCCCTGGCGTCGGCTTTCGACACAAAGGCAGTGCTGCCGGTCGCCATCGGCCACTCTTCCGCAACACAACCTCCGTCCTGGTGCGTCTGCATTCTCTACGTCGCAGAGTCGAGCGCTGGAACGATAAGTATGCTCAACTGGCCCCGTTCACTCTATGAAAGCGGAGGCACACCGTGGTCATCGGCGGCTTGGGCAAGATCAGAAATCCCTGGGGTGTGATTGGGTTGTCCATCATCACCCTCGGGATCTACTTCATCTATTGGCAATACGCATCGTTCAAGGAGCTGAAGGATTCGTCGCAGGAGGGAATCGGGGGTGGACTGGGACTGGTCTTCGCGATCTTCATTCCGATCGTGAACTCGTTCATGCTGCCTTCTGAAATTGGCTACCTGTTCGAGCGGCAAGGCAAAGCTCCTCCGGTGACAGGTGTCACGGGATTCTGGGTATTCCTGCCGTTTGTAGGATTCTTTGTCTGGGTGGTCAAAGTTCAAGGCAGGCTGAACGAGTTCTGGGAAAGTGGCGGTGTCGCGCCTCTTGGAGGGTACGCCGCTCCTGCCGTCGGTTATGGCGCACCTCCTGCCCCTCCAGCCGGCGGATATGCGCCGCCTGCGCCTTCCGTTGGAGCGCCGAGCGATCCACCCATGGGAGACCCCACCGAGCCTCCTGCTGGCACCTAAAGACCTTCGTGTAATACCGCGCGGACCGGCGTCATAGCTCGAGACCGCAGTGTCGGAGGAACGAGAAGGCGAGTCTGGTGTCGTTACCGATGCGGCAGAGTCCCTGGTCGACGATCTCCTCAGCCTCGTCGATGGTGTCCGGACAGAGGTTGGCGAGTTCGCCGCCTTTGAGGTTGCCCCAGACCTGTTCGACCGGATTGAGGTCGGGGGCGTAGGCCGGGAGCCGTTCGACCACCAGCCACGTTCGTTGACTCTTTATGAAGGCCTGCATGGCTTTGCTGCGGTGGGACGGAAGTCCGTCCCAGATGAGGGTGACCTTGTCGCCGTCGAGATGGCGGTGGAGTTCGAGCAGGAAATCCATGATCGACACCTCGTTGTAGGACCCCGGTTGCACGCCGAACACCAGGGAGGCTTCGCTGCCGTCGGGTCGGAAGCACACCGCGGCCGACATCGACAGGCGCTTCCAGTTGAAGTGGTGAGTGAGGACAGGCGTCTTTCCCTTCGGTGCCCAGGTGGCCCTCACCGAGGGGAGGAGGCTGAACCCGCTCTCGTCCTGGAAGACGATCCACGCCCCTCTGGCCCGGGCGTTTTTTTTACCCTGGGCCAGCGTTCGTTGACCCACTGCTCGATCGCCTCGTCGTCCCGCTCGGCGGCACGACGGGCCGGACGCTGGCGAGTCCATCCCATCTGGCGAAGCACTCGCCAGACGTGACCGGGGTGGTACTTCACCCCGGTGACCTGTTCGATCACGTCGGCCACTCGAGCCAGGGTCCACAACTCGGTCGGGAAGCCATTGGCCTTGGGTCCCTTCTGCAAAGCACGGGCCACCTTGGCCAAGTTGGCTTCATTGACCTTGGGCGGACGACCGGGCTGACCGGTTCGCTTCAGTGCCCGCTTCCCGCCAACTGCCCACTTCTCGTGCCAGTCAGACACGGTCTGATGGGAGACCTCCAGTTCACGACCGATATCGGCCTGGGAGACACTCTTGGCGAACAGGTCGGCGGCCCGCATGCGGCGCGCCTCCATGGCGGCAAAGTCACGACGTGGTCGAGCCTTCGCAGGGCTCGTTCCAGTTGAAGAAGGAGTGGAGCTGGGCATGCACCAATTATTCCACTCCATACAGGTCTAGCGGGGTATTATACGAAGGTCTTTAGGCATACTCCTGAGCTGGGCAAGTGAGGTGCTTCACACGGGTTCCCATTTGGGCCGGAAGTGGCAGCCGAAGATCGGTCTCGAGGATGAAGGGCAACGCACTCGACGCTGGTCGGCTCTCCCGGTTCAGGGAAGGGAGAACGTGGTTTCGAACTGAGGCAGTTGATAGGTGATCAGTGCCGGGGGGAGCTGAGGCGAGTTCATCAATCGATTCAGTCGCCCCAGAAGGTACCCTTGACCACTGGGACAACCGAGAGAGCGGAGCATCGCCAGCTCCTCCTTGGTCTCGATACCTTCCGCCACGATGGTGGTCCGGTACGCTTCCAAACCGAAGGTGAGCAGTGCTCGCCCGAGCGCCTGGCGCGCAGGGTCCTTGTCGATGCCGCGGGTGAGGGTGGTGTCCAGCTTGATGATGTCGGGCTTGAGGTTGAGGACGTGGCTGAAGCTGGAGAAGCCGGAGCCAGCGTCGTCGACGGCCAATCGCACCCCATGTGATCGAAGCTCATCGATGCTCTTGGTCACGGCCAGGTAGTCGGACACCGGAGTGTGTTCTGTGAGTTCGAGCACAACTCGCTCGGCTGGGGCGCTGGTCAGCACTGTCCGAAATTCTTGAGACATTATCGTCTCGACAGATGCATTGAGTGAAAGGTAGAGCCCGGCAGGGAGGCGATTGAGCTGCCCCAACGCCAAGTCCAGCGCGGTGAGCTCGAGCTCTACGCCAAGTCCAAGAGCAGCCGCCTCGGCGAACCACACATCCGGAGGTCGGACCGGTTCCTGGGCAAAGCGAGAAAGGGCTTCGGCACCGATCGCGTCGCCACTCCTCAGGTCGACAATCGGCTGGAAGTGAGTTTCAAGGGACCGATTGGCAATGGTCAGCCGTATCCGTCGGTTCTGCTCCTCCCGCAACCGTTCTGCTTCCAGCCGATCATGCTTCGATTGGCGGCCGGTCGGGGTGCGCGGGTGAGACACCTTGGCGCGGTCTCTGCCGCGCGAAAGCTTTCCCTTTCGGGTGATGAAGAGATCATTGCTGACGGGGGCACCTGTTCTCATTGCTCACCGTCCATTTCGCGCTCGACCTGCGACTATTTGGAGAGGGCCATCTGAACCAGCCGAGGTCAAGAACGTTTCAAGGCCTCCATTACAGCATCGGCTCCCGTCTCGAGCGGCTTGAGAGAGATTCTCGCTATTATTCGCCCGTCGACGGAGCTCAGCGCGGAAAGGGGCCCGATGAACGTAAGGACGCGATTTCTCGGCCGAGTCCACAGGCCGGGGCGCTTGGCCCCGACACCCGGTGCCGACCGAGGCAGGGTTCTCGTCCTTGCCGCCGCGGCCGTGATTCTCGCCACTGTGACGGCCGCCGCTCTCCCCGCCTCCGCAGGGGCACACGTCGGGCCGGCCTCCGGAACCAAGGTCGTCGACGGGTGCACCGTCGTTCTGCATCCGACCGGCGTGCATTTCACCGACTGTCCAGGCAAGGACCTGTCCGCGGCAAACTTTTCGGGCCTCGACCTGCAGTTCGCCAATTTCTCCAAGTCAGATTTCGTTCCGCCTTGTGCAGGTGTCCCTGGAGGGGCGTTCTGTACCGGGACCGACTTCGATCATGCGGACCTGGATCATGCAGATGTCAAGAAGGCGGTGTTCGCATCTTGCTGCGGCACCGCATCCGCGCCAGCCTTCGCCTCCGCGAGCCTCTCTGGTGCGAACATGCAACAGATCAATGCGTCGGACGCTACGATCGGCGACTTCACGAGCCTTGACTTACGAGATGCGGACCTCAGCGGAGCCAATGTCCTCGGAGGGTTCAGCCGCTCCGATCTGACCGGAGCGAACCTTTCGAAGGCACAGGTCTGGGGGCTCCTCGGGGGCGGAGGCTTCGCGCATTCAGTACTCGGCGCCACCAACTTCACGGATGCCTATGTCGGCGAACTCACCTTCGATGGTGCCAGGCTTTCTGCGCGAACCAACTTCGACGGTTCGGAGATCCAGTATTCGGATTTCACGGGGACGATACTTGTTCCCACCGACAGCACGGTGCCGGCATCGTCCCCGTCCGGGGCGGTCGCCACTTGGAACGAACCCAAGGCATTACCCGGGGCGAGTCCAGGAGCATGCAGCCCGGCTTCAGGTTCGCATTTTGCCACCGGAGTCACAAAGGTGCAGTGCACGATCAACGGCGGGCGCGGTCTTCCGAACTGGGGAGGGCCGAACACAGCCACTGCGACATTCGTCGTCACTGTGAAGTAGCCGGGCCTCGCCATCCCTCTGGCAGTCAGGTCCGCACGACCGGGCGAGGCGGCCGGGGTGGGTGGTTGCACCCTCACTTGGCCGGCTTCATCGCCATTTGGTCCACGTCCCCATCCGCGGACAGGATCTTTGCCGCGGACCTGATCGGGGGTTTCAGGCCTCCCCGCCCGGGTATACAAACCAACGCCGACCCGACCTGGCCGGGTACGTGAAGGCCGATATCAGCTCCTGACGGGGACCGATCCTTTGCCAGGCGTCCCGAGGTAGTGGTTCTTGGGGCGATGGCTGACCACCTACACAGGATCACTTCAACACGCACAACAGAGAGTGGTTGCGTCATGCTTCTTGCCCTCCTTTGTCAGCACTGTGGTTCAGGTGCCGTACAGGTTGAACGCCCGTTATGGGATTACCAGGATGACCGACCATCCCTAACGGCAGACACCTGCCACTGCGCCGCCTGTGACCGCCGTTGGACCTTGACAATCCCCTTGTCCTCCGGGGAGGAATGAGCCATGCCAATGTATCCCTCGTGCCCGCGGTGCGAATCTTCCCGCGTGCGACCGGTGCTGGCCATTGAGTCCGGCGCACTTCACGAACACCGTGGATCGGTTCGACTTCGGTGCCGCGCTTGTGATCACCGATGGGACTCGATCAACCAACAGGAAGGTGAGTCGGCATCTGCGGGCACCGCCCCCCGACGGATGGGCGGAGTGAATTTTTCTGGGGCTGCGGCGACCATCTCCTATTCAAGACTGGACCGGGACTGGTCGGTGTCATCCCGATGAGTGTGCATCCACAGGACCGGGACCGGGCTCGATCCAGCAACCAGGCGACAGCAGGCGTTCGCTGCCTGGCTAGGTAGAAGACGTCTGCGCAGCCTTCGCAGCCTGTTCGAATTGCGAAAAAGTTGCCACGGAACCCGCTGATGGGAGATCGATAGATGTCTGTGCACCAAAGTCGCCAAAGCCCAAGGTCACTGTGATCGCCGCGCCAGGTGTTGTCGAACCTGGCACTGGGAAGGTGACAGCCATCTGGGAAACGGCATCCGACGACTGATTCATCCGACACGGTCCGATCCGATATGAGCCAAACCGATAATCTGGCGGCATGCCCAATGTGTCGTTCTTTGTCGATCCGAGTTGCCCGTGGGCTTGGGTGACCTCTCGGTGGATTACCGACGTGGCTCCAGCGCGAGACCTGAACATCACGTGGAAGTCATATTGCATTGAGATCCGAGACGACTATGACCTGGCGCCAGGGTTCCCCGTCGAGCATCGTGCTCTGGGTCTGGCGGCTCACGAACTCTCTCATCGGATGCTTCGGGTCCTTGAGGCCGTCCGGGCCGAAGCAGGGGAACCTGCAGTGGATGCCATGTATTCGGCGTGGGGCCCCCGATATTTCGGGTCAGATCACGGAGATGTGATCGCCGGCCGCCTGTCGGTGATCGATGATTGTCTGGCTGCGTGCGGGCTGCACCCCTCACTCGCCAAGGTGCAGCACGACGAAAAGTGGGACGCGCCGATTGTCGAGTCGATGCAACTCGCCTATCAGTTCGCTGGCCAAAAGACGCAAACTCCAGCGATCGTTGTCGAGTCGGACCCACCGTATGGATTCAAGGGCCCAGTCATGTCCCAAGCACCGACAGGAGACGCGGCCGTCCGTTTCTGGGATGCGATTCAAGTGGTCTCGGAGCAACAAGGCTTCTTTGAGTTGACGAGACCTCGGACTGCCACACCGATGCTGTAGGACCACTGCCCACGCGTCCGAATGTGCCAATCGGCCGCAGCTTGGTCCTACTGACAGCCGGTGTTCGGCGACACCCCGGAAAAGCATCATTGGTCTTGTGGGTGACCCTGGAGTGGCGACACGGCTGGGCATTGGATCGAAGATTCCCCGGCCATACCGGAGCGTGCAATGATTGCGGCCATGGCTGAACGGTTGGAGGTCCAACGAGCAATTGCGGCTGCCCCAGCGGCGATCTTTGGGGTGCTGGCCGATCCACACGGACATGTCGCCATCGACAGTTCGGGCATGCTGATGGATGCCACGGGCGATCTGGTCACATCTGTGGGCGACTCCTTCGTGGTACACATGGACCGCGAGGCGCTCAATGATTACCCGCTGGGCCTGTACGACGTCACCGTCAGGATCGTGACATTCGAGCCGGACCGCGAGATCGCTTGGAAGATCGAAGGCCAGCTCAACCTTGGCCATGTTTACGGTTACAAGCTGGAGCCGATTGACGAGGGGACGCTTGTCACCTCGTACTACGACTGGTCGTCTGTCGACCAGAGCTGGAAAGACGCGGCCATTTTCCCGGTTATTCCCGAGGGCGCGCTCCGCGCCACGCTTGGGATCCTTGCGCGTACCGTGGCACCGGGCCGTGCTCGACCCTTGGCTTGAGCGGTCGGCAGTCCTGGTCTGGCCAGGGCAGTTCGAAGGAGCGCGGGCACTGGTCGCTTCCGAACGAAGACACGCGATCAGCGGGCGGCTGGATCCCGACTGATTCGTTACAATGCTGCAATCAGTCGCAGCTACATTCGACTTCTCCTCGACCAGTAGCATCGATCAGCGGTGACCCAACACACGTTCATGGGAGTTCGCCTTTCCGTACCAACGACATTTGGCATCATCGCCACCGGTTGGCCGTTTGCCCGAATCTCAATTGGGGACGATGGAGTGGAACTCATCGCCAGATTTCCTCTGCGGTCGGAGTGGTACGCGCCGCTTGATGAGATCGCCTTTATGAAGGCTGACGGACAGAGCGCTCTTATCGGGCGGGCAGACGGGGGTAGCGCTCGTTTCAGGTTCTTTCGACGGAACCACGATGCCATAGTCGCCGCACTCGTTGGGTGTGGCCTGCAAGTCGAGCACGTCGACGAGGTCACGTGGTGATCGGTGGCCACTCCTGCCACGACTCCGAGGTAGTGCGTCAACTGAACGAATGAAGGCGCGAACAGACTCGATCGGACCTGGGAATCAATGGCCCGGGGTTTGGGAGCAGGTCCGTATGCGGCGGGAGTCGGCCGGACATGCCGAGAGGGCGCGTCAGCTACCGTTCCTCACGTGAAGAAGTTCGCTTTGGCAGATCTGGGATGGAATCGGGTTCATTGACGAGCTCCAGGCTGCGCTCCCAGAGTTCGGCCCGAACGTCGCCGTCGTATGCTTGGTCGTTTGCTCTGGCCTCGCGAGCCTGGTCGAAGAACTTGCCAGTCGCGCCGGACAGATTCGGATCGCTGACCAGTCGATGAGTGGCTGTGACACCGTCCTCGAGGCTATCGATACTGTGCCCGATCTCCTCCAACACCATCTTGGTGGGCATGTACGTCGCGGGGTGCAGGGGAGTTGTTGTGGATGTTTTGCCACTTCGGATGGTATCCAGCGACGGCGACGACCCCGTCGAGCACGAAGATGGCCAGTCCTGCTCCTGCGACACCGAGGTCCTCCTCCATTGCCTGCTTCGGGTTGCTGCGGACCTGGGCGATCCACTCTCCCCGTTCGCGTCGACGCTTGACATGCCTCTGTCGCTTGATTCCCCGCCGAGGTGGCCGCTTCATGGCATCACGCTAGAGGCCCACACGGGGAGACGGACAACTCGGTCGCCCAAAGCCAGTACCTGTCATCCCTCCGCTTTGTCGACCTCGGACTTAGAACGCGTTCGGAGCACGAATACCGACATGAGCACCCACACGAGGACGAGCGCGAGCCAGATCAGCAGCCGTACCCAGGGATGGAGCCCACCGATACCGCTTGGCCCGTCGTAGGAGTTCGAGAGGGGGGCGTAACCAACCCATCCGACTGCCAGGCTCCCTCTTGAGATGGAGAACGAGATCCTCCGGCGAGCGGCCGCCTACTTCGCCCGGGAGAACGTCCTCCCAAAATGACCTACACCTTCATCGCCCAGCGCTGCTCGGACTTGCCGGTGGCAACGTGTTGTCGGGCCATGGGGGTGTCCACGTCGGGGTTCTATGCCTGGCAGGCCAACCCGGTGTCCGACCGGGACTGGCACGATGCCAACCTCACCAACACCATGTTCGACATCCATCGGATGTCACGGCGCTCCTATGGCTCCCCGCGGGTCCATGCCGAGCTGGTCCTCGGCCAGGGTCAGCGCTGCTCCCGCAAGCGGGTGGCCCGGCTCATGGCCCAGGCCGGCATCGTGGGCATCCACCGGCGGAGGTTCCGGGGCTGCACCCGGCGTGATCCCGGTGCCACCCCAGCCGAGGACCTGGTGCAGCGTAACTTCAACCCGACCGAGCCGGACCGTCTGTGGGTCATGGACGTGACCGAGCACCCGACCGGAGAGGGCAAGGTCTACCTGGCCGTGGTCCTCGACGCCTGGAGCCGGAGGGTGGTGGGTTGGTCCATCGCCGACCACATCCGTTCCGAACTCGTGGTCGACGCCGTGCAGATGGCCATCTGGCGCCGGCAACCGCCCAAGGGCCGGACGGTGGCCCATTCCGACCACGGCTCGCAATACACGTCGTGGGCCTTCGGTCGGCGTCTCCGGGCGGCGGGACTGCTCGGATCCATGGGCACCATCGGGGACTGCTCCAAACTTGGCTCGATGGTTCATGCACGAGCTGACGAGTGCATTCGAGTCGACCTGTCGGATCTGAGCGGTGTGCCATCCTGGGATGGTGACGTACGACCATGTCATTTCCGATGTCGTGCAGGTCGTCGAGGCGACCGGTGCAGCGATCATGATCGTCGGTGGAGCCTGGGCGCTGTTCGACTACGCCATTTCGATGGTCCAGCCGGGTAGCCGACCTGACGCCTACCGGGAGCTTCGCCAGCGACTCGGTCAGGTGATTCCCTTGGGTCTTGAGGTCCCGATCGTTGGCTCGATCCGGTGAAAGCCACTGATTTCCGACATAAAGTCGAGCGTGTGATGCTTGGACGGACGGGACTCCGATGAATCTCATCAAGACCGGCACGTTCCGAATGGCGGTGGCGGCATTGGTGTTTACTGCGGGAGTGATCCCGACCATGGCGGTCACAACCAGCCCCGCTGGCGCATCGCCATCCCCAACGTACAGCGCAACCGGTCTCTGCATAAACGGTACGCCAGAGGCGGAGCTCTCGGTCACCGGAGTGGCGAGCCAGACAACCCTTCAGTTTTCCATTTTCATCTATGCAGGAAAGTCGGAGTCCGTCTCGATTCAAGCGTCCGGTGGAGTGACGAACGTCCTCTGGAACCTCTCGGCTTTCGGATTCCTGCCTGGACCCGTAGGAGTGGCGGTCGCCGCTCCATCACTGGCGAGTAGTCAGAACCCAAGCGGCGAGATGTCCCCGACCAACCTTCCTCTGAAGATCGACCTCATTTCGTTTCAGTTCTACGAAGTGAGGCTCCCCATCTGTAATCCTGGTCCGACCCAGCCGATTACGGCCAGTGTGTCCACTCCAGACGGCAAGGGATACTGGCAGGCAACTCCCGACGGCCAAGTTCGGGGCTTCGGGGACGCCGCATGGGCGGGCGAAATGAGCGGTCTACCCCTCAACCGACCCATAGTCGGGTTAGCCTCCACTCCTGACGGCGAGGGTTACTGGCTGGTCGCCAGTGACGGTGGGATCTTTGCCTTCGGTGACGCCAACTTCTACGGGTCGACGGGGGCTAAACCACTCAATCAGCCAATAGTAGGAATGGTGGCGACTCCGGATGGCGGGGGTTACTGGCTCGTGGCGTCGGATGGCGGGGTCTTCGCTTTTGGCGACGCCAGATTCCAGGGATCCACCGGGGCGATTCATCTCAACCAACCTGTTGTGGGCATGACACTCGACCCAGCGACCGGTGGCTACTGGCTCGTCGCCACGGATGGCGGAGTCTTTTCCTTTGACGCACCCTTCCTAGGATCGACTGGCGGCATCCATCTCAAACGCCCCGTCGTGGGGATGGAGGCTGCGTCCGGCACGGGATATCGTCTCGTGGCCGTCGATGGCGGCGTCTTCGACTTCGGGACTAGCGCATTCCTTGGGTCGCTCGGCGGAGCACCATTTGCCCCACCGATCGTCGACATCACGCCTACTAAGGATGATGCGGGATACACGATGGTCGCCACAGATGGAGAAGTGTTTACCTTCGGCAACGCAGTGGACGTCGGTTCAATCTCGCCAGCCACAGCGCTTCCATAGGGCTTCCCGCCCCCTACCGGGTTGGCGGCGGTTATCGACTGCCCCCGACCGGTTTCGTCAGGATATGCCGGTCCTGACGAAGCAACGGTTGCGAGAAGTGAAAGACTCTCTTCGATGGGCAGACTCCTTACGGTACCGGTGGGGGCGGTGGTGGTCTGCCTCGGGCTGGCGGGCTGCACCGGCAGGAGTGGACCCACTTTCCTCACCCCAACCAGTGCATCGCCCACAACTACGACCACGACCCCATTGAAGTCCGTTGGCCTCATTCCGGCTCCAGCATTCGTAACCGACCGGGTCGTCTTGAGCAAGCATAAGGTGCGAGCCGGAACGGCTATTGCCGGTACCCTGGTCGTGACGAATCGATCATCGAATCCGATCAACCTGACCAAGCAGTGCGAGCCCGATTATGTGATTGTCATCAGGAACCGGGCCATCAATCAGGAGCCCGCATTCACTACGAGCTGCGTCTCGCAGCCATTGATCCTGCATCCCGGTGTCAACCGATTCCCAATATCGGTGACCACCACCTACTTTGCATGTCTTCAACCAGGTGGAGAGTCAACGAGTCCGATGCCGAAATGCATGACCAACGGACCCCCACCCCTTCCTCCCGGGAACTACAGCACAGTGCTTTATGGGAGTGGTGACTTGGCGCTGCCCGAGCCTGTACCGGTCAGGGTGAAACTAACGAAATAGCCGGTCGGACCGATCCGCGTTCGCTTTGCGCCCGATCACCGGATATGCCCTGCCCCGACCGGCAGCACTTTGGGGCACGAATACCAGGTAGGTACCCGACGGATCGTCGAGACCATCCAGTCAGATTCCAGCGGCTGTAAGGTGCCTTGTCTTGAGTTGCAGAACGGCGTCGTCGAGATCCATTCGGCGTTTCCTCGCATGGGCATGTCAGAGATTCCAGGATGACTACGAGATCCAAGAGAGTCGTACCGGTTGTGGTGTTCGGCCTCGTGGGACTCGTCGCCTCGGGATGCGGGAGTGGAGCAACTTCCAAAGCGTCGACTCCAGCGACCAAGGCCGAATCTTCGACCTCAGTCCTCGCCACGACCACCTTCCCTTCAACGTCGACTGCTTCGACGAGAACGGCGACGGCATCGGTCACCAGCGCAGCATCTCCCTGTCGTGACGGCCAGGTGGCGGTCTCTGACTTCGGTGGCGGTGCTGGGCTCGGGCACGAGGACCAGGTGATCCTGTTCACCAACCACAGTCGATCCACGTGCACCTTGTCCGGTTATCCCCGGGTGGCAGGACTCAATGCGCAAGGGAGGCAAGTAGCTCAGGCTGAACGAACGCTCGGCGGCTACCTCGGTGGCTTCCAGAACGGCGAGACCACCTTTTCAAATGTCACATTGGCTCCAGGGCAGACCGGATCGGCGACGGTCGAAGGCACGGACAATCCGGTTGGGACAGCTACGTCCTGCCCGTACTATCCGTACCTCCTTGTCACGCCACCCAATCTCACCGTCTCAGTGCGACTGAACGTCTTCGGATTGGGCACTCAGCCCACGGGGTTGCCCGGGTGCACCCCGATCGAGGTTCATCCGGTCGTCCCCGGAAGCAGCGGGCGGGTGGACTGAACACATCGTCAACCGGCGTTCGTCGCAACGCTGCCGGGGCGGAGGTGTCCCTGACCACCGGTCAGTGGGACATCCGCAGGGGAGCATTCATGACAAGGCAGTGACGAAGGAGTGTCTGGACTCCTCCCACCAGCGCAGTCTTCGCTCGTACCGCTCCATGCCCCCCATCTCTTCGAGCATGCGGATGAAGTTCGGGTCACCGGCATCAACTCGACGTTGTACGAATGCCCCACCGCTACGCATCGATCGGTCGAGATGCTGGATCAACTCCTGTCGCCCGCTTGCGTCGAGTCCGTAAGTGTCCGCCACAAGGCGCAGGCGAACTGGCCGATCGACCACTTCGAATCCAAGGCGACCGGCGTTCAGATCATCGTCGATCGGAACACACATCCGTGCGAATGCGGCGAGGTCGAAAATCGGTCGACCCGGCGCCGCAAAATCGAAATCGAGGAGACCAATGGCTCGTTCGGCTCGGAAGACGACGTTCTCCAGACACACGTCGTTGTGGCAGATGATGGACCCTCCTGCGAAATCCGCCAGTTCATCACTCCAAATGCCCAGCCCAACAGGAACTTGGGATGACGCCTCGTGGAACGAACGCATCAGTACTGCAATCGACGCCAAGGCGTCGTCCGTCTGGGCCCAATCCGGAAATGGGGGAACGGGAACATCGCCCTCGATGAAGACCAGCCGCTCGCGCCCGTCGGCCTGTACGTCGACAGGCAGCGATGCACCCTCAAACCCTGTCGAGCGGAGCCCTCTCAAGAAGGCGTGCACCGACTTCGAGTAGCGGTTCGAGGGTCGCAGGACGAACTCGCCACGCCGCACAACGCTTCCGGCGTTTGCCACGCCGCCTAGCAGGATCTCGTCCACATCATCAGTCTCTCAAGGACTGCTCCACATCACCGGGACCGGGGGGTCATCACCCGAATACGACACGAGTGCGGCACCCCGTGATCGGGCGAATCGCCTGCCCTAGGATCATCAAGTGGTCGTTCTCACCGACGAAGTGCATCTGGCGGATGACGGAAGACTTCGACTACCGGTGGTTCTCACCACTGCGATCGTTTCATTGTTGGCAATGGTCCTGGGCTACCTAATTTAGGTTGGGTACTGCCCAGTCCTGGCGGATCGTTGGTCGTCCCCACGCTGATCGTCTTCGGGATCGGCTGCGCTGACAGGATCGCCTACTGGATAATCACGGGCAGTTGGGCAACAGCGGTCGCTGCCCTTGGGGTCACGGTGCTTGCATCGGTCTGGACCTTCTCGTTCTCGGTGCCTGCGTCGATGGCTTGGGACTCCAACGCCCATCGCAGGCGCAGACAGTTCTCCAGCGGCTCGCTTCCTCCCCTCGGAACCAGTATGGCGTTCCCCTCCGACCATGCTCGACGGTCACCACTGGGAGTGTTGGACCGATCGGTGCTCCCTACCGGGAATGCGCTGTCTCCACACCCGAAGGTCACTTCGTCATATTCACCGTTGCAGCGACAATCGGTCGTGGACTCGGCTACACGGACATTGGGGCGGCCACCTTCCCCGATGAGTGCTCTCGACACCTGTGACGGCGGCCATGTGAAACTCCCCATAGACGGCCACTGAATCTCCCCGCGGACGGACACGAAAAGTCCCCACGGACGGCCATCAGAATTCCCCACGGACGGTCATCGCTCTCCCCGCGAGGGTCCACCCGTTCGAGGTTCCCCCCTGGCATCGATGGAGTCGCCAAGACACCCATCAACACCAAGGAGGAACACCTGATGTTGCCAAAGGAGAAGCAGATGGAAGTACTTGAGGCGTTCGACCTCACGAAGTCCTATCGGGCCGCCGGCCAACTGGTCGGCGTCGACCACCACACGGTGGCCCGGGCCGTGGCCGCCCGTTCGCTCGGTCATGGGAATGGGGAACAGTCCCCGCCGCCCACGGTGGCCGAGGCCTTCTGCGACAAGATCACCGAGTGGATCGAGCGCTCCGGTGGTCGGGTCCGGGCCGATGTCGTCCACGACAAGCTCGTGGCCATGGGCTACACCGGCTCGCCCCGCACCACCAGGCGGGTGGTCTCGGCGTTGAAGACGACTCACCGGGTCGGGAACCACCGCATCTACAAGCCCTGGATCACCGAGCCGGGCATGTGGCTGCAATACGACTTCGGCGCCGGGCCGGTGATCTCGGGCGTGAAAGTGGTGCTGTTCATTGCCTGGCTGGCCTGGAGCCGGTTCCGGGTGATCATCCCGCTCGGCGACCGCTCACTGCCGTCGGTGATCGCCGCTGTGGACCAGACGTTCCGCCTGATCGACGGAGTACCCACCTACCTGTTGACCGACAACGAGAAGACGGTCACCGACTACCACCTGTGCGGCATCGCCGTGCGCAACGCCACGGCCGTCGACGTCTCCCGCTACTACGGGGTCTCCATCGTCACCTGCGTGCCCTTCGACCCCGAGTCCAAGGGAGGCTCGGAGTCCTCGGTGAAGTTGGCCAAGGCCGACCTGGTGCCGACCGAGTACAACCTCCTCGAGGAGTACGACTCCTTTTCTGCCCTCGAAGTGGCGTGCACCGAGCTCATGGCCGAGCTCAACGGGCGGCCCCACTCGGTCACCCGTCGGGCCCCGTCCGAGATGCTCGATGTGGAACGAACCAAGCTGCACCCGGTGCCCGATCTTCCCTACACCGCCGCCTTCGGGGAGTCCCGGTCGATCGGGTGGTCCTCGGTCGTGTCGTTCCGGGGAGCTCGCTACTCGGTGCCCCACACCCTGGCCGGTGGCCTGGCCTGGGTCCGGGCCACCGCCGGCGAGGTGGTGATCGTGGCCGGGGTGGGATCCACCGCCACCGAGGTGGCCCGCCATGACCAGGTGGCGGCCGGACAGGCCTCGATCAAGGACGAGCACTACCCCGAGCGCTCGAACCACCCCCTCGATCGGGCACCGAGGCCGACCAAGGAGTCCGAGGCCAGGTTCCTGGCCCTGGGCGAGGGAGCCAGCCGCTACCTGGTGGAAGCGGCCGCCGTCGGCACCCGGCGCCTGGAGAAGAAGATGGCTGAGGCCGTCACTCTGGCCGCCCTGCACGGCGCCGACGTCGTTGACCGGGCGCTTGGCATCGCGGCCATGGCCGGGCGGTTTGCCGAAGGCGACCTCGAGTCGATCATCGTCCACGCCTCGGGTGAGACCCGGGGGGCTGCGGTTCCCCCGGCCGAGCACTCGCTCGCCGCCGGCACGGCCGGGTGGTCGGTGGTGGGTGCCACCGAGGAGGTGGCGCCATGACCGCGTCAGTCCAACTTCTGGCCGACGACGGCATCGAACTCGTCGAACTGCTCTGTATGGTCATCGACCTCTGCGAGCGCTACCCGAGTGTCATGGGCGACATGCTCCGGGACTACCTCGGCACCAACGTCGGGTATGGCACCGAGGGCCTGCGCATGGACGCGGCCCGGATCGCCGACGAGCTGGCCGTGGCCATGGGGTTCGCCGACGCCTCGATGGAGGATGTGCGGTGAGCCGCCCGGCGAGCACCGCACCGGCCGAGGCCACCCTCGACGAGGTGGTGACCCTCTGTCGCCGGCTCCGGCTCAAGTACGTGCGGGAGCAGGTCGCAGAGGTTCTCCTCACCGCCCGGGCCCAGCGCTGGGACCCGACCGAACTGCTCCGGAACCTCCTTCTGGCCGAGGCCGAGGGCCGGGACCGCTCCACCATCGAAGCCAAACGCAGAAAGGCCCACTTCCCCGCGGGCAAGACCTTCGACACCTGGATCGAGAGCCGCTCGTCCATCCCGGCGGCCGCCCAGCGGGCAGTGCGCAGCCTGGAGTGGACGCAACGGGCGGAGAACCTGGTGGTGGCCGGTCCCTCGGGGACGGGGAAGTCCCATCTGTTGGAGGCCATCGGGCATGCGGCAGTGGAACAGGGACTGACGGTGGCCTGGTTCAGCGTGGAGGACCTGGGGGCCATCGTCCGGCGTCACCGGGTGGACGACACCGTGTCCAAGACCTTCGCCGCTCTCGGGGCGGTGACCCTGACCGTGGTCGATGACATCGGGCTGTTGCCGATCTCCCAGGACGCGGCCGAAGGCCTCTATCGCCTGGTCGACGCCTCCTATGAACGGCGCTCCCTGGCCCTGTCGTCGAACCTGCACCCCTCGGGGTTCGACCAACTCATGGACAAGACCATCGCCTCGGCGCTGGTCGACCGACTCATGCACCACGCCCACGTGATCATGACCGACGGCGAGTCCGTGCGCCTGGCCGACGCCCTCTCGGGCAAGGGGGTGGTGCCCTTCACCGACTAGCGATCAGGCCGCCCGCGGGGAGTTCCCGTGGCCGTCCGTGGGGAGAAACCATGGCCGTCCGTGGGGACTTTTCGTGGCCGTCCCTGGGGAATTGTGGTGTCCGTCCCTGGGGAGTTCCGATGGCCGCCTGTGGGGAGTTCGCGATGGCCGTTGACACACCTGACGGGTAAATGGTGGATGTTCACCCAGGATTCCAGTGGAACTGGCGGCTGTCGGATTGGATATCAGTTTCACGGCGGGGGATGAGGAGCAGCGCAAGGGTGACCCTGACCGCTACGTGAGCGACACCGATGGAACGATCGGCAATCATGGACAAATGCCAGAAGATTGGACGTGCCGACACTTTTCAGTCAGAAATCCCCGGAATGATGGTCCAGCCGACTTGCCGAAACTGCTTCGGCGACTCGCCGATGACATCGAGATCGCTGAGATAGACCCTATGGGTATCCTTGACCTGACCATCTCGGAGGAGAAGACGGAAGACGGTCCATGGTGGTCAGCCATGGTCTACTGGTCGCCACGCCCACCTGAGTGACGCTGCCCTGACCGCCGGGCTGGTGACGACAAGAATCAGCAGGTACGTCCCAGTTTATTCACAGGTCGTCCCAAGCTCAGTCGTTCAGAGTCAACCAATGATCTCGATTGAAGTCAGCCGCTCATGAGGCTTCGGCACGCCCTGGCCTGTCTGGGCCTTGCTGGCGCTCTGGCGACGGGCGGGGCGGCGACCGCAAGCGCAATCACGAGCGATTCGATGTCGCAGGCGATCACCGGCCCTCATGTCGATGAGGCATTCATCCACCATGCCGACAACAACGGCGACGACATTCACGCCGTCTCTCTCACCGGGCTTGAGGTCCAAATCGAGTTGCCCAAGAACCTCGTCGAGCCGATCGAACCAGTGGGAGTATCTCCAGCCGCCACGGCATGATCCTGATTGGATCTCCTGCCACTATGGCTCAGGCTTGACCTCCCAGCTCCCGCCAACAGGACGAGGCTCTATAGATGGGCTCGTTCTATCTCACCGACGAATCGGCACCTCCCAGATCAGACGGGTTCCGCCATCGTCTGGAGTCTCGATCTCAAAGGTCCCGTGCAGCTTCTCTGCCCGTCTCCTCATGTTGATTAGTCCATGGCCTCCATCTCGCCCTTCCTCAGGCTGCATACCGTGCCCGTTGTCGAGGATCTGAAGACGACACATCTCGGAGTCCACGCTGAGGATCACGCTGGCCCGAGTGGCTTGGGCGTGTCGGCCAATGTTCGTGAGCGCCTCTCGAAGGGTGGCCAGGAGATGCTCGATGACCTCGTCGGAGAGGGTCGCATCGATAGGGCCGTTGATAGAAGTGTTCACTTCGAAGCCGACAACCGGGCTCAGCTCCTCCACCAGTGCAAGGACGGAGGCTCGTGGACCTCGGCTCGTGTTGTCGAGTCCGAGTTCGAAGATTGTGGTGCGTACCTGACGGATGGTGTCATCGATGTCAGCAATCGTCTGACGCAGCCGATTGGCTCCCGGAGCGGTCACCGTTCCGGCGATGCTCTGGAGCGTGAGTCCCACGGCGAAGAGACGCTGGATCACGGTGTCGTGGAGATCACGGGCCAGTCGGTCTCGCTCGTCGAAGATGGCCACCTCCTGGACACGCTGGTGAAGTCGAGTGTTCTCGATGGCGATACCGGCAGCAAGAGCTAGAGCTCCGACCAGTGCTTCGTCATCGCTCGTGAACTCCGACCACCCGATCTTGTCGGTCAGGTACAGATTGCCGTACACCTCGCCTCGAACTTTGATGGGCACGCCCAGGAACGAACTCATCGAAGGGTGACCGGGCGGGAAGCCAAAGGTATCCGGATGTGACCCGATCTGGGCCACCCGCAACGGCTTGGGGTCCGTGATCAGCAGTCCCAACACGCCACGTCCGGTCGGGCGGGCGCCGATTTGTTTCTCTTCCTCGGGAGTCAGCCCCACTGTGATGAACTCGGCGAGGGCGGTGCGATCCTCGTTGAGGACCCCGAGCGCCCCATAGCGAGCATTGGTCATGGACAGCGCTTCGTCGATGACATGGCGGAGCAGGACCGGGAGCTCAAGATCGGCCTCCACCAGGAGCGTTGCTTCGAGGATTCTTCTCAGCTTGGCGGGGTCTTCGATGGAGCGGTAAGGCATGGGACCGGCTCAGTTCTCATTGATCGCCCTCAGTTCAGAGCGCTGTCGTAAGTAGATCACCTCGGGGAGGAGAACGCTACCGATTCCTCCAGGCAGGGCTGGATTGAAGCTAGGTTGACGCAATGGGTGGGTTCCCAGAGCCGCTTGAATGACCATCCGGGTCTTTCTCCTCGACGATCATGAGCTCGTCCGGACCGGGCTGCGCTCACTGCTGGAGGGAGCGGAGGACATTGCCGTCGTCGGCGAGGCGGGAACGGTCACCGAGGCCCTGGACCGGATCCCGCCGATCCATCCCGACCTCGCCATTCTGGACGTGCGCCTCCCGGACGGCAGCGGCGTTGAGGTCTGTCGGGAGATCCGGTCCCAGATGCCGGAGATCGCCTGTCTGATGCTGACCTCCTATGCCGACGACGAAGCACTGTTCGCCGCCATCATGGCGGGAGCCGCAGGCTACGTGTTGAAGCAGGTGGGCGGGATGGATTTGATCGACGATGTTCGACGGGTGGCCAACGGAGAGTCACTCCTCGACGAGACCCTGACCGAGGAAGTGCTGAAGAGGGTGCGCAGCGGATCGGAAGCCGACCCCCGTCTCGCCTCACTCACCCCACAGGAGCGACGAATCCTCGATCTCATTGCCAAGGGGCAGACCAACCGCCAGATCGCCGCCGAGATCTTCCTGGCCGAGAAGACAGTGAAGAACTACGTTTCCAGTCTCTTGGCAAAACTCGGGATGAAAAGGCGCACCCAGGCAGCCTCCTATGCAATCCGACTCGACGAGCAGTCCGCACACCAGCGACGAAATGACGAAACCAGGACCTGACGCAAAGAGGCTACTAATCCAGCTCGTCCAACCGAATCCCGTGGTCGACGAGGGCTTGTTCGAGACGTGATCGTTCCTTTTGCGGTTGATCGAACGCATCAACCTCACTGTCGATACCGAGCAGGCGGGAAAGCGTGATCAGGGCAACGTCGTAGTTCAACTCCCTTGATAGGGCGTCCGGAACCCCGCTCGACCCGTCACTCTCGCCTCGGAGGCCATCCAGCCGGTCACGGCACTGCAACAATCGACCCAGAACTCGGCCCGTGGTGGGCGTGCCATCGGACTGCGACGCTTGTTCAAGAGCGATGCCGAGGAACTGGGCGTACATGGACACGCCAGCTCAGTCCTGAGCCTTGGCAAGACCGCCGCATCGCTGGTCATCCCTCATGGCGGCCTCCTGCTTCTGACGAAGGTGGCTGGCTACGGAGACTCCGCCAAGCGGGACCTTGCCAATCCAGGCTGTCGCCGCAACCAGGCCACGTCTCGAACCTACGCCAGCTCCGCCTGTGTCAATAGGGCCGAGAGGCCCAAATGTCCTTGTTTCGAGCCGAGGAATGGGACCAAGGACCCTGGAAACTGTGAGGGCAAGCGGGCGACGATGTCTGGAAGGGTCACGAAACTCGGTGGCTTCCAGGTTCGATCGGAGGCATGAGCTATGGCGATGTTGTGTTTCTTTGGAATATTGCCGCTGTATATCTGGCTGGTTCGAAAGTGCATCCGAACGTCAGTTGATGGGATCAAGGCTCCTCGTGTGGAGATCCCAGACACGGTCCCGTCCGAATGGATCAAGGCATACAAGGCCGAGAACGATGCCTGATCTGGCCATCCTGGCATGACTCCGACTGAAAGCCGGTCCGAGTCCTGGCAGGAGATGGAGAGGGCGCTCGGCCTCATTCACGTCGCCGGGTTGGAGCTGATCGCCGAGATCAAGGCTGACGGTGAGAAGTCCGAGAGTGAGACCCGTCAGAGGTTCGACGATGCATTGGCGGGATGCCATGACTCGCTGGGCAAGCTCGGGATTCTGCCCGATCATCTCCGATCTGGCCCTCCATGAGCTGGCTAAGACGTATCGGCCTCGTTGGGCAAGGTGCGGCGCACATTCGCAGGCACGGGTTGGGCTGACAACATGATCAGCGACGAAAGAAAGCACGAATACCAGCAAATCAAGCACGCCGTCTTTACGTGGTGCCAAGGTCGACCTGACATTGTCGGAATCGCAGTCGTCGGTCCGTGGGCTCGGAAATTCGCTGAGATGGATTCACACCTCGATCTCTTGGTGCTGACCCGCAACAAGGACTACTACCTGACCACAGAGAGCTGGGTCGGCCATGCGTTGCCGAGCCCAGGCGAGATCGTCGGGACACGGGCCTGGGGGCAGCTGGCCGAACGTCAGGTGCGGTTACCGTCAGGACTCATCGTCGAGTTTGGCTTTGTGGCGCCGACATGGGCTTCGACTGATCCCCTCGATCCGTTCACGGCTCGTGTCGTACACAACGGCTGTGTTCCTTTAATCGATCCAGAAAGCGTCATCGAAAGGCTGGTCGAAGTTGTCTCGATAGGGATCTGGTGATGATGGCGGATTCGTGGCGCAGAACCGCTCCATTCGCCCTTGCGTTGATCGACGTGCAGATGAAGCCGATGAAGAGAGCCATAATGCAAGCGAAGGTTGGAGATCAGATTGTGATTAGCGGACATCGAGTGGGCGAATCCAATCGCAACTGCGAAGTGTTGGAACTTCGGCATCCAAACGGTGAGCCGCCCTACCTGGTCAGGTGGGAAGACACAGGGGATGAGGATCTTTTCTGAGCTTGTCCCGAACATTGTTGAAGTAAGGCGGTGGTCCCCCGCCTGAGACCTGCCAGCAGGTAGGGAATCGGGCGTCCACCAAGACAACCCAAACAAGAAGGGGACCACCGTGAAGAAGAAAGTAGCTGTTGTGAGCGTTGCCGAGGCGGAGGAGGCAGCCCGATTGGCTGACCTGCCGTTGGAGGCGACGGTCGCCCTGGCCGAGGTGGCCGGGGCGATCAAAGACGGGCTGCTGGCGTTCGCGTCTGCCACCGGACTCGTCGTCATGCACCAGATGATGGCGGCCGAGCTGACCGAGGCCATCGGCGAAAAGCACGCCAAGATCCCGGCCCAAGAGCGTGCCGGAAACTGGCACGGCAACGCGAAGGGCTCAGTCGTGCTCGGCGGACGCATGGTCAGCACCGAGCGCCCGCGGGGCCGCAGCAGCGCCGGAGAGGAGATCGGGCTCGACACCTGGAAGGCGTTCAGCTCGGCCGACCTGCTCAACTCCCTCGTCGTCGAGCGCATGCTGGCCGGGGTGGCTACCCGGCGCCATCTTGACGTGGCCGAGCCCGTTGGAGAAGACCTCGAGGGGCGCTCCAAGTCGACGTCCAAGTCGGCTGTGTCCAGGCGCTTCGTGGCGGCGACCACCAAGGCCATGGGCGAGCTCATGGCCCGGAACCTCTCCGACCTCGACGTGGCTGTCCTCATGATCGACGGGCTCGACGTGGCCGGCTCGTGTGTCGTGGTCGCCCTGGTCATCACCACCGACGGGACCAAGGTCCCCGTCGGGCTCTGGCTGGGCGACACCGAGAACACGACGGTGGTCACGGCCCTCTTGGCCGATCTCGTGGCCCGGGGCCTCGACGTCGAGTCGGGCGTGCTCTGCGTCATCGACGGCGCCAAGGCGCTCGCCGCCGGCATCAAGAAGGTGTTCGGCGACGCCGCCCAGGTGCAGAGGTGCGTTCTGCACAAGCGTCGAAATGTAGAGGGTCACCTGCCCAAGGAGCTGGCCGGGGTCGTCGACAAGCGACTGGCCCTCATCTTCGCCCAGCCCGACGCGGCGAAGGGCCTAGCCGCCGCCAAGGGCCTCACCAAAGAGCTCGAGGCTGACCATCCCGACGCCGCTGCGTCACTGCGCGAAGGGCTCGACGACATGTTCACCGTCCGACGTCTCGGCGTCGGCGGCACATTGGCCGCGACGCTGACCACCACCAATTGCATCGAGTCGATGATCTCCATCGCCAAGCGGACTACCCGACGAGTCACGAAATGGAAGGACGGCTCCATGAAGAAGCGCTGGGTCGCCGCCGGCATGCTCGAAGCAGAGCGCTCGTTCCGGCGAGTACGAGGTCACAAGGACATGGCCAAGCTGGTCGACGCCCTTGGCCGCCAGGTCACGCCAGCTGTTGTCACACCCGAAGAGTACGATCAGGCAGCAGCCTGAACACGCTGTGTGGCCACCGCCGAACTTCAACAAGAAGCGGGACATCCTCTCTTTTCTTTCCGGGTCCTGGTGCTTCCGTAGTCCCTGCCAAGACCAAGCAAACGAAACGGTAGACAACTCGTACCTCGAGAGACTGAGCAGCAAAAGTGCACCTGCGCCTTCTCCAGGGCAGACTGTGACGATGGCAAAGACCTACCAACTCGGACCGGCACGTCGAGGGGTCAATGCGCTTATGAAGCCGTTGGTTCGCCTTGGTATCGGCGGTAAGGCAACGTATCTCCTCACCACCACTGGGCGTAAGACTGGGCAGCAGAGGATTACACCAGTGATCCTGGTTGAGAACGATGCAGAACGATGGCTTGTGTGGGCTTGATCCGGTTCGACGGACAGGTTGCTTGTGTTGATTATGCCGCCAGACGGTCGGCGTTGCGGTGGATAGTTTCCCATTCGGCGGGACTGCAGTAGTCGAGCGAGCTGTGCAGCCGACGCACGTTGTACCAACCCTCGATGTAATCGAAGACGTCCCGGTGTAGTCCCGCTCGAGTCGGCCAGGCCCGGGTGTCGATGAGCTCCCGCTTGATGGTGGCAAAGAAGCTTTCGGCTACTGCATTGTCCCAGCACTCGCCCTTGCGCCCGACCGAGAGCACGACACCGTTCTCCCGAGCGAGCTTCCCGTAGTCCGCGCTCGTGTACTGGCATCCTCGGTCCGAGTGGAAGATCAGCCCTTCTTCCGGATTGCGATTGTGAAATGCCATGGTCAGCGCATCGGAGACAAGCTCGGTGCGCATGTGGTCGGCCAGGGCCCACCCGACCACCCTTCGGGACGAGAGGTCGATGACCGTGGCCAGATAGACCCACCCCTCCCAAGTGGCGATGTAGGTGATGTCGCCCACGTAGCGGCGGTCGACCTCGGCCCCGGGGCCGAAGTGGCGTTGGATGAGGTCGAGGGCTTGCTCGGCGTCGGGATCGGCCACGGTCGTCTTGCGCCACCGCTTCTTGCAACGTCCTTCCAGACCGGCCTGGTGCATGAGTCGGCGAACCCGGCGCTTGCCGCACCCGATGCCCTGTTTGCGCAGCGCCCGATGCACCCTCGGTGACCCATAGGTCCCCTTGGATTCGGAGTGGATGGCGTTGATCCTGTCCGTGAGCTCGGCGTCGGTGACGGCTCGGGCCGAGGGGATGGCTTTCTTGCGTTGGTAATAGGCGGCACGGGAGACCTCGAGCAGGTGGCAAGCGTTCATCACGCTGTGGCCTGCGGCTTCTTCCGCCTCGATGAACGGATCAACGCTCATCGGGTCTCCCTGGCGAAGAAAGCCGTCGCTCGCTTGAGCGTGTCATTGTCCTCACGCAGGCGCCGGTTCTCCCGACGCAGCTGGCTGAGCTCAGCCCGCTCCTCGGTCGTCAGACCGGGCCGTTCGCCGGCGTCAGTCTCGGCTTGGTTCACCCACGCGCGCACCGCCGTCTCACCGAGGTCGAAGTCCCTGGCCACCTGGCCGATGCTGCGATCGCCGCGCTTACAGCGCTCGACGATCTCAGCCTTGAACTCCGGGGTGAACGACCGGCGGGCACGGGGCTTCTTCCGTTCCATGGTCTCCATTGTGGACATCCTTTCCGGGGCAGTGCCCCTGATGGTGGATGTCCGTCAAACCGGAGGAAGCCCTGTGTCGCCCTACGGAACGGTGGCTTGGGTTCACAACATCCGTACCCAGCCAGAGGTCACTCTTCGACGTGGCAGGCGAACGGAGACGCTTCATGCCGAGGAGGTCGACCCAGTTACAGCCGGACCCGTGCTCCAGCGTTACGTTCGCAACGTGCGGGTTACGGCACCATTCTTCGATGCCAAGGGTGATGACCCAGTGGAGAAGTTCGTCGATGAGGCACCCCGCCATCCGGTCTTCAAGCTCACCGCCATCTCGCCCTGACTGCCCCCGAATAGGTTATGTCTGCTGCTGATAACCGGCGGCGCCAGGTGATCACTCGGTGCATAGTTCTCCGTTTGCATCTCTCACCGATGCGTAGAGGACGTCGAAGACCTTGCGAGCCGGATTGCGTCCCGTCACTCTGACGATCTCGCCGATAAAGTGCGATGCCACATGCTCGGAGCCTTCAATCCCGTCATCCCAAAAGGAGGTTGACACCACCTCGGATCGTCCGTCGGTGTCGGCCTTGATCATCGTCAACCCAAGGAAGTTGGGTAACTCCTGAAACTGGGGTAGCACCTCGCTACACAGCGTATCCATTACCAAGGGAATGTCGTCGGCTTGGACGTAGAAGCTCACCTGTCTGCTCTTCACAGTGAGTCTCCCTCTTGTCTTGTGGACCCCTCATACGCAGCTTAC
This sequence comes from uncultured Acidimicrobiaceae bacterium, assembly GCA_963745955.1. Lineage (GTDB taxonomy): Bacteria > Actinomycetota > Acidimicrobiia > Acidimicrobiales > RAAP-2 > Bog-756. The sequence continues at coordinate 25,103 of CAVUZI010000011.1, read as the reverse complement.
GCCCGCATTCTTTGCACCCGCCGTGACCGACTCGACCGGCTGTCGAGTCGGGAATCCGTCACCTCGCTCCGGTCGTGCCCGTGAACGGACCCCATAGCCCCGAGCGCTGTCGGGTCAGAAGCGGTTATCTCCTAATACCAATGCGAGATCCCAAAGATGCTCAAGGTGAGGGGTCAGAACGTCGATTAACTGACCAAGGAGGACCCGACGTTCCCCGCCCTGGAGGTGGAGATTGCCGCAAGGCGAGACCTAGTCACGAGAGGCAGTCGAGACGTGGGCACGGGAGATCGGGAGAATCAGATGACGGCCAAGACGTATGTCTCAGGTATTCCGAAGTCGATCCCGAATGGCCGGATCCTCGTACATAACTCCATGCGACCAGAGGGTTCCCGCCCCGGAACGGTGCCAGGCGCTTCAGGCTTTCGGGCATGGCTCGACAAGCCGGACATTTTTCACATCCGGTGCGAGTGCGGCTGGGCACCAAGAGGCGGGGCTCACTACCGAATGAAGGGAGTCGGCTGGATCGGGCGATCCGACGATGTCGGCGACGGCGCCTAGTGCCAATGCCGTTCAGTTAGGGGCTCGGAGCCCCGGGAATGCTGGCCCGAGGTGGTCCCGTCGGTTGGGGCCAGGACCGATGATGTGCTCGCTTCACATGCCACTTGACGTACTTCCGTTTGACGACACGTGGGTTGGATCGCAGCCGCCGGGCGGGGTTGAGCCGTCGTGCCAGCAACGTGATGGCGTAACGCCAACCGTGGTCAGCTGAGGGGGGAAAAATCGCGCGCCACTGAGATCGAGCGGCGGGCGATGCGGAGGGCGGCGACGAAACTGACCCGGTCGGGGTCGACACCCACCTGATCGGCCGCCTCCCACATGAGGGTGCGGATGGCGTAGTGACAGCAGAGGTGGCCCCAGACCTCTTGGAGCACGAGGTCGGGCGACTTCGATCGCAGCACGGTGCGAGGGCCGCGCTGATGGGTCTTCAACTCGTCGAAGGCACTCTCGATCTCCCAACGCTGCGTGTAGGCGGCAGCCAGATCGAGAGCAGAGACATCGTCGGGATCGAGGATGGTGGTGAAGAGCCGGTAGGGCTCGTCGTTGGTGCGCCCGTCGTCGATCCGGTACTCGATGACTCGGATGGTCAGCGGTGTGGTCTTGCGTCCAGCGTTGCCCGATGGGCGCAGTTCGGCCAGCCAGGAGCCGTCAGCCAACGTCTCGATCGGGCGTGGCTTCAGGGTGCTGTTGGCCCGCCACAGGAGATCGGCGCCGGTGGCTGCAGCCCGTGACCACAGGGGAAACCCGCAGAACCCTCGGTCGGCCAGCAGCAGTGTTCCGGGCTGCAGCCGGTCAATCAGCTCGACCGCCAGTGTGTTCTCCGCTGTCGTGTACTTCCCGACGGCGGCGTCGACGATGGCATGGGTCCCGCACTCGGCCACCGCCACCACCCGGGCCTGGGGGAAGGCAGCCTGTTCGCCCTTCATGACGCCGGGACGCCCGAAGTGGGTCGCATTCTCAGGCGTGTCGGCCACGTCGAGGCACGTCCCGTCGATGGCCATCAGCCGTCGCCCACCGAGGAAGGCCCCTGGTGTCTTCGCTCCGGCCATTGGCGCAGCCACCCGGGTGAACAACACCTGGAGCGGTTCGGGCCCCAACCGGGCCCGGGCCTGGAAGACCGCCGACTTCGAGGGCAGAACCATCGGTTCCTCGCCCGATGTCCAGGCCAAGCCGTCGGTCAGCAGCGCCAGCACATCCTCATAGGACCCTTCCGAGTGCAGCGCCATGCCGATGGAGAAGTAGGCCATGGCCCGCGCCGGCAGCGACCGGTTCCGCTGCTCGGTCCGGCCGCAATCGGCGACCACCTCGTCGACCAACGCTGGTGGGAACGTGCGAGTCAGCACTCCGACCGACACCAAGTCGGAGAGCCGCCGGTCCGACGCAGGCTTTCGCCAACCACCGCGAGGCACACCGTCAAACTACACCAATGTTGCTTAACTGAACGGTATTGCGCCTAGTGCGGACCCCTCACGGTGAGAATGACGCCACACACCGTATTACGGACCTGTTAATCATGCGGAAATCGGTTGTCAACTTGACGTGAAGCGGTCCAGACTGTCACGGGCGACGGAACCCGGCGGCTGGGCGGGACGTAGAGGCCGGGCCGGGAGCGGGCGGCGGAACCCGGCTCTACCGGCCCAGCCAACCTTACATTCTACGGGGTGGGAGATATGGCTCGGTCGGGCCAACGGCACAGTGGATCGCCCAGGCGTGCAAGGGCCGAGGTTGCCATTTGTCAGCGGCGATATGGTTGCAACCAAGACCGGTTCCCATCCCCGATCGCCGTCAACGAGGCGCTAGTCCGGCTTCGAGAGACGCCTGTCCTCGATTGCCTGGACGATCTCCTGTGGGATCGGACGGCAACCGCCAAACCGCAAGCCTCAGCATGCGCAACATGCCAATCCATACGTTCTTCAAGGTCTGTCCGCGGCCGGTTTCCAGTCCGCGGTTTTGGCCACCAGATGTCCGCACCCTTCGCGGTGATGTTCAACTCTAGGTGAGCTTCGGGGCACCTCCTCTTTGGCGGGCCTCCTTCAACCGGAACGACTCCCCGGAGGTGGCGACGACGACACCGTGGTGGAGGAGGCGGTCGAGCAGGCTGACGGCCGTGGTGTGCTCGGGCAGGAACCGTCCCCAGTCCTCGAACGGCCAGTGCGAGCCGATGCCGAGGGAGCGGCGTTCGTAGGCGGCAGCCACGATCCGGAAGAACAGCTGGGCCCCCGTGTCGTCCATCGGTGCGAAGCCGATCTCGTCGATCAGGATCAGGTCCGCCTTCAGGATCTGCTCGACCACCCGGCCGACGGAGTTGTCGGCAAGACCCCGGTAGAGGGTCTCGACCAGTTCGGTGGCGGTGAAGTAGCGGACCCGCCGTCCGGCCTCGACGGCGTGGTGCCCGAGGGCGACGAGCAGATGGCTCTTGCCCGTGCCCGCCGGTCCGACGAGGCAGAGGTTCTCCTTGGCTCCGATCCACTCGAGGCTGACCAGATAGTCGAAGGTGGCCCGGGGCACCGAGGAGGCCTCCACGTCGAACTCGTCGAGTTGTTTGTTCACCGGGAAGGCGGCTGCCTTCAGGCGACCCCGGGCGTTGGAGGCGTCCCGTGAGGCGATCTCGGCCTCGACCAACGTGCGGAGGAACTCCTCGGGCTTCCAGCGCTGGGTCTTGGCCACCACCAACAGCTCGGGCGACAGGGCGCGCATGGCCCCGAGACGGAGGCGACGGAGGCCGGCCTCCAAGTCGATGGGCAGCGGCGGTGGCGTGGTGGTGCTCACGACTCACCTCCGAAGGCGTAGTCGTCGAGCGAGCGCGTCTCGACGACCGGGAGGTCGACGATGAGGGCGTCGCCGGGTCCCCTCGGGCGTGGGACCCCACTCCCCGCGCTGAGGATCGATCGCACGTCCCTGGCTCGAAACCGGCCGAACTCGACGGCCCGCCCGATGGCGGCCACGAGCGCCTCTTTGCCGTGGGCCGCCTCCAGGTCGCACAGCTCGACGAGGTCGGCGGCCAGGGTGGTCACGCCCCGGGCGGCCGCACCCTTGATGAACGCCTCGGCCACCGGCCCCAGGGCACAGAACGCCACCTCGGCCGGGGTCTTGGCCCTGACCGCCCGGGTGGCCTCGGGCCTGGGCCCTCCGTAGTGGTCGTCGCACACAGCCGTCTCACCAGGAGAAACGAGATCGTGGCGAGCGATGATCTCGCCCAGGAAGACGATGGTCACCGTGCCGTTGGCCACCACCAGCTCGACCTGGCGGCCGATGTGGGCCATAGGCACCGAGTAGCGGGCCGAGCCGAACCGGACACAGCTCAGCCGGTCGACCTTCCGGAGGACGACCTTGCCGATCCGGGCACGGAGGGACGGCAGATTGCCGAACAGCTCCCGTTCGGTCACCAGCCGAACGGCGGGGACGGCAGCGATCTCGGAGTGCACCTGGGCGTTGACCTCAGCGCACCAGGCCACTCCCTTGGCGTTGGCGTAGGCGAGGTCGGTGACGGACAGCTCCTCGGGGATCATCAGGTCGGACTTCACGTAGCCGACCAGATTCTCGACGATGCCCTTGGACTCGGGGTCGGCTCCCTGACAGAAGTCCGGCCTGGTCTCATAGTGGGTGACGAAGCGCACGTAGTCCGGCGTCGGGATCACCAGCCCGGCCACCGTGCCGCCCTTCAGGCACCCCATGCGGTCGGTGAGGAGAGTCTTCGGCACTCCGCCGATGGTCTCCATGCACTGGGCCAGTGCGGCCATGGTCGTCTCGGCCCGAAGGTTGTCGGCGAAGTAGACGAAGCGGAACCGGCTCCAGGCCAGCACGGCGCAGAAGACGAACAGCGGGCCGATCTCCCCCCAGTCGAACACCAGCATGTCGCCCGGTGCCCACACCCCGGGCCGGCGGCCCCGGTGGTGGTCGATCCGCCACGTGGCCTTGGCCTCGGCCACGGCCCGGCAGAGGTTCCTGGCCGACCCCGCATAGCCGGCGGCCCGGACGACGGGCAGGAGGCGCTTGGCCGAGATGCGGCCCCCGGTCTTCGCCACCCGCTCGGCGATGATGCCCACCACTGGGTCGTAGTTGTGGGCGACCATTGCCCCGTCCGCTCCGGTCGTCTCGTCCGCCCGGGCCCTCGCAACGGCCCGCTTGACGGTCTTGTCGGTGGTGCCGCAGATCTCCGCTGCGGCCCGGTAGGAGCCCACCTCTTGGTAGGCGGCATGCATGTCCATTCGTTCCCTCGCTGATTTCATGGAGGAGTCCCTTCGGTCGGAGCGGCGGTTGGCTAGCACCGCCACCGTGACCGGCCGAAGGGGCCCTCAAGTGGATGCTTCAGCGAAGGGTGCGGACATCTGGTGGCCAAAACTGCGGACTTCTCATGGCCACAGGTGCGGACTTCTCATGGCCAAAACTGCGGACTTTCCCGTGGCCACGGACAAGGTCCGCACCGTGTGCCAGCCGATGCTCCGCATGCCATCGTCCGTTCACCCCGCACCTCGCCCAGACTCCACGCTCCGAACGCTATCGAATCAATAGATGCTGCCTGCTCCAAACAGCGGGAGCGGGCGGTTATCGACCGTGGATGACCGGCGCTGTCGGTCAGATGCCGTCAGGAAGCGGTACGTGAAATCGAACGAAACCGCACGTGATGCAGAAGATTCCGATCAGGGGTTGTTCACGAAATTCCACCTGGAAGAGTTCTGGCTCCGAGACCCGATCCTCCCCATCCTGCGGAGCCACCACTATGCCTGTGGTCAGTAAGTGATCGAGAGCCGCCAATCCCCTACTCAGTGTTCCCACAGCACGGACACACAGCGCCCTGCGTGGTGTTCATAATCCCATTCTGCGCTTGAACGATCTCGTCGATATCCACAACACGCTCCCATCGTTGACCAGGCTTCGCCCCTGCATCCCTTCGATGCTCCGTTACCCGTCCATTGTCTTATCTACCCCAGAGGGACTGGCTCGTGTGAGCTCGGGCTAAGCGAAGTACCATCAGACTGCCAGCTTATAAAATGAGTGGGCTGCTAGGGATCGGAAGGCGGGGTGCAAGTTGTCGCCAGTCAAAAGGGGGGGCCGGTACACGGCGCCTCAGGAAAAACTCCAACTGAAGATGGTTGTGATTCCGAAATCAGCCAAAGGGACAAAGAGCGTATTTCGCAGGACTGACGAAGACGGATCGGTAGTGATCCGTGGTCCCGGCAAGACTCAATATGTGTGCGGTAAGTGCGATGCGATCATCCTGGACGGCATCGGGCCGCATCAAGTGCAGGACATTATTTTTGAGTGCAACAGCTGCGGCTCATACAACGACATGCCGTCGTAAGAAGGTGAGGCGGTTGCCGAGGGCCGTCCGATTGGGCCGAGGTTGGACCGACCAAGGCGCCAGCGGGCATCAGATCCAAGCCTGATCTACTCACTTTGGGTATGGAGCGGTGGACGAGGAGGCGAGCATGAGGAAGAGCGAGATTCGGCGGCGATTTATCCGAATCGCCGGTGGGCCGGACAGCACTTGCCGGTCGACACCAATGAAGTCGAGGTGCATACTCTGAGCGTGGGTGCACTTCCTTATGGTCGCCAGATAGCAAGGTGGTAGAGATGGCCAATCCAGCAAGAACAGGTCGGGACGAGGGTGCAGATCGTGTGATCACGTCTGTCGCCAGGGCGGAAGCGACGGCGATCAAGGCCGTCCGAGACTTCGTCGAAACGGTCAATCGGGCGTTTCCGGACGTGGGCGAGGACGGCGGAACCCGTCAGCAGATCATCGATTCAGCCTTCAAAATGACCGAGCGTCTTGTGGGTGCGTCGAACGAACTTGCCCACGGAGTCGTGAAGGCTGGGCACTCTACTGCGAAGCGGGTGCCTGGACATAAGTCAGTGGAACGAAAGGCTGCTGCCCGCAAGAAGCGCACTGCGTCGAAGGCAGGGGCTAAGAAGGCCGTTGCTCCGAAGGCTACGGCCAAAAAAACGGCCGCCCGCAAAGCCGCCTCAGGGCCGAGTGCACAGCGAGGAGGAAACGGTGTTCGATGAGTATTGGGTCGACTAGCAATGCCGCCCAATCCCGATCATGGTAGAGGGCTACGAGACAGGCATGGATCTTCTCATTTAGGCTGTTGGAGCCTTGGATCTAGCGAGGAAGCTTGCGATGCACCGGAAGACGCAGCCTTCTTCTCGACACTGGCGGATCGAGTCCGTAGCTACTTGGCAATGAGCCGACCGAGCACAACTTTAGGGATGCCACGGATTCCGTCGGATGGCAACCGACTCATGAGAGCGTGATCCACAGGTCGAGCACTGTTCAGCCGTCCCACATACGTGTGATTCCAGAGTGACGGCTCAGTTGCCGATCGCCATTGCGCCTTGACTGTCGCATCGCATCGAGCTGATCATGGTTGATGCAGGTGCAATCGAGCAGGTGGCGGTGATGCACGGTTGCGCTCCGGACATCGACGAGTTCCTCGATCTCATCCCTTCTCGGTTTCCCCGGAATGCACTTCGCATTGGAACGTTGGGTTCGGTCATCGGCGCTCACGGTGGCTCCGAGATTATTGGTGTTAGCTGGATCACAGCCGACGACACGCTGAAAAGTGCATGATCGCCATGCGCCTGAGTACACGTAAGCACTCGAAAGATCCACCCACACCTGCCAAGGCTGATTCAATGGACCCATGTCAGATGTGGAGTTCCCGGTAGATCCAATCGACTTCTCGACGCCCGGTGATGCCGACAAGGTCGTGGCCATCGAATCATGGAATGAAGCCGGGGTGGATATGGTCACCATCGAGTTCACCGACGGAGAGATCGAGAGCATGCCCATGACCAAGGCCGAAGCTCGGGTGAAGGCTCAGCGCTGCTTCGGACCGGACATGATTGCCGAGACCACGAAGAACGGGATCTCGGTTCGGTGGACCCGGCTGCCACACTCCGAATGAGCCCGTCTCATCGGAGGGTAATCGGCTCTCGAAGACGATGCGCATCTCACAACCCAGAGCGCCCATGGCCGCCCCCGTGGGGAGCTCTATGAGCAGGTGGTTGTCAGCGCTATCCCTCAGGCGTATCATCCCCGAAGGGGATGACCCTGAAAGCGGTTTGGCTCACAATCCTGGCGAAGATTGGTGGTTCAAATGGCGCACACCCGACAAGGACAGCTGCGTGATGCTGCCGAGGATGTGCTGCCCACCGCCGAGATGGTCGGACGGGTTGTGGTCATCCTGCTCAGCGGCGTGATGGTTGGATACCTGATCCTCGACCTCGTCCACACAATGGCATTGTGGCACTCCCCTCTGTCGCCCTGATCCGGGTACAGCTCGTGGACGGTCCACTGAGAACGGTAAAGCGACGCAACTTCACCACCATCAACCTCGGTGACTCGCCTGACTACGGATGAGGCCGATACCGACCGTCGTCGCCCCAGAGCCGAGCTCGATCAGGCAGGACCCGACGGATGCTGTCGAGGGAGGGGTGCCGACCACCAAGAGTGAGGATTCCCTCGATTTGGTCTGACTCCCAGAGGTACTTCAATATCTGATCCACGGTGGCTGGGTCCAACCTAGTTTCAAAGTCAAGGACGGCGTTGTTGCAATCTTCGTCTCCGTCTTCATACAGTCCGATGACGGCGAGCACGTCCTTTACGTCATCGGGGTCGACCATGGGATGACCATACCCTGCTCCCCAAGGTGCTGATCGAGGGTCCGGCAGCCACCGCATACGAGGTCCCACACCCCACCGCTACACCACTTTTTGCTACAGCTCCGCCGTCATGGTTCCGATGTACCCACTGAGGGGCCAGGAACCAAGGCGGTGGAAGGATGACTTCCGACCCGTTCTATTCGAAAGAAGCTGACGGCGAGCCCGAACCTGATCTCGACCCGTTGGAGTTGCCAGAGCAACCACAGTGGCGACGTTGCGGGGCCGTGCACTCCGTTGAGCAGGGTCCATGGGTTGGCACACTGGTCTGTTGCATGAGGAAGAGCGGCCACCCCAACGAACATTTGATGACTCTGGGTGACGTCGGCACGCCGGAATACTGGCAGGAGTTCTGGCTGTAATGCAGCCGGATTGATATTGCTGCCATCAAGGGGTCCTTCAGCCCGGACCCAACTAATCCAGACCGATGTCGCTCTACACAAACACGACTTGTGACGCTTCCTTTAGTGGCTCCCCAATGGCGTCGATGAGAAGGATGTGCAGAATCAGCCGGAAGGAGCGACAGCGAAGGCAGTCGCAGGGTGGAGGCAGCGTCGCAAGGGTTGGCGACTGATCAACGGACTCTACCTAGCGGGACACGGTGATATTGATCACGTCCTCGTAGGTCCTGGCGGAGTGTTCGTCATCGAATCCAAATGGACCACAAACCGTTGCTGGATCGAGTTCGGCGAGATCGTCGGACTCTTGGGGCGAGTCCCAGTTGCCCAGGCAAGTGATGGGGCGCTGAAGGTCGAGAGGCTGCTTCGCCATGGTCCCCAGCGTTTCGACCTCACCGTGAAACCGGTCGTCGTGATCTGGGGACCGGGCGGTCTCAGCCTTGATCGAGGATGGATTGACGTTGACGGCGTATTGATTTGCGAAGGGCGGCGAAGGAGTGAGTGGGTACGGCGACTCGTCGGCTCCACGTTGGAACGATCTGAGATTGTCGACATCACGTCCGTTCTAGAACTCCGGGTTGCTCGACAGGTCGACCATCCGACACGCTAAGGGCCCGCCGCCGAACAATTTGAGCGATGCCGAGAGCGTTCGCGCTGTTCACGACCGTAGCGAGCGCGCACTCAAAATCGCGGTGGGCCCTAAGGGCTCACCGATTGACTGATTGCGCAATCGTGTAGTTCCAATCTCCGTGGAACTTGTGGAGCGTAAGGGGCACAGCAGCGAGTTCGGCGGCACTTACCTTGGTGCCGGTCTCGTAGTAGTTCACGTCTTCCTCGGCTCGGATCTTGAGTCCCTTGGCTGTCGTCGTGTTCGAGATCAGCTCGACGATGGTCCGATACGAGACGAGGGGGCGACAGCGCCAGTTCATGGAGATGAAGCTGAACATGCGGTGCTCGATCTTGTTCCACTTCGACGTTCCCGGTGGATAATGGCAGACGGTGATCTCGAGTCCGGTCTCTTTGGCCAACTTGGCCAGCTCGACCTTCCAGAGCTTGACCCGATAGCCGTTGGAACCACCGGCGTCGGCGGTGATCAAGAGCTTGGTGGCGTCAGGGAACCGGGGCTTTCCCATGGAGTACCACCAGCGCCGGATGGCTTCGACCGCGAAGGACGCCGTGTCGGCCGTGTCGCCGACCGAGACCCAGCCCTCGTCATGGGCCAGGTCGTAGACCCCGTAGGGGACGGCCCGGCCCAGTTCCTTGTCGACGAAGTCATGGGTCTTGGTGCGGGTCGGCTCGCCGGCGGGGTGGAGCTCGCTTCCGCCGTTGGAGAACTCGCCCACCAGCTCTTTCTTCTTGGTGTCCACGGAGATCACCGGTTGATCCTGCTTCATGAACCGGCCGATCTGTTTGTTGAGGTAGACGAACTGGAGGTCTCGATCGGGATGGGCGGTACCCTCCTTCTGCTTGGAGGGAGCCTGGAGCGAGTAGCCGAGCGACTTGAGGATCCGCCCGACCGTGTCATCGGTGATCTTGTAGCCCTGGCGCACCAACTCGGTGGCCAGCTTGCCCGTCGACTTCGACGTCCAGCGCATGTACGACATCGGATTGCCCCGAGTCTCGGGATGGACCAGCTCATCGAGGGCTTCTGCCAGTCCGGGCTGCTTGTCCTCAGACTTGATGTCACCACCACCGGGCGCCCGCTGCCGATCCGAGGGCTCTATCCCTTCGCCCACTTCGCGTTCTGCCTTGATCACCGTGTTGCGGCTCATGCCCGAGCAGTCGGCCACCGCTGTCTTGCCACCGCGTCCGAGCGCCTCGGCCATGGCGCCGGCCACCACCCGGCGTTGGAGTTCGTTCAGATGAGGCTGAACCACCTCGAAGAATCGCGCGAGCTCATCTCGGCTGGCCTCCACCAGACCATCTTACATCGCGCGTCTTAACTATCGGAGGACCCTAAGCGAAGCAAGCAATCCAAGCGGTACGAAACTCGTCCTCGTAGAGGCTTGGCTGGATCGAGCACCTCAACTCAGAACTTCGTGGCGTCCTTGTACGACTTCCCCCGGTTGCATTCATCGCAGAGGGCTTGAAGGTTGGAGATGTCGTTGGAGCCCCCCTTGGACCGAGGCACGATGTGGTCCACCTCGATCCGTCTCTCCTTGCTCGTCGCTCCGCAGAGCGCACACCTGCCGTTGTACGAGGCGAGCACCTGGTAACGGATGTCGCTCGGGACCGGATCGGTCTCTAGGAGTCGGTAGTCCCACGTTCCAAGACCCCGCCGCTTCAGGAAGGCACCGAGCTTCTGCTCGCAAAGCGCCATGATCTCCGCCCGCTCCTGGTAGCTGAGCGATTCCACTGAGAGGGAGATCAGATCGCCTTTGCGGTCGACGATGCCATGTCGCTTGAGCACCGGCAGGGGCAGCTTTCTGATCCGGTCCTCGTAGTAGAGAATCTGGCTCTCATCCCGGTCGAGGAACGCCACATCGCCACTTGTCGAAGCGTCGCCGTGCCCCCGGCATCCACCAGCGTCCGAATGAGCAGCGGCTGATAAATGTGGCTCATCCTCATGCGGTGCTCGATGAAGTCGATCAGCTCCTCGAACGTCAGCACCGTGCTCTCCTCGCCGCTATTGCTACAAGCCCACCAGCGGTACCTGTAGTGCCTTGTAAGCCCCTCGATATTCCGAGAGGACTATCTGCCCGCTCTTTCGTTCATTTGTAAATGTTGCCTGGTGAGCGCACCGGAGTCTCCTGCTGGGACAGACGCTAGCGGCACTAGATGCGACGCTGATCTACGCTTTCGTGGGATAGGCGAAGAGGCGGTTCGCTGAGCCGACAGCCAGTTGACAGAAACATCCTCACCATTGCCAGGTCTCTTCGATCTTCGGGTTCAGTGCCTTGGCACGCCTTGATGAGCCGCTTGAGTTCTTTGTCGTCGACTACCGCAATCCGGGGTTCGACGACTCTCGGATGGTTCACCTTTGGTTCGCCATTTGCATTGCGTCCCATTGGCGAAGTGTCAACTTCTCCGACGCCAGCGCACCATCTCCAGAACTGCTGTAGGGACTTGTACCGGACCATTGCGGTGGTCGGCTTGTGCTTGCTCAGCGTGTCAACCTGAAATGCCTGAATGTGTGCCGCCGTGATGTGCTGCACCTTTGTGGGCAGCTGATTGTCGGAGAGGAAACGCTCAAAGAGTTGGACCGAGAGCACATAGGAGTAGATCGTCTTCGGCGACTTGTTATCCGACTCCAGGGAAAGTTCCCAGTCCGGGATGAGGTCCGAGATGGTTGGACTTGATCCGGTTCGACGGACAGGTTGCTTTAGCTGATTATGCCGCCTGACGGTCGGCGTTGTGGTGGATCATTTCGTACTCGACCGGACTGAGGTAGCCGAGCGTCGAGTGCAGCCGGCGGGTGTTGTACCAACCCTCGATGTACTCGAAGACGGCACGGTGGAGTCCTGGCCTCGTCGACCAGGCCGGTGTGTCGATGAGCTCGCGTTTGATGGTGGCGAAAAACGATTCGGCCACCGCGTTGTCCCAGCACTCGCCCTTCCTCCCGACCGAGAGCACGACGCCGTTGCTCCGGGCGAGGTCGGCGAAGTCCTGACTCGTATATTGACAGCCGCGGTCCGAATGAAAGATGACTCCTTCTTCTGGTGCCCGGTTGGCAAAGGCCATCGTCAGTGCGTCCTCCACCAGTTCGGTCCGCATGTGATCGGCCAGTGACCAGCCCACCACCTTGCGGCTGGCCAGGTCGATGACGGTGGCCAGGTAGGCCCAGCCCTCCCAGGTGGCGATGTAGGTGATGTCCCCGACATAGCGACGGTCGATCTCCTCGCCCGGTCCGAACTGTCGCTGGATCAGGTCCTTGGCCGCTTCGGCCTCGGGGTCGGCCACCGTGGTCTTCCGCCAGCGCTTCTTGCACCGTCCCTCGAGGCCGGCCAACCGCATGAGCCTGGTCACCCGTCGCCGGCCACAGACCACGCCCCGGTGGTCGAGCTCCTGGTGGACTCTCGGGGAGCCATAGGTCCCCTTGGACTCGTTGAAGATCTGGGTGATCTGATCGGTCAGCTTGGCGTCGGTGACGGCCCGAGGAGAGGGGACACCAGTACTGCGCTGGTAGTAGGCGGCACGGGAGACCTCGAACAGGCCACACATCTTTTGGACGCTGTGACCTGCGATCTTCTCCGCCTCGATGAAGGGGTCCAGCTTCATCGGGTCTCCTTGGCGAAGAAAGCCGTTATGCCGAATTCGGCATAACCACTTTTATGCAGAGTCCGTGATTATGCAGACTTCAGCCCTGCTGGCGGGGAGTGTGCCTGGTCAGGACCGGCGCGTGGGGGCGGACCACTCGGCATAATCGCAGGGATCGGTGGATGCTCCTCACCTCAATCCGAGAGAGGAGAACCATGTCCACGACGTCCACGATCGCCGCCGCGTACCTTGACCACAAGGCGGGTTTCTATGAACGCCTGATCCAGCTTGGCTATTCAGCTTCAGCCGCCAAGAAGCACCGGCAGCTCCTTGTTGAGGTAGCAGCCTGGGCGGGTCGCCGACGGATCCTGCTCAAGGATCTGCCCGGCACAGAAACCGAGACCTTCTTCCGTGATCGGCGAGCTCGTGGAAAGGGCAATCTTCGGACACCGCAGTCGCTCGAACCTTTGCTCGCCTATCTCCGTCACGTCGGACTTGTCAGCCCAACCCCGGTGGCCAAGCCGACTGACTCGCTCGAGGCATTTCTGGATCGATACCACACGTTCCTGAAATCAGAGCAAGGGCTCGTTCCAGGGACGGCTCGCATGTACTTGCGAGCGGCGAGACAACTTGCCTCCGAGACCATCGGCGACGGTCACGATTGGACCGGATTGCATGCCAGTGACGTGACAGCGTTCGCCACTCGGACCTGTAGCGGCAACGGCGTATCTTGGGCGCGGCAGGTCGTGTCGGCTCTGCGCTGTCTGCTTCGATACCTGCAGTTGGAAGGGCTGACGGAGCTTGCTCTCGATCAGGCTGTGCTCTCGGTGGCCGGGGTCAGTTCGCCCCCACCGCAGGGAATCAGCCTTGCCGAGGTGGAGATGTTGCTCGCTTCGTGTGACCGTCAGTCTGCAATGGGCCGACGGGACTATGCGATCTTGATCTTGCTGTGCCGGCTTGGACTCCGCGGTGGCGAGGTAGTCGGCTTGACCCTCGACGACATCGACTGGAGGTCCGGTGCACTGGTGTTGGCCGGGAAGGGTGGCCGCCGCGATCGCCTCCCGCTCCTTGCCGAAGTCGGTGAGGCGTTGGCGGACTACCTTCATCATGGGCGCCCCCCAACCGAGGACCGGGCTGTCTTCCTCTGCTGCAACGCACCGATCCGTGGTCTCAAGGAGACCGGATCCATCCGATCCATGCTCGCTGGAGCGTGTGCTCGAGCGGGCATCTCCTACGTGCGTCCACACCGGCTACGTCACACACTGGCCACCGAGTTGCTGCGTGGAGGAGTGCCGCTACGCGACATTGGACAGGTTCTCGGCCACCAGAGCGCCGCTGTCACCTCCGTGTACGCCAAGGTGGACTTCGAGGGCCTTCAGGTCGTGGTCCGCCAGTGGCCGGAGGTGACAGCGTGAGCCCGCTCTCTGATGCCCTGGATGACTACTTGCACCTTCGGAGGTCACTCGGCTACAAGCTCGACCGCACCAGCCAAGTGCTCGCCGGCTTCGTGACCTACTCAGATGCGGCCGGGGCCGACCGAGTCCGCACCGAGCTGGCCGTCTCTTGGGCTCTGTGCACTCCGAATCCGGATTCGTCATGGCGCGCCGGACGCCTCGGTGCGGTCCGGTGTTTCGCTCGATACCTGCATGCCCTCGACCCAGTGCATGAGGTTCCCCCCGTGGGGCTGATTCCCCGAGGTCGGGGGCGTCCTGCACCTCGGTTGTTCACGAAAGACCAGGTGGTGGCCCTGATGTCTGCTGCCAGACAGCTCCGCTCACCGATACAGGCGGCGACGGTCGAAACGGTCGTGGGTCTGTTGTGGGCAACCGGGCTGCGAGTCGGCGAGGCCATCCGGCTCGACACGACCGATCTCGACGTCAGCGACTGCCTACTGAGGGTGAGGAGCTCGAAGAACGGTCGGTCGAGAACCATTCCGATCGACGGCACCACAGCTGACGCGCTCTGCTCCTACGTTGACACGCGGAATCGGCTGTTCGAGAGCCGGAGCGAGGACAGTCTGTTCGTCTCCACGGTGGGACGACGGCTTCGCAGCGGCAACCTGGGGGTCGCCTTTGCGTCGGTTGTCGACATGGCGGATCTCCCGAGCGAGGATGAGAGCGGCGGCCTCCGTCTGGGGGGCCTTCGTCACAGCTTTGCTGTGCAGAGCCTTCTCGAGTGGCACCATGCGGGTCTTGATGTCGGAGCCCTCCTGCCACGGCTGTCGACCTATATGGGCCACGTCAGTCCGGCCTCGACATATTGGTACTTGTCGGCCTCGCCAGAACTACTTCAGGCGGCGGCCGGGCGTCTGGCGTCGGCGGCACAGCAATGACCCCCTTGGCACCCACCATGGAATCGTTCTTCACAGTGCGCCTGGCGGCACCGCGAAACGCGAGCCCCAACACCGTGGCCGCCTATCGAGACGCGTTTCGCCTCCTGCTCGGCTTTGTCCAGGAAACCAAAGGTGTGGCACCGGCCAAACTGGTGCTCGAGGACCTCGATGCTGCGACGATCGGCCAGTTCCTGGACCACCTCGAGTCGAACCGCGGTGCTTCGATCAAGACGCGCAACAGCCGGTTGGCGGCGATCCATTCGCTGTATCGCTTCGCCGACATGCAGCATCCCGAGCATGCGGCGTTGATCCAACGGGTGCTCGCCATCCCCGCCAAACGTGCCCCGCGGCCACTCATCTGCTTCCTGACGGCTGAAGAGATCGACGCGCTCCTGGCCGCTCCCGATGTTTCAGCACGGCTTGGACGGCGTGATCGAGCTCTTCTTGCCGTGGCAGTCCACACTGGCTTGCGGGCGTCCGAACTCGTTGGTCTTCGTCTCAGCGACGTTGCATTTGGCACCGGAGCGCACGTCAACTGCACCGGGAAGGGTCGCAAGCAGCGGAGCACACCGCTGTCGATGGAGACGGCAAAGCTCCTCCGTTCCTGGGTGGACGAAGCTGGAGGGCGACCAAGCGACCCCGTCTTCCCCGGTCCCCGCGGCGAGCTCTTGACTAGGGATGGGCTGAGTAGGATCGTCTCCCGGCATGCAGACACTGCATCCGGGTTGTGTCCCTCCATGGCGCAAAAGAAGGTCGGCCCTCATTTCCTTCGCCACAGCTGCGCCATGCAGTTGCTCAACGCCGGGGTCGACGTGGCCGTCATCGCCCTCTGGCTCGGCCACGAGTCCATTCGAACGACGGACATGTATCAGCACGCCGACATCGCGCACAAGGAGCGAGCCTTGGCTCGCGTCCCGCAGCGTCCCACTCCACAAGTCCGGTATCGGCCGTCGGATCCATTGCTTTCCTTCCTCGAGGCGCTTTGATTATGCCGAGTGGTCCGCCC
The DNA here is from genome assembly GCA_963745955.1 of uncultured Acidimicrobiaceae bacterium. Taxonomy (GTDB): domain Bacteria; phylum Actinomycetota; class Acidimicrobiia; order Acidimicrobiales; family RAAP-2; genus Bog-756. The sequence continues at coordinate 8,950 of CAVUZI010000011.1, read as the reverse complement.
CCACGCGCCGGTCCTGACCAGGCACACTCCCCGCCAGCAGGGCTGAAGTCTGCATAATCACGGACTCTGCATAAAAACCGTCGCACGCTTGAGGATCTCCACGTCCTCTTTGAGGGAGCGGTTTTCCCGGCGCAGCCGGGTGAGCTCCTCCTTCTCCTCGGTGGTGAGACCGGGGCGTTCACCCTGGTCGATCTCGGCCTGCTTCACCCAGTTCCGCACGTTGGTCTCGGTCAGATCGAAGTCCCTGGCCACCTGGCCGATGCTGCGATCGCCGCGCCGGCACAGCTCGACGATCTCAGCCTTGAACTCCGGTGTGAACGACCGACGGGGGCGGGGCTTCTTCCTCTCCATGGTCTCCATTTTGGACATCCTTTCCGGGGGCGTGCCCCTGATGGTGGATGTCCGTCAAACCGGAGGAAGCCCAGGTCAGCGAGACTCGTCCCGGTGCGTGTCAACCTTTTTGAGACAGATTGTTCATTGATTCAGTGAGTCGGCGGCCTCCGTTCCTGGTTCGTTGATCCATGCGATGGTCGGAATGGTCGGCGGGGTCGGTGGTTTGCGAACGAACCGCTCGGGGTGCTCGGCGTAGGCGTCGAGGAGGACAACACCTCGTCGAGCCCGGATCCCTTGGGCCCGGCCGTAGTGGACATCGGCCGGGGTGTGCAGGCCGATGCCCGAATGACGGTGGTCGTCGTTGTACCAACCGAAGAATCGGGCACAGTGGGCACGGGCGTCCTCGAAGCTGCCGAACCGGTCGGGGAAGTCCGGTCGGTACTTGAAGGTCCGGAATTGCGATTCCGAGTACGGGTTGTCGTTACTCACATGGGGCCGGCTGTGGGACTTGGTGACCCCGAGGTCGGCCAACAGGTGAGCCACCGGTTTGGCGATCATCGGTGATCCCCGATCCGAATGCAGGGTCAGCTGGTCTCTGTCCACGCCCTGATTGGCAATGGTGTCGGTGATCAGTCGTTGGGAGAGTGCGGCCCGCTCCACCCGGGCCAGCATCCAGCCCACGGCGTAGCGGCTGTAGATGTCCAGGATCACGTAGAGGTAGTAGTAGGTCCACTTGGCCGGACCGTGCAGCTTGGTGTAGGGGTCGGACCGGGGCGCCGTGCCGGGATTTCGCCCGGTCGGTCTCCCCGGCCCGCCCTCCGAACCGGACGTGCGACTCTCACCGCATCCGGCTCTCCACGTGATCAGGCCGCTGTGATGCTCGTCCATGGCGAGGGAATTCGAGTGCCCCGGTAGCGATACCTGACAATCGGCACCGTTTGTGGCCGGAACATCTCGACCTTGCCATCCCTGACCTCCCAGCGTGGGAGGAAACGGCGGACAAGGGTCCCCTTCTTCAGTCCAACGTGTCGTTTGCGCAGCCAGCCCACGATCCTCCAGAAGCTGAAGTGATCGACATAACTGAACGTGCGGGAGGACACACCGTGACGGAAGTAGTTGCACCATCCCCGCAGCACCGGATTAACCGAGCGCAGCAGGTCGGCGAGCGTTCGATGCTTCGCTCTGCGAGTCAGCGATCGCACCTTGGCCATCACAGAGGCAAGCGCCTTCTTCGACGGATAGGTGTAGACCGCCATCTTGCCGGTCCGACCTCTCCAGCGGCGGCGTTGAATGTGCCACCCCAGGAAGTCGAACCCCTCGTCGATGTGGCACACCCTCGTTTTCTCCTCCGACAGGCGCAGGCCCATCGGAGCGAGCACAGAGCCGACCTCATCCCATAGTGCTTCAGCATCCCCGCGTAGCCCGTTGACCATGACCACGAAGTCGTCCGCGTAGCGGACGATCCGCATGGCTGGGACCCCGGCACGTCGATGCTTGGCGCGTCTCCAGGTTGGGCCGAGCGCTTCCCATTTGGCTGAGAAGTGCTCGTCCAGCACGGAGAGGGCAATGTTGGCCAGCAGCGGTGAAAGGATGCCGCCCTGGGGGGTGCCGGTGATGGTCGTGCGGTCAAGACCATCCTCGGAGAGGATGCCGGCCCGCAAGAACGCCTTCACCAGTCCCAGGATGCGTTTGTCTCCGATCCGACGTCGCACCCGGTCCGTGAGGGCCACGTGGTCGATCTCGTCGAAGCATGCCGTGATATCTGCCTCGAAGACCCACTCGTAGTTGCGAGTGGGTGCGCCAAGGAAGTGGATCTCGGCAATGGCGTCCTGGGCCCGGCGCTTCGGGCGGAAGCCGTAGCTGCACGGCTTGAAGTCCGCCTCGAAGACCGGCTCCAGCACCAACTTCAAGGATGCTTGGACCACCCGGTCAGCGGCAGTTGGAATCCCGAGGCGGCGGACCTTGCCCGACGCCTTCGGGATCACCTTCTCCCGCACCCGGGACGGGGTGAACCGTCGGCCTTTGAGATCATCTCGCAGGCCTCCGAGCAACTCCTCGGCGCCGAAGACGATCGAGGCAGGCTTTACCCCGTCGACTCCGGCGGTCCTTGCACCCTTGTTCCCCCGTACCCGGTTCCACGCCACAACGAGGAAGGCCGGGTCCACAACGAGGTTGAACAGGTCATCGAAGCGGCGGCCAGGATCAGCCGTCGCCCACTGGTGCAGCTTCGTCTGCATCTGATGTACCCGCAGCTCTGCCTCATCGAGGTCTGGCCACGGATCGCCGATATTCACCGACGAACTCCACCTTCAGCATTGATGCTGCGATCACGCTGGGGTCCTTCGCCATGTGACCGGCTTTCCCGGCCTCGGACTACTACGACCCCTCCGCCCCATTCCGGCGGCATCAGCCGACCACGGACCTTCCCGTCAGCTGGCAACCTGCCTGCTGGTGAGGGGGCCACCGGAACGGTTCCCACGTTCACTCCCGAACCGCTTGACAGGGGAGGTGCCCAGCTATGCCCCTGCGGCATCGCCACGAGTACACCGCAGGCATTCTTCGTGGCCTCCCGATCGGCGACATCAACCGACCAAGGAGTTCCCCGCAGCAAGCTGCGGGTGTGCGCCGCTACCCAGCCATCCGTCAGGTTGCGGCTGGTGGTCAGCTCTTGAGGGGCGTTCATACACTGATTCACTGTCGTTACACCTTCCTGTCTTGCTTGCCGGACCCGAGGCCATCTGACGGTGCTGACCTGTCCCGGCGTTGTCAGGGCTGCTTGCCGCCCTTGCCCCCGTGTCGGGGATCGGACTGCCCTCAGCTTCAACCGGCCGCTGCGACGACCGGCAGGCGGTGTCCTTTCATCACCGCACGGTTCGGGAGCGCCTCGTGGCGCTCGATGTCCCAGCTCCACACCGAGTTCGGCGTGGAGGCGATGAGCTCGGGTTTCTTGTGGGCGGGATGGGTGGCCTGACGGCGGCGTTCACGAACCTCGTCGTGCTCATGGAGGATCCGGTACATGGTGGAGACCGACCCCAGGTAGGTGCCCTGGTCGAGAAGCTTGGCGTAGACGGTGGCCGGGGCCTCGTCGACGAACTCGTCGGACTCGAGGAGGGCCTTGATCTGCTTGCGCTCGACGGTCGACAGGGCCCGGGGCTGAGGGGTTGGGACCCGTTCGGGTCGCACCGGTTTCGGGCTCAAGCGGTGCCGCCGATACCAGGTGGCCCGGTCCACCCCGACCGCAAGCAATGCCGCCTTGGTTCCCACCAGCGGGGCCATCTGGTCGATGGCACCGTCGATCATCTCGATTCGCCGTTCTCCGCTGTGCTGTCCGTGGCGAGCTGCTCCAACAGCGCGGAAAGTTTTCCCTGGATCTCGACGACCTGTCTCGACTTGTCGAGATCGCGGGTCAGCCGTTCGACCTTCCGCTCGAGGCGGGCGATCTCACGATCCCGGGGGTCGGCCTTCTGACGGCCTGCCGGTCGGGCCAGAGCCTCTGGGCCCTCGTCGCGTTGACGGCGCCAGTTGACGATCAGCGAGGAGTAGAGACCCTCACGTCGGAGCAAGGCGCCCCGGGCCGATCGGTCGAGGCTGTCGTACTCGGCCAGGATCTTGGCCTTGTACTTCGCCGAGAAACGCCGGCGGCCCGAAGAACGCTCGGGGACCTCGGGGTCCGGTGGGGTTGTGTCGTCCATCGGACCAGCATGCAGGCGCGGGTCGTCAAAGTGGTTGATTGTCGTGGTCATGGGAGAAGTTCCTTCTCCGCCCTCAGCTCATTGATTCGCGGGTGGAATCCGTCTCACCGAAGGTTGACACAGAGGGTCCCGGCTTCCTGGACATGGCTAAAAGTTATGAAGTGTACAAGCGCCATGCAGAAAAAACATTGCAAAAAACTCGATATAATGCCTGTTGGTGGAGGCGAAGGGACTCGAACCCTCGAACCTCTTGACTGCCAGTCAAGCGCTCTACCAGCTGAGCTACGCCCCCGTAGCCGCTCAGGGGGATTTCCCTCTGAGCTATTTCTTTCAAGTAGCAACCGGAGTAGCAACGTGATTCGAGTTACTACGGCGGAAAGGTCATCGTAGCCGAGGCATCTGCGCCGTCCTACCCTTCGTCGTGGCGCCAGCCGGGCTGCCGGAAACGTAGCCGACCAGGGAGCCGGGACAACCTGCGTTCCGAAGGCCCAATGTGGGACTTGCAGAGAAGAGTCATCCCAGCGAATGTGCCCTGACCTGGGAAGACGCGCATCGAGACAGACCCGGGCACGGTGGGCGATCGACGCACGATACCGACCCACGATCCCGACGAAGTCTCGACCCGGCTGACCCGACGACCCAGGCAGGAGGGTGATCACGATGCTCTGCGTCGGGCTTCCATGGCTGGATCTGCACCTCAGGCGGGATCAGACTACGGGCCGTGGAGCCATTCGGTGCAAGTGCAGTCCGTGCCGCCTACGACCTGGTCGCCGAGGAATACGCTGCCACCTTCGGCGATGACCTCAGTCACCTTCCCGTTGACCGTTCCATCCTTGACGAAGCGACTGGGCGACTCGGGGTGGGTCCCGTGCTCGACCTCGGCTGCGGACCTGGCCAGGTCGCTGAGTACCTGAGCGCTCGTGGCGTGGAAATGGTCGGATTGGATCTTGCCCCGCAGATGCTTCGCCTGGCAGCCGAGCGCACGGGTCGTAACCGCTTCACGTGCGGCGACATGCGGGCACTTCCCTTTCGATCGCAATCCTTCTCGGCCGTGGTGGCGTTCTACTCGGTCCACCATCTCCCACGCTCCGATTTGAGTTCTGCGCTTCGTGAGATCCATCGGGTCCTCGTCCCCGATGGGACCCTCGTCATTGCGACGCACCTTGGCGACGGTGAGGTCTACACGAATCAGTTCCTGGGTCACGAGATCGAGACGGTGGGGGGCACGCTGTATGACGAAGCGGAACTCCGGGACGCCCTGATGCGCCAGTCCTTCGTCGTCGAGCAATCCCGGCGAAGAGGCCCGCTCCCTCATGAACATCAGTCGCAGAGGATCTACCTGATCGTCCGACGAAGTGACGAGTGAACCCAACCCGAGGTGGCGAGTCGCCCTCGGACACCTCCCCATCGTGCAGTCGGGGCGCTGGGCGGTGGGGGGAAGCGCCGCTCTGGCCCTTCATGGTCTCCCGGTCGATCCTCGGGACCTCGACCTCGTGGCCGACAGCACGGCAGCAACGGAACTGATTGCGGGCCTGGGTGGTTCCATCGCCAAGAACGAGACGGCATGGGATCGAGGCGACGTTCGGGCGGCTCGCCGGGCGCTGGCCGTCGTGGAAGGCGTCGAGGTCGAGATACTGGTTGAGGTCGAGGTGATCGCACAGGGCACACGTGTCCTCGGACCACCGGACCTCGACGATCTGGGAGGCGTCGTCGTCGATGGCCGATGGATTCCTGTGCTTCCACTCACGGCAATGCGTGAGGTCCTCCTCGCCATGGGGGACAGGCAGCGTGCGGAGATGGTCCGCCGCCACCTGCAGGACTGATCCGATTGCACCGCCCTCACTCTTGCGTTCCTGACCCGAAGCAGACCTCCGGCCACCGGGCCCGTACGAGGTCGAGGTGGCGCTCACCGTGTGCGCGCATCTCCGGGAATCGAGCCTGGACCCAGCACCAGGTCGCGATGAAGGTGCTCTTCAGGGTTGTGAGCAGTTCGAGAAGCGGTACGTCGACCTGATCGAATATCGCTCGGATCCCATCAGACAGGAAGGCCAGGTCCCACTCGAGAGGTCCTCGGCAAGCACTCTCAAAGTCGATCCACCGCAATCCTGAAGGCGTGACCAGGTAGTTGCCGGGCGCCGGATCTCCATGGAGCCCTTGCTCGCAGAATGAGTACCGGTCCAACCGGTCGAGCAGATCAGCGAAGGCCGCACGGAGGAGCACCCGGTCATCCACGGCCAGAGCCGCGACGCGGACATCGTCGGACAGGGCGATCTGTGCCCTTCTCAGGCCGACCCGGAAGCTGGGCAACGGAACGATGCACCCGGAGAGCGCTTCATGGACCAGGTGCAGCGAGCACCCGATGTCGTGATCGCGGCCGGCGGAGTCCGGATCGTGGTCCAGCCGGTTCCTCAGTGTGACCGTGAACCCGGTTTCAGAATCCCGTAGGGGCTCGGTATCTGCCAACGGGGGAGCCACCGGTGCGCCGACGGCCGTGAGTGCCGATACGACATCGTGCTCCTGGATCAACAATTCCGCACTGTCGGCGTGGGTGCCGACCTTGGCGATGACAGGGCATGGCCGGAGCCAGACGACGGTGCTGTTCGTCTCCTGGAGGAGCACGGGATCGTCGACCTGCAGGCCCAGTCGGCCGGCAACATTCAGTGCTGCTCGCAGACCGGGAGTGACACGGGTGAGTCTGCCCGACCGGGCTACGACGGCCGGGTGCTCTGACCCATCAGCTCGAGCCGCCACAAGCCACATGACCTACCGTTTGGACTGCCGGCCCTCGGAAGGGACCACGGATGCATCGGGACCGGGAAAGAAGAGGTCCTCGTTGCCGGTATCACCCCACCTGACCACATAGGGCGGCTCACCGTTCGGGTGACGGGTTTCCAGCACTTCGCAGTTGCGATCGGGCTGGCCCACCCGACGCCCTCCGATCACGATCCGATCTCCGACCTTTGCTTGCATGTCGTGGCTCCCTTCCTCGGTTACCTCATGTACATCGACGCGTCGTGCGATGCATTGCCGCTAGGCGCTCAGCGGCTGCGCTTTCCCGCTCAGACATTCGGCCTTGTGGCCACAGGCTCGGCAGGACTCTGCCGGGACGTGCACCATCCATCCGAGATCCCAGTGCCAACAGCTCCAGCAGTCGTGGCAGAGAAAATTGGTGCGGATGCCATCAGAGACCACCTCGAGGACATCGTTCCCGCACTGGGGACAGGACAACTCTTCCCGTAGAAAATGGGCCTCGGCACTCACGGCGGCTCGCTTCCCGGCGCAGTCAAACGCTCCTCGAAGCGGTGGACCTACCGACCGACGCTTGGTGCAATCGCCCGTTTCGAATGACGATTCGATGTTCGCCTTGTTGGCAATCACCCCTCGAGGCCGATGCTAACCCTTTCCGGGCGTCTCAGCGCCCGGCTTCGCCGAGGTCCGGTGTCGAAGGGGGCCACCGGTCGGACAACCTCGGCCCGGCGAAGTCACGGGACCGTGCCCGTGGGACAGATGCGCAGGTCAGGCCCCTGGAACGGTGCCGGCTTCAGATCCCCTGGAAGCGCCCGGTTTCGTTCGCCAGAATGCGCCTGTGGGCTTCTATGGCGACCAGATCCTTCCCCGCTTCATCAATCGGGTTCTCGACGGGGGTGAGTTCACCGAGATCCGTGGCCGGGTCACCGCCGGGCTCACCGGGGCGGTCCTGGAGGTCGGATTCGGCTCGGGTCTGAACGTGCCCCATTACCCATCCGACATTGAACGTGTCCTCGCTGTCGACCCGGCGACGGTGGGACGGAAGCTTGCTGCGGCGCGGGTGGCGGCTACGCCCGTTCCCGTCGACTACATCGACCTCGACGATGGCTCCCTCCCTTTGGACTCCGGGAGCATCGACCACGTGCTGACCACCTGGACGATGTGCACGATCCCCGATGTCGAACGCGCCCTTCACGAGATGCGTCGTGTCCTTCGCCCGGGCGGTCAGATGCATTTCGCCGAGCACGGGCTCTCACCCGACCCGAAGGTGGCCACGTGGCAGGACCGCCTCACCCCTTTCCAGCGTCGATGGGCGGGAGGGTGTCATCTCAACCGGCCTATCGACCGACTGATCGAAGAGGCCGGGTTCAGCGTGGACCGGCTGGACACCTTCTACATGCGCAAGGCGCCGAGACCCATGAGCTACATGTTCGAAGGGTCGGCCACGAAGTGAGCCGTCTACCCGGCATCGAGCCCCAAAGCGCCTCGGGCTTCTGCGGTGGTGTTGGTGTGCGGAAATGGCCGGTCGGGAAGGTCCATGCCGAGGGCCGAGCAGATCGGCTCCCACCCCTCCCCGGGATGCCACTCCAACAGGCGACCCTTCGGTGCAGTGGCCCTGACATGGTCATTGTGGGCCAGATATGCCGACTTGGCCGCTGCTTCGTCCTGCCAACCGGGAGTGAACATCGTCATCATCCCCCGGCCCATCCGGGTCCATCCGTCGTCTGGGGCATCGGGTGCGAAATAGGTCGCCATCGCCGGGAAGATCGTGTTCGAAACGCTCGCCCACCACGCATCTGCATCTCGCACCGACAACAGGATCAGTGCGTCGGGGAAGGTGCTGGCGATCTCCGCCCAGAACGGGGCCGCGGGCCAGTCCACCGTCGCTTCGTATCCGTCGAAGAAGCGGTCCCATGCCGGCGGTCGACCCTCATAGGCGTCACCCCACGCGTCCGGATCGGCTGATCGTTCCCTGACTTCCAGCATGTGGTAGCAGGGCCCGCCGAGTAGCTGCTCCAGCGCCTGCTTCAGCGACGTCGTGCCGGTCCGGCCCAGACCGGCGCCGATCACCCGAAGCGTCATGCCACCTCCTTGCCGCCGGCCACCGACGAGAGCGTAGGTCAAGAAGCGAATCCGGTGCCCGGTCCAGACGCTGCCGCGGTCCGTCCCCGCTGAGG
>CAVUZI010000010.1:0-96302 GCA_963745955.1 uncultured Acidimicrobiaceae bacterium | reverse complement strand
TTTACCCTGGGCCAGCGTTCGTTGACCCACTGCTCGATCGCCTCGTCGTCCCGCTCGGCGGCACGACGGGCCGGACGCTGGCGAGTCCATCCCATCTGGCGAAGCACTCGCCAGACGTGACCGGGGTGGTACTTCACCCCGGTGAAGTACCACCCCGGTCACGTCGGCCACTCGAGCCAGGGTCCACAACTCGGTCGGGAAGCCATTGGCCTTGGGTCCCTTCTGCAAAGCACGGGCCACCTTGGCCAAGTTGGCTTCATTGACCTTGGGCGGACGACCGGGCTGACCGGTTCGCTTCAGTGCCCGCTTCCCGCCAACTGCCCACTTCTCGTGCCAGTCAGACACGGTCTGATGGGAGACCTCCAGTTCACGACCGATATCGGCCTGGGAGACACTCTTGGCGAACAGGTCGGCGGCCCGCATGCGGCGCGCCTCCATGGCGGCAAAGTCACGACGTGGTCGAGCCTTCGCAGGGCTCGTTCCAGTTGAAGAAGGAGTGGAGCTGGGCATGCACCAATTATTCCACTCCATACAGGTCTAGCGGGGTATTATACGAAGGTCTTTAGACAGCGAAAACGTCGGCCCGTTGCCTTGCCGGTACCGCTCAATCGCTTTCCGGTCTCAGCAGCGCCGGCTGACAGGGGACGCCCCTGACCGAGGGGCAAGCTGGAGCTGCTTACCTCCTACTCGACAGGTCGACAGGTCGACAACCCCTCCAATACCCAGTTCCGGGTCGATCCAAACCTCTCCCCTCCCGTTGGGCTCATCTAGCCTTCCCGGTAATCTGGTGGTGGCCAGGCCTGCTGAGTTGCCCTGCCTTGGATACCCTCCAGGCCTGGCCCTTCACTCAATCCGACGAGATGGGTAGCGGTCGCGGATGGCGTAGTGGAAGAACTCCCCCTTGGAACCCGCCGCCATCAGCCCACTGTGGACCGAGCCAGGAACCCCGCTGTAGGCGTAGAGCGTGCCGGTGTGAAAAAGGACGTGCAGCTCTAGCGTGGTTGGGTCATATCCCACCGCCGCCAAATCGCCGGATGCCACCGGCACCATGTCCACGGATTTCTTAGTCTAAGCGGGGGTGGCGGGCCATCGACTCGATCGCCATGGACGAAGGCTACGGGTAGGGGTTCGCATGTCAACGGGCCCGTCGTCAGCAACGATATGAACGCGAAGCGGGTCACCAACCACGTCATCGATGCCGAGGACATTCACTTCCGGCAAGCCCACCAGCAGCTCGCACATGCGCGTAGGATCCGACTGCACAGGGGCTCTTCCGATCTGTAGGCGTTAGACACCGACAGACTGGCAGGGCCCCTGCTACGCGCCAGGGACCCTTACACCCCACTCATTTCCGAAGCGCCCTCAAATGCAGCCTAGGGACTAGGCCCGGCCCGACGCGACGGAAGAGGGGGCCCGGCCGGAGCCGGACCCCCTCTCGACGGCGCCACGAGGGTGCTCCGTACTGGTAGTGCTTGCTGCGGGTACTGCGTACTGCGAGGACTGCGATCGTCAGTTCTTGGCGATGCAGTAACCCGCGTGACCTCCGGACTGGTTGGTGGTAGAGGCCGGGTAGTAGTCCGCGCCATCCTGCGACATCGACGGCACGTCGATGATCGAGGGCGTCGTGAACGTGTCGCTCTGGTTGATGTCCAGAGGGTAGAAACCGTCAGTAGTGATTATGTTTTCGATTTCCGTCCGGTAAGTGGCACCGGTGTTGGGATCGATCTCCGTCGCCATGTCGAGCGCGGCACAGGAAGCCACCGGCCCCGATGAAGTTGAGGGTCGCCGGACTGGCCGGGTTGGGGGAGGTGGTGTTCCCATATGCGTTGTACAGGATCCGAGCATCGGGGAACGTCACACCGGAATCATCACCCGTGCCCTGGATCGTTGCCTGAGTGGCCAGGATCCCGTTGATCTCGCCGTACTGCGTGACGTCGTTCGCAGCCTGGCCGTTGCAGGTGGCCTGGGTCTGTGAGAGGTTCCTGCCCGAACCGGTAACGACGACGTTGGTGTTGCAGGTCTGGGTGAACTTCCCGTAGGAGAAGAAGTAGATAGCGTTGGCCTTATCCGACGCGTTGTCCACAGTGCCCATCTGGTTCTCCGTCAGGTTGTTGTGGTCCGTCGTCACATTCGGGTCACCCGGGTCACCAGCCTCGTTGGCTGCGGACGAGCACGGCGGGTCCACGTTCTTCGTGAATCCGATGAAGCCCTGCCAGGTATTGTACGTGCCCGATGCCGTCTGCGTGGTGTAGCAGTCGATCGGATCCGCACTTCCACCGATGGTGACTCCCGAAGCCTGCTGCAGGCAGCGCCAGTCCATGGTCACGGTGACGCTGGAGATGGTGCAGGAAAGGGTACCTTCCCAGATGTTCTGCAGGTTGGCCTTCGTGATGTTGACGACATTCGAGTGCGCAGTCGGCGTTCCACCGATGCTTGCCTCGGACACCCAGGACACACCGTCCGTGGCGTAGCCCACGTAGTTGAGCTCGGCGTTGGCCGAGTACGACGAGGACCGTGCGAAGCTGGTGTTGAAGGCTCCGATACCGTCCGGGCCGCCGAGCAGCGGCGTCGTGGCAAGTACCTGGGTACGGCCGTTACCGGAACCGGTGCCCGCGGCGTTGGCGTAGTAGTCGTCCAGCGGGTTCGCATCACCCACCGGATATCCGGCCTGGCCGCTCGTGGTGCCAACGACATCGGACGAGCGCGCCGAGCCGTCGGCGGTGCTGCACTGCTGCGCCGGCTGGTTGATGGCCGTACTGGTGAGGTCACAGCCCGGGGACTCAGAGAACAGCAAGCCCAGATCGCCCATGACGTCGTAGGTCGTCTGCGATCCCGACCCGACGATCAGCGTCGCGGGGGGAAGATACAGCGACCCCTCGTAGGTGAAGCTGTCGGCAGAGCTCGTCGCCGAGGTGCTTCCCGAGGTCGTCACAGTGACGTTCACCGTACCTTCGGCGCCAGCGGGCGATACTGCAGTCAGTTCCGTCGACGAGACGAAGGTCTTGCTGGCGGCGGTGGCGCCGAACTTAACCGTCGATGCGCTGGTGAAGTTGGCCCCGAAGATCTTCACCGTGGTGCCACCAGTCAGCGGGCCTCCGGCCTGACCGTCGCCGCCAGTGCTGACCCCGGTGACTATGGGCTGCACAACCGGAGGCGGTTGCACCGAATAGCCGAGGGTCTTCGTCTTCGAGGTAAGGGTCGTCGCACCCTTCTTGCTAATGGCCACCGCCACAGACTCCGAGTGGACCGACGACAACTCCGCGGGAGCCGTGAACTTCACTGACGTGGCGGATTTGCTGCTAGGGGAAACGGAGAGAGTCCCGACATGCACCGTAGTGGTGTAGCCAGACGCAGTGAGGCCTTTCCCGGCGATCGTCACCGTGGCGCCACCCACTGTGAACACCGACCCAGGCGAAAGCGATGTGATCGACGGGGTTGGCGTACTCGCCCCAGCGATCGTGGTTGTCGCAGCCACTGTCAACGACAGTGTTGCGAGGCCGATCGAAGCCGCGCCGAGAGCGCGACCCGTTCGGCTAGTGAGCAAATTTCGCAACATGTTTCTCCTCTGATTGGTGAATGGTTGCGAGGGAGCGTTCCGTTCGAACTTGGCAGGATCCCTCATAAGAGAATCTAAGGAAGCCAGGTAATCTCAACGTCACTGATTAGTGCAGATCGGATGAACAGTCGATGTTGTTACTTCCGCCGGAACACGTGTGTCACGACTAATACATCCACTTACTATTAGTACGTGACAACCCAAAACTGATGAGGCACTAGTTTGTACGTGACCGAGAAAGTCCTAGTCGTGGAGGGGTGAGGCCAGCTCCATTCATGTCAAATCAACGAAAAGCGTCGACGTGGTGGGTAAAGATGCTCGACAGACAGATGCTGACCAGATGAACTATCGGTGTCACGAGTCGAGTTTGCCGTCGGATGTCACACATCAAAAAAGCAGACTTTAGTAACTTGTGACAGACTCCCCACTGCCCTTGAATCGTCGATAGAAATCTCCGATTATGCGCAACATTTGGTCGGGATTATTTCGACAGTAGTTCACCTTTTGGACACTGAAGGGTCGCGATTTGGAAAGGCAGGACATTTATCGTCGTCGATGTGATGACATGCATTGGTACCCATGCAATCGCAGGCCCTGTTGATTCGGTCAGCCCTTCACCCCACGGCGGTCTTGCGAGGCATCTGGCGTGAAAGGCAATCTCGAGGTCGAAATCTCCCTGGTGGATCTTCCTGTCGACGGCGGGTTCCAGTACACCTCTGTCGAATCCTTTCCCGAGCTCCAACTGTCTGCTCAAGCTCGTCAGAGAGTGATCGAGAAGATGGACAGCGTGGCGGAAGTACTCCGGCAGGCCGTCGAGGTCGGTGTCAGTACATACATCCAATGAGTTAGGGCCATCCGACTATGGATAGGGGTGAGCGGTCGCCTGCCCAATTAGGTCGAATCGTCGACCTGCGGCCGCCGGGAGCCCTTCTCGCTCTCAGCAGTCAATACGGTGGCTCCGAGTTCAGAATCGTCGACGAGCTGTTCGGTCAGGCTTACGCCCTCGGCGCCCAGATGGCGTTGATTGAGTACGACTACCGGGACCCCGATATGCAAAGTGAACGTGGTTGGCCAGCGACAACCTCGCGCTCTGGGCAAACGACCGCCGGCCACCGCATCCACTTCTTCGTCGAGCCGCCGACGGTCGATCTAAACGAGTTGGAGTCAGTTTACGACCTAAGCGATCTGAGCTACTTGGGTTGGATGGTCGTACGTCCGCAATCCGCCGCTAGGATCGGGCAGACCCTTTTTCCCCCGCCTCCTGATCTTCAGACCGCCGTTTCTTGCACAATCGAGAGCGAGGTCAATGTCTTCGGGTACACCTTATCGGTGCAAGCTGTTCCGTTCATGGCCATCGATCCTCACGCCGGCGGCCGTGTTGAGGCTTCACTGTGGATGTGTGCCCGCCTGTATCTGTTGGGTTATGGTCAACGACCATTGCTGCTAGAGGATGTCGCTGGCGCGCTGCCCCCCGGACTCGGCGTCGGCCATTCAATCACCCAGATAGCTGAAGGTAGTCGTGCTCTGGGTCTCCCAGCGCTGATCTATAACTGCCAGAACCTGCCAGCGAACGAAACCGTCGCGAGTGTTGCAAGCCGATATTTGAATTCGGGCATGCCAGTTATGGCAGTAACCCGTGGAAGGTCTCTCCTCGTCCTTATCGGGTACCGATGGTTCGATGGCGCCAGCACCATCGAACCAACTCACTTCGTTTGCCACGATTGCGAAGTCGGCCCGTATCAAATTGTCGAGTCGACCAATATTGATGAAGAACAGAACTGGGAGCAACTAATTATCCCGTGTCCAGCGGATGTGTTGGTCACTGGCGAGGTGGCAGAAGAGCTTGGTAAGGCTCGGATTCGCCGAGCCTTCGAGTCGAAAGGCAACGGCGAGTCGGGAGGTTTCTTCGAAACCCTCATCCCGTCGTTCGATGAGCCAGCGAGAATCGTGTTCCGATCAACGCTTGTGCACTCGAATCAGTTCAAGGCTGGGGTCCGCGATAGAGGTGCGTCGCCGTTGCTGGAAGGTCTGTATCGGCGCCTGACAATGCCGCGATGGATTTGGGTAGTCGAGGCAGTTCAAATTGATTCGCAGATCGAGGACGATCTTGTTGTGGTTTCCGAGATCCTGATTGATGCTACCGAACGCACACGAGACCTGACATTTGTTGCAATGCGGATACCTGGGGAGCTTTGGAGTTGGTTACCCGGGACAGATGATGCCGCCATCCGACCGACTCCATCAGACGGCCCGTTGAGGAGCATCGCGCACCACGCCACATCCCCGGGCAAAGCACTGACGGCACAGAACGTCCCTCGCACGGTAGGTCATACATTCGGACAAGTCACAGGGCCGTTGTGAACGGTACTGAGGTCGAAGTAGTACTCGCCCAGCGGATTGTCCTTAGCGATCCACTTGCTGCACCCATGCTAATCAGTGTCCATGGGGATCAATTACTCGGTCTGGTGCATTCGATGGCGCCTGGATTGGCTGATTCCGAGCGCGGTGTGATTTTAGAATTGGCTCTTGAGCGTGGAATCGGAACATTCCGTGAATTCGAATCGGGTAGCGATTCGGTCCTTACCTGGTTTAGCGAACAAGTCCGACTCCAGGTTCGCCAGTGGATTCGGGATCACCCAACATCAAGGCCCGATGAGACGGATATCGTCATGACCTCTTCGCCAGTCCGAGCATTCGACTCGGCTGTGGTAGCCGATCTCGCTGCCATCGTCGCGACCTTGAATTACGCCGACAGTCTCATGCTTGCACTCCGCAATTGGCATGGCCTTGCCTACTCGACAATCGGTGAGCTTTTGGGGATCAAGGAACAGACTGCCCGCCAGAAGACCAAACGGGCACTAGACAAGCTGGAACTTGCCATTCGCAAAGACAAATCAGATCGCGGTCACCTGATGGACTATCGACCACGCGGTCGCCAAATGAACAGCTCCCCGCTTAAGCGCATCATATGGACGCACGGACTTGAGGTGTTTGACCTGGCTACGCTTCAGGCGGTCGAGGAGCTTCTCGGTTATAGCCGCCCGGTTTCGCCAGAGGTAAGGCGCCAGCTCATTATGACAGTGAGGCGCGCACTCCGATCGCAATCTCGTTGAATTGCGGGTCCACCGGGGTGCAACTACCTCTGCAGACGGAAACCTAGCCCGTGGACCGTTATGAGATGTCTCGGCTTCGTTGGATCTATTTCGATCTTTGCACGGAGGGTTCGTACATGCTTGTCGACTGTTCTGGTGCCGGTGAGCCTTGCATGTGGCCAAACTTGGTCGATCAATTCTTCTCGTGTTCGGAGAATTTCTGGTGGCGATGCCAAGGCGATTAAAAGATCGAACTCCTTTGGGGCGCAGTGCACGGGGTGTCCGCCGACGACCAGTCGTCGGGATTGAAGACTCAGCTCGATAGGCCCAACCGTGACGGTCTCATCAACTGAGGGGGTCGGCAATTTCGACTGATCGAGTGATCGGCATTCGCTAGGGAGCCTACGACGCAACACGGCACGGATCCGAGCAACCATTTCCTGAGTTCTGCACGGACGGGTGACGTAGTCCTCAGCTCCAGCTTCAAGGCCAAGCACAACCTCTGATTCAACTGATCGGTGATCGACAAACACAATGGGTATGTCATTCAGCTCCAGCAAGCGCCGACACGTGTCGATTCCTGATCGGTCGGGTAACGACATCCCGAGAAGCACAAGTTCGGGTGGAGACTCGGAAAACATACGAAGACCCTCCTCGGCAGTGGTGGCTATCTCGACGTTGAATCCCTCACAGTCGAGCGCGCCAACAAGATCTTCGCAACAGCAAAGATCACCCTCGATCACGAGAAGCCGGTGTCGTCCATCAACTGGAGCCACGCGGACTTCCGAAACAACTGCTGACCTAGATGAAGACCCAGGCAGCACTAGGGATTGCTCGGGTGAGTCGCTGCAGACGAATCGAGATGTAATCACAGTCACTGGATCGCACCTCGAACCCACGTCTGGGCTCCGGCCTGGACGGCGTCCCACGGGCTCCCGAGTGGAGGTGTGTAGGAGAGGTCGAGGTCGCTCATTGCATCCACGGTCATCTCATTGAAGATGGCGGCAGCGGCGATGTCGATCCGCTTGGCCACCTCGGCGTGGCGGTGGCCGAAGAGCTGTACACCGAGCAGGCGGCCGGTCGTCCGGTCCCCCGTGTAGCGCATCCGGATCCGGTGGCTGCCTGGGTAGTACGCCTTGTGGTCGTCGGCCTCGAACTCGACGGTCAGTGGGTCGAATCCTGCCGCCACCGCCTCACTGTCGCGCAATCCGGTGCGTGAGGCGACCATGTCAAAGATCTTCACCACTTGCGTCCCGAGGCTGCCAGCGAACTCGCGGCTTCCGCCGATGGCGTTCTCCCCAGCCACCCGGCCCTGTTTGTGGGCGGTCGTCCCGAGCGGCAGGTAGGTGACGCCCATCAGGCGATGATGGGTTACGACGCAGTCCCCGGCCGCGAACACTCCCTCCAGGTTGGTGCGCATGTGTCGATCCACACTGATGGCTCCGCCGATTCCGAGCTTGGCACCGGCCGAGACGGCGAGCTCAGTGTCCGGGCGCACTCCGACCACCACCAGGACCAGATCGGCGTAGGTGATCTGTGCTGTGCCATTACGGTCCACCGCCTCGACCTGGAGCCGCCCCGGCGAACCAACCGGGGCTTTGGCGATGTGCCTCACCGTGGTCGAGGTTCGGACGTCGACGCCGTGAGCCGTCAGCGTGGCCTTCACCATGGCCCCGAGGGTGGCGTCTACTGTGGGGAGCACCTCGGGAAGCTGCTCGAACTGGGTGACCGCGAGTCCACGCATCTGGAGGCCCTCGGCCATCTCCAAGCCGATATAGCCTGCACCGACGATCACCGCGCTGGTCGGAGTGGTGTCCGCGAGAGTGTGCATGAGAGCGAACGTGTCCCCCATCGAGTGAAGGAGATGCAGGCCGTCGTTGGGCCCGAGGGCGCCGTCGCCGACCAGACCGGCTATCGGCGGCCTGGCCGAGACCGCCCCGGTCCCGATCACCAGTTGGTCGTAGGCAAGAAGGTCCTCCGCCCCCGTCCCATCGACCACAGTGAGCTTACGACCACCAACGTCGATTGATGTGGCCCGGGTGTTGAGCCGCACCTGCATCCCAGTGGCAGCCAGATCGTCCAGGGTGCGGTGGGCCAGATTTCGCCAGTGGGTCACCTCGCCCGAGACGTAGTAGGGGATGCCGCAGATCGAGAAGTTGGGATAGGCGTCGGCCACGACGACGGTGACCTCGCTCGCCGGGTCGAGCTCCCGAGCCCGCAGGGCGGCACTAATGCCGGCATCGCTGCCGCCAATGGCTACGAGGTGCATGAGGGTTCCTTCCGAGGGGGAACAGGGTGTGAGGTCATTGGGTTTCCAGGTCGGTCTCGGCCCGCAGATGGGGCTCGATAATGTCGGCCGCCTCGGCTTTGGTGATGCCGGGGTAGAGACCCCGCACCAGCCCGAAGGCCAGCACCCCACCTACGATCTGTGCCGAGATGAAGCTCGGGACCGAAGACGGGGCGATGCCGGCAAAGGTGTTTGAGAACATACGACCAATGGTGATGGCCGGGTTGGCGAAGCTGGTCGAGCTGGTGAAGAAGTAGGCCGCTCCTATATAGGCCCCGACGGCAGCCGGGGCCAGGTGCGAACGCCCGGATCGGGCCAAGGCGAAGATCACCAGGATCAGACCAACGGTGGCCACCACCTCGGACACCCAGTGCGGCCCCGAGGCTCGGTGCTTGGTCGAGATGGAGATCGCCGCCTCAGAGAACATCACGTTGGCCAAGATGGCCCCGCCGATGCATCCGATCGCTTGGAACGGGGCATAGGCGGCCGCGTCCTTCCACGAGAGACCGCCGAAGGCCGCATCCACGAAGGACACCACCGGGTTGAAGTGGGCACCAGAGATCGGTCCGAACATCAAGATGATGGCGAACAGGCCCGCAGCGGTGGCTGCGGCGTTCTCGAAGAGCTGGAGTCCGACGTTGCCGGGCGACAAGGTCTGGGCTGCGATCCCTGATCCGATGACGATGGCGGCCAGCAGGGCGCTGCCCAGGAACTCGGCCAGCAGCCGTCGCCACAAGATGGTGTCCCGCATGTTCGCTTCCCCTGTCCGTCAGATGCTCGTTGACTCGGGCGCCCCGGCTCAGCAGCAGGACGGGGACGAGCCGGCACCCACCGACACCGGGTTGCTTCGGACCGCCTCAGGGATGCAGCACGATCCGTCCCCGGCGACGCAGCTATCAGCCGGTGCGTCGGCAAGGACCGTGTAGACCTCCCACGGTGCGCCATCGGGGTCACTCACCCAGACCTTGTCCTGGACGGCAAAGCAGCAGGTCGTCTGGTCCTCCACCGCGGTGGCGAGGCCCTCATCGCTGAGGCGACCACTGGCCATCACAACCTCGTCCGTGGTGGCCACCTCCACGCCCAAGTGGTTGAGAGCGCCGATGGTTCCGTGACCCCGAGCATCCTTCGACTCCATCAAGACCAGCTTGAGGGGCGGATCGGCGATGGCGAAGTTGGCGTAGCCGGGCTGGCGCTTGGCCGGCTCGGCACCGAACAGCTTGGAGTAAAAGACCACGGCTTCCTCGAGGTCGGAGACGTTGAGAGCGAGTTGCAGGCGGGACATGAGCAGCCTCCGTTGTTATTTACGAATGTCGATTGATCGATTATGATAGATGCATTCACTCTCGTCAATAGGAGGATGGGCATGGCCAAGCAGGCCTCTATGATCGAACTTGCGACAGCCGATCTGTGCTGTGCTTCGGTGCTGGCCGCGCCGCTTGACGTGGACGACGCCGGGGAACTGGCCGGGGGGTTCCACGCCTTGGCCGACCCTGTCCGCCTCCGAATCCTGAGCATCTTGGCGTCCTCGTCCGATGGCGAGGTGTGCGTCTGTGATTTCGTCGGGCCCGTGGGCAAGAGCCAGCCCACCGTTTCCCACCATCTGAAGATCTTGAGCGAGGCAGGACTCGTGCGAGGCGATCGCCGTGGGAAGTGGGTCTGGTATTCGCTCAACCGAGAAAGACTGTCTGCACTTCGTGCTGCCATCGATTCGTAAACGGCCCGACGACAATCCCAGATGGGATGCGATTGCGGTTACCGACCGCGAGTGTGGTTCGGCTACCCGCCTGTCCAGGAGGACACCGTTCGCCGGGGCGCCCAACTCACCAGGCCGCTCAGATCGGGAGCGATCTCGAGTTCGTACAGTAGGTCGAGGACTCGGAGACCAATCTGGTCACGGATTGCACGTACCTCATCGAGCGCCCTGCCCGCCGGGTCTACCACGTCCCAGTCCTCGTACTTCTTCCCTGGGTAGAGCGGGCACGCGTCTCCACATCCCATGGTGACCACTACGTCTGCCGCATCGAGGACTTCCGCAGTCCACGGCTTGGAGTACCCGGTTGAGATGTCAATGTCGAGTTCCGCCATGGACGCGACCGCCGTCTGATTGAGCGAGTCGGTCGGCTCCGAGCCACCCGACCAGGCAAACGCACGTGAACCGGCGAGCTTGGCGAACCAACCCAACGCCATCTGTGAGCGCCCCGCATTGTGGACGCAAAGAAACAGCACGCCGGGCAGGCCGTGGCCGATACGGCCTTTGGACTTCGCCAGCGCCTCTAGCCGTTCTCCGGCCAACCGAATGAACAGCACCATACGGAACTGGTTATTCACGGTGGAGCCGGCAGCTATGTCCTCGGCGGTGGACACCAGCAGCTGTTCGATCGTTTCGACGCCGAAAACTCCTGCATATTCGTTGTGCAGTTTGACGGCCGCCCGATGTAGACCCTGCCGCTCGGATTCCGTCACCACTGTTGGGTCTGGCATCTCTTTACCCCCTTTGCTTGTCTGCACTCTATGACTCAACTAATATTGAGTCAATGTCTCTTGATCTATTAACTCGAGCCCATCTGCATGCCGCCCTCGGCGATCCGCATCGCCTGGCCGTCGTCGATGCCCTCCACCTCTCTGATCGATCGCCCTCGGAGCTCGGGGAGATGTTGGGATTGGGGAGCAACCTGATGGCTCATCACTTGGGAGTACTGGAGGACCTCGGCGTCGTCGTGCGGGTGGCATCAGAGGGCGATCGCAGGAAGCGGTTCGTACAGCTCGTGCCGTCCACTCTTGCCGGGCTGCAATTGGCAGGTGGCGCGCCGGCGCAGAGGATCGTCTTCGTGTGCACCGAGAACTCGGCTCGCTCCCAGCTGGCCGAGGCAATCTGGAACCAACATCACTCGGTACCGGCAACCAGCGCCGGAATCACCCCAGCAGCCCAACTCCAGGCTGGAGCACTGGAAGTGGCCGCTCGTCGAGGGATCGATCTGGCCGGTGCGTATCCGAAGCCGTTGCCAGAGCTCGATAAGGATGACCTGGTGATCAGCGTCTGCGACCGAGCGCACGATGTCTTAACTGAGCAAACAGGCATCCGGGAGCTGCATTGGTCTGTGCCCGACCCGGCTGCGACGAATGCTGCCACCACGTTTGACCAGGCAGTGGATGTCCTCTCCGATCGCATCGCTTCACTAGCGCCAAGCATCAGCCTCGTCTGAGCGCCAGCCCTCGGGACATGAACCGATCCGCGCTGCCCTAGAAGGGAGTCGAAGCTGGGGTCAGTTTGCTGGGGTGAAATGCAATAAGTCCCGTCGCACCGCTAGGCGCGCGCGGACGAGGTGCCTGTCTGCGGCGCCGATGACGAATGTTGGAGAACCGCTATGCCGCAGCTGGGGCGATGCTGACGTCGAAGCCGAGGTCTTCGATCCTGCGCTGGAGCCGCTTCGCCTCAACCGCTGGATCGTGTCGGAGCTCGAAGAATCGGGCGCCAGGGTCGTCATAGAGGGCACCGTTGGTGAGCAGGTGCCAGGAGACATCCAAGATGGAGTGGGCAACGGCAATGGTGGCCTTGTTGGACCCTCTCCGTCGGGCAAGCCTGGAGTACTGGGCGGATAGGTAGGTGCCCTTAGTGCGTGATGCCCCTCTGGCCGCTTCGACGAGAGCACGCTGCAGCCAGGTTGAGCCGTGGCGCGTGCCGACGGGTTGACGCTTCCCGGCCGACTCATGACTGGCCGGGGCGACCCCGGCCCATGCGCATAGGTGGCCCGAGGTCGGGAAGCGGGTCATGTCGACCCCCATCTCGGCGATCATCACCTCGGCAGTGGTCCTCGAGACCCCGGGAATCGAGCACAAGATGGTGACCGCCGACTCAAAAGGACACAGGCGATCCGTCACGTCGGCTGTGAGTGTGGCGATGGAGCGATCCAAGAAGTCGATGTGTTCGATCACCTGGCGACAAACCAGAGCATGGTGGGAGCCGAAGCGACCGCTGAACGCTTCTTCGAGCTGGGGAATCTTGGCACGCAAACGCGACTTGGCCATCTGGGCTAGGACTTTGGGGTCCCGCTCGCCGTCGATCATCGCCTCGATCATCTCCCGCGACGACTTGCTCCAGACCTTCGACGCCACCGAGGACAGTTTGATGCCGGCGTCTTGAAGGGTCTTTTCTAGGCGCTGGATCTCCTTGGCCCGGGCTTCGACCTGGGTCTTTCGGTAGCGCGTGACATCGCGGAGCTCCCGAATCTCGGGTGGGGGCACGAAGCTCGGGCGGACCATCCCATGGGCTGCGACATCGGCCAGCCACTCGGCGTCAGAGAGGTCGGTCTTGCGTCCTGGCACGTTCTTCACGTGCTGTGCGTTACAGAGCCACAGCTCGTCGAACAGCCCTTCGAGGCAGTAGTAGACCGGCTTCCAGTAGACGCCGGTGGCCTCCATCGCCACCGTGTCGACGCCAGCGTCGCTCAACCATGTGGCCAGCTCACCGAGACCGTTGGCCGTGGTGGCGAAGGATTGCTTCGTCACCTCGATGGACCGATCAGGTTGTTTGACCTGACAGCAGGCCACGACGGTGTCTCGATGCACGTCCAGGCCGGCAACCCGTTCACGTATTCGTTTCACTGCTTCACCTCCCAGGTATGGATCGGAGGCTGCCGGGGAGGACCAGGTGGAAGCGGATGCTGGGGTTCGTGCTCGTAGCGACAGTCCTTGGTCCCCCGGGGTCTTCGCGCCAGACTCTTCGACGCACTCGAGGTTGCAAGCCAAATTCGGCGACCACGCCGGCAGCCACGATCAGCATTTCATCCGTCCGGGGTGGCCGCAACGGTCATGGAAACTCTTCGGAAGTTATCCTCACGCCCGAATGCCGGTCAGGGCGCCCCAGTGGTAGGGATCACGGATTACTCCCCAGACTCGATCACCGAAATTCCCCAGTTGTTGAGCGGGGCAGCGAGCTTGTGGTGAGTATAGGTCAGTCGGTGTCGACCACCTCCTTGTCGTGCTGACGAGCGTGCCCGATGAGCTGGTCGGGACCGACCCGATCGTGACAGGTAGTGCAGTGGTGCATGACCTTCCAGCACGCCGGTAACAGGCCCATCGGCGATGCCGGGGCGTAGTAGGCGGACGTGCGATAGATGGTTTGCTTCCTTTCGTCGGGGTCGGCCGTGGGCGTGTCGGCGGTGCGAGGGTCGTTCATGGTCCGGCCACCGCCTTCCGGCTGGCCTCGGCCCGGGCCCGGTGACTGCGCATCCGGTAGCTGTCACCGTCGATGTTGAGGACGACGCTCCGGTGGAGGAGCCGGTCCAACATGGCGCCGGCCACCATGGGGTCGTCGTTGAAGACCTTCCCCCAGCTGGCGATCCCGAGGTTGGTGGTGAGGGCGATCGAACCCTTCAGGTAGCGCTGGCTGACCACCTGGAACAGGGCGGCGGCCGCTTCGGCGGGAAGGGGCAGGTAGCCCACCTCGTCGATGATCAGGAGCCGTGGCCCGGCATAGAAGCGCATGGTTGTCGCCCACCTGCCCTCCAATGCCGCCCGGTGGCACCGGGCCGCCAGCTCGGCGGCCGTCGTGTAATAGGTGCGCATCCCCGCGGCCACGGCCGCATGTCCGAGCCCGACGGCCAGCATGGTCTTACCCACCCCCGGCGGTCCGATCAGGAGCACATTGGTGGCGTCCTCGACGAAGCGCAGGGTGGCCAGCTCATCGATGATCTTCTTGTCCACCGACGGCTGGGCCGAGAAGTCGAAGTCGGCCAGAGTGAACGGTGAGGGCAGGGAGGCGAACCGGGACAGGCTGGGTTGGGTGGTCCATTGGTCAGATGAGGCGCTACCGGGTCCACGTCGACCGGGGCGGGGGTCCCTGCCGGTCTCAGGTCGATACCGAGAGCTCGACGTGCATGGAGCCGAGCACGGAGATCCCGTTGCGCACGCCGTTCGTCGACCATTCCATCAAGATCACGCCGTGCCCCGCTCTCGTCCCAGAGGGTGCCAGCACCTCTGCGATCGGGCCGGGGAGGTATCCCACCCGCTGGCCACCACCGAAGATCGCCAATGCGCTGCGATCCGACGGATTGGCCGGCTCATGCCTGATCTCGACCTTCTGGCCCGCGGCGAAATGGGGAAGCTGGAGGGCGTCATCGTGAAAGGAGACGCCGGCCACCCGGGTGTAGAAGACGCCCGGAAGCACCGGAGCTCCCTCATCCTCGACGAGCTCCACCGTCCTGGCCTCGTCGAGGAAGGGCTTGTACCCGAATCCGACAATCTCGCCGTCGGCCTGCTCGATCAGGCATCGATCGTCGGCAAGGAACACGGGCAGGACGATGGCGTCCCCCGCTCGCCTCTCATGACCTGGCATCGTTGACCGTCCCTCTGTCATCGTTGCTTCCTCGCAGGGCCCGACGCGTCACGACGCCGATCGGACTGTTCTTCTCGTCGATGCCCAAGCTGCCGGTATCCGGCCCACGTTGGACGCCACCGCACCCCTACCGACCGAGTTGCGAGCCCCCGAAGCGACACCGTGCGACAGAGGCTAGCTGAGGGGAACGGCCACTCTGGCCACCGACCCGTGCCCAAAAGGTCCCGCACCCGTCCTTCCTCAGCGAGTCACGTACCCCCGTGTACGGCTCCGACGACCAGCCAGGCCGGCTTGGCTGCCGTCCAGAAGGCGTGGACGCGTCGATCGCCCGTCTCCACTTCGAGGTGTGCCAGCCTCGCCTTCAAGCGGGTGACCCACGCGTTGGTTATCCGTGAGATCCGCACGTCGAGGTGCACACCCAGGGCGAACGTGGCGAACAACAGACGGCGGTCGGTCAGAACCAAGAACCCTTCGGCCTCTGGTTCATCGTGCCCGGCTCCGAGCTCTCGCCACTTGGCCAGCGTGTCGAACTGGATGGCCTCGCCGGCGTCCAGTCTGTCAGCCACGAGCTCCCACCGTTGCGGCATCGACGGGTCCCGCCGCAGCCTCTCCCAAGCTCGCTCGGTGATCAGATCATTGTGCACCAGCCCCGCACCCAACTGCCCCTGCCGTCGGATAATCCACAAATGACGTCGCTCCGGATAGCTTACCCGGTGGGCCAGGGTCCCGCGGCATCTGCCCGAATCTCAGGTCGGACGGAGCCGTCGGAACAGGTCATCCGAGATGGATCCCGTCACCCGGTGCGGCCCCGTTGCGTCATACGTCCGAACCGGCGACGATCCTGCCCCCGCCCGGCATCGCAGGAACGGCTCCGCGGTCATGTGTGGTGTGGCGGTCTGTCGTTGTTCTGCCGGTCGGCCCAGCAGCGATCGCACTCGTCGCAGTACCGGCCGGTTCCCGAACCGGAGCGGTCACCGGGGGCATGCGAGCCCGGATGACCGCAGACTCCACACCCCTTCGAATCCGTTGCCGGCACCGGAAGAGCGTACGGCAGGTCGGTCCCCGTCGGACCGCGGGCGCCCCTCCGGCCCGGGGCGATGACTCAGAGCGCGGTCCGGGAATGGGGGATATGGTGGCGGCCTGCAGCCGTTGCCGGGAGAAAGGGCGGCCATGGGGGAACACCGGGGGATCCGCGTCGTACCGGGTGCATTGGCGCTGGGGATCGCCATTGCCGTCGCCGGATGTTCATCCTCCCCGTCGTCGACGTCGACGTCGACGTCCGTCGCTCCCACGACCTCGTCGGCGCCGCAAAAGACCGGCACCGCACCGGGGGTGAAGTCGACGGCCATCGACGTGGGCGCCATCTCCACTCTGAGCGGCTCCATCGCCGCCGACTTCGACGGCTTGGCCCCCGGCGTCAAGGCCTACTTCGACATGGTCGACGCCCAGGGCGGCATCAACGGGCGGAAGCTGATCCTGGCCTACAACCTCGATGACGGTGGGTCGCCCAGCCAGTTCACCCAGCTGACCCACACCCTGATCGACCAGGACCACGTCTTCGCGGTGATGGTGGCGTCGTACTGGTTCACCCCCAACTACTTCGTCGAGACCGGCACGCCCACCTATGGGTACAACGTGAGCGGGAACTGGGCCAACGCTCCCAACCTGTTCGGCGCGGGCGGCAACTCGGTGCAGAACTACGCGGCCGGCGTGCCGTCCTATGTGTATTTCATGAAGCAGACCAAGTCGAAGTCGGTTGCGGTGATCAGCTACGGACCTGCCATCACCTCCTCCTACGATGCCTGTTCGACCGCGGCCAACGTACTGCGTCAGAACGGGTTCGACGTGAGCTACGAGGATGTCGGCGCCCAGCTCGGTGGAAGCTACTCGTCCGCCGTGCAGCGGATGCAACAGGCCGGCAGCGACATGGTGATGTCGTGCATGCAGGAGAGCGACAACATCACCATGGCCCGGGCCATCCAGCAGTACGGGCTCAAGATCACCCAGCTGTGGCTCAACGGGTACGACCGGTCACTTCTGGCCCAGTACAGCAGCCTGATGAAGGGTGTGTACCTGGGGCTCTCGGGGACGGTCCCCTACGAGGCGGCACAGATCGACAACGCCTATCCCGGCATGAAGACCTACATCGAAGAGATGAACAAGTACGAGCCGGCCTTCACCTACAACGGCACCGCGTTACAGGGCTGGCAGTCCGCCGCCCTGTTGGCCGACGCCATCAAGGCGGCCGGGAACGACCTCACCCAGGCCAACGTCATCAACATCACCAACCACTTCACCGCCAACAACGGTGGCGGTGTCTCCACCGTGACCAACTGGGAGACGGCCCACACCCAGACCACCTATCCGATATGCGATGCCTATGTACAGGTCCAGGGCACGAAGTTCGTGCCCGTCTTTCGCAAGGGCAACCAGGTCTTCGTCTGCCTGCAGAACAATGTGAAGCACCCCGTCCCGGTCACACCCCCGGTCGGCACGCCCGGGCACGTGAGCCGGAAGGACGGCGTCCCGGGGAGAGCCGCTCTCAGCGGGCCTCGTCGTCAGGCAGTCTCTCTTACCCGAGCATCGGCCCACTCCAGCATGGCGTCGGCCGCACCTTGGTCGAAGATCACACCCAGGTGCCCGACGCTCGGCACTTCGAGGACAGTATGCGGCCGGTTCGGTCGAGTGGCCCGCTTCGGAACCAATCGGTCTCTCGCCGCAGTGACCACCAGGATCGGTGGACGCGGGCCGGGAATGGCGTCCACACCTTTCAGGTAGCCGCTGTTGGTCCCCATTTCCCTCATAACCGGCAACGGGCCGAAGCGTGACAGGAAGTGACCCTGGTGGGGGGTACAGATCGTGACGACGGCGTCGATGGGTGCCCCCAGCGCCGCGGCGTGCTCGGCGACGAGTCCTCCCATCGAGTGTCCGACAACGACGATGGCGTCGTGGGTCTGGGCCAGCTGTTCGTTGAGCCTGACCAGACGCTCCGCCGAGGTGGTGAGTGGCCCGAACGCCAATCGTTCGTTGAAGTACTTCGTTCGCCAGCCCTGTTCGCGGGCACGGCGCCGGATCGGGGTGAGAGGCCACTCATTACCGGGAGCGGCAAAGCCCCCCACGAAGACGAGCGCTCTACTCAACGTGCAGCGCTCGGATTCGACGTGCGGTGTACATCGCGCACCTGCCACATGGCACTGAAATCCGTATCATCGACTCCGGTGTCACGGCCCCTACGCATCACTGCCCCTGCCCTGCCCACTGCCCCTGCCCACTGCCCCCACCCCACTGTCGAGTCGGCTGCCTCTTTCCCCTGTCGAAAATTCTGACACAACCACATCCCTCCCGCCATCATCACATTTGACGATGACGGGATCGGCCTCGGGTCATTTCGGGCGTGACAGCCGGGTCCATCGATGCGAGATCCCGTTCCGCTTGGTCTCGGTGATCTCGTCGGATCCGAAGCAACGTTGGGCCTTCGCCCGAGCTTCCGATTTGGCCATGGGCATGCTTTGGATCTGTCCGTCCGTGAACTCGACGGTGACCATGTCCGCCCCGGATTCATTCCACGATTCGATGGCGACGACCCTGTCGGCATCACCGGGCGTGGAGAAGCCGACTGGATCGACCGGCGATTCCACATCAGTCACGGGATCAGGCACCGCTCTCCGACCGGTACGCCTCGATCCACTCCGCGGGAACGGTGTCAGGGATGCCGCCACGAGAAGCGCTTCCCCCGGCTTCGATGGTCGTACGGTCCTTGGCCCTGGATGTGGCAACGGACCCTCGGAGGCAGATTCGAGCCAGCCAGAAGTAGAGCGCCCACATGCCCAGAAAACACAACATCGCCATGGCAGTACTTCCAATCCGTTCCCATCGAACCAGGAACGTGCCAAGTTCGGTGACCCTCGCAGCCATCGTCACCCACTTGCCGGGGGCACTTCCAGGGTCCTTGGTCACATTGTCGGCCCTCAGTCGACCCGAACAGGTGGACGCACGGCGTCTCTGCCCGATCGGTGACCGTCACAGGGATCGACCTCAGCAAGCGGAGGATCCGCCCACCGCGCCATCCTCCACCACGGCCCGCCTCAGGCAGGGTCGTCGATCCGCTCGGTCCACCAAGCCTTCAGCCCGTCCTGGAGGGCCTCATCGAAGCGGCCATCGACGAGCAGCACGTCAGCCCCTTCGTAGATCACGCGGTCGACGCCAGGCTGGTTCTCGAGCCACTCGATGCAGCCCTGGACGAGCGCGGGTCGAAGTTCGATCCGCTCCGAAAGCCAGACCTCGCCACCTCCACGTCGGGATTCGCAGTTCACGTCGCTCGACAGCGCCGGAGTGGGTTCGTCGATGGGATCAGTCATATCGCACCACCGGGCGCATCGGATCGAACGTCGGAACACCACGTCGACAGAATCGTGGAAGTTCGATCCAGCATATGCCACTCCCCCGGCCACGAAACTCCCCAACCCACGAGCCCCCCAACCCACGAGCCGCCGAGCCTCGGCCACCCGTGCACACTGCCCGAGGACGATGCTCCGGGGGAGAGACTCGAACTCTCAACCTAGCGGTTAACAGCCGCTCGCTCTGCCGATTGAGCTACCCCGGAAGGCACGCTGCGCCGCTCGACGGTGCGGCAGCGCGAAAGAGGACACTAGCCGGTGGGCACCCGGCCCACGGGCAAAGATGCACGGCGCCCCCACTCCGGGCACAATGGCCCAGTGAAGTTTCGCATCGGCACGGCCATCGCCTTTTGCATCGGATACACGCTCGGGTCCAGGGCGGGCCGGGAGCGCTACGAGCAGATCGTTCGGTTCGCCGGTGGGATCGGCCACTCGCCCCCGGTGTCCGGGACGGCAGGGCTGATCGGCAGCAAATCCAAAGCGGCCGCCACCCTCGGGGTCGAGCGCCTGAAGGACAGCATCGGGGTGCGCCTCGGATGGCGGGACGGGGACCAGGCGGCTGACGCCATCGCCCTCGATCTGGCCGAGGATCTGGCCATCGCCCTCAACGGCCGGCGATCCTGAACCGCCGCGGGCACCGGGTGGAGCTCAGGCTTCGTCGAGGTAGTCGCGGAGCAGCTGGGCGGACTCCGGCCGGCGCAACTTGGCCAGCGTCTTCGCCTCGATCTGGCGGATGCGCTCCCGGGTCACCCCGAACGCCTTGCCCACCTCCTCGAGGGTACGGACCTTCCCGTCCTCGAGGCCGAAGCGCAGCCTGACCACATCCTGCTCGCGGGGCGACAGATGACCGAGCGCCTCCCGCAGCGCATCGTCGAGCATCATCCGGGCGGCCGCATCGTCGGGCACCACCGCCTCGCGATCCTCGATCAGGTCGGACAGGCTGAAGTCGTCCTCGTCGCCCATCGGTTGCTCGAGAGACACGGTGTCCTGGTTGATCCGCTGGATCTCGCGGACCCGTTCGATGGTGAAATCGACCCTTCCGGCCACTTCCTCCGCACTCGGCTCACGGCCGAGCTCCTGGAGGAGCTGGCGCTGGGCCCAGACCACCTTGTTGATGGTCTCGACCATGTGGACGGGTATCCGGATGGTCCTGGCCTGGTCGGCGATGGCCCGGGTGATGGCCTGGCGGATCCACCAGGTGGCGTAGGTGGAGAACTTGAACCCCTTGGTGTGGTCGAACTTCTCCACCGCCCTCATCAGGCCGAGGTTGCCCTCCTGGATGAGGTCGAGGAAGGCGAGCCCCCGGTTCCGGTACCGCTTGGCGATCGACACCACCAGGCGGAGGTTGGCCTCGATGAGGGCCTCTTTGGCCTGCTGTCCGCGGCGCACCAGCACCCGGTCGGAGACCCGCCCCGGATAGGCATCGCCGCGCTGGCCGTCGAACGCGGCCAGGCGCTCGGCCGCCTCGTTGCCGGCCAGGATCCGCTCGGCCAGCTCCACCTCGAGCGCGGCGTCGAGGAGCTTCACCTTGCCGATTTCCTTGAGATACATGTGCACCGGGTCGGCGGCCGAGCCCCTGAAGCCGTCCCCGTCGGCATAACCGTCGGAAGCCGGCGTACGCCGTGCCGGCCGCTCCTTCTTGCCCGGTGCCTTCGCCGCCGGATCCTGTCTCCCGCCGGCGGGCCTCGACGCCGGTTCGACGGCGCGGTCCGGGGTCACGGCGGACGGGTCCAGACCGGCCACCTGGACCGCCGGGCTCACGGCGGACGGGTCGGCCGTCCCCGGCCTCGTCGCCGCCCGAGATCAGCGGGAACCCCTCGAGCAGCCGGTCCGAGACGTCGTGGGCCACCGCCCCGGACATCGGCACCAATGTCGTCTCACCGGTGTCGTAGGTGAACTCGATGCCGGCCTCCCGGATCCTCTCCACGACCTCGGAGATCAGATCGGCGCTGAGCTCGACCGTCCGCAGCACGGTCATCACGTCGTCCTGGGTCAGGCCGCCCCGGGCCCGCCCCATGCGGATCAGGGCCTCGAACTGATCCGACGGGAGTGCATCGATGGCTGCGGGCGCGCCGGTCTCCGGACCTGAGGGCGGTCCCTCCACCGGCCTCGGTACGACCGATACGGATGGTGCGCCCTGATCGGCGGTCACGAACCCCGCCCCGAAGTGTCCTTCTGTGCCCTCACTACCAGCCAGGCTACCAACCTGGCCGTCGCCGCGACCGAAGCCGCGGGATCGTCCAGCTCCTGGACCCAGGCGGAGGCGGCGGCGGCCTCCTTGGCGGCCTCGGGTGACGTCCGGGCCTCGGCCGTGATCACCTGCAGTTCCCCCCGGGCCGCATCCCGGACCAGCTGGAGGACCACGTCGTCCGGCTCGCCCACCGGTTCCTCCACCGTCAGGCGCATGAGCAGGGCGCTGACCTGGGGTGGAGCCGATGCGATGATCTGGCGGAGCTCGGCGTCGGGGTCGGCCTCGGCCAGCACCGTGAAGGCCTCCCGCTGCAGCTCGTCACGGAACAGGGCGGCCTCCAGGCGGTGGCCGACATCGGCCGGCCGGTGGATGGCCAGGCGCAGGGCCTCGAGCCCGGGACGGAACTCGCGGACCGGACCGGAAGGCGCCCGATGCCCGGTTGGACCGGGCGGTGCCTCCCCTCGGGACCCCCCCTCCGTCGAAGCCGTCGGCGTCCCAGTCGCCGTCGTCCGGCTCCCGGACCCACTGCTCGTCCCTGGCCCCGGCGGAGGATCGGGCCCGTTCCCGGCGCCTCCGACCCGGGACGGCGTGGGGCATCCCCTCCCGGAGCCTTCCGTGGCCCTTCCTGGCGGAGCTGCTCGAGCCGGTCGCGCAGCAGCAGGGGCTCGAGCCGGCAGCGCTCCGCCACCTGCATCAGGTACTGGTCACGGACCAGATTGTCGGGATGCTCGGCCACCGCGGCCAGCGCCGAGTCGGCCGCCTTGGCCCGACCTTCAGGAGTCGAGAGCTCGGCCGCGTCGAGGATGCGCTCCACCCGGAACTGGAGGAAGGGCTTGGCCCCCTCGATGGCGGCCCGGAGCCCGTCGGGATCGGTGCGGGCCATCTCGCCGGGATCGGAACCGAGGGGCAGGGCGGCCACGGCCACGTCCATGGACAGCCGGCGCTCCCACTCGTAGAACCGGCCGGCGGCCGACTGCCCGGCCCCGTCGGCGTCGAAGGCCAGCACCACCCGCGAGGCGAAGCCGCGGAGGAGCTTCACGTGCTCCTCGGCCAGGGCCGTCCCGCAGGTGGCCACGGCCCGCTCCACGCCGGCCTCGAACAGCCCGATGACGTCGGTGTACCCCTCGCACACCACCACCTCCTCGGACTTGATGATGTCCTGCTTGGCCCAGTTGAGCGCGTAGAGGGTGCGGCGCTTGGAGTAGATCGGCGTCTCGATCGAGTTCTTGTACTTGGCCGGGTCGGCACTTCCGGGCAGGACCCGTCCACCGAGGGCCACCGGATGGCCGGAGGGATCGCAGATGGGGAACAGGATGCGGGCCCGGAAGGCGTCCTGCAGGCGGTGCCGCCGGTTGACGAAACCGAGACCGGCGGTCTCGGCGACCTCCTTGGTCAGTCTGAGTCCGGTGCACAGCTCGTCCCAGGCGTCGGGCGCCCACCCCAGGCGGAAGCGGCGGACCACCTCGCCGTCGTACCCGCGGCTGCGCAGGTAGTCGCGGGCCTGGCCGGCGTCGGCTCCGACCAGCAGCCGCTGGTGGTACCACTCGGTGGCCTGCTCCATGGCGTCGAACAGGACCTTGCGCCGCTGACTGTCCCGACCCGTGCCCGCGTCCTCGCGGATGGTGATGCCCGCCTTGTCGGCCAGACGCCGCACCGCATCGACGAAGTCGAGGTGCTCGATGGCCCGGACGAAGCTGATGGCGTCCCCGGTGGCATGGCAACCGAAGCAGTAGTAGAGGCCCTCGTCGGCGTTGACGCTGAACGACGGGGTCTTCTCACCGTGGAACGGGCACAGTCCGACCCACCGTCGCCCCTGCCGCTTGAGGGCGGCGTGCTCCCCGATGAGCGCCACGATGTCCGTGGCGGCCCGCACCCGGGCGACGTCCTCGTCGGGGATCCCCATAGGGGACGACGGTACCGCGTCGCCGTCCGGCTCCGTCCGCCGCCGCCGGCGGCTGTCAGCCCTTGGCCTTGGCCCGGGATCCGGCCTTGGCCGCGCTCGGCTTCCGCCCCACTGCGGAGCCCGGTCGAGCGGTGGTGTAGCCGGCCAGCACGGCCTGGGCCGCGGCCAACCGGGCGATGGGCACCCGGAACGGCGAGCAGCTCACGTAGTCGAGACCGGCCTGGGCGAAGGTGGCGATCGACTCGGGGTCGCCCCCGTGCTCGCCGCACACGCCGATCTTGAGGGCGGGACGGGTGGCCCGTCCGCGCTCGACACCCAGCCTGACCAGCTCCCCGACCCCGTCGGGATCGACCACCTCGAACGGGTTGTTCTTCAACAGGCCCTGCTCCAGGTAGGCCGACATCATCCGGCCCTCGACATCGTCCCGGCTGAAGCCGAAGGTCATCTGGGTCAGGTCGTTGGTCCCGAACGAGAAGAAGTCGGCCTCCTCGGCGATCTCACCGGCCCGCAGCGCGGCGCGGGGTGTCTCGATCATCGTGCCGATCAGCACCTCCAGCGTGCCCGCCTTGGCCTTGGAGGCCTTGGCCGACCGGGAACCCGGCCCGGGCACCGATGCCGCCGCCCGGGCCTCGGTGATGGCCGCCTCCACCCAGGTACGGGCCAGGGCCATCTCCTCGCGGGAGACGGTCAGGGGGATCATGATCTCGACGACCGGGTGCCCGCCCACGGCCACCCGGTCCAGGGCCGCCTCCATGAGCGCCCGCACCTGCATGGCGTAGAGCCCGGGCTTGATGACCCCGAGCCGCACCCCCCGGGTGCCGAGCATCGGGTTGTACTCGTGCCACGCCTTGGCCGCCTCGAAGAGCCGCCGCTCCTCCTCGGTCAGGCCGGTCGTCGCCTCCTTGATGGCCAGCTCGCCGGTGTCGGGGAGGAACTCGTGCAGCGGAGGGTCGAGCAGCCTGATGGTCACGGGGAGGCCGTCCATGGCCTCGAGGATCTCCTCGAAGTCGGCCCGCTGGGCCACCCGCAGTGCCTCCAGCGCACCCTCCTCCTCCGCCGGGGTCGAGGCCAGGATCATCCGGCGCACGATGGGGAGGCGGTCTTCGGCCAGGAACATGTGCTCGGTGCGGCACAGGCCGATGCCTTCGGCGCCGTGGCCACGGGCCGCGGCCGCATCCGGTCCGTTGTCGGCGTTGGCCCGGACCCCGAGGTGGCCGGCACGGATATCGTCGGCCCAGCCCAGGATGGTCTCGAACTCGGGCGGGGTCTGGCCCTCGGCCACCGGCACCTGGCCCAGCACGACCACACCGGTGGTGCCGTCGACCGAGAGCCAGTCACCCTCGTTGACCACGACGTCGCCGACCGAGAAGGACGAGCCGGCCACCCGGACGGCCTCGGCCCCGACCACCGCCGGCTTCCCCCAGCCCCGGGCCACCACCGCGGCATGGCTGACCAGGCCGCCCCGGGCGGTCAGGATCCCCTCGGCGGCCAGCATCCCGTGCACGTCCTCGGGAGACGTCTCGCTGCGGACGAGCACCACCTTCTCGCCTCGTTCGGCCGCGGCCTGGGCGTCGTCGGCGGTCAGGTAGACGCGGCCCACCGCCGCACCCGGGGACGCACCCAGCCCCTTGGTCAGCACGTCGTACCCGGTGCCGGAGAACTGCGGGTGGAGGACCTGGTCGAGGTGGTCGCCGGTGATGCGGTCGATCGCCTCCGCCTTGGTCAGGCGGATGGCCCGCTCCCCCACCATGTCGACGGCCATCTTGAGCGCCGCCCGTCCGGTGCGCTTGCCCACCCGGGTCTGGAGCATCCACAACTTGCCCTGCTCGATGGTGAACTCGGTGTCGCACATGTCGCGGTAGTGGGCCTCGAGCCGGGCGAAGATGGAGAGCAGCTCGGCGTGGATCTTCGGGAAGCGGTCCTTCAGCGCGGCCAGCGGCTCGGTGTTCCTGATCCCGGCCACCACGTCCTCGCCCTGGGCGTTGACCAGGAAGTCGCCGTACTCGCCGGTGGCGCCGGTGGCCGGGTCACGGGTGAAGCCGACCCCGGTGCCCGACGTGTCGTCGCGGTTGCCGAACACCATGGCCTGCACGTTGACCGCCGTGCCCAGGTCGTGGGCGATGCGCTCCCGCACCCGGTAGGCGATGGCCCGTGGGCCGTTCCACGAGGCGAACACCGCCTCGATCGCCCCCCGCAGCTGCTCGTCGGGATCCTGGGGGAAGGGCTTGCCGGTGTGGCGCTCCACGATCTGCTGGTAGGCGTCGACCAGGTAGCGGAGCAGCTCGATGGGGACCCCGGCGTCGGAGCTGGTCCCGGCCAGCTCCTTGGCCGCGTCGAGGAGGCTGTCGAACTCCTCCCCCGGGATGCCGAGGACGATGCGCCCGTACATGGCCACGAACCGACGGTACGAGTCGTAGGCGAACCGCTCGTCGTCGGTCTGCTTGGCCAGACCCTGCACCGACTGGTCGTTGAGCCCCAGGTTGAGGACGGTGTCCATCATCCCCGGCATCGAGAATTTGGCCCCCGACCGCACCGACACCAGCAACGGGTCGCTCGGGTCCCCGATGCGCTTCCCCATCTTCTTCTCGAGCCTCGCCCTGGCCTTGGCCACCTCGCCGGTCAACCCGTCGGGCCAGCCGCCCTCCATGTAGTGGCGGCAGGCGGTGGTCCCGATGGTGAAGCCCGGAGGCACCGGGAGCTCGAGCACCGACGTCATCTCGGCCAGGTTGGCCCCCTTGCCCCCGAGGAGGTCCTTCATGTCCATGGGAGGCTTGCGATGGGCATGGTCGAAGTCGAAGACGAACGGCATCGGGGCAGGTCTCCTGAGGTGGATTCGGGGTGGGCTTCACTGCCGCGTCCGGTGCCGGGACGGCCCACGGGCGCAGGTCTTCCAGCCTACCTGGCGGCCGTCCGGACCCGGGACGGCGGTCGTGGGCGACGCCGGCGCGGGTTCAGGCCCGGTCGACCCTGCCCCGCAGCTCGGCCACCAACCGGTCGACGGGTACCCGCTCCTGGGCCGTGCTGTCGCGGTCCCGGACCGTCACCGCGCCGTCCTCCAGGGAGTCGAAGTCGACGGTCACGCACCACGGGGTGCCCACCTCGTCCTGACGGCGGTACCGCTTGCCGATGGACTGGGTCACGTCGTAGTCGCACATGAAGTGGGGCTGCAGCGAGGCCAGCACCTCCCGGGCCAGGGGCTCGAGGGTCTCCTTCTTCGACAGCGGGAGCACGCCGACCTGGTAGGGGGCCAGCCGCGGGTGGAGCCGCAGCACGGTGCGGGCCTCTCCCCCGACCTCGTCCTCGTGGTAGGCGGAGAGGAGGAAGGCCATCATGGTGCGGGTGGCGCCGGCCGCCGGCTCGATCACGTAGGGCACGTAGCGTTCGCCGGTCGGCTGGTCGAAGTACTCGAGCCGCTCCCCCGACGCCGAAGCATGGGCCTTGAGGTCGAAGTCGGTGCGGTTGGCGATGCCCTCGAGCTCGTCCCATCCCCAGGGGAAGAGGAACTCGACGTCGGCGGTGGCCGCCGAGTAGTGCGACAGCTCGTCGGCGTCGTGGTGCCGCAGCCGGAGCTCGGACTCGGGGATCCCGAGCCCCGTGTACCAGCGGAACCGCTCGTCGAGCCAGTACTCGAACCAGTGCTCGGCCTCGGCCGGCGGGACGAAGTACTCCATCTCCATCTGCTCGAACTCCCGGGTCCGGAAGACGAAGTTCTGGGGGGTGATCTCGTTGCGGAACGACTTGCCCACCTGGGCGATGCCGAAGGGCGGCTTCTTGCGGGTGGTCTGGAGCACGTTGGCGAAGTTGATGAACATGCCCTGGGCCGTCTCGGGACGGAGGTAGGCCACCGCCCCCTCGTTCTCGACCGGACCGGCGTGGGTCTTGAACATGAGATTGAAGGCCCGGGCCGGGGTGAACTCGGTGGAGCCGCAGTTGGGGCACACCCCTTCGATCCGGTCCTCGCGCCACCGCTGGTGGCAGTGCCGGCAGTCGACCAGGGGGTCGGTGAAGTTGGCCAGATGGCCCGAGGCCTCCCACACCGCGGGCGGCGAGAGGATGGCCGCGTCCAGGCCGACCACGTCGTCCCGCCGCTGGACCATGGCCTCCCACCACGCGTTCTTGACGTTGCGCAGCAGATTGACCCCGAGGGGGCCGTAGTCGTAGGTCGAGCGGAAGCCACCGTAGATCTCGGCCGACGGGAAGATGAAGCCGCGCCGCTTGCACAGCCCGACCACCTTCTCCATGAGATCGGGCGGGTCGGGCTCTCGGGGTCAGGCATAGGGGGGAATGGTACCGGCTGGTCTCCGTCCCCCGGCCCCGACGGGCGGCGGCGCGCCCGGGGCGATCTCCAATCGGGCCGTCACCGCGTTGGCCAGCAGCCGGCCGCGGACGGTGAGCACGACGCGCCCGGCCGTGCGGACGACCAACCCGTCGAGGTCCGGGTCCTCGGCCAGGACGACCGTCGGGAACCCCGGCCGGGGTCCGCAGGGAGAGGGCCAGCGCCTCGAACCGTCGCTGTTCGTCGGTGAGCACCTCCTCGCCGGCGACGGTGGGCCGCCCGGCGGCCGCCAGGGCCACATAGCGGTCGGGCGTCCTCACGTTCCACCACCGCCGTCCGGCCCGGTGCGAGTGCGCGGCCGACCCGATGCCCCGGTAGTCGCCCTGTTCCCAGTAGAGGCGGTTGTGGCGGCACTCGTGCCCGGGACGGGCCCAGTTGGAGATCTCCTCCCACCGGTACCCGGCCCCTTCCAGCACGGCGTCGGCCCGCTCGTACCTCGCGGCCTGGGTGTCGTCGTCGGGATGCCGGCCCGGGTCGCCGGCCAACGGGGTCCCCGGCTCCACCGTCAGGGCGTAGGCGCTGACATGCGGCGGAGGGTCGGGCATGCCGATCACCTCGCCCAGGCTCCGTTCCCAGTCGGCGTCGCGCTCCCCGGCACCTCCGATGATGAGGTCCATGTTCCATGAGGAGAGGCCGGCCCCGGCCACGGCGGCAGCGGCCTCGGCCACCTGGTCGGCACCGTGGCGCCGCCCCAGCCCGGCGAGCACGTGGGGCACGGTCGACTGGACCCCGACCGACACGCGGGTCACCCCGCCCGCCCGGTAGGTGGCCAGCAGCTCGGGGGTGACGTCCTCGGGGTTGCACTCCACGGTCACCTCCGCGCCCGGTCGTCCCGGGGCACGGCCTCGAGGACCGCCACCAGCAGGTCGGCCGGGAGCCGCGACGGCGTGCCGCCCCCGAAGAAGACCGATGTGGCCGGCGGCAGTCCCTCGTCGTCCCGAGCCCGCTCGATCTCGGTCACGCAGGCCGACGCGTACTCCGCCATCAGATGGTCGCGGTCGGTGTAGGTGGCGAAGGCGCAGTAGTCGCAGCGGGACCGGCAGAACGGCACGTGGACGTAGACCCCGAATGCCGCCCGGCTCACCGGCCTCGGCCCGTCCCCCACCGGCCGAGGCGTGTCACGACACCTGGCCCGACCGCACCGAGCGGAGGCGCCGGTCGAGGTGCGCCTCCATGGCCTCGGTGGCCAGGGTGGTGACCTCGTCGGTGACCGGCGAGCGGGGCTCGGCCAGCACGCCGGCCAGGCCCCCGCCCAGGGTGCGGCGCAGCAGCGCCAGCCCGTCGGGGGACAGTGCCCGACCGCGGCGGCAGTTCCGGCACAGCACCCCTCCCTCCACCAGATCGAAGGCCACCAGCGCACCGGGATCCTCCTCGCCGCACGACACGCACACATCGAGGACCGGAGCGGACCCCTCGAGGGCCAGCACCTTGAGGAAGAAGGCGGGCGCCACCATCGGGGAGTTCCGTTCCGCCAGGGCGCCGATGGCCCCCACCAGCATCTCGTAGAGGCGGGGGTTGGCGTGACGCTCCTGGCCGATCTGGTCGACGACCTCGAGCATCGACATGGCCGCGCCCATCCGGTCGAGGTCCTCCCTGACCGGCCGGAAGGTGTCGATGACCTCGGCCTGGTTGATCATGTCCAGATCGCCGCGACCCTGCCAGCCGAGGAGGGCCACGTGGCTGAGCGGCTCGAGGCGGGAACCGAATTTCGACGTCGTGCGCCGCACGCCCTTGGCCACGGCCCGGACCTTGCCGTGCTGCTCGGTCATCAAGGTGACGATCCGGTCCGCCTCACCGAGGCGGATGGTGCGCAGCACCACACCCCGGTCGCGAAAGAGGGTCATCTCGGCTCGCGAGGCTCCTCGCCGGCCGGTCTCGCCCGGGGGGACGTCCCGTTGGCGGGCTCGACCGGTCCGTTCGCCCCGGAGGAGGGCAGGTGCGCCCGCCCGCCGCCGACGGGGCGACCGGCGGGTC
Organism: uncultured Acidimicrobiaceae bacterium; assembly: GCA_963745955.1. Lineage (GTDB taxonomy): Bacteria > Actinomycetota > Acidimicrobiia > Acidimicrobiales > RAAP-2 > Bog-756. The sequence goes on along the minus strand of CAVUZI010000010.1, from coordinate 66,232 downwards.
GGCCCTGGCTCCGGCTCCCCCGCAGCAGGTTGTTGGCCGCGATGAGGCCGAGCAGCACCGGCGGGATCACCACCAGGGGGGCGACGGCGGTGAAACCGGCCACCTCCATGAGCACGATGAAGCCGTAGAGCAGCACGCCGAGCACGATGCCGGTCACGATCCACACCCCCCCGGCATCATCGCGCCGGCGGTGGCCGCAGCCACGGGCCATCAGGTCACGCCTCCGTACCGGCGCTGGCGCTGCTGGAAGTCGCGGACCGCCTCGAACAGATGGGTGCGACGGAAGTCCGGCCACAGCACATCATCGAAGACCAGCTCGCTGTAGGCCAATTGCCAGAGGAGGAAATTGGAGATGCGCCGCTCACCCGAGGTCCGGATGACGAGATCGGGGTCGGGCTGATCGGGGAAGTACAGGCGCGACCGGATCGCCTTCTCGTCGACCTTCTCGGCCGGCACCCCGTCGGACACCAGCCGCTTCACCGCGTCGACGATCTCGGCCCGGCCGCCGTAGTTGAACGCCATGGTCAGCGTGCAGCGGCGGTTCGCGGCGGTCAGCTCGATCGACTCGTCCATGCGCCGCAGCACCCGCTTCGGGACCCTCCAGTCGCGGCGGCCGGCGAACCGGATCCGCACGCCCTTCTCGTGCAGCTCGTCGCGCCGGCGGACGAGGAGGCTCTCGTTGAACCCCATCAGGTAGCGCACCTCGTCGGCCGGGCGCCGCCAGTTCTCGGTGGAGAAGGCGTACATGGTGATCCAGGGCACGCCCAGCTCGAGCGCCCCCTCCACCGCGTCGAGCAGCGCGGCCTCGCCGGCCGCGTGGCCCTCGGTGCGCGGGCAGCCCACGACGGGCCGCCCACCGGCCGTTGCCGTCCATGACGCAGGCCACGTGGGTGGGGACCGGACCACCGACGAGGTCGGCCGCGGTCAGGGTGGAACGGTGCCCGCCACTGGCTCCTCCGGTACCGGCCTGTTCCCGTTTCACGCTGCGAACCTACAGTGTCGCCGGCGTGGGCCGTGCCCGCCGGCCCGCCGACCCGCCGGCCCCAGGCCCGGCCCCGCCGCCGGCCCGCCGTCATCCGCGTCCCCTGGGTGCCTGTGCCTTGAGTGCCGGGGCTGTGGGCACTAGACCCTCCCCATGTCCCCGCTGGATGCCGTGGCCATCTTCGCCGCCGGCCTGGCCGCGGGCACCGTCAACGTCATCGTCGGCTCGGGGTCGCTGATCACCTTCCCGACCCTGCTCGCGCTGGGCTACCCCCCGGTGCTGGCCAACGTGTCCAACAACGTCGGCCTGGTCCCCGGGAACGTGAGCGCCACCGTGGCCTACCGGGCGCGAGCTGGTCGGACAGCGCCGCCGCCTCCTCCAACTCGGCTGGGCGTCCCTGGTCGGTGGGTTGGTCGGGGCGGTCCTCCTGCTCGGCCTGCCCCACAGCGTGTTCAAGGCGGCCGTGCCGGTCCTCATCGCCGTGGCCGCGGTGCTGATGGCGCTCCAGCCCAGGATCAGCGCCGGCCTCGAACGCCGGGGCCCCCGGCCGGCTCACGGGGGCCCGGCCCTGACCGCCGGGGTCCTCCTGACCGGCGTCTACGGCGGCTACTTCGGTGCGGCCCAGGGGGTGATCCTCATCGCCCTGCTGGCCATCTTCATCGACGACGACCTGCAGCGCCTCAACGGCACCAAGAACGCGCTGGCCCTCACGGTCAACGCCGTGGCCGGCGTCTTCTTCATCGCCACCACCCACGTCTCGTGGTCGGTGGCCGGGCTCATCGCCGCCGGATCGGTCATCGGCGGCCAGGTCGGCGGCCGGTACGGGCGCCGGCTGCCCGCCCCCGTCCTGCGGTGGACCATCGTGGCGGTCGGGCTGGCCGTCGCCGTCGGCCTGGCCGTGGCGTGGCACTGACCGGACCGGACCGGGACGGCCCGGTCCCCGGCACCGGGACGGCTCCGGAGCCGGCCGGGCCCGCCGATAGGGTCGGTGGATGACCGACGAGGTGACCGCCATGCTGGCCCGGGTGGCCGCGGCCCTGCCCGGCGGGGGCGAGTCGCGCCCGGGCCAGCGCCAGATGGCCTCGGCGGTGGGGCGGGCCATCGCCGGGCAGCGCCACCTGGTCGTCCAGGCCGGCACCGGCACCGGCAAATCGCTGGCCTATCTCATCCCCGCCGCCCTCTCCGGCCAGCGGGTCGTGGTCGCCACCGCCACCAAGGCCCTGCAGGACCAGCTGGCCAACAACGACCTGCCGTTGGTCGCCGCGGCCATCGGTCGGGACCTCTCCTTCGCCGTGCTCAAGGGACGGAGCAACTACCTGTGCCGCCAGCGGGTGTCGGAGATCGGCGGGCGCGGCGAGCAGCTCTCCCTCGCCCCCGCCGGCGCCGACCCCCCCGACGCCGACGACCCCCTGACCCCGGCCGATAACGATACCGACGCCTCCGACGATGCCTCCGACGGCGACGGCTCCGGCCGGGGTGGCCCCGGGGACCTCGACGGTGGCCGCCTCGCCGAGCAGGTCAAGCGGCTCGTCCGCTGGGCCGATGACACCGTCACCGGTGATCGGGCCGAGCTCGAATTCGAACCGCACTTCCGGGCCTGGGCCATGGTCTCGACCACCGCCCGCGAGTGCCCGGGGGCCTTCCGGTGCCCGTCCGGCCGGGACTGCTTCGCCGAGGACGCCAGGGCCCGCGCCGCCGGCGCCGACGTGGTCGTGGTCAACACGCACCTCTACGGCGCCCATCTGGCCAGCGGCGGGGCCGTGCTCCCGCCCCACGAGGTGGCCGTGTTCGACGAGGTCCACGAAGTCGAGGAGGTCATGACCGACAGCCTCGGTGTCGAGATCGGCCCCGGGCGCTTCAGGGCGCTGGCCGCCACCGCCCGGCCACTGCTCGGCCCGGATACGCCCGGCGGGATCGACGCGGCCGACGCCGTGTCCGAGGTGGGCGACATCTTCCAACGGGCCCTCCGCCCGCTGGCCGGGCTTCGCGTCCCCCGCCACGAGATCGTGGGGGCCGGTCCGGACGGGCCCGCCCCGGCCGCGGACCAGCCGGATGAGCTCCCGGCCCCACGGGCGGAGCCGCTGGGTCTCGACCTCGGCCTGCCCGAGGTGGCCCCCCCTGCTCCGGCACCGGCCCCCCGCCCGGCCCCGACGGACAGTGCGACCGGGCTCCCCCAGGCGCTGGCCCTGGCGTCCGGCCGGGTGAGCCGGCTCATCGACTCGCTGCGGCGGTCCGAGCGCGAGGCCGGGGACGCCGAGTCGCCGGCGGCCCGGTCACGACGGGACCGCGTCCAGCTGGCCGCCGGCCACCTGGCCGCCGACCTGGCCCGGCTCACCACCCTCACCGACGACGAGGTGGCGTGGGTGGACCGCGGTGGCCGGACACCGAGCCTGCGGGTCTCCCCCATCGACGTCGGGCCGCTCCTGGCCGAGCACCTGTGGGGCACGGTGACCGGCGTCCTCACCTCGGCGACGGTGCCCCTCGGGCTGGCCGGGAGGCTCGGGCTCCCCGGGGGGACGTCGGACGAGCTCGACGTGGGCAGCCCCTTCGACTATCCCGAGCACGCCATGTTGTACGTGGCCCAGGGGCTGCCCGACCGGAGGCGGCCCGAGTCGGAACCCGCCATCCATGACGAGCTCGAGGCGCTGATCAACGCGGCCGGCGGCCGCACCCTGGCCCTGTTCACCAGCTGGCGGGCGATGAACGCGGCCGTCGACGCCCTGTCCGACCGCCTCCCCTTTCCACTGCTGTCCCAGTCCGACCTGCCCAAACCGGCGCTCGTCGACGCCTTCTCGAGGAGCGAGCCGACCTGCCTCTTCGCCACCCTCGGCTTCTGGCAGGGGGTCGACATTCCGGGCCGGACCCTCAGCCTGGTGACCCTCGACCGGATCCCGTTCCCCCGGCCCGACGAACCGGTGCTGCAGGCCCGGCGTGAACGGGCCGGCGCCGGGGCCTTCAACGCCGTCGACCTGCCCCGTGCGGGCACCCTGCTGGCCCAGGGGGCGGGACGGCTCATCCGCACGGCGCCGCGATCGCGGCGTGGTGGCGGTGCTCGACAGCCGCCTGGCCACCGCCCGGTACCGGGGCGCCCTGCTGGCCAGGGTGCCTCCCATGAAGCGCACGGTGGACCGGTCGGAGGTGGAGGCCTTCCTGCGCCGGATCACCGCCGACGACTGAGGGACGGCCCCCGGGCCGGTGTGCGCCGAGCCGGTGCCGGCGCCCCGTCAGAAGCCGAGCCGGTCGAGGGCGTCCTCACGCTGCTGCCACCGCTTCTCGACCCGCACGAAGAGCTCGAGGTAGGCGCCGGGAGGCATCTGCGCCCGCACGGCCGTCCCGACCTCTTTGAGGGTGGCCCCGTTCCTTGCCGATCACGATCCCCTTCTGCGAGTCGCGCTCGACGAGGATCTCGCAGCGGACCCGCGGCCACTCCCACTCGGTCACCCGGCAGGCGATGCTGTGGGGGAGCTCGTCCTGCACCCGGTGGAGCAGCTCCTCCCGCACCAGGTCGGCCACCCAGAAGGCCTCGGCCACATCGGTGACCATCCCCTCGGGGTAGTAGCGGGGGCCCTCGGGCATCCGCGCCACCGTCGCCTCGATCAGCGCCTCGACCCCCTCGCCGGAGGTGGCCGACACCGGAAAGTACTCGACGGGGGTGGGCGGTCCACCGGCCTCCTCGTCGACGCCCTCGACCACCGCGGACACCGCGGTCAGGTGGGTGAGGACGCCGTTGCCGCCGACCCGGTCGATCTTGTTGACCACCACCAGGAGCGCCGGCCGGCCCGGCTCGCCCCCGGCCCCGGGCCCGGGGTCCGTCTGGAGGGCCGCGGCCCGCGCCATCGATCGCACCCGCAGGGCCGATTGGGTGAGGACCATCCGGTCGCCGGGACCGACCGCCCCGCTGGCCTCGACCATGGCCACCACCACATCCACGTCGTCCAGGGACGATGTGGCCGACTCGTTCATCCGCTGGCCGAGTGCCGTGCGCGGCTTGTGCAGCCCCGGCGTGTCGACGAAGACCACCTGGGCTCCGGGGCGGTCGAGGACCCCGCGCACCTGGGACCGGGTGGTGTTGGGCCGGGGCGACGTGATGGACACCTTGGTCCCGACCATGGTGTTGACCAAGGTGGACTTCCCGACGTTGGGCCGGCCCACCACGGCCGCGAACCCCGACCGGAAGGTCGTCATTCGCTCCCCTCCGCCGAGGAGGCGCCGGTGGGCACGATCCTGACCCGCTCGATGCGTCGCCCGTTGACCCGGTCGGCCACCAGCCGCATCCCGTCCACCGACACCGACTCCCCGGCCACGGGGACGTGGCCGAGCAGGTCGAAGACCAGTCCCCCGACCGTGTCCCAGGCTCCGGTGGGCAGCTCGGCATGGATCAGCTCGTTGACCTCGTCGACGGGCAGCCGGGCACTGACCCGCAGCTCGCCCGACCCCAGCCGCTCGTAGGGCGCCTCCTCGACGTCGAACTCGTCGACGATCTCCCCCACCAGCTCCTCGATGAGGTCCTCGAGGGTGACCAGGCCGGCCGTGCCGCCGTACTCGTTGACCACCACGGCCTGGTGGAAGCTCTCGGCCTGCATCTCGCGCATCAGGTCGGAGACCCGCTTGGTCTCGGGCACGAAGTGGGCCTCCCGCAGATGGGACCTGACCGGGTCGGCACCGTGGCCGGCGCGCACCGTGCGGATCATGTCCTTCGTGTAGGCGATCCCGATCACGTCGTCGACCTGGAGCTCGACGGCCGGCACGCGGCTGAAGCCGTCCTCGAGGGCCCGCTCGAGGGCCACCTCGACCGTCTCGTCGGCACCGACGGTGACCATGTCCGGCCGGGGCACCATCACCTCGCGGACCACCGTGTCGCCGAATTCGATGATCGACTTGATGAAGGCTCGCTCCTCGGTCTCGATCACGTCGCCTTCCACGGCCACGTCGGCCATGGCCAGGAGCTCGGACTCGGTCACCCCGGAACCGAGGTACTGGCCCTGTCTCGCCGATGAGCAGGTTGGCCAGGCCGATCAGCGCCCCGGACACCATCCGCACCGGCCAGAACCGGACCACGGCCGAGACCAGCGGGGCGCTGAACAAGGCGGCCCGCTCCGGGTGGTGCACGGCCCAGTTCTTCGGGACCGCCTCTCCCAGCACGAAGATCACCACGATCTCGAACACGGTGGCCGCCGCCACCCCCCAGGCCCCGAACCAGCTGTGGGCCAGGATGCCGACCAGCGTGGCCACGACCAGCTGGCAGATGAGGACCATCAAGAGGACCGGGTTGAGGAACCCCTGGGGGTTCTCGGTGAGCCGGGCCAGCACCTTGGCCCCGCGGCGCCCGTCGTCCACCAGCGCCAGTGCCTTGGCCCTGCTCATGCGGACCAGGCTCGTCTCGGCCAGGGCCAGCAGCGCGGACACGGCCAGCAGCACGAGCACCACGACGATCAGGATGGCGTCGCTCACCGTGAACGAGCTGGTGGAGAGCAGCACGCCGGCCCCGGGGATCATGAAGCCACGCGGTAGTAGCGAGCCAACAGCTGTTGCTCGCGCTGTTCCATCCTCTCGGCCTCCTCGTCGACCTGGTGGTCCATGCCCAGCAGGTGGAGGATCCCGTGCACGACGAGCAGGGCGATCTCGTCGTCGAAGGTGGCCCCGTGCTCGACGGCGTTGCGCGCCGCCACCGACGGGCAGATCACGACGTCGCCGAGCAGGAGCAGGCGGCCGGTGTCGGCCTCGATCGAGCCCGGGCCGGTACCGCCCTCGTCCGGCGATCGGCCGCCGCGGTCCGACTCGTCCTCGATGGGGAAGGAGAGGACGTCGGTGGGTCCCTCCTTGTCGAGGAACCGCTCGTTCAACGACGCCATGGTCGGCCTCGTCCACGAACAGCAGCGACACCTCCGTGTCGCTCACGATCCCCTCGGCGCCGAGGACCGACCGGGCCAGCCCCGACCACCGCTCCACGGCGACCGGATGGTCCGACTGCTCGTCGGCGGCGTAGACGTCAAGGGTCACGGCGCGCCTCCGTCGGCGTCCCGTGCTCGTAGGCGGCGACGATGTCGGCCACGATCCGGTGGCGGACGACGTCGCGCTGGGTCAGATGGACGAAGGCCAGGTCCGGCACGCCGGACAGCACCGGCTCGAGGCCCACCAGGCCCGATCGGCCGCCGGCCACGTCGATCTGCGTGATGTCACCGGTGATGACGGCCTTCGACCCGAACCCGATCCGGGTGAGGAACATCTTCATCTGCTCGGGACTGGTGTTCTGGGCCTCGTCCAGGATGATGAAGCTGTTGTTGAGGGTGCGCCCCCGCATGAAGGCCAGCGGGGCGACCTCGACCGCACCCCGGTCGATCAGCCGCTGCGCTCCCTCCGGCTCGAGCAGGTCGTGGAGGGCGTCGTAGAGGGGGCGCAGGTAGGGGTCGACCTTGGCCATCAGGTCACCGGGGAGGAAGCCCAGGCGCTCGCCGGCTTCGACCGCGGGGCGGGTCAGGATGATGCGGTTGACCTGGCGGGCCTGCAGGGCCTGGACGGCCAGGGCCACGGCCAGGTACGACTTGCCGGTGCCGGCCGGTCCGATGCCGAAGGTGACGATGTTGGAGGCGATGGCATCGGCATAGCCCTTCTGCCCGCCGGTCTTCGGACGCACGGTCCGCCCCCGGGACGACCGCAGGAGCTCGGAGGTGAGGACCTCCGACGGCCGGATGTCGCCGTCCATCATGTCGATGGTCCTGTGCACCTGGACGGCATCGAGTCCCTGACCCGATTCGAGCAGGATGATCAACTCCTCGAAGAGCGCCCCCACCCGCTCGGCGCCGTCACCCTCGATGGAGATCTCGTTGCCCCGCACGGTGATGCGGACATCGTCGAACGCCCCCTCGACCAGTCGCAGCAACTCGTCGCGCTGGCCGAGCAGGCCGGCCATGAGGTGGTTGCCGGGAACGAGGATTTTGACCTGGGTGCCTGCCACGTGCGTTCTGGTCCCGACCATACCAGCGGACCGGGGACGACGATCCGATCGGCCGGGACCGGACGGATCCGGCGCTTCAGCCCGGTGGCCAGTCGAAGGTTCGACCGCCCAGGACGTGCAGGTGGAGATGGGGCACCGAGTTCAGCGCATCCGGACCCACGTTGAACACCAGCCGGTAGCCGCGGTCCTCGCCGGCGATCCCCTCGGCGTGGGCCACCTCGCGGGCCGCGGTGAGCAGCGCCATCACCTCGCCGGCATCGGCCTCGCCGACCACCGAGGCGTTCACGATGTGCCGCCTCGGAACCACCAGCACGTGCACGGGCGCTTGCGGGCTGATGTCACGGAAGGCCACGGTGAGGTCGTCGGTCCGGACGATGTCGGCGGGCACGTCGCCGGCCACGATGGCACAGAACAGGCAGTCGGCCATCGGCGCTCAGCCTGTCCCGTTGCTGATCACACCCCCACCGTTGGCATGGGCGCGCCCGTTCCCCTTGACCTCGGGGTAGAGGTGCTCCAGGCTCCCCGGGGAGATGCGGCTCGCCTCGATGAACCGGTCCACGTCGGCTTCTTGTATGCGGATGACCCGGCCGAACTTGTAGGCCACCAGATCCCCCTCGTCGATGAACCGGTAGAGGCTCCGCAAGGTGATGCCCAGGCGCTCGGAGGCGTCCTTGGTGCTCAGCCAGTTGATCGGCTCGGTCATGGTCGCCCCGTCGGCCATCAGACGTTGACGAGGAGTCCGAGCTCATCCAGGCGGGAGCCCATGCTGTCCGGGGTCACCCCGAACAGGCACGCGATGGCCCGCACGTCCTCGGCCCGGATGGTGATCATCCGACCGTTGAAGTCCTGCCGGTGCACCTGGATCATGCTGAGGAACCGGCGGAGCAGGTCGCGCTCCGGACCGCTCACCGTATGGAGCTTGGTCAGGTCGATGGCCACCTTGTCCGCCCCCGAGCCGGCCTGGATGGCCCGCCGGGCGCTGAGGGGCGCCACCTCCTCGGTGGACCCGGCGGCACCCCATCGGGTGGCCACCACGTCGTCGGGCGGAAGGAGCTGGTCCACGGGAACGTCGTACAGCTTGGCCAGGCGCTGGAGGCGGGGCACCGAGATGGCCCGCTCGCCCCGCTCGTAGGCACCGAGCACGGAGGCCTTGAACTCCTGCTCCGACATGGCCTCCACCGCCTGCAGGGACAGCCGCATCTGCTTTCGCATGGTCCGCAGCCTGGCCCCGACCGCCTGGGCGTAGGCGATCCGTGCGGCCTCTTCCTGTTCGTCATCTTCCTCGATGTGGTTGACGCCCTTGTCAACTACCGTCATGCGCACCTCCGGTGAACTCTGTACCGATCGCCCCTGAGCTCCGGTCCTCTAACAGTGACGGGCACATGTTCGATACGAGCGATCCGACACGTACGTTTCCGTGGCGCACGATCGTTCTCCTCAACAGGAGCCCCTGCCTCTCTAAGTAGTAGTTTTGCTCACGGAGCGTGGTTGCGCAAGGGTCGCGATGACTCCGCTGCGAAGACCGCACAGGATCGTGCCTGCAACGAGCGCCGCGGTCTCGGCCCGGAGCACGGTCGGCCCCAGCCCCACGGTGCCCCCCGAGCGGGCCAGCTCGTCATCGTCCCACCCCCCTTCGGGCCCGATGGCGATGGCCGGGTGGCTCAGCGAGGGCGGCGCTCCGCCCGGGTGGGCGAGAGACGGCGGCCGCCCCGTCTGTCCGGCCATGGCCTCCATGGTCGTGACGCCGGTCACCTCCGGCAACCACGCCCGCCGGCACTGGGCTGCCGCCTCCCTGGACACCCGGCGCAGCCGTTCGACGGCCCGGTCGGCCCGGTCCCGCTCCCAGCGCACCACCGATCGGCGGGACTGGATGGGGACGATCCGGTCCACTCCGAGCTCGGTCAGCTTCTGGACGACCCATTCGGGCCTGTCCCCCTTGGCCGGCACGAATGCCACCGTGATGACCGGTTCGGGCCTCGCTTCGGTGGTCACAGGACCGTCGGCGACGAGGACGGCGGCCGGGTCGGGGGAGCCCCGGGTGCCCGACTCCCCCGACATCCGGCAGGGGACCCAGGATCCGGCACCGTCGCACGCCACCACCGCCTCGCCGGGCCGCAGCCTCAACACGTCGAGCAGGTGACGGGCGTCGTCCCGGGTGAGCGCGGGCGCGGTCGGGTCGTCCACGAAGACCATGGCCTTGGCCGACACCAGGATGGGATCGGGGCGGGCACCGGCGGCCCCCGCCGCAACCCCGGCCGCCATGGTCAGCTCAGGGCCGAACGCAGTTTCGAGAAGATCCCCTCGCCGTGCGGCGCCGAGCCCAGGTCCTCGCCGCGGGCCTCGGCCAGCGCGGCCAGGAGCTCCCGCTGCCTATCGTCGAGGTCGGTCGGGGTGTCCACCTGTACGTGGACGAAGAGATCGCCACGACCCCGACCCCGCAGCTTGGGCACGCCCATCCCCTTCAGGGGGATCACCGTCCCGGACTGCGTGCCGGCCGCGATGGGCAGGTCCCGCGTGTCCTCCAGCGTCTCGAAGGCGACGCTCCCCCCCAGCGCGGCGAGCGCCACCGGGACCCGCACCGATGCGTGGAGATCCACGCCGGAGCGCTCGAAGGCCGGATCGGGGGCCACCGACACGTGGACGAAGAGCGCACCGTTGGGGCCGCCCCGGAACCCCGCCGGCCCGTGGCCGGACAGGCGGAGGGTCGAGCCCTCGTCCACCCCGGCGGGAATGTCGACGGTCAGCGTCCGGTGTTCGCTGCGCCGCCCCTCGCCCCCGCAGTCGGCACACGGTTGGTCGATGAACTGGCCGGTGCCCTGGCAGTGCTGGCACGGGACCGCGGTGATCACCTGACCCAGGATCGACTGGCGCATCCGGCGCAGCTCGCCCGCTCCCTGGCACTCCGGGCAGCGGACCGCCGCCGTGCCCGGCCGGGCCCCGGAGCCCTCGCACGTGTCGCAGTGGACCGGTGTCTCGACCTCCACCTGGCGGGCCACGCCGAAGACGGCCTCCTTGAAGGACAGGCGCAGGACCATCTCGGCGTCGGGACCCGGCATCGGCCCGGTCCGTCGGCCCCGCCCGCCTCCGGGGGCTCCGCCCATTCCGTTGAAGAACGCGTCGAACAGGTCGCCCAGGCCGCCGGCGAACGGGTCGCCCGGGGTCCCGCCGTCGGCACCCGGACCGAAGACGCCCTCGGCCCCGTACCGGTCGTAGCGGGCACGGCGCTCGGGGTCCTTCAGGACCTCGTAGGCCAGGCTGACCTCCTTGAACCGCTCGGCGCTGGCGTCGTCGTCCTGGTTGGCGTCGGGATGGAACTCGCGGGCTTTGGCCCGATAGGCCCGTTTGAGCTCCTCGTCGGAAGCGTCGCGGTGGACACCGAGGACCTCGTAGAGGTTGGCGTCGGTCACCGCCCGAGGCTCCGGGGGCTCATCGACCTGCCTCGCTCAGTCGTTCGCCCAGCCGGTCGCCCACCACACGGGCGGCGGCCAGGGCCAGCGGGTAGTTCATGCGGGTGGGGCCGAGCAGCCCGATGGTGCCGCGCTCCATCCCGTCGACCGACACCGGCATCACCACGATGGCACACGAAGCCAGTGGCTCCATGCCGTGCTCGGTGCCGATGGCCACCGACAGCCCGGTGTCGAGGATGTCGCGCAGGAGCGTGACCACGACGAGTTGCTGCTCGAGGATGCTCAGCACCGAGCGCACCGTCTCCACCGCGTCGAAGGCCTCGACCATGCGGGACGAGCCGCCGACGAAGAGTTGATCGCCTCCCTCGGAGGTCCCGAGGGCACGCAGGGCCTTCGAGCCCCACCGCCACCACCGCGTCGGTCGTCGGATCGCCGGTGCCGGCCACCTTCGGGCCCACCTTGGTCAGAGGGACGCCGAGCGAATGGGCGGCCAGGCGGGCGGCGGCGGCGGCGAGGGCCGCCTCGTCGACCTCGTCGGCGAACTCGACGGACTGCTTCTGGACCGCCCCGTCGGCCAACACCACGACCAGGAGGGCCACCCGCGGGCCCAGCCCCACGAGCTGCACCGAGCGGATGGCGGCCGACTCGTGCGATGGCCCGACCACCATCGCCGTGCAGTCGGTCAGGTCGGCCAGGAGCCCGGAGGTCCGCTCGAGCATCATCTCGATCTCGCCGTGGGCGTGCTTGAAGAACTGCCGGACCTGTTGACGTCCGTTCGGGTCCAGCGAGCCCGTGCCGGCCAGGTGGTCGACGAAGAACCGGTACCCCTTGTCGGTCGGGATCCGACCCGCGCTGGTGTGGGGCTGGGCCAGAAAGCCCTCTCGTTCGAGCAGGGCCATGTCCGAGCGCACCGTGGCCGACGACACGCTGACCCCCGGGGCGTCCACCACGTGCTGCGATCCCACCGGCTGGGCCGAGCCGATGTACTCGGTGACGACGGCGTTGAGGATGGCCGCCTTGCGGGCGTCGAGCTCGCCGGCGCCGGCGGCGCCCTCCTCGGTTCGGCTGTTGTCGGTGGTTCCCATAGGTGTCCGGTGTGGGGATCGAAGCCCCGGCCGGCGGGTCCGGTCGGAATCAGAGGCGCCCCGTGTTGGCACTCCACTCTAGTGAGTGCTGAACCGTTCCGGACTGTCATGGGCCCTCGGCGCGGCATTTCCCCGGGTCCGGCGCCCGCCGGGGACCGGGTCAGGCCGTGGCCACGAACATCCGCTGGGTCATGGCCGGCCCGAGGGCGATGGTGGCCCCTCCGACCTCCAGAGTCAGGGTGCCGTCCGGGGCCCGGGCCTGGATGAGCGCGGTGGTTCCCGGGGTCAGGCCGTGGTCCCCGAGGTAGGACAGCGAGGCCGAGTCGTGCTCCACGCTCTCGGTGATGCGTTCGAGGCGGATCCTGTCCCCGGGCTGGGCCTCGGCCAGCCGGCGTTGTTCGGGGCCGACCGGTTCGACGCCGGGGATGGGATTGCCGTGCGGACAGGTGGTCGGATTGCCGAGGAGCACGACCAGCCGATCCTCGACGTCGTCGGAGATCACATGCTCCCACCGCCCGGCTTCGAGGTGGGCCTTGTCCCAGTCGAGCCCGATGATGTCCACCAGCAGGCGCTCGGCCAGGCGGTGCTTGCGCACGACGCCCTGGGCCAGGGCGGCGCCCTTCGGGGTCATGGTGATCTGACGCGAGCTTCGCACGATGAGGTCGTCGGCTTCGAGGCGGTCGAGCATCTCCGACACCGAGGGGGCCGCCTTGCCCAGACGCTCGGCCAGGCGGGCCTGGATCACCGGGATCCCCTCCTCCTCGAGGGCGAAGATGGTCTCCAGGTACTCCTCGACAGGCGGATGGAAGCGGTCCAGCACGCGGTCGATCCTACGGTACCGGGCCTGTCCGCGGTTCGGGCCGGGGGCCCGCCACCCCGGGCCCGGGACCCACCATCGGCACCCGTCGCCGTCTCCCGGCGTGCCGGCCGGCCCCGGGCGCTACCGTGGACTGGGTGGAGTCCAGCCCGAGGCCCGATCCGGTCGACGACGAGAGGCTCGACTGCTCCGACCAGCCGGGTCCCCCGAGCGCCGCTACCGGCCCGAGGGTGGAGGCCGACGCGCCCGGGCCGGCGGCCCACGACGGTGCCGCCGCGGTGCCCGCGGACGACGCCGGCGAGCTCGACGGGGGAAGGGACCCGCTCCGGTTCAGCAACTGGATGAAGCGCTCGGCCACCGGCGCGGTCATGACCGGCATCGCCGTCGGGCTCAAAGAGGCCCTCCAGCCCCAGAGGAAAGAAGTGCCGTTCGTGATCGAGTCACGGGACGATCCGGACGACCAGGACAAGCCCATCGACCTCCACTTCGACCCGGACAGCCCGGAGGCCACCGTGGCCATCATCCGTCGGCCCGTCACCGGTCGCTCCGGACGAACCTCCTCCGCCGACCTGACCCCACGGCGCCGTCCACGGCCCACGAGGACGGTGATCCTCCCGGCCGACCCGTCGGCCAGCAGCACCACACCGACGCCGTAGGCCAGGCCGGCCACGGCGTCGGTCGGGTAGTGCCAGTGCAGGGATACCACCGCCGCCGACATCCACAGCGAGTACACCGCGGCAACGACCACCGTGGCCGTGCGCCAGCGGGGCGGGGCGGCGAGCACCGCCGCGGTGGCCAGGGCGGCGGCACCGACCGTCGAACCCGACGGGTAGGAGTACACCCCACCGAGTGTCCGGCCGACCGCCGGCTTGACCAACAGCTCACTGGTGACCAGGGCCACGGCCGGCCCGACGAGGCAGGCGGCCGCCCGCAGGCGGTCCCGGCGGAAGACGACGGCCGCGGCCACGGCCGAACCAGCCAGCGTGACCGCCGGATAGCGCAACCAGGTCACCCGCGTGAACCACGCCGCCGCCGCCCGCCGGCACCAGGTTCAGGATCCACCGGTCCACCGGTACGGCCACCGTCCGATGGGCGACGTAGAGGCCGACGGCGGCCACCACCACGACCAGGGCCGCGCCGGTGGCCAGCTCGACGAGGGACTGCCGGTCCCGTGAGCCACGAGGCCGTCACGCCGGTCACCTGTGGGATGGGCCGGAGCGCCACGGGCCGCCGGTCTGCCGGCGGCGTCGGGTGGACTCACCACCTCGTCAAACCTACCCCTCCCTCCGCCCACGACCCCGTCGGGCCGCACTCGATCGTGTCCGCACCGGACCCGGGAACGCTAACGTTGCCCATCTTCCCCGCTCGGCCCGACACCGTCACCGAACCGGTGCCGACCAGGGCGCCGGGCACCTCACCACCCCGGCCGTCGAGGGTCCCGCGGTGACGACCCGACTGGCCATCGCCACCGCTGGCCGTGGGCCTGCCCATGGGCCAACAGGTCTACGAATCCGAGCTCGGCCGGCGTGCATCGGCCGAGCTCGGACCGGACTGGCAGGTGGACCGGATCGTGGTGCGGACCCTTCGCTCACCACTCCCGGGCACGGTGCGCATCCCCTCCCGGCTGCTCATCGGTGCCTCGCCGGCGCTCCGGCGCGGCGCCGGGCGGGTCATCTACCGCGGCCAGGAGATCGTCCACCGGATGGACCTGCGCCTGCCACCGGCCCCGCGCCCCGAGGTGCTGACCGTGCACGACATCGTGCCGTTCCGGTTCCCCGACGAGGGCCGGCTGCCGTCCGACGCCGTGACCACCGCCCGGCGGGCGGCGGTGGTCATCTGCCCGTCGCAATTCGCGGCGGACGAGGTCGCCTCGGGACTCGGCGTGGCCTCTCCCGTGGCCATCCACAACGGGGTCGACGACCGGTTCTTCGGAGCCTCGCCGCTGCCCGAGGCGGAGCTCGAGGCCAGGGGCATCCGACCGCCCGTTCGTCGTCCACGCCGGCGGGTGCACGGAGCGCAAGAACCTGACCGGCCTGGCCGATGCCTGGCCGCGGGTCCGATCGGCCCGACCGGACGCCATGCTGGTCCTCATCGGCCCCGAAGACGACCGCCGGAACCGACTGTTCGACCCACTGGCCGGAACGGTGCGCCTCGGGCGGGTGGACGATGCCACCGTGCAGGGGTTGATGGCCGCGGCAGCCGCCGTCGTCGTCCCCTCGACCTACGAGGGCTTCGGCCTGCCCGCCCTCGAGGCCATGGCCGTGGGCGTGCCCGTCGTGGCTGCGGCCCGCAGCTCACTGCCCGAGGTGTGCGGCGATGCCGCGTACCTGGTGGAGCCGGACGGACCCGATCTGGCCGAGGGGGTGGTGGCCGCCCTCGAGGGTGGACCCGACACCCGGTCGATGATCGAGCGTGGCCGGGTGCGGGCGAAGACCTTCACCTGGGAGGCCAGCGTGGCCGCCCATGCCGCGGTGTGGAGGTCCTGTGCGTCGTGATCCGACCGCCCGGACCGGGCGGTCGTCGCCGGGCCGCGTGGCCTTCCACCTCGGACGAGCGGCCCGATGAGGTTGGTGACCAGCGTCCACAGCACCGTCCCCATGGGTGGCGTGGAGTGGAACGTGTACCAGGTGAGCCGCGAGCTGGCCCGCCGTGGTCACCAGATCAACCTCATCTATCGCGAGCCCGGTTCACTCGTCCCCGACTACCGGAGGTTCTGCCAGTCGGTGACCAAGGTGCCCGAGGTCGACTACTGGTACCCGACCGGCCGGAGGGGACGGCCCAAGCAGTTGGCCATGGTGGTCCCCGCCGCGGCGGTCACGGTCCGCCACAGGCCGGACCTCATCTACGGGAGCCGGATGATGTCCACCGGTTGGGCCATCCCGGCCGGGAAGGTGGTGGGCGCTCCGATCGTGTGCCACGAGCACGGGTACGACGGCCGCCTCAGCGAGCGCCGGATCGACCGGTTCCGGCGTCACGTCGATCGGTTCGTCGTGGTCTCCCAGTTCGTTGCCGACCAGTGGCTCTCCATGGGGCTCGACCCCGACAAGGTCGACGTGGTCTTCAACGGCATCGATCCGGCCGAGTACCCCTTTGGAGGAGCCGAGGAGCGATCGGCGGCACGACAGGCGCTCGGCATCGGCGAGGATCTCTTCGTCGTCACCTGCGTCGGTCGCCTCGATCGCGAGAAGGGTGTGCACGTCCTGCTCGATGCGTGGCGCCGACTCGGTCTGGGCCCCGGCGAGGGCGCGCTGGTGGTGATGGGCTCGTCCACCGTCCACCGCGACGCCGCCGCCTATCAGGCAGAGCTGCGGGCCATGGCCACCGACAGCGTGCGATTCGTCCCCGGACAGCGCGACGTGGTCACTCCCCTGCACGCCGCCGACGTGGCCGTGGTGCCGTCGGTGGTACCGGAGTCCTTCGGCCGGACGGTCATCGAGGCGCTCTCCACCGGTCGACCGGTGCTGGCCTCCCGGGTCGGCGGCATTCCCGAGATCATGTCCGGACCCCTGGGGCGATTCCTGTTCGAACAGGAGGACGCAGAGGAGCTGGCGGAAGGGTTGCGCGGCCTCATGCACTGGCAGGACAGCGAACCCGAGCTGGCCGGTGTGTGCCGATCGCGGGTGCTCGAGCAGTTCACGCTGGCCCGCATGGTGGACGGGATCGAATCTTCCTTCCGGTCGGCGCTGTAGGGCTCAGCGGCGGAGGCGGCGGTCCCGGCGGTCGGCACCGGCCAGCCGCACCCCGGCCCAGACCCCCGAGAGCGTGGCCGCGACGACCACCCCGGCCCGGAGGACGGCCCCGCCCACGGAACGGAGCGCACCGGCGAGGTCGTGGCCCGTGGCCCGCTGCCTGGCCGTCGACATCCGCTCGCCGATGGAGGACGCGGCACCGCCGATCGAGGTCGACAGGTAGCGCCGGACGATGGGCTCGGTCAGTCCGAAGTTGCGGATGAGCACGATGAGGTGGTTCTTCTGGGCCCAGTAGACGTAGCGCAGGTCGAACCGCCGGCCCTTGGCGTACGGCGCGGCGAGATGCTCGACGACCGCGTCGGGCGTGTAGACGAGCCGGAACCCGGCGTGGGCCACCCGGAGGCAGAGGTCTGTCTCCTCGCGGACGCAGGTCCCGCCGTAGCCTTCGTGTATCCCGCCGATCCGGTCGAGGACCGAGCGCCGGAACGACATGTTGGCCCCCAGGAGATGGTCGACGGGCACCGGCCCGCCCGGATCGGCGGCGAAGTTTCCGGTGATGGTGCCGTCGGGTTGGAGCTGGCCGATGGCGTCGACTCCCTCTTCGAGCTCCCCGGGCTGACGACGGATCTGGCGACCACCGACCGCCCCGACCGTCGGGTCGTCGTAGAAGGGCAGGAGGTGCTCCAGCCATCCGGGTTCGGCAAAGGCGTCGTCGTCGATGAAGGCGAGGATCTCACCGGAGGTCAGGCGATAGCCGAGGTTGCGGGCGGTGGCCATGGCGCCCATGCCCGCCGAGCACACCGCGTAGGTGACCGTGGGGAACCGGTCGCGCACCAGCCGCTCGGTCTCGTCGTCGGACGAGGAGTCGACCACCACGATCTCGAGCGGGGCACGGGTCTGGGCCGACAGGTGCTCGATGCAGCGGGCCACGAAATCGGGGCGCTGGTAGGTGATGATGACCACCGAGGCGGTGGGGGCGCTCATCCGGCGTCGGCGACAACCGAGTCCGGCACCCGGGCCGTACGCAACCAGGTCGGTGCCCCGACGATGGCGGGCGGTCTGCGGACAGGGGTCAACAGTGTGGTCAGCCGCGGATGCCGGCAACGCTCGAGCCAGCGGTCGATCTCCTTCCCCCAGTTGACCTCGTCCACGTGGCCGGAGGAAGCAGCCTTGTTCCGCATCTCCGTCTCCGACCTGACCCAGGAGAAGTGCCAGATCCCTTCATCGGGCCGGACCGACTCGTCGACCCGTGCGTCGGCGTGGATGGGCGGGGTCGGTGTTCCGGCGCCGGAAGTCGACCCGCCATATGGGCACGTCGCACTGGCGGGCCAGCTTGAGGGTGGTGCCGGCCTTCACCGCCACCGGCCCCGGGTAGCCGGCCGATATCCCCCAGGTCCGGCGGCACCGTTCGAGGTAGATCTGGCCTCCGACATGTCCGTAGAGCCATCGGGCCGGATAGTCGAGGGCGGACTTGCCTTCGGAGTGGGCGCGGGCGATGGCCACCACGAAGCGGTCGGGATCTCCGAGCACCTCGTCGGTGTCGATCTGCACGACCCAGTCGACCTCGTGACCCAGTGCCGCGATCCCGGCGTTGCGCTCGAGTGTCTCGGCTTCGAGCGGCAGGAGCCCGGTGTCGTGGAAGTTCCCGGGAAGCCGGACCACCTTCCCGTCGGTGTCCATCCGGTCGACCACCTCGAGGCAGTGTTGGATGGGCAGCGGCCTGTTGGTCCAGCTCAGCCCAGCCTCGTCGTAGACCACCACGATGCGTTCGGCGATAGCGTAGATAGAACGGATGCTCTGCTCGAGAAAGGCGGGGTCGCCGAGCAGAAGGTAGGCGCCGAGCCGGAGTGAGGTCGGCCTTCTCGGCGATCCCGCTCGGGAAGCACCGGCGGAAGGGGAGAATTCGGTCATTGCCTCACAAAACGTACACGTCCCCCACCATGCAGCTGTTTCTCAATGCCCACCTCGTTCCTGCCGATGGAGACGGGTATGCACGCGGCGCGGCGTTCGAGCATCAGGATCTGACATGAAGGCCGTGCCGACCTGGTTCGGGCCGCCCGGACGCCCGTTGTTCGGATTCGTCCATCTGCCCGGACGGCGGCATGGCCCGGGGAACGGTGGTGATGTGCGGCCCCCTGGGGCGGGAGATGGCCAACGCCCAGCCGGCCATGCAGGCGCTCGCCGACCAGCTCGCCGGCACCGGGGTGGCGGCGTTGCGGTTCGCCTACGCGGGCACGGGCGATTCGAGCGGCGACCTCGACGGACCCGACAGGGTGTCCGACTGGCTGGCCAGCGTGGACGAGGCCGTGTCGTTCGCCCGGAGCTGCTCGGAGGGCCCGGTGGTTCTGCTCGGGATGCGGATGGGGGCCCTCCTGGCCGTCGAGGCCGTCACCCGCGGCACGACGGTCGACCACCTCATCGCGTGGGACCCGTGGGCGACAGGACGCGAGTTCCTCCGTGTCGAGCGCACGCTGTTGGCCACCGGCTACGGGGCCCCACAGGCCGGTGACGGATCGGTGTCCGGCCCGGCCTTCACCTACTCGGCGGAGACGGTGGGCGAACTGTCGGCACTCAAGCTGGCCGCCGCCGACTTTTCGAAGGTCCGCCGCGCGCTGGTGGCCGTGCGAAGCGAGGGGCGGGGACTGAAGACGGCACACGACGGTTCCCCGGCCCACGTCGATTGGATCGAGGTGGACGGACAGCCCGACCTGCTGGACGTCCCGCCCCAGATGATCACCCTTCCGACCACCACCATCAAGACCATCGCCGACTGGGCCTCCCACGTCCTCGACGGGCCCGGGACCCCGTTCGCCGTGGAACCCGTGGACTCGGCCGACGTGGCGCTCACTCCCGACGGCCGGGCCATCACCGAGCGGGCCGTCCGACTGGGCCCGAACTCCCTGTTCGGAATCGTCACCGAGCCGGCCACGGGCACGGGCACGGGGGCGTCGACACCGACGGTCGTGTTCTTCTCCGCAGGGGCTCTCGACCACACCGGAGCGGGCCGGATGTGGGTCGAGCTGGCCCGCCGGTTCGCGGGCCACGGCCTCCGGAGCGTCCGCTTCGACATCGACGGCATCGGAGAGACGTTCGGGCGTCCGGACCTGCCCCGCCAGGAGCCCAAGCCTCCCGAGGCCATCGACGACCTGTGCGACCTGGCCGCGGCGCTCGGCGATCCGCAAGCGCGGGATCTCATCTTCGTCGGCCTGTCCTCGGGTGGCTACCACGCCATCGAAGGCGGCCTCCGTCTGCACCCCCTGGCCGTCTGCGCCATCAATCCGGGGATCACCGGCTGGGTCCCCGACATCGAGCTCGGCGCCATCGACTCCCGCCGGTTGGCCTACCGCGCCATGCCCCCCTCGCTGCGCGACCTGTCCGTCAAGCATTCGCGGGTGGCCCTGTGGACGTGGCAGGCGCTGTGCCAGGTACGGGTCGCCTGGTCCCCCATCCACCCCGTGGCCGAGGTCAGTCAGGCGCGGCATCCCGGTGCTGGTCGTCGTCAGTGAGGTCGACGCCCACGAATTCGAGCCGTCGCTCTACTGGTCGGTGGTCCGGCGGCGGCTCCGCCGGCGCCGGACGTTGGACATCGAGGTGGTGCCCGGCAACGACCACTCGCTGTACACCGTCGACGGCCGGGCCGAGGCCTATCCCCTGTTGACCCGGTGGGTCCTCAGCCG
This sequence comes from uncultured Acidimicrobiaceae bacterium, assembly GCA_963745955.1. GTDB lineage: Bacteria > Actinomycetota > Acidimicrobiia > Acidimicrobiales > RAAP-2 > Bog-756. The sequence goes on along the minus strand of CAVUZI010000010.1, from coordinate 45,620 downwards.
GTTCGGCGACGGTGTCGCCGCCTGACACCGACCGACGATCCGGTTCGATCAGTCGCATCAATCGATCACCGATCGGCGTCGGCGAAGCCGCGCTCCGGATCAGATGGCGTCGGCGAAGCCGCGCTCCATCTGCTCGAAGATGACCGCCCCGGCCACGAAGGCGACGATGGGCACCACGATGGACAGGACGTCTCCCACAGGTGCGGGGCCGGTTGGCGCACGAACGACCACTGGAACTCCTGGAGCAGCCAGGTCAGCGGGTTCAGGTCGTAGATCACGCGGTACTTGGAGGGCACTTCTGGATGGCGTAGGCGATGGGGCTGGCGAAGAGCAGGAACTGCAGGAAGAAGGGGACGAAGTAGTTGACGTCGCGGAAGCGCACGGTGAGCGCCGACGTCACCAGGCCCACGCCGCTGGCCAGCAGGATGATCATGAACGTCCACACCGGAGCGAGGACGACAGCCACCCCCGGGTTGACCCCGTAGATGACCATGAGGACGACGAGGAACGCGATCGACACCAGGAAATCGACCAGGCACGAGTAGACGACGGCCAGGGGCACCAGCATCCGGGGGAAGAAGACCTTGGACACCAGGTCCCGGTTGGACACCAGGGAGCCCTGGGCCCGGGTGATGATCCCGCTGAACAGGTTCCAGGCCGACACCCCGGCGAAGATGAAGACGATGGGCGTCGACCCCCCGTAGTGGAGATGGGCCACCTTGGAGAAGACCAGGACGAAGACCAGGGCGGTGAGCAGCGGCTGGAGCACCACCCAGACCACGCCGAGAAGGGTCTGGCGGTAGCGCAGGGTGACGTCGCGGGCCCCGAACCGGTAGAGGACCTCGCGGGCCTCCCACAGCTCGGAGACCTTGGGGATGGCGAACTTCTTGGGCGGGGTGATGACGATGGTGGCCATGGGTCCTCAGCGCTGCGAGAAGTCGAAGTCGGGAAAGACGATTCCGCGGTCGGTCCCGTCGGGCGTGGTCGGGTGCGGATAGGGGGTGACGGGCAGCACCTGGAAGTGACAGGCCTGCTCCCAGATGTCGGTCGGGTGCCCGCCGGCGTGGATCATCATGTCGACGGTGTAGGCACCGGGCTTCAGCCACGGCGTGCGCACCACGACGCGACCCTCGTTGTCGGTGGCCGGGTCCAGCCAGAAGTCGACGACCCGGGAGTCGCACTGGGCGATCACCATCCCGTCATCGTTGTTGACGAAGCACGAGACGTGGTAGCGGCTCCCGAAAGCCGGATTGGCCCCCACCGAGAATTCGACGACCACCTCCTCGCCGGGCTTGGTGATGTCGTTGGCCACGCTCACCTCGTCGAAGCGGAGCTCGCCGGTGCCCGGGCGGAAGGACGCCTCCTTGAGCATCGGTGCCGTGCGGGCGAAGCTTCGCTTGTACTCCTCCATGGCCTGCTCGACGGTGCCGTGGAGGACCAGACGGCCGCTGTCGAGGTACAGGGCCGAGCTGCACAGGTCGGACACCGTCTGCAGCTGGTGGCTGACCAGCAGCACGGTGCGACCGTCGCGGGCCACCTCCCTCATCTTGCGCAGGCACTTGGCCTGGAAGTCCGAGTCGCCGACGGCCAGCACCTCGTCGACGACCAGGATCTCGCTCTCCAGATGGGCGGCCACGGCGAAGGCCAGACGGATGTACATGCCGGTCGAGTACCGCTTGACCTGGGTGTCGAGGAACTTCTCCGTCCCGGCGAAGTCGACGATGGCGTCGAAGCGCTCCTTGATCTCCTTGCGGCGCATCCCGAGCAGGGTCCCGTTGAGGTAGACGTTCTCCCGCCCGGTGAGCTCGGGGTGGAACCCGGTCCCCACTTCGAGCAGGCTCCCCACCCGGCCCCCGAGCTCGAGCCGGCCGGTGGTGGGGGCGGTGATCCGGTTGATGATCTTGAGCAGCGTGGACTTCCCGGCCCCGTTGCGGCCGATGATCCCGACCACCTCCCCCCAGGACACCTCGAAGCTCACGTCGTGGAGGGCCTCGAACTGCTCGACGACCTTCTTGGTCTTGGCCTGTTTGACCTTCTTGATCACCGCCTCGGCTGCCGTGGTCGAGCGGTCCTCGCGGGTGTAGATCCGGTACGTCTTCGAGAGGCCGGATACAGCGATAGAGGTATCCTTGGACACTGCCGACACGTTAGACGTCAGTTGTTGGAGCACCGGAGGAACCTCGTTCGAACAGCTTTGCCGTGCCCTTCCGGATCGACCGTTCAGTCGTCCAGCTTGAGCGCGGAGACGAACGCCTCCTGTGGAACCTCCACCCTTCCGATGTTCTTCATCTTCTTCTTGCCCTCCTTCTGCTTCTCCAGAAGCTTGCGCTTCCGGGTGATGTCACCGCCGTAGCATTTGGCCAGAACGTCCTTTCGCCTGGCCTTGACCGTCTCGCGGGCCAGCACCCGTCCGCCGATGGCGGCCTGGATGGGGACGTCGAACATCTGGCGGGGGATCAACTCGCGCAGCTTCTCGGTCATTCGCCGGCCGTAGAAGTCGGCCTGTGACCGGTGGACGATGGTGGAGAAGGCATCGACCGGCGTGTGGTTGATCAACAGGTCCACCTTGACCAGGTCGGCGGTGGCGTACCCCTCGGGCTCGTAGTCGAGACTGGCATAGCCCTTGGTCCGGCTCTTCAGCTGGTCGAAGAAGTTCACCACCACCTCGGCCAGCGGGATGGCGTAGACGAATTCGACCCGTTCGGGTGACAGGTACTCCATCTTGACCATCTCGGCCCGTCGGCCCTGGCACAGGTCCATCACCGTCCCGGTGTACTCGGCCGGGGTGAGGATGGTGGCCCTCAGCATGGGCTCGTCGACATGGTCGAGCGCGGTGGGCTCGGGCAGCTCGCTCGGGTTGTCCACGTCCACCTGGGTGCCGTCGTTCAGGTAGGCCCGGTAGGCGACGGACGGGGCCGTGGCGATGAGGGAGAGGTCGAACTCGCGCTCGAGGCGTTCGCGCACGATCTCCATGTGCAGCAACCCCAGAAAACCGCACCGGAAGCCGAAGCCGAGGGCCCGCGACGACTCGGGCTCGTAGGTGAAGCTGGCGTCGTTGAGCCGGAGCTTCTCCAGCGCGTCGCGCAGGTCGGGGAGCTCGTCGCCGTCGATGGGGAAGAGCCCGCAGAACACCATCGGCTTGGGGTCGCGGTAGCCGGCCAGGGCGGCCGCGGCCGGGTGGGCGGTGGTGGTGACCGTCTCGCCGGAACGGGCTCCGCCCACGTCCTTGATCCCCGCGATCAGATAGCCCACCTCACCGGGACCGAGCTCGTCGACCGGCACGGTGGCCGGGGTGCGGATGCCGATCTCTTCGATCTCGTGGTTGCTGGCCGCCTGCATGAACCGCAGCTTGTCCGTCCCGACCAGCGTGCCCTGCATCACCCGGATCGAGCTGACCACACCCCGGTACTGGTCGTAGGCCGAGTCGAAGATGAGGGCCTGCAGGGGGGCGGTGGGGTCCCCGGTGGGGGCCGGGATCCGGGCCACGATGGCGTCCAGCAGCTCGGGGACGCCCTCGCCCGTCTTCGCCGAGATGCGCATGATCGCCGCCGACTCGATCCCGAGGACCTGTTCGATCTCGGCCGCGCACCGGTCGGGATCGGCGGCGGGCAGATCGATCTTGTTGAGCACGGCCACGATCTCGAGATCGTTGTCGAGCGCCTGGTAGCAATTGGCCAGGGTCTGGGCCTGGATGCCCTGGGAGGCGTCGACCAGCAGCACCGCCCCCTCGCAAGCGGCCAGCGAGCGGCTGACCTCGTAGCCGAAATCGACGTGGCCGGGCGTGTCGATGAGGTGGAGGGTGTGGTCGCGCCACGGCACCCGCACGTTCTGGGCCTTGATGGTGATCCCACGCTCACGTTCGATGTCCATCGAGTCGAGGTACTGCTCGCGCATCAGGCGCGGGTCGACAGCTCCGGTCAGCTCCAGGATCCTGTCCGACAGGGTCGATTTGCCGTGATCGACGTGGCTGATGATGGAGAAGTTGCGGATGCGGTCGATGGGAAGCACGGAAGGGCCAGCGTACCCAAGCCGCCGAGCGGGCCGTCCGCCCCCGTCCCGCCGGCACGGGTACCGGCGGCCCGGCCGGCTGCGGGTGGATGGCAGCGGATGGGAGGAGGGCGGGAGGGCTGCTATCCTCGGGGGCCTCCGGAATTGGGCCCTCGCCGGCCGGCCGGGGTCAGATCTCCGAACCGGTGGTGGTCGCGGCACGCCAACCATGCCCACCGCACCAACCATGCCCACCGCACCAACCATGCCCACCGCACCAACCATGCCGACCGCACCAACCAATGCCACAGAACGTGCCAAACGCACAAGGATGACAAGGACCACTCGTGGCAAACATCAAGAGCCAGATCAAGAGGAACCGCCAGACCATCAAGCGCCAGGCCCGCAACAAGGCGGTGCGGTCCGAGCTGCGGACCCGCACCAAGCGGGCCATCTACGCCATCGACACCGGTGCCGAGGACACCGAGGAGTCGCTGCGGCTGGCCATCAAGCGGATCGACAAGGCTGCGGCGAAGGGTGTGATCCACAAGAACCAGGCGGCCAACCGCAAGTCGCGCCTCATGAGCCGGGCCGCCCGGGCCGCCGAGGGCTGACAGCAGACCACGGGCCGACCCCGTCCGGTCAGCCGCCGGGTCGTCCGGTCAGGCCGGGTAGTAGTAGAAGGGCTGGTCGCATCGGTAGCCGTGGGTCGGACCGTCCAACGGAGGGTCGTCGAGCCGCTGGTACTTCCCGTTCTCGATTCGGGCGATGATGTAGCAGTTGGTCGGGACCTTGCCCGCCGGGTTGGCCGGGCCGGTCAGATAGCCGCCGGAGAACGACGTGATGTGCCGCAGCGCCTCGAGCACCGAACCCCGGCTCGGATCGGATCCCGCGGCCTTCAACGCCTGGCCGAACAGCTCCGCCGACAACCAGCCGTACAGCGTGTACAGGTCGGCATGGAAGCCGGGCGAGGCCGTCTGCACCCACTTGAGGAAGGTGTTCACCGCCGGCAGCCCGGACGCGTCCTCGCCGAGGTAGAGGGCCGTGTTCTGCTCCATGTAGGCCCCGTCGATGGCGGCTGCTCCCCCTGAGTTCGGCACCAGCTCTTCGCTGTAGGTCGAACCTCCGAACACGATCACCGGGTGGAAGTCCTGCTGGTTGAGGGCCTGGACGACGGAGGCGGCGTAGTTCTCGGGCATCTGCTCCATGAAGAGGATCTTCACCCCGGCGTTCTTCATGTTGACGACGTACTGGGTGAAGTTGGTGGTGGAGATGTCGAAGGTGGGGTCGTAGATCACCTTGTACCCCAGGTGTTCCATGGCCGCCTTCTCGGCCGTCCATTTGACCTCGGCCGACGGCTCGTCGGCCACCAGCGCGCCGGCGTCTTTGACATCCGCCGGGAACTTCTTCTGGAAGTAGACCAGCGGCCCGAGGATCCACCCGTTGGGTGTCGGGGCCGGGCTGAAGGAGTTGGGCAGCTCGGAAGTGGCCAGGTCGAGCGAGACGGTCACGTTGGGCACCTGCGGGTTGGCCTTGAGGACGACACCGCCGAAGCTGTCGAACAGCGAGAAGCCGCCCACCATGGCGAAGTCCTTCCCGACGTCCTCTTGGGTCTCGTCCTTGTTGGTCGCCCCGGCGTACTGGTCGTCGCTGCTGTCCACCATGACCTTGCGGCCGTTGATGCCACCCGTCGAGTTCACGTAGTCGGCATAGGCCTCGGTGCCGACGGCGGCCCCCTTGAAGATCCCCTCCAGCAGGGTCGACACGTTGCCCACCGTCACCGTCGTGGCCGTGAGGCCGGTGTGGTCGCTGAACGCCGACTTCGGGATGGCCGACTTGACCGCCGAGGTGGTCGTTGCTGGTGGTGACGCTGTTGGTCGACGAGCAGGCGGCCAGGGTGGCGGCCAGGACCACCACACCCGCCACCGCCACCAGCCCCGAATGCCGGCGCCGGGTCTGCCCGGCCACCGGAACCGCTCTGTTCCCCACGGTGGATTCCATGGCGTTCTCTCCCCCTTTGTCGCGCAGTCCTCCGGCGGATGCTCGATCCGTCCCCTCCGGCCGACCCGATCGGTATGACTCTAGAGACTGCCGGCCTCTTCTGCCCGGCAGGCACTCACGTGGCGCCGGGCCCACTCGGTCCCGGCCCTTCGTCCCGCTTGTGCATGGCGGCGATGCGGGAGCGTTCCATGTTGACGAACTCGCCCACGGCCTCGACGGTGACAACCCCGTTCTGGATGAGGTGCCCGCGGCTGTGGGTCCGACGCTGGTCCTGTTCGGTGACCCAGGCCTCGAACAGCGCCGGCTGCGCGATGAGGGTGGGCTTCAGGTACCTGATCGAGAGGTTGACCGTGGGACCGGCGCCGGCGGCGATGACGTTGGCTGCGGTCAGCATCATGTCGAACGCCCCGGCCAGCACCGCGCCGTGCACGCAGCCGGGCGCACCCTCATAGGCGGCGGTGAACTCGGCCCGCCCGATGGCCTTGGGTGGGTCGAACTCGATGACGACCGGCACCGCCACCGGGTTGCACGAGCCGATGACCACGTCGAAGGGCATGGCCGCGGCCAGGGTGACGGCGTCGCCGGGCCCGACCGAGTGCTCGGAGAAGCGGGCCACGGGCACCGGGCCGCTCGCGGGTACGAAACCTTCGAGTTCGTCGGCCAGCGACGCCGCCCGCCGGGCCGCGTCGGCCAGCAACCCGGAGGGCGCCATGGATGCCACGGTGACCGTCGTGAGCCGGCGGACGGCCGCGGCCAGCTCCTCACGCCCGCGGCTGCTCCACGGCTTGTCCACCGGACCGGATTCGGGCACGGCGGGATCAGGCATTGTCGCCCCCGAATCGCCCGAGGTAGGCCGAGTGCCGGTCGAGGGACGAGAGCATGGTCTCCGCGCTTCCCGACGGCACCCGGAGCACGACCTCTGTGACTCCCTGGGCCTGGAAGTGGGCCAGTTTCTCGTCGGTGGGCACGGTGCCGAACGGGACCACCCGGATCCGGTCGGGGTCGCGGCCCCGGTCCTCGACGGCCCGTCGGAGCCTGGGCAGCGCCTCGGTCAGACCCGACCCCCCGATGGGCATCCATCCGTCGGCGTACTCGGCCACGGCCGCGAACACCGAGGGGTTGGGCCCACCGCCGACCAGCGTGGCGATCCGAGGCTGCTGGATGGGCTTGGGCCAGCTCCAGCACGGATCGAGGGAGACGTGGGCGCCGTGGAACTCCGCCTGGTCCTGCGACCAGAGGGCCTGCATGCACAGCGCATGCTCGCGGGCGATGTCGCGCCGGTCCTCGAAGGGCACACCGTGGTCGGCTGCCTCCTCACGGTTCCATCCGAACCCGATGCCGAGGACCACCCTTCCGCCGCTCAGGTGGTCGAGGGTGGCCAGTTGCTTGCCCAGCACGATCGGGTCGTGCTGGGCCACGAGCACCACTCCCGTTCCGAGCAGGATGCGCCGGGTGACCGAGGCCGCGGTGGCCAGGGCGACGATGGGATCGAGGCTGCGCCGGTAGTCGTCGACGGACACGCCTTCGACCAACGCCGGTGGCCGGTCGGCCCGCACCGGGAGGTGGGTGTGCTCGGGCAGGTACAGCGAGTGGAAGCCGCGGTCCTCCACCTCGCGGGCCAGGTCTGCCGGCGGCATGGCCAGATCGGTCAGGAAGGCGGTGATCCCGAGGTGCACGAGCCGTCAGCCGTCCAATCCGGCGGTGAGCTGCGTCCCCGGATTGTTGTCGGGATCGGCGAACAGCGCGGCGAAGGCAGCCTCTTCACGGGCCCTGGCCTCACCGATCTGCCGGCGCGAGGCCATCATCAACCGCTTGACCTCACGGGTGGCGTGCGGTGCGAACGAGGCGATCCGGCGGGCCAGGTCCAAGGTCTCGGCCAGCACCGTCCCCTCGGAGCAGACCCGGAGGGCCAGCCCCGCCTCCACGGCCTGGTCGGCATCGATCCACTCCGAGGCCAGCAGCATGGCCGAGGCCCGCTGCCATCCCATCCGCTCCGGAAGCAGCCAGCTGCTGGCCGCCTCGGGCGGCACCCCCAGCTCGGTGAAGGGGGCGCGCAGCCGGGCCCGTTCGTCCATCAGGACCAGGTCCACATGGGCCAGGAGGGTGCAGCCGAGTCCCACTCCCACACCGTTGACCGCAGCCAGCAGGGGCTTGTCGAAGGACACGACGACGTCCATCAGGCCCTGGAAGCCCGAGCCCGCCGCCGGGCCGCCGTCCCCGGTGGCCATGGCCGCCATCTCGCGCAGGTCCTGGCCGGCCGTGAACGCCTTCCCCCGGCCGGTCACGACCACCGACCGGATCCCGTCGTCGGCCAGGGCGGCCGAGAGGGCCTCGGTCACCGCCACGTACATGGCGGTGTCGAAGGCGTTGCGGACCTCGGGCCGGTCGAAGGCGATCAACCTGACGCCGGCATCGTCCTCGACGTCGATCCGGTTGCCGCTCACGGCCGGACCACCTGACCGCCGTCGACGTTGAAGACGTGGCCGGTGATCCACGAGGCCTCGTCGGACAGCAGGAACAGGCACATCCCCACCAGGTCCGAGGTCTGGCCCTGCCGCTTGAGGGCCAGGGAGGCGAGGATCGGCTTCATGAAGGCGTCCGGGACCACCGTGCGGGACGCCTCGGTGTCGATGGGACCGGGCGCGATGGCGTTGGTGCGGATGTTCTGACCGCCGAGCTCGTGGGCCAACTGCTGGGTGATCGAGTTGACGCCCGCCTTGGCCAGCCCGTAGAAGCCTGCGTACATGTAGGCGGCCGTGGAGGACTGGTTGACGATGGCACCGCCCCCGCGGGACGTCATGGCCGGATAGCAGGCGCGCACGCAGCTGAGCGCCCCGAGCATGTTGACCGACAGGAACCGGTTGAGGTACTCCCAGTCGACCGTGAGCAGCAGGTCGAGCTGCATCCCACCGAAGATGGCCGCGTTGTTGACCAGGTAGTCGATGCCGCCGAACCGCTCGACGGTGCGTGCGGCCATGGCCTGTGCCGACTCCGGGTCGGCCACGTCCACCCGCACCGACTCGGCCCTCCCTCCCGACGCCACGATGGCCGCTGCCACCTCGGCCGCGTTGGCCTCGGCGATGTCCGCAACCATCACCGAGGCGCCCGCCTCGGCCAGCGCCTCGGCGTAGGCCTGCCCGATCCCTCCGCCGGAGCCCGTCACGATGGCCACCTTGCCGGTGAAGTCGAAACGGACCATGGGGTCGGGTGCGGTCTCCGACCCGGCTCCGCCAACGCTCACGAGCCCTCGGTCCGATGGCGCTTGGCGATCACCTTCTCGGCCACCGCGTTGACCCCGGTGGACAGCGGCCAGCCGATGTAGTGGGCCAGATGGACCACCGTCTCCCGCACCTGTTCCTCGGTCAGCTCGTCCCGGTCGAGGGCCGACTGGAACTGGATCTCCACCAGTTGGGACTGACCCAGGGCGGCCAGCACACCGATGGTCATCAACCGGCGGTCGCGGGTGTCGAGCTGCGGCCTGGTCCAGACCGCCCCGAAGAGATGGTCGACGGTGAAGTCCACATACGGCCCGGCGATCTCGTCGGGGTCGACGGAGAAGCCGTAGACCTCTTCCATCTTGGCGATGCCCCGCGCCCGTGGGGAGTCGGGGTCACGCCCGCCCCCGTCTTCTCGTCGACCCGGTTGCTGCTCGCTCACGGTGGTCACCTTCCCCTTCACGCCGGCTCGGCGATGGACTTGGTCTCGAGGTACTCCTCGAAACCGGCGACGCCGGACTCGCGTCCCACGCCGGACTGCTTGTAGCCCCCGAAGGGCACGTCGGGGCTGAACCACAGGCCACCGTTGATGCCGATGGTGCCGGTCCGGATCCGATCGGCCACGCCCACGGCGCGTTCCCGGTCGGCGGACCACACCGAGCCGGACAACCCGTAGGCGGAGTCGTTGGCCAGGGCCACCGCATGGTCGTCGCCGTCGTGGGGGATGACCACCAGGACCGGGCCGAAGATCTCCTCCTGGGCCACCCGGGCACGATTGTCGACGCCCACGATCAGCGTCGGCTCCACGAAGTAGCCCCGATCGAGGTCGGCCGGGCGGCCGCCACCGGTGACGAAGGTCCCACCTTCCTCGACGGCCAGCCGGAGGTAGCCCTCCACCCGCTCACGCTGGCGGGCACTGATCAGTGGCCCGCAGATGGTGCCGGGGTCGGTGGGGTCGCCGGCCGGCAGCTTGGCCATCACCTTGGCCGCGGACTCGACGGCCTCGTCGAACTGGCGCCGCGGGACGAGCAGGCGGGTGGTGATGGCACAGCCCTGACCGGCATGGGTGCACACGGTGAACGCGGCCGTGGCCACGGCCCCCCGCAGGTCGGCGTCGTCCAGGATGACGAAGGCCGACTTGCCCCCGAGCTCGAGGAAGACCTTCTTGAGCGAGTCGGCTGCGGAGATCATCACCTGCTTGCCGGTGGCGGTCGAGCCGGTGAAGCTGATCTGGTCGACCCGGGGATCGCCCGAGAGCAACGCGCCGACCGTGTGCTCGGAGGACGGGACGATGTTGACCACTCCGGCGGGGATGTCGGTCTCCTCGGCGATGAGCCGCCCGAGCACGGTGGCGCACCACGGGGTGTCCGGCGCCGGCTTGAGCACCACGGTGTTGCCGGCGGCCAGGGCCGGGCCCAGCTTGGCCAGGTTGATCTGGTGGGGGACGTTCCACGGCGTGATCGCCCCCACCACCCCGGTGGCCTCACGCCGCACCCATCGGTGGGAGGGGATGCCCATGGGCGACGCATCGCCGAGGTCGGTCTCCCACTCGTAGCCCTCGGCCAGATCGGACACCCAGCCCAGGGACTCGACCGGCGCGTCGAGCTGGGCCGAGTAGGTGAACGAGAGCGGTGAACCCGTCTCGGCCACGGTCATGGCCCGGATGTCCTCGGCATGGGCGACGAAGGCCGCCTGCAGCTGGCGCAGCCCACGGACCCGCCGTTCGACATCGGTCGACCAGCCCGACTCGTCGAAGGCCCGGCGGGCCGCGGCCACGGCGTCGTCGAGGTCCTCGGGACCGCCGTCGGCCACCACCCCGATCGTCTCCTCGGTGGCCGGGTTGACCACGTCGAAGGTCCGCCCCGACCGCGCCGGCCGGAGCTGGCCGTCGATGAGCATGCGCTCCTCCCCCGTCGATTGGTCCTGCGAGCTCATGTGGGCCTCCCTCCCACGCCGAAGATGTCGTCGCACTCCTGTTCGGCGAGCGTGGCCATGGGCAGCTCGACCTTCAAGGACTCGGCCAGCTCGAGGGCGGCCCGGATGTCCTTGTGGGCCAGTGTCGCCCCCGCCTGCATGGCGCCCACCAGACCCTTGTCGTCCTCGTCGGTGAACGGTGCCACCGTCGTGCGGAACATGAGCCGGGAGGCACCTCCGATGTGCACGTCGCTGGCCTTGACCACCTCGGCCAGTTGCAGGAGCGAGATGCCGGCCGCCTCGGCCAGCCGCTGGCCCTCGTAGGCGGCCAGCCACGAGCCGTAGGTGATCAGGTTCCGGGCCAGTTTGGCGGCCAGACCGGTGCCGAAGGGCCCCATGGTCACGGTCAGCGAGCTGACGGCGGCGAAGACCGGGCCGAGCCGCTCGATGGTGGCGGGATCGCCGCCCACCATGCAGACCAGGTCGCCGGAGGCCGCTGCTGCGGGACCGCCGGTCACCCCGCAGTCGAGCACCGTCACCCCGAGGGCGGCGGCCTCGGCCCCGACGGCCTGGACACACGGAGCCGAAATGGTGCTCACGACGACGAAGACGGTGCCGTCGCCCGCCGCCGCCAGGCCGCCGTCCGGTCCGCTCAACACCGCGTGGACCTGGTCGTCGTCGACCACCGCCACCACCACCACGTCGGAGCGGCCGGCCAGGTCCGCCGGCGAGGACGCCACCTCCGCCGTCTCCGCGTACCGGGCCGTGGCCTCGGGCCGGACGTCGCACACCACCAGGGGGAATCCTTCACGGAGCACGCTGGTGGCCACCCCGTCGCCGATGGCGCCGAGGCCGATGACCCCGACCTTCGGCAGGGATGCGGTCCGCTCTCCGCCGGATGGGTTCTGGTTCGCCACGTTGGTCCCCTTGTCGGTCGGTCGTTCGCTCAGCCAGTGCCGCAGCCGCGGCCCTGTACTTGGACAGCTGTCCAGATTATAGTCCAATACGATGACTGACACCATCGCCGTCCTCACCGGCGGATCCGGGGCTGTCGACGACGGCCACGGGATCGAGGCCACCCGACGACGTCTCTCACCGCGTCAGGCGGAGGTGGTGGCCCAGCTGGTACAGGCCACCGTGGACGAGGTCGAAGCGGTCGGCTACGCCGGGTTGACGGTGCGCAGCGTGGCCCGTCGGGCCGGGGTGGCTCCGGCCACGGCCTACAACTACTTCAGTTCGAAGGACCATCTGTTGGCCGAGGTGCTCTGGCGCGGCATGCAGGCACTGCCGGCGGTGGACACCGACGCCGGGCGGTCGGTGCACGACCGGGTCACCGACGCGGTGCGGGCCATGGTGCTCCTGACCACCGAGAGCGCAGCCCTGGTCGACGCATCCACCCAGGCGCTGCTGAGCAGCAATCCCGACGTCAAGCACCTTCGCGACCTGATCGGCAACCAGATCCACCGCCGACTGGCCGCGGCCGTCGGTCCCGGAGTCGATCCGATGGTGGTGCGGGTGCTGCAGACCTCGTTTTCGGGGGCGCTCCTCGAGGCCGGGACGGGCCACCTGTCCTCCATGGACATCCCCGAGTTCCTGGCCGCGGCGACCACGCTGATGATCGGGTCGGGGACCCGGGGGAGCCGGGGCCGGCGATGACCCTGGCCGAGCCCGTCAGCTACAGCCCGTACGCCTACGAGATCCACGAGGACCCCTATCCGGTCTATGCCCGGCTGCGGGCCGAGGCCCCGGTGTACCGGAACGACGAGCTCGACTTCTGGGCGCTCTCCCGCCACGAGGACGTCCTCGCCGCCTTCCGCAATCTCGACGGGTTCTCGAACGCCAGCGGGGTCTCGCTCGAGCCCAGCGCCTTCGGGCCCGACGCCCACAAGTTCATGTCGTTCCTGGCCCTCGACCCGCCCCGCCACACGCGTATGCGCTCACTGGTCGGCAAGGGCTTCACCCCGTCCAAGGTCGCCGAAATGGAGGAGCACATCCGGGCCATCGCCCTCGAGCACCTCGAGCCGGCACTGGAACGGGGATCGTTCGACTTCATCGCCGATTTCGCCGGCAAGCTTCCGATGGACGTGATCTCCGAGCTGGTCGGGGTACCCCGCGCCGACCGGGTGGAGATCCGCAGGTTGGCCGATCTGGTCGTGCACCGCGAGGACGGGGTGCTCGACGTCCCGCCGGCGGGGATGGAGGCCGCCTTCGCCCTGGTCGGTTACTACCAGGGCATGGTCGACGAACGACGGAAGTCTCGCTCCGACGACCTCACCTCGGCTCTGCTCGACGCCGAGATCGACGGGGACAAGCTGAGCGACGACGAGATCATCGCCTTCCTCTTCCTCATGGTGGTGGCCGGCAACGAGACCACCACCAAGCTGCTCGGGAACGCGTGGTACTGGGGCTGGCGCAACCCTGACGAGCGGGCCAAGCCGTTCACCGACCGGGAGCGGGTGGTGAGCTGGATCGAAGAGACCCTCCGCTACGACACGTCGAGCCAGATGCTGCTCCGGGTGGCTCGCGTGCCCCATGGAGCTGCACGGCACGGAGATCCCCGGGGGTGACCGGGTGCTGCTCCTCGTCGGGTCGGCCAACCGCGACGAAGCCGTCTTCCCCGAGGCGGACCGCTACGACCTCGACCGTGACACCGGTCGACTGGTCAGCTTCGGCAGTGGGCGACATTTCTGCATGGGGGCCCCGTTGGCCCGGCTCGAGGCCCGTGTGGCGCTGTCGGAACTGGTCGAGCGCGTCGCCACCTACGACGTCGACCCCGACGGCATCGAGCGTGTCCACTCGATCAACGTGCGCGGCCTCGCCGCGCTCCCGACCGCGGTCACACTGCGCTGATGCCCCGCTTCGAGCCCAACCCCGAACGCCGTCCCGCCATCGTGACCGGCGCGTCGTCGGGTATCGGCCAGGCCACGGCCAAGGCGCTGGCCGAACTCGGCCATCCGGTGGCGCTCGGGGCACGTCGGGTGGACGAGTGCGAGGACACCGCGGCCGCCATCCGGGCCGAGGGCGGCGAGGCGGTGGCCATCCACCTCGACCTGGCCGACGCCGATTCGGTGGAGCAGTTCGCCAAGTCGGCCGTAGCCGCCCTCGGGGCCGCGGAGATCGTGGTGTCGAACGCGGCCCTCAACATCGCCGGGGCGGTGCTCGACACCGACTCGGCGGCGTTCGACGGCGTCCTCCAGGTCAACCTCAGCGGAACCCATCGCCTGGTTCGTGCCCTGGTCCCGGCCATGACGGCCAGGCGGCGCGGCGACATCGTCTTTGTGACCTCGGACGTGGCCGAACGGCCGAGGCCGTCCATGGCCGCCTACGTGACCTCCAAGTGGGGGCTGGAGGGCTACGTGCACTCCCTGCAGATGGAGCTCGAGGGAACCGGCGTGCGGGCCACCATCGTGCGGCCCGGGCCGACGTTGACCGGCATGGGCATGGACTGGGACCCCGACGTCACCGGCCGGGTCATCGAGCAGTGGGCGGACTGGGGTTTCGCCCGCCACTCCAACTTCATGCGACCCGCCGGCGTGGCCCATGCCATCGCCGCCGTCGTGGGCCTACCCCGCGGCACCCACGCCACGATCATCGAACTGCAACCCGAAGCACCGATCCGCACCGACTCGAATGACACCGACTCGAATGACGAGGTACGACCATGACAACCGCGCTGGACCACAAGCTGCCACCACGGGTCTCCGGTGGCGAGGACGAGAACGGGCACCTCGAGGAGTTGCGGGTCGATCCGATCGCGCTCATGAAGCGGGTCCGGGCCGAGTGCGGCGACGTGGGCGTCTTCCGACTGGCCCAGCGCGACGTGGTCCTGATGACCGGCGCGGGGGCCAACGAGTACTTCTTCCGCGCCCCCGAGGAGATCCTCGACCAGGCCGAGGCCTACCCGTTCATGACCCCGGTGTTCGGTGAAGGGGTGGTCTTCGACGCTCCGCCCGAACGCCGGCGGGAGATGCTCCACAACCAGGCCCTGCGGGACAAGTTCATGCGGGGTCATGCCGCCACCATCGCCGACGAGGTCGAGCACATGGTGGCCGGGTGGGCCGACGAGGGGGAGATCGACCTGCTCGACTGGTTCGCCGAGCTGACCATCTACACGTCGTCGGCCTGCCTGATCGGGAAACGGTTCCGCAAGGAGTTGGACAAGCGGTTCGCCGAGCTCTACCACGACCTCGAGCAGGGCACGGACGCCATCGCCTACGTCGACCCCTACGCCCCGATCGAGAGCTTCCGCCGCCGGGACGCGGCACGCCGGGGGCTGGTCGAGCTGGTCGAGGGGATCATGAAGAAGCGGGCCGCCACTCCCCCTTCGGACGACGAGGATCGTGATCTGCTCGATGTGCTCATGTCCATCAGCAACGAGGACGGGTCACCGCGGTTTCTGGCCGACGAGGTGACCGGCATGTTCATCTCGATGATGTTCGCCGGTCACCACACCACCTCGGGCACCGCGGCATGGACCCTCATCGAACTGCTCCGTCACCCCGACGAGCTCCGGGCGGTGGACGAGGAGCTCGCCGAGCTGTACGCCGACGGGGCCGAGGTCAGCTACCAGGCCCTGCGGGAGATGCCCCACCTCGAGTCGGCCATCAAGGAGGCGCTGCGGCTGCACCCTCCGTTGATCCTCCTCCTCCGGGTGGCCAAGGAGGACATCGAGGTCGACGGCTTCACCGTCACCGCCGGCCAGATGGTCGGGACCAGTCCGGCGGTGTCCAACCGGATCGCCGAGGACTTCCCCGACCCCGACTCGTTCCAGCCCGAACGGTACATCCAGCCGCGGGAGGAGGACCGGTCCAACCCGTGGACCTGGATCCCCTTCGGCGCCGGCCGCCACCGGTGTGTGGGCGCGGCCTTCGCCATGATGCAGCTGAAGGCCATCTTCTCGGTGCTCCTCCTGGATTGGGAGTTCGAGCTGGCCCAACCCTCCGAGACGTACCGGAACGATCACTCGAAGATGGTGGTCCAGCTCCAACAGCCCTGCGTGGTGCGGTACCGGCGCAAGAGCGCCCGGACACCGACCGCTGCGGGCGGGCCGACACCTTGATGCGGATCTCGGTGGACCTCGACCTGTGCCAGGGTCACGGTGTCTGCGAGTCGGAGGCGCCCGGCGTCTTCCAGCTGGACAAGCAGGCGAAGGTCACCATCCTCGACGACAGCCCCGACGAGGCGCGGCGCACAGAGGTCGAGGCCGCCGTCCGCTTCTGCCCGACGTCCGCACTTCACATCACCGAAGAGGAGTAAAGCCATGCCGAAATTCCCTCGAAGCGAGCTCGAAGAGATGATGCAGCGGTGGGTCGACATCAACAAGCGTTGCGAGGAGCAACTCGACTGGACGCCGATGGCCGACATGTACACCGAGGACGCCACCTACGGCTGGAACGTCGGCCCGAACGACGAGTTCATGGCCGTCGGCCGGGACGAGATACGCGAGTACGCCCTCGGCTACGAGATGGAAGGGCTGGGTGGCTGGACCTACCCCTACCAACGGGTGCTCATCGATGACGCCCAGGGGGAGATCCTCGGCCTGTGGAAGCAGGTGGCCGACGCCACCCGGCCGGACGGGAGCCACTACGAGATCGCCGGGCTGGGCGGGAGCTGGTTCCGCTACGCCGGCGACTTCTTGTGGAGCTGGCAGCGGGACTTCTTCGACGTGGGCAACGCCACGGCCACCTACTTCGAGATGATCAAGGCGGAGGCGCTGACCCCGGGGATGCAGAAGCGCCTCGAGAAGGCTGCCGCCGGCGGGCGCCAACCGGGCCACTACCGGGTCGGCCAGGCACCGGTCGGCCTGTGGGACGGGGTGTGACCGAGGCCACGCTCGGATTCACCGCGCCCGACGACGGTCATCCGTCGACGGCGATCCCCACCATCGGCTTGTTCAAGACGGTGCCGCCGAGTGACCCGACGAACGGCGCGTCGCCGAAGCTGAAGATGCCGCCGTCGGAGGCCACCTCCCAGTAGCCGTGGCCGTCCGGGGTGGGAGCGATGCCGACCACCGGGGCGTTGAGCACGCGGCCGCCCGTCGAGCCGTGGTACCTGGCGTCGCCGAAGCTGAAGATGCCGCCGTCGGAGGCCACCTCCCAGTAGCCGTGGCCGTCGGGGGTCGAGGCCATGCCGACCACCGGCCGGTTCAGATGGGTGCCCCCCATCGAACCGTCGAAGTGGGCGTCGCCGAAGCTGAAGATGCCGCCGTCGGAGGCCACCTCCCAGTAGCCGTGGCCGTCGGGGGTGGAGGCCATGCCGACCACCGGCTGGTTCAGATGGGTGCCCCCCATCGAACCGTCGAAGTGGGCGTCGCCGAAGCTGAAGATGCCGCCGTCGGAGGCCACCTCCCAGTAGCCGTCGCCGTCGGGGGTCGAGGCCATGCCGACCACCGGCTGGTTCAGATGGGTGCCCCCCATCGAACCGTCGAAGTGGGCGTCGCCGAAACTGAAGATGCCGCCGTCGGAGGCCACCTCCCAGTAGCCCCCGCCGTCGGGGGTCGAGGCCATGCCGACCACCGGCCGGTTCAGGTGGGTGCCCCCCATCGAACCCCCGAAGTGGGCGCTCCCGAAACTGAAGATGCCGCCGTCGGAGGCCACCTCCCAGTAGCCGGGGGCCGGATTGGGGAGCGATTCGACCATCGGGAGCCCGCCCCCCGCCGAGTCCTCGTACAAGCCGCTGACCAGGCACGGTCCGGTCGGTGGGCAGGAAGCACCGGACAGGATGGCAACCTTCCCGGAGCCCGCCGGCGGCTGGAGACCGAGGAGAGACCCGGTGGCCGCCGACCAGGTGGTCCCGGACAGGGTGGCGATGAGGTTCTGGAAGTGGTGCTGCACGTCCAGGTAGCCCCCGGCAGCGAGGCAGTGGGCCACCTGGGGGCAGGTGACCTCCAACAGGGCGGCGTCAGGTTGCCGGTTGGATGGCGGGACCAGCCCGGCCAGCGGAGCCGTGACCGATGTCCACCTGCCCGCCGAGAGGGTGGAGAAGAAGGCCCGGACGCTCGACGTCGCCGGCTCATACTCTCCGGCGATGACACACCATTGCGTCGACGCGCAGGAGATGGAATCGACGGTCGGTTCGACCTCGTTCGGCGGTGGTGCCGGGATGGGCGCCGGGTCGAGCCCGCTCAGCGCCAGCAGGCGCGCCGTCCATACACCACCGGACAAGGTATCGGTGAACAGCTGCATGTGCGAGTGGACATCCTCGTACTCGCCGGCGGCCACGCACGAGCCCGTCTGCGCGCACGAGACGGCCTTGAGCCACTGGTAGTGGAGGGGCCGGGGCGGCGGACTGAAACTCTCGAGCGACACGGTCGAAGGGGTCCACGTACGACCGGCACGCGTACCGATCAACACGTCGGTGTTGTTCGCCGTGTCCAGGTAGGAGCCGACGGCGACGCACTGGTCTGCTGCCGGGCAGGACACGTCCCACAGTTCGACGACGGGATCCGGGTTGGCGTCGGCGGGGAGGGGCATGACGGAGGCAGACCACATCCCGTCGGCCAAGGTCTCGATCAGGCCCTGTTCGTGACCGCTCGGATCGGTGAACTCCCCGACGGCGACGCACGACGCCGCCGTCGCACAGGACACGGCGTCGAGCTCGACCAGGGGATTGGAGGCCGCAGGGGGAAGCGGTGCGGTGGCCGCCGACCAGGCTCCCCCCGAGAGGGTCTCGATCAGGCCGTGATCGGAGTGGTCGGTCCCCTCGTATTCACCCACCACCACGCAGAACGCGGCCACCGGGCACGAGCTCCCGAGCACCACGGCATCGGGGTGCGCGGCGGCCGCCGGATGCAGCCCGGCCAGGGGAAGGGTGGTCGGGGAGAGGGAGGACGCCCCGGCGCCGGCGGAGGGCGCGCCGATCACGACGGACGCCATGCACAGACAGAGGCAGGCGATGCAACCACTGAGCCGTTTCATGCGGCGACAGTAACCCCGCTGTCACCGGAATCGGCGGATTTTCGCGCCCGTGCCGTCCGGGACTTCCCCGACCGAAGACCGGCCCCCGGGCGGGCCGAGGGTCAGCCGCTTCCGGGGTCGAAGGCGTCGATGACCCGGGTCCGCCAGCGCTTGACGTCGTCGGAGTGGTCGGCATCGGTCCGTCCCATCCGGACCAGGACGAGATCGAGCGCCGGGCAGATGTCGATGTACTGGCCCTCGTGGCCGGCGGCCCAGAACGTGCCGAGGGCGTCCTCCCGCGTCCACCAGTGCGAGCCGTAGAAGTCTCCGCCGTCCGGGTCCACCGAACGGGGTCGGCGCCCCTCGTCCACCCACCCCTCGGGCAGCAACCGCCGGCCGGCCCACACCCCGTCCCGGAGGTAGAGCAGGCCGAAGCGGGCGTAGTCCCGGGCCGTGGCGTACACGTACGATGCCGCCACCCACGTGCCGGCATCGTCCAGGGTGACGGTGGCCGACGTCATGCCCAGGGGATCGAACAGCCGGTCGGCGAGGAACCTCCGGTAGCGGTCGCCGGGGCCCACGGCGCGGGCCACGATGCCCGAGATGATGTTGCTCGTCCCGCTCGAGTAGTTGAACCTGGTCCCCGGGGGGCCGGCCAGCGGCCGGTCGGCGGCGAAGGTGGCCATGTCGGCCCGGCCCCGCCCGAACAGCATCTGGAGGACGTCGGAGGCCTCGGGGTCCTCGTACTCCTCGGCGAAATCGAGCCCGTCGCGCATGTCGAGCAGCTGCTGGAGGGTGATCTCACCGCGCGGGTCGCCCGGTGACTGCCACAGGGGCACCGGGGCCGGGGCATCGAGCACCAGCCTCCCCTCGGCCATCAGCATGCCGACGATGGCGTGGAGCATGGACTTGGCCATCGACCAGGACAGCAGCGGGGTCTCCCCCACCACCGGCTTGCCCGGCTTGTCCCACTGCGGCAGCAGGCCGCCGTAGCGCTCGAACACCAACCGGCCCCGCTGGACGATGACCACCGCGTAGGTCTGGTGCAGGGGGCCGGCGGGGTCGAAGGCCTCGGCCATCAGGGCATCGAGATCGACCCGGTCGGGCAGCCGGCCGAGCGGCCACTCCGGGACCGGCCATGCCACCGGGCCCTCGTGGGGAGGGAGGGGGCACAGGCTGGCGGCGAACGGGACGGCGTCGGTCACGGCCGTCCAGCATCGCGCACCTCCGCCGTCTGGCAGGCTGTGCACCGTGATCGACCACCTCTCCATCCAGTGCTCCGATACCGCGGCCAGCGCCGCCTTCTACGACGCCGTGCTGGCCCCGCTGGGCTCCGGGCGGGTGATGGAGTTCGGCGGGGCCGTCGGGTTCGGCCCACCCGGCGCACCCGGGTTCTGGATCGGGCCGCAGACGTCGGGCGACGGGTTCCGCGAGGCCCACATCGCCTTCGCCGCCCCCGACCGGGCCGGCGTGAGGGCCTTCTTCCAGGCCGCCACCGCCCTGGGGGCGGACGTGCTGCACGAACCCCGGCTGTGGCCCGAGTACCACCCCGACTACTACGGCGCCTTCGTCCGCGACCCCGACGGCAACAACGTCGAGGCCGTCTGCCACCTGCCCGAGTAGCGCGGCCGACCCCTTCGAGGGGGCGGTCGGGCGGTCGGGGCCCGTCGGTCCATCCAGTGGCCGTGCGCCTCGGCCGGCACGCTTCGCACCGCGGCCGCGGGGTCGGGCCGCCACCGGGGTGGCACAATCAGGAGATGAGCGAATGGGGTGCGACGGTCTACGGCGAGCCCTGTCGGGCCTGCGGCTTCTCGTGGCAGGTGAGCGTGGGTGACGCCGTCGTCCTGGTGGCCGAGGTCCCGGGCACCTACGGGCGCACGCTGGTCGGGGCCGCCGGCACCGAGCGGCACCCCGAGCTCGACTGGTCGGTGTCGGCCTACGTCAGCCACGTGGCCGACAACCTACGGATCTGGGCCGAGCGGCTGGCCGGGATCGCCGCCGGGGCACCACCCGAAGTGGCCGGCTACGACGAGAACGCGTTGGCCCGGGCCCGGGAGTACCCGCGGATCCCGCTCCAGGCGGCCCTGTGGTCCCTGTCCCGCTCCGTGGCCGGATGGCAGTACGCGGTGAGGCAGACCCGGCGCACCGGTGTCATCCTCATCCACCCCGAACGCGGCGGGCAGTCGCTGTCCGATGTGGTCCTGACCAATGCCCACGACGCCTTCCACCATCACTGGGACATCGAGCGGTCCCTCCGTTCCGAGCCCGAAGACGAGGAGGGCGAGCGGTAGCTTCACCATCGGCGGGGGCGGCGCTGGGTAGTTTGTGCGCCGTGACGGGTGCCCCGACGATGCGCCACCGGGCCGGGCCCACCTTCCGATGATCAGCATCGCCGACGGGATCGGACTGCTCATCGGCATCGTGATCATCGCCATCGTGGCCGACCGGCTGCGGATCGCCTATCCCATCCTGTTGGTGGTGGCCGGCATCGGTGTGGCCCTGTTGCCGGTCCACCACCGGATCGAGCTGCAGCCCGATCTCGTGCTGCTGGTCTTCCTCCCGCCCCTGATCTACGACGCTTCGCTGGACACGTCGGCGCGTGAGCTCCGGACCCACTGGCGACCCATCCTGCTGCTGGCCGTGGGACTGGTCGTGGTCACCATGGCGTCGGTGGCCGTGGTCATCCACACCCTGGTGGGCGACATGAGCTGGGCGGTGGCCTTCGCCCTCGGCGCCATCGTGTCACCGCCCGACTCGGTGGCCGCCACCCAGATCGCCGGAAAGCTCGGGCTCTCGCGTCGGCTGGTCGTCATCCTCGGCGGAGAGGGACTGATGAACGATGCCACCGCGCTGACCGCCTATCAGGTGGCCGTGGCCGCGGTGGGCTCGGTGTTCACCGTGGCCGACGTGTTGGGCAAGTTCGCGTTCGCGGTGGTGGTGGGAGTTGCCGTCGGTATCGCGGTGGGTTGGTTCGGATGCCGCATGCTCCGGTTCACCGAGACGCCGGTCATCGAGAACACCATGCTGTTGATCCTGCCCTTCGCCGCCTATCTCCCCGCCGACAAGCTCGGGGCGTCGGGCGTGCTGGCCGTGGTGGCCACCGGCCTCTACTTCGGGCGCTTCGGCTCCGGAGCGCTGACGCCGGCCGCCCGGTTGCAGCAGCGCGAGATCTGGGACCTGATCGTCTTCCTGTTGACCGGGGCGTCCTTCCTGCTGATCGGGTTGGAGCTGCGGCCGGTACTGGACAGCCTGGTCAATCGTGAATCGGGCTCACTGGCCATCGAGGCCTCGGCCGTGGTGGGCACGGTGATCGGGGTGCGCATGGCGTGGATGTTCGCGGCGACGGTGCTGCCCGGCGGGCACCGGCTGGTCGGTGCGGCCCGGCGCTCGAACCGGTCGTGGCGCGAGACCACGGTGATCGGTTGGGCCGGCATGCGCGGGGCGGTGAGCCTGGCCGCCGCGCTGGCCCTCCCCCAGAGCTTCCCGCAACGGGACCTGTTGGTGTTCATCACCTTCGCCGTCATCGTGGCCACACTGGTCGGGCAGGGCCTGACCCTTCCCCCGCTCATCCGACGGCTGGGTCTGGTGACGCGCGACGAGCAGGACCTGGTCCTGTTGGCCGAGGCGCGGCGCAGGCTGACGGTGATCGCCCTGTGCCGGATCGACGATCTCGGCCAGACCGATCAGTTCCCCGACGAGGTGGTGGACCGGATCCGCATCGGGTACGAGTCCCAGCTGGCCCGGATGGACCGCCGGCTGGAGGCGATCGATGCCGGTGGCCTCGACGAGGACGGCTCCGGAAACGGGACCGTCCCCGCCGTCGACCGGTACGGAGATCTGCAGGCCGAGCGCGAGCTCCGCCAGCTGATCATCGCCACGGAGCGGGTCGAGCTCGGCCACCTGCTGGCCCGGCGGAAGGTCAGCGAGCGGATCGCCGGGGAGGTGCGGGCCGCACTCGATCTCGACGAGACCACCATGCGCCCCTGACCGCCCGCCGGACCCGGCCCGGTCCGGCCCCCACACGCGCTGCAGGGCGCCCCCGAAGAGACGCCCTGCAGGTACAAGTTTGCTGTTGTATGCACCGGGGTTCCCGTGCGGCGCCGGATGGGACCTGGGTCCGGCTAGGTCGCCCGGTGGGTGTCTGGCTGGGATTCGCCAGGTGGTACAGCGAGCCGCCTCAGCGGCCAGCCACCTCCAGGGTCCCAAAACGTTGACTGCTCAGTTGGACCACCTCCTCTCTCTGGTGACCCACATGCTAGCGAGCAGATCGGGCGCATCGTGGGAACTGCCGGATGGCCTGGTCGGAGCCACTGGCCCCTCCAACCCGGGGGCGGTACTGTACGAACATATGTTCGTAACCCCGACGGATCGGCCTCCCCGCGACCAGGATGCTCCGGGGCCGGGCGGGGGGCGGGACCGGGAGCCGCTGGCCCTCCTGGCCGAGCGGACCCGACCCGTTTCCTCCAGCCAGACCCAGCTGCTCACGGTGGTCCCCCCCTTGGCCGACCTGTTCCCCGACGGCAGCCTGCGCCGGGGGAGCACCATCGCCGTCACCGGGCCGGCCGGGCATGCCGGCGGCGGCGTCAGCCTGACGCTGGCCCTCCTGGCCGCGGCGTCGGGAGCAGGTTGTTGGTGTGCGCTCGTCGGTCTCCCGGGGCTCGGCGCCGTCGCCTCCCACGACCTGGGCATCGACCTGTCACGGCTGGCCCTGGTCCCCCGGCCCGGTACCGCCTGGGCCGAGGTCACCGCGGCGTTGATCGACGGCGTCGATCTCGTGGTGCTCTGCCCCCCGTTCCCTCCCCGCCCGGCCATGGCCCGCAGATTGGTGGCCAGGGCCAGGGAGCGCCGGTCGGTGCTGGTGGTGACGGGACGGCACGGATGGCCCGAGCACCCCGATGTGGAGCTGAAGGTCGGCGACGCGCGGTGGGACGGCGTGGGTGCCGGCGAGGGGTACCTGCGCCGGCGCCGGATGACGGTGACGGCCACGGGTCGTCGGTCGTCGGCGCGTCCCCGTCACCGTCACCTGTGGCTGCCCACCGCCGACCGGGGCGGTGGCGGATGCCGCGGAGGACCCGGTGGTGCCGGCATGAACCGCCTCCTCGTCGTGCGCTGCCCCGACCTCCTCGCCGATGACGAGGGTGGGGCCACCCTCCGGTCGTTCGTCGAGGTGATCGAAGCCACCGAGGCCTTCTGCCCGTGGGTCACCGCCGTGCGGACCGGTATCTGCTCGCTCCCGGCCCGCGGGCCGGCCCGCTACTTCGGGGGCGAAGGCACACTGGTCCAGCGGGTCGCCGACGCCACCTCCGGCATCACCCCGGTCGAGGTCGGTGTGGCCGACGGGTTGTTCGCCGCCGTCCTCGCCGCCCGCGGCAACCTCGTCGTCCCGGTGGGCGGGACCCCCGCCTTCCTGGCCCCCTTGCCGGTGGACGTTCTCGACCGTCCCGAACTGACCGAGCTGCTCGACCGGTTGGGTATCCGCACCCTGGGTGAGTTCGCCGCCCTTCCCGAGTCCCATGTGCTCGGACGGTTCGGAGCCGACGGTGCCGCCTGCCACCGGGTGGCCGGTGGGCGGAGCGGTGAGCTGTCCGAGCTACGCCAGCCGGCGGCCGGCCGGCGGATCGACGCACAGCGCCGGGGAGCCCGGGGTGGCGGTGTCCCTGTCGCCCGGCGGCGATCCCGAATTCTGGGGTGGGGTGAGCGACACCGATGCCCGGGCCGCCCGGGCCCTGGCCGCGGTGCAGGACCTCCTCGGCCCGGACGGCGTGGTGACCGCCCGCCTCCAAGGTGGGCGGGGGCCGGCCCAACGGGCCCGCTTCGTCACCTGGAACGTCCGGGAACGCCACGCCGACACCGCCCTCGGTGCGCCGTGGCCCGGCCAGATCCCGCCCCCCGCCCCGGCGGTCGTGCATCCCGCCCCCCTCCACGCCGAACTGGCGGGTGCCGACGGCCGGCCGGTGGCGGTGTCGGGACGGGGTCTGCTCACCACCACCCCGTGCCGGCTGTCGGTGGACAACAGCCCGTGGTCGGCGGTGACCGCCTGGGCCGGCCCGTGGCCGTCCGACGAGCGGTGGTGGTCGAGGTCCCACCGGCGGAGCGCGCGCATGCAGGCGGTGGCGGGAGCGGAAGCCCACCTGCTCCTGATCGAACGGGGCCGGTGGTGGGTCGAAGCGACCTACGGATGACCGGACGCCCCCACCGACCGATGCCCTACGCCGAACTCCACGCCCACTCCAATTTCTCCTTCCTCGACGGGGCCAGCCATCCCGAGGAGCTGGCGGCCGGAGCCGGCCGGCTGGGTCTGGCCGCACTGGCCCTGACCGACCACAACGGTCTCTACGGTGTGGTCCGTTTCGCCGAGGCGGCCCGGGCCCTCGGCCTGCCCACCGTCTTCGGCGCCGAGCTCACCATCACCGGGGCGGGCATGCCGGGGGTCCGCACCGGGGTGCCGGATCCGGACGGCACCCATCTGGTCGTGCTGGCCCGGGACCCCGAGGGGTACGCCCGCCTCAGCCGGGTGATCGCCGAGGCCCATCTGGCCGGCGGGGAGAAGGGGAAGCCGATCATCACCCTCGACGCGCTGTCCGACCACCACGGCGGGCACTGGCAGATCCTGACCGGGTGCCGCAAGGGGGCGCTGGCCACCGCCCTGACCACCGGGGGCCCGGCGGCCGCGGCCCGGACGCTCGACCATCTGATCGGACGGTTCGGCCCCGACCACCTGGCCGTCGAGCTGTGGGACCACGGCAACCCGATCGACGCCACCCGCAACGACGCCCTGGCCCTGCTGGCCACCGATCGGGGGGTGGCCCCGGTGGCCACCAACAACGTGCACTACGCCACCCCCGCCCGGTTCCCGCTGGCCACCGCACTGGCCGCGGTGCGGGCCCGGCAGACCCTGGTCGATCTCGAAGGGTGGCTCCCCTCGTCGGCCACCGCCTGCCTGCGGGGGGAGGCCGAACAACGCCGGCGGTTCGCCCGGTGGCCCGGGGTGATCGAACGGACGGTGGAGATCGCCGCCATGTGCGCCTTCGATCTGCGCCTGGTGGCCCCGCGGCTCCCCGACTTTCCGGTACCCGACGGGCAGACCGAGCAGAGCTGGCTGGTCGAGCTGGTCCGCCGGGGCGCCACCGACCGGTACGGGCCACGCGGAGCCGAGCGGGTGCCGGGGGCGTGGGCCCAGCTCGACCACGAGCTCGCCGTCATCGGTACGCTCGGGTTCCCCGGCTACTTCCTCACCGTCTGGGACATCGTCACGTTCTGCCGGCGTCAGGACATCTTCTGCCAGGGCCGGGGCTCGGCGGCCACCTCGGCGGTCTGTTACGCGCTCGGCATCACCAACGTCGACGCCGTCACCCTCGGCCTGTTGTTCGAACGCTTCCTCTCCCCGGCCCGCGACGGGCCACCGGACATCGACATCGACATCGAGTCGGGTCGGCGGGAAGAGGTCATCCAGTACGTCTACGAACGCTACGGCCGGCTGCACGCCGCCCAGGTGGCCAACGTGATCACCTACCGGTCGCGATCGGCCCTGCGGGACATGGGCAAGGTCCTCGGGCACACGGCCGAGGAAGTGGATGCCTGGTCGAAGTCGGTCGAACGGGGAGAGCCGCTCGACCAACGGGAGGACCTCCCGCCGATGGTGCGGGACCTGGCCTCCGACCTGCTCGACTTCCCGCGCCACCTCGGCATCCATTCGGGGGGCATGGTCATCTGCGACCGTCCGGTGGTCGAGGTCTGCCCGGTGGAGTGGGGCCGGATGCCGGGCCGCAGCGTGCTGCAGTGGGACAAGGACGACTGCGCCGCGGCCGGGCTGGTCAAATTCGACCTGCTCGGACTGGGCATGCTCACCGCGCTGCACAACATGGTCGACCTGGTGCGCGAGTTCCACCACATCGAGGTCGACCTGGCCCGGCTCGAACAGGAGCCCGAGGTCTACGACCTGTTGTGCCGGGCCGACACCGTCGGGGTGTTCCAGGTGGAGTCACGGGCCCAGATGAACACCCTCCCCCGCGTGCAGCCCCGCTGCTTCTACGACCTGGCCATCGAGGTGGCCCTCATCCGCCCCGGGCCGATCCAGGGCCATGCCGTCCACCCCTATATCCGGCGGCGCAACGGGACCGAGCCGGTCTCCTACCTGCACCCGCTGTTGCAGCCCGCCCTGGAGCGCACCCTCGGGGTGCCCCTCTTCCAGGAGCAGCTGATGCAGATCGCCATCGACGTGGCCGGGTTCACCTCGACCGAGGCCGACGAACTGCGCCAGGCCATGAGCGCCAAGCGGTCGGGCGAGCGGATGGCCCGCCTGCGCGACCGGCTGTTCGCCGGCATGGCCGCCCGGCAGGTGTCACCGGAGGTGTCCGAGCAGGTGTACGCGGCGCTGGCCGCGTTCGCCAACTTCGGGTTCCCCGAGAGCCACTCGGTGGCCTTCGCCCATCTGGTGTACTCCACCGCCTGGTGCAAGGTGCACTACCCCGCCGCCTTCACCGCCGGGCTGTTGAACGCCCAGCCCATGGGGTTCTGGTCCCCCCAGAGCCTGGTGGCCGACGCCAAGCGTCACGGGGTGGTCGTCCGGCGCCCCGACGTGAACGCCGGGCGCTCCGGCGCGGGGCTCGAGGAGATCGGCCACGCGGGTCCCGGCCGCGGCGGGCGGGACGGCACCGGATCGCCCGGCCCGGCCGTGCGGCTCGGGCTGACATCGGTGCGCGGCATCGGGGAGGAGACGGCGGCGCGGATCGAGGAGGGACGCCCGTGGTCGGACATGGAGGACCTGGTACGCCGGGCCGGTGTCACCCGGGTCCAGCTGGAGGCCCTGGCCACGGCCGGAGCCCTCGACGGTCTCGGCCGGTGCGGCGCCGGGCCCCGCCGACCGGCTCCGGTGGCCGGCCGGCCGGCCCGGGTCCCGAACCGACGGTCCCTGGTGTGGGGGGCGGGCGCGGCCTCCCAGGCCACCGCGGACCGGCTCCCGGGCGTGGTCACCGGATCCGATCCCCCGCCGCTCCCCCTCCCCACCCGGTGGGAAGAGGTGGCCGACGACCTGTGGTCGCTCGGGATGGCGCCGGACACGACGGCCATGGAGTTGGCCCGGGGCCGGCTGAGCCGACGGGGCGTGCTCCCGGCCGCCGAACTGCGGTCGAGGCCGAGCGGGGACCGGATCGCCGTCGGCGGCGTCGTGACCCACCGCCAACAACCCGAGAGTGCCCATGGTGCCGTGTTCTTGAACCTCGAGGACGAGACCGGCATGGTCAACATCGTGTGCTCCCGCGGCGCCTGGGTCCGGTGGCGGCCGGTGGCCCGGTCGTCCCCGGCCCTCCTCGTACGCGGACGGATCGAGCGGTCCGAGGGTTCGATGACCGTCGTGGCCGAACGGTTCGAGCCCCTCGAACTCGGCCCGGTCCCCGCATCGCGAGATTTCCGCTAATAGAGTATTGACTACTCTCCGTCATAGGGTGAACACTAAGAGTGCTGAGGGCATACCCTCAGAGAGTGACCATACAGAAGTGCCACAGCAGCATCGCCGATCATTCCCATTGCGCACTCGAGCCACCGAACATTCGAGCGTCCATCAAGGACGCGGACGCCACGCCGAAAGCACGACAGGACAGGAACACACGGCGCGCCGTCGAACCGGCCCCGGCCACCAGCAGGATGGCAGAGGAACCGGCCACCCGCGGTGATGGCAGAGGAAGCAGTGACGACACAAGAAGCGGCAATGACAGGAGGCTGTGGCTCATGACTGGACAGATCGCAGGTCCAAGTATCTTCTCCCTCGAGCTGGTCGGGTTCGTCATCGGGGTCTCGATGATCATCGGGGCCGCCGATCTGATCCGCCAACCCGGATGGGCCTGGAGGCGCGCCGAGGAGAACAAAGCCGCCTACCTCGTCCTGGTCCTGCTGCTGCCGCTGGTCGGACTGGGCATCTACCTGTATGCCGCCCGGCCGAAGGTGGCCCCGATCACCGCCGCGGGCCGGGCGGCCAGCCTGCCCTTCGAGCGGTTCGGTACGGAAGCCGACCAGAAGCAGCGGGAGGACGGCCGGACGACCCGGACCGGCGCACCTGCGGCGGGGTTCGGCAGCTTCGGGGTCACCACGCTCGGCCGACGGGCAGAGCCTGGTGTTCGACCCCGGACCGACCGACCGGCCGGCCCCGTCGGAGATCAGCGCCACCTTCTTCAGCACCGGAGGAACCGCCACCCGGACCGCCCGGTCACCCGTCGGTCTGGCCCGGACGTACCGGCCCAGGCAGCGCACCAGCCTCACCGAATCCACCGAGGCCAGGCCGACGGTCCCCGCCGGGTGGAAGGCCGACCCCACCGGCCGGCACCAGTTCCGCTACTGGGACGGTTTCCAGTGGACCGAGAACGTCGCCGACGCGGGCGAGCAGACCAGGGACTCGGTCAGCTCCTAGTCGGTGCCGGGGTCGCGCCTCAGCGCGCCCCGGGGACCAGCCGGCTCAACCGGGCCACCAGCACCTCGAGCACGGTCTCGCCGGGCAGCACGGTGGCGCCCCGGAGATCGAGGTCGGCCTCGGCCAGAAGCTGGACGGCCCGGGCGATCCGGGCCGTCCCCAACCGTTTGGACTGGGCCAGCGCCTTCTTGGCCGGGAACGCGCTCCGGATGCCGAGGATCTCGGCCGCCTGCTCCGCGGTGATGCCTCCGACCCCGTCGAGCCGGAGGATCTGGTGGTAGTGACGGTGCAGGTGGGCCATGACCACGAGCGGGTGGGAGTCGCCCGCACCCAGCATCCGGTGGAGCACGGTGAGGGCGCGGGCCATCTCCCCCGCGTCGATGGCATCGGTGAGGTCCCAGGGGGCGAGCGATCCGGCCTCGCCGAGGAACGGCTCCAGATCGGCGGCTGTGACCGTGGCCCCGGTACCGTAGGCCGAGGCCAGCGTGTCGAGCAGGCCCTCGAGACGTCCCACATCGCCGCCCAGGTGCTCGGACAGTCGGGTCGTCGCCCGGCCGTCGAGCCGGACGGGTCCCCCCGACAGGTGCTCGGCCAGCCACTGCGATCTGGCCTTGCTCGTCCTTCCCACGGTCGTGTCCACCACCCCGCCGATCGAGCCGATGACCTTGGTCAGGGCCTGGGGTACGGTTCCGCCTCCCCCCACCAGGACCAGCGCCGTCGTGGGCAGCGGGTCGTCGAGATAGGCGGCCAGCCGTTTGGCGTCGGGGGCGGTCAGCTGCCCGGCTTCCCGCACCACCACGATCCGGCGCTCGACCAGGAACGGGGGTGTCGTGCAGGCGTCGATGACCGCGCCCACCTCGAACTGGTCGGCCCCGGGGCCGCCGAACTCCTCGACCATGAGCGACGGGTCGCCGCCACCCACCAGCTCCTCGCAGAGGGCGTGGGTGGCCTGACCGATCAGCGACGGGTCATCGCCCTTGACCAGGTAGACGGATCTGGCCGGGACGGCCGGGGGCGACGCCGGTCCGGTGTCCCCGGCCACCTCGGCCGCGCTCACCGGCCCGTCCGCACGCCCGGGGCCACGGGCGCCCGGCCGGCCGCGCCGATGGCGGCCATGACCGAGCACACCTGCCGGTGGGCGGCGACGTCGTGCACCCGCATGATGCGACAGCCCAGGGCGGCGCCCAACGCGGTGGCCGCCAGCGAGGCCGCCCACCGCTCGTCGATCTCGAGGGCGAGGATCCTGCCCAGGAACGTCTTGTTCGACGCCGACAGCAACAGCGGGTAGCCGAGCCCGGCCAGCCGGTCCGAGGCCCGCAACAAGGTGAGCGACTGCTCGGCGGTCTTCCCGAGGTCGAGGCCGGCGTCGACGATGATCCGGTCGGGGGTGAGTCCGGCGGCACGTGCCCACGACCCGCGCTCGATCAGGTAGGCGGCCACCGATTCGACCACGTCGTCATAGAACGGCTCGGGGTCGGGGATGCGCGGGCCGAGCCGGATGTGGGTGGCCACCACCGTGGCCCCCGCCGCCGCCGCCGCCGGCAGGTAGCCGGGATCGGCGAAGCCGCTGATGTCGTTGCCCACCACGGCACCGGCGGCGTAGGCCTCGACGGCCACGTTGGCCCGCCACGTGTCGACCGAGAGCGGGATGTCGAAGCGGGCCCGGAGTGCGCCGATGGCCGGGATGACCCGGTCGAGCTCCTCGGCCTCACCGACCTCGGGACCGGGCCCGGCCTTCACCCCACCGACGTCCAGCAGGTCGGCGCCGTCACCCACCAGCTGCTCGGCCCGGCGCAGGAGCTCGTCGAGGGCGTAGGTGGCCCCCTTGTCGTAGAAGGAGTCGGGCGTGCGGTTGAGAATGCCCATCACCAGGGCCCGGTCACCGATGTCGAAGGTCCGGTCGCCGAGGGTCAGGGCGGTCGCGTGCACCACGGTGACGCTATCCGCGGCCACGGACCGACGACGACGGCCCGCCGGCCGGGCCGCTCAGAACAGGCGGGCCGCCAGTGCCTTGCGATAGTCGGTGGCCCGCGGGTCGTCCGGCCCCAGTGTCTCCAACAGGTCGAGGAACTCCTGGCGGGCACTGTCGTCGTCGCGGACCCGGTCGAGCAGGCCGTCGAGCAGATCGCCGACGTCGACGCCGTCGATGTCGACCTGTTGGGAGGCCAGACGGGCCTCGGCCAACAACAGCCTGGTCTCGGGTGTCTCCGGGATGCGCCCGAGCAGGGCGATGGCATCGGTGGCGTCGCCCCTGGCGATCATCATGCCGGCCAGCGCTCCGATGGCACCGGCATGGTCGGGCTGCAGCTCGAGGGCCTTGCGCAGCGGCTCCTCGGTTCCGGCCCGGACCCCTTCGTCGACCAGGAGGTCGGCCTCGGACGGTACCGGCGCCAACCGGGCCACGAACTCGGCCACCGCCGCCTCGGGCTGGGCCCCGATGAAGCCGTCGACCACCTTCCCGTCCTTCAGGGCGAAGACGGCGGGGATCGACTGCACCTGGAAGCTGGCCGAGATGGCCGGGTTCTCGTCGACATTGACCTTGACCAGGGCCACGGCGCCGTCGGTGGCCTCGACCACCCGCTCGATGACCGGCCCGAGGGTCTGGCACGGACCGCACCACGGGGCCCACAGGTCGACCACCACCGGGACCTCCGACGAGCGGCGGAGAACCTCTTCTTCGAACGTGGCGTCGGTGACGTCTACCATCGCCATCACGATACCCGGAGACGCCCGGCGGCCAGGCGTGACCGGGAGCCTGCTCCGGGACGGGATCGCAGCGCGGGTAGCGTCGTAGGACATGAAGGCAGGGCCGCCAGACACCGAGGTCGACGTCGAGGGGATCGATCGGGCCGGGGTCACCGCGTGGATGGTCGAGACGATCCCCGGGTCGGAACCGCCGTTCACGTTCGAATTGATCGCCGGCGGGCGGTCCAATCTGACCTATCGGGTCACCGACCGGAACGGCCGCGCGTTCGCCCTCCGCCGCCCGCCGGTCAGCCACGTCCTGCCCACGGCCCACGACATGAAGCGTGAGCACACCGTCATCAAGGCCCTCGGGGGGACCGGCGTGCCGGTGCCCCGCGCCCTCGGACTGTGCACTGACGAGACGGTGAACGGGGCGCCCTTCTACGTGATGTCCTTCGTCGAGGGCCAGATCATCCGCGACGACCGAGCCGCCGGCCGGATGCCGCCGGCCGCCAGGGCGCGGGCCGGCGAGTCGCTCATCGAAACCCTGGCCCGGCTCCATGCCGTGGACATCGACGACGTGGGCCTCGGGGACTTCGCCCGGCGCGACGGTTACATCGCCCGTCAGTTGAAGCGGTGGCACGGTCAGTTCACCCAGTCGACGCTGGACGGCCAGCCCGGACCGGCCGTCGTCGACCGGGTCCACGAGCTGCTCGCCGCCCGGATCCCCGAGCAGCAGGGAGTGGTCATCGTCCACGGCGACTACCGGCTGGACAACACCGTCCTCGACGACGACGGCAACGTGCTCGCCATCTTGGACTGGGAGATCTGCACGCTGGGCGACCCGCTGGCCGACCTCGGGCTGCTGCTGGTCTACTGGGCCGAGCCCGAGGACGGCGACCAGGCGCTCCTCGGCGTCGCCCCCACCGCCTTGCCCGGATTCGCCCGGCGCTCGGACCTCATGACCCGCTACGCGGAACTGTCCGGCCGGGACGTCTCCGAGATCTCCTACTACCGGGCGTTCGGGTTCTGGAAGCTGGCCTGCATCCTCCAGGGCGTCCATGTCCGATATGCCGGCGGCGCCGCCGCCGGCGACCGCTCGGGGGCCGATCAGTTCGCGGCCCACGTGGGCCGCCTGGGTGAACGGGCGTTGGCCGAAGTGGAGTCACTATGAACGAACACGACCCGACGTCCCTGTACCGGATCGATCCGGCCTGGGGGGAGCCGGTCGGCGATCGGCTCAGCCGGCCGATCATGGTGGTGGGGCTCGAGGGGTGGGTCGATGCCGGGATGGGGGCGTCCGCCGCCATCGCCGAGCTCCTCGGCTCCTCCCCGACCACGCTGGTGGCCTCCTTCGACACGGAACTGCTCATCGACCAGCGGGCGCGCCGGCCCATCGCCCGTCTGGAGGATGGCGTCACCACCGAGCTCACCTGGCCGACCATCCGGATCGTGACCGGCAAGGACCGGGCCGGCGCCGATGTGGTGTACCTCACCGGTCCGGAACCCGACTTCCGGTGGCCCACCTTCATCCAGGCGGTCGTGAGGCTGGCCCGGGACCTGAAGGTGCGCACGGTGGTCGGCCTGGGGGCATTTCCCGCTCCGACTCCCCACACCCGGCCGGTCCGGCTGGCCTCGACGGTCCCTCCCCAATCGGTGGAGCTGGCCGGACGTGTGGGCACCGTCCACGGGACGCTGGAGGTCCCGGCCGGGGTGCAGGCCGCGCTCGAGGTGTCACTCGGCACCGCCGGGATACCGGTGATCGGGCTCTGGGCGCGGGTCCCCCACTACGTGTCGGCCATGCCCTACCCCGAGGCCAGCGCGGTCCTCATCGAGGGGCTCTCTGCGGTGACCGGGGCCGTGCTCGACAGCTCGGCGCTGCGTGCCGCGGGGGAGGATTCCCGCCGCCAGGTGGACGAGCTGATCGGGGCCAACCCGGACCACCTCGAGATGGTCCGCCGCCTGGAGGCGGCCCTCGACTCCGAAGAGGTCAGCCCGTTGGGGCTCGACGTGGATGTTCCGAGCGGCGACGAGATCGCGGCCGAGCTGGAGCAGTTCCTCAGAGGCGAAGGACACTGAGGAGCCGGTCGCCGGCCACCCCGGACACCAGCCCCGGGTCGTGGCTGTGGACCATGTGCTCGGCGTAGATCAGGAAGAACACCAGCAGCGCCACGATCACCACCACCAACACCCCGAGCACCACCCACGGGTTGGAGCGGCGGCGCCCACCGGGGGTCGAGCCGGCTGCTCCCGAACGGGACCGCCGGGACCTGGGCGCGGTGGTGGCGGCCGGTGGGGTGAAGACGGGAAGGTCGGTCACGATCTCGCGCATCCGATCGAAGCTGGTGGCCACGGCCAGCTCGCCCAGCCTGAACTCGTACTCGGCCACGCTCAGCAGCCCGCGCTCGGCGGCGTGGTCGAGCAGCGTCCCGAACCGGTTGCGGTCGTCGTCGGTCACCTCGGTGGCGCCCGCCGGGGCCTGTGGCCCGGCGACCTCCCCGGCCGGCGGACCGACGTGGAGGGCGGCTGAGGCCGAGCGGTTGGCGGAGGCGGCGAATTCCGCCAACACCTTGGTCAGGTCCTCGAGTCCGGGCAGGTCGGGAACGGGCACAGCCTCCGGATCGGGCTCCGACCCGATGGGGTCTATCGGCCACGGGCGACCGTCGGTGGCGTCATCGGTCACCCCTGAATTGTGGGGCAGGAGAACCGTGGACGCAACTGGCTGCGGCCGTCCCCCCACGGAGGGTGCCGACAGCGCGGGATAGCGTTGCTCCGTGCGTGTCGACGGAGGTATCGGATTCGATCCCGGCGGGGTGGTCGAAACGGCCAGGATGGCCGAGCAGGTCGGGTACGACGGGCTGTGGTCGGCCGAGGTCGACCACGATCCCTTCCTCCCGCTGGCGCTGGCCGCGGAGCACACCGAGCGGATCGACCTCGGGACGGGGATCGCGGTGGCCTTCGCCCGCAACCCGATGAACCTGGCCATGGTGGCCAACGACCTCCAGACGCTGTCCGGCGGCCGGTTCATGCTCGGGCTCGGCTCACAGATCAAACCCCACATCGAGAAGCGGTTCTCGATGCCGTGGTCCCATCCCGCCCCGCGGATGCGCGAGCTGATCATGGCCGTCCGGGCCATCTGGGCCAGCTGGTCCGACGGCAGCCGGCTGGCCTTCAGGGGCGAGTTCTACCGCCATACCCTGATGACACCGATGTTCGATCCCGGGCCCAATCCGTTCGGCAACCCCCGGATCTTCCTCGCCGCCGTCGGCCAGAGGATGACCGAGGTGGCCGGCGAGGTGGCCGACGGATTGCTGGCCCATCCGTTCACCACCGAGCGGTATCTGCGCGAGATCACCGCCCCCGCCCTCGACCGGGGTCTGGCGGCCGGCGGCCGGGTCCGCGCCGACATGGAGATCTCCTTTCCGGGGCTCGTGGTCACCGGCGCCGACGAGGCCGGGTTCGCCGCCGCCGCCAAGGCGGTGAAGACCCAGCTCGCCTTCTACGGATCGACCCCGGCCTACCGGCCGGTGCTGGAGCTCCACGGCTGGGGCGACCTCCAGACCGATCTCAACACGCTGTCCAAGCGCGGGTCGTGGGACGAGATGGCCGACCTCATCGACGACGAGATACTCAACACCCTCGCCGTGGTCGGCGAGCTCGACGACATCGCCCCCATGGTGCTCGATCGGTTCGGGGGGGTGGTCGACCGCTTCAACTTCTACGCCCCCTACCCCATGGAGCCCGAACGCTGGGCCGAGGTGCTGGCCGGCTTCAAGGTGGGGTGACGGTCAGATGACGATGTTGACCAGCTTGGGCGGCCGGGCGATGACCCGGCGGGGCGGTGAGCCGTCCAACGCCTCGGTCACCGCGAGGGAAGCCAGGGCCAGGTGCTCGGCCTCCGCCTCGGTGATGCCCGGGGCCACCTCCATCCGGTCCCGCACCTTGCCGTTGATCTGGACGACCATGGTCACCGACTCCTCGGCGGCCAGGTCGGGGTCGGCCACCGGCCAGGGACGGAGGTGGATGTGGTCCCCGTGCCGACGCTCCCAGGCCTCGGCGGCGAGATGTGGCGCCATCGGGGCCAGCAACAGCAGCAGGGTGTCGACGGCCTCATCGACCACCTCGGCCTGACCGCCCTGGCGGCTGTAGGGCTGCACGAGATTGACGAATTCCATGCACGCGGCCACGGCCGTGTTGTACGACCACCGCTCGAAGTCGCGGGTGACCCGGTCGATCAACCGGTGGGTGGCGTGCCGCACGGCCAGGTCCTCGGCAGTGAGCGGACCGGATCGGCGTGGTCCGTCGCCGGCGTCGGCGGGAACGGCCAGTCGCCAGACACGGTCGAGGAAGCGGGCGGTGCCGTCGATCACGCTGTCGGTCTGGTCGGTCCAGTCCATATCGTCGGCCGGGGGCCCGACGAAGAGGTGGAACAGGCGGAGGGCGTCGGCTCCGACGGTGGTCAGGTAGCTCGACGGGGCCACCAGGTTCCCCTTGGACTTGGACATCTTCGTCCCGCCCATCCGGATCATCCCCTGTGCGTAGTACCGGGTGAACGGCTCCCGCAGCTCCTCCGGTGCCAGCCCGACGTCGGCCAGGGCCTTGGTGAAGAAGCGCGCGTAGAGCAGATGGAGGATGGCGTGCTCGATCCCCCCGATGTACTGGTCGACCGGCATCCAGTGGCGGGCGATGTCCGGATCGAAGGGGAGGTCGGCGGTCCAGGGGTCGGTGAAGCGGAGGAAGTACCACGACGAGTCGACGAAGGTGTCCATGGTGTCGGTCTCACGGGTGGCGGGGCCGCCGCAGACCGGGCAGGTGGTGTTGAGGAACTCCGGGCTGGTGGCCAGCGGTGACTGGCCGGTGGGGAGGAACTCCACATCGTCGGGGGCCAGCACGGGCAGCTCCGCGGCCGGAACCGGGACGATGCCGTGGTCGGGGCAGTAGACGATGGGGATGGGACAGCCCCAGAACCGCTGGCGCGACACCAGCCAGTCCCGCAGCCGGTAGTTGACGGTCCGGACGCCGATGCCCTCGGCCTCCAGCCACTCGATGGCCCGCTCCTTGGCCGTGGCGATGTCCAGCCCGTCGAGCCACTGACTGTTGATCTTCTCGCCGGCCCCGGTGTAGGCGCCGCCGGGGCCGCCGGGCGTCGTCCCAGCCCTCGGGTGGACGCACGGTCCTCACCACGGGCAGGCCGTAGGCCTGGGCGAAGTCCCAGTCGCGGGTGTCCTCGGCCGGGACGGCCATGATGGCGCCGGTGCCGTAGCCCATGAGCACGTAGTCGGCCACGTAGACCGGTACCGGCCGGCCGGTGAAGGGGTTGATCACCGAGGAGCCGGTGAACGCGCCCCGCTTGGCCAGGCTGACCGCGCCGCTCTCCGACATGCGCTCGACATCGGTGCTGGCCGCGGCCCGGACCCGGAGCTCCTCCACCTCGAGCTCGTGGTCGGGGTGGGTGAGCGCGTCCACCAGCGGGTGCTCGGGAGCCACCACCGCGTAGGTCATGCCGAACGAGGTGTCCGGTCGGGTGGTGAACACCCGCAGCGCCAGCCGCTCGCCCCCGTCGGAACCGTCCCGCCCGTCGACGACCAGGTCGAACTCGGCCCCCTCGGACCGGCCGATCCAGTTGCGCTGCATGGTCTTGACCCGCTCCGGCCACTGGAGGCCGTCGAGGTCGGCCAGCAGCTCGTCGGCGTAGCGGGTGATGGCCAGGAACCACTGCTCGAGGTCGCGCTTGACCACGAGATCGCCCGACCGCTCGCAGGTGCCGTCGGCCAGGACCTGCTCGTTGGCCAGGACGGTCTGGCACCCCGGACACCAGTTGACCGGGGCGTTGGCCCGATAGGCCAGGCCGGCGGCCAGGAACTTCTCGAAGATGACCTGGTTCCAGCGGATGTACTCGGGGTCGTGGCTGCGGATCTCGCGGCGCCAGTCGTAGACGGCCCCGAGCGAGGTGATCGACTGCTTCAATTCGGCGATGCGGGCATCGGTGAAGACCCGGGGGTGGGTGCCCGTACGGATGGCGGCGTTCTCGGCCGGTAGGCCGAACGAGTCGAACCCGAACGGGGAGAGCACGGCATAGCCCAGCATGGTGCGGTGGCGGACCAGCAGGTCGCCGAACGTGTAGTTCCGGACGTGACCCATGTGGGCCGGGCCCGAAGGATAGGGGTACATGGTGAGCACGTACCAGGGTGGGCGCGGATCGCCGGCGTCGACCTCGTAGGTGCCCTCGTCAGCCCAGCGCTGCTGCCACTTCTTCTCGACTTCGATGACGTCGTAGGCGCGTGCCATGGATCACGATCGTACCGGGGGTGCCATGAGCCCCCGGCTAGGTCGGCTGCTCGAGCCTGGCGGCCATCTCCCGGTAGGCCGCCACCGGGATGAGATGGATGCCGTCGAACGCTTGCGATGCCCGGATCTCGCCGATGAGCTCGCAGGCGATGTCCACGCCGGCCTTCCCGTCACGGTCGAGCCGCTCCATGACCGGTTCGGGCACGGCCAGCTCGGGGATGTCGGCCGAGAGCTTTCTGGCCATGGTCGGACCGGGGATGACCATGACGCCGGCGAAGACCGGCCCGGCGAAGTCGATGGTGGCCCGCCATTCGAGGAGATCGCGTGCCGAATAGCAGATCTGGGCCAGCAGGAAGTCGGCGTCGCGCTTCCAGGCCGGGAGGGGACGCAGACCCGAGGCCACGCCGATCCGGACGGGGGTGCCGCCGGGCCGATCGGAGAACCGGCGGGCTTCGGCGATCATCGTCCTGACGGTGAGATCGTCGGACCGGGAGCCCGTCTCGGGGCGGTCGCCGTACACGAACAGGAACTCGTCGACCCCGTACGCCGCCGCGGTGAGGAGGTCCCGCCGGAAGCCGAGGACGTTCCGGTCGCGGGCGTTGAGGCAGGCGATCGAACGGCCCCCCATGAGCTTGACCTCATGGGCGACGGCGATGCTCGAGACCGTTGCCCGCCCGATGTGGTTGTCGGGGATCAGGAACGCACCGGCGACGCGGCTCATCACGCCGATCTGGTGGCGGACGTGCATGAGGTCGGGACGGGTGGCCGGCTCGACCTCGCAGATGACCTCGAAGCTTCCCGGGCCCATCTCGATACGATACGACGCCCCCGGGCACGGGGTCGACCCTCCGGTCAGAGCCGATCGCCGGCAGGCGCCTGCCAGCCGACGTCACGGCCCAGACGCGAGAGCAGCATCACCTGTGGGTCTGCGCCCGGAGGTGGGTCGAGCGGCGGTGCGAACATCCCCGAGCGGACCTGGGCCGTCGGGTCCTCGGGTAGCCGATCGGTGAGAGTACGCGCACAGGTCCGGGTCGAGACGGTCGTCGGCCCCGACGGCGCGGGCCAGATCCCAGGTATGGATGAGCACGTCCTGGCTGAGCAGCCCGACCAGCGGTGTCGCCTCGATGCGGGTGGGAGGGTTGTTGCCGACGGCAGGGACGTCGATGGGGCCGTCGAAGAGGCCGGGCCGGCCGAACAGTGAGACGAGGGCGGCCAAGGTGATCTCCCACCGCTCCGCCGGATCACCCTTCGGGCGTTCGGGTTTCGCGCCCATCGGCCGTAGGAGGAGCACGTCGTGGAAGCCGATGACGTGCTCGACAACACCTCTCGCATCCCACTCCGTGCAAGGCGACGGAGCGCTCCACCGGCCCGAGGCCGCAGCGACGGCCTGCCCGAACCGCCGGCAGGCGCGCAGGTGCCGCCCGGCGACCTCCTCGTGGTGGTCGCCGGACACCCCGCTCACCGGTCGACCCTTCCGTGTCGGAGGCGGGATCTCACGCACACCATTGTGTCCGCCGGACGGGGCACATGCCACGCCGACGCTCGGTCCTCAGCGGGGACGGACCGCGGCAGCGTCTGGACCGGGCACCGGATTCGCTTCTTGACCTACGCTCTCGTCGGTGGCCGGCGGCAAGGAGGTGGCATGACGCTTCGGGTGATCGGCGCCGGTCTGGGCCGGACCGGCACGACGTCGCTGAAGCAGGCGCTGGAGCAGCTACTCGGCGGGCCCTGCTACCACATGCTGGAAGTCAGGGAACGATCAGCCGATCCGGACGCGTGGGGTGACGCCTATGAGGGTCGACCGCCGGCATGGGACCGCTTCTTCGACGGATACGAAGCGACGGTGGACTGGCCCGCGGCCCCGTTCTGGGCGGAGATCGCCAGCACCTTCCCCGACGCACTGATCCTGTTGTCGGTGCGAGATGCAGATGCGTGGTGGGCGAGCGTTTCGAACACGATCTTCCCGGCGATGGCGACCTATTTCGCACCCGATGCCCCAGACGACGGATGGACCCGGATGGGCCGGGGGATGATGACGATGTTCACTCCCGGTTGGCAGGACGAAGCAGCGGCCAAGTCGGCATATCTGGCCCACAATGACCATGTCAGGGCCACTGCACCGAAGGGTCGCCTGTTGGAGTGGCATCCCGGGGAGGGGTGGGAGCCGATCTGCTCGGCCCTCGGCATGGACCTTCCCGACCGGCCATTTCCGCACACCAACACCACCGCAGAAGCCCGAGGCGATTTGGGGCTCGATGCCGGGTAGACGGCTCACTTCGTGGCCGACCCTTCGAACATGTAGCTCATGGGTCTCGGCGCCTTGTGCATGTAGAAGGTGTCCAGCCGGTCCACGCTGAACCCGGCCTCTTCGATCAGTCGGTCGATAGGCCGGTTGAGATGGCACCCTCCCGCCCATCGACGCTGGAAAGGGGTGAGGCGGTCCTGCCACGTCGCCACCTTCGGGTCGGGTGAGAGCCCGTGCTCGGCGAAATGCATCTGACCGCCCGGGCGAAGGACACGACGCATCTCGTGAAGGGCGCGTTCGACATCGGGGATCGTGCACATCGTCCAGGTGATCAGCACGTGGTCGATGCTCCCGGAGTCCAAAGGGAGGGAGCCATCGTCGAGGTCGATGTAGTCGACGGGAACGGGCGTAGCCGCCACCCGCGCCGCGGCAAGCTTCCGTCCCACCGTCGCCGGGTCGACAGCGAGGACACGTTCAATGTCGGATGGGTAATGGGGCACGTTCAGACCCGAGCCGAATCCGACCTCCAGGACCGCCCCGGTGAGCCCGGCGGTGACCCGGCCACGGATCTCGGTGAACTCACCCCCGTCGAGAACCCGATTGATGAGGCGGGGAAGGATCTGGTCGCCATAGAAGCCCACAGGCGCATTCTGGCGAACGAAACCGGGCGCTTCCAGGGGATCGGAAGCCGGCACCGTGCCAGGGGCCTGACCTGCGCATCTGTCCCACGGGCACGGTCCCGTGACTTCGCCGGGCCGCGGTTGTCCGACCGGTGGCGACCCTTGACACCGGACCTCGGCGAAGCCGGGCGCTGAGACGCCCGGAAAGGGTTAGCATCGGCCTCGAGGGGTGATTGCCAACAAGGCGAACATCGAATCGTCATTCGAAACGGGCGATTGCACCAAGCGTCGGTCGGTAGGTCCACCGCTTCGAGGAGCGTTTGACTGCGCCGGGAAGCGAGCCGCCGTGAGTGCCGAGGCCCATTTTCTACGGGAAGAGTTGTCCTGTCCCCAGTGCGGGAACGATGTCCTCGAGGTGGTCTCTGATGGCATCCGCACCAACTTTCTCTGCCACGACTGCTGGAGCTGTTGGCACTGGGATCTCGGATGGATGGTGCACGTCCCGGCAGAGTCCTGCCGAGCCTGTGGCCACAAGGCCGAATGTCTGAGCGGGAAAGCGCAGCCGCTGAGCGCCTAGCGGCATGCATCGCACGACGCGTCGATGTACATGAGGTAACCGAGGAAGGGAGCCACGACATGCAAGCAAAGGTCGGAGATCGGATCGTGATCGGGGGGCGTCGGGTGGGCCAGCCCGATCGCAACTGCGAAGTGCTGGAAACCCGTCACCCGAACGGTGAGCCGCCCTATGTGGTCAGGTGGGGTGATACCGGCAACGAGGACCTCTTCTTTCCCGGTCCCGATGCATCCGTGGTCCCTTCCGAGGGCCGGCAGTCCAAACGGTAGGTCATGTGGTTTGTGGCGGCTCGAGCTGATGGGTCGGAGCCGGATGGGTCAGCGCATCCGTCCCGGCCGTCGTAGCCCGGTCGGGCAGACTCACCCATGTGACTCCCGGTCTGCGAGCAGCACTGAATGTTGCCGGCCGACTGGGCCTGCAGGTCGACGATCCCGTGCTCCTCCAGGAGACGAACAACACCGTCGTCTGGCTCCGGCCATGCCCCGTCATCGCCAAGGTCGGCACCCACGCCGACAGTGCGGAATTGCTGATCCTGGAGCACGATGTCGTATCGGCACTCACGGCCGTCGGCGCACCGGTGGCTCCCCCGTTGGCTGATACCGACGCCCCTACGGGATTCTGAAACCGGGTTCACGGTCACACTGTGGAACCGGCTGGACCACGATCCGAATTCCGCCGGCCGCGATCACGAGATCGGGTGCTCGCTGAACCAGGTCCATGAAGCGCTCTCCGGGTGCATCGTTCCATTGCCCAGCTTCCGGGTCGGCCTGAGAAGGGCACAGATCGCTCTGTCCGACGATGTCCGCATCGCGGCTCTGGCCATGGATGACCGGGTGCTCCTCCGTGCGGCCTTCGCTGATCTGCTCGACCGGTTGGACCAGCACTCCTTCTGCGAGCAAGGGCTCCATGGAGACCCGGCGCCCGGCAACTACCTGGTCACGCCTTCAGGATTGCGGTGGATCGACTTCGAGAGTGCTTGCCGAGGACCTCTCGAATGGGACCTGGCCTTCCTGTCCGATGGGATCCGAGCGACATTCGATCAGGTCGACGTACCGCTTCTCGAACTGCTCACAACGCTGAAGAGCACCTTCATCGCCACCTGGTGCTGGGTCCAGGCTCGATTCCCGGAGATGCGCGCACACGGTGAGCGCCATCTCGACCTCGTACGGGCCCGGTGGCCGTAGATCTGCTCCGGTTCACGAACTGCAAGGTGAGGGCGGTGCAATCGGATCAGTCCTGCAGGTGGCGGCGGACCATCTCCGCACGCTGCTTGTCCCCCATGGCGAGGAGGACCTCACGCATTGCCGTGAGTGGAAGCACAGGAATCCATCGGCCATCGACGACGACGCCTCCCAGATCGTCGAGGTCCGGTGGTCCGAGGACACGTGTGCCCTGTGCGATCACCTCGACCTCAACCAGTATCTCGACCTCGACGCCTTCCACGATGGCCAGCGCCCGGCGAGCCGCCCGAACGTCGCCTCGATCCCATGCCGCCTCGTCCTCGTCGATGGAACCACCCAGGCCGGCAATCAGTTCCGTTGCTGCGGTGCTGTCGGCCACGAGGTCGAGGTCCCGAGGATCGACCGGGAGACCATGAAGGGCCAGAGCGGCGCTTCCCCCTACCGCCCAGCGCCCCGACTGCACGATGGGGAGGTGTCCGAGGGCGACTCGCCACCTCGGGTTGGGTTCACTCGTCACTACGTCGGACGATCAGGTAGATCCTCTGCGACTGATGTTCATGAGGGAGCGGGCCTCTTCGCCGGGATTGCTCGACGGCGAAGGACTGGCGCACCAGTGCGTCCCGGAGTTCCGCTTCGTCATAGAGCGTGCCCCCCACCGTCTCGATCTCGTGACCCAGGAACTGATTCGTGTAGACCTCACCGTCGCCAAGGTGCGTCGCAATGACGAGGGTCCCATCGGGGACGAGGACCCGATGGATCTCACGAAGCGCAGAACTCAAGTCGGAGCGTGGGAGATGGTGGACCGAGTAGAACGCCACCACGGCCGAGAAGGATTGCGATCGAAAGGGAAGTGCCCGCATGTCGCCGCATGTGAAGCGGTCACGACCCATGCGCTCGGCTGCGAGGCGAAGCATCTGCGTGGCAAGATCCAATCCGACCATTTCGACGCCACGAGCGCTCAGGTACTCAGCGACCTGGCCAGGTCCGCAGCCGAGGTCGAGCACCGGACCCACCCCGAGTCGCCCAGTCGCTTCGTCAAGGATGGAACGGTCAACCGGAAGGTGACTGAGGTCATCGCCGAAGGCGGCGGCGTATTCCTCTGCGACCAGGTCGTAGGCGGCACGGACTGCACGTGCACCGAATGGCTCCACGGCCCGTAGTCTGATCCCGCCTGAGGTGCAGATCCAGCCATGGAAGCCCGACGCAGAGCATCGTGCCGGTGACCACCACGATGCCGTCCCAGAAGAGCAGCGGGCCGGTGCCGGATAGGTGGGCACAGTCAACTAGGTCGCACAAGAGTGAACGGGTAACCGGTATGAACGAGCACGGCTCGTCAGGCTCACCTCGAAGAAGTTCGACTTAGAGATCGAGACCGCTGACCCGATCCTCCTGCCTGGGTCGTTGGGTCAGCCGGGTCGAGACTTCGTCGAGATCGTGGGTCGGTATCGTCGTCGATCGCCCACCGTGCCCGGGTCTGTCTCGATGCGCGTCTTCCCAGGTCAGGGCACATTCGCCGGGATGACTCTTCTCTGCAAGTCCCACATTGGGCCTTCGGAACGCAGGTTGTCC
The DNA here is from genome assembly GCA_963745955.1 of uncultured Acidimicrobiaceae bacterium. Taxonomy (GTDB): domain Bacteria; phylum Actinomycetota; class Acidimicrobiia; order Acidimicrobiales; family RAAP-2; genus Bog-756. Next base: position 1,044 of record CAVUZI010000010.1, on the reverse strand, counting down.
CGGCTCCCTGGTCGGCTACGTTTCCGGCAGCCCGGCTGGCACGACGAAGGGTAGGACGGCGCAGATGCCTCGGCTACGATGACCTTTCCGCCGTAGTAACCGAATCACGTTGCTACTCCGGTTGCTACTTGAAAGAAATAGCTCAGAGGGAAATCCCCCTGAGCGGCTACGGGGGCGTAGCTCAGCTGGTAGAGCGCTTGACTGGCAGTCAAGAGGTTCGAGGGTTCGAGTCCCTTCGCCTCCACTCGATATCGCAGGTCAGGGGCGGTTTTATGATGAGACAGAAGCGGAGACACTTGGGGCTTGTCACCATTTTGTCACCACTTACCCGAGCAGACTTTTCGAGAGTGCCGCACCTGCCTCCTCAGCCATGCCCGGCATGACGTGGGCATAGACCGCCAAGGTGATTGTCGGCGAAGCGTGCCCAAGCATCTCGGACACCACCTTGACCGGTACGCCTGCCGAAAGCATGAGGCTCGCAGCCGTATGACGGCAATCGTGCAGCCTTATACGAGACAACCCAACTGCCTCCAGCCTTTTACCGAACCAATCGGAGATCGTGTCAGGGTGGTACGGCGTCCCCAACTCGTTAGCGAGCAGGTATCCACCGTCCTCATAGGCGCTGCCCGCCAACAATCTCTCGCTTGCCTGACGAGCCTTGTGCGCCCGAAGGATTGCCACGAGTGAAGCGTCGAGTGGGACAGCCCTCCGCCCCGACCTTGTCTTCGGTACGGAATCGATTGCTTTGCCTTTGGCAACTACACGTGTCCGATTGATCCTGAGGACGCCTGCATCAAGATCGACGTCGTCCCAACGTAGGCCGCATAGCTCTCCACGACGCAGGCCACGGGTCAAAAGCAGTGACCATGCGAAGGCGATTCGTTCCTCACCGGTGGACTGCAGAAACGTGCGAGCCTCTTCTACCGTCCAGGCTTGCATCACCTTCGAGTCGGCTCGGGGTCGTTCGATTCCAGCAATCGGGCTGCGATTGATCAGCCCGTTTCTGGCGGCCCACTCACATCCCGCTTTGAGCACTCCCACGGA
>CAVUZI010000009.1:0-38990 GCA_963745955.1 uncultured Acidimicrobiaceae bacterium | reverse complement strand
ACGGCGGGAGTGTGGTCTCTGGAATCCATGACGTCTCGGGCGGTGGTCTCGGGGTGGCGCTGGCCGAGTGCATCATGCCGCTCGGGGATGGGCCTGCAGTGGCCGGCGTGGCCGACCACCACGAACTGTTCACCGAGGCGCCGTCCGGGTGGTCGTGCGCACCACCCGCCGGAACGAGCTGATCTCGCGGGCGGCCAGGCCGGCGTCGGGTTGGGTGCTCGGTACCGCCGGGGGCCAGCGGCTGGTGGTGGAGGGCCTGGTCGATCTGGGAGTGCGAAGTCCCGCCGCCTGGCGAGGTGGGCTTCCCTCGCTGTTGGACGAGGTGACACCCGTCTCGTCCTGATCGGTTTGGTGGATCAGCATCGTGTGGTGGAGCCCGGTCAAGCGAGGCCGACCTCAAGCCGGGCCGATCAGCAGGGCCGGGCCGATCAGCAGGGCCGGGCCGATCAGCCGGGCCCCAACGTTCAAGCAGGCGCAGGCCGTCGGGCCACAGCTGACTCAGGACGGTCGGTCACCTTGAGGTCACCCTGACCGGTGCCGACCCGGAGGTCAGGTTTCATCAGCCCGTGATAGTCCAGCCACCGGTGGCCACCAGGTCGAAGCAGGGGCCAGGTTTCGAGCCCGCGGCGCTGCGGACGAGTAACGGCCGTAGACGGCCTCGATGCCAGCGAACCCGGCCCCGGCCAACTCCTCGACAGCCCTGGCCAGGTCGGTACCGTCGAGCCCCGTGTGAAGGGATGGGCCATTACCGCCACCCCGCCCAGTCCCGGGCCAACCGGGCCACCCCGGCTGCCGACAGCCGCGCTTTGGGTACGAACCCGGGTCGCCGGTGGGCCAGGAACCGGTCGAAGGCGTCATCGACCGAGTCGGCGGCACCGACCGCCACCAGGGCAGCGGCGAAATGGGGTCGCCCCACACCGACTTCGGACCCGGCCTCGGCCACCACCATCTCGTAGGTCACCGGCAGACCGAGGTCGATCAGCCGATCGGTCAGGGCGAGATTGCGGCGCCGACGGTCCTCCCGGAGCCGGACCAGTTCCTCGCCGAGCGGGCTGGCATCGTCGTCCACGAAGTACACCAGCACGTGCATGCCGCCGGATCCGGCCGATCGGCACGAGACCTCGCACCCGGGCACGAAGGTGATACCGAGCTCCTCGGCCCGGCGGCGGGCCGGCCCGATCCCGGCCAGTGAGTCGTGGTCGGTCAATGCCACCGCGCTGCAACCGGCCTCGACGGCCAGCTCGGGGATCCGTTCGGGCGGATCGCTCCCGTCGGACACGTCGGAGTGGGTGTGGAGATCGATCATCGTCGGCGAGGCTATCGGCGGGTGGTTCTGAACCAGGGCGCGGACCGGGAGGCGGAGACGTCGGGCCTCTCGGAGCCGTCCGAGCCCGTGGGACCGCGTCGGGCGCCGTCGGGCCCCGGCGGGGTGGATAGGCGCGCCCTCCGGCGGCACCACTAGGATGTAGTTGCACGGTGAGGCAATGGAGGCCTGGCCGTGGTCAAGGATGAGCCCGACGACCCCGGTGTGTGCGGTGACCAACCGATGATGGAGGCCAAGGAAGCTTGCGGAGTCTTCGGGGTCTACGCCCCGGGGCGGTCGGTGGCACATCTGACCTTCGACGGTCTCTACGCTCTGCAGCACCGTGGCCAGGAGTCGGCCGGCATGGCCGTCTGTGACGGCGACGCCATCACCGTGATGAAGGACATGGGCCTGGTCACCACGGTGTTCGACGAGCGCAAGCTCTCGGGACTGCGGGGGCACATGGCAATCGGCCACACCCGCTATTCCACTGCCGGTTCCAGCGATTGGATCCACGCCCAACCGGTCTTTCGAGGCGTGGGCCGGGCCGGGTTCGCTCTCGGGCACAACGGAAACCTGACCAACACGGTGGCGCTGAGCGAGTTGGCCAACATGCTGCCCGGCCTGGTGTCGTCGGACAGTGATCTGGTCGCCGAGCTGTTGGGCCAGGCGTTCCCCCCCGACGATCGCGAACGCACCCGCGACGAGGTCGCGGACGACCTCGAGCACGCCCTCATGAAGGTACTCCCCTCGGTCGAAGGGGCGTTCTCGTTCGTGCTCTTGGACGCCGACCGCCTGATCGGCGTCCGCGACCCGAACGGATTCCGGCCACTTTGTCTCGGGCGCCTCGAGGCTACCGACGAGTTCGAGATGGGTTGGGTTCTCGCCTCGGAGTCCCCTGCGCTCGACGTGATCGGGGCGACGTTCGTCCGTGAGCTCGAGCCCGGCGAGATGGTGGTCATCGACGGCAAGGAGATCCGCTCGGAGTGGCCCTTCCCCTTCGAACGTCTCAACCCGAAGCTCTGCATCTTCGAGTTCGTCTACTTCGCCAGGCCTGACACGACCCTGTACGGGAACGAGGTGCACGGTGCCCGCCGGCGGATGGGCCAGCTGCTGGCTTCGCAGGCACCGGTTCCGGCCGATCTCGTCATGGGCGTACCCGACTCCGGGGTTCCGGCTGCGGAAGGATATGCGGTCGCGTCGGGTATCCCCTACGGTCAGGGCCTGGTCAAGAACCGCTACATCGGGCGGACCTTCATCGCCCCGACCCAGGCCGAGCGGGCCAACGGGGTGCGGCGCAAGCTCAACCCTCTTCGTGAGAACATCACCGGCAAGCGGCTGGTCGTGGTGGACGATTCGATCGTCCGGGGCACCACCACCAGGGCCATGGTCAAGATGCTGCGTGAGTCCGGAGCCACCGAGGTCCACCTCCGTATCTCCTCGCCGCCGTTCCGTTGGCCGTGCTTCTACGGAATCGACACCCCGGACCGGACCGAGCTGTTGGCCGCCATCAAGACCAACGAGGAGATCGTCGAGTTCCTGGACGTCGACTCACTCGAGTATCTGACCCTCGACAATCTGGTCAGTGCCATCGATGCCCCCGGGGCCGGGTTCTGCGACGCATGCCTGACCGGCAACTACCCGGTGCCGGTGCCCGTCGAGTTCTCGGAGCGGCCCGCACTCAGTGGGGCGGCCAGCGGGACCCGGGGGTGATCGGGGTCGAATCGGACCCGACCCCTTCCCCACCTGCGCCCGCCGGACCCGGAGCCAGAACACCGGATCCTGCCGGGACGACATCGGATATGTCGGATCAATCGGCGAAGGCGGACAACCCGGCGAACTCGACCTATGCCGGGGCCGGCGTGGACATCGAGGCCGGTGAGCGCGCCGTCGACCTGATCAAGCCACTGGTGGCCGCCACCCTCCGCCCCGAGGTGATCGGCGGCCTGGGCGGCTTCGGCGGTCTGTTCGCACTGGACATCGACCGCTACCGGCAGCCGGTGCTCGTGGCCGGGACCGATGGCGTGGGCACCAAGGCCCTCGTCGCCCAGGAGCTCGGGCGGTTCGACACCATCGGGATCGATCTGGTGGCCATGTGCGTGGATGATCTGGTGTGCCAGGGAGCCGAGCCGCTGTTCTTCCTCGACTACATCTCGTGCGGGATGGTGGAGCCGTCACAGATGGCCGAGTTGGTCGGGGGGGTTGCGCAAGGCTGCCGCCAGGTCGGTGCCGCCCTGATCGGCGGGGAGATGGCCGAGCACCCCGGGGTCATGAAACCGGGTGAGTTCGACCTGGTCGGGTTCGCCGTCGGCGTGGTCGAACGGGACGAGGCACTCGGACCGCACCGGGTGCAGCCGGGCGACCTGCTGATCGGGCTGGCCTCACCGGGCCTGCGGTGCAACGGCTACTCCCTGGCCAGGCAGGTGCTGTCGGAACGGTCCGGCCTCAGCCTTGCCGGTCCGGCCTGGCCCGGCGCGTCCGTGTCGCTGGCTGACGAGCTGATCCGGCCATCGGTCATCTACACCCCAGCGGTGCGGGCGGCCATCGCCGCCGCGCACCCTGCGCCCCGTTCCGGGGCACTGTCCGGGGTCCAGTCCGAGGTCCAGTCCGGGGTCCGTTCCGGGGTCCATGCGGTCGCCCACATCACCGGTGGCGGGATCGAGGGCAACGTGCCCCGCGCCCTGCCCGACGGGTTGCGTGCGGTCTTGGACCGCGGGACGTGGGACATTCCCCGTATCTTCGGGGAGATCCGACGTCTGGGAAACGTGACCGCGGGCGAGATGGCCCGGGTGTTCAACCTCGGGCTCGGCATGGTCATGATGGTCGACCCGGGCTGCGTCGACGACGCCCTCGGGGCGCTCGCCGGAGCCGATGTCAGCGCCATGGTGGTGGGTCGGGTGGAGGCCGGCCGGCCGGGCGTGGAGTTCATCGGACCCGGGTTCTGGTCGGCGTCTGACGATTCGTCCGGCTCAACGGATGCTCCGGGTCCACGGCATGAGTGACCCGCTTCCCCCCACCGAGTTCGAGGCGCTGCGCAAGCATGTGCTCGAGTACTCGGTCAGGCGCGGCGACTTCGTGCTCAAGTCCGGCCGCCGGAGCAACTGGTTCATCGATTCGAAGCAGACGGTGTGCCGTCCCGAGGCCATGACGCTGGTGGCCGACGGTGTCCTTTCCGTGATCCCCTCCGAGGTGGACGCGATCGGGGGCCTCACCATGGGGGCCGACCCGGTGGCGTTCGTCACCGCCGGGGTGGCTGCGACGCGCGGTCGGATGCTCAAGGCGTTCAGCGTCCGCAAGGAGGCCAAGGACCACGGCGGAGGCGGGCGGATCGCCGGAGCCCTCGACCCGGGTGACCGCGTCGTCGTGACCGAGGACACGGTGACCAGGGGCACGTCGCTGCTCGAGGCTGCTCGGGCCGTGACCGAGGCCGGGGGCGTTCCCGTTCTGTTGGTGGCCGTCGTGGACAGGGGTGGGACGGTGGAGGCCATGGCCGCGGAGGAGGGCATCCCGTTCCGGGCCCTGCTGACGGCGCCCGATCTCGGGTTCGACTACGAAGGCGGCTGACGCCGGTTGGGCCGGTTGGCCGGTTGGGGCTGGTGGCCGACCGGTGAGCCGGGTGGCCGACCGGGTGGCAGGATCGGCCGGACCCGAGAGGGCGCCTTCCGCTCAGCGCGGTCCTGTGAGGACGATCGCATGCTCCGGACAGGAGACCACGCAGAGGCCGCAGGCCCGGCAGTCGTCGGCATTCGGTGTGTAGGCGGTGACCATACGGTGGGCCCGGACCTTGAGGCGCCCCATCCGGCCCAACGATCTGTAGTCGGAGTCGTCGATGCGACGAACCTCGAACACGTCATTGGGACACACGTCGACGCAGTCGCGTTTTCCTTCACAACGGGCGTGGTCGACCACCGGCACATAGGTTCCCGTCGGTGCCGCACACCGCTCACCCGGGCGGTCCGGGTGAGCGGCTGCACGTCGCTTCTTCTCCAGCCTCTCGGCATCGGAGGTCATGTTTCCGTGCCTGCACCTGCGCGCACCTGCCCCGGCCCCGGCTCCGGCCTCCGCTCCGGCCTCGGCCGCCGGGTCCTCGTCACTGCCGTTGGCCAGCACCAGATAGATCCGGCGCCTGGTCTCGCTGAGGATCTCGCCCACGGCTTTGACCTGTCGGTCGGATCCGGCCTGACCCACCTGCATGATGGCCGCCCCCACTTCGCCCATGAGCCCGCGGAGATCGACCAACGACCGGTCGGCACCCCGGGCTGCCTCCTCCCAGGGGGCGGGCCCGTCGCCGGCAGCATCGGCCGCCGCCCGGCCTTCCTCTGTGAGGCTGAAGACGCGGCGACCCTCCGATTTGTCGGCGGTCACCAGGCCCTGGTCCTCCATGACCTGAAGGGTGGGATAGACCGAACCCGGGCTGGGCCTCCAGACCCCGCCGCTGCGCTCGGTGAGCTCGGTGATGATCTGGTAGCCGTGCATGGGCTCCTCGGCCAGAAGGGCGATGATCGCGGCCCGGACGTCGCCCCGTCCGACCTTCGGCCCCCGTCCGAACATCGGGCCGCCGAATCCGGGACCGAAGCCGCCGTGGCGGCCGAATCCGGGTCCATAGCCGTCGGCACGCCCCCGGCCCCGACCACGGCCCCCGTTCCTTCCCCGGTTGGTCCCACCGAAGCGGTCTCCGGATTGGCCGCGAAAACCGGTTCCGGATCCGGGTCCGGATCCGCGTCCGGATCCGCCCTCTTGCCACTGCTCATATCTCTTGTGTCCGTGCATAGGTTTCTTCTCCTGCTTTCTCTTCCCGCCGGCCCACGTGGGCGGCGGGATCTTGGATGGGCCGGCCCCTGGCCGACCCAATTGGGCTTGGGAGGTTCTTACTGGAACGCTCTCGTACAGTTACGATATATCGCAATACTCCCGATGTCAAGAGACGGCGGAGAAGGGGTGCTGCTCGCCTCGGATGGAGGTCAGGGCAGAGAGCTCAAAGCCCCTGAGCTCGAACTCATGGCCAGAACGCAGGTCCCATGGTCCTAGACCGAGGTTGGGACTCAGGGTCGAGCGGCAAGAGCGGTGAATGGCGCCGGCCGCGGGCAACGAGATCGCCGAGTGCGGACAGCGACCAGTGAGCGCACCCGAAGATGGGAAGTCCCCGACGGTGGCGGACAGACCCGCCGGATCTGCACGCCCGTCGGTGAGCTGTCCCGCCGAATCGCCCGCGGTCAGTTGGTGCGCACGTCCCCGTCGTAGGGGACGGGATGGTTCCCGCCCATTTCCACGAATCGCTCGTTGAGGGCGTGGGCGATGACATCGTGGTCGTGGGGGCTCGGTCGGAGGGCGCCGTAGAGGAAGGCCTCGAGTTGGAGCGCGGTACTCATTCCTCCGAGTTCGAAGTAGCGCAGCCACAGCTCGCCCCTGGACAGATCGGCTTGCCGCCGGAACCGGTCGAGGGTGTCGGCCTGTGGCTCAACCATGATGGTCAGCGAGGCCCGGAGCCGCGGTCCCGGTCGGGTCTGGAGGGACGAGGAGATGACCCGGTCGGCATGGTCGCGCAGGGAGTGTCCCGACGCCTGGGAGTCGACGCGGAGCACCGTGTAGGCGTCGTCCGCCGAGAGCCCTCGCCGCTCCATGATCACGCCCTGGGCCTGGGCGATGGCCTCGCGCATCTCGAGCGCCCGCCTGGATGCGGGCACCGCGCTGTTCGCCGGCCTCGTTGACCTTGGCGCTGGTCAGGACGGCCGAGGTCTCGTCGGCGAACATCGATGCCAGCTCTCTCGTCCTGCTCGGCGAAGACGTCGGGCCGGTGCGAGTAGATGTTGAGGGCTCCGACCGGCTCCTCCATGGCGAAGAGTGGCGCGGAGAGGATCGACCTGATGCCGAGCGAACGGGCCCTCGGGGTGAAGGCGGGCCACCGGAGCTCGTCGGTCAGCGAGTGGCGCATGGAACCCGCGCCCCTCGACGGAAGCGTCGATACACGGGCCCTCACCGGTGGCGTACTGGTAGGTGTCCATGTCCAGGATGGTCGGATCGCTGGCCGCCACCGTGGCCAGTTGCCCATGGCGCCGGAGCGAAACGCTCACCCCGTCCGCTGGGGTGACTGCGGCCCTGGCCAAAGCGACCACCATCCGGAGGGCGCCATCGACCACATCGTCCTCGGACGCGAAGGCCGAATGAGATCTGCGGGCCGGGGCCCGTTCGTGGCATCCAGGTGGCCGGACGTCGAGGCCGGACTCGGCCGCGACCAGGTCCTTCAGCCCGCCGGCCGTCGAGGAGGCGACGGACCCGGGCCGATGGCGACCGGACCACTATCTGCCGGTCGGCGGGCGGCCAGCCGTTCGGCCGCGTCGACCACCAGTGCCAGGCACTCGGGGGTCAGCGTGTCCAGTCCGCCCAGGTCGACGACGACCGACGGGATGTCACTGGCGACACCATGTCGAAGAGGGCACTGAGCTGGGGCACGGCGAGGTCGTCGGGTGCGCCGCGCACGCTAATGACCGCCTCGGTGCTCCGAGAAGTCCGTCAGGATCGTGAATCTGTTCCCATGTCCATCGGTCGCTCATGACGGCATCGACGGCATCGACGGCATCGACGGCATCGGACGGCATGACGGCATCGACGGCATCGACGGCAAGCAGTTGGTGCCCTCGAGGGCGGGAAGCGGGAGGTGCTCGTTCCGGTCGTCCCGGGCGAGGTCGACCTTCGACAGCGGTGCGACGGACATGATGCCGTGCCTCCAGAGTGGTCCGCCCTCTGTGTCGAAGGTAGGTCCACCGTACCAGTATCCACGAGGCCGAATGGCCCGATCTGTTGAATGGGAGCGGCAGTGGCGCGATTGCTGAAAGTGTTCGGGGGGATGAGCGAACGGAAGAATGCGCCATGAGTGGCGATGAAGCGCCTGGGGTCCAGATCGGATCCGGCGGCGGAGCTGAGCGGGTCCATCTCCAAGATGGTCGAGTCCCTCTTTTCGGAGGGTGGCGTGGCCGACACGCCGGGCCATCTCGTTGCCCTGGCCGTGGTCCACCATCGAGGGGTGCGACTTCGCCGGCATCTTCGTGTCCGACAGGGGTCAGGTCGGTACTCCGTACGCCACCGATCCCATCGTGATCGAGCTCGATACCCTCCAACGAGCGGACGGCGAAGGTCCCTGCCTGGACGCATTGCGCGACGAGGCCGTGTTCTACGCCGAGGACCTCGGGGACGACGTCCGTTGGCCCACGTTCGGCCCCGAAGCGGTCGCCGCTCGGGGTCCGGAGCATCCTGGCCCTACCGCTCTCGGTCAGCAGCGCACCCGGGCGCGCTCAACCTCTATGCCCGTTACCCGCATGCGTTCGGAGTGATCGACAGGGGGAGAGGGATGCTCTTGGCCACCATGGCCGGGATGGCGTTCACGTCGGCCCAGACCCACGAGGACGAAGAACGTCGGGCGGCCAACCTCCAAGCCGCGCTGGCCACCCGGGAGATGATCGGACAGGCCCAGGGCATCCTCATGGAACGGGAGCGCATCACGCCCGACCAGGCCTTCGACATACTCCGGCGGGCATCCCAGCATCTCAACGTCAAGCTTCGGGACGTCGCCCAGAGCCTGGTCGACACCGGCGAACGGCCGGACACCGGCGGGCTGCCCTAGTGTCGGGCACCTCCGGCCGGCCCGCGGGAGCTGCCCCCACGCCCCGATCAGGGACTGCTCCGGTGGTCGGGACCGGCGTCGATCCGGTGACCTCACGCTTTTCAGGCGCGCGCTCTACCAACTGAGCTACCCGACCCCGCCTCGGCGAACCGAGGTGGCGGACCTGACGGGATTTGAACCCGCGACCTCCGGCTTGACAGGCCGGCGTGCACTCCAAACTGCACCACAGGTCCCCAACCAGCACAGACGCTGGGGCAATACGGCACCCCCAACGGGATTCGAACCCGTGTTACCGCCTTGAAAGGGCGGCGTCCTAGGCCGCTAGACGATGGGGGCTCAGACCCGATCGGGGCTTTTGGAGATTAGCAGAGGGATCAAAGGGCCCCTTCCGGGCGGCCCTCATCGGGGAGGCCGGCCGACAGGACTTCGATCATCAGGTACTGCAACTGACCGAGCAGCTCGTAAAGGGCGTACTCGGGAGCGGTCGGATCGGAGGGATCCGGTGGGGTCATGTCTTCGCTCACATCGAGCCGGGTGCCGAGGACCAGCCGGATCGACCCGACGGCCGACAGCCAGGCGTTGAGCTCGGCCTCGCTGAGGGTGTCGGCCTCGGCGGTTTCGGCTACGAGGGCCAGTGCCTGCCGGTGGTGGTTGACCAGCGCGCCGTCCACCAGAGAGCGGTACTCCCGCTCGGCGACCTGCTCACCTTGGTCCGTATAGGCCGGCGGGAAGAGCCTGCGGGTCATCGGCTCATCCGGGCCGATCATCGGGGAGAGCTGCTCGGACATGGTCGTGAGCAGGGCCCGTATGCTCGGGTCGAGCTTGATGGCGTACCGGCCGTCGCGTCGGCGCCGGATGGGTGGGCTCACGTGGACTGTTCCATGGTGGCCCACAACCCGTGCTCTTGGAGTCGGTAGACGTCCAGTTCGGCGCGCTCGCGGGTTCCCGACGACACCACGGCGCGACCCTTGTGGTGGACGTCGAGCATGAGCTTGGTGGCCTTCTCCTTCGAGTAGCCGAAGAGCTTCTGGAAGACGAAGGTCACGAACGACATCAGATTGATCGGATCGTTCCACACGATGACCAGCCAGGGGCGATCGGTGTGCTGCGCCTCGTCGAGGTCCGGGCGCTCAGCCTCCACCGGCAGTGCCTCCGCCTGGCGGGCGAACGCGAGGCGGCCACTTGTTCCTGCGACCACGATCACACCGGCTCCCGCACGGCGATCACACCGGCTCCCGCACGGCGTCGGGATCGGAACCCCGGGCCGACGAGACCACATCCGGCTCCCGGACGGCCTGGTCCGACCCTTCGGCCGGCTCGGGTCGGTGGTCGGACAGTGAATGGTGGAACCACAGGGCGGTGACCCACACCATGGATGCCCCGAACACGTGGATTCCCACGAGGAGTGCGGGAAGGTGGGTGAAGAACTGGGTGTACCCGACGATTCCCTGGGCGACCATGACAGCCAGGAGCACCCGGCCGGCATCCTGGGCGCGGGCAGGGGCGTTGGTGCGCCACAGTACCCAGAGCAGCACCAGGAGCACGGCTCCGGCGGTGAGAACGATCTCGGCATGGATCCGGGTCATGTCCTCGAGGCCGATGGGGACCCGCTTGGCCCCCTTCCCGCCGGCGTGCGGTCCGGCACCGGTGGTGGCCGTTCCGGCCGCCAGCACGATCACGATGAGGGCGAGCAGCCCCCGGCGAGAGCCAGCACGCGCCTCGGGTCACCGTCAGTGTGCCCCGGCCTGGACGGTGGCCGGCCTCGAGGGTCAGGATCACCCCGACGGCGAGCAGGCCCATGCCCACCATGAAGTGGGTCATCACCACGTAGGCGTTGAGCTTGGTATAGACGACGAAGGCGCCGATGACCGCCTCGCCGATGACCCCCACGATGAGACCGGCCGAGAGCCACCGCAGGTCGTTCCGGGCCGGTCGCCGCAGGAACGAGGCCACCACCGTGATGGCGCAGACGATGACCAGGAGCGTCACGACCAGGCGGTTTCCGAACTCGATGAGCGGATGGAGGCTGAGCGGGGGCGTCAGGTGGTGCTCTGAGCAGGTCGGCCAGTCGGGGCAACCGAGGCCCGAATCCGACAGGCGGACCGCGGCCCCGGTCACCACATTCAGGACGATCGTGGCCGTGGTGACCCGACAGAGAAGGAGGAATGGACGAGGGCCGATACGCAGGGAGGACACCGTTTCCTCATCGTACCGGCCCGGGCGGGCCCACTGCCTGGGGCCTCGGCGGGGGGACGCCCGGTTGGGGTTCGCACTATTGTTTCGGCAATGGCGCTTCCCGCAGTCGTGCTGACCCAGCGTCTACCGGTCAGAGCCCGCCTCGGCGCCTATGTCGCGCTCACCAAGCCGCGCATCATCGAGCTCCTCCTGATCACCACGCTGCCCACCATGATCGTGGCCCAGCGAGGGCTCCCCCGGCTCTGGCTGATGGTGGCCACCCTGCTCGGAGGCGCTTTTGCCGCTGGAGGGGCCAACGCCATCAACATGGTCGTCGACCGGGACATCGACAAGCTGATGCACCGCACCCGCAACCGCCCGCTGGTCACCGGTGCGATCACCCCGCGGAACGCCCTCATCTTCGCCATCACCCTCGAGGTGGTGGCGTTCGTCGAGTTGTGGGCGTGGGTGAACCTGCTCGCCGCGGCCCTTGCCGTCTCGGCGACGCTCTTCTACGTCTTCGTCTACACCATGTGGCTGAAGCGCACCAGCAGCCAGAACATCGTGATCGGCGGTGCGGCCGGTGCGGTCCCGGTGCTGGTCGGATGGGCGGCGGTGACCGACAGCCTCTCGTGGACCCCGGTCGTGCTGTTCGCCATCATCTTCGTATGGACGCCGCCACACTTCTGGGCCTTGGCCGTGAAGTACAAAGACGACTACCAGGCGGCCAGCGTTCCCATGCTGCCCGCGGTGGCCACGTTCAAGCGGACCGCCCGTGAGATCCTCTTCTACAGCGTGGTGCTGGTCGCGGTGTCACTACTTCTGGCCGTGGTGGCGAAGCTCGGTGTCATCTATGTCGTATCGGCGTCGGTGCTCGGGGTGTTGTTCGTCATCCTGGCGCTGCGGCTCTGGCAACGGGCCACCCCGAAGGCGGCGATGCAGCTGTTCAGCTACTCGATCACCTATCTCACGCTGCTCTTCGTGTTGATGGCGGTCGACATCTTCACCAAGCATTGACCGGTACTCCCGTCGACGAAGGTACACCGGCTCCCACCGACCCACCCACATCGCAGCTGGCCCCGAGGCGCCTCCGCTCACTCATCATCGGCTCGGTCATCGCCGTCGTGCTGGCCGTGGCGCTGTTCGTCGGGCTGGGACCCAAATCGAGTCCGGGCCCGAACCCCGGCCCGGCCGGCATCGGTACCGCGGCGCCGGACTTCACACTCCCGTCCCTGACCGGGGGCCCCCAGGTGAACCTCTACGCCCTGGGCAAGGAGCGCCACCGCCCGGTGGTGCTGAACTTCTTCGCTTCGTGGTGCGAACCCTGCCGGGAGGAGACTCCGCTGCTGGCCCGGACCGCCGATGCCGAGCAGGCCAAGGGATCGAAGATCCAGTTCATCGGCGTGGATACCCTCGACCCGAAGTCCAGTGCCGTCCCCTTCGTGCAGAAGGCGGGGATCAGGTATCCGGTGGTGACCGACGACGGCCAGGTGAGCACCGGTCTCTATGGGATCTACGGCGATCCCCAGACCTTCTTCATCGGCGCCGGCGGCAAGGTCATCGGGCATGTGCGCGGGGCCCTGAAGCCGGCGGTGCTGGAGCAGTGGCTGAAGCGTCTGGGTGATCCGACCGACTGAACCGCCGGCGCCGGGCTCGACGGCCGGGCCGGGTGGCCGGGCGCAGTTTCTCGGCTCACTCCCACCGACCGACCCGGCTCACTCCCACAAGAAGGTGACCCCGGCCGCGACCGGTGCCGCCGCTGCCCAGACGACCAGCACGATCCAGTCGCTGTCGGTGACCGGCGTGCCATGCCCGAGGGTGCCGTGCAACGCATCGGCCAGGGCCGACGCGGGCAGCACCCGGGCGATGCCGGCGAGCCACCCCGGGAGCTTGCCCAGTGGGATGAGCATCCCTCCGAGCAGCAGGAGGATGACGAAGAGCCCGTTGACCGCGGCCAGGTTGACCAGCGGCTTCAACCTCCCGGCCAGGAACAGCCCGATGCCTCCGAAGGCGATGGTCCCGAGCACCATGGCTCCGATGGCCGCTCCGACCAGGGCACCGGCTCCGGCCGGTCCCCCCGGGTTCCACCCCAGGCCCAATCCCACCGAGACCAGTACCGCGGCCTGGATGAGCTCCACGGCGGTGATGGCCATGATCTTGGCCGCCATCAGGCGCGGTCGGCCGAGCGGGGTGGCACCCAGGCGCTTCAGCACGCCGTACCCGCGTTCGAAGCCGGTGCCGATGCCGAGAGCGGTCATCGCCGTCGACATGACCGCCAGGGCCAGGATGCCGGGCACCAGGAAGTCGACGGGGTGTTCCGTCCCGGTCGGGAGCACGTGGACCCCCGAGAAGAAGATCAGGAACACCACCGGTATGCCCAGCGTGAGGAAGAGGGTCTCACCGTTGGTGAAGATCATGGTCAGCTCGGCCCGGAACTGGGCGGTGAGCGGCGTCACCGGCGCTCATCCGGCGACCGGCTCGACCGGCTCCGATGACCCCTCTGGTTTCCCCTGCCCCGCCGGTTCCGCTCAGACCGTCCGGCCCGGCCGGCCGGGCCGGACTGCCCGGTGCGCCCGGCAGTGTCCGCGTCCGGTGATTCCGTGTCGACCGGTTCGGGCCCGTCCCGTGAGCCGGTGATGGCCAGATAGGCCTCCTCGAGGGACCGACCGGTGCGAAGATCGCCCAGCGCCAGGTCGCGTTCGGCCAGCCACCCGGCCAGGACTGCGATGACCGCGGGTGTGGCCGCCCCGCTCGGTGGCGCCAGCCGGTACGAGCCGGGGGGGTCCTCTGCGAGAACGGCGCCCCTCCCGAAGCTGTCGGTCAGTGCGCCGACCAGTAATCCGGTGTCGATCCCGGGCGCGGCGGTGAACCGGATCGAGCCGTCGGCGCTCCCCGACGCCAGGTCCGACGGCGTGCCCTCGGCCAGGATGCGTCCCCGGTCGATGATGATCACCTGGTCGGCCAGCCGCTCGGCCTCGACGAGCTCATGGGTGGTGAGGATCACGCAGATGCCCCGGTCGCGCTGGGCCGCGATGATGGAACGGACCGCGAGCCGGCCCTCGGGATCGACGCCGGCCGTGGGCTCGTCGAGGAAGAGCACGTCGGGTCTTCCGACCAGGGCGAGGGCCAGGGAGAGCCGTTGCTGCTCGCCACCGGACAGGCGTCGCCACGGAGTTCGGCGGACCGCGTCGAGCCCGACCAGCCCGATCAGCACGTCGGGATCCTCGGGGTCGTCGTAGTACCGGGAGAAGAGATGGAGCACCTGGCTCGACCCGAGCATCGGATAGACGCCGCCGCGCTGCAGCATCACGCCGATGCGGGGAACCAGTGCCGCATGGTCGCGTCGGGGGTCGAGGCCGAGGACGCGCAGCGAGCCGCTGTCAACCGCCCGGTAACCCTCCAGGGCCTCGACCGTGCTCGTCTTGCCGGCACCGTTCGGCCCGAGCAGGGCCACCACCTCCCCGGCCTGCCCGGAGAAGGACAGCCGGTCCACGGCCACGGTGTCGCCGTAGCGAATGACCACGTCCTCACAGACGACCGCGGGGGAGGGGGCCGGAGTGATCGCGTCGTCCACGGGGGGTCACGCTACCGTTGTCACCGTCATGATCGATATCCGCATGGTGAGAGACGACCGCGCATCGGTGAAGGCCGCCCTGGCGCGCCGAGGAGTGGATCCGGCCGAGGTCGACCGTCTGGTCGAGCTCGACGAGACGGCGCGCCGGGCCATCGGCCGGCGGGACGAGCTCCGGGCACAGGTCAAAGTGCTGTCCAAACAGGTCGGGGATGCCCGGCGGGCGGGCGACATCCCGATAGCCGACGAACTGGCAGGGCGCAGCCGGGAGATCGGGGAGGAGGAGCGCACCCTCGGGGCGGAGGCCGATGCCGCCCAGGACGACGTTCGCCAGGCGCTGCTCTACCTGCCCAATCTCCCTTCTCCCGATGCCCCCGACGGTGACGGTCCCGACGACAACGTGGTGGCGCGGTCGTGGCCGGACTCCGAGCCCGATCTACACCGACGCCCAGCGGGTACCGCACTGGGAGATCGGGGCGGACCTGGGCATCCTGGACATGGAGCGGGGGGCCAAGCTCTCGGGGTCGATGTTCCCGCTGTTCCGGGGGTTCGGGTCGCGCCTGCTGCGCGCACTGACCTCTCTGGCCCTCGACAGTCACGCCGATGGGTTCGAGGAGGTCCGGCCACCCACCATGGTCCTCACCGAGACCATGGTCTCGACCGGACATCTCCCGAAATTCGAGGAGGACGCCTATCACATCGAGCGCGACGACCTCTGGGCCATCCCGACGGCGGAAGTTCCGCTGGCCTCGATGTGGCGTAGCGACATCCTCGACGAGGCCGACCTGCCGTTGCGCCTGACCGCGGCCACCTCCTGTTTCCGCCGGGAGGCCGGCGCCGCCGGTCGTGACACCCGCGGTCTCCTCCGGGTGCACGAATTCGACAAGGTGGAGCTGTTCGCCTTCTCCACTCCCGACCAGGCCCCGGCCTTGTTGGCGGAGATGGTCTCCCGGGCCGAGCGCCTCCTGGTCGATCTCGGGCTCCGCTACCGGGTTCTCGATCTCTGTGCCGGCGACATGGGCCCCTCGGCGACCCGGACCTTCGACCTCGAGGTCTACTCCCCGGGCGTGGACCAGTGGCTGGAGGTCTCGTCGGTCAGCTGGTGCACCGACTACCAGGCGCGACGGGGGAACATCCGCTACCGGCCGAAAGGCGGCGGTGGACCGGTGCTCGTGCACACCCTCAACGGATCGGCGCTGGCGTGGGCCCGGATCTGGGCCGCGCTGGTGGAGACGGGCCGGCAGGCCGACGGTTCGGTCGTGCTCCCAGAGGTGCTCCGCCCGTACCTACGGGGCGAGGTCCTGATTCCGACGAGGGGTTGATCCGGCCGGACCGTCGAGGCTCCGGTCAGTTCGTCGAGCCGGTCAGTCGTCGAGCCGGTCAGTTGCGGGGGGATTCGAACCGGTAGCCGACCCCCCGGATGGTGGTGATCAGCTTGGGAGACGAAGGGTCCTCCTCGACATGGCTGCGCAAACGTTTGATGTGGACGTCGAGGGTCTTCGTGTCGCCGAAGTAGTCGGATCCCCATATCCGGTCGATGAGGACATCGCGGGTCAACAGCCGACCGGCGTTCTCCATCAACAGGGACAGGAGCTCGAACTCCTTGCGCCTGAGATGGACATCCGTTCCCCGCACGAAGACGAGATGGCGGTCCGGGTCGATCTGGATCCCTCCGGCCTCGAGAACGGCACTGGCGCCCGGTCCGTCATGGCTGTTGGCGTGGTTCATCGCGGCACCGGTGCCGGCCGGAGAGCGACCGACGTGCACTTCGTCCAACGCCGGGGTTCTCCGCAGCACGGCTCGCATGCGGGCCACCAGCTCCCGGAGCCGGTAGGGCTTGGCTACGTAGTCGTCCGCCCCGACCTCGAGGCCGACCACGGTGTCGATCTCGGTTCCCTTGGCCGTGACCATGATGATCGGAACCGTCGACCGGGCCCGTATCGACCGGCACACGTCGATCCCCGACAACCTGGGCAACATCAGATCGAGCAGGACGAGATCGGGCTCGTCGGCGGCAAAAAGCCGGAGTGCCTCGTTCCCGTCGCGGGCCACGGTCACGTCGAACCCTTCGCGAGCCAATCCGATGACCAGCGCATCGATGAACGACTCGTCGTCCTCGGCCAACAGGACCTTGGTTTGGGAAACGTCGGTGGGCTCCGCCGATTTCTTGTTCATGCTCTTGGTCATGCCGAGTACTCCGGCGGACAGGGGAGGACGAGGGTGAAGGTGGATCCCTCGCCTTCCCTGGAATCGACCTCGACATGGCCCTGGTGGTTGCTGGCCACGTGGCGGACGATGGAGAGACCGAGCCCGGTCCCGCCCGAGTCACGGCTCCGGCCGTGGTCGACCCGGTAGAAGCGCTCGAAGATTCGCTCGAGGTCGCGGGTGGGGATCCCGACGCCGACGTCGATCACGGCCAGGTTGACCTCGTTGCCGGACTGGCTTCCCACCACCCGCACGGTGGAGTCCTCATAGGAGAAGGTCACGGCGTTCTCGAGGAGACTGTGCATGGCCGAAACCAGCTGGCGGCGGTCGCCCAGCACGTGGACCGGCGGGTCGGGCTCATCGAGCTCGATGGTAATGCGCCGCTGATCGGCGGCGGACTTGACCCGCTCCACGGCCTCGGCCATGACCAGGTTGACGTAGATGGGTTCACGGGGTGGGGCCTCTTCGGACTCGATGCGACTGAGGTCGAGCAGGTCGTCGATGATACGGCTGACCCGGAAGGCCTCGGTGTTGATCCGGGAAGCCAGGCGCTGGGCGACGATGGGGTCGGGCTCGACGGTGAGCGTCTCGGCCAGGAGGCCGAGGGCACCGATCGGGGTCTTGAGCTCGTGGCTCACGTTGGCCACGAAGTCCCGGCGGATCTCCTCGAGCCGCCGCCGCTCGGACACGTCCTCGATGATGGCGATCACCCCGAGAGGCCGCCTCCCGTCGTCGACCAGCCTCGTCCGCACGGTCAGCGTCTGGCGGGGCGGGCCGTAGAGATCCAGCGTCCGCTCGGCGGATCCGTCCTGCCATGCGTTCTCCAGCAGCTCGGTCACCGCCTGTGCCGCCAGGGCGTCCCCGTGGCGGTTGTTCATCAAGGCCACGGCCCGGGCATTGCGGAAGGCCACATCGCCATTTTCGTCGCAGACGATCACACCCTGGGGGAGCGTGTCGAGCGCCCTGCGCAGCCGGATGGAGTCGGAGCTCGCCTCGGTGACCGCCTCGGCGGCCTCGCCGGTCACCCGTTCGAGGTGGCTGAGCAGGGGCTCGATGCCGCGCTCGTCGGGCGGCTCGACTCCCAGGCGGTTGGACAGGGCGGTCAAACGCTGTTGCAGGCTCCGACGTCCGGCCCGCCGCCCCAGCCAGTTGGCGAGGATCACCGCGAGGACGGCGACGGCGCCCAGCGCGATGTACCCGATCACGTACGGCTTCACCGCCTAAGCATGACAGGCCGGTGACCGGGCCGTGACGCTTCGCCGCCGGTGAGAGAAAAATCATGAAAAAACATGAAAAGTATTGAAAGGGAAGTGGGCGTTACGTACTGTGGCCCTCCATGAGATCAGCCTCCGCAGCCGCCCGTTTGTCCGCCCGTCTGAACCCTCGACCCGGCCACCTGGGCCTGCTGTCCACTCATCCGAACCCCCGCCCCGGCCTTCTTGCCCTCCTCCTCGGCCACCCGGTCCCGCTGATCGGGGCCCACGGACTACTGGCCGGCTCCGCCAACCTCCAACTGAGCCCGGACACAAGTGCCCTTCCGGGTGGGAACGTCCTCCAACACCTCATGAACGGGCTCGACGGGTGGGCGCTGGCGCTGTCACTGGTCGGACTGGTCGTCGGTGCCGCAGCATGGGCGCTCGGGTCACACGGGCAGAACTATCAGCAAAGCTTCGTCGGCCGCCGTGCCGTACTCATCTCCGGGTTGGCGGCACTGCTGATCGGTGCCGGCCCGGGGATCGTCAACTTCTTCTTCAACACCGGACAGGGCGTGCACTGAGGTGGTGGCCGTCGGGGGCCTACCGGTGATCGCCGGCGTCTCCTGCCCGTCGACGGCCGCGGCGCTCGGAAGTGCCGGTCTCGGCCCGGTGTGCCAGGTCGCCTCGGGGGCAAAGCACGTGGTGGGGTCGGCTGCCTCGAGCCTGGTCGGCTTCGGCGCCAGCAGTGTCCTCAATGCGCTCGGGAGCTGGGTGTCCGATGGAGCGACCTGGCTCCTGCGCCAGATCGGCTCGGTGATGGCGACGACCACCTCCATAGATCTGGGCGCCTCCTGGTTCACGACCCATTACCAGATCATGGCGGCCCTGGCCGGCGTGGTGATCGTGCCCATGCTCCTGCTCGGGATCATGCAGTCCATCTACCGGCAGAACGTCTCGACGCTTGTCCGGTCGGTGCTCGTGAACGTGCCGCTTGCGATCCTGCTGACAGCGGTGGCGGTCAAGTTGGTCCAGCTCGGACTGGCCATCACCGACGCCATGAGCGCAGCCATCGCCCAGGGGGCCGGTCTCGACAGCGGACATTTCCTGGCCTCGGTCGCCGTGGGGCTGTCGGTGACAGCCGGCAACGAATCGTCGGCGCCTGCATTCGTGATGTTCGTGGGCGGGCTCGCGGTGGTGTTCGGTGCGTTGATGGTGTGGGTCGAGCTTCTGATCCGGGCCGCGGCCGTCTATGTGGCCGTTCTCTTCCTGCCGCTGGCCCTCGCCAGTCTGGCCTGGCCGGCCATCGCCCATTGGTGCCGTCGATTGGTCGACACCCTGGTCGCACTCGTGCTGGGGAAGTTCGTCATCGTGGCGGTCCTGAGCCTGGCCGCCGGCGCCCTGGCCGGCGGGACCACCCCGGCACCCGGGGGAGCGACCGGTACCGGCCCTGGTGGTTCCGGGCCCGGGGGCTCGGGTGGCGGATTCGCGGCCGTGCTCGGCGGCGCGGCGCTGCTCCTGTTTGCGGCGTTCGCCCCCTGGGCGCTCTTCCGCCTGCTGCCGTTCTTGGAGGCGGGAGCGGTCAGCCACCTCGAATCCGTCAGCCATCGGGCCCGCCAGCGCTCCACCGCTCCGGTCAAGGGCCTGGCCCAGGTGGCCATGCGGGCGGCCGCCGGGTCGTTGGCGGGTGGCGCATCGGGCTCGATGGGCGGACTGCTGGGCGGTTCGTTCGCCGGATCCGGTTCGGGTGGTCCGGGGTCTGGTTCGGGTCCGGGGTCGGGACCTGGTTCGGGTCCGGGGTCGGCGGGTTCGGCGGGTTCGTTCGGTCTTTCGGGTCTCGGCGGAGCGAGCTCCAGGGGTGGGGTCGAGGGCACGGATCCGGGTCCGGGCGGGGACGGGCCTCAGGGCACGCGGCCCGATCCGGGGCCATCCTCGGCCGAGTCGACCGGGGTCGGGACCACGGAGTCGCCAGGTCACGGCATCCCGGCGTGGGCAGTCCACCCCCAGGCCACGGCCACTGCCCGGCGTTCTTCGGGTAGTGGCGCGGCAGTCGATGCCGACAGCGGCTCGTTGGTGGCTGCCGCATCGATCGTCCCGGGGTCATCAGCTCCCGCAGGGCGACCCAGCCCCTCGGGACTGTCCGGGCCGGCGGGAGGTCCCGGCCGACCAGCGGCATCCCGCACCGAGGGCGGAGACGCAGGGCACGTCAAGCGCCTGCCGAGACAGACGGGTGCCTTGCGAGCCGACACCCTCGGTCGGGACGAACTCGGCGTGCGCCTGATCAGCGCGCCGATCGGGCCCGAGCTACCTGAACGGCGAGGACCTGATCGTGAGACGGAGGGTGACCATGGCCCCTGAGCACGATCGGGGTCAACGGGTGCGCTACCGGTTCTCCCCGTTGGAGCGGAGGGGCGTGATCGCCGGTTGGCGCGGCGGTCAGATCGCTTCGGTCACGTGCGGGCTCCTCGCCGACGTCGTGGTTCTCCGGGCCAGACCGTCGGCGGGCGGGGTGTTGATTGCCCTCGTCGGGCTGGCAGCTGGGCTGGCAGTGGCGTTCTGGCCCATCCGGGGGCGCACGGGCGAGCAGTGGCTGCCCCTGGTCGTCCGATGGCTGTGGTCGGGATGGACCGGGAGTCACCGGCAGCTGGCTCAGAGCCCGGCCCGTGGCCACCAGGCGACGGTCGACACCTCTCGCCGGGGCCCCGCGTCGACTGAGGTCCGACCCGTCAACGCGGAATTCCGCACCCGCGGTCAGACGGTATTCGATGGGCTGACGGTGGTGGGGACGCCGTTCGAGTCCCAGAGCCCGATGGCGGAGCTCGGCATGGTCCTCGACTCCAGGGCGCGCACAGCCACGGCCGCGCTTGTCGTGCGTGGCCACAGTTTCGCCCTCCTCAGTTCTTCCGACCAGGAGGGGCGCATCGCCGCGTGGGCCAGGGTGCTGTCGTCGATGGCGCGCGAAGGTTCCGAGATCCACCGGGTCCAGTGGATCGAGTCCTGTCTGCCGGACGACGGCGGCGCCGTCCGCCGGCACCTGGCCGACAATGCTGTGCTGGGTGGGGACTCACCGGCGGTTTGTTCCTACCGGGCACTGGTGGACGAAGCCGCTCCGGTGACCCGCCGCCATCAAGTGCTCGTCACCCTGTCGATTCGCACGGGGCGCCCGTCACGGGCCGGCCGATCCTCACGGGCCGGCCGATCCTCGGGCGGGAGCACGACCGGAATCGGCGGTGTGCTGGCTCGGGAGGTGGTGTCCTTGCACCGGGCTCTCGACGGCGCCGACGTGAGTGTTGAAGGCGTGCTGGGTCCGGGGGCACTGGCGCGGGAGATCGCGGCGGCGTCGGCCGCACTCTACGAAATCGGGGAGCAGACCGGTCCCGTGGGCTCCGCCGGCCACGCCGGTCCCTCCGGCTCCGCCGGCCACGCCGGTCCCTCCGGCTCCGCCGGCCTGGTGCCGGAGAGGCCTGTCGGTCGGGACGGGCGCACGGCACCACGAGAGGAGTGGACAAGTCACTGGCCCTGGCCCATGGCCGTCGAACCGACGTGGGACGCCCTGCACACCGATGCAACGTGGCACGCCACCTATTGGATCGCCGAATGGCCACGGGTCGACGTCACTCCCGAGTTCCTGGGTCCACTCCTGTTCTCACCGTTGCGGCGCTCGATCAGTCTGATCATGGAGCCGATCAGTCCGAGTCGAGCCGCCCGGCAGGTGGCCCAGGCGCGGACCGCCGACCTCGCCGACGGCGAGTTGCGGAGGCGGGGCGGCTTCTTGACCACGGCACGACACGCGCGGGAGAAGGAGAGCGTCGAGGAGCGCGACGTCGAGTTGGCCGACGGCCATGCTCAATACAGGTTTTCGGGGTACGTGACAGTGACCGCCGACAGCCGCGAGGAGCTCACGACATCACGTGCTGCCGCAGAGCAAGCCGCGGGACAGGCTGGCATAGAGCTCCGGCTTCTGTACGGGGCACAGGACGTCGCCTTCGCATGTTCGCTGCCTCTGGGCCGCGGGCTCACGTGAAGAACCTCACCCCTCGGGTTCCGGCCCACGTCACGACCACGCGTCACCTTTGTGCGGCCTATCCGCTCGTGAGTGAGGCCGGCCTCGGCCACGAGGGAGTGCTCGTCGGACGGGACGTGCTCGGTGGCTCGTTCGTCTACGACCCCTTCGTTCTGTACCGGCAGGGTGTGATCACGAATCCGAACATGGTGGTGTTCGGTCAGATCGGAAGGGGAAAGAGCTCCTTCGTGAAGTCATACCTCTGGCGTCAAGCCGTCTTCGGCCGACGCGCCTGGGTCATCGACCCCAAGGGAGAATACGGTCCGTTGGCCGAGGCCTGGGGGGTGGCTCCCGTTGCGCTCCGTCCCGGAGGACCGGTCCGGCTCAATCCGCTCGACACCGACGACGCATCCCTGGCCGTCGGCTCCGATGCCGGTGACGAGGTTATGAGACGAAGAGTGGTGCTGACCTCGTCGCTGGCAGTGGCCTGCCTCGGTCGTGACCTCCTCCCCCGGGAGCGCGCCGCCATCGACGCCGCGGTCGCAGAAGCCACCCGAATGGCCGGGGGTGGGCGGTCGCCTGGTTCCGGGTCGGCTGGGGACCGGTCGACCGGTCACCGGTCGCTCGGCACTGCCGAGATGCCTGCGCCGACACTTCCCAAGGTTGTCGAGGCGCTCCTCGAACCGAGTGTGGACGCGTACCAGGCGCTCCGCACAACACGTTCTGTGCTCATGGAGGACGGCCGGGACGTGGCCCTCGAGTTGCGCCGCCTCGTCCACGGTGACCTCCGCGGGATGTTCGACGCGCCGACCACCCCCGGCCTGCGTCTCGACGGCCCTCTGGTGGTGCTCGACCTCGCCGCGGTGTACCACTCCCCGGCTCTCGGTGTTCTCATGGCCTGCGCGGCGGCGTGGCTGCAGAGTGCCGTCAGGTCCCAGCACCGCAATCGGACCATCGTCGTGGTGGATGAGGCGTGGGCCATTCTGTCCAACCTCGGGGTAGCCAGATGGTTGCAGACGTCGTGGAAACTTTCGCGCGCGCTGGGTGTCGCCAACGTGGCCGTCCTCCACCGGCTGTCCGACCTCCGATCGGTGGGGACCGAGGGATCGGAGCAGGTGAACCTGGCCGAAGGGTTGCTGGCCGACTCGGAGACCCGGGTCGTCTATGCCCAGTCGCCGGGGGAGGCGGCTCGCTCAGGTGAGCTCCTGGGCCTGACCGAGACCGAGGCGGAGCTGGTCACCCAGTTGCGGCGGGGCATGGCGCTCTGGAAGGTCGGCCGTCGCTCATTCCTCGTCGAGCATCGACTGGCCTCGAGCGAGCGGTGGCTGACCGACACGGATCAGGCCATGGCTGACGCCGCCCCGACCGGCGCGGCCCCGACGGGCGCGGTCCCGACCGACGCGGCCCCGACCGACTTCGCATCGACCGGCGCTGCGACGACCGACTTCGCATCGACGGGCGCGGTCCCGACCGGCGCTGCCATAACCGACTTCGCATCGACCGGCGCTGCGACGACCGACCGTCGCATCGACCGGCGGACCGGAGTAAGCGAGTGACTCTTCTGTCGGATGCGCTCTCGGCTGCAGGAATGTCCGCGTTCGTTGGAGCGGCTCTGCTCGGCCCAGATCGCCTCTGGTCGGGCCGCCCCGGAAAGGGTGGCTCCCACTTCGGTACCCGGCGCCCGCACCCACCCCCTCCCGGGCGCCGGGTGCCACCCCTGGCCTCGATGGGTGGGGGCGGGAGGGCAGGCGACAGGTGGCGGGGTCGGCGTTCCGCGCAGGCCAGGACGCGCGGCATGGGCGCGGCCCAGAGACCTCCGGCCGCTCCTTGTGATGCGTGGCCGGAACGCAGGGCCGCCACCGTGCGGCCGGTTGGTGCTCGGGCGGGTGGGCAGGCATCTCGTCGCGTCCGAGCGCGCCCAGTCGCTTATCGTCTTCGGCCCGACCCAGTCGTACAAGACTTCGGGCCTCGCCGTTCCGGCGATTTTGGGATGGGAGGGACCGGTCATTGCCGCCAGCGTCAAGACGGATCTGCTCGAGCGCACGATCGGACATCGACGCTCCCTCGGCACCATCTTGTGCTTCGATCCCTCCGGGTCGACGGGTTTGGAGTCTGCCCAGTGGTCTCCGTTGCCTGCCTCCCGGACCTGGCCAGGAGCCCGGCGGGCCGCCGCCGGATTGACCGACGTGGCAAAGACGTCGGTCGGCACGATGGCCGATGGCGACTTTTGGTACGCCACGGCCACCAAGATGCTGGCGCCGCTCCTCTTCGCGGCTGCATGCGGTGGGCGGGGCATGGACGACGTCGTGCGTTGGGTGAACACCCAGGAAGAGGCTGAGGTGATTGACCTGCTTGTCAGCGCCGGTGTGCCCGAGGCCGTCCATGCGGCCCAGTCCACCTTCGGAAAGGAAGACCGCCAACGCAGTTCGATCTACACGACGGTCGAGACAATTCTCGAGCCCTTCTCCGATGTAGCCGGCCGGGACGACCTCCTTGCGCCTGACGAGATCGATCCCCGACGACTGATCGAGGGCGCCAACACGCTCTACCTGTGCGCGCCCGCTCATGACCAACGCCGACTGACTCCGCTGTTCGCATCGGTAGTCCGCCAGACCATCGAATACGTATACGACCAGGTCGCCCGCACCCGGCTCCCCCTAGAACCCCCGCTCCTCGTCGTGCTCGACGAGGCGGCCAACATTGCGCCGTTGTCAGATCTCGACGCGTTGGCGTCCACCGCAGCCGGTCACGGGGTGCAGTTGGTCACGATCTGGCACGACCTTGCTCAGATCAATGCCCGTTATGGGAGTCGTGCCGCCACTGTGGCCAACAACCACCGCGCCAAGCTTTTCCTCTCCGGCATCTCTGACCCTTCGACCTTGGACTACGCCAGCCATCTCATCGGTGACGAAGAGGTGTTGCTGCCTACGACGACGATGGTGGCCGGAGTGGGCCGAGCTCGAGCCATTCCCCGTCGGCGAGGAGGCTGGCACCACCCGATGTCTTGCGCCGGATCCCACCCGGGGAAGGGGTCCTTGTCTACGGCGACCTTCATCCGGCACGAATCCACCTGCGGACTTGGTTCGCTGATCCGTGGTTGGAGACCAGGGCTCGGCCGTCTTCGGAAACCGGGAGCGCGTAACCAGGAGAGCGCGCCAACCGGTAAGGAAGCAGGAAACCGGGACTTCAGTAATCCTGCCTGCCATCGGGTGCCTACGAGAATCCCGCTGCGTCGGCCATGACTATTAGCGACTTGGCTACCGAGGAGAGAAGCAGAGTCGACTCCTTCCTGTCGAGGTCGAGAATGGCGGCGGCGGCCAGGTCGGTGGGGATCTCTCCCGCGTCCAGCAGCGTGAGGACCGCTTGTACCAGCGTGAGGCGACGGCACAACGAGTCGACGTTTGCCGCCACTTCGATCGCCGCGTCGACGAACTCCTGGATGTCGTCGTCATCGAACGCATCGATGGCGCGGTCCATGTCTGGCGTGGTGGTCCCGAGGTGCGGGTGGAGTGACCTGTCGGTCTCCGGCAGATAGAGCAACTCCTCGAAAAGGGCCTGGATCTCGTCATCGTCGAGGTGCGACAGGACCGGGGTCGCCGCGCTGCAGAGACGGGCAGAAAGATGATGAATTTCGGTGGCCCTATCGTTCCCGTAACAGCACCGTTTTGCTTTCGAGGTGCTCCCGCACGGGCAGGGCCCGTTCCGTCTGATCTTGGTCATGCCAGCCTCTATCTTCTCGAGGGTCATTGTCTTGGTCGGATACGACGCGGGGCAGTGAGCATCCATGAGTTGGTAGGAAAGCCATCGCTCGTTGCGCCCCTCGAAATCGCCTTGAGCGGACCGCAGCTCACTCGTTCTTCTCGACCCGGGTCCGGCGACTCCTGGCCTCGTCGGTGTCCATCCCGAGGCCCGGTTCCTGCCCGAAGGGGGGCTGGGGTTCGAATCGCCATCGGGGTGTGCCCTTCGGTCCGGTCCCCTCTTTGGAGAGGACCCAGCCCTCGTAGGTCTTGAGGAAGTGGTGGTGGTGGCAGAGCAAGGCAAGATTGTCGAGGGTGGTGGGGCCGCCCTCGGCAAAGGGCACGATGTGGTCGATCTCGAGCCCGAAGGAGGTCCCACATCCCGGCACCACGCAGGTGGTGTCCCGAAAGACGAGGGCCGTCCGGAGCTGTCGGTTGATGGTGCGACCCATATGGCAGACGGCCCGGATGTCCCCGGCCTCGTGGAAGACGAGACGGAGGAAGGAGTTGTTGGCCAGGTCCCTGGCCATGGCCACCGGAATGGGCCCCTGGTTGTCGATCTCGCAGCACTCGTCGCCCTCGGCGTATCCCCGCAACAAGGCATCTCGGTCCACCCGGACCATCACAGAGCAGGTCGGGGGCCCGTCGATGAGGGAGCACGGATCGTCCGGTGGTCGGCCGTCAGTTGTGGCAGTGGCACCGGCGGTGTTCTGGGTGGCGGTGGCATCGTCGGTGTCCTCGGAGGTGGAGAACTCGACCCCGGCGCCGGCGTCGTCGTCCCCGGGATCCGGCCCGGAAGCCGAGCCGGTGGCCGGCGTGGACCGGGGACCGAGCGGTGCCCCGGAGTCGGGGTGGCGTCTTGTGAGAAGGGCGTAGAAGGCGTCGGCTCGGACCGCCCGTTCGGGGGTGTCCTGTTCGTCACCGGCCGTCCGTCGGGCCCGGCGCAGCCGGGTGGCCACCTGGCCCAGGTGGGAGAGGATCTGGGCCCCCCGGTCGAGGGTGTC
Source organism: uncultured Acidimicrobiaceae bacterium (assembly GCA_963745955.1). GTDB lineage: Bacteria > Actinomycetota > Acidimicrobiia > Acidimicrobiales > RAAP-2 > Bog-756. Next base: position 12,181 of record CAVUZI010000009.1, on the reverse strand, counting down.
CCGGCCCTGGTAGCAGAAGGCCCCCTCGGCGTCGGTCCACGACGAGAAGTACCGGGCCGCCCTGATCCGGACGACCCTGGCCCGTGGATCCTCGGTCCCCGAGGTGGCCCGGGACCGCCGGCACCGCTCCCGCACCGCCTGGAGGGGAGCCTCCTCGGCCCCGGCCAGCAACTCCGCCTCCCGTTCGGGGGCGAGGATGCCGGCCCCGGTCAGCTCGGTGACCTTCGGTCCCGAGAGCACCCCGGTGCGCAGCGCGGCTTCGGTGCCGGGCAGCTGTCCGAGGCGCTGCCCGTTGGACAGGGTGCTCTGGGCCTGACCGGTGGCCACCCCCTCCAGGGAGGCCAGCATCACCGCCGCCGAGCGGTGCCCACCGTCCCGCCACACCCCAGAGGCCTCGATCCGGGGGGCCAACAGCGTCTTGCCGGCATTGGTCAGCCGCTCGATGGCCACCAGGGACTCGTAGAGCTCGGCCGCGTCCGCCCCGGTCAACCGGGCCGGGTCGAGGTCTGCCACCACCGAGGCCAGACCGGAACGGGCCGTACCCAACCGGGCACCGAGGCCGTCGGAACCACGGTGACCGTCGGAGCCGTCGAGCACAGACCCACCAGCACTGCCCGAGGGAACCCCGGGCACAGCGGTGCCCACCGCCACACTCTCCTTCACTGCACCGGCAACCGGGGTCATGGCCAGATGTTTCCAGGAGGGTGTGACGCGGTCGGCCGGCCACCTGTCGTGTAGCGGAGGGGAGGAGTTCGGCTGGGATCGGCGGGATGGTCAGTACCATCGATGGCAGTGACCAGCCCATGGAACCCCCAGCAGTGACGCACCCAGGCTCGGAACAGGCATCGACAACTCCCCCCGGCCCCCGGTCGCCGAGCGACCTCCTGGCCGCCGATCTCCGCCAGCGGGGGCCGATCCACAGGAACGAGCTCGGGTTCTGGGTCGTCAGCCGGCATGCCGACTGCCTGGCCATCTTGCGCGACCGGCGGGCCAGCTCGGACAGTCTGAATGTCGCTGTCGAGCGCATGCCCCAGGGGTTCCGTACGCCCATCGCCGAGGACGACCCCATGGCGGCCGCAATGCTCGAGATGCGACCGTTCCTCTTCCGCGATCCTCCCGACCACACCCGGCTTCGGGGTCTCGTCTCCAAGGCGTTCACGCCACCGGTGGTGGAGTCGCTGCGCACCCGGACGCAGCAAGTGGTCGATGAGCTGCTCGGGGCGGCCATGGAGGCCGACCGGGTCGACCTGGTGGAGGAGTTCGCCTATCCGCTGCCGGTGCGGATCATCTGCGACCTCCTCGGCGTGCCGCTGGAGGACCAGGACCGCTTCAAGGTCTGGTCCGGAGCGCTGGCCCGCGGCCTCGATCCGGACTTCCTCCTCTCACCGGAGGTCATCGCGGCGCGGACCGAGGGCGTGCTCCAATTCTCCCAGTATTTCTTCGAGCTGCTTGCCGAGCGGCGGACCAACCCCGGTGACGATCTGCTCAGCCGACTGGTTCAGGTCGAAGATGGCGGCGTTGTCCTGAGCGAGGGTGAACTGCTCTCGACCTGCATCCTGTTACTGGTGGCCGGACACGAGACCACGGTCAACCTGATCGCGGGAGGCGCCCTCGCCCTTTTGCGCCACCCCGATCAGTGCGAGAAGTTCCGTACCGATCCGGAGCTCACCCGTAGCGGTGTGGAGGAGATGCTCCGCTATGTGTCCCCGGTACAACTCACCGGCCGGGCCCTCATCGAAGACTGCGAATTCGGCGGCGTCGAACTCGCAGCCGGCGACTTCGCCATGCTGCTGCTGGCATCGGCGAACCGTGACCCGGCCCAATTCGAGGACCCGGGTCGGTTCGACATCTCACGGAATCCGAACAACCACCTCGGGTTCGGCTTCGGGATCCACCACTGTCTCGGCGCACCGCTGGCCCGCATGGAGGCCCAGGTGGCGCTCACCTCGTTGGTCGATCGAGCTCCGAATCTGGCCCTCACCGTCGATGAGGTGGCTTACAAGACCAATGTCGTGTTGCGGGGGATGGAGTCGCTCCCGGTGTCGATGCGCGGCTGAACCCGACCACTCTTGTCCCCTGGAGGCGCCGCGGTCAGGATGCTGCGGCGCGGTCGAAGACCGGCTGAAGTCCGTCGAGCGTGCTCCGGACGTCGTCGGCGCTGAAGGCCAGGAGCAGCGCGGAGACTGCGTCGACACCCGCCTCCGCATACTGCGCGGCGATGTCGCCGTCGAGAGGCTGGAAGTACGGGCAGACGGTGATGACCACGTCGTCACGGCTGCGGCCCTGTTCGGCCAAGAGCAGGTCCAGCTTGCCGAGAGGTTCGGCCAGTTGATCGGGTCTCCGGTTGAAGGTGTGCCATCCCTGGCCGGCCCGGGCCACCCGGACCAGGGCGGCATGGCTCTCCCCGCCGATGTGGATCGGCGGATGTGGCTGCTGCACCGGCTTCGGGAACATCGAGCACGGATCGAGCGAGTAGAACTCCCCTTCGTAGGCGGAGGTCTCGTCGCACCACAGGGTCCGCAGTACTTCGAGGTACTCGTCCGTGCGCCGTCCCCGGTTGGGCCACGGTACGTTGACCGCATCGAACTCCTCTTTCAGCCATCCCACGCCGACACCGAGATCGACGCGGCCGTTGGACAGCCAGTCGAGGGTGGACACCTCCTTGGCCGTGTAGACCGGATTTCGTTGGGGAAGGAGCACCATCGCCGTCCCCAGGCGCACCGTCGAGGTGAGGGCGGCCAGGTAGGAGAGGGTGGACAGGGGCTCCAACAAGCCGGTTCCGGGAGGAGCGGGGATGCGGCCATCCTCGGCATACGGATACGACGAGGCGTACTCGTCGAAGAGGACGACGTGCTCGCCCACCCACACGGTGCCGAAGCCGCGTTGCTCGGCCTCGGCGCCGATGACGGCCAGCAGCTCAGGAGTGGTGAACGGGTTGGCTGTCGGTACCCACAGATCGATGCGCACAGCTGTCTCCTCTTTCCAGTGAGCTTGCGAGTTCGGATCGGATGGACGCCAGCGGCCCCCGGAGGTCGCCGATGGGGCCGACGGACGTGCTCGGCAAGGCGTCCACCGGGGAGCAGGTGTCCCCCAACCATGACTGATCGGTCACGGCCACCGACGCTACTGGCAACCGGCGAACGGGTGCGGGCCTCGGCACCAGGGACTTGACCTCCCGTGAGCGTCACCGCGGCGCGGCGGGCCTAGCGTATGGGGATGAGCAACGATCCACAGCCGCACAGCGATGGTGCTTCGGGTCCGGGCGACGCGCCGTACGGTGGTCCGCCGCCGGTCCCGGACGGTGACAAGCCGAAGCACCCGTTCACGCTGGCCGTGGACATCGGCGGGACCGGATTGAAAGCGTCGGTCCTCGACGCCGACGGGTTGATGGTGGCGGACAGGGTACGGGTGGCGACCTCGTACCCGCTTCCCCCGGACAAGCTGGTGTCGGATCTGACCCGGCTGGTGGCTCCGTTGCCGGCGGCCGAGCGGGCTTCCGTCGGCTTTCCGGGCATGGTCCGGAACGGGAAGATCCTCTCCGCTCCGCACTTCTCCACCAAGGAGGGACCCGGCAGCCCGGTCGACCCGGAGCTGGCGTCCCTCTGGTCGAGGTTCGACCTCGCCTCGGCCCTGACCGAGTGGTTCGGGCTCCCGACCAAGGTGGCCAACGACGCCGACATCCAGGGCGCGGCCGTGATCAGCGGCCAGGGTCTCGAGTTGGTCATCACCCTCGGGACCGGCTTCGGGACCGGGGTGTTCTACGAGGGTCAGATGATGCCGCACCTCGAGATCTCCCATCAGCCGTTCCGGAAGGGGGAGACCTACAACGACCAGCTCGGCGAGGCGACCCGCAAGGAGATCGGAGAGGAGCGATGGAACAAGCGGGTCCACAAGGCCATCGCCAACCTGCGGGCCTTGCTGTTCTTCGATCAGCTGTACATCGGGGGCGGCAACTCGCGCCGTGTGACCCGCCACCATCTCGACGACGATGTGACGATCGTCGACAACAGCGCGGGCATCCTGGGTGGGATCAAGCTGTGGAGCCAGGACCATCTGACCGTGAACAAGGTGCCCGGGTAGCTCAACGGTCGACAAGGCGATCGGCGGGCGGGGAGCCGACGGGGGAGACTCAGCCCTGCCAGGCCCTCCAACGGCGCTCGATGTCCTTGAGGTCGCGCTTCCAGCCCTTCCGCGCCGTGACCGCGGCCTCCTGCTGGAGGGCGATCAGTGTCTCGATGGGCCGGGTCAGGTCACGACGTTCCGCGGCCAGCGCCTGCAGCCATTCGATGGAGTAGTAGGCATCGTGCAGATCTCCGAGCTTGACCTGCAGGCGCTCGGCCGCCCTCGCCGTCTTACGGGCCGGCCCGCCCTCGACGAGCGCCACGGTGTTGCAACCGTAACGGAGGTCCTTTATCCGGATCCGCACGATGTGGAGATTGGCGAAGCTCGGGTTCTTCCGGGCCGTGTGGGCCGCGCCGCGAACATCGTGCCAGGCCCGTTGGAGCATGCGCGGCAGCACGTCGTCGGCCGGCTTGGCCGCCTTCGCCTTGAACGCCGGTCCGTCCCACAGCACCATCATCTGCTCGGTCAGCTGGAACCGGCGAGCCCCACCCCGCTGCGCCTGGATGGCGGCCAGCGCACCCGCCGTTCGCTCTGCCAGCACCGATTCGAGCTGGGCGATGGCGAACGGGTCGATGTACTCCGCTCCCTCGCCCGTGATCAGCTCCCGGATGATGTTCAGATCCCGCGCCTGCCCGAGGCAGTTCCCGTACCAGCCCAACTCGGCCCGCAACGACGTGCCCCATGCCGGGTCGAGGAGGAGCCGGAACGTCCGAAGGTTGGAGCGGATGCGGCGCATGGCCACTCGGCTCTGATGGATCCGCTCGGTCTGGGTGGTGGCCCGCTGGCTCCCGTCGAGCTCGCTGGCGGCGGACTCGGCCCATACCGGACGGGTCTGCATCATGATGTTGAGCGCCCCCACCGTCTCGCACCGCTTCGTCTCGTCCAGGAGCTCGTTACCCATGTCGTTCAACAAGAAGGTGCGGGCGGATCCGGCCAGCACCCGGTGAAGGACCATGCCGGCGGAGGGTTCGGAGATGTCTTCGTCCGGGTGGATACCGGTGACGCGACGAAGGTACTGCACCGCCGGTGCCGCTCGTCCTCCGTCTTCCGCTAACTCGGCGGTCATAGCCGATGCCTCCTGCGAACAGCCTCACGAGTCCCGGATCGTTGCTATCACTGTACGGGGTGAACCGGGTGGAGCGAGGACCAGCGGTCCACCCTGGGCCCATGCACGCCGTCACCATCGTCGAGGGCACCCTCGAGTGGCTCGAGCATCCCGACCCCAGTCCTGGATCGGGCGAGATCCTGGTTTCGGTCCGGGCCGCGGGGATCAACGCCGCCGATCTCATGCAGCGCCGGGGGCTCTACCCGGCACCCCCCGGGTCCCCTGCCGACATCCCGGGCATGGAGTTCGCCGGCGAGGTCGTGGGCCTGGGTCCGGGCACGAGCCGCTGGTCGATCGGGGACCGGGTCATGTCCATCACCGGAGGCGGCGCCCAAGCGGAATTGGCGGTCGTCCCGGGCAGCACCGCCATGGCCGTGCCCGACGGAATCCCCTGGGACCAGGCCGGGGGATTCCCCGAGGTGTTCTGCACCGCCTACGACGCACTCTTCACGCAGGCCCATCTCGGTGCAGGCGAGCGGGTGCTGATCTCCGGGGCGGCCGGCGGAGTGGGAAGCGCAGCCGTCCAGTTGGCCCACGCCGCCGACGCCCACGTGGTGGCGTCGGTTCGGTCGGTGTCGCGTCGTCCCGAGGTCCGCAGCCTCGGTGCCGACGAGGTCGTCGAGCCCGACCAGGCCCCGGACCACGGGCCCTACGACGTCTCGCTCGAGCTGGTCGGGGCGAGTGGTGTCGGGGCGGTGCTCCCCGTCCTGGCCATCGGCGGGCGCGTGGTGGTGATCGGCGTCGGATCCGGGGCCAAGGTCGAAGTGAATCTCCTCTCCCTGATGGGCCGCCGTTCGACGATCGGTGGATCGATGCTCCGGTCGCGGACAGTGGAGGAGAAGTCGGCCGTCGCCGGCGCCGTCGAGGAACATGTGGTAACCCTCCTCGGGCGGGGGACCGTCGTGGTGCCGGTGGCCGAGCGCTTCCCCATGGCTCACGCGGCCGAGGCCTACGAGCGGTTCGCCGCCGGAGACAAGCTGGGCAAGATCGTGCTCGTCAACTGACAGGGCACTTCCGAGCCGAGAAGGCGTGCGCCAGGCTCGTCGGCGGCGTGCAGGCGCTCGTGGTGGTGCGGGTCCGGGCCGGGTGGCGGGGGTTGCCGGGTTGCGGGGTTGCGGGTCCGGGCCGGGTTGCCGGGTTGCGGGGTTGCGGGGTTGCCGGTCAGGACCCCTTCAAGCAGTAGTAGATGGCATAGCGGGCTCCGGATGGGACGCCCCGGCCCGTCGGTGGGGGCACCGAGAGGCAGTGCCGGGCGATCCACACGAGACGCGGGTCGGTGGCCGAAGGCGATTGCAGGACGAGGTGGAACGCCCCCGCGTGCACCATCGACTCGAGGGTGGCCAGCGATGGTTCTGGGATCGTGCCCGTGTATCCCCCGATGGGTAGGACTTCCTGGCCACTCACGAAGATGAACGGTGCCGCCAGTGCGGACGTCTGGGTGGCCATGAGGAACGGAGCGCCCCGCCGCACCTGTTCCAGAGTGGGAAGCAGTCGTGTCGTGGCCGAGGTGACACTGAAGAAGGCGCGGACTCCGGCGGTGACGGCGACGGGTTGGAACGGGGTGTCGAACGGGCCGAGCCGCCCTGCGGCAATGGAGACAGATGCCACCGCCGGGACGAGCATCACCGCCACGACCGAGGCGGCCAGGCTCACCGGGAGGAGCGCGGCTCTCGCCGGAGGCCACAGGGACACGAGAACGGCCCCGGCGATCACGGTGCCGGCGGTGAGCACGGCCGGTTCCAGCCATCCGGGGAGGCCCGTTCCGCTGGCCGGAAGGAGCCAGGCTGCGTAGATGGCCGTCACCAGCGCGGTTGCCGCAACCGTCAGCCTGGCCCAGATCGACGTGCGCCTTCTCCAGGCCAGGACGGAGCCGGCCCCGATGAGCCCGGCGATGGCTGGGGAGAGCGCGGCGGTGTAGTACGAGTTGATGCTCGAGCCGACGCTGAAGACGAGCGCCAGTATGAGCAGCCAGGTACCCCACAGCACGGCGTTGGCCCGGGCGGGGTCACCTCTCGGTCTCCCCCTGGAGTCGACCAGCCCGGCGACGAGCGCGATCAGGGCGGCCGGCAGCAGCCAGCCGATGTCCCGTCCGAAGGCGCCGGTGAGCAGTCGATCCCACCCGGGGGGAGGCGGGGGCGGGATCTTGACACCGATGGCGCGGGTGAGGAGCTGGTTGGGGGACGCCTGGTCCAACCGGCCGAAGCCGTTGTAGACGAAGACCTGCTGGAAGAGCGAGTCGTTATGGCTCCCGTCCACGTACGGGCGCGTGGAGGACGACGTGAGGGTCACCACCGTCATCCAGCTGAACGACACCGCCGCGGCAACCGCGGCCATGGCACCGATGTGGACCAGTCGCCTGCGCCAGCTCCCGGCGGCGGCGATCATGTAGGCCAGTCCCAGGGCGGGGAGGACCAGCCATGCCTCGACCATCTTGGCCTGGAAGGCGAGCCCGACCCACAAGCCGGCGAGCATCATGTCGACCCACCGTCCCTTGGTCAGGGCAGCCACCGCGGCATCGGCGGCGAGCAGGAGCAGCAGCACCATGAGGGTGTCGGAGATGTTCCCCCGGTTGAGGGCGACGGTCGCCGGTGACACGGCCAGGACGAAGGCGGCGAGGAGCCCGGCGATCGGGCCGCACAGGCGCCGGACGATGCGGTAGAGGACGAGTACCGAGCACGCGCCTTCGACCACCTGGGGGAGGACGATGGCCCAGGCGTTGACGCCGAGGGCCCGGACGGACAGGGCTTGGATCCAGAACGCCCCGGGCAGCTTGTCGAGCGACACCGTCCCGGCAGGATCGAAGGCGGCGAAGAAGAGATTGTGCCAACTCATCGACATGCTCCGCACGGCGGCGGCGTAGTATCCCTCGAGGTACGTGGCTCCCCTCCATGTGGTCAGGACCACCGACAACGCGGTGATGACCAGGAGCATCGGGCGTGCCCACCACGGTTGGTCGGCGGGAGCGAGCCAGAAGGCCAGCCGACGCCACCGGGCCGAAGCCGCCGGCGTCGAGCGCGGCGCGGTCCCGTCCGGGTCTCGGCCGGTCATGGCAACGGCACCGGCGGTCACCATCCGCTCACCGGGGATTCAGCCCGGGTGGCCACGCCGCGGGAGCGGGTCACCGACGCCCTCGATCAGCGCCACGAGTGTCGCCCGCGTGTGGGCGACGGATCGGACGCCCACCTTCTCCAGCAGCTGGGCGTCCACCCGGTCCACCGCCGACCTGATGGCAGCTGCGGCGCTGCGTCCGCGCTCGGTCAAGGTGATCGTCAGGCGCCGGCGATCCCGATCGTCCACCGCCCGGTCGAGGTAGCCCCGGGCGACCAGGGTGTCGACGAGTTGCCCGGCCGCCTGTTTGGAGACACCGAGGTGCTCGATGATCTCGCTCAGCGGCGCTCCGCTCCGGGCGATCCCGCCGACGACGAACGCGCCGTTGCGGGGCAGATCGTCGAATTCCAGTTCCGCCAGCGCCCGGGCGATGGCCGAGCCGTAGGTTCTCCGCGCCACCCGCAGGAGCGCCGGCAACGACCAGTCCGCGTACCGGTCGACGTCGTCGGCCATGACCGGACCGTACAGACGGGCCCGGGGATAGTCAAGAATTGGTACTACATGGGGCGAGAGCGCAGGTGTGGCCCGTCGGCAGGGCTCTCTAGCTCTAGCGGGACACGATGACCGACGACCCGTGGCCGAACAGCCCCTGGTTGGCGGTGACGCCGACCCGCGCCCCTTCGACCTGACGCCCGGTGGCCTGGCCGCGCAACTGCCAGACCAGTTCGCACACCTGGGCGATGGCCTGCGCCGGGATCGCCTCCCCGAAGCAGGACAGCCCACCGCTCGGGTTGACCGGCACCCGGCCCCCGATGGTGGTGTCGCCGTCGCGGAGGAGGCGCTCGGCCTCGCCTTCCTTGCACAGCCCGATGTCCTCGTACCAGTCGAGCTCGAGGGCCGAGGACAGGTCGTAGACCTCGGCCATGCTGACGTCCTCGGGGCCGATGCCGGCCTCCTCGTAGGCGGCCGCGGTCACCGACTGCTTGAAGGTGGGTCCGACCGATGCGGCCGTGGCCGCAGAGTCGGTGGAGAAGTTGGGCATCTCGATGATCCTCTGCGGGAAGCGCGGAGTCACCGTGGACACCGCATCGATGGTGACGAGGTCGGCCGTGCCCGCATGGCGGCGGGCGAATTCCATGCTCGTCAGTACGAGGGCGGCCCCGCCGTCCGAGGTGGCGCAGATCTCGAGAAGTCGCAGCGGATCGGCCACCATCGGCGACCCCAGCACTTCGGCGGCCGTGACCTCCTTCCGGTAGCGGGCGTTCACGTTCTCAAGGCCATGCTTGGCGTTCTTGACCTTCACCGCGGCGAAGTCGGCCTCGGTGGCTCCGAACAGCTCCATCCGCCGGCGGGCGTAGAGGGCGAAGTAGGTCGGGTTGGTGGCTCCCAGCAGATGGAAGCGGAGCCAGTCTGGGTCGTCCTTGCGGTCGCCGCCCACGGGAGCGAAGAAGCCCTTGGGGGTGGTGTCCGCCCCGACGACCAGCGCGACATCGCACAGTCCGGCGAGAATCTGGGCCCTGGCGTTGCTGATGGCCTGCGCCCCGGACGCGCAGGCGGCATAGGCCGAAGAGACCCGGGCTCCGGTCCAACCCAGCGCCTGGGCGAACGTGGCCCCGGCGATGAATCCGGGGTAGCCGTTGCGGATGGTGTCGGCCCCGGCGACGTACTGGATGTCCGTCCACGGCAGACCGGCCTCGCGGAGGGCGTCACCGGCGGCGGCCAGTCCGTACTCGACGAAATTGCGGCCCCACTTCCCCCACGGGTGCATGCCCGCCCCGAGGACCGCGATCCGCTTGTCGTCAGGCATGAGATCGTTCCTTTCCGCCCGCGCCGCCCGCGCCGCCCGCCCCGCCGGCGCCGTCGCCGTTGACGGGTCGCCACTTCCACACGAGGTACTCGTGATCGTCGTCCTCGTAGAGGGTGTCGAGCACCAGCTCCACCTCGGTGCCCACGCTGAGCTGGTCGACGACGACCCCCGGCACGACCTGACCCATCACCACCATCTTCTCGGCGGCCAGCTCGACGGCGGCCAGGGCGAAGGGGACATAGGGGTCCGCCGACTCGTAAGGTTTCGGGGGCTGGTAGCAGGCGTCGGTGTAGGACCAGATCTTGCCTACCCTGCTGAGCTCGGTCTCGGTGAACTCGGTGCCCTGACACTCGGGGTTCCGGCAGAAGAAGGTCTCTTTGGGGAAGGCGTAGTTGCCGCAGGTCGTGCACTTGCTGCCGAGAAGGGCGGGAGAGCGTTCATCGAGGGTGAACCAACCATCGATGGCGGGCAGGCGGGTCTTGGCCGGGGGCATCGGCAGATTCTAACGCCCCGTCAGATCAGGAGCCGTGGGGGTCCAAGGCGAGGTCCGTGGGGGTCATGGACGGCGGCGCCCGGGACCGAAGGAGGTCGGAATGAAGGAGGTCGCAATCAGGACCCGCTGCCACCGAGCCCGCCGCGCGCTCTGGCTTCGGCGATGCGCTCGTCGTCCCAGCCGAGAAGGTCGCGCAGCACCTCGTCAGTGTGCTGTCCGACTGTCGGGGCATGGGTGGGCACGGGAAGCTCTTCGCCCACGAATTTGAGCGGGGTGGGAAGCTGCTCGGCTCCCAGCCGCTCCTGCGGGAACCAGTGGAACCGGTCGTTGAACTGGGGGTCCTCGGCGATCGACTTGGGGGAGTTCACCGGGCTCACCGGGAAATTGGCGGTGACCCCGAAGTCGATCCACTCTTCTGCCGTCTTCGTCCGGAAGATGTCCCGCAGCTCGGCACGCATCTCGAGATTGTTGCGGGCATGGTCGGCGAATTTGGAACCCGGCCACTTCTCGAACATGTCCATCCGGTCGACGGCGGCACAGAAGTTCTTCCAGAAGGCCTGCTCGGATGCCATGAACAGGACGTATCTGCCCGTCCTTGGCCTCGTAGACCTGGTAGCGCACTCCCTCGATCATCCCGGCGGTGCCGGGCTCGCGTCGCTCGTAGCCGTCGGCCTTGTTGCCGGTGACCTCGGATTCGGGTCGCTCGTACGCCTTCCATGTCTCGCTCCGGTACCAATCCATGGCCGCGGCGGCATCCGATTGGGCCACCTCGAGGAACGACCCCTCGCCGGTCGTCCTGGCCCGGAGCACAGCGGCGAGGATGCCCAGCGCACCGAACAGGGGTCCGGCATGGATCCCCATGGACGCGTGCTCGGGCAGGTAGGCGAATCCGTCTTCGTTGACCTGCGGCGATACGATCCCCGCCCAGGTGTCGAAGGCAACGCCATGGGCCGGGAGGTTCTGGTACGGACCGGTCATGCCGTAGCCCGAGATGGTGCAGAAGACGATCTTCGGATTGATGAGGCGGAGTTGGTCGTAGCCCACCCCGCGCCGGGCGAGGCCACCCGGGCGCATGGCTTCCACCACCACGTCGGCCGTCTCGGCCAAGGCCTTGAAGATGGCCACGTCCTCCTCGTTGCGGAGGTCCATGGCGATGCTGCGCTTCCCCCGGTTGATGTGGAGGTGCATGAGGGACACGCCGTCGACGATGGGCCAGGTCATCTCCCGGATGTAGTCCCCGGAGGGGGGCTCGACCTTGATGACCTCGGCACCGAGATCGACCAGGGGCATGGTGATGGCGGCGGGGCCGAGCGCCGAGCACTCGATGATCCGGATCCCGTGCAGGGGTGCCTCGGCTGTCATGGTCGGAGTGTATCTGACGCCCTGTCAGAGACCGGTGGGCGCCATCCGGCCCCGGGTTCGGCCTGGTATTGGTCGGCTACAGTGGGCAACCGCTTCGGAACAAGGTGGTCTCGGGGGTCGCGGCGACGTGATGTCGAGAGAAGGGACGCCGCCCATCGAGGCGACACACTGCGCTCGTAGCTCAACGGACTAGAGCATCTGACTACGGATCAGAAGGTTGCAGGTTCGAATCCTGCCGAGCGCG
>CAVUZI010000008.1:0-807826 GCA_963745955.1 uncultured Acidimicrobiaceae bacterium | reverse complement strand
CTCGGCCTACCGTCGGCCGGCTCGATGACAGCCCCGTTCCTCGAAAGCGTCGCGAAGATGCAACTTCCCGCGACATGTTCGCATTTCGACCGTTTCGTCGTCACCGGGAACTTCATCCCGGCGCAACGCGAATTGATCTTCGAAGAAGCGCTCGCAAAACAGTTCGACGTGCTCGCGATGATCGATGACGATATCGTCTTTCCGCCCAACGCTCTCGAGTCGCTCATCCAGGCGCTCGACGACGATCCCAAGACGGCGCTCGCCGGGGCCCTGTATTACAGCCGCGACGGCTTACGTCCGATGGCCGTCGATCGTTGGAATGGCGAAGATACGACCACCGCTCTCGTCCCGGCATTTGACGACAGCACCGCAGGGATCGTCGACGGCGTCGGATTCGGCTGCGTTGCGATCAAGCTCTCGGCGCTCTCGCAGCTCGAGCGCCCGTTCCTGTCGGCACACATCGTCATCCAGCGCACCCAAAGATTGGTCCGCATCACCGATGAAGATTATTTGTTTTGCGAACGGCTACGACGCGCAGGCTGGAACATTCGGCTCCACGGCGGTGTACGCTGCCGCCACTACGACCGGGCCTCGAAGCGCGCGTTTCCCGAGAAATGGGAGGACGTCGCGACGACGTCGCGGCGGCGAATGTACGTGCGCACCGCGCAAGGCGAAGCACTGATCGAGCCGGACGATTCACTACCGTGCGGAAGCGAAGAGCATAGCCCCGCGGTGTTCGACTACGTCAGAGTCGAGTAATACTCACTGAACGCGGGATAAGAGGACCGGGCTGGGCCCGATACCGCGCCGCGCCGAACGCGCTGCGTCTTTCCATTTGCGCGTGATCTGGAGGCGGCGGCTGACCTCGGTGCGATATGCGGTCAAACGCCGCAGCTGATCGTTGCGGAACGTAAAGATCGCCTGAAGGCGCATATGGACCTCAGGCATCGCGCGAATGTCCGCGTTTTCCGCCGCAATATCGTTGATGATCGCTTGACGGATGCGACCCTGATTGAACATGATGCGGCGCAGATCGTCCCATTTACGTCCACGCAGCGCGACTTCGGCCTGCGCGCACTCCTCTTCGAATTCGGAGAGAAACTGCGCGAGACGCTGCTCAAGCGGTAGAAGCGAACTCATTGCCTGCCTGACCCACTTCTTCTGGTTGTTGGAGTTTGCGCCACTCTTTGATGGCATCTGCCCACGTCTTACGATAGTCTTGAATGTCGGGCAGAATTTTTTCGACGCGCGTCGGATCTTGCTCCATGTTCGCGCGCACGAGCTCGCGATGCCAATACGCGTACACGAGATTCAAGTTTGTCGCCAGCTCGCCGCCGATCTCGAAATCGAGGGCCGAGATCAGCTCGACGCACGCACGCTGGCTGCGCAGCAACAGATTGTGAATGACTTGGATGTCGCCCGGATCGTTGTAGAGACGATCGACGGCCTGCCGGGCGAACATGATCAACGCGTCATAAACGCGCAGGATCAGCTCCTCCTTCGGCGCCGTGGTCAGCGACGTTTCGAGATACTTCAGCTCTTGCGGCGTCATCGGACTAACTCGAGCTGGACGATGAGGACGACGACGACGAAGACCCGAGGATGCTCGAGAGCGACGACTGCTCCTGCTGCAGCTGTGCGATCAGCGTTTCCGATGCGGTGAACTGCGCCCGAAGTTGGTTGGCCTGCGCTGTCGCCTCATCGTTGATCAGGGATATCTGCTGATTGATCGAATCGATCTGATTCGAATTCGAGGTCTCGATGCTCTGCAAGAGTGAGGTGTCGGGGACTTGCGCGAGGAACGGATTGTTCGGGCCAAGCGACGTCGGCGTGCCGGTAACGAACGTCAGATAGGTTCCGACTTGGCCCAGGACGCCGGTGTTGCTCGTAAAGAGCGACTGCACCGCCGCGGGGTCGGCTGCGAGCGCAGCATCGAAGGTGGTCGTGTCGAGCGCTTGGAGCTGCCCGCTGGTCCCGTCGAAGGTTTGCGTCTGCAACCCGGAGTCGTTCGTCGAATCTGCCGAATCGCTGCTTCCGGACGTCGAATTACTGCTGATGACCGAGACGCTCGAATCAAGCGCAAGACCGATCGCCGAGAATGAGTTGTATGAGCTCGATCCGTTTTGATACAGATCCGAGACCATCTGGACCAGCTGGTCCTTCATTTCGGCGACGGAGTCATTCCCGAATAGGACGCCGCCCGGGACGGTCACGCTGGACGTTGCACTCCCGCTGGTCAGCGGCGTACCCGGAGCCTGCGTTTGGACCACCGGCGGTGCGCTGGCCGTATTGATCTCATTGATCGCCGTATTGTACGCCTTGACGAACGCGTTGATATTGGTGATGAGATTCGTGCTGCTCTGCGCGACCGTTACCGTGTAGGCCTGGCTCGCGTTCGTGCTTTGCTGGAGCGTCAGCGTCACGCCCGGAATGACGTTGGTAATTTGGTTGCTGTTGCTATAGACGGTGGCGATTCCGCCGGAAGCCGTCTGATAGGTGACGGAGGCTTGTTGCCCGACTTGCGTGCTTGCGCCGGCCGTCGTCAAACCAAATGCTTGCAGGAAGTTGCTGCTGTCGCCGGGGGCTCCAAGCACGATGCTCTGCGGGCCCGTCGCCTTCGAAACGAGCTGTAGCTGACCGCTCGTCGTGTTCCACGACGCGATGACGCCCGCGTTCGAGCTGTTGATCGCGCTGATGACGTCCTGCAGATTTTGCGTCGCCGGATTGATGCTGATTGCAACGCCGTTGATCGTGAACTCGCTCCCGCCGTTGAGCGTGATGCTCGAGTTTACGAGGTTGAGTGACTCGTTTGGATTGATGCCGCCCACGGCCGATGACGAAGTCACTGACTGCTCGGTCGCCGCAGCGCTCAGTCCGCCGTTGAAGGTGGTCAGGAAGTTTCCGCCGCCGGTCTCCGTCATGCTGAGCGCAGTGCCGTTGGTCGTTCCGATGACGAGCTCGCCACCCTGGATCGACGCACTCAAGCCGGAGACTGCGTTGATCGCCGCCTCGAGCGTCGTGACCGTCTCGCCGGTCGTGTAGTTTATTACGTTACCGTTGATCGTGAGCTGACCGTTTGTCGTGACGCCGTCACCGGCCAACGTGTCGGCCGAAGTGACCGTCTGCGTCATCCCGCCCTTGAAGGCCGTCAGGAAATCGCCGCCGCCGGTTTCGGTAATGGTCACCGGTCCGCCGCCGGACGTTCCAATTACCAACTGTCCGTTTACGATCGTCGCACTAAGGCCGGCCGTCCCGTTGATTGCTGTCTCAAGGGCTGAGACGGTCTCGCCGGTCGTGTAGTTGATCGGGTTACCGTTGATCGTGAGCTGACCGTTCGTCGTGACGCCGTCGCCGCCGGCCCCGCCGAGGGTATCGGTCCCCGCGACACCATTCCCGTTCGAGATGAACTGCGGGGAAACAGTCCCGGCCGACGTCTGTTGTTGGCCGGAGCTGATCGGCGACGTGTCGAGCTTGAAGATCTGCTCGAGATTGCCCGAATCGGATGCCGAGCCGATCGAAAGCGGCTGACCGTTCGTCGACGTCAAGGTGAGCTCGTCGTTTTGGAAGGTCGCCTTGACGCCGGTTAGCGCGTTCAGTTTCGCGAGAATCGTTTGGACCGTATCGGTCCCGACGTCGAAACTGATCTGCTGGCCGTCGACCGTGAATTTTCCAGCTCCCGCTCCGGTGCCGTTGCTCGGCGTGATCTGAAAGCCGGCTACATCGAGCGCCACCGTCTGGTTGATCGCGTTGTTCGCTGCCGGATCGCTGCTGATAACACTCGAGGTTGCGAGCGACTGCGCGAGAATCGTCGTCGTTCCGGGTTGTGGCGTGCCCCCGCTGGTCTGCAATGCGCTTGCGAACGACGGATTGCTGGAGGTTGCAGAAAATTGATTGAAGAGACTCGCGTCACCGAGATTCTGAATCGCGGTCTGAACGTTCTGAATCAGACCATTGATCTTGAGCAGCTCTTTGTTCTGAGCGGCGAGATTCGTGTTCTCGGCGGTTAGCGGCTGATTTTGCGCAAGCGTCAGCGACGTCAGCTTCTCGATGATCGCGTTGTAATCGATCCCCGAAGCAATGCCGGGAAACGAAATCGGCGCGACGTTGCCGAGCGTCCCGGTTTGCGTGCCGGTCGAGCCTGTACCGACTCCGGATACTCCTGACATCGGTTAAGCTCGCCCTCTGGGGCGCACTAGCGCCGCCTGAAAAACATCCATGTTCTCAAGTCCCTCCTAGATCATATCGGGCAGGCCTCGTTACCATTTTATCGCAGCACCGGATTATTCCGCTTCTCGATGGCCTGCGCGTAGGCTGCGACGATGGAGGTCGTGACGTCCCGCACACCCGATCCTGAGAGCGCAGCGGTGCGGATTTCCTCGAAACGAGACGCTTCGTGCTGCCGATTCGTCCATGTATCGCCCAAACCACGCGCGATGGAGTGCGCATCGCCAGGCTCGACCGAGGCTGCAAACTCACCTAGGTTAAGATCTTGCAAAGGCATCCTCGAGCTGACGACGGGAGCCGCTCCACGTGAAAGCGCGCGCGCAGCGCGCGCCAGACCGCAACCAACCCAAGCGACATCGAGGTAAACGTCCGCGCCACGATAGAGTCCCTCGAGCGTTGCCGGATCGGGCTCGTCGAGCATGATGACTCGCTCGCCGGCAAAACTACGCACGAGACTCGCGTAGTCGGCGTCGGTCACCGGGCCGGCGATGACGAGCGGAATGTCCGCGAGCTCGACCGCGCGTACCGCTTGCAGTTGATTCTGTGTCGATTCGACCGGCGCGTGCAGCAACGCATACGGCTGCGAGCCGACCAGCGCAGTGATCGCCGCAGGCTCGCACGATCTTGCGACCGGAACAGGCAGCATAACGAAGTTGGCAGCATCCGAAATCTGGCGAAGCGCCGCTTCTTCCTTCGGACCGGTCACGAAAACGGCATCAGCCATCTCGAGCGTCGATGCAATGTCGTTCTTCCATGTCGGCTGCGTCGGATGAAAGACCGCATCGGCAGTGACTTGATTCACTGCGAGCCGGCGATCTCGCATGAGCCCGGAGAGATTCGCGACGGTCGTCTCATCCTGCATGAAGCGGAAGCAATACGGCGTTACGGTTGCGCCCCAATATCCGCCCAAAGCTGCTGCGTCATAGAGGGCATGTAACGCAAACGGTATCTCGAGGCTTCGGGCCGCGCGCGCATACGCGAGCGCCGCTTGGCTGTCGGCGAGCCCAAAAATGTGAATCAAATCGGGGCGCAGCGCTGCGGCCCGTTGCGCGTCGTCGACGACCTCCACCTCGAAGCCTTCGTCCCGCATTGCAATGGCGATCATCTCCGCCAAATCGACGTCTGCTCCGCCAAACTGCAAGGCGCGTCCACGTAAGCCGAAGACGAGTCTACCGGCAGAGCCACCGAACGGCGGCCGATCGGGGACGATCGGCTCGCGTAATTGGCGTTCCTTGCGAACGAAAACCGAGAAGGGCTTTTCAGCGCGCCGGATGACGCCTGTGAAATCAAAGAGCGCATCGACCGGAATCACCGGACCGGGTTCGATCTGCATGCCCTCACCGGCATCGAGATCAACGATCGTTTGCGCGGCTTCCACGCCGTCGCGTCCTCGATTCGCCGCATCTACGATCGCGACGTGTCGCTCGCTCCGCTCCGATTCGACGCCGTACCATTCTGCGGCCGCGCCGTCGGGCGTCAATATTTCCAGCTTGCGGGCAACCGGCTTGAGCAAGACGGCACCGAGCTCGGCATCCCGTGCAGCCACGACGACGTCGTGGCCGTGGGCGTGACGCCGCGCGAAAACGTACGGTGCCGCTTTGCGTGCCACAGTCTCATAGGTCGCGGCGCCAAGGAATCCCGATTCCCGCGCTGCCGTGAAATGCGTTTCATCCGCAGAGCTACCAAAGATTCGCCACTGCTCGCGGCTCATTGCGCCCTCAGCCAAAAGCAGGCGTAGCCAGGCTTCGACGCAATCACCGATCGCGTCCGCATCGAAGCTCGCGCTGATTTCTTTGGCACGATCGGGCCAAACCAGCGGATCGCGCTCGCGAGCTTCAAGCATCGGAACGTCGACGATCACGAGAGGGACCACGGACCAGCGTTCCTCACGACGGAAATGCAGGTCGACCGCGGCCGATCCAATCCCGTTACGAACGACCGGCTCGAGCCGGACCGCGACCAGATTCTCGGCGCCCAACTTGTCGCCCGCATCGATGCCCAGCACGATGGCCAAATCATCGTACGCGCGATGATATCTCATGCTAACACCGATGTAAGCGCACGCCGTAAGCCGCTTGGGCTCAGGTCATCGAGACGCGAGACCGTGGTGAGAACACCGCCGTCGTAAACGCCGTGGCGCGGTCCGGTTGCAAGGCCGTTGACCCACCGCTCCGGATCATCGCCGATGGGCGAGATGACGACGTCCGCCGCGTCTTCGAGTTTGACTCCGGCCTTGCGCACCAGCGCTCGCGCGCGTGCGCTAACCGCTTCCGCATCGATGTCCCGGCCGACGCCGATCGCGAAGAGTACGTCATCACTCGATTTAAACGCCTGAAAGTAGCGGCGCAAGATCGGAGCAACGGCGTCGACCGCCTCGTCCGAGTTGCACGCCGCTACGAAGATTGCATCGTAACGCTGGCGTAGACGGTTGTCGATCTCGCGCACATCCGCGAGAGCAATGAAGTCACGGGTGGGCTCGAAGCCCCGAGAGACGTATGGCGACGGATTGAACGTCGCCAAGTCGGCCGGCTGAAGGCCCCATTTTTCGGCGAACGCAAGGCCGCGCCGCGTCTCTTCCGCCGGCTCGAACAGGAACGGCTTGGCGTCCTGCACGGGAAAATGATGCGCGAACAGATCCTCGGAGACGTAACATTCGTAACCTGCGCAGCGGATGCGAAGGGTCAGATCCTCGATTCCCCATCGCCCGGCACCGAGGCGCTCGTCGAACCCTCCGACGGCGCGTAGCGCTCGCGCATCGATTGCGATTGCAAGCGCAGCCAGGCGATGCGCGAGATGCGCCTCGCGGCGCATGGTTGCGCGCCGTTGGGCTGCGTAGGTATGAAACGCCTTGATGTCGCCATAGCCCGCATCGACGCACTGTGAACCCTCGACCATGACCGAGCTGAAGCCGACGATACCGGATTCGGGGCGAACGGTGAACGCTTCGCGCACCATTTCAATCCATCCACGGGGCGCGAAGAAATCATCCCCGATGACGACGACGATGTCGCCATTCGCCCGAGAGAGCGCAGCGTTCACTCCGGTCGTTAGGCCACGCGAATCGTCGACGATGCGCCGGATCGTCGGATAGCCCTTGAGAAATTCGAGCATCCCGGCCCGTGCAGGCGTGGTGACCGCGTGATACTCGACGCCGATATCTCCCGTGTAGATGCCTTCAAACGACGTGCGGCCGAAATCCGAATCACTCTGCGCGACGATGACAACGCTCACCGTGATGCGCGGTACAGGCGTAACGGGTGCGACCTTGCCGCGCACGATTCGTCCGCGACGCTGCAATTCGTCGAACATGACGTCCAATGCAGCTTCGACACTGGCAGCATCCGCAACAGGCTGCACGTCGAGCGGCATGCGCGAAAGCGACAGTAACGTGCGTCCCGCTTCGCTGACGGCGCAGACGTTTGCGGCCCACTCGCTTCCGAGAAGCAGACGCTCGACCCAACGATCGCTGGGCGATGACGCTGCGTCGACAAGGAAGAGGTAACGATCGCCGCGCGACGCGAGCGCCGCGCGCAGCGCCTCAACGCCGCGGCTACGGTCGCCGCGCGCGTCTCGGATGTTACCAAGCCGCACGCGCGTCGAAATGCGCACCTGATTCGGCGTCAGATTTCCCTCGCCGTAAACGATAACGTCGACCTGCGGCATGGCGACGGCCATTACCTCACGCTGGCCGAGCGGGAAACGAACCGGCCGCCGGATCCCACCGCGCGCCGGCATCTCGAGATCGAAGCGGGACGTCAGTTTGCAGCCCCAATGCCGCATGAAATCACGATGGTCGACCGCTTCGTTCGAACGCACGAGGCCGCCGTCCAGAACGAACGCCAATCCGGCGTCCCATCGAACGCGCTTGCCGGCTTCACGAAAACGCAAGCTGAGATGGTAGCCTCGCCACGGCGCGCCGAGAGTGCCATCGAATCCGCCCACGTCGATGAACGCTTGACGATCGACGAGATATGCGCCCGCGCATACGGCGTCGATCGAGTCCGGTGCAGGGCGCTCGCGTTGCGCTCCGCCGCTGGTATCAACGAGCGGGAACGGCTCCATCGGGTACGGCCCGAACGGCACGGACGAAAATACGCTGCCGAAGCGGAGCATCCCATCCGAAAGTGCGCAACCGCCCACGAGGCCGCCGTCGGTTTCCAGCTGAGCAGCGACGAGTATTGTTTGCGCCGGCACGCGTCCTTCAGGCTCAACGATCAGCAGCCGCGTTTGCGTCAGCCCACGCGCGACCTCGAGAGCGTCACCTGCAGTCGTCTCGCGCACCTCCAGGCCGTGAGGGAGCGCGCGCAGCGTCGCGACGTTCGCTGTGCCCAGGAGCAGAACCGCAAGATCCATGTTAGGCGGAGGCGAGAGCCTCTTCGGCGACCGTTTGCGCATCGGCAAAACGGCCTTCTTTGAGCATCAATGCAGCCAGCTCGAGCCCGACGCGCCGGCGTCCACGGCCCATCGCCGCGCGCAATCCAGCTTCCGCCGCAGACATTCTGCCGAGTTGTTGCAAGAGTCTCGACCGCTGGAGCAACGCGTCTTCGTTCGCCGGAACTTCGCCGAAAGCACGTTCCAATGCGCCCAGCGCTTCCTCGAATCTACCTTCGCGCTCGAGCAGAGCTGAACGGAGCGCCGCCGCGGTCTCGACTACGTCGGTTTCGCCGGAGCGAACGCTGTCGAGCAAGTCGATCGCTCGTGGGGTGCCGCCTTCGCTCTTCGAAAGCGCCAGTGACAGGTTAAAGAGAAGACTCGCGTTACCGGTGTCGAGCATGAGACCGTCCTCGGCAATCCGGATCACGTCCTCATAGCGTTCGTCTTCAAGTAACCGGCTGGTGCGGCGCAAATGATCCACTTGCACCAGCAGCGGAGCTTCCATCTCGTCGCGGCGCAAGCGGGCCCGTGAGACCTCGTCTTGGCGCTCGCAGATAGACTTTATCCAACAGCTCGAGGGCGAGGCCGGCACCCGGGGAGATTTCCAGCGCAGCGCGCAGATACGGCACTGGATCGCCGCTGCCGGTCTTACGCATGATCGCGCCGGCTGCCGTGTTCAACGCAACTTTTAGCTCGTCGTTGGCTGCCGGAAGCGCATCTTCGATGACCTCGAGGGCACGCGTGAAGCGGTTACGCCGGGCCAGATAGTTGACGTACATGACCGCGGTACGCTCTTGCGGATACTCCTCGAAGGCTTGCCGCAGAATGAATTCAGCGTCGAAGTAGCGCTTTGTTTTCTCGTACAGCCACGCCAGGCGTTCCTTGAGAACGAGAATGTCGGGTTTGTTCTTGTGTGCCTCTTCGAGCCACTTGATGGCTTCGTCGAGCTTACCTTCGTTGACGTAGCTGGTCGCGATATTCGAATGGGCCTTCCAAACCGCGATCTCTTCATCGACGACGTTGTACCACTCTTCGTGCGAGCGGGTCGCAATGGCTTTCTGGAACCACTCACGTGCTTCGTCGTATTTGCCCGAACGTGCGTAGATCTCGGCCTTGCAATAAATCGCCAGCACGTAGTTCGGCAATCGCTCGAGACACTCGTCGATGATTTCCATGGCGCGGTCGATCTCGCCGCGGTGGGATGCAAGCGTGCCCGCCAGGAACACGTAGGCGAGCGGGACGTAGCCGC
Organism: uncultured Acidimicrobiaceae bacterium; assembly: GCA_963745955.1. Classification (GTDB taxonomy): domain Bacteria; phylum Actinomycetota; class Acidimicrobiia; order Acidimicrobiales; family RAAP-2; genus Bog-756. The sequence continues at coordinate 797,979 of CAVUZI010000008.1, read as the reverse complement.
GCATCTCCTTGCCGCGTTCCATGTCGACGACGCGCTGCATTGAGTCGATGCCTTCGTCGTTGCGGCCATTTCCGATCAGGTGGTTTGCGTAGTTAAATACCGCAAACGAATCGTTTTCATCGAGCTCGGTCGCACGCTGAATCAGCGGCGCATTGCGCTCGTTCTTCTTCTTCGCACCGATAACGTCGCTCATGTAGCCGCGATGCAGGATCCGGATCGGCGTGATGACGGCGCTGGACTTCGTTTGGCCATCGTCGGCGACGAGCATCTCGTGAATGACGCCCTTATAACGAATGCGCGGCGTCGCGGGGAAGATGCGCGGCAGGCTGTGTGACATCATCGATGCCGAGCCGTACTCGGTCGTATCGTTGTGAATGCGGCAATAGACGACCGTCATGTATGCCGGCGTCGTGCGGAGATCCATCAGCTGCCGGCGCGACTCGGGCGCAATCTCCTCATCGCCGTCGAGTACCAGCACCCAACGCTTCGTCGCCATCGCGAGCGCCTCGTTGCGAGCCCAGCCGAAGTCGCTACGCCATTCGCGGTGCTCGATGCGTGCGCCGAACTTCTGCGCGATCTCGAGGGTCCGATCGGTCGAACCGGTGTCGACGATATTGATTTCGTCGACGATGCCTTCGACGCTGCGCAAGCACGCCTCGAGGAAGCGTTCCTCGTTCTTGACGATCATGCACAGGCTGATCCCCTCGGGGAGCTCCTCGTGATCGTCCGGCGGATACGGTAAGTTGAAAAGGAGCGGCGGGCGCTCGGACTCGTCTGCGCGTAGCGTATGGATGGGCATGATGAACCTCTCTCCTAGGTTCATCGGACTCCGAGCCCATTTGGTTAAGGCGAGGCCGTCGAAAATACCGTTCCGGTACGGTAAAGGTGATGGGCCGAGCGCCCGTGGGGGCCCCGCGCGTCGCGTGGGGGGCGCGCAGCCGGGGGCGTAGCGCCTTCCAAAGAGGCAGGAGCAACGGGCCTGCCCGCAGGCAGGCCCGCCCGGCTCCTACCCCGGCGTCCCCGCCGTAGGCGGTGGGGCCGTCGGAGCTCCAGTCGCCGTTAGGTTAGCGAAACAGGCTGAGGACGGACTGCGCGTTGGTGTTGGATTGAGCCAGCACCGACGTCCCGACTTGCACCAAGATTTGTAGTTTGGTGAATTCGGTCGTTGCCGAAGCAACGTTGAGGTCAGTAATGTTCGACGCCGAGGCCGTCAGGTTGACCGCGGCGATGTTGTTATTGTCCTCGTCCTCGTTCAGCCGGTTGACGATCGCGCCCAAAAGCGCCCGCGCCCCCAGAACCTGGTCCAGAGCGTAATCGATCTGCCCGATTGCGTCTTCCGCCGCAATCGTACCGTTGCCGGTTCCGATCGATCCCGCCACGTTTAGGTTCGAGAGTCGCAAGGTTTGGGTGTTGGTCGCCTGTATGCCGAACGAAACGACCGAGCCTTCGCTTGCTCCATCTTGGATCGTGAAGGCAGGGTTGCTCGAATTCGACGACGCCGAGACGTACTGTGTGATTTTGATATACGAGGTCACGCCGACGTCGACGGTGCCGATGCACGCGCCGGTCGTAACGGTTACACCGTCCCAATTGAACGCAATGTAGTCTGGTGCGCCGTTGCCGATCGTCGAGAGGCTGACTTGCTGATAGAAGTTCGTCGACGTGCACAGGAACGAGAAGATGATTCCCTGCTGTGTAGCCGTAAGCTGCGCGACTTGCAGCTCCAGCGTTCCGTCGATCGAGCTGTTGTTGGTGGCCAGATAGGTCACCGTATTGACCAAGGTGTTGTTCGCACCGGTCGTGATCTGCTGGCCCAGCACTGAGTTGGAATAGATGACCGCGTTGAAGCTGATTTGCGGAGTGAATCCCTCGTGGGTCCCACTGAGCAAATACTGACCGTTGAAGTTGGTATTCTGCGAAATGCGGTTGACCTCGAGCAAGAGCTGCGAGACCTCCGCCTGCAGGCTCAACTTGTCGTTGTCCGACGTAACGTCAGAAGCTGCCTCGACTGCGATATCCCGGACGCGCTGCAGAATGTTGGTTTCCGTCTGCAGGGCGCCGTCCGCGACCGTTACCGCGTTGTTGGCATCTTGGACGTTTTGGCTCGCCGTATCGAACGCCGCTGATTGGGCGTTGAGGCGAGTTGCGATCGCAAGCCCCGAGGGGTCGTCTGCGGCCGAATTGATCCGCAAACCGCTCGAAAGCTGTGTTACAACGGTCTGAAGCCTGTCTTGATTCAGGTTCAGATTCAATGTAACAGCGTTCGCTAGTAAGTTGGTGGCTATAGATAGCCCACCCACTCCTGGCATAGATCTTTTCCTCCTTGATCCGAGCCCGCGTCGCGAACCCGGAACATCCTCCTAAAGATGTGTGAAAAGACTGTTACTCTTTTCTTCAGTTTTTCTGGGGCTTTTTAGCTGGCGCGCGTTTGCGGCGTGCGCTGAGTCTCACCTCCTCTGTGGGGGGATATTGGCGGGCCTACCGAGGTAGACCCGCCAAACCCGGGGATTATTTTTCCTACCTGAACAGGCCCAGGATCGAGTCCGCGTTGACGTTGGATTGAGCCAACACGGAGGTTCCGACTTGCACCAAGACTTGCAGCTTGGTGTATTCCGTCGTTTCGCCCGCGACGTTGAGGTCCGTGATGTTCGATGCGGAAGCCGTCAGGTTGACCGCGGCAATGTTGTTATTGTCCATGTCTTCGTTCAACCGATTGACGACGGCGCCGAGCAACGCGCGCTGCGTGAGCAGTGCGTTGAGGGCGTAGTCGACTTGACCGATCGCGTCTTCCGCCGCGATCGTGCCGGAGCCGGTTCCGATCGAACCCGCGACGTTGACATTCGAGAGACGCAACGTCTGCGTATTCGTTGCCTGGACTCCGAACGCAATGACCGCGCCTTCTTCGGCTCCGTCCTGAATCGTGAAGGCGGGGTTGCTGGAGTTCGACGACGCCGAAATGTACTGCGTGACCTTGATGTACGAGGTAACGCCGACATCGACGGTGCCGATGCAAGCGCCCGACGTGACCGTAATGCCGTCCCAGAAGAACGCGATGTAGGACGGGGCGCCATTACCGATCGTCGAGAGGCTGACTTGCTGGTAGAAGTTCGTCGAGGTGCATAGGAACGAGAAGATGATTCCCTGTTGCGTTGCCGTGAGCTGCGCAACTTGAAGTTCCAACGTACCGTCGATCGAGCTGTTGTTGGTGGCCAAATAGGTCACCGTGTTGACCAAGGTGTTGTTTGCACCAACCGTGATTGCTTGGCCGAGAACCGCGTTCGAGTAGATGACCGCGTTGAAGTTTGTCTGCGGCGTGAAGCCCTCGTGGACGCCACTGAGCAGATACTGACCGTTGAAGTTCGTATTCTGCGAGATGCGGTTGACCTCGAGCAAGAGCTGCGAGACCTCCGCCTGCAGGCTCAACTTGTCGTTGTCCGACGTAACGTCGGAAGCTGCCTCGACTGCGAGGTTGCGGATGCGCTGCAGAATGTTCGTTTCCGTCTGCAGGGCGCCGTCCGCGACCGTTACCGCGTTGTTGGCATCTTGGACGTTTTGACTCGCCTGATCGAACGCCGTTGATTGGGCGTTGAGGCGAGTGGCGATTGCGAGCCCCGAGGGATCGTCTGCGGCCGAATTGATCCGAAGACCACTCGAGAGCCGGGTTACGGCCGTTTGCAGAAGGGCCTGATTCCGATTCAGGTTCAGGCTTACCGCATTAGCCAATAGGTTGGTTGCAACGGAAATACCGCCAATACCTGGCATTGTCTTTTCCTCCTCCTCCATGAACCGAGCCCGCAAAACGCGGGTCGGTATTCCTATTCCTTAAGACTCTGTTTCATTGAGTTTATTGAGTTGTTACGGGTGCTTTTGTGGGGTTATCTCCCTCCTTTCAGTGCCGTCCCGGCGGGCTCGCGAAAGCGAGCCCGCCGTAGACAAAGCGGCTATTACCTGAACAACGTGAGGATCGATGAAGCGTTGGTGTTGGCCTGAGCCAAGACCGACGTTCCGACTTGCACCAAGACTTGCAGCTTGGTGTATTCCGTCGTTTCGCCCGCGACGTTGAGGTCCGTGATGTTCGACGCGGAAGCCGTCAGGTTGACCGCGGCAATGTTGTTATTGTCCATGTCTTCGTTCAACCGATTGACGACGGCGCCGATCAATGCGCGCTGCGTGAGCAGTGCGTTGAGGGCGTAGTCGACTTGGCCGATCGCGTCTTCCGCCGCGATCGTGCCCGAGCCGGTTCCGATCGAACCCGCGACGTTGACATTCGAGAGACGCAACGTCTGCGTATTCGTAGCCTGGATCCCGATCGAGATGACCGCGCCTTCCAGCGCGCCGTCCTGAATCGTGAAGGCAGGGTTGCTCGAGTTCGACGACGCCGAAACGTACTGCGTGACCTTGATGTACGAGGTTACGCCGACGTCGACGGTGCCGATGCAAGCGCCCGACGTAACCGTAACGCCGTCCCAGAAGAACGCGATGTAGGACGGGGCGCCGTTACCGATCGTCGAGAGGCTGACTTGCTGGTAGAAGTTCGTCGAGGTGCACAGGAACGAGAAGATGATTCCCTGTTGCGTCGCCGTGAGCTGCGCAACTTGAAGTTCCAACGTACCGTCGATCGAGCTGTTGTTGGTGGCCAAATAGGTCACGGTGTTGACCAGCGTGTTATTTGCACCAACGGTAATTGCTTGGCCGAGAACCGAGTTCGAATAGATGACCGCGTTGAAGTTCGTCTGCGGCGTAAACCCTTCGTGGACACCGCTGAGCAGATACTGACCGTTGAAGTTCGTATTCTGCGAAATGCGGTTGACCTCGAGGAGCAGCTGCGAGACCTCAGCCTGCAGGCTGAGCTTATCGCTGTCCGACGTGACGTCCGAGGCAGCCTCGACTGCGAGGTTGCGGATGCGCTGCAGAATGTTGGTTTCCGTCTGCAGGGCGCCGTCCGCGACGGTCGCTGCGTTGTTCATGTCCTGGACGTTTTGGCTCGCTTGATCGAACGCCGACGACTGGGCGTTGAGGCGAGTGGCGATCGCGAGCCCCGATGGGTCGTCTGCGGCCGTATTGACCCGGAGTCCGCTCGAGAGCCGGGTCACGGCAGTTTGCAGCATGCCCTGATTCCGGTTCAAATTGAGCGCAACGGCATTCGCCAAAAGGTTGGTAGCAACTGAAATGCCGCCAATACCTGGCATAAGTGATCCTCCTTGATTCTTTTGCCTGAAACGCGGACCATCCATAGCCCGCTAGTCGCCCCAATACGCCACCAGGAGGCCCCTCCCCCTGCTGCCCCCGGCCAGACTTTAGCTTTTAGGGGCCCTTTTACAAAAGCTTAACGGGCGCACGGGTTGATATGAGAGCGCAAAGGCTTCCGGATCCCGATCGGCGCCAACGGCAACCACGTTGTTGCGAGGCCGGCGCTATCATCTCGCCTCGAAGAAAAGGCGATGGGCCGAGCGTGCTCGGGGGCCCCGCGCGAAGCGTGGGGGGCGCGGAGCCTGGGGCGAAGCGCCCCTAAAAAAGGAGAAGCCCCACTTGCGCGGGGCCCCCTTTGGCGAACTAACCGGATCCGGGCGCTATCGGAAGAGCGCGAGTACCGATTGGGCGTTGACGTTGGACTGCGCCAAGACCGAGGTTCCGACCTGGACCAAGATTTGAAGCTTGGTGTAATCCGTCGTTTCCTGAGCAACATTGAGGTCGGTGATGTTCGAAGCCGATGCTGCGAGGTTGACCGAGGCGATGTTGTTGTTGTCTTGGTCTTCGCTCAGTCGCACCATGATCGCGCCAAGCTGAGCTCGAGTTCCGAGCAGCTGCGTGAGCGCGTAGTCGACTTGACCGATCGTGTCTTCCGCAGCGATCGTACCGGAACCGGTACCGATCGAGCCGGCGACGTTGATGTTGCTGATCCGCAACGTTTGCGTGTTCGTTGCCAAGAAGCCGATCGAGATGACCGCACCTTGGTTCGGACCATCTTGGACCGTAAACGCCGGGTTACTGGGATTTGATGCCGCTGAAACGTATTGCGTGATCTTTAAGTAGGTCGTCACGCCGACGTCCAACGTACCGATGCAGGCACCCGTTACGATCGTTACACCATCCCAGAAGAACGTGATGTACTGACCGTTGGCGGCTACCGTAGCAATACTTACTTGCTGATAGAAGTTCGTCGCGGAGCACAGGAACGAGAAGATTACGCCCTGTTGCGTCGACGTCAGCTGGGCAACTTGCAACTCGAGCGTTCCGTCGATCGAGCTGTTGTTCGTCGCCAAGTACGTAATGTTGTTGACAAGTGTATTGCTGGAACCAACCGTAATCTGCGTAGCGAGGACCGAGTTCGAGTTCACGACCGCATTGAAATTGATCTGTGGCGTGAAACCTTCGTGCGAGCCTGAGAGCAGATACGCACCGTTGAAGTTCGTATTCTGAGAAATGCGGTTGACCTCGAGCAGCAGCTGCGAGACCTCCGCCTGCAGGCTCAGCTTGTCCGAGTCCGACGTGATGTCGGATGACGCCTCGACTGCGAGATTGCGAATGCGTTGCAGGATGTTGGTCTCGGTCTGGAGCGCGCCTTCGGCGACCGTCGCCGCGTTGTTCGCGTCCTGAATGTTGAGACTACCCTGATCGAAGCCTTGCGACTGAAGATTGAGTCGCGTGGCGATCGCTAGTCCTGACGGGTCATCTGCAGCATTGTTGATGCGCAAACCACTCGACAACCGGGTCACGGCAGTCTGCAACATGCCTTGATTCCGGTTCAGGTTCAGCGAAACCGCATTCGCCAGTAGGTTGGTAGCAATGGAGATGCCGCCAATACCTGGCATGTAGATCCTCCTTGAGTTGTGTCAGGCAAATACGGGGACGTCCTGTCCCACTAATCGTTCGTATCGGCCGTCTACGTTGGAGGCTTTAGCGGTTTCGGGCGTTTTGCGCCAGGAAGTTTTGCCGGGCCCGGCCGCAGCTGCGCCGTGGTCGGCGAGGTGACCGGTCCCGTGAGCATTACTGACGCGGCGGCTTCACGGTTCTGCCGCTGGATCTCGTCGTAGATCTCCGAGCGGTGAACGGCAATAGCCCGCGGAGCGTCGATGCCCAATTTGACCTGGTCGCGATCGACGGAAACAACGACGATTCGCACGTCGTCCCCAATCATAATGGCTTGATTGAGCTTGCGGCTGAGAACTAACATCGGGCCCTCCCTGGCTCTTCCATTTGCCGCCGTCGCCACATCCGTGGGCATCGCGGCACGCGCACATCCTGTGCTACCAGGGCCAGTTCTTTAGGCCGAGTTTGCTTCCTTTACGGGGTCTTCGGCGCGCGGGATCGGGGTGCGAATCGCATACTCCGAATCCTCGAGCATGACTTGGCGCGCGATCCGCAAGCGCAAGTTGAAGACGATCGGAGCGAGCAGGTTAACGGTCAGCTCCTGTGCGTCCGGACCAACCACGCACACGCACATCAAGCAGAAATCATCCGGCCGCTCGATCTCCATCACCGCGGACGTAACCGACGGAAGTTGCGGATCGTAATCCGAGAACAGTGCCCACGGATCGATCAGCGGGAGTGCGATTTCGGAGCGTTCCAGACTCTGCAGCCAGACGTACGGCTTTTGATCTTCGAGGGCGAGCACTACGAATTCGCGCAGAAAGCCGAAGCCGGGCAGTCCCCACTTCAGCGTGAAGACGTCGTCGTCGGGCACGGAGACTTCGCCGAACCTCGTCGTGTTGACGGTTCGAGCTAACGGGGCGGCGGCGGCCGTGTTTTGTGTATTCATGCGTTCCTACAGGTAATCCATCAGGGTGTGGCCTTCGAGATGGGTGGTCGTGGAGTAGGCTGCCTGAAGAGCGGTCTGGGTTTCGGTGAACTGGGAGATCGTCGAGGGGAAGTTGGTATCTTCGATCTGTGACTGAACCGCGGTGTCGTTGGTGATCGAGGTGTTGTAGCGGTTCGTCAGCGTATTCAGGGTGTCCAGAGACTGACCGACCGAAGAACGGGAAACCAGGGCGGCGGTGATGACATTATCGATGTCGCCAAGCTGCCTACTGAGGTTATCGGTCACACCCGACTGGGTCGTTAGTCCGAGGGCTGCGGTGAAGTTCCCGGAGTCATCGGTGATCGAAAATGGGGCGTTGGATGCGAGGGTCAGCTTCTGCGTCCGTTGATCCCAGAGGGCGGTCACGCCGGTCGTGGCCGTGGCGGCATTGATCTGACCGACGATGCTCGCGGGCCCGCCGTCGATCGTGTCGGTATTCGGAATCGTGATCGTCGAACTGCCCGTTCCACTATCGATCGTGAACTGGACCGAAGGGGGAACGGTCGGCTGAAACTGCAGCGGCGTCGCAAACGAGTTGGCTTGTCCGCTGAGCGCCGCGGTGGCATCCAGTATCTGACCTGCACCGTTGACGGACTGGGCGCTTTGATCGATCGCGTTTCCGGTAACCGAGTCGCCGCCGGAATTGACGACGATCGGACCCGTGTCGTTGAGCGTGTTGCGCAGATTGACCAGCACTTGGAAGACGTTGAGGCTTCCGTTGGAGGCGTTGAAGTTGAAGGCTTGCTGCAGCGTCGTCGACAGCGAGATCTGCTCGCCATCGGCGTACAGCTCGCCGGTTTGCCCTTGGTTGCCGCTGAACGTGACATTACTAATGGGCGTGCCTGCGGTTTGTACCGGTGGCACTGCCGCGACTTTGGTTCCACCGAACAGGTACTTGCCGCCGTATTGCGTGTTGGCAAGTCCGACCAGTTGTTGGATGATCTGCTCGACCTGATTGGCGACGCCGAGCTTGTTCGATGGATCCATGACGTCGCTTGCCGCCGCAACCGCAAGCTGGCGCGCATTCTGCAAGGCCGAGGTCAGCTCGCCGAGGGTTGAATCTACTTCGGTGAGTTCGTCGCTGGCTTGCTGCGAGTTTTGCGCCGAGGTGGTCGTGTCCGCAATCGTGCTGCGAACTTGAAGATCTTGAGCAATCTGCGAAGGATCGTCGGATGGATCGACCAGCTTCTTTCCAGCAGAGAGCTCGTTGCCGAGCTGCGTCTGCGTGAACATGAGATTGTCGATCGCGAAGGTTTGCTGATCGAAGAGATTGGTCGTCGATATACGCATGCCCATGCTACTGCACCATCCCTAGCACGCTCTGGAGCATCGAATCGAGTATCGTGACCACCTTGGCCGCAGCCTGATACGAAGTCTGATACATGATCAGGTTCTGCGTCTCTTCATCCAAGTTGATGCCGTCGATACTCTGGCGCGTCTGGTTGATCGACGTCGCGATGTTCGTCTGCGTCGTCGTACCGGTCGTCGCCGTCTGTCCATCCAGACCGACCTGCGCGATGATGCCGGCATACGCCTGACCCAGAGTCTGGGTCGGCGTCGCGATCAGTGCGGTGAAATCGCCGGCAACGGCGCTCGTATTGAACGCGATCGCAGCGCCGGAATTGTTCGTGACTTGCAAAGAGAGCGTGCCGAGGTTGCGATTGATCGCGGTCACGACCGCGTTCGCGCTTTGACCGGCTTGATTGACCAGCGTCAGCTGATAGCCGGGATAGATCTCGCCGAACTCCGCGAGCGGAACGGCGCCCTCCGTGACGGTGACGTTCGTCTGCCCGACCGCGGCCGTGAACGGATTGCCCGTCGAGAACGTGCCGACTTGCGTATCGATGCCCGGGACGCCGATGTTGTTCTGGAACATCTGCGACATATTGATCGCATCGCTGTTATCGTTCGGGCCAAACGCATTGGTCGCATCTTGCGTCACCGCCGCACTAGCTGCTTGCACGTAGACTTCCGCGTTCGACACGTGATCGTTTGCCAGCGCGGCGCCGAGCGTCAGCGTCGTGCCTTGGATCCCGGTGATCGTATCGGTTTCGAAGCTGCCGTTGCCGGCGTCGATGTCGATCGTCTGACCGATCGCGAATCCGGATGCATTTGAGACCGTGATCGTATTCGATCCGGCAGTCGCCGCCGCAGTCGTCTGCGAGTTCGCGATGCCGTCCAGCCCCGCCGCGCCAAGGATGCCCAGCAGCGATCCGGCGATGCCCGAGACGGCGGCGCTCCCCGCGGCGCCTGCATTGTTCGAATCATGAATCGAGAAACTCGGACCGGGCGTGTACCCGGGCGTCGCCCGCAGCAGATTGCTTTCGTTGTTCGAGTCCCGCGCAAATACGAGCTGCTGCGCGGTGCTGTCGTACGAGACGGTGACACCCGTCTGCAGCGAGTTGAAACTGGTGATGAATTTATCGATCGAGCTTGCGTCGATTTGAGCCGCGCCGGAGGTCGTGCTATACGTGTACGTTTCGTTGATGCCGTCGACGTTAACGGTTAGCGATCCGGCAACCGCACCGGCGGCCGACACTTGCAAGGTATTGTTGTTGATGAGCGAGGTCGACGTGTCGACGGTCTGGTTCGACGAGTTGACCGGATTCATCAGCGTCCCGGCAGACGTATTCGCGACCGCCGCGACGACCTGGCTCGCATCCGTGATGCCCACCTTGATGTTGGTCGAGCTGATGGCTTGCGAATTCACGAGCGGCTGCAAGAGACCGACGCCGGGAACGCCGTTGGCATCGTAGCCGCTGGTCGTCACGCGGTCGACTTCGGTCGCAAGCGCGTTCGTGAACGAGTTGAGCTGCTGCTGATAGACGCTCAGCTTGTTGTTGTAGAGGTCGACCAACCCCGCGAGCTGACCCTGGCCGAGCGGAATCGCCGATGGGTTCAGCGGGTTCGGATCGTTCGTGAAGCCGATCTTCATCTGGGTCTGGCCGTTGCCTGCCGTTCCGATCACCGGAACCGCGAGCGTATACGCGACCGTGTCGTTGACGAGAGCGAGGCCATTGACCGTCACGAGCGCCGAGCCGTTGGGCTGCAGGTTCGTCTGAACGGACAGATATTGCGAGAGCTGATCGATGTCTTGGTCGCGCTCGTCTTTATACGTATTGGGCTGCTCGCCGGCGGCCGTCTCGGCGCGAATTTGCCCGTTGAGCTGCGCGATGTTGGTCAGGAGCCCGTTGACTTGCGAGATGAGCGCCGTCGTCTGGTTCTGCACCTGTGACATTTGGCTCGTCAGCCCATTGCCCGTCGTCGAGATCGAACTTACCAGCGCCTGCGCGCTACTGATTACGCCCGAGCGGGTAGCGGGGTCGGCCGGATTGGCTTGCAGCGTCTGAATCGACTGCATGAATGCGGTGTAGGTGTCGTTGATTCCACCCTGCGGCTCAGCCAGCAGCGACTGAGTCGCGTTGAGCTGACTCTGCTGAACCGAGTAGTAGTACTGCGACGACGTTGCATTGCGAAACAGCGAGTCATACGAATCGTCGTGCACCCGCTGGATAAGCGAGAGCAACACGCCGTCGCCCAGCGTTCCCGGCGACGTAAGCGTCGGGTAGCCGATCGTGCCCGTGACCGGAGATTGCGGCGTAAGAACCGCTTGCTGCCGCGACGCGCCCGGCGTGTTGACGTTGGATATGTTGTTGGAGGTGACGTTCTCGGCTTCTTGATAAGCCGCGAGCGCCGAACCAGCCAGAGATAATCCGAAAAAACTCATCCTTGAGAACCCTTGCTACACCTGGTGACTAACGATCATGCTGCGGTCGGGAGGCGGCACCATGCCGCGCCGTTTATACGTGAGTGGTTGCATCTGAACGCGTCGCATCACCGCGACGATTGCCATGAGCCTCTCCATCGAGCCGAGGATCAAGGCACGGTTGTTGCTGTTGATCAAGTCCAACTTGATCGTGTAATAGCTCAGCTGCCGCATACGCGTGGAAAGCTGCGCCGCGACGGCAGGCGGCGCAAATTTCGAGACCTTCTTCAGCGACATGTTGCCGAAGCCGCGCTGCTGCATGGCACGGCGCTGCGCGCGAGCCGAGACCAAGCCCTTGCGTGCGGTTTCGAGCGCACGCTGCGTTTCGTGGATACGCGCGGGCACGTTCTGCACGAGCGCAACCGACATCTCGAGCGCCTTTTCGTTCACGGCACCGAATGCCGCGCACTCGCGTCCCAGGGCCTCGACGAACGACTCCCACGAATCGTTCATGAGGCACATCCTTTAGCGCTTAGGCTTGAGCGATATTCTCCACGACCAGGCGCCGCAACATACTCTCGACGATTTCCTCGGCCGGCACCCAGTAGGAGCCTTCCTCGATCCGCCTCTTGAGCTCGTTGACCAGGCGCTGACGATAGTAGGGTTGGGCGACGACCTGCTCCCGTAACGCCGTGAGCATCGCCGCTTCGTCGCTCGGCGAAAAGGAATCGCTCGCCGTCACGACCTCGACGTCCGAGGTAGACCCGCTGCGTCTGGATTACCCGGAGTCTGGCACGGTATACGGAAACCGCCGATTCGATTTCGGCCCGGCTGATGATCATGCCGCGGAAGCACCCTTCTCCGGTCCGCGCTAGCCCTGCTAGGGATAGTGTCGGGAGGCGGAGGCTCCGACTTTAGAGCGGTCGGCCCAGAGGATCGATAGGAGCCGCCGCCTTGGTCGAGCTCTTTGCCTCGGTCGCCGAGCTGGCCAGGACCGCCGACGCGCAGCTGGTTCTCGACCATCTTGGCGATGCCGAAAGACCCGGTCTGCGCCATGCTCTGGGCCCGCTGATCGTCGAGCATGTCCGTCCAGATCCCCTCGGCGTTGGACTGCTTGCCGAAGAAGGTCTCGTCCGGTTGGTCCTTATGCATCTCCTTGAAGAGCATCCCGACGAACACGCCTTCGAGCTGGGTCGCGGCGTTGTGCAGCTTCTCCAGCGCGGCTTGCTGCTCGGCCGTGAGCGGGGTGGAGGTGCGGGCGCCGGTTGGATCGATCGGCATCAGATGATGTCGATGTCGGCTTGCAGGGAGCCCGATTCGCGCAGTGCCTGCACGATCGAGATCAGGTCGCGCGGCGAGACGCCGATCGTGTTGAGCGCGCGCACGACTTGGCTGAGCGTCGGCGCGCCGGTGATGTAGATCAGCTTGTGGCCGGTCTCGGTCGTCTTGACGGCGTGTTGGTCTGCGTCACGGCTTGGCGCGTTGGTGAACGGGCCCGGCGGGCACGGCCTGATTCGTGGTCGCGATCGTGATCGAGAGGTTGCCGTGAGCGATCGCGACCGGCGCGAGCGTGATGTCGCCGCCCATGACGATCGTACCGGTGCGCTCGTTGATGCACGACCTTCGCGAGCTGATCGGCGTCGATGCGCAGATCGCCGGCGTCGGCCAAGAACGAGACCGGATCGTTGAGGTATGTGCGTGCGGCAAGTTGACGCGGATCGTCTCGGCGTCGAGCGCGTGCGCGGTACCGCCGCCGAAGCGCTGTGTTGAGCGCGGCCACGGCGTGCGCCGCGGTCTTGTAGTCCGGCGTCGTCAGCACGTACGAGAGCCCGGCCGGATCCTGCTGCAGGTTGGTCATCATGTCGCGCGCGATCACGCGCGCCTTGCGGCACGCGGCCGGCCGCGACGAAGTTCTCGAGATCGAGTTGCCCGGTGCCGGTGTCCGGCCGAGAAGCCGCCGACCGAGATCGGGCCCTTGCGCGGTCGCGTAGACGAGGTTGTTCGGCGCCGCGCAGCTCGGTGAGCAGCAGCGTTCCGCCCTGCAGGCTCGTCGCGTCGCCCATCGACGAGACGAGCACGTCGACGGTGTCGCCGGAGTGCGCGAACGGCGGCAGTTTCGCGGTCACCATCACGGCCGCGACGTTCGCGCGTGCGCACGTGCGGTCGAGGTGCGTCGAGGCCGAAGGTCTGCAAGGATGTTCTGAATCGTTTGGCTGGTGAAGAGCACCGCGTCGAGTCGCCGGTTTGGTTGAGGCCGACGACGATGCCGTAGCCGACCAGCTGGTTGCTCGTGACGCCTTGCACGCGCGCGATGTCCTTGAGCAGCACGGTCTGCGCGAGCGCAGCCGTCGGCGCGAATGCGGAGAGCAACGACGCAACGATCAGCGCGACGAGAATACGCTTGGCGGTATGCTTCGCGATTACCATATCCAATCGATGATCCTTTGGATGATGCCCTTCTTGTCCTCACCCCAGTTGCCGTCGAAGTCGAGCTGCACGTTGGCCATGCTCGTCGACAGAACGCTGTCGGTGTTGTCGATATCCGTCGGACGGATCGTGCCCGTGACTTTCATGTTCTGGGCTTTTCCGTTGATGATGATGCGCTGCGTTCCGGAGACCACCAGTGCGCCGCTGGGAAGAACTTCCTGGACCGTCCCCATCATCGTGCTCGTAAACGTCTGCGAGTTCGCACGCACGTCGCTGGTGTTGAGCGCCGACTGACCGCCGATCGAGCTCGGGAACCGCAGGAAACCAATGCCGGCGATGCCGGTTCCGGCCGCGAGTCCGGCGCTAGCCGCTTTGCTGCGCGCCATCGTCGACGAGCTGTTTTGCGCGACGTTGAAATTGAAGACGATCGTCACCAGATCGCCGGGCTGATGTGCTTTGAGATCCGGACCGAGGCTCAGCGGATGTCCCGGTGCAGCCGGGCCCGGTGCTGCGACGTACAGCGTGTCGGCCTGAACCGATTGCGTTCCCAAAAGCGCTGCAAGCGCTGCGAGTGCGGCGAAACGAACGAACGAAGTAGTCTTCATTTCACGAGGCCTCATTGCGCGTCTCCCGGGAGCGTGTATTCAACTTGGCCGGCGCCGGTAACGACCCCGGACAGCGCTTTGCGCGTCGACGGATTGTAGACCGCGACGGTCTGTCCCATCCCGCCGCCGGTGCGCGCGACGACATCGGCCGTGACTGAAACCGGTCCGTCGTGCACGATGTACACCACCGGTTGACCGGGGAGCACCAACTGATTGACGCCGGTCTGCTCGAAGTACAAGGCCTTACCGCCGCCGACCGCAACGTTCAGCTTTCGGCCGAGCAGCATCGCAATCTCGACCGGCGGACGGCCGTTGCTTTCCACACGACCGAGCGTTACGTCTTCGGGCGTCAGCACTGCGCCGGCCTGGAGATCGCGCGCCGCGACCGCCGAGTGAATGTACGTAATGATCCGGTAACCGGCGAAGATCGTACGGATCGGTTTGCCGTCGACGCTGATTTGCAGTGGGATCGCAATGTACGTGGGATTGTATTGCGATTGCTGAACGTCGATCGTGACTTTGCCGGCGGGAACAGGTTGATCCGTGAATTTGTAATCGGCGCGAACGTCGTGATCGGGTCCGTTGATGATGGCGTGCACCGCCTTGTTCGCAACCTCGGACAGCCGTGCAGCGGAAACGACCTGCGTTCCCGCTGACGGAGCTGTTTGTCCGAGCACACATGCCGGCACCGCGAACGCGGCGACGAACATGAGGAGTGCGAAAAACCCTTTCACGATATGCCTTTTATTGCTTCGTCTGGATCGCCGTTGCGAGCATGTTTTCAGCCGTCGTGATCGTCTTCGAGTTGGCTTGATACGCGTTTTGCGCGACGATCATGTTGACCATCTCGTTGACGATCGAGACGTTGCTCTCTTCGATATAGCCGCCTTCGAGCGTACCGGCGCCGTTGAGACCGGGCTGCGAAATGATCGGCGTGCCGGATGCGCCGGTCTGCTGGAAGAGGTTCTTGCCCATCGGCTGCAAGCCGGCAGCGTTCGTGAAACGCACGAGCGTGATTTGTCCGAGCGTGGTCGGCGTCGTCGCACCGGGCGTCAGCGCCGTGACGGTTCCGTCGTGTCCGACGGAGACCTGAATCGCGTTCTGCGGAATCGTGATCTGCGGGGAGAGGAAGTAGCCGTCCGCGGTTACGACCGCGCCGGTCGCATCTTCTTTGAAGCCGCCGTCACGCGTGTACGCGGTCGTGCCGTCGGGCAGCGTCACCTGGAAGAAGCCGTCGCCTTCGATCGCGATGTCGAGCGGGTTGCTGGTCTGCTGCAGCGAGCCTTGCGTGAAGATCTTCTCCGAGCTCGCGACCTTGGACGCCGAGACCGACGTCTTGTCCGACCGGAACGATCGACGATCCGACGGCGAGCCGGGCGCTCTCAGTGTCTGATACATCAAGTCCTGAAAGCGGGCTAGGTTCTTGCGGAAGCCGGTCGAGTTGACGTTGGCCAGATTGTTCGAGATCGTGTCGATGTTGTATTGCTGCGAGATCATTCCGCTGGCTGCGGTATAAAGTGCTCGCATCATGGCGAGTACTACATTCCTTCCGTGTTACGAATTCTGACCGACGCTGGTGATGGCTTCGGAATTCATGGTATCTTGCGTTTGGATCATCTTGGTGTTGGCATCGAACCACTGTTGCGCAGTGATCAGGCCAACCATCGACGTCACGACGTTGGCATTGCTCGTCTCGAGAAAGCCTTGCGTGACCGACGACTGCGTGCCGGTTACGGGCGCAGCCGTGCCGCCGTCGACGAAGAGGTTTGAGCCCTCCGGACGCAAGCCGGTCAGATTGCCGAACTCGGTCATGCGTAACGTGGCGACCGGTACCGCTTCTCCCGTCGGGTTGTTCGGATCGGTGACCGCAATCGTGTTGGTCGTCGAGTCGAAGCTGACTTTTCCGTCGGGAATCGTGATCGGTCCGTTGGTGCTGAGAACCAGATCGCCGCTCTGCGTTACGAGCTGTCCTTGTGCATTCCGCGAGAAGTTACCATCGCGTGTATAACGGATTCCGTTTGCCGTAGCAATCGTGAAGAATCCGGGGCCGGAGATCGCCAGGTCGAGCGGCGCGCCGGTTTGCTGCAGCGAGCCTTGCTCGTAATCTGCAGGCGTGTCGTAGACGTGCGAACCGAACCCAAGTTGCCCGACATAATCTGCGACGCTCTTACCGGGAACCGTCGTCCCGGGCGTCGTGCCCGGGTCCGTCTGAACCCGGTAGATCGGCATCGTGTCGTCGGACTGGACCTGCATCAGCGTGCGTTTAAAGCCCGCCGTGCTCACGTTCGCGAGATTGTTCGCGATCGTGTCCACGTCCATTTGTGCAACGAGAGCCCCGGCCGCAGCCGTGTAGAGTCCTCGAACCAAGCGAAAAACCTCCGCACGAAGGGCGTCAACCGCAATCGCGGTGACTCCTGAAGCCTTCAATCGATCCAGCTCCAGGGCGGCTTCCATCCGTGCGAAGGATGTCCAAGCCGCTTACTTGGACCATCGGCCTAGTCGCGCATCGACTTTAGATTCCTGGGATTGGACCGGCGACGCGGCAACATGCCTCGCAGCACCGCTATACGATTCGCGTCGTGCGAATCGTGCTGCTGCGCCCCCGCTCGTCGCTCTCGCCCTCCTGGCTCCGCTCCTCGTCGGAAGCTGCTGCTTGGCACATCGCCACGTCGCCAGTCATCGGGGTTCCCTAAAGCCCCTCAAAGCCCAATCATCGTGTAACGCGTCATCCGAACCGCCGGGACGCGCGGCACAGACGCAATGACGTTTCCCGAGCGGGCGTCAGAAGGGCGCGATCAAACCGCCTGGAGGGCGGTTAGCGCCCGGAAACGAGTGCGCGTTTTCTACGGATAGAAAACGCGTCACGTCCCGCGAGGGGAATGTTGTTGTGTCGGAGCCGCGCCCTAGCGCTTCGGACTAGACGGTGATTCGGGCGACTTCGTTGTACGCGTCGAGAAGTTTGCTGCGGATCGCGATCGTGTACTGAAGCGCGAGGTTGGCCTCTTCGACCGATGTGACGACCTTGTCGAGGTCGTTGGTCTTGCCCATGGCGAGATCTTTGATGTTCGTATCGGAGACTTCCAGCTTGGTGTTGACGTCCTTGAGCAGGTTCATAACCGACGTCTTTGAAGCTGGGGACCTCGTCCGTGCTGTTCGCGGCCTGCGCGCCGTTTGAGGGCGCGAGCGGCGTAATAGTGGGGAGCTCGCTGCTGGGAGAAGCGATGTCCGGAATGATTGGATTGACGTTCATTAGGCCTTCAGAACTCCGAGAACAGCGTTACCCATCGCGCGCGACTCTTTGATCGCTGAGACATTCGCCTCGTAGGCGCGCTGGGCCACCATCATGTCGACCATCTCCTTGACGATCTGCACGTTGGGGTAGTGGACGTAGCCTTGCGTATCCGCATCGGGTTTCCTGGATCGTAGACGAGGCGGTCGGGTGAGGGATCATCGATGATCTGCATTGTTTTGACGCCGTCGAGGTTTCCGACCTGACTGGGATCTTGCCCCTGTTGTTCGGCCTGCTGTTTGGCAGCGTCGTCGGTCTTCTGCGCGAACACCACCAGCTGCCGCTTGAAGGCGCCGCCTTCGGGCGTTCGCGTCGTGTTGACGTTCGCGATGTTGTTCGCGATGACGTCCATCGCGAGGCGCTCGGCCGAAAGGCCGGACGCGCTGATCTCGATCGACGAATAAAACGTTGCGTCGCCGGGCATGTTATGCGTGCTCCTCGATCGCTTCGCGAATGCGCGAATACTGCGTGGTGAGGAACTGCGCCATCGTCTGCTGATATGCCGAATTCTGCGTCAGCTCGGCCATCTGTTGATCCAGGTCGACGTTGCTGCCGTCGACGCGCATCCGGATGGGATTGTCGACGCGACTTGCCGAGACGGAAAACGGCTGCGCCGGAATTTCGCCGTTGATCGAGATCTGACGCGGGCTGTCGGTCACGAGCGTGAGCTCGTTCGGATCCGGCGGCGTCGGCTCGGTGGCTGCGAGCGCCTTTTTATAGGCGACTTCGAACGTTTGATAGCCCGGCGTATTCACGTTCGCGACGTTGTTCGCGACGGCGGCATGCTCGAGCGAGGCGCCGTTCAGCGCGTCTTTGAGCAGCTCAGAGGTCGTCCCAAAAGTTAATCCAGCCAAGTAGAAAAAGCTCCTAACCTTCCTACTTTCTATCGGCGCTTTGAGGCCGGAGCTTAATGCTGGGCGGCGTGCAGGGCTGCGTAAAGCCCCCCTCGGGCGAGTAAAGATTCATGCGTGCCCGTCTCCCGGACGGCCCCTCTTTCAATGTAGAGGATCTTCGTGGCCCGGCGGATGGTCGAGAGACGATGGGCGATGATCAAAATCGTCCGGCCCGGGAAAATGCGATCGAGGGCTTGCTCGATCAGTACTTCAGAATGAGAGTCAAGGGCGCTGGTAGCCTCGTCCAAGATCAGGATGCGCGGGTCGCGCACGACCGCCCGGGCGATCGCGATCCGAGCGCGCTCGCCGCCCGAAAGCCGCACTCCGCGGTCCCCGACGCGCGTCGCGTATCCCTCCGGTAACCGTTCGATGAACTCGGCGGCGTTGGCGATCCTAGCCGCAGCCACGATCTCGTCGTCGGTCGCATCCAGACGTCCGTAGCGGATATTGTCGGCGAGCGTCCCGGCAAAGAGCTGCGTCTCTTGAGGAACCAAAGCGATTGCCGCGCGCAAGTCGGCCAGCCGGACCATCTGCAGGTCGACGCCGTCGAGGGTTATTCGCCCCCCTTGAGGTTCGTAGAACCTCGGGACGAGATTTGCAATCGTGGTCTTCCCGGCGCCCGACGGCCCAACCAATGCGACGACCTCGCCGGCTCCGATCTCGGCGTTGAACCCCTCGAGGACCGGGTCGCCTTCCTCACGGTAGGCGAAAGTCACGTTTTCGTACCGGATGTCACCGCGAATCGCGTGCAGCGGAACGGCGCCCGGAACGTCCGCGCGTTCGACCGGCAGGTCCAGGATCTCGTAGACCCGCGATGCACCGACGATGGCCTTTTGGAAATCCGCAAAGAAAATCGCAAAGCGGTTCATGGGATTGATCGCCAGCGCAACCAGCGTCCAAAAGCGGAACACTTCGCCGGTGTTCATCCGCCCCGCCAATACCTCGCGCGTTGAGAACAGCAGCATCCCGATGACTGCGAGCATGATGATGATCGCAATAACCGGGGTTTGCGTCTGCATGAACTGCGTGACTTTCATGTAGGCGCCGAAATAACGCTGATTATTCCCGTGAAAACGCTGAATCTCGTAATCCTCGCGCCCGAACGCCTTGATGACGCGTTCGTTCGCGAGTGCTTCGGTGAGATTGCTCGCGAGATCCGCGATTTGCCGTTGCGCCTGCATTGCACCGGATGCGACGAGTGAATTGAAACGCCCGACGGCGATCACGATGAAGGGCGCACACGCAAAGAGGACCAGCGCCAGCAGCCAATCGGTTACGAACATACCGACCGTCGCGGCTACGAACGTAATCGCGGCTTGAACGAACTGTGGAAATGAAACGCTGACGGCATCCGTCATGAGCGCGAGATCATTGGTCAACCGCGATATCAGCTCACCCGGACGCCAGCGTTCGAACAGTCCGAGCGGCAGATGCAACAAACGTGCGAACAGGTCGACCCGGAAGCGCGCGACCAAACGCTGCCCGCACCATGCCGTCAGGTAGTTCTGTCCGTAGGAAGCGCTATTGGTCACGAGGGCCACCACGACCATCGCCCCCACGACTTCCCATAAGAACGGAACGTCCGGGTGCCGCGCCGAGAGCACCCGGTTCTCGATCCCGCCGATGGCCCACGCGTATGCCGTGGGGCCGACGCCTGCCACGACACCCAGCACGAGGGCGATGCCGAGGCGGAGATAATACGAATGCGCTTCCTTGAAAAGACGCCGCAAGACGGCGACGCGCTGACGGGCCTGCACTTCCCAGCGACTTTCGCTTTTCCGCCCGAAACCTTTGCCCTCGTCGCGCCGTAGACAAAGGCGAGATCATGTTGTTACGAGCCCCCGTGGGGGACGGAGCGCCATAATGGACTGCTATTTCCACTCGAACGTACCGTCGGTCGCGCTTTGCACGCACTGCAGCAAGTCGATTTGTGCGACATGCCGCGACGAGCGGGGCGAATGCCCGAGTTGCCGTCTGGCCGAGCGCATCGATTCGCGCGGTGGCCGGCTGCCGGGCGACGTCGGACCGCGTGGACCGCAAAGCCAACCATTCCAGCCGCAGGTCAAACAAAGCGCCGCCCTTTCAACCGCGCCGTCCGAAACGCGCGTCCTTGCTGCGCTGGGTTATCCGTTCTGGCCGCTAGCCGTTCTCGCGCTCTTCGATCCAAAGCGCGACGGATACATCCGCCGCCAGGCATGGCAAGCTCTTGGTTTCAATTTTGGAATGGCCGCCGTCGGCTTCTTCCTCCATGCAGTTGCTTCGATTCCATTTCTCGGCTGGTCTGCATGGCCGCTGATTCCGTTTCTGCTTCCCATCATGATCGTCGCAGACGTCGTGTACGCGATCAAAGTCTGGCACGGTGAAGACGTGCGTATCCCGCTCGTCAGCGATTGGGTCGACGCACGGGTCCCGCTCTAAGAAATCGCGAATCTAGGATTCTCTAAGAAATCTAAACGGGGCTCGGCGGGGAACCGATTTATTAGGCGTGACCGCGCAGATCGAGCACGTTCTCGAAACCCTTGAAGCCGTCGTCGCCGAAAGGCCGCATGCCGTCAGCTTTCTCTTCGAGCGCGCGCGAGCGCTCGAAGCACTTGGCCGCGATCAACTTGCCGAAGAAGCCTATCGCGCCGTGTTGCGCGAGAACCAGTTACACTTTCGCGCGCTCAACGATTTAGGCCGGCTCTATCACCGGCACAATTTCGCGAACGAAGCCGAAGTGTGTTTCCGCGCGGCGATCACGGCCGATCCGAAAAACGTCGTTGGGGCAACTAATCTCGCATACGTCCTCTACGGCCGGGGCGATCTTGCCGGCGCCAAGCTCGAGTTCATGCGCGCGCTTTCGCTGCGGCCCGAGTATGAGCCGGCGATTCGTGGTCTCTCCGGTGTCTTGCGCGGCCTTGGCGAAGATGCAAGTCACCTTCCGGTTCCGCAAGCGCACGCGAAATCACAGCCCGCCCCGCCCGCCTCGACCGAAGATCCCGTATGTCGAGTACGTCTACGAAGTTGCCGCTAACACGATCGTCGCGGGCGAGGCCGATTCCGTCCGCTCGTTTCTCGAAAAACTGCTGGGAGGGGATCCGCGTCACGCCCAGCTCCTGTGGCGGTTGGCCGATTTTGCGTCGCGTCAGCACAACCATCAAGCAGCGCTACAGATCTATCAACACGCTGCGATGCTTGCACCGGAGAACCGCGAGCTTCACATGGGCATCGCAAATGCCTACGAAGATATGGGCGACGTAGAAGCTGCCCGCGCGGTCTGGAGCAGCGCTGCATTGCGCGGCGTTGTCCGCATCCACGCATATACCGGAACCGGAGAGCCGTTGCGCCTGCTGACGATCGCGTCGGCGGTGCACGCGATCCGCTATGAGCTTTTGGTGGACTCTTCGCAGATTTTGAATACGGTGCTCTACACGCAAACCTATAACGATCAGGATCCGCTGCCCGAACACGATGCGATATTCGTGGCGATCGGCGACGTGGAAGCCGATTCAGCGGCGCTCGAAGCCGCGAAACACATCATCGCGCGCACCGCCGGTGCCGTTCTCAATCACCCCGACCAAATCGCACGCACCGGACGCCGCGAACAGGCGCAACGTCTACGGCTCATCGAGGGCGTCCGCACATCGCACATCGTTTCGGTCTCGCGCCACCAGCTCTGCGTCCCGGATGCGGCCGAGTTCGTGCACGAGCTCGGTTTCGAATTCCCGCTGCTTCTACGCAGCCCCGGCTTCCATAACGGCCACTTCTTCGAACCCGTCGACCGGCCGGATCAGCTTGCCCCCGTCGCGTCGCGCCTTCCGGGCGAGGATGTGTTGCTGATGTCGTTCGAAGACACACGCTCGCCAGACGGCATGATGCGTAAGTATCGAATGATGTGTATCGACGGGGTACTCTACCCGATCCATCTCGCAATTTCAGCAGACTGGAAAGTTCACTATTCGTCGTCGCTGATGCGAGACTCGGCCGCGTTCCGCGCCGAAGAAGCGGCGTACTTATGCAATCCGGTGACCGCTATCGGATCACGCGCAATGCAAGCGCTCGAATCTATTGCGATGGTGACGGCGCTCGACTACGGCGGAATCGACTTCGGCATCGACGCCACCGGCAACGTGGTCGTCTTCGAAGCCAACACCGCAATGGGTATTTTCATGCCCGACGACGATCCTCGCTGGGATTACCGTCGCGAGCGCGTTCTCAGCCGCCCTCGATGCCGCCAGGAGCATGATCGTCCGCCGGCGCTGCTACGAATCGTCGACCGGTACGCTGACCTCGCGCTTGTAGCGGTCCAGAAATGCACGCGCCGCGGTGTCATGGTCGACCACCGGCGCCGGATAGGTATCGCTGCCGAACAGCGAAAGTGCCAGCTGCGGACGGCGCGCTTCGAGGTCAGGCTCGAAGAGCGCGCGGTCGCTACGGGAACCCAATTCCGGTACCCAGCGCCGAATGAATCGTCCGCTCGGATCGCAGCGACGGCTCTGCGTACGCGGATTGTAAATGCGCGGATAGGCTGCCAGATCGGCGCCCACGCCGGCAATCCATTGCCAATTTCCGGTCGCGAGCGCGGGCTCGTCCTCGATCAGCCAGTGATCCCATTCGTCGCGGCCGATCCGCCAATCGACGCCCAAATCGAAGCACAGAAACGATGCAGCTATCGCGCGCACGCGCGGATGCATCCAACCCGTCGCGCGCAGCTGCCGCATGCCGGCGTCGATCAGCGGAAAGCCGGTCTTTCCGGCCCGCCATGCGTCCAGCGCCGGATGCGTGCGCGAGAAGCTGAATCGGCGCATCTTGTCCTGCAACGGCGCATCGTCAAGGGCCTCATAGAAGTACCCAAGCTGCAAGAAGAAATCGCGCTGCGCGAGCGCACGAAGAAACAAGTCGATCGAGATTCGTTCTTCGGTCAGCAGCAGGCGGTCGGCGCGGCGATTGCGCACCGCGGCAACGATACTGCGCGCCGCGATGATGCCAAACGAGAGTGGTGCGGCCAGCTGCGAGGTTTGACCGTCTGCCGGCACGTTGCGCGCGATTGCGTAATGCAATATCTCGTTCTCGAGATAACGGTCGAAACGCCCGCGAATCTCTTCGGGATCGACCGGCTCGTCGAGATCGGCGCTGCTCCCGAACTCAGCTGAGATGGGAAGCCCTTCGCTCGCGACTTCAGGCGCGTCGAATTTTGCGTCGAGCGTATCGTACGGAACGATGTCTTGTTGCAGCCATCGCTCCAGGTAGGCCGTGAACGATCGATAACCGCGCCGCTCGAGCGCGGTGTCTTCGGGAGCGACCGCGGATGCGTCGTGCACGACGCTCACGCGAAGCCCCGCTTCTTCCAACGCCGCTTGAACGTCGCGATCGACCCGCGCACCTTGAGCATCGTACGATGCCGTCCACACGACGCTCGTTGCACCGACGGCGCGTGCCAATGCACGCAACGTTGAGGCCGTGCGTCCGCGACGAACGATCAAGCGTCCACCTCGCGCAGCGATCGCGCGTTCCAGTGCCGCAACTGCACTGCAATAATATGCCGCACGCCGTGGTGAGCGGCGCAGACGTCCCGACGTGGCCGGATCAAGGACGACGACAGGTACAACCCGAGCGTCGTGTGCCGCCGTAGCAAGCGCGGCATGATCCTCCAAACGAAGGTCCCGCGTAAAGTGCAGAATCGCCGTCATCGGAAGCTCAGAGTTTCGCGCGAGCGGGAACTATGGCCCCCCTGGTCGCACAAATCATTCCGTGCCGTCGAAGGTCTTTATACGCTTTGCGGTACCGCGCGATGCCGAACGTATGATCAGCGAAGGCATCGTCGGCGGTCCGTTGCCGCAAGGCCAAACTTGGGCGAATCGTACTCGGCTCTGGCTCACCGAACAACAGGCAGGACGTCGTTTTGTGCTTGTGGCAGAAGACGGAAAGGGGCTTCTCGGCACCATCCAGCTCGTCCTCAAACTGCCTGATGGTTATAACGACCCCGAGGCCGCCAACGGCGTCGACATTGCAATGATGGAAATGCTGCGGATGCGCCGCGGGGCGAACGCGATCATCGCCAACAAGCTCGTCGATGAAGTACAGGGTCTCGCACGAAAGCGCGGTGTGAAGACGCTCACATTTTGTATTTCGCTCGACCAATCGGCAGCCGTCGCTCAGGTCAAGGCCTGGGGCTTCGAAGAATTCCGCATCATGCCCGAAAAGCGCGGCATGCTGGCGTTCTTTCGGAAGAATATCTAAGCCCTGATATCCCCGCGGGCTTGAACTCTCAGCCACCGATTTCAGAAAAGGCGCGCATCGCGGATGCGGTCTTCCCGATATCGAGATGATGCCGCTCCGGCTTGATCAACATCGACGCCGGAGAAAATCGCAGCCATCTCGTCGAGCGTTGCACCCGCACGAAGGGGCGTGCGTAGATCGATGTGATGGTCGCCGAACAAACACAAGCGCAACCGCCCGTCGGCCGAAAGCCTAACGCGATTGCAGCGCTCGCAGTAGTCGTGCGATAGCGGGGAGATGACGCCGACTGCACCGCGTGCGCCGGCGAAGGCGAAATATCGCGCAGGGCCGTTGCCGCCGGGCCCGTCGACCGCGGCTAGTGCGTCGGCCTTCCCCAAGCGGTCGAGTATATCGCCGGCCGAAATATATGCGTCCGGCTGCATCTCGAGATTGTCGGCGACCGGCATCAGCTCGATAAACCGAACGTAGATCTCCCGATTGCGCGTGAGCTCTGCAAAGTCAACCAGCTCATCGTCGTTTTGTCCGCACATCACGACGCAGTTGAGCTTGATCGGACCCAACCCCGCGTCGATGGCCGCATCGATTCCGGCAATCACGCGATCCAGACCAGGTCGCCGCGCGATCGCGAGAAAGCGATCTTCGCGCAACGTGTCGAGCGAAACGTTGACGCGCCGAAGACCGGCATCGCGGAGCTCCGCCGCGCGCTCACCCAGAAGCAACCCGTTCGTCGAAAGTGAGATATCGTCGATCCCCGGAATCGCGTGCGAGCATTTCGACCAGACGAACGAGATCGCGCCGCAGCAGCGGCTCGCCGCCCGTCAATCGTACCGACTGCAACCCGACGGATGCGCCGGCTTCGACGATCCGCGCGATCTCTTCGTAGGTGAGAATGTCCGGCTTCGGAATCCATGGAAGCCCCGACTCCGGCATGCAATAGACGCATCGCAGATTACAACGATCCGTGACCGAGATGCGGAGATACGTGATCGGACGGTTGAACGTGTCCCGAAGCGGCGCGGCCGATCCGATCAGGTCGATGGTGGCAGCCACAGGGCCAGCTTCTACGTCCCGAAGACCGTATCCGGCACGGGGACGTTTATATGGAAATTCGAGAACGTGGTGGTCACGTCGGCGTTATAGGCCGGCAAGTTCACCTTACCGCTCTGAGACTTCACCAAATAATTCCCGTCGACGCGCGCATATTGCTGTTCGAACGACACCGTCCCACCGTCCAGGTACGTCCACGTCAAGGAAGACGGCATCGCGCTCGCATTGTCGACGGCAACGTCAAGATGCGCAACCCGCCCGGGGCGCTTCGGCGTCAACCGAAGCATCGTCGTTCCACCTCCGTCGGAGAGCATCGTGACGTCATAGAGCTCCTGCCACGTCGCGGGCGGGTCGATTTTCGGATAGATCTTTTGGAATTGCTGCGCCAGCACGGGAACGGTATCGAATACCACGGCTTGTTTGTCGGGACGTTTGTAATAATAGTTTCCGTCGAGCGAGGGGCTAAGCGGTAACGTACGCAGCGCAATGACCACATGCAGGCTTGCCGTATAGCTCTGCAGATTTGGGTTGACGCCCGCCATGCGCTGCACCAGCGCGGCCGGAGAAACGGCCGCAGCACCCGGCGCGCAGGTCGCGATCACGAGGGCCGCGAGTGCGAGTATTATGAATATCCTCGGCTTCACAGCTGCTCTAACGGCAAAGACGCGTTCGCGGTTCCGCTTGCCTCGCCGAGCGCGAGGGCGATCTCCTGGCGAACGCTTTCTTCGCGCTCCGTACCCGCAGCTGTTCGGAGCGCCGCACAGGCCGGCGGTGAGGCGATGCGACCCAAAGCCCATGCCGCGGCTCCGCGTACCATCGCATGCGGATCGCGCGCGAGCGACTCTGCGAGCGGCCCCACGGCACTCCGGTCAACCAAATTCCCGAGCGCGATTGCGGCGTTGCGGCGGAGGACGGCCGCGCCGCGCCAACCCATGGCCGTCTTACGATAGCGCCGCTTATACTCGCCGCTTTTTAAATGTAGAAGCGCGACCAAATCCGGGGAAGCCGCCGCCTCGTCCTCAGGTGCAAATGCCTCCGTCCCCCGATGCGGCGCATGGAAATTCGGCGGACAAACGACTTGGCAGATATCGCATCCCCACACCCAGTCACCGATCAAAGGCCGCAGATCTCGCGGAATCGCGTCCGTTCGTTGCGTCAGATCGGCGATGCAGCGGCCGGCATCGATCGTGTAGTCGCCTCGCAGCGCGCCCGTCGGGCAGGCGGTCACACATCGGGTGCAGCTCCCGCACGTCTTTCGCAGCGGAGCGTCAACAGCAAGCACAAGCGAAGTTACGATCTCACCGAGAAACACGTACGACCCGGCCGACGGCGCGATCAGCCCCGTATGTTTGCCGACCCAACCGATGCCGGCCCGCGCCGCGGCGGCGCGTTCTCCGATCGGCGACGTATCGCACGCGATTCGCGCCACCGGACGACCGGCGAACGCATCGAGCATCGCGGCAAGCTCGGCGAGTATCGCGCGCAAGGTGTGATGATAGTCTCGCGACCAGGCGTAATTGGAGACCCGGCCACGCAATGGACCATGCGCGGCCGCGTCTCGCGTTCGATATGGAACGGCAACACAGACGATCCGTCGTGCGTCGTCCAGCAGCAAGCCTGCATTGGTGGCTGCGGCTGCGTAGCCGTCGTCATAGCCCCATGTCGCAAAATCGCCGCGTGCAAATGATGCGCGCATACGCTCGCGCGTCGTTTCGTCGACGCACGCGTCGGCGACGCGTAAATCGCTTGCCCCGAGCTCGCGTGCGCGCTCCCCTAAACGGGCGCGCAACGCGCTCAGAGCATCCGGAGCGCCGTCGACGGCGAGCGTGGGAAGGCCTCTTCGATTTGCGTGACGTCGTCCCGATGCAGATTGACGTCACCTGCGGTTGCGTTTTCCTCGACGTGCGGGATGGTTGCAGCTTTCGGGATCGCGAACACGTTCGATTCGCGGGTTAGAAACGCCAGAACAACGGCGCGCACCGACGTGCCGTGTTTCCGCGCGATCTCCGCCAGCGCACGGCCGCTCGGCGTTGACTCTGGAGGAATCGGACTGCGCCCATACGGTGTATATGCGACGACGGCGACCTGGTTCTTCGCACACCAGGGCTGCACGCGATGCTCGATTCCGCGCTCTTGCAAATGATAGAGCACTTGATTGCACGCCAAGGGATGGCGCGTGAGCGCCGCCTGCGCTTCCTCCAAATCCTCGAGGTCGAAATTGCTGACGCCGAGCGCGTGAATCTTGCCGTCATCGACGAGCTTTTCCAACGCACGCATCGTCTCGCTCAATGGGTGCGAGCCGCGCCAATGCAAGAGATAGCAGTCCAAGGATTCAACCCCGAGACGTTTGAGCGAACGGTCGCACGCACGCAGCGTTCCGGTGTAGCCGGCGTTCGAAGGCAGCACTTTGCTCACGATGAACAAATTCTCGCGACGCAGCTTGCCTTCGCGGATCGCTTCACCGATCAGCTCCTCGGCGCGGCCGTCACCGTACATCTCGGCGGTGTCAACGTGCGTCATGCCGAGCTCGACGCCACGCTGCAATGCGCGTTTGGCGCCATCCGCGGCAGGCCCGCGTTCGGGGATGTTCCATGAACCTTGCCCGATGCGCGAAACTTCTCTGCCCGTTTTCCCAAATAGGCGGTACTGCATCTACTGCCTCATGCCCGCGACGTGGGGCCACGCTTGGTCCTTGGGCGAGAGTATCGGCGGTGCACTGATCGGCCACTTGATTCCGACCGCAGGATCGTTCCACGCCATGCCGCGCTCGTGCTTGGGATCGAAGTGTTCACTCTGCTTATACGACGCGATGACGACGTCACTCAGCGCCAGGAAGCCGTGCGCAAAACCGCGGGGAACGTAAATCTGCCGGTGATTGTCCTGCGTGAGCTCGTAGCCTTCCCACTGTAAGTAGGTCGGCGAATCCTCGCGCGCGTCCACGATCACGTCGTAGATCGAACCCACCAGGCACTGCACCAATTTCGAGAGCCGCATATCGTAATGCATCCCACGCAGCACGTTACGACTCGAACGGGATACATTGTCCTGGACGAACGTATCGCCTATCCCTAATGCCACGTACTTGTCGCGAGAATACGTCTCTTTGAAAAAGCCGCGTTCGTCACCAAAAACGTCCGGCTCGAGCAGCTTGGCTTCCGGGAAACGAGTGTCGAGTACGCGCAGCATTGAACAAGGCTTTGCTTTAGAAGCCGAGCGATCATGCCGACGGCTTAAAAGAACTCGAAGGATTCGTCGCGGGCGGCGAGTGCCAGCAATCCGCCGTGCAGATGCCAGATGCGCCCGAAGCCCGCATCGCGCAAGCGCTGCGCGGCCCACCACGAGCTCGTGCCGACCCGGCACGCAACGACGTAATCTAGCGCCGTGTCGAGCTCGTGCATTCGCGCTTCGAGCTAACTCGCCGGAATCGAGATCGAGCGCTCCGGCGAACCTGAGCACCGCTTCGTGCGGCTCGCGTACGTCGAGGATTTGTGCCGCCGGATGGTCGCGCAGAAACGTGTCGAGATCCGGCGCTTCTATCTCTTGCTCGTCGCGGGCAACCGTGCGCGTTCCATCGTCGACATCCTGCACGTCGTGGATCGTCGGCGCATCGCCGCACAGCGCACAGCCGGATCGCGCTCGATGCGAACCTCGCGCATACGCGCGCGGCGAGCGCGTCGATTACGGCGAGCCGGCCGATGAGCGGCGTCCCGATCCGCAACAGTCAGCTTGAGCGTTTCAGTTGCTTGCCACGTTCCCGACGATCCCGGGCAGCACGCCCAGGACGCCGCCCTCGGCACACGTTCGGTACCGTCTCCGGTCGGCGGCGGCTCAGGATACAAGCAGCGATAGCACGGCCCGCCCGGCTTCCCGAAAATCGAAATCTGACCGTCGAATCGGAAAATCGAACCGTATACGTCCGGCTTCTTCTCCAGCACGCACGCATCGTTGATCAGATATCGGGTCGCAAAACTATCGGTCCCGTCAACGACGACGTCATACAAACGCACCAACTCGCGCGCGTTGGTCGCGTCGAACCGCACCGGAATCGCGTCGAGCTGCGATCTGTGGGTTCAGCGCGTGCAGCCGCTCGGCGGCCAGTTGTGCTTTACCCGAGCCGACATCCGAGGTTTGGTAGAGTATCTGGCGTTGAAGGTTCGTGACGTCGACGACGTCGTCGTCGACGATGCCGATTCTTCCGACGCCGGCAGCGGCCAGATATGCCAATACCGGCGAGCCGAGTCCGCCTGCTCCAACCACCATCACGCGCGCTTGCGCGAGCCGCTCCTGTCCCTCGAGGCCCGACCTCGGGGATCAGGAGATGACGGCTATACCTGCGCAGCGACTGCACGGGGATGCAGGGCGTTGAGCCAACCCAAGATCACGCTGCGTGAATTTTCTCCGGCGTGCGTGTGGTCGCTCGATATCGTTTCCAAGTTTTTCGGCTCGGGCGCCAGCGCAAAAAGACTCTCGACGCTCGAACGCGCGACCATCATGTCACGATCTGCCGCGACGTAGAGCTGCGGGCGGCCGGAAAGTGCCGCGAGCGCCGGGACCAAGCGCGACTCGACCTGCGCGGCCAATTCCGGCAGCGAGAGACCGTCGACGTACGCCGAACGCAGATCGGTGGTGCCGCGTACCGCCAATGCCTCCAGTGCAGCAATTCGTCCGACACCGGTCGCGACCGAAACGGCGCCTGCGATATTCTCGTCACTCGCAGCCGTCAGCAGAGCGGTCGTCGCACCCATGCTGTGTCCGACCGTGTAGATCGGCGTTCCCGGCTCGAGCGCTTCGCGCGCGCGCTCGACGACTGCGTGCATTGCGTCGATCAAATCATCCAAGCCGCGCAGCGTTCCGCGACTCGCACCCAGCTTGTGTCCGGGAAAATCGAGATTGAACGTCGCGAATCCATGACTCGCTAAAAAGTTGCAGAGCAGATCGAGGTTCTGCTTGCTGACTGGAATAACCGTGACCGACGACGAGCCCGACCCCACGCGAACGCTTCGGTTCGTAGGCGAGATAGGCGATCCGGTGCGATGCCGTCTGCGTGAACGACAGCTCGATGCTAGCCATGCGCACCGGTTCGGTTGTCGACCCAAGTTGCGTCGCCCTCGACGTAGTGTTCTTTCTTCCACACTTCGACACGGCGCTTGAGCTCGTCGATTGCATACTCGCACGCATCGAAGGCCGCTGCACGATGCGGCGCGCCGACGGCAACGCCGACGCTGGCTTCGCCGATCGCGAGGTCACCGGTGCGGTGCACGATCGCGATCTCGCATGGACCGAAACGCTCGATTGCTTCGCGCGCGATCTCGCGCATTTGCTCGAGGGCCATGGCCGGATATGCTTCGTACGAAAGCCCGGTGACGAGCCGGTCATCGTTCTGCTCGCGCACCACGCCCAAGAATACCGCGACCGCGCCGCACGCGTCGGTGCGCACGCCGGACGCCAGAGCCCCGATTTCGATCGGCTCGCTGACGAGCGCGATGAACGGCGATCCGGTTACGAGCATTCATCCACCCCCGACGGGCGGCAGAAACGCGACCTCGTCGCCTTCGGCAAGGACGGCGCCATCGTCGACGATATGGCCGTTGCGCGCAACGCGGGTCGATTCTCGCAACGGCAAGAGCGCCGGAACGTCCGCTTCCAGCCGGCGGCGAAGTGCACCCACGGTGGGCACTTCCGAAAGTGTGAATTCGCGCTCTGAGAAACCCAAGAGCTCGCGGATGCGTGCAAACGGAACGACCCGGATCATGCGACGCGCCCCAAGACAAAGCGTTCGATTGCCAAAGCGACGCCGTCAGCGTCGTTGCTCGCCGTCGTAATCGGCACTGACTGTTTGACTTCGTCGAGCGAGTTGTCCATCGCAATGCCGACCCCGGCCCACTGCAACATTGGAACGTCGTTTCGCGAATCGCCGATGGCGAGCACGCGTTCGCGGCCAATCTGAAAGTCAGCGCACAAACGCACTAGTGCTTGCTTCTTCCCGGCTTCGCGGCTAAGGACTGCGCACTCGACGAACTTTCCCCAGGTCTCGTAGCGGAAGTTTAGCGGAAGGGAGCCGAACTCGCGATCCATTGCGGCAACCGCATGCGGACCGAGAAACCGAAGAAACGTCGGTGCCTCCGTCAAGACTTCGCGCAACGACGCGACCTCGCGCCACGCCGGCCCGCTCATGTCGGCCATGAAAATCTCACTACCGGTCATCCGGTAGAAGAACTCTTCGACATAGACGGCAACTTGCAGCTTCTCATCTTCGGCAAACTCGATCATCCGCTTGGCGTGCACGAGTG
The DNA here is from genome assembly GCA_963745955.1 of uncultured Acidimicrobiaceae bacterium. Taxonomy (GTDB): domain Bacteria; phylum Actinomycetota; class Acidimicrobiia; order Acidimicrobiales; family RAAP-2; genus Bog-756. The sequence goes on along the minus strand of CAVUZI010000008.1, from coordinate 765,705 downwards.
GAACCGGAATGTGCACCAGCGTCTTGTTGCTTCCGAAATCCTTGGTAAGGGCGCCGTGACAGCAGATGACGGGAAGATTGAGCCCCAATTCGCGTGAGATGCGCACGGGAGTTTCTACGCCGCGTCCGGTTACCAGCACGATGCGAATTCCTTGCTCGAGGGCTCCCGTAATGGCACGCTGGTTACGAAGCGAAACATGCTCGTCTGAGTTGAGAAGCGTGCCGTCGAGGTCAAGCGCGATCAAATCGATCCTGGACATATCGTTCGTTATAGCCGTACGGGAGCGCCAGGCAACGCTCCTAGCAAGCCTTCCTTCCTAAGTCGCAGACGCATCCGGGTGCAACCTGGCCGCCCCGACCCTCGGTTCAAACGTGCTGTAATGGGCTGTACGGCGTTGGCGCCAGGGATGACGGCCGGTGAGCGGGCACGATTCATCGAAGAAAATCTACCCGCTGGGCTATTTCGAGTCGCCGACGGCGGTGAGGAGCGCGTGGCTTGGCGCATCGCTCCGGAACCCTTCGCGCTCTCACCCGAAACCGCAAGCGCGCTCGAAACCCTGGGCGACGACTTGCTTGCGTTCTACCGGGCACTGAATGCGCTATACACGCGCAGCGTCCGTGCGACCGCACCGACCTTCATCGCGGAGTACTTGGATCAGGGGAAGCCCGATCACGTCATCAAGCTCGCGCGTCAGAATAGGTTCCGCAGCGATCTCGTCGGCGTAATTCGTCCTGATTTGATTCTCACCGACGACGGCTTTGTTGCGACGGAGCTCGACAGTCTTCCGGGCGGCATGGGATTCGTCGGCGCGATGGCCGAGCAGTATTGCCGCATCGGTTTCGAGAGCCTTGGCGGTGCCGCAGGGATGCCCGAGGGACTCGCAACGCTCTTCACCGATCTTGCCGGACATCCGCATCCGGTTGCGGCGATCGTCGTTTCCGAAGAGTCGGCCGACTACCGCGCTGAGCTGACCTGGCTCGCGCAGCGAATCACGGCGTCGTCGATCGCGACCGTGTATTGCGTCGGCCCTCAAGACATCATTTTCACCGAACAAGCACTCTTCGTTCGCCTCCCCGACGGCCGCGAAGAGAAAATCGACGTCGTGTACCGCAACTTCGAGATGTTCGACCTCTTGAACGTCCCGAAATGGGAATTGATGTTCTACGCAGCGCGAAAGAATCGCGTGCATATCACGCCGCCGCCCAAAGCGCAGCTCGAAGAAAAACTTGCCTTTGCGCTATTGCATCACCCGTTGCTCGAAGAGCTTTGGCGTGCTGAGCTCGATGCATCGACCTTCGAGCGTTTACGACGCTTGATGCCCCAAACGTGGATTCTCGATCCGCGCGCGTTGCCGCCACAGGCCGTAATCCACTCCCTCACGGTCGCGGGACGGCCGGTCAACGATTGGGAAGCCCTGACGAAGCTCGGCAAATCGGAGCGCGATTTGGTCGTGAAACCCTCGGGGTTCTCCGAACTTGCATGGGGCGCACGAGGCGTGAAGATCGCAAGCGACCTCTCGCGGGAGGAGTGGGCCGCGGCGCTGCACGAGGCGCTCGCCTCGTATTCCACTACGCCGCACATCCTACAGCGATTCCGCAAAGGACGGCGCGTCGAAGTTCAGTGGTGGGATCGTGCCGGCAGCGAAATCAAGACGATGGACGGCCGCGTCCGCCTTTCACCGTATTATTTTTCGGCAAACGGTCGCGCGAAGCTCGGCGGGGTCCTGGCTACGGTTGCACCCGCCGACAAACGCTTGATTCACGGCATGCGCGATGCGGTCATGGCGCCGTGCGCCGTGCGCGAAGGCGGCGCCTAGCTCAAAACGCGCTGACGTGGAGATCGGCGTGCCGCCGGTTGACCCACGTGAGACGCAGCGCCGGATCGGCTTTGATAATCGGCTCGATCGGGACGTAGATGTCGGCGTTGAATTCGAACGGCGCAACCCTGAGCCGAACCGCGGATTTGTCGACCAGGGCGATCCGTTTTCCGATTGTGAAGGATAGGTTGTGTCCGCGCACGCCGAGCCGCACTCCGTGCCGCTCGAAAACGAGCAAACCGTCGAAAACACGCGTCATGTCGACGGCGTTCACGAACAAGACGCCGTCACGAATCAGCGCGACGGACGGTCGCGTCGAGATCGGGCGGCTGTCCATCGTCAAGCTGACGCGCGTGTCTGCTGCGCCCGCCGCGTGACTTGCGAACAGCACGGCCGCCGCAAGTACTGCCGCCGCGAGCCCTCTATGCAGCGCCGACCATCTCTTTCGTGTGCCAGGCTATGTTTTGGGCACGGTCGCCGACCCGCTCGAGCACAGCGAGGGAGAACAGCAACAACGTCCCGGCGCGAACGACACCTGGATCCGCCTGCATCTCCTGCTGTAGCTTTTCGATGCCACGGTGATAGAGTAAATCGACTTGATCGTCGCGCGCGATGACTGCATCAGCCAACTCGACGGAGCGATCGGTAAATGCACGCATTGCGTCCAGGACCATCGAACGTGCTTCGTGACCCATTCGCCCGATCTCGACGTGCGCGGGACGAATCGGCGCATCGACCAACTTGACCGCGTTCTTGCTGATGTCGACCGCGTAGTCGCCGATTCGCTCGAGGTCGACGTTGATCTGCAACATGGCGGCGATTTGGCGAAGCTCACCCGCGAGCGGCTGCTGTTTCCACATCAGCTCGATGCATTCGCTCTCAATCTGCCGCCGGAGCGCATCGATCTCGTCGTCGCCGGCGATAACGCGAGCAGCAAGATCGACGTCACGCTCCTCCAATGCCGAGACTGCAGAATGCAAGGCGTCGCCGGCGAGCGCGGCGAGCCGGACGACATCCAGTCGAGCGTTTTCTAATGCTTCGTGATATGCGGTTCGCATGCCGAAAGTGAGTATAGCATCCCGGGGCAGGGCACCGCATCCATGCGGCGCAACCCCGACCCCGTGTATCAAACCATTACGGTCGAACGGGCCGCGGGCGTCGCGGTCATTACCCTCAATCGGCCCAGCGTTCTCAACGCGCTTTCGACGCCGCTGCTGACCGAGCTCAGCGCCGCACTCGCGGAGATCGAGAACGATCTCGGCATTCGCGCGCTCGTCATCACGGGGTCTGGCGAGAAAGCCTTCGCTGCCGGAGCCGACATCGCAGAGTTCAAGCAAATCGACGGTGCCGTCGCCGGCGCGGCATTCGCGCGGCGCGGGCAAGCCATCTTCACCGGAATCGCGGCGATGCGCGTCCCGGTCATCGCCGCCGTGAACGGATTCGCGCTGGGCGGTGGCTGCGAGTTGGCGCTAGCGTGCGATTTTCGCATCGCAAGCGAGAATGCGCGCTTCGGTCAGCCGGAGGTCAACCTCGGACTGACACCCGGCTACGGCGGAACGCAGCGCCTCACGCGGTTGTGCGGTCTTGGCACCGCGATGTATTTGTGCTTGAGCGGCGAGATGATCGACGCTCATGAAGCACTGCGCATCGGCCTCGTGCAGAAGGTCGTGCCGCTCGCGGGTCTTCTCGAAGAAGCCAGGCGAATCGGCGGCGTGATCGCCTCGAAAGCACCGCTTGCAGTCGAGGCTTCGAAACGTGCTATCGTTTCCGGCAGCGCGGCTTCACTTTCCGAAGGAATCGAAATCGAAGCACTCCACTTCGGCGCGATGTCGGTCACAAAGGATTTTGCCGAAGGCACATCGGCGTTTCTCGAAAAACGGAAGCCTGCGTTTACGGGACGCTGAGGATGCGCGCGGCGACTAGAACGTTGCGGCGGCCCGCGCCATGTCGCGGCCGATCAGTGGGTTGAAGCCGATCCACTTGGCGTGCTCTTTGCCGTCGCGGCCGATCACGATCATGGTCGGGAAAACCTCGACTCCGAAAGCGTCGGCCGCTTTCATGTTCGGGTCGAAGGCGACGCGCCGCATGTTCGCTTTCCGAGCATAGCGCGCCGCGACCGACTCCGCCTCGCCGGCATCGATGCTATAGACAAGGGCCTGCGGATGTGCAGCCTTGTACCGCTCGATGAGAGGGATCGAGAGCTTGCACGGCTCGCACCAGGAGGCCCAAAAGTCAAGGAACACGACTTGTCCGTGCGCTTTCGGCAAGCTGAAGGTCCCGCCGCCGTCCAGCGGCAGCGTGACTGCGGGCGCCGGGAGCGGCACGAATGGCGGCGCGAAACGCGGGGCGATGAGAAACTTCCAGGCAGCAAGCGCGATGAGCGCCAATGCCGCGATATCCGCGACCCTCGCGGCGAAACGCCGGTTCACATTCCGGCCTTCGCGGGCCGCAGGGAGTTTCCGGCGCGGAGCGCGCATACCAATTCAGGAATGACGACGATGACGAAACCGGCAACCGTCACCCTCGACGCGCGGACGATCCCAACCGCACAGCGCAGCTCGTATATTCTGGAGGCGTTCGACCGGCTTCCGATCGGGGGCGTTCTCGAGCTCTCTGACGAGAGCGATCCTCGCTCGCTGCGCAACGAGTTCCACAATATCGCCCCGGGCGCTTCTCGTGGGATGCCCGCAACCACGGCTCGGGCCGCTGGACCGTTCGCCTCGAGCGCATCGACGAGCGCGCCGACACGGCCGACGTTCCTCACGCACTGCCCGCCCTTCGGCTCGGCGAAGCAGTCGACCATCGGCGAGCTCGCCGCGGTCGCGACCGAGCGCAGCTACCGCGTCGGCGAGACGATCTTCGACGAAGGCGAGATGTGGCCGTACCTCGCGTTCGTGCGAACGGGGAAGTGCGTCCTGACCCTGCTCTCCCCCGACGGCAAGACGCACGCGCTCGGCGAGCGCTCAGACGCACGACTCGCTCAACGAGACGGGCGACCTTCGACGGCGGCGGCGCCACGACGCGCGCCGAGGCGCTCACCGAATGCTACGATCGTGCTCTTGCCGAGCGAAGCGGTGCTCGCACGCCGTCCGCAACGACGTCGAACTCGGACTCGGGTTCCTCGCAGCGGCATCGCAGGCTCGCCGCCGTTCGATCGACACGATCGCCGACCTCGCGTTCGCGCACGTCCTGCAGCGTGTCGCGAAGTTCCTCATGTCGTATGCTCCGGCGACGACGGGGATGGCGCCAGGATTGCCCGGCGTCGAAAATCTCTCGCAGGCGCAGATCGCTGCCGCCGCCGGCACCGTGCGCGACATGGCGGCGCGCGCGCTCATTCGCTTGAAGAACGCCGAACGGCCGTCGAGCTCGACCGCGGCCGCGTGCGCTCCATCGATCGCGCACGCCTCGAAGCGTTCGCGCACGGGGTTCAAGCTCCGCCGGTCTAAATCAAACCTCGTTTAGCTCGGCGGTCTCGACCATAACGTGGGTTTTGTCGACCTCAGGTTCCTGGGCATCGAACGCGGCCCGTTTACTTTGCGCGGCAGCTTCGGTGATTGAGGATGACACGGGCGCGGCCGCGTGGCGCGGACTGAGCGCGTCCTGCCCTTTGCGAACCGATGCCAGCGCCACCGATAGCCGGTTTTGCAGGTCGCCGAGAATCACTGCTGCGTACTGATCCGCGCCTTCGCGAACTTTCTTTGCCCGTTCTTCTGCATCGCGCAGCACCGTCTCAGCCGTCGCGCGTGCCTGTTGAACGATCTCGTGATTGTCGACCATCTGCGCGTGGTGCTCGCTGGCTTCACTCACGATCTCTTGAGCGCGCTCTTGCGCTTCGCGCAGCATACGGTCTTTGTCTTTCGCGATCAACTTCGCGCGGCCGACCTCTTCGGGCAGCGTCGAACGCATTTTTTCGATCAGCTCAAGAATGCGTTCCTCGCTTAAGATTCGCCGGCGGAACGGGAGCATGGTGCCTTCCCGAACGTACGCTTCCAGTCTGTCGATCACGCGGTAAATAGACATCCGGCCTCCTTAGCGGTGTAGACTGGTTCTTCGCGCATTCATCATGCGCAAGACGGGTTCGGGAACGTACCCACTCACGTCGCCGCCGAGAAAGAACACTTCTTTGATCAGACTTGATGAGACGAAGCTGTATTTGGCATCCGACATGAGAAACATCGTGTCCACGCCGGAAAGCGAACGATTCATGAGCGCAGTTGAGAGCTCGGACTCGAAATCCGAGACGACGCGCAGGCCCTTTATGATCACGTCGGCACCGATTTGCTTCACGAAATCGGCAAGCAGCCACGAAAATCCATGACCTCGATGTTTCCCAGGGGTGCCGCGCACTCGCGGATCAAGGCCTGCCGCTCGTCCAGCGTGAAGAGCGGCTCGCGCTTCTGCGGGTTGACGACGACTGCAACCGTCAAGCGGCGAAGACGGCAGCCGAGCGGCGGATGACGTCGAGATGCCCGTTCGTAAGCGGATCGAACGACCCGGGATACACCGCATGCGAGCCGCCGTTCACGAATTTGCCTGCGGTTTGAGAAATGCTATGACCACGTCGCCGTAGCGTTCTTCACGTGTGAGCTCGAAGCCGGGTGTTTCCGGCGACGAATGTCCGCTATGCTCGAAAACCACGATCGCATCCTCGCTGAACAGCTCGCGCGTCCGCAGCGTTCCAAGTGACTGCGCGGGAAATCCGAACTCGTAGGGCGGGTCGGCAAAGACGATATCGTACTGTCGCTCGAGACGCGTAACCGCGCGCTCCGCGCGCATGGTCAGAATTTCGACCTTTTTCTCGACGTTGAGGTCGCCGGCAGCTTCGCGTAAGAGATCCGCGACGCCGGGATTCGATTCGACGAAGGTTACCCAGCGCGCGCCACGCGACAGAGCCTCGAAACCCAGCGCGCCGCTTCCCGCATACAGGTCGAGAACAACGGCATCTTCAGAGCGCGTGCTGAGTATCGCAAACAGCGACTCTTTGACTCGTGCGGGCGTCGGCCGGACACCTCGCTTGGGGACGTTCGGCAACCGGCGGCTGCGTAGCGTTCCTCCGGTTAGTCGCAAACCCGACTCACTCCTTACGGAGCGGCTGCGCACCAACATTTCGGATTCAGGTCTTCGGCATCGCCTCCAGGCGACCTGGCGTGCCTTGCGCATCAGCTCCGTCGACCAGCTCGAGGAGATCCAGCAGCTGATCGATCACCGCTGCCGGCGGCGGAATGTGACTCGGATACGACACGCCCGAATGCTCGTGATACCAAATTCCTTGGAAGCCTGCGTCGATGGCACCGCGCACGTCACTGGCGGGATTGTCGCCGACGTACCAGATGCGCGCATCGGTCGGAAACACGTCGGCCAGAAGCGCGAACGCCTCAGGCGCCGGCTTGGCGAAACCGATCGCATCGCTGACGAGAATCGGCCCGTTGTAGTGGATTGCTTCAGCCTTCTTCTCTTGCAGCGGACTCCAGCCGTTCGTGAGAATCGCATGCGGGACACCGCGCGATTCCAAACCCGCAACGAGCTCGTTGATGCCCGGGAGCGCGACCACGAGATGCGGGACCAGCGCGAGGCAAATCTCCCGAAAACGGTCCGCGATCCCGCCGGCTTTATTGTCCTTGCGGATTGAGTGCACAAAGCTCACGACCATGTGATCGAGATCGAGCCGGCCCGAGCGCATCTCTTGCAGGAGCGTATCGATTTGTGCAAGGCGCGCGATGTCGTTTGCACCGATCGTGACGCCCAACTCTTTGGCCAAATCGATCAGCGCGGTACGCTCGAGCTTGTTGTCGATCGCAAGCGTGTGATCGAGATCGAAGCCGATTGCGACCCTCACGTGAGAGGCGCTCCGGCCCCAAGCCCGCGCCGCCGGCCTCGCGGCAACATCACGAGGATATCAACATCGCGCGGGCAGCCGGCATCGCATCGACCAAACCGCGCAGCGTGCGATGGCCCGGGCGCTCCAATGAAGGATCGCCCGCGACGATACGGTCGGCCTCACGCTTGGCTTCGAGGTACACGGAGAAATCTTGCACGAGGTCCCCAAAGGTTCCGCTACCGGCGCCGGCTTGTTGCGTCCCAGCCATGTCTCCGGCCTTTCGCAGACGCAAGTCTTCTTCAGCGATCCTAAAGCCGTCCTTGGTCTGGGTCAGTATCTCCAGGCGGCGGGTCTCGGCGGCATCGTCGGGAGCGACCAGGACGCAGAACGACCGGCGACGCCGCGGCCGACGCGGCCGCGAAGCTGGTGCAGCTGCGCCAGCCCGTACCGGTGGGCGTCGAGGACGACCATCACGCTGGCATTCGGCACGTCGACCCCACCTCGACCACGGTCGTCGCGACCAGCACGTCGATCTCGCCCGCGCTGAAAGCGCGCCATGACCGCATCTTTCTCCCTCGGCGGCATGCGGCCGTGCAGCACCTCGACCCGCAGGCCGGCGAAGATCTTCGCGGCGATGCGCTCGGCTTCGTCGAGGCGCGACTGCGCGGTCCGGTCTCGACTCGGCGCCTCGATCGCCGGCGCGACGATGTAGGCCTGCTGCCCGCGAGCGACGTTCTTGCGGACGAACTCGTACACCAGCGGCTTGCGGCTCTCGCGAATGACGTAGGTCTGCGATCGGCGTGCGCCCCGGGGGCAGCTCGTCGATGATCGAGAGGTCGAGGTCGGCGTACTTCGTCTGCGCGAGCGTGCGCGGGATCGGCGTCGCGGTCATGTAGAGCGTGTGCGGATCGCGCCGCTCCCTTTGCGCGCAGCTGCGCGCGCTGCTCGACGCCGAATCGGTGCTGCTCGTCGATGATCACGAGACCCAAGCGCGCGAACTCGACGCTCTCGGTGAGGAGCGCGTGCGTTCCGACCGCGAGCGCCGCCTCGCCGGATGCGATCCGCTCGTTGCGCCGTGCGCCGTGCGCGCACGCCCTGCAAGCCCGAAGACCGCCTCGACCGCGATGCCGAACGGCAGCAGCAGCGGCGCGAGCTTCTGCGCGTGCTGCGCGGCGAGAATCTCGGTCGGCGCCATGAGCGCGCTCTGCGCGCCGCCGACGCGCGGCCACGATCGCGGCCGCCGCGACCAGCGTCTTGCCGCTCCGACGTCGCCCTGCAAGCAAGCGGTTCATCGCGCGGTGCGCGCATGTCGGTCGGGATTTGCTCGATGACGCTCGCTGCGCACCCGTCGGCGCGAAACGGCAGCGACTCGGCGAAGCGCGCGAGCAACCGCCGGCGGCGTCGATCGGCGTCGCTCCGCCGGCCGGCTCGCGGCGCGCGCGCTTGAGCGCGGCCGCCAGCGCGATGCCGAAGAACTCTTCGAACACGATCCGGCGGCGGCCGGGCTCGATGTCGCCGGGCTCGCTCGGCGCGTGGACGCCGTGCCAGGCCTTGCGCGCCGGGAGAGCCGGTGTGCGCGTACGAGCGCGTCGCGGCAGACGCTCTCGACATGTTCAAGCAATGCCGGGAGATTCTGCGCGATGGTCGTGCGGATCGTGCGCGTCGGCAGATCCTTGGTTGCGGCGTAGACCGGCACGATCTCGCCCGTACACGTTGCTCCTCGCCAGCACGCGGTGCGCGCTGACGTTGAGCTCGATCGCCACCGCGCCACGCCGGCGCTTGCGCACGCGACCGTGCACGAACAAGCGCATCGCCGGCGCGAATCTTACCGACCAGTCCGCGCCGGCCGAACCACACCGCGCGCATCGAGCCGCTCTCGTCGCGAAGCTCGACGTTCGTGATCGCGAGCGGGCTCGAATGTCGCGCACGCTCACCACGTGCGCGACGGCAATCTCTTCGTCCGGCTCGGAAGAGCGCAGCGCATCCGCCGCGATTGCGGCGAGCGGGCGCGGTTCACGCCAATCCCTATACGCGCGCGGAATGTGCGCGAGCAAATCGCTCGGGCGTCGCGATCCCCATTTCGGCAATGCTCGCCGCCGTCGCCGGGCCGATGCCGGCAAGACCCGCGAGGGACTCGCGCTTTAGCCGCGCTCGTCGCTGAAATTCGTCGCCGATCTCGTCGAGCGTCACGCCTTCGCTCGGCGAGCAGCACCAGCATGTGGTAGAGCAAGTCGCCGCTTCCCACACGAGCTCGCCGCGATCCTCGTTCTTGGCCGCGATCACGACCTCGGTCGCCTCTTCGCCGATCTTCTTCCCGATGCGGTCGACGCCGCCGGCGAACAGCTTCGCGGTGTAGCTTTGACTCGTATCCGCGCCGCGGCGGATGCGATCGTCGCTCGAGCGCCCATCGCACGGACGAAACGCGCCGCCGTTTGTCTTCGCCGTCGACGGCGAAGAGCAGATCGTGAAAGCACGAGCTCGGCACCGGTGTGACATGCCGGGCCGTTCGGGATGACGCGGTAGATCAGCGCATCCTGTCGCAATCGAGCGACGATCTCGACGACGTGTTGCGTGTTCCCGGACGTCTCGCCTTTGTTCCACAGCTTCGCGCGCGAACGCGGCCGTAGAGCCACGTCGACTTCGTGGCGATCGTCTTTCGAGCGCTTCGCGGTTGGCGTACGCGAGCGTGAGCACGCCGTTCGTGCGCGCATCGACGATCACGACCGGCACGAGCCGTCGCTGCATCAAGTTTCAAGTACGTCCAGCTTCATCGACGCCCGCTACCGGACCGGCGCACGGGAATCCGTGCGCGGCCAGCTCGCGCTTCACTGCCGCGATCGCGAGCTCGCCGTAATGGAAGAGGCTCGCCGCCAGCGCCGCGTCGCTGCGCACGTTCGAAGACGTCGACGAAGTCGCGCCAGCCGTGCCGGCGCCGCCCGACGCGATGATCGGGAGGTCGACGGCCGCGCGCATCGCGCGCAGCAGCGGGAGATCGAAGCCGGCCCTCGTCCCGTCGCGATCGATGCTGGTCACAAGCATCTCGCCGGCGCCGCGGCGCTCGGCTTCGCGCGCCCAGACGATCGCATCCCGCCCGGTCGGCGTGCGGCCGCCGTCGACGACGACTTCGAACCACGCGCTCGTTGCCGCGCGCGCACGTCGATCGCCACGACGACGCACTGCGCGCCGAATTCGTCGCGCCGCCGGCATCGATCAGATCAGGGTCGCGCAGCGCGGCCGAGTTCATCGCTGACCTTGTCGCAGCCCGCGCGCAGCAGATCGTTGCATGTCGTCGACGCTGTTGACGCCGCCGCCGACCGCAAACGGGATCGTCAACTCGGCCGCAACGGAGGCAACGACCGAACGCGTCGCCCGGCGCCCTTCGACCGTCGCCGTGATGTCGAGGAATACCAGCTCGTCGGCGCCCTCATTTTCGTAGCGCGCGCCAACGCAACCGGATCGCCGGCGTCGGCCAAATCGACGAAACGGACGCCCTTGACGACGCGCCCTTCTTTTATGTCCAGGCATGGAATAATTCGCCGTGCAATCACGGTCGGCTGGCTTCGGCGACGGTTCGCGTTTGCCCGCCGTGTTCGACGATTCCGTCGAAACGCAGCGCAAGCAGCGCAAGATCGTCGGTGACCTCGCCTCCACTGCGTTCCCGGACGGTTTCGATCAACGTATCGCACAAAGCTTGCGGCTCGTTCGGCGCAGTCGCGACAAGACGCGCGGCATCGTCGACGCCCAGCAGCTCGCCGGTGGAATCGCGCGATTCCGTCAAGCCGTCCGTCGCCAATAGAATAACATCGCCTGCCGTCAGCACGACGGTCGACGCCTGGTACGTTGAATCACTCGCCATGCCGACGATCGGACCACCGACGTCGAGAATCCGCGCTGTGTCTGCATGGCGGTAGAACGCCGGTTCACCTCCGGCGCTGACGTACGTAAAGCATCCGCTTCGAGCGTCCAACACGCCCAAGAACGCGACCGCGAACATTGACGGATCGCTCACCGTTTGCGCGAACAGCCGATTGAACTCCGTCATCACCTGATCCGGTTCCGAATGCGTTTGCAGCAACGCACGAATCGAGTACTTGCAGAATGCCGTGTTGACCACGGCATCGACGCCCTTCCCGCTCATATCGGCAATCATGATCGCGCCGCGACCATCGTCCAAACGCCACGCGTCGAAGAGATCACCGCCGACTTCGGCTTCGCTCGTCGCGGAAACGTAGACCGTACCGATCGTCGAGCCGGGTATCGACTGCCATCCGACCCCAAGTGCGGCCTGGAGGTGTCCGGCGATCGAATGCTGCCGCTCGAGGGCAGCTGAGGTCGAGTGTTGCGCGAGCGCGAGGTACAAAACGCCGAGCGAGACGATCAACACGAAACCGACGGCGAACTCAACCGTACGGCTGATATTTGACTCGAGCGACGCAGCCACACGATCGTTCTTCGAAGTGATTTCGTCCCGCAATGCCGCAGCTTCACGTCGAATCCGGTCATCGAGAATCTTACCGTAAGCTTCCAAGCGCTCGACGTTCCTCGGCGACGGATTGTTGATCAGCGGGGCGGCCACGCCGCGCCGCCACTTTCGATGCCAATCCAGAATGCGCGCCAGCCGATCGCGTGCTTGAACCAGGTCGCTCTCGCCGAGCCGCTGATGCAGCTCATCCCCGAGGTCCTCGAACGGATCTCGCGCCGAGAGATAAGGCTCGAGAAAAGCCGGGCTCTTGGAGATCACGTAGCCGCGCAACGACGTCTCCTCGTCGAGCTGCAGGCGCACCAGTTGATCGGCACGTTCCTGGACGCCGAAGAGCAACTTCTGCTCGAACGCGGACTCTCGCAGCTGCCGCGCGGCCACCAGGCCCGCAACCAGCGCGATCACGGAGACGACGAAGATCAAGCTCGCAAGCAATACCGCACCGCCGGTCCCAATGCGCGAGAAGCGGCGCGGAACTGGACGGGGTTCATGCATCATTTGGAGGCGACGCCCAGAGTCGAACTGGGGAATGGAGCTTTTGCAGAGCTCTGCCTTACCACTTGGCTACGTCGCCACCTGGGTGTGCTTGAACAGGGTGGAGCGGGTACCGAGAATCGAACTCGGACGTCAACCTTGGGAAGCTGACAGGCTACCATTACATCACACCCGCCCGGCGGGCTGAGCCTCGTTCGTGAGGCCGCCATAGCCGTCCTGTGCTTGACACTCCGTGTGTACCTGTGATTGGATGCAAAAAGCAATGTTAGGAACGCCTTCGTTTTATGCGTACTACTTTTACTGGGTGGAGTTGCCGCTCGGCTGAGTAGGTACGCGCGTAAAACGATCGCTGAATGAGCGAAAGCGCGAACCCCTCGCCGAAGCGGCGGGGGGTTTTTCCTTTATAGATGGGATGAACGGAGCATCATGATGATCGGGGCATTCGAGGGAATCGACGGGGCACACTCACAGCTCGCGCTGGAGGCGTATTTCCGAGCGCGGACCGGGGCGGAGGACGCGACGACGCTTGGAACGCCCAGTTTTCGAGCTGCCGCCGTTGCGGTTTCGGCCGGCAGGGCGGACGTCGGCATCGTGCCGATCGATAACGCGATCGCCGGCACCGTACGTGACGGCTACGATCTGCTTCTCGAATTCGATCTCGTTCCGGTTGCGGAGATCGTCTGGCGAATGGATCACCGCTTGCTCGGTGCTCCGGGTACCACCCTCGAAGACGTACGCGAAATCCTCGCTCATCCTCTCGTCATTGCCGAGTGCGGGAAGTTTCTCGCGAGTCTTCCGCATGCGCGCACCGTACCGTGTGAAGACACCGGCATCGCCGCTCGCGAGGTCGCACGCGCGGGCAACACCGGTCTCGCCGCAATCGCTCCGCCCAGCGCCGGCGTGCGGTACGGTCTGGTCGAACTTGCGCCACGTGTAGCCGATCATCCCGAGAACTTCACGCGGTTCATCGTCTTCCGTTCGCGTAACGCCAGCCATCCGGCACTCGCGGTCGACGAGAGTGACGGTCCGCGCAAGACGTCGCTCATTTTGGTGACGTCCAACGCCGCGGGTTCGCTCTCGCGCTGTCTGGGTGTAATCGCCACAGCCGGCATCAGCGTGGGTAAATTGGAATCGAAGCCGACGCTCGGCCGTCCGCAGGAGGCCGAGTTCTATCTCGACATAGACGGCGATTTACTCGATCCGCAACACGCGGACGCGCTCGTCGAGCTGCGTAAAGCGGCGTTGGATATTCACATGATCGGCAGCTATCGGGCGAACGCTCACGTTGCCGCGGTAGCGGCCGGAATCGCCGCTCCCCCGATCCCTGCGCTCCGCGATGTGATGCCCAAAGTTGCGTTTGTGCCGCAGAAGCCGCAAAAGAGCTCCGGTTCTTCGAGCACGCCGCGTGCTGCGCGCGATTCACGTCCTGACGGAACGCGCGTACGTATCGGCAACGTCGACATCGGCGACGGCATGTTTCGATCATCGCCGCCGGCCCGTGCTCGGTCGAGATCGCGCAACAGGTGCTCGGCCGTCGCGCACGAGGTCGCCGACGCACGGCGCGTCGATGCTGCGAGGCGGCGCGTTCAAACCGCGGACGTCGCCCTACTCGTTCCAAGGGCTCGGCTGGGACGGCCTCGCGCTGCTTGCCGAAGCGGGGCGCGAGACCGGACTGCCGATCGTCAGCGAGGTGATGAGCATCGACCAGGTCGAGCGCATGGCGCAGTCGGTCGACATGTTCCAAATCGGCGCGCGCAACATGCAGAACTTCGACCTGCTCAAAGCGGTCGGACAAGACGCAGAAGCCGGTGCTGCTCAAGCGCGGGATGTCGGCCACGATCGACGAGCTGCTCTCGGCCGCCGAGTACATCCTCGCCGAAGGAAATCCCGAACGTCATGCTCTGCGAGCGCGGCATCCGCACGTTCGAGACGGCGACGCGCAACACGCTCGACCTTTCGGCGGTCCCGGTGCTCGCGAAAAGACGCACCTGCCGGTCGATGGTCGACCCTTCGCACGGCGTCGGCGTCCGGCGCTGGATCCGCGCCGCTGTGCCGCGCCGCGAAGGCCGTCGGCGCCCACGGCATCCTGATCGAAGTGCACCCCAACCCGGCCGACGCGAAGAGCGACGCCGAGCAGGCGCTTACGTTCCATGACTTCGACGACAATCGTCGACGACCTCGCCCGGATCCCGATCATTCGACGAGTGCGCGACGAGGCGACGCAAGCGTGAGCGGTCGTCGCGCCGTTGCCCGGCTCGGCCGCGATCGAGCGGCTCGCCAGACGGTCCCCGGCGACAAGTCGATCTCGCACCGCGCGGTGCTGTTCGCCGCGCTCGCGACGGGTGAGACGAACGTGATCGCGGAACTTGCGCGCCGGGCAGCGACGTTCGCTCGACGATGGCGCTGCGTGGCGGCACTCGGCGCCGAGGTCGAGCAGCGTCGGCCGCAGACGCCGTTCGCATCCGCGGCGGCGCGTGGCACGTCCGTGCCGCGGCGCTCGACTGCGGCAACTCGGGGACGACGATGCGCCTGCTGATGCGGGCGCTCGCGACGCGCGCGATCTCGATGCGACTCTCGACGGCGACGACTCGCTGCGCCGCCGGCCGATGCGCCGCATCGCCGAACCGCTGGCGGAGTTCGGCGCGCAGATCGACACGACCGACGGGCACGCCCCGGTCCACGTTCGCGGCGACCGGCCGCTGCACGGAAGCGCCGTGAAGCTCGCGATCGCGAGCGCGCAGCTCGCGACGTCCCTCACGCTCGCCGCGACCGGAGCGACCGGCCAAAGCCATGCTCGACGGCGCGGTCAGTGCGCGCGACCACACCGAGCGCATGCTGCCGCACTTCGGAATCGCACGTCGAACGGCGACGGCAACGTCCTCGTCGTCGACGGGCCGCAGCAGTTCCGCGGACCGATCTGCGCGTCCCCGGCGATCCGTCGGCGGCGGCGTTTTGGCTCGCGGCGGCGGCGATCGTTCCGGGCGCGCGGATTCGCCGTGCGCGGCGTCTGTCTCAACCCGACGCGCATCGGGTTCGTGCGACGCGCTGCGAACGGATGGGCGCGAACGTGCGGATCACGCGTCGAGCACCGAGATCCCCGAACCGTCGGGCGACGATCGAGGTCGAGCACGCGCCGCTGCGCGCGATCGAGCTCGACGAGCGACGAGGTGCCCGGCGATCCATCGACGAGCTGCCGCTGCTCGGGATCGTCGCCGCGTACGCGCACGGCACGACGCAGCGTGCGCGGTGCGGCGGAGCTGCGGGTGAAGGAGAGCGACCGCATCGACGTGCTGTGCGAACGGCCTGCGCGCACTCGGGCGGCACGGTCGCGACGGTCGCCGGACGGCTTCGACGTGACCGGCCGCGCGCGCTCGCACGGCGGAACCGTCGACGCGGCGGCGATCACCGCTTGGCGATGGCGTTCGCGATCGCCGCGCTCGGTGCCGCGGATGCCGTGACGATCGACGATGCCGGCCTGCGTCGCGATCTCGCACCCAGCGTTCTTCGATCGACTTGGAGGCGCTGCGCCGGTGAACGTCGCGCTTGCCGTCGTCGGGCAGCCCGATCGCCCACTCGCGCTCGCCCGAGATCTTCGCGCTGCTCTCGCGCGCCGCCGGCGATCCCGCTTTCGTACGAGCGCATCGAGTCACGCCCGACGCACTTCGCGCGCGCGTTCGCCGATGGCGCGACGACGCGCTTCGATCGGCTGGAACGTCACCGCGCCGCACAAGGAGCGCGCGCTCGCCGCCGCCGACGCTCGTCGAGCGCGAACGCGCGCGCCGTCGGCGCGGCCAACGTGCTCACGTTCCGCGGCGGCCGCGCGGCAGCGGCGACAACACCGACGTGGCAGGCGTGATCGCGCTGCGTTCGAGTCGCGCGCGAGTTCGATCCGGCCGGGCGCGACGGCGACGATCCTCGGCGCGGGCGGCGGCGCGCGCGCAGTCGCGCCGGCGCTCGCGCGACCTCGGCGCCGCCAACGTGTCGTCGTCGCGAACCGCTCGCCCGAACGCGCGCTCTGCGACGATGCTCGAAGTCGCCGACCTGCCAGCGCGCGTTGGGCGCGACCGAGCTCATGCGGCGACGCCCGGCTCGTCCGCGCCGCTGGTGCTCAACGCGACGCCGCCGGACAGAGCCGGCCGGCCGGCGCGCGACCGTCTGCCGCGAACGCGCCGGTGTCGTCGACTCTGCAGTACAAACTCGGCCGATACGCCCGTTCGTCACCGTTCTGGCGCGCGCGGCCGGGCAGCGCGCGCTGAACGGCTCGACGATGCTCGTCGCGCAGGCCATCGCGACGCTCGCCTCTGGCGACGTCGATGCGGCGTTCGTCTCCGCCGCGCACGCCGATGCGGCAATCGTGACAGCCTGAGCACGTGGTGATGGAGCGAGCCCGCGACGCCAATGAGCCTACTGCGCTATCTCACCGCCGGCGAATCGCACGGGCCGGCGCTCGCTCGGCATCATGGAAGGGATGCCGGCCGGGCTCGAGCTCACGGTCGAGCACATCCACGCGGACGGCCGGCGCCGCAAGCTCGGCTACGGCCGCGGCAACCGCATGAACATCGAGACCGACGAGGTCCAGATCCTCGCCGGCGTGCGGCGCGGCGAAGACGATCGGCAGCCCGATCGCGCTCTATCATCGACAATCGTGACCACGCTCGTGGCCCGAGATCATGTCGGCCGAGAACCGCGCGAAGCCGCGAAGCCGGCGCGCGGTCTACATCCCGCGTCCCGGGCACGCCGATCGCATCGGCGGAATCAAGTACGGCACTGCCGACATGCGCGACATCCTCGAGCGCGCGAGCGCGCGCGAAACTGCCGCATGCGCGTCGCGCTCGGGGCGATCGCGCGCAGCTTTCTCGAGTGCGCTCGGGATCGAGGTTCGAGAGCCGCGTCGTGCGCATCGGCGAGGTCGTCGACGAATCGCTCGCTCGACACCGAAGTCGCAACGCGATGAGCGCATCGACGCCTCGCCCGTGCGCGTCCTCGATGCCGAACGCCGACCGCAGCGCATGATCGACACAGATCGAAGCCGCGAAACGCGCCGGCGACACGCTGGGCGGCGTCTTCGAGGTGGTCGCCGGCGGCGCTCCGGTCGGCCTGGGCTCGCACGCGCAATGGGACCGCCGGCTGGACGCCGACATCGGCGACGCCTTCCTCGCGCTCAACGCGATCAAGGGCGTCGAGCTCGGCCTCGGTTTCGCGGTCGCGCGTCCCCGGGCTCGACAGTGCACGACGCCTACTATCCGGCGAACGGCGACGGCTCGCGCACCTAGTACCGACCAACCGCGCCGGCGGGATCGACGGCGGTATGACGACCGGACAGCCGATCGTCGTGCGCGCGGCGATGAAACCGATCGCCACGCTGATGAAGCCGCTCGATTCGGTCGATCTGAGCACCGGCGAGGCCGACGCAGGCGCACATCGAACGCAGCGACGTTTGCGCGGTCCCGGCGGCGGCCGTGATCGGCGAATCGCTGCTGGCCCTCGTGCTGGCCGAAGCCCTGCTCGAGAAATTCGGCGGCGATACGATCGACGAGATCGTCGCGCGCGTTCGCGCCTGGGGTGAAACGGCGCGTGCCCGATAGGATCTTCCTATGCGGTTTGTCCGGAAGCGGAAAATCGACGGTCGCGCCTCTTTTGGCGCAGCTGCGCGGCTCCACTGCACTCGACACCGACGCGATGATCGTCACCGAGGCGGGCGTAACGATTGCCGATATCTTCGCACGCGAAGGCGAATTCGGCTTTCGCGATCGTGAAGCGCGCGCGGTCAAATCGGCCTGCGCACACGAATCCGTGGTGGTCGCACTCGGCGGTGGCGCACTCGAACGCGATGATTCCTTCGAAGGCGTAAACGCGGCCGGGCGGCTCGTCTTTCTCGACGCGCCCGACACCATTTTGGCCACCCGCCTTGAGCGCGGAGAGGTTAGGCCGATGCTGGCGCAACCCGATGCGCTCGCACGCATGCGTGAACGCAGGCTTGCACGCTTCGCGCGCGCCGCGGTCACGATCGATACTAGCACGCTCTCCCCCGGTGAAATTGCAGCGCGCATCGACGCCGCGCTCAACACATGAACGTCCGTGTCGCGCTGAGAGAACGTCCGTACGACGTCGTGATTCGCCACGGCGTTCTGCGCGAGGTCGCGCGACTAGCCGGCGCACCGCACGGCACGCGGGTCGCGATCGTCGGCGACCGGCATCTGGCGAAGACCTTGTCGCGGTTGGAACGCGACTTCGAAGCGTACGGGAATCCGGCGACGACCGTCGCCGTGCGCGCCGCCGAACACCTGAAATCCTTGGACAGCGTGGAGCCCGTATACGGCAAGTTGTTGCGCGCAGGTCTCGATCGCAGCTCGACGATCGTCGGTGTCGGCGGCGGAACGATCGGGGATGCAATCGGATTTGTCGCGGCGACATATTTGCGCGGCGTCCGCTATATCTCGGTCCCCACGACGCTGCTCGCCGCTGTCGATTCTGCAATCGGCGGCAAAACCGGGCTCAATCACGCGCTCGGGAAAAATCTGATCGGCCTTTTCGCGCAGCCGGATCTCGTCGTCGTCGATCCGGCGGTCTTACGAAGCCTCGACCGTCGCGACCGAATCTCCGGGTTAGGGGAGATCGTCAAGTACGCGTTGATCGCCGATGCACAGATGTATCGTACGTTGGAATCGTCATGGCGCGATCTGGTTGCGCTTCGCGAGCCGCTCACGACGCGTGTGATCGGACGTTGCGTGGCAATCAAGGCGCGCGTCGTGGCCTCGGACGAACGCGAACGAACGGGAGTGCGCGCGCAATTGAATTTCGGGCACACGGTCGCTCACGCGCTTGAAAATGTGGCAGGCTACGGCACGCTTCGTCATGGCGAAGCCGTCATCGTGGGAATGCGTGCAGCCGTCATGCTTTCCGTGGAACGCGATCGATTGGATCCGGTCAGCGCCCGCGACATCGACGCATTTCTACGCTCGATTCCGGTCCCAACCGCGTGGAAGCGCTACTCGGCACGTGCAATTGCGGCTGCCGCGCAGCACGACAAGAAACGCGGGCCGGCGGGGATCCGCTTCGTTCTCCTTTCGAGGATCGGCCGCACGATCGGCGACGACGGCGTTTCGAACGCAATGCTGCTCGACGTGCTCCGCCGGGTCGGCTTCAAACGGTGAACATCGTCGTCATCAATGGACCAAATCTTAACCTTCTCGGCGAACGTGAACCCGACGTCTACGGTCGCCTGACGCTCGACCAGCTCGAGCAGCGCGTCAGCACGCACGCCCAGGAGCTCGGAATCACGGTGCGCTTCTACCAATCCAATCATGAAGGACGTCTGATCGACTACTTGCACCGCATGCGGCACTGGGCCGACGGCGTGGTAATCAACCCCGGAGCCTTCACCCATTACTCATACGCGCTCCGCGATGCCATCGCGGCGATTCACAAGCCGACGATCGAAGTTCACCTTTCAGACATTCACGCGCGCGAAGCGTTTCGCGCGACGTCCGTCATCGCCGACGTCTGCGACGCGCAAATTTCAGGCCTCGGTCTCGACTCGTATCTGCAAGCACTGGAGCGACTCGCCGCGAAAAGCAAAGGGTGAGGGGGCTCCTACTTCGAGTGGCCGGTTTGCTCGCCGGCCTGACGCTGCTTGCGAGCTTTGCGCTCGGTGCCGATGGCGCTCCGCTCTTTGTTCCGCCGAATTCCTCTGCGGCAATTGCGTCTGCGATGCATGGCTTCGATCTCGCCAACATCGATCCGACATGCAAGCCGTGTCAAGATTTCTTCCGCTACGCGATGGGCGGTTGGCGCGCGAACAACCCGATTCCGCCTACAGCCAGCCGCTGGTCGGTTCTCGATCAGTTACGCGCAGAGAACCGTTCCGGTCTCCACGATCTTCTCGAAAATGTTTCGCGCGACACGTGGCCGCACGGTTCACCTGGACAGAAGGCCGTAGACTACTACGCTTCTTGCATGAACGTGCGCGAGCGAGATGCGGCCGGGATCTCGCCCATCCAAGTTTACGTTCACAGCATTCGCGCGATCAAAGATTTATCCGACCTTCGCTTGCAGACCGCGGTCTTGCAGAACATCGGAGCTCGCGCGTTCTTTTTCGCGGGAAGCGAAGGTGATCCGCGCGACGAGCAGCGCACCCTCGCATTCATAGCGCAGGGCGGATTGGGTCTTCCCGATCGCGACCTTTATTTCGCAGCCGACGCACGCGCCGATCTCATTCGAACCAGCTACGTCACACACATTACGCGCGACTTTCGTCTGTTGGGCGACGATCTCGCCACGAGCGCTGCCGAAGCCCACGCCGTCATCTCGGTCGAGATCGAGCTCGCGCGCGGTTCCCGGACGCGCGCTACGCTCCGCGATCGACTCGCCAATTATCACAAGATGACGCTCGCGGAAGCGCAGGCACTCATTCCGAGCTTCGATCTTGCGGCATTCTTTCGCGATCGTATGGCGAGTGGGGTCGATACACTGGACGTTTCGCAACCCGAGTACTTCCGGAATCTCGAAACCGTGTTGCGAACCTCACCGCTTACCTCGCTGCGGGCATATTTGCTTTATCGTCTCATCGAGCGGACGGCGCCGGCGCTCTCAATGGCCTTCGTCGACGAAGCGGCGTCGTTCGATGCGGGGCTTGTCGGCCGTCACGAGGTCCAGCCGCTTTGGTACCGCTGCGTCCGCTCGGTCGATATGGATATTGGAGACGCGCTCGGGCAACTCTACATCCAGCACGACTTCACGCCCGAGACGCGCGCGGCGGCGCGCCGGCTCATCAGCAACATTCAACTAACTTTTCGCGATCGACTGAGCTCCTTGACGTGGATGAGCGAACCGACTCGACGTGAAGCGCTCGCGAAGTTGGACGCGATCGCCGACCATGTGGGCTACCCTGACGCTTGGCGAAGCTATGACACCTTGGGCATCGATCGCGGCACGTTCGTCGACAATTCTCTGCGCGTTTCACTCTACCGCGCGCGAAACACGTTCACGCATCTCGGCAGAAACGTGAGCCGGGACTTCTGGATGATGTCCGCTCCGACCGTCAACGCCACGTATAGCGCGGCCTACAACGACATCACTTTCCCTGCCGGGCTGTTAAAGCCGCCATTCTTTTCGACGCACTTTGATGATGCAATCAACTACGGCGCACTCGGTGTCATCGTCGCGCACGAGCTCACGCACGCTTTCGACGACGAAGGGCGCAAGAGCGACGCGCAGGGCAACCTACGTGACTGGTGGCAACCCGCCGATGCTGCGGCGTGGAGCGCGCGTCTCGGCTGCGTCGCGCACGAGGACGGCGACCAGCATGGAAATGACAAGCTCACCATCGGCGAAGAGCTCGCCGACTTGGGTGGCGCGGAGATCGCCTATGAAGCGTTGGAACGATCGCTCGTGGGTAAGCCTCGCATCAGAATCGATGGCTGGACGCCGGAGCAGCGTTTCTTCCTCGCATTCGCGCAAACATATGCAACGTTCGAACGGCCCGAACGAATGCGTTTGGACGAGCTGATCGATCCGCACCCGGACGGTCGCGATCGCGTTCTGGGAACGCTGGTCAACATGCCGCAGTTTTCCGCGGCGTTCGGATGCCACCGGAAGGACCCGATGTATCGCCCTCCGGCTCAGCGGTGCGCGCTGTGGTGAGGGCGAACGCCCGCGCATGGATCTTGGAATAAAGGGGAAACGCGCCATCGTTTGTGCCTCGAGCAAGGGGCTCGGAAAGGCGTGTGCGGTTTCGCTCGGACGCGAGGGGGTCGACCTCGTCATCATCGCACGCAATCGCGAGCCACTCGAAGCGACAGCCAAGGAAATTCGTGACGCGAGCGGCGTTAAGGTCACGGTCGTCGCAGCGGACATCACGACGCCCGAAGGGCGCAAAGCCGCTCTCGACGCTTGCCCGGAGCCCGACATCCTCATCAATAATGCCGGTGGTCCGCCGCCCGGCAACTTTCGCGAGTGGGATCGCGACACGTGGATTCGCGCGGTCGATGCCAACATGCTCACGCCGATCGAGCTGATCAAAGCCGTCGTCGACGGAATGATCGCGCGCAAGTTTGGGCGCATCGTGAACATCACCTCGAGTGCAGTCAAAGCGCCGATCGACGTCCTCGGCCTCTCCAACGGTGCACGCTCCGGCTTGACCGGATTCGTCGCCGGGGTGGCGCGAACCACCGTGAAGCACAACGTCACGATCAACAACCTGCTTCCCGGATCGTTCGGAACCGACCGGTTATTTTCGACCATCCGCGCGCAAGCGTCGGACCGCGGCGTCTCTTTTGAAGACGCATCCGTTGCGCGCGCTGCCACGATCCCCGCAGGGCGTTTCGGCGACCCGCCAGAGTTCGGTGAGCTGTGTGCGTACCTGTGCTCGGCACAAGCGTCTTACATCACCGGGCAGAACTTTCTCATCGATGGAGGCGCCTACCCGGGAACGTTTTGAAACCCACCGACTTCGCTGCGCGGAACGATCTCGGTCTCAAGCTTTGGAACGAGGGCAAACGCCAAGAGGCGTTCGCAATCTTCCTCGAAAACGCGCAGCTCTTCCCAACGAGTGCGACCGCACATTCGAACCTTGCCTTCATCTTCTTGCGCGCGAGCGCCCTCGAAGAGGCCAGGACCGAATACGAACACGCCTTGCGTCTCGATCCCGCGTTCGCCGATGCGAAGCGCGGCCTCGCGGCCGTGCTGGCTCAACTCGGTAAAGCACCTGCGGCCGAGCTTCGGGAAGTCGCGGGCGACGAAAACGCGATCACGATTCTCCCGTACCGCGGTTCGCGCAAACCGATCAACGTCTTGCTCCTCGTCTCGCTCGGCAGCGGAAATTTGCATCTCGAACGACTGTTGGACGATCGCATCTTCGCGGTTACGAAGCTGGTCGTCGAGCTGTTCTCTGCCGATGGCCATCTCCCGCCGTACGACATGATCTTCAATGCGATCGGCGACGCAGAGAGCGGCGCAGAAGCACTGATGCTGGCGCAGCGCATTACCGCCGGCAAGCGCAAAGGCGCGGTACTCAATCCGCCCGGCCACGTAATCCGTACGACACGAGTGGAAATCGCCGGACGCCTGCGTTCGATCGCCGGCGCGCTCACGCCGCGAACGCAGCTCTTTGCGCGCGACGCGTTGACCGGTTGGAACGGCGCCATGATCCTCGAAGAGCACGGTTTTCAGTTTCCGTTATTGCTCCGATCGCCCGGACATCACACCGGCCACAACTTCACGTTCGTCGAACGCTCGGACGAACTCGAGGCGGCGGCCACAGCGCTTCCCGGCGAGCAGCTGTACGCAATCGAATACATCGACGTTCGCAACCAAGACGGCAAAGTGCGTAAGTATCGCGTGATGTTTGTCGACGGACATCTCTACCCGCTGCACCTCGCGATCTCCAAAGACTGGAAAGTGCATTACTTCTCAGCCGACATGGCCGAGGTCCCCGAGCATCGTGCCGAAGACGAGCGTTTCCTCGCCGATATGCCGGGCGTACTCGGCCCGGAAGCGGTGGCGACGCTCGGGGCAATCGCAAACGCACTCGGGCTCGACTATGCCGGGATCGACTTCGCGTTATCCGCCGACGGCCGGATTGTCGTCTTCGAAACCAACGCAACGATGGTCATCGTACGTCCCGAGGATGAGGAGCGCTGGGCTTACCGCAAGGCGCCCGTTCAGCGCGTCATCGACGCAGTCCGCAAGATGCTCATCGACCGGTCGGCTCTCGCCTGAGTCGCTCGAGAAACAGCGCGGGTTTGTCGTTATATTCGCCTTCCTCGAAGACCCGATAACCGCACTTTTCGACGACTCGTAAGGAACGCGTGTTTTCGGGATTGATCAGACACACCGTCTTCGGAAACGACAGATGCGCATCGCTCCAGGCAACGACGGCGAGGGCCGCTTCCGTTGCGTAACCCTTTCCGTGCGCGCGCGTCGCTAACGCAAACCCGAGTTCAGGCAGACCTCGCATTGCCCGCGCAATATCGCGTTTGAAATCGGCAAGACCGATCTCGCCCACGAATTTCGCGGACTCTTTCTCCTCCATCACCCAGTACCCGAAGCCCATCAGCGCCCAATGACCCACGTACGCCATGATTCCACTCCAGGTTTTTTGTAGCGTCGACGGTTGGCCGGTGATGTACCGGGTTACGTTGGGATCGCTCCACATGGCAGTACAGTCGGCGAGATCCCCAAGCGTATGCGCGCGCAGACACAAACGCTTGGTCTCGATTACCGGAGCTACCGGCAGTCCGCGCATGCCTAAGGCTTCACCCGTATGCCCACCGTGAACATCCGAGGCGGTGCATAATGATTGCCCTGAGCGTTCATATATGTCACGAAGTAGCGATCGTTCAGAATATTTTGTATGCCGACTGTAAGGGCGGCTTTTGGCGAGATTGCAATACCTTCCTCGACGTTGAACGTCGTATGCGGCGTTCTCTTACACGGGCCGCCGAGCACCGCTTCGAGCATGGGTCCTGCGCACGTGATCCCGCCGTTCGGGTTCAGGCCGGCCGAAAGACCGCTCCCGTACTCCGCGTCGGCGGAAAACCAGCCGCCGTGAGGGTTGTTCAAGAGCACGCCGCTCGCGACGCTCCAGTTTTGCTCGTGATCTGCCGGCGTGTACCCGGCTCCCGCTCCAAAGCACGGCGCGAGCAGTTGCGTCTCGCAGCCGCTGTTCAACGAAACGACGTGTGCAACCGAGAAGTACGCTCGTCCGTTGCCTGCGAGCGGTCGGCTGTAATTGAGCGCTTCCTGCGAAAGACGGCCGAGCACGTAGTTGATGTCCTGGTGCAATAGCGTAACGCCGACCTGCGTATCGTCGATCAAGTTATTCGCGTTCTTTTGCCACACGCGAAAACCGAGATCTCCGTCGCCGACTGGAATGTGACCGCCCAGCTCCAGCTGTGTATCGCGTTCCGGCTTCAAGTCGAACTGCGCCGGAATCGGTTGCAAGGGGAGATTGAGCTGTTGTGCTGCCAGCGGGCTGACGTTCTCGAACGAGAACGGCTCGAAGAAGCGGCCGATATACGCATAGACGCTCGCGCGGTTTCCGAAGTATCGCGTGATCTTCAGCCTCGGACTGAAAGCGCCAAAACCCTGCGCAAACTGAGTTGATTTGATCGTGAAGAAATCGTAACGCAGGCCGTAATCGGCTTCCCAGAGATCGCTCATGCGCCAACTGTCTTGGATGTACGACGTGTATGTGTTACCAGTGTTCGGAGCATTGTCGACGACGGTCGTCGGCGCACCGGGCGTGGCAGGCGTCACGATCGGCGCGAGAAAGTTACCCGGCTGCAGCGTCACCGCGTAATATTTCAGGATTCGTGAGAGGTCGTAAGAAGCGCCGGCCGCAATCGTGTGGCGCCCAAAGCGTTGATTGTAGTCGGCCTGCATCATGTAGTCGATCGCAGTGCGCGTATCGGCAAGCGAATAGCCGCATGTCGTAAGCCCAAAGACTGCCGGATTGACGAGCGCGTTCGCACAGTCGGTCGCCGAACCACCGCCTAAGATGTTCTGGTTTTCGCCGTAAATGAAGTCGTTCGTGGGATCCCCAAAGTCTTGAATTCGCGATACTTTGTACGCCGGCCCAATCGTGAATTCGCCGGTATCTCCGATCGCGTGATGAAACTGTGCACTCAGAAACGTATCGGCTTGCGTTTCGTTGTCGTTTGTATTGGCCGGCTCGCCGCCGTCGACGTCATTCGGGATCGCAAACGTGCCGTGGCTGTTGACGAACGTAATGCTGGTGAAGTCGTTTCCGCCGGCCGGCAGCGTGAAGCGCATGAATTGGCCGAGCGAGCTTGCGTCGTTGTGCGGCGAGCCGAAGTTGGGCGGATCGAGGCCGCGCGTCGTTTGATAGCCGGAGAACGCGATGTCGAATCCGCCCCCTCCCGCAATCGGCGCGTGGTATCCGATTTGCCCCTGAGCATTCGTGTACGAGCCGGCTGAGACGTAGCCGTCGAACCCCGACGGTCCGGTTCCCGCTTTCGTGGCCATGTTGAAGACCGAGCCAAACTTCAATCCGTATTGCGCCGGATACGCTCCCTCGATCAGATCGACGAGCGATAGGTTATTGAGATTGATTTCGCCGCCGATGTCACGGTTGAGCTCCTGCGGCAACGGGACGCCGTCGATCATGTAGTTGATGACGCCGTGGTCGCCGTTTATGTGGACGACGCCGTTTGCGCCCCGTACCGCGCCGGGCATTTGAATTTCCATCTCGGAGAAACTGTTGTTGAACGGCATCTGCGTCAAAGCCGTCGAGTTCAATACGACGTCGCTGCCGCTTCCATGCGCGACCGCCGCTTGCGAAGCATTGACGACGACGTGACCGATCTCCTTAAGCGGCCGCAGTGAAATTGCTACGATAGCACCTTCGCTGCCGAGATCGACCCGAACGCCTCCGCGTAGACTGCCGCTTTGAGCTGCAATCTCATACGTGCCGACGGGAAGCGGCGGGAAGGCGAAATGCCCGTTCGCGTCCGTCTTTGCTTGAAGGGTGAGGTCGTTCCCGGACGCGGTCACCATGACGTCCGCGACCGGAGCACCGTTGTTCGTCACGGTTCCGTTGAGAAACGCCGTCGCGTTGACTGCATACGATGGTGCAGCGCACAGAAACATTAGAATAAAAGCCGCTACGGCGGCAGTAATGCCAAGCCGAATATTCTGAGGCACGAAATCTCCAATCGCGATGAAACGACGCACGAAGCGTCGCGGCTGTTAACAGTTAGGGGAAACAGCCAAGGCCGGCGGCGGCCGGCTCGCGATCGAGAATAGGTACGCGCCGCGCCGATGAGCGAAGCGCGCAAACGGAGCAGGTTGTGGGAACTGGCGGACTTCATTGCCTGCTTTCGCGCTCACCCACATGCTGAGCAAGGCGAACGCGATCAGGCGGCGGTGGAAGAGCGCAAGGACGAGCGCCCCAAGAAGCGCAGCTGCGAGTGCGGTGAAGAGCCCGCCGAGAAGATCGCCTCCTCGAATGGGGCATCCTTCGATCGACTGCGTCACGCCGAAGAACGCGATTTGAACCGCGAAGTTCACAGCGGCAAATCGCATGCCTTGACCACCGAAGGGCAGCGCACGAAGCAATTCCTGCGCATGCGTCGCCCGATGCGAACAACGCGGGCCGCGGCCGATTAAGAACAGGATAACCAGCGCCGCCATGCCGAGCGCGAGCAAATAGATATGGCGCGGCGCGAGGGCGATTGACGAAAAGCTCTCGTGGTCGAGGGCAACGGCTTCCGCGACAAGATGTCCCGCTACGCCGAATGGGATTGCTGCGACGATAAATACCAGAGCCGCAAGGCGCCGGGCCCTAAACTTGCAAATCACCTGCAAGTTATCTTTGCGAGCTAGCCCTGCTCTCCTGCCCGGATCCTAGCGGCAGGCGGCGCACCGTCCATAGAGCTCTACGGAGTGGTCGTCGAGGGCGAAGCCCTGGCGCGTGACGAGCAGCTTCTTGAACTCGTCGATGACGTGGCAGTTGACTTCTTCTACGTGTCCGCAACTCGTGCAGATTGCGTGATGATGGTGTTCGTCATTCGCGCAAAACAGATAGCCTAGTTCACCGTTCAGCATCATCCGGTTCGAAACTGCGCCTAACCCGGTCAGGTGCTGCAGTGTCCGGTACACTGTCGTAAGCGCAAGTTGTTGGCGGCGCCTGCGGAGAGCTTTATGGATCTCGGCTGCAGTCAGATAGCGCCGCTCCGATTGCAATAGGCCCAGAATCGCACGTCTCGAGGACGTGCTGTAGATCGCGCGGGGAGACGGGGGCAGCTTCTGGTACACGGGTCCAATTTTCGGGCCACCAAGGGTCGCGACCCTCTCGAATGCAGGACCACCTACGGCGCAGTGCCAAAAAACTTGCACATGGATTGCAAATTATGATACTGTCGGTCGCGCTCACCGTCGGGATCCTCGCGGCGGAGAACTTTTACGGGGACGTCGCACGGCAGATCGGCGGCCCGCACGTCGCTGTAACCAGCGTGCTGAACAATCCTGACGAGGATCCCCATCTCTTCGAGGCCAGCCCGTCCGTCGCTCGTGCCGTTTCCGGCGCGCAAATCGTCGTCTCGAATGGACTCGATTACGATCCGTGGATCGACAAGCTTCTAAGCGCCGCCCGGAACCCAAATCGAACCTCGATCGTCGTGGGCGAGTTGCTTCTCAAGAAGCCCGGTGACAATCCGCATATTTGGTACGATCCGCACACCATGCTGGTCTACGCCGCGGTCCTCGACGCTACTCTCGCGAAAATCGACCCGGCAAATCGCGCCGACTATGCGCGCAATCTTAGCGCTTTTCGGCATTCGCTTGCACCCATCGAGTCGAGAATTGCCCTACTCCACAAGCGTTACGCCGGCGATCCCGTCACGGCGACGGAACCCGTTTTCGGCTACATGCTCGACGCGCTGGGATTACAGGTGCGCAACGCCCGGTTCCAAACCGCGGTGATGAATAACACCGAGCCGGGTGCGCTTGAAGTAGCACGCTTCGAGAACGACCTCAAGTCGCGCAGCGTCCGCATGCTGGTCTACAATAGCCAGGCGTCGGATCCGGTTGCGCAGCGCATGCTCGAACTCGCAAAGGCGTCAGGCATTCCGGTCGTCGGCGCCACCGAGACGGAACCGCCGGGTACGACATATCAAGGCTGGATCGCACGCGAGCTCGACGCAGTGGAGAAGGCGTTATGAACGCCGTCGAGCTCCGCGACGTTCGCTTGACGCTGGGGAATCGCACGATTCTTGAGAACGTCAATGTGACGATCGGTCCGAACGAATTCGTCGGCCTGCTTGGCCCGAACGGCTCGGGAAAGACCACGCTGTTCCGCTCGATCCTCGGACTCATCACGCCGGCGCGTGGAACGATAACCGTGCTCGGTGAGCCGGCGACGCGCGGTAACGTCAACATCGGCTACATGCCGCAAGCCCATCGCACCTTCGAGGGTACGCGATTGCGCGGTTGGGACTTCGTTGCGAGCGTCGTCGGCGGAGAACGTCTCGGCTTACCCATTGTGAACGGCGACGATCGCAAAGAGATCGACCGTGTGCTGGATCTCGTTTCCGCTTCCGCACTCGCAAAGCGTCCGCTCTATGAGATATCCGGCGGAGAACGCCAGCGCTTGCTCTTGGCGCAGGCGTTGATCGGCCGGCCGCGACTGCTTTTGCTCGACGAGCCGCTGGTCAGCCTCGACCCGCGCCATCAAGACGACGTCGTGCAGCTCGTCAAGGAAACTCCAAACCGAGCTGGGAATAACCGTGCTCTTCAGCGCGCACGAATTGAACCCGCTGATCGGTACGATGAATCGGGTTCTGTATCTCGGCGCCGGTCATGCCGAATTGGGGACCGTTGAGGAGGTCATCACCGGTCCGGTGCTTTCGCGGCTTTATGGGTCCGAGATTGACGTCGTGCGTGTTGACGGCCGCGTGTTCGTCATGTCGGGCGGACATCACATGGAAGAGCATCACACCGGGCCCCACTCGCATTCCGATGCTTGAGTATGATTTCATGCGGCATGCGTTTGCAGCCGCGACGATCGTCTCGCTCCTGGCCGGAACGGTCGGCTACTTCTTGGTTCTGCGCGGACAAACGTTTGCGGGACACGCGCTTTCGCACGTCGGCTTCACCGGCGCCACCGGCGCGGTTCTCATCGGTGTCCCGCCGCTGTGGGGTCTCGTGCTGGTCACGATGCTTGCCGGTATCGGGATGGGGCTTCTCGGCGAAAAACTCACGCAGCGCGACGTTGCGATCGGACTCGTGCTCGCATTCGCTCTCGGCCTAGGCCTGCTGTTCTTGAGCTTCTTCACCGCATACGCGACGCAAGCCACGACCCTACTTTTCGGCAATGTTCTCGCGGTCGATGTGCGCACCGTCTGGACGCTGCTCGCGCTCGCGCTCGTGAGCATGACCGTCATGGCGATCATCGCGCGGCCGCTGCTCTTCGCAAGTCTGCAACCCGATCTGGCAGAAGCCAAAGGCGTCTCGCTGCGCACCTATGGCGTACTCTTTCTTGCGGTCGTCGCACTTACGACCGCCGCATCCGCGCAAATCGTCGGCGTGCTCTTGGTGTTCGCGCTCCTGGTTGGGCCGGCAGCCGCGGCGCAGCGTTTCACGGCCTCCGTCGCATCCGGCATCCTGCTCTCGGCGCTGCTCGCGCTCGCGGAGAGCTGGGCCGGAATTACGCTCGCGTACTATACCGATTGGCCGAGCAGCTTCTGGATCGTCTCGCTCAGCGTCGCGGTGTATCTGTTCTCGCTTACTGCACGCGCGTCAGCGCGGGCGTAATCGCTTGTAATCTTCTTCCGTATCGACGTCGGCGTACGCGCCTGCGTCATCGATCTCGACGGTACGCCGTATCAACATTTCGTGATCGCGAACCATATGAATCGTATCGCCGTCTCGTAACGCGATAATCAGCGCGCGCGCAAAAGGCGAGAACACGACCGGATGCCCGGGCGCACCTTTGTGCACTGGATAGGCGACGTCGTTCTCACCGAGCTCGCCGATCATGCGCTTCACCAGTTCGGCGCTCACCAGCGGTTTGTCGCCGAGCAACACCGCAATCGGATCGTCTGCGGAAACGGCGGCGTTCGCCAAGCGTAACGAGTGCGCCATGCCGCGGTCGGGCTCGTCGTTCAGGAGAACCCGGACGTTGGGCGCAAGCAGCTCGAGCTTCAGCGTGGGCGATGCAACCACGAGGGTTGGAAACGTCGCGCACGCGGCAAGGACCGCATCCAAGATCGTCCCCTCACCGAATGGCTTTGCGAGCTTGTCACCGCCCATTCGCGTGCCGAGTCCGGCAGCGAGGACGACGCAGGTTGCCTCACGCATAATCCCTCCCAATATGACTTCCCCGCTCGCTCCTCCCTCGATCGAATCGACCGACACCACCTATTGGTACGATGGACGCCTGGTCCAGCAGCGAGAAATCGTCATCGATCCCTACGCGCATGCGCTGCACTACGGGAGCGGCGTCTTCGAGGGGATTCGCTCCTACGAGACCGCGACCGGTTCGGCAGTCTTCCGCCTGCGCGAACATATCGAGCGCCTTTTCAGCTCGGCGGACGAGTACGGTCTGAAGATCACGCAGTCGGTTGATGAGATCTGCCGCGCGACGGTCGAGACCGTCCGCGCGAGCGGCACACAAGGCGACCTACATCCGTCCGCTGGTCTTCTTCGGCGAAGGAAAGTTCGCGCTTGCACCGCTCTTTCAGAAGAACGCGGTCCACGTCATGATCGCGGTGCGCGGCTTCTCCGGTACGATCGCTCCCGGCGGCGAAGCCGGATGCCGCCTGACGATTTCACCCGTGATGAAAACGCCGTCGAAAGCGATGTCGTCCCTGGCCAAAGGCAGCGGACATTACATGAATTCGATTCGCGCCTTGCACGACGCAATGCAACGCGGCTTCGATGAAGCGCTGCTGCTCAACGATCGCGGCAACGTCGCCGAGGGAACCGGCGAGAACATCTTCCTGATCAAGAGCGGACGACTCAGAACGAATCCCACCAGCGAAGATATCCTCGACGGCATCACGCGCCGCAGCGCGATTACGCTCGCACAAGATGCCGGCTTAACGGTCGACATCGGTCCGATTACCAAAGAGCAGCTCCTTGCCGCGGATGAGGTTTTTCTGACCGGAACCGCTGCCGAGCTCGTGGGTGTCGCGTTAGTCGACGATCATGTCTATCCGCGCAGCCGTCCGATCACGGAACAACTCCATGCTGCATATCGCCGCGCAACTAGAGGCGAAGATCCTAAGCATAAGGACTGGGTAACACCCGTCTAACTCTCGTCACTGCTACCACAGGCCACACCGCTGCTGGGGTGATGTTGTCATCGCGTCGGTGGCCTTACAGCCGAAGGCCGCAGCGAACTCCGGCATATTCTGAACCGTGCCGTTAACGCGGAAGAAATCCGGTGGGTGCGGATCGTTCAGCGCCCGCGTACGTGAAGATTCCGGCCGCGTCTGCCCCGCCCACACGTGCGCGAAGCCGAGAAAGAAACGCTGTTCGGGCGTGAATCCGTCGATCACCTGACGCGGCTCCGAGGCTTGCGCGCGTTCGAACGCGCGATACGCGATCGTCAGTCCGCCAAGATCGGCGATGGCCTCACCCTCGACGAGCTGCCCGTTGAGCTTCAGATCGCCGACTGAAAAGTTCGAGTACTCGTCGATGAAGCACTGTGCGCGAATCGTAAATCCGGCTGCATCTTGCGGCGTCCACCAATCGCGAAGGTTACCGTTTTCGTCATACTTCCGGCCCTCGTCATCGAACCCGTGGGTGAGCTCGTGTCCGATGACCGCGCCCACACTTCCGTAGTTCATTGCATCGTCGGAACCCGGATGAAAATCGAAGAACGGCGGTTGTAAGACGCCGGCCGGAAAGACGATTTCGTTTCGCTGCGGCGAGTAGTAGGCGTTCACGGTTTGCGGCGTCATTTCGAACTCACCGCGGTCGACGGGCTTGCCGATTTTTGCGACGTCCAGTGCCGTATCGAAGATATCCGCGCGCTCGATATCATCGATCAACCAGCCGCGATCGATAACCACGCCCGAGTAATCGCGCCAACGATCCGGATAACCGATCTTGAGCCCGATCCTTGCCAGCTTCGCCAGCGCGGCACGGCGCGTTTCATCGCTCATCCAGGGAAGGGTTCGGATATCCTCGCGCAACGCCGCGACGATATTGGCGACCATTGCTTCCGCGCGTGCCTTGGCTTGAGGCGGAAACGCTCGCGCGACCCAAGCGCGACCGAGGGCGTCGCCCATTTCGGCGTCGATCAGATTGATACAGCGCTCGATACGATACGGCTGCTGCTTCACGCCACTGAGCTCTGACTCGAACGCGAAGTCTTCGTCGACGAAGCGCTTCGGGAGCCACGGCGCATACGAGGTCAAGACGCGCCAGCGCAGATACGTCTTCAGCTCCTCGATCGGTGTGGTAGCCAAGAGCGCATCCAGCGCTTGCACATACCCGATCTGCGACACGTTGAGCTGATCGAAAGCCGGAAAGGCGCGCGCCGTAAAATAACGACTCCAGTCGATGTGCGGCGCGACAAGCGCGAGCTGGGCGCGCGTGATGCGGTGATACGTATTCTCCGGATTGCGCCGCTCCACATTGGTGAGCTGCGCGCGAGCCATCGCCGATTCTATTTTGAGCACGGTTTGGGCTTCGAGCGCAGCGCGTCCACGGTCGTCGCCCATGAGCTCCAGCATGGTTTCGACGTGCTGCACGAACTTGGCCCGGAGCCGGACGGACTTTTCGTCGTCGCGTGTATAGTAGTCGCGGTCGGGAAGCGAGAGATCCGCAGGGAGAATGATCGTAATCTCGCGCGCACTGTTTTTGGCATCGATCGCTGCGGTCGCTTCCCAAAACGCGTCGATGTCGCGGCGGTGAAGCTGGACGATCGCGTCGAGCAGTGACGGCAGATCATTCGCCGCTGCGATCCGCGAGAACAGCGGCGCGAGCGGCGCAATGCCGGCGCGCTCGACGGCCGACGTGTTCATGCATGCCGCGTAGAAGTCTCCGATCCGCTGCCGGTCGCCGAAGGCCATCGGATCGTGCGAAGCTTCCTCGAGGACATCGTGTGCGATCAAGAGATTGCGCGCCGAGAGCTCGTCGAAGGCGGTGACGGTCGAGCTGTCAGAGGGAATCGGATGGCGAGCGATCCATCCGCCGTTCGCGAACTGATAGAAATTGCTGCACGCCGGACAGGTACGATCGAGATTTGCCGTGTTGAGCACCGACGCCAGCAGTCGCGCCGGAATGCAAAGGCCGATCAACGCCACGATTGCTAGAGCGTGTAGAACCCTCAACCGTCCGGAGGTTCGAGCGGCTTAGCGCGAGGAGCCTTCTCCGATCACGACGTGCCACGGATGAACGCTCCAGCGCGCCACGAGTCCACTGGTGACATAGGGATCGGCTTCAGCAAACGCTCGCACCGCATCGGCCGATTCGGCTCGAAAGAGCAACGCCGCGCCGCTCGGAGGATCACCGTACGCCCCCGCAAGCAAGAGCTCGCCGCGCTTATGCGCATCATCGACGAGTCCCAAATGCTTCGGACGGTACGGCTCGCGCCTTTTGGCGAACTCATCGACGACTTCGTAGAACAGCAAAAAGTACTTCATGAGACCAGCGCAATCTTGACGCGGCGGTTACGACGTCCCTTGTTGTCGACTTTGATGATGGAAATGGGACGTGACTCGTTCGTCGCCGAAAGATGCGTCCCACCGCAGGCTTGACGATCCAGATCCACGATCTCGATCACGCGAAAGCGTCCGTCTTCAGTCGGCGGCGGAGAAACCGAAAGGCTCCGAATTAACCCTTTGGTGCGAGAAGCTTCTTGCATCGTCACGTACGTCGCGCGCACCGGAAGGCCCGAGCGGATTGCTTCGTTGATCGGGCCTTCGAGCGCCCGCAGACGATCGTTGTCGACTTCCGGCAGATCGAAATCCATATGCGCGGTTCCGTCGGATGAGATCTTTGCACCCGAGACCAGCGCACCGTCGAATTCCTGGAACACGAGCGCGTTGAGAATGTGTGTATCGGTATGGAGCTGCGCGATAACGTCGCGATGCGCGCGGTCGATCGTCACCCTCACGCGCTCGCCGGCGGGAACGGGCGCGTCGACCAGATGCCACACATCGTCGCCTTCGGTTGCGACACCCGTAATGGTCGCGGCTCCGAACGCACCTCGGATGACCGCGAGATCCGCCGGCTGACCGCCGCCGCCGGGATGCAGCCACGATTCCGCAAGAACGATCCTCCCGTCTTCCGCCTTGAGCACGTCGCTCTCGAACTCGTATTTTCCGGGATCGATGTGGCAGCGGTATATCACGACGAGCTCAATCCGCCGGCAGGGACGTGCGTCATCCACTCCCCGTGCCGCACGTCGTGGCGGCGTGCGATAGCAAGGAGGGTTTGCTGCAGCATCAGCGTCCGTTCCCCGGCGGCGCCGCCGCCGAAGGCCCGTCCGTCGACGTCGATCACCGGGACCACAAGCGCCGCCGTTCCACACAAAAGAATCTCGTCCGCGGCGTACAGCTCGGAACGGTCGATGCTGCGCTCAATGATTAATGATCGCCTCATCTGCCCCGCAACGTAGCGCTTCCGATTTTGCCATCGCCGGACCAATGTAGCCGCCGGTTACTTTTGCCCGATTCGGCAATGCCATGTCCGGCGTCCGGCGCCAGCTGCTCACCATGCAACGTACGCCTTTCGGGTTGATGTAGTTCAGGTCCATTGACGTGATTGCGATCGACAGCCGACACTGTAGATCGTGCGTGCGTACCTGGAGTGTCTCGCTCCCTAGTACGAGCAGCGGTCGCAGATAGGCGTCCTCGCGCACCTCGTTCTTTTGCAAGAGACGAGTCGAGGCGTCAACCAGCTCGTCCATCGAATACGCGAGATTGAGGCCGAGGATGCGAGTCGAGCGATGCATCCGTTCGTAGTGCTCGACTACCGCGAGCATCGCCATTGTGCCACCATCCCAAAATGCGCGAATACCTTCGAACGTGCCGGTTCCGTAGGCGAGCGCGTTGGTGTGAACGCTAACCCGCGCCCGATCGAGTGTCACAAATTCGCCGTCGACGAAGACGTAAGGGAATTGCATGGAATCCTCTAAAGGTGCGCGTACCGCGCGGGTGTCACGCCGTAAGCTCGCTTGAAGAGATGGCTGAGCCGGCTCTGATCGTAGAATCCGCTCTCTGTGGCCGCGACAGCGACGCTCTGACCGGCGAGCAAAAGCTTGCGCGCGCGCTGCAGACGAACCTGATTGATGTACGCATGCGGCGGCAGCCCAAATGCCTCGCGAAACGCGCGGATGAAATGGAAGCGGCTTACGTTCGCAAGTCCGGCGAGATCGTCGACGCAGATGTCATCGCGAAAGTGCTCCGCGATGTATTCGCGTGCAAGGTTCAACCCGGCTGAACCAATGGATGCAGAATGCTTGCTCGGGCGCGGATCGCCGTATCGCGTGAAGAGCAGATCGAGTGCGTCGGACCACGCGACTTCTTCAGCCGCGAAATCGCTTCGCAACGTATGAGCGCGCAACAGGATCGACGCAAGTTCGGGATCCTGATGTAGGCCGGGCCGAACGAGCAATCGCGCGTTCTCGCCATACCCGAGCTGCTCGCCTAAACGCTCGAGTACTGGATCGTCGAGATACAGCGCGCAATAGTCCCAACGGCCGCCGTCTTCGACTCGTCCGAAATGATATTCGCCGGGCATGAACGCCCAAATCGAACCAGGGCCGCCCACATCGCTGCCGCGATGCGTATTGACTTCGCCGGCTCCGCCTTCCGAAACAACGATGACCTGCTCGTCGTGGACGTGTTTCTCCCAGGTAAACGGTCCGTAGCGCGCTCGCATGAGCGTCGCGTCGCCGAGATCACGGCGGCGCCAATACTGCAATCGCTCATTGGGGCGCAACGCGACCGTAAACGGATCGGGGCGCATAGCCCGCATTATACGGTCCACACGCCCCGATTACTTGGCAAAAAGTGCGCTCGCTTGCGCTACTTTATTTGATTTCGACTTTCGCGCCGACTTCTTCGAGCTTGGCCTTGATCTTCTCGGCCTCGTCCATAGGAATGCCGGTCTTGATGGGCTTGGGCGCGCTCTCGACGAACGATTTCGCTTCGGTCAGACCGAGGCTGGTAACTTCGCGAACCGCTTTGATGACCTTGATCTTTTCGGCGCCGACTTCGGTGAGAATTGCGTCGAATTCGGTCTTGGCCTCCGGGGCTGCCGCCGCTGCGCCTGCTGGTCCGGCTGCGACCATGGCAACCGGTGCGGCTGCGCTCACGCCGTATTTCTCTTCAAGCTGCTTCACGAGATCCGCAAGCTCGAGAACGGTAAGGGTGTCGATTTGATTGATGATTTCGGCTACTGCCATGATGATGCTCCTTGTGAACTAGGCCGCTGCGGATTTTTTCTCGCGAATTGCATTGAGGACGCGCACGAGACCGCTTTGATTGCCTGAGAGAACGGTGACGAGACCACGCATTGGGCTGGCGAGAGAACCAACGAGCTTCGCAAGAAGCTCGATTTTCGACGGCAAGGACGCGAGCGTCGCAACTTGCTTCGCATCGACGAGCTGTCCGTCGAGATACGCGGCTTTGACCGTTACGGGCTTCGTCGCGTCGGAAAACTGCTTGAGTGCTTTGGCGGGCGCAACCGGATCGGCGCCACCGAAAACGACCGCCGTCGGCCCCGCCAGAAATTGCTCGACCTTCGCGGCAAGCTCGTCGCCTGCAGCGCGCTTGAACAGCGTGTTCTTGACGACCGTGTAGGTCGTGCCGTCCTTGCGCAGCTCGCCGCGGAGCTTGGTGATCTCCTCGACGGTGAGGCCGACGTAGTCGGTAAAAAATAGATTCGGCGACTTTGCGATGCGCTCGCGCAGCTCTTCGATCGTCGCTTCTTTTTTTGCGGTTGGCATATGGTCGAGGTTCCTTATCGCCCGCGTGTAACCGCGGTAGCGGTAAATGAAAAACGCCTCCGCAGACATCTGCGAGGCGTCACGATTATGGAGGGCGGCGCCCTCTATTGTCATCCCGAGCGTAGCGATGCAAAGCGTCGCGTATGTCGAGGGACAGCGAAAATCGTGGCTTGCCTCGGTAGGCATGAATTAAGGGAGTTGCCTCCCACCTACGGTCATTGGAGCCTCGCGCATCATATAAGGAAGCCGGGCTCCGCGTCAAGCAAGCCCCTTTCCGGGGCTCCCTTGCCTTACTCTACTTGGCTCCCGGAGCGCCGTAGCCGAATAGCGAACCCCGCGGCACTTGGCTACGATACGAGGATCGCGGCAGGCCTTCGGAGCGCCGGGGATCGAGCCCAAATGGACATACGCGGACAAAGACGGCGTCGGGACGGCGTATTCGGCGCCGAGCCGGATGTGGTTCACGCTGCTCGACGGCATCGTTACCGAAGTCTACTGTCCGACGGTCGATCGCGCGCAAGTTCGCGATCTGCAGCTGGTCGTCACCGACGGCGAAACCTTCGCTCACGAAGAGCGTCTGCACACCTCGACCTCGATTGAAGCGCTCGCACCGCACGTGCTCGGCTATCGCATCATCAACGTCGATCCGCAAGAACGCTACTCGATCGAGAAGACGATCATCACCGATCCGCATTATCCCTCGTTATTGCAACGCGTGAGGATCCGCGCGAGCGGCGCGCTGCGCAAAACACTGAAAGCCTACGTCTTATGTGCGCCGCACCTCGAAGTCGGCGGCTGGCACAACAATGCCTCCGTGCTCGATATGTCCGGCCGGCCGATTCTCGCGGCCGAGAAGAACGGGACCTGGCTGATGTTGGATGCGACGCGTCCCTTTCGCAAGCTCTCGTGCGGCTTCGTCGGGCGCAGCGACGGTTGGACGGATCTCGCAGACAATTTCAATTTGGATTGGGAATTCGATCGCGCCGACGATGGCAACGTCGCGCTCATCGGCGAAGTCGACGATCCGTTCGAAGAGTTCGTCGTTGCGCTGACGCTCGGCAACAGCATGCACAACGCGATGACGACCCTGTACGGTTCTCTGTTGACGCCGTTCGACCAACTCGAGGAACGCTTCGTCGAACAGTGGGGAAGGACGCGACGCCATGCGATCCCCCTCGAAGGTGCCGCGGGCGACGGCGGAAAGCTCGCAGCATCGAGCTATAGCCTGATGCTGGCGCACGAAGACAAAGCCTT
This sequence comes from uncultured Acidimicrobiaceae bacterium, assembly GCA_963745955.1. Classification (GTDB taxonomy): domain Bacteria; phylum Actinomycetota; class Acidimicrobiia; order Acidimicrobiales; family RAAP-2; genus Bog-756. The sequence continues at coordinate 726,416 of CAVUZI010000008.1, read as the reverse complement.
TCCGGGCGCGTTGATCGCATCGATGTCGATTCCGTGGGGCGGCGCCAAGAGCGACGATGATCGAGGTGGCTATCATCTCGTCTGGACGCGCGATCTCGTCAACAGCGTCACCGGTTTGCTCGCCGGCGGGAACATCGAGACAGCCCGACGTGCGATCGTTTATCTTGCCACGAGCCAGCGCGACGATGGTGGGTTTCCACAGAACATGTGGATCGACGGAACGCCGTATTGGACGGGAATTCAGCTCGACGAAGTCGCGTTCCCGATGATGCTGGCGCGCCGCATGCTGCATGAAGGCGCGATACACACCTTTGACCCCTATCCAATGGTCCTGCGTGCGGCTGCGTATTTGATGCGTCACGGCCCGGCAACCGATCAGGAACGATGGGAAGAGGCCAGTGGCTATTCACCCTCGACGCTGGCCAACAACATCGCGGGCTTGATCTGCGCCGCGTTCTTCGCGCGTGAAAAAGGCGATGAGGAGACTGCGACCTTCATCGAAGAATACGCCGACTTTCTGGAACAACACGTCGAAGCGTGGACGGTGACGACGCAAGGAACGCTCGTCCCGGAAATCCCCCGACACTACATTCGCATTCAACCGATCGATATCGGCAACGTGGCGCCGGTCGAAGATCCCAACAACGGATTCCTTACGCTCGCGAACGTGCCGCCCGGCGAACAGTACCGTTTTCCGGCAAAGGAGATCGTTGATGCCGGATTCTTGGAATTGGTGCGCTATGGAATTCGCAGGGCGGACGATCCCATCATCGTCGATTCGGTGCAGGTCGTCGATCGCGTTTTGAAAGTCTAGACGCCGCTGGGGCCGTGCTGGCATCGCTACAATCATGATGGATACGGCGAACGCGCCGACGGCGGTCCGTACATTTCCTATGGCATCGGGCGCGCGTGGCCGCTCTTGACCGGCGAGCGCGGACATTACGAGCTTGCCGCCGGCCATAACGCATCACTCTACGTGCAGACGCTGGAACGCTTTGCGTCCGCGACCGGTTTGCTTTCCGAACAGGTCTGGGACGAGCCCAGCCGGCCGGAGGTGAAGATGGAATTCGGGCATCCGACGGGCTCGGCGCGTCCGCTTATGTGGGCGCACGCGGAATACGTGAAGCTGCTCCGTTCGGTGCGGGATCGGCGCGTGTTCGATGTCGTGCCCGAGGCGTACGCGCGGTATTGCGGCAGTCGCCGCCCGTCGATGAAGCTCGAGATCTGGAAACCAAACCGGCAAGTGTCGCACGTTGCTGCGGGCTCAACGTTGCGCATCCAAGTGCCCAGGCCGTTCCGCCTGCACTGGACGAGCGACGAATGGCAAGCGACGAACGATCGGATCGCGACTGCCACGCGCCTCGAAACCTACTATGTCGATCTCCCAACCGATCGCAGCACGCAAGCCTCGATCAAGTTCACGTTTTTCTGGACGGATTCGGACGCATGGGAAGGCCGCGACTACACGGTCGCGGTGTCATCCCGAGCGTAGGGTCTGGGTTGTCATCCCGAGCGTAGGGTCGCGAAGCGGCTGTAGTCGAGGGACAGAGATAATCGCCAGTTGACAGCTCGGACGGGGTGGTGTATTTTACCTCTTAGTTATTTAACCAACAGGTGAACTACTGTGACGTCCACGCAACTCGATTCGACCTTCGCGGCCCTGGCCGACCCGACGCGGCGAGCGATCCTGGCGCGGCTGACCAAAGGTCAAGCCTCGGTAACCGAGCTGGCGACCCCCTTCAAGCTCAGCATGCCCGCGGTCACCAAGCATCTCAAGGTGCTGGAACGCGCGGGGCTGATCTCGCGCGGCCGCCAGGCGCAATGGCGGCCGTGCCGGCTCGAGGCCAAGCCGCTGCGCGAGGCCGCGGATTGGATCGAGCATTACCGCCGCTTCTTCGACGAGAGCTTCGACCGCCTCGATGATTACCTCCGCGAAATCCAACAGAAGGAGAAACCATGATTGCAGCCGCCAACGAGCTCGTGATGTCGCGCGAGTTCGATGCCCCGCGCGAGCTCGTCTATGAAATGTGGACCGATCCCAAGCACGTGGCTTGGTGGTATGGCCCGCGCGGCTTCACCATCACGACCGAATCGATGGACGTCAGTCCCGGCGGCTCGTGGAAGTTCGTGATGCACGGACCCGGCGGATGGGAACACGAGAACCACCTCGTCTACAGCGTCGTCGAACCGCCTTCCCGCTTGTGCTTCTCGAATAAGGATCCGAAATTCGACGTGGAGATCACGTTCGAAGATATTGGTGGCAAAACTCTTCTGACCTATCGCACGATCTTCGACACGGTTGAGTTCCGCAATCTGATTGTGAATGAATACCGCGCAGAAGTAGGTCTCCGGCAATCGCTCGAGCGGCTCGCGGAATTCGCCGGCTACACCGCCTCGGCAGCAGCGACCTCCGGACCGGAGATGGTCGCGACCCGTGTCTTCGATGCACCGCGCGAACTGGTGTTTAAAGCCCAGACCGATCCCGAGATGATGATGCGCTGGTGGGGACCACACCACACCAAGAATCTCTCGGTCGACATCGACTTACGAGTCGGCGGTGAGTGGCGCGTCAAACAAGATGCGTTCGGCGAGATCCATGATTTCGGCGGGAAATATCTCGAGATCGATCCGCCCTCGCAACTCGTCATGACGTTCGTATGGGGCGGCGCACCCGGCGATACCGTCATCTCGTATAGCTCCTTCGAAGACGAGGGCGGCAAGACGCGGCTAACGAGCCGTATCGTGTTCAGCTCGCTCGCGATGCGCGACCGGATGATCTCGCAAGGTATGGCCGGCGGCATGATGCAGAGTAACGAACGGCTCGATGCACTTCTCGAGGAGACGCAATAGTGCGCACCGCCGAGTTCTGGGCTACCTCAGTTTGAGCAGCACGCCTTCATGTTCGAGGAGCCATTTCTTGCGAGGTAAACCGCTGCCGTAACCGGTCAACGATGCGTTCGCACCGATAACGCGATGGCAAGGGACGATGATGCCGATCGGATTCGCACCATTTGCCAAACCCACGGCCCGCGTTGCTTTCGGGCGCCCGAGCTGTCGTGCGAGCCCGCTATAGCTCATCGTCGACCCAACCGGAATGCGGCGCAGCGCCTGCCATACTTCCTTTTGAAACGGCGTCCCGGGCATCTCAACCGCGATCGTATCGATCGCTCTCAGATCGCCGGCAAAGTATGCTTCAACGCGCGAACCTGCATCAGAGACGCTCCGCGCCTTTTCGAGCCGAATCGCGTGCGGCCGATAATAACCGTTCAAAAGCCCCTGTAAACGATCTTCGTGATCTTCCCAGTCAACTGCCCGCGCATGTCCGACCTCGTCGGTCACGAGCATCATCATCCCGACGGGCGTCGGGATCCGCTCGACCCGAAACTCCAGAACCGCCATCTCTCATGCGGAACAGGGGCGCGGAGAAAGTCGTTGCATCCGTTTGCCTCGCCCGTGCATCATGGATAAGGTGACGACACTATACCGGGAACCGCTTCTTCCCTATACCGACGAGGTTGCCAAGGTCACGGCTCCGCTCTATGACCGCGTGGCACGCGTCATCCCGGAAGCCGAATGGCCTGTCCATGCCCCCTATATCGCGGCCATTAACGAATGGAAGCAGCGCCGGAATGCCGTCATCCTTGCGCATAACTATCAGACGCCCGAAATCTATCACTGCGTCGCCGACATCGTCGGTGATTCGCTGGCGCTGGCGGCCGAGGCCGCAAAGTCCGACGCCGACGTGATCGTCGTTGCCGGCGTGCACTTCATGGCCGAAACCGCGAAAGTGCTGAACCCGTCGCGAACGGTCCTGATTCCCGACGAACGTGCCGGCTGCTCGCTCGCCGAATCGATCACCGGCGTCGACGTTCGCCTCATGCGCGAGCGTTATCCCGGCGCGCCCGTCGTCACGTACGTGAATACTTCGGCCGAGGTTAAAGCCGAATCGGACATCTGCTGCACCTCCGCAAACGCCGTTGCCATCGTCGAATCGCTTGGCGCCCCTCGGGTGATCATGGTGCCCGATCAATATCTTGCGAAATATGTCGCGAGCCAAACCGACGTTGAGATCATCTCCTGGGAAGGCAGCTGCGAAGTTCACGAGCGGTTCACGGGTGACGAGATCCGCGCATACCGCAAGGGACATCCGGGAATCGTCGTGCTCGCGCATCCGGAATGCCCACCCGACGTTCTCGCCGAGGCCGACTTCGTCGGCTCGACGACCGGCTTGGCAAAGTACGTGCACGAGCATCGGCCGCGCTCGGTTGTCATGATCACGGAATGCTCGATGAGCGATAACGTCGCGGTCGAATGTCCTGACGTCGAATTCGTGCGGCCCTGCAATCTCTGCCCGCACATGAAGCGCATCACGTTGCCGAAGATCCTCCGATCGCTCGAGTCGATGCAATTCGAAGTGACGATCGACCCGTCAGTACAAGAGCGTGCACGTCAGGCCGTTTCGCGGATGCTCGACGTGGGACGCACGCTGACGCGTGCCTGAGCTTCCAAATATCATGGTTGAGCCGATCGTGCGATCGGCTCTTCTCGAAGATCTCGGCCGCGCAGGCGATATCACGACCGATGCGATCGTCGGCGAAGATGCGGCGGCGATTTCCGCCGCTATCGTAGCGCGCAAACCCGGACGCCTCGCGGGCCTTGGCGTCGCGCTTCTCGCCTTCTCTCTGCTCGATGAGGCTGTTCGCATCGAACGGCTTTGCGCCGACGGCGCCGATGTCGAGATGGGTCAAACCGTCGCGCGCGTGCACGGTTCGGCGCGCACGGTGCTGAGTGCCGAGCGCACGGCACTGAACTTCTTGTGCAGGCTCTCCGGAATCGCCACGGCGACTCGTTCGTTCGTGCGGGCGGTCGATGGTACCGGCGCTTCGATTGCGTGCACTCGAAAGACGACACCGGGCCTGCGCTCGCTGGAAAAATATGCCGTGCGCGTCGGCGGCGGACGGAATCATCGTTACGGCTTGGACGACGCTGTCCTCATCAAGGATAATCATATTGCTGCCGCGGGCAGCCTGCGCACCGCGATCGAGCGGGTCTGCAGTTCAGTCGGACATTTGGTGAAAATCGAGATCGAAGTGGATACCCTCGATCAGTTGCGCGAGGTCATTGAGATCGGAGGCGTCGATGCGGCGCTCCTCGACAACATGTCGCTCGATCAGCTGCGCGAAGCGGTGAAGCTCTGTGCCGGTAAACTCATTCTGGAGGCGTCCGGTTCGGTAAATCTCGAAACGGTCGCCGACATCGCAAGGACCGGCGTCAACCTCATTTCATCAGGATGGATAACCCACAGCGCACCAGCCCTCGATTTCGGACTGGACTTTCTCTAAACCGAATCCCCGCGCACCCAGCACTTGCTCCACAGTAACAGCAACTCGGCGTGCCACAACCGGGCCGTGTTGAGAACCGCCTTTAGCTCGGGCGCCGTAACCGTCCCACGAATCGGATCACCGTGCGCAGCCGACAGAATGATGCCGCCGTTGGAATACACATCGAGAACGATTTCGCCTTTCCCAGTCCTGGCGTGAAAATGTGCCCCGGACAGGTCGCGATCGTCGCAGGGGATGGCCTTAAAGGAAACGTCGGCGAGTTGGTTCTCCACTGATCCAAGAGTAAGGGCGTAGCCCGTCTTTGTCAAAAGATTTTTGGGGAGAGCCGCCTCATCTAGCCGAGCAGCAGATTGTCAATGATGCGGGTGTCGCCGAGCTGCACGCTCCCGATCACAACGCAAGGCCGAGCGATCGGGTCGAGCGGCGCGAACGTGAGGGGATCGACGACGTCCAGGTAGGCTTCCCGAGCCGGCTCAGCGATGCAACGACGCCCGGCTGCAATCGCGCGCTCGCGCGCGGTCTCGCCGCTTCGAATAACATCGGCCGTCGCTGAGAGCGCCGCATGTAATGAAGGTGCCGCTGCACGCTGTTCAGGCGTGAGATAGACGTTGCGACTCGAGAGCGCGAGTCCGTCCGGCTCGCGGACGGTCTCACACACCACCATGCGCGTCGGCACGTCGAAGTCGCGCAGCATCGCCTTAACCACTGCGCATTGCTGCGCGTCCTTCTGCCCGAAATAAACGACATCCGGACCAACCGCGTTAATGAGTTTGAGCACGACGGTTGCGACGCCGCGAAAATGACCTGGCCGCAGTGCGCCTTCATACCGGCTCGCAACGTCGCCGACGTCGACGTACGTATTGAACCCGGGCGGATAAACCGCGTCGACCGTCGGCGCATAAACGACGTGTGTGCCATGCTCCGCAAGCTGCGTGCAGTCGCTCTCGAACGCGCGCGGATAGCGTTCAAAATCTTCGTTGGGTCCGAATTGCAGCGGGTTGACGAAGATCGATGCCGCGATGGTCGCGCATTCTGCGCGAGCGCGGTCAACCAGCGAAAGATGTCCCGCGTGAATCGCGCCCATCGTTGGGACGAGCCCCAGCGGACGCGGCAGAGCGGCGAGCTGCGCGCGTGCTTCAGCGGGGGTCCGTAGAATACGGGGTTGAATAGCCACGCCGCTGGCTTATTGTGATCCCGAGCGTAGTCCCGCAAAGCGGGATTCCGATGTGTCAACGACGAGCCCCTTGTAGAAGTTGGAGCCCATTCATGACCGACATAGCCTCCGGCAAGACGGAGATCCTAATCGTGGACGATGCCAGGGTAAGCCTGCAGATATACACGAGGATGTTACGGCCGATTGTTGATGCCGTTTGCATCACGTACGAGTCATCAGCCGAGGCGCTGGCATGGGCGGCAACCGCCGATCCGGACCTCGTTTTTATCGACTACCGAATGCCCGCCCCGGACGGTCTCGAGTTTATCGAACGATTTCGAGCGATGGCAACAAAAACGATGACTCCAATCGTGATGATCACCGCCTCGCAAGAATTAGACGTTCGTCACCGAGCATTGGAACTGGGCGCCACCGACTTTCTGACAAAACCGGCTGACCCGGTCGAATTCCTTGCCCGCGCTCGAAACTTGCTCGCTCTGCGCGACGGGAACAAGAAATTGGCCGATCATGCCGCGTGGCTTGCATCTGAGGTGAGGCAAGCGACCGCAGAGCTTGTCGAACGCGAACGCGAATCAATCTTCCAGCTGCTTCGCATCGCGGAATTTCGTGACAGCGACACCGCCATTCACATCGTCCGCATGGGCCATCTTGCAGCTCTTCTCGGCAAGTCGATGGGCCTTCCCGATGCAGATGTCGAGCTACTTCGGCTCGCAGCTCCAATGCACGACATCGGAAAGGTCGCGACACCAGATCGCATCTTGTTGAAGCCTGGGAAGCTCACTTCTCAAGAATGGAAGATCATGCAAGAACACGCAACGGCGGGCTACGAGATTTTGCGGCACAGCAAGTCGCGTCTTCTCCGGGCCGGCGCGGAAATTGCGCTGACGCACCACGAGAAGTTTGACGGGTCTGGATATCCTCAAGGCATGAAGGCGGATGCTATTCCGCTCTTTGGCCGCATCACGGCCTTGGCGGATGTTTTCGATGCACTGACTTCGGACAGACCTTACAAGCGCGCTTGGCCGATAGGTCAGGCCTTTGAACGGATCGAGGCAGATGCCGGAGCGCACTTCGATCCCGATATTGTCGCCACGTTCCTAAGTCAATCTGCGTCGATTACCGCGATTAGGCTACAGTATTCGGACCGAACGACTGCGTAACTTCGTCAAATGCGGCCTAATCTGATTGCGATCTATCGAGGAGATCGGCCGCCTCTCGCAATCCGGCTTTTATCTGATCTGGGTTTGGCGGACAGCCTCTCACGACCACTTGTGCTCCGAGCTCTTCTACTGCGCCCGAACCGCTCGCCTGCGCGCCTTTCCACGGGCCTTCGTTTGCCGCACAATCGCCGATTGCGACGATAATCCGTGGTAACGGCGTTCCCTCAATAGTTTCGTGTGCCGCCGATCGCATCGCGTCGGTGATCGGTCCGGTCACGGTTACGACGTCCGCGTGCCGGGGTGAAGCGACGATATCCCATCCGTCGGCGGTCAGGTCATAGAACGGATTCGAAAGCGCGTTCATCTCGTGCTCGCAGCCGTTGCAGCTACCGCATACCAGATGACGGATCCCAAGTGACTTACCAAACGCGTTCATCGATCTGCACACGCGTAGCATAGGTTGAAGCTTTTGTTGACGAGCGGAAAATCGGGGACGATATTACCGTCCATGGCTCGCGCGACAAGAGGCCAATTTCGATAGGAAGCCGCAATGACATGGACGCGCTCGAGTTTTCCGTCGCCTCCGACGTGAACCACGATTGATTCGCGCCCGCGCGGACCCTCCACGACGCCTATCGCGCGTCCAGGATGCACATGCAGGTGCATTGGCGACATGACCTCACGTCCGCCGAGGAGTCGCAGGGCCTCGGAAATCAGTCGAAACGATTCACGCAACTCGTCGCGCTTGACTTCGCACCGCCCGAGCACGTCGCCGGCTTCGGCGTGCGCCGATCGCGTCGCGAGCACGCGATACGCTCCGTACGGAGCGAACACCCGCACGTCACCTTCTCCTCCCGAGGCACGGTATGCCGGTCCCACGGCACCGCAAGCGTTCGCCGTCTCGTGGGAAAGAATGCCGGCGTCACGCCAACGAGACAACACCGACCCGTTCGCGAAAAGGACGTCGAGGTACGACTCGACATCGCGCCGCAGCGTCTCGACGTCGCCCGCGTTATCCAGCCGCGCGATACGTACGCCGCCAGGGACGATCGCGTCGAAGAGTAACCGGTGACCGCCGACTGAGGAACACAGACGCATCGCACGCTCTTTGAGACCCATACCACGCGTGAAGCCGGGATTCCAGCCCGCCGCTGATGCGCACGCCGCAAGATCCGAAAGATGGTTGTAGATTCGTTCCAACTCTGCGAGTATGACGCGCGCGAGATCTCCCTCAGCCGAACACGGCACGCCCGAAAGCTGTTCGAGAGCGAGAGCGTAGGCGTACGACCGCGCTGCACTGCACCCGCCGCAGATACGCGCGATCAAATGGACCGCTTCCAGCGGATCGCGCCCTTCCAGGTGGCGTTCGACACCGCGATGCGCGTAGCCGAGCTGCGCATCGAGATAGACCACCGTTTCACCGCCTGAGCTTAACGTGAAACGTCCGGGTTCGATGATACCCGCATGCACGGGCCCGACGACGAGGTGCATAAGCCCCTCGCCGTGGGCGATGACCGGTGACGGCATCACGCCGTTTTCGCCCCGTAGGGGTCGAGCATCCGGAAGCCCTTCGAATCCGATCGCATATTCTTCCGCCATTTCTCTCTCGTCCCACACGAACAGCGGAAATATCGCAGAGACGGAACGCAATCTCGGCTCCATGACGAATTCGTAGCGCAGCTCGTACGGGGAGGACCGATCCAAGAACACATAATGCGCTGCATCGGGAGTTGCATACGCGCCAATCGGAATATCACGTAACGCTCCACGAATGATCTCAGCGTGAAACGCGTCTTTGGAGCTGGAAACCCGTGAGGTCAGCATCAGAAGCGTGTTATGCTCTGGACAACGGAGCGAAACAGATCGCCGGCAGGAGTCCACGGAGAAATTGCGAGCACCAGCGCACCCGCAAGGATACATGCCGTTACGCCGATCGAAAGCTTCGGGAGCGTCGAGACACGGCAACTCTTAGGATCGGCTTTGCCGGACTCGATCTCGATCGTGGTTCGTGCGAGCGCGACGAATGCGAGCGTCATTCCAAGCAGTCCCGCGGCGAGCGGAAGCCACTGATGCGCAGCGATGCCTGCCCCGATCAGCAGAAGCTCACTGATAACGAGGCCAAAGGGCGGTAAACCGCTCAACGCCGTCAATGCTCCTAGCAGCGTACCTCCAGCAGGACCGCTCTCCCACAGACCATGCAAATGACGCAGCGCGGTCGTCTCTCGCTCGCGCTGCACCAGCCCGGCAGAAAGAAATGCCGCAGACTTTGCCGCCGCATGATTCACGATATGGAAAAGAGCGGCAAAGAATCCAAGCGGTCCGCCGAAACCTATTGCCAGCGCCACGAGTCCGGCGTGCTCGATCGTCGAATACGCAAGCATACGCTTGAGGTCGTACTGCACGAGCATCAACGCACCGGCAACCACCACCGAAGCGGAACCCAGTGCAAGCAGCATGTGCTGCAGCATTTCGCTCTCGCCGTACGCGAATGCGACGTTCGTGACGCGCATGATCGCGTAAAGCGAACATGACACGAGCACGCCCGAAAGCAGCGCACTGACCGGCGCCGGAGCCTTGGAATGCGCGTCCGGCAGCCACGCGTGCATCGGGACGAGGCCTGCTTTGGTTGCGAAGCCCAGGATCAGCAAGCCGACCGCGATCCGTGCGAGCGGCGTCGACGGATGCGTTCCTAAGTCTGACCAATCAAGCGTAGCGGCAAGCCGCGCAAGCATCAGAATACCGAGCAGCGCAAAGCCAAGGCCGACGCCGCACAAGACGAGGTATTTCCACGCGGCTTCAAGAGCCTCGCGCTCCCCGCTGAAGCCAACAAGGAACGCCGTCGCGAGGGTCGTCATCGAGACGCCGAGCCACATCACACCGAAGTTCGTCGACAGAACGACGAGCAACATTGAGCTCCAAAATGTGCCCAACAAAAGAAAGTACACCGATTTGCGCGACCAGACGACGTCGCCGACGCCCCAATCGAACGAGTACATTCCCGTGGAGAACACGGTTGCGCAGTAGCTGAGAACCGACACGATCCCAACGAAGAGCAGCGAAAGACCGTCAACGCTCCCGATGAGCGCAAGCGGTAAAAGCGCAGCGATCGTCGCGAGCGTCAAGCGCACGTATCGGCGAATCTGCAATGGCCGGAACGGCATCGCGAGAATCGCAGCGACGAGCGGTGCCGCGACGATACCCGCGATCACCCGCGTAACCTTCGCAGCGATGCAACGTCGAGCAGCGGATTGTGCGCGAGGAACGCGCGCACGATCGCAAGGCCGATGAAGGTCACCACGAGCGCATCGAACGACGCTCCGAGCTCGACGACGACCGGCAAACCGGGAGCAATCGCTAGGCCCGCGACGGTGATGCCGGCGCTGAACGCTAAGAGCCCGATGACATGCGCGATCAGATTTCGCTGGACGACGAGCATGCCTAGGGCACATAGGATAACGTACGCCGCAATGCCAACGCCGGGAACGTCCCTGAAAGCAGCGAATCCGGCGACGGCCCGAGCTGCCAGGCCGATCGCGACCACGACGATGAGACGGCTGGGAAGCGAGATCGAAGGTCGAAGATCGCGCGTCGCGGGATTTGCGCGGATGAACAAGTATATGCCGATCGGCGCGACGCACAGCTTCAGGAAGGCTGATCCCGCCAAAAGCGCGATCGCGAGCGGCGAATCGACTGTTGCGGGAAAGATCGATGCGATTGCGATCGCTGCGATGACGAGATATGCAACCGCAGCGAGCAGCGTACGCGAACTCAAAATCAGCGCCGCGCCCGCCAGGACGAGTCCCAACTCGAAGGTCATGACGACAACACGCCGATGCGCAGACAAATACTTACGAGCGCCAGGATCAATGCGCTCGTCAACAGCTGCGGGATTTCGAACAGCCGAACTTTCGCGAGCAGCGTTTCGACGATCGTGATTGCGATGGCCAGTACGACTACCCACGCCACATGCGCTTGCCAATCAGGTGCCGGCAAGACGAAGGACGCCAGCAGCAAAAAGCAGAGTTGACGAATTTGCGCGGCGAGATTCATCAGACCCAACTGCCAACCACTGTACTCCAGAACGAGACCCTCGTGGATCATCGTCAGTTCGTAATGCGTCTCCTGGTTGTCGATCGGAACGCGCGCGGTCTCTGAGAGGAGCACCAGAAACAACGCAACGGTTGCGAACAGTCCCGCGACGCCGAACGGAACTCCAGCGAGCGATTGCAATGCAGTTCCATGCCCGAGCGCGGCACCGCCCAAAAGCGCGATCAGGAGCGCCGGCTCGACCAAGCTCGCAAAGGTCATCTCCCGGCTCGCAGCCATCCCTGCGAATCCACTGCGGGTGTCGAGCGCAACGAGCGTCGCGACGAAACGTCCAAGAGCGAGCAGAACCGCATCGGCACGTGCCAGACACCGGCGTGCTTGTTTGTACGGACCCGCTCGACGGGCCCGGCCAGCTCGAAGTCGTCCAGTCGGTCGAGCACCTCATCGAGGATCACCCGGATCTCCAGACGAGCGAGGTTGGCACCCATGCAGAAGTGGGTCCGATGCCCGAATGTCAGGTGCGGATTCGGGTCCCGGCGGATATCGAAGCGGAACGGATCTTCGAACACCGATTCGTCGCGGTTGGCCGAAGGCCACCAGAGCGTCACCTTGTCGCCCGCGGCGATGGCGCAGCCTCCGAGCTCGGCAGCGTGGGTTGCCGTGCGTCGGTTGTACAGCGTCGCGCTCGTCCACCGCAGGATCTCCTCAACGGCGGTCGGCATCAACGAACGATCCGAGCGAAGCGCCTCGAGCTGGTCCGGATGCTCGATGAGGGCCACCATGCCCAGAGCGATCGAGTTGCGAGTGGTCTCGCTCCCGGCCACCACCAGCAGGTTGAAGAACATCAGCAGTTCGAGGTCGGTCAGCGGGCGGAGATCACCCTCCTCGTCCTCGATGCGGGCGTGGGCGACGACCGAGATGATGTCGTCCCCGGCCGCCCGTTTCTTGTCGGCGATCAGCTGGGCCCCGTAGGAAGCCATGGAGGCTGCGGCCTCGGCGACCTGTTCGCTGCTCTCACCCAGTTCCCTACCTTCGAAGTCGAGCGTGGCATTGGACCAGGCCAGCAGATCGTGCCGGTCACCGTCGGGTACCCCCATCAGCGCCGCCACCGCCTGAAGGGGGAGCTCGACGGCCACATCGCTCAAGAAGTCACAGGCTCCCCGGTCGGCGACCGCATCCACGATTCGTCGTGTCCGCGCCCTCAGCTCGACCTCCATCACCGCCAGAGCCCTGGGCGCCACCGCCGGAGTGACCAGCCGTCGGATCCGGTGATGGCGAGGGTCGTCCATCATGTTGAGGAGCACACCCGAGGCGAAGCCGTAGGGAAGATCCTGGATGATCGTGCCGCCACCCTCGGCGCCAGGAGCCCGCTCCGAGGAGAACAGGGTGGTGTCGGCCGCGACGGCCATGATGTCGGCATGGGTGCTGAGCACCCAGAAGCCCACACCGTCAGGCGTGTGCTCGGTGGGAGCGTGCCACCAGACGGGCGCCTCACGCCGCAGGAACGTGAACACCTCGTCGGGAAAGCCATCGGTGAAGAGATCGAGGTCGGTGAGATCAACTCGGTCGAGGTTCACCCGCCTACTCCCCCATGGGCACGGACGTCGCGCGTGGTGGCGGGGTGCGTGGCGGCAGGGTCGTGGTGGCAGGGTGCGTGGTGGCAGCCACGCCGGGGCGGTCGCTCTTCCCAGAACCGGCTCATGATCGTCAGGGGTGGGTCATCGACTCGGGCGGACCGCCTCATCGAACTGCTCCCCGGTGAGATAGCCCAGGGCGATTGCCGACTCGCGCAACGTGCTTCCCTCCTTGTGGGCCTTCTTGGCCACCTCGGCTGCCTTGTCGTAGCCGATCAGCGGATTGAGCGCGGTGACCAACATGAGGGAGTTCTCCAGGTGCTGGCGGATACGCGTCTCGTTCGGCTCAAGACCCTCGACACAGAACCGGGTGAAAGTCGCCGAAGCCTCACTGATCAACCGCAACGAATGCATGATGTTGTGGATGATCACTGGCTTGGCCACGTTGAGCTCCAGATTGCCCCTCGATCCGGCCATGGCCACGGCGACGTCGTTTCCGTACACCTGGATGCACACCATGATCATGGCCTCGCACTGGGTCGGATTGACCTTGCCCGGCATGATCGATGACCCCGGCTCGTTTTCGGGCAGGTTGAGCTCACCCAACCCACTCCGGGGACCAGAACCCAACCAGCGGATGTCGTCGGCGATCTTGATCAGCGAGGCGGCCAACGTACGCAGGACCCCGCTGAACATCACCAGGGCGTCGTGGGCGGCCAACGCTGCGAACTTGTTGGGTGCGGACACGAACGGAAGCCCGGTCAGCTCGGCAATGGCAGCAGCCACCCTGGTCCCGAACTCCGGATGGGTGTTGAGTCCAGTTCCGACCGCGGTCCCTCCGGCAGCCAGCTCGTAGAGATCATCGAGTGCATACTCGATCCGGCGGAGATCTGCGTCGAGCTGGGCCACGTAGCCGGAGAACTCCTGCCCGAGCGTGAGGGGAACGGCATCCATCAGATGCGTACGCCCGATCTTGGTGATGCCTTCGAACGCAGCGGCCTTGTAGTCCAGGGCGTCCCGCAGATGGCGCACGGCCGGCAACAGACGGTGGGTGATCTCCTCTACTGCGGCGATGTGCATGGCCGTGGGAAAGGTGTCGTTCGAGGACTGGGACATGTTGACGTCGTCGTTCGGATGGATCGGCACTTTCGACCCCATCACCCCGCCCGCCAACTCGATGGCCCGGTTGGCGATCACCTCGTTGGCGTTCATGTTGCTCTGGGTTCCACTTCCGGTCTGCCAGACGCTCAGCGGGAAATGGTCGTCCAACTTTCCCTCTGCAACCTCGCGTGCAGCTGAAATGATCAATGTCGCCTTGTCCGCCGCCATCTTGCCCAGGTCTGCATTGACCTGGGCCGATGCCTCCTTCAAGATCCCGATGGCGCGGATCAGCGGCTCGGGCATGCGATCGTCGCCGATCGGGAAGTGTTCGAGGGAACGAGCCGTCTGAGCACCCCAGTAGCGGTCAGCGGGGACCTCGATCGCCCCCATGCTGTCGGACTCCGTGCGGGTCTCGGTGGTCATGGTCGGTTCCTTTCGGTTCGGATCTCGCAGTGAATCCCTGAACGGCGCGCGGTGACCCTAGCCCGAGCGCGGGCGACGGGATGTGCGGGCCGGTGGGGTTGTGGGTGTCTTGCCGGCCTTGCGAGGTTTGGGGTTTGCAGGGGTCTTGGGGTTTGCAGGGGTCTTGGGTGTCTTGCGGGTTGCGGGGGTCTTGCGGTTTGAGCGGGTCTGGCGGTTTGAGCGGGTCTGCGCTCCGTCCGATCGCCCTGCCGCCACGCGGGAGCGCATGAGCAGTCCGTGCTCCCATACCTCTCGGGCTTCGACCACATCTTCGGCCCTCGGTCCGTCGCCAGCTCCCGGGACCTCCAGGATCGCCGCCAATCCCTGGAGGTCAGGGTGACCCAGCAGAGCCGAGAGACCGTCCGCGCCGATGGTTCCTTGCCCGATGTTCTCGTGCCGGTCCCTGTTGGCGCCAAAATCAACCTTCGAATCGTTCAGGTGCAGGCAGCGCAGTCGTCCAAGTCCGACAGTCCGCTTCACCAACTCCATCAAGGCATCAGCATCGTCGATGGTGGCGAACGGAATTCCCGATGCCCACAGGTGCTGGGTATCGAGACAGACGCCCAGCCGCGCGTCCCCGCCGGCGCCATCGATGACCTCCGCCAACTCCTCAAAGGATCGGCCCACCGTGTCGCCCGCTCCGGCAGCATTCTCCAACAGGATCGGGCAAGAGGCCGACGTCGCGCCCACCGAGTCGAGCGCCTCTATCAGCGCCTCGACCACAGCCGGAAGCATCGCATCGAATCCTCTACCCCGATGGCTCCCTATATGCAGGACCAGCCCGTCAGCTCCGATTCCGTCTGCCGTGGCCAGGTTGGCGTTGAGGCACGCCCGCGACTTCGAGGCCAACTCCGCATCAGGAGAGGCCAGGTTGATGAGATAGGTGGCATGGCAGAACGTGGAGCTGACCGAGGGGCTTTCCGATTGAGCTGCCCGATAATCGGCCAGGATCTCCGGGCCATACTGCGACGGCTTCCACATCCGTGGACTCTGCGTGAAGATCTGGACAACCTCTGCCCCGATGTCGGATCCGTGCTTCAAAGCGGAAACCAAGCCCTTACCTGCTCTTACATGGGCACCGATACGCATGCGGGCACCGTAGCAGCGCGAAATCGGGCGAGATCAGCCTTGTTCTGCGTGTTACGGCTCCAGTGCATCCGGTGGTTCTGGCGGTTACGGCCAAACCCCGCCTTCCTCCCTGCCCCGTACCTCTCCCTGCCCCGGCCCTGTTGTGACACCCCCCTGGAAGCATCTGACCATGACCCCGGTGGCATGTGCAGTGAAGGAAAGTGTGGCGGTCGGCACCGCTGTGCCCGGGGTTCCCGCTGCCGGTTCCGTTGGTGCCGGTGCCGGTAGTGCCGCTGCTGCCGGTGACGGCCTCAACAGCTCCGACGGTCACCGTGGTTCCGACGGCCTCGGTGCCCGGTTGGATACGGCCCGTTCCGGTCTGGCCTCGGTGGTGGCAGACCTCGACCCGGCCCGGTTGACCGGGGCGGACGCGGCCGAGCTCTACGAGTCCCTGGTGGCCATCGAGCGGCTGACCAATGCCGGCAAGACGCTGTTGGCCCCCCGGATCGAGGCCTCTGGGGTGTGGCGGGACGGTGGGCACCGCTCGGCGGCGGTGATGCTGGCCTCCCTGGAGGGGGTGGCCACCGGTCAGGCCCAGAGCACCCTGTCCAACGGGCAGCGCCTCGGACAGCTGCCCGGCACCGAAGCCGCGCTGCGCACCGGGGTGCTCTCGGGACCGAAGGTCACCGAGCTGACCGGGGCCGGCATCCTCGCCCCCGAACGGGAGGCGGAGTTGCTGGCCGGGGCCGAGGAGGCTCCCCTCCAGGCGGTGCGGGAGCGGTGCCGGCGGTCCCGGGCCACCTCGGGGACCGAGGATCCACGGGCCAGGGTCGTCCGGATCAGGGCGGCCCGGTACTTCTCGTCGTGGACCGACGCCGAGGGGGCCTTCTGCTACCAGGGCCGGGACACCCTCGACCGGGGGGCCCAGATCCTCTCCCACCTGGGCCAGGTGGCCACCCGGCTGCGCCGGGCCCGACGGGCGGCCGGTGACGAACAGGACACCCCCGAACGGGCGGTCAGAGCCGACGCCTTCTACGCCCTTCTCACAAGACGCCACCCCGACTCCGGGGCACCGCTCGGTCCCCGGTCCACGCCGGCCACCGGCTCGGCTTCCGGGCCGGATCCCGGGGCCGACGACGCCGACGCCGGGGTCGAGTTCTCCACCTCCGAGGACACCGACGATGCCACCGCCACCCAGAACACCGCCGGTTCCACTGCCACAACTGACAGCCGACCACCGGACGATCCGTGCTCCCTCATCGACGGGCCCCCGACCTGCTCTGTGATGGTCCGGGTGGACCGAGACGCCTTGTTGCGGGGATACGCCGAGGGCGACGAGTGCTGCGAGATCGACAACCAGGGGCCCATTCCTGTGGCCATGGCCAGGGACCTGGCCAACAACTCCTTCCTCCGTCTCGTCTTCCACGAGGCCGGTGACATCCGGGCCGTCTGCCATATGGGTCGCACCATCAACCGACAGCTCCGGACGGCCCTCGTCTTTCGGGACACCACCTGCGTGGTGCCGGGATGTGGGACCTCCTTCGGGCTCGAGATCGACCACATCGTGCCCTTTGCCGAGGGCGGCCCCACCACCCTCGACAATCTGGCCTTGCTCTGCCACCACCACCACTTCCTCAAGACCTATGAGGGCTGGCTTCTCGCCAAAGAGGGGACCGGACCGAAGGGCACACCCCGATGGCGATTCGAACCCCAGCCCCCCTTCGGGCAGGAACCGGGCCTCGGGATGGACACCGACGAGGAACGGGACAAGCGGAAACGGGACCGGCGGAACGAGTAGGTCAGGTCCATCTGGTGGCGCCCGGGGGCGGAATGCGCGGTCGGATGCCACGCCGGGCCGGTCAGCGAGCTGAGGATCTCCGACGGCCAAATCGGGACACGAATCTCCGTTGATCGAACCCCGCGACTCGTAGTGGCTCCTCCTCGACTCCGCATCAGCTCGAGGGCAGACCGAGGGTAGTTGCAGCGGCCGAGGTTGTGTTGGTCAGACCCAGCGGTTTCACCCTTGGAGACATCAGGAGTTCGCCTTCGGATGAACCAATTCACCTCCGGAGCCCGCATGAGCATTCCGCGAGGGTTGGTATCGTGCTGATATAGACGTTCCAGTTCTCGAGCCGGAGCCGGTGCCGAGTCCATGGGCCCCGGTTCCGCCCAAATTTGTCAGAGGAGCTGCATAATGACCACAACCCTCAGCAGTAAGGCACGTGCCCTCATCCAACGGCCGGTCATCGCCAATGTGGCCACCGTCGATTCAGCTGGTCGACCGCAGCTGACGCCCGTCTGGATCGATCTTGAAGGCGATGAGCTGGTCTTCAACACCGCGAAAGGCCGAGCGAAGTACGCGAATCTCAGCAAGAACCCACACGTCGCAGTGTCCATTGTCGACCCCGAGGATCAATACAACGTTGTAGTGGTACGCGGGTCGGTCGAGCCGATCGAGGAAGGTGCGGACGAGTCCATCGATCAACTGGCCAAGAAGTACTTGGGTGTGGATACATATCCCATGCGTCAACCAGGTGAGGTTCGGGTCAAGTACAAGGTCCATGCGGATCACATCGTGATGCAGTCGGGGGACGACGCCTAAGGGTCCACGCCTGATTAGATCGCGCGTAGTATCCTGGCGGTGTGGAGGTCACCGAGGATGGGCTCGCGCGATTCTTCGAGGTGGTCCTGCCTCACACCAATGAGCTCCAGCGCCGGGTGGTTGCCGGTGCGATGTCCGAGATGCTCGGACGGGGCGGCAAGACCGCGGTGGCAGTGGCCTCGGGGATGAGCCGCAACACGGTGATCAAGGCCGAGGCCGAAGTGAAGTCGGGAGTCGAGCCGTCGAGCCGTCTTCGTGCTCCGGGTGGTGGTGACAAGTCGCTGCTCGACACCCAGCCCGGACTGCTGGAAGCACTCGACGAGCTGGTGAACCCCGAGACCCGCGGCAACCCCATGTCGAAGCTGCGCTGGACATCCAAGTCCTCGACCAAATTGGCGGATGAACTGGGCGATCAGGGCTTCGAAGTGTCCTCCCGTTCGGTCCTCCGCCTGTTGCACCGTCTCGGGTACTCGCTCCAGGCCAACGCCAAGGTGACCGAAGGGCGGCAACACCCCGACCGGGATGCCCAGTTCCACTATCTGAACGACATGGCAACGTCCTTCATCGACGACGACCAGCCGGTGATCAGCGTCGACACGAAGAAGAAGGAACTGCTCGGCGACTACGCCAACGGTGGCAACGAATGGTCACCCGAGGGTCAGCCCGAACGGGTCCAGGTCCACGACTTCGCCGACCCTGCCCTCGGCGAGCACGCCAAGGCCATCCCCTATGGGATCTACGACATCGCCAACAACGAGGGGTGGGTCAACGTCGGGGATGTCGCCGACACTTCCGAGTTCGCCGTCGAGTCCATCCGGCGCTGGTGGAACCAGATGGGACGTGACCGGTTCCCCGATGCCGACCGCCTCTTGATCACCGCCGATGCCGGCGGCTCCAACGGCTACCGGGTCCGGGCCTGGAAGGTCGAGCTGGCCAAGCTGGCCGCCGAGACCGGTCTGCGCATCACCGTCTGCCACTACCCGCCCGGCACCTCGAAGTGGAACAAGATCGAGCACCGGATGTTCAGCTTCATCACCATGAACTGGCGGGGCAAGCCCCTCACCAGCCTCCGCACAGTCATCGAGCTCATCTCCGCGACGGCGACCACCACGGGGCTCACCATCAAGGCCGATTACGACTTCAACTGGTATCCGAAGGGTGTGAAGGTCACGAACGCCGAACTGACCGCGGTGCCACTGGTGCCCCACGCGTTCCAAGGGGCATGGAACTACACCATCAATGCGCAATCAGATGTGGCGTGAGCCCTAAGGGCGCCAGATTCCTCACGAACCGACATCCTGCTGCGGCCTGGATTTGGCACCGGAGCGCCGATTGAGCGGCCAAGGGGTCGCCTCGCAGACTATGACGACCTCCCAGGGTGCCCGTCGGGTTGCCCGACGACGTATCCGCGGGCCTTGGACGGCCTGACCCGCTTCGGTGACAAGGCAGGGATCGAAAGGTCCCCGCGAACCGACTCAAGGGCGCTCCGCCGATTGCCGATGAGGAACTCGATCGGGAATGTGACATTCCGGGCGCTCTGATTCGTCGACGAGAGCCGCTTCCATGGCGGCGTGCCCCACGGGTCCGAGCGGCCTCAGCTTGTCGCCGAGCTCGAGGGAGACGATGAAACACCAAACGGAGGATCGCCCGAAACAGACAATCGCCATTCGGCGGATCGCCGGAGAGGGTGGCTTTTCGATGATCGCCACCGCACTCGGCCTTGCGGCGACTGCGATCCTCACGGCTGTCCTGCTCGGCACAATGTTGGATTCGAACGGGACGACGGCAAACGGCATCTCAAACGAACCCGGCGTGGCAGAAGCCACCGCCCTTCAAGCTCAGCAGACGCTCACAACCGGGTTGACGACTGTGGACACTGCGGCCATCAGCGGGGGCGGGTACGGCTCCCTGCAGCCCTCCGCGCTGACGGCATCGAATCCATCGATCACCTTTGTTGCCGGCCCATCGACCAATTCCGACACCATCAGCATGGCCGTGACCAGCGCCAGTGGAGGTCAAGCAGGCGTGAGCGGTGCCAGCGTCGGAAGCGACGGTGGGGTCAGCGGCGGTGCCGGCGGCGCTGGAGGCATTGCCGACGGCGTAGCCGGCGAGGGAAGTGCCGGCGGAGTTGGTACCGGAGCCGGAAGTGGAACCGTCACACTGGCTGACCGATCGGCTGATGGGACCTGCTGGCTGGCGTGGAAAGGGGCAGGAGGCAGTACCTGGTACGGGGCCGAGACGGGGCTGGCGAGTTGCACTGCGCCGGCAATCTCGTCGACGCCGTCGCCCGGACCAGTGTCGTCGTCATCCATAGGCTGGAAGCAGGGCTCGTTCCCTGACGCCTGAGATCGTTGGGTTCACAGACGCCTCTGAGCATCCCCTGATCGTTGGGTTCACAGACGCCTCATCCTTCGGTGTTCAGACGCCTGACGCAGGATCGTTGGGCCTCTAGCTCCTCCGGATGTTTCGGTCATTCTGCCTCAGTGACCACCAACCGGCGCCGGCCAGGAGCGAACCTTCCTCGGTCAACTGGTCGCACGCTTCCGCGGCGGAGGCAATGGACAGTCCAGTGCGGATCAAGATCGTCTCGAATCGGGTCGGCACGTCGTCGACCGCCGAGAGCACAGCGCGTTGAACGGGGTCGTGCTCGGTCGGACCTGTTTCGGCCCGGTCTGTCCGCAACCGGTTGACGCCGTCGGTGATCGATCCGCCTGATTCACGGCCTTGTCTGACCAGTTGGGCATCGGCGCGAATTTGCTCCACGCCCGCCCGGGCCAGCGAGACAGCCACCAGTACATCGGCGACGTCACGAACCGGGGTGCACCCGTCGACCAAGAGTGCGTTGGTTCCGTCTGAGGCACGGCTCCGCACAGAACCCGGGACCGCGCAGACCGGAATCGACCGTCGGGCCGCCGCGTCAGCCGTGTAGAGGGAACCTCCGCTGCGATGGCTTTCGACCACGACCACGACGTCCGAGAGCGCAGCGATGATCCGGTTGCGAGCCGGGAACACCCCCGGATGCGGCTTTGTCCCCAGGGCGGACTCGGAGAGAACGGCCCCCCGGGCCGCCACCTGGGCCCACAAGTCGCGATTCGATGGTGGGTACAGGACATCCAGTCCGGTACCGACGACGGCGACAGGCGGAGCCGAGTCGCGACACCCCGCCCGCAATGCCCCGGCGTGGGCCGCTCCGTCGATCCCGCGAGCCAGTCCCGAGACCACGACGACGCCCTCGGCCGCCAAATCGCGGGCCAGCTCGGAGGCCACCTGACGACCGTAGTGGGTAGCCGACCGGGTGCCCACGATCGCCACCCTCGGCTTGCCCTCGAGGACGGTGGGATCTCCGAGGACGAAGAGCACGGCGGGTGCACCCGGGTCTCCCACCAGCATCGAGGGGTAGCCCTCCATGTCCGGCAAGAGGATGCTGGCCCCAGCTTGGAGGTACCGCGCCTCGACTTCGTCCAGATCCATTGTCCGCGACGGTGACGCGAACCGCCGCCGAGGGTCTGCCGGATGGGCCCCCGCCTGGACAGCCTTCCAAGCCAGTGCCGGCTGGAACCCGTCCAGCAGTTTCGCCAGGCGCACCGGTGTCATCCCCGGTAGGCCGGCGAGGCCGGCCGCGCAGATCTGCGCTTCGAGAAGCCCGCTCACAGCTCACCACCTCCGAGCAAGAGATCGCGCCGGCACCGCAGCAGCAGCGCCTCTCGGACATGGGCCTCTTCCACCAGTTCCCCGGAACCATCGAGGTCGGCCACCGTTCTGGCCAACCGATGGACCCGGTGAAACCCGCGTGCACTGAGGGATCCGGACCGGACCTGACGTTCGACGATGGCGGCCGCGCCAGGACTCATCGGGACCAGCTCGGCGAGAGACGACCCGGTCAGTGAGGCGTTGACCGTCACTCCCCGGTCGGCGGCTCGTCGGCGGGCCCGCGACACCCGGACGGACACCTCTGCGGTTGTCTCACCCGGTTGTCCACTGATCAGATCGTCGACCTCTGGCCGGTCGACCCAGATGGCGATATCGAACCTGTCCAACAGCGGGGCTGACAAGCGTCGGGCGTAGCGCTCGCGGGCGGCATCGCTACAGCGGCATGCGCCGGGCGCGCCCCCCTCACCGCACGGGCAGGGATTCATGGAGGCCACCAGGAGGAACCGCGCCGGGAAAATCAGTCGATCCTCGAGCCCGGCTGACCCGAACCCGGCCATCTTCGAGCGGTTGGCGCAGTGCATCGAGGACCACGGCAGGGAATTCGCCCAGTTCGTCGAGGAACAGCACGCCACCGTGAGACATGCTGATCTCTCCGGGTCTCATGAACGAGGTCCCACCACCGATCATGGCCACAGACGACGTCCCGTGATGCGGGGCGCGAAATGGCGGACGGGAGATCAGCCCGGAAGACGGCAGCGGAAGGCCGGCCACCGAGTGAACCCGGGTGGTCTCCAGGGCGGTCGTCCGGTCGAGGGGAGGGAGCAGGCCGGGAAGACGGGTGGCCAACATGGTCTTGCCCGCGCCGGGTGGCCCAACCATCAGCAGATGGTGTCCCCCGGCTGCGGCAACCTCGAGCGCACGCCGGGCCAACGACTGGCCCCGGACATCCGACAGATCGATGCCTGCTTTGCAACCGGTCGCCCCGGAGGTCGACACGTACTCGCGGCCTCCGGCGTGAGGAACACCGAATCGTTCCCCCGGCCGCCGATCCTGGGTCCCCTCGGACCACGGGGTCCGCCCTGAGAGCCGCTCGACCAGGTCGCTGAGGGTGGGGGACGTTCGGACCTCACACCCACCGGCGAGGCCGGCCTCCTGGGCGCTCTCGTCCGGCACCACCAACCGGTGGTGCCGGAGCGATTCGGCGAGCACCACGGTGCCCGGGACCCCGCGGAGCGAGCCATCGAGGCCGAGTTCACCGACAAATGCGGTTGACCCAACCGTGTCGGGATGCAATTCACCTGACGCCACCAGTACGCCGATGGCGATCGGGAGGTCGAGTCCGGCACCGTTCTTCCGCATCCCGGAGGGGGCCAGGTTGACAGTGACCCGACGGAGCGGCCACGGAAGGCCGCTGGACAGCAATGCGGCCCGGACCCTGTCGCGGGACTCTCTGACCGCAGCATCGGGCAGGCCCACCACGGTGAAGCCTGGGAGTCCGTTCGACACGTGAACTTCGACAGAGACCAGGTGGCCGTCGACTCCGATGAGGACGGCGGAAGGAATGGCGGCGATCATGACGCCTCCGATCAGGATGGTTCGACCGGATGGGGCCCACAGGCCCACCGCGGCGACGAACGCTGACAGTTGGAGCGCCGTTCACCCGGGTGCACGCGGTCGCTCGAAGCACCGTCGGAACCCTAAATCGGAGGTGTCACATCCACCGCCGGCCAGGCCCGGCCACCGCAGCAGTTGCCCGCAAGCCGCTCAGAACGCATTCTCGATCACCTCGACCCGGCCGGCGGTGACGGAGACGACGTCGAAGCGGACCTCGACCCGCGGCCGGGCCGAAGCCGGTGTCAGTTCCGACAGCCAGCGTGCCGCCAGGCGCCTGATCCGGCGTTGCTTGGCCGCGAGCACCGATTCGGCGCCTGATCCGAATCGATCGCTCGACCTGGCCTTGACCTCACAGAACACGACCGTCTTGCCCTGGCGCACGATGAGGTCGATTTCGCCTTCCCGGCGACGCCAGTTGCGGTCGAGGACCTCGTAGCCATTGTCCTCGTACCAACGGGCGGCCAGCGCCTCGCCTTCCGCGCCGAGCGCCCGGCGGTCATCGGCCCCGCTGCCCTGGCCACGGATACCGTGCGGGCGCCCCGGAGCGCCCTCGGTCACAGATCCTTCTCGGGGAGCCGTTCGATGTTGACGTCCCTGAAGGTGAGGATGCGTACCGAGGGCACGAAGCGAGCAGGCCGGTACATATCCCACACCCAGGCGTCGGTCAGATTGACCTCCACGCACGCCGGAGAGGTGTCGGATCTCACGGTCACGTCGACGGTGTTGGCCAGGTAGAAACGTCGCTCGGTTTCGACCACGTACGCGAACAGCGGAAGGACCGCCCGATACTCCTGGACCAGGGCCAGCTCGATCTCCGACTCATATCGTTCGAGATCCTCTTCGCTCACTGCACCGCTCCACCCACCGCCGCTCCACCCACCGCCACTCCGGTCACCGCCACTCCGGCCACCGCCGCTCCACCCACCGCCACTCCGGTCACCGCCACTCCGGCCACGGCGCAGGTCCGCCCATATGCCGACGAGCGCCCCAGGCCCGCCATGTGAGCGGCTGCTCTCGGCGCCGCTCGACCTGTAATTCGACAGGCCGGACGACCCACCGCACGACGCACCCGATCAGGAGCGGGCAGACCGCAGCTCCTTGATCTTCGCCGCCTTCCCATGCCGGTCCCGCAGGTAGTAGAGCTTGGCCCGCCGGACATCCCCCAGCGAGACCACCTCGGTCATGGCGATCACCGGCGAATGGATGGGGAACGTGCGCTCCACGCCGACTCCGAAACTCACCTTGCGGACGGTGAACGTCTCGCGGACTCCGGTCCCCTGCCGCTTGACGACCGCCCCCTGAAACACCTGGACCCGCTCCCGGGTACCTTCGACCACCCGCACGTGGACCTTGACGGTATCCCCGGGCCGGAAGTCGGGAACGTCGTCCCGCAGGCTGTCACGGTCGATGATGTCGGTTGGGTTCATTGGGCGCGTCTTTCCACGGATCGTTCGGACTCTCCCTCGTCCGGCACCCGCCCGCGAGCCCCACCCGGAGTCATGGCTCCTCGGGAAGTTCTCTACGGTCCGGGCCTTCACTGTGAAAACCGGCACTGCCGGCGCCTGCGAGGCTCACCAATCGTAGCCGTGTTCGCGCAACAGGCGCACCTCGCCATGGTCGACCAGGAGCTGGACCTCCTCGTCGGAGAGCCCTCCTCTGCCGCCGATGAGGTCGGGACGGCGCTCCATGGTGCGGACGAGGGCCTGGGCCCGGCGCCAACGATCCACCCGGGCATGATCTCCGGAGAGAAGCGTGGCCGGCACCTCCCATCCCCTGAACTCGGCGGGGCGGGTGTACTGGGGATATTCGAGGAGGCCGGCGGAAAAGCTCTCGTCACCCACGGATTCGTCGTTCCCGAGTACCCCGGGCAGCAGGCGCACGACCGATTCCACCACGACCAGTGCGGCCAGCTCTCCCCCGGCCAGGACGAAATCCCCCACCGACAGCTCCTCGTCGACCAGGTGATCGGCGATTCGCTGGTCCACGCCCTCGTACCGGCCGCATACCAGGGAGAAGCCGGCGGTCGCGGCATACTCCTGGGCCACCCGCTGGTCGAAGCGTCGACCCGACGGCGACAGCAGGACGAGGGGCCGGGGCAGGCCCTCCGGCCGATCCGGCGACCTCCTCCACCGCGCCGAACACCGGTTCGGGGCCGATGACCATCCCTGCGCCGCCCCCGAACGGCGCATCGTCCACCGATCGGTGGGGGTCCGTGGCCGCGTCCCGCACATCGTGGGTGCGAAGGTCCAGCTGGCCATGGACGCGGGCACGGCCGAGGATCGAAGCGTCGGCATAGTGGTCGACGACGCCAGGGAACAGAGTGAAGACGTCGATCCTGATGGTGCGCATGGACGGGACTTCGATCAGGGCAGATCGAGGAGTCCGTCGGGGAGCTCCACCGTGACCCGCAGGCCAGGCTCGTTCCCGACCACGAAGCGGAGCGGGATCAGCGCTCCTCCGTCGAGGACGAGCAGGTCGCTGGCCGGATTCGCCTCGACGCTCTCCACGGTTCCGAGCACCCGGCCGGTGATGTCCTCGACCTCGGCGCCGATCAGCTCGTGGATCCACAGTGCGTCAGGGTCATCGAGCGGAGGGGCGAACAATTGCGTCCCCCGGGCGCTCTCGGCGTCATCGATACCCGACAGGCCCTCGAAGGTCACGATGAACCGGCCCTGATGAGGCGAGGAACGGAGCACCTTCATCGTCCGGCCATCATCCGTGGTGAGGACCGAGCCAGGAGCCACCCGCTCGTCCCGGTTGGTGGCCAGAGAGACGATCACGTCGCCGCGGAGCCCGTGCGGTTTGACCACCTGTCCCACCTGGAGCATGGGAACCGGCGGTTTCGGCCCGGAACCCGTCCCTCCCGCCTGGGTTTGGAGGTGGGTGGCGTCGGACCCCGACCGGCCGGCGCCGGCGTCGACACCGCGGGCGGAACCGCTCACCCTCACCGAACCGGAGTGCGTCAGTCGTCGACGATGTCGACGCTGGTCTGGACCCCGTCGCGGGCGCCGGCGGCGGCGACCACGGTGCGAATAGCCTGGGCCACCCGCCCTCGCCGACCGATCACCCGGCCCATGTCGTCGGGGGCAACGTGGATACGGAACCGGACCGAGTCTCCCCGTTCCTCCGTGTTGATCACGACGGCCCCGGGTTCCGATGTGATCGAGTTGACGAGGTAGGTCACGACCGCAAGGGGTGTCCCCCCCGATACCCGGTTGCCGGCGTCATCATCCTCGTGACCGTCGACATCATCGATCGTGTTGACATCGTCGGCCGAGTCCAGAGCGAGTTCGTCGCTCACTTGGCCGCCTTGGCCAGCTCGAACTCGTCGAGCGCGCCCGACTTCTTGAGCAGCTTCTCGACGCGTTCGGTGGGCGTCGCACCCTGTGACAGCCACTTGACGGCCTTGGCATTGTCGATCTCGACCACGGCGTCCGGCTCGGCCAGCGACTTGCCGCGGGGGGCATAGGTGCCCACGATCTCGATGAACCGCCCGTTGCGGGGCGAGCGGCTGTCCGCCGCCACCAGCCGGTAGGTCGGCTGCTTCTTCTTTCCGATCCGCACGAGGCGGAGCTTTACGGCCACTGTGAACTCCTCTGCATTCTCTTGCTAGCGCCCGACAGTCTCCCACCAAAAGCAGGGGTCGACATGCAACCGGGCCCGACGATCAGCCGGCCGAACACGAATTCGGCCGAGTCCGCGTCAAAGTCCCTGTGAGCAGATCCTCTCACCGGGACTTCGGCGTCACCCTTCCGCCGCCTTTCCCCTTCTTCCCGCCCTTGCCCTTCGGCTTGGAGGAGCCCCGGATCGGTCCGCCCGAACCCGCCCCGGCCGAGGGCATGGGTCCGCCGGCCCCGAATGCGCCGGGCTGGCCGCCCATGGCACCCAGGGAGGAGAGGTCCCCGCCCTGAGCACCCATCTCGGCCATCTCGGCCATCTCGGCCAGCGCCTTCGGGGACATCTTCGGGCCTCGACCGAACATGCCGCCGAGTCCGCCCATGGCACCGGCCATGCCACCCTTCCCGAACCCCTTCATCATCTTCTGCATCTCCTTGAACTGCTTGAGGAGTGCATTGACGTCGGAGGTGGCCGTACCGCTGCCGTTGGCGATCCGGACCCTCCGGGCGCCGTCGATGATGGATGGATCGACACGTTCGGTCGGTGTCATCGAGCGGATGATCGCCTCGATCTGGCCGATCTGGCGGTCGTCGATGGCCGAGGACGCCTCCTTCAGGTCCTTGGGCACGCCCGGCAGAAGGGACAGCATCCCCGACATCGAGCCCATCTTCTTCACCTGTTGGAGCTGCTCGAGGAAGTCCTCGAGCGTGAACCGCCCTTCGATCATGGCGGCCGCACCCTTGGTGGTGACCTCCTTGTCCATGGCACGGTCGGCCTGTTCGATGAGGCTGAGAACGTCACCCATACCGAGGATGCGATCGGCCATCCGGTCCGGGTGGAACTGGTCGAAGTCGTCGAGCTTCTCTCCGGTGGAAGCGAAGGCGATGGGCTTGCCCACGACCTCCTTGACCGACAGGGCCGCCCCACCCCGGGCATCGCCGTCCAGCTTGGTCAGGATCACACCGTCGAGGGACAGCGCCTCGTGGAATGCGGCCGCAGTCGACACTGCGTCCTGCCCGGTCATGGCATCGATCACCAGAAACGTGTAATGGGGCTCCACGGCGCCGGAGATGTGCCGGATCTCCTCCATCAGGTCTTCGTCGATGGACAGACGACCCGCCGTGTCGACGATGAGCACGTCCCGACCCAGGCGCCTGGCCTCCTCGAGACCCGCTGCGGCCACGGCCACAGGATCGGTGGGCTGGCTGAAGACCGTGATCCCGGCCTGTTCGCCGAGAACGCGGAGCTGCTCGACTGCGGCCGGCCGCTGAAGGTCGGCACCGACCAGGAGCGGATTCCGACCCTGCTGCTTGAACCAGCGGGCCAGCTTGGCCGAGGCCGTGGTCTTCCCCGAACCCTGCAGACCGGCCAGCAGCACAACGGTCGGGGGCTTGCCGGCGTAGGTGATCTTGAGCGTCTCGCCACCGAGGATCCCGACCAGCTCCTCGTTGACGATCTTGATGACCTGCTGGCCCGGACTCAGGTTCTGGACCAGCTCCAACCCGACGCAACGCGGTCCGGACCGCCTCGGTGAACGCCCGCACGACCCCGATCTCCACGTCGGCCTCGAGCAGGGCGGTTCGGATCTCGCGGAGGACTTCGTCGACGTCGGCGTCGCTCAGACGTCCGCGATTGCGGAGTCTGGTGAAAATCCCCTCGAATCTGTCGGTCAGGCTCTCGAACATGGGTCCCTCAGGCTATAGGACGGTGGTCGTCACAGCGGCCGCGGGGTGATGGGAGACCTTGGGGGTCGGGCTGTCGAGTCGGCCGGTGCCAGCCCGTCCGGTCGAGCCCGGTTCCGGTCAGAACCCGGTTCCGGTCAGAACAGAGATCCGGTCAGGACAGGATCCGGTCAGAACAGAGCGTCCACGAATGCGGCCGGATCGAAATCGATGAGGTCCTCGACGCCTTCCCCCAGGCCGACCAGCTTCACCGGGAGACCCAGCTCCCGTTGGACGGCCACCACGATGCCGCCCTTGGCCGTTCCATCGAGCTTGGTGAGCACCACCCCCGACACGTCGACGGCATCCAGGAACACCTTTGCCTGGGTCAGTCCGTTCTGGCCCGTGGTGGCATCCAGCACCAACAGCACCTCCACCACCCGGCCCGGAGGCCGGTCGGCGACCCGGCGGATCTTCTTCAGCTCCTCGATGAGATTGACTTTGTTGTGGAGGCGCCCGGCCGTGTCGGCCAGCACCACCGCGTGCCCCCGCGAGGAAGCCCGCTGAACCGCGTCGAAGACGACCGAGCTCGGATCGCCGCCCTCCGACCCGCGCACGATCTCGGCGTCGGCACGTGACGCCCACAACGAGAGCTGCTCTCCGGCCGCAGCCCGGAAGGTGTCGCCCGCCGCCAGCAACACCTTGGTCCCCGACCGGGACAACCGGCTCGCCACCTTGCCCACCGTGGTGGTCTTGCCCACACCGTTGACGCCCACGAACAGCCAGACGTCCACCGGGCGGGCATCCTCATCCTGGCCGACGGCCGGTGCCGACCCGGGCACGGCCAGCGAGGAATCCGCGGATGTCAGCATCGATACCAGCTCCGACTTGAGCGCGTCGACCAGCGCGTCGGGCCCGACGATCTCACCGTCCTTGACGCCGGTCCTCAATCCGTCGAGAAGTGCGTCGGTGGCGCCGACCCCGACGTCAGCCCGGATGAGCGCCTCTTCGAGATCATCCCAGGTCGCCGCATCGATCTTGCCTTTGGACCGGACCGCTCCCAGGTAACCGGACAGCAGCCCCCGGGCCTTGCCCAGGCGGCTCCGGTACGTGGGCGGCTCGGCGGGTTCGGGCGGTGTCGGCTGGGCGGGCTCGGGCACCGGCTGGGCGGGCTCGGCCAGCGGCTCGGCGGGTTCGGCCACCGCGGTCCGCACCGACGGGGTCTCCTCGAGCGTCGCCTGCCGGTTGGCGTCAGCACTGCGGTCCAGCTCGATGTCGGTGGTGGCATCGCTGGCCACCTCGCCCGCCGGCACATGATCCTTTTTCCCCGACCCCGGAGGCGCAGGCCGACGGCCACGCCTCCGGCCACCACCACGATGGGCACGGCAACGAAGAGACCGACCACCGCATCGGGGGTGGATGCCAGCAGTTCAGGACCCATTACTGGTCGGTGCCCACGATGTGTTCCGCCTCGGGCCGGCTGTCGACGAACCGATCGCCGATGGGAGCGTTGTCGAACCGCTCCTCGTCATCGTCTTCCGACACATCATCACCCGCCTGCGGGGCAACCCTGCCGGCATTCGGACCGGTGGTCGGACCCACAGCCGGGCCGGTCGCTCCGCCTTGCTGGGCGCCTTGCTCAGACGGGGACACGGAAACGGGCCCTGGCAACACCGACAACGGCGACACCGGCCCGCTGATCCTCAGGGCCCCTGACGCAGCCGCGGATCCTCCGGAGGGCCCTGTCTCCGGCCCGGATCCTCCCGAGGGCCCTTCGGGTCTGCTCCCAGGGCCTCTCCGTCCCGTCCCGAGGGCCCTGCTCGGCCCCGGCTCTGCCTCAGCTCCCCCCGAGGGCCCTGTCTCCCGGTCCTGTCTGCCGGCTCTGCCTCGATCCCTGCCACGTCTCCCCCGGCGAGCCCTGCCCCTGCCCCGGGTCCCGCCATGAGCCCCGTCTCGGAACCGGGGAGGGTGCCCGTCTCCCCATCGGACCAGTCCAACCCGTCGCTCCGGTGACGCGGGACCTTCTGGCTGACCACCTTCGACGACCCTCCGGGAGCCATGGTCACCCCGTACAGGGCGTCGGCGGCTTCCATCGTTCGTTTCTGATGGCTCACGATGATCAATTGCGCTCCCTCGCGAAACTCGTGGACCAGTCCGAGGAACCGCTGGAGGTTCACGTCGTCGAGCGCCGCCTCGACCTCGTCCATGAGATAGAAGGGCGACGGTCGACTCCGGAACACGGCGAACAGGTAGGCCAGGGCCACGAGCGAGCGCTCGCCCCCCGACAGCAGCGACAGGCGCCGGACGTTCCGCCCGGCCGGGCGCACCTCCACCTCGACCCCGGTGTCCAGCAGGTTCTCCGGGTCGGTGAGGGAGAGACGGCCGGTCCCCCCGGGGAAGAGTGAGGTCACCAGCGTCGAAAAGTGCTCGTTGACGTCGGCGAAGGCCGAATCGAACACCTGCATGATCTCTTCGTCGAGGGTCCGGATGACATGGTGGAGCTCTCGTCGTGCGCTACGAACATCCTCGACCTGGCTCTCGAGGAACTGGTGGCGTTCGCCCAGCTCGGAGAGCTCCTCCATGGCGAGGGGATTGACCGGGCCCAGGGCGGCCAGTTCCGCCTCGAGCTCGGTGATCCGGGTTGCCGGGTCGGAGCCCTCGGGCAGCTCCGGCTCCGGGGCCGACAGCGCCTCGTCGGGACCGCACGCAAGCTCTCGCCGTAGGGCCTCGATGACCGATTCTCGTCGGATGGTCGCCTCGACCAGATCGAGCTCGATCTTCTGGAGCCGACCGCGCACGGCCGCCAGCTCGTGCTCGTCGGCCGAACGCCGGCGACGGAGCTCCTCGAGCCGGGCACCACCGGCCCGGACCGCCTCGAGCTGTCTCCGATGGCGCTCGCGCAGCCCAGCCAGAGCCGCATCGAGCTGGGACTGGGCCGAGCCCACCACGGCCAGCAGGCGCTCCACGGCGGTGGCATCGGCCTCCAGCCGGGTCCGACGTTCGGCCGCCTGCCGACGCTCGTCGGCATGCCCGGTCAGTCGCCGGTCGACCTCGGCCAACCGCTCGCTGAGCACGCGCCGGCGTTCGATGAGGCCGGCCGACCGCACCTCCCACTCGCTCCGGAGCGAGGCCGCCTCGGCGATCCGTTCGTCGATGCGCTTGCGCTCCTCGCGGGCCGCCGCCGAACGCTCGGCCGCCTGGGCACGCGCCGTCTCCAACCGGGGCAGCTCCTCCCGGAGCTCGACGGCACGTGTCGTGTCCCGCGAGATCCGGTCGTCGAGCTCGGCATAGTTGCGGCGGATCTCCTCGAGCTCCGAAGCCAGCGCCACCCTGTCGTCCGCCACCCGCTGCCGGGCGGCGCGGGCTGTCTGATGGGCCACCTCGTTCCGGTCGTCGGCCCGGACGGCCTCCAACGCGATCGTCCGTGTCGACTCCACGCTCGACCGTGCGTCGGCCCGGTCGTCGGCCGCCTCGGCCGCCGCCGCCGCGGCCACCGAAGCCCGGGCCCGGGCCTCGTCGACCACCGCCGCGGTCACGACCCCGCCACCCGCCCGCACCCTCCATCCGGTCGACGAGAACCGGTCTCCGTCCCGGGTGACCACGACCAGGTCAGGGCGAGCCAGGGCCAGGTCGATGGCCTCGGACCAACCGCCGAGTGAGCAGTGCGAGCCGGCCAGCAGGGTATCGAGCGCCGCATCCAGGCCCGGCAGGTGGCGGGCTCCCGGACGGGGCCGCACATGGGGTCGGATCGGACTCGGTGCCCGCAGGTTCGACAGCCCCTCCGGCCCCGGCGGCGGTGCCCTCGGTGCCGCCCCAGGAGGCCGAGTCGGTCAGGGCGAGGACCGCTCCGGTGGCTCCTCCTTCACGGAGCCGGGCCAGGGCGGACCTGGCCGGCAGGCTGCCCGAGACGACCACAGCGGCCACCGAGGCCCCGGCAGCGGCCTCGAAGGCCTCCTCCCAGCCCGAGTCGACCTCGACGAGGTCGAGAAGGATCCCCACCACGCCGTCCACGCCGGACAGCAACTCGGCACCGGCCGCCCCACGAGCCTCGTCGAGAGCCCGTTCGAGGGCATCGGCACGGGCGACGGAACGATGGTGCTCCAGTTCCGCCTGCCGGAGCGTCCCTTCGGCGGACTCGAGCCGACCGGTGGCCCGACCGTGTGCGGCCTCGGCCTCGGCCACCGCCGCCTGCAGCTGGTGGCGAGCCTGTTCCGTCTCGGCCAGGCGCTCGCCGAGCTCGTGGTCCTCGCCCTCGACCACCGCGGCCCGGCGTTCGGTCGAGGCCAGCCGCACGGAGAGCTGGTCCAATGAGCGCCTGTCCCGCTCGAGGGCGTGCTCGAGCGATCCGAGCTGCCCCCGGGCCACCGTGACCGCCTCGTCGGCCCCCCGGAGCTCGGCCCCGTCCCCCCACGCCTGGAGATGGGCCTCGAGCTCGGCCGCCATCTGTTCCTCGACCCCGAGGAGCGCCTCTTGCTCCGGGGCCAGCGCCACCGCCTCGGCCTCGGCCGCCTCCAGCTCCTCTGCCAGCCGTGCGCCCTCGGCTTCGAGGGTGGAGACCACATCGGCGTCGGCCGCAGCGTCGAGGGCCTGGACGAGGGAGCGCTGCCGCTCCCGCAGCACGCCGGTCAGACCGCGGGCCCGCTCCACCATCCCCTCTGCCCGCCCGAGCGCGGAGGCCAGGTCGGACTCGCGCTGCGCGGACATCTCGTCCGCGGTGCGCTCGGTGTCGGCATCGAGCTGGCTGAGAGACCCCCGGATCCTGTCCTCGGCGTCCCGCTGCTCGGTGCGGGCCTTGGTGCCCTCGGCATGGCGGAAGTCGAGGGCCCTCAGCTCCGACCCGGTGGCGAAGAGGCGAAGGGCCCGCAGTGCGTCCGACAGCCCGGCGTACGAGCGGGCCGCAGCCGCCTGTCGCTCGAGGGGCCGGATCTGACGTTTGACCTCCCGGACCAGGTCGAAGAGGCGCTCGAGATTCTCCTCCGTGGAGGCCAGGCGACGCTCGGACCGCTCACGTCGCCGGCGGTACTTGAGCACGCCGG
This sequence comes from uncultured Acidimicrobiaceae bacterium, assembly GCA_963745955.1. Classification (GTDB taxonomy): domain Bacteria; phylum Actinomycetota; class Acidimicrobiia; order Acidimicrobiales; family RAAP-2; genus Bog-756. Next base: position 692,306 of record CAVUZI010000008.1, on the reverse strand, counting down.
CCGCCTCCTCGATGACCGCCCGTCGATCCTCGGGGCGAGCTTCCAGAATGGCGTCGAGGTGGCCCTGGCTGATGATCACGTGCTGTTGACGGCCCACGCCCGTATCCGAGAGCAGCTCCTGGATGTCGAGGAGCCGGCAGGGGGCACCGTTGATCGAGTACTCGCTGTCGCCGGATCGGAACAGCGTGCGGGTGATGGTGATCTCGGCCAGATCGGTGCCGAGCTGGCCCGAGCTGTTGTCGATGGTGAGGGCCACTTCGGCCCGACCGAGGGCGGGCCGGTTGGCCGTGCCCATGAAGATGACGTCCTCCATCTTCGCGGAGCGCACGGTCCTCGGCCCCTGGGCGCCCAACACCCATGCGACGGCATCCACCACGTTCGATTTGCCGCTCCCGTTGGGACCGACGACCACGGTGATGCCGGGTTCGAATTCGAGCACTGCCGTGTCGGCGAAGGACTTGAATCCCTTGAGGGTGAGTGACTTCAGGAACACCGCGCCCTCACCCTATCGGTCGTCGCCGGGTGACGCGGGCTTTCCTGCTCACCGGGGTCGTCGGTCCGGATGCACAGCCCGGCGCCGCCGACGCCGGGTGCACCTCGACCGCGGTCACACCTGGCAGTGATCGCAGAAGTAGGTCGACCGCCCGCCCGACTTGACCTTGACGATGGTGGCGCGGCAGCGCCGGCAGGCCTGGCCTTCGCGGTCGTAGGCCTGATGCTGGTCCTGGTAGTCGCCGACCTCGCCGAACAGGTCGCGGTACTGCTCATCGGCCAGGGAGGAGCCCCGCCGCTTGACCGCCTCGGCCAGTGTCTCGACCATGGCCCGGTAGAGCCGGCGGACCTCCTGGGACGAGAGCGAATTGGACAGGCGGTCGTAGCGGAGCCCGGCGGCGAAGAGGATCTCGTCGGCATACATGTTGCCGATTCCGGCCACGAACTCCTGGTCCATCAGGAGGGCCTTGAGCCCGCTCCGGTGCGCCGACAACAGGACCCAGAACTTCTCCCAGCTCATCACGTCCTCGAGGGGATCGAATCCCAGATGGGCCAGCTCGGGGAGGGCGGGACCGTCCTCGGGGGCCGCCGAGACGAACATCTCGCCGAAGGTACGCGGGTCCACGAAGCGCAGTTGGCCCCCCTGGGTGAACGTGATCACGGCGTGGGTGTGGGGTGCCTTGGGCTCCTTGGCGCTCTTGGCCCGCTGCAGCTGGCCGCTCATGCCCAGGTGGACCACGAGGGTCTGCCCGTCTTCGAGCCCCAGGAGCAGGTACTTTCCCGCTCTGTCGATCGACTTGATGGTGTGGCCCTCGAGGCGGGCGCGGAAGTGCTTGGCGCTCGGATGGCGACGGACGGTACGACCGTTGCGAACCTCGACCGACTTGATCTTCCGACCGACCACCTCGCCCTGGAGGTCGCGCCGAATGGTCTCAACTTCGGGAAGCTCAGGCATCCCCCCCGCCTCTCTCGACTTCCAACGATTCGCAGGCGGCCTGGGCGGCGACCTGCTCGGCGTCTTTTTTTGAACGCCCCTCCCCCGTGCCGAGGCGTTGACCAGCAACGTACACCGTGGCCAGGTACCTCCGGGCGTGGTCAGGGCCGAAGCTCTCCATTTCGTAACGGGGGACGCCCCGACCGAGCCGCACGGACTCCTCCTGCAGTCGGCTCTTGTGGTCGGACTCACCGGGTTCGCCGGCGGCGACGGCGATACGGTCCGCGAGCAGGCCGAGGATCAGACGTTCGGCCTCGGCCAGGCCGCCGTCGACGTACACGGCTCCGATCACCGCCTCGGTGGCGTCAGCCAGGATCGACTCCTTCGCCCGGCCACCGGAGAGGTCCTCCCCCCGGCCCAGGCGCAGGCTCTCGGCGATGCCCAGGTCAAGGCCCAATTGGCCCAGCACCCGGGTGTTGACCACCGACGCCCGGACCTTGGACATCTCGCCGTCGGACAGCTCCGGGTGGGCCAGGTAGGTGAATTCGGCCACGACCAGGCCCAACACGGCATCACCGAGGAATTCCAGGCGCTCGTTGGAGGTCCGGCCACCCTCCTCCGCGCACCACGAGCGGTGGGCCATCGCCTCGTCCAGCAGGGCCGGATCCTTGAATTGGTAGTGGATCCGGTCGCTCAGCGCTTGCACCCTCCCGGGCAGGCCAGAGCCGTCTGCGGGCGTCATGGGGAACGCCTCAAGCTCCTCCGAGTTTGGCGTACACGTAGTCGACGGAGTCCCGGACGGTCCGGAGCTCTTCGAGGTCCTCGTCGTCGATGCGGAAGCCGACGGAACGCTCGCCCAGCTCTTCTTCGAGGCCTTCCACCAGTTCGATGAGAGCCAGTGAGTCCGCATCCAGGTCCTCGGCGAACGACGAGGCCTCGGTGACGGCGGACGGCTCGATCTCCAAGATGTCGGCGAGGAGGTCCCGGATGAGGTCGAGGACCTGTTGGCGGTCGAGGGGACCCTTTTCCATGTGGGTCTCTGCGGGCACGGCTTCTCCCTGTTTCTCGTGGGTTTCTCTTCGGGGTCTGAGGTCGATTTCGCAGGTCAGGGCACACTATTCGAGCGCCACGACCCCCGGGCGGCACGACTTCGGGAAACACGGCCTCGGGTGCACATCCCACGACGGGGCTGAAGCACCCTGACCGGGACCTTTCGGTGGCCTGATGTTACCGGAACGTGACATTCACGGAGCCGAAACACGCTGGCAACCCGTCGGACCCATCAGAGTCGTAACACATGAGGTGTGGATGCCACCGAACCGACTGCCGCGCCCGCCAGGGCGCCCGAACCCGGCCGGGAGCCGTGGCCGTCCTACGATCCGGGCGAATTCTACGACGAGCTGGTGGCACCGGGGGGCGGTCCGAGGCCGGCCGCGGTCGCCCTCTGGAAGCACTTCATCGATCTCGGGCCCGAAGCCCTGGCCGAACGCCAGCAGGCCGCCGACCGTGAGATGCGGGCCATCGGGGTGACCTTTACCGTCTACGAGGGAAGCGGCGGCACCACCGACCGGCCCTGGCCCTTCGACATCATCCCCAGGGTGATGCCGTCCGACCAGTGGCACGAGATCGAGGCGGGACTGGTCCAGCGGCTCAGCGCCCTCAATCTCTTCATCGACGACGTCTACCACGACCAACGCGCCGTCAGCTCCGGAGTGGTCCCTTCCGAGCTGGTCAGCGGCTCCCCGAACTTCCGGCGGGAGTGCGTGGGCGTCGACCCTCCCGGAGGCGTGTGGGCCCACATCTGCGGCAGCGACCTCATCCGCGACGCCGACGGTACGGTCTACGTGCTGGAGGACAATCTCCGGGTCCCCTCCGGAGTGTCCTATCTGCTCGAGAACCGGATGGTGGCCAAGCACGTCTTCCCCGAACTGTTCCGCCACTACAGCATCGAGCCAGTGGACCCGTACATCGGGAGATTGGCCAGCCTGCTGGCGTCGGTCTCGCCGGCGACGACCGACCCGACCATCGTGGTGCTGACGCCGGGAATCTACAATTCGGCGTACTTCGAGCACGCCTTCCTGGCCCAGCAACTGGGCGTGGAGCTGGTCGAAGGCGGCGATCTCGTCGTGCTCGACGACGACTGCGTCTACGCCCGGACCATCGACGGCCTCCAGCGGGTGGACGTCATCTACCGGCGGATCGACGACCTCTTCCTCGATCCGGAGGCGTTCCGGCCCGACTCGCATGATCGGCGTGCCGGGGCTGATGCGGTCCTGGCGTTCGGGCCGGGTGGCCCTGGTCAACGCGCCGGGAGCCGGCATCGCCGACGACAAGAAGGTCTACTCCTATGTTCCCGACATCATCCGCTTCTTCCTCGACGAGGAACCGATCCTGGCCACCGTGGCCACTCTGCGGTGCAGCGACGAGAAGTCCCGCCACTTCGTGCTCGGGAACCTGGCCAAGCTGGTGGTCAAGCCGGCCAACGAATCGGGCGGCTACGGGGTGCTGGTGGGGACCCACGCCACCGCCTCCCAGCTGGCCGACGCGGCGAAGCAGATCGAGGCGGCACCGACCCGGTGGGTGGCCCAGCCGGTGATCCCCCTCTCCACCGCCCCTACGCTGTGCGACGGGGAGATCGCCCCGCGGCACGTCGATCTGCGTCCCTTCACCCTCCTCGGCCCCGAAGGCGCCTACGTCACCCGGGGCGGGCTCACCAGGGTGGCCCGCCAGGCCGGCTCGCTGGTGGTCAACTCGTCCCAGGGCGGCGGGAGCAAGGACACCTGGGTCGTCGACACCGGGGAGCCGATGAGGCCGGACACGAGGACCCGACCGCCATCGGACACCTCCGAGGCACCCGATCGCGACCGGACATGAGAGAACCGACCCCCGAGCCGAGCGGGCCCGAAGACCCGCCCACGGAGAATGAGGAGCCGAAGATGCTGCTGGCACGAATGGCAGAAGCCGTCTACTGGGCCGGACGCTATATCGAGCGGGCCGAATGCACGGCCCGGATCGTGCAGGTCCACACCGACGCCCACGTCGACATGCCGGTGGGCGAGGACGTGGGCTGGGAGCCGCTGCTGGCCATCGCCGGCGTGAACGGCGAGTTCGACGACCACTATTCGGTGCCGGTGGGCCACGTCGCCGCCGGGGCCGCCGAGGAGGACGTCATCGAGTTCCTCCTCCACAGTGAGGAGAATCCGTCATCGATCCTCGGGGCCATCTCGTCGGCGCGGGAGAACCTCCGCACCGCCCGTCCCGTCGTGCCCCGGGAGGCGTGGGAAGCCGGCAACAGCCTGTGGCTGACCTGCTCGGACTATCTCGACGAGACCCGAACGCGCAAGGGGAGGGTCCAGTGGCTCCGCCGGGTGATCGACGGTTGCCAGAGGATCAACGGTATCTTGCTCGGCACCATGAGCCGCGACGAAGCCATGTCCTTCCTGTCCATCGGCCAGAACCTCGAGCGGGCCGACCTGACCACCCGGGTCCTCGACGTCCGGTCGGAGAACCTCCAGCTCAAGCGCGGCGACGATCCCTACGACGTGGTCCACTGGATGGCCGTGCTCCGTTCGCTGGCCGCATACCAGCCGTTCCGACGGGCCATGCCGGCCCGGCCCCAGGGAGGGTCGACGCTGCGCTTCCTCCTCCAGGACGACCGGTTCCCGCGCGCGGTGAGCGCCTGCCTCACCGAGACCCGCAGCCAGCTGAAGGGACTGGCCCGCGCCGAGGACGCGCTCGACGCATGCACCTCCGCGGCCATGCTGGTGGCGTCGGCCGCCGTTCCCCGCCTCACCCTCAGTGGGCTGAGCGAGTTCCTCGACGAAGTCCAGGTGGCACTGTCAGAGATCCACCACCAGATCGACCGGACCTACTTCCGTCCCACGTTCGTCGACTGGCAGCCGACGTCCGTGGCGTCGTGACCACGGCGACCACCGCGGAGCCGTTCGAGGACGGGAGCGCCGTCGAGGGAGGGGAAACGGTCTGGTCCGGGTACACGCCGGTCCCCGGGCGGACCGACGAGTTCCTCGGCCCCGGCGGCGCCGTGCGCACCCGCTGGAAACAGGTCGCGGCGGACATGGCCGGGCTGGGCCCCAACGGCCTGCTCGCCCGCCGCAGCGAGCTGTCCCGCCTGCTGCGCAACGAGGGCGCCACCTACAACGTCACGCTCGACAACCAGAGCCGGCGCCGGCCGTGGCTGCTCGATCCGTGCCCGCTGGTCATCGACGAGGCCGAATGGGCCGGTCTCGAGTCGGCGGTGGCCCAACGGGTCGCCCTCCTCGACCTCGTCTTCGCCGACATCTACGGCGACCGTCGCCTGGTGGCCGAGGGACTCATCCCGGCCGAGCTGGTCCTCGGCCATCCGGCCTTCCTCCGGCCCTGCGTCGGGGTGAACGCCCAGGACGACCATCGCCTGTTCCTCACCGCTGTGGACGTGGCCCGGGACGGGCACGGGGAGTTCCGCGCGCTCGGTGACCGGATCCAGGCACCTTCGGGACTCGGCTATGCCATGGTGAACCGCACCATCCTCTCGAGGGTCCTCCCCACGCTCCATCGCGAGCTGGGCGTCGAGCGCCTGGCCGGATTCTTCCGATCCATACGGGCTGGGGTGGCCAGGGCCGCTCCCGACGGGACGGACGAGCCCCGTGTCGTGATCCTCACGCCGGGCCCGTTGAGCGAGACCTACTTCGAGCACGCCTATCTCGCCTCCTACCTCGGGTACTCGCTCGTCGAGGGCCGTGACCTGGTCGTCACCAACAATCGGGTGTGGCTGCGCTCGCTCGCCGGGCTCGATCCGGTGGACGTGGTGATCCGGCGGGTCGACGACCAGTGGTGTGATCCGGTCGAGCTCCGGGCCGACTCGCTCCTCGGTGTGCCCGGGCTGTTGGAGGTGGCGCGGCGCGGCCGGGTGACGGTGGTCAATCCCCTCGGCAGCGGGGTCGTCGAGGACCCGGCGCTCACCGGCCTCCTCGGTGCACTGGCGCCCGTGCTCCTCGGCGAGGAGCTGGCGCTCCGGGGCCCCGAGACCTGGTGGTGCGGACAGGAGGCGGGGCTGAGCCACGTACTGGCACATCTCGAGCAGATGATGGTCCTGCCCGTCCACCCTTCCGCCACCGAGCGGCCCGTGGTGGCGTCCACGTTGTCGGCCGCGGCCCTGGACGAGCTCGGCGACCGCATCCGTTCCCAACCCGGCCAGTGGGTGGGCCAGGAGGTCATCGAACCTTCCACCGCCCCGACGGTGACCGGCACCGGGTCGCTCGAACCCAGGCCCGCCGTGCTCCGGACGTTCGCGGTGACCGACGACGGCAACAACCGCGGGCAGAACCACGGCTACAGCGTCATGCCCGGGGGCTTGACCCGCGTGGCCGCCAGCCCGACCGCGCTGTTGATCTCCAGTCGCCGCAGGGGCACCAGCAAGGACACCTGGGTGGCATCGGCGGAACCGGCCCTGCAGCAGAGCGCCTGGCTGCGAACGGCCCGGTCCAGGGACAGACCGCCGGTGGCGCCCGACGTCGCCACCCCGCTCCCGGGGCGTGTGGCCGCGCAGTTGTTCGTCCTCGGCCGCACCGCCGAGCACGCCGAGTTGGTCATCCGCCTCATCCGGACCGTCCTGACCCGGCTCGACCAGCCGCTCGGGATGGGTGTCGACGGGGGGGCCGAGTCACTGCAGGTCCTGCTCTCGGCGCTCGGGGCCGTGTCGGGCTTCGACCCGGTGTCCGAACCCGATGACGTGGCGTCCCAACCGGACGGCGGGACGGACCCGGAGAGCCCGACGGCGACGCAGAGTGCCGGCCGGACCCGGACCGTGGCACCGTCCGACGTACCTGAACTCGCACCCGCTCCGGCACGCAGGCCCGAGCGTGCATCCGGGTCCGACCACGAGCTCCCGACCGATCGGCGGGCCCTGGCCCTGGTGCTCGATGCGGGGGTGGACGGCAGCCTCGTCTCGTCGCTCGGGCTCCTGGTCGACGCGGCGTACTCGGTGCGGGAGCAGCTCTCGAGCGACACCTGGCAGCTGGTGGGTGATGTCGAAGAAGAGGTGGCCCGGCTCCGCAACCGCCCGCCGACCCAGCTGGTCGGTGTCCAGTCGAGCCTGCAACGCCTCCTCCAGGCGCTCCTCGGCCTGTCGGGGCTTTCGGCCGAGAACATGGAGCGGGACTCGGCCTGGCTGTTCCTCGACGCCGGCCGGCGGCTCGAGCGGGCCCAGTCCCTGGTGCGGCTGGTCCGCGCCGTACTCGTCCGGCGTCGGGCCGCAGTCGTCGAGGACCTGCTGGTCGAGTCCCTGCTCAAGTCCTCCGACAGCCTGATCACCTTCCGCCGCCGTTCGGGTTCGATCATGCAGGTGGCCGGGGCCGTGGACCTGGTGGTCTACGACGCCGCCAACCCCCGGAGCGTCATCTACCAACTCGATCGCCTGTTCCATCACCTGTCCGATCTGCCGACCCAGTCCCCGTCCCGACGCCTGGGCGCCGAGCAGCGGCTGATCCTCGAAGCGACGACCATGCTGCGGCTCACCGATGCCACCCGGCTGGCCGCCGTCGACCCGGACGGCGGCCTGCGCCCCGAGCTCGACTCCGTCCTCAGCCGGGTGGACAACCTGCTGGCCGAGCTCCTGGACAGCCTGCGCCACACCTTCTTCGCCCACGAGCGGCTCTCCGTCCTGGACGGCCGGCAACCCGGGTCGGTCGGAAAGACCCCATGATGTACAGAATCGTCCACCGCACCAACTACCGCTACAACGCGCCGGTGTCGCGCTGCAGGAACGAAGCCCATCTCCGGCCCCGGGACACCGCCCGTCAGCACTGCCTGGCCAGCGACCTGGTGGTCGACCCCACGCCGACCAGTTGGTCGGAGCGTTCCGACTTCTTCGGCAACCCGGTGCTCTCCTTCGTCGTCGATGGACCCTTCGACGAGTTGACGGTGACCTCGACCAGCTCGGTGTCGGTGTCGGGCGGCGAACCCCTCCCGCCCAGCCGGACCGGGATGGGAGGAAGTCCGCGACTCCTTGGCCACCGACCTGAGCACCGAGATGCTGGCCGCCCGCGAGTTCTGCTTCGAATCGCCGCTGGTCCCCGTCTCGGCGAACGTCCGCACCTACGCGGAGCCCTCGTTTCCTCGCAGGGAGGCCCGTGGCCGACGTCATCTCCGAGCTCACCCGGCGGATCTTCACCGACTTCGTCTACGACCCCGGCTTCACCACGGTGACGACGCCGTTGGAGGAGGTGGTGCGGTTCCGGCGGGGCGTCTGCCAGGACTTCGCCCACCTGGCCATCGGGTGCTTCCGATCGATGGGCCTCGCCGCGCGCTACGTGAGCGGCTACCTGGAGACCGAGGCACCGGCCGGAGAGGAGCGACGGATCGGTGCCGACGCCTCCCACGCCTGGCCGTCGGTGTTCCTCCCCGGGTGGGGATGGCTCGATGTCGACCCGACCAACGACAAGATCGTGGGGTCGACCTACGTGACCACGGCATGGGGACGCGACTACTCCGACGTATCTCCGCTCAAGGGCATCGTGTTCGGCGGCGGCGACTCGCACCTGCTCGACGTCTCGGTGGATGTCACCCGGTCCCCGGCGGAGGCCCGCCCCGTTCCGTAAGCAGTCGCTTCCCCGAGCCGTAGGCAGTCGGCAGTGTGGCGCGGGATCGGCAACGGAAGCACCCGATCCGGGCACTGACTGGCTACGCTCCATGCCATGCGCATCCTGATCACCGGCTCTGCCCGGGCCATCGGGGCAGCCACGGCGGACGAGCTCTCACGAGCCGGTCACGAGGTCATTGCCACGGCCCGGAATGCCGATCTGCTCGATCACCTCGACGTCGCCATGCGACTCCCCCTCGATGTCACCGACGAGGCTTCGATCGGAAACGCACTGGCCCAGGCCGGCGAGCTCGACGTCATCGTCAACAATGCCGCCATCTCGGGGAAGGGCCCTATGGAGGACTTCCCGATCGGGCAGCTGCGCGACATGTTCGAGACCAACACCTTCGGACCCCTCCGCCTCGTGCAGCACGTCCTCCCCCAGTGGCGGAGCCGGGGAAGCGGAGTCATCGTCAACGTGAGCTCGGTGCAGGGACGGGTGGCCACGCCCCTCGAGGGTCCCTACTCGGGTACGAAGCACGCGCTCGAGGCCATCTCCGAGTCGATGCACTACGAACTCGGTCACTTCGGCATCCGGGTGGTGATCGTCCAGCCCGGGTACATCGCCCCGGGGATGAAACCCGCGGACAACGTCGCCGGCAGCGGCGCCTACCGCCAGCTGTGGGAGCAGTGGGAGGGCACCGACAAGAAGGTGTCGGGTCCGAACGGTCGGCCCGGCCCCGAGCTGGTGGCGCTGGCCATCCGCCAGGCCATCGAGGATCCGACCACGCCGCTGCGTGTCCCGGTCGGAGAGGACGCCATCACCGTCCTGGCCGCCAGGGCACAGCTCAACGACACCCGATTCGAGTCGGCGATGCGCCGGACGCTGGGCATGACCTGGTGAGAGCGGCGGGTCCCGGCGAGAGCTGGGCATGACCTGGTGAGAGCACGGGTCCCGGCGATCAGGTGGGGACGTTGATCAGGCTGCGGGCCGCCATTCGCAGATAGTCGAGGAGCTCCTCCTCGTCGGTGTCCGACAGCTCGGCCTCGTGCACCGCCTCGGTCATGTGGCGCAACCATGCGTCGGCCTCGGTGGTTCCGATGGCGAACCGGGCATGACGCATCCTGAGGCGCGGATGCCCGCGCTGCTCGCTGTACTGGCGCGGCCCGCCCCAGTACTGCATCAGGAACAGGGCCAGGTGGGCTTTCGCCTCGGCCAGGTCCTCGGGGTACATGGGCCGGAGCAACGGATCGACGGCCACGCCGGCATAGAACCGGTCGACGAGCGCGGTGAAGAAGGCCTCGCCGCCCCACCGCTCGTAGGCCGTCCGCTCGGGCTCCCGATTCACATGCACCACGTACCGACTGTAGGCCGACCTCGGTTAGCCTCGGACCATCCAATCCCGGGAGTGGAACGGGGAACAGGGGGTCCACCATGTTCGAATGGTCCGAAGAGCAATTGATGGTCCGCGACGCCGTACGCCGCTTCGTCGAAGCGGAGGTGGTGCCCAACATCGATGCGCTCGAGTTCGGGGATCTGCCCCCCTACGAGATCATCCGCAAGCTGTACGCCACGTTCGGCATGGACCAGCTGGCCCGGGACCGGTTCAAGGCCCAGCTCGAACGCAAGGCCGCCGGGGCCACCCGGGCCGGGGCCGGCGCCGCCGGGGCCGCGGTCGCCGCCGGGGACGGGGCTGTCGGGGACGGGACCCAGAAGGGGCGCTCGGCCCGTCGCGGAGACGGCGGGGCGGCGGCCATGACCCTCATTCCGATCATCGAACTGTGCCACTACTGCCCGGGCATCGTGACCGCCATGGGTGTGAGTGTGGGGTTGGCGGGCGGCACCATCATGAAACAGGGCACACCGGCCCAGATGGAGCGATGGGGACTGGATCTCCTCACCGCCGAGAAGGTCGGGGCCTGGGCCATCACCGAGCCGGACTCGGGTTCCGATGCGCTGGGCGGGATGAAGTCCACCGCCCGCCGCGACGGTGACGAGTACATCCTCAACGGCAACAAGACCTTCATCACCAACGGTCCTTATGCCGACACCATCGTGTTCTACGCCAAGTTGGACGATGGATCCGACACACCGTTGCGTGATCGCCAGGTGCTCACCTTCGTGCTCGACAGGGGTACGCCCGGGCTCGAGCAGTCCAAGCCGTTCCGCAAGATGGGCCTGCACTCCTCTCCCACCGGCGAACTGTTCCTCTCGGACGTACGGGTGTCCAAGCGCCACCTGCTGGGCGAGACCGAGGATGAGCGGGCCGGCAGCGGGCGTGACTCGGCCAAGGGAAACTTCGTCACCGAACGCGCCGGCCTGGCGGCCATGGCCCTGGGTGTGATCGAGGAGTGCCTCGCCCTGTCGGTCGAGTACGCAAAGAACCGGATGCTGTGGGGACAGCCCATCGGGGACCGTCAGCTGATCCAGCTCAAGTTGGCCAACATGGAGGTGGCCAGGCTGAACGTACAGAACCTGGTCTTCCGCCATATCGAGCTGTCCGAAGCGGGCCAGAGCCTCTCACTGGCCGAAGCCTCGGCCATGAAGCTCTACGCGGCGCAGGCCGCCTCGGACAGTGGCCATGGAAGCCGTACAGCTCTTCGGCGGGAACGGGTACATGGCCGAATTCCGGGTGGAGCAGCTGGCCCGTGACGCCAAGGTCTTCCAGATCTACGCGGGCACCGACGAGATCCAGGTCACCCACATCGCCAAGGATCTGTTGAACCGCTGAACCGGATGCGACCCGGCATGAGGAGCACCGCCGGTAGTGTTCCTGCATGGCCAGCGGGATCGCTTCTCCGCCCACCTCGGCGGTGGACCTGGCCGTGCCCAGGTCGTTCGACGCCCGGTACGGTCACGGCATCGACCGTGGGCTCTGCCTGGGCGGGGGCGGCCTGTTCTTCGTGGCCTGGCAGGCGGCCTACCTCCGGACCCTGGCCACCCACGGGATCCGGTTCGACACCTCCGACCGGGTCGTCGGCACCTCGGCCGGGTCGATGGTTGCCTCGGCCCTGGTCACGGGCAGGTTGAACCGGCTCCATTCCGAGATCTCCCTGGTGTCCAAGCTTCCGTCCGTCATCTCGACGCTGGCACCGGCATCGGAGCTCCACCCCAGCCAGCAACGGGCGCTCGACCTGTTCCTCAAGGCCACCGACGGCGACCCCGGCACGGTCCAGGAGATCGGGCATGCCGCGCTGGCCGCGTCGACCCCCTCAGCCAGCGCCACCCGGCGGAACATGCTGCTCGTGCTCGGAACCTCGCGCTGGTCCTCCGACGCACTGCGGATCACCTGCGTGGATGCCTACACCGGCGAACGGTGCGTCGTGACCCGTCAATCCAACACCGCCATCCCGCGGGCGGTGGCCGCCAGCACCGCCGTCCCGGGGATCTTCTCACCGCAGCCCATCGGGGACCGGCGGTGCATGGACGGCGGTGTCAGCGGTACCGGCACCCACCTCGACCTCCTGGCCGGGGCCAGACGGGTGCTGATCCTGGCCCTGACCGACGGCAAGGACATGATCGAGGGGATGATGACCTCGCATCCCGGTGGGGGCCGACAGGAACTCGCCGACCTCGAGAAGTCGGGGACCGAGGTGGTGCTCCGGATCCCGGCGGAGGTCGACCTGGCCGAGTTGATGTCCCCGAACAGCGTCCCCGAGGCGTTGGCCCTGGGAACGCGTCAGGCCTCAGCCGATGTCGGGCTCCTCTCGACCTTCTGGGGCTGAACCCCGGCCCGGTCAGCCGGGTGCCGGTGGGGCCGGTGGGAGGACCGAGGCGGCCACCTCCCCGACCAGGCCGCCCACGGCCAGGTCGTGGGCCACGGTGATGGCGTTGACGATGGCCACCGAGGACGACGAGCCGTGGCTGATCACGCAGACTCCGTCCACGCCGAGCAACATGGCACCGCCGGTGTTCTCGGGATCGAGCGCCGCGGCGAGCGGCAGCAGGTGTGGATAGAGGGCGTCAGCGGTCTGGCGAACGTCGGGCCGCCCCAGAATTTCGGTGAGGGCCCCGATGAGAAACCGCATCGACCCCTCCAGCGTCTTGAGGGCGACGTTGCCGGTGAAGCCGTCGGTGACGATGACGTCGGTCATCCCCGTGAAGAAGTCACGCCCCTCCACGTTGCCCACGAACTCGAAGGCGGGGCCTCCCCCTCCGTCCGCCAGCAGGCCGTACGTCTCCTTCTCCAGCGGTGTGCCCTTCGACTTCTCCTCCCCGATCGACAAGAGAGCCACCCGGGGTCGTTCGATGCCGTAGCGCTTGCTGGCGAATGCCGCCCCCATCTGGGCGAACTGCACCAGCATCTGGGGAGTGCACTCTGCGTTGGCCCCCGAGTCGAGGAGCACGGTGGGCCACGGTCCTCCGGGATAGGGGATCGGGGTGGCGATGGCCGGCCGGATGACGTTGGGCAACCGGCCCATCCGCAGCAGGGCCGACGCCATGGTGGCGCCGGTGTTGCCGGCCGACACCATGGCCATGGCCCGGCCGTCCCTGACTGCCTCGGCAGCCCGCACCAACGACGAGTCCTTCTTCCGGCGGACGCTGTTGCCGGGATCGTCGTCCATGCCGATGATCTCGCTGGCCGGGAAGCAGGGCAGGTCGCCGACGTCGCCCATCTCGCCGGGGCGGCCGACCAGGGCCACCTTGATATCGGTCTGCTCCGCAACCTGGCGGGCCCCGGCCACGATCTCTCCGGGTGCCCGGTCACCGCCCATGGCATCCACCGCCACCGGGAGCGAGGCGAACTCCTCACCCACCGGGCGTGCGCCGCCCCGCGCCACTACTCGACTTCGATGGCCTGACGGCCTTTGTACCAACCGCAGTTCGGGCAGACGACGTGGGGGGTCTTGGCGTGGGTGCACTGGGGGCACACCGAGCGTGCCGGCGCCTTCAGCACCCAGTTGGATGCCCGGCGGCTGCGGCTCTTCGACTTCGAGGTCTTCTTCTTCGGAACGGCCATAGGGATGGCATCCTAGGCCAATCCGCCACCCTCCGGGCCCCGCAGGGCGTCCAGCGCGCTCCACCGGGGGTCCCCGTCGGGCGGACAGGGGCAGGCGGAGATGTTCCAGTTTGCGCCACAGCGGGGGCAGAGGCCGAGACAGTCGGGCGAGCACAGCGGGGCCAGGGGGAGGTCCAGCATGACGGCGTCGCGAGCCAGTGGTTCGAGATCCAGTTCGTCCCCGGCCAGGAGATAGGCGTCCTCGTCCTCGGTCCAGTCCGGCCGGGGGGCGTACCGCTCGCGTACGACGGCATCCACCCTGCCCGACACCGGTCCCCCGCAGCGACGGCATTCGCCGTCCCAGGGGGCGCCCACGGTACCGGTGACCATGATCCCGCCCGGATAGGACGCAAGGGTCAGATCGCAGACCACCGGCCCATCGTCGGGTACCGAGACCCCGATGGCGGACAGCCCCTCGATACTCCCTTGCCGCAGCTCGCGCCGCACGCTGCCGGCGAGCTTGCGCAGGGCGGCCACCTGGACGACGAACGGCCGCCGGGCCCGACGCCGGTCACGGCCACCCCTCGCACCCTCCATGGCGGCCGCGCCGTCGCCGTCCGGATCCGGCTCGAACGTGCGGGGCTCGGTCCTCACCGGATCGGCCGGCTCAGTCGAGGTCCTGATCGAAGAAGCCTTCGGGATCGTCGACTTCCTGGCCTGTCGCATCGAGGGTGCTCGGTGCCAGCGAGGTGTCCCCGCCGTCGCCGATCTCCACCTTGGGCAAGGGGGTCACCTGCAACTTCTCGCGGCCCGCCTGCACGGTCTTCATCGTCCGATCGAGGACGATCTCGAAGCTGGCCAGCTTCTGGTCGGCGTAGTCCTCGGCCTCGTGCCGGAGGCGGCGAGCCTCCTCGTTGGCATCGTCGAGGATCCGCTGGGCCACGTGATTGGCCTGACGGACGATCTCGGTCCGTTGGACCATCCGCTCGGCCTGCACCCTCACCTCTTCCAGGAGGATGTCGGCCTCCCGGCTCTTCTCGGCCAGGAACTCGTCCCGCTCCTTGAGCAGCCATCGGGCCTGGCGGAGCTCGTCCGGCATTCGATCGAGCGCCGCCTGCAGCAGTTCGGCCAGCTCTTCGCGCGACACGAGCACCGACGCCGACAACGGCATGGCCTTGGCCGTCTGGACAAGGTCGAGCGCGCTGCGAATCAGTGCCTCGGCATCGTGCTCCTCGCCGGCCGCCCGTTGCTGCTCGAGATCCTCGAAGAGATCACTCACCGGCGAACTTCTCCTTGAGGCGCAGGGCCACCACCTCCGGGACGAACGAGGTCACGTCGCCGCCGAAGCGGGCCACCTCCCGCAGCAGCTTGGAGGCGATGAAGGAGTGGGTCGAGCTGGTCGGGATGAACAGGGTCTCCACCCCGGAGAGCTGCTTGTTCATCTGGGCCATCTGCATCTCGTTCTCGAAGTCGGACACGGCCCGCAGGCCCTTGACGATGACGCTGGCCCCCACGTCGTTGGCCACATTGACCACCAGCGTGGCCAGGGACACGATGCGCACGTTGGTCAGGTGGTGCAGCGACTCCTCCAGCATCTCCTGCCGCTCGTTGAGATCGAAGAGGGCGCCGTCCTTCTGTGGATTGCGCAGGGTGGCCACCACCACCTCGTCGAACAGGCGGGTGGCGCGCTCGATCACCTCGAGGTGCCCGTTGTGGACCGGGTCGAACGACCCGGGAATGAGCGCAATCCTCACGAGACACCTTTCTCCGTGACCAGCTCCGGACGGGCCACCGTCACGATCGTACCCCCATACCGCCTGGTTTTGATGACTCCCCACCCCGGCGGAGGGGTGATCTCGTCCCCTGATTCGAGGATGGCCAGATCGGCCGGCAACGTCGCCACCAGCGATTCCCACCCACCGTAGCCATAGGGGGGATCGCAGAGGACGAGGTCGAAGCGAGAGGCTGTGGTCGCCGCCCACGAGCCCACATCGGCCCGGACCACGGTGGCGTCGCCTTCCCGCTCGGCATCGACCAGGCCCACCGAGGCCAGATTGCCGCGGACGGCGGCGAGCGCCTCGGGACTCTGGTCGACGAAGGTCACCGAGGCCGCACCACGGGACAGGGCCTCGATCCCCAACGCTCCCGAACCGGCGAACAGGTCGGCCACCATCATGCCGTCCACCCCACCCAGACTGAACAGGATGTCGAAGATCGCCTCCCGGACACGGTCCGAGGTGGGTCGGACGGTGGCACCGGTCGGTGCCGACAGCCGCCGACCCCGAAATTCGCCACCGATGACACGCACCAGCCCAGACTACCGGCAGGCACCGATTTCCCGACGATCGGCGGCGCGTGACGACCGCATGTCAGGGGACGCATCCGACATCTGCGGCCACGTTCGGATCCGGGTCGACCGCTCAGCTCTTGAACAAGAACTCGGCTTCGTCGTCGTCGATGAAGATGCGGAGCTCATCGACAAGGAGCGCATGGTCCGTCAGGTCGGGATCCTCGGCCACGAGCGCTTCGGCCATGGTGCGCGCGTCGACCACCAGGGGGCGATCGGACAGCAGCTTGGCCAGTTTGAGATCGCTCCTCCCCTTCTGCCGCGCCCCGAGGATGGTGCCCTCCCCCCGGAGCTCGAGGTCCACCTCGGCGAGGTCGAATCCGTCAGTGGTCCGTTCCATCGCCGACAGGCGGATCTCGGCCTCGGGAGTGTCGTTGGCCGACAACAGGTAGCACCACGACGGATCGCGGCCCCGTCCGACGCGGCCTCGCAACTGGTGGAGCTGGGCGATCCCGAATCGGTCGGCATCCTCGATGACCATCACCGTGGCCTCCGGAACGTCGACGCCCACCTCGATCACCGTCGTGGCCACGAGCACGTCGACGGCGCCGGTCCGGAACTCGTTCATGACCCGCTCCTTCTCGGCCGACGGGAGCTGGCCGTGAAGGAGCGCGACGCGCAGGCCGGCCAGCTCGGCGCCGGCCAGCCGTTCGGCTTCCGCGACCACCGACGTGGCCTGGACCCGGTCCGACCCCTCGACCAACGGGCACACGACGAAAGCCCGGTGACCCGAGGCCACCTCACCGCGCACCCGCTCCCACGCCTCTTCGCCGCCCGGGTCACGGAGCCAGGTCGTCGTCACCGGGAGCCGGCCCGGAGGCAGCTCGTCGATGATGGTCATATCCAGATCACCGAAGACGACCATGGCCGCGGTGCGGGGGATGGGCGTCGCCGTCATGACCAGCAGATCGGGGTCGCTCCCGGTGCCGTCGTCGCCACGCCCCTTGTCCCGCAGGGCGGCGCGCTGCTCCACCCCGAAGCGATGCTGCTCGTCGATGACGACGACCCCGAGGGACCGGAATCCGACCCGGTCGGTGAGGAGTGCGTGGGTCCCGATCAGGAGGTCGACCGAGCCGTCGGCCAACCCGGAATGGAGCCTGGCCCGGTCGCCGGCGGCGGTCTTGCTGGTCAACAGGGCGACCCGCAGCGGGCGGCGGCCCCCGAGGGTCGACGGATCGGGCACGGAGAGGCCCTCTGTGAGTCTGGTCACCTCGGTGGCATGCTGTTCGGCCAGCACCTCGGTGGGGGCCATGAGCGCACCCTGGTGCCCCCCCTCCACCCCCACCAGCATGGCGGCCACCGCCACCACGGTCTTTCCCGAGCCGACATCTCCCTGCAGCAACCGGTGCATGGGCAGGGGACCGGCCAGATCGCCACGGATGGCATCGATGGCCCGGCTCTGGGCCCCGGTCGGCGAGAAGGGCAGGCCCTCGATGAACCGGTCCATCAAGGTCGGGTTGCCATCGTCACGGACGACTGCGTGCCGGATGCCGCGGGCGTCGCGCTGCAGGCGCTCCTGGCGCAGGACCAGGGCCATCTGCAGGCGGAACAGCTCGTCGAAGGCCAGTCTCCGGCGGGCCGGTTCGAACCGGCCCATCCCGGACGGCCGGTGGATGTCGTTGAAGGCGGTGGTGCGGTCGACCAGGCCGAAGCGGTCACGCCACCCGCCGTCCACCGGGTCGGCGAACCGACCGGCCCGGTCGAGTGCCTCGCCCACGTACCGGCTGATCCGGGCCGAGGTGAGCTTGGCCTTGTCGGTCAGCGGGTAGACGGGGAAGACCCGTCCACTCCTGTCGCCCTCGCCGGGCTCTGCATCGTCTCCCGGGGCGCAGAGGACCTCGGCGGTCGGACCGCTCAGCTGGAGGGCGCCCCGGTAGGAGCCGACGGTCCCGTAGAACATGGCCAGGGTGCCCACGGGAAGCTGCTTGGCCCGCCAGGCCTGGTTGAAGAAGACCACGTCGATCCGTCCGCTGTCGTCGGCGATCCCCACCACGACCCGGGACGGCGCCCGGCGGCGGCCCCGCCCGTAGCCGGACGACGGACGGCCCACCCGGGTCACCTGGCCCAGAACGGACGCCTTGTCCCCGACCGCCAGTTCGGCGATGGGCACCAACCGCGTCCCGTCGATGTAGCGGCGGGGGTAGTGGGTGACCAGGTCGAGCACCGTGTCGATCCCGAGCTCGCCCAGTTCACGACGGGCGGCCTCCCCCACCCCCTTGAGCACCGTCACCGGCAGCTCCGAGAGTTGACGGAACTTGCGCCCGCCGCCGTCGGATCGGTCTACCCGAGGAGTGCCGCTCACCCGATGGGGCGCCGAACCGCTCACTCGATGGAGAAGAGGTACGGGTAGAGCGGCTGACCACCGTGGTGCACCTCTATCTCGACGTTGGGCCGCTGATCCTTGATCCACTCGGTGATCCGCCTGGTGTCGGCCGCTCCCGATCCCTCGCCCTCGATGATGGTGACCAGGTCGTGCCGGTCGGTCACCAGGACCTCCAGCAAGGAGCACGCTGATCCGGCCAGGGAGTCGCCCACCACCTCGATCCCCCGCCGGGACAGGCCCAGCCAGTCGCCGGTGACGATCGGGCCCGCGGTGCTGTCCGAGTCGCGCACGGCCCGGGTCACCTCGCCGGTGACCACCTTGAGGGCAGACGCCTCCATGCTGCGGGCATTCACCGCGCCATGGGCACCGGGGTCGTAGGCCAGCAGGGCGGCGAACCCGGCCACGACCGTCTCGGTGGGAACCACCCAGACCGACTTGTCGGTGAGATCGTCGACCCGCTCGGCGACCGCCCGGATGTTGCCGTTGTTGGGGAGGATGATCACCTCGTCGGAGCGCAGGGCCTGCACCGCGTCGACCAGCTCCGCCGTCGACGGGTTCATGGACTGCCCACCGGCGATGAGACCCTGGACGCCAAGGGACCGGAAGATCCGCCCGACGCCGTCGCCGGTGGCGACAGCCACCACCCCCGTGGTCGGGGCCGGTCCCGGCGGCGGCTCCGGCGGGCCGCTCCCCACTCTGTCCGCAGCCTCACGGACCCAGCGTTCCTCCTCCACCTCTTCGAGCAGGTCGGTGACCCGGATGGCTCGCGGACGGCCGGCGTCCAGTGACGCCTCGATGGCCGCACCGATGTCATCGGTGTGGATGTGGCAGTTCCAGAGGCCGTCCCCGCCGACCACGACGATGGAATCCCCGAGCCCGGCCCAGACCTCCTTGAACGATGGAACCGTCTCGTCGGGAGCCTCGAGGAGGTACATCACCTCATAGCGGAGACCGGCCAGGTCGGCGTCGGAGTCGGCCCCGGGACTGACCGGCCCGAAGTTGACCTCCGGAGTATCGGGAGGCAGGGGCATCGAGCGCCCGTCGAGCACTGACAGGAGAGCGTCGAACAGCAGCAGGAGACCGGTCCCGCCCGCGTCGACCACGCCGGCCTGCTCCAGCACGGGGAGGAGCGATGGCGTACGGGCCAGGGCATCCGCCGCTCCGGCCCTCGAGGCCTCGGCCACATCCACCAGCGACTTCCCGGCTTCGGCGGCCGCCCTGGCCTCCTCTGCGGCTCCACGGGCCACCGTCAGGATCGTTCCTTCCACCGGGCGCATCACGGCCTCTCGGGCCAGTTGGTCGGCGATGCCGAGTGCCCGCGAGAGCTCGCGGGCGCCGGGCGGGCCCGTCGAGCTGCCGAGGCCCTCCGAGATACCCCGTAGCAGCTGCGACAGGATGACCCCCGAATTGCCACGGGCACCCATCAACGATCCGTGGGCGATGGCCTTGCAGGTGGCGGCCAGGTCGGGGGAATCCAGGGTTCCGATCTCGTCGGTCACCGATTCGAGGGTCAGGGCCATATTCGTCCCGGTGTCGCCGTCGGGCACCGGGTAGACGTTGAGCCGATTGATCAGCTCCTGGTGGGACCGGAGCCCGTCGCGGAACGTGGTGATCACCTGGCAGAGCTCCGTCGCTCCGAGCGTGTCGAGGACCACCATGGCCAGGATGCTAACCTTTGCGACTTACCCTGAGGATCTAGAAGGAAGTCGGAGCGTCATGGCAGCGGTGTGCGAAGTCTGTGGGAAAAAGCCGTCGTTCGGCATGAACATCAGCCACTCCCACCGCCGGACCAAGCGGCGCTGGGATCCGAACATCCAGCGGGTGCGGGCCCTGGTGGACGGGTCCCCCCGGCGGATCAACGCCTGCACCTCGTGTATCCGCTCGGGCAAGGTCGTGAAGCGGCCGGTCCGGGACATCCCGGCCTGAGCCAGACGTTGCCCGCCGGCCCCGAGGCGGGGCCGAGCCCGCTGCGGATCAGCCGCCTGCGGATCCGGTGGCGCCCCTCCCGAAGCCCCCGAACCCACCGAGCCCTGATGTGACCCCGGCCTGGGTCGCAGAGACGGTTGCCGCCGCCACCGTGCCATTGGCGGACTTCGTCCCCTGGACCGTGACCGTGTCGCCGGGCTTGAGGGCAGAGAGTGTCGACTTGGCATTGCGATCGATGGTCGTGTTCGGCCCGATGGTCACCGACACGAGGTTCCCGCTGGAGTTCGTGACATAGAGGGTGTTGCCGATGATGTCGGTCACGGTGCCCGCAGTGGCGTTGGCCGCGGCGGCGGCGAATGCACTGGCGCCGCCGGCGCCCGCCACCTCGTCGGAACGCTCCGCCGAACAACGAGGCGGCCGACGTCGTCGACGACGTGTGACGTTGCAGGTAGGCGCCACCCCAGATGCCGGCCGACCCCACCAGGAGCACGAGCAGGGCGGCAACGGGCCACGACATGCGGAAGCCCTTCTTCGGGCCCTGCGTCGGCCAGGCGTCCTCCTCGCCGGCGAAGAGGTCGTCCAGTTCCGTCGACGCATCCGGATCGGTCGACGGGGTGATCGGGACTTGCGCGGTGTCGTTCGGGCGCAGCTGTTCGGTGGGAGGACCACTCGTGACGATGTCCCCGATATCGGATTCAGGCATTGCGGTCCGTCCTTCTCTCGCTCACTCGTAGCGCAGCGCATCGATCGGGCGGAGCGACGCGGCACGATAGGCCGGATACAGCCCGGCCACGATTCCCACCAGCAAGGCGACTCCGAAGGCCAACGGGATCGAATACGGGGCGATGACCGGTTGCACCCCGTCGATCTTGAACCTCGCGCCGGTGAGGCCGACCACCACACCCACGACCCCGCCGAGCAGTGAGATGACCACGGCTTCGATGAGGAACTGGCTGAGCACCACCGACCTGGGCGCGCCGATGGCCTTGCGGAGGCCGATCTCACGCGTGCGCTCCGTCACCGTGACCAACATGATGTTCATCACTCCGATGGCTCCCACGAGAAGCGACACCGCCGCCACCCAGCCGAGCAGGGCGGTGAAGGTGTTGGTGGTGGACGTGGCCGTGCTCAGTAGGCTGGCTTCGTTCAGAACCCTGAAGGGCAGGTTGGCCACGGTGGTGTCGTTCTGTGCGGCCAGGATGCTCTCGACCTCGCTCTGAGCCAAGCGTGAGCGTGGACGAGGACTTTCCCTGCACCAGAAGCTCCGAGAACGACTGGGACTCCCCCGTCAGCTGGTCCTGCACGGCCGTGTACGGGGCGATGACGACCGCATCCTGGTTGGTGAGGCCGCTGGTTCCCTTGGCCGCCAGCAGTCCGACCACCTGGAACTGGGCCGAGCCCAGCTGGATCTCCTGGCCGATCGGGTTCGAGCCCACGGCGAACAGGTTGCTGGCCACGTCGGCACCGATATCGACCACCTGGGCGTGGCGGGTGACATCTGTGGCCGTGATGGCTCGACCCGCCGACACCGTGTAGTTCGTGGCTGTCATATAGGACGGGGTCGAGCCGATGACCGAGGTCGAATAGGTGGCGCCGTCGTAGGTGGCCGTTTCACTGGTCGAGACGACAGGTGAGACCGACTGCACATCGGGGGCGTTGTCCGGATCGGAGATCAGCTTCACGTCGGCCAGCGTCAGCGTGGCGTTGCGGCTCTGCGTTCCCGTCTGTGCGGTACCCCGGCCGAACCGTCCGGAGCTGGAGACGGTCAGGGTGTTGGTCCCCAGCTGGTCGATCCGGGACTCGACGGCGCGCGACGAACCGGTGCCGACAGCCAGAAGGACGATCACCGCGGCCACGCCGATGAGGACCCCGAGCATGGTGAGGAGGGAGCGCAACCAGTTCGAGCTGATGCCCCGGAGCGCCATCACCAGGTTGGCGCGGAGGCTCACTGCGCCTCACCCGCCGCGGGATCGGGAGCGGCACTGGCCCGGGCGTGGGCAACGTGGACGCTCTGCGCCTGGCCCGCGCTCTGGCGCCGGTCATCGACGATCCGACCGTCGCGCAATCGGATGACCCGAGTGGCATAGGCGGCGATGTCCTCTTCGTGGGTGATCATGACCACCGTGCGCCCTTGCGCGTGCAGGCTGCTGAAGACCGACATCACGTCCACGCTCGAGGCGCTGTCGAGGTTTCCGGTGGGCTCATCGGCGAGGATGAGCGCCGGGTTGGTCACGATGGCCCGGGCCACGGCGACCCGTTGCTGCTGGCCGCCGGACATCTCGCCGGGAAAGTGGTCCATGCGCTCGCCGAGCCCGACCGACGCCAGCGACGCCTGCGCCGCAGCACGGCGCTTCTTGGCCCTGACGCCGGCGTACGCCAACGGCAGTTCCACGTTCTGGACGGCGGTCATGCGGGCCAGGAGGTTGAAGCTCTGGAACACGAACCCGATCTTCCGGTTGCGGATGCGGGACAGCTCACGGTCGTCAAGGTCCCGGATATTGACGCCATCCAGCCGATAGTGGCCGCTCGTCGGCACGTCGAGGCAGCCGATGATGTTCATGAGCGTCGACTTCCCCGATCCCGACGCACCCATGACGGCCACGAACTCTCCGGCTTCGACCACCAGCGAGACCCCTTGGACGGCGTAGACATCGTTGCTGCCCATCGGGTAGCGCTTCACGACGTCCGAGATGGCGATGACCGGCCAGCCCGGTCCATGCGGCGTCGGGAGGGTGGGGTCTCCGGGGGTCAGCGCCGGCTCGGTACCGGTCGCCGTCATCCGGCGCCGCCGAAGCCACCGCCGCCGAAGCCTCCGCCGCCGAAGCCGCCTCCGCCGCCGAAGCCGCTCCGCCGGTGGTGGCCCCACCCGTCGTCGTGCCGGTCGAGGCGGCCACACTGGCCGTCGGCTCCACCACCGTCTGGCCAGCAGTGAGCCCACTCAGGATCTCCGTGCTCGAGGTGCCCACCAATCCGACGGTCACCGGCTTCACCGTTCGCACTCCGTTGGAGAGCACCGTCACCGTCGAGGCCGAACCGAGCGTCGTGATGGCGGCGCTGGGTAGCTCG
The DNA here is from genome assembly GCA_963745955.1 of uncultured Acidimicrobiaceae bacterium. Classification (GTDB taxonomy): domain Bacteria; phylum Actinomycetota; class Acidimicrobiia; order Acidimicrobiales; family RAAP-2; genus Bog-756. The sequence continues at coordinate 668,702 of CAVUZI010000008.1, read as the reverse complement.
AGCACGTCGGTCGCAGTCTGGACGATGACGCTCACCTCGGCCGTCATTCCCTCCCTCACGTCGCTCGGTACGTTCTCCAGGGCGACAGTCACCGGGTAGGTGACCACGTTGCTCACAACGGTGGCCGTGGGGGACACCGAGGTGACCTCTCCCGTGAGCTCGGTGTCGGGAAGGGCCGCGAGCGTGATGGTCGCCGGCTGCCCGACCGCGATCTTCGTGGCGTCGGCCTCGGCATAGTCGGACACCACTTCGAGACTGCCCAGGCTCTGGATGGAGATGAGCGCGGACGAGGACGAAGAGCTCGAACCCGTGCTGGCCGTGCTGGCCGTGCTGGCCGTGCTGCCCGTGCTGCCCGAGCCTGTGGAGCCGGAGCCCGTGCTGCCCGAGCCCGTGGAGCCCGCGGAGCCCGTGCCCGTGCCCGTGGAGCCAGAGCCGCTGGCACCGGAGCTGCCCGCGCCGCCCGAACCGGTGCCGCCGCTACTGCCCGTGCTGCTCGAGCCCGAGGTGGACGCCGCCGTGGTTGTGGACCCCGACCCGCTGACCGTCTGACCCACCGATCCGTTCACCACGGTGACCGTGCCACTGATGGTGGCGACCAGTTTGGTGTTGGCCAGCGCGGTGGTGTCCGTCTTGACCGTGACCTGATCCTGGGCCACGGCGGCCTGGTCCTGGGCCACGGTCGACGGGGTGACCACCAGATTCGCCTGCGCGGCCGAGACCGTGAGCTGCTGGGCGGCCACGGTGGCCTGGTCGTGGGCCACGGTCTGCTCGGCCGTTGCGATCGTCTGCTGTTCGGTCACGCACGAGCTCTGGGCCGTGGTGAGGACGACAGGAAGGCCAGTTGACGATCCCGCCGAGTTGGTGGCGACGAGTTCGAACAGGTAGCTGGTGTCGGGCGTGAGGCCGGTCACTGTGGCCGCCACCGACACCGGGGCCGATCCTGTGCCGGCGGCGGTGGCCCTGGCGGTGGCCGTCCCCAAGGCCGTCGAGGTGCCGTACTCGAAGTAGTAGGTGGTAGCGGCGCCGTTGGGAATCACGGTTCCGCCGAGATTGGCCGAAGTGGTACCGACCCCGGAGGCCGATCCGGTGGTGGCGACGGGTGCGGTGGCGGGCTGCGGGGCCGGAACGGAACCGGAGTTGGTCGCGCCCGAGCTTCCGTTCGCGCCTGAGCCTCCGCCGTTGGTGGTCCCGGAGCTGGAGGTGCTGCTCCCCGCGGTGGCTGTGGATGCCGGACAACCGAGCGCCTGGCTGGCCGTGTACGCCGCTTGAGCAGTCTGGAGCGCCGTCTGATCCGAGGTCAGCTGATTCTGGTCCGCGGTCAGCTGCTGCTGGGCCGAGATCAAGCTGGCCTGGTTCTGTGCCTGCTCGGCCGGGGTACCACCCGATTCCGCGTCAGCCAGCGCGGTCTGCGAAGCCGACAACGCGGCCTGGGCCGCATCCAGGTTGGCCTGGGCCGGGGCCGGGTCGATGGTGGCCAGCAGTTGCCCGGCTTTGACCGTGTCCCCGACCCCGACATCGACGGAGGTGAGAGTGCCGCTCGAATCGAAGTTCTCGCTCGCCGACGTGGCCGCCGAGACGTTCCCGGAGGCGGACACACTCGACTGGACGGTGCCTCGCTGCACCGTCGCAGTCCGGGCGGTCGTCGTCGATGCAGCCGAAGACGAGCCGTAGATGGAGTAGAGGGCGACGGATGCGACCGCGGCCACCACGACGATCAACCCGATATAACCAATCAGCTTGCGGCGCGAGCGTCCCTTCCCTGCTGGCATTGGGTTGTTGTCCCTTTCACGTGGTCGGATGGAGCGGCCGCTTCGATGTCCCGATGGCTGATCAGCCGGTCGACGACGGGGTCGAGGTCGGTGTCGGACGCAGCGATGCACAGGCGGCGGCCGCGGCCTGGTATGCAGCGCTGGAGGTGTCGGCCGTGCTCGGAGGCGAGCTCGAGGTGCCCCGGGTCGGCAGGGTCACGCCATGCAACTTCAGGCAGTTCCGGTAGGCGGCAAACGCCGTGCTGTTCACGCCGCCGCGACCGAAGCCTCCCCCGAACCCACCCTTGGGCCGGAGGCTCGCACACGCCTTCTCCGCGGTCGCGAACTTGGGATTGTTGGCAAATCCGCCGAAGCCATTGGTGCCCGAAGGACGGGTTCCACCGGTGAAGCCTCCGGTGCCCGAGGGGGCGCCACCCCGATGGGAGAAGTTCGGAAGGGTTACACCGTGTTGAGCCAGGCAATTCCTGTAGGCGGTGAACGAAGAGGAGGAGGTCTTCGATGCCGCCGAGGACTTCGCGGTCGTGGACGTGGTTGCCGCCGAACCGCCGCTGCTGCAGGCGGCGAGCACCACCCCGAGCGCCCCGAGCAGGAGCACGGCGCCGACACGCGGGAGCCGGCGAAGGAAGTGCTGGTGGCCGTGTATTTCCGTTTGCATGCCTTCCACCTTGCCCGCCAATCCTGTGAAAACAATAAGAAGAGCTTGGAAGTTGGCTAAAGATTCGCCTCATCTGCGACCCGGTCCACGCCTGGCCGGGGGCGTGGCTGTGGCTCGTTCGGGCACAGCCAGCGGTGGGGGGTAGCCGACCTCATCGCCCAGGCACGGCTGCCGGTGACGGCACCTCGGCTTCGGGAACCCTGGCGGGCACCGCGCCGCCGGCTCGGGGCAGACGAACCTCAAAGGTGGCACCGGGCCCCGGTTCGACCCAGACGGTCCCGTGGTGTGCGGTGACGATGGCCGCGACGATGGCCAGTCCGAGCCCTGCTCCCCCCGATGACCGGGCTCGTGACGGATCCGATCGGAAGAAGGGCTCGAATATCCGCGACGCATCCGCTGGTTCGATCCCCGGGCCGTCGTCGTGCACGCGGATCACCGCAGACTCATCCTCTTCGACCACGGTCAATCCGATCGGCGAATCCCCCGGGGCGTGGGTCAAGGCGTTGACCAGGAGGTTGTCGATGACCTGACGGATCCGCAGCGCATCCCCGTCGATCATCACGGGGCCGACGACATCCAGAGTGACCGAACGACCCGGGGCAGAGGCACGGAGACCGGCGGCGGCTCGATGGGCGACGTCGGCCAGGTCCACCGGTTCGATGCGCAGCGGCCGCTCATGATCGAGCTGGGCGAGAAGGAACAGGTCGTCCACAAGGGTCCCCATGCGCGAGGCCTCGTCTTTGATGTAGCGCATCGACGCGGCCAGATCCTCGGGTCGATCTCGAACCCCCAGGTCGAACAGCTCGGCGTAACCCAGGATCGAGGTCAGAGGTGTCCGCAATTCGTGTGACGCGTCGGCCAGGAACCGCCGGAGGCGGTCCTCGGAGGCGGCCCGTTCGGCAAATGCCACCTCGATCCCGTCGACCATCGTGTTGAACGCCTGTCCCAACTGGCCGACCTCGGTCGCCCCGGAGACATGGGCTACCCGCTGGGATAGGTCACCGCGAGCGATGGCGCCGGCCGTCCGGGTGATCTCCTCGAGAGGACGCAGATCGCGGCGGACCATTGCCCACGAGAGGAAGCCCAGGCCCATCAGGACCAGGGCCGACACGATGACCTCGATGAGCAGGAGCTGGCCCAGGGTGCTGTCCATGTCAGCCAGCGGCACGGCGACGATGATGGTTCCGCCGCCGTGTGGCAGCGGCTTGGCCAGCACCCGGTAGGAGACGGCGTCTGGACCACTGCTCGATGTCGAGAAGTAGAGGTCGGAACGAGCGGACGCTCCCGAACCCGGCACGTGTGTCGGGAGACCGGGGACGCTGGGCGCTTTCTCGCCATAGCTGAAGAACAGGTGTGCCTCGATCTTGCCGCTGGGGCTGCGAAGTTGTCCGTAGGTGCCCGGGGGGACCAGCACGCCGCGGGCAAAGGTGCCCGACCGGTTGAAGAAGTCGCCACCGTCGCGAAACGGATCGGTGCGAGAGCCGTGCGAAGCACTCGGGGCCGCGGCACCGGGCACCACCGATGCCTTCCCTCCCAGGGTCCCCTTCGGCTTGGTCGCCCCCGTCGGGGGGGCCGCCGGCACCGAGGGGCCGAGCCCCGATGCCGATGCCAGTGCTCGGCCCACCGGGAAGGTGGCAACTTCGAGCTGTTGGTCGACCCGGGTGATGAGGAATGCCCGCAACGCGTTGTAGGTGACCACATCCGAGATGAGCAGGCCTGCAGCAACGATCCCGACCAGCAACAGGATGAGACGGAGGCGGAGGGTCATTCGCTCGTGTCGGGCGGAGAGGCGGCGCCGGCATCCGGAGCGGCCCGCAGGCAGTAGCCGATCCCGCGTACCGTACGGATCATGGGCGGCCCGTAGGCGTCGAGCTTCTTGCGCAGATAGCTGATGTACACCTCCACCATGTTGACCTTGCCGTCGAAGCTGTAGTCCCACACCCAGTCTCGTATCTGGGACTTGGAGACAACGTGGCCCGAGTTGATCATCAGGTAGTGGAGCAACCTGAACTCCGTCGGTGTGAGCTCGATCGGGACCGAACCCCGCCACACCTCGTAGCTCTCCTCGTCCAAGGAGACGTCCCCGACCGACATCCGCGGTCCCACGTCCTCGTACCCGTCGGTGCGCCTCAGGATGGCGGCGATCCGCAGCAGCAACTCCTCGACGCTGAACGGCTTGGTCATGTAATCGTCACCGCCGGCGGCCAGGCCGCGCAACCGGTCGTCGAGATCGCCCTTCGCCGTCAGGAAGAGCACGGGGATCGAGGCCGTCTGACGTTGCCATCCCATGCGCTTGAGCACCTCGAACCCGTCGAGGTCGGGCAGCATCACGTCCAGGACGACCAGATGGGGACGGAAGGTGTCGATGATCTTCAGTCCCTCGAGCCCGCTGTTGGCCACCTCCACGTTGGCCCCGTGCAGATTGAGGGCCATCGCCACCAGATCGGTGATGCTCTTCTCGTCATCCACCACCAAAAGGCGGTGGCCGGCCACGGAAAAGGCGGCGGTCGGCGCGCCCGTGCGCCGGGACACGCTCTGTGGCCGGGACACGCCGTCTGGCCTGGACACGCTCTGTGGTTGGGACACGCTCTGTGGTTGGGACACGCTCTGTGACCTGTCCTCCCAATCGGGCTTCACCGGATCCATCGTGACCGTCGAACCTGAGAGTTTCCTGAGAACTGCCTGCCCTCTGGGAGCACCAATCGTACGACGCCGAACGCCCCTCGGTCGACCAGGCGGGCGGAGCCGGTCCAAGGCGCTCTCAGAACCTATGGTGCCATCCACCCGGGGACAACGGCCGTCCCTCGAGCGTGTATCGGCCGGGTTGGTCGGTGCACCGACCGATGGCCAGTGGCGGGCGCAACCCGGCGGCCCGGAATGCTCCCATCAGCCGATCGGTGTCCCCGCAGGTGACGAGGAGCTCGTACTCCTCGCCGCCGCCAAGGGCTTCCACCTCGGTCGCGCCGTCGGCCACGGGGACGGTATCGAGGGCGATGCCCACCCCGGACGAAGCCCCCAGATGCCTGAGGTCCGAGGCCAGGCCGTCGGAGACATCGATGGCCGCGGTGGCCCCCGCCACCCGTGCCACTTCGCCTTCACCGAGCCTGGCCACCGGCCGGCGGTAGGCACGCACCGGGCCGTCAGCGGCCGGGCCGGCCGTATCCCCGCCGCGGAGGAGCCGCAGGCCGGCAGCCGAACCACCCAGCGGACCGGTGACGAACAGGCGATCGCTCGGCCGGGCCCCCGAGCGGAGCAGCGGCCCACGACCGGGGTCCGCCCTGAGCGTGCCCATGACCGCCGTCGAGATGACCAGGACCGGAGACGCCGAGAGGTCGCCGCCGACCACCACGCACCCGGTTTCCACCGCTGCTTCGGCCAGGCCCGCCCCCAGCAGCTCGAGATCGGTGCCCGCGGGTGCGGCTATCGAGACCAGGGCGAAGCGCGGCCAAGCCCCCATGGCGGCCAGATCGGAGACCGCCACCATCAGCGCCTTGAACCCCGCATCGCCGAGGGTGACGAGGTCGAGATCGAAATGGACACCCTCGACGACGAGGTCGGTGGCCCAAAGGACCTGGTCGGCCGAGTCGATGGCCGTGACCGCGGCGTCATCGCCTATCCACGTATCCCCCGGCGGCGGAAGGGGCCCGTCGGGGAACACGAACCGGGCCGCGGACTCGAATCGGTGCCTCAACCCCTCGATGGCGGCAAACTCGTCCACGTCCCCGTTCCGACCCGGCCGATCCCCGGAATTGGGACTCTTCACGTCCCTTGCCTACCATTGTGCCGCATGGTCCCCCACTACAATCAGTGGATAACCCGTGGACAAGCCCGACGGGGCGTCTGTCCGGCGGTTGGATCGATCCGGAATCCCGAGGAGGAGTAAGAACCCCATGCCCCCGACAGAACACAAGAAGCTGATCGCATGGGTCGACGAGGTCGCCGCTCTGACCGAGCCCGACAGCGTCGAGTGGTGTGATGGCTCGGCCGAGGAGTACGACCGGCTGTGCCAGCTTCTGGTGGATGCGGGGACCTTCACAAAGCTGTCGGACGCCAAGCGGCCCAACAGCTATTGGGCACACTCGGATCCTGGCGACGTCGCCCGCGTCGAGGACCGGACGTTCATCTGCTCGACCCTCGAGTCCGATGCCGGCCCGACCAACAATTGGAAGGACCCCGAGGAGATGCGGGGCACGCTGACCGGGCTGTTCAGGGGATCGATGCGGGGACGGACGATGTACGTCGTCCCGTTCTCCATGGGACCCCTCGGGTCCTCCATCGCCCACATCGGGGTGGAGATCACCGACTCTCCCTACGTGGCCGTCTCCATGCGGATCATGACCCGCATGGGGAGAGGCGCCCTCGAGGTGCTCGGAACCGACGGGGAATTCGTCCCGTGCCTCCATTCGGTGGGAGCACCGCTGGCCGAGGGGGAGGTCGATTCTCCATGGCCCTGTGACGCCGACAACAAGTACATCGTGCACTTCCCCGAAACCCGCGAGATCTGGTCCTACGGCTCGGGCTACGGCGGTAACGCCCTCCTGGGCAAGAAGTGCTTCGCCCTCCGTATCGCCTCGGTCATGGCGCGCGACGACAACTGGCTGGCGGAACACATGCTCATCCTCAAGCTCACCTCCCCGGCCGGCGAGACGAGGTATGTCACCGGAGCGTTTCCTTCGGCCTGCGGCAAGACAAACCTGGCCATGCTCATCCCGACCCTGCCGGACTGGAAGGTCGAGACCATCGGAGACGACATCTGCTGGATGAAGTTCGGCGCCGACGGTCGGCTCTACGCGATCAACCCGGAGGCAGGGTTCTTCGGAGTGGCCCCCGGCACCAACAGCCACACCAATCCCAACGCCATGATCACCTTGGACGGCAATGCCGTCTTCACCAACACCGCCCTCACCGATGACGGTGACGTGTGGTGGGAGGGGATGACCGACGATCCCCCTTCCCACCTCACCTCGTGGAAGGGCGAGGAATGGACACCGGACTCGGGTACGCCGGCCGCCCATCCCAATGCCCGTTTCACCGTCCCGGCCGCACAGGACCCGGCCATCGCCTCGGAATGGGAGGACCCCGCCGGGGTGCCCATCGACGCCATCCTGTTCGGTGGGCGCAGGGCCTCTGTCGTCCCGTTGGTCTTCCAGTCGCGGAACTGGGGCCACGGGGTCTTCCTCGGATCGATCATGGCATCCGAGACCACCGCCGCTGCCGCCGGCGCAGTGGGCAACCTGCGACGTGACCCCTTCGCCATGCTCCCCTTCTGCGGCTACAACATGGCCGACTACTTCGCCCACTGGTTGAGCATCGGCGCCTCCGCCGATCCGGACAAGCTTCCCAAGATCTTCTACGTCAATTGGTTCCGCAAGGACGAGGACGGGCGTTGGCTGTGGCCGGGTTACGGGGAGAACTCCCGGGTGCTCGAGTGGGTGTTCGAACGGGTCAACGGGACCGGCGAGGCCACCGAAACCCCGATCGGCTACATACCCGCACCGGGAGCCATCGATACCAAAGGACTCGACGTGTCGCCCGCCGACATGGAGAAGCTGCTGGCAGTGAACCCCGACGAGTGGAGATCCGAGGTCCCGAAGATCCGTGAGCACTTCGCCACCTTCGGCGACAAGCTCCCGGACCGCCTGCGGGCGGAAGTGGACAAGCTCGAACAACAACTCGGCTGAGTCCATTCGGCGGACCACCGGCCCGGGACCAGCGGACTCGGCTACCTGCGGACGGCACGTCTGGAGCTCATGTAGGAACCCGCGCCGGCCGCGGCCACCACCGCCATGACCAGGTCTCCCCCCGGCACGGGCAGCGAGAGGACAACCGGGACGAACGAGCCTGCCACCCACATGATCTGGAACCGGGTCTCGTTGCGGGCGAAGGCGCGGCCCTGGTTGGACTCGCTCACGTGCCGCTGGACCAGCGCGTCGAACGAGGGCTTGGCCACTGCGCTGGCCACTCCCACCGTCAGCGCCACCACCGCCCAGTACCAGCGGGCCGGGTAGGCGGCTCCTATCCCGGTCACCACAGCGATGACCCACAGCGAGCCGGTGAGCATCTGCTGCTCGTTCAGCACCCGCCGGATCCTCGACACCAGCAACACCCCGATGAGGGCACCGGCGGTGAACGCGCCCAGAACGAGACCGAACCACCAGGTCGCCGCTCCTTCTCGGCGCAGGCCAAACGCGAACAGGAAGGTGGTGAACCCGACCAGGGCCTTCAGGACCGACATGGGCATCAGGGCCAGGGTCACCTCGGTATCGGCGATGGGCCGGAGCGCGGCCAGGTCGTCCTCGTCCTCGGCCCAGGTCGGATCCGCGTCGGGAGCGAACTCCACCGGACCGGGGCCGGGGCCAGCTCCCCCCTCATCTGATCCAGACCTTTGCGCCATCCCGCCCGGTGGCCGGTCAACCGGTACGGCACCGGCAGCCGCGCACCGGCAGCCGCGGCAGCGGCGAAGACCGCAACCAGTACCCACAGCACGGCGGCGGCACCGTCCGCCCCACCCAGCTTGAGGATGGCCACGGCAGGGAGAGCGAAGGCGAAGCCCGACAAGGACGCCAGCAGCCCGAGGCGGGCGTTGAGGGTGGCCAGATCCGGCTCGATCCTGTCGGACCCAGTGCCGGGGTCGTCGACGTGGACGACCGGCATCCCGTACGGAGGTGTGGGGTCCGGCCCGCGAACGGCCTGGGCCGGTGGCGGATCGGACGCCGAACCCGGTTCGTCCTCGGGCAGGCCGGTCGGCACGTCAGCCATCTCGTCCAGCATTCCGAGGGCAGCCATCTCCGGGACCAGCGCTCCTTTGGTGACCACGTACACCTTGGACAGCACCAGCATGGCGAACGCCTCGGGAAACAGCAGCAGCGAGTGGATGTCCCGCGCCAGGAACGGGCACAACGCCGCCCGACCCAGCGCGGATGCCACCACCATCGCCCGGCGAGCGCCTCGGCTGCGGTCGATCACCGGACCCAGGGCCGGGGCGGCCACGGCGAAGGGCCCGACGGTCAAGAGGAGGTACAACAGCACCTTGTCCCTGGCCTCCGTGGGCGAGATCGAGAAGAACAGGGAGCCGGCCAGGGAGACCGCGAACATCGTGTCGCCCGCGGTCATCAGGACGTGGGTCAGCGCCAACCGCCCGAACGGCCGACGCTGGTCGAACAGGTCGGTGATCGCCGACCGGGCCAGGCGGCGGAACTGGTCACCACGCTCCCGAACGGTCACGACGGCATGGTAGGCGGCGGGGGCCGGGCGATAACATGCGCCTGTCCACCTGTCTCGGCGTCCCGGGAGGTCCGAATGCCGGTCAACGCCTATGTGCTGATCCAGACCGAGGTCGGGAAAGCGGCCTCGGTGACCCGTGCGGTGGCCGCGCTGGCCGGAGTGGTGGCCGCGGAAGGGGTCACCGGGCCGTACGACGTCATCGTCCGGGCCGAAGCAGGGACGGTGGACGAGCTCGGCCAGATGGTGGTGGGCCGGATCCAGCTGATCGAGGGCATCACCCGGACGGTCACCTGTCCGGTGGTCAACCTCTGAAGGCGCCGGCCGCGGCCGAGCTCCGGTGCCTCCGGAGATCCTGTCCGGAGGGCACCGGAGCCGATCTGGAGAGCCGAAGCCGGTGGAGAGCTCGCCAGTCGATTGGAGGGCCGAAGCCGAGTCGGAGAGCCGAAGTCGAGGATTAGGACCATCCATATTCGAAATTTCCAATTCGGCCGAATTATCGGCTCGAGCCGATGATGGGTGCCAGACTATCGGCTACAGGCCTATAGGCGATAATTAGCCCATCGCGCCAAACCAACATGGACGGGCTCGTTGTCGGGCACCGTCGGCACCGTACGCAACCAGATCGCGCCGCAGGCATCCACGCGCCCACAGTCGGAACGGGAGCGGCAGGCCAGGTCGTCCCCGATTCAGCGGATGGCCGCCGACTTGCGCAAGCTCGCCGATCTCATCCCCGGCCAGACCCCAGTCGGCCAGCGCCTCGTCGGCGTACTGCCCGGGATTGGGCGGGGGCCGGCGGATCGAGCCGGGCGTACCCGACGAAGCGGGGTGACGGCGACGGCTGCACGACCCCGGCCACCTCGGTGAAGGTCTCGCGGAACCGGTTGTGCGGATGCTCGGGCGCCTCGGCGGGAGACAGGACCGGCGCGGCACAGGCGTCGCTCCCCTCGAAGATCGCCTCCCACTCGGCCCGGGTCTTTCCGGCGAAGATCCGTGCGAACCGCTCCTTCATGGCCGGCCAGGCCTCACGATCCATCTGGGGGGGCAGCTCCTCTCCCTCCAGGCCGATCAGGCGGATCAGCTCGGCATAGAACTGCGGCTCGATGGCGCCGACGCCGATGAACCCGCCGTCCGATGTCTCGTAGACCTCGTAGAAGTGGGCGCCGGTGTCCAGCAGGTTGGTGCCGCGTGGACCGGTCCACATTCCCGAGGCTCGCAGGGTGAACGTCATGGTCATCAACGAGGCGGCACCGTCGACCATGGCCGCGTCGACGACCTGTCCCTTCCCCGTCCGCTGGGCGCTGATGATGGCGGCCAGCATGCCGAAGGCCAGCAACATGCCGCCACCCCCGAAGTCCCCCACCAGGTTGAGGGGTGGCAACGGGCGCTCGCCGGCCCGTCCCAGCGGCTCGAGGGCACCGGCCAAGGCGATGTAGTCGATGTCGTGTCCGGCGGCCTGGGCCATCGGTCCCTCCTGGCCCCAGCCGGTCATCCGGCCGAACACCAGCTTCGGGTTGCGGGCCATGACAGACGTCTGGCCCGAATCCGAGCCGTTCGGCGACCCCCGGGCGAAATCCCTCCATGAGACCGTCGGCCGACTCCACCAGTCTGAGGACCAGCGCCACCCCGTCGGGATGCTTGAGATCCACCGCCACCGACCGGCGTCCGCGGTTCATCAGGTCGACGTGGGCATCCTGGTGGGGCGGATAGGTGGCCCGCTCGAACCGGTCGATCCGCACGATGTCGGCGCCGGCGTCGGCCAGCATCATCCCGGCGAACGGGGCCGGTCCCAGCCCGGCCAGCTCGATGATGCGGATTCCGTCGAGCGGCCCGCTCACCGGGCACCCGCCGATGACAGGGGAGGGGCGGAACCGGACCGGCGCGCTCAGGCATGGGATTTCGGGGAAGGTCATGGCCGGATGGTGGCCGCCGCGGACCCCGGGGGTCAAATACGCACGCCGCGCCCCGCCGGCCGGGCCGTACCTCCGGGCTACCGGGCCGGGCACGGGTCAGGGTCCCGGAGCACGCCCAGAAGTCGTGGGCCTCGGAGCACAGACCGGGCGGGCAGCGGCTGTAGCCTCCTCCTCGGTCCGCAGCGGATCGCCGATCGGCTCCGCCTGGAGCGACCCCGAGGAGCCGACTGGTGCCACCGGTCAGACGAGCCACAGGACCCGGTCGGGTGAACCTGATCGGTGACCACACCGACTACAACCTGGGCGTGGCCCTGCCCATGGCCATCGGCCTCGGGGTGACGGTCGAGTTCCGCCAGGCGGACCGGCCCCACATCACCGTCACGTCGACCGCCTTCGAGGACCCGGTCGTCCTCCCGCTCGACCTTGCCGCCGGCCGAGGAGGTCATCGGGGCCCTCGAACCGCCGTGGGCCCGTCTCGTCGGGGCGATGGTGGCCCTGGCCAGACCCGACTCGGGCGGCACCGTGCACATCGAGGCCACCCTGCCCATGGGCTCGGGACTCTCGTCGAGCGCCGCCCTCTGCGTGGCCCTGGCCGAGGTCTTCGGGGTCACCGGAGCACCGCCGGTCGTCGCCCGACTGTGCCAGGAGGCAGAACACCGGTCGGGCGTACCGGTCGGGGCCATGGATCCCCTGGTCTGCGCGGGCGGACGCCGGGGTCACGCGCTGCTCATCGATTTCGCCACCCTGGCCACCCGGCAGGTCCCGCTCCCCGCCGACGTCGACGTGATCGTCGTCGATTCGGGCCAGCCACCGGACACTCAGCTCCTCGCACTACGCCGCCCGGGTCGCCGAGTGCGAGGCGGCCGCATCCATCATCGGGCCCCTCGGCTCCGCCGGCGAGGCCGACCTCGTCGGCCTCCGCGATCCGCTCCTGCGCAGGCGGGCCCGGCACGTCGTCTCCGAGTGCCGTCGGGTGCGCGAGTGCGCGGCGCGCCCTGACCGCCGGCGATCTCGTGGCCGCCGGAGCCCTCATGACCGAGAGCCACCGGAGCCTGGCCGACGACTTCGAGGTCTCCACCGCATGCGCTCGACGCCCTGGTGGAGCAGCTGTCGGCCCGACCCGGCGTGTTCGGCGCCCGGATGACCGGTGCGGGGTTCGGGGGCTGCGTGGTGGCGCTGACCCGCCCGGGGGCCATCGACCCCGGAGGCGCTGGCCACGCCGGCCTGGCGGGTCGAGGCCAGCGACGGGACCGTGGCCATGCGCCGCCCTGAGACCCGACGGCGCCGGGCGACCGGGCGCCGGCACCGACGCCGGGGACCGGCGGCCGGAGGGTCCACCGAGCCCTCATCCGAACGGCGTTCCCGGTTCGGGATAGGGCCGCAGCCGGCGGTGGATCACCCGTTGGACGATGACCGGCTTGCGCACGTCGTCGATCCACCGGATCTCGTCGTCACCCCGGATCTCCAGCTCGAGCCGTCCGGTGCCGACGATGCGGCGGCCGAATGTCTGGACCACGGTGACCGACGCGATGTGGGCCAGCGCCGTCTCGGCCTGCCGACGCGACAGGACGCCCCACCGTTCGACCAACCGGAGGGAGGTCAGGATCAGGCTCGTCGTTCGCCACCGCACCACCCGCACGGCCAGCCACAGGCAGGGCACGGCCACGACCAGACCCTCGACCCAGTGCAGCGCGACCGACGTGTGGGGGAAGGCGAAATCCAGTGTCACCCCGGCCGCGATGGCGACCACCGAGCCGGCCAAGGGCCCGGTCAGGAACGACCAGTGGGGTCTGATGTCGACCAGGACCTTCTCGCCCGGCAGGAGCTGGAGCCGGTGATCGGCCAAATGCCTCAGCCCAACTTGGCGGCGATCGATCCGGCCGAACGCAGGACCGTACCGTCGGCGCCGGCCGCGGAGTAGGCGTGGGTGGGCCGCTCGCCGAGCTTCGTCGAGGAGATCGTCGAGCAGCGTGGAGAACGGGACCGCCGGGGCCACCCACAGGTAGCGGGCCAGCGAACCGGGCACGGTGTTGATCTCGTTGACCACGAACTGCCGGCCGTCCGACAGGAAATCGATCCGGGCGATACCCCGGACCTGGGCCAGCGCGGCGATCCGCTCCGCCGCGTGGCGAAGTCCCTTCTCCAGTTCGGAAGGTATCCGGGCCGGGAGCTCGCGGTTGGCCCCGGCCATCCCCTCGCCGGCCACGTACTTGTCGCGATAGTCGAGGATGTCCGCCGAACCCGAGCTCCGGATGGGCCGCTCCACCGCCGAGATCTCCAGTGCCGGCCACCGTGCGCACGCCGACCTGGAGGTCGCTCATCTCGGGACGGTAGGGCTCGAGGACGGCACCGAGGCGGAGATGGGGGTTCACGCCCAGGCGGGCCACGGCCGTGGCGAAATCCTCGACCACGTCGATTCCGATGGACGAGCCGCCGAAGCGGGGCTTGACGATGTAGGGCCCGGCGAACGGAGGCGGCTCCGACTCGGCGGCCAACAGCACCCGGGGCAGGGTCGGCAGTCCGTCCGCCGCCACCAGCGACCCGAAGGCCAGCTTGTCCATGCCGAGGGCGGCACCCGCCACGGTCGGGCCCGAGTAGCGGACGCCGGCCAGGTCCAGGGCCGCCTGCAGGGTCCCGTCCTCGCCCGGCCCCCCGTGGCAGCACACCAGTGCGGCCTCGAACTCCAGGATCCGGGACCGTCCGAGACGCCCCCCGGGCTCGGAGAACCCGCCGCCGGGGGCCGCGATGAACTGCAGCTTCTTCGCCCCACGGGGGACGCCCTCGAGGAACGACTCCGCCTCGAGGTCGGGGTCGACCTCGTACCAGTCGCCCGTCTTGGACCAGAACAGGGCCCGGACGGTCGTGCCCGGCCCCCGGGGCCCACCGGCCAGGCCTCGGGCGGCCTGCAGTCCGGTCAGCACACTGACGTCGTGCTCGGGCGATGGACCTCCGAAGATCACGGCTACTTCGGCCACGTTGGGTTGACTCCTCCGATCGGCGACTGAGGGGACCTGAACTGCCGGCAGACGGTTCGGCCCGGCGGCTCAATCGTTCAAGGGTAGTGGTCCGGCAGGTCGTTCTCGTACAGGACGACGTCACCCGGAGCGAGGTGCCGGCGCACCCAATCGACCGCCTGCTGACGATTCGGGACCAGGGTGGCCTGGACCTTCGAGCCGTCGACCGAGCTGGCGCCGGCCAGCAGGGCCCGCCGGTTGGTCCGGCCCACGATGACCAGGTCGGTGGCCGTCGAGGCCACCGCGGCGCCGAACTCCCGGTTCTCCTCGAACTGGCGCGGTCCGAGCTCGACCATGCCCGGGGTGACCACCACGGCACGGCGGGATCGTCGGGTCCGGCGGAGGCGACGTCCGGCCCCGCCGACGCCAAGGCGCGCAACGCCGCCGAGCCCCGGCCGGATTCGAGTTGTAGGTGTCGTCCAGGATCATCGCCCCCGACGCGGAGCGAACAGCCTGGAGTCGGTGGTCGACGGGAGGGAGCTCGAGCAGCCGGGCGGCGACGACGTCGGGATCGACCTTCAGCTCGAGGGCGACGGCGACGGCGACGGCCAGATTGGCGGGCTGCACCCCGACCGGGATCTCGACCTCTTCGGCCAGGGCCGACCCGTGCACGAAGACCGACATCCGGCTGCCCGTCCCCGGTGCGCACCACGCCGACGTCGGCCGAGCGATCCGCTCCCGAGCACCGGAGCACCCGCTTCCCCGCCGACTCGGCCCGGTCGGCCAGCGCCGACAGTCTGGGGTCGTCCACCTGGAGCACCACCATCGTCGGCCGTCTCGATGATCTCGGACTTGGCCTCGACGATCCGGT
Organism: uncultured Acidimicrobiaceae bacterium; assembly: GCA_963745955.1. GTDB lineage: Bacteria > Actinomycetota > Acidimicrobiia > Acidimicrobiales > RAAP-2 > Bog-756. The sequence goes on along the minus strand of CAVUZI010000008.1, from coordinate 653,319 downwards.
CCTCGGACCCGAACCGCTCCAGGTGGACCGGACCGATGGCGGTGATCACCGCGATGTCCGGGGGACACCACCGGCACAGGTCGGCGATCTCCCCCGGCCCGTAGGTTCCCATCTCGGCCACGAACACCTCGGTCCCCTCGGCCAGGTGTTCGTTGACGGCCCGGGCCAGACCGGCCCGGTTGTTGAAGCTGGCCGGGGTGGCCACCACCGTCCGGGCCGTTCCGACCAGGCAGGCGATGTGGCCCTTGGTCGACGTCTTCCCGTACGACCCGGTGATGGCGACGACGATCGGGGCCACCCGCTGCAACCTGGCCGCGGCCTCGTCCACGAAGTGGGCGGACAGTCGGAGCTCCAACGGGGACATGGCCCGACAGGCCAGGTCGACCCCCAGCGGAACGGCCAGGGCGGCCACCACGGCGAGAACGGAGGCCAGCCCGCTGACCACCCCGACGACCACCAGCACCACCTCGAACAACGCCCACGCCGCGGCCAGCCTCCGGAGGCGGCGGGTCCAGGCCAGCGGTGACGTCCGGCCGCGTAGCGAGAGACCGAGCGGGCCGGCCGCCACCGACCGCGGCCACCACCACCCCGGCCACCGGGTAGCCGATCGACACGACGGCGGCCACGGCGGCGGCGGCGGCCAGGGCGGCGTTGGCGGGCGTCGACCGCCACCACCGGCCGGCGAACCGGAACACGGACCCGGCCAGATAGTGCTCGCGCTGCGCGACCCGGAGCCAGCGCAGCCCGGCGGGCACGCACGCGGCCACGCAGCAGGCGACGGTGACCCACGCCACACCATGGTGAAAGCGGGACAGGTCCACGGCGACCGTCGTCGGCGACCGGCCGGCAGCGCTCAACGAGAACCGGCCATCGGATCGTCGTCGACCGCCGCGGGACGCAGGCCGGAGATGTCGGCATCCGGGCCCGTGGCCCCGATATCCCGTCCGAGAACGGCCTGCCGCAGCTCCCGGGGCGCCTCGGTCGGGAGCAGGTGGCCGATACCGGGCAGGGTGACCAGCCGGGCGGAAGGGAACACCGCGGCGGCCCGGACCGCGACCTCGACGGGCACCTCGGTGTCCTCCTCGCCCCAGATCAGTTCGACCGGGCAGCGGATGGCGGCCATCGCGTCCCCGTACTGCTCGGCCAGCAGGCGGACGAGGACGTCGCGCATGACCCCCTTCGCCGCCCGGTAGTCGGCGGACCCGTACCTGTCCCTCATCTCCTCCATCCGGTCGTCGCCGACCAGCCCGAGGGAGTGGAGCCGGCGGACCACCCGGTAGGCGGCCGCGGGCCGCGGCCGGGGCCCATCCCGGGCCGAGCAGGGGCACCCCGCACAGCACCATCCGTTCGATCCGGTCGGGCACCAGCGCACCGAGGCGGACGGCCACCCGACCGCCGAAGGAGTGCCCGACGACCACGACCCGGTCGGCCAGCACCCCTGGCTCCTCGAAGAGGGGGAGCAGCTGGCGGGCGTACTCCTCGGTTCCCCAGGGCTCGGGCGGTGGCGGGGTGGCCCCGAATCCGGGCAGGTCCAGACCGACGGCACCGACCGCTCCGGCCGGGTCGTCGACGTCGGCGTCGAAGACGCCATTGAAGTCGGCGTGGGTGCGCCGCCAGCCGTGGAGGGCCAGCACGGTGGGGACCCCCGATCCCCAAGTCCCGCCGAACAGGCGACCGTCGGCGAACGACTTCAGCACCGGCACACCCTACCGATAGCCTCACCTCCCGTGGAACCACTGGAGCCGGCGGCGCCGTCGACCCGTCCCGCCGGGGGCCGTGACGACCCCTTCGGCCGCGCCATGGCCGATCTCACAGACAGCCAGCGCCAGGCGGTCGAGTCGCCGTCCGAGGCGCTGTGCATCATCGCCGGCGCCGGTTCCGGCAAGACCCGGGTCCTCACCCTTCGGGCCGCCCGCCGCATCCGGGACGGCAGCGCCGATGCCGATCACACCCTGATCTGCACCTTCACCCGCAAGGCCGCCCACGAGCTGCGGCAGCGGCTCCGCCTCTACGGCGTCACGGTGTCCGACCCCGGCGAGGGCGGGCGGCGTTCCGACCCCGGGCGTCCGGGCCGGCACGCTCCATCAGCTCGCACTGACCCTCCTCCGGCGACAGGCCCTCGACGCGGGTCGTCCCGGTCCGGCGGTGGCCGAGCACCGGCACAGGACGCTCACCGACCTGGTCGGTGATCCCGCCCTGGCCTCGGCCGTCGACGCCGAGATCGGATGGGCCAAGGCCAACTGCCTGACGGCCACTTTCGTACGGCGCCGCGGCCGCGGCTGCCGGCCGACCGGCCGTCGTCTCCGTCGATCAGGTGGTCGACGCCTTCAGCGCCTACGAGGCTTCGCTCCAACGCCGGCGCATGCTCGACCTCGACGACGTCCTGGTCCGGGCCGCCGATCTGGTCCACGACGACAGCGACTTCGCCGAGCGCATGCGCTGGCGATACCGGCACCTGTCGGTCGACGAGTTCCAGGACGTGAACCCCGCCCAGTTCAGACTCGTCCTGGCCCTCTTGGGCGACCGGCGCGACCTCTGTGCGGTCGGCGATCCGAACCAGGCCATCTACGGATGGAACGGGGCGGATCCCCGGCTGCTCACCCGCCTTCACGAGCTCGTGGACGGCTTGGTCGTGGTCCGTCTCGACCAGAACCACCGGTCCAGCCCCCAGGTGGTGGCGGCGGCGGCGGCCGCCCTGGGCACATCGGTGGCGGTGCCGCCCCGCTCGATGGCCCCCGACGGCCCCCTACCCGTGGTCACCGGCTACGAGGACGACAGCGCCGAGGCCGAAGGGTGTGGCCGCCCTCCTGGCCCGTCGGTCGGTCGAAGGGGTCAGGTGGTCGGACCAGGCGGTGCTGGCCCGTACCCACGATCAACTGTCGGTGGTGCGCCAGGCCCTGACCCGGGCCGGCATCCCCCACCGGATGACCCCCGGCCGCGAGGCCACGTCCACCGGCGGCTCCACGGGACGGGGCCGGCCGCCGGGGCCGACGCCGAGGGATGCGGCCGGGTATCGGCGCCGACGCCGACGCCGTGGAATTGGCGACCTTCCACCGGGCCAAGGGGCTCGAATGGACATCGGTCATGGTGGTCGGCCTCGAGGACGGGTTCGTGCCCATCATCTACGCGGAGTCGGACGCCGCCCGCGAAGAGGAGCGCCGCCTGCTCTACGTCGCCCTGACCCGCGCCTCCACGGATCTGCACTGCTCGTGGTCGCGGGCCCGGACGATGGGCCATGGCCAGAAGGTCGAGCGCCAGCCGTCGCCATGGCTGGCGGCAGTGGCCCGGGTATCGAGGACCGGGACCGGGAGGCCGACGCCGGTCGAGACCGGTCGCCGGATCGCCGAGATCCGTGCCGGTCTCCGCACCTGAGCGGTCAGGGGGTCGATCCCTTCTCGGGCACGGTGGTATCGATGAAGACCGGAGTGTGATCGGAAGGCTTCTCGCCCTTGCGTGCGTTCCGGTCGATCAACCCGTAGGTCGTCCGGGCGGCCAGCACCTCGGTGACCAGGATGAGATCGATGCGCATGCCGTGGTGCTTGTGGAACGAGCCGGCCCGGTAGTCCCACCAGCTGAACAGACCGTCCTGGTCGTAGAGCCGCCGGAACACATCCACCAGACCCCACGATTCGATGCGGGCGAGGGCGTCGCGCTCGGGTTGGCTCACGTGGGTCATGCCCACGAACTGGGCCGGGTCCCAGACGTCGCGGTCCTCGGGTGCCACGTTGAAGTCGCCGCAGACGGCCACCGGACGGTCCGGGGAGCTGGTCTCCTCGAGCAGTGACCGCAGGCGGGCCAACCAGTCCAGCTTGGCCGCGAAGTGCTCGCTGTCGACAGCTCCGTCCGTTGGGGACGTAGACCGACATGACCCGCACACCCCCGCAGTCGGCGCCGATGAGCCGGGCGCCCTGGGCATCGTCCACCGAACCCATGCCCGTCGAGATCTCGGACAACCCCACCCGGCTGGCAATGGCCACCCCATTCCACCTCCCACCACCATGGTGGGCCGTTTCGTATCCGAGGGCCGCGAACGCACCGTGGGGGAACGCGGCATCGGCCTGTTTCGTCTCCTGCATGCAGAGGACGTCGGGCTGAGCGTAGGCCAGCCACTCCTCGACCCGGGGAAGGCGGGCGGTGAGCGAATTGACGTTCCAGGTGGCGATGCGCACCGACGACAGCCGATCAGCCCGGCTCGGGCGACGCCGAGTCCACCAGGACGAACAGAAGCTCGGCTTGGCACGCCAGTTCCCCCCGCACCGAGGCCCGACCCGTGCCCTTGCCGGCCCGTGCTGACATCCGGCCCAGCGTGACCTCGAGCTCCAGCAGATCACCCGGGACCACCTGTCGGCGGAATCGGGCCCGTTCGATCCCGCCGAAGAGCGGGAGCCGACCGGAGAAGGCCGGATCGGCCAGGACCGCCACCCCGCCCAACTGGGCCAGCGACTCGACCATCAGCACTCCGGGGAGGGTCGGCCGGCCGGGGAAGTGACCGGCGAAGAATGCCTCCTGGCCGGTCAGCTGCCAGTTGCCGGTGGCCGACTGACCGGGCTCGACCGACAGGAGCTCGGTGATGAAGAGGAACGGGTCGCGGTGGGGCAGGTAGTCGTCAGCTCGCACGACTGCCGAGGATATCCCTCCGCCGAACGGTTGCGGGCGCCCGCCCTGTCAGCTGCCGATGCCCGGTAGCGCCAGCTCGGCCCGCCGGCGGGCGGCATCCAGCGAGACGAGCAGAAACGGTCGCGTCTCACCTTTGGCCAGTACCTGGCGCGCCTTCTTGGGCGGCGGATGGGCCAGACCCCGAAGGGGAACATGGCAGAGCATGCCGTCGACGTCGACGTGGGCGCCGTGCGAGGTGAACGAGACGACCGTTCCGTCGAACGCACTTCCGACCGGATGATCGGCCACGAAGGTGAGGAATGTCATGGGATCGTTGAGGGCCACCGGAGCGGAGCCGGAGCGGCCGCTCCCGTTGTCGGGCGTCGGGTCCCGCTCATCGACGTGCCGGCCGGAGGCCCCTCCGGCCTGCGCCTCCGAGCCTTTGGAGCCTTTGGAGCCTTCTGAGCCTTTGGAGCCTTTGGACGCCTTGGACGCCCTGGTCGCCTTGGTGGGCGTCGACGACTTGGCGGTTTTGGCGGTTTTGGCGGCCTTGGCGGCCTTGGCGGCTTTGGCGGGCTGGACAGGCCCGCCGGCCGGGCCGGCCATGGTGGGCCCGGTGGCCGAGGTGGCCGCAGATTTCCTCGGCGACTCGGAGAGCTTCGCCGCCTTGGCGGCCTTGGCCGGTTCGGTGGTCGTGGTGGACTTGGCCGCCTTGGTGGCCTTGGTGGCCTTTGCCGCCTTTCGGGTCATCGCCCCGGTGGGCTCGACCGTCTTGGTGGCGGTCGCCCTCGTGGACTTGGCTGTCTCCGCCGCCTTGGCCGTCTTGGTCGCCTTGGCCGTCTTGGTCGCCTTGACGACCTTGGTGGCGGTCGCCGACGCCGTGGACGTCGTGCCTCGAGCCCGCCGCCCCGTCCGGGACGGCACCGGTTCCGGCCCGGACTCGGAGAGCTCGTCCGAGGGCAGGTCGCGTTCGGTGTCGGACGCCGTCTGCCCCCGCTTCGACTTGGCCGTCACCGACCGGCTCCTCGCCCCGCGCACCGGGGTCCGGGGGGTGAAGATCCAGCCCACGCCAGGTACCGGCTTTCCCCCGATGAGTCTCCCCGCTTCGAAGAGCCATGGACGCTCGGCGTGGAACTCCTGAAACGAGTCGTTGGACAGCACCAGCGCGCCGGACTTCTCGGCGATCCTCAGGATGAACCCGTCTCCCCTGCCGATGGCACCTGCCGGCGGGGTGATGATCTCGCCGTGCTCGACCGCCTGGTCGAAGGCGCTCACCTCGGACGGGTCGATCCGGTGGCCGAAGGACGCGTCCACCACCACGGTGACATCGGAGGTCGTGAAGCCGGGGTACTCCTCGAGAAAGGCCCGGATGGCCTCGTCGAGCTGGGCCAGACTGGGCAGGCTCCGCCCTTCCGTGGCGATGTTGGACCCGTCGACGACGATCCGCCGCCGCTCGGGGAGATCTTGTTCCATACCAGCTCCAGTCAACCATCTGACCAGGCGCATTCCGACCATGCCGGGCCCCGCCTCGGTGATCCGGCCGTCGGCGGGCCCCCGGAGCGACCCCAGACCATAAGATGACACGGTGACCTCGGAGAGCAGTCGCACCGCCGAGGCGACCGACCTCCTGCAGCATCTGATCCGCAACCGGTGCGTCAACGACGGCTCGGTGGGCTCCGGCCACGAGGCGCGCAGTGCCGACCTCCTGATCGACTACCTCGAGGGTTCGGGCGTGGACCTGGAGACCTTCGAACCCGAGCCGGGCCGGACCTCGCTGGTGGCGAAGATCCACGGTTCCGACCCCACGGCACCGTCGCTGACCCTCTTGGGCCACACGGACGTGGTGCCGGCCAACGCTGACGACTGGAGCCATGACCCCTTCGGCGGCGAACTGATCGACGGCGAGGTGTGGGGCCGGGGAGCCATCGACATGCTCAATCTCACGGCCACCATGGCCACCGGTCTGCGCCACCTGGCCAACAGCGGCTTCCGCCCGGCCGGGGATCTGACCTACGTCGCCGTCGCCGACGAAGAGGCCCTCGGAACCCACGGTGCCGGGTGGCTGTGCCGCCATGCAGCCGACGCCGTCGGTGCCGACTACGTGATCACCGAGTCGGGTGGGTTCCCCATGGGCGGGGCGGACGGTACCACCCGGCTCCCGGTGATCGTCGGCGAGAAAGGCGTCTACTGGTGCCTTCTGACGGTGAGGGGGACTCCCGGCCACGGAAGCCAACCCCTCCGGACGGACAACGCCCTGGTCAAGGCGGCCGAGGTCGTCCGGCGTATCGACAAGTACCGTCCCGCGGCGCAGCTCCACGAGGCGTGGGTCCGGTTCATCGAGGGGATCGGCTTCCCGCCGGACCTGGCCGAGCCGCTGCTCGACCCCGACCGGATCGACGACTTCTGCGCTGAGCTTCCCCTGGTGGGACTGGCTCGCCAGGCCCACGCATGTACCCACACCACCATGGCGCCGACCATCCTCCGCACCGGGTCGAAGATCAACGTGATCCCCGACCGGGTCGAGCTCGAGGTGGACATCCGCTCCCTTCCCGGGTGGGACGGCGCCGACGTGCGGGCCATGCTGGAGGAGGCGGTCGGTGACCTGGCCGACGATGTGGACATCCGCTTCCTGGCCGAACAACCTTCGACCACGTCGCCGATGGACACCCCGCTGTGGGACGCGCTGGAGAGGGTCAGCCGGCTGTTCTACCCCGGGGCCCGCACCGTGCCCTACCTGACAGTGGGAGCCACCGACGCCCACTTCCACCGGGAGCTCGGCAGCGTGGCCTACGGATTCGGCCTGCACAGCCAGGCCATTGGATTCGAGCAGTACGGAGCGATGTTCCACGGGATCGACGAACGGGTAGACGTCGAGTCCCTGCACCTCTCCACCGAGATGTGGATCGCCCTCGCCCACGACTTCCTGGTCTGATCCCCAGGGAGCCCGGACAGCCTCCGGGTCAGCCGATGGCTCGGCTCAACAGGTCGTCCTGTTCCAACCGGTGCAACGCGCTACTGCCGGTGGCCGGGCTGGCCGACTCCGCCCTGCTCACGTGGAGCAGGGTGTGGGTGTCCCGCAGGATCCTGTGGAGCCGGCCGTGCACGAAGTTCCACGCCCCCATGTTCTCGGGCTCCTCTTGCAGCCAGACCACCTCACGGGCGTTGCCGTAGCGGTCGAGGACGTCCTTGATGGTCGACTTCGGCCACGGGTACAGCTGCTCGACCCGCACCACCGCCACGCGCCGGCCCGCCTCACCGAGCTCGTCCCGTCGGGCCGACGCGTCGTAGGCCACCTTGCCCGCGCACAGGACCACCCGGTTCACCCCGTCCACATCGAAGGACACGTCGGCGGTCCCCGGATCGTCGAGGACCTCGGAGAACGAACCCGCGGTGAACTCTCCGATCGGCGACCGGGCCTCACGGGCCCGGAGCAGGGACTTGGGCGTGAACACGATCAGGGGCCTGCGGTCCGCCCCCCTGACCTGGGACCGCAGCAGATGGAAGTACTGGGCCGCAGTGGTCGGCTCGGTCACCCGCATGTTCCCACGTGCGCTCAAGGTCAAGAAGCGCTCGATCCGGGCTGATGAATGCTCCGGGCCCTGACCTTCGTAGCCGTGGGGCAACAGGAGCACCAACCCCGACCGTTGGGCCCACTTGTCCTCGGCCGCCACCAGGAAGTTGTCCACGATGATCTGGGCACCGTTCCAGAAGTCACCGAACTGGGCCTCCCAGACCACGAGATCGTCGAGGGCCTCGACCGAGTACCCGTACTCGAAACCCACGCAGGCGTACTCGGACAGGAGCGAGTCACGGATCGTGAACCGTCCGCCCTCCAGGCCGGCCAGCGGCACGTACTCGGCGCCGGTGGCGTAGTCCACCAGCACCGCGTGGCGCTGGGAGAACGTGCCCCGCCGGGTGTCCTGACCGGTCAGCCGGACGTTGGTCCCCTCCAACAGCAGCGATCCGATGGCCAGGGCTTCGCCGAGGGCCCAATCGATCTCGCCGTCGGCGACGACCTTGTCCCGCTGCTCGAACTGGCGGGCCAGTTTGGGGTGGATGGCGAAGCCGTCGGGAACCGTGCGTACCACTTCGGCCAGGCGGGCCAGCACGGAAGCGGAGACGCCTGTCTCGACCGACGGGATCCAGAGGTCGGGCACCACGTACTCGGGGAGCACGGGGGTGCTCCCCACCTCCGCTTCGGCCTCCGCCTCGGCCCTGGTCTCGTCCAAGGCGGCCTGCAGGCGGGCGGAGAAGTCCTCGAGGGCCTGCTCCGCCTCCTCCAGCGAGATGTCCCCCCGTCGCACCAGTGACTCGGTGTAGAGCTTGCGGACCGAGCGCTTGGCCTCGATGAGCGCGTACATGAGCGGCTGGGTGTAGCTCGGGTCATCGCCCTCGTTGTGCCCGTGGCGCCGATAGCAGACCAAGTCGATCACGACGTCCTTGTGAAACGCCTGGCGGAATCCGAAGGCCAACCGGGCGGCACGGACACAGGCCTCGGGATCATCACCGTTCACATGGAAGATCGGAGCCTGCACCATCTTGGCCACGTCCGTCGGGTACACCGACGTGCGGGCGGCCTCGGGTGCGGTGGTGAAGCCCAACTGGTTGTTGATGACGATGTGGACGGTGCCGCCGGTCCGGTAGCCGGCCAGGCCGGAAAGGTTGAGCGTCTCGGCCACCACGCCCTGGCCGGCGAAGGCGGCGTCGCCGTGGAGCAGGATCGACAACACCGGGAACGGGCTCCCGGTCCCGTCCTCGAAGTGGGGCCCGGATCCCTGCTCACCGCCGAGCGCGTCCTGCTTGGCCCGGGCCATGCCCACCACCACCGGGTCGACCGCCTCGAGGTGCGAGGGGTTCGAGGCCATGGTCACGGGGATGGAGCCCCCACTGGGGGCCACAAACGTCCCCATCGCTCCTTTGTGGTACTTCACGTCGCCCGAGCCCTGCACCGATTCGGGATCGAGGTTTCCTTCGAATTCCTCGAAGATCTCGCCGTAGGACTTGCCCACGATGTTGGCCAGGACGTTGAGGCGACCGCGGTGGGACATCCCCATCACCACCTCGTGGAGGTTCTCCTCCACCGCCCTGTCGAAGATGGTGTCGAGGAGGACGATGGCCGACTCGGCCCCCTCCAAGCCGAACCGCTTCTGGCCCACGTAACGCGAGTGGAGGAACCGCTCGAATACCTCGGCGGCATTGAGCCTGCCGAGAATGTGGCGCTGCTCTTCGGGTGGCAGCGCGGTGGAGACTCCCTCGACGTGCTGTTGGATCCATCGCTTCTGCTCCGGATCCTGGATGTGCATGTACTCCACGCCGAGGGTCCGGCAGTACGCGTCGCGGAGCGTGTGCAGTATCTCGTCCAGGGTGGCCACGTCCTTGCCGGCCAGTCCGTCCGAGACGAAGTGACGGGGCAGGTCCCAGATGGTCAGTCCGTAGTGCAGCGGGTCGAGCTCCGGATGGAGCTGGGGAGGTTCGGCATCCAGCGGATCGAGGTGGGCGATGAGGTGGCCACGGACCCGGTACATGTTGATGAGGGTCTGTACGTGCACCTGCTTGATCAGCCGGAGGTGGGTGCCGTCCCCTTCGTCGTCCGGCGCGTTGATGTCCTTCTGCCACCGGACCGGTTCGTAGGGGGTCTCGAGCGACTCGAAGACCTCGTCGTAGAAGCCGTGGCCGCCCATCAGGCACTCGGACACGTAGGCCAGGAATAGCCCCGACTCCGCTCCTTGGATGATCCTGTGGTCGTAGGTGGAGGTCAGGGTCACCGTCTTTCCGATACCCAGGTCGGCGAGGGTACGGGGGTCAGCGGCCTCAAACCCCGGAGGGAACCCGAGGGCCCCCACGCCGACGATGAGTCCCTGCCCGGGCATGAGCCGGGGAACCGACTGGATGGTTCCCAGCGTCCCCGGGTTGGTCAGCGTCACCGTCGTCCCGGCGAAGTCATCGGGGGCGATCTTGTTGGTATGGATCTTGCGCACCAACTCCTCGTAGGCGCTCACGAAGCCACGGAAGTCCCGCATATCGGCATCGGCGATGCACGGCACCAGCAGCGTGCGACTCCCGCCGGCCTTTTCGACGTCGACGGCCAGCCCGAGCCCGACATGTTGGTGCCGGATCACCCCGGGTGTCCCCTTCCCGTCGACGTCATCGACGAAGGCGGCATTCATGGCCGGAACCGCGACCAGTCCCTTGACCACCGCATAACCGATCAGGTGGGTGAAGCTGACCTTGCCACCCGTGGTCCGGAAGAGCTGGTTGTTGACGATGGTGCGGTTGACCTCGAGCAGCTTGGCCGGAACGGCCCGCACGCTGGTGGCGGTGGGAACCCCGAGGGATGCCTCCATGTTGGCCACGATGCGACCGGCCGCGCCCCGCAGCGGCGTCGCCGTCTCCGTCGCCGACGGCGCGGCGCCGGCCGACGGCGCCGGGCGGGAGGGGGTGGCCGGGCGGGAGGTGGCCGAGGGAGCGGTGGTGGCCGATGCTCCGTTTGGTTCCGCACCGGTCCGCGGATCGGGAGTCGGTCCGGGCTGGACGGACGGAGCCGGGGCTGCGACCGGGGCAGGGGGCGAGACGGTGACGGGCCGGTAGTCGGCGAAGAACTCGCGCCACGACTCGGAGACCGAGGTGGGGTCGGCCCGGTACCGGTCGTACATGTCCTCGACCAGCCATGCATTGGGCCCGAAGGCCCCGCTGCCGGCCACGGTCACCGCCACCGGGGGTGTCCCGTCTGTCTGCGCGTCCGTACCCGATGCCGGGTACGGACCGTCGGGGCGATTCCCCGGTCCATCTCCTCGTCCGGTGGCCTCCATCAGCGCCGAGCCTACCGGGCCGCCCCCGACCAAGGCGTCGCAGACCGAGCCCCGTGCCACTTGCGTTAGCGTCGTCCAGGTGGCCGAACTGCTGACCAGCGTGACATGCACCTTCAAGTTCGAAGCTGCTCACAAGCTGGCCTGGCACCCCGGGAAGTGCCGAAACCTGCACGGTCACTCCTACCGTCTCGACGTCACCGTACGCGGACCACTCGACGCCAACGGGGTGGTCGTGGACTTCGACGTGTTGCACGAGATCGTGGACCGCGAGGTCATCGCCCGGTGGGACCACCGCGATCTGAACGAGGTCCTCGACAACCCCACGGCGGAACTGTTGGCCCACCGGGCCTGGGAGCTCCTCACCGATGCCGGTCTGGCGCTGGACGCGCTGCGGCTGTGGGAGACCGACACGTCGTCGGTGGAGCTGCGCCGCGGAGGCGGCTCCTGACCATGGCCGGTCACCTGGTCGTCCTGTCCGGTGGCCTCGACTCCACGGTGTGCATGGCCCTGGCCAGCCAGGAGTCGGGATCGCCGCCGCTGGCGCTCACCTTCGATTACGGCCAACGGCATCGCACCGAGCTGGACCGGTCGGCCGGGGTGGCCGGCCATTTCCGATCCGAACACCTGGTGGTCGCGCTCGACACCTCCGCGTGGGGCGGGTCGGCACTCACCGACCCTTCCATCGATGTCCCGGCTGCGGGAGCCGAGGGGGGAATCCCGGTCACGTACGTCCCCGCCCGCAACAGCATCTTCCTGGCGGTGGCGCTGGGCGTCGCCGAAGCCCGCCGACTCGACGCGGTGTGGATCGGGGTCAACGCCATCGACTACTCCGGCTACCCCGACTGCCGGCCCGAGTTCATCGAGGCGTTTCGGGGCGTGGCCGCCACCGGGCAGAAGCGAGGGGTCGAGGGAGACCCGATCGCCATTCGCACTCCGTTGATCGAGTGCACCAAATCCGAGATCATCCGTATCGGCCTGCGGCTCGACGCGCCCCTGGCCCTGACTTGGTCCTGCTACCGCGGTGGCGACGGGCCGTGTGGCACCTGCGACGCCTGCGTCCTCAGAGCCCGTGGTTTTGCCGATGCGGGCGTCGACGACCCGGCGCTGCCGTGACCGGCTCGCGGCCACCGGGCGACATCTTGGCCACCGAGGTCTTCTCCGCCATCCAGGGGGAGGCGGCGTTGGTGGGCCAGCGACAGGTGTTCGTGCGACTGACCGGCTGCAATATCCGGTGTGCCTACTGCGACCAACCCGAAGCGCTCGACCTCCGTCCGGGGCAGTGCCGGATCGAGCGCACCCCGGGGCGACGCGACTGGCGGATCGCCGACAGCCCGATCCTCATCCCGTCCCTGGTCGGCTCGGTGAACCGACTCTGCGAGCTCCTCCCGCACCACTCCGTCAGCATCACCGGCGGTGAGCCGTTGATGCAGAGCCTCCGAGTGACCGAGCTGGCCAGGCGACTGGCCGGGGCCGGACGCGCCGTGATGCTCGAGACCAACGGGACGTTGGTCCCGGCATTGAAGCGCGTGCTGCCGTGGATCGCCTACGTGAGCATGGACGTGAAGCTCCCGAGTGTCGACGGCGAGCAGGTCGCACCCGACGTCCAGCGCAGGTTCCTCGACGCGGCGATCGAGGGCGGGGTCACGACCTGGGTGAAGATCGTCGTCGGGGCCTCGACCGACCCGGGCCAGTTCGACGAGGCCATGGCCATGGTGGCGGAGGCCGCCGGCCACGTCCGGGCCGGCGGTGGACGGTCGGATGATGGACGGCCGGATGCGGAGAGGACCGACCGCCGGCCCGAGGTCTTCCTGCAGCCGGTGACCCCGTTCGGGAAGGTCGGGAAGGGCCCGAGCCCGGACCAGGTGCTGGCCCTGCAGGAGCGTGCGCTGCGCCGGTACCCGCGGGTCCGGGTGATCCCCCAGACCCACAAGGCGATCGGCCAGCTCTGACCGAGGGCGGATCGACCTGAACGGTCGGAGCCGTGGCCCGCGGATCGCGGACCACGGCTCCGACGAGAACTACTTGGCCTTGGTGATCTTCGGCGCCGGCGCCTGGCCGTTCACGATCTTCTTGAACGACGCTCCGGCCGAGACCTTGGGGCTCTTCGAAGCCTTGATGTTGATGGTCTCACCCGTCTGCGGGTTGCGGCCCTTGCGTGCGGCACGCTGTGCCCGGTCAAAGGTCAAAAAGCCGGTGATGACCACCTTCTCGCCTTTGGCCACGTTGGCGACAACCACATCTTCGAGGCCGGCCAGCACGGCGGAAACCTCTTTGGAACTCGAACCGGTGTGGCCGGCAACGGCCGCGATGAGATCGGTTTTGGTAAGGGGCACTGTCTCTCCTTCGTCTTTGGAAGCCACAACAATGCACGATCTGGAAGGGCAACGCGTGCATTCTCGGGCAAAACGCCCCGATTTCTGGGCTTTTTCGGGCCCGGGACCGAGCGATCACCGGAACCGCCGATCACGTTCACCCACGTCAGGGCGCCATATGGCGCCCGCCGGGGGCAACTGACAATCTGAGTGGGAAATGCCCTCGCTGAGCCAGCTCGCCGTCACCGAGTACCTCCCGGAAGGTTCTTCCCACACCGTCCCGATCGTCGTGCTCGTCCACGGGTCCCTCGATCGGTCGTCCAGTTTCGCCCGGGTCCTCCGTCGGCTCGACGACCTGCACACCGTCGTCTACGACCGCCGGGGCTACCACGGTTCGCGACGGGCGCTCCCGCTCAACACCACACTCGCCGGGCACGTCGACGACCTCCTGGAGGTCATCGGCGGACGGCCGGCAGTGGTGGTCGGCCACAGCTATGGCGGTGACGTGGCCCTCGGCGCGGCACTCCGTGGTGGGAACGGTGGATCCATCCGCAGTGTCGGTGTCTACGAACCGCCGATGCCGTGGTTGGATCTGTGGCCGACCAGGCCCGCGACAGGAGCCGGGCACCGACGATCCGGTCGAGCGCGACGCCCGGGGCGCCGAGCGCTTCTTCCGGCGGATGATGGGTGACGCGGCCTGGGATCGGCTCCCGGAGAGGGGCAAGGCCGAACGTCGGGCCGACGGGCCCGCCCTCTTGGCCGAGCTCGATGCCATTCGCATCGCCGAGGCTCCTTTCGACGTCACGGCGATGACCGTCCCAACGCTGTACGCCAGGGGTGAGAAGTCGGCCACCCGGCATCGAGAGTCGGTGGCGTGGCTGGTCGAGCACACGCCCGGCGCGGAACTCGTCGAATTCCCCGGCGCGGGACACGGTGCCCACCTGACCCACCCGGACGCGTTCGCGGCCATGGTCCGCCGGACGCTGGCCCTGGCCGCCGTCCCGGCGCAGACCGGCCGACGACGCAGACCACGACGACCACGACGACCACGGCCGACGACCACGACAGCGCCGACCACGACAGACCAGCGACAGCACAGACATGAACGTCCTCGTCACCGGCGCTTCCGGTCTGATCGGCACCGCGCTCGTCGAGCGCCTCACGCACGCCGATCACACCGTCACCAGGCTGGTGCGGGGAGCCCCGCCCAGTCGGCCGGCGGTCGGTCGGACCAGCGGTGTGGCCTGGGACCCGACGTCCGGGACGATCGACATCGAGGGCCTCGAGCGGGCCGGGCCGTTCGACGGTGTGGTCAACCTGGCCGGGGCCGGCATCGGGGACCGGCGTTGGTCCATGGCGCGCAAGAAGCTCGTCCGTGGCAGCCGCGTCTCGGCCACCTCGCTGCTGGCCGGCTCCCTGCTCCGGCTGTCCACCCCGCCGCCCGTGCTGGTGAGTGCGTCGGCTGTCGGCTTCTACGGCGACCGTGGAGACGAGGAGCTGACCGAGACGTCGACGAGTGGCACCGGCTTCCTGGCCTCGGTGTGCCGTGCGTGGGAGGCGGAGGCCAGGCCGGCGGCCGACGCCGGTATCCGCACCGTGCTCCTGCGCAGTGGGATCGTCCTCAGCCGGCAGGGAGGGGCACTCCGCCGACTGCTTCCGGTCTTCCGGGCGGGCCTCGGGGGCCGCACCGGCACCGGGCGCGCAGTACCGCAGCTGGATCACGCTCACCGACGAGGTCAGCGCCATCGTGCACTGCCTCGGGGACAATGGCGTGGCCGGCCCTGTCAACGCAACCGCGCCCAACCCGGTGACGGACGCAGACCTCGCCCGTGCCCTCGGAGCCGCCCTTCACCGACCGAGCGTTCTGGCCGTGCCCGCCGGGGCCCTCCGGCTGCTCCTCGGGGCCGAGATGGCCGACGAGCTTGTCCTCGGCGGCCAGCGGGTGCTCCCGACCATCCTGCCCACCCGGGGATTCGAATTCGCCCACACCGACATCGACGAAGCTGTCCGCGCCGTCGTCGCCGCGGACGGATGATGCCCCCGGAACCCGGTGGGCGGCAGGGGGAGCGGGCAGTGGCAGAGGGTGCGCAGCGGGAGGGCGAGGAGCGTACGGCAGGGGAAATGTGCCCTGGGTTACGCTGCCGACGGCCCGTTGGGTTCGGGCCCGGAGCCAGGAGGGGAACCAGGACATGACGGGTGTAGTGGGCACGGACCAGATCAGCGCCGAGCAGTTCGAGCTCGACGCCCGGTCCTTCCTCGACGGTCACGCGCCCAAACGCCCCCAGGAGACCTTCGTCTGGGGCCAGGGATCGGACAGCGTCGGCCTGTTTCCGGAGCGGACACCCGAACAGGAAGCCGCCGACCTGGCCGCGGCCCGGGCCTGGGCCCAGGCCGTGTTCGACGCCGGGTTCGGGTGGATCACCGGGCCGCCGGCCTATGGCGGCCGCGGCCTGGGCCGCGAGTACCAGCGGATCTTTGCCTCGCTGGCCGCCGACTACAAGACGCCGTCCATGGCCGCCTACGGGATCGGGCTCGGGATGGTGGCGCCCACCATCCTCGCCCACGCCACCGATGAGGTGAAGGAGGCGTACCTGCGACCCATGCACCGCGGCGACATCGTCGGCTGCCAGCTGTTCAGCGAGCCGTCGTCCGGCTCTGACCTCGCCTCCCTGCAGACGAGGGCGGTCAAGGACGGTGACGAGTGGATCGTCAACGGCCAGAAGGTGTGGACCTCGGGAGCCCAGTTCTCCGATATCGGCGAGATCATCTGTCGCACCGATCCCGACGCACCGAAGCACCGCGGGCTGACCGGCTTCGTGGTGGACATGCACGCCCCCGGCGTCGAGGTCCGGCCGCTGCGCCAGATGACCGGGGGCTCCTCGTTCAACGAGGTCTTCTTCACCGACGTGCGGATACCCGACTCCCACCGGCTGGGCGAGGTCAACGGTGGGTGGACGGTGGCCCTGACCACATTGATGAACGAACGGGCCGCCATCGGTGGTGGGGGCGGCGGCGTCGGGCTACCGGGCAGCACCCGATTGATCGAGATGGCCCGGGCCACGGGACGCTCGGACGATCCCCTGGTCCGCCAACAGCTGGCCACCATCATCATCAACGAACGCCTGGCCCGCTACACCAACCTGCGGGCCATGGCCAGGATCGCCGTCGGCCAGCTGCCGGGACCGGAGATGTCACTGTCCAAGCTCTCGCTGACCGCCAACATGGTGCGCACCTACGAGCTGGTCTCGTCCGTGCTCGGTCCTGCCCTGGTGGCCGACACCGGGACGTGGGGCACCTATGCCTGGTCCGAGTTCCTGCTGGGTGTTCCGGGGATGCGGGTGGCCGGGGGCACCGACGAGGTGCTGCGCAACATCATCGGCGAACGGGTGCTCGGACTGCCCAAGGAGCCCTCACCGAAGTGAAAGGGCCCACGGTCCCGCCGAGCTAACGGAACGCCAGGTCGTCCACGTACGACCACGACCGCCGGTGCAGCGAGGTCAGGCCGAACCCGGCCAACGCGGTGCGGTGCACCGGGGACGGGTAGCCCTTGTTGCGGTCGAAGTCGAAGCCGGGGAAGCTGGCCGACATCGAGCGCATGAGCCGGTCCCTGGTGACCTTGGCCACGATGGAGGCGGCGGCGATGGACACGCAGGTGAGGTCCCCTTTGACCACCGTCCGCACCTGCGGCAGCGCGGTCGTCGACACCTCGTCCGGGCCGGCATCGAGAGGGTCGCTGAGGTAGTCGAACGGTCCGTCCATGGCCACGATCTGCGGCGCGGGCTCGAGTTCGTCGAGGGCCCGACGGGCGGCCAGACGCAGCGCCGCGGTCATCCCCAACCGGTCGCACTCCACCGGAGCGGCGTGCCCCACCGACCAGGCCGTACACCAGCGGGTGATCCTGGGAAAGAGCTCCTCCCGTCGCTCCTCGGTGAGCAGCTTCGAGTCTCGGATCCCCTTGGGAGCGGTCACGCCCATCGGGACGACGACCACCCCGACCGACACCGGACCGGCCCACGCGCCCCGTCCGACCTCGTCGAGCCCGGCCACCGTCTCGAACCCCTCGGCTGACAGCGACTTCTCGAAGCGGGCGTTCGGACCGCGCTGGCGCACCCGGGCAGGTTTGGCGGACGAGGTCCCCCGAGCCGGGCCTCCGCCCTTCAATCGAACTCCCGTCCCATCTACGCGAACCTACAGGCTCACACCGGGCCGAGCTGGTTCCTGATCACCTTGCCCATCGCGTTGCGGGGCAACTCGTCGACCACGTGGAGGAGGCGCGGCCGTTTGTAGGGGGCCAGGGTCGGAGCCGAGAATCGACCAGATCGCTCAAGGCCGGGGGCCGTCCGTCGGCCACGACCCAGGCCGTGACCACCTCGCCCCACTCGTCGGACGGAGTCCCGGTCACCGCCACCTCACCCACCGCAGGGATGGCCGGCCAGCACGTCCTCGACCTCGGCGGGGTAGACGTTCATGCCGCCGGAGATGATCAGCTCCTTCGAACGTCCCCGAATGGCCAGGTACCCGCGGTCGTCGGAGCCGATGTCGCCGGTCCGGAACCAGTGCGGCCCGCCATCGGTTGCCGGGTCGAACGCGTCCGCGTCGGCCGCCGGCCGTTGCCAGTAGCCCCCGAAGACATTGGGCCCCCGCACCAGGATCTCGTCATCCGCGTCCAACTGGACCTCCACCCCGGGCAGCGGAAAACCGACCGTGCCCGGCCGGCGCTCCCCCTCGTACGGATTGGACACGTTCATCAGGGTCTCGGTCATGCCGTACCGCTCGAGCACCGACGAGCCCACGGCCGCACTGGCCCGGCGTGCAGCTCGGGCGACAGCGGGGCGGACCCGGACACGCACAGGCGCAGCCGCCGGAGCTCGGCCCCCCGGCCGGACGTCACCAGGCGGTGGTACATCGTGGGCACCCCGAAGAACATCGAGGCCGCTTCGGACAGTGCCGCCTCGGCCACCGCGGACGGGTCGAAGCCGGGCAGCAGCACGGCCGAGGCCCCGGCCAGGAGCGTCCCGTAGACGCCGACGCACAGGCCGTGGGCGTGGAAGACGGGAAGGCAGTGGACCAAGCGGTCGTCCGGGCTCCACCGCCAGGCGATCCTCACCGCCTCGGTTGCGGCCAGGAGGTTGCGGTGGTCGAGCACCGCTCCCTTCGGTGCACCGGTGGTGCCCGAGGTGTAGCAGATGAGGGCCGGCGCCTCGGGTCCGGCCGAGTCGAGCGGGCCCGGATCGGCCTCGGGGAGATCGACGTCGGTGCCCAGCGCGATGGTGGCGGGCGAAGCGCCCCGCACCCACTCGGCCTGATCCGGTCGTTCGACGATGGCGGCGGCCGGGCGGACGTCATTCACGATGTGGACCAGCTCGCGCCTGGAGTAGGCCGGATTGGCCGGGACCACCACCATCCCGGCCCGCAGGGCTCCCACGTGGGCCGCGACGGCGGCGACCGACGAAGTCGTCGACCACAACACCCTGTCCCCGGCATGGAGGCCGGCTCCCCGAAGCCGGCCGGCGACCCGACGGGTGGCGGAGTCGAATTCCCCGGCCGTCCACCAGCGCGTGACACGGTTGCCGCCTCCGGCATCCTGACCAGGGGCCGAGGTCTCCAGCCACAACGGCGCGCCCGGAGCGGCTTCCCACCGCTGCGACCAGGCGCGCAAGAGGGTGCCCGACGAGACCAGTCCGGCCTCGGTCAGCTCGTACCCGTCTGGCAAGATGATCACGCCAGTGACGCAGGGTGTCCTCCCCGTCTCGTGTGCCGGTCCCAACTCTGCTACACCGGAGGCATGGATGGGATGGGGCATGCACCCGGCTTCGCCGGAAGGATGCAACCACAGGTTCGGCCCAGCGGACCAGCACGGAACGAGCACGGGGCGAAGATGCACGGGAGGAAGAGATGGGATTGATGGACAAGGTCAAGGCTTCGGCGGAGGTCGGCCTGGCCAAGGCGGGCGAGGCGGGACGGAGCGGGCAGGCCAAGCTCGATGCCGCGCAGGCCAGGCACAGGGCCGACGGGCTGCTCCGCGACCTCGGAGCCGCCGTCTACGCCGACCACGAGGGGCGCGGGTCCGACCAGACCACCGAGGACGCCGACCAGGCTCATCGGTGAGCTGCAGGCCTACGAGGCAGAGTACGGGCCGCTGCCCCGGTGAACGACGCCGCCCCGGTGAACGACGCCGGCCCGGAGAACAAGGTGCCTGAGGCGAGCGGACCGGCGGGGTCCGTGGGCGGTCACCCCTCGAGCCGGGCGCGCCCCCCGGCGGATCGCCGTGGTCCCCCACACCCATTGGGACCGCGAATGGTACGACCCGTTCCAGACCTTCCGGTTGAAGCTGGTCCGTCTCATCGACACCCTGCTGGACCTGATGGAACGGGACAGCTCGTACACGCACTTCCTGCTCGACGGGCAGTTGGCGGTGGTCGACGACTACCTCGAGATCCGCCCCGAGCACCGCCACCGGCTGCAGGCACTGGCAGCCGCGGGCCGGATCTCCGTCGGGCCCTGGTACATCCTGATGGACGAGTTCCTCGTCTCCGGGGAGACCATCGTCCGGAACCTGCAGACGGGGATCCGCGAGCGGCAGCGAGTTCGGCGGCGTGATGGAGGTCGGCTACCTGCCCGACATGTTCGGTCACGTCGCCCAGATGCCCCAGATCCTCTCGCTGGCCGGATTCGAACACGCCGTCGTGTGGCGTGGGGTTCCCTCCAAGGTCGACCGGACCGCGTTCCGCTGGCATGCGCCCGACGGCTCGAACGTGCGGGCCGAGTACCTGGTGGCCGGATACGGGAACGGAGCCGCCCTGCCCGAGGACGCCAAGGCGCTGGTTCGCCGCCTCCGCTCCCTTTCCGAGGAGTTCGCCCCGTTTCTCCGACCGGGTGATCCGTTGCTGTTGATGAACGGCACCGATCACCAACCCCCCCAACCCTGGCTGGGAAGTGTCGTGGCCGAGGCCAACCAGATCCAGTCCGAATTCGAGCTGACCATCTCCTCTCTGGCCGCCTACCTCGAAGGTGCGCCCGACGACGGGCTGCCCGACTGGCACGGTGAGCTGCGCTCGGGGGCACGCTCGAACCTGCTGATGGGAGTGGGCTCCAACCGCGTCGACGTCAAACAGGCGGCAGCCCGGGCAGAACGGGCTCTCGAGCGGATGGCCGAACCTCTTTCCGCCCTGTTCCTGCCGGCCGACGCCTGGCCGGAGCCCTTCCTGCGGGTGGCCTGGACGCAGATGATCCGCAACGCGGCCCACGACTCGATCTGCGCGTGCTCGATCGACGACGTGGTGGACGCGGTGCTGCACCGGTATGCCGAGGCCCGGCACATCGGCCAGGGACTGGCCGACGAGGCCCTGGCCGCGCTGTCCACCTCCATGGCCGGCCCGGGTCCGGTGGTGGTCAATCCGTGCTCGGTGGAGCGGGGTGGGATGGTCGAGGTGGTGGAGGTGGCGGCAGGTGAGCCCGGCCCCGACGTCCAGGTGCTGTCCGAACGCGCCGGTCTGCCCGGGACGATCACCCTCAACGGCGCCACCGTTCGCGGCATGCTCGGGCTGATCCAGGGTGCGCGCATCGACAACGACACCTACATCACCGACGTCTCCATGGCCGAGGACGACACCGGCGTGGACATCACCATCGTCATCGGCACCGACCCGAGGGCCGGAGTCCGCGTCGAAGAGATCAAGCGCGAGCTCTTCACCCTGCTCACCGCCCGGCCGGACACCGAGGTCAGGGTCACCCTCGACCAGCCGCCGTCCCGCCGCATCCTGGCCCGCCAGCCCGCCGTGCCCGGGTTCGGCTGGGCCCGGTTCTCCCCCGCCCCACTCGTCCATCCGGTGCGGGTCGACGAGTCGGCCTCGGGCACGGTCATCGGAAACGGTCTGGTCACGGTGGCCGTCGACCCCGACGCGGGCACGTTCTCGATCAACGGCATCCCGGGGTTCGGACAGCTCATCGACAGTGGTGACCACGGCGACACCTACAACTACTCGCCGCCGGCGGTCGACACCGTGGTGGACATGCCCGACTCGGTCGGGGTCACGGTGGGCGACCGTGGGCCGGTCCGGGCCACCGTCACCATCACCTCCACCTTCACCTGGCCCGATCGGGTCGACGAGTCGACCAGATCGCGGGTCGGGAGCCACCAGGTGCCCGTCGAGACCACGCTCGAGATCCGGGCCGACGAGTCGGCGATCCGGGTGCGCACGCGCTTCGTCAACCCGTCGAGAGACCACCGCCTGCGGGTGCGCCTCCCGTTGCCCGAACCGGCCGACGACGTCGCACGCCGAATGTGCCTTCACCGTGGTCGAACGCGGGCTGGTGGCCGAGGGACGGGCCGAAGAGGTCGGCACCCCCACGTTCCCGTCCCGACGGTTCGTGTCCAGCGGTGGCCTGACCGTCGTCCACGATGGCCTTCTCGAGTACGAACTGGTCGACCTGGTAGACGGGGGCGGTTCCGGCGGGGGCAGGGCCACGGCGTTGATGCTCACGCTGCTGCGAGCCACCGGCATGCTGTCCCGTATGGGCATGAGCACCCGGCCGATGACGGCCGGGCCGATGATCCCGCTGGAGGGCCCCCAGATGATCGGACCGGTGGCCGCCGAGTACGCCGTCGAGCTCGGAGATGTCGATCCCTACCGCCTGGCCGACGACGTCACGGTCCCGCTGGTCCCCGCCGGTGTCGTTCGGAGGGGGCTGGCGGCCCGATCGCGGCTCCGAGCTGGTCGTGCGCGGCGCCGAGGTGTCCGCCGTCCGGCGCCAGGCCGGTCGCATCGAGGTCCGGGTCTTCAATCCGCGGAGCACCCCGACCACGGTCGAGATCCCCGGGCGGTCCGGTTGGCTGGTCGACCTACGGGGACGACCCGTCGTCCCCTTCGAAGGGCGCTTCGACCTTCGGGCCCAGGGGATCGCCACCGTCCGCCTCGACGGGATCTGAACCGGTCGGGGGCACTGTGCCCGCGCACCACCTGCTCGCCACGGTCCCGCAGTTCTTCGAGGTCGCGGAGGAACTCGCCGAGACGCTCCCAGCGCATGCTCCTCCGACGGTCGGCGTCGGGTTCGCTTCCGGCACGCGACAGCTTCCAGAGCTGGACCAGGCCGATGTCCTTCAGGTTCCGGGGCCGGAGCGCCCTGGTGTCGAAATCCTGACCGCCCTCGTCCTCGAGCGCGGTGCGCAATTCCCCGGAGACGAGCACGGTGCCGGGGTTGGCCACCCCGACGAGCCGGCTGGCCAGGTTGACCACCGGGCCGTAGAAGTCCCCGTCCTGCACCAGCACCGGCCCGACGGCCAGGCCCACCCGTACGTCGGACAGCAGTTCATCGTCCGCGTACGCCTCGGCCAGGCTCAGGCCGATCTCGGCCGCACCGGTGGCCGTCTGCACGACGAACATCACCTCGTCACCGATCATCTTGACCACCCGACCGCCCAGCGCCACCACGGTGTCGTGGGCCAGCTCCTCGAACCGGGACACCACCGCGGCCAGCTCGGCATCGCCGAGGTGCTGGCTGAGCACGGTGAACCCGACCATGTCGGCGAACCCGACGGCCAAGTTCGGACTGGTGCCCTCATCGGACCCGCGGACGCGGTCGAGCATGGCCCGCCGGGTGGCGGCTTGGAGGTGCCGGCGCCAGACGTACTCCAAGAGCCGGGCCATGGCCGGAATGGAGGCGCCGGCCCGGCGGGCGAACTCGTCGGCGTCGATGATGCTGTCACCGGACGAGATGAGGATCGGTGTCGAGCCCGGGGGTGTCTCGGCCTCGGCGATCCGGGCCATCGACGTGCCGATCACCCGCGCCATCTGCACAGCCGTCTCCACGTCGACCAGGTCCATGGCCACCATGGACTGGAACAGGCGGACCGCTTCGATGTCCATCTCGGTGAAGACGGCGTCGTCGTCGCCGACGTCGAGGAAGCCCAACGCCCTCCAGAACCGGCGGGCCACGTCGACGGGGATGTCGGTGGTCTCGGCCACCTGGACCTGGGTGAGGCGGTGGCCGGCGGGCACCAGCATCCGGTCCACGACCAACAGGTCCACGACATCGTCCGCCACGGCCTGGTCGATCTCGGCATCCGTGCAGCCGAGGCCGAGGAGGAGCGATCGCACCCGAGCCAGCGCCTCCCGGCGGTGCAAGGCGTCGGTGGCCTCTTCGTCCGGCACCGTCACACCCTAACGGCGCCCGACCGCGCCGTTCCGACGGCACCGGGCGGAACGGCGGTCGGACCACCGCTCCTGTCGGAGAACCGGCCACCGGCGGGTGGAAACGGCGTCCACCTACACTGTCGCGGTGGCAGCCCTCGCCCACCGGTCTTCGCCACCGGGCTATCCGCTCCCCATCGGGCCCCGGGCTGTGTTGATTCCGGTCAAGGCCTTCGCTCAGGCCAAGCGTCGCCTGCACATGGCCCTGAGCGCACCGCAACGCTCGGCGTTGGCCCGGGCCATGGCCGACCGTGTCGTCGGTGCCGCCCATCCGCTCCCCGTGGCCGTGGTGTGCGACGACACCGAGGTGGCCGGCTGGGCCCGTGACCGCGGCGCACTGGTGGTGTGGGAACCGGGACGCGGGCTCAACGGGGCGGTGGAGGCCGGCATCGAACACCTCGTGGCCAACGGGGTGACCCAGGTCACCGTGGCCCACGCCGATCTCCCCCGGGCCTCGGATCTGGCCCTGGTCGGCGACGACCCGGGGATCACGCTGGTTCCCGACCGCTACGGCAACGGAACCAATGTCATCGTCGTTCCCGGTGACGCCGGGTTCCGGTTCTCCTACGGCCCGGGGTCGTTCGCCCGACACCGGAACGAAGCCGAACGGCTCGGCATTCCCTTCCGGGTCCTCGATCGACCCGACCTGGCCTGGGACATCGACGAACCCGGCGATGTCGTGCCCGTGGCCGCATTCGGTCTCCCGCCCTCGTGACGGCACGCTCCGGTCCCGATGCAGGACCTCCGGGGTCGAGCGGACTCCCGGTGGGAGACCTGCTCGACCTCCGGGCCGGTCACCGTCGATCTCCCCGTGCCGGCCAGCGCGTTGGCCATCGGCGCCCATCCCGACGACATCGAATTCGGGTGCGGAGCGACGCTGGCCAAGTGGGCGGCAGGCGGGTGCCGCCTCCACCACCTCGTGCTCACCGACGGTTCCAAGGGCAGCTGGGACCCCGACGCCGACCTGGTGGCCCTGGTGTCGGCACGACGGCGACGAGTGCCGCGCCGCAGCCGACGTCATCGACGGCGGCACGGGAGCCACGTCCGGGTCCGACGACCGGGTGATCTTCGCCGAGCAGGTGGACGGCGAACTGGAGAACGGCGTCGACCAACGACGGGAGGTGGCCCGCATCATCCGCACCGTGCGGCCGACCGTCGTCCTGGGCCACGACCCGTGGCGCCGGTACCGGCTCCATCCCGACCACCGTGCCGCCGGGTTCCTCACCGTCGACGCCCTGGTGGCCGCACGCGACCCGCACTTCTTCCCGGAGCTCGGACTTGCCTCCGCACCGGCCCGAGGTCCTGCTCCTCTTCGAGGCCGACCTGCCCAACCACCTCGAGGACGCCCGTGGATTCGAGGCGAGGAAGATCGACGCCCTGCTCTGCCATCAGAGCCAGTGGGAGACCACCATGGGCCCCGAACCGGCCGGTGGACCGGGTACGGGTGGCGGGCGGGCCCGGGCCGGAACTCCCGCCGCGGACCCCGGTCACCACCTGGAATTCGCCTCCAAGGTGCGACGGCAGCTGGCCGAGCACGGGGCGCTGGCCGGGCTCGGCGCAGCCGAGGCCTTCCGTGAGATCCCCGACCTGTGAGCGCCGGACCGTCCCCATCGGGTCACCGGGACCCGAAATTGCGTCAGCAGGGGCCCGGAGGCCCCTGCTGAGCAATTCGGCGACGGCAGCGGTGTGCCGTCTTGACTGCTACTTCCTCGTCCGCTTGACCGTCCGCTTGGCCGCCTTGCGGGCCGGAGCCTTCTTGACCGTGCGCTTGGCCGCGGTCTTGCGGGCTGCGGTCTTTCTGGCCGGAGCCTTCTTGACCGTGCGCTTGGCCGCGGTCTTGCGGGCTGCGGTCTTTCTGGCCGGAGCCTTCTTGACCGTGCGCTTGGCCGCGGTCTTGCGGGCTGCGGTCTTGCGGGCCGGAGCCTTCTTGACCGTGCGCTTGGCCGCGGTCTTGCGGGCTGCGGTCTTTCTGGCCGGAGCCTTCTTGACCGTGCGCTTGCGAGCCGGTGCCTTCTTCACCGCCTTTTTGGCTGTCGCCTTACGAGCTGCTGTCTTTTTGGCCGGAGCCTTACGGACCGCCCTCTTGGCGGCTGCCTTCTTTACTGCCATTGATACTCCCTCCTTAGGGTTCAACGCCGATTTGAACGCCGAACCGGTGGCGAACCGGACACCCTTCGACGCCGGGATCGGTACCACTGCACCAGTCCTCGGATTTCGACCCACACGAGGGCCACGAGCGGCCGGGTTGAATGTCCCGAAACCGATCACCGTGACCTTGCGTCCAGACCGAACCTCAGTGACGATCGTTTCGAACAAGACGTCAACGACATCTTCAACAGTCTGCCGAGACGAAGACGTCGACTGACTGACTGTTTTGACGAGTTGTGACTTGTTCACGATCACCTCCTCAGCGATACGTAACCAGTACTAGCAAAATGGCTTTTTACCTCCAGGTCAAGCACCATCTTGCGCGAGGGACAGATGCGCGGTCGTGTCGCGCGTCGGGATTCGCGGCGATCGATTCACGAACATCACACACATTTGCCATCGGTCGCACATCCCTGTGGACAGAAAACTGTTTGTTTGCAAGGATTATTCGACACAGTGACAGCGTCGCTGCAATCGCGGAAACAACGATCCGCCTTCTCCCGTGTGCGCCAGAGGAGCAGATTGCGAGACCTCTCACCGATGCAAGATTTTTTTTCCTCAACACCCCCACAAGGCCTCTCTGCGGACTTTCGTAACGTGTTGGATGCATCCGCCGATGCCGGGCACGGGGTCTATCTGGGACACAGCGAACGCGGTTGGTGCTTCGTTCGACCCGAGCAATCGGTGATGATCCTCGGTCCTCCGCGCTCGGGGAAGACGTCGTCGTTGATCATCCCCAATGTGATGGCGAGCAACGGTCCCGTGGTCTCGACATCCACCAAACCGGATGTGCTCGACGCCACCGTCAAGGCCCGATCGCAACTCGGCGATTGCCTCCTGTTCGATCCGACCGAATCAGTGGGTCGATCGGCCGGTCTGGTGCCGTTACGGTGGTCACCACTCCAGTCGTGCACGAAATGGCTCCCGGCACTGTCGATGGCCCGATCGCTGGTCGAGGTCGGAGCCGGTTCCGGTGGGCGGGTGCTCGCCCGCGGTGACGGCTCGCACTGGACCGAGCGGGCCCAGGCGCTGATGGCGCCGCTGCTGCATGCCGCAGCCATCGGCGGTGCAGACATGCGCACCCTCCTGACCTGGGTGGACAGGCGCCAAGCGCTGCCGGCTCAGCAGATTCTGGCTGCGGAGCCCGGACGGTCCACCGAGTTGGCCCGCAACCTCCTCGACGGCATCGTGGCCACCGACGAACGGGAGCTCAGCGGCATCTGGTCCACGGCCTCGGGATCGTTGACCGGGTTCCGGACCGACCAGTCGTTGGACGCCACCGCCGACCCCGACTTCGATCCCGCACACTTCGTCCGGTCCGCCGACACCATCTACATCGCCGCCCCGGCCCATCGCCAGGCCATGGTGGCACCCATGGTGGTGGGACTGATCGACGACGTCCGGCACGCCACCTACGCCCGCAACGCCGAAGAGGTGCGCGGGTCCGCGATCGAGACCACCGGTCGTGCTGGCGCTCGACGAGGTGGCCAACATCGCCCCCATCCCCGACTTTCCGTCGATGATCAGCGAGGGTGGTGGCCAGGGACTGGTGACATTGGCGTGCCTGCAGGATCTCTCGCAGGCACGGAGCAGGTGGCCGGATCACGCCGATGGATTTCCCTCCCTGTTCGGGACCACGGTGGTCCTCCCGGGAATCGGGGACGTGAGGACGCTCGAGGCGCTGTCCACCCTGGCCGGTGACGAGGAGATCCCGACCCGTACCGTCTCCGCCGGGCGGATGTCGACGGATCACCTGTTGGCCGACCTCGTCGCCGGAGGTCGTCTGCAGCGTGGTGAGAGCGTGTCGACCCAATGGCGACGGCTGCTCCCGCCCGACGTCATCGCCCGGGGGGCTGTCGGTCATGCACTGGCCTTCGATGAACGCAACCGCCCGGCATGGGTTCCCCTTGCCCCCTTCTATGCCCGCGAGCCGTGGCGTGCCCTGTGGGGCGCCGGACGCAGTGTCGAACGAGGTGTGGGGCGGCGGGTCGGCGGGAGTACCGGGCCGGGCGTCGGGGACGAAGTCGGAGAGCGGCAGCTCCGGCAGACCCCAGACATGGGCAGGGGCGGGCCGGGCATGGGGCGCTGACCGCGTCCACTTCCCTTCACCGTCCCAGCTGCCGGTCGGCCGGAACCCGCACCACCTCGTCCTGACGTGTCCGGGACATGTCAGGACCCCGTTCCCACCGACCGGGTACCAGACCGCGACCATCCTCATCGGGCGCCGTCAGCGCCGGGACCGATACCAGGAGCTCCTCCCCTCGGGCCACCGCCCGGGCCACCTCGGCAACCGCCCAGCGCGGCTCGAACGTGCCCGGCCGCCGCCGGACCGGACCTTCGTCCCACGTTGATCCGCCGGCGACGTCGCGGCTGGACAGGGGAGCACCGGCAGCCCCCACCACTCGGGTGGCGACCGACTCGATGAGCTGGGCGGGTGCACCACCCGTGGACGCGCCGGCGATCACCGCAACCACGTCGCGGTGGGCAAGGGTGCGACGGTACGAGGCCAGCCCCTCGAGCCGAAGGCGCACCCGGTCCGGGTCGATCTCCCCGCCCGGTCCGGCCGTGCGCCCGAGCCCGACCACCCGGGTCAGGTCACCCAGCTCGAACCCGAAGTCGGCGGCCCGGCCCTTCCACTCCCCCATCAGCGACTCGACGGTCCGCGAGCGGTCCTTGTCCGGTCGGGTGGCGTAGAACGCACCGCGGGTCCGCGGTCGACCCCCGGACCCGGCCGACCCGGTCCCCCGGACCCGGCCGAACGGCTGCGTACTCGGCGATGGCCGCCGACCGCTGCGAGAAGAGGAACCGGAGCATCGGATCGACCCCCCGGACGTCGCCCATGCCCGAGGAAGGAACGTCCCACGCCACACCGAGGCGGCTGTTCAGCTCCATGCGTAGCCGTGCGTGGTAGACGCCACGGACGGCATGGAGATGGGCGAAGACCCTCCGGCCGTCGACCGCCGACCACCGACCGTCGACCCCCTGGGCGACGTTGGCCACCACAAGATGGGTGTGGAGGTGGGGATCGAGGGCACGGCTGGTCCGGTGCACGAATTCGCCGGCCACCACTCCGGTGCTGGCCAACCGGGTGACCTGGCCGCCACGGGAGCGACGGACCCCGACCGCCACTCGCTGGAGATAGCCGACCGCTTCGGCCACTGCGGCGCGGTGACCGACCCCGACCTCACCGGCGATCTCGCGGGGCGCCAGGAGGTGCAGCAGGCTCACCGACTTCGGTGCGCAGAACGCGAGGTCGTAGCCGGACACGCTCCGATCGCCCATCTGGGCCCGCAGGGCCCGACCCGACCCGGGATCACGACCGCCGAGCACCTCGCCGAAGTCACGGAGCTCCACCGTGCCGCTCACTCCGAGACCGACCGTGCCGGACCCCGACCAGAGACCGGGAGCCTCGCCGGCCACCCCGGTCCCCTCCGCCCGGCCCGGAACCAGGTCGTCGACGTAGTAGAGGTGACCACCGGGGCGGACCACATGGATCTTGAGCACGTCAGACCGTGCGCTCCGCGCCCTTACCCAAGACCTGGCCGAGGAGCCGGCGACCTGGCCGAATGACGATGATCCACCTTGCCGGACCCACGAGCGGACCCACCCGCCGGGCACATCCGGTGGCATCCGGCCTCACCGGACAGGTTTCGAAGGGCATCCCGCCCCGGGATGGACGGGGACGCGAAAGGGCCGGGTCCGGAGCAGGACAACAACGTGCTGGGGGGGGCTGCAGGTTCCCTGCTCGACAGACCCGGCACTGAAGCATCGGCACGCCGCAGGCCGGACTTTAGGAAAGTTTCGGAATTTCTCGAAAAAGTTCTCCCGACCCCGGCCAAACGGTGCGCCGCGGGCCGGGAAGCCCCTGCTCACAAGCCCGCGGCCCACAGGACCAGGCGGCCCACAGGACCAGGCGGCCAGCGCCAGCGGACGAATCCGCTCCCCTCAGTGGAGCGGGCGACGCATGACGAACTGGGATCCGAGGTCGGCGACGGCCTCTACAGCTCCTCCGGCCACGAACTCGTCCACCGCTCGTCGGACCCCGTCGTCCCACCAGCCGGGCGAGCCGTAGTCGTCGCAGGCCAGCAGGCCTCCCGGGCGCAGCTTGGGCAGCGCGGTGGTGAGGTCGTCCATCACCGCGTCGTAGAGATGGTTGCCGTCCACGTAGATCCAGTCGAGGCCGCCGTCGGCGAACAGGCTCAATGCCTCGGTCGACGGCGACCGGTGCACCACCACCGTGCCGGCGGCGATTTCGGCTGCGAACCGGGTCCGGACGGCTTCGCTGATGGCGTCCATGTCGGCCTGGGACCGGGCCGCCAACCCCCCGTACCAGGCCCGGGGCAGATCCTCTTGGAAGATCCACGGATCGATCAGGTGGAGCTGCTCCGGCCGCGTGTGGCGGAGCAACGACGCCGAGAAGTCCCCCTTCCACACCCCGATCTCCGCCCCGACCCCGTGGGCGGGGAGCATCTTGACCAGCCGGTAGCGGGATTTTGCCAGGCCGTAGCGGGACCACAGCGCCACTTTGTCGGGCACATTGAAGGGGAACGTCGTCCGTAGGTGGGCCAAGGCGCCGAGCAGCATACCTGACCGCCCTCGGGCCTCTCCGGGACGGCGACGCGCCCGGCTACCGGCCCCGGTAGCGCCGGAGGATCCGCTTGGCGGCGTCGGCCGCCAGTTGGGCGTACTCGGGCGGATCGACCACCCGGGCGTCGGGGCCCAGGCGGAGGAGCAGGCGTTCGAGCCAGGCATCACCGCCCACGAAGATCTCGATCTCCACCCGTCCGTCGACCGCCTCCGTCGGCCCGGCGGAGGGAATCGAATCGATCAACCAGGCTGTGGACGGGTCGACCGACAGGCGCACCCTGCGAGCATCGGGACCGGGAACGAACGGTTCGAAGTCCTGGCCACCGGCCTCGCTCCGCGCAGCCGGATCGGAGGTAGCCGACCGGGGAATGCCGCCGCCGTCGGGAGTGGCCGTCGAGTCGACGGGTTCGGATCCCGGCCAGCTCGGCGGAGCCGATGCGGTCGACCCGAAACCGCCTCACACCGGCCGCCGACTCGCACCAGGCATCGACATACCAGTGGCCCTCCGAGCCGAACAGCCGGAGCGGCAGTATCTCCCGGTCGGTCACCTTGTCGGTGGACGCGGAGTAATAGGAGACGGCCAGGCGACTGCCCGAGTCGAGGGCTTCGCTGACCAGGGGAAGGAGGGCCGGCGCGTCGAGCTCGACGGCCACCTCCTCGCCCCCGAGCGCCCGATCGAGCTTGGCCAACGCCCGGGACAGCGCGCCGGTGTCGTCGCTGCCCGGCACGGCCAGGAGGGCGCGGGCGGAGGCGGCGAGGGCGAATCCTTCGGACGGGCTGAGCCGCCGGGGCCGGGCCAGGGCCGTCCCCACCTTGGTGGACACGGTGGTCTCGGTGACCACGATCTCCATCAGTTGATCCGGCGTGTAGGGCGGAACCCCACAGCAGGCGGCCATCTCGAGCTCGGTGACCAGGGCCTCCGGGGACAGATCGAAACGGGCGGCGACCTCGTCGATGGGTGCCTCGCCCACCTGGGCCAACCAGGCCAGGATGGCCAGCAGCCGGCGGAGCCGGGTGGCGGTGTCGACCGGCGTCATCGTCGAGGTGCCCCGGCGCCAGGGGCGCGGGCGACGATGGACTCGAGCCGCTCGATCACCGCGCTGCGGACGGAATCGGGCGCCAGCACTTCGGCATGGTCCAACAGGTCGACCACCCAGAGGACGAGCGCTTCCGGATCGGTGACCGACAGGCGCACCACCACGGCGCCGTCGTCGCGGTGCTCGACCACGGCATCCTCGCCCAGCTCGGTGGCCACCCGGCCCGATTCGGCTCCATCGACCAGCACGTCGACCTCGACCTCCTCGCCGTCGCCGAACTGCCACGGATCGCGCGAGAAGGCCAGGTCGACGTCGAAGCCGTCAGGAAGCTGCGCGGAGTCCGGGGCGTCGAGCTCGGGTGAGCCGGCGATCCGGTCGACCCGGAAGGTGCGGGCCTCCCCCCGGTCGCGGTCGAAGCCGATCACGTACCAGCGGCCGTTGCGGAACCGGAGACCGGCCACGTCCACGTGGCGCTGTTCACCCCGGTAGTCGAATCGCAGGGCTGCCCGTTGCCGGATGGCGTCGAAGACGAGCGGTAGGGCCGGCAACCCGTCGACCGACCGCAGGTCCACCAGCGGGGTGGCGTCGGAGCGGACGGGCGACTCCCCGCCGGCCCCCAGCTTCAGCAACGCATCCCGGCCGATAGGCTCGCCGAGGTGGACTCCGGCAACGGCCAGGTTCAAGGCGGCCTGTTCCTCTGCCTCCAAACCGAGGTCGGGAAGGTAGTAGGAGTCGGGGTCGACGCGGTACCCGAGCTGCTCCTCCCCACCGATCGGGACCACCAGCACGGGCACCCCCTCGTCCCGCAACAGCCTCTTGTCCCGTTCGAACGCCTGACGGCGGGCCCCGTGGGTGTCGGGATATCCCGGCACCCGGTCGGCGATCTCGCGCAGGCTGAGCGGGCGCGGCGCGTCGAGAAGCACCAACAACAGGTCGGTGACCCGTTCGAGCCGATCAAGACGTTGCACCTCGGTCAATCTAGGGCGCGACGGGCCAGGTCCTGACGGTGGGGACGCCCGGACCCTATGCCTGGGATCCCCATCTGGCGGTGTGGGTCGTCCTGGTGGTGGGCGTGGCCCTGGTCGTGGGCGGCCACCGTCGCCTGGTTCGCACCGGTCGACCTCCGATCCCTTGGACGAGACGACAGATCGTCACCTTCGGCGGTGCCTGTCTGGCGTTGGTGGTCGCGCTCACCTGGCCGGTGGCCGACCTCGCCGCCCACTGGTCCCTCATCGCGCTGGTCACACAACGGCTGATCCTGCTGATGGCGGTGGCGCCGATGCTCCTGTCCGGCCTTCCCTATGACGTCCTCCAGTGGATCACCCGTCCCGCCCCGGTGGACATGGTCCTCACCCAGGTGCAACGGCCCCTGGTGGCCATCGCCACGGTCACCGTGCTGGTCATCGGCTCGATGACGCCGGTGATGGTCCGGGCGGAGGCATCGTCGCCGGTGGCCCGGGGTGTGCTCGACCTGGTCATCGTGGTGGCCGGCCTGGTGCTGTGGATCCCGGTCCTCGGGCGCGTACCCGGCCTCACCCGGCCGAAGCCGGTGATCCGCTTCGGCTACCTGGTGGCCCAGGCGGTGGTCCCCGCCTTCCTCTCGTTCATCTACATCTTCTCGAGACGACCGCTCTACCCGGAGTTCGCCAGGTCCCATGCCGCCATCGGACTGCGACCGCTCAACGATCAACAGATCTCCGGGTTCGTGTCCAAACTGACCATGCTGTTCGTGCTCCTCACGGTGGGGGCCGTGGTCCTGGCCCGGGCACCGAGGTCCGACGATGAGATCGACACGAGCGAGACCCTGGTGTGGGCCGACGTCGAGCGGCAATTCGAGCGGGTCGACCGGCAGAGCGCGAGGGACCGGACCGGTCGGGCGGGTCCGCCGGTCGAGCCGGACCCGCAACACCCGCAACCCGGTCCGGGGCCCGGCTCGGGCGCAGGCCGTGAGGACGACTCGATCACCGACCCATCGCCCGACGATGACCGGTCGGATCACTCGAAGGGCGGAGCCGAGCCCCCGGACGGCTCGCAACCCGAACGATGACCCCCCGACGGGTATGCACGGCTCCCTCGTCGTCGGTTCCGTAGCATGGTCCAGTGACCCTCGAAGCGCCCGTGGCGCCGATGTTCCGACGGCTCGTCACCGGATCGGTACAGGCCGGGGTCGAGGAGCTCGGTGACCGGCCGGCCATGGTGGTGCGGTCGGTGTCCACCGTCCGACGCGGAGCACTGTCCGTCGAGGACGGCGAGACCATCCGGGTGGCAGCCGCATCGGCCCTGACCTTCAGGATCCCGCTGGTCATGGTGCTGGCCTCCAGCGGTGCCGACGTCTCCGAAGGCGTGGCCTCGCTGCACGGATGGGGCAGCGCGGCCAGGGCGGTGACCAATTGCTCGGGCATGGTCCCGGTGGTGGTGGTGGTGACCGGTCCCGCCTTGTCGGGGCCCGCCCTGCTGCTCGGACTGGCCGATCTGGTCGTCATGACCTCCGACGCCTTCGCCTTCGTCTCCGGGCCGGCCATGGTCGAGGAGTTCACCGGGGTGCGCATCGGGATCCACCAGCTCGGGGGGACGGCCATGCACGCCCGGTCGAGCGGGCTGTGCGCCATCGAGTCGGCCACCGAGGAAGATGCCATGGCCCACGTGGAGCACCTCTTGAGCCTGCTCCCGGCCAACGCCGACGAGCTGGCCCCGCTCGGACCGTTCGACGGCTCCATCCCGGCGGAGCGGGTTCCGGGCGCGCTTCGCGAGATCATTCCGTCCCGGGCCACCAGCTCCTACGACGTGCGCCGGGTGGCCGCCGAACTGGCTGACGACCAGGATGTGACCGAGTTGTGGACCAGATGGTCGCCCCAGCTGGTCACGGCACTGGGCCGCATCGGCGGCCGGTCGGTGGGCTTCGTGGCCAACCAGCCGCAGGCCCTGGCCGGCACGCTGGACATCGCCGCCTCACAGAAAGGTGCCCGGTTCGTTCGGTTCTGCGACTCGTTCAACCTGCCGTTGGTGACGCTGGTGGACACGCCCGGCTTCCTGCCCGGAAAGGATCTCGAGTGGAGGGGCATGATCCGGCACGGCGCCGAGCTCGCCTTCGCCTACTCCGAGGCCACCGTGCCCAGGGTGTGCGTGATCCTCAGAAAGGCCTTCGGGGGGGCCTACATCGTCATGGACTCGAAGGGGCTCGGGAACGACCTGTGCTTCGCGTGGCCGGGCGCCGAAATCGCCGTCATGGGGGCCGAAGGCGCGGTGCAGATCCTCCACCGCACAGCCGGTGCCGACGAGCAGGAGACCCTCCGGGACGAGTACGCCAAGCGGTTCCTCACCCCCTGGCAGGCCTCCGAGCGGGGATTCGTCGATGCGGTGATCGACCCAGACGACACCCGGGAGGTGGTGGCCGGTGCCCTGCGCACGTTGGAGACGGCCCGTGAGCACCTGCCCGGCCGCAAGCACACGGTGGGGCCGCTCTGAGGTCGGCGGCCGGGATTTAACGAACCGCCGTGGGCTCCCGACTCCGATCGCCGCCCTTCACAAGGGTCACGGCCTCGGATTCGCTCGACTCTTCCCTCTGCGGCGCGATGGATCCCCCACCCGGGTAGCCGATAGCCAGCACGGCAGCGAGACCGGCCACCACCGGCAACCACCACACCCACGGGCTGAGGTGGAAGTAGGCGTAGACCGATGTCGCCAGCGCGATGGCCACCGCCGACCAGAACCGCGGCCGGTTGGAGCGGGCCACCATCACCAGGGCCAGGAACAGCGGGGGGGCGAGGTAGTAGGGGCACATCACGGCCTCGAAGAAGCAGCGGGCCGACAGGATCGCGGCTGCCAACCAGAGAAGTCTCATCTGGGTCTGTGGGCGACGCCAGACGTAGATGCCGGCCAGCACGGCCAGGATCGTGTAAAGGGACCGCCCCAGCCCACCGGTGACAACTACTGCCTGGTGGATCTCACCGGGCGTGCTCGACAGTACGAAGTGGCTGTGGCGATGTACGACCGAAACGACGGAACCCGCCCGAACGCTCCCGCTGGCCAGTTTGGGGGCCAGGGCCAGCCACGGGGTCACGTGGTTCTCCACTGGATCGGCTGGTTGCTGCACCAGGGCGCGGTAGGTGCCGGACGGGTTCCCCATGAATGCCACGGTGAGCAACAGGACAGAAAGGGCGGCCGATCGGACCGCCACCATGGCCCGCTGCCCGGCTGGAGAGGCCCCCACGAACAATGGGAGCAGCAGCAGGACCAACGGCTGTATGACGATCCCGAAACCCAGCAGCCACCCACAGTGGGACCACTTGCGATCGAGCATGGCGACCAGGGCATAGATGCAACACGTCATGGCCAGAGCGTCTTCGGCGTGCCCCCACAGTGCACCCACCGGAAAGGCGATCAACGCCACGGCGAAGCAGAGAGAGATCCGGCGTCGTCCGGGAACGTCCAGTCGTTCAGCCAACGCGTCCGTGGCAAAGACCACCGAACTGGTCAGGAGAAACTCGGCCGGCTGGAGGAGCAGTGCCGCGGTGGGCCGTGCCAGAAAGATGGGGTTGTACGACTCCGACAGACCGAGGTGTCCTGAAAGCATGGCCACCGGGGACAGCAGTACCTCCATCCCGGGGAAGGCCACGATTTGGTTCGACGGCGTGTAGACCCCACCGATGTATCCCCAACCGACGTAGTGGGCACCCCGGAAGACCGACCAGACATCGGACGGTGTCGCCCAAAAGGACTCGGCTCTGAACAAAGGTCCCCACGCGAACATATAGGCAAGTCCCAAGGCGAACATCACGGCGGTGGCCAGCAGTGGCCACCGCCGGCGTGCCATCCGCGCGATCAACAACGCCCTCCGTCTGGCGGCGGCCGCCGGATCACCGGGTGACCGGTCCAGGTGTTGTCCGAGATCGAGCGTTGTCGCGCTCATGCCGCTCCCTTATCAATCATCGCCGACAGGCAGGTGCGCAACGACCGGCCTGATGCAGCGTGCCCCTCTTCCGAGGAAGAGGGGCACGCTGTCAGACATACGTACGGAGGAGAAGATGCTCTCCTACCGAACTACCACTGTTACGCCGACGGGAAGCCGCCCGTACCCTTGAACAAGGACGCCGTCGCAGTCGCAGCCGGAGGTGTTGCCGTGCTCTGGGCCACACCGGTGGCGGCGGTGCACGAAGCGGCCTTGGAAACGCCGTACCACGTGCCTGCCCCGGTGACAGTGACGCCAGCGGTTGAGTCGAAGGCGGAAATCACCGTATCGGCCTCTGGCCCCTGCTCCACGTCAATCAGATACCAGCAATTGCCGGTCGTCGACTTCGAAGCCAGCACGACGGCGCTTCCGTCAGTGGCCACATAGACGGAGATATCGCCCGAACCAGTCGACGCGCCGGTGGTCCACTGAACACTGGGCTCCTGCGTGGCCAGAGCGCCCGTGAGGGCGGTGGCGTTGGCGCCTGCAACCGTCGAGGTGCCGAAGGACTGGCTGTTGCCGTCGTAGTAGCTCTTGGCGTTGGTCAGCGCGGTGTTCAGGTTGGACTGAGCCGCACGGTCGTTCGCCGAGCTGGACACCCCGAGAAACGTCGGGATGGCGATGGCGAGCAGGATGGCCATGATCAACAGGACCACCATGAGCTCGATGAGGGTGAAACCGGCATCTGCACCGGACTCCCCTGCCCCATCTCGCCTGGCACTCAGGCGCTCGAATACCGATGAATACATTTGTTGCCTCCTCAAGGTCATTGATGCATCAATGTGTGAATGCCAGAAGGACATTCGGTGCTTCTATCGTCCAATTTCTTATGAATCTTTAGAAACAACTGAACGACAATCTCCCCTTTCCGGTTGATGACAAATGAACGATGGCCATCGATCCAGAGCCGATGGAACGAAGCGGCGTTCGAGGCAGGAGCCGGAGATCAAGAGGCAGATCGCGGTGGGCCGCATTCACACGGCGATCAACGATGCTCACGCTCCACATCCGCCTTCCGACGCGTCAATTCACGAAGAACCAAGACATGCCGAGTGCCCCTCGTCGTCCTGATTCACCAAGTTGATGGTGAACTAAAACTCATTTTCAACTGTATTGTTACGGTTGTCACCTTCGCAAGACATTGCTTCGATTTCGAGCATGTATTCGCGGCCCGGACCGGATCAACTCCCTCCGGTCGGGACCAGCTTGATGTAGTCGAACATGGGCAAGTACAGCGAGATCACCATGGCTCCGACCATCACGCCCATGCACACCGTGAGCATGGGCTCGAGCAGGGCGGTGAGATTGTTGACCGTGGCTTCGACCTCCTGGTCGTAGAACTCGCCCACCTTCTTGAGCATCCCGTCCAAGGCACCGGTCTGCTCACCGACCTCGATCATCTGGACGACCAGAGGGGGAATCACGGCTTCGTGCTCCCGCAGAGGATCGGCCAGCGGACGACCCTCACGGACCCCCTTCTTCGCTTCGAGGAGCACGTCACCCACCGTCCGGTTGCCGGAGGTGTCGGCCGCGATGTCCAGGGACTCGAGGATGGGGACCCCCGAGCCGATGAGCGAGGCCAGCGTTCCAGTCATGCGGGCCAGGGCCACCTTGTGGAACAGGGGACCGAACACCGGTGGTCTCAGCAGGAACCGATCCCATTTGCGCCGGCCCTCGTCGGTGGTGATCCATCTTCTGAGGGCGATGATCCCGACGACGATGAACGCGATGATGACCAGGATCCACGGGCTGGTGATGATGTTCGAGATCTTGATCACGATCCGGGTGGGCAGGGGAAGCTTTCCGCCCAACCCGTTGAACAGTTTCGAGAACACCGGCACGATGAAGACGATCATGGCGGTGAAGATGATCACCATCACGCTGAAGACCACCGCCGGGTAGGTCATGGCCGATCGGATGGTCCGGTTGAGCTGGGCCTGCTTCTCGATGGTGTCGGCCAGGCTCTTCAGTACATCGTCGAGGTTACCGCCCGCTTCGCCGGCCTGGACCAGCGTGCAGAACAGATTGGAGAACACCTTCGGA
Organism: uncultured Acidimicrobiaceae bacterium; assembly: GCA_963745955.1. Classification (GTDB taxonomy): domain Bacteria; phylum Actinomycetota; class Acidimicrobiia; order Acidimicrobiales; family RAAP-2; genus Bog-756. The sequence continues at coordinate 614,649 of CAVUZI010000008.1, read as the reverse complement.
TGCTTGGCGCAGGCCGCCGACAGCGACGATCCGTGCTCGAGATCGAGCCGGACGTCGTCCAGGACCCGAGCCAGCGTCGGATTCTCCGTCTGTCCGGCCAGAATGCCGAGGGACCGCACCACCGAGAGCCCGGAGTCGACCATCGTCGACAGCTGGCGGGTGACAACGGAGACTTCCCGCAGCCTCACCCGATCCGAGAATCCGGGGATCTTGATCTCTTTCTTGAGATTGACCTGCGACTTGGGGGTGACAGAGATCGGCATGTAGCCCATCTCGCGCAGGCGTCGCACCACGAGCGCCATGTTGTCGCCGTCGAGCTGTCCTTCGACCATCTTCCCAGACCGGTCTCGGACCTTGTAATCAAATGTCAGTGCCACGATGCCCCGCTTCGTCGATCAGAATGGCTATATGAATGGGACTAACTGTTGAGGTGATTGCGAAGATCTTCTTCGTTCGACGCCCGGTCATAGGCAATCCCCTCTGAGATCACCTGCGTCTTGACCAGCTTGGCCAACCCCTGATCCATGGTCTGCATCCCGAAGGAGCCACCGACCTGCATCAAGGAGTAGATCTGGTGGGTTTTGGACTGGCGGATCAGATTTCGTATGGCCGAGGTGCACACCAGCACCTCAGAGCACGGGACTCGTCCCGTCCCGTCGGCGTTGACGATGAGCTGCTGAGTGACGACACCCTGCAGGGTCGAGGCCAACATCACCCGGATCTGCTCCTGTTGGTTGGTGGGGAACACGTCGATCACCCGGTCGATGGTCTGAGGACAGTCCTGGGTATGGAGCGTGCCGAACACCAGGTGCCCCGTCTCTGCAGCGGTCAGCGCCATCGAGATGGTCTCGAGGTCCCGGAGCTCTCCGACCAGGATCACGTCGGGATCCTGGCGGAGGACCCGCCGGAGTGCCTCGGAAAATGAGTTGGTGTCCTCGCCGACCTCCCGCTGGGTGATGATCGAACGCTTGTGATCGTGGAGGAACTCGATCGGGTCCTCGACGGTCACGATGTGGAGCGGCTTCGTTCGGTTGATGATGTCAACCAGCGATGCCAGGGTCGTCGACTTGCCCGAGCCCGTCGGACCGGTGACGAGCACCAGGCCGCGCCGGAGGTCGGTGAACGACTTGATGGTGTCGGGAAGGCCCAACGTGTCGAATTCCGGCATCTCGTGAGGAATGGGTCGGAGGGCGGCGGCGACGGTCCCGCGTTGCATCGACACATTGACCCGGAAACGTCCCACTCCGGCGATGGAGTGCGAGGTGTCGAGCTCGTTCTCCGCTTCGAACCGCTCACGCTGCGACGCCGGCAGGATACCGAACACCATGTTGCGGATCGTCTCGTTGTCGAGGGGTGGGCACCCCTCGATGGACCGGATGGCCCCATTCAGTCGGATCGAACCGGGCATCTGTGCCGTCAAGTGAAGGTCTGACGCACCCACCGAAACCGCATAGCGGAGCAGATCGTCGATGTGAAGAGGCATGCTCCCGTCGGTCACCGACGCGGGGATGCCCCGTTCGAGCAGCTGGGAGACGTCAGGGCCTGCGACGGCCTCATCCGCCTCGGGACCGGGGTCGACCAATGGTGACTGCGGGGCGGGTCCCAGATCGGAGACGGACCCATGGCCGGCGCCCTGCTCGACGGACCCGTACAACGTCTGGGCGATGACGACGGGATCGGCCAGCACGGCATTGACCCGATGGCCGACCCGGGCTGCGAGCGACTCGACATCTTCGGCGGACGGCGGCTCCCCGAAGGCGACGGCCAGCACATTGCCGTCGAGGCGTAGGGGCAGCGGCCCCGAATTCCCGCGCCACATCGTCGGACATGGCCGCGGCAGCCTCGGGGCTCGGTGACATCGCCGACAGGTCGATGGCCGGCATCTGAGCCAGATGGGCCAGTGCTCCCACCACCACGCCGGGGATGGCCAGCTGTCTGGAGATGAGGAGCGTGGCCAACGGCTGGTCGGTGATCCGGGCCTCTTCGACCAATGGCGCCAGGTTCGACTCGGTCTCGTAGCCGCCCTCGATCAGTGCCCGAGCCAGTCGGATCGACCACTCAATTCGCGTCTGTACGGTGACCGGGCTCATGCGACCACCCGGAGCACTTCCTCGAGGGTGGTCTCGCCCTCGATGGCCTTGCGCATCCCGCTCTGGCGCAGGGTGACCATCCCCTGCGCGACGGCAATCTTGTGGATGTCTTCCACCGCTCCTCCTTCAATGATCATTCGCTCGATCTCTTCGGTCATCGGAAGCAACTCGGCCAGGGCCTTGCGGCCCCGGTAACCGGTATTGGCGCAGGCCGAGCATCCGACGGCGCGGAAAACCTCCGGCATCCCGCCCATCGCCTCCACCTCGCCGACCGACCAGCCGGCCGCGACGATGTCGGCTTCGGATGGCTCGTAGGCCTGCTTGCAGTGCATGCACAGGCGCCGGGCCAGCCGCTGGGCCAGGACCCCGGAGAGCGACGACGTGACCAAGAAGGGCTCAAGACCCATCTCGATCAATCGCATCGGCGTCGAGGCGGCACTGTTGGTATGCAGCGTCGACAACACCATGTGGCCGGTGAGGGCGGCCTCGATGGAGATGACCGCGGTTTCCTTGTCGCGGATCTCGCCGACCAGCACGATGTCCGGGTCGGACCGGAGTATCGACTTGAGGGCCGAGGCAAAGGTCAGACCGGCCTTGACGTTCAACTGCACCTGGTTGACGCCTTTGAGCTGCAACTCCACCGGGTCCTCGACGGTGATGATGTTCTTCTCCGGCGAGTTCAGTGCGGTCAGTGTCGTATAGAGGGTGGTGGACTTTCCGGATCCGGTCGGACCGGTCACCAGGATGGTGCCGTAGGGCTTGGTGTAGATGCGCTCGTACGACTGCAGCAGGTCCTCGTCGAAGCCCAGGTCGGCGAAGCCCAGCACCACGCTGGACTTGTCGAGCACCCGCATGACGACCTTCTCGCCGTGGATGGTCGGGAGGGTGGCCATGCGGAGATCGATGCCCTTGCTTCCGACGTTCAGCGAGATCCGGCCGTCCTGGGGAATCCGGTGCTCGGCGACGTTCATATCGGCCATGACCTTGAGCCGGGTGGTCACCGCGGACGTGATCGCCCGAGGTGCCGTCGACACATCGTGAAGCACGCCGTCGATCCGATAGCGGATGCGGAGATCGGTTGCCGTGGGCTCCACGTGGATGTCCGAAGCGCGCTCGTTGAGCGCCTGCAGGATGAGCAGGTTCACATAGCGGACGATGGGAGCTTCCTCGGTGACGGCCTGGATATCGTCGACACCCTTGGCCTGCGCCGATCCGTCGAAGCCGAGCGATGCCTCCATGGCCATGTCGGCCGCGTCCCCGCCGCTGTTGAACACCCGTCCGATGTAGGCACTGATCTGGGTCCGGGTGGCGACCACCAGGATGAAGTTGCGCCCCATGATGGTTCGGAGGTCGTCCATGGCGAACACGTCGGTGGGATTCGACGCGGCCACCACGGGGACACCGTCCTCGCTGCCGATGACCATCACGTTGTGATGACGGGCCGTTGCCTCGGGAATGGTCCCCGCTTCGGCGAAGTCGACCCCGACGGTGTCCAGGTCCACGAACTTGAGGCCCAGCTCCTGGGCCATGCCCCACATGAGATCGGCCTCGGTGACCAACTTTTGGGCGGTGAGGATGCGGGCGATGCTCTGCCCGGTGCGATCGTGCTCCTCGAGCACGGCCTCCATGTCCTCGAGCGAGACCCGCTCGCCGTCGACGAGGGACTTGGCCAGGGGTGGAAACATGGATGTCCCGGTGGGGACATCCAGACCGACCTGGCCGAAATCCTCCTCGGCCTGCTGCTCCTGAAATGTGGCAACGGCTTCGGCGACGAGATCGGCGGCCAGCGCGGTCGAGTCGCCGTCTGGCGGGACCTCCTCGTCGTGGACCGACTTGGCCAGTTCGGCGAGATCATCGGCATTGGTCCCGAGAGCACTGCCCGACGCCAGCATGTCGGTGAGAGCCGGGTTCGCCCCGAGGTCCGGAAGGAGATTGGCCGAATCGAGCACCCCATCCTCGTCGTCGCCGACTGCCGGACCGGTGCCGATCTGCCCGATCGACGGCACTTCCTGTTCGATCGGCTCCGCGACCGATGATTCGACGCCGAAGAGGTCGCTCTCGGGTCGAGCGGGTGGCCGGCTGCCTTCGGATCCGCCGGTAGCCTGCGCATCGTCCGGCGCCGGCACAGGGGGCTCGGCGGCCAGATCCAGCCAATCGGCACTCTCGAACGCCCGATCCACCGCGTTGGCCGTTCGTCGTTTCGACTTGGGTTCGTCGTGATGCGCCGGGTCCGCGTCCGCGCCGCCCCCGGTGTCCCCGGTGTCCCCGGTGTCCCCGAGCAACGGTGCCATCGCGTCGGACGCCCCGGTGTCAGGCACTCCGGTGTCGGGCGCCCCGGCCTCGGTGCCCCCAGAGGGCATGCCCACGTCCTCGGCTGCGGCTTCACCCAGCGGCGATTCCCTGGAGTTCTCTGTTCGTCCCGCGTCGACAGTTTCGACGGGAACGTCCTGCTGGTCCCCACCCTCGGCACCGAACAATCGGTCGAGGTAGTCGCTGATCTGGTCCCGGGAGGCGACCACGGATATGTACTCCCGCCCGATCGCCGCTCGGACCATGTCGTGGGCGGAGAGGTCGTCCGGATCGGCGGTGGCGATGACCGGCGTGCCGAATTTGCGCTTGATGGCAACGACGTGATGGCGTCGCGACAGCGACGCCGAGAGGATCTCACCAGCGGCGGGATCTACACCGTAGGTGTCGAGGTCGACGAATTCGAGGTCGTGCTCGCTGGCCATCCAGCGGATGGTGTCGACGTCGGTCATATCTCCATCATCGGCAGACTGCCGCCGGAGATTGAACCCGAATCCAAATGGTCGAGCCCGAGCCGAAAGTGCTGCTCGGAGCAGCCCTGCACCCGGCCCCCCCGTGCCTGGCCCCGTGCCAGGCTCCGTGCCTGGCGCTGCGGCACGCCGATCGTGGCCGATCGGGCCACCGACCAAATCCACTGCCCGTACTCGACCTGCGTGCCGGAGATCGACGTTGCGGCCGCCAAAGACGCCGTCGGACGGCCTGGCCGGCTACCCTGACGTCCCCCGATCCCCCACAAGGGCCGCACCGCCTGCACCAGCCGGGCATTCCAACGCTGTTGAATACAAGGTATGGGTTCTGACGACGTTTCGCTGCCACTGGTCACGATCTTGATCGCCGGCATCTTCGGAATGTTCGTGGGCTCGTTCCTCAACGTCGTCGTCTACCGCTCCCCACTTGAGCTCTCGGTTTCCTCCCCCCGATCGTTCTGTCCCGCATGCAAGCGGCAATTGGCCTGGTGGGAGAACATCCCCGTCGGATCGTGGATCGCGCTCCGGGGCCGTTGCCGAACGTGCCACCTTCCGATTTCGCCTCGCTATCCACTGGTCGAGCTGGCCACCGGAATCGCATTCGGGCTGGTCACCTGGGCGTGGCACGGGACCTTGTTGTCGGCCGCCTACTGCTGCCTGGCTGCCGCAATGATCGCCGTCAGCCTGATCGAGTTCGACGGACACCGTGCGCCACTCTCCATCGCGGCCATCGGGACCGGAGCCGCATTGGTGGTCATCGCGGCTGGAGGCGGTTGGCAGCACCACTGGCGCATCGTCATCGGGGCGGTGGCAGGGACCGCGGTTGCGTCGCTTGTATTTGGCGCATTGCGTCGGGCGGACCCTGAGTGCCGCGACCCCCGAGGCCATGGACGATCTGCCCTGTTGATCGCCGGCTGCTGGGTCGGTGGGTTGGGTCCCGGGCCGGCCGCCGTTGGAGTGGCGGCATGGATCGTGGTCTATTTCTTCTGCATGGTGGGCGCCTGGAGGCTGGCCGGCGTGAGATCGTCGGCCGGTGCCGGACAGCAGCCGGTCAGGAAGGTTCACCCCGTCGTCGCCACCCCGCTGGTGTCCGCCATCGCCGTCGGGCTGGTGGCGTCCCTCGTCGTGTGGGGGTGATGAACCTACGATGGATGCATGAGCGGTACCGAACCCATCGGCCCTGACCCCTGGCCTGGTTCGGCCGGATCCGCACGGCCGGACGAACTGCTCGTGGTCCGGCGAGTCGTGGTGGTGGATGATCACGAGCTCCTGCGAACGGGCACCCGCCGGATCCTCAATGACGCCACCGGGTTCTCCGTCGTGGGCGAGGCGGGAGACGCCGAGACGGCACTCCGGGTGATCGCCGAGACGAAGCCGGACCTCGTGCTGGTGGATATCCGGCTTCCGGGTACGAACGGAATCGAGCTCGCCCGGCAGGTGGCGGCGGACTTCCCGAGCACCATCGTCCTGATCCTCAGCGCCTACGACGACGAGAACTATGTCCGAGCGTCGCTGGCGGCCGGTGTCGCCGGTTACCTGCTCAAGACGATGCCCAGCGACGAGTTGGTGCACGCCATCAGAGCCGCCTGTGATGGAGTCGGTATCGGCGCCTATGGACCCACCACCGGTCGTGGGGATCGTTCCGACCCACAGCCGCGGGATGTCTCTCCCAGGCTGACAGCGAGGGAACAAGAGGTCGTGCGCCTCGTCGCCCGGGGAATGTCGAACAAGGCCATCGCCCGGCAGCTCGGCATCAGCCCTCGCACCGTCGAAGGGCACCTGAACCATGTGTTCGACAAGCTGGACACGACCTCGCGCACCGAGTTGGTCCACTACGCACTGGCCAACAGTCTCTTCCGAAAAGAGCAGGCGGAAAGCACGGAACCGACCCGGTGAGCTCATCGGGTTCGCGTAACGGGATCATCGCGCAGGAGCGACTCTCTCTGCCCGCCGGCTCGATGTCCGGCTCGACAGCGCCGGATCCGGCGTCCGGCGTCGACGGTACCGAAGGCATCAACGGCACGTCGCCGTTCCGGGCTCCACCTGTCGAGAAGCCGTGGACGAACTCACGGTTCTGGGTGCTCCAGCTCGTCATCCTGGCCCTCTACCTGATCAGGCTGGCGGCCACCGTTGCCTTCCACTTGGACATCAATTCCCAGGCCCTCGAGTACTCCACGATTGCGCTGTTTCTGGTGCCCGTCGTCTTCTCCGCGCTCAACTACGGGTCGCGCGGCGCGTTGTTCACCTCGGCATGGGTGACAATCCTCGCCATTCCGAGATTCGTGCTGGCCGTCGGCAATCGCGACTACGTCGCCGCGTGGGCGGAGTTTGCCCAGGTCGTGTTGCTCGACGCACTTGCCGTTCTCGTCGGTCAACGGGTGACCGCCGAACGAGAGGCACGCCGGTCCGCCGAGTTCGCCCAACAGGCCCATCTCAGCGCCGAGGCGCTCTACCGGGATCTGTTCGACTCGAACCAGGCACCGATTCTGATCGTCGACGGCGACGGCAACGTGGTGGAGACGAACGCCTCGGCACAGCGTGCCTTCGCGGTCCAGGCGCGGAATGGCGGGTCGGGATCGAAACGGCTGCATTCGACGGATGCTCCGATCCGACTGGTCGACATGATCGGGCCGGTTGCCTCCGGGCACGTGCTGACCCGGCTCATCTCGGAGCAGTTACCCGACTCCACCAGAAGCGAGGAACGAACCACCGAAGACGACCGGATCACCCCGATCATGTTCGAGGTCGAAGGACAACCGGTGCTGTACCGGCCCACGGCGACCATGCTCGGACGGTCCCAGGGCGGGACCCGAATGCAGATCGTCTTCGAGGACGTCACTGCCGAGACAAGGCGCCGCGACCTGATGGAGGCGTACGCGGCCCGGGTCGTGGCCGGCCAGGAGGAGGAACGGCGCCACATCGCGCAAGAGCTCCACGACGGGCCCGTCCAGACCCTCATCCATCTGTGTCGACAGATCGACAGCATGGAGTCCAGAACAGGCCCGGCCCCCGACGGTGCGCTCGGAGCGACGGACCTGCGAATGATCGTCGAGGACACGGTGGCCGAGCTCCGGTCCATCGCCAAGGGCCTGAGGCCGTCGGTCCTCGACGATCTGGGTCTGGTCGCCTCGATCAACCAGATCCTCGCTGATGCAGGAGAACGGCACCAGTTCGAGATCTCCTTCGGGGTCACAGGATCCGAGCGTCGACTGGCGCCGACGGTCGAACTGACGCTCTTCCGCATCGCCCAAGAGGCCATCTCGAACATCGAGCGCCATGCGGCGGCCCACCGGGTGGCCGTGGGCCTCAACTTCGAAGCCCAGGGCCTTCGGCTCCTGGTCAAAGACGACGGGATCGGCTTCGATGCCGGCGATGATTCCCAGAATGCAAAGTACGAATCGTTCGGCCTCTCGGGGATGACCGAACGCGCCAACCTGATCGGATCTCGCCTTCTCATCCATTCGGCGGTCGGATCCGGGACCACGGTGGACGTATGGGTACCGGCAACGATTCTTGATCAAAACTGAGGGATTGACACCGGATCCGAGTCCTGCCAGGGAAAGCAGCAACGAAAAGCTGCCCGGAAGCGGTCCTGTGCAGGTCCTCCACGCGAGGAACTGTCACTCAACCGAAACGAAAAGTGCGTTTGAATCTCATCAATTCATGGGATACTGAACCCCGTGGATCAGATCATCATCGAGTCGTGTCACAGCACCTGGATCATCGACATGGAGAATTCGCGGTTCCGCCGTGTGGTGAAAGGATCTGGCCCTTCCAGCCCTGCCTCCACGGAATGGCAGGCGTGTTACGGCGTCGAGATCGACCCGCTGTCGGAATCGTTCGTCGTGCTGTTGAACCCGGAGGGTACCCGGTTGCTGCGCAGCTGGCGTCACGTCGAGCATTGCTCGCAATGCGGAGGAGAGGCGACCTCCGAGCTCTCATTGCGGGATCTCCGCTCGGCCGTCCGTAGCTGAGCAGGCATTTTCCGCCATCCTCGGGGCCATCGGCGAGGCTGAGGTCCGCCGGCCGGCAGCAGGGACTGGGCCCGACAGGAGCGGCTGGTTAGGGCTCCCGCTTCCAGACGCCCGAGCTTCCACCCGTCTTCTCCCACAGCATGAGCTGGCCGATGCTCATGGTCCGATCGGTGGTCTTGCACATGTCATAGACGGTGAGGGCGGCGACGGCGCAGGCGGTCATGGCCTCCATTTCCACCCCCGTTCGGTCCACAGCCTCGACTTTTGCCTCCACCTCGACGAAGTCGTCGCCGATGGTGAAGTCGACATGTACGGCTCCGACCAGCAGGGGATGGCACATGGGAACCAGTTCGGCCGTTCGCTTCGCCGCCTGGATCCCCGCCACCCTGGCCGCGGCCAGCACGTCCCCCTTGGTGATGGCGTTGTTGGCCACTTTGGCCGTCGTTTCGGGCTTCATCGCCACCTTGCACCGGGCCAGGGCCCGGCGGTGGGTCGCTTCCTTGGGCGAAACATCGACCATTCGGGTGCCGCCGAATGGATCCAGATGGCTGAGGCTCCGATCGCTCATGAGGGGTTCCCGTGGTTCACGGACCACAGTGTACGGGAGACTGCCGCTCCAGGATGGAACTGGCACTCTGTCAAGTAGACTGCCAGACGGAATCAGCTCGGACCGAGAGGACGGTTGGCTTGCCCACCTACGAATACACCTGCGATCACTGCAACAAGAACTTCGATGTCGTGCAGTCCTTTCACGACGACGCCGCTGACCTCATGTCCCACGTGCGGGTCGCCGGTGCGGAAGGTCTTCGGGAACGTGGGGATCGTCTTCAAGGGGAGCGGCTTCTACAAGACCGACAGCCGCAACGGTGGTCCGAAGAAGAAGGACGGCGAAACTCCGACCCCGGCACCAGCCGCATCGGAGGGCTCGGGCTCAGGCGGCGACGGCAAGGAGTCGTCCAAGCCCGCTGACGCCCCGGCGAAGGATCAGAAGCAGTCGACGGCCACGCCGTCGAAGTCGGCCGGGAAGAAGTCGGAGAGTGGAACGCCGGCCGGCGCCGGCACGTCGCCCCTCCACCTGAGCGCCGGTCGCCTTTTCCGTCCGGCGCCGGTCGCTCGCTGATCGCGCCGGCGTCCGGCAACCGGTGCGTCGGCCCAGAAATCCTCGCTAAACGGACACGCGTGCCCGTACAATGTGTTCCGTGGACAAAGCGGACCTCGATCGAATTCTCGTGATGCTCGCCGAACTCGATGGTTCGGACCTCCACATCAAGGCCGGCGCACCTCCGCGGCTGAGGGTGGCGGGAGCGTTGCGCACCCTCGACGACGAACCGTCTTTCACCGCGGAGGAGACGCTGGAGTTGGCGGAGTCCATCATGCAGCCGGCGATTCTCGAGACCTTCAACCGGCATCACGAGGTCGACTTCGCCTACAGCCTGCCGAGCACGGGGCGATTCCGCGTCAACGCGTACTACCAGCGATCCTCGGTGGCGCTGGCCATGCGTCGCGTGCGGTCCGGCGCGGCAACCGTCAGCGAGCTGGGGCTGCCGGAGGTCGTCACCCGCCTGGCCGAGGAGATGCGGGGTCTCGTCCTGGTCACCGGGCCGACCGGATCCGGCAAGACGACCACCCTGGCGGCCATGGTCAATCACATCAACCACACCCGCTCCTGCCATGTCGTCACCATCGAGGATCCCGTCGAGTACCTGCACACGGACGACCTGGCGGCGATCGATCAGCGCGAGGTCGGATTCGACACCGATTCGTTCTCTTCGGCGATGAGGGTGGTGCTCAGGCAGGACCCCGACGTGATCCTGGTCGGCGAGATGCGGGACACGGAGACCGTGTCGGCGGCACTGACGGCGGCGGAGACCGGGTCACCTGGTGTTCTCGACGCTGCACACCATCAACGCCACCGAGACCATCAACCGGATCGTGGACTTCTTCCCTCCCCACCAGCAGACTCAGGTACGGGTGAGCCTGGCCGGATCGCTCAAGGGCATCATCTGCCAGCGGCTCATCCCGACGGCCGACGGCAAGAACCGCGTGCCGGCGCTCGAGCTGCTGGTGGTCAACGGCAGAATCCAGCAGGCGATCATCGACCCGCTGATCACCGGGGATATCGGCGGCATCGTCGCCGACGGCGAGTACTACGGCATGGTGACCTTCGACCAGTCGTTGGTCACCCTCATCGCCGACGGGACCATCGACCTGGTCGAAGCCATGAACACCGCCTCGAATCCCCACGACCTCAAAGTGATGCTCGAGCGCAAGGGAATCGTCCAGACCGGGCACTACGCCACGGCCACCCTGTCCTGACCTCTCCTCCCGCGGTCCCGTTTTTGGTCCGGTCCAGCTGACCGACCCGGCCCGACCCGCTGATCCGGCCTGATTCCGGCCTGGTTCCAGCCTCCTCGACCCGGGAACGACCGAACCCGCTCTGGTTACCGCGTCGCATCCTTCCAGCGAGACAGGACTTTTGGTCCCTCTCCGGCACGGCGATCCGCGGAACACAGAACCTCAAGGTGGTCGGTGTTCCGTCCGATAGATCTTCGTACCGTCTGGTGCAGCTTCAAACAGGCAGTCATTCATTCACAATCCCACGAAGCGGAGAACGACGTTGCAGGACGACCCGAGAGGACCAATCGACAGCGGTTCGGACTCGCATCGCCGGCCTCATCTTCGTGAGCGCTGCGGGAGCGGCAACCCTACGGCCAATTCGATCGTCACCAGCATGTATGTCAGAGGAGCGTTCACATGGCACAGCTGACCGTCGGCCTCGACATCGGCACCAGCGCGGTGCGCGCCGCCGAGCTCGATGTCGGACAACCCCGCCCGGTTCTTCGGACCTACGGCCAGGTCGGCCTCCCACCCGGCTCACTCGTCGACGGCGAGATCCGCGACGTGTCCGCCGTCACCGAGGCGATCACCAGGCTGTGGAAGAACGGGCAGTTCTCGAGCTCGACGGTGATCGTCGGCATCGCCGGACTCCGGGCCATCACCCGCGAGATCGATCTTCCCTACGTCCCGGACAACGAAGTCGACAGCGCCGTCCGCTTCCAGTCAGAAGAAGTGATCCCGTTTCCCCCGGATCAAACGATCCTCTCGTCGCAGGTCCTTGCCGACTACACCTCCCCGGACGGCGACAAGATGCGCAGGGTCCTGGTGGCCGCGGCTCACGTCGACCTCGTCAACGGCGTGATCGAAGCGGTCGAGAAGGCTGGATTGACCGTCGTGGGCGTCGACCTGATCTCGTCGGCCCTCGTGCGCGCCATCGGCGGCCAGGATGCCTCCGACCAGCCCGAGGCGATCGTTTCGGTGGGTGCCGGGCTTACCGTCGTGGTCGTCCACCAACAGGGCCGCCCCCAGTTCGTCCGGACCATCGGCTTGGGAGGCAATGCCACAACCGCAGCGGTCTCCGCGGCATTGGACCTGCCGCTTGCCGACGCCGAAGGAGTCAAGCGGCGCTTCGACGAACCGGTTCCCCAGATGCAGGCCGCCGAGCGAGCCGCCCAAGCCAGCATGAGCGAGCTGGTCGGTGAGATCCGAAACTCGATCCAGTACTTTGCATCGCTGCCCGGTCGGTTGCCGGTCTCGCGTGTGCTCATCACCGGTGGTGGCTCCGAGCTCGGTGGCCTCAGCTCGATGCTCGAGGACCAGGTTCGCCTGCCGGTGCTGACCGTCTCCCCTCTCGCCCGGGTCGACACCTCGAAGCTGGAGCTCAGCGAGGAACAGGCTCAAGAGGTCGGACCGGTCCTGGCCACACCGATCGGGTTGGCCCTGCCCGAGCCGGACAAGGCGGTGCGGAAATTCAATCTCCTGCCTCCCGAGGTCACCGAGCGGGCGAGGATGAAGAAGATCCAACAGCGGACGATGATGGCGGGAGCAGTGGTGATCGCCGCCCTCGCGCTCCTCGGAGCAGGAAAGTTCTACCAGGTCCACAACGCACAGAACGATGTCAATGCGCTTCAGGCGAATATCACCGCGCTCAATGCCCAGGTTCCGAAGTACGACCTCGTCGTTGCGGCCAACAGTGCGTACTCGGCCGGCGTCGCCCGACGCGCCTCGGTGCTCGGGACCGCAGTTGACTGGCCCCTCGCCCTCGGCAACTTGATTTCCATCACACCGCCCGGAGCCGAGGTCCAGTCGTTCAGCGGAGCCTCGGCCACGGGCACTCCTGGATCCAGCGCCTCGACGTCCGCCGGGGCCACGACTGCGTCGACGGCCTCCGGCGCGACCACAACCGGTCGGTCCGCGACGACGTCGGCAGCCATCGGCACCATCCAGCTGGGGGTCACCGGACCGGGTCCGAGCCTGTCCATCTCCGAAGCCTGGATCAACGCCATCGCCGGTTCCAGTCTCTTTGCCAACCCCATCCAGGGGGCGACGGTGGTCAACACGGACAACACCATCTCGTTCCCCTTCGAAGTCTCCGTGACTCCCAATGCCAGCCTCGAGAAGAATGCGAGCCTGAAATGAACGTCGCCCGCGAATACCGAATGCCGCTGTTCATCGGGGCAGGAGCTCTGGTGCTGGCGCTGATCCTCTACGCGGTCCTTGTCGCACCCCAGAGCTCGAAGCTGTCATCCCTGCACGCCCAGGAGACCCAACTCCAGGGACAGCAGACGGGGCTTCAGATCAAGCTTGCGGCGCTCAAGACCGAGAAGCAGAACCTGGGCAAGAGCTGTGCCGAGCTCGAGAAGATCGCCACCCAGATCCCGAGCGTCCAGAGCCCGACCGACGTCGATGCCGAGGAGTCGTCGTTCGAGAGCCAGTTCAACGGACTGGCCGAGGCCTCCGGCGTCTCCCTCACCCAGTTCAGCGGGTTCACGCCTGCTTCGACCGCGTCTGCCGCCCCGGCCACGACGACAGCCCCGAAGGGCCCGGCCGGCGTGGTGGCCGTGCCCACCACCCTCTCCGTCACCGGCAGCTACAGCCAGATGTCGGCGTTCGTGAGCGGACTGGACAATTTCCCCCGCCTGTTCGTGATCCAGTCCTTCAACCTGACCTTCGGGGCGCAGGCCAGCTCGGCAAGCACTCCGACCGGGACCTCGGCGTCGGGTGCGGCACCCACGTCGAAACAGGCGCCCCTGTGGGTGGGAGGAACGGCCACCTCACCGTCGGCAAGCCCCTACACCCTGGCCATCGTGGGTTCGATCTACTACACCTCCACACCGAACGCCCTCGACGCATGCACCAAGGCCACCTCGTCGATCCACTAGGCGACACTTCGATCAGGTAGGCGGCTCGTCGATCCACTAGGCGACGCGTCGTCGATCCACTAGGCGACGCGTCGTCGACCGGATCTCTCAGACGCCGCTGATCTGCATGTCGGCCACAGCCAGGGTCTGGCCGGCGGCGATGCCGGGGAGCCACTCCAGATCGGCACCCACAGCCACCAGCGAGAGCAGCATCCGCTGCAGGGTGGAGGCCACGGTGATCTCCCGGACCGGCTCCGCCAGTCTGCCGTCGCGGATCATCAGGCCCTCGGCACCCACCGAGAAGTCGCCGCTGATCGGGTTCACCCCGGAATGGACCCCGGTCATCGACTGGACGAACAGGCCCTCACCCACCGCGGCCAGGACGCCGTCCTCGTCGTATCCTTCCTGGCCCGGGGCCAGCGTCAGGGCGCGGCAGCCCGGGCCCGGAGTACCGGCGAACCCTCCTCGCACCGCGGAACCGGTCGACGCCACCCCCGATCGTGAACCGGAGACGGTGTCGTAGAGGAACCCCCGCAGGACCCCCGAGTCGATCAGCGCGTTCCTCCGGCAGGCCAGGCCCTCGGCGTCGTAGGCGGACGCCCCGTAGGCCCTCGGGTCGGTGGGATCGTCGACCAGGGTCAGAGCCGGAACGCCGACCAACTCACCGACCCTGCCCGCGAAGAACGAACGGCCCTTGGCCACCGCCTCGCCCGACAGTGCGCTGGAAACCACCGACAGCAGCGTCGAGGCCACCCGGCGATCGAACACCACCGTCGAGCGGCCCGACGTCCCCTTGGTGGCCCCGAGCAAGCGGACAGCCCGGTTCACCGCGTCGTCGTTCGCCTTGCCCGGGTCGAGGTCGCCGAACCCCCGGCCCACACTGAATCCTCCGGCGGTCTGGCTGGCATCCCCTTCACCGGCGATGACCCTCACCGAAATATGGGCCGAGGTCCTGCGGCTCGCAGCCCGGATCCCGGTGGTCGAGACCAGGGCCACCTCCACCGATCCGTCGCCGTAGTCGGCCGCGTCCACCTGGCGGATGCGAGGGTCCGCACCTCTGGCCTGGGCCTCGAGAGCCAACGCCATCTCGACCTTGTCGGTGGTCGGCACCGAAGCCAGCCCCTCGTCCCAGAGGTCGACGGCGACGGGCGCCACCCCGTCGGGCACGGCCAGGCCCACGTGCTCGTCGGGGGTGGCGAACTTCGCGTTGTCCCTGGCCTCGGCCAGGGTCTCCTCGAAGACCGACTCCTCGAGGGAGCCCGCCCAGGCGAAGCCCAGGCGATGGTCCACCACGACGCGGATGCCGATGCCGGCCGACGTGGCCGAGGTCAACGACTCCACTCCCCCGCCGAAGGCGCGGACCTCCGTCTCGTCGCCACGGGCCACATAGACCTCGACCTCTTCGCCGGTCCGCGCCCAGCCGGCCACCCGATCGGCCACCGCCAGCAGTTCCTCCGGATCGTGCCCGGAGCCGGTCCGTGTCCCGGCTGCATCGACGACCGTGCTCACTCTGCCGTTCCTCCGATGGTGATGCCGGTCACCCGCAGCGTGGCCTGACCGCATCCGACCGGAACGCTCTGGCCGTCCTTCCCGCACGTGCCCGGGGTCATCCCGAAATCGGTGGCCACCGCGTCGATGCGCTTGAGGATCTCCGGGCCGTTGCCGATCAGGTTTGCATCCCGCAGCGGCTCGGTGATCCGGCCCCCCTCGATCAGGTACGCCTCCGTGGTCCCGAAGACGAAATCGCCGGTGGTGGTGTTGACCTGGCCGCCACCGAGCTTGGCCACATACACCCCCTTCGGCGTCTGGGCCACGATCTCATCGGGGTCCTCCTCACCGGCCAGGAGGAAGGTGTTGGTCATCCGCACCATCGGCAGGTGCTGGTAGGTCTGGCGCCGCCCGTTGCCCGACGACACCCGCCCTTCCCTGCGGGCCCGCAGGTAGTCCCACAGGTAGTCGGTCAGCACGCCCCGGTCGATGAGCACGTTCCGTTGGGCCGGCCGGCCCTCGTCGTCGATGGCGAACGTGCCCCACTCCGATCCCACCGTGCCGTCGTCGACCAGGGTGACCAGTGGGCTGGCCACCAGTTGGCCGACCATGCCCGTGTACACCGACGCATCCTTCACGATGTGATCGGCTTCGAGCCCGTGCCCACAGGCTTCGTGGAACAGGATTCCCCCGCTCCCACCGGCCAGCACCACCGGCAGTTCGCCGGAGGGCGCGGGTCGGGCCGTGAGCTTCGACAGGGCGCGACGTGCGGCCAGCTGGGCCAGCTCGGCCACCGAGACCTCGTCGAACATCTCGAACCCCAATGTGCGGGCTGCCGACTCGAAGCCGGTCTGGAGTCCGGTGTCGGCCGTGGCCACGCAGGACACGCTGAACCGTGATCGGGCCTGCTCGTCACCGACCAGCAGCCCGTCCGAGTTGGCGATGAGGATGCTGCGACGCGACGCGCCGCAGCCGGCCTGGACCTGGGAGATCGACGCACCCGATGCCCGAGCCGCCTCATCGGCCTGCCGCAGCAGCTCGAGGCTGTCCTCCTTCGAGCCGCGGGAGCCCGGCGACCGCTCGTCATCCCGGCCCGGCCGGCCCTCGCCCAGTGAGCCCGCGGCCACGGTGGTCGAGCCCCCGGCCCCGTTCCTGGCCACCGCAGAGGCAGCCTCGGCCGCCCGGAGGAGGCCTGCCTCGCTGAGATCGGCAGTGTGGGCGAACCCGGTGGTCTCGCCGGCCACCACCCGGATGCCGGCACCACGCTCACGCCCCGAGGAGAGCTCCTCCACCCGCCCGTCGTCGAGCAGGGCCGAAGAGGTCGACTTGTCCTCGGCGAACACCTCGGCGAAATCACCGCCGTGGCGGAGCGCCTCGGACAGCACCCGCTCGAGAACTGGGGATTCGATCACAAGAGCCTCCTCGCTGCACCGCCAGGCGCTCGGTGGCCGACGTCTGCTTTGTCACGTATCGTACCGGCGTGGCGCCACACACCGGTCTGTCAGCTCGAATCGAACTCAAGGTGACCGACGCCGACACCGCCGAGACATTTCGCTCCGGTACGGTGCCGGTTCTGGCCACGCCCCGACTTCTCGCCCTCTGCGAGGAGGCCAGCTGCCTGGCCATCGAGGGCCATCTGCCCGAAAACTGCACCTCGGTGGCCAAGCGCCTGCAATTCGACCACCTGGTGCCGGTGGGCATCGGCGGCATCGTCTGGGCCGAGGCCACGCTGGATCGCATCGAGGGCCGACGGCTGGTGTTCACCCTCTCGGTGTCCGAGAGTGCCGGGCTGGTGGCCGCGGGCAAGCTGATCAGGGTGATCGTGGACCGGGCGGCCTTCTTGTCCAACGTCCGCTGATGCCGGCCCCGGCGCGGCCGGACGGGTCAGAGATTCTTCCCGATCATGCCGCCGAGCACTCCGCCGACGCCGGCGTCGGCCACCGGATGACCGTCGTCGTGGCGCAGGTAGGGCTCGAGGGCCTGGGCCAGGACCGGTACCGGCATGCTCTGCAGCCAGATGTTGCCCGGCCCGGTGAGAGCGACCAGATGGAACCCGTCATCGCCGAAGACCATGTTCTTGATGCCCGGGACCCGGGTGATGGTGAAGCTGACCCGGTCCTCGAACAGCCCGACGTGGCCGGGGTGGGCCAGCATGGTCTGACCCGCGGCCAGCTCGTAGGAGATGATCTCACCGGAGAGCTCGATCCAGGCCTGGCCCTCGCCCTCCAGGCGCTGGAGGATGAAGCCGTCGCCGCCGTAGATTCCGCCCCGGAACGTCTGCTGCATGCCCACCGTGGGCACGATTCCGTCGGTCCCGCACACCCATCCGTGGCGGTGGACCAGATAGCCCTGCCCGGCCGCGATGGTCACCGGGAAGATCCGGCCCGGGAGCTTGGCGCCGAAGGCGACCATGCCCTGGCCACCCTGGGCCTCGTACCGGGTGAGGAAGATGCTCGCCTCCGCCCATGGCCCGCTTCAAGCCGCCCATCAGGCCCTTTTGGCCCCCGGTGGACGTCGACTGGGTCATCTGCACGTTGGCCGACATCCAGGAGAGCTCGCCGTGGGTGGACACGATCGATTCCCCGGCGTCGAGGATCATCTCCAGGAGCGGCATGGTGGTGCCCTTCACATCTGCCTGCATCGGATCTCCTTCCTCCGGGAGCCTGGGAGCCAAGCTCGTCCTCACCGCTCCATCTTGCCCGCAGCCGCCATTGGGCATTGGGATCCTTGCCGGACGCCCCTGCCCCCGGGCCGTGCCTGGCGGCCGGACCCGTGGTGGCCCGGCGGCCGGGTCGACGTCCGCCCCGTCGCCGGTCGTGCCATCGGGTGAAAGGGTCGCCGCCGCGGCGCGCTGGTAGCCTGAGGCCGAGACCCATGCCGCCCATGATCCTCGAACACATAGACAGCCCCGCCGACCTCAAGGCCCTCTCGCCTGCGGAGCTGGCCACGTTGTCGTCGGAAATCCGCGACTTCATCGTCGAGGCGGTGACGGCCACCGGCGGGCATCTGGGCTCCAACCTGGGCGTGGTGGAGCTGACCCTGGCCCTCCACCGGACCTTCGACTCACCGAACGACGCCATCCTGTGGGATACCGGGCACCAGGCCTACGTGCACAAACTGGTGACGGGCAGGCGATCGGACTTCACCCAGCTCCGTCAGGCAGGTGGGCTTTCCGGCTATCCGAACCGGACCGAATCCGAGCATGACTGGGTGGAGAACAGCCATGCCTCGACCATCCTCAGCTACGCGCACGGCCTGGCCAGTGCCTTCGAGCTGCAGGGCGAGGACCGCCGGGTGGTGGCCGTCGTCGGGGACGGAGCCCTCACCGGCGGGATGGCCTACGAGGCCCTCAACAACCTCGGGCACTCCGGCAAGCCGGTGCTCATCGTCCTCAACGACAACGGCCGCTCCTACTCGCCGACCGTCTCCCGCCTGTCCCTCAGCCTCACCCACCTCAGGCTCAATCCGGCCTACATCCATGCCCGCCAGCGCATCCGCCACCTCATCCGGGAACTGCCCGGCGTCGGCGACCTGGCCTACTCGGGGGTGCACGGCCTGACCAGCGCCCTGCGCGAGGTGGTGACCCCCCACACGTTCTTCGAGGCCCTGGGCATCCGCTACGCCGGTCCCATCGACGGCCACGACATCGCCGGCATGGAGCAGGTCCTGGCCAACGCCTCGGAATGGCCCGGCCCCATCGTGGTCCACGTCCTGACCAAAAAGGGCAGGGGCTACGCGCCGGCCGAGGAGGACGACATCCAGCGTCTCCACGACGTGAAGGTCAGCACCGCACCCCTCACCCAGTCCGTCCCCGACGACGGGCGGTCGACCGGCGCGGCCATGGCGCGTCCTGGTTCCTCGGATGTCGCCACGGCCGCGGACCTGCCGGTGACGACGTTCACCGACGCCTTCACCCGCTCACTGCTCCGGCACGCGGAGTCCGATCCGCGGATCGTGGCCATCACCGCGGCCATGGCCGGCCCCACCGGGCTCCTTCCCTTCGAGGCCCGGTTCCCGGACCGCTTCATCGACGTGGGCATCGCCGAGCAGCACGCGGTGACGGCCGCGGCCGGTATGGCCATGGCCGGCATGCGTCCGGTGGTGGCGGTCTATTCGACCTTCTTCAGCCGCGCCTTCGACCAGGCCAATCTCGATGTGGGCCTGCACCGCCTCCCGGTGGTCATGGTCCTCGACCGGGCGGGCATCACGGGCGACGACGGACCCAGCCACCATGGGGTGCTGGACATGGCGTTGGCCCTGTCGATCCCCGGCATGACGGTGTTCGCCCCATCGTCGGCCGCCGAGGTCGAGGTCATGCTGACCGAGGCGCTCAGGCTCGACGGCCCTTCGATCATCCGCTTCCCGAAGACCCCGGCCCCTTGGGTCCCCCCGGGGACGGTCGGATCGGGTCTGCACGCCCGCCGCACCCGGTCGGGAGACGGCTCGGTGTGCATCCTGGCCGTCGGGAAGATGCTCACCGCGGCCGAGTCGGCCGCCGACGAATTGCTCGGCGGAAGGGATCCGGGCGACGGTCTGGGACGTCAGGGTCGTGTCGGAACCCGATCAGGCCATGCTGGACGACGCCGCCCGCCACCGAGTGGTCATCACGGCCGAGGACGGCATCCGCCAGGGGGGAGCCGGCATGTTCGTGGCCGACGCCCTCCGCAGCTCGGTCGGTGATGGCCTCGCCCCTCCGGTCATCTCGCTCGGGACGCCGCGTTCGTTCATCGCCCAGGGCAAGCCCGACCGCATCCTCGCCGCTCTCGGGCTCGACGGGCCCGGGCTGGCCCGCTCGGCCCGCGAAGCGTTGGGGGCTACCGGCGATGAGCCCCACGGGAGCGGTCCGGCCGGCCAGTCGGCGCCCCTTCCGGCCACGGTGATCACCAACGACGTGCTCGACTGAACCCCTGGTCGGCGACGTCGACGGCCCGGGATCGGGGCGATGTGTTGCCGCCAGAATGGAAACGTGTTCTACTGACTGCCCGATGACGACGTTCAACCTCGCTGATCTGTTCGAGGCCACCGTTGACGCCTACGGCGACCGGGAGTACCTGGTGGCAGCCGGGGAGCGCCGCACCTACGCGCAGATGGAGGAGAGGGCCAACCGGCTGGCCCACTATCTGGCCGAGCAAGGTGTCGGGCCCGGTGACCATGTCGGGATCTACTCGCTGAACAGCGTGGAGTGGGTCGAGACGGCCTGGGCCGTGTTCAAGCTCCGGGCGGTGTGGATCAACATCAACTACCGCTACGTGAAGGACGAGCTCCGGTACCTGTTCACCAACGCCGACCTGGTGGCCCTGGTCCACCAGGCCGAATTCGGTCCCCGGGTCGCCGAGCTGCTCCCCGAGCTCCCGGGGATCCGGCTGCTGGTCACCATCGAGGACGGGTCCGATGCGGCCCAGCCGCAGGGGGCGGTGCCCTACGAGGAGGCCATGGCCGCCGGCGGTCCCGAGCGGGATTTCGCCCCGCGCTCGAACGACGACCACTACATCCTCTACACGGGCGGGACCACCGGCATGCCCAAGGGGGTGGTGTGGAGGCACGAGGATGTCTTCTACGCGCTGGGCGGAGGCGTCGACCCGGCCACCAACACCCGGGTCCAGCGCCCCGAGGAGATGGTCGAGAAGGGGCGCAACGGCCCACTCACCCTGCTGCCCATCGCACCGTTGATGCACGGTGCCACCCAGTGGTGCGATCATGGGCCAGAGCTTCGTCGGCAACCGGACCATCCTCGTCCCCAAGTTCGACCCCCACACGGTGTGGCGGCTGGTCGAGAGCGAGAAGGCCAACTCGGTCATGATCACCGGCGACGCCATGGGGAAGCCCCTGATCGAGGCGCTCGACGATCCCGATGTCTCCTACGACCTCACCTCGCTCCTGGCCGTGACCTCGTCGGCGGCCCTGTTCTCCGCACCGGTGAAGGACGCCTTCTTCGAGCACTTCCCGAACCTGGTCATCGTCGACGCCGTCGGGTCCTCGGAGTCCGGCAACAACGGCATGGCCACCATGGGCAAGGGCGATACCGCCATGAAGAGCGGGCCCACGGTGACCGTGCTCGGCAATACCGTGGTCTTCGACGAGGAGCTGAAGCCGGTCGTGCCCGGATCCGGGGTGATCGGCAAGATCGCCCGGTCCGGCGACATACCGGTCGGCTACTACAACGATCCGGTCAAGACGGCCGAGGTGTTCATCGACCGTCGACGGGACCCGCTACGTGATGCCCGGCGACTTCGCCACCGTGGAGGCCGACGGCTCGATCACCCTGCTCGGGCGCGGCTCGGTGTCCATCAACTCCGGCGGCGAGAAGATCTTCCCCGAGGAGGTCGAGTCGGCGGTGCGCTCCCATCCCGAGGTGTTCGACGCCATCGTGGTCGGAGCCCCCGACGAGCGATGGGGACAGCGGGTGGCGGCCATCATCCAACCGCGGGCCGAGCGGCATCCGACCCTCGAGGACATCCAGGCCCACTGCCGCGAGGCCATCGCCGGCTACAAGGTGCCCCGCCAGCTGCACGTGGTCGAGTCCATCGTGCGCTCGCCCAGCGGGAAACCGGACTACCGGTGGGCGGCGGGGATCGTGGCCGAGGTGCCCGAGGAGACCGACAGCGGGGGCCAGCGGACTTCCTCGGGAAGCTGAGCGGGCCGGGCGCCGGGCGGCAGGAAGCGTTCCGTGCCCATCGATCTGAGCGAGCTGGCCGCGCCGCAGGCATGCGCGGTGCTGACCATGGAGATCCAGCGTGGCGTCGTCGGTGACCTGAGCTCCTTCCCCCAACTGGCCGAGGCGGCCGACCGGGTCGGCGTGGTACCCAACACCGCCAGGCTGCTGACCGCGGCCCGGACGTTCGGCATCCCCGTCGTGCACTGCACGGCCGAGTTCCGGGCCGACCGGGCCGGGACCACGGTGAACTGCCAGCTGGTGGCGGCCGTCCTCCGAAACCCCGACCACCTCCTGACGGGCACGGCGGCAACCGAGCTCGTCGCCGGCCTGGGTCCCGAGCCGACAGATCTCGTCTCGTCCCGGCTCCACGGGGTCTCCCCCTTCACCGGCACCTCCCTCGACACCTGGCTGCGCAACCTCGGTGTCCGGACCGTGGTGGCCACCGGGGTGTCGGTCAACCTCGGGGTGCTCGGTCTGGCCATCGAGGCCGTCAACCTCGGGTACCGGGTGGTGGTGCCCCGCGACACGGTGGCCGGACTTCCGGCCGAGTACGCCGACGCCGTCCTGGACAACACGTTTCCGCTCATCTCGACGCTGACCACGGTCGACGGGCTCATCGAGGCTTGGAGACGCTCCTCGTCGTGACGGCCGGTCGTCGGGCTTGCAGGTCGCTCGTCGGGGTGGAGCCGTCGTCGACGACCCGTCACCGGACCGAGGGGACTACAGGGTACGGGTGCCGTCCAGCTGGATCATGGCGTTGGTCGGCAGCTCCTCCACCGTGATGTCGGGGACCGGGAAGTTGAAGTCCTTGTACTTCCGCTGGGCCGTCTGGCGGTACCGGGTGGTCGAGTGGATCGGGTCGGGATCGAACTGCGGGATCACCTTCGACCCGAAGACCTCGAGCATCTCGTGCACCTCGTCCTCCATGAACGAGTCCGAGGGCAGCCCGAACACCAGCTGGTCGCAGCCGACCGTCTGGTACTTGGTCACCTGCTCGGCCACCTCGTCGGGTTCGCCGCACAGCAGCCAACCCCCCTCGATGAGGTAGTCGAGCATGGCCTCGTCGGTGATGGTGTGGGGCCTCTCGGGCCAGACGGGCACGCCTTCTTGATGGGGGATGGTGTCGTGGTAGTTGCACACCAGGGAGTAGAGGTAGCCACGACCGTGGCGCAGCGCCACCTGTCGGGCCTTCTTCCTGTCGCTGAGGCAGATGACGGCATTGGTCATCATCACGTTGTCGTTCTTGAACTGACCGAGGGGCTCGGTGCAGTTGGCGATGCCCTCCTTGTAGGCGTCGATGCGGCCCTTCAGGTTGTAGATGGGCTCGAAGTTGAAGGCGATGGCACCGATCCCCAGCTCACCGGCCTGGGTGAACGTGCCCGGATTGCCGCAGCCGACCCAGATGGGCGGATGGCCCTTGCCCTGGTAGGGCTTGGGGAGGATGTTGTGCGGGTACGGGACGACGAAGCTCTCGCCCTCGTACATGTAGTCCTTCTCCTCCCACATGCGGGGGATCTGGCGGATGACCTCGTTCCACTCCGCCTTGGTCGAGTTCTTGTCGAGGATGTTGAAGGCGGCGATCTCGTGACTGCCCGCTCCGCGTCCGGTCCCCCACTCGAACCGGCCCTCGAAGAGGTGGTCGAGCATCGTGACCCGTTCGGCGCACCGGACCGGATGGTTGACCCGTGGCGAGATGTTCATGATGCCGGTTCCGACGTGGATGCGATCGGTGGCGTGGGCCAGGTACCCCATGACCACCTCGGGCGCCGACATGTGGCTGTACTCGGTCAGCGAATGGTGCTCGCCCACCCAGGCGTACTTCCAGTTGTACTTGTCGGCCTCGACCACGTAGGCGATCTCGCGCTTGAGCATCTCGTGCTCGCACTCGGGATCATGGGCTGCCTGGCCAGGCAAGTAGCCGTTGAGAAAGACTCCGAACTCCATCGCGGTGGTGCTCCTCTCGCTCCGCACTGGCGCGGTTTCACGGTACACGGCGGTTTGATAAATTGCAACGCGTTCCAGATTTGTGCCTGGCTCGCCCCATGACGGGCCTCATGCACCTACTGTCGGCGGCACGCCGAGGACCACCGGGCACGACCAGGGGGATGCGATGCAGACCATCGACGAGTTGATCCGGCTGCGGGTCGGCGACGACCGCGTCGGGCTCGCCTTTGCCGGACGGACGTGGACCCACGACCAGGTGGTGGCGGCCCAGGCCCAGCGGGCCGCCGTCCTGGAGTCACTCCGTCAGCCCGGGCCGTTCCACGTCGCCCTCATGCTCGACAACGTCCCGGAGTTCATCTTCTGGATGGGAGGAGCGGCCCTGGCCGGGGCGGTGATGGTCGGGGGCAACCCCACCCACCGGGGGGACGAACTGGCCCGTGACCTCTCCCACACCCAGTGCCAGCTGCTGGTCACCGACTCCGAGTACCGCACGCTGGTCGAGGGGCACGACCTCGGGCCGGCCCTGCCGCCCGAACGGATCCTGGTCATCGACGACCCCGCAGGCGAGGCCCGGCGCGACCAGACCTCCAGCTACGGCCGCCTGCTGAGGGAGGCGGAGGGCGCGCCGCTCCCCGACCCGGCCGCCACCGGCATCAACGACGAGACGCTCGGGTACCTGCTGTTCACCTCGGGCACGTCGGGGGCACCGAAGGCCTGTCTCTGCAGCCAGGTGCGCATGGCCCGTATCGGATCCACAGTGGCCCAGATGTTCGAGCTGACCCCCGACGACGTCTGCTACGTGTCCATGCCGCTCTTCCACTCCAACGCGCTGATGACGGCCTGGGCACCGGCACTGGCCGCCGGGTCGTCGATCGCCCTCCGCGAGCGGTTCAGCGCCTCGCAGTTCCTCCCCGACATCCGGAGGTTCGGCGCCACCTACTTCAACTACGTGGGCAAGCCGCTCTCCTACATCCTGGACACCCCCGAGCTCCCCGACGATGCCGACAACCCGCTGCGACGGGTGTTCGGCAACGAGGCGGCCGAGGCCGACGTGGCCCGGTTCGCCACACGGTTCGGCTGCGCCGTCCACGATGCCTACGGTTCCACCGAGGGCGGTGCCTCGGTGCAGCGCACGCCGGACACGCCGCGGGGCGCGCTCGGCCGCGCCCTCCCGGGGACCATGGTCGTCGATCCCGACACCGGCGAGGAGTGCCCTCGGGCCGTGTTCGATGCCGAGGGGCGCCTGCTCAACGCCGAAGAGGCCATCGGCGAGATGGTGAACCCGACCGGTGCGGCCGGGTTCGAGGGCTACTGGCGCAATGCCGAAGCAGAGGCGGCCAGGGTTCGCAACGGGTGGTACTGGACCGGGGACCTCGCCTATCGGGACGAGGACGACTTCTTCTACTTCGGCGGGCGGGACTACGACTGGCTGCGGGTCGACGGGGAGAACTTCTCGGCCGCTCCCGTCGAGGAGGTCCTCCAACGACACCCCGACGTGGTGCTGGCCTCGGTCTACGCCGTGCCCGACACGGTCGTCGGCGACCAGGTGATGGCCGCCTTGCTCCTGGCCAACGGACGCCAGTTCGACCCCGAGGGATTCGCCGACTTCCTGGCCGGCGAACAGGACATGGGAACCAAATGGGCGCCGCGCTACGTCCGGATCAGCGATCGGTTGCCGGTGACGGCCACCACCAAGGTCCTCAAGCGGGTGCTCCGGGCCGAAGGGTGGCGATGCCACGATCCGGTGTGGTGGCGGCCGGAGAAGGATGCGCCGTACCGACGGCTGCTCCCGGCCGACGCCGATGCCCTGGATCAGGCCGTGGCCGAACGCTGAAGCGCGGCACGCGGCGAGCGCGGCCGGCGCGCGGCACTAGTCGGCAAGGCAGGAGTACCGGCGCGCACCAGCGGCGGCACCGGGGAGGTACCCGGGCCACCGCTGGGCGTCGGCAGGCCGGCCGACTCGGCCGGCCGTGGAGGGGAGGGCTAGGAAACGACGATCCCTTCGCCGGCCACGGCACCGGGCACGGTGACCGAACCGACCTCGGTCAGGCTCCCACCGGTAGTGACGTGGAACTCGTCGACGATCCCGTTCCCCCCGGTCTGGACGTAGAGGAACCGGCCGTCGGGCGAGGCTGCGCCATCAACCGTCCCCGCATCGGTGGTCGTGGCTCCGAGCAGGTCGAGCTGGCCGCCCGGGCCCTCGCCGTACCCGCTCTCCGAGCCGCTCCCGGCGTTGGAGGCATACAGATAGCCCTGGGCCTGGGCGATCCAGCATGTCGCCTTCTGGCCGGTGGGGACCGCATCGAGCAAGTCGACCGTCCCGTCGGGGAGGAGGTCGAAGGTGGCCAAGGCGTTGGTTCCGGCCTCGGCCACCACCAGGTGACCGGCGCCATCGAAGGTGACGGCGAAGGGAACGGTACCGGGTTCAGCGTTCACCTCCGGATGCGGCGAGAGATACCCGCGGGACCCGACACCGAACACGTCGATGTCGCTGCCGTTGCCCTTGGTCGTCACGATCAGCTGGGACCCGTCAGGCGAGAAGGCCACCTGGCCCGGGGTGTTCGTGTACTGGGGCGTGGCCGCCGGGTTCAGCCCGAGAGGCCGGGCGGATCCGGGTATCGGGAACAGACGACCGAATCCGGCGTCGTACCCCTGGACCGACCCGCCGTTCTCGGCGTTGAGGACGTAGACCAGATCGCCGCGCACGGCCACGCTCACCGGGAAGGTCCCGCCCGAGCTCACCACTTGGCGGAGGCAGAGGTGATCGCCGACGACGGAGAAGACCGAGACGGTGTTGCTGCCGGCATTCACGGCATACAGTGACCCGTTGCCCCGGTCATAGCTGAGCGAGCCCTGGGAGGCGAGATGGTCGACCACCGAGCCGGCGAGGGCCCCGCCCAATCCCCCCGTACCGTAGGTGCCGGCCTGGGTGAGCGTTCCGTCCGGGCCCCGGTCGTAGGCGACGACCTGGTTGCCGGCCGTGTTGTCGGTCTGGACGAAGACAGCGTGACGGGGCGCGCCAGGGCCGGAGTGTGAGCCGGGCCACGGGCCGGAGTGTGAGCGATGCGACGGCGGCCGTCCCCGCGAAGCCGATGACCCCGGCGGCGACTGCAGCCATGGTCAGGCTGGAACGAATGATTGATCTCATGGGCGTGACGCTCCTTGGTTGGATGGAATGACATCGTTCAGTCCGGAGGCGCCAGCTTCCGTTACAGCGGGGCCCGCGGCCATCGATCGGTCAACGGCGGGCGGCAGGTGTAACGCCGTCGCCCGTTCCGAGGACTGCAACCGTGTGTCCTTCCATCCCAGTCGGACGTCGGTGTCCCTCCGATGTGGCGTAGAGGTCCAGGGCCCGGCGCGCCCCGCGCATCGGGTCGCGGGCGTACCATCCACCCCATGGAGACCGACGGGAACCTCCTCTCCCGACTCCGAGCCGGCGACGAGGAGGCGTTCGTGATGTTGGTCGGCCGTTACAACGGGTCCCTCCTCCGCCTGGCGCGCCTCTACGTGCCGAGTGAGGCCGTGGCCGAAGAAGCCGTCCAGGACACCTGGATGGGCGTTGTCCGCGGAGTGGAGAGGTTCGAGGGTCGGTCGTCGTTCAAGACCTGGCTGTTCCGGATCCTGGTCAACCGGGCCCGTACAGCTGGCACGAGAGAGCACCGCGATCTGGCGCTCACCGAACACGAGCCTGCGGTAGATCCTTCACGGTTCGACGGCGCAGGGGCGTGGGCCGAGCCTCTCGAATCGTGGGCCGATACCGACGACAGGTTGGTGGCGGCCACCTGGTCGAAGTGCCTGAGCGATGCCCTCTCGGACCTTCCTCCGAGGCAACGGGAGATCGTCATCCTGCGTGACGTCGAAGGCCTAACCAGTCACGACGTGTGCGACGTGCTGGGCATCAGCGAGGGGAACCAGCGGGTGCTCCTGCACCGCGGCCGCAGTCGTCTCCGGTCGATGCTCGAGGCAGAGCTGGCAACGAGGGGTCGCTGATCATGTTGCTACGACGCAGAGACGAGCTCGTGTGCCAGCAGGTGGTCGAGCTGGTCAACGACTACCTGGAGGACAACCTGTCGCGCTCCGACCGGCGGCGCTTCGAAGCCCACCTGCGCAAGTGTCCGAACTGCACCAACTACCTCGAGCAGATGCGGGCCACCATCCGGGCCACCGGAACCCTCCACCCTGACGACCTGACACCGGAGGTCCGCCGGGAATTCACCGACCTGTTCCGGCAGTGGCGGGACGACGAAGGACTGAAATAGGCGGATCGCACCGAACGGGCGGCGACGGGCGACCCGCCTGTTCTCAGCTGTCGACTCCGAGGATGAGGCCGCTGGTGGGCACACCGGTACCGGCGGTGACCAGCACGTGCTCCACGTCGGGGACCTGGTTGAACGACGTCCCCCGAACCTGGCGCACGCCCTCGGCGATGCCGTTCATCCCGTGGAGATAGGCCTCGCCCAGCTGGCCGCCGTGGGTGTTGACCGGCAGTCCCCCGCCGATCTCGATGTTCCCGTCCCGCACGAAGTCCTTGGCCTCGCCCTTGGCGCAGAAGCCGAGCTCTTCGAGCTGGTAGAGCACGTACGGGGTGAAGTGGTCGTAGAGCACCGCCGTCTGGATGTCGGCCGGCGAGAGGCCCGACGTCTGCCACAGCTGCCGGGCCACCGACGGCCATCTCGCCCAACCCGCACAGGTCGTCGTAGTAGTAGGAGGTCATCATCTCCTGGCCGGGGCCGGCGCCCTGGGCCGCGGCCTCGATGACCGCCGGGCGTGCTCGGCAGGTCCCTCGCCCGTTCGAGGGAGGTGACGACCAGCGCCTGGCCCCCGTCGGTCTCCTGGCAGCAGTCGAGCAGGTGGAGCGGTTCGACGATCCACCGCGACGCCTGATGGTCCTCGAGGGTGATCGGCTTCTCGAAGAACCAGGCCTTGGGGTTGGTGGCGGCGTGCCGGCGATCGGCGACGGCCACCCGTCCCAGGTCCTCCGAGGTGGCGCCGGTCATGTGCAGGTAGCGCTGGGCGGCCATCGCCACCCACTGCGCCGGCGTCAACAGCCCGAACGGCGCGTACCAGGCGAAGTTGGCCGTCTCGGCATTGGGGATGGGAGGGCGGTCCTGCACGCCGGCACCGAACCGGTTCCCCGAACGCTCGTTGAAGGCCCGGTAGCAGACCACGACATCGGCCACGCCGGAGGCCACGGCCATGGCCGCCTGCTGGATGGTGCCGCAGCCGGCGCCGCCGCCGTAGTGGATGCGGCTGAAGAACGTCAGCTCGCCGATGCCCAGGCTCCGGGCGATCTCGATCTCCGGGTTGGTGTCGGAGCTGAAGGTCACCAGTCCGTCGACCTCGGCCGGCTCGATGCCGGCGTCACGGAGGGCGAGGTCGACCGCCTCGACGGCCAGGCGGAGCTCGCTGCGCCCCGACTCCTTGGAGAACTCGGTGGCTCCGATGCCCACGATGGCCGTATTGCCGGTGAACGAATGCCGGTCGCCGCTCATCGGGCCGACCCGTCGGCCCCGGCCGGCCCCGACGGACCGGACGGGAGGAGCAGGCGGACCGTCCCCGTGACGTGGTCCCCGAGGCTGTTGGCCCCGCGGACGGTGACCTCGACGGCTCCCCGGCCGTCGTCGGCAACCGACTCGTCCTTGGCCGTCACCGAACCGGTCAGCCTCATGGTGTCGTCGGGGTAGTTGGGAGCGCCCAGGCGGATGTTGACATCGGTGATCACCGTGCCGGGCCCCGCCCAGTCGGTCACATAGCGTCCGACGATCCCGTTGGTCGAGAGGATGTTCATGAAGATGTCCTTCGACCCCCGCTCCGCGGCCAGCACCGAGTCGTGGTGGACGTCCTGGTAGTCGCGGGAGGCGATGGCCGTGGACACGATGAGGGTGCGGGTCAGGGGCAGGGCCAGCTCGGGCAGCGCATCGCCCACCGAGACGTCCTCGAATCTGAGCGTCGTGCGTGTAGGCGGCGCCGGCGACCCCGGTCTTCGCGCTCATACCGCCACCGGCCTTCCGGCCCGCAACTCGCCGATCAACTGCCGTCCCAGCCGGGCCAGTTGGCCGCTCGGAGGCCCGAGCTGCAGCTCGATCTGCTTGCCCCACAGGAAGTAGCGGTGGATGGGGTAGGAGATGTCGGCACCCATGCCTCCGTGGAGATGCTGGGTGGCGAACACCGCCCGCTGGCCGGCCTCGGCCGCGAACCACGAGGCCACGCTGATGGCCAGCTCGGCATCCAGTCCGTGGTCGAGGCGCCATGCCGCCTGCCACATGGTGACCCGGATCGACTCGGTGTCGATGGCCGCGTCAGCCGCCCGCAGCATGGTCCCCTGGAAGGTCGACAGCGGACGGCCGAACTGCTCGCGGGTGTTGAGGTAGGCGGCCGTCTGGGCCACCGCGGCCTCGGTCACCCCCACCTGCAGGGCGCAGAGGCCGGTCCAGGCCCGGTTGAGCATCCATGTCACCACCTCGTGCCCGCGCCCCGGATCCCCGGCGGCCAGGAGGTCGTCGGCGGCGACCTTCACCCCCTCCAGGTGGAGGTGGGGATGGATCTCGCGATTGGTGGTGAAGGCCCGCTCCATGCTGACCCCTGCGGCGGCCGGGTCCACCACGGCGACGATCACGCCGTCGTCCAGAGCCGCCGGGATCAGCACCCGATCGGCGACGTGGGCGGCGGGGACGGCGAAGGCGGTCCCGGTCAGGATCACGCCGTCGGGACCGGAGGCTGCCGACACCGACGGCCGGCCGGGGCCTCCGAGCGAGATGTCGCCGGCCACATCGGCCAGCGCCGCGGTGAGCACCGTGTCCCCCGTCGCCACCCCGGGAAGAACGGCGGCGCGCAGGGCCTCGCTCCCGAACTGGGCGATGGGCATGGACCCGAGCGCGACGGTCGCCCACAGCGGCACCGGCGCCACCGTGCGGCCCTGGGCCTCGAGGACCAGGGCCAGCGCCACCATGCCGAACCCGCCGCCCGCCGTAGGCCTCGGGGACGGTGAGCCCGAGCAGGTCGGCCTTGGCCAACTCCGCCCACAGCTCGCGATCGATGCGGTCCTCGCCGGCCTCGACCTCCTGGACCCGCTCGGGCGTGCTCAACCCGGCGAACAGGCCCTCGGCGGTCTCCTGGATGGCCCGCTCCTCCTCGTCGAACGTGAAGTCCATCAGCTCTTCCTCGTCTCTCTGGTCGCCTGTCCATCGGATGCCGGGCGGAACACCGGCAGTGTCAGGTCCTCGTCGAATTCCACGAAGTCGGCCACCACCGGCATGCCGATGGCCATCTCCGCGGGGGTGATGCCGCTCACGTTGGCCACCAGCCTGGTCCCTTCCTCGAGCTCGACCAGCGCCACCACCAACGGGTAGTCGAAGGCGGGGACCTGGGGATAGTGGTTGACCACGAAGCTGTAGATCGTCCCCCGGCCCGAGGCGGTCGCCGCGTCCCATTCGAACGAGCGGCAGTTGGCACACGAGGGGCGGGGTGGGTGGCGGAGGGTGCCGCAGTTCGTGCACCGCTGGATGAGGAGCTTGTGCTGCTTCGCACCCTCGAAGAAGAAGCTGTTGTCCTGGGTGAGTGCGGGGCGGGGGCGCTTCGGACGGTCAGTGGCGTCCGGTGGTGATTCGCCGGCCGGCGTTTTCGGTCGCGGCTTGAACTTGAGGATCCGGAACCGCATGGTGGCCACCAGTTCGCCGTTCTGATCGGTGAACTCCAGGCGGGTGGTGATGAAGTGGCCGGCGCCGAGGCCCGTGGCCTTCTCCCCGGACACCTCATCGATGATCGAGCTGGCCTCGAGGTGGTCCCCGGGCACCAGCGGACGCACGTAGTGCTGGTCGCAGTTGGTGGCCACCACGGAGGTGAACCCGGCCTCGTCGAGCAGGCCCATCAGGTTGTCGCTGGGCGAGTCGGCGCTCACCTCGCCAGCGGAGCGGGCCCGGTCGGACTCCAGCGAGGCACGCAGTCCGCGCATGATCCAGGCCTGGAGCATGGTGGGAGGGGCGATGATGCCCGGAAACCCGGCGTCACGTGCCGCGTCGTCGTCGACGTACACCGGGTTGTGGTCGCCCATGGCCTCCACCCAGTGCCGGATCATCGGCAGGTTGACCGGATCCTGTCCCCTGGTGGCCACCCCCGTGGCCATCCCCACGAACGCCTGCAGCTGGTCGTCGAAGGCCGTCCCGCCGGAGGCCGGTCCGGATGTTCCTGGCGCTGCCGTCGACGAGCTCACCGCGACGACCGTTTCATACCCAGGCCGGCCATGGCCAGGATCTCGCGCTGGACCTCGTTGACCCCACCGCCGAAGGTGTTGATCTGGGCCTGGCGGCCGGCACGCTCGAGCTCGCCGTGGAGCACCGCCCCGGGAGATCCGGGGCTGAGGTAGCCGCCGGCCCCGACCACCCCGAGCAGGCGCCGGTAGATCTCGACGGCCGACTCGGTGCCGAACACCTTGACCGCCGACGAGTCGGCCGGACCGAGGGTGTCGTCCGCCACCTTCGCCGTCATGCGCCAGTTGAGCAGCTTCTGGGCTTCGAGGAGGGCGTAGGTCTTGGCCAGGTCGGCCTGCACCCATCCGACATCGGCCATGTCGTGCTCGACCACCCACTCGGCGGCCTCGACCCACAGGCGTTGGGACAGGGCGCTGACGGCGGCCAGACCCACCCGCTCGTGGTTGAGCTGGCCGGTGATCAGGCGCCACCCCTCGTTCAGCTGCCCGACCAGGGCCGAGCGGGGACGCGCACGTTGTCGTAGTAGGAGGCGGTCGTGGCCACGCCGCCCACGGTGACCAGCGGGGTGCAGGAGAAGCCCGGCGAGGAGGTGGGCACGAGGAAGATGGAGATCCCCTTGTGCTTGGGCGCGTCGGGATCGGTACGGGTGGCCAGCCAGATGTAGTCGGCCTGGTCGGCACCGCTGGTGAAGATCTTGTTCCCGTTGATGGTCCATTCGTCCCCGTCCAGCACGGCGCGGGTGCGCAGCGAAGCCAGGTCGGTGCCGGCGCCGGGCTCGGTGTAGCCGATGGCGAAGTTGATCTCGCCGGCCAGGATCCCCGACAGGAAGAAGCTCTTCTGCTCGTCGGTCCCGAACCGCATGATCATCGGACCCACGGTGTTGAGGGTGACGAACGGGAACGGGGCCCGGGCCCGTTGCACCTCGGTGAAGAAGATGAACTGATCCGAGGTCGGGCGGCCCTGTCCGCCGAACTCCTTGGGCCAGCCGATTCCGAGCCAACCGTCCTTCCCCATTCGCCGGACCAGGGACCGGAACACCTCACCGCCCTCGGTCTGGGCGTCGAGGGCCTGGCGGACGTCGTCGGTGAGCAGTTCGGCGAAGTACGCCCGGAGCTCCTCCCGGAGGGCCAGCTGCTCAGAAGTCTCTTCGAGGTGCATGACGTGTGATCCCTCCACTCAGGACTGCGGTGTCCGTCGGTCTTCCATGGCTGCGGTGGCCTTCGGTCTGGCGCAGCTACCACGCCGGTGGTACCTGCAACGGCAGCGGAAGACCAATCGTGGCCTCGGGCAACTGCTGCCCATCCGACCCCCTGACCCCCTGCACCGCATCACCTTGATTTGTCAGCGCCCGTGGGAGCCACGTATGTCGTGGAACCGCTGCCGCTGGCCTATGATAACTGATACACGTTCTAGAAACGTCATCGACACCGAGGGTCGCCAAGCCGCCGTCGTGAGGCGACGACCAGCACCGACTACGGGGGAGACACCATGGAAGTTACGGACATCGACCTGTGTGATCCCGCCAACTTCGTGGACGGAGTCCCCTTCGAGTGGTTCGCCTACCTCCGGCGGGAATCGCCGGTCCAGTGGCATCCCGACCCCGAGGGGTTCGCCGAGGGGTTCTGGTCGGTGACCCGGTTCGACGACTGCGTGGGCGTCAACCGTGACTACGAGCATTTCTCCTCCTACCGGTCGGCGGCGCTCTTCCACGACATGGACGATGAGGCACTGGCCCAGCAGCGGATGATGATGCTGAACATGGACCCGCCGATGCACACCCGGTACCGCCGACTGGTCAACAAGGGATTCACCCCGCGGATGATCCGGGACCTCGAGGCCAAGGTGGTGGCGTCGGCCGACACCATCATCGACACCGTCTGCGAGTCGGGCTCCGCCGACTTCGTGGAGCAGATCTCCGCCGAGCTGCCCCTGCAGGTCATCGCCGACCTGATGGGGGTGCCCCAGGAGGACCGCCACCTGGTGTTCGACTGGTCCAACAAGATGATCGGCTCGGACGATCCCGAGTACCAGGTCAGCGCCGACGCGCCCGGCCCAGGCGTCGATGGAGCTGTTCGCCTACGCCGACGAGCTGTGCGCCAAGAAGCGCCTCGATCCGCACCAGGACCTGTTCAGTGTGCTCACCCAGGCGGACATCGACGGTGACCAGCTCTCACAGCTCGAGCTCGACCTCTTCTTCCTGTTGCTGGCCGTGGCCGGCAACGAGACCACCCGCAACCTCATCTCGGGCGCCATGGTGGCCTTCTTCGACCATCCCGAGCAGTGGGAGCGCCTGAAGGCCGACCGGTCGCTCCTGCCCACCGCGGTCGAGGAGATGCTGCGCTACGTCTCCCCGGTCATGCACTTCCGCCGGACAGCCACCGCCGACGTGATGATCGGCGACCAGCAGGTCGCCGAAGGGGACAAGGTCATCTTCTGGCACATCTCGGCCAACCGGGACGAGTCGGTCTTCACCGATCCGAACTCGTTCGACGTCGGGCGGTCCCCCAACAACCACATGGCCTTCGGTGGCGGGGGTCCCCACTTCTGCCTGGGGGCCAACCTGGCCCGCATGGAGATCCGGGTCATGTTCGACCGCCTCCTCGACCGGGTGCCCGACATCCGGCTCGACGGCAGAGGTGGAGCGGCTCCGTTCCAACTTCATCAACGGCGTGAAGCACATTCCGGTGGCCTTCGCCCCCTCGGCCCCGGTCGGTCGCTGAGCCGGCCCGTCGCTCACGCCCGCCCGCCTTCCAGAAAGCGGACGCCACATGCGTTTCCACCTCGCAGTCACCTTCCTCCCCGTCGACGAGATCGTCTCGCTGACGACGGCGTCCGATCAGATGGGCTATTCGGGGATCTACTTCTCGGACCATCTGTTCAACCCGCGCGACCTCAAGTCGCGCTACACCTACTCCAAGGCACCGGACGGCGCTCCCTTCTGGGAGAAGGAGACCGAATGGCCCGATCCGATGTGCCTCATCTCCTCGCTGTCGGCAGTCACCACCAACGTGACCTTCACCACCGGTATCTACATCGCACCGGTCCGTGACCTGATCACGGTGGCCAAGTCGGTCGGCACCGCGGCCGTCCTGTCCCACGACCGGGTCAGGCTGGGGGTGGGCGTGGGCTGGTGCGAGGAGGAGTTCGTCCAGACCGGTCAGGACTTCCACACCCGGGGCAAGCGGCTGAACGACATGATCCCCGCCCTGCGGGCCCTGTGGGCGGGCGGCTGGGTCGAGTACCACGGCACCCACTACGACGTGCCGCCCTGCCAGATGAACCCCTCGCCGAAGCTGCCGGTGCCGATCCTGGGGGTGGGGACTCCGAGGCCGCGCTGCGGCGGGCCTCCACCCTGTGCGACGGATGGATCAACACCGGCGCCGCCCTTCCCGACGAGGCCTTCGCCCAGGCGGCGAAGATCAGGGACGCCCTCAAGCAGGAGGGGCGGCAGAACGAGCCGTTCTCCGTCTACCTGGCCGTCCGGGCCTTCCCCGACCTCGACCTGTACCGCCGGCTCGAGGACGCCGGGGTGACCGACCTCCTGTGTGCGCCGTGGATGGCCGTCGAGGCCACCGAGCACGACACGCCCGAGTCGATCCACGACGCGCGGGTGGCCATGTGCGAGCAGTTCGCCGAGCACATCATCGGGCCGATGGGCTGAGGCGGTGCCGGGCCGGCGTGGGCCGCGTGGGCCGGGTGGGTCGGCCGGCGGCGTGGGCCGGGGCCGGCACGGGCTGGGCAGGCTAAGCACGGGTCGGGCACAGGCCGGGCACGGAATGACCGGTGTCACCTAAGGTCGAAGGGCCACGCTCGAGGGAGGAACCATGAAGGACATGAAGCTCGGACTGCAGCTCGGCTACTGGGGCGCCGGCCCGCCCGCCAACGCCCAGGAGCTGGTGGCCGAGGCCGAACGGCTGGGCTTCGACTCGATCTGGACGGCCGAGGCCTGGGGTTCCGACGCCCTGACCCCACTCAGCTGGTGGGGGTCACAGACCAAGCGGGTCCGCCTGGGCACCGCCCTCTGCCAGCTGTCCGGCCCGCACCCCGACGGCCATGGGCATGGCCGCCATCACCCTCGACCACCTGTCGGGTGGACGCTTCGTGCTGGGGCTGGGCGTGTCCGGTCCCCAGGTCGTCGAGGGTTGGTACGGGCAGTCGTTCGAGAAGCCGCTGGCCCGGACGCGGGAGTACGTGGACATCGTGCGCCAGGTCATCGCCCGGGAGGCGCCGGTCACCAGTGACGGGTCCCCACTATCCGCTCCCCTACCCCGGCGGCACCGGGCTGGGCAAGGCGCTCAAGCCCATCGTGCATCCGCTGCGCAAGGAGATACCCATCATCCTGGGGGCCGAGGGACCGAAGAACGTGGCCCTGGCCGCGGAGATCGCCGACGGGTGGTTCCCCATCTTCTTCTCCCCCAACGCGGTCAAGGCCTTCGAGCCGGCGCTGGCCGAGGGCTTCGGCCGGCCCGGGGCCCGGCACACGGCCGACGACTTCGAGGTCATCGCCTTCGCCCCCACCCTCATCGACGACGACATCGAGCGGGCGGCCGACAACTACCGGCCGTTCATCGCCCTCTACATCGGGGGCATGGGGGCCAAGTCGATGAACTTCCACTTCGACGTGTTCGCCCGCATGGGCTACGAGGCCGAGGCCACCAAGATCCAGGAGCTCTACCTGGCCGGCCACAAGGACGAGGCCGCGGCGGCCGTGCCCACCGCGCTCATCGAGGACACCGCGCTGATCGGGCCCAAGGAGAAGATCAGGGACGACCTCGAAGGGTGGAAGGAGTCCATCGCCACCACCCTGCTGGTGTCGGGCAGCCCGGACACCCTGCAGACCATGGCGGAGCTGATGCTGTAGACAAGACCTCGCTCACATGGCTCGGAAGGTGGGATCCGACAATCTGGAGATCCCGTTCCGTCGCCGGGTGAGAGAACGGTAGAGATCCATCGTGCTGGGATGGACCGAATCGAGCGGCTCGATCTCGTTGGCGACCAGCCTGATCAGCTCAGACATCACCGCTTCCACTCCCGCCGGGTTGCCACTGACGTCGGCCGCCCGCATCAACATTCGGTAGAGCCGTTCGTCATACGGACTGACCAGGAGGCCCCGTCGGGCTGCCCACTCCGCGCCCCGAGCATCGCCCGCCGCCAGACAGGATCCGGCCAATCGCCCACTGAGATCGACCACCGCCGCTTCGATGGCCGGACCGATGCCCTCCAGAATCGGCCAATCCGATGACCGAAGTCCTTCGAACGGCCGACCTCGCACCAGTTCGAGCGCGGTGCGCCATCGTCCGGCGTCCTCGGCATCGGCGTGAAAGACGAACCTGTCCCAATCCGTGCCGACGGTGTCCGACAGAACCAATCGTCCGTGGGACCGGGGCAGGTGATCGACGCCGTTGCGTGCCTGGCCAAGTGCCCTCCTCGCAACGGAAGCCGTCGAATGAAGGCTTGACGGGGCCATGAGCCGATCCGGCCACAGCGCAGTGGCCCATGCTTCATTCGAGGCACCGTTCGGATGCATGGCCAGATAAACGACGAGTTCTTTCGACCATGCCCTGGTGAAATCCCGAGCGGCTCCGACAATTTCGATCTGGCCCAGCACCGCGATTTCGACTTCGTGGAGCTCCGATCCTTGATCGGACCGGTGGCGCCGGGATCGGCCGGCTCCACCGACCCGCCTCGGTGTCGATTCGCCAACTCCTCCGTCCGCTCCCTCCGGATTGTGAGACTTGGTCGATGACGGAAAAAAGGGTCCAGCCAGCAGGTCCGCTTCTGTGTCTGGCGCCTGAAGGGACACCACTGCCGGCATTCCCACTGGGAGATTCACATAGGGCTCCTCCGAGATGAGAACCGACTGTCGATTCATCGCTGTGTCGACGAGAGTGGCCACGCCGTCGAGATCCTGGGGCCCGATCTGTTGAGGGAACAGGACCGAACCCAAAGGCTCGAGGGTCGGCGCCCGGTGGGCACCCGTGAGGCTCAACACATGCGGAGCTCCGGCGATGGTCCCCGAAGCGACGACGGCCAACCCCAAACGGGGATCCGAGGCCAGATCCAGTAATTCCGATGCATCGGCCTCAGCGATCCAAGGGCTGCAAACGACGGCTACGGGATCCCACCTGGTCGACGGGTCAGCACACCGGGCCTGGGCGAACGATCCGAAGCCGGTTTCTCGAAGCAACAATTCACTGTTGAGCCGACGGCGTTGCAGGCGATCCACAAGCTTCGATACGTCCGAGACCGAAAAAACTCTCTCGAATCGCTCAAGCTCGACTCCGAACCCGACAACGTTGAGGTCGAACCGGCCTGTCCAGTGAGAGGTGGCCAATTCCAAGGCCAAAGCACGAACAACCCCTTCGCACCCGGTCGGGTCCCCATCCACTGTTAGCGCTCCCAGCGATTCCAGATTGACCATGATGACGCCATCAGTTCCATGACCGGCCGTCACGAGCAAGGGCGCAGGGGCAGCGGTACGCCCATCGGCAGGCTCGTCGGGTTCCACCAATGGGAGGGACGCTCTGTCAACTGCTACCGACCGACGAACGAAATCACCTCGAAAGGGAGGGGGAAGTGATTCGCAGCCTTCGGTCCGGTCGATGAGGAACTCGATCGACTCATCACGGACGGTAATCCCCATCACGGAGGGTAGGTCCGACCTGTGGTCACTCCACGCCTGAATAAGAAGTCGGAGGGCAAGATCGACAGCACGGACGATCTCCCGCCCGTCACCCAGTCGGAGCCGCTGCTCGAAGTGACGTTGATCCGGATCGGGCAACCGAATGTAGGCGCCCTCACTGCGGTAACGCTGTTGGACACGTCTCAAGCGATCGAGCAGTCCCACGACACCTGCTCCAACAACACCACCCCCCACCGGCATCAAGGGCACCGTGGGATCGCGGAGACGGACGACGGTACTGCCATCCCCGAATGGGTCGGTCGGGTCGGTCGTCCATGACGGATTGAGCGATTCGACGCCGGGTAGCTCCACTGGCACCGAGTCGCGACCGGCAACCTGGTCCACATTTTCGAACCCCAGGGTCATCCGGGCCTGATGACCGGTCGTGAGGGATCTCTGCTTGTCGATGCTCATGGGCAGCTGAAGCGCCCAACCGGGACGTATCCAATGCTCAGCCGTCAGTGCTCCACCGTCGCCCTGTACGACGTCGTAATTGAGTGCGGCAATCTCCTTCCATCGCAGAGGAGATCCAAGTCTCTGTCTGGCGATGGACCAGAGTGTCTCGTGTGGTGCCACCACGTGTGAGGGCCCGGACGGCCACACGACACGTGGCCCCCGCTGCGATTCGTGACACTCGTTCGTCGCGCCGACCGAGCCGCTCCCCGACGAGCGATCGTCGACAGGTAGCACCCGTCCACCCAACGACTCCGTGATGGCCGGGGCACGAGACACCGAACCTGCTGAGGAGACCTCGCCAGGGCCTTCGTCCGTTCGAAGCGCTTGATCCGCCGGAATCCGGACATCGATGACTCGCAGAGGCATCACGGTCGCCTGCCCCGTCGAGTAGGAGCCGGCGACCGGCCCAGCTCGGGTCGTCGACGCCATCGGCGTGGCGGTGGCTCTCGGCACCACGGCCACGCGACCCATCGTGGAGATGGCCAATGTCGTACCAACAAGGCACGCAGCCAACGATTGCACGGAACGGCTGGCCGGCAGTCGAGCCGAACTTCGGCCGGTGAGGCGGGATCGGATCTCAAGTATCACGCACATCGTCATCCAGGCCCAGGAGATCCAGGCCAGAATCAAAGCGCCTCGGATCAGCCAGTGCGAGATGAGGCGCGGACCGTCCGTGCGGTGCGAGGAAATCTCCTTGGCCGCTTGGCCCAGGTCGACATGAAAAACCGGGAAACCCCCCACCTCGAACAAGCCCGCCGGTACGGCCACCACGATCAGAGTCAGCGCCACTATCGACAATGCTCCCCAAAGCAGACGTTGATGACGTGGCTCCTGCGGCACGATCGCCTTCATCACGAGCCCACCTTCACGCCTTGGACATCGACCGCGGAGGCCGACGCCGACACCGGCAAGGACTCAACCCCCACACTCCCCAGGATCTCCGTATGGATTCGATACTGGATCACCACGGTCACCACGCCCGACGACACGGTTGCAATGCCGGGATGCCCGGCGGCGACGGTGAACTTTTGGGCGGCAGCGATCGCCTCCTCCTGGTTGAGCTCAACGACTCCGGTTCGAAGGGCGTTAACGGATAGTGCTCCAGCACCAGCCCGAGCCGCCTGCTCCGCTTCATCGCTCGCAGCCTGCTGAGCGGAAAGGACCGCTCCGCCGTCGACGACCAGGCCCATGAGGACAAATACCGCGACGAGCATGAGAACCGTGAACGCCGTGATCGATCCTTCCTGAGAGACCGGACTTTGCATGCGTCTCATCCCGCTCAAGTGACCGAACGGTACGGATCGATCGGGGCAGTGGTCGAAGCCCGGATCGTCGTGCTGCCAGGGACCCCGGGCACTGACAGATCGGACAGGCTCACCTGACAAGCCACGGACACGGTGACGTAGCCCCCTGGATGGAAGTGGCTCACGTCGGTGCTGATTTGTGGATCCGCACAAATGTGGGACTCGTTGAAGAGTCCGATCACCGCACTGTCTGCGGCCCCTTGCTGCGCACTGCCTGGATCCGGAAGAACCGCTGCAGCTTGCGCTCCGGCCCGCGAAGCCTCGACCACCACCTGACGTGCTTCAGATACACGGCCGAACACCACAATGGACAAGGCGAGTACGAACAGAACGGGCGCCAAGACGGCCAACTCGATCATGAGGCTGCCTTCCTCTTGTCGGATCCTTCCCCGGTTCACTCGGATCCTCTGAACTCCTGGATGGGGCCGACCTGAACCGACCCGACAGGAAGTGACAGCCCGGGAAGGATGGTCACGGCGGTGCCCGTCACCGTGATCCGCGCCATATCGCCTGGCAGTACCGTCACGACGGTGCTGGAGGACGAAACGTCGGAGCCGTGGCCTCGCAGGATCGAGTTGGCGCGGATCTCACCCGCCGCGGGCCCACCGCCGAAGGCCCGCGCCGCTTGGTCACCTTCGGACGCCGCCAGCTGGGCCACTTGGGCCGCATGAGCCCAAAGAGCGAATTGGACCAGCGTCATCAAGATGACCATGAGCACCGGGATAACGAATATCGCCTCCACAATCATGGAGCCGTGATCGTCGCGGACTCGGTTCCGCTGGCGCCTGGCAACGGCCAGGCTCAGTGGGGCATTACCGTTCCATTTCCACCGGGCTTGTCGGCCTGGCGAAGCGCCGTCACGCGCCCGGCCGTGGGTTGCTAGTTGAGATTGATCGAGTGGGTCTTCGCCGTCACCTTCGCCACGATGATCGCGCCGACGGCAATTGCCAATGCTGCGAAGACTGCCGTAATGATGACCGTCTCCACGATCGAACCTGCCTCGCCCCACCCACCACGTGCTCCCACGCGAGCTCGTAGATATGTCCATATGACGACGATTTGGTTTGGCATTTCCAATGCTCCCTTCATGTGTGATTACTGAGCGAGGTTTGCCGGACGCGGGTTGTGGATCAATCGGCGCAACCGTCTGCATCAGAAGCCCCCGATGATGCGACTGAAGGCGGGATATCCGATGAACAGCAGAAACCCGAAAAGCAGAAGGGCACCAGGCAGAAACAACCGTTCGGTCATCGTGTTGGCGGCCGATTCGGCATCAGCCTGCTCGTGGCGACGCAAGGAGACCGCCCGCGAACTGAGGGACTGGCGAATCCGCGCCCCTTCGGTTCCGGCCAGTTCCAGGGTTGTAGAAAGCTCAACCAGTTCGGGTACAGCTATCTCAGCGCCGAGTTGGCCCAAACCTGCCCATGGCGACTGCCCGCTGTCTCGTGCCATCGAGAGGGCCCTCGCCATTCGAGTTGCCGCCCAATCGTCGCTCACTCGCGATGCAGCAAGCAATGCACCCTCGATACCGACGCCTCCCGCCAAGCTGAGGACCACCAGGTCGACGAATGAGCCAATCACGATGCGGAAATGACGACGCCGGTCTCGCGCCCGACTGAGCACCGTGGCAACGGGGACACAGGCTGCCGCAGGGGCAGCGATGGCCGAAATCAGAATCACCACCACCGGACTCACCGGGAATCCGCCCAGTTGTGTCGCCAGCCCTACAATCGGGGGAGCGAGCAGTCCGGCTCCGCCCACTACCAGCACCTTGGAGGCCAGCCCTTCGGGTGACTCTCCAGTAATGGCAAGTGAGGGGAAGAGGGCGAGCCACGTCGGGTGAGACGCAACCGCGGTACCGCCCACCCAGTCGACCAGCCTCTTGCCTGCCGTCATCGAAACATTCAGCCCTCCCGTAGAGCCGACGCTGGCCGGCGAAGGTTTGCTCATGGTGGCGGAGATCGATTCCAAGGAAGGCGGCGAGGGGTGTACGCCCTTGACTACTCCGATACAACCGAGGCCGGCCAAGGCTCCGAGGATGACGACAACAGTCATCGCTCTGAGACCTGACGACCAAGCAACCTGACCGGCGCAGGAGGGCGGGCCAGGACCACCATCAGGGTCAGGCCCGTTGCATACATGACCCCGACGATGGCCAACACGAATTGCCCCTCAACCGAGTCGAACGGTGACAGATATGGATGAGCCAGAGCGGCCAATCCGACCACAAAAGCAACGGAGAACACCAGAACAGTCCTGACTCCGCTTCGAACAGACGCCCGGCTGGTTTCGATCCGCAGGCGGAGGGCAACCTCATCCCTCGTCGATTCGGCCAGTGCTGCGAGTAGATCGCCCATTCGTTGG
Source organism: uncultured Acidimicrobiaceae bacterium (assembly GCA_963745955.1). GTDB lineage: Bacteria > Actinomycetota > Acidimicrobiia > Acidimicrobiales > RAAP-2 > Bog-756. Next base: position 571,513 of record CAVUZI010000008.1, on the reverse strand, counting down.
GCACGCGAAGATACGGCCAGCTGGAGGGCGCACACGACGCGATCGGCGCACGGGTCCGCGATCTCGTCCGCGAACTGAAGGAAGGCATCGTTCGGGGGCATTCCGGCACTCAGTCGGCCGGAAAGACGGCTCGCTGCGCCTCGAATTGGGGGAGGACTCAAGGGGGCGGTGGCGACAATCGCCTGGCTGAGCCCGGCCGACGCCGCAAGGGTGCTCTGCAGCATCTCTGTCCACGTGGCAATGGACTCGATCTTCTCGATGGAGACCGAACCGGCTGTCTGCCCGAACAGCCTTGGAAGCCCGAATACGGCGACGGCTGTGATCGGAATCGCTATGGGCCATCCTGTGGCCAGACCGACCACCACACCGGAGAGAGCAGACAGTGCCAGCGAGGGGATCCGATTTCGCAAACGCATGATCGCCCGTTCCGTTCCGGTGGAGGTTCGTCCCATATGCCCACCGGTCTTCCACATGGAAATGATTCCAAAGGCTCCGACTCCGAAACACAGACCGCTGCTGAGGATCAACAACGGTCTCATAGCCTCATCCCGGCAATGTTCGAGGAATATGGCCTGTAGCCGAAACTCTCCAGCTCGTTCAGGGTTGCGGTTCTGAACGGTGACGATGGAGTTGCTCGGCGGCCAGCTCCGGGCTGAAATACCTCGTTCGAAATGACCTGCACGCCCTCGGCGTCCACTACTTCACGGACTGAGGACACGAACCGCTGACGAGCCCCCGTCGGTGGAAACTGGTGAAGATCGAAGCTGGCTTCGAGGCGATCCGGCGTCAACCAACCGGATACGCCGGAAGTACCCTGCGCAGGCCAATCGCCGTCCTGCATTTCAGAATCGAGGTGGACGACAAAGTGGATGGCGCCGGCAACGAGAAGATTGCTTGCCTCGAGCGGCAGCCGTTCCTGTGCTTGCACGGCGTAGGAGGCAATCCGCCTGAAGACACCAGCTGAAGAGTCGGCATGAATCGTGCACATCGAGCCGGAGCGGCCCTGACTCATGGCATTGAGCATGGGCAGTATCTCGTCGCCGAGCACCTCGCCCACGATCACCCTGTCCGCGTTCATGCGGAGGGCTCGCCTGACCAGATCGGCAACGGAAATCAGCCCGACCTCCTCCAGATTGGCCGGCCGTGCTTCGAGTGCGACCATGTCCGGGTGCCGGTCAGGAACAGCATCCAAACCGAGCTCAAATGCCTGTTCGATGGTAACAATCCGCTCCCGCGGAGGTATTTCGGCTGCAAGCGCTCGCAGGAGCGTTGTCTTCCCGGAGTTCATTGCGCCGGAAACCACGATGTTCTTTCTCGCCCTTACGGCTGCACCCAGAAACGAGGCAAGGTCCGCGTCGAGAGTTCCCATGTCTGTGAGGTCGGCGAGGGAGAGGTCGGAATATCGATGCCGCCGGATTGACACTGAAGGTCGCGCCGTAACCGCCATCAATGCTGACAGCCGACTACCATCTGGCAAGCGCAGGTCCAGTTCGGGACGGGCAAGATCGAATCGCCGCTCGGAGAGCCCGAAACGACTGGCCGCTGAGCGGACCAGATCGATGAGCTCTTGATCGGAATCAGCTATTGGCTGCATCAGTTGCTTGGACCCGTTTGCAAAGGTCGCCCACACGCGGTCGCATCCGTTTATATCGATGTTCTCAATCTCCGGATCGTCGATCAGGGCCTGGAGCCGACCCATGCCGAACAATGCATCAAGCACGGCCTGTGCAAGCTGTTGTTCGTCCTCCGTGCTCTCAAAAGGGAGCCACCCACCATCCGAGTCCGACGTCAGCTCGTCGAGGTGAGCGAAGACTTGCTGGCGAGCAAACTCACGGCGATCGTCGGCCACGAGACCAGCTGCCTGAGGGGTAGCCAAGTCCTCGGCCACCAGCTCGCGGATCGCTTTCGCAAGAAGCGGGGTCATTTGAGGGCCTTCTCAGGTGACGGTTGACCGATCGAGCTCGTTCGGGGCTTCGATTTCGACCGCGAAAGAGGCCAGACGCTGCTCACCCAATCGAGGGAGCGGCTCGGAATAGGTCGAGCTGCGGCAATCAGCTCGGGCTCCGGTACACCCGGCGACATTTGATCGCCTGAACCGGTGGAGCCCCGGACCAGGATCGACGCAATGCTGGCGGTCGTGGACACAAGGGGCGAACGGTGCAGGCGGCGGCCACCGCTCCTCTGACCGGTGGCTACCGCGGCAGCGGCTTGGTCGTAGGGACACACTCCGATTACGGAGAGCCCCGTGAACTGTTCGATTTCTGGGCGTGAATAGCTCCCGCTTCCTACAACTGCGAGCCACGCTCTTCCATGGCACTGCTCCAAGATCGTCGGTGCCTTCTCTCGGACGTGCACGAGAGAGGCTGCGTCACTCCTTGCGCAAAGGACCACACAGTCGGCATGTTCCATCCACCCGACCGATTCACCCGGAATGATCCTGCCCAGATCCACCAGGACATCCCAAGCTCCATCCGGAGAGGCGTCCACACAGGAGAGGAGCGCATCTATCGACCGCATTCCCTCGTCGCCCTCGAGCCCTTTGGTTCCAACCAGAACATCCAGGCCACCGGGGAGCTGTTGAAGATGAGATTCGAAGTCGATACTTACACCCGCACGACGAACGGTGGCGATGAACGACGGCCATCCGGCTCGGGACGAGAGCTGAAATCGTGCCGCAAGATCTCCTCCACTTGGATCGCCTTCTACCACCACCACTTTGTGCTGCACCGGCCACGTTGCTCCGACGAGGCACGCGAGGGTGGTCACCCCCGGCGAACCTTTTACGGAAGCAAAGCCAACGATCGTCATGAGCGCCTGCCGACGACAGGTCCATTCCGGTCGGGCGTGGGGTCACCCAGATGGATGGGTCGAGGCCCGCCAGAATCGGAAGGGAGCAACACGAGACTTACTTGGTCCGCGGCCGCTGCGGTGGAGACCGCCGCCGCCAGCGTCGACGACACCTCAACCGAAACCAACTGCGACGCACTCGATTCTGAGTCTGTCGGCGGCGCCTCGACGTCGAAGACGAGCGCTTCGGGCACGAGAACACCTGTTGACGCCCGAACGGTGCCCGAACTACCGCCAGCGCTCAAGGGTGAGTCCAGAGGGGCGCCCAAGCTAGCCGTTTGGACAACCATCACCTCGTCCCCGGACTCGACACCCGCAGCCGGCAGCTGACCCGCCTTCAGCGCCATGCCTACGATCGCATCCCCGGCAACGATTGGCTGGGAATCGGTCACATCGGCGGCTGTCAGAAGGCTGCCGGCAGGGATGGTGAATGCGGCGCGCTGGCCCACCAGCTCCGTCGCGTCCGCCACCGGTATGGGGCTGACTCCGCTCGAGATCGAGACACTTGCCTCTCCGAGCTCACTTCCACTCAGCTTTTGTCCCTGTTGGATCGCCTGGGTGACTATCAGGACCGGCGTCTGGCGGTTCGCCGACGCGTAGATGTCGGCAAAGACGGCGATGCTCGAGAAGACCATCACCAACGACGCCAGCACCAGAACTGGTCTCCTGCTTCGGGTGGGCAATGGCAGTCGGGATCTGACACTCCTCCCGGGCGCCGTATGGGGGGGCGGTTGGTCGCGTTCGAGAAGAGAGGTCATGTTGACGGACCATCGGAATTGATGCTCTCCACCTGCTCAACACGCACGCTCCTCGAGGAAGACGTGACCAACGAGGGCAGATCTCCTCCCCCGGAGTCGCCTTGAGCTGACCAGGACACGGACCAGTCGATAGTGATCGACACAGTGAAGGCCTCGTCATTTGGGTTGCCGTCCAGTGAAGGTTGTCCCAGCGAGGAGGTGGTGTACTCGTGGGAGCAATAGGTTGATTGCTGAGACGATGAACGGTCCTGGTCGAACGGGATCCCCGGCCCGTCGCACGTGGTCACCCCACCGTCACCTGTCGACCAGGTCACCGCTACTGGCGTGGCCACCGCCGTCGCACTCACCGACCCAACCGTTGCCGTAACGGAGTAGGGGTGCCAGAGTTCGGCATTGATCCAAAACCAAGTGGGCAGGTTCACCACGGAGACGCCAGGTGGGTTGAAGTAGCCGGTCGGCGAGGGCAGCCGGAGCGAGTTCTCAGCCTCGAGAGCCACCGCATAGGGATTGACTGCGGGAATGGAGGTGGCAGATTTGTCCGGGATCCACTCGGTTTGGGTAACGCTGGCCCCGGTTGTCTGATCCGTGCACGTCACCGAGTACCAGCTCCCCGGAGTGGGACCTCCCGGCGCGATTCCTCCCCCATCGTTGAGGATGAGCTCGGTGTATATGCAAATCCATGGGCTCGAACTCTGCCCCCGACCTTGACCGCTCGCTCCCCCTCCTGGGCTCCCACTCCCGGATCCACCGTTCGATACGCCAACGTGAACGATGCCACCGGGTCCATCGCCCCCGGAGGCTGAAGCTCGTGCAGGAACAGCCGAGAAGGCTACGCCGGCGATGACCGATGCGATGGTGGCCGCCAATCTCAGAGTCGATCGCATTGACCTACACCCACCACTTGTGTCAGCAGCTTCCATCCACCTTCCGTTTTCCGCATCGTGGACGTGAACAGTTCGTAATCCACCTGACCCAATATCCCTGGAGCTGCCCGGCCCGAAGCGGCGAAGACGACGATTTCCGCATCGCGCGCGCACGTCCGAACGGTGGCTTGGTCCCCGTGAAATGCGATGACGCGGGGCGTTCCGTAATGGACTGGGCCCTCGGCTATCTCACCAGACGCCTCCATCCGCCCCAGTAGGGAGCGGGACCAGGTCAACTGCGGATCGATCGTGGTGGCAGCCAGTTCAGGCGCGTCCGGATCCGACGTGCGGGCAGCGTCGGCGAATGCCGATTCCGCCGCCAGCCATCCCGATATGACCTGGCTGACCACCTGAGGTGGGAAGGATGGCCGTGTGACGGCCGTCGGAGCCGAGCTCGTCATCGTCTTCCCCATCTCTTGTCCGTGCGGTCCGACAAGCGGTGGGCTCGCGCCCTGGCCGCAGCCGACCAGAAGCGCCGAACAGATCACCGCGGCCAGTCCGGCCGACCACGTTGCGGATCGCGATCGATCCGGAAGGCGAATCACTGCCGGCTGCATAGGAAACGGACGATATGAGCGGCCTGATTCCAAGGCAAGATTCACTGCACTGACCGTGCAACAACTTTGCCGGCGCGAATCCGCTCGCGAGCGACGCGAAGTCACCGGTTTGGTTCCGAATCCTCCTTGGTCAGACACCCCTCGAGCGTCACGCCGACACCTTGCTCCGCTCCTAGGCCGCAACCTTGCTGACAACACTCACGGGGCGTGGATCGTGGGCTGTCGACGCCATGAACTGCCGCATTCCCTTTGCAGGGCAACACTTTTCCGGACAGATGGGCGCCGGACGCATTCCGGACGTGGAGCTCGGCCAGTCGCTCGAGGTCCCGGTCGCCTTCGTCAACGTCGCCGCGCGCAGACGACGGGCCCGGCGTACCGAGACGGCGCCGAGTGTCAGCTAATGCGCTGGCTGATCAGCTCGACGGAGGGTGCCGAGCGGACCGCTCTCGGTGGTCGGGACTTCTTCGGCACTGATGATGGCTACGCCGAAAGCCGGTGCCGGTCTCCGAGTCCGTGCCTGAAGAGGTGTCTGACGGGCCTACCTGCCCCATCGAACCTGGGGCGACGGGTTCCCTTGCCCTGGCCTACCGATCGAGCCCGGCGTCAGCCCTCGTCGGAAGCGACCGCCGGTACGGCCGGGCTGACGGGCTGAGCAGCAGCCGAGTCGGCGGCATCGACCGCCGCCTGCTCGGTGGTCGGGTTCGTCGCTGCCTCCGTCGCTGCCGCGGCAGGGGCCGACTCATCCGTGGCCGCGGGTTTGTGGCTGACCACCAGCTTGGCGCTGAACTTGATGGCCTTGGTGGCGGTGGTGGCGCCGGTCTGCAGCACCACGGCGACGGCCAACATGATGACAGCCAGCACCCTGAAGGTATGCGAACCGAGCAACAGGATGGCCACCCGGCCCAGCGCGTACGGAGGGGAGCAGACCACCCCTCCGATGGCGCCGCCGACGGCGGTGGCGGTGAGCTTGTCGCGCCGGGACCGGGCCGATTTGATCCCGACCAGCCGGGACGGGACGGCCACGTAGGCGAACATCATTACGGCCACGACGATGCTGAGGATGAGGGCGTACCAGCCCCTCCCCCACCGCTGGACGATGATGGCGGCGAACCAGAGGGCCACCCCGATGGTGAACCCCCAGGACAGGATCGGTCGCAGGTGCTCACGGGCCTGGGAGAAGGCCGGACGGATCTGCGGAGCGCCCGGCTTGGCGATGGCGAAGGCGAACACCGCATTGAGGAAGAAGCTGGCCGCGGTGATGGAGGCGATGGCCAGGAGGATCGGTACCAGGAGCGGCCCTCGGATGATGTGGAATTCCTTCCCCCTGAACACGTGGAGCTTGAGGTCGAGCATGGCCGCCCAGATCCACATGGCCGGCAGGATCTCGACCAGGGTCAGCCGCCAGTTGGTGACCAGGAGCTTCAGGCCCTGGAAGAGCATGGCGAAGGCACCCACCACCAGCGCCAGCGGTGCCAACCACCGGCTCCGCTGGCTCAGGGCGAGCACGGCGCTTTCCACCTTCGTCTCGTCGTTGTTACGGATGGCGGATATCAGGCGCTTGACCTGCTGGACGACCGTGGCCCGGCGGGAAAGCTTCCCTGGTCCGGAATCGTCCACGGGCTCGGCCCCGTCCCCGGGTTCTGATCCGGTTGTCACCTCATGCTCAGGACCCGTGGTCATTGCTAGAGGCTACTTCCGGGCCACGTATGGATTCGGTGGGGCACCGACGGCCGCCTTGTCCCGGGCGGCTCCCGGCTGGGCCACACTGTTCCCTATGCCAGCCCAGTACATCTACACCATGCGTGACCTGCGACGGTTCTACCCGCCCGACCGTGAGGTCCTCAAGGGAATCAACCTCTCCTTCTACCCCGGGGCCAAGATCGGCGTCATCGGGTCGAATGGCTCGGGGAAGTCCTCACTGCTGAAGATCATGGCCGGTGAGGACGACGGGTTCTCCGGCGAGGCCCGGCTGACCGGAGGCTTCACCGTCGGATACCTCGCCCAGGAGCCCCAGCTCGATCCCGGCAAGGACGTGCTCGGGAATGTGTCCGACGGCGTTGCCGAGACGAAAGCGCTGGTGGACAGGTTCAACGATGTCTGCGCGGCGATGGGAGAGCCGGATGCCGACTTCGACAAGCTGCTGCCGGAGCAGGCCGAGCTCCAGGACAAGATCGACGCCGCCGGCGCTTGGGACCTGGAGCGGACCTTCGAGATCGCCATGGACGCGCTCCGGCTCCCCCCCGGCGACGCCGACGTCGCCACGTTGTCGGGGGGAGAGCGCCGGCGGGTGGCGCTGTGCCGATTGCTTCTCTCGAAACCTGACCTCCTGCTTCTCGACGAGCCCACCAACCACCTCGATGCCGAGTCGGTGGCCTGGTTGGAGCGGACCCTCCAGGAGTACCCAGGAACCGTTGTCGCCGTGACCCACGACCGCTATTTCCTCGACAATGTGGCCGGCTGGATCCTCGAGTTGGATCGAGGCGCAGGTATCCCCTGGGAAGGGAACTACTCGTCGTGGCTCGAGCAGAAGCAGGCCCGACTGGCCGGGGAGCAGAAATCCGATCAGGCACGGCAGCGGGCACTTGAACGCGAGCTGGAGTGGATCCGGATGTCCCCGCGGGCCCGCCAGAGCAAGGGGAAGGCCCGCATCAACGCCTACAACGACCTGGTGGCCGAGGCCGAGGCCGCCGATCGGCGGGCTGACTCCCTCGAGATCGCCATCCCACCCGGGCCCCGGCTGGGCGACAGGGTGGTGGACGCCGAGGAACTGGTCAAGGGTTACGGCGACCGTCTCCTCATCGACGGCCTGTCGTTTCTCCTCCCTCCGGGCGGCATCGTAGGGGTCATCGGCCCGAACGGCGCCGGAAAGACCACGCTGTTCAGGATGATCGTCGGCGAAGAGAACCCCGACAGCGGCCGGATCGATGTCGGCTCGACGGTCGCGCTGGCCTCTGTCGATCAGTCGAGGGACCAGCTGGCAGGTGACGCCACCGTGTTCGACGAGATCACCGGGGGTGAGGACAGGATCGTGGTCGGCCACCGCGAGCTCCACGGGCGGGCCTACGTCGCCAGCTTCGGATTCACCGGAAGCGACCAGCAGAAGAAGGTCGGGCAACTCTCAGGAGGCGAGCGCAACCGGGTCCAACTGGCCAAGGTTCTCAAGAGCGGTGGGAACGTGCTGCTGCTCGACGAACCCACCAACGATCTCGATGTCGACACCCTGAGGGCTCTTGAGGAAGGCCTGCTCGGCTTCCCTGGATGCGTCGTGGTCATCAGCCACGATCGATGGTTCCTCGACCGCATCGCCACCCATGTGCTGGCCTTCGAGGGGAACTCGGAGGTTCGCTGGTGGGAGGGGAATTTCAGCGACTACGAGGCAGACCGGAAGAAACGGCTCGGCGTCGATGCGGACCAACCCCACCGGATCCGGTACAAGCCGTTGGCCCGCAGTTGACTCCCTTGTGGTGGTTTTGACCTCCACGGAATACCTCTGTCACCCAATCATCGAATCGACCCATCACGGAAGGAGCTCCATGACCGCGACGAACCGGACGCTCGCCAGCGACAACTGGTCCGGTGTTCACCCGGAGGTGCTGGCCGCCATCGTCGAAGCCAATGCCGACCACGCTCCGTCCTATGGCGGTGACCCGGTGACCGCCCGGGCCGTTGATCTGTTCAAACAGCACTTCGGAAACGATGCGGAGGTGTTCATCGCCTTCAACGGGACCGGTGCCAATGTGGTGGGTCTCCAGTCCCTCCTGCGACCCTTCGAAGCGGTGATCTGTGCAGATACGGCCCATATCAACGTCGACGAATGCGGCGCTCCGGAGCGCTTTTTGGGGAGCAAGCTCATCTCCGTTGCCACACCCGATGGGAAGCTCACCCCCGACCTGGTGGAGGCAGCTGCAGGCGGTGTCGGCGACGAGCACCACGTCCAGCCCAGGGTGGTGTCGATCACCCAGTCCACCGAGGTCGGGACCTGCTATCGCGTCGAGGAGGTCGAGATCCTCGCCGATTGGGCTCACCGCCGCGGGATGTGGCTCCACCTGGACGGGGCGCGGCTGTCGAATGCAGCTGCGTTCCTCGACGTCGGGCTCGGAGCGTTCGGGTCGGCCGCAGGCGTCGATGTGCTCTCCTATGGTGGCACCAAGAACGGAGCCATGGGTGGGGAGGCCGTCGTCTCGTTCCTGCCGGAGAACCGGTCGGCGCTTCGTTATATCCGCAAACAGTCGATGCAGCTTGCATCGAAGATGCGGTTCATCTCGGCCCAATTCATCGCCTTGCTCTCCGATGACCTCTGGTCGAGGAACGCGTCGCACGCCAACGACATGGCCCAACGGCTGGCAGCGGGCGTGTCTGCCGTCGCAGGGGTCCGATTGGCCTACCCGGTGGAGGCCAACGGGGTATTCGCCGTCATTCCCCCAGAGGTGACCGAGATCCTCCAGTCGCGCCATCCCTTCTACGTGTGGGACGAGACGACCGGGGTGGTCCGGTGGATGACATCGTTCGACACGTCGGCCGAGGACGTCGACGCTCTGGTCGCTTCGGTAGAGCAATCCATGGGCGCGGTGCGATAGCTGCGATCGGCCGCGGCACAGAACTTGCTCAGGAGGGCTGGCTATGAGCTGGGCGTCCCGGGCCGGTTGGACCGGCGAATGCCTGGGCGATGGACATCCACTCATGAGCCCGGTCACCCGAGATCGACAGGCCGGTATCGGCGACGTTACAGCGCTGGGTGACCACCAGGCAGAAGTCGAGTGCCGACCCGTTGACGGTGGCCACCTCCTGGCTCTGTGCCGACTCGCCGATCTCCCACCGCCACTCCCCGCCGGACGGGGCGGCCAGGGTCACTTCGATGCGGCCAGCTGGCACTTCCAGGCCGCGGACCAGATAGGAGAACGGCCTCGCACGGACCCCCAGGTGGGCCACATGGCGGAGACGATCGTTGGCTACCCGCCTTTCGCCCAGGGCATCGGCAATGTCGTGCCCGTGAGCCCACGTCTCCATCAATCTGGCCGAGACAAACGACATGACGCCCATCGGGGGTCCATACCAGGGGACCCGCGCCGACGGATCGGCGGCAGCGAATGCCTGAACCATGCCGCTGTGGGCACGATCCCACCAGTCAAGGAGCTCGCCGCCGTCTATCGCCCGTCCCCGGGCCAGGTGTTCCTGCATGGGGTCTCCCGGCTGGGCCATCGCCAGCGCTGCCCGTTCCGCGAAGTCCTCGGGGTCGACCATGGCCTGCCGGCCGGCATCGTCGAAGAATGCCAGGTGGCTGATCTGATCGCGTACCGCCCAGCCCACCGCCGGGGTGGCCAGGTCCCAGGCAGGATCATCCGGTCCGAGTTGAGCGACCAGCCGACGCGCGTCGGCAAACTCGTCCTCGAGGTCATTCAGTAGCTCGGGAAGGGTGGCCATCCCGACGAGATTAGGGCAGGACCCGTCCCGGGGTCGGAGGGTGGAAGCTCTGATCCTGCGTGATCGCCACCGGAGGTCCAGGTCACTCGGACTCCAGCCAACACCTGCTCCCGGCCACGACCTCCAGGTCGGGCTGGGACCAGACGAAGCGCTCGACGGCGTCGAGCACCTCCACGACATGGCCAGGAGATCCGGAAACGGCGGCGAAGCCCACCTCGGAACGCTGCCACTTGCTCTGGTAGCCGACTTCTGCGGCAGCGACTCCGAAGCGCGATCTAGAGGTCTCGATCACGTGCTTGACGACCGCTCGTTTGGCCTTGAGCGAGCCGCTCTCGGGAATGTGCAGTTCCATGGCCAGGGTGCATGCGTGCATCATGGCTACAGGATGACCTCCGGAACGGCTCGCTGCACACCCCTCCGCCCTGGCGGAGCTGTCCGACAGTCCCGCGCCGCCCCTCCACCCTCCGCCCCGGCGGCCCGTAGGCGGCGGCACCGGGGCGGTCGTCGATCAGGGCGTGGGCGATCCGGTGCTTGCCGGGACCCGGTTTCGGCTCCCGGGGCCGCCACCCGGACGTTCCCCCGGATCACCTTTGGGAGTCCACCCGGGGCCGCCGCCCGAGCTCCTTCCGGGCCCGGCCCAGCCTCCTCCCGGTCCACCGCGGCCACCAGCCGGTGGGGTGCCGATGGCCACACGGGTCGCGGTCACCGAGTCCGAGGCCTCGGTTCCGAATACAGCCACCTGTTCACCCACTGTCACGGAGGCGAAGGTCGGCGAGGTGACGCCCGGATCGAGGTACATGGTCGATCGGTCGACCTGGACCGTGACTGTGGTGCCGTCTTGTGCGGTCATGGTGAACGAGCTGTCGCCGATCGTCCTGACGGTGCCCACAGCGATCGGTCTTGCAGCGTCGAACGGCTGTTGACCACATGGAGCGGCGGGTCGAGGCGAACCGGTTGGCGGTGATGGTGGTGTAGCCGCGCCAGCCACGGCGCCGCCACTGACAATCAACCCGAGGGCCAAGGCGGCTGCGCTCGTCACCCGAACCCCCCGGCGGCGGCGTTGACTGATCGCCGGAAAGGGATCGGATCCAACTGCTCCCGGATGCTCCGCATGACTTTCGCTCATGTCCTGCTCCTTGATCGATGATTGCTGTCAAGGATGAGCATGGAGCGCTGGGCTGTGACCCGCCTGTGGCTCAGTACAATGAACGATAGGAATGCGGGTGCTCAGTCAGTCCAGAGTCCTCTGCGGTCCATATAACCCGAGGCGAGCTCGTCGAGCGGATCCGAACTATCGGCAGCACTCCTGTATTCGACGGGCACCGGCTGGGGTTCTCGCGCCAGCTGTTCATGTGCCTTGCGCCGGGCCTGCAATCGAACCGTATCCTCAAGGCTCGTACGGGGTACGAGGTAGTAGATGACGTCGCAGTCGAGTGCAGCCGCAGCCCGCCGCAGCGTGTCCAGTTTGATCGTGCCGCGGATCTCACTGTTCTCGAGACCGGAGATGGTCGACTGGCCGACCGCCATGCGGGAGGCGAGCTCCGTGCTCGACATTCCGAGAGCGTCTCTGATCGCCCTGATCCATCCATGGTGGGGCCGCGGCTCGTCCACAACCAGACGAAGTCGATCAATTCGTGCATCGAAGTACCTACGGGCCTGTGCACTTGTTTGGCTCATTTGGCCAATTTATCGCCTGCAGCCGTTAGATATCTGGCATTGACATCGGCTGTAACGTAACTATTCAGCCCCTGACCGGAGGGTCCCCCACCTGGGCAGACAACGCGCGTACCGTGGGAATTCCGACCCAGGACCCTCCCTCTGAGCCCTCCGGGGCGCCCCCCTACGCCGAGTTGGTGGCCCTGAACGGCGAGCTGAGGTCCGCCCTGGTCGACCAGGCCGATCGGTTGGCCACCCTCGAAGCCACGGTGCTGGCCCTGACGGCGGACAATGCTCAGCTGCGATCCCGTCTGAGCACGAACTCGCGGAATTCGTCGAAGCCTCCCTCGAGCGACGGCTACGCCAAACCCACGCCCAAGTCCCGCCGGGTCCGCTCGGGGAAGAAGCCTGGGAAACAGCCGGGCGACCCCGGCAAACACCTGGCCCAGGTGGCAGACCCTGACCTGGTTGTGGACCACCATCCGGACCACTGTGGTGAATGCGGTGGAAGTTTGGCCTCCGCCCCGGTGACCAAGGTCATCACCCGCCAGGTCTTCGATCTGCCCCCGGTGGTGGCCCTGGTCACCGAGCATCGCTGCGAGCGTCGCCGCTGTCGCTGTGGAGCCGAGACCGCCGCCCCGTTCCCGGCTCCGGCCACCGGCCCGGCCTGTTACGGGCCCAACCTCCGGGCCCTGATCTGCTACCTGGTGGTCCGCCAGCACCTCCCCATCAAGCGGGTGGCCGAACTGATGCGGGACGCCTACGGGATCCCGGTGTCGACCGGGATCATCGTGGCCATGGTCAGTGAGGGGGCGGAGCGCCTGGAGGACTTCTTGTCCTCGCTCCGGGACCAGTTGCGCTCGGCCGACGTCGTCCATGCCGACGAGACCGGCCTGCGGGTGGCCGCCTCGTTGCACTGGGTCCACTCCGTCTCGACCCAGGACTCGACCTTGTACCACCTCGATGCGAGACGGGGCCCGACCGCCATCGAGGCCATGGACATCCTCGCCCACCTGCGGGGGGTGGTGGTCCATGACGGCTGGCTCCCCTATCGCACCTTTGCCCACCACGATGAGGTGGAGCATGCCTTGTGCAACGCCCACCACCTCCGAGAGCTCGACGCCGTGAAGGACACCAAAGGCCAGGAGTGGGCCCGTGACATGGTGGCCTTCTTGGCCGATACCTGGCACCGGGTCCAAGTGGCCAAAGCGGACGGTGCCACCTCGTTCGGCCCCGATGAGCTGGCCTCGTTGCGGGCCGCCTTCTTCCGCATCCTCGAGGCCGGCCACACGGCCAATCCGCTGGACGACCCCGAGCCCACTCCGGCGGACTTGCTGATGACCCGGAGCAGGCCCAGACGCTCACCTGCGGGCAACATCGTCCGACGCTTTGACAAGTTCCCAGCCGACGTCCTCCGCTTCGCCACCGACTTCAGGGTTCCCTTCGACAACAACGAAGCCGAGCGACAAGTGAGGATGGTCAAGGTCCAACAGAAGATCTCGGGCGGGTTCCGGACCACCAGCGGCGCTACCTCCTGGCTGGCGCTGCGAAGCTATCTCGCCACGGTGATGAAGCAGGGCCAGAGCCCTCTCGACGCCCTCCGGCGCCTGGCGCTCGGCGACCCCTGGATGCCGGCCATCAATGGCAGCGGCTAAGCCCACACTGCCCGGATGCCGACCCCACCACACGCCCTTCAGTGGGGCGACTACCTGCCCTGGTCAGGGGCTGAATAGTTACGCTGTAACCGATAATTTGGCCAATTTGGAAATTGAAGAAGGCGGCGATGTTGGGGGTGATGCCGCCCGCGGCGGCAGGGAGCGGCGGCAGGGAACAGCGGCAGGGAGCGGCGGCCCCGGCGCATTGTGCACCCTCAGTGACCGGCCGCCCGGATCATCGAGACCACGTCGTGCCACCCGAAACCCACGGTCTCGCCGATGACGGTACGAGTCGCCGGGTCGACCAGGACGAAGAACGGGTAGCCCAGCACCCGGTAGTCGGTCCATGCCTCCTCGCTCATGATGATCGGGATTCGGCTGATGCCCGACGCCACCCGCCGTATGCTCATGAGGGGCGACAGAGCCAGGCCCCTTGGTTACGATCGCCACCGATGTCGCCGGCGGGAGCTCAGCTCGGGAACTGTCGCGAAACCCACGCCAGAATTCATCGCAGCCGTCACACTTGAGATGCAAGAAGGCCACCAGGACGGCGCCGGCGAATTCGTCCATCCGAATACTGACCGGAGAGCCGGCGGGGTCGGTCCCCGCAATGTCCGGTGCCGGCTCGTGCCATCTCGGCGCCGAGTCCGCCGGACGGAATGGGCCGGAGGCCCGCTACGAACTCGGGGTCGGACAGCGGGGGTGGAGGCGCTACCCCGTCACCGGAGCGCCGTCGTCGATCACCTCGATTGCGTTGCCATTGCCACACCACCGACATGACACCTCCTCCACCGATTCATCGAGGACCTCGACGTCCTCCACAGTCAGCTCACCGCCGACCGAGAAGTGATGGAACGCCCTCGTCCGACGGTTCGTCACCACGTTGAAACGCGTGAGATTTCCACATGCGGCGCAGCGGTAGCGGGTCAGCCGTGGAGGGTCGGTCGAGGAGCCATGGGCGGCGGCCGAAGGCGATTCAGTGGTCACCGACCACACGGTAGTCGCCGGAGCCGGGGCAGCACATCTCCCATGACGAACGTATGTTCGCTATCCTGTGCCGATGGAGATCGAGCGCCAACGGTCCTTCGATGACCTTGGCACCCCCCTTCACCAGGTGACCTTTGTGGTACTGGACGTCGAGACGACGGGCGGCTCCCCGGCCTTTGCGTCGCTGACCGAGGTGGCCGCAGCCCGCTACCGGGGCGGCGAGATGCTCGGCACCTACCAGACACTGGTACGGCCCGACGAGCGAATCCCTCCCCTCATCACCGCGCTGACCGGCATCACAGACGCCATGGTGTCCGGAGCGCCCCGCGTCGGTGAAATGCTCCCCTCCTTCTTGGAGTTCGTCGGCGGCGCTGTGCTCGTCGGCCACAACCTCCGCTTCGACCTCTCCTTCCTCGACCATGCCCTGGTATCCACCGGCAGAGAGCGCCTCACCAACGCCAGAGTGGACACGTTGGCCCTGTCGCGCCGGCTGGTCCGTGACATGGTGCCCAACTGCAAATTGGGCACGCTGGCATCGACCCTCCGACTACCCCATCAACCCTCTCACCGGGCCCTGACCGATGTACTGGCCACCGGTGACCTCTTGCACGCGCTGCTCGAACGGGCCGGCTCGTTCGGAATTGTGGAGCTCGAAGAGCTGCTCGACCTCACGCGGCTGCTCGGACATCCCCAGGCTGGGAAGCTTCGCCTCACGACCCGGCTCCCCCACCGGCCGGGCGTCTACTGGTTCATCGACGCAGCCGGACATGTCCTCTATGTGGGAAAGGCGACCGACCTGCAGGCACGCGTCCGCTCATATTTCACGGGGGACAGACGGTCCAAGGTGGGCCGGCTCCTTCGCCAGCTCCATGCCATCGACCATCGCGTCTGTCCTGGGCCACTCTCCGCGGCGGTCACCGAAGGCCGGCTCATCAGAGCGTGGTCGCCGGACTTCAACAAGCAGGGCAAAGGGAAGAAGGAGGAACCCGCCGAGGTCAGAACGACCATCGGACCGAGCGGCACGACGACCTGCTCATCGCAGGCATGGCCGCCGACCCACCTGGAGCACCGAGCAGCTGGCACAGGATCCCGTCGAGCTTCTGACGCCGATGGTCGACAGGCTCGTCCAATTGGCGGATCAGCAGCGATACGAGGAAGCAGCCGCCGCCCGCGACGAGGTGGAGCAGCTGCGCCGCCTGCTCGCCCGGCATCGGCAGGTGGAGTCGCTACGGGCAGCCGGGCGCGTTGTCCTATTCATCGAGGGAGAGGGCACCGTCGAGATCGAAGACGGACTGTTGGTCGACCAAGGCGGTACGCACGACTTCGAATGTGCACAGCACTCCCAGGGGGAGTCGGCGGATGGCGGCCGTGACGCTGAGCGGATGATCATTTCGCAGTGGCTCGAGGCCAATCCCGAGCGGGTCCGCATCGTCGAGGTGAGCTCCGACCGGGGGATGTGCATGTCATCCGGCCGCATCCCGAGCCTCGCCGAGTTGTACGGGGATGCGAACCCGATCCAGTCGCTCAGGCGGGTCGGCTCGGCAGCCTGACCGTCTGGCTCGCCCATCTCTCATGCCGCATCAATTCGGTGTCGGATCGTCAGCAGCCGCCATCCGAGACACCCGGATCAGCGCCTCGAGCACGGTGTCGGCTCGACCGTCGTCGATCACCTCACAGGCCATCGACACCCCGGCGGTCAGGTCGGCGGCGCGTCCGATCACCATCAAGGCCGCAGCCGCGTTGAGTACGGCAATGTCCCTGTGCGGCGACGGTTCGCCGCCGATCACTTGCCGAATGGCATTGGCATTGACCGCCGGCATCCCCGCCCCGGAGGTCTTCGATCGTGGCCGGAGCCAGGCCCAGCTCGGCCGGGTCCACTCGATATTTCGTCGTCTCGTAGCGACCGTCGGCCGATGCCCGCAATTCGTGGACGGTCGATGGACCCGTGGTGCTGAGCTCGTCCAGGCCGTCGTCCCCATAGACGATCATGGCCCGCTGCGTGCCGTTGGCGGCGAGAACACCGAGCATCTTGTCCGCCATCGCCGGATCGCTCACCCCAATCACCTGGTAGCGGGCACGACCGGGATTGGCCAGCGGGCCCAGGTAGTTGAACACCGTCGGGATACCCAACTCCTTGCGGACGGGTCCGGCAAAGCGCATCGCAGGGTGGAAGCGTGGGGCGAAGCAGAACCCCATGCCCACCTGGTCGATGCACCTGGCCACCCCCCTGGGTCCGAGGTCGGCGACCACGCCGAGTGCCTCGAGCACGTCGGCAGCTCCTACCGCAGAGGAGGATGCGCGCCCGCCGTGCTTACACACCTTGGCCCCGGTGGCCGCAACCACCAACGCGGCGATGGTCGACACGTTGATGCTCCGCAACCGGTCCCCGCCGGTGCCGCAGGTGTCAACGACTTCGGTCCCCGCAGGCAGATCGAGGGGAACCGCGTGCGCTGACCATGGCCCGAACGAAACCGGTCATTTCGGCGACCGACTCCCCCTTGGCCCGGAGGGCCGTCGCCAGCGCGGCGATCTGTGACGGGGCGGCACTGCCCGAGAGCACTTGGCCCAGTACGACTTCGGACTGCTCGGCGGTCAGTGACTCGCCGGCCAGAAGTTCGGTCAGGACGCCTGGCCATCCACCGAGCGACTCGAAGGTGAGCCCGGGCGCAGCAGGGCTGTCCACGGTCAGTCCCACCACAGGTCGTGCCCGAGAACTCCACGGGCGATGAGGCCGAGCTGCACCTGGGACGTGCCCTCCACGATGGTGAGCTGCCGGGCATCGCGATACCACTGCTCGGTCGGGTGATCCTCCATGTAACCGGCGGCGCCGAGCAGTTGAACGGCGAGGCCGGAAGCCCGCACGGCGAGCTCGGTTGCGAAGTACTTGGCCATGGACAGGAACGGCACGTACTCCTTGGTGAACTTCCCCTGGTCGGCCAACCAGGCCGAGCGGTACGTGAGCAGGCGGGCCGCCTCGATGTCCACGGCAGTCTTGGCGATCTCCCACTGGATCCCCTGGAAGTCGGCGATGGTCCCGCCGAACGCCTCACGCTGCTTGACGTACTCGGTGGCGTACATCAACGCCCCTTCGGCCAGGCCGATCCCGCGGGCGGCGACGATGGGCCGCATGGCATTGAGCCCGAGCATGGCCAAGCGGAAGCCGCCCACCTCACCGATCACATTCGCGGCCGGCACCCGCACACCGTCCAGGACGAGCTCGCCGGTGTCGACACCCCTCACGCCCATCTTGTGATCGACCCGACCCACCGAGACACCGTCCCAATTCCGTTCGACGATGAAGGCGGTGATCGAGTCGTGGGCCCGGGAGGACGGATCGCCCGTTTTGGCAAACACCGTGTACCAGTCGGCCTCGCGGACTCCGGACATCCAGCACTTGGTACCGGACAGCACCCAACCGCCTTCGTGGCCCGGCGCAGCGTCAGGTTCGGCCTTGGTCCGCATGCCGGCCACGTCACTGCCGGCCTGGGCCTCGGAGAGCCCGAATCCGGCCCGCACGTCACCGGTGGCGATTCCGGGAAGATACCGCTTCTTCTGGTCGTCATTGCCGGCGATCAGAACCGGGCCCACCGGCAGGCGGGTGAGCAGCAGCATCAGGGCGGCCGTGTTCGAGTACTTGGCCACCTCCTCGATGGCGACGGTCAGACCGAGGATTCCCGCCCCCGAGCCACCGAGCTCGACGGGCAGGCACAAGCCCAACAGATCCGCATCGCGGAACGCCTCGAAGATATCCACCGGATACTCACCGGTGGTGTCGATCTCCCGGGCACGCGGTTTGATCCTGTCCTGGGCCAATCGGCGAACGCTCTGTTGGAGGTCGGCAAGCTCGGGCGGGAGGTCGAAGTCCACGGTCGATGAGACTACCCGAGGACTTGGATGCCCCGGCCGGTACCGGACGCGATCATCGGCGTAGGCTCTCGTCCCATGACTCCCCCGGGTCTCCGACCACCTCCCCCCGCAGGTACATCCGCTCTGCCTCCGGGCACCTACGACGGCGCTGTCGTCATCGTCACGGGTGGCGGAACCGGCCTGGGAAAGTCGATCGCCACCGAGTTCGCCCGCCTGGGCGCGTCCGTCGGCATCCTCAGCCGCAGCGAGGAGCACCGCAACGCCGGAGTGACCGCCGTCGAAGAGGCAGGAGGGCGGGCCGTTCCCGCCCCGTGCGACATTCGCGAACCCGAATCGATCGCCTCCGCCTTCGACACGGTCGAGTCGGCGTTCGGACCGATCGGCGTGCTGGTCAACAACGCCGCCGGCAATTTTCCGGTGCCGGCCGAGGACATGAGCCCGAACGCCTGGCGCACCGTGGTCGACATCGTGCTCAACGGCACCTTCTACTGCTGTCGGGACTTCGCCCGGCGTCTCATCCCCGCGGAGCGGGATGGAGCCATCGTCAATGTGGGGGCGTCCTACGCCTGGACCGGCGGCCCCGGATTCGCCCACTCCGCGGCGGCCAAGGCGGGCGTCAAGAACCTCACCGAAACCTTGGCCGTCGAGTGGGCCCCCTACGGCATACGGGTCAACGGACTGGTTCCCGGTCTGATGCCCCATGAGGACGAGACGGCGGCCATCGCCGCCGTGCCGGGGAAGTACGAAGGCCAGGATTCGCGGGTACCGGCGGGCAGGGTGGGCTTCCCCCGCGAACTGGCCTGGGCCGCCACCTACCTCTGCTCCCCCTTCGCCACCTATATCAGCGGCCACTCGTTGGTGGTCGACGGAGCCAACTGGCAGCGGCGTCATACCGTGCAGCCGCCCTTCACCCCGATCAGGGAGCAGCTCGACCGACCACCGTTCGGCGAGCAGTCTCCCCGGAGCCGCCCGCCCGACCCTTCGGGCACGGGCGAACCCGAGAGAGGAGCCAATTCGTGAGCGGCTTGAGCGAAGAGGACCGTGACCTGGTCCGTCTGGAGGTGGACGGAGCCATCGCCGTGATCACCAACAACCGGCCCGAGAGACACAATGCCATGAGCGACGAGATGGACCGCCGACTGTGGGAGGTCCTGGCCGAGGTTCACGCAATGGGTGCCCTGCGAGCCATCGTGTGGCGGGGCGAGGGGCGCTCCTTCTCGTCGGGCCGGGACACCACCCAACTGGGCCTTCGCGTCGAGGACATCTCCGATCTGGAGTTCATCGAGCGTGGGCACCGGCCAACCCAGATGTTCCTGACCATGCCGTGCCCGATCATCTGCGCCCTCAAGGGTTGGGTGATCGGAGGTGCGTTCGAGCGGGCCATGCTCTGCGACATCAGGGTCGCCGCCGTCGGGACCCGGATGATGCTCCCCGAGGTGGCCCATGGTGTCATCCCGGACTCGGGCGGCGTGGCCCGGCTGTTCCAGATGGCCGGCCACGGGCTGGCCGCCGACCTCGCCCTCACGGGACGGGTGTTCACCGCCGAGGAGGCCCTGACCCATGGCGTGGTGAGCCGGCTGGTGGCCGACGAGGCCGAGCTCGACGCCGTCACGATGGAGATGGCCCACAAGATCGCCCAGGCTCCCGCCTTCACCGTCAAGATGGCGCGGCGCACGCTGTTCAGCCTGGGCGCCCCCGAGGTGCAGCGTTCCATTGCCGAGGAGGCGGTGGCGCAGTCGTTGGTGTTCGCCTCGGACGATTACGCCGAGATGAAGGCCGCTCGCGCCGAAGACCGCGACCCGGTGTACCGCAAGCGCTGACCGACGTTTGTTGCGGCCCGAACGCCGTCGGCGGCGGCGGGAAGCGACTGCGAATGTCAGCACCACCACTACGAGTGGGCGATCGTGCCGGCACTCGCCCAACTGAGCTATACATGGATCGCAGCTCGGTTTCCTCTGCCCTGCACGTGCACCTTTCCAACAGGAGCGACGTGTCCGACTTGTCTGCGGCCACCGTCAACGTACCGAGCGTTGCCGGTGACTCAGACAGCCCCGAACACCATGGGTGCCGAGCGCACTCCGGCGATGACCGGGGAGGCGGACCGAATCACGGGCCCGGCCGATTCCACCGAACCGAACCGGGAGAGCAGCTCCTCGAGCAGTACCCGGCCCTCCAGCCGGGCCAGGACGGCCCCGATACAGAAGTGGGGGCCGAAGCCGAAGGCCACGTGTGGGTTCGGGTCCCTGGCCGAATCGAACCGGTCGGCAGTCGGCCCGAACACCGATTCGTCACGATTGGCCGAGGCGTACAGCATCAGCACCGGTTCGCCGGGTCCAAGCTGACGACCGCCCAGTTCGGTCGGCCGGGTCGTCGTGCGCATGAACGACACGACCGGTGTCGTCCACCGGAGCATCTCCTCGACGGCGATGGACAGTGCCGCGGGGCGTCGATGCCCGTGACCGGAGGGCCGACCACTCGCCCGGCTCACCGGCGAAACCGAGTAACCCGCCGGACATCATGTTCCGGGTGGTCTCGTTGCCGGCCACCAGGAGCTGCACCAGGAACATGCCGAGCTCGGCATCGGTCAGGCGGTCCCCGTCGATCTCCGCCGCTCCGAGCTCGGAGATGATCCCCTCACCGGGATGGGCCCGGCGATCGGCTGCCGCCGCCAGCAGGTAGGTCACCATCTCCGCGCTGAGGGCTTGGCGCTCGTCCTCGGGCCAGTCTGTCGCACCGGGGATGACCGCTTCGGACCACCGGAAGAATTGAGGCCACTCGTCCTCGGGCATTCCCATCAGATCGCTGATCACCTGTAGCGGAAGAGGCACGGCCACCTCCGACACGATGTCGATCGGCTCGCCCGGTTCGATTGCGGCGACGAGGGCTCGGGTGCGTGCCCGCACACTCTTCTCCAGCGATCGGATGAAGGTGGGTCGGAAACCGGGCTGGACCAGACCACGGTACCGGGTGTGGTCCGGAGGATCGGTGTGCATCATGGTCGGTGGGCTGGCGTACTCGGCTCCGATCTCGAACACCATGATCCCCTTCGCCGAGCAGAAGGTGTCCGGGTCCCGGGAGACGGCCACGACGTCGGCGTGACGGCTGACCACCCAGAAGCCGAGCGAATCGTTGCGGGCCACCGGGGCTTCGGCCCTGAGCCGTGCGTACAGAGGGAACGGATCGCCGGCGTAGAATTCGGGATCCAATAGGGGGGCGGTCAGGTCCCCATGGTCCACTGCCTGGTCGCGGCTCATTGCCGGCAACGCCGATTCATGTGGTGCCGGCACCGGCGATGGATGCCGGAGGCTTGAGCATCATCGGCCTCGACAGTGGTCACTGCAGGTCCCTTCCCGTGTGTCTCGCCGGCCCATGGTCGGCGCCGGGAGGTCGCGAGGTCACGCGACCTGACCGGATCAGTCTGCCGGAGCCCGGGCCCCGGTGCCATTCGCAGGAGTGGGAATGCCGCTCCCAGGACATCGGGGGAGGTATCTTGCGGTTGGGCAATCGGGGACATGGATCGACTGGGGGAAGAAGGAGAGGCTGATGTTTGCACTCGAACACACCGCAGGTGGGAACGATTCGCCGGGTCGACCTCGCCGCCGGCCCCAACCGGTGTGGACTGCTGCCTTCATCGGCCTTCTGGCCGTAGCGTTCCTGGCCGCAGGTTGTTCGAGCAGCCCGTCGACGGCCACGACCACGACGACTGCCTCGAGCAGCTCGTCGACGACACCGGGAATGTCGGCGGCCGCTATCCGCACCCTCCAGGCGGGCTTGACCAAGGTGGGGTGCTACTCCGGGAAGATCGACGGGGTGAGCGGTCCGCTGACCACATCGGCGATCAAGGCGTTCCAGAGCGCGTCGGGGCTACCGGTCGACGGGGTCTACGGCTCGATGACCAGGACGAAGCTGCTGGCGGCGGTGAGCGCGGGCACCCGCGTGTGTACGACGTCCCCGTCAGCAACGACCACGTCTGTTCCCGCCACCACGACGACGGCCGCCGCCTTCGCCGGAGTGCCCGCGTCCGCCGTGGCCGCGATCACGGCGTTCGAGACCGCCCACGGTCCTGGTGTCGGAACTTGGCAGATCAGCTCGGCCAAGCTCTCCAGCGCCGATCCCTCCTACGTCTACTTCCAGATCGGCCCGGCTCCTGGACACCAGAGCACCGTCCAAGGCGGCTATGGATTCGTCCACACCCAGGGGGGAACGTGGAACGTGGTCGGATTTGGGACGTCGGAGGTGGGTTGCCCGCCGAACAATTCGCAGAACGGACTCGTTCCGACGGCCGTTCTGACTGAATTCGGGGTCAGCTGTCCATCTTCTGGCTGATCGCCGCGAACCCGTATTCGGCCCCGGTGGTGATGCCTCTGTCGATCTGATCGTCAGTAGTATCCGGTGCGTGATCCGAGCGAGGCGACCGGCGATGCGACCCAGCTGGTTCGAGAACGCTGACGGTGACGCACCAGCGCTCTGAGCCCCGACGTCGGCTGGGTCATGCCATCGTCATCGTCGCCGGCCTCGTGCTGGTCGTCCTGATCGCGCTCGGAGTCCGGACCTTCGGCGGCGAGGTCAGGCAACTGGCGAATGACGTCGTCCACCTGGGCACGCCGTCAACGGACGGCACACCCCTCGATCCGTCGGCGTTCGCCTCGGGGGCATGCATGTCTTTCTCGCCGACCGACGGGAACAACGGGAAGACCGTCTTCCTCGATGCCGGCCACGGCGGGCTCGACCCCGGCGGAGTGGGAACCACCGAGTCGGGACAGACGGTCTACGAGTCCAACGTCAACCTGGCCGTCGAGCTGGACGCAATGGCAATCCTGCGGGCCGATGGCTACCGTGTCGTCGTCTCACGGACGGCAGACACGACGGTGGTCAAATTGGGCCCGGCGGACACGGACGGCCAGCTCCTCTCCCTTCAAGGCTCCCATGACGACGTGGTCGCGAGAGATCAATGTGCCAACCTGGCCAAGGCTGATGCCCTGATCGGCATCTACATGGATGCCGGTGGGATCGACCAAGCCGGAAGCGTGACGCTCTACGACACCGACCGGCCGTTCTCGCAGGAGAACACGGCGTTGGCCGGCTTGCTGCAGACGGATGTCCTGGCGGCCATGAATGCACAGGGCTGGAAGATCCCGAACGACGGCTCACTCCCCGACAGCGGATTCGGGTCCTCAGCCGGTGATCCGGCATCCGGTGGCCTGGCCGCAGAGGCCGCCGCGTACGACCATCTCCTTCTCATCGGCCCCGCCATGTCGGGATACTTCTCCACTCCCAGCCAGATGCCAGGTGCAGTCATCGAACCTCTGTACCTCACTGATCCGTTCGAGGGATCGCTCGCCGTCGATGCGGCGGACCAAAAGGTCATCGCCACAGGAATCGCCTCCGCCGTCGAACGATTCCTGATGCCCACCACAGGATCAGCCCTGGATACCGCGCCCGCCTAGCCTTCCTACTTCGGCCGGAAGTGGACGAACACTCTGCCGAAGTTGTGAGAGTCCTTTTCGACACGGTCGTAGAGTGCCTTGATGTCCTTCCGGTCGAGGAAGCGCAAGACTCGTTTCTTCAGTTGGCCACTCCCCTTGCCGGGAATGATCTCCACCAGTCGGACCTTCTTTTCGACGGCCTCGTCGATGACGGCGCGAAGCGCCCGATCGATGTCCTCCCCCCGGTTGTAGACATCGTGCAGATCGAGCTTGAGCTTCATGGCAGGTGGTTCTACTCCGATCGAGCCTCGGATTCACGCCGGTGCCTCCCCCAGTGGGCGGCGGACCGGTATCCGGCGCGGTCCCACGTAAGCGGATCCGTTGCGGGCGGAAGACGACGCCGCTAGCGTTCCGGGCCGTGACCTCCAACTTGTGGGAGTTGGCGTAGGTGCCATACGGCGTGATCGTGGTCGGCACAGACGGTTCGGAACGGGCCGAGGCCGCCGTCGGTGAGGCGCTGGGCCTGGCCAAGGCGGCCGGAGCCACCCTCCATGCCGTTCAGGTCGTTCATCCGGCCGTGGAAGCAGGGCAGGTGAGCTCGAACGCCTGGCAACAGGCGATCGACGGGGTGCGGAGCGAGGTCGACAGCATCAGGGCAAGGTTGACCGCCGAGGCCGGACGGCACGGAGTCGCCATCGAGTTCCACACGCCCGGTGGCACCGATATCGCCGACGCCTTGCTGAGCACGGCCGACAAGGTCGGTGCCGATCTCATCGTGGTCGGAAATCGGGGCATGAGCGGGATGTCCCGTTTCGTGCTCGGAAGCATCCCCAACAAACTGGCCCATCGCTGTCGCTGCAGCCTGCTGATCGCCAACACCGACGCCAGCTGACTCGATCCGCGGCCATCCGATCGCGGACGACGGAACGGACTTCCACCGCGCCGAGGAGTCAACCCGTCCCGGGTGCCAGTCGATTGGACCGGGCTACGTTCGCATACCAGGACGCGCTCGGCTTGGCCCTGCGCTCGAACGTCGTCCGATCGACTGCGTGGAGCCCGAGTTTGGGGCCGAAACCCATGTTCCATTCGAAGTTGTCGAGCAGACTCCACACGAAAAAGCCCCTGACATCGATTCCATCGCCGATGCAGACGTGGACATCGCGCAGCACTCGATCGATATAGGTGATGCGCTCCCCATCGTCCTCGGTGGCGATCCCGCTCTCGGTGATCAGAACCGGAAGGCCGGTGAATTCCGCAGTGCGCCGGACACAGTGGGCGACAGCCTGTGGCCAGTTCTCCGTTCCCATCTGGGTCTGCTCGACGGACGGATCGTCCGGAGCCAGGCCCTCGGGCCCGAAATGCATCCGGGTGTAAGCCTGGACACCGACAAAATCATCGCCTTCTGCAGCCCGCAAGAAGGTGTTCTCGAGGATCTCCTCGGCCATGTCCCGCGTGACCTCGCCACCTTCGTCGGCCACGATCTCGGCCATCGACAGCGTGAGGCCGATCGGGAAGTCTCCGGGCCCTGACCGGAGTGCCTCGACGGACAGCCGGTGGGCGCGGACCATCGAATCGTTGACGGCGAGGTGCCGGGTCAGATCGTCCTTCACGCCCGGCGGGTACTCCCCGACCGTGTAACCCATCGCCCCCACGACGTTGGGCTCGTTGATCGTGCATGCCCACCCGATCAGGTCCCCGAGGTGTGCTCCGGCACGCTCCACAAACCGGGCGAACCGATCGGGGGCATCCAGTGCCTCGAAGCCTCCTCGCCGGGCGAGCCACGCCGGATTCGTAAAGTGGTGGAAGGTGACCACCGGAACGATTCCCCGTTCGTGACAGCCGGCGCACATGCGCCGATAGTGGTCCAATGCCGCCAACGAGAACTCTCCCTCGGCCGGTTCGATGCGGCTCCATTCCAGTGAGAACCGATAGGCGCCCAGTCCCATTCCGGAGACCAGGTCGAGGTCCTCCCCCCACCGGTGGTACGAATCACAGGCATCCCCGCTCGATTCGACACATCCCGAACCCTCGGTGTGCTCGAACTCCCACCAATCGTTGTTGGTACTTCCGCCCTCGATCTGATGGGCGGAACCGGCCGCCCCCCACAAGAACCGGTCAGGGAACTCGATCGTTCCGTTGGTGGCTGCTTCCATACCTGCTCACCATACCGACCACTCACACCCTCCTGCTCGGCCCGCGGGGGCGGATGGACCCACCGGAACCGACCGGAGCCCGCCGGAACCGACCGGAGCCCGCCGGAGCCCGCCGGATCCGACCGGAGCCCGCCCAACTACAGTTGGTCCCGACCTGCCGCCCGGAGGACACCAGGATGCTGACCAAAGGAATCAACCACGTCGCCGTCATCACCAACGATGCCGCCCGGCTGAACGCGTTCTACAAGGAGGTGTTCGACGCCGAGATCCTACGCGACGGCCCCGAGCTCGCCGAAGGAAAGGGACCTCGACTCTCCATTATCAAGATCGGCGACTGGGCCGAGCTCAACGTGTTCCAGATCGACGGCAACACGGAGGCTGAACGCCAGACACCGATGTTCGGGCGAGGACGCCTCGACCACCTGGCGCTGCAGGCCGCGTCCCTCGAGGCCTTCGAGACCATTCGGGAACGCCTGATGTCGCGGCAGGCGGCGGACGACTTCGTCACCGACTTCGGGCCCATGCTCAGCCTCTTCTTCCGGGATCCGGACGGGCTCGAGTGTGAGGTCTGCGTCGAGAACCCGGACTCGGTGGCCGGTGTCCATCATCCGCCCGGAACCCGGGCTGCCCGGTACTCCTGATCATGGAGCTGCTTTCGAAACGCGGCGCGCGGCACACCGCGGGACGGAACGTCATCGTCTTGTTGCTGGCGCTCACCGCGGTGGCAGTCTCCTGGGCTTCGGTTCGAGCCCCGGCAGATGCCACGGCGAGGCAGGCTCACACGGCGGGAGCCACCCCACCTCCTGATTCAGTCGCGCCCTTCGGTGAAGCGTCGCCGGGCATGACTTCTCTGACCGATCTGAAGGCTCCTGTCGTGGGCATGGCTCCCGACCCGAAGGGGGCCGGGTATTGGATGGTGGCCTCGGACGGGGGGATCTTCAGTTTCGGGGATGCCCAGTTCTACGGGTCGACGGGATCGCTCACCCTCAACAGGCCGGTGGTGGGCATGGCGGCCACCCCCGACGGCAGGGGCTACTGGCTGGTGGCCTCGGACGGGGGGATCTTCAGTTTCGGGGATGCCCAGTTCTACGGGTCGACGGGATCGCTCACCCTCAACAGGCCGGTGGTGGGCATGGCGGCCACCCCCGACGGCAGGGGCTACTGGCTGGTGGCCTCGGACGGGGGGATCTTCAGTTTCGGGGATGCCCGGTTCTACGGCTCCACCGGATCACTCACCCTCAACAGGCCGGTGGTGGGCATGGCGGCCACCCCCGATGGCAGGGGCTACTGGCTGGTGGCCTCGGACGGGGGGATCTTCAGTTTCGGGGATGCCCGGTTCTACGGCTCCACCGGATCACTCACCCTCAACAGGCCGGTGGTGGGCATGGCGGCCGCGCCCCATGGCGAGGGCTACTGGCTCGTGGCCTCGGACGGGGGGATCTTCAGTTTCGGGAACGCACCCTTTTACGGATCGGAGGGCGGAACACAGCTCAGCGCCCCCGTCGTGGGCATGGCGGCCGCACCGACAGGCAACGGCTATTGGATCGTGCTCGGATCTCCGTTGGCTCTGGCCGGGAAGATCGTCGGGATCGACCCGGGGCACAACGGCTTGAACAACACCGCCCCCCAGATCATCGATCAACCGGTGTGGAATGGCCAGGAGGCCGAGTCCTGTGACACGACCGGAACCGAGACGGCCAGCGGCTACACGGAAGCGCAATACAATTTCAATGTTGCCACCTACTTGCAGGCCGACCTCGATGCAGAGGGCGCCCAGGTGGTCATGACTCGTCCGGACAACGATGGAATCGGGCCGTGTGTCACCATCCGTGCGGAAATCATCAACAACGCCCACGCGGATGTGGCCGTCGATATCCACGCTGACGGCGGGCCTCTCGGCGGGCGAGGCTTTGCCGTCCTCGAACCGGTGGCCGACGGACCCAACGATAACGTGATCGAATCGTCAGCCTCCTTCGCTTCCATCCTGCGGGACACGTTCCTGACAGATACGGGCATGCCGGTGAGCACCTACGACGGCGTCGATGGGTTGCAACCCCGGAACAACTTGGCCGGACTCAATCTCACCACGGTTCCCAAGGTTCTCATCGAGTGCGGCAACATGCAGAATCCGACCGACGCGGCGATTCTGGCGACAACCGCGTTCCAGCAATCAGCTGCCGCAGCCATGGCTCAGGCCATCACCGACTACCTGACCGGCTCTGGCCCCTGAGCCCGCCGACAGGCGAGGCGGCCGGCGCGGGCAACCGGAATCTTGCTGGTGCGGATCTCCTATCCCAAGGTGAAGTGACTACCTGGGAGTGCCCCCAGGACCCTGGGGACAGGGGTCCGGCCTAAGGCTCAATCCGGACAGCAGCCTGGCCCGGTTCCTCCCGGGTCATTTCACGGTGAGCGTGAGCGTCGCTGTTGCCCTGTTCTCGGTCGGCATGGTCGAGTCGGTGGGGATCACTTTGACTTTGTAGGTACCCGCCTTGGTCGCCCTGCCGGAGATCACCCCGGTGGAGGCGGCCAGGCTCAGCCCGGAGGGCAGACCGGTGGCGGTTCACCTGAAGGGCGACAGCCGCCCAGCTCCTTCAGCGTTGCCGAATAGGACAACCCGGGCGTCGCCTTTGTGATGATTTCGATAGCGATGACCTTCAACGTGAAGGTCTGGATGGCGTTCGGGAGCACTCCGTTGCCGGCGGTGAAGGTGAATCTGAGCGTCGGGGCTGGCGCATCCTCGACCACTGTCAACGCCGTTGTAGATCCCGCCGCCGTCACCGTTTCTGGCTGAGCACTGGTCACCAGCTCGACCCTCGACCGGCGAAGCCACAGTAGCGAAAATCGGGAAAGGAGGCCCGCAAGAGCGGTGGTCCCCCTTTCTTCCGAGGGGACCTAGTCGACGAGGTTGTCGGGGATGTTAAGTAGCACGACACCTGCGGGGACGGAGAGAACGACAGTGCCGTAGATCCCGCCGCCAGAGACGGCGGTGTTGGAGTTGACGCTCACCGAGGTGGTGAGACCAGCGTGCCTGCGTTGTTGTAGATGCCACTGGTCGCGGGGTTTTGGTTGACAGAGGTGTCAGTGCTGCTGAACGTGCCGTAGAAGTTGTAGACCCGCTCGGGGTTGTCGCCGACGGCCACCAGGATCGCCGAAGCCACGTCGCTGCCCACCCCGTCTATGGCGTTGAGCTCCGGGACGATCTCGGCGACGAGGGCCCTGAACAGTCGGTCGATCTCTTTGACCTCTTCCTCAAGAGAGAGCGCCCGTCGTGCCAGCGTGCGCAAGCTGAGCTTGGTCACCGTCGCGACATCGGTCCGCCCGGTGTGGCGGTAGGCACTGGCCGCAGTGAGGACCCTGTAGATGGACAGGTCCCGCAGCTCGGCCCGGAGTTCCTCGGGAGCGGTCGAGATGAGGCTGCGCATCTGGTTGATGGCCTGGGTCCGAGAGCGCCTGGCCGAGGACCGGGCCACCTCGCAATACCCGCATGGTTTCGACGTTTCCGTCCCTCGTCTTGGCCGACCCGGTGGCGTCGCCAACTTGGGCGGCCCGGGCTGCGGCCACGGGCGTCGTGGGGATCGGACGTCCCCGTGCGCCGGCGGCGCTGGCGGTCGGGCCGGTCCACCTCAACGACGGCGACCTGGTGGGAAAGCAGGTGCCGGGTGAGTCCCGCCCCGTCGCTGCCGGTTCCTTCGACACCGACGAGCTCGACCGTCCCGAACTTCTCGAGCTAACCCAGCAGGTCCCGATAGCCCGCGGCCGTGGCGGCAAAGCTCTCCACGCCGAGCTGGGCCCCTCGTCCGTCGAGGGCGGCCGCCACGTGCACGTCGAGGTGCGTGTCGACCCCTCCGGTGATTCGGCGCGCGATAGTGGTCATCGTCATCTGTTCCTTTCGCTTGGGGTGGGTGACACCACACCGCCGGAACGATGGACAGGACGACGAAGAGCCTGTGCGGCAGGCTCCTATGAGGTCACTCCGTCCGACCGGTTGGTGACAGTGAGTGTCCGAGCCAGGCCGACGAATCGTGTCCAGGACGGTCCGAATGGACGTCAGCCGGCCCGGCCAATTTGTGGGCCGAGGGGACCGCTCGGTCAAGGGTGGGGAGGCCGGGGCTCGAATGGGTGCGAGCAGCGGTACGCCCGACCGCGGATGGGTGGTACCTCGCGCAGCTCGGAGCCGCACGCCGTTAATGACGGGGTGCTAACCCAGCTCCCGCGCCTCCGGATGATCGAGCGGCTCCTGGGTCAAGCAGAAGCGCTAGGGTTGGCGTGTGCAGGCGGCGGATGGGGGAAAGAACGGTACGTCATGGCCTGATGACCGCGTACCAGGCAAGGCGCTCGAGCCGACCCTTAACAGAAGCGTCCGTCTTTTGATCGCAGGCGTCGTGATTGTCTCACTCGCGCCACTGACTCTGGCGACACGCGAAACCAACCGTCTCGTCAACAAGCCGCTCACGGAAGACGGTTTCTACTCGCTCTCCGTGGCCCGCAACCTCGCCACCGGCCATGGTCTCACCATCAACGGTCACACCCTAACCAACGGCTTCCAGCCAGCCGTAACGGTCATCGAGTCCATTGCCTTCCTCGACCACGGCAACCGCTTTCTTGGATTGCGGTTGGTACTGATCCTGAGCTGGCTGATGGCGATTGCGACGGCCGCTCTCGCAGCGCTCATCTGTCGCGATTTGACAGTGAACCAGGCGGCCAAGCGGATAGCTCCGTGGCTCGCAGCCCTTGCCCTACTTGGTGCGCCCTTTTTTGTCGCAAGCGCCTTCAACGGATTGGAAACAGGCGGCGAGATTCTGATGTACGCCGCAATCTGGCGCTATTACCAACGGAACGAATTGAACACCTGGCAACGTGCGGTGACCATCGGTGTTTTACTCGGAGTTCTCATCCTTGTGCGAATCGACGGCGCAATCTTCGCGGTGGTTCTCTGCGCAGCGACGTACCGAGACCGAACTGCAGGACCGAGCCGAGCAGCTTTGGCCGCCATCACGGCGCTGATCGTGTCCTCCCCGTGGTGGCTATACAACCGCATCGAGTTCGGACACTTTATGCCAACAAGCGGCAAGGCCGAACAATCGGTGATGATCACCGCGTCTCGAATCCCGAGCCTGATCATCGCTCTTGGTCAGGTTCTCGTCCCGTGGGGCTACGCCTCCCGGTTCGAATCCTCTTTTGTCGCCGCGCTTGAACTCATCATTGCGGCAATGACTGTGGGGCTGCTCGTCCGAAGGCCCCGCGCCCCCAGCCGCGGCGAACGTAAGAACGGCGAGGTTGCTCGAGGATTCGCGTTCGCCAGAGTCTTTGGTCTATCGCTAGTCCTGACGGCTGCTTTCTACTTCGTACAATCCGGCGCCACGTATTTCTACGGCCGGTACCTTGCCCCGGCGATGCTGATCGCCGTCATCATCGGAACGGCGGTATTCCTCAACAGCACGTGGGCGACCATGATGGCAGTGCGCGGAATCGCCATCGTCCTGGTCATCATCGGCCTCCTGACCACCGCTGGCCTATACATCGGCGGACGTGCGTTCCCAGGCAATCTTGACTACAGCCAACAACTGGCGCTCATCCAGCGGATGGTTCCCCCTGACGCGTTCGTCGGAGCCGGTCAGTCAGGTACCGTTGGGTTCTTTCGTGATCGAGTTGTGAATCTCGACGGGAAGGTGAACCCGGAAGCCTTAAGTCACCAAAGCGACATGCCACAGTACCTCAGCGCCCAAGGCATCAACTGGGTATGCGACTGGGACAGCTACGTCTTTCGCTACCTTGGCTCAAACCCGGGCCGCCGCGGATGGGTCGAAGTCGCTCACGACGGCGAATTCGGGCTATGGCACCGAACCGGGGTAGCGGGACAAAAGGCACTGCCGGTCAACGCGCATGGAACCGGCCCTGCCAGGGATGCACGACAGCAAAAGCAGCCATGACAAACCATCTTGCCGGGGGCGATTCTTTCGAGATATTTCCACCCCCGATGATCAGATTTTGGACGCCGTACCAAAAGCGTGGACGTTTTTGTTCCATATTGCATGTCTTCTGCCCCAGAAGAACAGCCTGGCAGGAGATGACCACCTGTTGTTGATACATCCGCAGCAGCATCAGTTCCATTTCACAACCATTGGCGTATCGCCACGACAAGTCAATCAGCCACAATGACTACATTCTGAGAATGCCTGGTCCATCCAGGTCAGGTTCGATCATGATCGGCCCAGTCACGGCCCAAAATCTTCACCTCCTAGATCGTCCTGACGGCGCGGTCATCGCTCCACGGTTGCCGTGTGACGACGAGGGGGACGCTGGCTGGTGGGGTGGACCTCCATTTGGCTTCCAAAGTGCCCATCGAATCCGTCGTCTTCTCCACAGACACTGGCTTGGCGTCCTCGGTGGCCATCCCGGATGTCACAGGCTTGTTCCGCCAATCCCGAGAGTGTCAGGCATCCAGGCGTCTGCCCTGAATTGCTGAATCTACTGAGGCAGATCTTGTGGTGGTCGGGAACCGAGACATGAGAGGAGCCGTGCGCTTCTTACTCGGGAGTGTCTCCAGCAAGTTGTCCATCACTTTCCGTGCAGTCTGCTTATCGTCAACACTGACGCCGTGAATACGTAACCAAAACCAGCCGCTTCTGTAGTGACCCCGAACGATCAGCGGGACATCAATTCCGATGAATTACGTCAATTTCACCTGATCTAGTCACCCGCTGGGTCGGCGGTCAACCGGGGCGATCAACTGCGGAGCGTCAAGCCGGGAGCGCTGACGGCCACAATCGGTTCGTTGAGGTGAGCATCGCCGGTCGAGCCGTAGAAGGCGGCGTCCCCGAAGGAGAACACCCCGCCGTCGGAGGCCACCAGCCAGTAGCCCCGACCGTCGACGGTGTGGATCATGGCCACGATGGGTTTGTTCAAGGCAATCTCGCCAGTCGAGCCGTAAAAGGTGGTGTCGCCACAGGAGAAGATGCCGCCGTCGGAGGCGACCTCCCAGTAGCCCTTGCCATCGGGGGTGGCCGCCATCCCGACGATCGGCTTGTTCAGTCTGAGACCACCGGTCGAGCCGCAGAATCCAGCGTTCCCGGCGAAAAAGACGCCTCCGTCACTGGCCACCAACCAGTAGCCGGCCTCGTCGGGGTCCGCGGCCATGCCCACGATGGGTTCGTTCAAGTGGAGACCCGCCGCCGAGCCGAAGATCGATGCATCCCCGAACGAGAACACTCCTCTGTCGGTGGCATCCATCCAATACCCGTCCCCACCGGATGTGAGTGCCGCTCCTATCACCGTCTCGCTGAGATGGAGTCCGGCCGTCGAGCCGAAGTAGTTTGCGTCACCGAAATCGAAGGCTCCCCCATCAGATGCGTAGAGGCGGTAGCCGGCGCCCAGCTGAATGGTGTCGGTAATCAGTCCGACCGTACTGGGATGTGCGGCGGAGATCCCGACGACGAAGACATCGATCAGGTCACCGGCAGCGAGCACTCTGTGCTGCACTGCCAGCACCTGACTCGCCGGAGCGACGGCTTCGGCCACCGCGATCGTGACTGGACGGGCGCCCCGGTGCGAGGAGGGATCGTCGGCCAAGTCTGCAGCCACCATCGTCCCGCTGAGGTAGATGTCAACCGGTGGCGCATCGGCGGCGTTACGAAAGACCAGCTGAGATTGGCGAGGGGAGGGACTGACCGATCATTGTCGAACCCCGTGACGGTGGGTACACCCCCGGGCGCGAGATGGATCACCGCCGTGAGTCGCTGTCCGGCCGGTACCACAACACTTCCGGAGGCGACCGTTTCTGGTCCGCTTGTCGCCGTGATCGTGTGGGCTCCCGGCGAGATCAAGCCGTAGTTGATCTCGCCGTCGGTGAGGATGACCGGACCCGCGCCATCGACAGACACCGACAGGGGACCCGATGAGATCTCCTGGAAGATGGTCAGGTATCCGGTCCCACCGGCAGAGGCGGTGTGCGAGATCGGCTGGTGGAATCCGGCGGTGTACGAAAACGGTGCCGGAGGCGTCGCCCGACCATCGGGAACCGCAGACCGGAGGGCCCTGCCCAACGCGGACCGAGCATCGATGGGCGAACCTCCGGCTCGGCAGGAACACGCGAAAGTGACGACCGGTGCGAGCAACGCGATCGGCGCCGTCAGGCGCCGAAAGGACCTCGCCCGCCCAGCCCGACCGAGCGTTGCAGGGTCCTCAGGAATGCCGATCCCTCGGCGCCGCCAATCCCGAACATCTCCTCCGAATTCCGACCATCGGGAACCGCTGGGCAAATGAACGGCCATCAGCATGCACCGCTGAGTCCATGTTGACCAATTCGGACCCTCAGCCGCTCGTGGTCGTTCAGCCCGCCCGCCTCATCGCCTCGTCGGGACATCAGGTGCGACGTTGGGTAACGTCCGGACCATGGATTCGGGACATGGGATTCGAGGTACGGAAGCCGTCAGAAATGATCCCGAAGACCGTCTGAGACGTCTGAGATTGGCGAGGTGACCGGACTGTGGAACTACGACATCACAGCAGCGTGATCTCGCGAGAATGACGCAACGGCTGGTCAGTAAGCTGGGCGAATGTCTGCAACGCAGTTCGGGGGGCTGGGTCCTGCGCATCTGGCTGTGGCAACGACAGCTTCGCCGCATGTGAGGGGTACCCGTTGGGTGGTCATCGCCGACAGCGTCAGCACCACTGATCGTGATTCGGGGACTCCGGGACCAACCGTCGTCGTGCGATCCAGATGAGCTCACCATCAGACGACCTCGATCTATTGCAGCGGCAAGTGCTGGAGAGCGCTGGGGCCGAGAATCGCGCGGGAGGCTCTCCTCCGGCCCATGGAGGCCCGATGACCCCCGACCCCCCGGGCACCGTCGCCAGGTTCGGTATCTACGCCCTGGCGCTGCCGGCCGTGGCCTTGCTCTGGTTCATCCACCGCTATGCAGTCAACATGATCTTTGCTGATCAGTGGCATGACATCCACATCATCGCGCTCTCGCACAGTGGGACCCTCACCCTCGGGGACCTCTGGGCTCAGCATGGCGAAAACCGGGTCTTCGTGCCCGATCTCCTGGTTCTCGTCCTTGCTCGTACCACGCACTTCAATGTGGTCTACGAAGACTACGGAAGTGGGATCCTCCTCATCGCCACCGCGGCCCTGCTCATCCTGGCCCACAGGCGGCGGTCACCGTCGACCCCCTGGATCTACTACTTCCCCGTGGTCATCGTTCTTCTCTCGTTGAACCAGGGCACCATGATCATGTGGGGTTTTGCCGTGTCGTGGTATCTCGAGATTTTCGCGCTGGCGGCCGCCCTCTTCCTCCTCGACCGGGTGGCGCTCGGCTGGCTGGGCCTCGCCGGTGCGATCGCCGTCGCCATTGCCGGAGCCTTCTCGTCCCTGGAAGGTCTGTTGATCTGGCCCGTCGGGCTCCTGCTCCTCTACCACCGGAGGCGAGGCCGGGCGATGGTTCTGGCCTGGATCACCGCGGCCGTGGTCACCACCGGGGTGTACCTGTACCGCTTCGATTTCACCACCGCGGGGACCGGGACCAAGTCCTTCGTCCTGACCCACCCGGTCTTGGCCGTCAGGTTCTTCTTCTTCGCCATCGGCGATGTCTTCGGCGTGCAGGTGCCCAACACACCTAGCGCCGGCGACTATCTCTTCTGCCTGCTCGGGGTCCTCATCTTTGTCGTTGCCGCCTGGGTGCTCGTCGTCGGGCTGCCGCGACGCGATCGGTCGACTGCCAGCCCTATCGGCGTGGCGGCGGTCCTCTTCGGTGTGCTCTACACCGTGGCACTTACCGAAGGGCGTGGGTCTCTGGGGCTCTCCGTCCTCCCCCGGTATGCAATCTTCGAGCTCCTGATCCTGGCCGGATGTTACCTGGCCATGCTCGACGGATCCCTCTTCGAGGAGAGGCACGGTCTTGTCGCAAACATCGGTCGGCGCATCTCGGTGGCGAGCCTTATTCGACGGATGGAGGGGACCGAACGCGGGTCGACCGACGGACCCTGGTGGGTCAGGATCGACCACCTCGGGCTGCGCGCCGCTCTCATCGTCGCCCTGTGCCTTCAAGTCGTCATCGCCCCCTTCGAGGCCTTCAGCGCCGCTGAAACCTGGCACGACCAAGAACTGGCTGCCGCCGACATCGCTGTCAACATCGGCCGCGCTCCGAACTCGCTCGTCCGGACGGGGCTCGGTTCGTCGTGGCAACCGGTTTCGTATATCCGGAGCATGGCCCAGGCGGCAAGGTCCGAACACCTGAGTCTGTTCGATACGGCATCGGCGGCCTACTACTCCAGCCGGGGACTCACGGTGGACAAGACGCCGCCCATTACACGTGTGGTCATTCCTCCGGAGGGTTCCACGGTGACCGGTACCTCGGGCCTGATCGCGAAAGCCTCGGACCCCTACGGGGTCAAGCAGGTCACGTTCATTCTGACCGGCGGATCCGTGCACAACCTGGTGATCGGACGGGCCCATAAGACGATCTACGGTTGGGCTACCTCGTGGAACACGTCACTTGTGGCCAACGGCATCTATTCGATCCGAAGTGTCGCCTACGACACGATCGGTACGAGCAGTCACAGCGCCGAGGTCCAGGTTACCGTCAGAAATTGAACGCGGGCGCGTCGATGGGCACGTCCACTTTCTTCGCCAATCTCCGACTCAGGACACTAGGTCACTAGCTGTCCGAGCGGCTTCTGACGCGGTCACCTGGTTGGCCTTCCGGCTTCCTCGCCGGGTCCCGACGTACGCACTTTGGCAGCGACGAAGACGTGCTGTCGGCTGCAGCGAGCACCGACCATGTCCGGCCAACGGTGATCGGCCTCGACGTTCAAACAGTCAGGATGCGCCTCAGCGGACCTGGCAAGCGGGTTCTGGTCGATGGGGACCCAAGTGCCCCGTCGGCGGTCCCTGCATTCCGCACTCCAGGAATCCAGTACGGACTGCTGATGCCGCAATGTGAGGACGAGTCCTCTCACTCAGTGGCAGGGTGATGCCCCGTTCCTGGCATAGACAACGAGGGAGATGTCCTGTCCATTGGCTTGATGCGTCGCATAGTGATCACTGAATGAGGCCACTGGGACGTAATTGTCCTCGAATTCCTTTCGAGCGCGTGAGTTGGCGAACATCGGATTTCCGTGGGCCATCAGGAATTCGTTCTCGGCGACTTCATAGCGGCGCAGTACCAGATAGTCCGGCCGCATCAGGAGGATCTCGGTGGCCGGCCAACCGACCACGGTGGACGCGTCAAGGGAGGCGAACTTGGGTGAAATGAGTCCGCCGAGGTCGATGATACGCCGATCTGAGTAGTACCCCACATAACCCAGTGGCTCGAGCATGACGATCGCATCGGTCGGTGTACACCTTGCGATCCATTGACCTGTCGCCTGAGCGACTCCGGTCTCGTAACCCTGCAGAGCTGAGAGCTCCGGAAGCACGATCACAGCCTGAGCGAGCAGAAGAACAACGAAGGCACCGACACCAAGAATCCAGACTCGCCGTAGCCAATTGCGCACAAGCGCATCTATTCCGATAGCCGTAACCGACCAGAATGTGACGGCCGAGGGAAGAATGTACCAATGAAACAGCTCTCCATTGCCGAAGTAGTAGAACGCGACGTATCCAACGAAGAAAAGTGCAAGAGTCGTGATGAACCGATCCCGCCGGTGAACAGAGATCCACGTGCCGTAACCGAAGAGTGCGAGACCGGCGACCGCCAACGTCAATTGAGCGACATCGGTCGTCGAACCCGTGTACGTTGCGTTCAGAAAGGTGAAGACCGATAGCAGATGTTGCGGGCGCCAAAGTATGCGCAGCAAGGTGAGGTGCTGACCAATCCAGCCCGACTTGGCTTTGGCGCTCTGTGGAATCGGGGAACCGAAATAGATCGTGGCGAAGACGACCCAGGGGGCTATGACAGCCCCGAAGCTCAAGACTGCCCCGACGACACTCTTCCATCGCCGGTCGACGGTGAGCAGCATCAGAAGCAACGCGATCGCGAGTACCAGTCCTTCGGGCCTCACAAGTGTGGCAATACCCGCTAGGGCGAAGCCGGCGGGCACCGATCGCTCCACCACCAGGACGGCAGCGACGATGAGCAGGACGAAAAGGGACTCTTCGAGGCCGCCTACCGATGTGTCCAATATCAATCGGTGGAATGCCAGAACGGCCACAAGCACGACCGGCGCGGCTGCGCCTACGTCAGAACGTGAGCATATTCGTCTGACGAGGAGCCATCCGGCGAGACAGTAGAAGACAAGGTCCATCGTGGAGAAAAGGAGCCTTACTCCTCCTGTGCTGAGAAGGCCGCTAGCCAGAGCGGCTACGACGGTCCATATCGGGGACGTACTGCCCAAGACGTGCTGGTTCGTGTTGTAGACCCAGCCGTTCCCTTGGATGATGCTCCGGCCGTACCGGAGCGTGATCAAGGCGTCTTCATTGAAGAAGTGTTCGAATGCGATCAGCCACAGTCGAAGCAGGACTCCGACAAGCCCAATGGAGCACAACACCACCAAAACGGGTCGGCTCATGCTGACGCGTGTGTCCTCCGCCCTGCCAGCGCTCCCCATCCTCGTCAGGTTAGGCGAGGTCGCAGAGTGGTGGCCATTGCCGATCGGGCATTGCCGTACCGGACCCGATGAGTCGCTCCGGCCTTCCCCTTTGGAGCCGAGCCTTGTATGGAGTTCCAACTCTGGCCCCGTTAGCACTGGGACGTCCGTTGCTTGGAAGGGACGCTCTTGGAAGGTTCACGCCCAGGTGCGCTCATCTCGCGGCGGGAGTTGCGCATCTTGTCACCACCTGCGGTCACGGGCTGACCGTGGGTGATGATCGATGAGATTTGGCCCTAGATCTTCTTGGTCCCCGGGTCTCTGGATCTTGTGACAAGTTTCAGGCTGCGGTTCCGAGACGCGCTCCCGTGATGTAGTCGTCGAGGACATGGTCGATGGTCCCGAGTGCTCGACGAAGCTCGATAGGAGCCGGAGGTTTGTCCGCCTCGAGCAGCGGGCGGAGCAGTCGGCCCTGGAGCTTGGTGTAGAAGACCGCGACCCGGATCCCTTCGGGCGTCAGGTTGTATGAGTTCGTGCCCGGACTTCGTTCGATCAGTCCGTGAAGACGGAGACGGCGCAGGTCATAACTCATCTGCGAAGAGCTGTAGTCCCTGCCGAGGAGTCCGGCGACATGCCCGCGAAGGCTCTTGTTGGTGAAGCCGGTGACGGCGTGGACGACGAGACAGAGTGCACCGGCCAGGGCCATGGCGCGTTGATCCCCGAAGCGCAAGGCTCCGGTTCGTTGGCCCTCCCTTGCGTAGGGCTGGTGGATGCGCTCAAAGAGCGCAGAGCCGATGGCACAGCCCTGGCCGGCACGTTCGATCATAAGCAGACGGTCGTTGACCTGGCGGGCCTTGTCGATGAGCTCGGGCAGATGCTCGAGCCGGGCGAGAACCCCGAGGTCAGCGGGTTTGTTGATGACGGTTTCGATACGCAATGCCCTCCCTTCTTTCAGGTACTGCTTGACGCGGCTGTGCTTGTAGCGGAAGTCCATCTTCACCTCGGCGCCGGGGCTGAAGATCCTGGTCCCGAAGGGTTGGGGGGTGGTGCGACCCCGGCGGTCCCGTCCGAAGATGGCATGGACCTCGTGGGGACGCCCGATGCCGACATTGTCCTGGACCAGCGACTCGAAGAAGCTCCTGGCCCGCCGGGGATCGTCGAAGACCAGAGTGCGTGAGACCTCCACCTGGCGCATCGAGAGCTCCCAGAAGTAGCCGGCGGCCCGGTCCTCGTCGGTGAACGGGGTGGGGATGACCCGGGTCCAGCGGTCGAAGAAGTCCTGGATGTCGCCCGGGCCGAAGCGATCACAGATGGCTTGGAGGGCAGTGGGGTCCTCGCAGGAGGCGAAACCGTTGGCCAGCTCGTCGAACGCGATGCCCTGATGACGGGCCTGTCGTTTGGCCCACTCGTAAGAGTCGAGCCGGGGCGCGTTGCCGACCTTTCGATCGGTCGTCTCCCCGACCCGCTCTTCCGAACCGGACGTGCGACTCTCACCGCATCCGGCTCTCCACGAGCCCATGCCGCTGAGCTATGCGGCGGTCCCTTCCATGCTGTAAGACCAGGGCGAAGGAATGCGGTTGCCCCGATAGCGGTAGCGGCTAACCGTCACCTTTGCGGGGTTGAACAACGTAACCTTGCCTTCCGTCGGTCGCCACCCAGGTAGGTAGTGACGGCGGAGCCACTTCCAGTTGGCATGATGATGCTTGCGGCGAAGCCAGCTGACAACCCGGCGCCAGGCAAAGGTGCCGAGATAGCTGAAGGTCGCCTTGGACACCCCATGTCGGAAATAGTTGGTCCAGCCCCGCAGCACCGGGTTGATCCGATCCAGCAGGGCTGACAGCGACAAGTTCATCGACCCCTTGGTAAGCGTCCGTATCCGGTCGCTGACGGCCAACAGCGCCTTCTTCGAGGGATAGGTGTAGACGTACGCTTTCTTGGTGCCTCGCTTGACCTGACGCTGGATGCGCCAGCCCAAAAAGTCGAAGCCCTCGTCAATGTGGACGGTCTTCGTCTTTTCCTCTGACAGGCGCAAACCCATCGGGGAGAGCACCGCTGCCGCTTCGTCCCGCAGACCCTCGGCGTGTGCTCGGGTGCCAGCCACAAGGACGACAAAGTCGTCTGCGTATCTAACAATTCGATACGTGGCCAGCCCCTTGCTGCGCCGTTGATAGCGGGCATTG
Source organism: uncultured Acidimicrobiaceae bacterium (assembly GCA_963745955.1). Taxonomy (GTDB): domain Bacteria; phylum Actinomycetota; class Acidimicrobiia; order Acidimicrobiales; family RAAP-2; genus Bog-756. Next base: position 530,555 of record CAVUZI010000008.1, on the reverse strand, counting down.
AAGTCGCCCATTGCCTCCCAGGCCTCGCTGAAGTGCTCATCGAGAACCGAGAGGGCAACGTTGCTGAGCAGGGGTGAGAGAATCCCGCCCTGGGGAGTGCCGGTAATCGTCGCCCTGTTGGTGCCATCCTCAGAGAGGATGCCAGCCTTCAAGAACGCCTTCACCAGTCCAAGGATACGTCGGTCTCCGATTCGATTCCTCACCCGATGCAACAATGCAGAGTGTGAAATGTTGTCGAAGCATGCTTCGATGTCACCTTCGAGCACCCACTCATAAGAGCGGGAGGCAAGATAGTGAATCTCGGCGATGACATCCTGGGCCCGACGCCTCGGGCGGAAGCCGTAGCTACACGGCTTGAAGTCCGCCTCGAAGATCGGCTCGAGCACTAGCTTCAAGGATGCCTGGACCACCCGGTCCCGTGCGGTCGCGATCCCGAGCATCCGGAGTTTTCCGTGTGCTTTCGGGATCATGCGCTCGCGCACGGGGAGGGGCCGAAACGTCCGAGCCTTGAGCTCAGCTCGCAACTCGGTCAACAACGTTTCGGCGCCGAAGACGATGGAGCGAGGTTTCACCCCATCGACACCGGCCGACCGGGCGCCCCTGTTCCCCTTGACCCCGCCCAGGCAACTACCAAGAAAGCGGGGTCATAGACGAGGTTGTAGAGGTCCACGAACCGGCGGTCGGGATCGTCGGTTGCCCATTGGTGCAGCTTGGTCTGGATCTTCAGTACCCGGGACTCGGCCTCATAGAGATCGGGCCACAGCTCGTCGGTGTTCACCGTCGTCCTCCTGGCATTCCAGCTTCCTCTGCTGCAGACTCGCTGCCTCTCTTCGCCATGTGGGCGGCTTTCCCGTCCTCGGACTACTACGGAGGCTCCGTCCCATCACCGAGCCGTCGACCGACGGCGTGTCTTCCCGCTGGCGGCCTGGTTGGCCGCCGAGACGGAAGCTCGACGATGGTTCCCACGTTCACCATGCACCGGTTGGCGGGCCCGGAGTCCAGCTGTGCTCCTGCAGCATCGCCACGGATACGCCGCAGGCTTTCTCCGTGGCCTCCTGGCCGAGGGTCACAACCCGGCGTCGGAGTCGCCCAGTGATGTGGACGTGCGCTGCACCCCGGCCCATATCCACCAGATTGGAGCCGGTGTATTCACTTGAGGAGCGTTAACGCTGATTTCTCTCGTACTCCCTCCCGCCTTGCTTGCCGGACCCGAGTCGTCTGGCGGTGCCGACCCGTCCCGTCGTTGTCGGGGCTGCTTGCCACCTTCCCCTGCGCCTCCAGGATCAGGCTGCCCCCAGCTTCACCGGGCTGCTGCGACAGCTCGGTGGCGGAGCCCTTTCATCTCCGCCCGGTTTCATGGCGCCTCGTGGCGCACGTGCCCGTTGCACCAGACCTTGGTCGGGTAGGGAAAGTAGGTGCAGACCTTGATGAATGTGGGCCCGAACTCGGCGTCGAGGATGTAGAAGTAGTACATGCCGACCCGGCGTTCCTCTTTCACGAACTCGAAGCGGCCCACGCCGGGCCTGGGTGATCGGTTCTTGGCGCTGAACACCCACTGGAACTCCTGGGCAGCCACGATGGCGACGACCCCGTATCGACCTTGAGCCTCCGCTCTTTCCAGATAGGGCCGGACATGGTCGAGCTTGCGGTCGTCCCACCGTGTCCGGTCGGGCTTCTTCAGACGGAGGATCGGCACCCCGTGCTCGGCAGAGAAGGCCTTCACCTCACGGCGGAACCGGTTGCCGATCTTCTCCAACAAAGCGGGCGACGGGATCGGAAACCCGAGGTGCTCGGTGAGGAAGGTCACCACCTGTCCGCTCACCTGCAGATTGGGAACGTAGGCATTGAGGAGCAGTCGGTCGACGCAGTTCACCTCGAGGCCGACATGCCCGCTGAGAACCTCATTGATGTTGGTCACGCTGGTCATGAGCACGGTGATAGCGCACGAGGGTCGGCTCTGCCGGCCCGACAATCTCACCAGGTACGCGGTGGCGCCGGGAGGAGGCCGGGAGGGGGGCCTGCCCCTCTCCCGCTAGCGTCCTGAGTCGGAGATTCGCTGTGTATACGCATTGAGGGTCGTGAGGATCTCGTCTGCTGACTTGTGCCAGACGAAGGGGCGGGGGTTGTCGTTCCACTGGTCGATCCAGTGGTTGATCGACTCCTTCAGCTCCTTCGTCGATGGTAGAGCCCCACGATGTCCCGCACCTTCTCGATGAACAGTGGGTCCGGGGACACCTTGAAGGACTCCCGGAGGTGGCTTCAGACCGAAAGCCCGCCAGATGCGGCTGACGCCCGTCTGGCTCATGCCCGTCGCCCGCCGAAATCCTAATTCTTTGCGAATCTCCGACTCAGGACACGAGGGATTCTAGGCTATACGAGTCATCAAGCCAAGGGCTCGTACCTCGTCCGGCACTTCACCTCCACCCGATGTTTCGGTGTGGGGCTTGCGCTTCGGGGGAAGGTGGGTGTGTGACGCCACAGCTTCAGGCGCCAGACAGTTGTGGCAAGCGCCAGGCGTTGCCGATATCGAGATCGGCGCTTCGTGGTTCGAAGGGCTCGAGGCCGCCACCAGGATAGGGCGTGACCTCGCCCAAGAACACCTGATCGCGCTCGATGTACATGTCGACACGTAGGAAATCGAAGCCTTTGGCCACAGTAGTGGCGGCTTCGAGCATCTCACCGAGGCAATGCGGTCTGGCGATCTCGCCCGATACGGGGACTCGGTCCCGATGAAGCATGGGTTGCCAATTGGGTCGATAGAAGCGGCTCTGATGATGGCCGAAACGGTCCAGATCGACCTGGACCATGTAGGGCGCGTCGTCGAAGACGAAGACCTTGAAATCGGTGGGCGAACCCGGGACGGGGCCGATGCGCTCTTCGACGAGGAAACCAGGAGCTGCCCGGGTGTAGGCCCACTCGCCCTTCACGATGACCCGAACGTCGGACTTCCAAGTCTCGCTCAACTGGCAGATGGGCTCGAGGTCTGTGCACCGCGACTGCCCGAAGAAGACGAGGCCTGTACGATTGTTGGGTTTCAACACCCAATCAGCGGGTAAGTCCACGTCGCGAAGCTCGCTCACGTCGGTACCGGCCCAAAGGGTGGGTAGGACGCGGACGCCCCGCTCCTGGGCCAGCGCCTTGACCCGCAGCTTGTCACATGTCCAGGCCAGCATCTCGCGACGGTCATGGAGAATTCGCCAATTGATCTTTTCGTTGAACGTCTTAGGGTGCTGGAGATGGCCGATTCGCTTGTGGTGTGCGGTGAACAGAAACTGACGCCGCAAGGAAAGAGGGAGCAGAGAAAATGCGGTCCACGTCATGCGACGTTCGGCTATCTGCGTCATCAAGCGACTCAGACTGCCCATCGAGTCGGGTGTTATCACACAAAGATGGTATGCGTTGTCTGACACCGGTGTCGAGGTCGCGCTCTTTCGGTGCTCGGCCCTCGATGTCGGTACGTCTCCATTGCCACGATGAGCGGTGCGATGGCCACTCACTGAATATTGCTCGACGGACGGCCCTCGGTCTTCCGTCCGTCCGCTCCGATCGATACGGGCGGCCGGTTTCTCCTCCCCGCCAGAGCATCGACGGCGACATAGACGCAGCCGACGGCCTGCGAGAGTGCCCATGCCCAGGCGGCGCCCGCCACTCCGATCGAGCCCATGAGGTACCACGCCCCTCCCAGCGCCACCGCAGCCATGACGAGATTCATGGCTGCCGCCTTGTGGGGCTCACCCTTGACGCGCAGGAGCGTGACATAGACGTTGGTCACTGCGTCGGGTACGGCCACGACAACGAAGAGCAGAAGAATGCCGTAGCTGCTGGCCGCGTACGTGGGACCGAAGATTCCCAGGACCCATCGGCCGAAGACAGCCAGGAAGATGCTGGGAGGCAGTAGGAGCCCGGCGATCAAGCGAGATGCCTTGCGCAGCTTCTGTGGCATTGGCTCGTCGTCGTAGGAGAGCTCGGCCAATAGGTTGCCGGCCACGGCCGCCGACACGGTGAGAAGAACGCTGGAGAGGAGCCACGCAATGTAGAAATGCGCAGCGGCGGTAGGCGAAAGCCGAGCCACCACCAGAACGGGCATCAAGCTCGGGATCATCATGCTACCCAGCGATGACAAATGATGAAGGATGAGGATCTTGAACCACTTTCTGACGTGGCCTGCGACACCCTTGACGCTGTAGCGGTGGCGACGTCCCAGGCGTTGGATCTGCCAGAACAGGGAGATTGCTGATGTGAGGAGAGACCCCAAGATCCAAGCCACTACGAGCCAAGTACCGCTCCGGACGCCGAGGAGGACCAGCGCGGTCAGAAGCGCGAGTTTGAGGACGCCGAAGGTAGCGCCTCTGAGGCCCACGTAGTGGGCCCGGCGCTCGGCTTGGAACACGTAATCGAGCAAGGTGGCGACGGTGAGCACCGACGTACCAAGGGCCACACAGATGATAATGATGGGCTGTCCTGCAAACGAGGCGAACTGCTGGTCCGAGGACAACTGCGGCAGCACCGCTGCCGTGACCAGGCCGGCGACCAGTCCCGCGGCGGCTCCTCCCATGACCAAGGAGTTCACGGCGGTCGACCATGTCTCGTCGTCGGCGCGCGGCAGGATCTGCAACGCAGTCGTTCCAAGGCCCAAGAGACCAACCGTGGAAGCGAATGTCATGGCGGCCAAAACGGCACTCGCCGACCCGACAGCCGACTCGGAGTACGAACGTGTGGCTTCGGCCCAGAAGACCAGGCCGAGAAGGCCGTTCATTCCCGTGGCGAGGATGAGCCAGCCACTGTTACGAGCAAGGTGATTACGTCGGTAGCCAGCCAACGCGGCTCCCGCCAAACGGTACAGAGTCGATGGGCGCTCGCGCACTACGGATTCCCCGATTGTCGAGCGTCGATATACGGTGCCGGGCGCCAACGTCGGGCCCGAGCCACGAGCAAGGCCAAGTGGCCGAGCAAGGGGCACACTCCGGCCGAGAGACCGGATGTCCGGTCACGGTCCATGACCTCGGCCACAAAGGCCTCGAAGTCCGTGGCGTAACCCGTGACCGACATCGTGGCCGTCAGTTCGGGGGAGGGGCGAAGCGCAGGCGCGAGAGCGACTCTGTCCATCCGCTCTTGGAGGTCACTGGCTGAGCCGGCCGGGAACACATACCCCGCGATGCCCTCCGGTACGCGGCTGGCGACGTCCCCCGCGGCGTCACTGACGATAACGGGAAGACCGGCGGCGAGAGCTTCCTCGACCACAAGGCCATTGGGATCACCGTGGGTCGGGAAGACGAGGCAATCGGCCAAGGCATACCAGCCTGGTAACTCTGCGGGCTGGACGAAGCCCGGCATGACCACCCGAGGTAGCGGTTCAAACAGGCGACGGTAGTGGCGCTCGTCGACACCGTCTCCGATGATCAGCAGGGAGATTTTGTCGCCGACCTCGGCTTCGAGGTTCCGGTAGGCGGTCAGGAGCTCGTCCAGTCCTTTGCCTTTCCACAGTCGCCCCACGAACACAAACACGCAGCCCGACAATCCGAGGGACTGACGACGGGCCACCCGTTCCGACGACGAAATCTCTCGCGCAGAGCTATACAGATCGAGATCGATGGATTGTCGGACAACAGAGGCGCGATGCGGATCGGTCCCGTAGCGAACGGCGAGGTTCCGACCGTCGGGGCCGGGCACCTTGACGCCGTCAACCGCCCTGAACAGCAGATGCTTGGCTGCTTCTCTCCACCATGTGCGCTGGCTCCAGGCGTCGAAGTTCGGGAGCACCCGGAAGGCCACTCGGCGAGCGAGCACTCGTCCGGCCACGGCCCCGATGGCCTGGTTCAGTCTGTCGTATTCCAAGACGAAGACGTCGGGCCGGGTCTGGGCAAGTTCAGGGAGTGGGACGCGGAGCCGAAATGCGATAAAGCGACGGTCAGGGATGTATCGGGCCGGGAATCGCCATTCGCTCTCGTCCACATCCCAGCTGCGGTCGGGCTGGCGGACCTCACTGAACCACACTTCGAGCTCGACAGCGTGGGCGTCAGCGACGGCATTGAATCGGGCCACCGCATACGGAGTTGGTTGTTTGAACCAGTAGACGACCCGCGGGCGCGAGCGTGGCTCAGGCATTGCCGATCACCTCGTCGTACACTGCCCGAGTAGCGTCGGCCACCGTGTCCCAGGCAGGGATGCGGAGGTCGTGAGCGGGAGGTGTCTCGGCGGCCGCTGCTATGGCCTTCGCCAACCCCTGGGGACTCGACGCCATGGGAACGAGTGTGAGCACTCCACCGACTCGTTCGTTCACCTCCCGATGGGCGGGAATGTCCGATGCCACCACCCTGGCACCGCAGGCCAACAATTCGAGGATCGTTATCCCCATGGCTTCATTGCTCGACATGCTCACGTAGACGTCCGCAGAGCGGTACCAGCGGTAAAGTTCTGCCGTGCTGATCCGGCCAACAAAGCGAACCGTGTCGGCCAGACCAAGCTCTCGCCCTATCCTCTCCAGTCTGGCCCGATCAGGCCCATCGCCGGTGACAACGAGCTGGTAGTCGGGGCCGAGTTGTGCGAACGCTCGCAGCGTGTCGTCGACGTGCTTGTACGTCTCGAGCCGACCGGCACTGACGATCGTCTTCTTGTGCGTGGGGACCGGTACTGCAGCCAGGAGCTCTCCGAGGTCGACGCCGTTGGGAATGACCGTCACCTTGTCACTCGCTCCCGGGAAATGGGAGACAAACAGACTACGTTCGGCTTCGGACACGCATATCACTCGTCGGGACACGCTACTGATGCGTGTACCGACGAGCCGATAGGGCCGGTGCATCACCTTGCGCACCGGTGAATGGCCTGTTCCGTGGTAATGCGGAGTGAAGATCAAGGGTCGCGCACCGGACAGGGCGGCTAGCAGCGGCATGACGCTATGGTACCCGTGGACATGCACAACGTCCCATTCCCGGCGCTGCGCCATCAGGGCCCGTCCCAAGGAGGGCGAGACGGCAAAATGTTGACTGGGGACGGGTACCGGAAACCTCCGGACATGCACGCCCGCGATCATTTCTGACGAGGGCCAAGACGGGTCGTCAGTCTGGGTCAACACCGTCACACTGTCACCTTGGGCCGCCAGCCGAGATGCGATCTGCTCGACGTGGGTCTCGATTCCACCGGCGAACGGCAGGTAGTGACCGGTCACAAAAGCAATCTTCATACCTATGCGGTGTTTGAGGAGATCGCAACGATCCGAAGGACACGGAGCAGCGAACCCTGACTGGAGAGGATGAGTCGCATGGCATCCGATCCCGCGGGGGGCGGCACGGAATTGGAGGAGCGCCATCGGCCGCCGGGGGGAATTCCCTTTAACGTCCAGGTCTGCAACACCTGCGAAGATCTCTGACGGTCGACTTGCATGACCGCCACTGGCCGAGATTGTATGGACTGGCCCTCTGTTACGACGCTCATGGTCTGACCCCGCTCTACACCGATCTACTGCCGCAAGAAGACATCATCCGTCGAATCGTTACCGGGCCGACTGACTGGAGTCACTGACGAACAATGAGGCGAGCCGCTCTGCACTCTCGGCCCAGGAGAAAGGATCGGGATAGTGGACCCCCAGGGATGGACCGATCTGTCTTATGGCCTCACGCAGGCTGTCGGTGTCTCCAGGAGGCACAAAGGTTGTTCCTTTGTAAAGAGTGGCCACTTCGGTCAGACCTCCCACTGCCGTGACAATGACGGGTAGCCCGTGACTCATGGCCATGTGCAGAGGGCCACTGGCCGACGACCGCAGATACGGAAGGACCACGACGTCAGCCTCATTGAACAATGTCGTCGCCTCGGCGTCGGTTACGTATCTGTTTACGAAGACAATGCGGTCCCGATGACGCGTCCGTGTGATCAGCTCCGTGGGTATGTCCCAACCCTCCCAGGTTTCGCCCGCAACGGTGAGTGAAAAGCGCTCGGCTTCGGCGTCGGTAAGCCCGTCGAAGGCATCAATGAGATGCTCGAGTCCCTTGTAGGGGCGGATCGTCCCAAAGAAGAGCAGTCGTACCGGGTCACCGGGGCCGCGAGGTCGGCGCTCGGACGCTCTTACACCGTGGTTGTAGGGTCCATGCGGTACCACGACCACGGGCTTCGTGCCTACGGGATACCGCTTTGCAATCACATCACGGTCGAAGCTCGAGTGCACAGCAAAGCCCGAAGCGATCCATAGCATCGGACGGATGAATACGCCGGCGTACAGGCGTGGGAGCATCATGGTTGCTTCAGCCGAATCGAGCGTCTCGTGAAACTCGATGACCACCCGCGCCCCCAGTAGACGAGCGACGGCGGCCAGGGCCAGATAGGTATGAAGGACCGTCGCGCTCCACCACTCGAAGACGACCACATCGGGGCGTTCTCGCAATAGGAACCGGATGGCGCGCAACAGGCTGGGCCACCAGAAGTAGTCGACTCCGTCCAGGACTCGGACGCTCTCGTCATATCCGAGATCGGCCAACTGCGAGCCAACTCGCGCTTTACCCGGGTAGAGACGCCGCGGAAGCAGTCTCCTCATGAGAATCGCCGATACCTCGTAATCTTCCTCGGCTAGCGAATTCGACATTCGACAGGTGTAGTAGCTGATGCCGCTCAGGAATCGCCATCCTGAACCGACGATGCAGATTCGTTTCGGCGGCCCAACGCCATTCCTCTGGTCGTCAGCCTCTACCTGCCTGGCCAGTCGCCTCGTCCGTCGCGTCGGCGTCCGCAACGTCCGCGACGGCTCCGCGCGAACGGAGTAGCAACCGACCGGCGTCGTCAACTCAGAAGTTTGCGCGCGCGGGTTGTCACTCGGGCGGCCTTGCTTGTCGAATGGATCAGGTCGAGTGGGGCCCGGGGCCGCATGGCGGGTGATTCAATGATGGTTTCGATTTCGAACCCGTCACCGATGCGTGGCCCTTCGCCGTCAGTGACCGATGGAGCCGACAGCGGAGGGCTCGTCCGGCCAAGGCCCTCGGCCGGGCCTTGTAACGATGAGGCTTTCGACACCAGCATTGGTTCCCCCGCCTTCGGCGCAGATTCAGCGATCACTTCCCACCTCCGGAGGTCCACTACGCGCCGCCGGCATGGACAATCCGTGAGGTAGCCGCACAGAGTGTGGTCGCTACTGGCCGCACTTGTCCAGCGGACCTCTCAGACGGGTGCGTAGAGTGAGAGGAGTATCACGCAGTGCATTATCGGGCGTAGTTGCGACCGCCGCAGCACGGGCGGAACAGGGAAGCCGCACCGGGGTGTGGTGCAAGGGTCGGCGGTCGGGATGGCGCAGTGCAGTGCTGACCGGGGCTTGCTCCTGAGCTCGGAGCGTCCTGCCGCTGACCCCGCTGCAGACGTTTGGGGTCGGATGAGTTCGCAGCACCCATTGGCTAGTGGTAGTGCAGTGGGAGTGTCCAGTACTGACCGAGCTCGAGTGACTCCGGGTACAAATCCTGAGATGCTGCCGCCGGGTAGCTCGTGACCTCTCCGAAGACGACGCGGCCGTCGATGTCATAGAGGTCGACTCTGACGAAGTCGGTCTCTTTTCCGAGGGTCTCGGCGATATGGACCATCCGTTCGAGGGAGTCGGGCCGGGGAGGCTCGTGATCAGCACGTCGAAAGGGTATTTGCGCGTAGAAGGGGGTCCAATCAGGAAAAAAGAGGTTGACCCGATGATCGTTGAAGCGGTCCGTGTGGACCTGGATGAGGCGGACCCGACCGTGAAAGACGAGAAACTTGTAGTCCCGTGGGATCTGCCCGTCGGAGTTCAACAGCAACTCTTCGACGAGGATCTTTGGCGGGATGTTGCGGTAGGCCCACTCCAGCGCGACATCGGCGTAGTCAAGCGCCAGCCATGCACGACATGTGGCTACGAGTACATCCCAATCGAGTTCTTGGCGGGTTGTGGTGAACATCTCCGCTTCGACATGTGCTCGGCCGACACACCGATCCGCGACGATCCAAACCAGCCCCGAGGCATTATTCGGCTTCACGACGAACTGCTCGGGCAATTGAGCCGGATCCAAGTCCGCCGGATCCGTAACCACGGCGTACAGCTGGGGCAGCACCTCGGGACCGACGGCTTGGGCAACGTAATCACGCACTGCGACTTTGTCCGCGAAGGTTGTCAGCAAAGGCCGACGATCCTTGACCATCTTCCACAGCAGCTTTTGGGTAAAAGTTACGGGATATCGAGTGGGCCACGATCGACGCCTGTACAAATAGAGCAAGCGGCAGCGCACTTCGAACGGCACCCGAGGCGAAAGAGCAACGGTTCGGGCGCCCGTCCACATGTGCTGGCTCGAAACCCTCATCTGCAACTCCTAGTTGCACGCAGTCGCATTGGCAATAGCCCGCCGATAATCCTGAGAACAACTTGAGAATCGCCTTAGAATAACATGAATGTGACGCCCAATCAGATGCGAATATGACGCGCAATCAGCAAGAGAGTCCGCCCACCGAAGGGGGATCGGATCCCGTTCCGGGACCGTCTCGCGCTCCTCGGTGAGGGTCTGGCGAGCCATCGCTTGGAAGACCGTCCAGTGAACGGCGAGGAGGCCCGCACCGACACCTGCCACCCCCGGAGTATCCACTCCCCAAGAGGCCGTGGCGAGCTCGCTGGCCTGGTCGTATCATTCGTCGCCATCTCCGCCGGGGGCCCGACACGGGTCTATGAATGGAGCGTCGGTTCTGTGCGACGAGGAGCTGAAGTACATAGGCGTCGATGCCAGCTACGACGGACGCTGGACATCGTAACTGGTCACCGGGACGAACTGAACCGCGACTGACGTCAGACGACGGGTCGACAGTCCATCACAGAAAAGCCCGAAACGAGCGAGGTCCAGGACACGACTCGGAGCCCGGCGGCCCTGGCGAGCATCTCGTACTCCTGGCGCGTCCGCTCGCGAGCCCCGAAGAAGACGAGCATGCGAAGATCCAGACCGGAGTCCGCTACCAGGTCGAACGGTTGCTCAATCACAAGCACGCGCCCATTCGAACCGGCAGCGGCCCGACAGTGGCGCAGGATGGTCACAGCCTGCTCGTCTTTCCAGTCGTGCAAGATCCAGCTCAATAGGTAAGCATCGGCTACAGCTGGAACGCGCTCGAGAACATCGGCCTCGACTACGTCGCAGCGCCCCGCAAAGCCGGCGTCGTCCATTGCCTTGCGGGCCCGCCGGGCAACGTCGGCGAACTCGATGACGGTTCCCATCATGGCGGGGAGATCGGCCAACACGCTACGCAGCAACTCGCCGCTGCCTCCCCCGACATCCGCGACACGGGATACGCCAGTCCAGTCGTACTGCTGAGCGAGCACCGGGCCCACCTCTCTGGCGTGGATGTTCATATCGGCATCAAAGGACGCAGCAAGAAGCGGCTCATTCTCCATCTGTTGCCAAAGCTCCTCGCCGTGAATATGCGCGTACGCCGGCTCACCTGTGAGCACGGAATGCATCATCCCCGCCAGGGCAGCCTCAAATCGTGGCGCCACTCCCGCAACCTGAAAGTACAAGTGTCGGCCATTCTTCTCCCCCGACCGCAGCAGCTCACCTACCGCCGTCAATCCTAGGGTGGACGACGTCGGGGCTGTGAATACGCCACGATTCACGAGATACCGCGACAACCGACGGAAGGCATCGCTGTCCGCTCCTACGCGCACAGCCAATGCGTCCACGTCGGTGATCCCGGCGGCGATCAGATCGGGAATACCGAGCGAGGCGACCACTCGCACGGCTTGCCTCGTGACCAGGTTCCGAACGTTGGTTACGTCTTCGAGCTGCTCCATCGGCATCGAGGCGAGGAGCCTTGCACGCAGACCCTGATTCAAACGGACCAGAACGGCGTCGGCGAGCTTTCGGCGGCCGGCTGAAGATCTTAGAAGCGCGCGTACGCGCGCTGGGTCAAAGGGGATTTGAAGTGACCTCACCGATAGGGCTCCGGACACAATTGCCCGGTCATTGGAGAACGTGCCACGGATGCGCGCTGACGCTTGCCGCTCTCGGATCGCGTCAAGCGCTCCGGAGCGATACCTCGTCGAAGTTGGCCGTTCATAGCTCGCAATCATATGTTGCTACGTACGGCTCGACTTACGCCCCACGACATGGCATACCTCCTCAGTGGCAAGCTTCGTTGCCATTCCTGCGGCGAGTCCTTCGTAGGGCTGGCGCACACGGACGCAGATGGTTACGACCGATGCTACGTCTGCCGCAGAACTGGCCATCGATGCCACGGCGAAGACAGGCACTGGAACCGTTGACGGCACACCGGCGGTCCTCTGCCCCTCTCGGCTACCGACTCGTCGATCGCGGTCATCGGCGACGATGCCGGTCCGGACGCCATCACCAGTGGCGCCGCCAGCGCGCATCTAGTCGCTCCATACGTGGTGACCCCGTTCCCGGGCATCGCCGCGGCCGCCGGAAGTGGCACCACGGTCACCTGCTCTGAGGGGTCATGGACACCCGACAGTGGACCGCAACCAGAAGCAGGCTGTTCATCTCCGAGCCCTGATGATTGGACCAACTGGGAGCTGTTGCAGAACTGGGGCGGAACCCCAAGCACGGTCACCCCTCAAGGGGCGGACCACAAAGCTCACCTGGCACTTGTCCATTCGTCGGAACGTTGAGCGTGCGCAACTGGGAGCAGTGCGCTGAACGGGACTTTTCGGGACTTCTCTAAAGGCCGATCGAACTGGTGACGATAGGTACGGTAGTGACGAGGGGCAAGATGTGGGTCGCAGCCGTAGGCGTGCTAATTCTCGTGAGTGTCCTTGGCACAACGAGCATTAGCAACGAGCCAAGGCCGTCCGCGAGCGGTCGGACGATTGGGTACTTGTTCAACGGCTCCGGCGGGGGGTCGGGGAGGCACACGAACGCCACCGCTCAGCCATCCTCGAGCAACCTCGCGGGCACGGCCGACCCATCGACGACTTCGCCGGGAACATATAGCCGCCGGACACCGGGGTCGCCGCGCACCTATACGCCCCCTGCAGCCAATGTCACGACGACGACGGAGGATCCACCGACAACCACGACGACCACCTCGACCGATCCGTCGTCGGGGATCAGTGTGCGAGTCGATGGGAATGAGCTGATCAACGGCTCTGGTCAGCAAATGCGTCTACTCGGCGTTGACGTCACCGGCACCGAGGATGCCTGCATACAAAACGGGGGCATCTCGTGGGGGTCCAGCAACACGCCAGCCGAGGACGCCGTGACTGCCGCCGGCATCGCCTCATGGCACATGAATGCCGTTCGTATCCCACTCAACGAGGACTGCTGGTTGGGCATCAACGGAGCGCCCGCGGCCTATTCGGGAGCGAACTACCAGACGGCAATAAAGAACTGGGTCGCAGCTCTCAACGCTGACGGCATCATCACGATCCTCGACCTCCAGTACTCGGCCCCTGGAACCTATCAAGCCACTGGACAGTGGCCGATGGCCGACGAAGATCACTCGCCTGCCTTCTGGACGTCTGTGGCTACTACATTCAAGTCCGATCCGGCTGTCATATTCGATCTGTTCAACGAACCATATATCGGTCAGGGCAATTCAGTCACCTCACCAACCAGTGGGTTGGCATCAACGCCTTGGGGATGTTGGCTCGAGGGTTGCGAAGTCACCGGGGGTAAGAGTGACATCACGTACCAAACGGCCGGGATGCAACAGCTTGTGACCACAGTGAGAGCGACCGGAGCGACTCAACCGATCCTGCTGGGTGGACTTGAGTACGCAACCGATCCCTGTGGCTACAACTACAACTGGGGTGACGATGTTGCCTGTCCTGAGCTCTCCAACCTCCCGGTCGACCCACTACACCAGCTGATCATCAGTTTCCACACCTACACCACCTCGAACGACACGTCGGTTGCGTCGTGGAACTACAACCTGGCACAGCTCAACGCGGCCAACATCCCGATGGTCACAGGCGAGCTCGGCGAGGACGATTGCAGCACCAGCTATATGAACGCTTACATGACGTGGGCCGATGCGAACGATGAATCGTATCTGGCATGGACATGGGAACCATACAGTGGTCCACAACCAGAGGCGTGTGTTCAAGGGTCACTGGTCAACTGGGAGCTGATACAGAACTGGAGCGGGACCCCGAGCACCTCAATTCCTCAAGGGCCGAATTACAAAGCTCACCTGGCGCTTGTGTATTCGTCGGAATAGAGCCCCCCTCCTTTCCGCTGTCTGCTCCTCTGACTGGGAAACTCCGTGGCGCTTTCCTTCACAGCCAGGATGACCGGACCTTCGACGCCCGGGTCGAGTTGGACAAGACCTAGTGGTCGACACCGAGCGGACGCACAGCATCCACGAAGCGGGCGAAGCGAAGCTCCCGGCTCAACCACCTTCCGGCGTGGAGCCCACCTCATGGCCACCCGGGTATGGGGAGGTAGAAATCAACCTGTGAATTTGTACAGTCCGGAGACGCCAGACCGATAAATGGGTCTCCATTCTGAAGAGTCTGAGAAGGCATTTACAACTGCCTCATATTCTGAAGCGGTAGAGAAACCATCAGAGACTAATTCAGCTTCAGGGGCTTCGCCCGTCATCACATAAACATTACGCCCCGCCGACGCGCCCATAGTCCTGTTAAATGCCTCGACAGCGCCAGCGGCGTTGAACTTGCCGTGCGCATCTCTGTACTTAGTTAGACGAAGAACACGGTACCAAGTGAGTGAATAAAGTCTGTACGTCAATCCGGCCGGGAAATCATCACCGATTACAAATACAGTCGACCCAACGGGAGCTGAGGTTTCAAACGCCTTATCCGCGGCCAAATCAGACGGCCTCACGGCATTCACGTAGTCCTGGGCCATGGTTCCCAACACATACCCGATCGCCACTACTAGAACTATAGCTACTCCGGTAGTTGTGAGTAAGCGATGACTCTTGGCTGGTTTGGCTGAGGCGGCAAGTATTGCGATCCACGGCAGAGCAAACAGACCTGTCCGCAATGGTCCGTCGTTCCCATATGAAGTTACCACGATGAGACCGAAGGCAGTTGCAGCGGCAACCGCTAACGCGAAACTAAGTCGGTCTCGCCTCGAATATAAGGCAACAAGAGCGAGCACACCGATCGGCAGCAGCGCTCCAAATTCACCGATGCGCGTTATTTGCTCGAATATGTCGTTCTGAACTCCTGGGACGAAATTCGACGTCGGTACGGAGTTCGAGAATAGTGAGCCCAACTGATCCAGATTTATATTGTGCTTGACCCACCCAAAATTCAGAGAAGCCCAAATTAGCGCGGGCACGATCGCGACGGCTATAAACCAATTCGACTTGAGGTAGCCAAAAAGTGCTAGGGCGACCAGCGCGCCCGTAAGCATATAGGGAGTGATCTGATGGGTGATCGAAATAGCGAGTAAACACGGAACGACGACCAGCCAATCTGATTTTGATGCTGCTCCGTCTGTGCCTCGATTTCTGAACACACGTGAATAGACGATGATCGTCAAAAGATAGGCGATGTTCTGAGGGCAGAAATAAGCCTCCTGAAATACACTTCCAGCACAAAAGAATGCCGTCGCCAGCCAGGCGCGATGAGCAGTCAAACCCACTTGCTTTGCAAGATCTCGGAAGGCGATCAAAACACCCAGGTCTATAACGGCAGGCCACCATCTTGCTTCTTGCAGCGGAATTGACACGTGGGCATTAGTTGAAAGCCACGCCATCCCCGCAAAGAGGCCGGGCCAAGCCTGATAGATGTCGAAACCGGGATTGACCGTGCCATGAACTATTATATAGTTCGTGATTCCCACATTTAAAATCGTCCAGCTGAAGATTGGCCCACTGAAGATGATCACCGGGGTACAAGTGAGGATGAGCGCCAAAATGACGACGGAGTAGCCAAACTCTGGAGATGACAAATAACGGCCAAAAACTATTGTGGCGACAACAATTAGGAGACCTAAATACCATATCGGAGACAATGAGCCGAGAAGCCCACTTGGCCCAAGATTATGATTGCGATCTTGGAGGATGGCCACGATGCAAAGTATGGCGCCGGTGGTGCTTATTGCTAGGTAGCGATGTGTCGTAATGAAGGCTATAACGGATCGTCGAGAGTCTGCGATGGCGATAAGACAAGCGTGGTTCTTCCAGACACTTGCGATATGGATCGAACCCGATACGGCTGCGGCCAAGTAGAAGAGAAAATGACCGGCGGGCCACAGCTTCAACTCGACCAGTCCAAAACCGACGAGTATGACCACGGAGACGCTCAGTCCCATTCCAGAGGTCAGAAAATCCAAGCCAGTTCGCTTCGAAAATTGCAGCAAGGCAGTACCGATGCCAAAAAATGCATAGAGAAAAACGGCTGACGCTTCTAGTGATCGAAGAGAGAAATTGCCCCAATTCCAGCCATCAAAATAAGGAACAGAGATAAGACCCCTACTATAAAATGCGAATAATCGAGATCTACGCTCGGTCGCTGAATTTGAAATGTGACACCAGGTAGACGACGAGCAATCGGTCCGAGTGGCAGTGAGGGATCGAGTTCCAGGGAAGGGACGTCACGCGGTTGGGAGACGATGATGCTTGGTGACGGTGAGGGATCGAGTTCCAGGGAAGGGACGTCACGCGGTTGGACGATCATGCTTGCCTCATTGCTGTCGTGGAAGAGCAGCAGGTGGGAAACAGCGGCATACGATTCCGTAAATGCGCCGTCCATACTCGGAGTCCCTGGCCACCCCTACGCGACCTGTGCGTTGACCCCCAGCGGTCGAAAGACGTGGTGTGGCCGACGTGAGTAGTGACAGGAACACCGCAGGCAAGCCGGACGAGGCCTCTTGCAAATCGATGAACGTGTGCTTCGACACCGACGACACATGGGTGAGAATCGGGAGTAACAAGTGCCACGCTAAGGCCCACCTGGTCGTACTATTAGGGATTGTGCTTGGTAAAATTAGATGGCATGGTGGCTCGGAACACGATCTCGCAGCGCTCTGAAATTGTGAAGCGCCTTCTGGAATTGGCAGCTGTATTGACAAGCAATGGTAACTCAAACGGCCAAAGCGATGGTCGCTGACCGTTTCGAGCCGACTGCACCAGGCGGCATTGGTTGTCATCGAGGTCCCGATGGGAATGCTGCCGCGATTCACAGGGCATGACAACCCAGCGATCCTTGATTACCTCGCTCAATCGGCGAGCGGCCGCTGCACCGTTCGGTCGGTGCCAGCCGAAGCCGGATCACGGACGGCGTACCGGGTGCATCGGAGTTGATGGTGCGGAATTGGACATGCAAGCCATATGGCTGGAACGAGAGCTGCCAGGAGCTTCGTGTACCCAATTGACCTGCCTCCTCTGACCGGACCCCCTCGACCGGACCACCCGTCTTTTGAGCTGTAGTTGGTGGGTTGGCCAATATAGCCCACGGCTACTGGAACTACACAATCGCCGAATCAGAATATCGGTGCCTCAGCTGGCCTCCTCAACGAGAGTGGACAGCACCGACCACGAAGTCCCCGAATCCCATTTGGAACCTCCAGACATCGTTTCAGCTCGACGAGCACCGCCCTTGCGTTCTGCGTGGATCGTCCTCATGACGCGGATGCCGTCAGAGAACGCGTTGAGATTGCTCGCACCGGAGTGGCGGATCCGCTCGAAACTGGGAACTTCTGCCACTCGAAGCCCGGCCTTGGCGATTCGTACATTGATCAGGGTCTCGACTTCGAATCCATCACCCCACAACATGGAGTCTCGGTCGGCACCGTCAACCTCTTCAGCCTCGAGCTCGAAAACAGAGAGACAATCGCGACGAAAGGCGTTGTAGCCATAACAGAGGTCCGTGTATCGGGTCCCGTAGATCAGATTGACCACCTTGTTGAGCCAGGAGTTCCCGCATTGCCTGAGCCGACTTATGTCGGAGCTTCCCGCCCCTGGCAGGAATCGGGAGCCCTTGGCAAAATCGGCGCCCTCTTTCAGCGCGTTGACGAAACGTGGGATCTCAGCCGGATCGTTCGATCCATCGGCATCGAACATCACGATGAAGTC
This sequence comes from uncultured Acidimicrobiaceae bacterium, assembly GCA_963745955.1. GTDB lineage: Bacteria > Actinomycetota > Acidimicrobiia > Acidimicrobiales > RAAP-2 > Bog-756. The sequence goes on along the minus strand of CAVUZI010000008.1, from coordinate 512,576 downwards.
TCCTGTGGCCACCGCAAAACCACAGGCCAGGGCATTGCCTTTCCCCTTGCGCGTCTGACCGATGATCGTGACGTCCGGTCGCAATCTACGAGTGACTTCCACTGTTCCGTCAGTCGAGTCACCGTCCACGAGGATTATTTCGTACAAGTCTCGTGGCAATCCCGGTAATACATGGAGGAGGTTTTGCGCTTCGTTCTTGGCCGGAACCACGACACTCACCGTCGGCTCCGGTTTACACAGCCCAAGGTTGACCACGGCGGCCCCATCATCATCAAGCGTCACGCTAACCCGCCTTCATGTCGCATGGCTGTTGAGAATAGACCAACCCGCCTTCATGTCGCATGGCTGTTCAGAATGGACATTGCGGCCCGCAGAAGCCAACGACAATCGGCAGAACTGTTCGCCACACACCCGTCTCGGAGTTCGTCGCCTTCTTCGTGAAGCGCGGCCATCAACCGCGAGTGAAGCGGTACGCCAATCTCCAACTCGGCCGAAGGCTATGATCTGTCACCTGGGCAGTCAAAAATGCGCACTGAGAGTGAAGAACGCGACTCTGTCCGTGTTCGGGACTACGCATGCCGTACCGAACGGCAGCGAAGCGAGCTCGAGGCTCCCGCGCCCCAGGAAATCGCCCGATCTTCTATCGCCTGCTTCGACGCGACGGAGAACGAAGACCGTCACGAAGGTGTGGAGAGCAGCGAAACCGACCCCGGAGGCGAGCTCGTTGGCCCCGTCGGCAGGCATCGACGCATCACCAACCGCGCCCCCGGCCGCCCGCGGCTCCAAGCCCCTGACCTCGGGTTCTGAGTCCAACCACCCGAACCGTCGCGGTCCGGGCTGGCGCTCCGGCCGTCCGACCGGGTGTCCATCAATTGCGAGCCACCTGACGTTACAGTTTTTGTGCAGCGCAGCCGACAAGACAGATGTGGGCAGACCGCTGCCGGGGACGTGGGCTCGATGAGCACGGCTGAAGAGAGAGGTCTGCTTCGCCTCGACCACCAGGGCGTCTGCCATCGCTGTGGATGGGCCGGAGCCATCGGCAAGGTCCGTCGGCGTGACCGGAAGGTGCTGAAGGTCGGCAGGCAGTACCGGTGGCTGTGCCAGGAATGCACCGATGACCTCCTCCGCATGCAGGAATCCACTGAGTCCGCCCCGGCAGCTGGAGCGGGCAGGCTCAAACCGGCCCGACACCGCCGCGTCGCCTGAGGCTCGGGGCTCGCCCTCGTAGGGCCTCCGTGCCGGACCCGTATCCGACCGAGTCCCCGGTCCCTTCTCGCCGGCACGGCGACGAGCGTCGTACGCTGCGCCGATGCAGGACCACGCTCCGATTCTACGGTCCGCAGGCCATCCCCACCGGCGGAGGCAGCGGCGCCTGCCGATCTACGTGGCCGTTCCCCTGTGGACCGTGGTTGCGGTGCTGGCTGTCGTCGTCGTGATGCGCCTCGTGGCCTGGGACGATGTCGAGCCCTTCGCGGTTCTCAATGCGTTCACCGTATTCGTCTACCTTCCGGCGTGGATCGTTCTGCTGGTGGCCATGCTGGGCCGCCAGTACATCCTCGCCGCGGCCGCCCTCCTCATCGTCGTGGCTCAGGTCGTCTTTCTCGCCCCCGAGCTGACGGCCGCCGGGCCGGTGCCCGCCTGGACGACCCATGCCCCGACCCTCCAGCTTCTCGATGCCAACACCGATCAAACCAATACGTCGTTGGGGGGCTACGTCAGGGAGATCGCACAGGTCCGGCCCCAGCTGGTCACCATGGAGGAGACCAACCGGGTCGTCTCGGCCGAGCTCAACGAGGCAGGCGTCCTCGAGGATCTCCCCTATCAGGTCAACATCGTGCGCCACGACTCGGCCGGCTTCTTCGTGGCCTCCCGGTACCCGCTGACACATATCCGCTTCGTCTACAGGTACGGACGCCCCCTCATCGTCCAGACCACCCTCGAGCTGCCCTCGGGGCCCCAGCCCCTGTGGGTCGTCCACACCATCGCCCCGCTGCCCTCCTCGTTCTCCCAGTGGCAGGACGACCTGGCCTTCATCGGACGGCTCCTACGGGCCCGCGGAACGACCGACCTGTTGGTGGCAGGCGACTTCAACGCCACCTGGGGAAACCGCGGCTTCCGAGCCATCCTCGACACCGGCCTGACCGACGGCGCCGCGGCCCGGGGCAAGCCCTTCGACATGACCTGGAACCAGTTCGACCACCCCCTCCCGCAGCTGGCGCGCATCGATCACGTCCTGACCGGTCCCGGCGTGGCCGTCACCCGGATCAGGACGGACAACGGTCCGGGCAGCGACCACCGGGACCTGATCGCCACCGTGGCCGTCCACGGGCCGACCGGCGGTCAGTAGGGCGATCGATCGTCAGCTCGGCTACTGCCACCGTCCAGTTCGGCCGGTCATCGTCTCGACGTGTATTCGTGCATCGCAGGTTTTCAACTGGCTGCATCAGTGGGCTCCACTGGCAACATCAGTAGGCCTTCAAAATCAGTAGGCCTTCAACTGGCCTCTTCGGCGAACGTGGAGATCACCGACCACGAAGCGCCGACTTCCCGAGGTGGCTGTTCCGACGGAGCGGAGTTGCGGCGTGAGCCACGCTTGCGCTCGGCGTGGATCGTCCTCAGGACCCGAATTCCGTCGGAGAACGCATTGAGATTGCTGGCGCCGAAGCGGCGGCTCCGCTCGAAGCTCGGCACCTCTGCAACCCGCAGGTGCGCCTTGGCGATCCGGACGTTGATCAGAGTCTCCACCTCGAATCCGTCACCCCACTGCATCGCTCCCTCGTCGGTGTCGTCGGGCTCTCCGGCCTCGAGGTCTATGACCGAGAGGCACTCCCGACGGAAAGCGTTGTAGCCGTAGCAGAGGTCGGTGTACCGGGTCCCATAGAGGTAGTTGACGATCTTGTTCAACCAGAAGTTCCCGAACTGTCGAATGCGGCTGATGTCGCTGCTCCCGGCTCCGGGCATGAACCGCGAGCCCTTGGCGAAATCGGCGCCCTCCCGGAGTGCGGTCATGAACCGGGGTATCTCCTCCGGGTTGTTCGAGCCGTCAGCGTCGAGCATCACGATGAAGTCGCCGGTGGCCACGGCGAAGCCACACGCCAGGGCATTGCCCTTCCCCTTTCGGGTCTGGCCGACGATGATGATGTCGGGTCGCAGGCGCCGGGCCACGTTCACCGTGTTGTCCGTCGAATCCCCGTCAACCAGGATCACCTCGTGAATATCCGACGGGAGGCCGGCGAACACGTGGGGAAGGTTCTGGGCCTCGTTCTTCGCTGGTATCACAACGGTCACGGTCGGTTCAGACTGGATGAAGCTCACTTCCCGTTGTGTGCGCTCCGCCTCGCCAAGCGTCATTCCCACCTGCCTTTCATCTCGTGAGGAATCCCGCAACAGAGAAGCTGATTCGGGTCCTGGGCTCGCGCCGACCACCACGCCCGACCACTGGGTAGCTTGACACCTTCACCTCTCCTGCGATCCACAGATTTGATCCCCAGCCGTATCGTGGTGGACCACCGGAAGCTCACAACTGTAGGATCGATGTATCGCCTTATCAAGCTCCGATTGAGTGGCGACTCGCTCTCTCTGCGTGGTGGCGAGATGTTCCAGTTCCTGGTCCGAATCCCGGGAGAATTGACGTCCGAGTGCAGGGTGCGAGTGCCGGTCAGTTCTGATCCGGGCGGTTGTCTTGACGCCGATCGGGCGCCTGGCGCCTCTCCCGGGATCGACCGGCCGAGCTCGGCCTGAGGCCGCCGGCTGAGAAATTTCCCTCCCCGGACGTGGATTCCGGTGGTGGCTCTGTATTCCCTGTATGAATTCAGCTGATTCTGTTGTCTACAGGGACGTCACCCCATTCCTGAATGGGTCCCACTATGGCGTAGTTGAGTTGAATACAGTCGTAGGGGTGCACCATCGATATGAGCCACGTCACCATGAAAGCAACGAGGGGACACGAGGGTGGTAGGACGTGACGACAAAAGACCACGTGTCCTTTCACATCGATACGGCACGTGCCACCGCTGCGGATGGAAGGGGTCCGTTGCGAAGGTCACGCGCCATGATCGAAAACACCTGAACATCGGCCCCGACTATGGCCGCATGTGTGACGATTGTTTCCACGACCTTCTCGGCCCCCAGGTTGCGCAAAGTGAACGTGAAAAAGCAGGCAAGCGCAGATCCGTCAGGAACCGTCGTGTGGCTTGACTCGAATGCAGTATGTCTCAGAGGACGAAACCCCTCAGTTTTCGTACTGCCAACATTGATCTGCGCCACGGTGCCAGAATGGGATTCACTCCATTCGCGCTCAAGTGGCGCCAGAGGACCGGCACCCTTGGTCGGGACCCGACCACCAGTCCCATCCGATTCGATCCTCCGGATGGCAAATGGGGAAGCCGCCTGATCTTCTGGCGGAACTGGACGCGCTTTCGCCCGCCCATGGGTCTGTCCGGGGCAACGCCAGTTCGGAAGGGCAGTACTGCCACAATTGGCCGTACTGCCACAATAGGACGAGACACTCCGTTCCCAGCGAACACAATGTCCGCAACGGTTACTTCCAATATCTCGAACTCCGTCGGAGACAATCGGTCGATCAATTGCGTGTGCAATACCCAGGGTAGTGACGTGATCCATCCGTACCTGCAGCCCCGGTTCCGTGCGGGGTCCGACAATGACAAAGCGCCAACAGTCCCTTGGACGGCTTGCCGATCGACCCAGGCACCGGCGATCGACGACGATCACCCGATCGGTCGCTGAAATAGCGCGGCTCCGTCGGCGGATTCACGGCGCGTCCCGATCAGGGGTGCATTCGGTAATCCCTCGGGCGTCCGTGTCGCGGCTTTTGAGTACGAGCGGTCGGCACACCGCGTGGTGCTCCTCGCCGTTGTTGCGCTCGCTTTGGCGAACTTCACAACCGGTCAGCCGCCACCCTGACCCTTTGTCAATTCCTGCAGGTAACCCATGCAGCGATTGGTCACGGTCACTGTTGACCATTGCCAGAAAGAGAGTGACGAGTGGCGCTCTGTCGGTAGGTGACCGAGCCCCGCTTGTGAACGAAATACTCCTCATTGTGATCAAATGAATACTCCGTGTGATGGGAGGAATGCTCCTCGTGATCGGGGGACTACTCCATGTGATCGGAGCGCAATTCCGACATATGCAACCCCAGATGTCGACTGTTAATCTGCACTCGTGTTTGGCGTCCTAATCAACGATATCCAACGGGCCCGCGCCGAAGCCGCGTCGATCTGGAGGTCTTTATGACTCTGTCGATCGGCCGTGGGCAGTGATCAACGCCATGAGCCGCCGCGATCTGTCATCCCTTCACTATGCCGGAACGTCCCATCGGCGGCTTCCCCCGGGAGAAGAGGAAAATTGAACAAGCATGTGCACGGCAGGAGCCGAAGGAAAACGGCCATCGTCGGTGCGGTGTGTCTGGCCATCATCTTCAGTGGCTACGGCATCGCCGCCGCCGACACCGGTTCACTGACACTCACAGCCGGATCCTCCGAGTCGATCAGCTGCGGTAATGCGGCTCTGTCGATAACCGACCTGGCCCCATCATCGCTGACCCTGAATTGCGGCGTCGCCGGCGGGGGGCCGAGCACGACCGGCGGCCCGTCAACCACCGGGGGCCCGTCGACCACCGGGGGCCCGTCGACCACCGGGGGCCCGTCGACCACCGGGGGCCCGTCGACCACCGGGGGCCCGTCGACCACCGGGGGCCCGTCGACCACCGGGGGCCCGTCGACCACCGGCGCCTCCTCAGGGACGAGCGGAACGATCTGGCAACCGCCGGTCGACGCCGAGTTCCAGTGGTACCTGAACGGCGAAATGGACTTCAGCAGCTCGACAGACATGGGTACCGGTGCGACCGCTTACAACGGAGACACACCTCCCGCCACCGACCCGACCATCTATGACGTCGACGGGATCGAGAACACCGCCACGGACGTGGCCGAGTTCCACAGCCTCGGTGACAAGGTGGTGTGTTATATCGAAGTTGGTTCTGCTGGGAATTACTACAGCGCTTCCCAGGAAGGCATCCCGACCACGTACTATGCCCAACTTCAAGCAGCTGGGGACCTCGGCAATTCGCTGGCCGGCTACCCCGAGCACTTCATAAACATCAATGCACCGAGCACGGTATCGATTGTCGAATCGATGATCCAGCAGCAGTGTGCCGCGAAGGGTTTCGATGGAGTTGAAACAGATCTTGACGAAACCGGTGGCGGCAACGAGGGCAACACCGGGTTCTCCATCAGTGTGGCGCAGAACGAAACCTACGACGAGACGATCGCAACGTATATCCACAGCCTCAACATGGCCTGGTTCAGCAAGGACACCTCGGACACCGACAACGCCTCATTCGTCGATGCGCTCGAACCGTACGCTCAGGCAACCATTGACGAGCAGGCATCTGAGTACGGTTCGATCGGGCTCGACTCGGTCTATGTCCAGGACGGCAAACCGGTGTTCGATGCCGAATATGCGGGCGGTGAGTCCGCAGCGACCTTCTGCCCGGACGACAATGCCAACAACATCAACGGAACGCTATTCGATACGAATCTCGACGGACCACGAACGCCGTGCCGGTGACTCGGAGCGGGTTGGAGGCTCAGTTGCCTGAGTCAGGCCCCTTTTAGGTCAGCCGGCGCGAGCTCGCCGATTTGAACGCCGCCGTCGCGCCCCGGCGATGGCCACCATGTCGGTGAGCGCGAACGTGATGCCGTAGGCGAATTCGTTGCGCATGCCGTCAAACGACTCGTTCTGTATTCCCTTGTGAATTCTCGTCACCAGATCCGGAAATGGGTGGAGCCCGAAAAAGTGCTCCAGTGGCTTGTCCAGATCGAGGAAGGCCGCCCCGGCCATGGCCGCAACGGTGGACAGACGGGCTTCCCGGTTGACGGCCGTCGCCGCGGCCGCCATTGCCGCCAGCCCGAGCAACCCGTCACGCCTGGCCGCCTTCAGAAAAAGATCCGCACCCTCCGGTGAGCGGTAGTCGCAACCCCAGTGAGGGGCCGCGTCCAGCACCAGGTGCGACCCGACCCCAGCGGCAAAGGCAGCCAGCGGCCTCCCGGGCATCGCCTGGCCGATGAGCGCGCCGGCAAGCACATGGTTCGTCACGAACATCGCATCACTCTCGCAGATCAATGGGTCAAGGTCTCGACAGGTCTGCCATCTGTCTCTATCGGCGGAAACGCCCCTGCACCTGAGGCCCGTCGGTGGGGCCCGCGCTCGCGCCCCTGGCACGGATCGACCACGTCCTGACCGGACCTGGGGTTGCCGTCACCCGGATCAGGACCGATGCCGGCCCTGGGAGCGACCACCGGGACCCTGATCGCCACTGTGGCCTTCGACAGGCCGGCGGTGCCTCAGTAGGGACCGATGCGCTGGTCGGGATTGGTGTCGATCAGATGGTGCCCGTCGGTGGAGACCTGCGACGTCCACTGGCTCCCATCCCACCACCGGTAGTGGAACCTCCCGCTGGGGTCGGGGTGCCAGGCCGGCGGCGAGTGGGGCCATCCCGGCTCAGCAGCCGGGGGGCCGCCCGAGCCCGGCACGGCCCCGGTCTGGCGATCCGGCGGTTGGGGTTGGTCAGCCCGCGCCTGCTCGGGTTCCGATTCGGCCCAAGGAGGCTGCCCGTTCGCCGGTCGCGGGTAGGCCGGGAAGAGCTCGGACGCGCTGGCCGGGCCCTTCCGGCCGACCGCCGGCGGGGCTGGAGGGGCGCCCATCGGGGTGCCGGCCATGGGGGGGTTCTGGTGGGCCTGGCGCACACCGGTGGAGTGCGCGATCAGGAAGAGGATCAGCCCCACCAGCAGGGAGAGGAACCAGAAGAACGCCCACAGGGCAGACGGCAGCCCCCACGGTGTCCTCCCGAGCACCTTGCGGTCATTTTCGGAGAGCCGGTAACCCAAGAACGCCCAGACCACCGAGAGCGCTCCATAGACGATCCACTGAGTCGCACTGAGGTGCACCACGGGACAACTCTAATGCCGGTGCGATGCCGCCCCGGGCATGACCCCGGCCTCGGGCGGCGAAGAGGCCTGTCGGTCCCCCGGCCTGGCGATTCCCCGGTCCGGTACCCGCGCGCACCGACGGGATGCCGTCGCCGCCGGCAGGGGCAGGACCGGGCACCACCGAGGGGGTCGGCTCTCGGATCGTGATCAGATGAGCGGATGGGCGACGAAGAAGGCCCACATCGTCGCGTTGGCGCTGATGGCGGTGGACTGCGGTCCGAGGACCCGGGTGAGTCTCTTCGGAAGGTGCGGTCCGCCGGGCCATTCGTGGCCCTCCCCCTCGACCGTATAGAGACTGACTGCGGCACCACCCGAGCAGCCGCCGTAGGAGGTGAGGGCCACCCCCGCGTCCGGTTGGGAGACAGCAGGTGTGGCCGAACAGCCGTTGTGCACCCCCCACCGTCGGGCCGCGTCGGGGACACTGTACGTCCAGTACTTCTGGCCGTTGCCGTTGTAGGGATCGACCGGGTCGGCTGTGCCGTGGAACGAAACCACGGGCACGGGACGTTCCGAGGGGCACGGGCTGGGGAACCGGAGACCGGAAACCGGGGCCACGGCGGCGAAGATCGTCGATGCGTCGCAGCCCAGCTGGCTGGCCATGCGGGCGCCTCCGGAAAAGCCCGTGGCGTAGACGCGTCGCGGGTCGATGCAGTACTTCTGCTCGACCAGTGCGACCAGCCGTTCGACGAACGACACGTCGTCGGGCGCGTCGGCCGGCACGGCGGCACCCCCGATCAACGGTTCACCGGGCACATTCCAATCGAACCCGGTGCCCTCCGGAATGTCTCCCTGGGGATAGACCACGATGAAGTCGTCGGCGTCGGCCGTGGCATCCATGCCGGTCAACACCTCCTGTTCGGATGCGGTTGATCCGCTGCCGTGCATGTTCATGACCAGCGGCAGCGGAGTCGGCGGGTGGTAGGAGGTGGGGAGATGGATGACGGCGACCCGGTGCTCGCCGGCGACGGTCGCGGTCATGGTCGTCGTCCCGGCTGGCGCTGACGGTCGGCGGCAACCGATGCTGGCGTCGCTCGATCCAGTGGTCGGTGTCGTCGGCGCGCCCGGTGTCGTCGGCGCGCCCGGTGTCGTCGGCCGGGTGGGCGTGGTCGGCGTCGAGATCGTCGAGGTCGCGCCGGTGGCGCCCCCTCCACACGCACCAGCCAGCAGCGCTACTGCTACCAGACCCGCCGCCCACCAGGTCCGGGCGGGTGCGATGGGTCGATGTCGGCCGTCTGCGCATTCCATCACGCCACCTGCCTCCGGCTCCTTCTCTTGTGGGTCCAAAGAACGACGGTAGAAGCGTCGGATCGGTGTGATCACCACCGGCGCCCACCGACCGGACAGCCGGCCCGTCAGCTCATGGCCGCGATGGGCCGTTTGGGCGGGTACGTGCCGAAGGTCGAGAAATGCCTGGCGATGCCGCTGGTGAAGCTGTCGATGTAGGCCAGCTTGCGGATCATGTAGCTCCGGCTCTCCTTGGGGTCGAGGTAGAGGTTGTAGAGGCGACCGTGTGAGTACTTCTGGGTCACCCCGGTGAAGCCGCCCAGGTTGAGGCAGTCCCGGTCGTCATCCGACGTCGAGGCCACCATGAACTTCCACTCGCCCACCCGCAGTGCCGAGAACACGTTGGTCAACCAGTAGTAGAGGTACTTGCGGTTCGACAGACCGTCGGGATCGAGGAGGAACGAGGACTGGTCGATGCCGTCGATATAGCGGTCTTCGGGCACTGATGCGGACGCGCCGGCCAGGTTGAGGATCGTATTGAACAGGTCCATCTGCGAGAACAGGCCGTCCGTGGCCCGATCGGCGGCGATCATCCCGGGCCAGGCGAAGATTGCGGGTACGCGCTGCCCCCCTTCCCAGGTCGAGCCCTTGGCACTTCGGAACGGCGAGTAGGCGGCGTCGGGCCATGTCTCCATCTCGGGCCCGTTGTCCGAGGAGAGGAAGATCAACGTGTCCTCCATCTGCCCGGTGGCCTCGAGCTCGGCCACCAGCCGGCCCACGATGTCGTCGAGCTCGATGATGGTGTCCTTGTAGGGATGCTTGGCCGGGGACGCGCCGAGGAACCGCTCGTGGGGATAGTTGTCGAAGTGGGCGCCCCGCGTGCAGTGGTAGAGGAACCACGGCTGCCGCCGGCCTCCACCTGGCCCCGCCATCCTCCTGATGAAGTCGAGCGAGTAGTCGGCCCACTTGTCGTCCAGCAGGGAGAGCACGGGCACGGTCACCTCCTCGACGTTCTCGACCTCGCCGCCCCGGGTGGCGTGGACGAAGCACTTGTTGAAGGGCAGGTTCTCTACCCACTTGGTGCGCTCCTCGCTGTACACGATCTCGGGAAAGAAGTTGGGATCCCGCCATTCGGTGTACATGTCGGACACCGAGAGGAAACCGAAGAAGTCGTCGAAGCCCACGTTCTGGGGCTGCGACTCGACGTTCTCACCGATGTGCCACTTGCCCACCGCCTGGGTGGCGTAGCCGGCGGCGGACAGCAGCTGGGCCACCGTCACCTCACCGTCGAGACCGCCGGGCTGGCCGTACATCGGCGGTCGGAGCAAGCCGTGCCGCATGGGTAGGCGACCGGTCATGATCGACGCACGGGACGGGGTACACGACGGCTCCGAATAGCACGAGGTGAGCAGGGTCCCCCGCCGGGCCAGCCGGTCGATGTTGGGGGTCGGTGCCCCGACGGCCACTCCCCCGCCATAGCAGCCGAAGTCGCCCCACCCGACGTCATCGAACAGGACCATCAAGATGTTGGGCCGCTTCCCGGTCGAGCCGCCGAATCGGGCGAGCGCGGCATCGGCCCGCTGCTCCTGCTCCCCGAGCACGAACCGGGGTTCGAGACTCTCCCTCACCCGGGTGGTCTCGGCCACCACAGGATCATGTGCCATGTCCATTCCCTCCCCTCTGGCTCAGGCGCCGACCCTGCCGTCGATCATCTCGCGGATGAGATCGGCGTGGCCGTTGTGGCGGGCGTACTCCTCGATCATATGAACATAGATCCACCGCAACGAGCACGGCTTCCCCCTCCTGGTCCCCGTGTCGTCCAGCTGCCGCGGCCCAGCCGCCGCCCGGCTCGCATCACACTCGGCCCGCCAGAGGCCGAGGTCGGTCTCCCAGTCGGCGTCGTCGAGGGGGACCAGCTCACTGTCCTCCACGGCCGGATCGAACCAGATCGGGGCGGCCTGGTCCTCCAGCAGCACGCGGCGGAACCAGTTCCGTTCGACCTCGGCCATGTGCCGCACCAGGCCGTGCAGGGACAGGTTGGAGGTGGACACAGGCCTGGCCTTGCGGGACCGATCGTCGAGTCCCTCGCACTTGATGAGCAAGGTGATTCGATGGAACTCGAGCCAGCCCTCGAGCATCTCGCGCTCACCCAGGATGAACACGGGTTCGTGCCGGCGCGGATCTTCGAGTTCTTCGACCACGGGGACCACCTCCTTGCCTTCGGGTTCCAGCTGGGTTGCGAATTGGTGGGGACGGAGGGAGTCGAACCCTCACTGGAGGCGGTTTAAGCGCCCTGCCTCTGCCGATTGGGCTACGTCCCCGTGGTGGTACGGGCGGCCACGAGGGCGGCCATCGCCTCCAGCTCCAGGTCCCGCGGCCGCCCGACCTGGTGCTCCATCGCCCCGCTCCCGGGCCACGGCCCGAGCACCCTGGTCGGCCGGGCCAGATCGTCCCACTGCGTCCAGCCTTCCGGTGAACCGGTCCGGGCGAAGGCCGTCCATGCGGTCCGTACGGTGGCCGACAGGCCCAATGCGTCGGCCCCCCCACCCGAAAACGTCTGCACGGCCGGATTGTGGACGGTCCCGAACACGAACGGTATGTCCAGGGCGTGGCACGATCCCAGGATCCCGCCGAAGGCCGGCGACTCCCAGGTGAACAGGTAGCAGTAGGTGCCGACACCGGGCCGGGCGGCGCCGGCGTGGGCGTCGGCCAACCGGATGGACGGCAACCGGAACACGTACTCGGTGGCGATGGCCACCCACAGATCCCGCGGGTGCAGCGCTTCTCCCCGTCCTGCCCGCGCCGCCCGCACCGAGGCGATGAGGTCGTCCGCTGCCTCTGCCTCCGGGGTCAGGCGCCGCGTCCACCGCCGCAGGCCGTCCTCGTCCAGTGTGCTCAGCGCGGTGTTCCCGACCGTGAAGAATGCCGACTCGTCCCGGGTCGTACCGATCAACAGGGGCACGTGGGACGCCGAACCTTCGGCCACCGCGGCAACGGGATCCACCTGCAGCAGACCTCCGTCGACAACGGGCATCATCAGCAACGCCGGGTCGTCGTTGGCGGCGACGTCCATTCCGACCTCGGCCGCGGCGCGGACCAATGCGGCTGCCGGCACCTCTTCGAGGGCCTTCCGGGTCAGGCGCACGCCCAGGTGGGCCGCCACCTGCTCGGCACGGGCAGAGGCCCGTTCGGCGGTGTAGGTGTAGGGCGGTCCGCTCTGGACGATGGCCCGCTGGAACAGTCCACGGGCCGCCGGGGTGGCCAGCAGGGCCGAGACGCTCATCCCGCCCGCCGACTCACCGAAGAGGGTGACGTTGCCGGGATCGCCCCCGAAGTCCGCAATGTGGTCGCGCACCCAGTGGAGCGCTACCACCTGGTCGGCCAGACCCCAGTTACCGAATCCTGACCACTCCTCGCCGCCCAGCCAGGTCTGCCCCGATTCCTCGAACACGGGATGGGCCAGAAAGCCGAGGAGGCCGAGCCGGTAGTTGATGGTGACTACCACGACATCGCCTTCGCGTGACAACATTCCACCTCGGTACAAGCTCCCCGCACCCGATCCTGAAACGAACGACCCGCCATGGACCCACACCATCACCGGCCGCCGGGCCCCATCGGGCGCGGGAGTCCAGACATTGAGGGTGAGGCAGTCCTCGGAGTGCTCGTCGGGCTCGCCACCGAGGGAGAGCTCGATCAGGCCGGGCGACTGGGGGGCGATCGGCCCGAACCGGTCGCACTCCTTCACTCCCGTCCATCCGGCCACCGGGCCCGGCGGCCGCCAGCGGCCCCCACGCTCGGGAGAGCTGGCATAGGGAACGCCCGAGAAGGACCAGTGGCCGTCCCGCTGGACGCCTCGGATCCGGCCCCCTCGGACCTCGACTACCCCGTCCATCAATGTGCCCTCCAGTTATCCGGCGGAATTGCCGATGATTCTGGCAACTTATCGAGTTCGGCGGCCCTTCTGCCCTGGCACAGGGAAAGGCTTGTCGGCTCGCGGAACAAAAGCGGTGGTGAACAGCACTTTCACCTTCTTCAACCCATGGGCAGGGAGAACAGCGTGTCAAAAGTGGCTTCTGTCCGGGCCGGACGATCGACCGCCCACGACCGGTCGCGAGTCCTCATCATCGGCGTCGACGGCCAACGCCGGGCAGAGGCCGACCGCGGTCGGCGGCGGTGCTCCGGCCTCTCTGTGATCGCCCTGTGCTCGGCGGTGCTCCTGGGCCTGGCCATCTTGCCCGGGACGGCCGGGGCCACCGGGACCTCGACGGCCGCCACCGCCACCTCGACGGCCGCCACCGTCACCTCGCCCACCTCGTCCCCCACGTCCACGGCACCGGCTCCCGACGCCACATCCACCTCGCAGGGCCAGATCAACGCCACCGAGGCCCAGGTGGCCAAGTTGGAGAGCCAGATCTCCCGCGAACAGGAGGAGCTCGACCGGGCCGATGAGCAGTACGACCAGTCCGTGGTCGAACTGACCAACACCAGGTCGGAACTGAAGGCGACACAGGCGTCCATCGACGCCATCAGGACCAAGCTCGTCACCGAGCGCTCCGAGCTGCGCAACGATGCCGTTCAGGCCTACATCGACGACACCTCGACGGCCGCGGTGGCCGAGATCTTCGCGGCCCCGACCACCGGGGCCCAGACCCGTAACCTCTACGAGAAGCTGGGTGCGGGCGACGCGGCGCTGGACGTGGCCCGGGTGCAGGCCGGCCAGCAGAAGCTGTCCGCCACCCGGACCAAGCTCCTGTCCGAGCAGCAGGCCCAGACCTCCCAGCTCGGCACCGAGGACCAGGCTCGCCAGAGGGCCGAAGCCGCCAGCTCACTTTCCGAGGCCACCCTCAACCAGGTCAAAGGGACCCTGGCCCAACAGATCGCCGAGCAGGCCGCCGCCCAGGCTGCCGCCGCGGCCAAGAAGGCCTCTTCCGCAACCTCTCCGGCGACGGCCCAGGCCGCAGCCAACGCGGCCTCACAGGCGGCCCAGGTGGCCAGCACGGTCAGCGGGGGGAGCCAGGCAGCCGAGAACGCCGCCTCGGCGGCCAACAAGGCGGCCAGTAGCGCGGGGGGCGTCACCTTCGCCTACGGCGGCAGTCCCACGGCCGCGGGCCTGGCCGCCGTACACGCGGCCATGCAGTACCTCGGTGTCCCCTACGTCTGGGGCGGAGCCAGCTCGGCCGGGGTCGACTGCTCCGGGCTCACCATGCTGGCGTGGGCCAACGCCGGCGTGTCCATGGACCACTCGGCGGCCGACCAGTACGCGGCGTTCCCCCACGTGAGCGCGAGCGACCTCGAGCCCGGCGATCTGCTCTTCTACGATTTCGGCGGGACCGGTATCGACCACGTGGTCATGTACGTTGGCCCCACGCTCGACGGACAACCCACGGCATACGGGAGTGCGACGATCATCCAGGCGGCCCACACCGGTACCGTGGTCACCTTCGACCCGGTTTGGTCCGAGGGGTTCGTCGGGGCGGCGCAACCCTAGGAGGTGGTCGGCGACCACCCATCGACGGCCCTGAGACCTAGGGTCGGAGGTCCACGACCATGACACTCGAGCTCACCATCGTCGTTCCGGCCTTCAACGAGGCCCACCGGCTGTCCGAAGGCATCAAGCGTTTCGACGCCGCGGTAGGTGACGGAGCAGTGGACATCCGGCGGACCGAACTGCTGGTGGTCGACGACGGCAGCACCGACACAACCTCGGCCACCGCCCGCTCTCTTCTCGCCCACCTTCCCCACCACCGAGTGGTCCGCCATCCGGTCAACCGGGGCAAGGGAGCGGCGGTGAGAACCGGGGTGTCACACGCCCGCAGCCCGTACACGGCCTACATGGACGCGGACATGGCCATCGACCCGCGGGCCATCCTCAGTCTCATAGACGGGTTGCGGGTCAACGACGTGGCCATCGGATCGCGGGCGCTGGCCGATTCGATGGTGGAGAGCTCGTATGCCATGCGGTCGGTCATGGGCCGGCTCTTCAACCGCTGTGTCACCACCGGCACCGGTCTCGGCCTCAACGACACCCAGTGCGGCTTCAAGGCCTTCCACACCCCGGTGGCCCGTCTCTTGTTCCACCTGGTCCGCATCGATCGGTTCGCCTTCGACGTCGAGGTGCTGGTACAGGCCCACCGTCTCGGTCTCCGGATCACCGAGGTACCCGTCCAGTGGACCCACGTGCCCGGGAGCACGGTCCATCCGCTCCACGATTCGATCTCCATGCTCGCCGACGTCTCTTCCTCGAGGCTCGGGCTACTGGCCACCCCCGCGGTGCCCGGCGTCGTCGTGCGCGACCCCTCCGGCCCCTCCGCCCCGGGGGTGCTGGCCGAGCAGGTCCGCTCCGTCCTGGCCGGTTCGACGGAGGCCGTCCCGGCGGCCGTGGTGACGGACGGTGCGGCGGTGGTCGTCCTTCTGCCCCTGGTCGACCCGGCCACGGTGGCCTCGGTCTGCGCCGCCCTCCGGGCTGCGTTCGAATCATCGACGGTCACCCGGATGGCCTTCACCGGTGACGCACTGGCTGCACTGGGCCCACTGGCCGGCCGGCTCGGATCGGGGCCCGACCTCTCATGGGGATCGACCACTTAGCCACTCGGAACGGGGTCGGGGCTGTGGTCCGCCACGCTGACCCCATCCGGCTTGCCCGCCGGAACCGAGGCTGTGGTGGGCTCCGTCTCGGGGTTGGACCGGGAGGCAGGCATCCCGCGTGTCCCGACCGCTGCGGCCACCAGGATGAGGGTGCCGACCGCGAGCAGGGCCCAGCCCACCGGGCCATGTCCGATGACCCACCACATCCCGGCCACGTCGGCGATGTGGTGTCGGATCAGGATGACGTCCCCCCAGATCGGTGAGGCGGAGAAATGGAAGTCGACCTGCGTGGCACGTCCGGGGGAGGTGTTGGGGCCCTGGATGCGGAACAGAGCCCGCCAGTAGGGGTTGGCCGTCGCTCCGAGCCACTCCCCGTAGTAGAGGCGGACGGACAGGAAATTGACGAAGGCCGCCACCAGGGCCAGCACGACGGCCAGCGCCCGGACCAGCACACCGGTGATCCGGCGGCGGTCGGTGGCCTGCAGGACGGGGATGAGGGTCAAGGTGAGCACGGGTACCACGGGAAGGAGGAAACGGGGACCCCAGACGGACCCTGCGTCCCAGATGCTCCACTTGGCGAAGAGGAGGATCCTCGGGACGACCAGGAGGAGGCACAGGACCCCGAAGCGACGGTTCCGCACCCGGGTCGGGCCGACGAAGAGGAGCACCAGCCCGACCACCCCGAGGATCGTCAGCGGGTTGAACAGGAACAACCCCTTCCCCGGGCTCAACAGCAGGCCGTCGAGGCCGTGCCACAGGGGGGTCACGAAGCCCCCGCCGGGTCCGTAGGTGCCGACCAGCACCTTGTGGAACCGAAGCTCGTTGTACCAACCGAGCAGGCCGAGGCTCACGACCATCGGCCCGAGGACCAGCACCAGTGTCCTTCTGGCGCGGATCACGGCCCACGGGACGAAGAAGGGTGCCGCCAGGAGCGCGACCCACACGCTGAACAAGGAGTCGCTGCGGAACTGGGCCGCGCAGCCCGCGGCAACCCCGATCCACAGCGGGGCGATGGCGCGACCCTGACGCCAACGGATGAAGCCCAGCATGATGACCAGGATGCACAGGGTCACCCCCGGCTCGCTCAACAGCTCGGTCGTGTACCACACCGCCATCGAGAACAGGCCGTAGCCGACGGCGGCGATGAGCCCGTAGGCGGCGCGCCAGTCGAGGGCACGGGCGATCCGATAGATCAGGACGACGCAGACTGCCGTCAGGATGGGGTCGATCATCGAGGCCAGCATCGGGAAGTTCCCGGTCCACTTCGAGAGCGCGAACGGTGGCACCGCCAGCAGGCTGACGGCGATGCCGTAGGGGGCATACAGCGTGGTGACGGGGAATCCGCCACCCGCTGAGGTCAGGGATCCGTGGTTGACCAGGTTCTCGGTGACCCCCATCATGGCGTGGGTGTCGTAGACCTCGAGTTGGCCCTGGGTCACCCCGACATAGATGCAGAGCACACCGAAGAAGAGGGCCGACCCGATCCAGCGGTCGGACCACACGGATTGCCTCATCACCCTGTCCACGGCGCGCTGGACTATGACGCGCGCCCGTGGACCAGGCTGGAGACTGCTCCCGCGTCCCGGTCCAGCTCCGACAGGGCACGGCCCGCCATGGTGGTCGGCGACCCGGGCACAGCCCAGGACCCGACGCGGTTCGAGCTGTGCACGGACCAGAGCCTAACCACCCGGCTCGCACTCCGGGGGGCGAGGGCCCGAAAACGGGTGCCGCTGCGGCGGTACACTGCACGTGGTGAGCGCGGATCCCTCGGACACGGCCCGGACGCCGCCTCGACCGGCACGGCCGGAACGATCGGCTGCTCCCTCCGGCCGTCCCTTCGACCGGGCCGTCGACCTCGATCGCAGCCTCGACCCCAGCCCCGATCCGAGCCTCGACCCCAGCCCCGATCCGAGCCCCGGCTCGAGCCCCGACCCGAGCCCCGACTCCAGCCTCGGCCGCAGCCCCGACTCCGGCCTCGACCGCGGGGATCCCCCCGTTCAGCGGGGCACGGTGGAAACGACCGCTGACCGGGACGGGACGGCCACGGTCGACACGTCCGTGTCGATGTCCATCCTGCCCGTGGCCAGGCCCCGGATGGACGACGACGGGCCCGATCCCGCCCGGCGATCCGACGTCGACGAATGGGGTCGCTCCGAGCACATGCGCTCCATCGTCCGGCGCCTCTACAACCCGGTGTACCGCTACTGGTTCCGCGTGGAGTGGGAAGGGCTGGAGAAGATCCCGCAGCACGGAGGGGCATTGCTGATCGCCAACCATGCCGGCGCCATCCCCTCGGACGCCCCGGCCATCATGCACGGCATCGAAGAGGAACTGGGCCGACCGGTCTACGGCATGGCCGACTACTTCTTCAGGACCATCCCGGTGGTGGGGACCATGTGGTCACGGACGGGTGGCGTGCCCGCCCACCCGGACAACGCCTACCGGCTGCTGCACGACCAGCAACAGTTGGCCCTTGTGTTCCCCGAGGGCACGAAGGCGACCTCGAAGACCTACTCGGACCGGTACCGCCTGCGGCGTTTCGGGCGGGGCGGGTTCGTGGAGATCGCCATGAAGGCGGGTGTGCCCATCGTCCCCATCGCCGTCATCGGCGCCGAGGAGTCGATGCCCATCCTCTTCCGGTTGAACACCGTGGCCCGCGTCCTCAACCTGCCGTACTTCCCGGTGACCGTCAATTCCCTTCTCATGGGGCCGGTCGGCTACGTGACCTACTTCCCGGTCAAGATGAAATTCCGTGTCCTCGATCCCGTCTCCTTCGACGTGGAGCCGGGCCTCGAGCGGTACTCGAGGAGCCGGGTGATGGATGAGGCCGAGAACATCCGGGCCAGGCTCCAGGATTCGATCCACGACATGCTGCGCGAGCGGCGCAGCATCTGGTTCGGCTGAGCCATGGGGCGGCGCGTGCTGATCACCGGGCTGGACACCTTCTGGGGCGGTCGCATGGCCCAGGCCCTGGAGGCCAAGCCCGACATCGAGATGATCCTCGGCCTCGGGGCCGACGAGCCCCGGGTGCCCCTCGAGCGCACCGAATTCGTCCGCTCCGACCAGAAGTACTCGATCCTGAGCCGGATCGTACGGGCCACCCAGGTCGACACCATCGTGCACACCTTCCTCGAGACCAACTCGGTCAACGTGTCCGCCCGGGCCCTGCACGAGATCAACGTCATCGGGACCCTCAACCTGCTGGCCGCGGCCGGCTCGGCCGGATCCTCGGTACGCCAGGTCGTCGTCAAGTCCTCGACCCACGTCTACGGCTCGGCCGAGACCGACCCGGCCTGGTTCCGCGAGGAGGACTCCCGACAGAGCCCGGTCAGAACACGGGTCGAGCGGTCCCTCATCGAGGTCGAATCGCTCGTACGCGACTTCACCGAGGACAACCCGCATCTGGTGGTCTCGGTGCTCCGGTTTGCCAATGTGCTCGGCACCGACATCATCACGCCGGTGAGCTACAACTTGCGCCGCCGGCTGCTGCCGTGCATCGCCGGCTTCGATCCGCTGGTCCAATTCATCGAAGAGGACGATGTGGTCCGGGCCCTTGAATACGTCACCAGCCACCGGGTCCCCGGGGTGTTCAATGTGGCCGGCGCGGGCAAGCTGCCGTGGAGCGAGGTGGCGTCGATCTGCAACGGCTACCTGCTGCCCCTGCCACCGGTTCGACCGCGGGCCTTCGTGGCCCCGTTGCGCCGGATCGGGGCTGTCCAGTTCCCACCGGAGGTGGAGGGCCTGACCCGCTACGGCCGTGGTGTCGACACCTCCCGCCTGATCGGAGCCGGGTTCGAGTACCGCTACTCCAGTGCCGGTGCCGTGGAGAGCTTCGCCCGGGCCAACAACCTGCGCCGGGCCACCGGCTCGGGCGAACCGATCTACCGCTACGAACAGGACGTCGAGCAGTTCTTTCGCCACTCCCCCGCTGTGGTGCGCGGCATCGACGGCTGAACAGGCCGACCTCCCGCGGGCCCGGTCGCGGCCACTGTGGCCCGACCTGTGGCCCGACCTGTGGCGCTCCGGCCGGGTTCGTTCGGCCGTCCGGGGATGGATGCCGGGCTCGTCGGTGCTTCAGCCGCTCAGTCGGGGTTCGGGGTGGCCTCGACGATGAACTGGTATCCGAACATCGTCGGCCACAGGGAGAGCAGCACGTGGTCCACCAGCCGCAGCCACTGCGCCTTGCCGCCCTCCACGCCCAGGGCATCGAGGGGCAGACCCACCGGCTCGAGCCGTCGGACGACGAAGCCCTGGCGCTCGATCAGCTTGCGGATGCTCCGGCGGGTGAAGAACCTCAAGTGGGTCGAGTCGAGGATCCCCCGCTGGTCGTAGTCGAACATCCCGAGTGTCGAACGGAAACGCGGGTACCAATGGGCGATATTGGGGACACAGAAGACGGCCGTGCCCTCCGGCGCCAGCAGGGTGCGAACCTGCCGCATCAGCGCCCCGGGGTTCACGAGATGCTCGAGCACGTCGGCAGCAAGCACGATGTCGAACCCGGTGCCCACCTCCGGAGGAACCCCTTCGTTGAGGTCGGCCCGGTAGAACGCATCGGTGCGGCCTTCCACCCCGGCAATCTCGTTGAGATCGACGCCGGTGACATGGTGACCCATGGCCCGCAGGCGCTCGGACAGCAGCCCGCTCGAACATCCGAGGTCGAGGATCTTACCCGGGGGCCGGGACTTGAGAAGGGTCGAGATGCGGCCGTGTGAGCTGTCCTCGCTGGGCTTGAGCTGATACTCCTCGTTGAGCGCGATCCGGCTCCCGTCTCCGAAGCCGGCCTTTTGCAGCCGGTAGGCGACCACGTCCTTGGTGACGTCGGCGGCGTAGCCCATGCCGTCGACGTAGCAGATCTCGTCGCCGTAGTAGGTGGGAATGGGTACCTCGGCGATCCGCATCCCGGCATCGTGGAGCTGGATGATGATCTGGGTATCGAAGTTGAACCCGTCAGAATTCCGCTCGAACGGGAGCTGCTTGAGGGCGGCCACCGAGTAGGCCCGGTACCCGGAGTGGAACTCGGTCAGCTCGGTCCCCAGGGCGGCATTCTCCAGGCGGGACAGGATCCGGTTCCCCACGTACTTGTAGAGCGGCATCCCACCCCTGCGTGCGGCGCCCTTGATCATGATCCGGGAGCCGAAGACGGCATCGGCCTCTCCGGCCAACAGCGGGGCCAAGATCTCGGGCAGCGATTCCGGCGCATACTGCCCGTCGCCGTGGAGCATCACCACGATGTCGAGCCCGTGCTCGATGGCCAGGTCGTAACCGGCCTTCTGATTGCCGCCATAGCCCAGGTTGGTGGGCTGCCTGATCAGGGTGATGGGCAGATCCGAGACCTGCTGGTAGCCGAGGCCCACCAGATAGGTCGAGTCCTGGCTGTGATCGTCGCTGACGATGACCTCTTCGATGTCCGAACGGATCTCCGCGGGGATGCGATCGAGCACCTTGGCCAGGGTCGTCGCCGCGTTGTAGGCGACGACGAGAATCCCGATCCTCTTCTTTGCTCCAGACGTCACGTCCGATCCCCCCATAGTCCACGAACGACCTGCCCTCCAGCGTATTCGGCATTTCGTCCCAGGGAAAGACCGGGCGCCGACCTCCGGGCCCGGCCAGGCCGGCAGACCGACGGGCTCCGGACGGCTCGCGCCCGGATCAGGTCACCCCCCGGCGGGCATATTTGCGCAGGTCACAGGGCTGACGATCAGTCGTTCCCGATCCACCTGGGCACCAGCTGACGGCGCTGGACGGCCCACTCCTCAACGGTCATGGCGTAACGGACATGATCCTCCCACTCGCCGTTGATCTCCAGAAATCCGAGGGCCACCCCTTCGGACCTCATCCCCAGCTTCTCTACCACCCGCCGACTGGGCCGGTTGCGGGGGATGATGGCGACCTCGATCCGGTGCAGCCGGAGCGTCTCGAATGCGAATTTCAAGACCACGACCACCGCTTCGGGTATCAGTCCCTGTCCGGCCGCCTCCTTGTCGATCCAGTAGCCGATGGATCCATTCTGGAACGGGCCGCGTTGGATGGACGACAAGGTCACCTCACCCACGAACCGGCCTTCGAAGAAGATGCCGAACCCGAATCCGCTTCCCAGCTGGCGTTCACGTTCCCGCATGCCACAGCGGGCGGCAAAGCTGGCCGAGTCCTCGGGGGCCAGGGGTGCCCCCTTGGACCGCGGCTCCCATGGGACGAGCCAGTCGCGGCAGCGGTCCCGGACCTCGAACCACGCCTCGTAGTCGCTGTCGACCAGGGTGACGAGGCGGACCCGGAGCCCGGAGAGCTCGAGTGAACGGACAACCGGTGCGGGGGTATGGCGGATCATGACCCGACCATGCCTACCTCTGTGAGGAACAGGTCGCAAACGGGAACGCCCGTGAGCCAACATTTCGTCGATTCCACCAGCGCATCGTGCCCGATAGCTGATTGCCGGCGCTAATCCGGAATCGACCCCACCGCACGGCGGGCTGGATCCGGTGGCTCGTCGGACACGGCCTCCGGCCCGGAGCCCGCCGGCTCCGGTGGGGTCCTCCCGGGAGCCGGAGATGACCGCGTGATCGCGATGGACAGGGCTAGAGTCCCTCCAACGGAACGGTCGGTGCGGTGGGGTCTCGATGGCCAATGGGCGGGTTCGGCGCCGCCAGTGGAGACAATGCTCAGCCAAGCGACTACCGGAACGGCACCGGCGACTCGGACGACGAGGGCCGGGCTCTTGACCAGTGGCGCCCACTCCAAGCGACGGTTCCGCAACCGTCACTCGAGGCTTGTCCGGATGATCGTCCGGGTCACCGTCGTGGTCGCCGTGCTCTTTGGTCTGGGCATTCGAATCTGGTTGATCTTCCATACGCCCATCAACTCCGACGAAGCCGTGGTCGGTTTGATGGCCGCCGCCGGTCTGCACGGGCATTTCAACGCCTTCTACTGGGGACAGACCTATGGCGGAACCGCCGAGACCGGCCTCACCACCCTGTTCTTCGCCGTGTTCGGCCAGACGGTGCTGGCGGCACAGCTGACAGTTGTCACCCTGTCCGCAGTCTCGGCCCTCCTGACTTGGCGCATCGCCCTCCGCCTGGTGCCGTCCCCCGGCGTGGCCGCGATGGCCGGCGCACTGGTGTGGGTCGCACCGTTCGCCTCCATCAGCTTTTCGGTTCTCTTCTACGGTTTCCGGGGGGTCACACTGGCCTGCGGGCTCATCGTGCTCCTGGCGTCGCTGCGCATTCTCGACGGGCATCGGTCCGCGATCGAATTCGCCGTCCTCGGTCTGGCCGCCGGCGTGGGCTGGTGGTCGTCGCCGGAGATCGCGTACTACCTCATCCCGTCCGGGCTGCTCCTCCTCGGCGCACTGGTCATCACCACCGGATCCCGATGGCGGGTGTGGGTCCCCCGGGGAGCCATCGCCTTGGTGGCGATCGCCGTCGGTGCCCTTCCCTGGCTGTGGGTGAACTTCCATACCCACTTCGACTCGCTCAACGGAGCCACCTTCAGTGTCCGGACCCGGCCGCTCGACTTCGGGGGCCGCCTCAACTCGTTCTTCAGCCTGGTCTTCCCGACCGAGCTCGGCGTGCGAAGGGGCAACGATCTGGCGTGGATCGCGTCAGGGTTGGGCCAGCCGGTCGTCAAAGTGCTGACCACCGTCCTCGTCGCCCTGGTCGTCATCTCGTTGCTGCTGTGCCTGGCCCGGCCGGGGCGGGCCATGGCCATCGCCGCTGCCGTAATTGCCTACCCCCTGGTCTACGCCATCTCACCGGCCTCGACGCAGTTCGCCAATGGTCGCTACGGCGTCTTCCTCCCACCCCTGTTGGCCATGGTGGTCCTCATCGGGGTGTGCGAGGCGGCCCGGAGGCTTTCGGGACTTGCCTCGGTCCGACGACCGGCCGGCGGTCCCGTCCAGACCGCCGTCGGTGAGGGAAGGGCGAAATCGGGCACCGCAGTGGTGGGGGTGATGGCCGGCATCGTGTCGGTGGCACTGCTGTTCAGTGCGGTCACGTTCTCTCAGGCCACCGGCCAGCCTCACGCCTTCACCCGGATGTGGGGAAATCCCGACCGGACCTCCCTCGAGGCAGTGACCAGATTGGAGAAGTCGGGCGTCACCACCGGCTACGCCGACTACTGGGTGGCCTACAAGCTCGACTTCCTGAGTCAGAACCGATTGACGATCACACCCATCGGTCAAGACGTCATCCGGTCGGCGGCGATCGAGAACGAGGTCCTGGCCAGCAAGCGCCCTGCGTGGCTCTTCGTGCCGCCCGATGAGGCCAATCGCGGCGCCTCCCAATTCTCGGCCCCGCTCCTGACGATCGGGCCGGACGGCGTCCCTCAGTCATCGTTCGTGGCCACGTTGGATCATCTCGACGTGCCCTACCGGGTCGTCCGCACCGGATTGTTGAATGCCGTGGTGCCGGAGCGCAAGGTCACACCCGTTCAGGCCGATATGCCAGGAGCGCCGACGTAGGGTCCGTCGGGGCTTGTACGCCGGGCGGGCCCGTCAGCTCGACGCCAGCTTGGCCAGCGAGATGCTCTTGACCGTGATGGTGCCGGTCCCGAGGAACTGCACCCGAACGGCCACCTCGTCGTCGCTGGTCACGACGAACTGATGATGGCTGCTCGTCGCCGCGGGCGACAGCGGGCTGCTCTGCAGGACGGCCACACTCCCGTGCGGCGGCTTCTTTATCCCGATCACCTGTCCGATCGCCGCTCCCGGAGCGGCGTCGTCGAGGGCGAAGCGGATGACGGCCTCGTAGCGCCCGGGAAGCACCTCCCAGAAGGGACCGAGAGCCACGGAGCCGTCCTGGCCGGAGCCTTGCGCCACCACCGCCGTCCCCTGCTTGGCACCCGCCTGGGACGCGAGCGCACTGGCCTTGATGGTCACCGGCGCCGGAAGCTGCACCGGTGACGTCAGGGCGAGGACCAGACAGACCAACCCGGCGGCTCCCAGTGCTGCGAGCACACGACGTCGGATGCGGGCAGGATTCCGTGCCAGTGCCACCAGCCAGTACAGAGCCATGGCCGCGAACAACAGGACGCAGGCCAAACCCCACAGGTCACGCGCATTTCCCCAGGGGATGGTACCGGGCAGGAAGGCAGGGATCCCAGAAAGCCCACCCGGCGTCCAGAGCGCGACGTTGTAGATCTCGGCACCCGGGAGGTAGCCGAGCACCGGTGACGGGTCGAGGCCCCCCCACCAGCCCCGGTAGGAGAGCGGATCCCACGGCACCTGGCTGTAGTAGAGATGCTCGTTGAGCACCACCGGCACTGTCTCGACCACCGAGAGCACCACCCCGACACCGACGACCAGCGGGACGACGGCTCTGCGCACCCTCCACAGGTCGATGAGGTAGAGAGCACTGAAGCCCAGCAACACCGGCACCAGCGGCCATGCGTACCGGCCGGCGAAGCTACCTCCGGTCTGACTCCCGGGCTCGGTGCCGTTCCCGTAGATGACGGCGAAGGCGATGACGACGGTGGCCACGACCACCAACGGGATCCGGCGCCGCCAGGCCCACATGGCCGCCAGGCCGAGGAGGAGGATCGGCAGTTGGATGAGGATCCCGCTACGCCGATCGAACAGGAGGGCCGACGATCGGGTCCAGGTCTCGACGCCGGAGAGGGCGATCGGGTTCTTGATG
Source organism: uncultured Acidimicrobiaceae bacterium (assembly GCA_963745955.1). Classification (GTDB taxonomy): domain Bacteria; phylum Actinomycetota; class Acidimicrobiia; order Acidimicrobiales; family RAAP-2; genus Bog-756. Next base: position 487,132 of record CAVUZI010000008.1, on the reverse strand, counting down.
CCCAGAGGGTGGCCGAAGGCCCACAGGTTGAACGCCACCACCCCGAGCAGGCTGGCCAGGGCCGGAATGGCCAGCCACGCGAGTTCCCGGGCGACCATGATGGTCCGGCGGTGGGCCACCACCAGCACGATGACGAGCAGGAAGGTCATCGGGATGTTCTTCTGGGCGAGCCAGGGCAACACGGCGAGGAGGATTCCCCCGGTGACGATCTGGGCGGTGGTGCAACCCTTCTGGACCTCGAAGAGGGCCACCAGGAAGACGACGATGCCGATGATCATCCCCGTCATCAGGTCCGGATAGATCTGGGTGGTGGCCAGGAGGTAGGTGGGGGCGAGGAACAGACCGGCCAGCGCGAAACGCCACGGTGAGCTGACGCCGGCGACGAGGCCCACCAGGTGGACGATCCCCACGGCCAGGGCGGCCAGCATGAGCATGAAGGCGAGCACGGCCACATTCGCTCCGCCGAGGACAGGAACGGCCAGCAGCACGGAAAGACCGATGGAGTGGATGGGCAGGTAGAGATGGTGTTCCAGGACGGCCTGCCCGATCTCACCGGCCACGTTCGGACCGGGCTTCTGGGTGAACGGGTAGATGATGTGATGGGTGATGATGTAGACGTAGCCGGGGTTGCTGTTGAGCGTGAAGTCCCGGGCGATCGACTCGGCCTCGACCAGGTACTGGGGCTCATCGCCGTTGATGTGGATGCCCTGATGCCTGACGAGGGCCAGGGCGGCGACGGACGCCCCCATCAGGCCGGCGACGGCAGCCAGGGCGGGCCACAGCGCGGGCCCACGTCGGCCCCGCCCGGACGGCTCGGGGACGGGCGAAACGTCCTCTGGCAGGGACGATGCCTCAAGGGCCGAGGGTGGTGCGCCGATCATTTCGGCCCAACCATATGCGCGGAACAGCCGGTTGCCCCGTTACCCAGTGCCCTCGAAGGTCGAGATCCTGGCCGGCGATCGGCTCAGGCGGCGGGCCCGCCCGGCCCGTTTTGCCGCCGTGTAGATCTCCCGATGGTCGGCGACCACACGGGCCCAGCGGAACCGGCGGGCCTCCATGGCGGAACGATGGGCCAGGTCGCGCTGCAGATCGCTGTCCATCAGGACCCGCCGGACCCCGTCCTCGATACTCAGGGTGTCGCCGTCGACGACCAGGAGAGCGTCCCGTGAGTCGGTGAAGATGGGGGCGTCGGTGACGACGACCGGCCGGCCCAGAGGCAGGATGAACCTGAGGGCGGCGCTGGATGATTCCCCGGTCTCCTGGTACGGGAGCACGATCGCGTCCGTCCCCCGGAGCAGGGTTCGGGCCACATCGTCGGAGAGGTAGTCGGTGACCAGAAGCACCGTGTCCTCCATGCCGCGGGCGGCGATCTCGGCCCGGATCTCGGCCTCGTACTCCTTCGACTCGATGTGTGGATAGCGGGCACAGAGGGCGAGAAGGAGGAGATCGGGGAACTCGTCCCGCAGGGGATCGATGGCCTTGACCAGTTCGAGGGTGCCCTTGTGAGGCAGCAGGAAGCCGAACGTACCCACGACCGGACGCAACCCGAGCCCGAGGGAGGAGCGGACGTCCGCCGGCGAGAGCTCCGGGGGGGCGGCGGCACCGATCGGCACCACGGTCACGTTCTCCTGCAATCCCATCTCCGCCAACAAGCGGGCATCGGACTCCTGGTGGACGATCAGCCGATCGACCTTCGACAACGTGGACGCGATCTGGCGGAGGGTCAGCAGTTCGCCACGGTCGTCGTAGTCGCGGGTGCGGTGGAGCGTGACCACAACGCCCCGCTTCTCCAACTGCCGTTCGATGAGGTCCGCCATGCGCTGGAACTCGAAGAACCCGAAATTGAATTGCACGTGCAGGACTTCGGCGTCCGTCAACCTGAGTTCGTCCTCCAGCCCCGACAGGTCAGGGGTCCAGCGGTCCTTCCACGTGCGGCTCACACCCAGGTCGACGACCGGGTCGATGACCTCGGCATCGATATCGGCGAACAGGTCGAAGTCGAAGACGTGACGCGAGTGTTCGACGATGTATCGGGTGTTCTCGGCGATGCCGCACCGCGTGTTCCAGGTGGTGACCATGGCCACCCGTTGGATCTCCGCCGAGGCCTCGAGATCGGCGATGAACTCCTCCCAGCGCCCGACGGCCGCGTCCCACGAGAAGCGGGTCGTGATCAGTTCGCGGGCTGCCGCCACCCGCGCCCTGACCGCGGGCCCGTCAGCGTCGTCGACCATTCGCCGTAGCTCGAGGGTCAGAATGTCCCCGTCGGGCTCGGCCCAGATGGAGTCTTCGAGATCCAGGTGGGTCTGGGCCTCTTCCAGCGTGTACGGGATGGTGACGGCCGTCTCCTCCGAAACGAAGTCGGCCAGGCCGGAGTAGGCCACGCTGATGACCGGTACCCCGGCCGCCATGGCTTCTGCCACCGGCAGGCCGAACCCTTCGCCCCGGGCCGGATGGACGTAGCAATCGGCCAGGCCGTAGAGCGCCTCGATCTCACGGTCGTCGAGGTCCCGGTCGATCCACCTCACGTCGGGTGGATTGGGGTGGGTGGAGCGCAGTCGATCGAGGACCTCCCCGACCTGGTTGTGAGGGTTGGGGAACGTCTTGAGGACCAAGGACACGTCGCTCGTGCCGTCGAAAGCGGCGTAGTACGACTCGAGGAGAACGTCGACCCCCTTGCGCGGGAACGCCGAGCTGATGTGGAGGAAGGTGAACGACCGCAGATCGACCAGCTCCGGGGCCTCGACCTCGGCGGTGGGATCGGGGATCTCCACCCCGTTCCCCACCACGCGTATCGGGATGTTCACCCCGCAGTCGCGGAGCACGTCCCGGACGAAGACGGACATGACCCCGACGCCGTCCAGATACCGGTTGAAGTCCGCCACCACCGAGTCGGGAACCCGGCTCTCCTCCCATCCGAAGTACTCACAGGTGATCCCGCCGGGAGTGTCGATCACCCGGGGCGGATACATCTGACGGATGACGACGTCAGGGAAGGGGACCTGCGCGGACCGGGCGAACAGTGCGGCTGCCTCCGGATGCCGCTCGAGGTCCTCGTCGGCCGGCTCGTAGTCGCCGGGACCCTCGGTGGCATAGATGGAGACCGCCTGTCCCGGCGATCGGTCCAGACCCACCGCCAACTGCCGGTTCACCACGGCAAGGCTGTAGCTGGTCTCGAACGGTCCCTGGATCTGGATCTCGAGCGGGACCGCCACCCCCGACGCCCGGTCGATGACCCTGCGCAAGAGTGCCCTGCTGTCGAAGCTCCGGACCTGCTCGATCCGCGCCAACTGGCGTCCGATGAGGCGCTGTCGCAGTTCGGGATCGGACTGGATCGCCTGCACCGACGCGGCCACGACGGCCGGGTCCTTGGCGTGCAACATGATGCCCGCCCCGCTCATCGTCTCTGGGATGGCGGCCGCACCGTAGGCGACCACGGGCACGCCGGCCGCCATCGCCTCGAGGATGGGTACGCCGAAGCCCTCGTGCTCGCTGACCGATACGAAGATCCCCGCACCCGCGAACGCCGACCTGAGCAGCTTGTCGGATACCTTGCCCATGATGATCACGTGGTCGGCCACCCCGAGACGCTCGGCCTCGGATCTGACCACGTCCACATAGTCCGTGGCCGCCGTATCGCCGATCAACAGCAGCTGCGCCTCCTGATCGAAGGTCCTGTGGTAGTGGGCGAAGGCAGTGACGAGGTCGTGCTGGCACTTGTTCCCGATGATCCGCCCGACGTAGAGCCAGTCATTGGATCTGACGCCGGTCCCCATGTTGACACCGGCGAACTCACTGAAGTCGACCCTGACCGGCAGCACCTCGACCCGGCGGAATCCGACGGCCAGCATCTCCCTCCGGTTGAAGTTGGAATCGGCGATCCCGAACAGCGAGCGGCGGGCAAGCGCCATGAGCTGTTCCCGTCCGAGCCGGATGTGACGGCGTGTGACCTCGTTGTCGAAGTACTGCTCCGGGGTGACGTTGTGGTAGACGGTCACGATGTCGTTGGGGAGTGAGATGACATCGTCGAAGGCGTCGTACCCCATCGAGTGGTGCAGGAGAAGGAGGTCCGACTCCGAACCCCCGTAGCCGTGGACCGAGCGGATCCGGTCCTGGAGCCCGGGTGCGATGTGCTCGGCGAAGATGTCGGATTCGAGTCCCAGCTCACGCAGGAGCCGTTGCAGCTCGAACATCTGATTGGTGATGGCGTCTCCAACAGCCGTTCCGGAATGGAACTGGTGGACTGCCCGGTACTCGATCACTTGGAGGCGACGATGACGTAGTCCTGATGCCCGAACACGTTTTCGAGCAGCGCGGCCACCGCCTCCCCCACCGGACCGGCGGGAAGCTCGTCGGTCAGCCCGAGCAGGGGGTGTGGTGACCGCTCTTCGAGCTCCACCGACCGAAATCCGACCTGTTCACAGATGTAGCGCAACGTCTCGGGATGGACGGGTCGGACGTGGGAGGTGTCTGCGTAGAAGTGGTTCCCCAATGCGTACGAGCTCCTCGGGTTGATGGTCTCGATGACCATGACCCCACCGGGCTGGAGTTTCTCCCGGGCCAGGAGGATGAGCCGCTCCAGCTCCGGAGTGATCAGGTGTTCGACCACCTGGGCACAGAAGATCCCCTTCAGCGAGTCATCCTCCACCCGCGACAGGTACTGGATCCCGTCGTCGACGACCGCGGGGAGCCCTCGGGAGATGCAAGCCTCGATCATGTCGGGGTCCGAGTCGATGCCCATCACCTCGTGACCGGCCTCCTGCAGAATGGAGAGCATCTCGCCGCGGCCGCAACCGATGTCGATGATCTTCCCTGATGCCGAGCTCGAAGGGAACAGCTTAAGGTAGCGCTCCTGCGATGCTCGGAGCTCGTCTGTGTTGCCCCTGAACCTGTCCTCGAATCCCACGTAGTCGATGTCGGCACCCGTCGTCCCGACCGCCCCCAGGCGATCCAGGATCGATGTGATTTCCCTGGTCAGCGGACGAATGTCGGTCTGCATGGCGGAATGTTCGATCTTCTGGCTCTGCGCGGCCTGCTCTTCGGCCAGTCCGGCCACTTCCCGGCGGACGAGGTTGGTCCGCTCGATCGCGGCCACCAGCTGCATCTTGAGCCGGGTGACCTGCCGGCGGAGCTCATCGAGCTCGTTGTCGATGCGGTAGACGGCGTTGTACGCCTGAGCCGAGAATTCGATGCCCTGGCTGTCCAGCTGCTGTTGAAGGATCCACCGAGGCTCGACGTACCAGCTGGTCGCCCTGCGCACGGCGCGCTTGACGACGGATCCCGCCCGTCCGCGGAGGCTGCCGGTCCCGCCGACCTCCGGGGGGTGCATCTGGCTGTGGATCACCCGCATGGAATGGATGGGGGCATCGAGCGCCACGGGCGCAGCGGCGTCCGCCGAGGCTGCCCCGGGTGTCTGGCTTCCGGAATGAACGGCCTCGAGGAGATGCCCGATCCTCTCGACCAACACGTCGGCCGATATCACCTGGCCATCGACGTCAAGCATTTGCACTCCCAGGGTAGGGTCACGGCTCTCGGCGACAGCCATCGGGACAGTTTATCTGCCAAGAATTAGGGGACGGCCCGATGGACGCCACATCGTCGGCCGGAAGGAGCGTGCGGCGGGAGGCCGCGACCCCGAAGCCGGCCTTCTGATATCAACCTTCGAGCAGGCCGGCCACCATCCCGTCGAGGATGTCGGCCTCCGAGACCAGGCATTCGGTGAATCCGAAGCGGTTCATCACCAGGTCGAGGATCATCGCTCCTCCCACGATCACGTCCTCCCGACCCGACACCATGCCGGCCCGGTCGAGCCGTGCCTGCTTGACCTCAGAGGCCAACGTCCGGTACCAGAGCCGGACCTCGTCGATCGTCAGCACCGAGTGGTGGACGCGGTCGCGGTCGTAGTCGTCCAGCCCCATCTGCAGGGACGCCAGCGTGGTGACCGTACCGGCCAGCCCGACCAGGCGGCGAGCCGTCTCGAGCCGCGGCTCGTCGGCGATGGCCGCGTCCAACATTTCGTCCACCGTCGACTCGGCCCGGCCCAGCTCGTCCGGCGACGGCGGATCCGAGTCGAGAAACCGTTCCGTCACACGCACGCATCCGATCTGCGTCGAGACGGCGGCCAATGCCGGATCGCCCGGCCCCGATCCGGCCACCAGCTCCGTCGAGCCGCCACCGATATCCAGGATCAGAAATGGGCCTTCCTCGGGATCGAGGTCGGAAACCGCGCCGGCCATCGACAGCCTCGCTTCTGCCGTCCCATCCAGCAGCTCGGGCTTCACTCCGAGCGTCTCGCCCGCGGCTCTGAGGAACTCATCGCCGTTCGACGCATCCCGCGCTGCCGACGTGGCCACCAACCGGCTCCGGACCACCCTCAGCCCGTGCATGACCTCTCGGTACTCCGACAGCACCGAGAGGCAGCGGTCGATGGCTTCAGCCGAGAGCTTCCCGGTGGCGTCGACGCCCTCGCCCAGCCTGGTGATCCGCATCAGCCGCTCGAGGGGTCTGCCCCGGGCGTCGACGATGAACAACCTGGTGGAGTTGGTCCCACAATCGATAGCCGCCACCGGACCAACTGCGCGCATGAGCCCTTGCTACCACGACCCGGGTGGCCTCACCACCCCGGGACACCCGGCACCTCTGCCCGCGCGGCGACCACTGCCGTCGGTCAGGTCGGATGGAGGCCGATCCGCTGGGCCGTCCACTCGCCGACCGGGTCGTCGCCTCCGGTAAGCCACCAGGCCAGGTGGGCGTGCAGGCACTTGACCCCGGCCCGGGTGCCACCTACCCCTCCCGAAGGCCTCGGTCCGCGGTGGTCGGCGGGGATGAGGGCATCGCGCTCATCGGCGTATCGGGCATGGGCGGCTGTGATCCGGTCCATTCCCACCTCGGTTTCGGCCTGTCGGACGCCTCCGGTCGACTCGATCCGGCTCACCGCCTCCCGAAGGTCGGGGTCGACCAGCCAGAAACGGGTGGGCATCGGCGTGCCGTCGAAGAGAAACGGCGCATTGGCGATGACCGCCGGGGTGCCGTGATCGGTACGGACCACCACCTCGAACTCGCCGGCAGGTTTCCGGCCGATGAGCTCTGCCACCGCCTCGAGGTCTGACGCCGACGCGCCGCCAGGCCCGGGTCCGGCCGGAGGCCGCCCGGTCACTTCCAGAATTCGAGCGTGTCGGCCACCCGGGACCAGAAACTCGACCGGCTCGATGCAGTTCCCGTCTCGCCGGTCGAAGAAGATCCATTCGCTCCCGATCCGTCGACGTCGGTCCCCCCCCTCACTCCGGTGGAGCCGGGGGTCGAAGGCGTCCGGGGAAGGCCGGGGTCTGGTGACATGTCAGGAGCGTCTGCCGGAGAGACGAGCGATTGGTCCCCAGGGTCACCCGATGTCGACCTCCCCGCGGCGGCCGACGTCGTACTGCCCGACGGGGGGAGCACGTTGTAGAGCGTCTGGTTCGGCAGTACCAGCTGATAGTCCTGACGGGCCAGCCGATCGATCTCGGCGGTGGAATCGAGCTGTTGGTTCTGTTCCGACAACGCTCGGTTGGAGCTCTGCACCTGATGGAGCTGCGCCGCCTCCGCAGACAGCTGGTGGTGTTGTGACAGAAGGGTCGTGAGGGGAAAATTGGTGGCGAGGACAGCAAGGGCAAATGCGGCGGCCAACGCCACGGGAATCCGGCTCCGACGGGTGAGAGGCGAAACCGGCTCCCGTGATCGTTCCTTCGATCGTTCGCGCGATCGCTCCTTCGGTCGTGTTGTCGATCGTTCCTTCGGTCGTTCGCGCGATCGCTCCTTCGGTCGTGTTGTCGATCCTGTCGTCCCTTCGGTCGTGTTGTCGATAGGCTCGTGGCGGCGCGCCACCCGACGGCGCGGAGCCCGGTCAAGCGGCCTGATCGGAAGCGGCCTGATCGAGTCGGGCTCTTCGACTCCGCCTTCGCCGATCGCCTGGTCGGTCCCAACTTCGACTTGGCGCGCTTCGAGCGAGCGTGGAGGTGGCGACTCACCGGTCGGGCCTCCACGAGGCCAAGGCCTCACCGCCGCAGAAAGCCGCAGACTCCCCGAGGACCTCTTCGATCCGCAACAGCTGGTTGTACTTGGCCACCCGGTCCGAGCGGGCCGGCGCCCCCGTCTTGATCTGACCGCAGTTGGTGGCCACGGCAAGATCGGCGATGGTGGTGTCCTCGGTCTCCCCCGAGCGGTGTGACATGACGCACCGGTAGGAGGAACGGGTGGCCCGAGCCATGGTTCCGAGCGTTTCGGTCAGGGTTCCGATCTGGTTCACTTTGATCAGTACGGCATTGGCCGCGTACGAATCGATGCCCCGCTGCAACCGCTCCTCGTTGGTCACAAAGAGATCGTCGCCGACCAGTTGAATCGTCTCGCCCAGAGCCTCGGTGAGCGCGACCCACCCGTCCCAGTCGTCCTCGGCCATCCCGTCCTCGAGGGACACGATGGGATAGCGGCCGACCATATCGACCCAGTACGTCACCATCTCGGATGACGTGAGGGTCCGGCCCTCACCGGCGAGCACGTACTGACCATCCTTGTAGAACTCGCTGCTGGCCGGATCCATGGCAATGGCGATCTCGGTGCCAGGAACCCGATCGGCCGCCTCGATGGCCTCCACCAGGATCTGGACCGCCTCCTCGTTGGAGGAGAGATTGGGAGCGAACCCTCCCTCGTCGCCGACCGTGGTGGAAAGACCCCGGACCTTGAGCACCCCGGCCAGGGAATGGTAGGTCTCGACCCCCCAACGCAGGGCTTCGGAGAACGACGCGGCGCCGACCGGCATGATCATGAATTCCTGCAGATCGATCGAATTGTCGGCATGGACGCCGCCGTTCACCACGTTCATCATCGGAACGGGGAGCACGTGAGCGTCGGAACCGCCGACGTAGCGGAACAGGGGAAGGCCGAGCTCGTCGGCCGCCGCCTTTGCCGTGGCCAGGGAGACACCGAGCACCGCGTTGGCCCCCAGTCGGGCCTTGTTCGTGGTGCCATCGGCATCGATGAGCGCCAGGTCCACCCCGCGCTGGTCGAGGGCGTCGAAACCGTCGAGCATGTCCGCAATTTCGCCGTTGACGTTGGCGACGGCGCGTTGGACACCCTTGCCCCGGTAGCGTTCGGCCCCGTCGCGGAGCTCCACCGCCTCGAAGGATCCGGTCGATGCCCCGGATGGGACGATGGCCCTTCCGACCGACCCGGAGTCGAGGACCACTTCGACCTCGACGGTCGGATTACCCCGGGAGTCCAGAACCTCCCGGCCGATGACCTGCTCGATCGCGCTCACTGTATGTCGTCACTCCTGTTGCCGGTCCGGGCAAAACTACCACCCGGGACCTCCCGGACCTGGTAATTCTCCGAATATCGACCGGCACCGGCAGTCCCAAAACCCGGATCATCCCCGCTCTTCAACTGAGGTCCGAAAGCTCGCGGCCCGAGCTCGCAGCGCCGATTCGGGGTCGATTCCGAGCGATCGGGCAATGTTGACCAGTGCGAAGAGCAACTCGCCGAGCTCGACCGCGTGATCGGAACCTCCCCCCTGGCCGTCGGCGATCCCTTCGAGCTCGAGGTTGGGTGCGTCCGGTCGGGAGGTGCCGGGATCCGCCGCCCCGAGCTCCGAGACGCCCCTGGCCACGCGTACTGCCTCATCGGCCAGGCCGGGCAGCACCATGCCCACGGCCAATGCCTTGCGTTGCAATTTGGCCGCCAGGGACAACGACGGCAGCGCGGCCGGAATGCCCTCGGTCACGCTCGAGCGATGCTTCTCCGATTTCTTGAGGGCTTCCCAGTTCGTGGCCACCGCCTCGGGAGTGGCCGCGTCCAGATCGCCGAACACATGAGGATGGCGGGACACCAGTTTGTCGTGCACCCCGCGAGCGACATCGGCCAATGTGAAACGCCCCGCTTCGGCTCCCAACATGGCGTGGAAGTACACCTGGAAGAGCAGGTCCCCGAGCTCCTCTTCGAGGTCCGCGACCGCCTGTTCCTCTCCCTCGTCTCCCTGTTCTCCCTCGTCGCCGCCGGGGTCGGTCGTGGCTCGGCCCGGGGCCGCGGCGTCGATGGCGGCCAGGACGTCGATCGCCTCGAGCACCTCGTAGGACTCCTCGAGGAGGTGACGGGCCAGCGAACCGTGCGTCTGCTCACGGTCCCAGGGACACTGCTGCCTCAGGGTGTGGACGAGCTCGTCCAGTCGGACCAGCTCGGCGGCGACTGGACTGGCCAGGTGCGGAATCCACAACGAGGTCAGGTGGTCCGGGACGAACGAGCGGTCGAGGTCGTCCCACGCCAGCTCCCGGACCAGCTCGTCGGACAACCCGAGATGATGGAGCACCGTGACCGTGTCCGAAGGGGTCGGCTCCACCGAGAGCTTGATCGCTGACAGCAGGGACGGGCTCCAGCACTGGGCCACCAGGAGCGGCCCGGACTGCCCCGCCGCCTCGACTGCGAACGCCTCGCCGTCGACCACCTTGACACCGGCGGTCACGGGATCCACGCCGACCCGGGCGAAGGCCAGATCGAGGAAGGACACCGCAGGATGGACCTCCAGGTCGATCTCTCCGGCGACCACCGCAGGATGCTCCCGAAGCAGGGACACGGTTCGCTCGGCCACCGTCGGCGACCCGGGTACTGCATAGACCACGCTCGTCCCCCGGCCCGGGTGGCGGCCGGCGACGCCGGCGGTGGCGACCAACGTTGCGGCGACGATGTCGGCGACGATGGCCCGGTACACCTCGTCGAAGGAGTCGGCCCGCTCGTAGTGCAGGTCGAACGAGCGTGCCCCGGCGAAGGCCTCCGCCGAGGGATGCCGGCTCGTGCGCAGGAACACCACATCGGCTCGGGCGACGACGGCCACGGTCTGCGCGGTGATCAGCTCGGGACCGGCTGGACCCATTCCGACGATGTCGATCCGAGGTGGGATCGATGGACGGGCCGATGGCTCGGTCACCATGGCGGCCGTCGCTCCGGGAGGATCAGCTGCCGCTCGACGAGCCGGGCGTGCCACTCCCGGAGCCGACGGAGGTGCCTGTCCCCGATCCGGTGGAGCTCAGCGGCGACGGGGTCGTGGAGCTCTGTGGCCCCGTGGCCGCCGGCAGGTATTGCGGCGGGGGCGCGACGGGAGGCACGATCGTGGCCCGGTCCCAGGTCCCGTACTGTGGATCGACCGACACGTCGGAGCGGTGGGCGAAGGCGATGATCTCCGTGCTGACCCGGTCGACGTTGGCAGTGGCCTGCAGGAGCTCGCGCCGCACCACCGACTCGACCGCCGAAAGCGGCTCCAGGGTCTGACTGGTGACCTCGTAGATGAACCACTGGCCCGTTCCGGAGTTCTGGACCGGCGTCGAAGGCCGGCCCGGGAGAATGTTCTGCTGCTCGAGGTCCTGTTCCACGCCAGCCTGGGTATAGCTACAGCCCAGCGACCCGCCATTGGCAGCTGTCTGTGTGTCGATCGAGCTCGATTTGGCCACGGCTGCGAACGGCGCCCCTGCGTTCAATTTGGCCACGATCTGATTGGCCGCACCCTCGGAGCTGGTCACGATCCGGCTCACGCAGTCCACCGTGAACTCCGATTTGTTGGCGGCGTAGTAGTCGAATATCGCGTCGGTGGAGAGATCCGCCCCGTCGGCCAACAGCTTCTCGTCATAGGCCTGGTTGAGTACCTGAGCGTCGCTCACGGATTTCGGTAGGCCGCTCAGAAGTTGGTCCCCGGTGAGGCTCGAACCGTCCGGGCTTTCGCAGAAGGACGTCGACCCGGTCGAGGTCGACTGCTGTACAGCCGCACTGATCTCTCCGTCGAGCGTCTGGGCGAAGTCGGATCTGGCCGTCGAGAGATCGGACGACGAGACGGTCAGGCCCTTGGAGACGGCGTACTGCTGGGCGAGCAGCTGGCCCACCTGGCTCTCGAGCACGGCACCGGCGAACGCCGTGGAGTAGGTACCGGGCCCGCCTGCGCCCTGGCCCGAGGCCGAGGTCAGCTGCGGGTTCTCCAGCTGCAGGAGGCAGGCCCCGTACTGGGTGCTCTCGAGCGTACGGAGCTGGCTGTTGAGACTGCCGGTCGGAATGGTCGTGCCGTTGGCCGTGGCCGCCGTCGGGGTGACGTTGCAGGCCGACGCCAGAGCGCCCGAAACGATGAGCAGGCAGAAGGCGGCCCCGGAGAGTTGGCGTTTCACGGCGGTGATGCTATCGGCTGACTGAAGCAGCCCGACTGCGCGGCGGCTCCCCGTCGACGTGCCCGGTCGGCGTCGCCCGGACCGGAGGACAACGGTCGCCCGGACCGGAGGACAACGGTCGCCCGGACCGGAGGACAACGGTCGCCCGGACCGGAGGACAACGGTCGCCCGGACCGGAGGACAACGGTCGCCCGGACCGGAGGACAAGGATGGACAGGCCTACGCAACAATTTCGGAATTGGGCTAATTATCGGCCACAGCACCTATAGCCGATAAAACGGCCAATTCCGAAAACTGAACCACCGTGTCCGCTCCGAACGGACACGGTGTCCAGTCAACCCGCCGGGGGCACCAGCTCCCTCAGCAACTCGACCAACAGCGGGGCGAACTCCGAGCCGTGGGCCGGCATCTCCATCGGCGCCAGCAGCCGATGGAGATCAGGCTGATACGCGGCCCCCGGGGCCAACCGGCGCAACCGGACCTCAGCTGATGCCGGCAATGTCACCGGGGACAGCTTGACCGTGGCCCGCCTCCCCCCAACACCCTGGCCCCCACCCACGCCACCTCCGGAACCGCCCATCCCCCGTCCCGGAACGGTCACCGTCACATCGGTGATCCCCAGCCGCAGGCACTCGACCCTCAGCCGGGCCACTTCGATCAATGCCCGGGCCGGCACGGGCAACGGGCCGAAGCGATCCTCCCACTCGGCCCGGACATCGTCGATCTGCTCGACGGTCCGAACCGCGGCCAGGCGCCGGTAGGCCTCGAGGCGCACATCTTCTGCCTCCACATAGTCGGAGGGCAGGTGGGCGGCATCGGGAAGGTCGAGCGAGAGCTCCACCGGCTTCGGCCGTGGCTCCCCTTTGAGCTCGGAGACGGCCTCGGCCACCAGTTGGACGTAGAGGTCGTAGCCGATGGCGGCGATATGGCCGGACTGGTCGCGCCCGAGGAGGTTCCCGGCACCCCGGATCTGCAGGTCGCGCAAGGCGATCTTGAATCCGGAGCCGAGCTCGGTATGGTCGCCGATCGTGCGCAGGCGCTCATAGGCCTGTTCGGAGAGCACCCGGTCGACCGGGTGGAACAGGTAGGCATAGGCCCGCTGCCCGGCCCGTCCGACCCGACCCCGGAGCTGGTGGAGCTGCCCGAGCCCCAAGAGGTCGGCTCGGTCCACCACCAGCGTGTTCACCGTGGGCATGTCGATGCCGGACTCGATGATCGTGGTGCACACGAGTACGTCGTACCCGCCCTCCCAGAAGTCGAGAACCACCTTTTCGAGGGACCCCTCGTCCATCTGGCCGTGGGCCACGGCCACCCGGGCCTCGGGTGCCATCCGCTGGACCCGCGTGGCGACCGCCTCGATGTCCTGCACCCGGTTGTGGACGTAGAACACCTGCCCTTCTCGCAGGAGCTCCCGCCTGATCGCCTCCGACGCAGCCGCTTCCTCGAACTCGCCGACGTGGGTGAGGATCGGTCGCCTGGCCGCGGGAGGGGTGTTGACCATGGACAGGTCGCGGATTCCGGTCAGTGCCATCTCCAGGGTACGGGGAATCGGGCTGGCGGTGAGGGTGAGCACGTCGACCCCGTCGGCCAGGGCCTTGATCGACTCCTTGTGGCTGACCCCGAACCGCTGTTCCTCGTCCACCACCAGGAGCCCGAGCTTCTTGAAGGTGACGTCACCTCCGAGCAACCGGTGGGTCCCGACAACCACATCCACCGAACCATCGGCCAATCCGGCCAGCACCGCCTTGGCCTGGGCGTTGGTCAGGAACCTGCTCAGCATCTCGACTTTCACCGGGAACGGTGCGTAGCGGTCGGCGAAGGTCTGGGCGTGCTGACTGGCCAACAGCGTCGTCGGCACCAGGACGGCAGCCTGAAACCCGTCCTGGACGGCCTTGAACACGGCCCGGATGGCCACCTCGGTCTTCCCGAAGCCCACATCGCCGCAGACCAGTCTGTCCATGGGCTGGGGCCGTTCCATGTCGGCCTTGACCTCTTCGATGGCGCGGAGCTGGTCGGACGTCTCGACGAACGGGAAGGACGATTCGAGCTCTGCCTGCCATGGGGTGTCCGGGGCGAAGGCGTGCCCGGGGACCTGGAGCCGGCGACGGTAGAGGGCCACCAGCTCCTCGGCGATCTCGTGCACCGCCGCCCGGGCCTTGGAGCGGGCCCGCTGCCACTCCGACCCGCCCAGCCGGCTCACGGTGGGCGAGTCGCCACCGGCGTAGGGCGTGAGCAGCTCGATCTGATCGGTGGGCAGGTACAGCTTGTCCGCCCCCCGGTACTCGAGGAGCAGGTAGTCGCGGGTGGAGCCCCCCATGGTCCTGGTGACCATGCCCCCGTACTTGGCCACCCCGTGCTGACGATGGACGACGTAACTGCCCGGGGCCAGATCGTCGAAGAAGCCGTCGACGGGCCGGGCCCGGGTCCGGGCCTGGCGGTGGGGACGGCGGCGCCCGGTGACGTCGGATTCGGCGAGGACGGCGACCCGAGCCCCGGGCAGCACGAAGCCGCGATCCACCGGGGCGACGACGATGCGGGCGCCGGCAGCGGTGAGGTCGAGCGATCCGTCCGGAAGGTCGGACGCGACCGGTACCGACAGGCCCTCCTCGGCCAGAATGCCCGAGAGGCGCTCCGCCCCGCCGCGGCTCGACGAGCAGAGGACGACGGCATACCCGTCGTCGACGAGGGTGGAGACCTGGCCGGCCAGCTTGGACCCGTCCCCGAGGATGGGCTCCCACCCCCGGCTCTCCACGAAGGGGATGTCCGGTCCCTCGGCCGTGGGCACCAGTGAGACGACCCCGGACGAGGTGCCGGTCAACAGGCGGTCGAAGGCGACGTGCAGGCGGGGTGCACCGTCACCGGCCTCGAGTCCCCACGTGCCGGCCAACGCGTCAGCCAGCGCCGACTCCTCATCGAGCAGCTCGCCGGCCCGGTCGCGGACCCGGCGCGGTTCGACCAGCACCACCAGCGCATCGTCTCCCAACAGGTCGGTGATCAGCTCCTCCGAGTCGGCCAACCACGGAAGCCACGACTCCATGCCGTCGAATTGGTCGCCGTCCGCCAGACGATTCCACTGGTGGCGTCCCCAGGGTGCAGAACCGACCAATCCGGCGGCCCGCCGGCGCATCGCCTCGTCGACCACCAGTTCGCGGCAGCCGAACAATTCGATCTGGGCCAGATCGTCGATCGACCGCTGGTCGGAGACATCGAACCGGGTGAGCCGATCCACCTCGTCTCCCCAGAGGTCGATCCGGACCGGCTCCTCCGAGGTCGAGGGGAACACGTCGACGATTCCACCCCTGACGGCGAGCTCACCCCGGTGCTCCACGATCGACTCACGTCGATAGCCCATGGCCACCAGTCGCCCGACCAGCTCGTCGACGACGACCTGGTCGCCCTTGGCCACCACCACCGGACGGGCCGCCGAGCGCCAGGGTCCGAGACGTTGGAGCACCGCTTTGACCGGGGCCACCACGATTCCGGGAGCCTCGGAGGCACCGCCCACCTGCCACAGCAGCCGGAGCCGGCGACCCATGGTCGACACGTCGGGACTGACCCGCTCGAAGGGCAGCGTCTCCCACGCCGGGAAGACCTCGACCGTCCCGGTGCCTTCGAGGAGTTCCGGGCCGCCCCGGGTGAAAGCCTCGAGGTCATGGGCCAGCTGATCTGCCGCCGCGCCGGTGGGTGTCACCACCAGGACGGGTCGGCGTGTGCCCAGACGGATGAGGCCGGCCAGCACGAAGGCCTGTGCCGGCGT
The DNA here is from genome assembly GCA_963745955.1 of uncultured Acidimicrobiaceae bacterium. GTDB lineage: Bacteria > Actinomycetota > Acidimicrobiia > Acidimicrobiales > RAAP-2 > Bog-756. The sequence goes on along the minus strand of CAVUZI010000008.1, from coordinate 471,208 downwards.
GGCCACCGCCAGGGTGGCATTGGACGCGCCGACGACCCGCGCCATGGCGGGCTCGTTGCGCAGTAGAGGTGGAAGCGAGCGGAGGCTCACCGGTTCAGGGTATCGGGACCGGCTCCCGGTGTTGACCGCGGCGCTCAGCGGCGCCGGGGTTCCCACCGGAACCGGCGGGCCGTGAAGAAAAGGGCACCCGCCGCCCAGAGCAGCATCACCGTCAGGTCGTGGACGCGCAACCCCGATCCCGGACCACGCTCGAACCCGTGTACGAGGGCGATGGTCAGGTGACGAACGGGGAAGTAGTCGGCGATCCGCGACAGCACGGAGCCGTTGCTCAGTGGATAGAAGACACCGGAGATGAACACGATCGGGAAGTAGATCCCGTTGATCACGGCCGGGGCTGCGTCGGCGTTGGTCACCAGGATCGTCACGGCCATGCCCAGAGCACAGAACGTGACGATGCCGATCAGCAGCGTCAGCAGCACCGCCAGGAGGTGGTAGGGGAAATGGAGGTGATAGAAGACCATGCCGATGCCGACCACCAAGACGGTGAGCAAGGCCACGTTGATGATGACGCTCCCGATGATGCCGCCCATGTACGACCCGATGGAGATGGGGGTACCCCTCATTCGCTTGAGCACTCCCGAGTCGCGACGCAGGCAGATGGTCATCCCCAGGTTCGTGTAGCAGGCCGCGATCAGGCCGAATGTCAACATGGCCACCACGACATACTGGGAGTACGCCAGCGTGGTGCCCGGCACCAGGGACGAGCCGGCCGACGTGCCCACGACCACCAGGAACACCACCGGGAACATGAGGGTGAACACTGCCGCCATCGGGTTCCGCCAGTACGCCTTCTGTTCGTAGCGAACCTGATTCTTGGCAATGGCCAGGTCGTTCACGACGTGGTCGCCCCGGTCCCCCCGCCCCCGGGCGACGCTCCGCCGGTGCGCGCACCCCCGGTCAGTTCGAGGTAGACGTCCTCGAGCGACGGCCGGTTGACCACCAGCCCCGAGAGCACCTCGCCCCGCCCCATCGCCCATGCGGTCAGGGCGTGGAGCACGGCCGTGGGCTCGGTGATGTGGAGCTCCACGAATGCCCCGCGCATCTCCGGGACGAGCCCGGCCGGCAGGGGCAGGTCGCCGAGGGAGGTTCCGCCCGGGAGCATGAAACGCACCGTGGTCTCGCCGCGGTCCCGGCCGCCCAGGGTGTCCGGAGATCCAGAGGCCACCACCTGGCCGGCGGCGATCACCGTCACCGTGTCCGCCAGCTCCTGGGCTTCGTCCATGTAGTGGGTGGTGAGGACCACGGTGCGGCCCTCGGCGCAGAGGCCCCTGACCACGTCCCAGGCCTCCCGTCGGGCGGAAGGATCGAAACCGGTGGTGGGCTCATCCAAGAAGATGAGCTCTGGATTGCCGACCAGGGCCAATCCGAGGTCGAGCCGGCGCTGCTGTCCGCCCGAGAGGTTCTTGACACGGGCCTTGGCCTTGGCCCCGAGACCGACCAGGTCGATCACCTCGCCCACCCGACGTGGCGAAGGGTAGAGGCCGGCGCGCTGGGTCACGACCTCGCTCACGGTGAGGTAGGGGTCGACGCCGCATTCTTGGAGGACGATGCCCACCTTGGCCCGGAGGCTGCGGTCGCGGCGCTCGGGATCCACCCCGAGGACCGAGACCTGGCCCGCATCGCGACGGCGGTAGCCCTCGAGGATCTCGACCGAGGTGGTCTTGCCGGCGCCGTTCGGTCCGAGCAGGGCGAGCACCTCGCCGCGGCGGACCTCGAAGTCGATGCCGCGGAGAGCCACGAAACTCCCGTACGACTTGGTCAGGCCCTTGACCGAGATGGCGATGTCGCCGCTTCTGCTCCTCACGCGACTGGGGTCGGCGCCCCGTTCGGCAGCCTCGCTTCGAGCCATCGAGTCGTCGGCCACCGCAGCGACTGTACCGGCCGCCGGTCAGGCCGGTTCAACCGGCGGCGTTGAATCGGGTCATGGCGGCCTGGACGCCTTCGGTGACGATGACCTCCACCGCGTCGGCCGCCTCCCCGACGGCTCTATCCAGACCGGCGCGCTCGGCGGCACCAGGACGCTTCAGCACGTAGTCGGCGCCGGGCTGTCGTCCCGGCGGCTTGCCTATCCCCACCCGCACCCGGAGGTACTGGTTCGTGTGCAGATGGCTGTCGATCGACTTGAGCCCGTTGTTCCCCGCGGTGCCCCCTCCCGATTTGACCTTGACCCGACCCGAGGGGAGGTCGAGCTCGTCGTGAACCACGATGAGCCGTGATGCGGTTTCCGCCGACGCACCGTCCTGGTCGATACCGGCCCGTCGGACGAGCGGGGCCACGGCCTGGCCGGATTCGTTCATGAAGGTCTGCGGGACAGCGACGAGGACAACCCGTCCATCGATGCGTATCTCGCACGCCAGTGAGCGCAGTCCCTTTTCCGACTTGAGCCGTCCGTTGTGCCGATCGGCCAGGACCACCGCCACCTCGGCCCCCACGTTGTGGCGGGTGCCGGCATACTCGCTCCCCGGGTTGCCCAGACCGACCACGAGAACATCGACCGGGGTTCCCCTGCGGGGGGACCCCGGCTGCCGCCGGTGGCGGAGCAGGGCTTACCCCTCGGCGGGCTCGGCGTCGCCCGCCGATTCCGCAGTGGCCGCTTCGCCGCCCTCCGCAGCCGCGGCGGCGGTCTCGGCCTCTTCCTCGGCCGTGGTCTGTACCCGTGGGGGCTGACCGGCCACCACGGTGGTCTCGAGATCGGTCTCCAACTCGACGCCGGATGGGATGGTGATGTCGGAGACGTGGAGCGAGGCTCCGATGGTCAGGCCGGAGATGTCGATGTCCACCGACGGCGGGATGTCGGCCGGCTTGGCCTTGATGTGCAGGGTGTAGAGCTGCTGATCGACGATTCCGTCCCCGTGCTGCACTTCGATCGCCTCACCGACCAGGCTGATGGTGACTTCGGCGGAGATGACCTCGTCGCGCCGGACGATGAGGAAGTCGATGTGGGTGACCACGTTCTTGAACGGATGGTGCTGGATGTCCCGGGCCAGGGTGAGGAAGTTGTCCGTGCCCACCTCCAGGGAGAGCAGGGTGTTGAGGCCGGCCTCTCCGGACATGGCGATCTGGAACTCCCGGGCGCCCACGGCGATGGGCATGGGCTCCGAACCGTGGCCGTAGACCACAGCGGGGATCTTCCCCTGGGTCCGCAGACGGCGCGTCGAGCTCGTTCCGGTGTGGCGGCCGGCTTCGGCGACGAGGGTGACTTCGGGCATGCGGGAACTCCTCAAGAAGGGCTGACACGAGGGCAGTGCCGTTCCGGTCGATCGTTCCCGAGGATGACGATCTCAGAGGGCCGCTGCTGACGGCCCACCATGATAGACGAGCCGCTGGTGGACCGGCCACATCGGTCTGGTGCGAGGGTGGCGGGTCTGGGGCGAGCGGCCGGGTCTCGAGCGAAGGGCCGGGTCTGGAGCGAGCGGCCGGGTCTCGAGCGAGCGGCCGGATCTGGAGCGAAGGGCCGGGTCTGGAGCGAGGGTGGCGATTTGATTGGGACGGATGGTGGTTTCCCCGCCCGACAGACCCGGTGCTGCCCTATCGGCGCGTTCCGAGGGGGACTTGAGAAATTTCCCGAATTTCTCTCCACACCCCTCCTCCGCCTCCATCGGTCAAGACGGCACCCAACTTGAGGGCCCGGACCGGCGGCGCAGGAGGCGGATCCCGGCCCGGCCGGTCCGGGCCTCCCTATCGTATAAACGTTCGTTTGGGTGGAGGCAAACCGGACGCGGGCTCCGTCCACGGCCAGGTGGTCAGGCCAAATTCTCCCCACCGAATATCTCGGACACCGACGAGTCCTCGAACACCGCGTCGATGGCATCGGAGATGAGCTTGGCCACCGAGAGCACCTCGAGCTTGTCGAAGTGGCGATCCTGGGGAATGGGCAACGTATTTGTCACCACCACCCTGGTCAGGGCCGAATTCTTCAGGCGGTCCACCGCCGGATCCGACAGGACGGCGTGCGTGGCCATGCACCAGACTTCCGCGGCCCCCCGGTCGGCAAGAAGGTCGGCCGCGGCCACGATGGTCCCGGCCGTGTCGATCATGTCATCGATCAACACGCATTGGCGCCCTTCCACGTCACCTACCACGTGCAGTGCCTCCACCTGATCGCTCGCTCCCCGCAACCGGCGCTTGTGGACCACGGCCAGGTCCGCCGTCAGGTGCTGGCTGAACCGCTCCGCGACCTTCACCCGGCCGGCATCGGGTGCCACGACCACCAGATCGTCACTGCGCTGCGTGCGCAGATAATCGACCAGCACCGGCGCGGCCGTCAGATGATCGAACGGGACATTGAAGAAGCCCTGGATCTGTCCGGAATGCAGATCGACACTGACCACCCGGTCGGCTCCGGCCACCGACAGCATGTCGGCCACCAGCTTGGCCGTGATCGGCTCCCGTCCGGTGGCCTTCCGATCCTGGCGTGAGTACCCGTAGTACGGACAGACCGCGGTGATCCTCTTGGCCGACGCTCGCTTGGCTGCGTCGATCATGATGAGGTGCTCCATCAACGAATCGTTGACCGGGCCACAGTGGGTCTGGATGATGAACACGTCACTTCCGCGGATGGACGTATCGAAACGGCAATGGATCTCGCCGTTGGCGAATTCGCGGAGGTTGGCCTCTCCGAGGTCCACGCCCAGCTGCTTGGCCACATCTCGGGCGAGCTCGGGGTGGGACCTTCCCGACACCAGTTCGAGGCGGCGGCGAGGAGTGAATTCCATGCCCACGACGCTACCCTCTGCCGTCGGGGCCGTCAGAGGTCCCGCCGGAAGTCACGGTCCATGGACCGATCACCGCTCCCGGCGGAACCTCGGTGCCCTCCTCGAGGACGGCGAACGGGCCGATACGGGCGTTGGCTCCGATCACCGAGCGCCGACCCACGCTGGAGGCCACCACTGCGCCCTCCCCCACCGCCGTGTCGACCAGATGGACATCGGGACCCAGTTCGGCGTGGGCGCCGACGACGCAGGATCCCTGCAAGATGACCCCTGGGAGTATCACCACATCAGGTTGGATATCGACGTCGACGTCGATATAGGTCCGCTCCGGATCCCACATGGTGACGCCACGGCGCATCCACCTCTCGTTGATCCGGTCCCGCAACTCGGCCTCTGCCACCGCCAGCTGGGCCCGATCGTTGACCCCGGCCACCTCCATGGTGTCATCGACCAGCACGGACCCGACTTTGTGGCCCGCCTCGTAGAGCACACCGACCACATCGGTCAGGTAATGCTCGCCCTGGGCGTTGGCCGGGCTCAACCGCCGCAGAGACGGAGCCAGCACGCTCCGTCTGAAGCAGTAGATGGACGTATTGATCTCGCGCACCTCGAGCTCCTCGTCCAACGCGTCGACCTGTTCGACCACCCGGGCGACCGAGTCATCGCGTCCCCGGACCACCCGTCCGTAGCCGGTGGGATCGTCGAGCTCCGCGGTCAGCAGGGTGGCCGCATTGTCCGAGATCCGGTGCTGACGAACGAGCAGTGCCAACGTGGCCGGCCGGAGAAGTGGCGTGTCCCCGGGCAACACCACGACATCCCCGTCGTCGTCGCCCTCCTCATCCGGAAGCCCGGTGAGGGCCACCGCCATCGCGTCGCCGGTGCCTCGCTGCTCCACCTGTTCCACGAACTCGATGGCCATGCCGGGCGGAGCGTGTTCGATGAGCGTCTTGGTCACCCACTCGGCACGGTGCCCGACCACAACCACTACCCGCGCCACCGACAACTCGGCCAGCGCGTCGAGCACGTGGAGAACCATGGGCCGACCGCACAAGCGGTGCAGAGGTTTCGGTCGGGCCGAGCGCATCCGGGTTCCCTCGCCCGCGGCCAGCACCACCGCCGACAGCCGACCACCGGAACCGTGTGCGGGCTGCGAGCTCGAGGCCGAGGGCGACCCGGAGGTCGAGCTCGAGGGCGAGTTCGAGCCGTCCTCCGTGCCCTGCGGGTAGGTGCGAATCACCACGCCGCACATCCACCCGAGAGGTCCACGGGAGACGAGCCCCGTACGTGATGCGGTAGAAAGCTCATAGGGCCTATTCTTCCCACGTCGGCCGGGGCAATGCGACCCGGCGGCCCAGACGCCCCGGCGACCAGCACCGTCTCCAGAGCTCACCATCCAGCCCATGCCCATCCTCCACACCACCGTCGACCCGAGCTCGGAGACCTTCCGGGCCAACGAGCGAGCCCTCAAAGAGGCGGTGGACGGGGTCGAGGAGCAGCTGGCCGCGGCCAGGGCCGGGGGTGGCGAACGCTACGTGCAACGGCATCGCGACCGGGGCAAGCTGCTGGCGCGGGAGCGGATCGAACTGCTGGTCGACCGTGATTCGGCCTTTCTGGAGCTCGCCCCTCTGGCGGGATGGGGCACCGAGTACACGGTCGGGGCGTCCTCGATCGTCGGGATCGGCGTGGTGGAAGGGGTCGAGTGCCTCGTCTCGGCCCACGATCCGACGGTGCGGGGTGGGGCCATGAACCCCTTCTCCTTCCGCAAGGGAGCCCGCGCCTCGGACATCGCCCTCCAGAACCGGCTACCGGTCATCAACCTGGTTGAATCCGGTGGAGCAGACCTGCCTGCGCAGGCCGAGCTGTTCATCCCCGGCGGGCGGGCCTTCCGGGACCTCACCCGCAGCTCGGCCGCCGCCCTGCCCACCGTGGCCCTCGTCTTCGGCAACTCGACGGCCGGCGGCGCCTACGTTCCCGGCATGAGCGACTACATCGTGATGATCGAGCAGCGCTCCAAGGTCTTCCTCGGCGGACCGCCACTGGTGAAGATGGCCACCGGTGAGGAGTCGACCGACGAGGAGCTGGGCGGCGCCTCGATGCACGCCAGGGTGTCGGGCCTGGCTGACTATTTGGCCACGGACGAGGTCGACGCCATCCGGCTCGGGCGCCAGATCGTGAGCCGGCTCAATTGGCGCAAGCGCGGACCGGGGCCGAGCCAACCGGCCGACGACCCGGTGTACGACCCGGGCGAGCTCCTGGGCATCGCATCCTCGGACCCCAAGGTCCCGTTCGACCCCCGCGAGGTCCTGGCCCGGGTGGTGGACGGCTCCCGGTTCGACGAGTTCAAGCCGCTGTACGGCTCCAGCCTGGTGACGGGATGGGCCTCCATCCACGGCTATCCCGTCGGGGTGCTGGCCAACCACCGTGGCGTGCTTTTCTCCGAGGAGGCCCACAAGGCGACCCAATTCATCCAATTGGCCAACCAGATCGACGTACCGCTCGTCTTCCTCCAGAACACGACCGGGTACATGGTGGGAAAGGAGTACGAGCAGCACGGGATCATCAAGCACGGGGCGATGATGATCAACGCCGTGTCCAACTCGTCGGTCCCCCACCTGACGGTCAACATCGGTGCCTCGTACGGAGCGGGCAACTACGGGATGTGCGGCCGGGCCTACGACCCGCGCTTCCTGTTCGCGTGGCCCAACTCCCGTTCGGCGGTGATGGGACCGGCCCAGTTGGCCGGCGTGCTCTCCATCGTCGGGCGGCAGTCGGCCGAGGCCAAGGGCGTGCCGTTCGACGAGGAAGCCGACGCCACCATGCGCCAGCTGGTCGAGGCCCAGATCGAAGCCGAGTCTCTCCCCCTCTTCCTGTCCGGCCGCCTCTACGACGACGGCATCATCGACCCCCGGGACACCCGGACGGTGCTCGGCATCTGCCTTTCCGTGATCGACAACCAACCCATCGAGGGGACACGCGGGTACGGCGTGTTCCGGATGTGAGGCCTCACCCGTGAGAGCATCCCAGTGAAGGTCGAGGGCCGGACCTCCACCCCCATCCGCACACTGTTGATCGCCAACCGCGGTGAGATCGCGCGCCGCATCATGCGGTCGGCCCGCTCCATGGGGATGGCCACGGTGGCCGTGTACTCGGACGCCGATGCCGAGAGCCCCTATGTGCGAGAAGCCGACTTGGCGGTGCATCTCCCCGGCGTCTCGCCGACCGACACCTATCTGAGGTCAGCCATGATCCTCGATGCCGCCGCCCGTTCGGGGGCCGACGCCATCCACCCTGGATACGGTTTCTTGTCGGAGTCAGGGGATTTCGCCCGTGTCGTCACCGGAGCGGGGTTCATCTGGGTGGGGCCTGGCCCAGCGGCAATCGACGCCATGGGGTCGAAAGTCGGTGCCAAGGATCTGATGCGGGCAGCCGGGGTGCCCACACTGGCTTCCATCACCATCGAGGACAGTCGACTGCCCGACGACGGCGAGCTGGACTCGTTGGGTTGGCCGTTGCTGGTCAAGGCGTCGGCCGGCGGCGGCGGCCGCGGGATGCGCATCGTCGGTGGCCCGGTCAGCCTCCGCCAGGCGGTGGCCGACGCCCACCGCGAAGCCGAGGCGGCATTCGGAGACGGCACCTTGTTCCTCGAGCGCTACCTGAACAACCCGAGGCACATCGAGGTCCAGATGCTCGCGGACTCCTACGGGGACACCGTGGCCCTGTTCGAACGCGAGTGCAGCATCCAACGCCGCCACCAGAAGATCGTGGAGGAGGCCCCGTCTCCCTTCGTCACCCCGGCGTTGCGCGCCCGACTGGTCGAGGCGGCCGTTGCCGCAGCCCGCGCCGTCGGCTACGTCAACGCGGGAACCGTCGAGTTCATCGTCGATGACACCGGCGACCCCTACTTCCTCGAGATGAACACCCGCCTCCAGGTCGAGCATCCGGTGACCGAGGCGGTGACCGGGTTGGATCTGGTTCGACTGCAGCTGTTGATCGCCGGCGGAGAGCCGCTGCCGGCCGAAGTCCACGCCGCGGTGAGCGCCGGACCCGGTGGGCATGCCATCGAGGCCCGGATCTACGCCGAGGATCCGACGCGGGAATGGCTCCCGTCGACCGGGAGGCTCCATCGATTCGAGATCGGATCGCCCGACCCGGGTGTGCGGGTGGACACCGGGATCGAGTCGGGCGGTGTGGTGAGCCCCCACTACGACCCGATGTTGGCCAAGGTCATCGTCCACGCGCCCAGCCGGACGGAGGCCGCCGCCACCCTCTCGGCCGCGCTGGCCGGAGCCCGCATCCACGGTGTCACCACCAATCGCGACCTTCTGGTCCGCACGCTCCGTCACCCCGGGTTCCTGGCCGGCGACACCGACACCGGATTCCTCGAGCGGCATGGTGTCAAGCTGTTGGCCGCGCCCCTCGCCGACGACGACGCGGTCCGGCGGCATGCGGTCGCCGCCGCCCTGGCCCTCCAGGCCCGGCACCGGGACCAGGCGCCCGTGCAACGATCCGTTCCCTCCGGTTTCCGCAACAACCCGTCTGCGCCGCAGCGGACCGCCTTCGACAGCGGCGAGGCGACCATCGATGTCGCCTACCGCTTCGATCGATCCGGTCTGACCCTGGCCGCCCTCGAGGTGAACGGCAGTGCGGCCGAGATGGAAGGCGCGGTGGCCACACCCGACGAGGTGACGCTGACCACGGGGGGTGTCGCCCGGAGGTATCTGGTCGACTGGGTCGGTCAGACCGCCTTCGTCGACGGTCCCGACGGAGCCTCCACGCTCGTGGAGCACGAGCGGTTCCCGATCGGGGCGGATCAGGTGGCCGAAGGGTCGGCACGCGCCCCGATGCCAGGTGGTGTGGCGCGGGTGGGAGTGTCCGTGGGCGAGACGGTCGAGGCCGGCCAGATCCTCGTCGTCCTCGAGGCCATGAAGATGGAACACGCCGTCCACGCCGGTGCGGCCGGGACCGTCACCGAGGTGGACGTGGCCGAAGGTGACCAGGTGGAGACGGGACAGATCCTCGTGGTGGTCGAGCCGGACGATGGAGACCAGGGCACCCAGGGCGAGCCGATCCCCGCCGAGGGCACGGCACCGTGACCGATCCCCTGCGCATCGCCAACTGCTCCGGGTTCTACGGCGATCGTCTGTCGGCGGCCAGGGAGATGGTCGAGGGCGGTCCCATCGACGTCCTCACCGGAGACTGGCTGGCCGAGCTCACCATGCTCATCCTTTGGAAGGGCTACCAGCGCGACCGCTCCAAAGGTTGGGCCCACACGTTCCTCACCCAGATGGAAGAAGTGCTGGGCACGTGTGTCGACCGTGGCATCAAGGTGGTCACCAACGCCGGCGGGCTCAACCCGGGCGGCCTGGCCGACCAGATACGCGCCCTCGCCGATCGGCTGGGACTCGACGTGTCGGTGGCCCATGTCGAGGGCGACGATCTCCTCCCGCGGATCGACGAGCTCAACCGCGGCGGGCATCCGCTGGCCCACCTCGACACGGGCCAACCCCTGGCCGAGGCCACCGGCGAGGTGATCTCGGCCAACGCGTACCTGGGGGGATGGCCCATCGTCGAGGCCCTGTCGGGAGGGGCGGACGTGGTCATCTGCCCCCGCATCACCGATGCCTCGTTGGTCGTGGGCCCGGCAGCCTGGCATCACGGCTGGTCGCCGACCGACTGGGACCGGTTGGCCGGCGCGGTGGTGGCCGGCCACGTCATCGAGTGCGGACCCCAGGCCACCGGGGGCAACTACGCCTTCTTCACAGAGGTCGCCGGCATGGAGCACCCGGGGTTCCCGATCGCCGAGGTGGACGCGGACGGCTCGTCGGTGATCACCAAGCACCCTGGCTCGGGTGGCGAGGTGTCCGTCGGGACCGTGACGGCCCAACTGCTCTATGAGATCGCCGGCCATGACTACCCCAACACCGATGTCGTGGCCCGCTTCGATACCATCGCCGTCGACCAGGAGGGACCGGACCGGGTACGGGTCTCCGGCGCGCGGGGGTTGCCGGCGCCGGACGACGTGAAGGTCTGCCTCAACCTGCTGGGCGGCTGGCGCAATTCGATGACCTTCGTCCTCACCGGGCTCGACATCGAGGAGAAAGCCGATCTCACCTTGCGATCGCTGAAAGCCACCCTGGGCGGCGCCGAACGGTTCGCCGAGTTCGACGCCCGCCTGATCCGCTCCGACAAGCCCGACGCTCCGATCAACGTCGAGGCCACCGCCCAACTGCGCATCACGGTCAAGGATGCCGATCCGGACCGAGTGGGCCGGAACTTCTCCAGTGCCGCCACCGAGTTGGCACTGGCCGGCTACCCCGGCCTCCACCTCACCGCGCCGCCCGCCGCGGGCACGGTGTACGGCGTGTACTGGCCCGCGTTGGTTCCGGCGGATCTGGTCATCCCCGAGGTGGTCCATGCCGACGGTCGGCGAGTGGAGATCCCCCACACCGCGCATCGGGCCGCGCATGCAGCCGGCGATCGGGTCGAGGGACACGACCAGATCGTGGACTCCACACCGGATCTGGCCCTCGCCCCCGAGGCCACCATCGCTCCCGACGTGGTCCTCGAACGGGACGGCCGGCCGCCGGCGCATGGTGGGTGTACCCAGAGCGGGCCCACCCGGCGACTGCCCCTCGGAACCATCGTCGGGGCCAGGTCGGGCGACAAGGGGGGGAACGCGAATGTGGGCCTGTGGGCCAGAAGCGACCGCGGGTGGGCCTGGCTCGACGAGTATCTGACCTTCGACGAGTTCCGTACCCTCCTCCCCGAGGCCGTCGATCTGGAGATCCGTCGCCACCGGTTCCCGAACCTGCGAGCGCTCAACTTCGTGGTGGTGGGCCTCCTCGGCGAGGGGGTGGCCTCGTCCACCCGTCCCGATCCCCAGGCCAAGGGTTTGGGAGAGTACCTTCGGAGCAGGCTGGTCGACATCCCGGTCGACCTCGTGCCCGACAATGCCGGAGCGATCGCTCCCGAGGAGTAAGCCATGGACTTCATCGAATCCGAAGAGCACCAGATGCTGCGGGAGGCCGTGGGCTCCATCGCGGCCAAGTTCGGCCACGAGTACTACGTCAAGAAGGCCCACGCCGACGAGCGCACCGACGAATTGTGGAAGGCGGTCAGCGAGGGTGGGTTCCTCGGGGTCAACGTACCCGAGCAGTACGGCGGCGGTGGGGGCGGGATTGCGGAACTGGCCATCGTGCAAGAGGAGTTGGCCGCGGCCGGCTGCCCACTGCTGGTCATCGTGGTGTCACCGGCTATCTGCGCCACCATCATCGCCACGTTCGGGACCGAAGCCCAGAAGCAACGGTGGCTACCCCGCTTCGCCACCGGCGAGCTCAAGATGGCCTTCGCCATCACCGAACCCGACGCCGGTTCGAACTCACACAACCTGTCGTTGACCGCGACCAAGGACGGCGACATCTACCGCCTCAACGGATCGAAGTACTACATCTCCGGCGTCGACGAGTGCGAGGCGATCCTGGTCGTGACGCGATCGGGCGTCGACCCCGACACGGGCCGCGGGCGTCTGTCCCTGTTCGTTGTGGACACGGACACGCCGGGGTTGGACAAGCAGGTGCTGCCGGTGGAGATCACCGCGCCCGAGAAGCAGTACACGTTGTTCTTCGACAACGTCCAGGTCGAGGCGGACCGGTTGATCGGCGCCGAAGGCGAGGGACTGCGCCAGGTCTTCATCGGCCTCAACCCGGAGCGCATCCTGTCGGCGGCCACCGCCAACGGCATCGGTCGTTACGCCCTCGACAAGGCCGCGGAGTACGCCAAGGACCGCGAGGTGTGGGGCACGCCGATCGGACGGCACCAGGGAATCTCCCACCCGTTGGCCAAGGCCAAGATCGACGTCGAGCTGGCCCGGCTGATGACGGATAAGGCGGCTTGGCTGTGCGATGTCGCCGGAGACACGCCGGCGGCAGGCGAGGCAGCCAACATGGCCAAGTTCGCCGCCGCCGATGCCGCCCTGGCGGCACTGGATCAGGCCATCCAGACCCATGGGGGCAACGGCATGTCGAGTGAGTACGGCTTGGCCGACATGTGGGGCATGGCCCGACTGCTCCGGATCGCCCCGGTCAGCCGCGAGATGATCCTCAACTTCGTGGCCCAGCACTCGTTGGGATTGCCCAAGTCGTACTGACGTCGCCCGGAGGCGTGACGGCTGCCGGCGGAGGCCATTTGCGCCCTGCCGGTGGAGGCGCGTGACGGCAGCCGGCGGAGGCCATTTGCGCCCTGCCGGTGGAGGCGCGTGACGGCAGCGGGTGGAGATCGGTTCAAAGCTTGGGCACCGGCGGCCCACCAGCTCGAGTGGCGGTCCCGTCCCCACGCCTGAACGACCCTCGGGGCCGCAAGCTCAAGGTCAGGTCCGAACGGGTCGATCATGCCTGGTGCAGGTGGAATTACGCCTATAAGCGCACGCTGTAGCTGCGTACTCTGCGATACAGGGCAATGAAGAGCGCGAAGAATTTCAAAGAAGTCACGTCGATGGTCACTGAATCCCGCCACGGCGCGCGCCCGCACGGCTGACCAAGTCCGGGGCCAGAACACCGACGACGGGCTCACCCTGGTCGAGGTGATGATCGCCTTCGTCATTCTGATGATCTCCATGGTTCCCCTCGGGTACCTGCTGGACTCCACGGCCTCGAGCGCGGCCTCAGCACGGCAACGAGAAGCAGCGGTCCAGCTGGCCGACTCGTGGATGGAGGTCCTGTCCAACTCCACCCCCCCGATGCTGAATGGATCCGTGAACCTCGACCGCTGGGTGACCCCCACCGTGCCGCCCGGGGCCCAGACACCGATATCAACTCTGGCGGGAACCAACTACACGGTGCAGGCCTATTACTCGCTCCAGTCGGTCAACAACGGCAACGGCCAATCGGACTTGTGCTCCAGCGGCCAGCCACCGAGCCCGAGCCACCCCGGCGTCATCGAGATGCAGGTGCAGGTGTCGTGGGGCCACGGGCAGTCGATCATCGACTCCACGAATATCGACTATCCGCAGCCGGGAGTCCAGACCGACGGCTTCCTGGCCGTGCAAGTGTCGAACAACGGGCTGATCGACAGTAGCCACCTCAACCCGTCGGTCAATCGTCTCGAAGCTCTCCAAGTGAGCATCACCCCCACTGCCGGTGGTACGAGCTACCAGTTCAACCCCGACAAGAACGGCTGCGTCTTCGCCCAAGTGGCACAGGGGAACTACACGGTGTCGGTCGCGTACCCGAATCCGGGAACACTCATCGGCTACACCGGCAGCCCGCCGTTCGTCACCCCCAGCGGATCGACGACGGACGACTCCTCGGGCTTGTACCCCACCGGGGTTCCGGTGACCGTCTCGGCCATGCAGGTGGTCGACCTGGCCCCTTTTGACGAGGGAATTACCACCACCGTCTCCTATGGTGGCGCGTCGGCCGTCGACGGCGGTGTCGAATGCCCCGGAGTGACGACCCTCACCTGCCTGGCCCTCGGGAACGGAACCTCGGCCGCCTCCGCCGCGTGGGGCAACGCTGGGTCGACGTGGTCGTCGACCACACTGTCGAATGTCACCGACCTGACTCACGTCGCCTGCACCTCTGGTGGCTCGCCGACCTGTGTCGGTGTGGGCTACGGCCCGAGCGGCGCCGAGATCCTCACGACCAACTCGAATTTCGGCACCACCTCGACGGACACCGTGCCGTCCGGACCGTCAGCCACTCCCATCACCGACATCACCAAGGTGACCTGTCCGTCGACCAATGGATGCTACGCCTTCGGCACGACCGCCAATGGCCCGGTGCTGCTGGCCGGAGCGGTCGGGCAAACGGCGCCCCAGAGCGACACGTGGAGCATTTTCAGCCCGGCGTCGACAACGTTCTCCGGTCTGTCGTCCATCGCCTGCCCGGCGCCGACCACCTGCGAGCTGAGCGGCTCCGCCGTCGTCGGGACCGCACCGTCGAGGCCCGAGATCTTCCGACTCGACGGCGACCCCGCCAGCCTGGCCACCAACGCGGCATGGACTCCGACCTTCACCACCGACACGTTGCCGACGTCCTCGGGCAACGCACTGACCGTGACGTCCGTCGGGAAGATCACCTGCCCGACGTCGACCCAGTGCCTGGCCATCGCGGCCGGAGACTCGACCAGCCCCACCGATCCCACGATCCTGACCGCACCCGTCACCGCCACCCCGCCCGCACCCACGCCGCCGCCGGCCAGCACGTGGTCGAACGAGTCGACGTTCCCGACCGGAGTGGGGTCGGTCACCGGCCTCTCCTGTACCGCCACCACCTGCATGGCCATCGGGAGCACGGGAGGAACCGGTGCGGTCTGGGCCGGCGACCTCACCCAGTCGCCGCACGCGTGGTCACAGGTCACCAACCTGCCCGCCGTCCCGGCGGTGACCTCCGTCGCCTGCGGCCACCCGGCCGCCGGCGACACCGCCGACTGTGACGTCGCCGTACCGGGGCAGCTGCTCGACGGTTCACTGACCGGTGGTGCTTGGGCGTGGAACCCAACCGGCCCCGATCTCCCTTCCGGCGCCAGCGTGCAGTACTACACGGGCGTCGCCTGTGAGACCCCGCCCTCCGCCAGCAAGTCCACCTGCGCGGCCGTCGGTGCCACACCCGTGGGGCCGATGATCGCTACCTCCTCCACCGGCCCCGCCGGGCCGTGGACGATACAGACCCCCTCCTCCCTCTCCAGTGCCACGGTGGCCGGCATCCCGGTCGAGATCACCCCGGCCAACATCACGAACTGGACGTCCGCAGCCGCACCCGGCCCGACAAACGCCACCAGTCTCGGCGTGCTCTACCCCCAGGCACTCGGGTATTCGGTCACCGCCGCCGGCTGCCCGGCGCAGGCCGCTCTCACCCCGGTGGCATCCCTCTCGGCCCTTGCCGGAGGCTCGGCTTCGGCGACCATCCCATTGGGACTGCTGCCGCTGCAAGTGGTGAGTGCATCCGGGGCACCTATCAGCGGGGCAACCGTCACCCTCACATCGACACTCTGCCCTACCGACAGCTACACGCTTCCGGTCACCGACGCCTTCGGCAACTCCAGGACATCGGTCCCCTTCGGAACCTATTCGTACACCGTGACCAGCGGAACGACGGTAACCCCGGCCACGGGCATCACCATTACGGTCAATCCCAGCGCGGTCGTCGTCACCAACACGGTGACCGGGCCGAGCGGGGGCGTCACCACCTACCTTCCCGGTCCGGTCCAGGTGTCACCATGATGTCCGGCCCGTTGCGCCCGAGCGCGGTGTTCCACGCGACGCACGACCGCTTGGGTCGGACCGCCGCGGCCCGCCGGGGCCGCCACTTCGACGACACCGGCATGACCCTCACCGAGCTGTTGATCGCATCGACCCTCCTCATCGTCCTCCTCACGGTGGTCATGACCACGATGAGCGTCGTCGACTCGATATCGAACTCCGTGAGCGCTCAGTACCAGGAATTCGACCAGGCCCTTCCGGCCCTGGCCCCGCTCCAAGCACTCTTACGAGCCGAGATCGAGCCGGCGCCCACCGCCTACCAGACCGGGGCCGCCTCTCCCCCCACACCCGCGTTCGCCTCGGTCGGGAACTTCGCCCTCACCTTCTACTCCGACATCGGCACCGCCTACCACAACGTGCAGACAGTGCCGGGCTCGAATCCCCCGCAGGTGACCACGGCCGGTCCGGCCAAGATCGTTGCCGAGGAGCTCGATCAGAGCGGTAATCCGGTCACCACCGCCACCTCGTGCTCGACGAGCAGCCCGTGCAGCTTCCAGGTCAGGGAGTACCTGCCCATCACCAAAGACGGTGCATCGACCTGCCCGGTCACCGGGGAATCCCCGACCAACGTGTGCCAGTACCCGACCAGCTACACACTCGTCACCAATGCGCTCGACGTCATCAACAACCCGTCCAGCGGGACCCATCCCATCTTCACCTACTCCGTTTTCGATCCCGATTTCGGTGGAGGGACGGCCTTCACCATGACCACGGCAGACGTATCGAACCAGCAGATCACCGGTCTCGCGGCCCTGGGCTATCCGACCGACGCCACCCAGACCACCAACACCACCCCACCCACCTTTGCGTGTTTGCTGCCCGACACGAGCTACCCCACCATCGCGGTCTCGTGTCCGACTGACGCCATCCAGTCCGTGGGGGTCAATCTCGTCATCTCGGCCAAAGGCGCGGGATCCAGCAAGGTGAACAACCAGACGATCGTCTACCGGTACCCGGAGAGCGCCGGAGCTTCGGCCTATCCCTACCAGTACAGCAGCGCAGAGGGGTGAGCGACATGTCAGACACAGCCGAAACAAGCGCTCTCTACCGGTGGCGGCGCGTGCTGCAACACCGCATGACGATGGCCACCGACCTGGGGCAGACCGCCATCGTCGCCGTCCTGTCGATCACGGTTGTGGTCTCCCTGCTCGGGATGGTGCTCGTCAACACCGTCGACCAGTCCTTCTCGCTCCAGCAGTCGAAGTCTGTGCAGATCTATGCCAATCGCGCCCTCGAGGCCGGCGAGAACGCCTACCTGACCGCCATCAACGCCAACCCGAGCCTGGCCCAGTGCAGCGTCAGCAAGAACGGCAACGGAACCTGTGGCGGGCTCAATTACGGCGAGTGGAACGTGGTCGAGAACTCGGCCACCTCCGGAGCGGATGCGGAGTATTACGCCTTCGGCAATCCACAGCCAACGTTCGATCCGACCTCCAACACGCTTGTCGACCTCTCGGTGCAGATCGTCGGCGCGGCCCATGACGCATCGGCCACAAACGGGTACCTCTTCGATCAGGAGACACTCACCGTCAGTCCGAAGAACGGCTTCCTCAAGAACGTCTGGTGGTCCAACTACGAGTCCTACAGCTCGACCGGGAACTACTCGACCTGCAGCTACAACTGGGCCACACAACCCACGACCTACAACATCGCCAATCAGGGGGCCGACTGTTCGCCCGTCTACTTCGGTCCGAATGACTACCTCTTCGGCCCCGTCTTCACCAACGACTCCGTGTTCGTGAGCGGGAGCGGATCGACCACGGACTCCCCATCGTTCGGGACGCCGACGTCGCCCTCACCGGTGACCACGGCCGACCCGAACTGCCTCTTCGTCGACGCCACGCACGGCATGAGCGGAAGCGATGCGAACTGCAGTAGTGCCAACAGTGATGTGGCCCTCTACAGACCGACCACCAGCGCGAGCGACCCGAGCTCCAGCGGCAACCCCGTCGAGCAGCCCCCGAGTACTGATGCCCAGCTGGGGACCATCGCCAACCAGGACGGATGCCTGTACTCCGGCCCGACTCAGATCAAGCTCTCCACCAATAACGGTGTCGGCCAGATGACGGTCATCAGCCCGGACACCCCGGAGGAGACCGTGGCCGGGCTCGGCTACCAGTTCGATGAGAACAACCTCAGCAACATCGCCACCGGCGCTCCCATCAACACCAACGACTGCCCGGCCGACGGGTCAACCGCGCCGCTTCCATCGAACGGCGTCGTCTTCGTCGAGAACGCCACCACGGCCCAGAGCCAGGCCTGGGCCAACCCGTTCGACGATCCTTTGTCCAACAGCGTGACGAACGTCACCTCCAGCCCGTCCGCCCCTATCGCCAACGCCGCGGTGACCCTGACCGCCAAGGTGACGTCGGCCAACAGCCAGCTCAACACCGGGGCGACCGTGGCCTTCAGCCAGGCCAAGTGCAGCTTTGCCAACGGCTCCGGCTGCCAGTTCTGGAATACGGCCCAACCCATCAACAACTGCTCGACCGTATCCCTCTCAACACCCACAGCCGTCACCCCGGCAACGACTCCGGCCACCTATGTCTCGACAGCAACCTGCACGGCGACCGAGTCGTCCAAGGTCGGGGACACCTTTTCCGCGGCCTACAGCGGTGGCACCAGCACAAAGGGTTCCTCGGCCAATGTGGGCCAGACCTATACGCTCACGCCATCCACGACCTATGGCCCCGATGCACAGGTCACAGCGGGCGGATGCACCAATTGCTACTACGGCGAGACGAGCTCACCCGACTCCGAGGGCGACGCGTTCGTCAGCGGGTCGCTTTCGGGCCAACTCACCATCGGAACAGCCAACAACGTCATCGTCGACGGCAATATCACCTATGCCGACTGCTCCAGCACCTGGACCACGGGTCAGAGCGGTTCCAGCCTCCCCTCAGAGGGTCTCTGCCCCTACAGCCCTGGTGGGACAAACGACTCTCTCGGGCTGATCGCCTACAACTACGCAGAGGTCAACCGACCGCTTGTCGCCTCGTCCACCGGTAACGGAAATACACCGAGTGTTCTGTCGTACTGCGCCTCTTCGTCTCCCCCACTCTGCGACCCCTCCAACGGCACCAACGGCGTCACCATCGACGCGGCCATCCTGGCGCTCACCCAGTCGTTCGTCGTCAACAATTACGGCGATGGCGGCACCGAGGGACCACTGATCGTCTACGGCTCCGTGCAGCAGTTCGCCCGTGGACCGGTGGGCACCTTCAGCAAGCAATTCGGCGGTAACTACATCTTGGACACCGGCTACCAGAAGAACTACACGTGGGACCCGCTGCTCGACTTCGTGTCGCCGCCGAGCTACCTCGTGCCGTCAACAGCCTCGTGGGTCCTGCAGTCGGTGACCACCAATGCAGGCGTTGGCTCTACCAGCGTGTGTCCGCCGCTACTGGGGGCGTACTCGGGTTTGAGCGCGCAAGGCGTGCCCCAAACCGGACCGGCAGTAACCCAGTACTGCTCGCAGACCACGGGGGGACTTCCCAACTACCCGTCCAGCACGGCCCCATCGCCTCCCACCATCGGGACGGCCACGGCCAACGCCAACGGGACGGCCACGGTGACCTGGACCGATCCTGCGTCGCTCGGCACCGCTCCCTTCAGCTACTACACGGTGAGCCCGAACCCGCACTGCTCCAGCTGCACCGGCGTCACCGTGACCAGCTCCACCGCCACATCGGCGACCGTCAGCGGTATCACTCCGGGCACCTCGTACACCTTCGAGGTGACAGCGACCAACGCCGACGGGACCAGCAGCCCGTCGAGTCCCTCCAATTCGGTCGTCATCCCTGCGGCCCCGGGGGCGCCGACCAATGTGTCGGCCGCGGTCAATACCAACGGCTCGGTCGCGGTCAACTGGACGGATCCGGCCGATGACGGGTCGGCCATCACCAACTACACCGTCATCCCGAGCCCGGCCTGTTCGAGCTGCGCCGGCACCACTGTCAACGGCGCCAACGCCACGTCGGCCACGATCACCGGCCTGACCCCGGGCACCGCGTACTCGTTCACGGTCACGGCCACGAACGGCATCGGCACCAGCCCACCGTCGGCTGCGTCCAATACGATCAACGCACCAACGGTTCCGGGCGCACCCACGATCGGGACCGCCACACCGGGGAACGCCTCGGCCACGGTCACCTGGACGGCGCCGGGGAACACCGGCGGCGTGCCCATCACCGGCTACGTGGTCACCCCCTACATCGGCGTCACGGCCAAGACGCCTCAGACGTTCAACTCCACGGCCACCAGCGAGACGGTGACCGGGCTGACCAACGGCACGGCCTATACCTTCAAGGTGGCGGCCATCAACGGGATCGGCACCGGCGCCCAGTCGGCGGCGTCCAACTCGGTCACCCCGGACACACCGCCGGGCGCACCGACCATCGGCACCGCCACCCGCGGGAACGCCTCGGCCACCGTCACCTGGACGGCACCGTCGAACAACGGCGGCTCGGCCATCACCGGCTACGTGGTCACCCCCTACATCGGCGGCACGGCCCAGACGAGCCAGACCTTCAACTCGACGGCCACCAGCGAGACGGTGACCGGGCTGACCAACGGCACCGCCTACACCTTCACGGTGGCCGCCATCAACATCATCGGCACCAGCGCTCAGTCCGCTCAGTCCAACTCGGTCACGCCGGCCACGACACCGGGTGCGCCCACCATCGGGTCGGTGGTCTCGGCCAATGCCTCGGTCATCGTCAGCTGGACGGCACCAGCCGGAAACGGCGGCTCGGCCATCACCGGCTATGCCGTCACCCCGTACATCGGGGGCACGGCCCAGACCGTCCAGACCTTCAACTCGACGGCCACCACCGAGACGGTGACCGGGCTGACCAACGGCACTGCGTACACGTTCACGGTGGCGGCCATCAACGCCATCGGAACCGGCGCCCAGTCGGCAGCGTCCAACTCGGTCACTCCGGCCACGGTGCCCGGGGCCCCGACCATCGGTACGGCCACCGCCGGCAACGCCACGGCCACCGTCACCTGGACAGCACCGGGGAACAACGGCGGCGCGGCCATTACCGGCTACGTGGTCACCCCATACATCGGTGGCGGCCCCCAGACGGCCCAGACCTTCAACTCGACGGCCACCACCGAGACGGTGACCGGGCTGACCAACGGCACCGCCTACACCTTCAAGGTGGCGGCCATCAACGCCGCCGGCACCGGAAACCAGTCGGGCTCGTCGAACAGCGTCACCCCGACCACGGTTCCCGGCCCGCCGACCGGTGTGAGCGGTGTCTCCGAAAACGCCTCCGCGCTGGTCTCGTGGTCCGCTCCCTCCTCCAACGGTGGGCTGGCTATCACCGGCTACGTGGTCACCCCCTACATCGGCGGCGTAGCCCAGACGGCCCAGACCTTCAACAACACGGCCACCACCCAGACGGCGACCGGGCTGACCAACGGCACCGCCTACACGTTCACCGTGGCCGCCATCAATGCTGACGGCACCGGCACCCAGTCCGGTCAGTCCAACTCGGTCACCCCGGCCACCACGCCGGGGGCGCCCACCATCGGCACGGCCACCGCCGGTGTCGGATCGGCCATCGTCACCTGGACGGCTCCCGCCTCCAACGGCGGCTCGGCCATCACCGGCTATGTGGTCACCCCCTACAAGGCCGGTGTGGCCCAGGCCACCCAGACCTTCAACAACCCGGCCACCACCGAGACGGCCGTCGGCCTGGCCAACAACACCGCCTACACGTTCACCGTGGCCGCCATCAACGGCGTGGGCACCGGGGCGGCCTCGGCCCAGTCCAACTCGGTGACCACCCCGACCACAGCCGGGGGCGCCGACCATCGGCACCGCCACCTACGGCAACACCTCTGCCACGGTCACCTGGACCGCTCCCGCCTCCAACGGCGGGTCGGCCATCACCGGCTACGTGGTCACCCCCTACAAGGCCGGTGTGGCCCAGGCCACCCAGACCTTCAACAACACGGCCACCACCGAGACAGCCACCGGCCTGACCAACGGCTCCAGCTATACCTTCACCGTGGCGGCCATCAACGGCGTGGGCACCGGGGCGGCATCGGCCCAGTCCAACGCCGTCACCCCGGCCACCGTTGCCAGGTGCGCCCACCATCGGCACGGCCACCTACGGCAACGCCTCGGCCTCGGTCACCTGGACCGCTCCCGGCTCCAACGGCGGGTCGGCCGTCACCGGCTACGTGGTCACCCCCTACATCGCCGGCGTGGCCCAGGCCACCCAGACCTTCAACTCGACGGCCACCACCGAGACGGCCACCGGGCTGGCCAACGGCACCGCCTACACCTTCACGGTGGCGGCCATCAACATCGCCGGCACCGGCGCCCAGTCCGGCCAATCCAACTCGGTCACCCCGGCCACCACGCCGGGGGCGCCCACCATCGGCACGGCCACGGCCGGTGTCGGATCGGCCACCGTCACCTGGACGGCCCCCGCCTCCAACGGCTCGGCCATCACCGGCTACGTGGTCACCCCCTACAAGGCCGGTGTGGCCCAGGCCACCCAGACCTTCAACAACACGGCCACCACCGAGACGGCCGTCGGCCTGGCCAACAACACCGCCTACACGTTCACCGTGGCCGCCATCAACGGCGTGGGCACCGGGGCGGCCTCGGCCCAGTCCAACTCGGTGACCACCCCGACGACAGCTGGTGCACCGACCATCGGCTCCGCCACCGCCGGAGTCGGATCGGCCATCGTCACCTGGACGGCACCCGCCTCCGACGGCGGGTCGGCCATCACCGGCTACGTGGTCACGCCGTACAAGGCCGGCGTGGCCCAGGCCACCCAGACCTTCAACAACCCGGCCACCACCGAGACGGCCGTCGGCCTGGCCAACAACACCGCCTACACGTTCACCGTGGCCGCCATCAACGGCGTGGGCACCGGGGCGGCCTCGGCCCAGTCCAACTCGGTGACCACCCCGACGACAGCTGGTGCACCGACCATCGGCTCCGCCACCTACGGCAACACAACTGCCTCGGTCACCTGGACCGCTCCCGCCTCCAACGGCGGGTCGGCCATCACCGGCTACGTGATCACCCCCTACAAGGCCGGTGTGGCCCAGGCCACCCAGACCTTCAACAACACGGCCACCACCGAGACAGCCACCGGCCTGACCAACGGCTCCAGCTATACCTTCACGGTGGCGGCCATCAACGGCGTGGGCACCGGGGCGGCCTCGGCCCAGTCCAACGCCGTCACCCCGGCCACCGTTGCAGGTGCGCCCACCATCGGCACGGCCATCCCGGGGAACACCGCGGTCACGGTCTCCTGGACCGCCCCGGCCAGCAATGGCGGACAGCCCGTCACCGGCTACGTGGTCACCCCCTACATCGCCGGCGTGGCCCAGGCCACCCAGACCTTCAACTCGACGGCCACCACCGAAGCGGCCGTCGGGTTGACCAACGGCACTCACCTACACCTTCACGGTGGCCGCCATCAACCTCGTCGGCACCGGCGCCCAGTCGGCGGCGTCCAGCTCGGCCACTCCGGCCACCGTTCCGGGCGCACCCACCATCGGCACGGCCACCTACGGCAACGCCTCGGCCACGGTCACCTGGACGGCACCGGCCTCCAACGGCGGGTCGGCCGTCACCGGCTACGTGGTCACCCCCTACAAGGCCGGTGTGGCCCAGGCCACCCAGACCTTCAACAACACGGCCACCACCGAGACGGCCACCGGGCTGACCAACGGCTCCAGCTATACCTTCACGGTGGCGGCCATCAACGTCATGGGCACCGGGGCGGCCTCGGCCCAGTCCAACGCCGTCACCCCGGCCACCGTTCCGGGTGCGCCGACTATCGGCACCGCCACCTACGGCAACACGACGGCCTCGGTCACCTGGACCGCTCCCGCCTCCAACGGCGGACAGCCCGTCACCGGCTACGTGGTCACGCCCTATGTCGCCGGCGTGGCCCAGACGGCCCAGACCTTCAACAACACGGCCACCACCGAGACAGTGACCGGGCTGACCAACGGCACCGCCTACACCTTCACGGTGGCCGCCACCAACCTCGTCGGCACCGGCGGCCAGTCTCGGCCAGTCCAACTCGGTCACCCCGGCCACCACGCCGGGCGCGCCCACCATCGGCACGGCCACCGCCGGAGCCGGATCGGCCACCGTCACCTGGACCGCCCCGGCCTCCAACGGCGGACAGCCCATCACCGGCTACGTGGTCACCCCCTACAAGGCCGGCGTGGCGCAGACGGCCCAGACCTTCAACAACACCGCCACCACCGAGACGGCCACCGGGCTGGCCAACAACACCGCCTACACGTTCACGGTGGCCGCCATCAACAGCGTGGGCACCGGGGCGGCCTCGGCCCAGTCCAACTCGGTGACCACCGCGACCACACCCGGGGCGCCGACCATCGGCACGGCCCTGAAGATCAACAACACGTCGGTCTCGGTCACCTGGACCGCACCCGCCTCCAACGGTGGATCGGCGGTCACCGGGTACGTGGTGACGCCATACATCGGTGGCACGGCGCAGACGGCCCAGACCTTCAACTCGACGGCCACCACCGAGACGGTGACCGGGCTGTCCAACTTCAGCACGTACACCTTCAAGGTGGCAGCCATCAACGCTGTAGGGACCGGGGCCCAGTCGGCGGCGTCCAATTCGACCACCGGATGAACCGGCGCGGATCGGCTCGGCTCCTGGGCCGATGGCGTGAGGCCGCCTGAGGCGCTCGTGGAGCGAACCGACTGCCTCCGTTCGGTCAGTCCGGTGTCGGTGTGATCAGGTGGACGACCGTACCGGGTAACCTCTAGCAGTTGCGAGCTTTCCCGCCAGCTTTGCGACAGCGTCGCCACCGTGACGCCACATCCCCTGCGCCTCCCTCCCTCGAGCACCCCACCCCCATTGACCTACCACCCCAATTGACCTCCCCACTCCCCGTGAACCCATGACCCTCCTGAACCGCGACGACATCCGCAACGTGGCCATCGTGGCCCACGTCGACCACGGCAAGACCACGCTGGTCGATGCCATGCTCTGGCAGTCCGGGGCGTTCAGGGCCAACGAGTCGGTCAACGAACGGGTGATGGACTCGGGCGACCTGGAGCGCGAGAAGGGGATCACGATCCTGGCCAAAAACACCGCCGTGGTCCACAACGGGATCAAGGTGAACATCATCGACACCCCGGGCCATGCCGACTTCGGTGGGGAGGTCGAACGGGGCCTGACCATGGTCGACGGTGTGCTGTTGTTGGTGGACGCATCCGAGGGCCCCCTCCCACAGACCCGCTTCGTGCTGCGCAAGGCCCTCGAGGCCCGCCTCCCGGTCGTGCTGGTGGTCAACAAGGTGGACCGTTCCGACGCCCGTATCGACGAGGTCGTCCACGAGGTGGAGGAGCTCTTCCTCGACCTCGACGCCGATGAGCACCAGATCGACTTCCCCATCCTCTTCGCCAACGCCCGGGCCGGATGGGCCAGCACCGAACAGGGAGTGGTGGGCACCGACCTCGAGCCGCTCTTCCAGGCCATCGTGGACCGAATCCCCGCACCCCACTACGACCCCGAAGCGCCCCTGCAGGCCATCGTGTCCAACCTGGACGCCTCCCCCTACCTCGGGCGGCTGGCCCTGTGCCGGGTGCACAACGGCACGCTCAAGAAGGGGGCCACAGTGGCCTGGTGCAAGCTCGACGGCACCATCGAGAACACCAGGATCACCGAGCTGTACGTGACCGATGCCCTGGACAGGGTCGACGCCGCCGAGGCCGGCCCCGGGGAGATCGCCGCCGTGGCCGGAATGGCCGAGATCACCATCGGTGAGACACTGGCCGACCCCGACGATCCCCGGCCCCTTCCCGTCATCACCGTCGACGAGCCGAGCCTCTCGATGACCATCGGCATCAACACCTCACCGCTGGCCGGCATCGACGGGAGCAAGCTCACCGCCCGTCAGATCCTCAATCGCCTGGATACGGAACTGGTCGGAAACGTCTCGCTCCGGGTCAAGCCCACCGAGCGACCCGACACCTGGGAGGTCCAGGGCCGCGGGGAGCTCCAGCTGGCCGTGCTGGTCGAGACCATGCGTCGGGAAGGGTTCGAGCTGACCGTGGGCAAGCCCCAGGTCGTGACCCGGGAGATCGACGGCAAGATCCACGAGCCGATGGAGCGGGTCGCCATCGATGTCCCCGACGACTATCTCGGGGTGGTGACCCAGCTCATGGCATTGCGCAAGGCATCGCTCATCGAGATGGTCAACCACGGCACCGGCTGGGTCCGCATGGACTACCGGGTCCCGGCCCGGGGTCTGGTCGGCTTCCGCACCGAGTTCATGACCGAGACCCGCGGCACCGGCATGCTCCACCACGTCTTCGACGGCTGGGAACCGTGGCACGGCGAGCTCAAGACCAAGCGCAACGGTTCGATGGTGGCCGACCGTCGGGGCATCACCACCGGCTACACGCTGATGAGCCTGCAGGAGCGCGGCATCCTCCTCGTCGGACCGGGTACCGAGGTCTACGAGGGCATGGTGGTCGGCGAGAACGCCCGGGACGAGGAGATGGACGTCAATCCCATCAAGGAGAAGAAGCAGACCAACGTGCGTTCGGCCTCGGCCGACGAGGCCATCCGGCTCACACCCCCGCTGCTCCTCTCACTGGAACAGGCCCTCGAGTTCATCTCCGACGACGAATGCGTCGAAGTGACGCCGAAGGCCGTCCGGCTCCGCAAGGTCGTGCTCGATCAGGCCACACGGGGCCGCCAGCGGAGCCGGGCCCGCAAGGCCGCCAGCTGAACGCCCGACACGAAGGACGGCCGACGGTCCACCGGGGTTGGCCGCAGGCCTCGGGAGGCGCCGGGGCCGAGCTCCGAGGGGAGGGCTCGAACCTCCAACATCTGGCTCCAAAGGCCAGCGTTCTGCCAATTGAACTACCTCGGATCGTGGCAACCACCGCCGGCCGCGTGCGCCAACAGGCTACTCCCGGAGGTGGAACGCGTGGCCCGCCCACCACGGCTCGACGTCCGCCCGGGCGCGTCTCCGGGCGTCTCCGAACCCCGTGCCACGGCAAGGCTGCACGACCCCGGTAGGCTCCCGGCCCGATGAGAGTCCTCGTCGTCGATGACGATCCCGCTGTCCGTGGCGCACTCAACCGCGCCCTCCGCCTGGAGGGATACGAGGTGTCGGTGGCGTCCGACGGACCGCCGGCGCTCGAGGAGATCGCCATCCGTCCCCCGGACGCGGTCATCCTCGACATCGGCCTCCCCACCGCCGACGGCCTCGATGTGTGCCGCCGGCTGCGGGCCGCGGACGACGACACCCCCGTGCTCATGCTGACCGCCCGCGACGCCATCAACGACCGGGTCCAAGGCCTCGATGCCGGAGCCGACGACTACCTGGTCAAGCCCTTCGCACTGGCGGAGCTGCTGGCCCGGCTGCGGGCTCTGCTCCGGCGCCGGCCCGAGGAGTCGGGCGAGGTCCTCCGTTTCGCCGACCTCAGCCTCGACCCGGTCACCCGTGAGGCCAGCCGTGGCGATCGTCAGTTCACCCTGACCCGGATCGAGTTCGATCTGCTCGAGCTGCTGCTGCGCCACCCGCGCCAGGTGCTGACCCGCGAGCTCATCCTCGACCGTGTCTGGGGGTACACCTTCGACTCGGGCACCAACTCGCTCGCCGTCTACGTCGGCTACCTGCGACGGAAGACCGAGGCCGGTGAGGAGCCGCGACTGATCCACACCGCGCGTGGTGTCGGCTACGTCCTTCGCGAGCCGTGACCGGTGTCCCGGACCTCCCCGCCCCGAAGGTCTGAGGATCGGTCATGACCTTCCGGGCCCGGCTCGTGCTGGCGGCGACCGGCGCCGTCCTGGTGGTCGTGGTCCTCGGGTCGTTCGTCACCTACATCGTGGCCTCCAACTCCCTGGTCGGTTCGGCCGACGCCACCTTGAGCGCCGAAGCCGACGCAGTGCTGACAGCCCAGTCGGTCCTCAGACATCCCCACCGGCTGCGGCCCGCCGGTGGGTACCTGCGAGCAGGTGGTGGCACCGGGCGAGACCATCGATCCCGATGCGTCCAACCTGGTGCTGCCCGTCACCCCGGCGGTCAGAGCCTCGGCCACCAGCCGGGGACGGGCGCCGCAGCGGTTCTCCTCGACCACCGTTGCCATCGGGCGTCCGTGGATGTCCGCCAGATCGTGGTGGCCCTGCCCCCCGGGTTCGCCTTCAGCTGACAGACCAGACCCGATACGGGCTGCCTCTGGGGGGAGCCCTCCAGCTCACCGTCCCGCATGACCGGCGTCAACCTCGAGCTCCGGCATCTCGCCCTGGCGCTGTGGCTGATCGTCCTGATCGGCGTGGCCCTGGCCATCCTCCTCGGCCTCGGGGTCGGTCGCACGGTGCTGCGACCGCTCAACAGCCTCACCCGCACCGTGGAGGAGTTGGCCGAGACCACCGACGTGTCCAGGCGTCTCGACCCCGGTGGTCCCGACGAGCTCGGCCGGCTGCGACGGGCCTTCAACCGGCTGCTGGTGGCGCTCGACACCTCCAGGGAGAGCCAGCGCCAACTGGTGCTGGACGCCTCCCACGAGCTCCGCACCCCGCTGACCAGCCTCAGGACCAACATGGAGGTGGCCCGACGCCTCGACGAGCTGGCCCCCGAGGAGCGCCAGGTGCTGATCGGTGACGTCCTCACCCAGTTGGACGAGCTGACCACCCTGGTGGGCGACCTGGCCGAGCTGGCCCGCGGCGAGCAGCCCGAGCTGACCGCGGAGCCGATCCGGCTCGACTCGGTGGTCCTCGAGGCGGTCGAGGTGGCCACCACCCACGGACGGAGCCGGGGCGTGCTCTTCGAGGCCCACGTGGCTCCGACCTGGGTGTCGGGGTCGACCGCCCGCATCGGGCGGGCCGTGGACAACCTGCTCGACAACGCCCTCAAGTGGAGCCCGGACGGCGGGGTGGTGGAGGTCGTCTGCTCCGGCGGGACGCTCATCGTGCGCGATCACGGGCCCGGGATCGACGACAGCGATGCCCCGTTCATCTTCGACCGCTTCTACCGGGCCCCGGAGGCCCGGTCCAAGCCCGGCTCCGGGCTCGGGCTGGCCATCGTGGCCCAGGTGGCCAGGGACGAGGGCGGGAGCGTCAACGTGTACCGGGCCGACGACGGCGGAGCCGTGTTCCGGTTCAGCCTGCCCGAGGTGCCGGCCCGCTCGGAGCCGGGCGACGAAGAGGACTGAGCCCGCGCCCAGCCGGCCTGCCACCTCGGGCGACATGCAGCAAAACCACCTGGTCGGCTAGGGTGCCGGTCGACATGGGATCGCTGATCAAGAAGCGCCGCAAGCGCATGCGCAAGAAGAAGCACAAGAAGATGTTGAAAGCCACACGGTGGCAGCGCCGGGCGGCGGGTAAGTAGTTCCGGCTTCAGCGCACGACCGGTCCCTCGGGTAGCGGCGGCGTGGTGCGCACCGCCACCAGGAGGCCGGTTTCATCACCGACCTGCAGCGGCTGACCGTCCTCGACCCCCAGCTCCCCGGGAGACCCTTCCACGAACCAGGACGAGCCGCTCCCGGCCAGGCGTGGCCGTCGCCCGGTGAGGGCCCCGAGGCGGTCCCTCCACAGTCGGAGGCGCGGCTCGACCAGCATCGCGGCGGCCTCCAGGTCGTTGCCCGACCCCTCTCCGGCCGTCCGGCCGCCCCGACCGGCCAACCGGTCCCAGGCCCGGTAGACGGCGGCGGTGCCCACGCCGAACGGCAACAGCAGCAGGGTGAACCGCCGGTCCTCGTAGGGCAGCGGCGTGACCGACTCGCCGATACCGCGAACCACGGCCCTCCCGCCGATCAGGCAGAAGGGCACATCGGCACCCAGGGAGGCGGCCACCGTCAGGTCGGTGCAGCCGGCCCACCGGAGGACGGCAGCGGCGTCGGTCGATCCCCCGCCCAGCCCGGCGCCGGGCGGGATCCGCTTGACGATGTGCACCTCGGCGCTGCGGCCCACGGCGACCAGGGCCCGGGCCACGAGGTTGTCCGGCCCCAGCGGGATGGCATCGGGCTCCCACCCCGTCGTGGACCGGGACGGGTCCGCGGAGATGGCCAGATTGCCGGGCCCCTCGGCCGTCCGGCTCTCGATGGAGAGCGTGTCGGCCAGGTCGACGGTGACCATCTCGGATTCGAGCAGGTGGTAGCCATCGGGCCGCACGCCGGTGACAGCCAGGGAGAGGGTCAGTTTGGCCGGTGCCGTCAGCTGCACCGGTGCGCTGAGCCCCGTGCCGGCACCCCGGTCATCGGCCCGGCTCCGAACCGACCCGCCCCTCGCCGGTAGGAGACCATCCCGCCAGCCGCTCCCACTCCTCCAACGACAGCTCCTCGGCCCGGGCGGTCGGCCTGATCCCCACCGCCTCGAACGCCTCGGGTGCGACGGACCCGTCGAGGGAGCGGCGGAGCATCTTTCGACGGTGGGCGAATCCGGCTCGCACCACGGAGAAGAGGCGCTCGTACCGCTCCGAGCCCGGGCCGTCCATGCTCCCGCCCACCCGGTCGGTCCGCCGGTCCAGGCGCACCAGCACCGACTCCACCCTCGGCCTGGGGATGAAGACCGAGGGTGGCACACGGCCGACCACCGCTGCGGTGGCCCAGTAGGCCACCTTCACCGATACCGCGCCATAGGCCTCGTCGCCCGCGGCTGCCGCCATCCGCTCCCCCACCTCGCGCTGGACCATGACCAGCAGGGATGAGACCTGGGGTGCCTCCTCCAGCACCCGGACGACCAGGGGCACGGCCACGTTGTAGGGCAGATTGGCCACCAGCGACCACGGCGCCCCGCCGGCCGGGTCGTCACCGAGCAGCTCGGACCAGTCGAGGGTGAGGGCGTCGGCTTCGACGACCCGCACTCCCACCGGCTCGACCTGGGCCCGGAGCACCGCCAGCACGTGGCGGTCGATCTCCACCGCCGTGACCGAGGCCCCGGCCTCGACCAGGGCCAGGGTGAGCGAACCCAGACCGGCCCCGATCTCGATCACCCGCTGTCCCGAGATCACCCCGGCGAGTCTGACGATCCGCCTGACCGTGTTGCCGTCGGCCACGAAGTTCTGGCCGAGTGCCCGGCTGGGGTGGAGGTCGTTGGCCTGGAGCAGCTCATGGATCTCCGCTCGGCCGTGGGTCACCCGGTCAGTGTCTCACCAGCTGAGCTCGGCGTAGATCACGCCCTGTGAGAGCGGGGCGATCTCCGCGAAGGTCGCCGTGGCCAGGTCGATGGACCGGGAGGTGTCCGCCTCACGATCGTCGACGACGCAGCTGACGGACTCGCCGTTGGCCGGGTTGGTCACCTCCACCACGGTTCCGAAGGGCAGCCACGGGCTGGCACAGGTCCCGGCGGGATGGTCGTAGTAGGTGACCTGGCCCTCGCCCTCGTCATCGGCGGCGGCAGTGGATGCCACCGGGGGCGGTGCGGTGACCTCCGTCGTGGGTGGCGACGCCGTGGTGGTCGGGGCCAGAGCCTCCCGATCGACCACCTCCTCGGACGGCGGGGTGGCCTGAACCACGGCACCGGCCTGGTGGAGACTCAGCAACGTCCCGCTGGACCCTGCCGGGGCGGACCGGGCGGCAGCATTGGTGGACCGGATGAGCAGGGCAGCCCTCCTCTTGGCGACCAACCGGGCTTCCCGGGCGGTTCCGGGGTCAGGGGTGGTCGCGGCGGCCATCCCGGTGTGCAGAGCAGTCCTGGAGTGCGGATGCCTCCTGGCGTGCCGAGCGGTCCTGGTGTGCAGGGCCAGTTCGGTGCCGTGAGCCGGCTCCGCCTTCGGCACCCCCGGGCCCTTCGAGGTCGGCGACGCCGCCGCGTCCGGCCCGTTCTGGATCAACAAGAGGGGCACGATGAGCACGGCGCCGCACAGGATGAGCGCGGCGCCCGGCCGGCTGCCCTTTTTGATATCTGGTCCTCAGAACTCCACTCTCCTCGTGAGGCTGGCAGGGCTGCCTCCTCGGGGACGGATCCCCTGGAGACACGTCCACCCCTTTCGGGATGGACAGGACCGTCTCCTCCAAGCCGGTCCTGGGAACGCGCCCGACAGCCGCACTCCGAGATCAACGCAACAAAATCAAGCAAGACAACTGAAAGCAAAACGACCGCTGAACGACGCGGCCGCAGCGCAGACGTTAGGTGGGCGGGCCCGGCCGAATCAAACCGAGCCCGAACCGGCCCCGGGCAGGGACCTCCGACAGGGCTGGTCCCCTCGGGGCCTCGCGTCCGGTCAGAGCGCGAACATGGAGCGGGCATTGCGGGTCGAAACTTCAGCGACATGCAAAGTCTCAACCCCTTTGACCTGGGCAATTGCCGCGCCGACCAGGGGAACCCTCGAGGGTTCGTTGAGGGTTCCACGGTGAGGCACCGGCGTCAGGAACGGAGTGTCCGTCTCCACCAGTAGTCGGTCCATGGGGCACAGGGCGGCTGCTTCGCGGACATCGGCCGCATTCTTGAAGGTCACGACTCCGCTGAACGACAGGGACGCCCCCAAGTCGAGGCACCGCCGGGCCTCGTCAGGCCCCCCGGTGAAGCAATGGACGACGGTCCGCTCGGGGACCCCGCCGGCCGCCAGGATGTCGATCGTGTCGTCCCATGCCTCCCGGGTGTGGATGACCAGGGCCAGCCGGTGACGGTGGGCCAGATCGACCTGTCGGGCGAATGCCTCGCGCTGGACCGCACGCGGCGAATGGTCGTAGTGGTAGTCGAGACCGCACTCGCCGATGGCGACGACCACCGGGCGTTCCCCGTCCGTCGCCGGGCCCGGGGAGGGGCTGGCGGGCGAGCTCCGCCCCCAGCAACTCGTCGAGGGAATCGACACCGTCGACCGCGTCGTGGGGGTGGAGGCCCACCGTGGCCCACAGCTCCACTCCCTCGGCCACGGCCACCGAGTCCGGTCGGCGCATGGCCCGTACCAGGGACACCGCCTCGGCCGACGAGCCGGCTCCTGTGCCGACGCAGACCATCTTCGACACACCGGCCTCGGCGGCCCGGGCGATGGTTGCCGCCAGCCTCGTCGCGTGCGGGCCCGGTTCGGCGTCATCGCCGGCCCCGGCGAACTCCTCCTGGAGATGGCAGTGGGAATCGAACCAGTCGATCACCGCTTCGGGCACCTGGTCTCCCGCTAGCCCTTGCGCCGCGGGAAGAGCGGGGCGCCCTTTTCCACGGTCCGACCCCCGGGATAGCCACCCCAGGCGCCCGCCGCCGGCAGCCGCTCGTCCCCCGGCGACCCGTCGAGGCCGATCCGCCTCCAGATCTCAGCCGCCGTCGACGGCATGGCCGGCACGATGAGGATGGACACGATCCGCAACACCTCGAGAGCGCTGCCCAGGATCGAGTCCACCTCCGGGCCCGGTTCGGCCTTCCACGGCTCGGCCGTCTCCAACTCGGCGTTGGTCTCCCGGATGAGCCGCCATGTCGCTTCGAGCCCCAGGTGGGGCTGGGCGTTGTTCCACGCTGCGGACGCCTCCTCCACGACGGTGGCGCACACGCCGGCCAGACGGCTGTCCGCGCTGGGGGCCGGTCCGATCCCCGCGCATTTGGAGCCGACCACCGTGGCCACCCTGGACAGGAGATTCCCAAGGTTGTTGGCCAGGTCGGCGTTGTAGCGGGCGACGATGCCCTCGGCGGAGAAGTCCCCATCCGACCCGAGCGGGATGTCTCGCAACAGGTGGTAGCGCACCGGATCGACCCCGAAGTCGGCGGTGAGCTCGCCCGGCGAGATCTGGTTCACGCTCGAGTTGGCCATCTTCTCGCCACCGAGGAGCAGCCAACCGTGGACCTGGACGTGGGCCGGCGGATCGATGCCGGCCGCCATGCACATGGCCGGCCACCAGACGCAGTGGAACCGGATGATCTCCTTGCCGATGAGATGGTGGACGGCCGGCCACCATGCCTCGAACCGCTGCTCGTCCTGGCCGTAGCCGATCGCGGTCAGGTAGTTGATGAGGGCGTCGTACCAGACGTAGAAGACGTGCTTCTCGTCCCACGGGACCCGCACGCCCCAGTCGATCGACGTCCGGGTGATGGAGATGTCCCGGAGCCCCCCCCTGATGAAGCTGAGAGCCTCGTTGCGCTTGCCCTCCGGGACCACCGCGCCGGGGTTGGCCTCGTAC
The DNA here is from genome assembly GCA_963745955.1 of uncultured Acidimicrobiaceae bacterium. Lineage (GTDB taxonomy): Bacteria > Actinomycetota > Acidimicrobiia > Acidimicrobiales > RAAP-2 > Bog-756. Next base: position 437,091 of record CAVUZI010000008.1, on the reverse strand, counting down.
CACTCGACGAGCGGCTCCTCGAAGTCGCTCAGTCTGAAGAAGTAATTCTCCTCCTCGAGGTGTTCCACCGGCATACGGTGGATCGGGCACAGCGTGCCGTCGATGAGGTCGTCCTCGGCGTAGTACTGCTCACAGGGCACGCAGTACAGGCCGCGGTAGACGTCCTCGTAGATGTAGCCGTTCTCATAGATCCGGCCCAGGAACCTCTGGACCGCCTCGTGATGTCTCGGCTCAGTGGTCCGGATGAAGTCGTCGTTGGAGATGTCGAGATCGGCCCAGGCGGAGGCGAACCGGGGAGCCAACCGGTCGGTCCACCCGGACGGGGTGAACCCTTGGGCCTCGGCGGCGCGTGCCACCTTCTGCCCGTGTTCGTCGGTGCCCGTGAGGAAGAAGACGTCGTCACCGATCAAACGGTGCCAGCGGGCCATGGCATCGGCGTTGACCGTCGTATACGCGTGCCCCACGTGGGGAGCGTCCTTGACGTAGTAGATCGGTGTGGTGATGTAGTAGCGGGGCACTGCCAGCTAGCGTACCGAGATCACGGCAAGAAGCCGTCCGACTCCACCCGAGGCCGGTGCCCGATGGAACCATCCACCCCCCAGCGGCCGGCGCACCGGCAACGAGTGGCCGTCTACGGGATCTGCGAGGATCGACCCGGCCATCGGGTCCTGCTGGTGCGGGCGGCCCGCTACCTCACCGTGGCCGGCCGTTGGTTCCTTCCCGGAGGCGGCATCGACCACGGTGAGGATCCGGTCGCCGCCCTTCGGCGCGAGTTCACCGAGGAGACCGGACTGCAGGTCGAGGTCGGGGACCTCAGGGGCGTTCTGTCCGATGTCAGTACGCTCCCGAACGGGACCCTTCTTCACACCATCAGGATCGTCTACGGCATCGACTCGTACTCCGGAGTACTCCGGGACGAGACCGGCGGCTCATCGGATGCCGCCCGGTGGCAAGCGATGGGCCAGGTGTCGGAGCTGCCACTCGCTCCCTATGTGCGGAGGGCTCTCACCGAGTTGCGCTGAGCGCCTGGCCGTGGCGCCTGGCGTTCTGCCGGTGCTCTGGCCAACAGGTGCCGATTCCGCCCCCTGGCCCGCCCAATCCGCTGGCGGATGGGATTGTCGATTCCGCGCCCGGATGACCCCGTGGTGCCATTGGTTCAATTTTCGGAATTGCCCAATTTATCGGCTATAGCCGGTAGAAAACACCTCGACCTACCGGCTGCAGGCGATAATTAGGCCAATTCTGAAAAAGCGAGCAAGTGCTCTGGGCGGCCCACCCCGGCTCGCCCCGCCCCGGCCCACCCCGCCCCTGCCCACCTCGCCACCGGCCCGCCCCGCCACCGGCCGACCCCGCCAGCGGCCCGCCCCGCCACCGGCCGACCCCGTCAGCGGCCCGCCCCGCCCCGCCCCGGCTCTCCACACCGGGCGGTACAACCCCGCGGGTTGACCTTCATGCCGGATCGGGCGGGGATCCACCCGGAACGCCGGGCAACTCCGCCGAGCGAGCCGCCAATGCCAGGGTGTAGACCCGCTTGCGCGGCACACCGAACACCGCGGCCACATCTTCGACCACCCCCCGGGTGCGCTCGCCCTGTCCCAACCGCTCGACCAGGGCCCTGGTGAGGATGTCATCGCTCACGAGGGAAGCCGGCTCGGCCTCCGCCCCCGAGAGCACGAGCACGACCTCACCCCGGACGGGCTGTGCTCGGGCCCAGGCCACGGCGGCGCCCAGGGACCCTCTCCAGATCTCCTCGTACAGCTTGGTCAGTTCACGCGCAACCACGATCTGCCGGTCGGCTCCGCACGCCTCGGCCAGGTCCGCCAGTGTTCCGGGCACACGCCCCGGGGCCTCGAAGAGCACGGTCGTCCTGGTCTCGCCGGCAAGGGCCTCGAGGCGGGTGCTCCGGTCCCGGGCCGAGCGCGGGAGAAAGCCCTCGAAGCAGAATCGTCCGGTATCGAGCCCACTGGTCACGAGGGCGGCCAGCACCGCTGACGGACCGGGAACCACGGTGACCCTCAGTCCGGCCGCGGCCGCCGCGGCCACCACACGACCTCCGGGATCCGAGACCGCGGGCATGCCGGCATCGCTGACCAGCGCCACGGTGCGCCCCTCTGTGACGGCTGTAAGCACCTCGGCGATCCGATCGTCCTCGTTGTGCTCGTGCAGTGACCGCAGCGGCGTCCCGGTGATGCCGGCATGGGTCAACAGCTTGCGTGAGTGGCGGGTGTCCTCGCAGTAGACGAGGTCGGCGTTGCGGAGGGCTTCGACGGCCCGTGGGGACAGGTCACCCAAGTTGCCGATGGGGGTCCCGACCAGCACCACAGACCCAGGACCGTCAGGCCCAACGTGTCGAGCCTCCCCGTCGTTGTCCGCCTCACTCATCCGCACTCATCCGCGCAGGTCCAATTTGTCGCCGACCCTCAGTCCCCACCGTTCGAAGGCGCCCGCCTCGGCCTCGACGACCGAGCGGCATCGCCTCCGGGGCCTGCTCATCCGCCAGGGCGGCAGCCTGGCCACGCCCACCACCACCATCTCCCGGTCACAGAAGGCGACATCGATGGGGAAGCGCATCCCGAACGTGTGCACGGACCGGGTCCGAGGAAACACCATCGCCCCCTCGTAGCCCGTCCGGCCGAGGAGACCCTTGGTGCGATCGGCGAAGCCGTCGGCCACCTCTGCCGCGGCCAGCACATCGCCGTCGCGCAGCAACCAGGTCATCGTCCTCCTGCCCACGGGGATCCGCTGCAGTCAGCTCCCGCCGGCCCACCCCTGGTCGAGGAGCCGCCGGCCCCCGGGCCGCCCGTGGCAGGAACCATCGGCAATGCGAGTAGGCTCTGCAAACTGTGTCGAAACGAACCAACAAACGGAAGCTCCGGGCCAAGAAGAAGGCCAACCACGGCAAGAAGCCGAACTGCGGTCGGGGCTGACCCGGCCCGGAGGGTTCGTCCCGGGGCCGATCCCGCCCCGGCGGCTCCTCCCGGTCCCGCGCTCATCACCGGGGGCGCCATGCGCAACCGAGCCGGCCGAGCACCGCGGTCAGTGCCGAGGGCCGGTCGGTGATGATGCCATCCACCCCGAGCCCGCACAGCCGCTCCATCTCGGACTCCTCCTCGATCGTCCACACATGGACGGCCAGGCCCTGCTCGTGCGCCACGTCCACGAAGCGCTGATCGACGAGCGGGACGTCACCGAAGGTCGCCGGTACCTGCAGGGCCACGTGACGCATCGGTGCCGGGGTCTCCCCGGCCCGCACGGCCTGCGTGAAGCCGGCCACGGCCATCGTGCCCGCTGAGGTCGGGATCTCCGGAGCGAAGGTCGAGAAGGCGTCGGTGGCGGCGTCGAGGAACGAGGCCACGATCACGTCGTCGGCACGACCATGGCGGCGGAGCACGGTTGCCAGCGCCTCTTCGTACGGCTCCACCGTCGGACCGGTCTGTTTGATGTCCAGATTGAGGATCACGCCGGGGAACTCTTCGAGTACCTCCTCGAGGAGGGCGATCCGGAATCGGTGGTCCGCCGGGCCTCGGCCCCGGAACGGATACCGCTCCGGATCCAGCCCGGGGGTCACGTCAGCGCCGGGCACCCACCAGTAGGCGTTGTCGAGCGCCCGGACCGACGGCCACGGCAGTTCGGCGATCCGGCCCGCGCCCTCGGTGGTGCGATCGACGGTCGGGTCGTGACCCACGACCAGCTTCCCGTCCGCTGTGGCATGAACGTCGAGCTCGATGGCGGTGGCCCCCGCCTCCAGGGCCGAAGCGATGGCGTACAGGGTCGACGAGGGGCCCTCCCAGGCCCCACCCTGGTGGGCATAGTTGATGACCCGACGCTCCAGCCACGGCGAGGGTTGGCCCGCATCGGGAGAGACGGCCATGGAAGAACGGTAGCCTCTGCTCCGCCATGCTGGACCACGTCTTCACCCACCTCGTCAGTTCGCACCGGCATGCCTTTGAGACCGCGCTGTTGCAGCGTCAGGCCGTGGAGGAGCGGTTCCAGGTGGACGTCTTCCTCGGCGACGTCAGCTTCGAGACCTCCTACAGCCTTCCCGGGGAGGAGCGCCCGGCGCGGATCCGGGTGGACACCAGCCTCGACTGGCCGACCTGGAGCCAGACCGCCTACCGGAGCTGGTCCATCGGCGAGGAGCCGGACGAGCTACCCGAGGTGCTGGTCGAGATCGCGTTCCGGGTCCAGGGGCTGGTCGTGGCCCCCGAGGTCGATCCGCTCCTCGGCGTGCTTCCCGAGAGCCTCGACGTCCTCGGAAGCGAGCCGCTGATGCGGAGTTCGGCCACCATCGAGCAGGTGATCGGCAGCGGGCCGCAGCCGCTCGAGTGGGCCATCGAGGTCTCCTTCGAGGGATCGTGCCAACTGGACGAGTCCATCCTCGAGAGTCCGGCCAGCCTCGACGGAGCTCTGGCCCCCCTCGGAAGAGCGGTGGCGTCAGTGCTGGTCCGGATCGGTGACCTCCCCTTCACATTCAGACCGGTCGAGAGCCCGCCGGCCTGACGATCGGTCCGACCTGGTGCGCACCCCGCCCCATCAACCGAACAGGCCCGCCTCCACTGCCAGCGCCCGGAGGTCGGCCTGAGGTCGGGCCCCGACGTGCGAGATGACCTCGGCAGCACAGACCCCACCGAGCCGCGCCGACTCCTCGGGTGACAAACCGTTGGTGATCCCGTAGAGGAACCCGGCAGCGAAGAGGTCACCGGCTCCGGTGGTGTCGACCACCCGCTCGACCGGGGCGGCGGGAACCTCGACAGGCCCCGACGGCGACACCACCACGCACCCATCCGCACCCCGGGTCAACACGGCCAGCACACCGGTCTCGCTGACGGCCTCCACCGCGGCGTCGAAGGAGGACGCGCCGAACAACGACATGATCTCCTCTTCATTGGCGAAGAGCAGCTCGAGGTCCCCTTCGAGCAGCTGGAGGAACTCGGCCCGGTGATGTTCGACGCAGAACGGATCCGACACGGTGAGCGCCACCGAGGCGTCGTGGCCATGGGCCATGTCGATGGCCCCACGCATGGCCGCCTTGGCCGACGGCTGCTCCCACAGGTACCCCTCGAGGTACACGACCTGGACGGACGAGAGGTGACCGTCGTGGAGGTCGACGGGCCCGAAGTCGGAAGCCACGCCGAGGTGGGTGGCCATGGTGCGCTCGGCGTCGTCGGTCACCAGGACCAGGCAGTGACCGGTCACGGCCTGGCCGGGGACGGCCGGTGTCGGCACCGGCTCGAAGGCCACCCCGACCGACCGGATGTCATGGGTGAAGGCCTGGCCCAATTGGTCGTCCGCCACCCGGCCCAGAAATGCGACCCGACCGCCCAGCGCGGCCAGACCGGCCGCGGTGTTGGCCGCCGAACCGCCCGAGGCCTCGGTGGTCGGCCCCATGGCCGCGTAGATGGACTCCGATCGATCGTGATCCACCAGGACCATGGTTCCCTTGACCAGGTCGAGAGCTTCGAGGTCGGCGTCGCTCGCCGAAGCCAGCACGTCGACCAGGGCATTGCCGATGGCCACGACATCGAGTCTCGGACCGCCGCGGCCACGCGGGTCGGGATCGTGCCCGGAGCTCACACCGGTGCCGCCGGACGCTGCGGCCGCAGCCCGACCGGTGCTGCCATGGGAACCGTTGGCGGCCGTCCGGTCGGAGTCGCCGGAAAAATCGCTGGATAGGGAGTCAGTCTGCACGGCGCGACGGTAGCCTGCCCACCATGAGCACACAGACAAACCACGATCCCCTCGACGAGACCACCGAGGAAGGCCCTGCCTACCTGCTCCCGACGACCGTCCGGCCACACGCCTACCGACTGGTGCTCACTCCCGACCTCCCTGCCGCCAGCTTCTCCGGGGACGTCGAGATCGATGTGACCGTGGTCCGGCCCACCGAATCGATCACCCTCAACGCGGCCGAGCTGGAGATCACCTTCGCCGAGCTCAACGACGGAGACCCTGACGGCGGCTATGCCCTGGCCCCCACGGCCATCGAGCTCGACACGGACGAGGAGCGGGCCACCCTCGTCTTCGCCGAAACGCTCACTCCGGGACCGGCCACCTTGCACCTGACGTTCAACGGCATCCTCAACGACAAGTTGCACGGCTTCTACCGGTCCACGTTCTCCGACGAGGCCGGCGTCGAGCACGTCATCGCCACCACCCAGATGGAATCGACCGACGCCCGCAGGGCCTTCCCGTGCTGGGACGAGCCCGAGCTCAAGGCGACCTTCGAGGTCACCCTCGTGGTCGACGATGCCCTCGCCGCCTTCTCCAACGGGTCGGTGGTCGAGGAGACCCCGGAGGCCGGCGGGAAGCGGCGGGTCCGGTTCGCCCCCACCATGGTCATGTCCACGTACCTCGTCGCGTTCATCGTCGGCCCGCTGGAGGCCACCAACCCGCTCGAGGTCGACGGCGTGCCGCTGCGCATCGTGCACCGCCCCGGCCAGGGCCACCTGGTCCCGTTCGCCCTCACCGTGGGGGCCCACGCCCTCCGCTTCTTCGGCGAGTACTTCGGCATCCCCTACCCGTCGGACAAGCTCGACCTGGTGGCCATCCCCGACTTCGCCTTCGGGGCCATGGAGAACCTGGGGTGCGTCACGTTCCGCGAGTCGGTGCTGCTGGTCGACCCGGCGCAGGCCTCCCGGGTGGAGCTCGAACGGGTCGCCGACGTGATCTGCCACGAGATCGCCCACATGTGGTTCGGCGACCTGGTCACCATGAGGTGGTGGAACGGCATCTGGCTCAACGAGGCCTTCGCCACCTTCATGGAGGTCCTCGCCGTCGACGCCTTCCGACCCGAGTGGCAGCGATGGGTGAGCTTCGGCGTCGAACGGGAGGCGGCCATGGCCGTCGACGGCCTCCATGCCACCCGGCCGGTCGAGTTCCCGGTGGGCCGGCCCGAGGAGGCCCAGGGCATGTTCGACGTCCTCACGTACCAAAAGGGCGGCAGCGTGCTGCGGATGCTCGAGCAGTTCCTCGGGCCCGACGTCTTCCGTGAGGGCATCAACGACTACCTGACCACCCACAGCCACGCCAACACCGAGACCTCGGACCTGTGGGACGCCCTCGAGCGTTCCAGCGGACGGGCGGTGCGCACGATCATGGACACCTGGATCAACCAGGGTGGGTACCCGCTGGTGCGGGTGGGTGAGGATGGATCCCTCACCCAGACCCCGTTCTCCTACCGTGGAGACCCGGGCGGCGCCATCGGCTCGGCATGGTTGGTCCCCGTCCTCACCCGGTCCCTCGGGGACACCGAGGTCGACTCCCCGTCCATCCTCCTGGACGGAACCCGGCCTGCGGAGGATGCCGTGACCATCAGGCCCGGGGCCGATCTCGTGAACGCGGGAGGCTCCGGGTACTACCGGGTCTCCTATCCGACAGCCATGGTCGAGCGCCTGGCCGGGAAGCTGGCCGAGCTGGCACCACTCGAGCGTTACAACCTCGTGTCGGACACCTGGGCGGCGTCACTGTCAGGCCAGGCCCCGCTCTCGGACCTGCTCCGCCTGGCCCGGGCCCTGGTCGACTCGGCCGAGGGAGACCCGAGCGTGTGGTCCGTGGTCCTCGGAGCCCTGGGCCTGTTCGACCGGGTGATCCCCGACGGCGACCGGCCGGTGCTGGCACAGTCCGTCCGCACGCTGCTCGGTCCCCTGGCCCGCGATCTGGGCTGGGACCCGCGTGACGAAGACGGTGAGCGGACCCCGTCGCTTCGGGCGTCGGTCCTACGCACACTGGGCATCATCGGAGAGGACCCGGAGACCCAGGCCGAGGCCGAGCGCCGCTTCGCCGGCGGCACCACCACCCTCCATCCCGACACGGAGTCGGCGATTCTGGACATCGTGGCCTCCCGAGGTGGGGAGCCGGAATTCGAGGCGTTCCTGGCCCGGTACCGGGCACCGGCCAACCCGCAGGAGGAGAACCGCTACCTCTATGCACTGGCCTCGTTCAACCGGATCGACCTGGCCCTGCGGGCCTTCGATCTGGCCATGACCGAGGTCCGGACCCAGAACGCACCCTTCGTGCTCCAGCTGTTGGTGGTCAACCGGACCACCGGGCCGACCGTGTGGCAGCGGATCACCGAGGAGTGGGACACGCTGGTGTCCAAGTTCCCGTCCAACATCCTTCCCCGGATGCTGGACGGCGTCCGCACCCTGTGCACACCGCCGGAGCTCGCCGACCAGGTGACCGCGTTCGTCGAGAGCCACCCGCTTCCAACCGGAGGGCGGACGGTCGAGCAGATCCTCGAGCGGTTGGCGGTCAGCGTGGCCTTCGGTCAACGGGAGGGAGGGAGCCTGGCCACCTCGCTCGCCGAGGCGGTTGGGGGCCCGAGGTAATGCTGGACATGCTTCGCGCTCCGTAACCTGAAGCGGTGGATCCGGGAATCGTCCTCACTGTCTTCGCGCTCGTCTTCGTGGCGGAGCTACCGGACAAGACGATGATCGCCACGCTGATCATGGGAAGCCGGTACCGGCCGGTGCTCGTGTGGATGGGTGCCACGCTGGCCTTTTGCATCCACGCGGCGATCGCCGTGGCTGTGGGTCAGTTGCTGCAGCTGCTCCCCCACCGCTGGATCGAAGTGGTCACCACCCTGCTGTTCGCCGCCGGCGCGGCCTACCTTCTCTTCGTCCCCGAAAAGGAGGCGGAGATCGAGGGGGAGGAGGAAGCGGACCGGGCCGGCGTGGAGTTCAGGACTGTGGGTGCGGCCTTCGCGGTCATCTTCATCGGTGAGTTCGGGGATCTCACCCAGATCCTCACCGCCAACCTGGCCGCCAAGTACCACCAACCGGTGGCGGTGTTCATCGGCGCCTTCGGCGCCCTGGCCACAGTGTCCGCCCTGGGCGCGTTCGGAGGGCGGGCGCTGCTCCGGTACCTACCGTTGACGGCCATCCGCAAGGGGGGCGGCGTACTGCTGGCCGGGTTCGCCGTCTACAGCCTGGTGACCCTGGCCAGAGGCTGACGACTCCCTCCGAGGATGGTTCCGCTTTCGAACACCGTGCCCGGACGTGACAGGCTGCAGGCATGGAAGAAGCAATTCCCTCATCCACGAGCACCATGGCGACGGGAGCTCCGCCCACCGAGCTGAGAGAGCGGCGCGACCAGCTCCTCGGCGCGGCCCGGGCAGCCACCGGCTTCATGCCCGACGACGAGGGCGAGGCCCTCTACCTGGCCGCACTGCGGGCCGGTGCCTCCTTCGACGGGGCCACCTTCATGGAGATCGGGGCGTGGTGCGGCAAATCGAGCGTCTACCTGGGCACGGCGGCGGAAGAGACGGGCGCGGTCCTGTTCAGCCTCGACCACCACCACGGATCCGAGGAGAACCAGGCCGGATGGGAGCACCACGACAGCACGCTCGTCGACCCGGCGACCGGAACCATCGACACCCTTCCCCGCTGGCGGCGCACCGTCGGAGGGGCCGGGCTCGAGGCGTCGGTGATCGGCATCGTCGGGGATTCGCCCACCGTCTCGTCCCACTGGTCGACACCGTTGGCATTCTGCTTCATCGACGGTGGTCACGGCGAGGAGCCGGCGTGGGCCGATTACCGGGGATGGGCGCCGAAGGTGATCGAAGACGGGTGGCTGGCCATCCACGACGTGTTCCCGGATCCGGCCGACGGGGGGCGGCCTCCCTACGACATCTGGCGGGCGGCTCTCGACTCCGGTGAGTTCGTCGAGGACGGCGAGTGCGGCTCGTTGCGGATCCTGAGGCGCGTCTGAGGGGCCCGGTGCCACCGACGAGGAGCCCGTGTGCGTCTGGGAACGACTCGGCGCTGAGGAGAGAGCGGAGGGGGCAGGCGGGCCGCCGCTCAGTGCGGTCCTGCCTGGCCTGGCGCCCGCATGGCCGGCTCGGCCGGGACGTCCGGCGCCGGTTCGGTGAGGTCGAGGTGGCTGGGCAGACCCTCCCCCCGGAAGATGCCCGATGCCGGGGTGGTCCGGCTGAGGGCGTCCGCAGCCAGCACCAAGGCGCCGGCGGTGTAGGACGACCGCTCGAGCGGAGGGTAGGTGGCCTCTTCGGGATAGACCATGCCCGTCCAGTACGAGCCGTCCTCGTTGCGCAACGCCTGCACCCAGGAGAGGAGCCGGAAGCGCCATCTCGTCCATGCCCAGCGCGTCGAGAGCGAGCACGCACTCGGCCGTCTCCGCCGCCGTCACCCACTCGCCCGTGGACACACAGCGCACCCCGCGACCTTCCATGACGAACGTGTCCCACGAGCCCGCCATGCGGCGCTGTGCCGCCTCGCCGCTGAGGGCACCGGACAGCACCGGGTAGTACCAGTCCATGGCGAACTCGACCTTGGGGGCGAAGGCCTGCGGTTGATGGGCCAACGCGTGGGCCAGCCGACCGGCGGCCAGCTCCCAGTCGGGCCGCTCCTGCCCCAGGCGCTCGGCGCAGGCGATGGCGCACCGGAGGCTGTGGTAGATCGACGATGACCCGGTGAGGAGGGCGTACTCCTCCAGGAAGCCGGACGGATCGAGCGACCAGTGGACGGCACCGTCGGGCCGCTGCCACCGCAGCACGAAGTCGACGCCGGCCTCGACCGCGGGCCACAGATGCTCGAGGCCGTCGATCTCGCCGGTCGAGACGTACCGGTGCCATGCTCCGGTGGCCAGGTAGGCGCACACATTGGTGTCGAGCCGCGGATCCTCGATCCCGGTGGTCAGGTAGTAGTTGAACCAGCTGCCGTCGGGGAGCTGGGTGTCCACCAGCCACTGGTAGGCCCGGTCGGCCTGTTCGTCCAAGCCGACAGCGGTGAGGGCCATGGCCGCCTCGACGTGGTTCCACGGGTCGCAGTGCCCGCCGGGGAACCACGGGATCATCCCGTCCGGGCGCTGCAGGGCGGCGATGGACTGGGCGGTGGCCATCACCTGGCCGGCCGTCATGACTCCGGGAACCTCGGGGATCGACCTCACGCCACCGCCTCTGCGCCGGCCGGAACCCGTTCGCCGGGCGAGCCGTCGAGGCCGGGAGCCGCCGGCTTTTCCAGGTAGACCACCAGGCTCTTCCCGACCAGCGGGTTGAGCACCCGATCGGCGTACCGGGTCACCTTGGGGGCCTTCTCGATGTCCCACACCAGCAACCGGTGGTAGGTGGAGACGGCGGGGTGGGTGTCGTTGGTCGGTCCGACCAGGCACCGGAGCCACCAGTAGGGGGCATGGAGGCCGTGGGCGTGGTGGCGCCCGACCGCTCGGAGGCCGGTGCCCTGCAGCCGGTCGACCAGCTGGCTCTGCCGGTAGATCCGCACATGCCCGCCGGGCACGTTGTGGTAGTCGTCGGAGAGCGCCCAGTTCACGAACTCCGGGCCGCAGCGAGGAACGGTCACGGCCATGGAACCACCCGCTCGGAGCACCCGGGCCAGTTCGGCCATGGCCGCCTCGTCGTCGGGGATGTGCTCGAGCACCTCGGAGGCGATCACCCGGTCGAAGGAGCCGTCGGCGAAGGGCAGCCGGAGGGCGTCGCCCCGCACCGCTCCCAACCTGGCCGTGTCGGCGTCGAGCTCCCCGGCGACGGCCATGGCGCCGAACGTGTCCAGCACGTTGCGGACCTCGTCGGCGCCGGCGTCGAGCGCCACCACCTGGGCGCCCAGGCGCGCGGCCTGATAGGCGTGGCGTCCGAAACCGCATCCCAGGTCGAGGAGGCGGTCGCCCGCCCTGACTCCGAGTCTGGCGTAATCGACGGTCAGCATGGCTGGTTCTCCCTCTGTTGGGCCAGGAGCGCCCGGTACTCCGCCGCGGTGCCCGCCGCCGTCACCTGCCAGGTGAACCGGCCGAGCACCCGCTCGCGGCCCGAGGCTCCGAGACGTCGGCGCAGCTCGTCGTCGTCCAGCAGGCGACCGATGGCCACGGCCAGCGCCCCGGGGTCGTCGGGTTCGACCAGCAGACCGGTGACCCCGTCGGTGCCCACCACCTCGGGCAACGCCCCGCCGGTGGTGGCGACCAGGGCCACGCCGCAGGCCATGGCCTCGATGGCCGGCAACGAGAAGCCTTCGTACAGGGACGGCACCACCGCCACCTGCGCCCGCGCGTAGTTGCGGGCCAGCTCGTCATCGCTGATCCCGGTCACGCACCTGACGATCGGGGCCAGGTCGAGCCGCTTGATGGCCTTGGCCACCCGCCCGTCGGCGCGGGGGTTGCCGATGACCACCAATTCGACGTCCCGCTCCGTACGGAGCTTGGCCACGGCCTCGAGCAGCGGCACCAGACCCTTCATGGGGACATCGGACGACGACGTCACCATGATCCGGCCTGGCACCGGCTCGACTTCCTCGCGCGGTCGGAAGACGGTGTGGTCGACGCCGACCGGCACCACGGTCATGCGCTCGAGTGCCACCCCCATCTGGGTGGCGATGTCCGCCTTGGAGGACTCGGACACCGTGACCACCCGGGGCAGGGCCCGGGCCACCTTGACCTGCATGCGCAGGAAACCGAACCACCGGCGCTGGGTGAACTGCTGCCAGGGGTTGGTGGCGTGGCTGAGGGCCAGCTGCCGATCCACCGTGATGGGGTGGTGAAGGGTGGTCAGCACCGGCCATCCGTCTTCGATCATGCCCATGATCCCGTTGCCCAGGCACTGGTTGTCGTGTACCAGGTCGAACTCGTCGAGCCGCTCGGCCAGCAGGCGGCGGACCCTGAGGCTGAACGTCCACGGCTCCGGGAACCCCGCCGTGCACATCACCCCGAACTCCAGCGCCGCCACCGACGGCGGATAGCAGTTGCGGAACTCGCGCAGTTTGGGGATCCGGAAGGGATCAGGGTCGCGGTAGAGGTCCAGACCCGGAACCGGGGTGAAGCCGATCCCGTCGTCCACCTCGGGCCACGGCTGGCCCGCGAACACCTCGACCGAATGGCCGAGGGCGACCAGCTCGCGGGTCAGGTGCCGTGTGTAGACCCCCTGTCCGCCGCAGCGCGGGTTGCCCCGGTAGACCAGAAAGGCGATACGGAGCCCTCCGGGTGCCGGGGGCCGGGGGGCGATCCGCTCTGGGGCGGGTGGCGGAGTGGCGGGGCCCTTGATCTTGTGCCGTCTGAGCCCGAAGCTAGGCATGGACAACCGAGGCGAGCAGGCACATGAGCCCAGATACTCCCCCGGCCAGGCACTTCGACGCAAACCGGATCCTCCTCGGGGCCACTAGCTGAGCTCGATGGCCTTGACCAACAGCAACAACACCGCGATCACCAGGTAGCCGCGCAGCAGATACATGGTCAGGAGCCGGCCGCGTGACCAGGTGGGACGCTGCAGGAGATTGAGGGCCGGCATGCGCCAGGTGGCCCGTTTGGCCATCGGCGTGACCGGCTCCGGCGGTTGGCGCCGCAGGGAACGGGCGTAGAGAGCCCCCCCGATGCCAAAGCCCGCGATCAGGATCCCGCCCAGCACCGCCGCCAGCTCATCGATGTCGATGTGGCTGAACAGGGTGGAGGTCATCAGGATGAGCGACAGCACCAACAGGATCGAGACGATCCCCGTCGCCAGCACGTTGAGCCAGGGTCGATTGACCCACGGGCCCAACACCTCCTTGTCGTTGCACAGCATCAGCAGGAAGATCGTGGCACTGGGCAGGAGCACGCCGGCCAGGGCCTGGACAGCGGTGGTGATGACCCCGAGCGGGGCCCGCGGGATGATCACGATGCCGGCCGCCACCACCACCATGGTGGTGAAGGCGCCGTAGAAGAACTTGGCGTCCCGCCAGCTCCGGTGCAGGGAGTGATGGGCTCCGAACATGTCGCCGAATGCGTAGGAGGTGGCCAGGGTCACCGAGGCGGCACCGATGATCGAGGCGTTGAGGAGGATGACGGCGAAGATGGCACCGGAGGCATGGCCGACATAGTGGTTGAGGCCCCGGGCCACCCCGCCCGCGTTGGTGAAGTGCCCGGCCAGCGCCGTACCACCGAAGGCCGAGGCCGCCACGGCCATCAGCAGGGAGGCGGCGAACACCGTGATGAGTGACCCGATCACGGTGTCGGCTCGCTCGTAGTTGATCCACCGGGGGGTGATCCGCTTGTCCACGATGTTGGACTGCTGGAAGAACAGCTGCCAAGGAGCGACCGTGGTCCCGACGATGGCGATGATCAACAGGACCGACGTGGAGTCGAACCCCCCCTGCACCCCGGGCGTGACGAAACCCTTGAAGAACGGGCCGGCCGCCGGATGGCTGAACACGGCCAAGGGGATGACGAGGAAGTTCACCGCGATGAAGACGAACATGAAGCGCTCCCACCGCCTGAAGCTCCCGGTGGCGGTCATGGCCACGAGGGCCACCGCGGCGATCGGGACCGAGATGTACTCGCTGATCCCGAAGTACTGGAGGGCCAGGCTCACGCCGATGAACTCCGTGGCGATGGTCAAGAAGTTGAGGATGAAGAGATCGCCGACCGAGAAGGCCCCCCAGAACCTGCCGAACCGCTCGTTGATCAGCCGGGCGTGCCCCACACCGGTGACCGCGCCGAGACGCACGACCATCTCCTGGTTGACCACCAGGACCGGGATCAGCAGCGGCAAGGTCCACAGCAGGGTGAGCCCGTAGTTCTGCCCCGCCTGGGCGTAGGTGGCCACACCGCCGGCGTCGTTGTCCCCGACCATGACGATGAGCCCGGGGCCCATGATGGCCAGCAGGGTGAGCACCCGCGCCCGCCACGACCGCCGGGTGTCCAGGTCGTGCTGGCGGATGGTCCCGAAGGCTCCCTGGATGTCACCGACGTGGGCCTCGTCGAGGACCGCGGTCGATGCGTCGTTTTCCGACGTGTCGTCGGCCATGGTTCACCTCCTTCGGGCAGCAACAGGCGCAGTCGGTGTTGGGTCGCCGGTGGCGGACGCGCGCCAGGTCGGAGACCTGCAACTGATCGGATCGGATTGGAGAGCGGGGGGCCACGGCGTGGACTCCCGGATCGGTGGGGTCCGGACCCGTCACGTCCCACATGGGTCGTTCCGGCCCCGGAGGACGGAGGAGGTGAGCGGTGCCGTGCCCTAGGGCTCGACGGACGACAGCCGGCTACCCTCAGCGCCCTGGTCGGGTTTTCGCTCCTCGTCCACGGCCTACTCCTCGACCGCCGTCCGACCGAAATCGCGTCTCCACCCCGTCGGGAGCAACAGCTCCAGGACATCGTCGACCGTCACCACACCGAGGATCTCTCGATGGTCGGGGTCGAGCACGGGCACGACGATCAGATTGAAGTCGGACATGGTGCGAACGATGGCCCCGAGGTCCCAGTCGGGATGCATGTGGACCGGTTCCGGCTCGAGGATCGATGCCAGCTGGTTGGAAGGATCGGCCTGGACCAGGCGGACCGTCGATGCCGATCCGACCAGGTGCCCCTCCTCGTCGACGCCGAAGACGACGTTGAGCGTCTCGGGGGGGGCTGAGTTGGTGCGGACCGCCTCGAGTACCCCGGCGATGGTCGAGCCGGCCGGCATGCTCAAGAAGTCGGGGCTCATCAAGCCACCGGCGGTCTCCGGGTTGTAGCTGAGGAGAGAGCGGATCTTGTGCTGCTGGGGCTCGGGGAGCAGGTTGAGGATGGGAAGCCGACGATCCTGGTCGACCTCGGTGATGAGGTCCGCAGCATCATCGGGAGCCATGGAGGCCAACAGGCGGGCGGCCTCCTCGTTGGAACGGTTTCGCACGAACTCCACCTGGTGCTCGGTGTCCAACTCCTCGAAGACATCGGCCTCCAGCTCACGATCGGCAGCCACCGCCTCGATGATCTCCTCGCCCTCGTCGTGCGACGCCGCCTCCACCAGGTCGGCGATCTGGGCCGGGTGGAGCTTGGCCAGCTTCCGGTAGGGGATCCTGAGTCGGGACGACGGGACGTGGGCGACGAAGGGCTCGATGCTGGCCCAGTCGACGATCGCCCCCGGTTCGGCGTGCTCGTGGTGAAGCCCGGGGAGCAGCCGGCGCAAGAACGAACGGCTCGACGGGTCGACGGCCACGACCTCCCAGGTGCCGTTGACCTTGGCCAGCTCGATCTCGTTGGCCCGGATCAGGCGGCCGCCCACGAAATTGATCAGGTGGTGAGCCAGGAGGTCCCGGGCCAGCAGCAGTTCGCCGGGCCGCCGCTCGAAGCGCCGGAGGTCGACCTTCTTGCCGTCGAACCGGACCCGACCCGGCTCGAAGGCGGCCACCTTCGAGATGGGGACGAAGAGGTCACGGCCCCCGATGTCGACCACCAGCCCGACCACCGGTGGATGGGGAGCCTCACCGGCGCGGACGATCAGGTCCTGGACCCGCCCCAGTCGATCGCCGGTGTTGTCGACCAAGGGCCGCTTGACCACGCTCGAGAGGTGGAGGATCTTCAGCTCCGGGCCGTTCGCCTCTGTCTGCATGGTCATCAGGACCCCAGCGTAGACGGGGCACCTGGCCCGAGTAGTGGACGTGGCCCGCCGCTCACGCGTCGGTCACCCTGGCCGCGATGGGCCGCTGGCGAGGGGCGCCGAGCGGGGACGGGCCGGCGTCCGCACCGGTACGACGCTCGAGCGCCCGAGAGATACCGATGGATCGTCGACAAGGGTGTGGACCGGTGGCCGGCGCGGGACGCGCCGACCACTGCAGGACGGGCCGGGACATGGGTACCTCGAGAGTTCGGAATTCGGAGCTCGGACGGGGCGTGCCGGTGGTTCCGACACGCGGCGCCCCCACGAACCGGCGGGACCGGGCGACAGCCCGGCTTGCCTCAGGCGGTGCCGGCCGGGGAGGGGGACGACGCTCGGGATCCACTTGGGGGTTCTTCTCCCCGGTTCATCGGCCACACCTCCCCGCTGGAACGTCCTGGCCCACGCGCCCGGTGGCGCATGCGGCGCTGCGAGTCTACCCGCCGACGACGGGAACGCCCACGGGTAGCGGGTAGTGTCGACTGCGTGGACCTCAGCTATCCCGTCGAGACAGAGGCCTTCCGGACCGAGATCCGCACCTGGTTGGAGGACAACCTCCCCGAGGGCTGGGGCACCCCGGGCTTCACCATGACCCGGGACGAGAAGCGGGCCTTCAACAGGGAGTGGACGAAGAAACTGTTCGCCGGCGGGTGGATCTGCGCGTCCTGGCCGAAGGAGTACGGGGGCAAGGGCCTCTCGCTGATGGAGTCGGTGGTCCTGAACGAGGAGTTCGCCCGGGCGGAGGCGCCGCTGCGGGCCGACTTCTTCGGCGACACGCTGGTGGGACCGACCATCCTGCAGTGGGCCAGCGAGGAGCAGAAGAAGGAGTTCATCCCCGGCATCCTCGACGGAACCATCTCCTGGTGCCAGGGGTTCTCCGAGCCCGACGCGGGCAGCGACCTGGCCTCGTTGAAGACGAGGGCCGAGCTCGACGGCGACGAATGGGTGATCAACGGCCAGAAGGTGTGGACGACCCAGGCCCAGTTCGCCGACTACATCTTCCTGTTGGCCCGGACCGATCCCGATGCACCCAAGCACGCGGGCATCTCCTACCTGCTGGTGCCCATGAAGCAGCCCGGTATCGAGGTCCGGCCCATCGCCCAGGTGGACGGGAGCGCCGACTTCAACGAGATCTTCTTCACCAATGCGCGCTGTCCCCGGGGCAACGTGGTCGGCGGTGAGAACAACGGCTGGAAGGTGGCCATGACCACGCTCGGGTTCGAGCGGGGCTCCTCGGCCACCACCGGCCACCGGCGGTTCGCCCGCGAGCTCGACCAGATCATCGCCGTGGCCAGGGGGAACGGCAAGGCGTCCGATCCGCTGATCCGCCAGCGGCTGGCCGAGGCCTGGGTCAATGTCAAGATCATGCAGATCAACGGTTACCGGTCGCTGACCGATTCGCTCAACGGCACCCACCACGCCGCCGCACTGGGTGCCTGCAACAAGATGTTCTGGTCGGAGCACCATCAACAGACCATGGACCTGGCCATGGACATCCTCGGGCCCGACGGCCAGATCCTCACCGGTGA
The DNA here is from genome assembly GCA_963745955.1 of uncultured Acidimicrobiaceae bacterium. Classification (GTDB taxonomy): domain Bacteria; phylum Actinomycetota; class Acidimicrobiia; order Acidimicrobiales; family RAAP-2; genus Bog-756. Next base: position 419,217 of record CAVUZI010000008.1, on the reverse strand, counting down.
TCCGAAGGACATCGTCGACGTGCGACTCAAACGGGGACGGGACGACTACCCGGTCAGCGACCTGCAGGCATCGTTCTTCTTCTCGCGCTCGGAGACCATCTGGGGCGGGACCGCCGAGATCCAACGCAACATCGTCGGGGAGCGGGTCCTCGGCCTTCCCAAGGAGCCGAAGGCGGCGGACAAGGCCTGAGGCTGAAGCCGTTCGATCCACCTGCGCGACCTGGCTATGGCCGGCTGAGCACCCGTCGGAATCGGGAGTCGTCCTCGAGCGTCCGGGCCTCCGCGGCTGTGACGTGCGGAGCGTCCGGCCCCTCCTCGCGCCCGACCTCGGCCACGGCCAGGAGCACCCAGGTGGCCACCAGCCACCACAACCCGAGGAGGGGGAACGTCATGGTCCGGTCGGCAGAGGTGCCCAGCCAACCGAACACATCGCCGGGCCCGAAGACGTAGGCACCGATCACCACGGCCAGTCCGACAACGACGACGCCCGAAGCCCATCTGTCTCCCCCCAACCCCGCCCTCCGGCGGGCCGAGCCCAGGGTGAAGGCTCCGACAAGGGCGATGGCGATGGCCACGGGCAGGATGTGCAACGCCGCCCAGGCGGCGCTCAAGTGGCATGGAGCCGGGTGATATCGGGGCTCGTGCGTATGCCGATGTTGGGAACGTCCGCCACTGCGCCGAGGAGATGGGTCACCAGCGGCCAGATGCAGATCACGCCAAGGACGACTCGGCAGACAAAGCACCGACCCGCGGCCGAGCCGCCGGCGTTCGGCGGACGGAGCGCTCAGCACCACCCGAGCGGCAACGAGACCGACGATGACCGCGCGAGATGCGATCCTCCTTTGGTGGTGCCGGCCACCGAGGCCAGGACGAGGGCGGCGCCTGTGTTGCCCCAAACGCACGGGAGCACGAGCCCGTACGCTACCGCCCCGGCTGCCGCGGCAGCCCACAGCACGTCGGCCAGGCCATCAGAGACATGAGCGCCGCCGACCGAAAAGGCGACCAGGATCAGGACCACCGACATGACGATGCCACCACCCCGGATCATCGCCCGTCGTCGTCGGCCGTCGTCCGGGATGATCAGCCGATCGGCGAGCTCCACCATGGCGCTGGCGGCGGCGAAGATGGCCAGTCCGTTCAACAGCGCCACCATCACCACACCGAGTCGGTAGGACTCGGAACCAGAGACCAGCCAGGCCATGGCGATCGAGCCACCGACCAACGGTGGATACGGGGGGTGGCTGGACGTGAATGCGGGGCTCCGCACGATGGCCACGGACCGGGCATGACCGGCCGGTTACCTACACCGGCTGCAGCAGCCAGATGGCGGCGGCGTCCTGAGCGGTCATCGGGGCCTTGAGGGGTTCGACCCTCTGCGAGCGCACCCACTGCGACCTGTACCAAGCTCGGCGAACTTGAGCGCCGTTCCGCGCCATGCGACGCCTCGGTAGTTGCACCCCCACCGCCAGCACCGGTGGCAGTGGAACCGAGGTGGCGAACCTCAAGGCGAGCACCGCGGTGATCACCTGGAAGGGTAAGGGTACGACGACGCCGGCACCCGGGCGGCGAACCAAAAGTCGAGCACGCGGTGATCACTCTGGAAGGGTACAGCGGTACGACTGACGACCAAGTACAAGTACGCCACGGTCACGGCAGACAAGTGCGCCAAGGGGTCCTCCGAGGTCAAGGAGACGGCTACGGTCACGGGTGGCACGAATAAGACGATCACGAAGGGTCAGGTCGGGACCTTGCTGCTCTGCATAAAGGGCGCCACGGGGATCAGCCTCCTGAAGGGTCAGAAGTACACGATCTGATCAGCGGTCGAACCAAAGCTGTAACGACGCTGCCCTCCTCGTCGCGGGGAGGGCAGCGTCGCGTCGTGGGCAGCGTCGCGTGGAGGGCAGCGTCGCGTCGTGGGGGAGCATCGCGTCGTGGGCAGCATCGCGTCGTGGGGGGGGCAGCGTCCCGGGCGGAAGCGTGCAGAGGGCAGAGTCACGTCGTCCAGGACGGCAGCGCCCCCGCGGGTGCCCGGCGCCTCCTGGCGACGGCATCGACCTCTTGCGCCGACGCGCTTCAGGCCACGTTGGACTCGACGTCCCTGACCGCCTCCACCTCGATGTCGTGGGCCAGCCCGGAAGCATCACCGACCCGCCTGAGGCCGACCTGGTGCCGCCACATCAGGATGCCGGCGGCCATCACCGTGGCCACCGCCCCGGTGAGGAGGGCGACCCGCGGGTTCGTCCACTGGGCGATGGCACCGACCAGCGGCGCGCCGATGGGTGTGGTCCCGAGGAAGGCCATGGCGTAGAGGGCCATGACCCGACCGCGCATGGTCGGATCCGCGCTCAGCTGGAGGGTGGCGTTGGCCGTGGCGATGAACCCGATGGAGGCCGCGCCCATGAACACGATGAGGATCGAGGCGGTGAGCAGGGTCGGGGCCAGCGCCACCGCAGCCAACAGGCCACCGAAGACGAGGGCGAGCACCTGCAGCAGGCGCGGGGTCGGTCGGGCCCGGTGCGCGGCCAGCAGTCCCCCCATGACCGCTCCGAACCCCATGCACGAGGTGAGGAGCGAGTACGCGCCCGCACCCCCGTGGAAGGTCACCTTGGCCAGCACGGCCAGGGTGACCGTGAAGTTGTAGGCGAAGATGCCGATGATGGCGATGGCCAGCAGGGTGTTCCGCAGGCTCGGGGTGCGCCAGACATAACGGAACCCTTCACGAATCTGGCCCTTGGCCCGTGACACGTGTTCAGTCGGGTGGAGCTCCCTGCTCCTCATCATGGCCAGCCCGATGAGAACGGCGACGTACGAGGCGGCGTTCACGAAGAAGCAGATCCCGAGGCCGAACAGGACGATCACCACACCACCGATGGCCGGTCCGACCACCCGGGAGGCGTTCATCACCACGGTGTTGAGACTCACCGCGTTGGGCAGGTCCTCACGACCCACCATCTCCATCACGAAGGTCTGGCGGGCCGGATTGTCGAACACGTTGACCAGACCGAGCAGCGTGGCCAGGAGGTAGACCTGCCACAGTTCGACGGCGTGGGTGACGACCAGCACACCGAGCACCAGGGCCAGCAGGCCGCCGGCGGACTGGGTGGCATAGAGCAGCTTGCGCTTGTTGACACGGTCGGCCACCAGACCGCCGAAGGGGCCGAGCAGCAGCATGGGCAGGAACTGGAGGCCGACCACGAGCCCGAGGTCGACGCTGCTCCCGCTCAGGTGCAGGACCAACCACGCCTGGGCCACCGTCTGCATCCAGGTGCCCGACACCGAGATGAGCTGGGCGGTGAAATAGAGACGGTAGTTGCGGGTCCGGAGCGAGCTGAAGGTCTGGCGAACCGCGGCGCGGACCGAGGTCATGATTCGTCCATCTCCACCAGTCGCTCGAGCAGCACGGTCAGCGCCCCGAGGGCGTCGCGGTCCTGGGCCGGGAGGCGGTGCAGCTGCTGGGCCAGGAACGCGTTCTTCAACGACCGGCTCTGCTGCAGGACCCGTTGCCCCTCGGCGCTGACGGTCACCCGGGCCACCCGACGATCGGCGGGATCGACGACCCTGGTCACGTAGCCCAGGTCTTCGAGGCCTCCGACGATGCGGGTCATCGACGGCGGCTGGACCGACTCGCGGGCGGCCAGGGCCCCGAGCGTGGGTGACCCCAGCTTGTCGATGCTGGCCAACGCCGAGGACTGCGACTGGGAGAGCCCCGAGGGGGCGTGCTGGCGAAGCCGCCGATGGAGTCGGGTCACGGCCAGCCGGAGACGGGAGGCCATCTCCGTCTCGGCACGGTCGGCACGGTCGGCGCCGTCTGCGCCCGCGTCCTCCTCGGCCGGGTCGGCGGCGGGGAGCACTTCCGACAGTTCTGACGGCACGGGGACCTCGACGGAGCCAACACTCATGTCATCCATAATACTTAGTTTGACTAACTAATGCAACAGGAAACGCACCGTGGGCCAGGCTCGTCACCTCGTTGCTCACTCCCCAGGTCAGAAGCTGGGTACGTAGCCCCCGCGGCCCATCGACTCGCTCTCGAACGGATCCATCGACTCGTCGACCCCGCCCTGGACCTCGGTGACCCAGGGCAGGCGATCCCGGAGTATGCGGTCGACCCCGCCCTGGAGCGTGGACGCGCTCACCGCACAGGAGCTGCACGCCCCCTGGAGCTGGACCTCGACCACCCCGGTGACCACATCGGCCGACACCAGGGCCAGGTCCCCGCCGTCGGCCTGCACGGCCGGTCGCATGAGCTCGATGAGGCTGTTGAGCTGGCTCAGCCTCTCCGCCCGCTCCTCGTCGGCGAGCACCTCCTCGGGCCCACCGGCCGTATCGGCGGTGCCGGCGGCGGCGGCGCTGTCGCCGATCGTTCCGTCCTCACTGCCGTCAGGTTGGACTTGGTCAGCATCCACGGGGGTGTCCTCTCGTCCTGGTCGCCGGGCCCTCTCGCCCCCCGGTGACCGGTTTGCCCCACCAGTCTGCCGCGTCGGGCCGACACGTCGAACATCGGCGCGCCGTTCCACGGTGCGCCCGCCCACCGGGCGACCGTCCGCGGGGCAGCCCGACCGTCCGCGGGCCATCACCCCATCCGGCCCAGCCACCCCGTCCGCCCCGGCCACCCCGTCCGCCCCAGCCCGACCGTCCGCCCCAGCCACCGTCCGGCCCAGCCACCCCGTCCGGCCGCCCTGTCCCCCCCGAAGAACCCGCCGTCGATTACCACCACCATGGCCGGAGGCGGTTACGATGCGTTGTGCCCATGGAGCGACCTCCCACTCCCCCGGGGCCGATCGGACTCGTCCTACCGACCTTCGTGCAAGACACGGTCCCCCCGTGGGCGGCGCCGACCGTTCGAACCCCCGAGGACCCCATCGCCCACCTGGCCGCCATCTGCCACCAGGCCGAGGAGACGGGGGCCGACGCCCTGTGGGCCTGCGACCACCTCTTCTGGCACGGTCCTTCCCTCGAGTCGATGACGACGCTGGCCGTGGCGGCCACGGCCACCGCCACCGCCACCCTGGGCACGTGCGTGGTCCAACTTCCCCTGCGCCAGGCACCGGTGGTGGCCAAACAGGCGGCCAGCCTGCAGACCCTGACCCAGGGGCGGTTCATCCTCGGGGTCGGTGTCGGGAGCCACCCCGGCGAGTACGAGCAGGCCGGCCTCGACTACCGGACCCGCGGCCGCCAGTTGGACGCCGGAATCTGTGAGCTGCGGAGGTCGTGGGCCTCCGGGCACGGCGTCACCTCCGGCGACACCTCCGCCCCGGGAGGGGAGCGCTACCGGCAGTTGCCGGCGCCACCGGCCATCCCGGTCTGGGTCGGCGGCTCCTCGGAGGCCGCCCTGCGGCGGGCGGCGACGCTGGCCGACGGATGGATGCCCCTCTTCTTGCGCCCCACCCAGTACCAGGAGGCCCTCGAGCGGTTGGCCAAGGAGATCGACCGGGCCGGCCGGCCGGCCGACGCGGTCACCCCTTCCATCGTCCTGTTCGTGTCCATCGACGACGACCCCGTGGTCGGCGCCAGGCGCGGCACGGAGTGGATGTCCTCCCTCTACGGGATCCCGGCCAAAGCCTTCGATCGGCACATCGTCAGCGGGACGGCACACGAGGTCGCCGACGTCATCGCCGAATTTCGTGCTGTGGGGGCGCAACACGTGGCAACTTACGTGACCGCAGACCAACCGTTGGAACAGTTCGAGCGCCTGATCGCCGCCCTGGCGACGGTCGGCGTCCCGGCTCGAGGATAACGAGGACACCGTGGACCACACCGTATCCGTCGTCGGCGCGGCAATGACCGCCATGAACCGGCGGGACCGAACGGCCGAGGAGATGGCCGACGAGGTCGTGGCCGACGCCCTGGCCGATGCCGGGGTCGACCCCGCCGAGGTCAATCTGGTGGTGTTCGGAAATGCCACCGCAGGCAGGTTGATCGACCAGGGCTGCATCCGGGGCCAGACCTTCCTCCGCCGCTCCGGACTGCGCAACGCCGGCATCGTCAACGTGGACAATTCGTGCGCCGGTGGGGCCTCGGCCCTCCACCTGGCGACCATGGCGACCTTGGGTGGCTCCGGCACCGTGCTCGCCGTCGGGGTCGAGAAGATGTGGACGGGCGACCGGTCGGCCACCCTCGCCGGCATCGAGGACGGGGTCCCGCTGCTCGACCGGCTCAGGATGCACGAGCAGCTCGAGAACCCGTCGGGTTCTGTGCTCATGGCGCTCAACGCGTCCTGGACCATCATCCAGATGGAGGAGCGCGACGCCACCCTCGAGCAGTTCGCGGCCGCCGCCGTCAAGGCCCGGCGCCACGGCGCCCTCAACCCCAACGCCCAGTTCCAGTCCGAGGTCACGCTGGACGAGGTGCTCGAGTCGCCCTCCATTGTGTGGCCGCTCACCCGTCTCATGTGCTCGTCGTTCACCGACGGGGGCGCGGCCGTGGTCCTGTCGACGGCGTCGCGTGCCGGGGCGCCGCGGATCCGGACCAGCACGGTCCGTTCCGGCAATGGCGACATGGACTATCACGATCGCCTGGCCGAGGCGGCCACGGTGGCCTGGGACGCGGCCGGGGTCGATCCCGCCGACATCGATATCGTCGAGCTGCACGACGCCACCAGCGCCGAGGAGCTGTACGCCCTCGAGTCGTTGGGCTTCTTCAAGCCGGGTGACGCCGGACCGGCCACCGTCGCCGGTGACACCACCATCGGCGGTGCCGGGGTGACCGTCAACCCGAGCGGAGGGCTGGTGGCCAGGGGCCATCCCCTGGGTGCCACCGGTATCGCCCAGTTGGTCGAGCTGACCGGCCAGCTGCGGGGCGAAGCCGGTCCGCGCCAGGTGGAGGGAGCCCGATTGGCGATGTCGGCCAACACCGGTGGCATCATCGGTAAGGATGCAGCGTTCATAGGAATCCACGTACTCGAGGCCGGCTGACCATGAGGACCATCAAGGCATGAAGACCACCCGCGGCGGCATCGTGACCGGCTGGGGCATCGCCGTGCCCGACAAGATCGTGACCAACGACGATCTGTCGGTGACCATGGACACCAGCGACGCCTGGATTCAGGAGCGGACCGGCATCCGCGAGCGACGGATCGGCGGCACGACTTCCCAGTTGGCCATCGAGGCGGGGATCGCCGCGCTGGCCAGTGCCGGGCGACGTCCGGATGAGATCGACAGCGTGATCCTGGCCACCACCACCCCGGACCAGATCGTGCCCGGTACCTCGGCCACCGTGCAGGACGGCATCGGCGTACCCGGGGGCGCCTTCGACGTCAACGCCGCCTGCTCGGGATTCGTGTACGCGCTGGCCGTGGCCCACGGCATGCTGGCCATCGGAGCCGAGCGACTGCTGGTCATCGGGTCGGAGACCCTGAGCCGGATCACCGACTGGGACGACCGGTCCGTGGCGGTGCTCGTCGGCGACGGGGCCGGTGCTCTGGTGCTGGAGGCGGTCGACGGTCCCGGCCAGCTGTTGTCGTGGAACCTCGGAGCCGACGGTTCGCTGCGCCATCTCCTCAAGTGCGATCACGGCGGCTATCTGTACATGGACGGCAAGGAGATCTTCCGAAAGGCGGTTCGGGTGGTGGTCGAGTCGGCGGAGCAGGCCATCGCCGAAGCCGGGCTCACCCCGGCCGACATCGATCTGATGGTCCCCCATCAGGCCAACTTGCGGATCATCAATGCCGCGTGCCAGCGCCTGGGGATCCCCGACGAGAAGGCGGTGGTGGTCATCGACCGCTACGGCAACACCTCGTCGGCGTCCATCCCCCTGGCCCTGGCCGACGCACTGGAGACCGGCCGGCTGCAAGCGGGCCACCACGTCCTGCTCACCGGATTCGGCGGCGGCATGACCTGGGCCAGTGCCGTGCTGCGCTGGGGCGGGTGAGGGAGGGCATGGCACCTGCCCTGGTGGTGCTGGCAGCCGGCATGGCCCGCAGGTACGGCGGATGCAAACCGCTGGCCCCGATCGGGCCGAACGGCGAAGCCGTCATCGACCTGTTGGTCAGCGATGCGGTGGCCGTCGGCTTCGGCCGGATCGTGCTCGTCCTCCATCCCGAGTCGGGTCCGTCCATCCGCTATCACGTCGAACGGTGCTGGCCTGGTTCCGTCGACGTGGCCTTCGCCGAGCAGCGGGTCCCGCTGGGCACCGTCCACGCCGTGCTGGCGGCGCAGTCCTCCCTCGGCGCCGACAGCTCGTTCGGCGTGGCCAATGCCGACGACATCTACGGCGAGGTGGCCATGGGGCTGTTGGCCCGACAGCTCATGTCCGACACCGATGAGCACGCGCTGATCGGCTACCAGCTTCGGTCGACCGTGGCCACCGACGACCCGGTCACCCGGGGCATCTGCGAAGTCGACGGGAGCGGTCATCTGGTCGCCCTGACCGAACGGCGGAACGTCACCCGGCAGGACAAGGGTCAGATCTTCACCTCCGACGACGGGCGGGGGCCGCCGGAGCTCGACGGGGATCTTCCGACCTCGGTCAACCTGTGGGGCTTCCAGCCGGCCATCTGGGAGGTGTTCGAGTCGGCCATGGCCGCGTCGGGACTCGACGAGGAGGCGCTGGTGGCCGAGGTGGCTGCCGGCGGCCCGGCCCCCAAGGCCGAGGTACTGCTCCCCGAGGTGGTGGCGACCATGGTGGCCGGCGGCGGCCTTCCCGGTGCGGGTCATCGCCACCGACGCCAAACTGGTGGGCGTCACCCACGCCGCCGACCTCCCGGTGGTGAGCGCCGAACTGGCCCGACAGGTCGCCTGGGGCACGAGACCCAGCTGCCTGTGGGCTTCTGTGGGATGACGGCGACGACGGCCGGCCCACCCGGCCCACGCCAGCCCATCGGGCCCCGACCCACCTGATCAGCCCGACAGGCTCTGGCACAGCCTCGGTTGCGGACTCGAGGCGGTGACGTCCGCCGCGGTCAGGGCGGGAAGTGGGGCCGGGTGGGTCGCCCCGGTGAGAACGGACACGGGCTCGACCTTGTCCACCGTGGTCGAGAGAAACGTGATGCCCCTGATGGTCACCTCGACGAGGTGCTTGACGGGATCGGTGATCACCACCACATCGACGGAGGAGCCCACGGTGATCAGGGACGGCAGGCCGTAGGTGATGCCGCCGCGGGTGCACCAGGTTGAAGCTGACCTGGACCCGACCTGCGAACCTGGACGGCGTGGCCTTGGCCGACACCGTGTCCGAGCCCACGCCGAGCATGGGGAGCCACTGGCTGCCGCCTGACCACCAGATGATGGGCGGTGACCCTGAAGGTGCGTTGGAAGGCGTGGCCCCGCTGGACCGCCATCCACGTCGTCCGGGTGAACTGCTGGCTCGGAATCGTCGAGTAGTTCTCGCCGTTGGAGATGTAGAGGCCGTCGCACTCGCCGATGATGTACAACTCCCCGGCCGGCGCCCACGGAGGAAGTTGGCTCCCTCGGTGAATGTTCGCGTCGAGCGGGTGGCCGGTGATGTCGCTGATCGACTTCTGGGTCTCCACGAAGTTGAACACCTGGGTCGGGGTCCACTCCTCGTTGGGAACGATGGCGATGCCGATATTGGCCACGATGGTGAACAGGGCCACCAGTGTGATGACGGTGAACGTCCCGATTCGGAACCGCCTGCTCCGGCCCTCCATCCGGCGCCAGATGTCAGCCAGGGCCACCGCGCTGGCCAGCACCAGGAAGGGCACGAAATCGGCCAGGTACCGGGGCGCGATGTACCCCCACAGGAGGAGGGCGGCGCCGGCGGATCCTGCGGCCAGAATGGGGATCCGGACGAGGGCGACCCTGCCGATGGGCCGGGGTCGGAATGCGGTGACCATCCCCCAGCAGCTGAGAAGGAACAGGAGCGGCATCGACGACGGCATGACTGGCCGTCCGGTACCGCCGATCGAAGAGCACGCCGGACACCGCCGTGGCCGGTGCCGCGGGCAGGGTGACGAACGGGAACACCGATGTGAACCGGAGCCCGTCCAGCCGGAGGTAGGCCAGGGCATCGCTCGGTATGAAGGCGATGCCCTCCTCCGAGTTGTGGTTGGCGGCCAGGAACTGCCGTCGGTAGGCATTGACGACTGGTCCACACCTGATCGACCACGGGGAGCCCGAACGGCACTCCGAACTTGAGATAGTTGACGAAGCACCCGATCAGCAACGGAACCAAGCCGGCCACGAGCACCGGTACGCACCACCTCCGGTTCTCCTGACCTCCGCGGCCGAGCCCGAACCAGGCGGCGACGAGCACGGCCGCCACGACACACGCCCATCCGGTGGTCAGCCGGTCGAGGTTGGCACACAGGATCAGCAACCCCGCAGCCACCACCCGGCCCCGCGATGGACGTTCCAGCACGCCCAGCAACGCGAAGAGGCTCCCCACGGTGAGGCAGATGCTCCAGGCGAGGTCCTCGGCGAACACATAGGGGATCGAGGCCAGGACCGTGAACACCGATCCGACCATGATGGTGGCGATCAGCACCCCGAACGCGGCGGCTTCGGCCCGACCCATCACCACCGGGCCACGCATGAGGATGCGCACCCGCCACAGGAGCAACGAAACGAAGAGGGCGGTGATGCAGCCAGGCGGCAAGCATGTACGGCACGGTCAATCGACCGTCGAGGCTGCTGGTCAGGGCCAGGATGGGCATGCGGATGATGGACGGGAACAGCCCGAAGTAGGTGAACTGGCGCCCGTCGTGGACGAATGCCTCGATGCCGACGGCGCCGTTGGCCAACCAGAGATGGCCGTGGAAGATGGCCCTGGCCTGGAGGTCGTAGAAGTTGTCCTCGAAGGCCGTCTTCCGGATGGGGTCGGGAGTCTCCCATGGGCCCCAGAGGATCCACACGAACGGAACCGCGGCCACGACCGTTCCGACGACGGCGGCAACCGTGAACCGCCGGCGGCCGGCGGAAATCTCTGACGACGCAGCTCCGTCGGACTCGGTCGGGACACTCCGATGCGGCTCGTCCAGCGCCGGCCCGTCCATCACGCCCGTGCCCCCGTGACGACCGGCGGCGCCTGCCGGGCCGTCGGTTTCTTCCCCCATGGCGAGCGAGTGTAGCGAGAAGATTGCCGGCACTACCGCCACCGAGACGATGCCCGGACCGTGTCAGCGGTGTCCCCGGCCCGGGATCATCCACCGCTGATTGTCAACCGGACGGGGTAGTTTGGAAGGGATGAGGCAGACGGTGACTCGGCTCTGGCAGTTCTCCCGGACCCCCGAGGGACTGAAGATGATCAAGTTCACCATGGTGTCGGTGATCTCGGCGTTGACCGTCGTTGGTGGTGCTGTCCATCGTCTACGGCGCGCTCCGCCTGTGGTCCGAGGTACCGAGCGTGCTCTTCGCCAACCTGACGGCCGGGATTCCCTCGTACCTGCTCAACCGGCAATGGGTGTGGGGAAAGTCGGGCCGATCGCACCTGGTGAAGGAGATCCTGCCCTTCGTGGTCATTTCGCTGACCGGAATCGGATTCGCCCTGTTCACCGCATCATTGGCCCATAACTACGCCACGACGCACCACCTCCACCACCTGGTCCGGACCGCGCTGGTGCTGGCCACCAATATCGCCTCCTTCGGGATCCTGTGGGTGTTCAAGTTCTTGATCCTCAACCGGCTCTTTGCCCAGCTCCCCGAGGTCGAGGGAGCCACGGAGGCCTGACCCCAGGCGGTCCGGCGCTCCTCACCGTGCGCAGGCGGGGTCTCACCTCCTACATATTGATGATCCGGGAAATCCGCCATCGTCCTGGCCAGGAGAATCGAGTATCCTTGGCATCGGCGAAGATTGCCACGATCCGCGTCATCGCAGTTGCGCAAAGGGGGCGAAGTGACCGCACAGAGAGTGACGCGGGAAGGCTGGCCTTGGGCCCGCGAGGGTCTGGCCGCGCCCGGACCTTGGTGCCCACGCATCGCGGTGTGGAAGGCGGGCCCGGGTGGCGACTGAGCCCATGAAGGAGACCGACGTGCCGGTGCTCGACATCGGGCGCCTCGAGCAGCAGCTCGCCGAGCTCCACGAGACCTACCGGTCGGCAACTCCGTACCCCCATATCGTGCTGGACAACTTCCTCGAACCCGGAGTGGCCGAGCAGGCCATCGAGGAATTCCCCCGCTCGATCCCGAGCAGTGGAACAACTACCTCCATGCCAACGAGCGCAAGTTCTCCAACACGGATCCGGACACGTGGGGTCCGACGCTCCGCGCCATCCTGGCGGAGCTCAACTCGCCCCGATTCGTCAGTTTCGTCAGCTCGTTGATCGGCATCGACCACCTGATCCCGGATCCGTCCCTCGAAGGCGGGGGGCTGCACCAATCGGGAACCGGTGGGTTCCTCAACATCCATGCCGATTTCACCGTCCATCCCCACAACCGGAAATGGCAACGCCGGGCGAACATCCTCCTCTACCTCAACGACAACTGGAGTCCCGAATACGGGGGCGATCTCGAGTTGTGGAGTGCCGACATGAAGGAGTGCGTCGAGCGGGTCACCCCGGTGGCCAACCGGGTGCTGATCTTCACCACCGATGGCACCTCGTTCCACGGCCACCCCGAGCCGATGCGCTGCCCCAAAGGCGTGTCCCGGCGGTCGTTGGCGTTGTACTACTTCAGCATCGAAGACGATCCGTTGGTGCGCTCGACCGAGTACCGGGCCCGTCCGGGAGACGGGGCACACTCGATCATGATCTACGTCGACACACAGATGATCAGGATCTACGACTGGGCCAAACGGAACCTGGGTCTCTCCGACCAGGCGGCGAGCAAGATCCTCGGCTATCGCGACCGGCTTCGGCGAAGAGGCACCAAGGACTCGTAATGGCTGTCCCCACCATCGCTGCACCTCCGGTGGCCAGCGATCACGCCGGTACACCATCGAGGGTCGGGCAAACCCCACCGCGCACGCCGGCGGAGCTCAGCCGACAGCGCTTCACCATCGCCGTGGTCATCGGCATCGCGGTGATGGCCGTGCCCTTCTTGTACCTCCTGTGGAACCTGTGGTCCGGTGGGCCGAATCCGCTGCGGGGGGTGCCGTACGACAATTTCTACGACCTGCAGGCCCGGGCCATGTTCCACGGCCACCTGAGCCTGCCCGGGGGCCAGATGGGCATCGAAGCCTTCGCCCACGATGGCCGTGACTACACCTACTTCGGCATCTTCCCTTCACTGATACGGATGCCCATCCTGTTGGTGACCAACGCATTCGACGGTGACCTGACCGCCCCGTCCATCCTGGTCGCCTGGTTGGCGACCGGGTTGTTCACCTCGTTGATGCTGTGGCGCCTCCGCATCCTGATGCGGGGAGCAGCGCTGGTGGGACGGATCGAGGCGGTGTGCTACGGGGTGTTCATGGCCACGGTCATGGGTGGATCGGTGGTCATCTTCCTGGGGGCGACGCCGTTCATCTACAACGAGGACTTCGCCTGGAGCATCCCGCTCACCGTGGGCAGCCTCTTCGCCATGATCGGTGTCATGCAGCGCCCGTCATGGGGCCGGATCATCGCCAGCCTCGTGCTGGTGCTGTGCGCCAATCTCGATCGCACCCCGACCGGCTGGGGCTGTGTCATCGGGGCCATCCTGATCGCGGGATGGCTCGCCCTGGGCCTCGGAGGAGAGGCGAACCGGCGGTGGGCACTTCCGATGGTGGCGGTCGGCGTCGTACCGTTCGCTGCCGGTTGCGCCGTGACCTACGCCAAGTTCGGGATTCCGGTGGGCCTTCCCATGGCCGATCAGGTGTGGGCAGCGGTCAATGCCCATCGGCGCTATTTCCTGGCCGCCAACGGGGGCAAGGCCTTCAGCTTCAAATTCCTGCCCAGCACGCTGGCGGCCTACCTGCAGCCCTTCGCCATCCGCTTCACCGGCCTGTTCCCCTACGTCATCCCTCCCGGCGCGCCGGCCCCCTGGCTGGGCGGCGCCGTGATGGACCAGACGTACCCGACGGCCAGCCTGACCGCGACCTCGCCGTTGCTCCTCCTGCTCGGCCTGTGGGGCGCGGTGACCGCGTTCAGGCCCAAGGCCCTGGGTCAGATCCGCTATGCCCGGATCATCCTCGTCGCCGCAGCCGCAGGCACATCCGGTGTGCTCTTGTGGGGGTACATCTCGCAGCGGTACATCGCCGATCTGATGCCGTTCGTGATCGTGGGCGCGGCCATCGGCCTCATCGATCTGTTGCGCCGGCTGTCGGGCAGAACGCGGCGGGCTCGCGGCTCCGCACTGGCCGTTCTCACGGTGGCGGCGATCTACTGCATCGTGGCCAACGTGGCCATCTCCCTCTGGCCGGTGTCGGACTGGACGCTGGGCCAGGCCGCGCAGTTCGTGTCCGCGGAGAACGCGCTGAGCGTCACGCCGCTGGCACCGACCGTGCGGCACGGGGCACGCCTGCCGTACTGGGCACCGGGTGGCCAGCTCTTCATCGCCAACAACTGCTCGGGACTCTATCTCTCGACCGGAGACACCCTCAAGGATGTCCCGGGCCAGCTGAACCAACACCTCACCTGGCTTCCCGTCGAGCAAGAGGCCGGCATCACCAACACCATCGGCTACACGTTCAACCAACCGGCGAGCCACCTCACCAGCCCCGTCACCATCTTCACCTACGGCTCGGCGAAGTTGGTCATCGAGCCGTCTCCGAAGGAGTACCAGTTCTACCTGGACATCGAGAACTCCGGCACCTCCATCGCCTGGCCGCCGCCCCAGTCGGGGAGGATCCCGATCTCCTATCTGCACATCCACCAGAAGCTGACCGTGATCACCGATCCGAACCTCAACCAGATCGTGATCTGGTGGAACGGGAAGAAGGTCCTCGGCCACTACCTGGGCGGCACCGGGCCGGCGGTCGTCCACCCCACGCCGCCCACGCCAGTCGGGCACAGCCCCGTCGTCACCATCACCCGGCTCAAGACTCCGGCGCCGGACATGAGTCTGTGCCAGAGCCTGCTCCGGGGCCGTTGATGGACAAACGCTGACATGCCGTCGCCCGCGGGGCTCCCGGACCATTCCGCGGACGCGCCCGGGTCGCCGGCCGGAACCGTCGGATGCTTCTCCTGCGTGGTCGACGACCATCCCCGGTTCCATCTCGATGCCATCCGCTGGTTCACCACGCTCACGGTGGTGGCCGGGGTCGACCCGCACGACCTGGTCGTCCACGTCGTCGGCCGGGAGACCTCGGACGCCCTCGACTACCTCAGGGCGGAAGGGGTCACTGTCCGGCCGGTCGATCGCTTCGACCCGCGCTCGCCCCACTGCAACAAGATCGCCGGAGCGCTTGCGGCTGGCCGAGGACGGGAGGAACGGGATCGTGGTCCTGTGCGACACCGATGTGGTCGTCCTCGACGACCCCCGCGGGATCGCCGTTCCCCCCGATGCGATCGCCGGCAAGCCGGTCGACTCCCCGGTCCCGCCCTACGAGGTGATCCTCGCCATCTTCGATGCCGCAGGGGTGGACCCGCCACCGCCGGTCCCCCTCCCCTGGGGAACGGACCGACGGACCGTTCGAGGCAACAGCAATGGCGGGCTCTATCTCATCCCGGGTCCCCTCCTTCCCGACGTCGCCCTCGCATGGGCCCGGTGGGCCAGGTGGCTCCTCGACCGCGCCGAGCTCCTCTCGGACTGGACGGTCTACATCGACCAGGTGGCGATGGCGATCGCACTGGCGGCCACGGGCACCGGCTCAATGGAACTCGACGTCCGCTGGAACACCCCGACCCACGATCCGACCACCATCCCGGCCCAGGCCGCCGAGCCGTCCATTCTCCACTACCACCAGCAGGTCGACCTCGGGGGGCGGCTGCTCCCGACCGGGGTCCCCTCCATCGATCGTCGGATCAGCACGGCGAACCACGCCATCGACCAACTCTGGCCCGACGGGTTGCCGAGCTCCACCTACGAAGAGTGGCTCTCCCTCGGCGGTCCGGATCCGACAGCCTCCGGGACCGGCTCGACCACCAGATCCGCGCACCTGCTCGGCCGCGGACGGCGGATCCTGGCCAAGGGACGACGTGGCCGCCAGTGATGTGGGCCGGCAGCCGCACGCGTCCGCGGGGCCGGCTACTCCTCGGTCGGCTTCTCGGAGGAGACCGGCTGATCCGGCGCGATCGCCGGCTGCTCGGGGGCGGCGGCGGCCGACTCCACGGGCAGCTCGGGCGCGGACTCGGCCGGGGCCACGGCCGGGCCACCGCCCGCCGCGGCCAGCGCCAGTTGGTCGGCGCGTCGGGTCCGATAGATCAGGTACCCCGCCGCCGCCAAAGGCGATCAACGCGATCAACGCGGCGAGCGCGCCCCGCTTGCGATAGTGGCCCCTGCCGGGGTGGCGGCCCATGAAACTGGGAATTGCGTGGATTGAGATCGTCAGATATTCAATCGCAACGAGAGCAGCCAGAATGCCGACTATCACCAGCACGATCACCCAGAGCCATTTCATGGGGTTGACTGTAGCGAAAAAATGTGCCGAATGCATGGGTTTCATCTCTGTTCCCCCATGTGGCCGGCGGAGGTCGCCCGCTACAATGCGTAGATTGTCCGGCACACTCGGTGTTCTTTTGCCTTGGACGACGTGGCCGGTGAACTGCGAGAACGTCTGCACAGGCTCCCCGTTTTCGAAATCCTGGATCTGAGTTTGTGCATCTGTTTGCGTCATCGCCCGGCGCCCGTTCTTCGCGGGCCGACGTCCGGACCAGTTGCCGCTCGTGATTTTGGGCAATTGCAATCGTGTTTTTGGACAATTGATCTAGTGTGAGCTGCTTGCCGGATCACCACGAACCAGTGACTACCGTTGAACGCGTGTCGGCGCCGGCGAGCCATCGACGTCGCCGTTCGCATCCCTGGATCCGCGACCTGATCGGTGTGGGCTGGGTGCTGGCCGCGGCAGTCGCGGTCATGTTCCCGGCCTTGCACCACGGCCTGTCGCTCGGTGAGTACGACTGGCTCTCGAGTTACGGACTCCTCCTGCAGCCCGGCGTGCTGGTGCACAACGGATTCGGTGGTGACCAGATCAACGAGATGATCCCCTGGACCACACTTGCCTGGACCCAGGTCCACCACGGCCAGCTGCCGTTGTGGAATCCCTACAGCGCGTTGGGGATGCCCTTGGCGTTCAACTGGCAGTCGGCGGTCTTCAGCCTTCCGAATCTGATCGGCTATCTCTTCCCGGTCCGGCTGATGTACACCGTCCAGGTCATGGCGACGCTCTTCATCGCCGGTGCCGGCGCCTACGTCCTGGGCCGGGTGTTGCGCCTCAGCGTCGTCGCCTGCGCCCTGGCCGGAACGGTGTTCGAACTGAGTGGCCCCTTCTTCGTATGGCTGGGGTGGCCGATTGCGTCGGTGCTCTCCTGGACCGGTTGGCTGTTCGCGGCCGTCGTCCTCATCATCCGCGGCCGGCACAAGATCCGGGACGTCGCCCTGTTCAGCGTGGCCTTTGCCTTTGCCGTCTACGCCGGTGAGCCCGACACGCTCATCCTTCTGATCGGAACACTGATTGTCTTCGCGCTCGCCCTCCTCGCCGTGCGGGCCAAGCAGGCCGGTGGGATCGGCCCGGTTGTGGAACCGTTCCGCAACTTGGTGATCGCCCTCGTCGCCGGGACCTTCCTCGGCGCCCCCCTCCTGCTCCCCGGTCTCGAGCTCATCTCCCGGTCGATCCGGAACACCAGCGGGAGCGGGCTCAATGCGCAGAGCGCCCTCTCGGTCGACTACCTGTTCCGCATGGCCTTCCCGTGGCTCATCGGTGCTCCGTTCGTCCACGAGTACAAGTACATCGGCGTCATCGCCATCGTGTTGGCCCTGACCGCGGTCGTCTTCCGATTCCGTCAACCGGAGGTGGCCGCTCTGGCCGCCGTCGTGGTCGTCACCGGCGTCGTCGTCTTCGTGCCCGCTGCCATCTCCGTGATCAACGCCCTTCCCGGGCTCCACGCCGTACGCCTCCCCCGCGCCTTGAATTTCTTCACCTTCGGCGTGGCCATGCTCTCAGCCGTCGGGCTGCACGTCTTCCTCCGGTCACCCGGCAACAGATCGGTGATCAGGTTCATCGCCGCTGCCTTCGGAGCGGCCGGGGTGGCACTGGCCGTCTTCTGGGCCACCGACTGGCATCACCTCTCGCCCATTCAGCACGCGATCCGGGAACGGGGCATCAGGTGGCTCCTGGTCGGGGTGGCCGTGGGCCTGTTCGTCGTGGTGGTCGATGTCGTCGCCACCCACCGCCACTGGCCCCTCGGGCATGCCGGTGGGTCCGAGGGATCCGGCGAATCCACCCGACGCTATGGACTGAGGCTGTGGACCGGGACGGCGCTGCTCGGGGCCGAGACCATCTTCCTCATCGTGAGCGGGATGGGGTTGTGGACGTCGAGCTCCACGCCGTTTGTCCCCACGCCGGCCTCGCTGGCGCTCAAGCGGGCTGTGGGGTCGGCGCTTGTCGGACTGGGCACGCCACAGTGCCTGTTCCCGCCGGGGCTGGGCATCCCGGTCAACGACAACATCGTGTACGGGGTCCGTGAGCTGGCCGCGTACGACCCGATGATCCCTCGCGGCTACTACATCGCCTGGGAGGTGAGCACCGGCGAGCAGCCGGGTCAGCCGGCGGTCTCCCACTTCTGCCCCGGCGTCACCTCGGCCACCATCGCCCGTGACTACGGTGTGGGCTTCGTCCTCGAACCAAACGGGTCGAAGGGGCCCATCGGTGGTGTGTACGACACCGAAATCGGCGGGGAGGGCCTCTTCCGCATCCCCGGTGCGGCATCAGCCACCCTGGTCCCACAGCCTCCCTCCGGCCAGTTGCCCTCGGACAGCGCCATCGGGGTGCCGGTGGCGGTCACCCATCCCGAATCCAGCCTCATGGCGGATGACGACGGAGTCGAAGACACCACAGGTCCTCCGGCTGCACCTGACCAACGTGCCCGGCTGGCATGCGACGATCGACGGCCGGCCGCTCCCCCTCAAGCAGTACTCCCTCATCATGTTCCAGGCCCGGATCCCCCCGGGCCGGCACGTCATCGAGTTGAACTACTGGCCATCGACCTTCACCGAGGGAATCGTCCTGGCCGTGCTCGCCGCGGTGGGCCTCCTCGTAGCGCCCTTCGCCGCCTACGCGCTTCGACGACGGCGGGACCGGCGCGGGAACGGGCTCGGGCCGCGGGCTCCGGACACCAGCGCCCGGACCACCTCGGGCTGATCAGCCGGTGCCCGTCGCGTCGCTCACCGTCTTCTGAAAGTGGAGGAAGTGGTGAACTTGGGTGTGGGTCCAGAATCCATTCGGTGCTATCGACAGGCCCACATTGGCTGCGACACCAAACGCTCCGAGAGCAACCACGATGGCCACCGTGGCCATGCGCAGCCTTCTCGATCGACGCTCGACCCTTCCCCATACGGCCACGACGCCCACGGCACTGGCCAGGACCAGGAAGGGAAGGAAATCGGCCAGATACCGGTTGGTGATCGAACCGTACAGGAGCACGATTCCCGCGCCCGCCGCGGCCGCGATCAGCAGGAGGCGGATCATCGTCAGCACAACACCCGCATGCCGTCTGAACGCACTCACCACCCCGGCACAGCTCAATAGGAACAGCAATGGCATCGATGCGGTGAGGCTGGAGGTTCGCTCGAGGAAATCGAACTTCACCCCTCCGAGGGCCCGTGCCGGTCCCGTGGGCAAGGTGATGAACGGGAAAAGGTGGGTGAATCGCAGTCCCTGCGGCCCAAGGTAGGCGTAGAGCGCACTCGGGAGATAGATGACGTCGAAGTAGCGACCCCCATTGATCTGACGTTCGTGGAGTCGGTGGAACGCGGTGTAGTCGTTGAGCGGGATGCTGAACAGCGTGCCGAACTTCAGCCAGTTCACCGCACCCCCGCTGGCCAGGCCGACAACGGCGACCGCCACCATGGGAAGCCACCACCGGCGAAGGTCCATCCCCCGTCGCCCGAGTGCGAACCAGATGGCCACCAGCACCGCCCCGAGCACGGTGGCGTAACCACCGGTCACCCGGGTGAGGTTCGCAGCCACGAGAATCACTCCGCACACGGTGACCCGTTGCCACGACGGGCGTTCCAGCACACCGAGCAAGGCCAGGAACCCCCCGAGGGTCAGCGCCACGCTCCAGGCCATGTCTTCCGAATAGGCATAGGGCAACGACGCCAGGTAGACCAGGACGGATCCGCAGAGCACCGACGCCACCACGACCCCGAGGATGAGGGCCTCGGATCGGCCGAGGAGATCGTTCCCCCGCACCATGACCCGCACCCGCCAGACGAGCATCGACGTGACCAGTGCGGTGACCAGCCATGCCACGAGTAGCGAGAGCGCGGTCAATTTCCCGTCGAGGTGGTGGGTGGTGACCAGGATCGGAATCCGCAGCAGCGAGGGGAAGATTCCGAAGTAGGTATAGGCATGTCCGTCGCGGATCCATGCCTCGATGGCCAAGGGAGCCCTGGGCACGTACAGATGACCGGCCAGGATGGCCCTCGCCTGCAGATCGTAGAAGTTGCCCGCGTAACGACTCTTGAACACGGAGCGGTACAGGCTCGGCCCGCCGTTCCACTCGACCAGGAGGACCCACAGATACGGGATGGCCGAGATGAGCACGGCGGCGGTTGCCACCAACGAAAAACGTACGCGATTGCGTCGGGCCCCGTCCGGGGGCGCCGCCGTATCAGAACCGCTTCCTGGGCCGGTTGCGTCCATCGTCTCTGTCAGCATCCCGGACGGACCTCGGCTTCGGGTCGGAGGGGACCCCCCGCTACCTGCCGGTCGCCGAGAACCGGTCCACCTGCTTTCTGGCCATGGCACGGATGGGTAGTGGAACGTGGTCCTTCAGCCGCCTGCCGGGCGTGCCGGGTGCGGAAGAGGGGGGCTCGGGTTCACCGCGGACCGGAACCTCGAGTCTCATGAACCACCCCCCCAGCCGTCCGAGGACCGGACGATCGACCGATCCGTCGGATCACTGTACTGCCTCGCACCGCGCACGGTGCCGACTCGACGGTGCCGCTCGACGGTGCCGACTCGACGGTGCCGCTTGACGGTGCCGCTTGACGGTGCCGACTCGACGGTGCCGAGCCCGTGGCAGGTGGCGATGAGGAACGGTCGGCCGACGTTCCCGACCTCAGTCGCCCAGGAACCACCGTGACGTGCGGTTGGCGTAGCCGGCCGCCGCGCTCGTCCGCATCGAAGTCGCCATCCGTCGCATCGTCCTCCGGCGCTGTTCAAGCGTCGTGAGGATGTAGATGCCCATCAGGATGAGGGCGGAGCCGATCACGACCAGCGGGCGGACATCGGCACCGGTGAACGGCAGCTGCGCGACTCCGTCCGTCGTCGGGGTCGGTGGGTCCGACCTCCCGATCACGGCCGGTGCCGCGGAGGTCGAGGTGAACGGCAGTGAATGGGCGGTCGTGGTGGTGGTGGTGGTGGTGGTGGTGCTCGGATGCGACTTCGGCTTGGTCGTCGTGGTGCAGTTACACGGCCTGGTGGTCGTGGTGGTGGGAGGCGGCCGCAAGGTCGTGGTGGTGGTGGGAGGCGGCCGCACGGTCGTGGTCGTGGTCGTATTGCACGACCCCGTCTTGACCATGTGCCGACGACCGAACTGCAGGAGCCACGGTGACGGACCGACGATGGCGTCGGCTTGGAGGACCCCGCAGAAGTCCCGGGGATAGTGGACGGTCAAGACCCCCGACGTCCCCGTGGCCGTGCCGACCACCGTCTGACTGGGGATGTCGGGCTCGTCGACGAAGAGCTGCCACTCGCAGTAGGGCTCGGTCTTCGGGCACCACGCCCGCTCGGGAACGTCCATGGTGACCACTTTGTACGAGTTCCAGAACCTGATGGTCGGGAAGTGGCCGATCGGGGTCGAGGCCGACGCCGTACCCACGATGACGAAGATCGAGCCAAGCGCGAGAAAGGCAGCGGCCACCGCCGCCAGCCATCGATTGACTCTCCTACCCCGAGTCTGCATTCGCGCGGCCCTTAACTGACGACGTGCCCCTGCTCGACAACGTATTTCCGTCGCCTAAGGACCCATCGCTTGATCTCGTCCCAACCTCTGCATCCGCGGAGCGCCGGCCAAACCTTTTGGCACACACCGCCTTTGTCATGGTACACGCCGACGTCCGTTTCGGCCTGTCCGACAGCAGTGAGAAATGGGGTGGCTACTCTCAGCGGTCGTTCGAGGCGGAGCCGGGCCGAGGGGTCCATCCCGCGGATCGGCGGGGTCGAAACCCTAACCTTCGATACGGCCGAGGATCTCCACCACCGCGTCGACGGCATCGCCGACCGAGGTGCGGGGTTCGATGACCAGGTCGGGTGCATCGGGGACCTCGTATGGGTCGTCGACCCCGGTGAACGAGCTGATGCTGCCGCTCGTCACCCGAGCGTAGAGGCCCTTCGCGTCCCGGGTGGCGCACAGGTCCACCGACGCTTCCATGTAGATCTCCGCAAAGGGCAGCCCGACGCTGTGGTGGAGCTGGCGGGCCCACCGGCGGGACTCGGCATAGGGACTGATGAGGGCCACGATGGCCACCAGGCCGGCGTCGGCGAAGAGCCTGGCCACCTCGGCGGTTCGCCGGGCGTTCTCCTGGCGGGCCTCGCGGGTGAAGCCGAGGTCGGCGTTGAGCCCGGTGCGGAGGTTGTCCCCGTCGAGCAGATAGGCGCCGCGGCCTTCGAGGACCAGCCGCTTCTCGACGGCGGAGGCCAGCGTGGACTTCCCCGACCCGGACAGCCCGGTCATCCACAGCGTCGCCCCCCGGGACCGCAGGATCTCCGATCGTTGGTCTGGAGCGACCTGTCCCTCGTGCCACGTCACATTCGAAGAGGTCATCGCCGCTTCGCCTCAGTCGGGGCCGAGGAGCATGCCGGCGGCCACGGTCACATTGCTGTCCTCGGCGGCCAGAATGAACGATCCCGTCTGCCGGTTGCGACGATAGCTGTCGTAGAAGAGCGGTTGGGTGACCCGCAGGCTCACCCGACCCACATCGTTGAGGCCGAGGGTCGTCGCCGACTCGTCGCGGTGGAGCGAGTTCACATCGAGCCGGTAATGGATGTCACGTACCACCGCTCTCACCCACCGGGTGGTGTGCTTGAGGGCGAAGAAATCCCCGGGTGCCACCGGCCGCTCGGTCATCCAGCACACCATGGCGTCGAGGTCCTGACCGACGGTGGGCTGATTGTGCGGACGGCAGATGAGGTCGCCCCGGGAGACGTCGAGATGGTCGCTGAGCCTGAGGGTCACCGACATGGGCGGGTATGCCTCGTCGAGCTCCCCGTCGAAGGTGTCGATCCCGGCCACCGTGGTGGTGAGCCCGGACGGAAGGACCATCACTTCGTCCCCCGGCTTGAACACCCCGCCGACCACCTGGCCCGAGTAGCCGCGGTAATCGGGCTGGCTGGTGGCCTGGGGCCGCACGACCCACTGGACGGGCAACCGCGGGTCGATCATGTTGCGGTCGGAGGAGATGTACACCGTCTCCAGGTGGTGGAGCAGAGATGCGCCCTCGTACCACGGCATGTTCGCCGAGCGCTGGACCACGTTGTCACCCTGGAGCGCCGAGATGGGGATGAAGCTGAGATCGGCGACATCCAGCCGGCTGGCGAAGGCGGTGAACTCCTCGCGTATCGCATTGAAGACCTCCTGGTCGTATCCGACCAGGTCCATCTTGTTGACGCACAACAGCAGGTGAGGCACCCGCAGCAGCGAGGCCAGGAATGCGTGCCGCCGGGTCTGCTCGACGATCCCCTTGCGGGCATCGACCAACACCACGGTGAGGTCGGCCGTGGAGTTCCCCGTGACCATGTTCCGGGTGTACTGGATGTGGCCGGGCGTGTCGGCGATGATGAACTTGCGTGCCGGGGTGGCGAAGTACCGGTAGGCGACGTCGATGGTGATCCCCTGCTCGCGTTCGGCCCGCAGGCCGTCGGTCAGCAATGCCAGGTCGGTGTACTCGTCACCGCGCTGGCGGCTCACCCGTTCGACGGACTCGAGCTGGTCCTCGAAGATGGCCTTGGAGTCGTAGAGCATCCGCCCGATGAGCGTGCTCTTCCCGTCGTCCACCGAGCCGGCTGTGGCCAGGCGCAGCAGCTCCACTAGAAGTAGCCCTCCCGCTTGCGATCCTCCATGGCCGCTTCGCTCACCCGGTCGTCCGCCCGGGTGGCGCCGCGCTCGGTCAGTCGTGACGCCGCCACCTCGATGACGATCTCGTCGGCCGACACCGCCGAGGACTCCACCGCACCGGTGCAGGTCATGTCGCCCACCGTCCGGTAGCGGACCGTGGCCTCGAAGACCTCTTCATCCTCCCGCGGGGTCACGTGTGGCCCCACGGCCAGGAGCATCCCGTCACGGCGGAACACCTGGCGACGGTGGGAGTAGTAGATGGACGGGAGATCGATCCCCTCATCGGCCACGTACTGCCAGATGTCGAGCTCCGTCCAGTCGGAGAGGGGGAACACCCGGATGTGCTCGCCGGCCCGGTGGCGTCCGTTGAACAGCGACCACAGCTCCGGCCGCTGGTTCTTCGGGTCCCACTGCCCGAATTCGTCCCGGAACGAGAAGACCCGTTCCTTGGCCCTGGCCTTTTCCTCGTCCCTCCGGGCACCCCCGAAGACCGCATCGAAGCGGTACTCGGCGATGGCGTCCAGGAGGGTCCTGGTCTGGAGCCGGTTCCGTGACGGATCAGGTCCCGCCTCCTCGGTCACCCGGCCGGTGTCGATGGATTGCTGCACGGACGCCACCATGAGGGTGGCGCCCAGCTCGCCGACCGAGCGATCGCGGAATTCCAGCACTTCGGGAAAGTTGTGGCCGGTGTCGACATGCATGACCGGAAATGGTATCCGACCAGGCCAGAAGGCCTTTTGGGCCAGCCGGAGCATGACCACCGAGTCCTTGCCGCCGGAAAAGAGCAGCACGGGACGTTCGAACTCGGCCGCCACCTCACGGATGATGTGGATGGACTGCGCTTCGATGTTCTGGAGCTGAGACAGCCGGTACTGGCCCGAACCGCCTGCGCCCCAACCCCGATCCATAACCGGCCAATCTAGTCGATCACCCACGAAAAGGTACAGGTCCGCCCGTACACAGGCCCAGGCCGTAGACTCGAAAAGACGTGTGGCGACGGGCCGCGCATGATCCTGGCCTGCGTGGCGGGGTCACGGGAGACGACCATGGGCCCCAACGAACAAGGACGCCGGACGCCCCCGCCGGGTGCCGGCACCAGCTCGTCCCCCGGCCCCGAGGCCTCCCCCGGGCCCCACGCCTCCTCCGGCCCCGAAGCCTCCCCCGGGCCCGACGCCTCCCCCGGCCCCCACGGTGGGCAGCCTCAGCCGCCCGGCCCGGCCCCGGCGGTGGAGATCCGGCCGGCCACCGACGCCGACGCCCCGGTCTCGGCCACCCTGCACGCCGGACAGATATCGCAGGGCTTCCTGTCCGCACTGGGTCCGGGCTTCCTCCGCCGCCTCTATCGGCGTATCGTCCGCTCGCCCGGGTCCTTCCTGCTCATGGCCGACAGCCGGGGGACGAGTGTGGGCTTCGTGGCCGGCTCGACCGACGTGGCCGGCCTCTACCGCAGCTTCCTCTTCCATGACGGGATCCCCGCCGGCCTCCGGGCCGCCGGGTCGTTGATCACCGGATGGCGGCGGGTGCTCGACACCCTGGGCCATGCCACCGCCGGGGGGACCGGGGCCGGACGGGGGCCGGAGCTGCTCGCCATCGCCGTCGACCCGGCATGGCAGGGCCGCGGTGTCGGCCGGCTGTTGGTGACGTCCTTCCTCGAGGAGGTGGGCGCCCGCGGGGCCGACGCGGCCCACGTGGTGGTGGGAGCGGGCAATCGGAGTGCCGTGTCCCTCTACGAGCAGGCCGGGTTCGTGACCGTCGAGCGCTTCGAGCTCCACGCCGGCACCGAGTCGCTGCTCATGCAGTGGGACCGCCCTCCCGGGCCAGCGGTTCCCGACCGTGCCCTCCCGTCATGAGCGGTCCGCTGATCGGCGCCATCGCTCTGGTCGTGACCCTCGGGGCCACGCCCGTGGTCATCATGGCCGCCAGACGCATGGGGATCGTGGACCGGCCCGGGGCGCTCAAGCCCCAGACCGATCCCGTCCCCTATCTGGGTGGGGTGGCCGTGCTGGCCGGCACCGCCGTCGGCGCCGCGGCCGGGAGACCGACGATCCTGGTGCCCCTGGCGGCCGCGGTCTGTCTGGGGGTCGCCGACGACCGGTTCGGCCTCCCTGCGTCGGGACGCCTGGTCGGACAGCTCGCCATCGGCGTTGTCGTGGTGGTGACCTGCCCGGTCCACCTACCGGGAGTCCTCGCCGCGCTGGCGCTGCCGGCCGTGGCCGTCGTGGTCATCAACGGGATGAACCTGATCGACGGGCTCGACATGCTGGCCGCCGGCGTGGCCGCGGTCGGCGCCGGGGGGTTCGCCGTCATCCTCCACGGATCCGGTCGACAGCTCGCCATCGCACTGGGTGCGTCCCTGGTCGGGTTCCTCGTCTACAACCGGCCACCGGCCCGGGTGTACCTGGGCGACGGGGGCTCCTATCTCCTGGGAACGGCGCTGACCGTGCTCCTGGCCGAGTCGTGGGCCCCGGGTCGTGCGGTGCCGGTGGGGACGGCGGCCCTGGTCATCGTGGCCATACCGGTGGGCGAGGTGGCCTTCGCCGCCGTCCGGAGGCTTCGCGGTCACTCCCCGCTGATGGCCGGCGACCGCGGCCATCCCTACGATCGGCTGGTGGACCGGGGATGGGCCCGCCCCTTGGCCAGCACGGCCTACATCGGGATGGAGGCGGTCCTGGTCGGGGCCGCGCTGGTGGCCGTACACCTCGGATCGATGGCCGCGGCGGTCACGGTCGACGCGCTCGGGGCCGTCCTGCTCGTAGCATCGGCCATGGCCACCGGCGCCCTCACCCCCGATCAGGAGAGCCGCGCGTGACCAGGATCTACCTGTCCCCCCCCGAGGTCGGAGCAGAGGAGCGGCGGATGCTCCTCGAAGCCCTGGACTCCAACTGGATCGCCCCGGTGGGACCCGACATCGACGCCTTCGAACGGGAGCTCGCCGACCGGGTCGGGGTGGCCCACGCCGTGGCCCTCTCCAGCGGTACCGCCGCGCTCCACCTCGGGCTGCAGCTCGTCGGTGTCGGCGCCGGCGACGACGTGCTCGTCCCGTCCTTCACCTTCGTCGCCACCGCGGCCACGGTGAAGTACCTCGGCGCCAATCCGATCTTCGTCGACTGCTCGTCGTCGAATTGGGCCATCGACCCGGAGCTGGTGGCGCAGGAACTGTCCGCCCGGGCCCGCCGGAACCAGCTCCCTGCCGCCCTCGTGACCGTGGACCTCTATGGCCAGACAGCCGATTACGACGCGCTGACCGCACTGTGCGACACCTACGGCATCCCGCTGATCGAGGACGCCGCCGAGGCGCTGGGCGCCACCAACGGCGGCCGTCCGGCCGGATCGTTCGGCCGCGCCGGCGTCTTCTCGTTCAACGGGAACAAGATCATCACCACCAGCGGCGGGGGCATGCTGGTATCGAGCTCGGCCGAGCTGGTCGACCAGGCCCGGTTCCTCGCCACCCAGGCCCGGGACCCGTTCCCCCACTACGAGCACTCGGTGCTCGGCTACAACTACCGGCTCAGCAACCTCCTGGCCGCCTTGGGCCGGGCGCAATTACGCGGGCTCGACAGCCACATCGAGCGCCGCCGCGCCATCAACCGGTCCTATCGCGCCGCACTGGTGGACGTGCCCGGCATCCAACTCATGCCGGTCGCCGACTATGGCGAGCCGAACTGGTGGCTCACCTGCATTCTGGTCGATCCCGATCGATTCGGTGCCGACCGCGAAGCAGATCCGGCTGGCCCTCGAATCGGTCGACATCGAGTCGCGACCGACCTGGAAACCGCTGCATCTCCAGCCCGTGTTCGCCGACGTGCCCACGGTGGGGGGAGAGGTCTGCGCGCACATCTTCGAGCACGGGCTCTGCCTGCCCACCGGATCCGCCCTGTCCGAGGGCGATGTGGGCCGGGTGGTCGAAACGATCCTCGCCCTGCGCCGGGGACCGATCAGATGACCGATCAGCCGCGGTCCGCCAACCGCACGAACCCGGCCCCCGCAGCGCATGATCCTGATGAAATAGCGGCGGATTCGGTCGTATGATTGGCGACATGGCACCGAAGGGGGGGTCCCGCGACCCGGGACAGGTGAGGCCGCGCGCCCTTGCGTTCTACCTCCCCCAGTTCCACCCGATTCCGGAGAACGACGAATGGTGGGGCAAGGGGTTCACCGAGTGGACCAACGTCACGAGGGCCCAGCCCTTCTTCCCGGGCCACTACCAACCGCACGTCCCCGGGGAGCTCGGCTACTACGACCTGCGCGTCCCCGAGGTGCGGGAGGCCCAGGCGGCGTTGGCCGCGGCCTACGGCATCTCGGGGTTCGTCTACTACCACTACTGGTTCCACGGGAAGCGCCTGCTCGGACGACCACTCGACGAGGTGCTGGCCTCGGGTTCTCCCGACTTTCCCCATCGCCCTGTGCTGGGCCAACGAGGAGTGGACCCGGAATTGGGACGCCAGGACCGGGCAGGTCCTGATGCCGCAGGAGTTCAGCGACGAGGACGACCTGGCCCACATCAGGTGGCTGGCCACCGCCTTCGCCGACGACCGCTACATCAAGATCGACGGCAGGCCCCTGATGCTGATCTACCGGCCCGGGCAGCTCCCCAACCCCAAGCGGACGGCGGACATCTGGCGCACCGAGGCACAGCGGCTGGGATTCCCCGACCTCTATCTCTGCTGGGTGGAGAGCTGGGGTCCTCCTCCCGGTGGTCCCGAGGCCTTCGGACTCGACGCCTCCGTCGGGTTCATGCCCCTCAGCGGTGAGCGGATCTACGCGCCCTTCGAGGGTGCCCGCGGCCATCGGATCCTCGACTACCGGTCGGCCTACGAGGCGTCGCTCCAGCGGATGGCGCCGTCGTGGAAGCGGTTCCCGTCGGTGATGGTGGGGTGGGACAACACGGCTCGCAGGCCGCACGGTGCCACCATCTTCACCGGGTCGACCCCGGAACAGTACGAGCGGTGGCTGCGCTTCGCCGTCGACTCGGTCAGCGGCGTCCGCCAGGAAGAGAACTACTTGTTCATCGTGGCGTGGAACGAATGGGCGGAGGGGAACCACCTCGAGCCCGATCAGCGGTACGGACGGGCCTTCCTCGAGGCCACCAAGGCCGTGCTCCTGGACCCGCCCCGCACGACCGTCGGCAAGCCCGGCGAGCTGCGCGCCGTCTCGCCCGAGGGTGAGCTCGGACCGAAGACCTTCGACTACGTCTACCCCTACGAGCACGAGAGTGCCGTGGCCAACGCGGCCGGCCTGATCGGCGACCTCAACCTCGGCCGGCGCAGCACGGTCGTCGACCTCGGGGCCGGCACCGCGGTGATCAGCCATGCGCTCCGCAGGGCCGGGATCGCCTACCACGGGCTCGAGCTCCATCCGGTGGCCGTCGACCTCATGCACGAGGCCGGCATCGACGCCACGCTCTGCGACCTCACCGACTTCGATGCCGTGCAATCCGCGCTCGACGACCTCGGGAACATCGGCGCCATGACGCTCCTCGACGTCATCGAACACCTCACCCAACCCCACGAGCTCCTCGCGGCCCTGTCGGCGTGGTCACTGAAGCACGGCGAGGTGCCCCTCGTGGTGTCGGTTCCCAACGTGGCCCATTTCGACCTCGGGCTGCGCCTGCTGTGCGGCCGGTGGACCCTGTCCGACACGGGTCTGCTCGACAGCACCCATCTCCGGTTCTTCACCGAGGCGACCCTGAAGCGCATGTTCGAGCGCTGCGGGTGGCGGGTGGTCGCCCGCGACGACTTCATCAGCCTGCGCACCGACCAGTACGACGACGAGCTCAACGACGGCTTGCCGGTCGAGATGATCGGCGCGCTCCGGGCCCTGTCGCAGTCGTACAACCCCCAGGCGTCCGTCCAGCAGTTCGTGTGGACCCTGGCGCCCTTCCCGGTCAGCTCCCCCCCGACCTCCTACCTGGAGGCCATGGCCGAGCCGGAAGGGACGTCGGAGCTCGACGCAGAGCCCAACGACAACCTGGCCGTCCGCTCCTACCTGGCATCGGTCGGCCTGCTGTCCAGCGAGACCAACCGCCGGGCGGCCAAGCACCTCCGGTCGGGCTTGATGTGGCGGGGCCGGCGGGTGGTCCTGAAGAAGGTCAACAAGTCGCCGCGGCTGTCCGCCTACTCCAAGAAGCTTCGCGGTTGGCTGCGTTGAGGTGCCCATGACCGGACCGGCCGGGCCATGGGTGCTGGTCGTCGGCATGCACCGCAGCGGTACCTCGGCGGTGGCCGGGGCCCTCGGGGCCGCGGGCCTCAATCTGGTCCATCCCGACGATCGGATGGACTGGCCCGAGAGCAATCCCGAGCACTGGGAGAGCCTGGCCCTCGGACTGCACAACGAGGACCTCCTGGCCCGGCTCGACGGCGCATGGGATGCACCCCCCGATGCCTACCGGGGCTGGGAGCGCAGCCCGGCCGTATCCGGCGCCCCCGACCCCACGCCCCTGTTGGAGGTGGCCTACCCGGAGCCTGGACCGAAGGTGTTCAAGGACCCGCGTCTCTGCCTCCTCCTCCCCTACTGGCGGAACACGCTCCCGGCCCCGATGGCGGCCGTCCTGGTCTGGCGGTCACCCATGGCCGTGGCCCTGTCCTTGAAGAAGCGGGACAGCCTCCCCCTGGCCGACGGGGTCGCCCTGTGGGAGCGGTACAACCGCCGGGCCGTCGACGGCCTCGACGGGATGGACACCTACGTCCTCGACTACGAGTCCGTGGTCGGGGACGGCGACCGGTCCATCGGGGCGCTCACGACCTGGCTCGGTTCGCTCGACCAGTTCGAGGAGGCCGCCCACCAGTGGGACACGGCGGCGGCATCGAAGGCGATCGTGGGCGGTTTGCTCCACCATCAAGGCGACCCCGACGACGCCGAGGCTGTCGTCCTCGAGGAGCAGCGAGAGCTGGTCCGCTACCTGGGCGAGGCGGCCGGCGGTCACCGGCCGTTCCGTGCCGCGCCGTACGGCCGCGAATCCGCATGGACCACCTCGGTCCTGCGGCTCCGCCAGGAGCTCAGCGGGCCGAGGCGGGAGCTCGATGCCGTCCGGGACCGTCTGCGGATCACCCGGAAGGAACTGGAGAGCACCAAGGCCGGACTGGCCAACCTGCGGGCGTCGACCAGCTGGCGGGTCACCGCGCCGTTGCGCACACTGACGACGACACTCGAGGGCCTGCGTCGCGATCCGTCCGACAGGTGAGCGCCCGTTGAACCCCGGCTCCACCGCCCGATCGGCCTTCCGCCGGCTCCCCGTGCCCGTGCAGGCCCAGGTGCTGCGCCGGGCGGGCCGGTATCCCCCGTGGGCCGACGGCCGCGCCCCGCGCGCCCCGGCCTGCCCGCCCGGGATGACCGTCGGCCCCCCCGACTTCGTCGGCATCGGCGTGTCCAAGTGCGGAACGTCGTGGTGGTTCAACCTCGTGCTGGCCCACCCCGACCTGTGCGGCCCGGTCAAGAAGGAGCTGTTGTACTTCAACCGGATCTTCTTCGAGCGGCACCGCGACACGGGCTGCACCGACGAGGAGCTCCGGGCGTACCACGACTGGTTCCCGCGCCCCCCGGGGGCCAAGACGGGCGAATGGACCCCGTCCTACATCTTCTCCTACCGGCTGCCGCCCATCCTCCGCCGGGCCGCCCCCGAGGCCAAGCTCCTCGTCCTCGTGCGCGACCCGGTCGACCGCTACCAGTCGGACATCTCCAGGCGGATGCCCCGCCGCCGGCTGCGCAACGTCCGCTACCGGGGCCTGGCCCACGGCTACTACGCCTCGATACTCGAACCGTGGGAGGCGGAGTACGGACCGTCCCAGCTCTCGGTCATGCAGTTCGAGGCTTGCGTCCGTCACCCCGCCGAGCACCTTGCCGCCACCTACCGGTTCCTCGGGCTCGACGACTCGTTCCGCCCGCCGGCGCTGCACGAGGCCGTCAACCCGACCAAGTCGAAGCGGGCCATCGACGCCGGGTTCCGGCACCTCCTGGTCGAGTGCTACGAGCCCGACGTGGCCGCCCTCGCCGCCCGCCACCCCCAGATCGACCTCCGGCTCTGGCCCAATTTCTCCTACCTGGCCAAGGGGTAGGCCCGCGGCGGGATCAGCCCTGCGGCCGCTCGTCACCCGGTGGCGTGGCCCGTTCGCGCATCGGCTCGACGGGGTAGCGGATCCCGAGTCTCCCGAAAGCTCCGTCGAACAGGCCACGGGCGATGGCCCCGAGCCGGCGCAGCCGACCGTGCTTCTCGCGCCAGGCGGCCCGGGCCACCAGCTTCGAGAGATTGCGGGGGTAGTGGCCGATGCGCCGCTTCAGGTGCATGTTCACGTAGAGCATGTTGCGGGCCTCGTAGTAGTACTTCCACAGCGGGACGCCGTCGCCCTGGCGGATGGCGTCGTGCTCGACCAGCGCGCCGTCGACCACCTGTCGCGGGTAGCCGGCCTCGGGTATCCGCCATTGCAGGTACTCGGTGTCCTCGGCCCACCAGAAGAGCTCCTTCATCGGAAGCCCGACCTCGCCGACGATCCTGGCCGAGACGAGGAACCCGCACCACGAATGCCAGATCCCGTAGTCGCCGCCGGTCTCCCGCGACACCGGGAAGACGAACGCCGTCTCCGGCTCCTTGCTGGCCACCGCCCACAAGCGCTCGAGGCACCAGGGGTTGGGACGCATGTCGTCATCGAGTACCCAGGCGTGCAGGTAGCCGGAGTCGCGGAAACGGGCCAGCCCCTCGTGGTACCCGCCGGCCGGCCCGGTGTTGACCTCCGATCGCACCAGCTCGAGTGTGGCCGGGGCCACCACCGCCAGCGATTCGGGCGTGACCGGCGGCCGGCTGGCGTTGTCCACCACCAGGACGGCTTCGGGCGGTGCGGTCTGCGCGGCGATGGCCTGCAGACAGCGGGCGAGGGACTCCGGGGCGTTGTGGGTGAGGATCACCGCCATGATTCGCCGTTCGGCTCCCTCCACGTCGCTCCTCGTCCCGGCCGGTCAGGGCTCTGGCTTGTGGGCCAGTATGAACCAACCGGTCTCGTCGCGGGCCGCATCGACCACCAACCCGGTGTCGCCGAACCACGGGGCCAGCTCCTTCCAGAGGTACCGATGTTCGACGGGAGCGCTCAGGCGGTCGAAGGTGTCGAGGACGAGGCTGCGGAAGGGCTTCCCCCGGTACGCGCCCATGGGCAGCCCGGACAGCACGGTGACGCCGCGCCGGTCCCCGTAGGCACCGGGCAGCACGATCCCCGCGTACAGGCAGGCGGCCACGGGCCCGCTCAGCGACTTCAAGAGCCGATGGGGCAGGCGGACGGTGACCGTCCGCAGGGCGGAGGCCAGGCTCAGGGCCACGGAGCGAAGGCCGGGCGTGGGGGGCCGGCTGTAGAGGTAGAGGAGGATCCGACCCCCGGGGGCCAGGTAGGTGAGGAGGCGGTCGAAGCCTGCACGGGGGTCGTCGAGGTGGTGGAGGACCCCCAGGCTGGAGATGAAGTCGAAGCTGCCGGGGGCGAAGGGTGCGGCCCGGAGGTCGGACTTGACCACGAGCACGGACGGCGTACCGGCCAGGTTGCGGGCGGCAGCCTCCACGGCGGACGAGCCGTCGAGGGCGACCGTGGCCCCGAGGTGCGCGGCGAGGAACCGGGTGTACCGACCCTTCCCGCAACCGGCGTCCAGTCCGATCTTCCCGTCCAGACTGCTCAGGTCGACGTCCCGGAAGTACACCTCGGCGAAGGTCTCGTCCTCGTCACGGACGTCGTCGAAATTGTTCCACTCGAACCCGAAGCTGGCGAAGGTCGCGTCGGTGGATCCGTCGGCGACCGCGTCACGCGAACAGTCGAGGTAGCCGTCCCGCATGACGTAGCGGTGGCCCGCCGTACAGCGGACCTCCCGCGCCGCAGCCGTCATCGTCGACCGGCTCACCGCAGGCCGGACAACGGAGGCGCTCGATGATCTCCTTCGGTAGCACTGTCGATCCCCCTCGGACGCACGCCCGGACGCGCCCACGGGCACGGTGACGCCGGTGAACACTACTGCGACGGGGGCCGCCACCGGTCGCCACCGGGTTGGTGGCCTGAGCCGGCCTGTCCACACCCCGCGTTCGTTATCATGAGCCCCGTGAGGGCGGAGCTCGACGACGGGGTCGGCCGGCCCGGATCGAGCGCCTCCCCCGAGAGGGGTCCCACGTGCCTGCCCATCTCCTGAGCGTGGTCATGCCCACCCGCAACCGGCCCGCGCAGTTGGAGCGGGCGGCGCGTTCGGTCCTCGCCCAACGGGACGTGGAGCTGGAGCTGGTGCTGGTCGACGACGCCTCGTCCGACCACACCCCGGAAGTGGCCGAGCGCCTGGCCGAAGACCCGAGGGTGCACCTCCTTCGCAACCCGGAACCCCTCGGGCCCGGTGGGAGCCGCAACCGGGGCATCGTCGCCGCCCGCGGCGACCTGCTCGGATTCTGTGACGACGACGACGCCTGGCTGCCGGGGGCCGGATCGGTCGTCCTCGAACGGTTCGACTCGGACGCCGAGGTCGGGGTGGTCACCTCGTGGCACGAGGTGGTCCACGACCGGACCGGGCGGACGGCGCTGTTCAGAGGGCCCCTGAGCTACGGCGCCGAGCACCTCCTGTGGTTCGATCTGGTGGCCATACCCTTCGGCGTCATCCGCCGGTCGATGTTCGCCGACGACCTGGCCGTCGACGCCGACCTGCGCTCGTGCGAGGACTGGGACCTCTGGCTCCGGTGCGCGCAGACGAGGCCGATCAGCACCGTCCCCCGCGCCCTGTACTCCTACCACCAGCACGGCGGCGACCGGGTCACCCGCGCCGACTCCGGTCCCGTCCTCGGGCGGAGGGGCTTCCTCGACCGGCACTCGGCGTCGATGACGCCGTCGTGCCGCACCTACCACGAGCTGGTGGTGGCCGGGCTCGGACGGGGTCGGGGGGGCGTGGCCGAACAACTCGTGGCCGACTACCGGACCCCGGCCCGGGCCGCGGTGGCCATGTCGGTGCTGACCGCCGGCTCGGTGGCCAGCGCTGTCGGCGTGCGCAGGGGGGATCCCGGACTCCCGGCGCGTATGATGCGCAGGCTGGTGGGCCGGGCCACCGCGGCGCACCGGGGGGAGGGGACGGAGCGATGACCACCGCCGCTCGGCCGATCGTGATCGTCGGCGTCCCCCGTTCGGGCACCAGCTGGACGATGCGGGCACTGGGCAACGCCGTCGGTGCGGCCACGGTCCTCGAACCGGACAGCGAGGACAAGTGGCCGGCCGCCATCCACGCCAAGCAGAAGTTGGGCCGGTATCCCGTGCTCCGCCCGGGCGACGAGGCTCCCGCCTACCGGCGCCTCTGGTCCTGGACGTTCGACGGGGCCGTCGAACCACGACGGTCGGTGCTGGCCCGCCACATCCTCGGACCGGGCGCCGAGGACCGCATCTATGACGGCCGGCTCGACCCGGTCACCTGGTTGGCCTCCACCCTGGCCCGCGACCCCAAGCCGGGGCGAGGGGCGGGGCGGCCGGGCCGGGCCACGCGGATCGTGGCCAAGTCCATCCACGCCCAGCTGGCCATCGAGTGGATCGCCGGCCAGTTCGACATCGATGTGGTGCTCCTGCTCCGCCATCCCGCCAATGTCCTGGCCAGCTGGATGGAGATCAACCTCAAGGACTCGCGGTACTCCACGCTCTGGAACCGCCCCGACATCCGCGCCCGGTACGTGGAACCCTGGGGCGTCCCGCTGCCCGGTCCCGACCCGGTCGAGCGGATGAGCTGGATGATCGCCCTCCTGCTGGCCGCCATCGAGGACGCCTCGACCCGGCATCCCGACTGGCACGTCCGGACCCACGAGCAGTTGTGCGCCGATCCGGCCGGCGAGTTCCGCCGGCTCTCGGCCGGCCTCGGACTCGTCTGGGGAGAGGCCGCCGAGGACTTCCTCGTCCAGCACAACACCCCGGGTTCGGGCTTCGCCGTCAAGCGGGTGGCGTCCGAGCTTCCCGACTCGTGGCGGCGACGGCTCGACGACGAACAGGTGACCACCCTGCGCCGGGTCCTCGGGTGGTTCCCGATCACCAAGTGGACCGATCAGGACTTCGTCCGGGACGGCGGCCCGGAAGCCCGTGGGTGACCGGTCGGGTTCAGCCCCCGGTGGAGGCCCGGTCTGAGCCGGAGCCCTCGTCCGGCAGGCGGCGGCGTCGGAAGTGGACCACGTGACCGGCCCGGTCCAGCGGGAACATCTCGGCCACCTCCATCCCCGCGTCGAGGGCCAGCCGGTCGAAGCCGTGGCTGACGTAGCCGTGGACACTGACCCCTCGAGCGCCGTAGCGGATCTTGCGGAGGCTCAATCTGAGACCGGGCGACGGGAACGAGGCGATCACGTGGCCGGCGGCGCGACCCATCCGTTCCAACAGCTCGACCGGCGTTCCCACGTAGTCGAAGACGCCGAGCGCGACGGCCACGTCGTAGGCATCCACCTCGGTGAGATCCTCCCATCCGCGCTGTTCGACCTCGACCAGCTCGGGGAACAAGGCCGCCTGCTGATCGGCCAGCTCGACCATGGCCTGGGCCGGGTCGATACCGGTGACGTGGATGCCTGCGGTGGCCAGGGGTGCGAACAACGGGCCGCTTCCACACCCGACGTCGAGCACCCGCTTGGCCCCGAGGGCCACCGATGTGTCGACGGCCAGCCGCAGTCGGTCGAAGAGGGGTCCCCTGCCGAGCATCCTGGCCACCGGCTCGCTGGAATAGAAGGCCGCGAACCTGCCCGCCCGGCGCTGGAAGTAGGTCTGGAAGTCACCGTTGGACACGGTCACACGCCTTGCTTCCGTACCGGCTGAGAATCCGAGAGAACATTCCGGCGATCCTTCCGCGGCCCACCACCTGCTTGGCCACGGCCAGCGAGCGGATGGACATCGTGTTGGGGAGTGTGGCTCCGAAATCATAGGAGTGGTAGTAGAGGACGGCCGGCCCCTCGGCCGAGCGCAGCGCGGCGGACAGCGCCCCGGCCGGGAGCAGTCGCTGGTAGCTGCCGCCGCCGATCGGGAACCCGTAGGCGCTCAGTACCGGGAGCTCCCGCACCGGCGACCCCTCGCCCAGGCGGCTGGTATCGGACACGTAGCCGAACCCGGCCTCGGCCAGGAGGTCGCGGTAGCCGCCGAGGGCCACCCGCCGGGGGATGTCGAACCGGGGGGAACGGAATCCCTGCACCGGCCGTTGGACCACGTCCTCGATCATCTCGCGTCCCTTGCGCAACCACTCGACGAGCTCCGCAGGATCGTCGGGCAGCCGACCGTGGTCGGGCCCGTGGCTGGCGATCTCGTGGCCGTGGGCGACGAGGTCGTCGAGCTCGGAGCGCACGGTTGCCGCGTAGTTGCCCACCACGAACAGCGTCAGCGCCGGGTCCCCCTCCGCCGTGGCCAGCAGCCCGGTCAGGTCGGAGAGACCGCTGCGGGCACCCTTCGGACGGGCCAAGGACTCACCCAGGACGGCCATCCCGTCGTACCAGTCCTCGACATCGATGGTCAGACAGACCTCGGCGGTCATGGCGCGGTCACCGACATGGCCGCGTAGGTGGCCCGGAGCCGCTCGACCACCCGGTCCTCCGAGAAGCGCTCGGCCACCCAGCTCCGGCAGCGGGCGCCGAGCTCCGAACATCGGACGGGGTCTGCGATCAGGCTCTCGACCACACTCGCCAGTGCCCGTTGATCACCCCGGGGCACGAGCAACCCGAGGCTCGGGTCGATGACCTCGCGCATGCCCGCGGATGTCGTACGCGGCCACCACCCGGCCCATGGCCGCAGCCTCCATGGCCACCCGGGGGATGCCCTCGCGGTACGAGGGGAGGACCACCACCGTCGCCGACGCCAGGTAGGGGCGCACGTCGTCGACCTCTCCGATGAACCTCACCGTCCCGGACCGGGTGGCCGCGGCCACCTCCTCCTCGGTCAGGGCGTCACGCTGGTCGTGCTCGAACGGACCGACGTGCACGAAGTCGGCCCGGTCGGACAGTGAGGCGGCCATGGCCAGGAAGTCGGCGCACCCTTTCTCCCGTACCAACCGGCCGATCATCATGACGATGGGGCGGTCCGACCGCAGTGCCGGTGCCACCGGCTCCAGAAATCGGTCCATGACGATCCCGTTGCCCACGAAGTCCAGCTTGTCACTTCGGCAGATCCTGGCCGCGGGCAGTGCCCGTTGGTCCTCGCGGCTCTGGACCAGGACCCGGTCGGCCCACGTGCAGCACCAGCGTTCGAAGCACCAGCCGAAGAAGTTGGCCATCCGGCCGTTGCCCTCGAAGTACAGCGCCCCGTGGATGGTGTAGATGGCCCGGCGGCCGGCCAGCCGGGCCGCGGGAAGACCGAGAAACGACGCCTTCGGGGTGTGGGTCTGCACGAAGTCGAAGTCCTGGCCGCGCAGGTAGCGCCACAGAGCGACGAAGGAGCCGGCGTCGGACAGGGCGAATTCCCGTCGGATGGGGACGACCCGGACAGTCACCCCGTCGGGCGGCTGGTCATAGCGGTCACCGCTCACCACCGTCCAGTCGATCTCCGGCATCGACCGCAGCTGGTTGGCCAGGAGCACCCTCGCGGTCAGCGACGTCGTGACCACCCGACAGCCCCGCGCCCGATGGCAGGGGACCTGGCGCCCGACACTGGTCCTCTGCGCCATCACATCCCGTCCCCTTCCGAACGTCCACGAGGACGCCGGCCCGTGTCGGACGATCACCTCCGTCGTCGGGCGCACCCCAGCGGCCCCAGCCTACAGCCGGGCACGACCGGCGACCGTGGACCCGCCGAGGTCGTCGATGGCTCCCTAGCCGCCCCCACCAGGGAGCCAACGGTCCAGCCAGGCCTCGAGGGCCAGCACGTCCCACAGCTCGTAGGCGAGATCGCGGCGGCCCTGGAGGTGCTGGGACCACGCCCGCCGTACGGGCTCGGGATCGAGCAGGCCCTGGACCCGGAGGCGCCGCTCGCCGAGCAGCTCCTCGGCCCACGCCCGCAGTGGGCCGCGCAACATGGGCCCGATCGGGAACCCGAACCCCATCTTCGGACGCTCGATCAGCTCCCGCGGGACATGGCGGTACAGCACCTGGCGCAGGATCCACTTGGTGGCGCCGTCGTGCAGCTTGGCCGACATGGGCAGCCTCCAGGCCACGTCGAACACCGATCGGTCGAGGAAGGGGACCCGGGTCTCGAGCGAGGTGGCCATGGCCGCCCGGTCGAGCTTGGTCAGGATGTCGTCGGGCAGGTAGCCGACCAGGTCCAGCCACAGCATCTGTTCGGTGATGCCGTCGAGCGCCGGCCACTCCGACGGCCTGGAGGCCACCGAGACCGCGGGCCCGGCGCCGAGGACCATCGACTCGGCATCGTCCCAGTAGGAGACCAGGGAGAGGTAGGCGTCCTCGGGGCCCGCGGCCGCCAGCACCTTGGCCACCTTGGCCACCTTGGACGTCGGGTTCCGGATCTGCCGGTGCGGCGGCAGGATGGTCGCCCCCCTCGCCGCCCCCTCGATCAGGGCCGGCGGGATCAGGCCGAGGGCGCCACCGGCCACCCGGCGGGCCGGTCCGGGCAGGACGGAGGACCGACGCCAGAGCTGCTCGAGCCAGGCGTGCCGGTTGTACCCGGCGAAGAGCTCGTCGCCGCCGTCCCCGGACAGGGCCACGGTCACCTGGGACCGGGCCAGTCTGCTGACCAGGTGCATGGGGATGGCCGAGACGTCCCCGAAGGGTTCGTCCCAGATGTCCGGCAACGTGGGGATGACCTCGATGGCGTCGCGGTCGGTCACGTCCAGCGGGGTGTGATCGGTTCCCAGGTGGGCGGCCACCGAGGCCGCCTCGGCCGACTCGTCGAAGGCGCGGTCGGCGAACCCGACGGTGAAGGTGCGCACCGGCTTGGTGCTGTGCTGTTGCATCAGCGCCACGATCACGCTCGAGTCCACCCCTCCGGACAGGAAGGCGCCGACGGGCACGTCGGCCACCATGCGGGCGGCCACCGAGCCGGAGAGGGCGGACTCCAGATGGTCGGCCATCTGCTCCGCGGTCCCGGCCAACGGTCGCCGGCGGGCGTCTTCGACCGCCTGGCGCGCCGACCAGTAGGCGCGGGTGGGCA
This sequence comes from uncultured Acidimicrobiaceae bacterium, assembly GCA_963745955.1. GTDB lineage: Bacteria > Actinomycetota > Acidimicrobiia > Acidimicrobiales > RAAP-2 > Bog-756. The sequence goes on along the minus strand of CAVUZI010000008.1, from coordinate 379,143 downwards.
GCGGCGCACCGGGCCGGATGTCTCCGTCCACCGTCAGCAGCTGTCCCGGCGCCAGCTTGGCCACCCCGCGGTAGATCGTGTACGGCGCCGGGACACAGTTGTGGCGTAGATAAAGGGCCACCGCGTCACGATCGATGTCGGCCCGGAATTCCGGCAGCAGGCACAGGCTCTTGAGCTCCGATGCGAAGGCCAGCCGGTCGCCGATCCATCCGTAGTAGACGGGCTTCTCGCCGAAGCGGTCGCGGGCCAGATGCAGCTGGCGGCGGTGGCGGTCCCACAGCGCCAGCGCGAACATGCCCTCGCACGCCTCGAGCGCCGGTCCGAGCCCCCACTCGGACACCGCGGCCAGCAGCACCTCGGTGTCCGAGCCGCCGCGGAAGGTGACACCGGCAGCGGCCAGCCGCCGCCGCAGCGCAGGGTGGTTGTAGAGCTCGCCGTTGTAGTTGAGGACCCACCGCCCGTCCGACGAGCGCATGGGTTGGGCTCCTTCGGGTCCCAGCTCGACCACCGCCAGCCGGCGGTGACTGAAAGCGATGCCGTGGTCGGGGTCGCACCAGGACCCCTCACCGTCTGGGCCCCGGTGGGTCAGCACCGCAGCCATGGCATCCGCGTCCCTGCCGAGGGCCTCCGCACCGGTGGCCCGCCGGGGGTCGAACAGCCCGGCGATCCCGCACACCGGGATCAGCCCCCGTTCCGCGACGACGGCGGGCACGCCGCCGGGCGGCGCGCTCGCCCGCCGCCCCCGTGCTCGACCATGCCGAGATCATCGGCGGTGCCGCGAGTGGTGTCAAGCAACGCCGCAGCCCGACACGGGTCGGTTCTGTCGGCGGCGGCCACGGTAGTTGTGGGACCGATGCGCGTGTGGCAACCTGCTGCGTGCCCCCAGCCCAGCAGCCATGAGCATGCGAGACCGCCTGCGGGAAGGGCTCGGGCACCTACCCCCCCGGCTCCGCCGCCAGGTGCTGCACGGGCTCGGCCGCTATGCGCCATGGGAGGTGGGGTTCGACTTCACGCCCCCGCCACTCGGTCCCGGCGAGGAGGTGGGCCCACCGTCCTTCGTCGGCATCGGTGCCCAAAAGGCCGGGACCACCTGGTGGTACGAGCTCATGCTGACCCACCCGGGCATATCGTCACGTGACGACATCCACAAGGAGCGGCACTTCTTCGACCGTTTCGGTGCCCGGTCGATGGGGCCGTCGGACATCGATCAGTACCACCGTTGGTTCCCCCACGCCGTCGGGACGGCGACCGGTGAGTGGACACCCGACTACCTCACCTTCCCGTGGGTACCCGGCCTGTTGAGACGGGCGGCACCGGATACCCGTCTCCTCCTCTTGCTCCGCGACCCGGTGGAGCGGTTCCGCTCTGGCCTCGACCACCTCGACCGGATGGGCGCACCTCGTGACGGCACCGCCATCGCCGATGCCGTGCAACGCGGGTTCTACTTCCGAGCCCTCGGGGTCTGGCTGGACCAGTTCGAGCCCGACCAGCTCCTCGTCCTCCAACATGAGCGATGCGTGGCCGACCGCGACGGGCAGCTCGAGGCGACCTTCCGACATCTGGGGTTGCCGCCCCACCGTCCCCCGGCCGACGAGCGCCCGGCCCGCACGCCGGCCGGCGGGCGCCGGAGGCTGGACGACGACGTGCGCCGGTACCTGACCGCGCTCTACGCGCCCGACGTCACCGCCCTGGCCGAGCACCACCCCGGCCTCGACCTGGCCCTGTGGCCGAACTTCGCCTATCTGACCGGGTCCACCGATCCACCGCCGTCCGGACCGAACTCACCCACCCGACGGCCGTAGCGCGGGTTCTCGCCCATCCGGCCGAGGGCACCGTCCCACAGGCCGTGGGCGATGGCGGCCCGCTCGGCGCCCCCGCGGGCCGACTGCAGGTGCCGGGCCGAGTAGGCCAGCTGCCAGGCGTACCAGCTGGGACGGCCGTGACGGCGGATGAGGGCGAAGGTGTTCCGGGCGTGATAGTAGGCGCGCCATGCCTCGTCGCCGTCGTCGGGGCGCCGGTCCCGTAGCGCCTCCACCCGGCCGGCGGAGGTCTGCTGATCGGCTACCCGGCGGGCGGCCACGTCGTCGACGAGCACCTCGAACCCCGCCTCCCGGACCCGGCAGAAGAAGTCGAAGTCCTCCAGACCGAAGAACCAGTCGGGGTCGGGGAGCACCCCGGCGTCGACCACCGAACGTGACAGCAGGGTCGCCCCCCAGCAGGCGACGTCGACCGGGGTGAACCCGGACGATCCGGGCGGTGGGACCAGGTTCACGGTGTGGGACCCGCGCCCGACGAATCTCCTGCCGTAGGCCACCACGGCCCCTGTCGGGCCGGGGCGACCCCTGAGGCCCTCGACGCGACCGACCAGGTCGAAAAGACGCGGTCGGGGCAGGGCGAAGAGACCGACGTCGTCCTCGCACAGGTAGGCCCACCGGACGGACGGGTCCGAGAAGGCCTCGACCATGCCGGCCCGGAATCCGCCGGCGGGTCCGAGGTTGACCGGCAACCGGAGCATCCGGACCTTGGCCTCGAGTGCCGGGTCGTCGAGACCTCCGACACCGTTCACGACCACCAGGATCCGGTCGGGGCTGAGACCTTCGACTTCGATCAGCGACCGGGTGACGTCACCGGCCAGTCCCGGACGCATGTGGGTGAGGACCACGGCCGTCACTTCCTCGAGGGCCGGCCCACCGTCCCCTTCGAGCTCGCGGCTCGAGGCCTTGGCGACATTCATCGTGCCCTCACGGCGTTAGGCTAACCGCGCCAACGCTGGCGGCCACGCCTGGCGTGCAGCGTGTGCGAGCGGCACGTCGACAGTCGAATGGGGAGCCGGGATGAAGATGGCAGACGGCGTGCGCACCTGGCGCGGGCCCTGGTGGCGGCCGGATCGGTGATCAGTGTCGTCGTTCCGGTTCGAAACGGCATGCCTTGGTTGGAGGACCAGCTGAGGGCTCTGGTCGACCAGGAATGCACAGGTGAGTGGGAGGTGCTCGTCGTCGACAACGGGTCCACCGACGAGAGCGCCACCGTGGGCCGGGGATGGGCGGACCGGTCCGTGGTCGTCCGATGGATGGATGCCTCCGGTATCCGGGGACCGGGGCGGCCCGCAACGCGGGCGTGCGGGCGGCGGAGGGCGACCTGGTGGCCTTCTGCGATGCCGACGACATCGTGCAACCGGGGTGGCTCTCGGCGGTGGCCTCGGCCCTCGAAGAGGCCGACGTGGCCGCCGGGGTCTTCGACTTCTGGTCGCTCAACGGCCGTCCGGCCTCGACGCCCCAACCGGCCGCCACCCGGCAGCTCGGATTCCTCCCCGCCGGACTCGGAGCCAATCTGGGCGTGCGTCGCCACGCCTTCGAGGAGGTCGGCGGGTTCGCCGAGGAGCTGTCGATCGGCGAGGACATCGACTTGTGCTGGCGGCTCCAGCTCCGGGGGTTCCGCTTCGCAGTGGCCTCCGACGCGGTGGTGGCCAAACGCGAGCAGCCCGGTTTCGCGAGGTCGTTCCGGCACGGAACGGCCTACGGACTCAGCGGCCCCACCCTCTACCGCCGTCATCGGGCCGACGGTGCCCGGCCCGATCTGAGAGGGGCGGTCAGATCGTGGCTCTGGTTGATCGCCCGAGCGCCTCTCCTCGTGCGGCGCACCGACCTGCGTGACCAGTGGGCGCACGCGGCCGGCCTACGCACCGGGAGGCTCCGGGGTTCGCTCAGGGAGCGGGCCTTCTTCCCCTGACCGGGCCGAGGGACCCGGCTCAGGATCTCGAGACCAGTCGCCGACACGTTGCCCGCTCGGATCGCTGCACGGTCACGTCGGCGACGCCCACCGCGCTTCGGGAATGGATGCTCCGTCGGTTCACGACGACCGGGCCGCTGGAGCCCAGCTTCCCTTCCAGCAGGTGCGTACCGCCCGTCGATGTCACGGAGAGGTGGTCGGTGTCGAGGTCGGCATCGACCCTCGCCCGGTAGGTCCGGCCCGGCTGCACGTCCACCGGCGTCCCGGCGGCGAGCGTGCCTGGGCCCTCCAGCACGAACCGCACCCGTCCGGCCCCATCGGGATCCAGAGTGAGCACGGTCGGACTCGTGGTCCCCACGCTGAGAATTCGGACCCCCCTCGCCGACACGGAGGCCGTGCCCCGGAGCGTGACATTCACCGACGTGGTCCCATCGGTGACCTGTGCTCCAAGCGCAAACCAACGCTTCAGCCCCTTGATCGGGGAGATGTAGAGGCCGTCGCAATCACCGACTTCGAACAGCCCGTCGATGGGTGCAGTGGCCGGCAGCGTCTTTACCCGGGTCACGCTGGCAGCCAACGGATGCCCGGTGAGATCGCTGACGGATTTCTGGAAATCGACGAAGCGGAGGGTCTGTGCAGGGGTCCACCAACCGGACGGGGTGATGGAGATGGCCAGGTTGACGGCGATGCCGAAGAGCCCGAGGATGGCCACCGCGCCCAGTGCCAGCCTCCGGGCTTGTGGACGGCGGCCCTCCAGACGCCGCCAGACGTCGATGATGCCGACACTGCTGGCCAACACCAGGAACGGCAGGAAGTCGCCCAGGAAACGGTCGTCCAGGAATCCGAAGACGAGGATGATCACCCCGGCGGCTGCAGCTCCGATGAGTGGGATCGCGGTCAAGCGTGTCCGTTGGGTGGGGTGGAGCCGGAAGGCAGTGATCGACCCCCAGACCGAGAGCAGGAAGAGAAGCGGCATCGAGCTCAGGATGCTCGTGACCTCTTCGGACCCGTAGAGTGGCACGTGGCCAACGGCCCGGGCCGGATGGAGGGGAAGGGTGACGAAGGGGAAGACGGAGCTGGCGTGGATTCCCGGGCCCACCAGATACGTCACCACCGTGGTCGCCAGGTACCGGACACTGAAGTAGGAGCCGGGGATGCGGTTCAAGCCCATGGCGTTGAAATAGATCTGGTCGTGCAGTGGATAGCCGAACGGGATGCCGAACTTGGCCCAGCTGACCGCTGATTCGACGACGAGCGGGATGATCCCGGCGGCCAGAACGGGAAGCCACCAGTGCCGGTTCTCGCGACCGCCTCGTCCCGAGGCGAACCAGACCGCGGCCAGCACGGCGCCGATCACGCAGGCGTAGCCGGCGCTGCCACGCGTAAGGTTGGCGGCGAGGGTCAGGATGCCGGTTGCGGTGACCCGGCCCCACGACGGCGCCTCCAGGACCCCGAGCAGCGCGAACAAGGTCCCGACCGTCAGGGCCACGCTCCAGGCGATGTCCTCCGAATAGACCCACGGATTGGCGGCCAACTCGACCAGGACCGATCCGCCCAGGATGGTTGCCACCAGCACACCGTTGGCCACAGCTTCCGAACGACCGAGTGTCGCCGTGCCGCGGACGAGAAGGCGGACCCGCCAGAGCAGCATCGAGGTGAGCACGCCGGTGACGATCCATGCCAACAGAATCGAGGGAGCGGTCAGGCGCCCGTCCAAGCTGTGGGTGAACAGAAGGACGGGCATGCGCAACAAGGACGGGAACAGTCCGAAGTAGGTGTACTGGCGCCCGTCGTGCACAAAGGCCTCCGGGCCGAGTGACCCTTTGGGCACGTACAGGTGGCCGTGGAAGATGGCCCGAGCCTGCAGGTCATAGAAGTTCTCCTGCCACTGGCTCGAGTTGACGGTCCGAAGCAGGCTAGGCGAGCGGTTCCAGAGGTCGGTCAAGACCCACAGATAGGGAATGGCCACCACGACGCCGCCGATGGTCACCGCACGGGTGAACCGACGACGATCGGCATGTCCGGTCGGTGACCCCGCCGTGTCCGGAAGCTGCTCCGCTCGGACCGGAGCGATCCTGTCCATGTTCAGCTGTCCCCCATCGGTGGCGAGCGGCTCTCGCAGTTTCCCGACCGGTACGCCGGGGTCGCGATGATAGTCGCACGCCTCGGGCAGGCACTTCGACGCGTTCGTCCCAGGGTCGTTTCGCTCACCGCCGGGTCGCCGGCCGCATCCCCGTCACTGAAACGTCTTGTCATCTGTCTCCCGATGGCCGTGGTGATGCACTGCTCTTCTGGTAGACATGAACAGTGAGGACAATCCTCTTCAACCTCCTGGAGAGGCTTTCCGACACCGGCGATCTCCCGGATCCGATCGTCGAATTCGGAGCCGCCCGAATCGCCGGGCAGGCCCACCTCCCCCCTGTCCGGTCGTTGTTCCCCGGCCGCCCGTTCACCGGAGCCGACATGAACCCGGGAATCGGCGTAGACCAGCTCCAGGACCTCCGGCAACTGGGCCTGCAGACCGGATCGGTGGGCACGGCGATCCTGCTCGACACCATCGAGCACGTCGAGGACCCGAGCGCGGCGATGGCCGAACTGCGCCGTTGTCTGGCCGACGACGGGGTGCTCCTCCTGACCACGCATTTCTTCTTCCCGATCCATCAGTTCCCGGCGGACTACTGGCGATTCACCGCCCAGGGCATGGGCGCGCTCCTCAACGGGTTCGGCCGGTCCCATTCGGGGGAGGCCGGTCTCCGACTCTTCCCCCACACCGTTGTCGGACTGGCGGGCGGTCCGGGCATCGAGCCCGCGAGTTGGCAACGACTGTCGACAGCGGTGGACGAGTGGTTGCGCCTGGGCGCGACGACCTGGAAGGAGCGAACACTGAATTGGCTGCCGCCGGTCGTGGCCGAGCTGGCCTACGAGCGCTATGCCACCGCGGCGGACCGCCGCGCCGGAACCAGGTCGTCGCCCTGAGGTCACGCCGGCGCCTGCGGTGCGCGCCGGTCAGTTGACCTCCCAGTCGGCCCCGACGTACACGGGCGAGAGCACCATGACCCCCTCGGGCAGCTTCGGGAGGTCCGGTCCCATGACGTCGAACGAGGTCACCGGTCGCCACGGCAGCAACGGCTTGCCCTTCCCGTGCAGGTGACCGGACATCGCCGGCCACAGCGAGTAGCGCCCGTGGGCCAGCGGGACGTTGCGCAGGCGGCACCGGACCTCGAAGTCGCCGGCCGGGAACGATCCGCTGTAGCGGACGATGAACATGGGGAAGGCGGTGCCCTGGGACACACCGATGAAGAAGTTGGCATCGTAGGCCTCGGGCGAGTTCAACGTCAGACAGACGTCGAGGTCGCACTCCGATCGCACCTGACCCCCGTCGGCGGCTTTGATCTCGGCTTTGAGAACCTGGACCACACCTTCGGTCGACGTCGTCATGGCCGCGTTCTGCTCCACCGCCGACCGGTACTGGCTGACCACATCCTTGGTCGGACCGGCGGCCAGCACCACGGCGTCGGCCAACCACAGGGCCCGTTCGCACGACGCCTCCACCGAGGCCAGATCGTGGGAGACGTAGAGGAGGGTGGTGCCCTGGCGGACCACCTTCCCGATCTGGTTGAGGCACTTCTGCTGGAAGCTGGCGTCCCCCACGGAGAGCACTTCGTCGACCAGGAGGACGTCGGGTTCGAGGAAGGCGGCGATGGAGAAGCCGAGCCGCATCTGCATGCCCATCGAGTAGAACTTGACCTGCCGGTCGATGGCATCGCTCAGACCGGCGAACTCCACGATCTCGTCGAACCGCTGCCGGATGGTCTGGCGTCCCATGCCGAGGACGGCACCGTAGAGGAAGACGTTCTCCCGTCCCGACAACTCCGGCTGGATGCCGCTGGTGACGCTGAGCAGCGCCCCGATCCGTCCCCGAACCTCACAGCGGCCGGCCGACTGGTAGGTGACCTGGCTGATGATCTTCAACAGGGTCGTCTTGCCCGAGCCGTTGATGCCGATCAGCGCCATGGTCCCCCCCGGGGGGACCTCGACGTTCACGTCCTTCAGGACCCACCGGTACTGGTGCCGGCCTCTCGCACCGATCGAGTTCCCGAACCGCTTCATCTGGTCGTAGAACTTGGGCACCGTCCGGTCGGCCCGGAACTTCTTCCACACGTGTTCGACCTGGATGGACCCGTCAGGCAATGTCGGCAAAGTTCACCTCCAGGCGCTTGAAGATGCGGTAGCCGAAGGCGAGATAGAGGAGGGACCCGATGGCGGCGACACCGACCAGCGGCCAGTCGGGCGACAGCCCCAACAACAGCGTGCGACGGGCGTTGTCGATGATCGGTCCCAGCGGGTTGAAGAAGCCGTAGACGATCTGGAGGTTGACGGTGATCCCCCCGACCCAGTGGGCGGCGGCGACCACGTGCCCGTCGACCACCACCCGGTGGAGATGGTGGCCGCCGATGTGGTACGCCTTCGGGATCTTCGAGTAGGGCCAGATCACCGGGGTGACGAACAGACCGAGCGAGATGATGAGCGGAAGCACCTGGAGCAGGTCGCGCATCTGGATGATGATGCTCGAGATGGCCAGCGTGACCCCGGCGGCGAAGACGACCTCGATGACCATGAGGATGGGCACCCACACCGTGGTGGCTGCCGGGGCCCGGCCGTAGAGGACGAACAGGATGGTCAGCGGGATCCACGAGATCACCGTATTCAGCCCGCCCACCAACATGGTCTCGAGCGGAAAGCACTCGCGGGGGAACTGGGTCTTGGCCAGCAGTGCCTTGTTGGTGAGCAGCGAGCTCCCGCCGGTCCCCAGGGCGGCGGCGAAGAAGCCCCAGCACAGGATGCCCACGAACGAATACAGCGCGTAGGGGACGCCGGGGATGACCAGCGCTTTGACCTTCGAGAACACGACGACGAAGATGGCCAGCGTGGCCACCGGGCCGAGCACCGCCCACAGGACCCCGAGCGTGGCCTGTTTGTACTGGGCCCGGAAGTCGCGTTCGGCCAGCGTGTAGATGATCTCGCGGTGCGCCCACAACGACCGGATCGACTCACCGAATCGGACCTTGTGCCGGTAGAGGATCTCCGCGGGCGGCTCGTCGGGGATCGACGAGACGTCGGTGATGACCAGCGCGTCAGATTCTCTGGAATCCAGTGCTGTCATCGGCCGACACTACCCCCCCGGTGCCCTGGCTCAGGGCTGAACGCGATGTGTGCGAGGGCAACAGGATACCGCGGAGGGGCCCGGAATAGCCACGTCCGGACCGGTTGCCCACCGCTAACATCGGCCCGTGCCGGCACCCGAGCAGCCCAGAAATCCCAGCTCAACGCCTCCCTACCGCGTGCTGCTGGCCATCAAGAGCCTGGGGTACGGAGGCGCCGAGCGCCTGGTGGCCGACCTGGTCCGAGCGACCGATTCGCCGTCCTTCGAGTACGAGGTCGCCTACGTCCTCGAGGGCGAGGACGCGCTCGGCGGCCACCATCGCGTCCGGCGGCACCCCGGTTCACTGCCTCGGAGCCGCGGGCAATCTGGACCTCCGGTGGATGGCCCGCTTCCGCCGGCTGCTGGTCGACGGATCCTTCGACATCGTCCACTTCCATCTGCCCTACACCGCGGCACTGGGCCGCCTGGTGGTGGCCACCCTCCCCCGCCGACGGCGCCCCCTGACCATGTACACCGAACACAGCCTGTGGAACAAGGTGGCCGTGTTGGTCAAGGCGCTCAACCGGGCCACCGTCCGGTTCGACCGGGCCCTGGTGGCCGTGTCCCAGGCGGCCTACGAGGCCCTTCCCCGCGCACTGCGGTCACGCGCCCGCGTCGTGGTCCACGGTGTCGATCTCTCCCGGTCGACGGCGCTGGTCCGGGCGCGCCCCGAGGCCCGGCGGGACGTCCGATCCGAGCTCGGGATCCCGCCGGACGATGTGCTGATCGTCACCGTGGCCAATCTCCGGTCGGAGAAGGGCTATGACGTACTGATCGACGCGGCGGGCCTGCTCGCCGAACGGGGCCTGCCCGTCAGGTTCGCCGCCGCCGGCCAGGGGGTGGAGCGCGCCGAGCTCATGGCCAGGCACCGCCGGCTCGCCCTGGGCGACCGGTTCTTGTTCCTCGGGCATCGCGACGACGCCCTCCGACTGCTCGCCGCCGCGGACGTCTTCGTGCTCGCCTCCCATCAGGAGGGCCTTCCGGTCGCCCTCATGGAAGCCGGAAGCGTCGGGGCGGCCATCGCGGCCACCGCGGTCGGGGGCGTGCCCCAGATGGTCACCGACGGCGTGAACGGACTGGTGGTGCCCCCGGGCGACCCGGTCCTGCTGGCCGATGCCCTCGAGCGGTTGATCTCCGATCCCGGGCTCCGGGAGCGGCTCGGCCGTCAGGCCATGGCCGACAGTGCCAGGTACGACATCGCCCGGGCCCGGCTCGAGCTCGAAGGCATCTACCGCGGGCTCCTGGCGCCCGAGGCATGACCATGGGCCCGGTTCACGGGGAGGCGGGCACACCTCGCGGACGGGCGAGCTCACGACGGAGCGCCTCGAGGCGTCCGAGCCCGAATTCGGTGTCGGGCTCGAGGTAGTTGCCTTCGGCCCATTCGTTCCACGACTTGATCACCACGACCTGCTCGTCGTCGGGATTGGTCGAGGCCAGCTCGATGGCCCGTCGGGCCTGACGTCCGAACCGTTCCGGTGTCGACCCTGTGGCCACGAGGCCCCGGCGACCCATTCGGGGAGTGTTGTCCCAGTTGGGGTAGATGCTGGGGAAGAGGCGGCCCTCGAGATCAGGTGGTGGGCCGGCGGCCACCTCGGGATACGGATAGCGCATCGGGCCGCGGACGAGCCCCCGGGCCAGCAAGCGCTCGCGGACCCGGGTCGTGCCGTCGCGCCCGAAGGGAAACTGGAAGTGGACCGCGGCATCGAAACCATCGCCCACATGGGAGCGGTAGCTCGATCGACCGAGGTAGCTCGCTTCGCCGAGGGACGCCACCAGGTACAGCCCTCCGAGCCCGGCATCATGGGCCATCTTCTGCCAACGTTCGACGAACCGCGCCGGTTCGGGGAGGTCGCCGGGCTGATAGACGAACAGCAGCGGCCGGCCACCGATCCTGATGTAGCGCGGGTCCTCGAAGGCGGCCGCCAGATGGGCGAAGTGCTCCCTGTCGTCGTCGGGTCCCGGGTAGGTCTGTTCGATGAGGACCCGGTTCGGTGCCCCGTGCCAGATGCCCGACCAACTCTGGTTGGCCCACGAGACGCAGAAGGGGAATTCGGGGGCACCGGTGGCCAGGACCTCGTCCAGCGGGCGCTGCAGGAGCTGGCGCCCGGCGAACCAGTAGTGCCAATAGCAGAATCCCGTCACCCCGTGACGCCGGGCCAGATCGGCCTGGGCCTCCCGCACCTCACCGACCCGGAGGTCGTAGAAGCCGAGATCGGCCGGAAGGTGCGGTTGCACGTGACCGCGGAAGAGCGGGACCGCCCTCGTGACGTTGGTCCACTCGGTGAAGCCCTTCCCCCACCACCGGTCGTTTTCGGGGATCGGGTGGAATTGGGGGAGATAGAGGGCGAGAACTTCCATCGCCGGTCATGTTAGTGATGCCCACCGTCATCGCCCCGATGGCGGACCACATGGGTCAGAGGCCCGGGCTGCCGGCCACCTCCCGGGCCAACCGGGCCACGTCCTGTTCGATGACCTCGCTCTGGAAGCGCTCGAGGAAGAGCTCGTGGGCCTGCGACACCACGGTTTCCCGCAGCCCCGGCTCGCGCAGCAGGCGGGCACACGCCCGGGCCAGGTCCGGTGCGGTGTCGCCCACCAGGAGGTGGACGCCGTCCACCGCGCCGAGCCCTTCGGCACCGAGCGAGGTCGACACCACCGGCACCCGCTGGGCGAAGGCTTCGAGGATCTTGAGCCTGGTGCCGCTGCCGTAGCGGACCGGCACCACCACCACGTCGGCCCGGGCCAGTTCCGTGGTGATGTCGGGCACCCGCCCCGTCACCGTGAACCTCGGCCGGTCGTCCAACGAGTCCAGATCGGCGGAGTGCTCCCCGACCAACCGGATCTCCACGTCGGGAACCAGCGTCCGCAGTGCCGGGCCCACCTCGGACGCGAGCCACCTGGCCGCGTCGATGTTGGGCGGGTACCGGAGGAGACCCTGGAAGAGAACGGTCGGCGGGGTGCCGACGGCAGCTCGACCCACCGGGCAGGCCACGGCGGGATACCCGTTGGCGATGACCTGCACGTGCTCGACGCGGTGACGGCCGGCGCGCCCGGCATCGAGATCGCTGGCCACGACGACGGCGGCGACGCGTCCGGCTGCTGCGCCGGTGCAGCCGGCGCCACCGGCGGACCTCCTCCTCCGAGACCATGCCGGCCCCGGCCCGGCGGAGCCGTCCGATGACGCCGGTCGCCGGTGGGCCGGGAGCGGCCAGGCGGGCCATGATCTTCTCGTCCTCCAGGTCGATGAGATCGAGGACGGTCGGTGCGAACACCGGCTTCCCGGCCAGCACCCAGGGCCGCGGACCGTAGAACCAGACCAGGTCGTAGCGACCGGACATGAACCGGCCCAGGGCCAGCTGCACCGAGGCCCGGTCCCGCCGGGGCAGTCCGATCGGCGTGCCCGGCCGGAGCAGCGCGGGCAGGAGGTCGAGGGTCGACGGCGGGCGGTTGTCGAAACCCACCCGACCCACGTTGGCCAGGTCCAGCGATTCGTCGGGGGGGTCGAACTCCTGGCGGAATTTGGACACGACCGAGAAGAGCTCGGTCGTGCCGCACCGCTCGAGGCCCCGCAGGATCATGGCCAGCCGGATCCGCGAGCCCGTGTTCTCGGGCCAAGGGTACTCACCGGCTATCACCAAGGTTCTCATCGGCGTCCCTCAGATCGGCGCCGCGCCGGTTCGACGAGCGACGCTGCCGGTTCGGGGTCGTCCCCGCCCTCATCGGCAAATGCTAGTGGCAAAGGCCGAAGCGATCCGGCTGGTAGGGTCTCGGCGCCGGGTGGGCCGGCAGCGGCAGGGGGCCCGCAGATGACGGAGCGATGACTGAACGCACAACCGTGCCGATCACCGAAGGGATGCCGATCACCGAGGAGGACACCGGCACCGCCCCTCGTGCTGCACGTCATTCCGACCACCTTGGCCCGCGGCGCCCAGCTCGAAGCCAGGGCCCTGGCCGACGAGCTCGACACGCCCGGCCTCCGTCTCCATCGCGTGCTCAGTCTCTTCGAGGGGCCACCGGAGGTGCCCGTCGATTGCTCCCTCGGGCACCGGGACCGGGGCACACCAGGCGTCGGGTTCGCACTCCGGCTCGTAAGCCAGCTCCGTTCCACGCTGGGCCGTCTGGATCCGGCCGTCGTCGTGGCCCACGGCGGCGAACCGCTGAAGTACGCGGTGCCGGCCATGGTCGGGCACCACCGCCCGCTGGTCTACTACGCGATCGGCACCTACTCGGGAGCGGATCGCCGGATCCAGCTCGAGCTGTGGAGACGTCTGATGGCGAAGGCCGACGCGGTGGCCGCAGAGGGCGAAGAGGTCCTCGAAGAGTGCCTCATCCGGTTCGGCGTGCCGTCGCCCCGGCTGACACTGGCTCCGAACGGGCGCGATCCCGAGGTGTTCCACCCCCCGAGCGGGCAACGCACGACCGATCCTCCGCTCGTGCTCTTCGTCGGCGCGCTCACCAGTGGCAAACGACCGGACCGGTTCATCGAGGTGGTGGCACGGCTCCGGGCGGATGGGTTGCAGCTTCGGGCGGAGCTCATCGGCGACGGTCCCCGGCGCGAGGTGGTGGCCGGACCGGCGAAGGCGGCCGGGGTCGAGCTGCGCGGGTCGCGTCCCGACATCGCCGAACAGATGCGGCGCGCCGACGTGGTGGTCTTCTGCAGCAGGCCCGCCGGTGAGGGGATGCCGGGCGTGCTCATCGAGGCCGGCATGAGCGGCCTGCCCGTGGTGGCCACCTCCGTGCCCGGTGTGACGTCGATCGTGAAGGACGGGGAGACGGGCCTCGTCGTCCCGGTCGACGATGTCTCGGCCATGGTGGCCGCCACCGCCAGGCTGGTCGCCGACCCGGAGCTGCGACAGAGGATGGGAGAAGCGGCCAGAGCCCGGTGCACGGAGCACTTCAGCCTGGCCGCGGTGGCCTCACGCTGGCTGGCCATCCTCCAACCGCTCGTCGATGCGGGCCGTGACCGCCGTCCACCGAGATGACCGGGGCCCACCTCACGTGACCGGTCCGAAGGAACGGAAGGGCCCGGATTCTGCTATAGCCTCCGAAAAATGACGAATCCGGAACCAGCGCGATGACGACCGTGCGATCACCCAAGCGACGGCTCCCCCGTCCCGTCCGCAACGGTCTGGCCGACCCACGGGGCCGGGGCCAGTGGGCCATGGTGTATGCGTCGTCGGCGCTGAGCGCGCGGCGGAACCCGAGCTTCTCCGATCTGGAGAACTTCTGCTTCTTCATCGGCTATTCGCGCAGCGGGCACACCCTGATCGGGACTGCACTGAACGCCCATCCCGAGGTCGTCATCTCGCACGAGCTCGATGCCGTCCGCTACGTCCGGCACGGATTTCGCCGGGCACAGCTCTTCTCGCTGATCCTGCAGCGCGACCAACACTTCGGCACCATGGGTCGGACCTGGTCGGGCTACACCTACGACATACCCGACCAGTTCCAGGGGCGCTACGAACGCCTGCGGGTGCTCGGTGACAAGCGGGCGAGGTCCTCCGCACTGCAGATCTCCGCACAGCCCCAGCTGCTGGACCGTCTCCGACGGGAGGTCGGCGTTCCCATCAAGGTGCTGCATGTGACCCGCAATCCGTTCGACAACATCGCCACCGAGGCTCGACGGCACAAGATGTCCCTGGCCGACGCCACCTCCTGGTACGAGCAGATCTGCGATGCCGTGGACCGGGTCCGGCCGCTCCTCGAGCCCTCCGAGCTGGCGGACGTACGCTACGAGACGTTCGCCGCCGACCCTCGAGGGTCGTTGGCCGAGATCTGCCGGTTCATCGACGTCGAACCCGGAGCCTCGTACCTCGATGCCTGCGCCGCCATCGTCTGGCCCAGCACCAACCGGACCCGCGACGCGGTCTCGTGGTCTCCGGCCGAACGCCGGGGGGTGGAGCGTCTCATCGAGAAGTTCGGCGTGCTGGGCTCCTACACCTTCGAGGACTAGGGCTTCGGCTGCTGACTCGGGAAGACCGAATGGCGCTTCGTGGGGCCACGCCAATGGAGGCGCAGGGTGGCGTCAGGGGAACGTCAATCCTCGGACGGCGTGACCGTGCCGCCGGCGTGCTCGCTCAACCTCCCCGTCGAGAACGTCCAGGCAGCCCTCGGATCGAACTTCTTCAGTCTGAGCGCGTGCTTCTCCACGAGATGCCAGCTGAGGACGGCAAGGACCATGGCGCCGGCGATACTCGACAGGGTGAAGGCCACGTACCCCCAATGCTGTACGCCCCAGATCCCGAGAAGCTGCTGCACGGGCCAGCCATAGATGTACACGCCGTAGGAGTAGTCGTTGCGCGCCCCGATCTTCTGGAACGGAGACGGAAGGTGGATGCCCAACCAGAGAAGCGGATACGCCAGTGCCGGCGCCATCACGCTGGTTGCGCCGGGAAGGTAGTGGTTGAAGCGGGTCATCTCCTGACCGAAGAACGGCAGCCATGCCCCCGCCGCGAACACGGCTACGAAGCCCAAGGCGAGCCAGCCCGAGTCCCACACCCTGTCGCGATAGAGGTAGAGAACGGCTCCGGCCAGAAACACCGGAGTGAGGGTTATGACTCCGAAGAGGAAGACCGGAGTGAGGATGAACGGCCCGAAGGAGTAGGGCACCTTGTTTGCCGGTCCACCCCAAGCGATCGCCACCTCGAGAAGCCACACGCCGCATGCGAGTGCGACCACGACGCCGCGCCGGCGGAGGAGTCCCAGGCCGGCCAAGCCAGCAAGAATCGCGTAGCAGAACACCTCGGGAAGGAGGGTCCACACCGAGTTGTTCCAGAAGTATGGAACCGGGCCGCCGAGGGGGGTCGGTCCGATGTTGACCTGGTTCATTGCCAGGAGCCAATTGTGGTACAGGTAGAGGAACGGACCGGAACGAGGAAGGGAGTAGTAGCAGGAGACGATGGTGCAAGTAGCCGAATGGTGTTCATGACTCCAGGCCAGCGCCCCGATGAGGAACGCCGTCACGATGAGGCAGACCCAGTAGCCGGGCATGATGCGCAGGAATCGCTGCCAGAGGTAGCGGCCGACGTGGTTGTTGGTGGCTGAACCGGCGATGAGAAACCCGCTCAGGCAGAAGAAGCCGTAGAGAGTGGGGAGGGCGAGCGTGGTGCGTCCGAGGATCCACTCGTTACCGAAGCCGCCGAGAGTGATGCCATGCGAGATAATTACCGTCAGACACATCGCCAGCCGGAGAAAGTTCAGGCTGTTGCGCCGCGGAGAGAAGGAGTCTCCGATGGTGAGCCGACGTGGAGAACCAGAGGTGGCTGACGGTTCTGAGGCTTCGTCGCGAGTCAACCGGTACCCCCCCACGCCACCTTCTCGGGCCGTTTCACCCCGGCCGTTCGCCAGTCCCAAAGCTTCATCGAGGATCCACCGGCTTGTCAACCAGGGCCAACGAGCCTGGACGTCGCCGGACTCCTTCTCTCCGAATCGTCTTCGAGCCGCCGAGCCTCCGGGACCGAATCCGGGAAAGGATCAGGATCACGGCCAGGCCGAAGACGCTACAGGCGGCCAGGACGATTCCGATGGTGAAGGTCGTCGGCCAATATCGGAGCTCGACACGATGTCGGCCGGCAGGCACCCGAAGCTGAAGCATCACGCCTGCAAACCGACGGAGCCCGACGGGCTTGCCGTCAATGGTGGCCTGCCATCCCGGTACGTCGGAGAGTCTCAGGCGGAGGACACTCGGAGTGGTGGTGGTGGTGACCATTCTCCAGGTGTTCGGGCTCGGATGAGCCACTCTGACGGGTGCACCAAGGGCGAAATTGCCGGGCAGCGACCCATTCGGGCGCACGGCGACGAGTGTGGCCGCTGCGGCACGCGGCACCCGGTACAGATCCTGATTCCCTAGCCTGCGATCGAAGACAGCGCCCCGAGGGCCGCGGATCCGAGTCGGCTCGAGCAGATAGCTGATGCCGTAAAGTCGAGCGGCTTGCGAGGAGGTGATCGCCGGGCTGAATATGTCCTCGTACTCGGCCGGCAGGGAGACCCGCGTCTTGTCCAGCTTGTCCAGCGAGAAGTATGCATGGGGCGTCATCGGGTCGTAGGCTGCAAACTCCTGGACGCCATAGAGAAGGTTGGCGTTTGTCATGATTCCCGCCTTCAAAGAGAACGTGGGGGTTCCTCCAAAACCGACGATCGCAGTGCCGACGGTACGCTTCAGGGCTGTGACCTCCGGGGTCGAGGTCGGGTAGTGGGAGCTGGATGACAGAAGGGGGGCACCCGAAGCGAGAAGGAAAGCGGTCTCGACCAAGAGGAGCAGCGACCCGGCGACGGTCCCGGCGCCGACAGCCGATGAGACCTTGCCGGTGTGTGTGCGCGTGGACAGTTTCGACAGCGTCCACACAACGACCAGCCCGGCAAGCACCGAGACGGCGGGCCAAATGAAGCTGTGTGAGCGGATGGCGACCTGCGATGGAGTAAGTCCTCGTCTGGCCACAAGCCAGATGATCCCGAGCACCACCGCCGACGCCCCGAATCCGATGGCGAGCGCACGCCTGACTCTCGGCTCCTTGTGGGACTTGACCACGATGTCCATCCCGATGCCTGAGAGAACGGCGACGGCAAGAACCATGGGCGTCATGGCGAAAATCCAGTAGATGCGAGCCACGGAGCTGTCCAAGACGGACACCAGGGGGGGAACGAACACGAGCAGTCCCATGACCACCGCCACCAAAGCAAGAGCGCGCACCTCCGGTCGCCTCCAGCGCAGGACGAGTGCCGTTGCCGCCAGCACGAGCACGATCACTCCGACATAGACGCAGGTCGCCTCATAGGTGGAAAGCCCGAACCACTGGCTGTGCAGCACGGGCAGGCCGTCGAATCCCTGGAAGATGAGGTGGACCACCTCCTTGGGAGGCAGGCCCTTCGGCAACAAGGACGGACCCACGACGGTGCGGTTGGACCCCTTCGCAAGTTGAAGACCCGGCAGAATGAGCGGCGCGGCGAGGGCCGTGCCTGCGAGCACCGAAAGCCCCAGGTCGGTGGCAGGCCGGATGATGGGACCGGAGCCTCCGAGTGCGGGTACCCGGAGGAGGAGCATGGCCAGAGCGAAGACGGCTGCCGCGAGTGCGAGCAGGAGAACACCCTCGGGATCGCCCGCATAGATCGCGAACGCAGTGACTGCGGCGAGAAGCACGATCGCCGGAGCCCTCTTCTCGCCCCGCAGGACCAGGACGACGGCGGCGAAGAGCCAGCCTCCCCAGGACATCACCGAGGACAACGGCCACCCGAGGTACCCGATGAACGGTCCGCTCAGCGCGAAGACGACCGCTGCCGTCGTGCTGCCCAGCGTCCCCAGGCGAAGCACCTTCCCGAGCACGTAGACGCCGGTTCCGGCGATCATGCCGGTGACGACAAGTTGGGCAGTGTAGGCAAGTCGGACGGGGAACAGGTAGCCGATCAGGACAGGAGCGCTCAGGGGAGCCGACTCCCAGTTGAACGCGAGGGGCATGCCCAGCGCGCTGTAGGGGTTCCAGAGGGGGAGGTGACCTTGATGGACCTGGGTCCACACCAGATTCGTCCACGGGATGAAGAGTCGAATCTGGTCGAGGAGCGTCGGGTTGTGGACCACGGCGTTCGGGACCTTGTTGAGCCCGACGTTCTGGAGAATGTCGTACGGCCCGAGCGAGGTCCCGTGGGCAAGAGCGGGCACCAGCACCAGGACCCCGGCGACGACGACCCAACCCAACCCCAGGATGTCGAAGATGCCCCACTGCCCGCGAGGCAGCCCGGTGTCATCTTCCGGCGGGACGGCTCGGGTATCGGCCTCGCTTGGTGTGGACACTCGATAACTCAACAGAAGAGGTGCGGTTCAAGAAGCAGGAGAACCGCCTGAAGCCGGTCGACGGGTGACACGGGTCCCGATCGTCGACGAGAGTTGCGGCATGAGCATCGTCCTCCGGAGGCCCGTGTTCTGTTGCATGCTACGAATGATCCTGACGAGAACCGGGTCTCGGTTCCGACCGCTGCATGGTGTGGGCCGCTCCCCGAGGGGCCGCGTTGGAGACGCGGGGTCCGCGTGCTCGGATTGCGATCCCTCACCGTCGAAGCGGTACCGGAGCACCCGGCCGCTGCCGACGCCTCGCCTCCTCGTTGGCCCGTCGTATCTGCAGCCGGGCCTTGCGCCGCAACTCCCAGAGGTAGCGCGGCGGTGACCCCTTCGGCGCCCGCGGGGTACACAGCAGTACCAGCATGAAGGGAAGCAGCATGACCCGCTCCCGCTCGATCAGGCCCAGGTTCCCGAGGGCGGCGAAGGTGTAGATGAAGATGACGCTGTACACGGCGCAGAGCATCAGGTACGGCCGGGCGAAGGCGGCCCGGGGCAGTATCCGCAGGTTGCGGAGGGACCGCAGGATGAGCACGATGATGATCGTGTTCTCGATGCCGGCCACCCGCTGGGCATTCCCGTGGGCCTTGAAGATCAAGGGATTGAACAGGACCTCGTAGGCGTCGCGGGGCCAGGTGATCGGATCGGTCGAGTAGGGGATGCCGCTGCTGCCGAAGCCGGTGCCGACGCCCTGGTTGTTCTGATGGGTCTGGTTGAGCGACAGGGTCCCGCCGCCGCCACGCAGGTAGTGCAGGGTCACGTAGACAGAGATGAACAGAAGGCCCGACAGGACCACGAGCCCGAAGAAGCGCCGGAGCCCGCCGAGGTTCTGCCGCGCTCCTGCCGTCGGGAGCATCATGGCCACGGCGAAGCCGCTCAGCACCAGCAGGAGCTCGTTGGGCCGGACGTAGTACCCGAGGGTGACCCCGGGCACCAGCAGTACGAATCCGCCACGTTGGCGGGAGAAGATCTTGGCGCCACCGTAGGCAACGAGCCCGAGCGACAACATCATGATCGATTCCTTGCTCACATCCGCGGTCCAGAAGATCAGGGACGGGAGCAGGAACAGCATCAGTGCGTACCGTCGGTGGTCGGCGCCGGCGAACGTGAGCGTGAAGGCCCGGTAGAAGAGGACGCACCCGACCCACGAGAGCCAGCTGAAGACCAGGAATGTGGCCGTGAGGTTGACCCCGACGATGGCCATCACGATTCCCGTGGCGATGCTGACCGAACCGTCGTTGACGATCTGGCGCAGGTTGGCCCCGGCCAGCGTGAAATCGAACCGGTGGAAGTTGGGGCCCAGGATGGCCCCCTGGTGGGTGTACCGGGTCCAGTCGGCGATCCCTCCGTAGACATGCTCGACGACGAAGATCTGTGCCGGCGCGGCCAACAGGTGGAGGACGAGGCCGATGGTCATGATCCTGACCAACCACTGGTTGTTCTCGGCGAACGCCACCCGCTTGATGATCAGGCGGCCGAGCCCGAAGAGGATCCCGGCCACGAGCAGGGCGATGATCGGGTTGGTGGGTACTTCCGTGGCGAAGAACATCATCGGCTCGCCGGCGTCGGCGTCAGGCCGGGGAGTGAGCCGGAGCCCCGGACCCCATATCGGCACCGACGGGCTCCCGACCGAGACCCGCACCACTGCTCAGCTCCAGCTGGTTCTGAGGTGTCAGCTGACGGGGATCGCGGTACTGCAGCCTGACGTTGGTCAGCACCACACCGAGCACGGGGGCCGCCATGCGCCGGAGGAGGTCCCCGGACCGACGGGCCTCGGTGAAGGTGGTCGTGCCGCACTCCCCCACCACCAGGACGACGTCGACCAGTTGGGAAAGTGCTTCCACGTGGTGCACGGCGAGCAGTGGCGGGGCCTCGATGATGATGACGTCCGACACGGCTCGTGTCGCGTGCAGCACCGCCGGCATCCGGAGCACCAGCTGGCCGCTGTTCTCGATGAAGTGGCGCAGATCGAGACGGAACACCCGATCGACCCACGACGCCTCCAGCCGGGCCTCGACATCCTCGGGTGTGATCTCGCCGGACAGGGTCCGCCCGCTGCCCCGGACCGGGCCGGCGCCGAGCTCCCCGGTTCCGAGGACCACGACCCGTTGGCCTGCCTCGGCATAGGCGGCGGCCAGATTGGCGGCAACCTGGGGCCGGGTGGACTCGGTACTGGGCGACACGACCATCAAGACCTTGCGGGAGACCGGGGTCGGGAGCGCCATCGGCTCGGCGTCGCCTTCGGTGGCCGACGTCACCGCGCCGGCCGCAGCGGCTGTACCGGCCGCTTGTTGGGCCGTACCGCCATCGATGAGGAACTGGCCGAAGTCGTCCGTCGGGACCACCCCTGAGGCCAGTGCCTCGAAGAGCACTGACATACGCAACATCCGGTAGGCCTCGGCGGTGGCGGACACGGGGTCGTTGACCACGTCCACGCTCAAACTTCGTCGACCGATCGCACTCAGCGTGGTCGGGATCTCCACGATCACCGGGTAGCCGAAGGTCGCCTCCGCCCTCGCCGAGGTCCGGAGGCGCTTGCTCAGGAGCTCGCGCATCAACACGATCGCCGCGGCCAGCACCAAGCCGACACCGAGACCGATCAGTGCTCGCAACTTCCTGCTCTTGACCGGTCCTGCACCCGGCCTGGCCACATGGAGCTCCGTTGCCGAGAGGGCTGGATGCACGACGACGTAGCCGGAACCCACGCCTTTGCGGATGATGACGGCGCCCGACCGGGCCCGGCTTGCCGCAATGCGATTGAGATAGATCCCCACCTCTTTGGCGTAGACGTTGGTGAGTCTCCTGGCCCGGGCGGCGGTCGGGCCGTATCCGGTCAACCGGACCAGGTTGGCGTTTTCGGCTTCACGCTTCCCGACGCCCGCCGGCACCAGGAGGGTGGCCTTCAGGTATGCCCCGATTCTCCCGGTCCGGACCGAGCGAAATCCGGCGGCGTCGAGCGCGGCCCGCTGGACATTCGTACTGACGGCGTAGAACTGGATTTGGGCGCCGGTGGCGCCGCCCCCCACCACGGTGTTGTTGCCGGTGGGCGCGGCCCCGACGGTGGCACTGGCCTCCCAAGGATTGGGGAGGCGCCGGGCGTGTCCCTTCTTGTGGCCGCCACCGACCGGGATCAACACCGCGATCAGGACACCGATCAGGCCAAGGGCAACGAGCAACCGCCAGCTGCGGCGCAACGCCCCCAAATAGTCGACTGGCTCCATCGCTCTCCCACTCCCTGCCCAACGTAGAGGGCAATAATACACTCGGGTTTGTGCTTTTGAACAGCAGCAATTCGCTCTGAGCAGCGGCAATCTACGGCAAACGGCGGCGGAGGTGGGGTCGGCCCGGTGGCTCGGCCCCGTGGCTCGTCCCGAGGCCGGCCCGACCCCGTCAGCCCCCGGTTCTTCGACCAATCCTCAATATTGAGGATGATGAGGTCGAAGTATGTCTGTAGAGTCGATCCCACCTACGACCGAGAGTAGGGGCGACGCCGTACCGTGCTCGGAGTTTGGTTGGTGCCATGGAGAAAAGTGCCACATGGGGGATCTTCAATCGCAGCAATGGCCCAGACCGTCAAAGGGGAATGACAGGTAACCAATCAGGCCGAATTAGTGGGTTTCGGAGCCAGAGGCATCATGGTCTGTGGAGGGATGTCTCCTGGAGCACTTCGGGGTCCGGCGCGATACTCTTGAGCGGGGGCGATATGGTCGGCATGCAGCGGGCGGCTTATTCAAGCGGGGGGGCGAACGAATGGTGAAGGGGCCGGATGACGAGTTCCCACGGGAACCGCAGAGTCCTGGTGGCGCGCTTTCCAACGACAGGGGAAGAGGAAACGTCGCCATGCGGGCCAGCCGAATACGGTCCCGGCTCGTCTTCACCCTGATCGACGCGTTCTGCGTCTTCGTCGGATACGGCCTGGCGGAGATCGCCTATTTCCGCGATAAGGCGCCGGGCCTCTACTGGGAGCATTTCCTTCCCTTCCTCGGGGTCGTGATGGTCCTGACCCTGGTGGCCAATCACGTCTATGGCCTGTACGGCCGCATGTGGCGACACGCCGGCGCCGAGGAGGCCCGGCAGCTCGTGCTCTCGGCGGCCACGGTCGTCAGCCTCCTGATCGTGGCCTATCCCCTCGGCCGCATGGCGCGGGTCGAGCTGGTCCCGGTGGCGGTGATCGTCGTCGGGTGCATGTTCGCCACCGCCGGGATGGGGCTCCTCCGCTTCCATTCGAGATTGTTCGCCTGGCAGCGAGGATCGCGCCGGGTGGGGCTGCGGGTGGCCATCGTCGGCAGCCGCGACGCCGGCGCCGCCGCCATCAGGGAGATGTTGCGCAGCCCGGGTGCCGGTCTGGTCCCTGTGGCCGTGTTCGACGACGACGCCCGGGCCCACGGCCTCTCCATGCTGGGAGTGCCGGTGGTCGGTTCGATCGACGACATCCCCGGCTCCGTCAGCCGTTACACGCTCCAGCAGGTCCTCCTGGCCATCCCCAACCCGCCGCCGGAGCTGGTGCAGCGAGTCCTGTTGACCTGCGAGGCGGCCGGGGTGACCATGAAGGTGCTGCCGGTGGTGAGCGACCTGATCGACGGGTCGTCCCACATGGCATCCCTCCGCCAGGCGCGTGAGCCCCAGATCGAGGACCTGCTGGGCCGTACGCCGGTGCCGATCGACCTCGACACGGTGCGCCGTTCGCTGGCCGGTCGCCGCGTCCTGGTCACCGGAGCCGGCGGCTCCATCGGCTCGGAGATCTCCCGCCAGGTGGCCGAGCTCGACCCTGCCTTGCTCGTGCTCCTCGATCACGACGAGACCCACCTCCACGACACGGCCGCCACCGTCGCCGTCCAATGCGAGCAGGCGCTGGTCGACATCAACGACCGCTTGGCGGTCATCGATGCCTTCGAGCGCTTCTGCCCCGATGTGGTGTTCCACGCGGCCGCGCACAAACATGTCCCGGTTCTCGAGCACCACCCGATCGAGGCGGCCACGACCAACGTCTTCGGCACCCTGAACGTGGTGGAGGCCGCCGTCCGGGTGGGTGCCCAGCGATTCGTGCAGATCTCGACGGACAAGGCCGTCCGGCCCTCCAGCGTCATGGGCGCATCCAAGCGGATGGCCGAGCAGGTCGTGCTGTCCCGGGCACCAGTGGGTGCGTCCTACTGCACGGTCCGGTTCGGAAACGTGCTGGGCAGCCGGGGCAGCGTGATCCCCACCTTCTCCCGTCAGATCGCCACCGGGGGTCCGGTCACGGTCACCGATGCCAGGATGACCCGGTTCTTCATGAGCGTGGAGGAGGCCGTCCAGCTCGTCCTCGAAGCCTCGGTTCTGTCCGACGGCGGCGGAGAGGTCTTCATGCTCGAGATGGGTGAGCCAATCCGGATCCTGGATTTGGCCGAGCGGATGATCCGCCTGTCCGGATACGAGGTGGGTGTCGACATTCCCATCCACATCATCGGCATCCGCCCCGGCGAGAAACTCGACGAGGAGCTCCGAACACCCGAGGAGGAAGTCCTCACCACCCAACATCCCTACATCAATCAATTGATCCCCATCACCGCTCCGGCCGACGATTTCGCGGCCGACCTCTTCGAGCTCCGCCAGGCCACCGACCGACGGGATGCCGACGCAGTGAGAAAGCTCCTCTTCAGGGTGGCCGCGCCGCAGGCAGTCGCTCC
Source organism: uncultured Acidimicrobiaceae bacterium (assembly GCA_963745955.1). GTDB lineage: Bacteria > Actinomycetota > Acidimicrobiia > Acidimicrobiales > RAAP-2 > Bog-756. Next base: position 354,722 of record CAVUZI010000008.1, on the reverse strand, counting down.
TCAGGTCACGCTGAACGGGCGGGCCCTGGATCTCCACCGACCCGGGTCCGGTTCGGGCCGAGCTCGGGGTCGGTGAGCTCGGGGTCGGTGGGGTCGGTGGGGTCGGCGGTGGGGTCGACCACGAGCAGCCGGTGCCGGTCGAGAACGGCAAGTCCGGCGCCAGTTCCGAACAAGTCCCGGCGTGAGCCGGCTGCCGGGCGTCAACGGGTGAGCGAGGACCGCGGGCCGACCAGGCTCGTCGTCATCGGCCAGGGGTACGTCGGGCTGCCGCTCGCCGTGCGCGCCGTCGAGGTCGGCTACCACGTCGTCGGGTTCGACCTCGACACCGAACGCATCAAGAGCCTGGCCGCGGGAAGCTCCTACATCGGAGACATCCCCGATCACCGTCTCGGGGACGCCATCGATTCCGGGCGCTTCGAGCCCACCGACGACCCGGAGCGCATCGCCGGGTTCGACGTGGCTGTCATCGACGTCCCCACTCCGCTGCATGACGGGGTCCCCAACCTCTCCTTCGTCGAAGATGCGGCCCACCGGGTCGCCCGTCACCTCCGTCCGGGAGCATTGGTGGTCCTCGAGTCGACCAGCTACCCCGGGACCACCGAGGAACTGGTGGCGCCCATCCTCGAGGAGGAGTCGGGGCTGTCGGCCGGGAGGGACTTCCACCTCGGGTACAGCCCCGAGCGCATCGATCCCGGCAACAGCGCGTGGAGGCTCGAGAACACACCCAAGGTGATCTCGGGAGTGAACGAAGAGTCGCTCCGGGCCGTGCGCGGGTTCTACGACCGGATCGTCGAACGAACGATCTCGGTGTCCGGAACCCGCGAGGCCGAGCTCACCAAGCTGCTCGAGAACACCTTCCGGCACGTCAACATCGCCCTGGTCAACGAACTGGCCATGTTCGCCGCCGACCTCGGAATCGACGTATGGGAGGCCATCGACGCAGCCTCGACCAAGCCGTTCGGCTACCTGCGGTTCACTCCCGGGCCCGGGGTGGGCGGCCACTGCCTTCCCATCGACCCGAGCTACCTCTCGTGGAAGGTGCGGAGCAGCCTCGGACAGCCCTTCCGGTTCGTGGAGCTGGCCAACGACGTCAACGAGCACATGCCCGACTACGTGGTACGCCGGCTGACCCTGGCATTCAACCGCATGGGCCGCGCCGTCAACGGCTCCCGGGTCCTGCTGCTCGGACTGGCCTACAAACGGAACACCGGGGATGCCCGTGAGGCGCCGGGGACCATCATCGCCAATTCACTGACCGACATGGGTGCCGAGGTCCGTGTGGTCGATCCCCACGTGTCGGGGCACGAGGTGATGTGCCCGCTCGTCGAGCTGAGCGCCCCCGAGCTCGAGCGGGCCGACGCGGTGGTCATCGTCACCGATCACGACGCATTCGATTTCGACCTGGTCCGGGCGCACGCCAGCTATGTGCTCGACACCCGCAACCGGCTGGATGGGCCCACCGTCGAGCGGCTGTAGCCTGCCCGGGTGAACGTCGTCGTCACCGGGGGTGCCGGATTCATCGGTGCCAACCTGTGCCGGGCCCTGTGCTCGGATCCCGGCGTCGGACGGGTGGTGGCACTCGACGACCTCTCGACGGGGCGGCGCTCCAACCTGGACTCGCTCGACCGGGTCGAACTGGTCGAGGGCTCCATCCTCGACCCCGTGCTGCTGGACGGCTTGTTCGAGGACGCCGACGCCGTCGTTCACCTGGCCGCTCGACCGTCGGTGCCGCGGTCGCTGGCCGACCCCATGGCCAGCCATCTCACCAATGCCACCGGCACGATGGAGGTTCTGGAGGCCGCCCGGCGCGGTGGCCGGCCGCACGTCGTCGTGGCCTCGTCGTCTTCGGTCTACGGGGCCAACCCGGCGCTTCCCAAACGCGAGGACATGGTCCCCATGCCGGTCAGCCCGTACGCGGCCAGCAAGTTGGCGGCGGAATCGGCCGCGCTGGCCTACGGCCGTTCCTTCGACCTGCCGGTGCTGGCCTATCGCTTCTTCAACGTCTTCGGTCCGATGCAGGACCCCGACCATGCCTATGCGGCCGTCGTCCCCACCTTCGTGGCGTGCGCACTGCGGGGTGATCCGCTGCCTGTCCACGGCGATGGGAGCCAGACCCGCGACTTCACCTACGTGGGAACCGTGGCCTCGGTACTGGCCGGGACGGTGACACGGCGGGTGACCAACCCGGGACCGGTCAATCTGGCCTTCGGGACCAGGGTCTCGCTGCTCGAGCTCATCGATGTCCTCGAAAAGGTCCTGGGACGGCCCCTCGAGCGCCATCACGGGCCCTCGCGGCCCGGGGACGTGCACGATTCGCAGGCCGACCAGACCCGGATCAGGTCGATGTTCCCCGACATCGAGCCGGTCGGCCTCGACGAGGGGTTGCGGGCCACCGTGGAATGGTTCCGGACGGTCCCTTGAGCCCCGACGGTCCGCTGGTCCAAGAGCACAGCCCCACGACGGTCACGGCTCCGGGGAGGACCGAGGCCGTGGCGGGGGCAGTCCTGATGGGGCTGTCGATCGTGGCCGGCGTCGTGGTCCGGGTCCATCCGGGCCCCAATGCCCTGGACCGGCGGGGATTCGCCGCCATCGCCATATCGACCGACTCGACCACCCTGCACCGGATCAGCGACCTCGGCAGCCCCGTGGCCCTGGTGCTCGCCACACTTCTCGCCGCGCTGGTCGTCGTCCGCTTCGACCGGTGGCGGGCCGCAGCCTGTGTGGCCGGGCCGGTCGTGACCGCCGTGTTGGTCGAGTACGTGTTCAAGCCGCTGGTGGCCCGCCGGTATCTGGGCGTCCTCAGCTACCCCTCGGGAAACGTGGCCGACATCGCCGCGGTGATGACCGCCTGGGCCCTCGCCGTGCCCGGTTGGATCCGACCCGCGGTCGTGGTCCTCGGCGCGGTCGTGGTCGGCCTGATGATCGTGGCCGTCATCGGCCTCCGCTGGCACTATCCCACCGATGCGCTGGCCGGGGCGGTGCTCGGGGTCGGCACCGTGCTGACGGTCGACGGGTTGGCCCATCTCCGGGGAGGGGCCCTCGTCGGATAGAGCCGGCCCTCGGGGGCGGTCTCCTTCATGTCGGCTCCTTCATCTCTGGTCTCCTTCATCTCTGGTTCATTTCTTGGGCCTTCATCTCGGGGCTGTCTGCATCCTCATCAAAGATGATGAGATCGCCCTTGCGCTCGTCACCAGGGCGACTAGGATTGGAGGAGTAGGGCAGATGCAGGGCAGGTCACCGCAGGGGCGCACATTCCTGTGCCGTTGGGACGAACGGGCGGTGCATGGGGGTGGAATGACAACTGATCTTGGACTCGCTAGAGAACGGTCCGATGGGCTGGGGGAACCGCTGCCGAGGACGGTGGCACGCGTGGACCTACGTCCCGGCTCCGCCCCCGAGGTCGACCGATCGAGCACGGGTGCGGCTCACGAACTGGCACTTCGGAGCATCCAGCAGACCGTTCGGTCCGACGACCGGGTCTGCCCCTACGGCCTCTCCCGAATCGCCATCGCCTTCGGATCCGATGCCGCCGCGGTGACCCCGAAGATCCTCGGGGAGCGTCTGGCCCGGGCCGTGGGTCAGGGAGTGGCCACCGACGGCCGGGCACGCCGGGCCGAGGGCGGTCGGGGCCGACAGCGTGCCGGCAAGGGTGAACCGTCCCCGGCCACCGCCAACAGGAGCGACAAGCGGAGCCCGGGCCGGCTGGCGACGGTGCCCTCGACGATGGTGGTCACCGTCGACAGGCTCCTCACCGACGTCTCCGGTCGATCGGCGGCCTCGGCGGGCGCGCTCCTCCCATCCATCGGCCAGCCTGTCCCCTACGGGCAGTTCGTGTCCATGCCCGTTCTGCGCCACCGCACCGTGGTGCGCTACTCCACCTGCCGGCTGGCGGGGTACGGGACCCGCCACGACGACAACCTCCCCGAGCCCGGCGGCGCCGACACCCTCGGAACGGTCCTGGTGGTCGACCCCGGTCCAGCGGGGAACGGAACGCCCTGCCTGTCGGCCCTGGCCGCGTGCTCGCTGGCCCAGCGCCTGGGATTCACCTCGGCGGTGATCTCGCTCACCCCCGACGACTACCCCATCCTCGACATCGCCGGCGACCAGGTGGACCTGGTCGTCCTCGTCGTAGGGGCGGAACCGACCAACGGACCGTCCAACTGGTCATCGAGCACCTGGTCGATCCCGGCCCGGGTGGCCGGTGCCTACCGCTCGCTGGGGGTCGACGTCCTGGCCGTCGGGGCCGGCGCCGGCGCCGGCGCACTGGCGGCGTGCGTCGAACAGGGGGCCTCCGCCCTGCCCGACATCGACGGGCTGACCGAGGAGCTCCGCGCCATGTTCGGAGAGCAGGGTGGCACCCCGGCGCCTAAGGAGGACCTCCGGCGCATCCCGGCCCGGTTCGAGGCGCTGATGCAGCTGACGGCGAGCGAGCGGCGGGTGCTCTACTTCCTCACCAAGGGGATCTCGGCACAGGACATCGCCACCGAACTGGTGGTGTCGCTGGCCACCGTCCGCTCGCACATCCGTTCCATCCTGCGAAAGCTCGGCGTCCGATCCCAACTGGCCGCAGTGGCCATGGCCAACGGCCGCGACCTCGAGGACGCGGTCGGCATCGAGACCTCGAAGCCGTTGCCCTGCCCTTGAGCCCCGACCTGGTCGCCATGGGCACAAGGGATTCGATGCCGTGACGCGGACGAGGACCACCGGACCCGTCGTCGGGCTCGCAGTGGCGATCCTCGTCGGCGTCGTCTCAACCGTGGCACCGGCGGCCGGAGCTCCACGGCCATCGGCCGGCGGCACCACCCTCCCCGGAACCCCTTGTCCGGCCTTTCCCTCCGACAACGTGTGGAACACCCCGGTCACCGGACTGCCGGTGGACAAGGACAGTGCCGCCTGGCTGGCGTCGATGGACGCGGGATCCACCGACCTCCATCCCGACTACGGACCGTCCGGCAAGGCGGCGGAGCCGTACGGCATCCCCTGGCAGATCGTGCCCGCCCACCAGGCCCTCGTCCACATCTCCTTCCAGTACTCCTCCGAGAGCGATCGCGGGCCGTACCCGCTCTCGGCGACGACTCCGATCGAACAGGGCTCGGATCGCCACGCCATCATGGTCAACCCCGGCACCTGCACCTTGTACGAGACCTGGGACACGTACTACCGCCCCGACGGCAAGTCGACGGCCGGCTCCGGAGCCATCTGGAGGCTCCGGTCGAACGCCCTGCGCCCGTTCACCTGGACGTCGGCCGACGCCGCCGGGCTACCCATCCTCCCGGGCCTGGTCAACTACACCGAGGTCGCATCGCGGGCCATGGACCATGCCATCCGGTTCACCGCCCAGTGCACCCAGCAGGCGTACCTCTGGCCGGCGCGGCACGAGGCGGGCCAGGATGACCGGGCCTGTCCGCCGATGGGAGCGCGCTTCCGCCTGAACCCCCGGTTCAAGCTTCCCGCGTCGGCGTGCTCGGCGATGTGCCAAACAGTGCTCACGACCATGAAGACCTACGGCCTGATCCTGGCCGACAACGGCAGCAACTGGTACTTCCAGGGCACCGCCGACCCCCGGTGGACCTACGACGATGTCGACCAGCTCAAGCACATCCCGGCCGCCGAATTCGTCGCCGTCGACGAATCGTGCCTGATGGTCGGCCCGAACTCGGGGCAGGCGCTCCAGCCCGGTACCGCCGCCTACAAGAAGAGCTGCGGCTGACCACGGTCCGAGGCTCCCCCGGGGCCGGCCGGCCGGAACTCCCGAGAGGCTCATCCGGCGGGCTCATCCGGCGGGCTCACCCGGACGAGCCGGACAGGCTCCGGACGAGGCGCTTCGACAATCTTCGCAGCTGCTCCTTCCCGGTCCCCACCAGGGTGCGGACCGGGCCGTAGAGGCGGGCGGCCGGACGTTCACGCTCGAGACTGAGGTCGGACGCGTTGGCGGCGCGGATCTCTTCCGCCATCTGCAGGTACGAGCGGCGCCGGTAGTGGCGGATGCTGTCGGTGACGTCATCCTCGGTGAGGACGAACGTCCGCACGTCGCACACGGAGGCGTTCGGGAGCGTCGCCACGACCCGGTCGAGCGCCTCGTTCATGGTGCGGTGGCGCAGGTGACGATCGGGCTCCTTGGGGTTGACGAGCGGCACCTCGGCTCCGTTGAGGAAGATCAACCGTGCCCCCGGCGGAACCGACCCGGCCAGCCAGCGGATGTTCTCCTCGAAGCGGTCGGCGGAGATGCCGCCGAGGAACTCGAACTCCGTGGCGAACCAGTCGAAGAACTCCTGGTCCATCCCGTCCCGGCTGAACCTCGCCGCCAGCTGCGGCCTGAATGCGGGATCGGTCACATCGTGGTGGAACTGATGCCAGGGCACGACGAGTCCGAGCTCCCGGTGCCGGTAGATCCCCTGGGTGTAGTCGGTCAGCACGCTGTAGACGAGCACGTCGTAGTCGGGAGCGACGACGGCCGGTGAGCAGAACACCTGCTGGTCGAGGAACGGGATCCGGTCGACCAGCGCCCGCTGATCGGGCCCGAGACCGCTCGCCGACTGCCGGAGCAGCTCGGTGTGCCCCACGTGGACGAAGGCGCCTGTCGGTCCGACGTGGGAGAGGTCGGTGGCGATGCTCCCTCCGAGGAACTCCGCCGTGGCCGTCAGGTCACATCCACCCACCATCAGGATCCTGTTCGGCTGCGACCGGACCCTGCTCGGGTCGTGTTCCTCTCCCCCGGACCGGCGCCGGGAAGCAGTCGGCCTCCCCGGTGTCCTCTGTGATCCAGTCGACAGGCGCCTCCAGCGTGGAGGCGGTCTCCCCCACCACGGAGACGGCGGGCCGGCCGAGCTTCTCGTAGAGCCACTGCTCCACACCCATGTTGAGCACCCGGCACGAGAACAAGAAGTCGACCAGCGTGCCCTCGTGACGGGCCACCGAGTAGAACCCGCAGATGCCGTAGTCGCCGTAGCGGTCGCGCACCCGCACATAGCCCACGTCGTAGCGGGGGTCGGCGACCATCGCCTCGAACGAGTCCCGGTCGGGCCTGCGCTTGGTGAAATTGAGCTGGTTGGTCCGGTTGACGAGCTCGAAGAGACGGTCCTTCTCGGCGTCGGGGTCATGGTGGACACCGACCCGGATGTCGCACGAGCGGAGGAAGGCCTCGTTCGTGTCCTCACCCACTCGGCGGTCGGCCAGCTTGCGCTCCAGCAGCCGGTACTGCGCCAGCCTGGTGTGGGCACGATCGTCCTTGCCCGACAGCTCGGGCAGGGCGAGGAGGCGGCCGATGATCTCCGGTCCCGCCGTCTGGATGCCGGGTGAGAAGTGGCGCACCTCGGCACGGTTGAGGGCGAGGTCGTCGATGAACAGGACGTTCTCCGGCCGCAGCTGGGCGTCCTCGATGATCTGGGCGACGCGGGCCCCCTTCGGCGACCAGTCGATGCGGGTGAAGACGAACTCATCCCAGAGACCGGCCTGCTGGAGGCGGACCCGGGCGGTGACCTCATCGTTCTTCGAGCAGATCGAGCTCACGATCCCACGCGAGTTGAGCGTTCGGACCAGGTCGACCGTCGACTGGTCGATCGTGACCGGTTCCTCACTGAGCGTCCCCGCCCACAGGGTGTCGTCCAGGTCCCAGACGATCAGCTTCACCGGGTCCGAGAGCTCTCCGGCGGGCGGATCGTCCCGGGAGGTCCCTTTTGTACTCAAGGCGTACCCCCCATCATCGAGATGATCCCACAGCGAGTGTCCTTGCTCAAACAAGCACCCGGTCCGGGTGGACGGGTGGACGGGTGGACGGCGACCCAAAGGACGAGGTCAAGACCGATTTTAGGTGGAGGGGGGGTAAGATGCGGCGCGTGGAGACGGGGCCCGGGCCAGCTGAGCTCAACGCATCCCCACCGACCAGGAGCGCTCGGGAACGAGCAGAGCTGCGCATACGGCGAGGGGTACGGGACATCCAGGACATCTGGGCCATCCGCAGCGATCCGACCTATCGACGGCTGGCCAGGACCTTCGAGCTGCCCGACGGCAATCGGCGCATCTACTGCTATCACGTCCGCAAGACGGCGGGAACCAGTCTCTACCTCAGCTTCATGGCCCTGGGCGGCGAGGACCCGATGGACGTCTGGCGCCGCATGACCACGTCGCGCCTGCCGCGGACGATCAGCGGCGGGTACAGCTTCGTCTCCAACAGCCGGAGGCTGCTGGCCGAGGGCGCGTACTTCTACGGCCGGTCGCATCGGGCCGCGGCCGACCAGCCGCTGCCCCCGAGGACCTTCACCGTGACCGTCCTGCGGGATCCTGTCGAGCGGGTCCACTCCTACTTCGACTACCTGGTGGCCGGCGACGAGGCGGGCGTTCCGGGCCGGGTCGCCGAAAGTGAGCGGAACGTGGCCCGGGACGGATTCGACGCCTTCTTGGAGCGGGTGCCCCGGAGGGACCTCTTGAACCAGTTGACCACGTTCTCCAAGGCTTCGGAGGTGTCCGAGGCCGCCGACCGCATCGCGGCGTGCTCGACCGTCTTGTTCGCCGAGGACTTCGCCGGCGGCCTCGTCCGGCTGGGAGAGCGCCTGCAGCTGCCCCTGTCCCCCCAGCGGGCACGGGTGACGGGAACCCGGTCCGTGCTGACCGAGGACCAGACGGAGCGCCTCCGGATGCGACTGGAACCGGAGTACGAGCTCCTCCGCCGCCTCGAAGATGGCGGGATCGGACCGTCTCGGCCCGGTTGACGCCCCTGGCCCGGGGGTCCGGAGGGGAGCCCGAGATGGGTCGTTGGTAGCATGGTGGCGAGGAGGATGCATGGATCGAACCCGTAGGCTCGCCATCAGCCTCGTCCTGACCGCGGTTCTGGCCGTGGTCGAGATCGGGTTCGGCGTGGTCGCGCATTCGAGCGGTCTGCTGGCGGACGCGGGCCACAACTTCTCCGACCTGGGCGCGCTGGTCCTGTCCCTGGTGGCGGTGCGGCTGGCGCTGCGCCCCCCGAACGCGGCCCGGTCGTTCGGCAACCACCGGGCCACCATCCTGGCCGCCTTGGCCAACGCCGCCCTCATCGCCATCGTCACCGTGCTGATCGTCCTCGACAGCTTCCACCGCCTCGGCCACCCCGAGCACGTACGGGCCGGCCTGGTGATCGTGGTGGCCTCGTTCGGCCTCGTCGTCAACGGGGTGGCCGCCCTGGTCCTCCGCGACGGCTCGAACGACCTCAACATGCGCGCCGCGCTGGTGCACATGGCGGGAGACGCGCTGGCCTCCCTGGCCGTCGTCGTGGCCGCCGTCATCCTGCTCTTCGTACCCTCCGCCACCTGGCTCGACCCGGTCTCGGCCCTCACGGTGGCCGCCATCATCGTGGTCCAGGCCTTTCGGGTGTTCCGCAGCAGCGTCGCCGTCCTCCTCGAGTCGACACCTCCGGACCTCGACCTGGCCCAGCTCACCGCGGCCATGGCCGGGGTTTCCGGTGTGGGCGAGGTCCACGACCTCCACGTCTGGAGTCTCTCCAGCGAGATGCGGGTGCTCTCCGCCCACATGGTCCTCACCGGTCATCCGACGCTCGAGGAGGCACAGGCGGTCGGTGACCGGGTGAAGTCGGCCATCGCCGCGCCGTTCGGCATCTCCCACACCACGCTGGAGCTGGAGTGCGAGCGGTGCAACGACGAAGAGGATCCCTGCCGGATGGAGGCCGCATCGCCCGCGGTCACGTCGGCACACCGGCACTGAGCGGCTACGGACACGCGCGTACGGACGCGCGGCACTGACACGCGGTACGGACGCGACGCAGCCCCGAGTAACCGAGCGGCCGAAACCGCCCAAGCTCCTCGGGGCCACGTACTCGGCAGACACGGTCTCGCCCGCGCCGAGCCGTGTCGGACGACTCTGCAGCGGGTACCGGACCGACATGCTCCGAAGGAGCACCTCAGCCCGTCACCGGACCACCATTTCGGTAACCTACGGACCCACCTCTCCCTGGGATTCGGCCACCCGGAGCGCCTTGCGGCCCTTCCGTGCGACCTCCTCCAGTTACCGGTGGAGCTTCGGTGTCCCGAACAATTCACACTGTGATCGGCATCCGTTCGCGGGTCAAGAGGCTCACGCGAAATCCCTACCTTTTCCGCCAGATTTCCTCCCCTGTCCCCAGATCGCTGCGAGATGTCCACCGTTCTTCCCCAACCGGCGCCGCCTCCCGGGTCGGCGTCCGGCACCGTCGCCCGCCCGCACCGGGTCGGCGACCCGTCCCGTCGGGCGATAGCCTGAACGGTCCATGAACCGGGGGGTACTCGAGTGAGGCGTCACCGGCGGTGGCGGTCGTGGACCGCCACCCTGACCGCAGCCGTCGCCGTGGTCGTGACGCTGGCCGTCACCGTCACCGTGGCCGTCGTCGTGGCCATGAGCGTGACCGCTACAGCCGGCGGGCTGGCCGGCCACGCCGACGCGGCCGCCCGGCGATCGTCACAGCCGGCCGTCGCCGATCGACCACCCGTGGACCCCGATCCCTCCGCTCCTGGGATCATGGTGACGTCGCATCTGGACGAGTCCGATCCGGTCCTCTACCGCATGGAAGGCCGTTACTTCCTCTTCACCAGCGGCATCCCCGGACTGCCTCCGGTCAACGTGCCGGTGACGTCGACGATCGACTTCGGCACATGGAGCCCGGTCGGCGATGCACTGCCCACCCTCCCCCGGTGGGCGGTCCCCGGGCTACACCTGGGCTCCCGACCTCCATCTGTTCGGGTCCACCTTCGTGCTCTACTTCACCGCCATGCTCCGGGGGACCTCACCGGCCATGGAGTGCATCGGGGACGCCGTCGGTTCGCGGCCCGACGGCCCGTTCCGCCCCTCGGGCAACCCGATCATCTGCCAGGAGGACCAGGGCGGCTCGATCGACCCCCGGGTCTTCGCGGGGCCCAGGGGCACCAATTGGATGCTCTGGAAGTCCGACCAGAACATCGCCGGATCGAACACGCCCACCAAGCTGTGGTCGCAGCAGCTCACCCCCGACGGATTGGGCCTCGTCGGCAAGGCCTCCGAGCTCATGGGGCCCGACGAGCAGTGGCAGGGCACCATCGTCGAGGCGCCCGACATGGTCGACATCGGAAACACCTACTGGCTCTTCTACTCGGGGAACTGGTTCAACGAATCGGACTACGCCATCGGAGCGGCTCGTTGTCAGGGTCCGGCCGGGCCCTGCGCCGACAGCTCTCCGTTCCCGCTGCTGGCCTCCGACGCCCAGGGGGCGGGCCCCGGTGAGGAGTCGGTCTTCGAGGACTCCGACGGGGTGTGGATGCTCTACTCACCGTCGCACTCCTCGATCCCCCTGGCCCAGATCCCGCCACGGCCGGTGATGATCACCCGCATCGGCTTCGGCCCGCACGGCCCCTATCTCGGTGCCGGGTCCACGCCCCCCAGCCTCCCCGCGCTCGGAGCCACGCCTCTCTGGGCGGACCCGGCGAAGTAGGAGCCGGTCACTCCCGGAGGCGCCGCAGCTCAGCCGCCACGGAACTGCCATCAGCCTGGCCCTTGGTCGCCTTCATGACCTGCCCGGTGAAGAAGCCGGCGAGCTTGTCCTCGCCTTGCCGATAACGCTCCCACTCGTCGGGGTGCGCAGCCACCGCCGCGGCCACCGCCGCGGCCAGCGAGTCCTCGGACATCGCCTCGAACCCCTTGGCCTGGGCCAGAGCCGCCGGATCGCCGCCGCCGGCGGCCAGCATGTCGGCCAGGACCGCCTTGGCCTGGGTGGCGGTCAGCGATCTCGAGGACTCCATGGTCAGCAGGGCCACGTAGTCACCGGGGTCGAGCCGTCGGGCGGCGGGCGCGTCGGTGGCGGCTTCGTTGGCCGTCCGGGCCAGGGCCAGTCCTGCGCTCACCCCGGCAGCCACCGCCGCGGTCACCAGTTCGTCCAGACCCAGGTCGACCACCGTGGTCACCTGGTCCATATGGGCGGCCGAGGGGCCGTCCGGGTCGTCGAGCAGTTCGACGAGACGGGCCCGGCGGTCGGCCGGCATGATCCCCATGGTGTCGCTGACGGCCCGGATCCACTCCTCATCGGGGGCCACGGGAACCAGATCCGGCTCGAGGAAGTAGCGGTAGTCATAGGCGTCCTCCTTCGAGCGGAGGGTGACGGTGCGGCCCGCCTCCTCGTCCCAGTGACGGGTCTGCTGTACGACCACCTCTCCGGATTCGATCAGCGCGATCTGGCGGTCCGCCTCGTACTCGATGGCCCGGCCCAGCGATCGGACCGAGTTGAGGTTCTTGATCTCGCAGCGGGTGCCGAACGCATCATGGCCCGTGCGCCTGACCGACACGTTGGCGTCCACCCGCATCGAGCCCTCCTCCATCTTGCCGTCGGACGCACCCGACGCCACCAGAATCGAACGGAGCTCGGTGGCGTATGCCCGGGCCTGGTCCGAGGAGCGCATGTCGGGCCGGCTCACGATCTCCACCAGCGGCACGCCCGAGCGGTTGTAGTCGACCAGCGAGTGGTCGGACCCGTGGATGCGGCCCGAGGTGCCGACGTGGCTCGTCTTGCCGGTGTCCTCCTCCATGTGGGCCCGCTCGATGCCCACGGTGGTGCCGTCGGGGAGTTGGAGGTGACCGTCGACGTTGATCGGCTCGTCATACTGGCTGATCTGGTAGTCCTTGGCCTGATCGGGATAGAAGTAGTTCTTGCGGTGGAACGTGGACCGGCGGATCTCGCAGTTGAGGGCCGTTCCGATGGCCATGGCCAGCTCCACCGCCTTCTGATTGAGCACGGGGAGGGAACCGGGAAGCCCGAGGCACACCGGGCACACGTTGGTGTTGGGCTCGTCGCCGAACAGGTTGGGGCACCCGCAGAACAGTTTGGTGGCCGTCTTGAGCTCGCAGTGCACCTCGAGTCCGATGACCATCTCCCAGCCCGGTTTCACGACCGGACCCCCCCGCCCAGGACCGGGGGCGAGATGACCGGCGCGGCCGACTCGACCACGGCCGCCACCTTGAACAACGTGCTCTCCGACAGGGCGGGACCGAGCAGCTGCACCCCGACCGGCAGCCCGTCGTCGCCGGTGCCGAAGGGGACGCTGATGGCCGGGTGCCCGGCCAGGTTGGACGGGATCGTGCACACATCCGAGAGGTACATGGCCAGTGGATCGCCCGTCTTGGCCCCGAGCGGGAACGCGGTGGTCGGAGCGGTGGGACCGAGGAGCACGTCGACGCGGCCGTAGGCCCTGGCGAACCCCTCGACGATCCTGGTCCGGACACGCAGCGCCTGGTTGTAGTACGCGTCCATGTACCCGGCGGAGAGCACGTAGGTGCCGAGCATGATCCGGCGCTTGACCTCGGCCCCGAAGCCCGCCGACCGGGTGGCGGTGTTCATGGCCACGGTGTCCTCGGCCTCGATCCGGAGCCCGTAGCGGACCCCGTCGTAGCGGGCCAGGTTGGAGGATGCCTCGCCCGGGGCGATGAGGTAGTAGGCGGACAGCCCGAGTACCACTTCGGGCACCGACACCTCCTCCACCCGGGCACCGGCGGCGGCACAGGCGTCCGCCGCCTCCCCCACCCGGGCCGTCACGTCGGGGGCGGCCCCGTCGAGCAGCTCGCTCAGCACGCCGATCGTGAGCCCGTCAACGCCCTCGTCGAGCACCGAGAGGGCCCGGGGGGTGGGGCGGTTGAGCGACGTGGTGTCGGCCGGGTCGTGCCCGCCGATCACGTCGAAGAGGAGCGCGGCATCGGCCACCGTGGTGGCCAGGGGGCCGATCTGGTCGAGCGAGCTGGCAAAGGCCACCAGGCCGTAACGGGAGACTGCGCCGTAGGTGGGCTTCATGCCCACCACCCCGCACAGCGCGGCCGGCTGGCGGATCGACCCACCGGTGTCGGAGCCGAGGGCCAGCGGGGCGAAGCCGGCAGCCACTGCGGCGGCCGATCCACCTGACGACCCGCCGGGGACCCGGGCGAGGTCGTGGGGGTTCCGGGTGGGCCCGAAGGCGGACCCCTCCGTGGACGATCCCATGGCGAACTCGTCCATGTTGGTCTTCCCGATCATGACCGCGCCGGCCCGCCGCAGCCGGGTGACCACGGTGGCGTCATAGGGGGGGCGCCATCCCTCCAGGATGCGCGACGAACATGTGGTGGGCACCCCCCGGGTACACAGGTTGTCCTTGAGGGCCACGGGCACGCCGGCCAGGGGTCCCGGGTCCTCGCCGGCCGACACCCTGCCGTCCACATCCTCGGCCTGGGCACGGGCCTCCTCGGCCGTCACCAGGTTGAACGCGTGGACTTCGGCCTCGCCGGCGTCGATGACGGCCAGGTGGTCGGCGAGCACGTCCACGGCCCGTCGTTCCCCCGAGCGGACGGCACCGGCCAGCTCCGCCGAGGGGCACGGCGAGCTCACGGGGCGTCGCCGAGGATGCGGGGCACCCTGAAGCGGTGATCCTCCACCGACGGCGCCTGAGCCAGCACTTCGTCACGGTCCAGGCAGGGCTGCACCTCGTCGGGCCGGAGCACGTTGGTCACCGCCATGGCGTGGGCGGTGGGAACCACGCCGTCCAGGTCGAGCGAGGAGACGTCGGCGGCGTGGTCCAGCACCTCGGCCAACTGCCCGGTGAACAGGTCGAGCTCCTCCTCGGTCAGCTCGAGGCGGGCCAGGTCGGCCACGTGGGCGACCTCGTCACGGGTCAGGCGTTCGGGTCGAGCCATCAAGAGGACGGGGAGCCCGGTCCGGAGAGGACCTCCTCGACGAAACCGACCACCTGCTTCTCGATCAGGGGGGCGTCCCAATCGAGGGTGGCCACGTGGAAGCTGCGCTCCAGGTGGACGCGCTCGACCGGTCCACCCGCGGAGGCCTCGAGGATGTCGCCCGACACCGGGTCGACGACATGGTCCTCGCGGCTGCTCAGCAGGAGCACGGGGCAGCGGATGGCGCCCAAGCCGCTCCTTCACGGTGGCCACCCCCTCGAACAAGGAGAGTGCCGGAGCCAGCGGCGTGCCCGGGTAGGCGGCCTCGACGGCGCCCTCCTTGGCGATGTCCGAGCCGATGCCGTCGATGACCTCGGTGCCCGCGTCCAGCAGGGCCCGGATGCCGTCCAGGAACTCCGGCACCGGCGGTTCGATGAGCGGGTTGACGACGGCGATCCCGGCGATCTCCGGGTGCTCCTCGGCCAACCAGCAGGCGAGGGATCCCCCCATCGACAGGCCGGTCACGGCCACCTTCTGGCAGCGGGAGGCCAGCGCCTGATAGGCGGCCTCGGCCGCGGCCAACCAGTCCTCCCACCTGGTCGGAACCATGTCCTCGACCGCGGTGCCATGGCCCGGGAGCAGGGGCAGGTCGACGGTGAAGCCGGCCTCGGCCACCGCCTCGGCCAGCGGCCGGAGGGACTGGGGGTTGCCGGTGAAACCGTGGAGGACGAGCACGCCGTGGGACCCCCCTCGTGAGGACCACGGCTCGGCACCTGGGATGATCGGAGCGGTCACGAGGTGGGATGCTACCGGGCGGAGTCGGGTCGACGACTACGGGGGACCGGGTGCATCACACGGCCGGCCGGTTGAACCCGCCCGGGCTCCCATGTCGAATTCTCGGAATTGGCCGAATTATCGGCTGTGGGCTTGGGCGATAAAATCGTTGTATCCGGAAGTACATGGCGGGCACCCGCCGCCCGACGGCGGCCCGGGTCCGCACTCCTCGGACCCAGGGACCGCTCTCGGAACTCGAGGGGCCGGGGAGGGGCCGGAGTAGAGTTGACGGCCAGACACACCACCGACCGCCAAGGAGCAACGCAGCGATGGCCACCTATCAGTTTCTGAGCGACGAATGGCTGGCCGAGGCCCGGTCCATCCGGGCGGAGTTCGAAGGCAAGGGTGCCTCCATCGAGCATTCGATCCGGATGAACCTGGTCATCGCCGTGGTTCCCTTCGGCGAGGGGACGGTGGAGGCCCACGTGGACACGAGCACGGGCGAGCTGCTGCTCGACACCGGTCACATCGACCCGGTCGACCTCAAGGTGTCGCTGGAGTACGAGGTGGCCAAGGCCATTCTCGTCGAGGGCAACCCACAGGCCGGGATCCAGGCGTTCATGTCCGGCAAGATCAAGGTGGAGGGGGATATCGCCAAGTTGATGGCCCTCCAGTCGCTCAGCCCCGACCCGGTGGCCGCGGAGATCGGCGCCCGGATCCTGGCCATGACCGAGTAGCGGTCAACCGGCGCGGTCAACCGGCTTGACTGCCGGCGACGTCGGCCCCTGCCACGGCCGGCTTGCGCCCGTGGCCCGGGGTGTTGCGCATGAAGAGCCCGAAGGCCCCGGCGAGCACGGCACCGACGGCCCCGACGGCGTAGGCCCGGTGGAACGAGGCCAACGAGCCCACCCCGCCGTGGGACGAGGCCTGGACGGTGACCATCACCTGGATACCGGCCACGATGCCGATCTGGGTGATGAGCTGCTGGGCGGCGCTCATCACCCCGAGCTCGTCGGGGGCCACCTCGTTGGACGCCGACGACGCCGTCGACGGGGTGGACAGGCCGTTCCCCACCCCGGACAGGGCCAGGGCGACCAGGATCACCACCAGGGACGGCTCGGAGGCCGAGCTGGGTGAAGACGAGCATGGACAGGCAGGAGCGCGACCGCGCCGGCCACCGTCGACAGCCGTTCCCCCACCTTGACGGCGGCATAGCCGGCGATGGGCGCCACGATGGAGAACATGAGCGGGCGGGCCGTCGACACCAGGCCGGCCCGGGTCTCGCTGTAGCCGTAGACCCGCTCCATGAGGATGGGGAAGAGGAAGAACCCACCCATGTAGGAGAAGTTGACGAAGGTCCGGGCCCCGAGGGGAAAGACGAAATTCCGCATCCGGAAGTAGCGCAGCGGGATGAGCGGATGGGGAGCGCGCCGCTCGTGGAGCACGAACGCCACCCCGGCCAGGACGCTCACCGCGAAGACAGCCAGCGTGGGCGGTGCTCCGAACCCCCAGGACGGGCCCACGTTGAGGGCCAACAGACAGGCCGTGACCGAGGTCGAGAGGGTGAGTGACCCCAACCAGTCGAGCTGGCCCCACCATGGGCCCGGCGGCCCGGTCGAGCCGGCGGCGTCCCCGGTCGAGCCGGCGGCGTCCCCGGTCGACGCGGCGGCCGCCGTGACCGGCTGTCCGGCAGCGGAGGTGTCCGGGGCCGGATCCGTGGCTCCGGCAGGCCCGGCCGTCCCCACCGAGCGGTCGCCGGAGGGCAGCACGATCACGGCCAGGACGGCGGCCACGGCCATCAGGGGGAGCTCACCCCAGAACAGCGCCCGCCACCCGAAGTACTGGATGATCGGCGCACCGATGGTGACACCCAGGACGGGGCCCCCCGCCCCGACCAGGGCCCACCAGCCCATGGCCTTGACCCGGTCCCCGTGGGAGAAGACCTGGAGGACCAGCGCCATGGATGCGGCTCCGGTGGCCGCGCCCTGGATGCCGTCGAACAGGCGGGCGGCGATGAGGACCCCCGCCGTCGGGGCCGAGGCGGTGAGGACCACGCTGACCGCGGCTCCGGACAGCCCCCACAGGTACAGGCGGCGGTAGCCCCGCAGGTCGCCGAGCTTGCCGAGGACCGGTGCGGCCACGCCGAAGGCCAGCAGCGGGCCGGTGGAGGTCCAGGTGAGGGTCGATATCGAGGTGTGCAGCTCGGCGGCCACCTTGGGCAGCGCCACCACGAAGACGGTGAACGTGATGTTGACCGAGAGCAGCCCGGCCAGCACCGTCCAGAGCACCCACCACTGGTACCGTTCGGAACCGGCCAGGCGGTGATGGATCCGGTGCCGGAACAGGACGGGCCAGGGGACGACGATCCCGCCCTCGGCGCCGGCGCCGGTACCGCTCAGCATGGCCTCGGCCTCGATCACCTCGTTGGTGTCGAAGCGTCGGGCCACCTTCCGCGCCGGGGCCCCTGACCGGCGACACCGCTCAGCCCACGAGCGGGTGCATCTGCGCCTGCAGCTCCGCCACCGTCCACCGATCCGGCCTTTTCCAAGGTGTCGGTCATCGTCCAGGGCCGGAACAGGCGGATCTGGCCGCCCTGGATGAAGTAGACCCGCCCGGTGGCCGGGCAGTCCTCGGTGGCCAGGTATGCCACCAGGGGCGAGACGTTGGCCGGGTCCCAGCTGTCGAACACCGACGCATCGGCCGGAGCCTGCACGATCTCGGACAGTCCGGGGGTCTGCTCGGTCATCCGGGTGCGGGCGGCCGGGGCGATGGCATTGACCCGGACGCCGTAGCGGACCAGCTCGTCGGCGGCGATGGTGGTGAAGGCGGCGATGCCGGCCTTGGCCGCGCCGTAGTTGGTCTGACCCGGATTGCCCAGCAGCCCCGAGGTCGACGAGGTGTTGACCACCGACGCCTTGACCTCCTGACCGGCCTTGGTCTGCTCGCGCCAGTAGGCGGCGGCGTGCCGGGTGGGGACGAAATGACCCTTCAGATGGACGTGGATGACCGAGTCCCAGTCCTGCTCGGACATGTTGACCAGCACCCGGTCACGAAGGATGCCGGCGTTGTTGACCAGGACGTGCAGATCCCCGAAGGTCTCCACGGCCGTGTCGATGAGACGCTTCCCGCCCTCCCAGTCGCAGACGTCGTCGGCGTTGGCCACCGCCTTGCCGCCGGCGGCGGTGATCTCGTCCACCACCTGCTGGGCCGGTGACCGGTCGTCGCCGGAGCCGTCCACGGCGCCGCCCAGATCGTTGACCACCACGTTTGCCCCTTCGGCGGCGAACAGGAGGGCGTGCTCACGCCCGATGCCGCGGCCGGCGCCGGTGATGATCGCGGTCCGTCCGTCCAACGCTCCCATGACGGTCACTCCCCCGTTTCTGCTGCGGCCGATGTCACGGCGCCCGCTGACAATTGGGCCCATGAGTTCTGTGCGACCACGTTGGCAGGGCCCGACACCCAGGTCAAACCGACAGCGCGTCCCCCGACGGGTCGGTGGCCAACAGGACCGGGCCGTCGACCCGCGTTCCCAGCCCGGCGTCGACGACGGCCGCGACCATGGATCGGACCCGGGCCCGATGACCGGCCACCAGCATGTACTCGGTGTTCCGCAGATGGGACACCGAGCCCACCTTCCGGCCGGCCGGATCGTGGATCCCGATCCTCGCCCCCACGTAGCGGGCCGAGTCGAAGGCCAGTACCTCCACGTGGCCACGGTCGGCGCACAGCTCGAGGAGCTCGTCGAAGCCCAGCCAGGACTCGTTGTTGTAGGAGAGGACCACCACCTCGGCCCGGACGGCCGTGACGACCCGGCCCAGGGCCGCGGGCATGGTGCGACGGCCGTTGAAGGCACTCCGGCGGGCCGGGTCCCGGAGGTCGTCGCGCTTGCAGGCCACGCCGTAGTGGGCCGGGGCGTCCCAGGCCACGATGGTCTCCCACACGTGATAGTTCGAGTCGTACCGGTGCTGGTTGTAGGGGGGGTCGAGATAGGCCAGGCCCACCTCCCCGAGCTCGGGTGATCCGGCCAGCTCACCGGCGTCCCCCCGCAGGGCACGACCCGGCCCGGGCAGCAGGGCCGGCACCCGGAGGGTGAGCGGCTGGTGGGCACGGGGCGCCCACTGCTTGAGGTAGGCCATCTGCAGGCCGGTGGTCGAGTCGACCCGGTCGGCGGCCTCGAGGAGGCTGGTGAGCAGGACCGGCCACAGCGGGGTGCCGGCGTAGTCACGCTCGATGGCGTCGCGCACCGCATCGATCCGGGCCCCGTTGTCGGGGCGGAAGTACCTCGATGCCTCGCAGAAGGTGGCGGTGACGTACCCGGGTCGTCCGGCCAGGGCGTTGAGCCGATCGACGGCGTCGGACACCCGGTCGACGATGCCCGGGTCGGCCAGCGGGTCGGTGGCCACGTAGCAGCGGGCCAGCACGTGGGCGAACCGGGTGGTGTCCACCGCGGTCACCTCCATCCCCAGCCGCTTCCAGGCCTGGGCCACCCGGGTGGTCCCGCAGAAGAGGTCGAGGCCGGTGCGGGCCCCGGACGCCTCGGCGAGGAGGCTGAGTGCGGGCACCAGCCGCCGCTTGGACCCCAGGTACTTGATCACCGCGTCCCCATCATCGTGGCGCGGCGCGGGCCGGGCTCAGCCACGGCCGAACCGGCGGAACCACCAGTTCGGATCGCGGGCGTGGGCGTGGAAGTGGTCGGGGATCTGGCGCATCACCCGGTCGAACGACCAGACGCCCGCCCCGAGCCGGGCATCGGCCACCCGGCCCAGCGCGGCGAGCATGTGCTCGACGTCGCTCGTCCGGCGGCGAGTCGCCGTGCTGTTTCCAGACCACCATGGGCACATCGCACACCTCGCAGGCCGCCACCCAGCAGACGTCGTCCTCGTGGAACCACTCGGTGATGCGGGCCGCCTCGCACAGCTCGCACCCGGCGACGGGCCCGCTCACCGTGTGTACAGATCGACCGTGGTGCCCGGGAGGACCGATGAGCCCGCGGCCGGATCGGTGGACTGCACCCTGTTGGAGTGCGGAGGCCCGTAGGGGCCGGCCGACGTGGAGACCGAGGGCCTCGAGGGCGGCGGTGGCCGCGGTGACCGAGTGGTCGACCACGTCGGGGACGATCACCGGTTGGGGCCCGATCGAGACAGCCGACCGTGACCGTGGACCCGAACGGCTGGGGCCCGGCCGTCGGGGCCGGGGTGGTGCCGATGACCTGCCCGGAGGGAACCGTGGAGCTGTACTCCTTGCTCTCGGTGGGCACGAACCCGGCTTTGGCGAGGATGGCCTGTGCCGTGGCATAGGAGGAGGTGCTCCCCGTGACCGTCGGGACCAGCCACCGGGGCGTGCCCCTTGGAGATGACGATGGTCAC
The DNA here is from genome assembly GCA_963745955.1 of uncultured Acidimicrobiaceae bacterium. Lineage (GTDB taxonomy): Bacteria > Actinomycetota > Acidimicrobiia > Acidimicrobiales > RAAP-2 > Bog-756. The sequence continues at coordinate 333,960 of CAVUZI010000008.1, read as the reverse complement.
CGTCGAGCCGTAGCGGGCCGTCTTGGCCGGCGAGGTGGCGAGGACGAGCGCCGACCGCCACGGTCGGGCTGTACTGCGCCGCGGTGGGCGGGCACACCCCGACCAGGCCGACGGCCTTGAATTCCTGGATGGCCTGGCTGCAGGTGGCGATCCCGTTCAACGCCGGGATGGTGACCGGGGGCGGGCCGGCGGAGACGACCACGTCGATGGTCGAACCCTGCTTGGCGGTGACCGCCTTCTTGCCTTTCCGGCCCGGGGCGGGGGTCTGCTTGAGGATGAGACCTGCGCCGAGGGTGATGTTGTAGGCGTGCGCGGTCGGGTGCACGTCGAAGTGGTCGGCGCCAACGGCCCGATCGGCCTGGGCCAGGGACTTGCCCACCAGCGAGGGAACCGGATGGCTGGGCGTGAAGACCCCGCTGCGGGCCACGAGGACCACCGCGGCGGCCACGAGGGCGGCGACGACCACGGCCGATGCCGACGACCCACGGCCAGCGCCGCCGTCGGGGGCCGGCCGCGGCCGTCTTCCCCCGGGCCGTCGGGAGGTGCCTGGTGCCCTTCCTCGGTTCGGCGACCGACTCGGGTACCCCCAGCTCGGTGAGGTCGGGACCCTCGGCACCGCAGCGACCGCGACCGCACCCGAGCGGCGCGGGCCCGGGCGTTGGCCTCCCCGTCGAGCTCGTCGCCGGCCACCCCCTCGGCCAGAGGCAGCGGCTCCGGTCGGGGCAGGGACCCGGCCAGCGCCTCGAGGCGCACGCCGAGCTGGGAGGCGTCGTAGCGCTCGGACGGCTCGGGGGCGGCCGCCCACACCAGCACGTCGTTGAGGGGACCCAGCGACTCGTGCTCGGGCAGCAGCACGCCCACCCGGGCCATGAGGGTGGCCACCGTGGTGTCGCCGATGAAGGGCGCCTCGCCGGTGACGCCCTCGTAGAGCACCAGGGCCAGGGCGTAGACGTCGGCCTTGCCGTCCAGCACCCAGCCCTCGACCTGCTCGGGGGCGGAGTAGCGGGCGGTGCCCAGTATGGCCCCGTCCGGCTCGGTCCACGACGCCTCGGCCAGGGCCCGGGCCAGGCCGAAGTCGGCGATGCGGAGCCGCCGGTCGGCGCCGAACAGCAGGTTGGCCGGCTTGACGTCCCGGTGGACCAGGCCGCGGCGGTGGGCGTAGTCGAGCCCGGCCGCCGCTTCGATGCCGATCTGCACCGCTTGGGCCGGGGAGAGCAGGACCCCGGTGTCGTAGACCTCTCGCAGGCTGCCGCCGGCCAGGAACTCGAGGACCAGGTACGGGACGCCGTCCTCCTCGCCCCAGTCGTAGACCTGGAGGATGTTGGGGTGGTTGAGCGCGGCCACCGCCTGGGCCTCGGCCCGGAAGCGTTTGAGGAAGGCACTGTCCCCGGCCAGGGCCGGATGGAGCACCTTGATGGCCACCCGTCGATGGAGGGTCACGTCATCGGCCAGGTAGACGTGCGCGGACGCACCCGTGCCCAGGGCGGTGACCAGTCGGTAGCGGTCGCCGAGGACACGCCCGATGGAGTCGGTGATACTCGGCATGGTGGTCAGTCCCAGGCTAGCGAGTTGGCCCGGTCGAGCGGTGGAGGGTCGGCGGGGCGTCACCGACCTTTGCCGGCACCGGCGGGCGCCGAGATGCGACCCGGGCCGTGGGCCGGTTCCCGCAGTCGGGGCGTAGACGCGACGAGGACGGGGCCGGAGCCCCGTCCTCGTCGGTACGGCGGGCCCGATTGCTCGGGCATCGAGGGTGGCTAGCCGAGGCTGACGGCGGCCTTCCCGGGGACGTTCTGGATCTTCACCGACGTGAGGCCGGACTTCAGGCACGTTGCGCCCAGTGTGCTCGTCAGGAGCGACGCCTCCGAGAGCGAGGTGTCTTTCGTCCCGTTGTCCGTGCCGAGGAACGAGCCGGACGCCGACCCCTTGACTGTGCCGGGGATCGTGAACGTCCCGTGACCACTGGCGCTGCCCGCGGCGGTGCTCTTGACCACCAGGACCGAGCTACCTGCAGCACTGGGACTCCACTTGGTGGTCAGTGTGCCTGTCTCCAAGCCGCCCGTGGCCAGGCCCGTGCACTGTCCCGCAGGCTTGGCCTTCGTGCCGGCAGTGCCGCTGAGGGTACCGGTGGTTGATCCCGTGATGGTGCCCGTCACCTTGGTCGAGCCCGATGCCGTGCACCCCGACACCTTGGCCACGACCTTTGTCTTGACGGTGCCCGAGGTGTAACCCTTGGCGTCAATCTTTGGTGAGAAGCTCAGCGTACCGGTGAGGTCCTTGCAGACAATCGTGTCAGTGCCGACGGTGTGCGGGTTCGACGCACTGGCGATTCCGCCACCGACGGCAACCACGCTGACCGGCATCGGCCACCGCCGCAGCGATCACAAGCAACTTACGAATCATGTAATGCTCCTTCGCTCTTCCATGTCTCCATGGATCCGCAATCTGTTCTTCCATGTCTCCATGGATCCGAAGTCAGGCGACGTGGGTCCCCCACACACGATGCCCTCCACAACGCCGAGAGCATTCAGGCTCAACCCCGATTCCCCCTTTCAGTCCCCGTGACTGCGAACCCGGCCCGACGGGTCAGGTCCACAGCCAGACGATGTGGTTCGGGCACAGATTCCCCCTGCACTCGAAGCACTCTCGCCACCTGCTAGTTGAACTCTAAATGGCCGAAGCACGGGTGGCAACCATCGTTTTGGCCACTACTCTCCGCGGCCGTGTGCACACGCGACGAGGACGGGGCCGGAGCCCCGTCCTCGTCGGTACGGCGTGCCCTGTTGCTGATCTCACCTACCGGGTGGTGGACGTGGTGGCGTCCGCCTACCAGGTGGCGGTCAGCCTCAGCTGACGGCGATCGTGCTGTTCGAACTGCTGATCGTGGCCGTCTTGAGGACCCCGGCGCCGCCGATGTCCTTGGCGAAGTTCGTCGTCGACGCAAGTCCGGTGCCGGTGACCGCGCCGAGGCATGCATCGATCGTCGAAACCTTGCCCGAATACGCAGCCGGAGACGTCACCTTGCCCGTGATCTTGAAGCCGACTTCTCCCCCCGAGCAGGAGAGCCCCGCAGCAGCGGTCGTGGTCGTCTTGAACGAGTTGCCGTTGAGCGTGAAGTCGAAGCTGGCCAGTGACTTCTTGATCGACGACGTACCAGAGCTGATGTAGCTGGCCCACGAGTCGTACCCGTATTTACCGGTCGCGCAAGCCGTGTACGGGGAAGGCGTCCCCTTGCCGGTGCACTTGGTGCTCGAGGACTTGATCGAGATCGTCTTCGACGAACCGGTGCAACCGGTACCGCTCACGACCAGTCCCGAAGCCGTGGTGGTGGAAGTCGTCGATGTCGAAACCGCCCCTGCCTTTGACAGCCCCGGACTGGCGAACGTCACCTTCGACGCGATCTTGCACTTGATCGGGCCGCTACCGCTGGCGGACGATGCACTTGCCGTACCGCCGGCGACAGCGACCACGCTGATGGGCATGGCGATCGCCGCAGCGACCAAAAGTAACTTGCGAATCATGTAATGCTCCTTGTTCTTCCATGTCTCCATGGATCCGAAGTCAGGCGACATGGGTCCCCCAACGCGAATGCCCGCCGTTACGGCGAGAGCATCCAAGCTCAGAACTCAGAATCCCCCTTTCAGCTCCCCGTGACTGAGGGCCTGGTCCAACGGATCAGGGCCGCAGCCGGACGACGCCAAACGCGTGCAGATTCCCCCTGCACTCGAACACGTTCGCCACCTGCAGTGTGAACTCTAAATGGCCGGAGCGTGGGTGGCAACCATCGTTTTTGCCACCACTCTCCGCGGCAGCGTGAACACGCGACGAGGACGGGGCCGGAGCCCCGTCCTCGTCGGTACGGCGTGCCCGATGGCTCGGGCGGTTATTGGCTGCTACTAGCCGAGGCTGATCGCGGTCACACCCGACTCCTGGGTGATGGCGAGGGAGCTGGTACCACTGGCCAGACACGTGGGGAGGAACGAGCTCGCCTTCAGCTTCGTCTGTGCCACCGACTTGTCCGATCCTCCGCTGTTGGCGCCGCCGAACGAGCCGGAGGCTGTCGACTTCACCTTGCCGGGAATGTCGAAGAGCCCATAGCCAGCAGCATCAGTGGTGCCAAAGACGCTCTTTACGCCGAGCTTCGTGGGCGGGGCGGCCGGGGTGGCGGCCCAGGTGATGGTCAGCGTGCCCGTGTCAGTGGAGTAGCCCGCGAGACCGGTGCACTTTCCGGTAGGAGCTTTCGTCGTACCGGCGGCGGCCGAGATCGTGCCGGACACCGTTCCCTTGGTCACGGTCTCCTTGGTCCCACCGGTGGCCGTGCATCCGCTGACTGTGGCCGTGATCTTGTCCTTGACCGTGCCAGAGGTGTAGCCCGCCTTGTCGAGCTTCGGCGAGAAGGCCACCGTGCCGCTGATGTCCTTGCAGGTAATGCTGTCAGTGGCAGCCGTGTGGGAGTTCGACGCACCGGCAAGACCGCCGCTGACGGCGACCACGCTGACCGGCATCGCGATCGCCGCAGCGACCACAAGCAACTTGCGAATCATGTATTGCTCCTTGTTCTTCCATGTCTCCATGGATTTCGAAGTCAGGTGACGAGTGCCCCCCGACGTGACATACCTGCCAGTCGCGCGCGACGACGTGGACTCAGAATTCAAATCCCCTCGATCCGATCCGCCGGACGCCTCGGTTCCAAGAACCCGCCCGACCGTCGAAACATTGTGGTGCGAACTCAGTCCCCTCTTGCACACTCGAAGCAGGCCAGCACCGGAACTTTAACGGCCGGAGGCACTGATATCAAGGCAGTGGGCGGACCTGCAGGCGGTATCCGTCGGGGGTCCGGCCCGGTGGCGACGAAATCATCAAATTTGCTGGTCCTCGGTCGGAATCTGTCCCGACTCGAGGAGGGCCCCGAACCCGTCCCCGCCGACGACCGGGATACCCAGCTGCTCGGCCTTGGTCACTTTGGAGGCCCCGGGCTCGTCCCCCACCACGACGGCATAGGTCTTCTTCGACACCGATCCGGGCGACTTGCCCCCTCTGGCCACGATGGCGCGCTCTGCCTCCTCGCGGGTCATGCCCTCGAGGGTCCCGGTGACCACCACCGACCGGCCCTCCAGGGTCCGGGGCAGGTCGGAGAGTCCGTCGGGGGCCCCGCCGCCCGGTTCGGCCAGGTTCACCCCGGCCAGCCCGAGCCGTTCGACCACCGACCGGTTGATGTCGGAGGCGAACCAGCGCACCACGCTCGAGGCGATGACCGGGCCCACCCCGTCCACCGCGGCCAGGGTGGCCTCGTCGGCCGACATGATGGTGTCGAGGTCGCCGGACGCCTGGGCCAGGGCCAGTGAGCCGACCTGGCCGAGGTGGCGGATCCCGAGGCCGATCAGCACCCGGTGGAGGGGCCGGCCCCTCGACTCGTCGATGGCGGCCAGGAGGTTGGCGATGGAGAGGGCGGCAAATCCCTCCAGTCCGTCGAAGGTGGCGGCGGTGAACGAGTAGAGGTCGGCCACGTCGTTGAGCAGGCCCTGGTCGATGAAGAGCTCCACCCGCTGCTCGCCCAGCCCTTCGATGTCCATGGCCGAACGTGAGGCGAAGTGGGCGATGCGCTGCACCCGTTGGCCCGGACAGTCGAGGTTGGTGCAGAAGGTGTCGCTCTCGCCGGGCAACCGCTCCAACGGGGCCCCACAGCTGGGGCACACCGTCGGGAACTTCCACCGCGGCTTCCTGCGCCCGGTGGAAGCCCCGAGGACCGGCCCCACCACCTCGGGGATCACGTCCCCGGCCTTCCGCACCACCACCGTGTCACCGGGTCGCACATCCTTGGCCCGCACCTGGTCCTCGTTGTGGAGGGTGGCCAGCGAGACGGTGGAGCCCCCGACGAAGACCGGCTCCAGGACGGCGAACGGGGTGGCCTTGCCGGTGCGACCGATCGACACGGCGATGGCATTCAGCCTGGTCGACCGCTCCTCGGGCGGGAACTTGTAGGCGATGGCCCATCGTGGGGCCCGGGACGTGGCGCCGAGCTGTCCGTTGCAGGGCGAGATCGTCCACCTTGACGACGACGCCGTCGATCTCGTAGTCGAGCTCGTGCCGGTGCTCGTCCCACTGATGGCAGAAGGAGAGCACCTCGTCGAGACCGTGGACGAGCTGCCGTTGGGGATTGACCGGAAACCCGGCCGCATCCAACCACTCGAGCGTGGCCGAGTGGGTCGGGGCCAGCTCGCCCGGAGACGGCGAGGAGCGCCGGCCCCCGGCGCCGGCTCCGGGACCCGTCTGCAGCTCGCCCACCTGGTAGGCCCAGAACGAGAGGGCCCGGCTGGCGGTGATCGACGCGTCCTTCTGCCGGAGGGAGCCGGCGGCCGAGTTCCGCGGGTTGACGAACAGCCGCTCGCCGGACTCGGCCTGGCGCCGGTTGAGGTCGTCGAAGGCGGAGATCGGCATGTACACCTCGCCCCGCACCTCGATCAGCTCCGGCGCAGGGCCCGCGGCCTCATCGAGCCGATCGGGGATGTCGGTGATGGTGGCCACGTTGGCCGTGACGTCCTCGCCGGTCCGTCCATCACCGCGGGTGGCGGCCTGCACGAAGCGGCCGTCTCGGTAGGTGAGGGAGATGGCCAGGCCGTCGATCTTGAGCTCGCAGACGAACGCGGTGTCCTCGGGGACCTGCCGGGCCAGTCGATCGGCCCAGGCCTTCAGCTCCTCGGGGCTGAAGACGTTGTCGAGGCTCATCATGGGGACCCGGTGGCGCACCGGAGCGAACAGGACGGAGGGCGCGGCCCCGACGGTCGACGTGGGCGAGCCCGGTACGACCAGGTCGGGATGGTCGGCCTCGATGGTGCGGAGCTCGCGCACCAGGGCGTCGAAGTCGGCGTCGCTGATCTCGGGATCGTCGAGCCGGTGGTACCGGTCGTTGTGGTACGCGATCAGGGCTCGCAGTTCCTCGACGCGGGCGACCGGATCCGAGCCCCCGGGCCCGGTCGAGGGATCCCGTTCCCCGGGGCTCAACCTGCCACTCCCGAGCCGATGACGACGTGCGGGCTCGCTCGGGTCGTAGAGGGCGACGGTCTGGCCCGGTGCGATGCGGCGCTGGCGGGTGGCGAAGGTCACAGACACGGCCGTTCCGTCCCGATCGGGACCGACGGCGCGGCAGATGGTTGCCGGCACCGGCCGGCCGTGGGCGCTGCACTGGGCGATCACCCGCACACCGGCATCGCGGGCTGCCGATCGACCCTCCCGGCCGACGATCCGGCCGCGATCCGGCCGACGATCCGGCCGACGATCCGGCCAGTGGGTCGGCGTCGGTCCAGGTGACGGTGTGGAGCCGCACCTGCGGGGCCAGGGCGGCCTCGGCCGAACCGAGTGAGATCCGCCTGGTCGGGACGTCCACGGCCGTCACGAAGCGGCGCGAACCGTCCGGGCTGTGGCCCATGCCCCGGCGCTGTCCCACGGTGACCAGCTCCACGGCGTCGACCGGTCCGAGGTCCTCGCCGGTGTCATGGTCGACCAGACGGCCCGGGTGCAGCGGCAGACGCGCCCCCAGAAAACCCTGGCGGCCCTCGTCGGAGCGGATGAAGCAGACATCCTGGCTGTCGGGCTTGTCCGCCGTCCGCAGACCCAGCCTGTGGGCCTCGTCCCGCACCTGGGCCTTGGTCATCTCGCCCACCGGGAAGAGTGAACGGGCCAGCTGGTCCTGCCCCAGCATGGCCAGCACGTAGGACTGGTCCTTCAGCGGGTCGGTCCCCCGGCACAGCTTGAAGCGGCCGCCGGCGGCGGCCACGCACCGGGCGTGATGCCCGGTGGCCACGGCGTCGAAGCCCAGCGCCCGGGCCCGGTCGAGGAGCCGGTCGAACTTGATGTGCCGGTTGCACTCGATGCACGGGTTGGGCGTCCGACCGTCGGCGTGGCCCTGCACGTAGGGGTCGACGACCCGCTCCTCGAACTCGGCGGAGAAATTGAAGACGTGGTGGACCAGCCCGAGCTGCTCGGCCACCCGACGGGCGTCCTCCACATCGGCCACCGAGCAGCATCCGGAGTCGGACGAGCCACCCCACAGCTTGAGGGTGGCCCCGACCACCTGGTGGCGTCCGAGCCGTTCGGCGAGCAGCGCGGCGGCCACCGAGGAATCGACGCCGCCGGACATGGCCACCAGCACTCGCATGGGCTCAGTCTCTCAGCTGGGCGACGGCACCCGGCACGACGGCCAGGGCGCGGTCGACGTCGGCCTGGGTCGTGGTCGCGCCCAGGGAGAACCGGATCCCGCTGGCCGCCTCGTCGTGCCCCAGGCCCATCGAGGTCAGCACGTGGCTCACCTCCACGGCGCCGCTGGAACAGGCCGCCCCGGCGGACACGGCGACGCCGGCCTCGTCGAGCAGGACGACCAGGGCCTCGCTCTCCACGCCGGCGAAACGCAGATGCAGGTGGCCGGCCACCTGCTGTCGGCGTCGCCCCGTCTCGGCCGCCCCGGACACGGAGGCGAGAAGCCCGTCGCCGAGCCGGTCCCGAAGGGCGGTCGACCCGGCCGACCGTTTCGTCCCGCTCGGCCACGGTGGCGGACAGTGCCGCGGCCATGGCCACGATGCCGGCCACGTTGTGCGTGCCGCTCCGGCGCTCCCGCTCCTGGCCACCTCCGTGGATGACCGGGGAGACGCCGGTCCCGTTCTTCGGCCGACCAGGGCCCCGACGCCCTTGGGCCCGCCGAACTTGTGGGCACTCACGGCCACCAGGTCGGCGGACGCAGTCAACGCGGCGACGTCGAGCCAGGCCACCGCCTGGACGGCGTCGGTGTGCAGGACCGCCCGGGCGGATCCGGAACGGACGATGGCGGCCACGGCCTCGATGGGCTGGACGGTGCCGATCTCGTTGTTGACGGCCATGACCGACACCAGGGAAACCTCGGGGCTGCACGCCGCGGCCAGCGCGTCGAGGTCGACGATCCCGTCCTTGTCGGTGGGCACCTCGCGCAGCACGGCGCCGGTCCGCCGGGCGAGCTCCCGGCACGTGTTCAGCACCGCATGATGCTCCATGGCCGTGCACACCAGAACCCCGGGCTCCGCCCGAGCACCGGCCCCGGCTTCCCAGGCCCCGGTGACGGCCAGATTGTCGGCCTCGGTCCCGCCGCCCGTGAACACGACCTCACCCAGGTCGGCGCCGAGGACGTCGGCGATCTGCTCCCGGGCGTCGTCGACGGCCATCCGGGCCCTCCGGGACTCGGCATGGCCTCCGGACGGGTTCCCGAACTCACCCGAGAGGTAGGGCAGCATGGCCTCGACCGCCTCGGGGCGCATCGGGGTGGTGGCCGCATGGTCGAGGTAGACCCTCCCGTGGTCAGGTGAGCCCCCGTCGACGGCCATCACGCGACCCACACCGACTTGATGTTGCAGAACTCGTGGAGCCCGGGCGCGGCCAGCTCGCGCCCGATCCCCGAGCTCTTGATCCCCCCGAAGGGCAGCTGGGACATGGAGACGACCATGCCGTTGACGAAGACCTGCCCGGCCTGCAGCCCGATGATGAACCGCTGTTGCTCCGCACCGTCGCTGGTCCACACGCTCGAGCCCAGGCCGAACTCGGTGCCGTTGGCCAAGGCCAACGCCTCATCGGCGTCGGCCACGATGTAGAGGAGCGCCACCGGGCCGAACACCTCCTCGGTGGCCACCCGCATGGCCGGGGTGATGTCGGTGATCACCGTCGGGCGGTAGAAGAACCCCGGCCGGTCGGGACCGTCCGGACCGATGACCCGCTCGCCCCCGCACAAGATGGTGGCCCCGTGACGGCGCGGCGTCATCCACCTGGGCGGCGATGGTGTCGCAGGCCGCCGACGAGACCAGCGGCCCCACCTCGGTCGCCGGATCGAACGGGTCACCCACCGACAGCGCGTCCATGGCGGCGACGAACCCCCGGGTGAACTCCTCGGCCACCTCCTCGTGGACGATGAACCGCTTTGCCGCGATGCACGATTGGCCGGCGTTCTGCACCCGGGCCTCCACGCCGACCGAGACGGCCCTGGCCACGTCGGCCGACGGGAGCACGATGAACGGGTCGCTGCCCCCGAGCTCGAGGACGACCTTCTTCCCCACCGCGCCGGCCTGGGCCGCCACCGCCCGACCGGCTCCCACGCTTCCGGTCAGCGTCACCGCCGCCACCCGCGCATCGGCGATGACGGCCGGCACCTGATCGGTTCCGATCAACAAGGCCTGGAGAACCCCGTCGGGGGCCCCGGCCCGCCGGAAGAGGTCCTCCAGCATCAGCGCGGTACGGGGCACGTTGGGCGCGTGCTTGAGCAGCCCGACATTTCCCGCCATCACGGCGGGGGCGATGAACCGGGTCGCCTGCCACAGGGGAACGTTCCACGGCATGATGGCCAACACCACGCCCAGCGGTTGGTAGATGACCATGCCCAGCGAGGCGTCGACGGGCACCTCCTGGTGGGCGAGCAGGCCCTCGGCGTGCTCGGCGAACCACCGGAACCCGCTGGCGCACTTGGCCACCTCCCCCTTGGACTGGGCGAAGGGCTTGCCCATCTCGGTGGTCATGACGTGGGCGATGTCGGGCAGCTCGCTCTCGAGGAGCTCGGCCACGGTGGTCAGGAGGATCGAACGCTCGGCGAAGCTGCTCGCCGCCCACACCGGTGCCGCCGCGGCCGCGGCGGCCAGGCGGGCATCGACGGCCGCGGCGTCGAGGGGCTCGAAGGACTGGAGGAGCTCGCCGTTGACGGGGTTGACGGTGGCGATGGGAGGGCCGGCGTCGGCGGGGCTCATCCCTTCAGTATCCCCTACGTCCACCTGCGGACGAACGCCCCGTGGCCGGCCCGGACGAGGATCAGGCCGGGTCCACCCGGTCGGGGATGAGGTTCCTCTGCACCTTCCCGGTCGGCGTCCGGGGCAGCTCGCCGAGCAGCACGTACTGCTTCGGGCGCTTGTAGGCGGCCAGTTGGACCTCGGCCCGGGCACGGACCGCCTCGACGAGGTCACTTCGCGACCCTGGCGCGGAACGGGCGGCAGGCACCAGCGCCACGCAGACCCGTTGGCCCCACCGTTCGTCGGGGAGCCCGAACACGGCGAGCTCGCCGACCCCGTCCACCTCGCCGAGGACCGCCTCCACCTCGGCCGGGTACACGTTCACGCCGCCGGTGATGATGAGGTCGTCGCGACGGCCGTCGAGGAAGAGGTAGCCGTCGTCGTCCTGTCGTCCCGAGATCGCCGACGGTGAAAGATCCGTTCCTCCAGGCGGCGTCGGTCTTGGCCGGATCCCGCCAGTAGCTGAACCGGGCGAAGTCCGGCGGACGGCACCAGATGGTCCCGTCGCCGTCGACCGAGAGGGTGCGGCCGGGCCGGGCCCGGCCCACGGTGCCGGGACGGGCCATCCATTCCTCCGGCGAGCACACCGTGAACTGCCCCTCGGTGGAGCCGTAGAACTCCCACAGCGCGCCGGGGCGGACCCGGTCGAGCGCGTGCCGTTTGAGGGCGGGCGGGCACGGCGACCCGGCGTGGACCAGGAGGCGGAGGGCATCGAAGCGATCGGTCCGGGTCTCGGGGTTCTCCAGCAGCCGGCTCAGTGCCGACGGGGCCATGAAGGTGGTGGTGGGCACCGGCCCGTGCCCGCCGAACAGCGCGGCCGCGGCCACGCCGGCGTCGAACCGGCTCAAGATGACACAGGTCCCGCCCCGGAGCAGCGTCCCCCCGGCGAACCGGATCGACACCGAGTGGTACATCGGCGAGCACACGAGATGGACGTCGTCGGGCCCGAACGACCACAAGTCGGCTTCGTCGTCGAACGCAGCCTCGGCCGTGGACGCGTCCCACAGGCCCGACCACACGCCCTTCGATCGCCCGGTGGTCCCCGAGGTGTAGTGCATGGGTCGGGCCAGAGGACGGGGCGCCAGCTCCGCCGGCGGACCCTCGTCCAGCGCGGACAGGCGGTCGGGGCCGGTGATCACCAACCCCGGTTCGCAGTCGTCGATCAGATCGTCCCGTTCGGTCTCCATCAAGGAGGCGTTCAACAGCACCGGCACGACGCCGACCCGCAGCGCCCCGAGGACCGCGCACAGCAGCCCGGCCGACGAGGGGAGACAGAAGGCCACCCGGTCGCCGGCGCCGAGACCGGCCGCCTGCAGGGCACCGGCGGCGCGGCGTTGGGCGGCCTCTGCCGCGTCGGCGCCCAGCACCTCGACCGTCACCGGTCCGGTCACGGGAGTTCCTTGGCCGCGAGCACGACCCCGGCGCCCGGCGATGCCGGATCGCCCAGTGCCGCGAAGATCCGCGGCCGGACGCAGGTGACGGCGACCATCACCGCGAAGAGGGCCGCGGCACCCGCCACGGTGACCGCCCGGACCCCGATGTGGTCACCGATCCACCCCTGCAGGACGGCGCCGACCGGGTAGACGATGCCCAGACCCACCATGTAGATGCCGAGCACGCGGCCCCTGACCTCCGCCGGGGCGCGCACCTGCACCACGGTGTTGAGACCGGAGAGGACGGCGATGTAGCCGGCACCGACAGCTGTGAACGCCACCAGAGACGACCAGAAGGTCGGGGCCAGGCCGTACGCCACGAGCAGCGGTGGAAGAACGAACAGCGCGGCGTGCAGGACCGTTCGGCGTCCGAACCGCTCGGCCAGTGACGGAAGGACGAGCGCGCCTGCCACCGCCCCGATCCCTTGTGCGGTGACCAGCAACGCGGTGGCGACGGGGATGCTGACGCCGTGGCGATGGACGACGGCGGACATGGCCGGCACCAGGGCGATGAACGGCGAGGCGAGGAGGGCGACGACGGAGATGAGCTCGATGGCGGCACGACAGCCCGGTTCGGCCATGGCCGCCCGGGCCCCGACGACGATCCGGGCCACGATCCCGAGCGACGAGCCGGCGTTGAGCGGCTTCGGCAACCGCACCATGACCAGCGCCACCACCACGGCGCCGAACGAGGCGGCGTTGATGCCGAAGACCACGGCGTAGTCGTGGGTGAGCAGCGCCAGCCCGGCCAGGGCAGGACCGATCACGCGACCGAGGTTGAACTGGGCCGACGACAGCGAGACGGCGCCCAGAAGATCATCGTGGGGGACCAGGTCGGGGACCATGGCCTGATAGGCGGGAAATCCGATGGCCCCGGACGCGCCCCCGAGGAACGAGAAGAGCACCAGAACCGCCGGCCGATCGTCTCCTACCGCGGTGAGGGCGGCGAGCATGGCAGCGAAGGACATCTCGGCCACCGTGGTGGCGATCAGCCACCGTCGCCGGTCGAACCGGTCGGCCAGCGCCCCTCCGAGCGGAGCCAGCAGGCCGATGGGGATGAACCCGGCCGCCGCCACCAGGCCGGTCCAGGCCGGCTGGCCGGTGCGGGCGAACACGAGGATCCCGAGCGCCACCGTCTGCATCCAGGTGCCGATGTTCGAGACCAGCGCGGCCGACCAGATCAGTGCGAAGTTCCGCGACCGGAGGGGGCGGAGGGATGCCAGGGCCACCCGGGCGAGGCTACCGGGCCGGGCCCCGGTGGCATGGGAGCAGACCGGGAAGGGCCCCGGTGGCATGGGAGCAGACCGGGAAGGGGCCCGCCGACGGTGCCCGCAACCCGCCTGTCGCCGACCCGGTCTCCCGACCGACTCCCTCCTACTGGTCGAGCTTGGGCTTGCGCCTGGGCCTCAGGGCGAACCACCAGATGCTGGCCATGGTGGCGAGCACGCCGAGGGCGGCGGCCGGTTTGGCGATCTTGCGGGAGCGATCAGACATGGAACGACGTTACCCGGCCTTCATCCGTCGGTGGACACGAAGACATTCTTGACGTCGGTGTACGACGCCAACGCCTCCAGGCCCAGCTCGCGTCCGAAGCCGGACTGCTTCATCCCGCCGAAGCTGGTCTGGACCCGGACCGAACTGTGGGAGTTGACCGACAGGTTGCCCGAGCTGATGGCCCGCGCCATCCGCAGGGCCCGCGCCCCGTCCCGCGTCCAGATCGAACCGGACAGGCCATAGGGCGTGTCGTTGGCCAACCTGACGGCGTCTGCCTCGTCCTCGAAGGGGACCACCGCCACGATCGGTCCGAAGATCTCCTCCCGGGCGAGGCGCCACCCGGGCTCCGCCGGGGCGATCACGGTGGGCGGGAACCAGTAGCCCGGGCCATCGGGAACGGCTCCGACGGCGAAGGCATCGACCGGCCCTCCCCCGGGGTCGCCCATACCCGGGGCCAGGAAGCTCTCGACGGTCCGCCGGTGCGCGGCCGTGACCAGCGGACCCATCTTGGTGGTCGGGTCGGTCGGATCACCGACGGTCCAGCCCGGCAGGGCGTCGGCCAGCAGCGAGAGGTAGCGGTCGAACACCGAGCGCTCCACGAGCACCCGGCTACGGGCACAGCAGTCCTGGCCGGCGTTGGCGAACACCCCGCCCGGCGTGGCCGCAGCGGCCCGCTCGAGGTCGGCGTCGGCGAAGATCACCGACGCCGATTTCCCGCCGAGCTCGAGGGTGACCCGTTTGATGGTCCCCGAAGCCCGTGCCATCACCTCCCGGCCCACCTCGGTCGAACCGGTGAACGCGACCTTGGCCACGTCGGGATGCTCGACCAGCCGGGTGCCCACGGTCGATCCCTTGCCCACCACCACTTGGAACACCCCTTCGGGCATACCGGAATCGAGGGCCAGTTCGGCGAGCCTGAGCGCGGACAGCGGGGTGATCTCGGCCGGCTTGACCACGATGGTGTTGCCGGTGGCCAATGCCGGACCGATCTTCCACGACGTGATGGCGATCGGGAAGTTCCACGGCACGATGGCCGCCACCACGCCCAGGGGCTCGTGAAAGGTCATGTCCACTCCGCCGGCCACCGGCACCGTGGCGCCGCGGTGCTTGTCCACCGCACCGGCGTAGAAGTACAAGACCTCTGCGACCATGGCCACCTCGTCGCGGCTCTCGGTGATCGGCTTGCCCACATTGCTGGTCTCCAGCTGGGCCAGCTCCTCGGCGTGCTCCTCGACCCGGGCCGCGAACCTCCGCATCAGCCGGGCCCGGTCGGCCGGCGCCACCGATCTCCAGTGTCGCCCGCTCTCGAGCGACCGGGCCACCGCGGCGTCGACCTCCTCGGCTCCGGCCAGCGGAAGCTCGGCGATCGCCGTCTCGGTGGCGGGGTTCACGACCGTGGTGACGTCGCTCATGTCCGCCCTCCGTTCACCGAGGCAGGATCTGGATGACCGGACACGCCCGGTGGCGCGGGTGACGCATGCGCATCGGAGGGGCTGCGCGCCGCATCGACCAGGGCCTCGAACAGCCGACGGTCGCCGGTCTCCTCCGGGTGCCACTGGACACCGAGGACGAACCGGTGACCGCGCAGCTCGACCGCTTCGATGACACCGTCACCGCTCCTGGCCGTCACCGCCAGCCCGCGCCCCGGTGTGGCGATGGCCTGATGGTGGCTGCACAGCACATCGGCCCGTTCGCCCAGCAACCGACGAACCTCGCTCCCCGGCTCGGTCAGCACGGTGATCGGGCCGAAGGCACCGGGGCGGGGTTGATGATCATTCGATCCGACCACGTCGGGCAGCTGTTGAACCAGGTCCCCTCCGAGGTACACGTTGAGGACCTGCATTCCACGGCAGACAGCCAGCACCGGCAGGTCACGTCCGAGGGCCGCATCCACCAGAGCGAGCTCCACGTCGTCCCGGGTCCTACTGCTGCCACCGTTGCGCGGATCGGCATCCTGGCCGTACCGGCCGGCTTCGATGTCTCCCCCACCGATCAGGACCAGTCCGTCGAGGGCGGCCACCAATGAGTCGAGACCCTCCCGCCCGGTGTCGGGCTCCCCGCACAGATCCCCGGACCCGCTCCCTCGCGGCGGGATGAGCACGGGCTGACCGCCCGCCGCCTCCAGCACATCGAGGTACACACCGGGCACCAGGGCGGCGTCGCGTTCCCAGGACCACCACGACGTGGTCTGGCGGTAGGTGGAGACCCCGACGAGAGGACGGTGCCGGGCATGCGACATGACGGGACAGTATCCCACCCGGGTTGCGCCGCCTCCGGCCACGGGAACGAGGACCACGGCGATCCGCCCGGAGCCGGGTGCCCACCCCGCCAGTGGCTGGACTGCCCGACCGGGCTGGGCCAGAGTGCTGGGATGCTGACCTTGGAAACGCTGCCCCATCAGATCCAATCAGGTGAAGTCGATACCGTCGTCGTGGCCTTTCCCGACGTCCAGGGCCGACCGGTCGGGAAGCGGGTCACGGGTGCCTTCTTCCTCGAGCATGTGATGCGCCACGGCATCGAGGTGTGCGACTACGTCCTGGCCTGCGATGTCGACATGACGCCGCTGCCCGGCTATCAGTTCGCCAACTGGGACACCGGGTACGGCGACCTCAACGCGGTCGTCGATCCTCAGACCGTGCGGCCCCTCCCCTGGCTCCCGGGCAGCGTGCTCGTCCTCTGTGACCTCCTGACCATGGAAGGTCGTCCGGTGGAGGTGTCGCCCCGTCGCGTCCTGCGGCGGCAGATCGAGCGGGCTGCAGCCCACGGTCTGGAGATCAAGTGCGCAACCGAGCTCGAGTTCTACCTGTTCCGCGAGTCATTCGCCGAAGCCGCGGAGAAGCACTGGCGTCGATTGGAAACCCATGCCGGCTCGATCGAGGACTACCAACTACTGCAGACGTCGCGCGAGGAGTACGTCATCGGGCGGATTCGAAACCAGATGATCGAAGCGGGTATACCCGTCGAATTCTCCAAAGGCGAGGCGGGCATCGGCCAGCACGAGATCAACATCACGTATGCGGGCGCCCTCGAGGTGGCCGACCGGCACCTGGTGTTCAAGAACGGCATCAAAGAGATCGCCTCGAGCCTCGACCGATCGGTCACGTTCATGGCCAAGTGGACGATGGACGGTGCCGGTTCGTCGTGCCATATCCATAGCAGCGTCTGGGACGTGGCGAGTGGTGCACCGCTGACCGCGCCGGCGGACGGAGCCACCACGCCGTCGGGTCTGTCGACGATCGGCCAGCAGTTCCTGGCCGGCCAGATCCAGTCGTCCCGGCAGCTGGCCTGGTTCTTCGCCCCCTATGTCAACTCCTATCGCCGCTACGTCCCCGGTTCGTGGGCACCGACGGCCGCAGTCTGGGGTGAGGACAATCGGACCTGCGGGTTCCGAACCGTCGGTTCCGGCCCTGCCCGCAGGGTGGAGAGCCGCATCCCCGGAGCCGACGTGAACCCCTATCTGGCCCTGGCCGCGACCATCGCCGGAGGGCTGTGGGGGATCGAGCACGAACTCGAACTCGAGCCGGCCTTCACCGGAAACGCCTACGAGGCCCCTGAGGTGCCCCGCATCCCGTCCACCCTGGCCGACGCCATCGACACGCTGGCCGGAAGCGAGGTGGCAGCGGAAGCCTTCGGGTCGGAGGTCCACCAGCACCTGCTCAATACGGCCCGCCAAGAGTGGGACGCAGCCAACCGCGCCGTGACGGACTGGGAGCTGGCCCGAAATTTCGAGCGGATCTGATCATCCGAATTCCAGTCCCCCGCTCTACAACGAAATAGAGGTCGAATTCGTTACACCACCGGAATTCGTGGGTATTTCCCCCTTCTTCGACCCATTTCATTGCTGGACGTGCCCTCCGCTGGGGTGTATGACATCAGGTAAGGGGGAATGAAGAATCCAATGGCGCCACTCGAGAGCACGACCAAAGAGGCCTCTGACTTCAAGAAGAATCTGCGGGCGGCGAAGCGCGGCGACCAGGATGCCTTCGGGTCGCTGTGGACGAAATTCCATCCCAGCCTGCTCCGGTATCTGACCATCAAAGCGGGCCCGGTGGCCGAGGATCTCGCCGCGGACACCTGGCTCCGTGTCCTTCGTGCGCTGCCTTCGTTCGAAGGCGACGAGGACGGCTTCAGAGCCTGGCTGTTCACCACGGCGCGCAATCGGGTCATCGACTGGTACCGGGGTGCCTCGAGGCGCTACGAGTTCATCGAGCACTCACAGCTCGATCTGGTCCCGTCCGGAACCAACGTCGAGTCCGATGCCGACGAGAATTCGGCCACCCACGCGGCCATGGCGTTGATCGCACAGCTTCCACCGGATCAGTCCGAAGCAGTCATGCTCCGTATCGTGGCCGGACTGGATGTGGCCACCGTGGCGAAGATCATGAAGCGGTCGGCTGGGTCCGTACGGGTCCTGTGTCACCGAGGTCTCCGACGGTTGGAAAGCACGCTGAACGGAGAGGACGAGAAGGTACTGTCCGGTGCCGGAGAACCAGCCTCGGCCGCGGTTGCAAGCGGCTCCGAAAGTTCGCTCCGATTCGTTCCGGAGGTGCGACTCCATGGTTGACACCAGCCGCCGGCCCTTCGCCAATTCCGACCCGGACGACTTCACGGTCGTCGAGTTCCCGAATCTCCAGCACGGGAAGCTCGCCGATCTGATCGCCGCGGCCACGGCACCCGGGCTGCCCAGCGAGCTGAGCTCGGAGCACCGTGCCCGCATGATGTTCGAATCGGCCGCGGCCATGTGGCCGAAGTCGCGCCGTTTCGGCCGACCGGCTCGGGTGGCCTTGGTCGCCGCCTCGGTCACGAGCCTGTTCGGCACGACCACGGCATTGGCCGCCGCGTCGGTGCTCCCACCTTCGGCAGCACGTGTCGTCGACGGTGCGCTTCACAAGGTGGGCATCAACGTCGCACCGCCGCCGTCGCACCCGGGCCCTGCCGCCTCGTCGATGGCGCCGGCCGGCACCGCTCCGATCCTCGGGGCCAAGGACGGGAACAGCATCAAGGGCCCGGTTCCGACGACCGGCTGCCACGGGGTCGGGTCGGCAGACGCCGGCCATGGAACGGGGTCGTGCGGTACCGTCCATGTCTCGACCACCGATCACCGCACTCCCTCCGAAGCCGGTGAACTGGCGAAGTTCCGAGCGATGAGCCGAGAGGCTGCTGCGGTAGCGAAAGTTGTAGAAGGTCACAGACAGTCGACGACAGCCGCATCCACCGGAACGGGCAGCACGGGGACAGGGACCGGCAGCAAGAAGACGACCGGTGGGGGCGGCGGCTCGGGGACGGGTGCCAATCGCGGGGGGAACCAGGGGACCGGATCCGGTGGAGGCTCCGGCAGCGGAAGCTGTGGCGGGTCCGGCACCGGTTCGAGTGGTTCGAGTGGTTCGGGTGCCGGCGGTACGGGTTCGGGTTCGGGTTCGGGTGGTTCGGGTTCGGGTTCGGGTTCGGGTAAATCCGGCGGTTCAGGCACCAGTGGTTCGGGTATCGGTAATTCCAATGGTTCGGGTACCGGTAGTTCCAGTGGATCCGCCTCCGGTTCCGGTTCGGGTACCGGAGGTTCGAAGACCGGTGGTGGTTCGAGCTCCGGTGGTTCGGGTACCGTTGGTTCGGGTGATTCCGGAGCTTCGGGTGGTTCCGGAATCGGCAAGGGTTCGGGCACCGGCGGTTCGAATGCCGGTGGCAGTTGCGGGTCAGGATCCGGAACGACGGGGTCTGGGACGACGGGATCCGGGACGACGGGATCCGGGACGACGGGGTCTGGGACGACGGGATCCGGAACGACGGGGTCTGGGACGACGGGGTCCGGGACAGAGGGCAGGGGCACCGGCAATGGAACAACAAAGCAAAGCGGGCCGGCAGGAGCCAGTGAGGACGGCGCACCGGAGGACTGATGACAGGCGATCGCAGGCGAACATCGGCACCGTTCGACACGCGAGCTGCTGCACCCGAGGGCTGCACCGAAGTGCGTCGGAGTAAGCGCGTGAGGATGGCCGCCGGTTCGTTGCTCATGGTCGGTGTCATCGCCACGGGGATCTGCGTCGTCGGCGCGGGAGCAGAAGCCTCCCCGCCACAATCCGCCGTCCACTGGGCGGGACCCAATGACGTGTACGGCACGGCCTCGTCGCTCAACTGGGCCGGATACGCGGTCACAGGAGCCGTCTTCACCAAAGTCGCCGGAAGCTGGACCCAGCCGCAAGCCCACTGCACGAAGACCGGAGCTCAGCTGGCGGCGTTTTGGGTCGGCATCGACGGGTTCTCGTCCACCGATCCGACCGTGGAGCAGGTGGGCACCGACTCTGATTGCAAGAAGGGTGCGGCTTCGTACTACGCGTGGTACCAGATGTACCCGAAGGCGGCGGTCGTGCTGCCCAAGGCCAAGTATCCGGTCGTTGCCGGAGAGACGATCGCCGCTCATGTGTCTGGGGCGGCCAAGACGTTCACGCTCGAGATCAGCGCCACGTCATCTGGTGGCGCATTGAAATGGCATTTCTCAACGGCCCTGAAGGTCACGAAGGTGCCGCTCGAATCGTCTGCCGAGTGGATAACGGAAGCCCCCTGCACTGGAGCGTCAACGTGCACGGTCGACCCGCTGAGCAACTTCGGCGTGGTGAAGTTCTCTGGAGCCTCTGCCAACGGGCGACCTATTTCGGCGCCCGCATTCAACGCCACCCAGCTCACCATGACCAACGGCGCCTCCATCGTCAAGGCCCACCCATCCAACCTGGCGGCGGCCGGGACGGCATTCACCGTCACCTGGCTCCACAGCTGAGGGTCTGCCGCTGGGTGTCGGCGAGGTAGGGGCCGTCTGCGACGGGGATTGCCCACTGCGGGTGGGCAACGGCCGCTACGGGAGAGCGCCACTGACCTCGGGTTCCTCTCGCAGAGAACATCCGCCCTCAAGTCCGGACGGCAACAGACCGACACAGTCGGAGGCCGGGTCTGCTGAATCGGGCAGCATCCTCAATCGACGCAATCCGATTCCGGACCCGGCTGATTCGCGAGCGGATACGGATGTTTCGTCATCGCTTCGGGCCTGCTGGTCGCTCCAGGGCAGCCCAAGCGGGCCCGGAGTTTCAAAACCCGACCCAGCCGATCAGGCCGCCACCGGTGGGGGCCGCTCGTTGCGTTGGCCGTTGTGGGATGGGCACAGCAGCCGGCCGTTCTCCTGGGTGGTGGGACCGCCGAGGGCCCAGGGCTGGATGTGGTCGGCCTGACAGAAGGGTGCGGTGACATCGCAGAAGGGGTGGGTGCACTTCCTGTCCCGCACCTCGATGGCCCTTCGGGTGGCCCCGGTGAAGAACCGGTGTTTGGGGTCGACCTCTGTCCGGGGACCGGGGCCGAAGGTGGCCCGCTCCAGATCGGCGCTGGTCACCCGGCCGTCGGCCCCGGCGAAGAGCCGGGCCTTGGCCCCGATCTCCACCCGGCGACCGGGGCCGAAGGCGGCCCGCTCCACATCGGCACCGTCCAACCAGGGCAGGAGTGACCCCGGGGGGACCACGGTGCCGTTCTCAAGCTGGCAGATCCGCCCGTGCAGTGTCTCGTAGTCCACGAGGACGGTGAACAGGGGTGCCGGCCTTCTGGCGTTCCTCGGGCAGCTCTTCGAGCGGGTGGCCATCGCCACCAGGGCATCGGCCTGGCGCTGGCCGGGGGTGCGGGCCAGGCGGTCGCCGGGGCCCGGGTCCCGACCGAGGAGCGCTCTGGCCTCGGCCCAGTCGGCCTCGAACAGCTCACGCTCCAGGCGTTCGAGCTCTCCGGAGACGATGGCCCCGTTGATGGGATCGAGGTTCATGGCCCCGAGCCAGGTGCCGGCGAAGCTCTGGACCAGGTAGACGTCCCGGCGGTCCCGGTGCCGCTCGGCGTCCTGGTCGGCCCCGTCGGGATCGGCCAGCTGCCTCCAGTAGGCGGCGGCCTGGGTGAACTGGGCAAAGGTCAACCTCCGGGCCTGGTCGACCAACAGGGCCTCGTCTCTGGCCAGGGCCGCTTCGGTCTCTGGGGCCCGGAGGGAGATCATCACGTCCACGTGGGCCCCGGTGATGTCCCCTTCCGCCCAGGCCCGGGTGGTCTCGGGCAGGTTGCGGAGCTCCCGGCCCCGGCGCACCCGGCGTTTGGCCTCGCTCTTGTTGACCCGGCACCGGGTGGTCACCCAGGCCGCGGCGGTCCGGGCCCCGTCGGTGGCCCAGTCGCCGGACGCATCGAAGGCGGCGGTGGCCCCGGTGGCCAAGGCCTCAGCCCGGGCCGCCACCTGGTGGAGCGCCACGATCGACTCCGGGTCGGCCAGCACCGACGGGTCAAGCTCGCACAGCCGGTCGAGTGCCTCGTTGATGACGTCCAGTTCCACGAAGAGGAGTCCACCACCGGGGTGTGACAACGACCGGGAGGACAGGACGGGAGGAGGAACAGGGTCGGACACGAGGTCGGACCGGGGGGCGGGACAAGCTCGGACCCGGCGGCGCCAACCGGTCCCACCGGAGCCGGATCTGGCAGATGGTTGCCATGTCAATGGCGACGCTTGGCATGTCGATGGATTGGTTGGGCACCCGATCGCGGAGACAGCCTGTGAGAGAAGTGGCTGCCCGAGGACGATTCCATGGGGTCCGCCAGTCAGGCTCCTTCAGTTGGGATCGACGTCTTTAGAACTGGTGATCGGCGTGTCGGATGTCCTCCAAGAGCTCGAGCGCCAGAATGGTGGCTCATGTGCTCCCACAGGCGTCAGAAGGGTTGCGCTTGGCCGATAAGCGCAACTCTTCGGAGTGATCGACCATCCGAGCGCAGCCCAGGCGACCGAAGTGCTTCGATGACCACGAAGCGAGCATCGTTTTGCTCGTTTCGTGGTCAGGAATCGGGTACCTCCGACTGAGCTCACACGCGACGAGGACGGGGCCGAAGCCCCGTCCTCGTCGTACGGCATGCCCGATGGCTCGGACGATGATGCAGTGTGTGCTAGCCCGTGCTAGCCCAGGCTGATCGGGGTGGTACCTGGCTCAGTCTCAATGGCGAGAGACTTGAGGCCGGTCTTGGATGCGCAAGCCGTGGCCAGGGCGGTCACGGTCTCCGTGGTCTGTGCCACCGTCTTGTCCGATCCACCGTTGTTGGCGCCGAGGAACGACCCGGTGGCCGATCCCTTGGTGGTACCCGGGATGACGAAGGTGCCGTGGCTGTTCTTGGTACCACCGGCGACGCTCTTGATGTGGAGCACCGACGGTGCGGCCGCAGGCGTTGCCTTCCAGGTCGTGGTCAGGGTACCCGCGTCGGTAATGCTCTTCGCAGTCAGCCCGCCGCAGGTGCCTCCCTTGCCTTTGGTGCTCTTGATCGTGCCGGAGGCCGTACCGGTGACCGAACTCTCCTTCGTGGAGCCCTTGACCGTGCAGCCTGACACCGTGGCCTTGACGGTCGTGGTCGTCACACCCGAGGTGTAGCCCTTGAGAGTCAGCGCGGGCGAGAAGGACACCGTTCCCTTCAACGCCTTGCAGGTGATGGTGTCGGTGCCAGCAGTGCGTGGATTCGACGCCCCGGCCAGACCGCCGCTGACGGCGACCACGCTGACGGGCATCGCGATCGCCGCAGCGACCACAAGCAACTTGCGAATCATGTTTGCTCCTTTTTTCTTCCATGCACCCATGGAGTCGAAAACGGGCGACGACTGTCCCCCACTTCGGAATCGTCAGACGACGTTTCCACCCAGTAACAACGCAACGGGTAGTCATTCCGTTACAGCCCGTCCCCGACGGTGAGTCCGACCTGGCTATGGTCGACCGCGGATCCGACAGCCCAACGAGGTCACCGACCCCTAACCCAGGCCCAGGTCCTGTTCAGCTGTTCAACCCGCGCGCACGGCGCCCAGGCGTACACGCGATGAGGACGGGGCCTGAGCCCCGTCCTCATCGGTACGGCGTGTGCCCTACGAGTCAGGCGATCTAGCCGAGGCTCACCGCCTTCTTCCCCGGATCCGTCTGGATCTTCAGCGTGCTGACACCGGTCTTGCAGGCGGCGAGGATCTGGGCGATCGTGTCACTCGTCTCGGCGTTGGAGACATCCGACTGGCCCTTGTTGCTGCCAAGGAACGAACCGGTGGCCGTGCCCTTGGTCTTGCCCGGAATGGTGAACGTCCCGTGGCCACTGCTACTGGTGGCTCCCGTGACACTCCTCACTCCGAGGACCGAGTTGGCGTCTTTGGGACTGGCCGTCCACGTCGTGGTCAGGGTGCCGGATTCCGTGGAACTTCCCTCGAGCCCGGCGCACGTACCGGCCTTCTTGCTTGACGTTCCCTTGGCACCGGTGATGGTTCCCTTCACCGAGCCCTTGGTGACCGTCGTCTTGAACGATCCAGAGGCCTTGCAGCCGGTCAACGTGGCGTTGACCGTGGTCTTGACGGCCTCGTTGACGTAGCCGGTGTCGTTCAGCTTCGGCGAGAAGGTGATCGTTCCGGAGATGGCCGTACAGACGACATCGTCAGTTGCCGCACTCCCGGCTTTCGCGTTGGCGCTGGCCGTACCACCGGTGAGGGCGATCAGGCTGAGAGGCATGGCGATCGCCGCAGCGACCACAAGCAGCTTGCGGATCATGTTTGCTCCTTTTTCTTCCATGGACCCATGGACGAAGGCGGGTCCCCCGCTGAATGACTATGCCCACGTCGGAAATCGTCAAACCGACGTTTCCAAGCGGTCACGACGCTGCGGGTCGTCCTTTCTTCACAACCCGTAGCCTCCGTCCGAGCCGGGCCCGGCTGCCATCGACCGCCGATCACGACCCTCCCGACCGGGCACCGGCCCGAGAACCCCATCCCTCGCCGGTCCTTGACGGCTGCGGAGCCACCTGCCACGATGGAAGCGTCATGTTCATCGCCACCACCTCGGAACTCCTCCTTACCTGACGGCGAGCGCCACATCGCGTTCGCCCGCAACCTCCTGAGCCGAAATGGCCAGGGGGTTTTTTGTTGGGTCGCAGCCGGAGCCGACACACAGAGCACCACACACCAGAACACCTTGGGAGCATCAGCAATGACGAACGAACCGAACCCCGGATCGACAGGTCGCAACGACCAGAGACGCAGGCTGGACATGCCCTGTGACGTCTCGCCGATGCCGTTCCATCTCTACCGGCCCTACCGTCCCCTGACCCTGCCCGACAGGACCTGGCCTGACCGCGACCTGACCCGGGCCCCTCGGTGGGCCAGCGTGGACCTGAGGGACGGCAACCAGGCGCTGGTCGACCCCATGGACTCCGAGCGCAAGCTGAAGCTGTTCAGCACGCTGGTCGGCATCGGCTTCAAGGAGATCGAGGTGGGGTTCCCCGCCGCCTCCCAGACCGACTTCGACTTCCAACGTCAGATCATCGACGAGGGGCTGATCCCCGACGATGTGACCATTCAGGTGCTCGTCCAGTGCCGCGAGGAGCTGATCGAGCGAACCTTCGAGTCACTGGTGGGTGCCCCCCGGGCCATCGTGCACTTCTACAACTCCACGTCCGAGCTGCAGCGCCGGGTGGTGTTCGGCCTCGACAGGGCCGGGATCGTCGATATCGCCGTCAACGCGGCCCGTCTGTGCAAGAAGTTCGAGTCGACCGTTCCGGAAACCGATATCCGCTACGAGTACTCGCCGGAGAGCTTCACCGGCACCGAGCCCGAGTTCGCGGTCGAGATCTGCGAGGCGGTGATGGCGGTGATCGAGCCCACGCCCGACCGCCCGATCATCATCAACCTGCCCAACACCGTCGAGATGTACGGGCCCAACGTCTATGCCGATGTCATCGAATGGTTCGACCGGACCATCGCCCACCGTGACTCGATCATCCTCAGCGTCCATCCCCACAACGACCGGGGAACGGCCGTGGCCGCGGCCGAGCTGGCCGTCCTGGCCGGCGCCGACCGGGTGGAGGGAACGCTGTTCGGGAACGGGGAGCGCACCGGCAACGTCGATGTGGTCACCTTGGCCTTGAACCTCTTCTCCCAGGGCGTGGATCCCGCCCTCGACTTCGGCGACATCGACCGGGTCCGGCGGGTCGCCGAGTACGCCACCCGGATGCCGGTCCACCCGCGACATCCCTACGCCGGCGACCTCGTCTACACCGCGTTCTCCGGATCGCACCAGGACGCCATCAAGAAGGGCTTTGCCGCCATCGGCGACGACTACGACCACTGGGAGGTTCCCTACCTGCCCATCGATCCGAGTCACACCGGACGGACCTACGAGGCCATCATCCAAGTGAACAGCCAGTCCGGCAAGGGCGGGGTGGCCTACGTGATGGACACCGAGCACGGGCTCGACCTTCCCCGCCGCCTCCAGATCGAGTTCTCCAAGGAGGTCCAGGCCATCACCGAGGACAGCGGCACGGTGATCCGGGCCGGCGAGATGTGGGACGCCTTCCAGAAGACCTACCTCGCCGACACCGGCGTGCGGCTCATCGGCAGCGAGGTGACCACCGGCGGCCGTCACACCACGGTCACCGCCCAACTGCTGGTCGACGGAGACCCGAAGACGGTGATGGGCGAGGGCAACGGCCCGATCGACGCGCTGGTCGGCGCTCTGCGCACCGAACTGGACGTGGAGTTCGAAGTGAAGGACTACAGCGAGCACGCGCTCACTGCCGGCAGTGGCGCATCGGCCGTCGCCTACGTGGAGGCGGAGGGACCGGATGGATCGACATGGTGGGGCGTGGGCATGGACTCGAGCATTCTCGATGCGTCGCTCCACGCGGTGGTGAGCGCGGCCAGCCGGGCGCGGGAGCGGCACCTCTCCTCCTGACCCGACGTGGGCGGGGTATCCGGCGCCGCCGGCGCGCTGGCATCCCTGGCCATGGCCCCTGCGGCTCCCGGTTACGATTCATCCTGCGCTCGGCGCCGACCGGCGCGCATGGTGAGCTCGAGATGGGGTGTGGACCGGTGTCCAAGGAGTTGAACGGATCGGCCCACGGGCAATCCCCGGTGTACAACGGCGTCAAGAGGAACGACGCCATCACCCGTCGGGACCGGTTCATCAACGACCACCTCGCCGGTCTCGACGCCGATTCGCTGGTCGTCAACGTCGGATGCGGCGTCGTGCGCAGGTTCGATGCGACCTGCAGTGCCCGCTATATGGCCACCGACCTCCGGGTGTTGTCCAGTGTCGACTTCGCGTCGGACGCCACCAGCATCCCGCTGGCCGACCACTGCGTCGACACGGTGCTCGCACTCGAGCTCCTCGAACACGTGACCCACCCCCTGGCCGTGCTCCGCGAGCTGGCCCGGGTCCTCAAGCCCGGTGGCACGGTGATCCTCTCGGTGCCGTCTGCCGTCCCCCGGCACGACGACCACGACTACTGGCGGTTCACCGCCGAAGGGTTGGCACAACTCGGCTCCGAGGTGTTCGGCCGTGGCGACGTGCACGTCTTCGGCGGGACGTTCGAAGCCTTGGGCTACCTGCTCTCGTACTACATCGCACTGGTGTTCCACGTGGTCGGCCTGCCCAGCCGACGGTTCAGGGAGCTCTTTCCCACCCTGGGCCACTGGTTCGACCGGCACAACGACTGGTCCACGTCGCCGACCGCTCTCCACACCCTGGCCTTCGACCTGCTCTTCATCGCCACCACCGACCGGACCACGAGCTGAGAGCCAGGGGGCCGGGCACCGCCGACCGACCCGAAGCCGGCCCGGGCTGCCCAGAACCGGGCCTGCCGCCCACAACCGGTGCGGCCTCCTGCTCAGAACCGGTTCAGCCTCTTGAAGATGCCCTTGGTCTGCTTGTAGAGGGTGACGAACTCGTGGAACAGGACCTGGTACTCGGAGGCGGTGGACCGGTCGGGGGTGAAGGTGCGCCGGATATCGACCATCTCCGGGATCTGGTCGACGGTGATCCGTCCGAGCGCCACCAGGGTGATCAGCGCCGCGCCGCGGACGTTGGCCAGCACCGGGTCGGCCACCTGGCGGATCTCCCGGCCGAGCACGTCGGCGTGGATCTGGGCCCACTGGTCCGAGTTGGCCCCGCCGCCGATGAAGGCCAGCGAGTCGAACCGCCGTTCGGCGAACTTCTCCACGGCCTCGAGGAGCCACCTCGAGTTGAGGGCCACCCCCTCGTAGACGGCCCGGACCATCTGGGCCCGGGTGGTCGACAGGGACAGGTTGTGGAACCCGGCCCTGATGGTGTGGTCGTCGACCGGTGACCGTTCGCCGTTGAGCCACGGGGTGAACAGCACCCGACCGCTGCCGGGCCCGACCGAGTCCACCATGGCGTTCATGGCCTCGAAATCGTCGGCGAAGCCCAGGTTGTCACGGAGGAAGGTGAGGCAGGCGCCGGCGGTCTCGTGCTCGTCCACGATCACGTACTTGCCGGCCAGGGCGGCCGGGATGGAGGCCACATTGGACGTCGGTGCCGTTTTCTTGAACGGGACGTGACCCGAGATCCACGACGAGGTGCCGATGTAGAGGTGGGCCTCGTAGTCGCCGACGGCCCCGGACCCGAACACCGCCGAGTGCACGTCGCCCGAGCCGGCGGCCACCGGAACGTCGGCGGGCATGCCCAGATCCTCGGCCGCCCCGGCGGTGAGGGCCCCCACGATGGTCCCCGGCGGGACCAGGTCGGGGAGCTTCCTCCGCTCCAGTCCGGTCATCTCGAGCAGGCGGCTGTCGTAGGCCACCCGGTCGATCTCCCGGTTGTCGGTGACCCAGTGGGCGGCGATGGAGTCGAAGGAGGCACAGGTCCGTCCGGTCAACTTGAGGTTGAGGTAGTCGACCGGTTCCAAGAAGGTGGTGGTCCGCTCGTAGACGTCGGGAAACGTGTCCCGGATGAACAGGATGTGGGAGACCGGGTCCTTTCCGGACAGCCCCGGCGCCCCGCCGGTGACCTGTACCCATCGGAGGATCTTGCGCGGGTCGTAGCCGAGCACGTTGACCGCTCCCCCGGCCACCTTGCGGATGGCCTGGTTCCCACGCGAGTCCATCCAGATGACGGCCGCCATCAGGGGGGAGCCGTCTGACCCCACCGCCACGGTGCCCGACCACTGGGCGGTGCACCCGACGCCGATCATCTCCTCGGCCGGCACGCCCGCCTCCCGGATGGCCCGACGGGAGGCCGTACAGATGGCCGACCACCACTCGTGGGGGTCCTGCTCGGCCCCGCCCCCGTCGAGCAGGTGCAGGGCCACCGGCTCGGTGGCATGGGCCACGATCCGTCCCGCCGTGGACACCACCGCCACCTTGGGTCCACCGGTGCCGAGGTCGATGGCCAGCACGTACCGGTCGGCGGCCGGGCTCATGCCTTGACCACCCACATGTCGAGCCGGCGGACCGTCTCCCCGTCGTCGAGCTCGACGATCGTGCCGGGGCCACCACCCTCGGGCGGGGTGGTGGCGATGGTCCGGGCCAGCACCTCCCGCCCGATGCCGTCGAAGAGGGGCGCGAGCTCGTCGATGCCGACCAGGTGCAGGTGGATCCAGTCGGAGACCTCCAGGCCGGCGGACTTGCGCAGTTCCTGGATGTGGCGGATCACCTCGCGGGCCAGGCCGCGGCGTCGGAGATCGTCGTCGAGCCCCAGGTCGAGGGCGACCACTTCGGCCCCGTCGCGGCGAGACGGCGAAGCCGGGCTGGGCCCGGACCCGGAGCTCGACCTCGTCGCCGCCCAGCTCGACGGGTCCGTCGGCCAGCTCGACCACCACCGGCCGTCCCGCGGCCAGCCCGGCCGCGGCGGCCGTGGCGTCCACCGAGCCCATGGCCGACCGGAGCTGCTGCACGCGGGACCCGAGCCGGGGACCCAGCAGCTTGAAGTTGGGCACCAGCTCGTAGGTGAGCACGTCGCTCAGCTTGTCGATGGCCTCCACCGCGTCCACGTTGAGCTCGTCCTCGACCACCCCTGCCGGCGGCGTCGGGCTGCCCGGGGGCAGAAAGACCAGGGCCCGGGCCAGCGGCTGACGAACCTTGATCCCCGCCTCGGCCCTGGCCGCACGTCCGAGCGAGGCGAGACGACGGGCCAGGGCCATCCCCGCGTCGAGGGTCGGATCGAGGGCCTCGGGCCGCGGCTCGGGCCAGTCGGCCAGGTGGACGGAGTCGCTGTCGGCGGCATCGGTGAGGTCGCGCCACATCCGGTCGGCCACGAACGGGCACATGGGGGCCAGCAGGCGTGCCGTCGTCACCAAGACCTCGTGCAGCATCGCCTGGGCGCCGAGCGAGTCGGCCGGGTCGGCATCGGGATCGGTCCGCCAGAACCGGCGCCGGCTGCGGCGCACGTACCAGTTCGAGACATCGTCGACCAGCGCGGCGATGGCGGCTGCGGCCGGGAACGGCTCGTAACCGTCGAGGGCCTCGGTGGCGGCGGCCACCGTGGCCGCCAGCCGGGACCGCATCCACCGGTCGAGGACCGAGCGGTCCTCCGGTGCCGGAATAGCCGGGTCGGCGGGATCGAAGTCGTTCAGGGACGCATACGTGGTGAAGAACGACCAGGTGTTCCACAAGGTCAGCAGGGTGTCCCGCATCGACGCGTCGATGGCCTCGAAGCTGACCCTGGTCGGCGTCCACGGCGAGCCCTGGGAGAACATCCACCACCGGAGCGGGTCGGCGCCGCGGGTGTCGAGGATCTCCCACGGGTCGATGACGTTGCCGACGCTCTTGGACATCTTGCGGCCGTCGGCGTCCACCAGGTGCCCGAGGCAGAGCACGTTGCGGTACGGGGTGGCTCCCTGCACCAGGGTGTTGACGGCCAGCAGCGAGTAGAACCAGCCCCGCGTCTGGTCGATGGCCTCGCAGATGAAGTCGGCGGGGTAGACGAACCGGTCGGCCGATCCCTCGGCCAGCGGGTAGCCCCACTGGGCGGTGGGCATCGAGCCGGAGTCGAACCAGGCGTCGATGACCGGTTCGACCCGCCGCATCTCGGTGTCCCGGGCCGGGCCGGGCGTCGTCCCGTCCCCCGGGACCGCGCACTCGGGGCAGGCGAAGGTGACGGCGTCGATGTCGGGCCGGTGGGGATCGACGCCGGTGACGTCGCGCCCGGCCAGCTCGGTGAGCTCGGCCAGCGATCCGACGCAGCGCGACGTGCCCCTCGGCACACCGCCAGATGGGGAGCGGCGTGCCCCAGAACCGGTCACGGGACAGGGCCCAGTCCACGTTGTTGGCCAGCCACTCCCCCATGCGGCCGTCCCGGATGTGCTCGGGGTGCCATCCGATGGTCTGGTTCTCGGCCACCAGGTCGGCCTTGCGGGCGGAGGTGCGCACGTACCAGCTGGGCTTGCCCCAGTAGATGAGCGGCGTGTCGCAGCGCCAGCAGTGCGGGTAGGCGTGGGTATAGGGGAGGCGGCGCAGCAGGCGGCCCGCCGCCTCCAGCCGGTCGTTGACCGCGCCGTTGGTGTCGCGCACGCGCTGGCCGCTCAGCCACGGCACATCGGCGGTGAAGCGGCCGTCGGGACCGACCGGGATTGAGGGTGGGCAGGCCGTTCTCACGGCCGGCCTGGCGGTCGACCTCACCGAAGGCAGGGGCCAGATGGACGACTCCGGTCCCCTCGTCGGCCTCGACGAAGGGTCCCGGCACCACACGCCAGCCGTCGCCGGCGGCCGATCCCGGTGGGGGGCTCAGATCGTCGAAGGGGCGCTCGTAGCGGAGCCCGACCAGGTCGCGTCCGGCCAGGCGGTGGTCGGCCACGGCGCCCGTCACCGAAGACCTGCTCCACCAGATCGGCGGCCACGATGGCGTCGCCCACCACCGCGTAGTCGAGGTCGGGGCCGACCGCGGCACCGGTGTTGGACAGCAGGGTCCAGGGCGTGGTCGTCCACGCCACCAGGGCCAGACCGGCAGAGGGTGTCGCGTCCGAGCGCGGCCCGCAGGCCGCCGCGGCCTCTCCCTCGTCGGTCAGGGGGAACAGCACGTAGGCCGACTCGTCGACGACCTCGCGGTAGACGTCGGGTTGCCCCAGCTCGTGGCTGCTCAACGCGGTGCCGCACCGGGGGCAGTAGGGGACCACCTTGATGTCCTCGTACAACAACCCCTGGTCCCAGAGGTCCTTCAGGTTCCACCAGACCGACTCGACGTACTCGGGGGCGAAGGTCCAGTAGGCGCTGTCGCTGTCGATCCAGTACCCGATCCGGTCGGTCAGGCTCTTCCACTCGTCGACGTAGTTGCGCACCGACTGGCGGCACAGCCGGGTGAACTCGGCGATGCCGACCACCTCTTCGATCTGGCTGCTTGGCCGTGATCCCCAGCTGCTTCTCGACCTCGACCTCGACCGGCAGCCCGTGGGTGTCCCACCCGGCCTTGCGGGGCACGGCGTAGCCGCGCATGGTCCGGTAGCGGCAGAACAGGTCCTTGTAGACCCGGGCCCACACATGGTGGAGACCGGGGCGCCCGTTGGCCGTCGGGGGCCCTTCGTAGAAGACCCAGGGCTCGGCTCCGGCCCGCAGCTCCACGGAGCGCTCGAAGACGCGGTGCTCACGCCAGCGGGCCAGCTCGTCGGCCTCGACGGCGGTGAAATCGGCTTCGGCGGGGACCGGGCGGAACAACGGGTACGTCCTCTCGGGTGGGGGTCAGGGTGGGGGTCGGGATGGGGGTCGGACCGCCGCCCGTGCCCGGACCTGATGCGGGACAACCCGCACGGCCGGACCCGACGCAGCCGGGAGATCCCAACCCTGGTGCAGGTGCGGATCAGATACTACGGGCGCAGAAGGGCCACAATTGCCCTGTGCCCGAACTCCCCGAGGTCCAAGCCCTGACCGCCGGCCTGAGCGCCCGCATGACGGGCCAACCGATCGACCGGTGCCGGCTGGTGTCGTTCTCGGCCCTGAAGACGGTCCGCCCACCCCTCGACGAACTGGTCGGCCGGGTGGTCGCCGGCGTCCAGCGCCGGGGCAAGTTCGTCTGCATCGACGCCGACGGTCTGTGGCTGGTCGTCCACCTGGCCCGGGGCGGGTGGATCAAGTGGTTCGACAAGCTGCCGGACACCGCCCTGCGGCCGGGCCGGAGCCCGATCGCCCTGCGGGTCGGGCTGGGCGACGGGACCGGGTTCGACGTCACCGAGATGGGCACCGAGAAGCGCGTCGCCCTGTGGGTGGTCACCTCGCCGGAGGAGGTCGAGCCCGTCGCCGCCCTCGGCATCGACCCCCTCGATCCGGAGTTCACCGTCGAGCGGTTCGGCAGCCTGCTGCACGGGACGTCGGCCACTCTCAAGACCGCGCTCACCACCCAGACCCTGATCGCCGGGGTGGGCAACGCCTACTCGGACGAGGCCCTGCACCGGGCCGGACTGTCCCCCTACAAGAAGACCGGCCACGCTCGACGCCGCCGAGGTGGCCCGGCTGCATGACGCGCGTGGTCGGCGTGCTCGCCGAGGCCGTCGAGCGCTCCGCCGGCGCTCGGACCGGCCGAGCTCAAAGGGGACAAGAAGCGGGCCATGCAGGTCCACGGGCGCACCGGCGAGGCGTGCCCGGTGTGCGGCGACACCATCCGCCAGGTGTCGTTCGCCACCAAGTCGCTCCAGTACTGCCCGACCTGCCAGACCGGCGGCAAGCCGCTGGCCGATCGGCGGTTGTCCCGCCTCCTCAAGTAAGTGGTAGGCACCGAAAATCATGGCTCCGGAAAAGACCAGGTCAGGCCGGTGGAGCTTTCCACCAGGCCGCGGCACCCGGAGAACGAACTACCTGGTAGAAGCGGTTTCCGGCCTCGGTGGTGGCGCAGACATACGAGTCAATTGTGGACAAATTGTGGAGTAGAGTTATTTCCTAGTTTATTCCTAGATATATAGGAAATAGTAACTCGGCCGAACAACCGGGGGCCCCGTACCGCCTCCGGCCCCGGGATTCCCAGCCCCAACCACGAAGGAGCCCCATGCTCTCGAACCCCTCCCGCCACCCCACTCCGCATCCGCCGCCGGACGGCCGCCGTCGCCGTGGTCCTCGGGATCGCCCTCCTCGCCGCCGCCTGCAGCTCGAACTCGAGCTCCCCGACGACCACGGGAGCCGGCGGGACTTCGACCACCTCGGGCGCCCCGGTCACCCTCCGGCTGGGCTACCTCACCAACCTCACCCACGCGGCGGCGCTGATCGGCGTCCAGGACGGCTACTTCAAGAAGAGCCTCCCGAGCAACGTCACCCTGCAGACCTCCACCTACAACGCCGGCCCGGCCGAGGTCACCGCGCTGCTGGCCGGCTCGCTCGACGCCGCGTACATGGGGCCCAACTCGGCCATCACCGCCTACACCCAGTCGCACGGCCAGGCCATCAGGATCATCTCGGGGGCGACCTCGGGTGGCGCCGCCCTCGTGGTCTCCTCCTCGATCACCTCGCCCCAACAGCTCAAGGGCAAGACCCTGGCCACCCCGCAGCTCGGCAACACCCAGGACGTCGCCCTGCGCACCTGGCTGCGGAAGCAGGGCCTGACCTTCCCCGGTCCCAACGGCGGCAGCGGTGAGGTCACCATCCTCCCCCAGGCCAACGCCACGACACTGACCTCGTTCGAAGCGGGCACCATCGCCGGGGCGTGGGTCCCCGAACCGTGGGTGACCGAGATGGTCAGCAAGGGCCACGGGCA
The DNA here is from genome assembly GCA_963745955.1 of uncultured Acidimicrobiaceae bacterium. Taxonomy (GTDB): domain Bacteria; phylum Actinomycetota; class Acidimicrobiia; order Acidimicrobiales; family RAAP-2; genus Bog-756. The sequence continues at coordinate 299,772 of CAVUZI010000008.1, read as the reverse complement.
CGTCCTGGTCAACGAGAAGTCCCAGTGGCCCAGGGGCCTGTTCTCCACCACCGTGCTGGTGGTCAGCACCTCGTTCCTGAATGCGCACCCGACGTGGTCGACCGGGCTGCTGAAGGGCCAGCTGGCCGTCACCGCGTTCATCAACGCCTCGCCGACCAAGGCCCAGGCCGCGGCCAACACCGCCCTGGCCGCACTGACCGGCAAGGCGCTCAGCGCCAGCGAGCTGGCCACCGCCTGGTCGGACATGACGTTCACCAACGACCCCATCGCCTCGTCCATCGTCACCGACGTGGCCCACGCCAAGGCGGCCGGATTCGCCACCTCCAACATCAAGCGGGATCTTCGACCTCGGGCCCGTCAACAAGATCCTGACGGCCGCAGGGAAAGCCCACGTTGACGTCGTGACCGCGCCCCTGGCGCCCGGCCCCGAAGGTCAACGCCCGGGCACCGGCGGTCACCCTGACCGGCGTGTCCAAGCGGCACGGCGCGGGCTCGGCGGCGGTGGTGGCCCTGGCCGACATCGAGCTCAGCGTGGCCCCCGGCGAGTTCGTCTGCCTGGTGGGTGCCTCCGGGTGCGGGAAGACGACCCTGCTCAACCTCATCGCCGGACTGGACCGGCCCACGGTGGGCACGGTGGACGTCACCGTTCCCGGAGGCGGGCGGCAACGGATCAGCCGGCGATCCGTCGACCGGACCGACCGGGGGCACGGCCACGGCCATGCTCTTCCAGGACTCGGCGCTCTTCCCGTGGCTCACCGTGGCCGCCAACGTCGAGCTGCCTCTCAGGCTCCGGGGCGTGGGCCGGGCCGAGCGGCGGGCGGTGGCCGAGGACCTCCTCGAGCGGGTCCACCTGGCCGGCTTCGGGCCCAAGCGGCCCCACGAGCTGTCCGGGGGGATGCGCCAGCGTGCGGCCCTGGCCCGGGCCCTGGCCCAGGATGCCGGCCTGCTGCTCATGGACGAGCCCTTCGGCGCCCTCGATGCCATCACCCGGGATCTCCTCCACGACGAGCTCGAGTCGCTGTGGACGGACCGCGGCTTCACCGTGCTCTTCGTGACCCACAACGTGCGGGAGGCGGCCCGGCTGGGTGACCGGATCGTGCTCCTGACCAGCCGCCCCGGTCGGGTGGCGGCCACCTTCCCGGTGGACCTGGCCCGGCCCCGGCGGATCGACTCGGCCGAGATCGCCGGCCTGGCCGCCACCGTCACCGACCAGCTCCGAGCCGAGGTGGGCGCACATGGCGGTTGAACAACCGACCTCGGAGCGGCTCGCCACCGCCGACGTCGGGCCCACCGACGCGGCACGGTCACCGCCGCCCCACCCTCGCTGGACCGGGCCATGGCCGGACTCGACGCCCTGGAGGGGGCGGGCCGCTCGACCAGGGCCCGCCTGTCCGAGCGCCTGTGGCGGGCCACGTGGCCCAAGCTCATCGCCTTCGGCCTCATCCTGCTGGTCTGGCAGGTGGCGGTGTGGGTCCACTGGAAGCCGTACATCCTGGTGTCACCGGCCACCGCCACCCGGCAGCTGTGGGAGCTGCTCGGCACCAGCTCCTTCTGGCAGGCGTGCTGGGCCACCGCGCAGCAGGCGGTCATCGGCTACGCGCTGGTCATCGTCATCGGCGGCATCGTGGGCACGGCCGTGGCCCGGCTGCGCGTCCTGCGGGCCGGCGTCGGAGCGCTGATCACCGGCATGCAGACCATGCCCTCGGTGCTCTGGTACCCGCTCGGCGTCATGGTCTTCGGCGTGAACTGGAAGGCCATCATCTTGATGATGGTGCTCGGGGCGGCGCCGGCGGTGGCCAACGGCTTCATCAGCGGCATCGACCAGGTGCCGCCGGCCCTGGTGCGGGCCGGACGGATCCTCGGCGCACGCGGCCTGGCCCTCGAACGCCACGTGGTGCTGCCCGCGGCCTTCCCGAGCGTGCTCGGCGGCCTGAAGCAGGGATGGGCCTTCGCCTGGCACGCGCTGATGGCCGGCGAGTTCCTCATCCTGGTCACCCCCCTGAGCCTCGGGGGCCGCATCGTCAACGCCGACACCCAGGCCGATTACGGCGTCGTGGTGGCCATGATGATCGTGATCGTCTTCATCGGGATCGTGGTCGACTTCGCCTTCACCGGGATCAACCGCACCGTGCTCCGGCGCTACGGGCTGCTGGACCCGGCCCACCGGTAGGCCGACGCTCCGCCACGGGGCGCGGAAACCTCTGACAGAATCGACCCGTGTACATCTCCGCCAAAGTCGACTACGCGGTGCGGGCCCTGTGCACACTGGCCGACGCCGGCGACCGTCCGGTCACCGCGGAATCCCTGGCCAGCTCGCAGAATCTGCCGGCCAAGTTCCTCGAGAGCATCCTCAACGACATGCGGCGTGCCGGCCTCCTCCTCAGCCAGCGGGGGGCCGACGGCGGCTACCGGCTGTCGCGGCCGGCCGGGTCGATCACGGTGGCCGACGTCATCCGCCCCCTCGACGGGCCCCTGGCCGAGGTCCGCGGCCTGCGGCCGGAGGCGGCCAGCTACGAGGGCTCGGCCGAGCACCTGCAGTCGGTGTGGGTGGCGGTGCGGGCCAGCCTGCGGTCGGTCCTCGAGCAGGTCACCATCGCCGACATCACCAGCGGCGACCTCCCCAAGTCGGTCCTCAAGCTGACCACCGACCCGGACGCCTGGCAGCCCCACTGAGGGAGCTGCCGCGACGGGGCTGATCCATGGGTCCTGGACCGACCTCTACGCTGCCCATCCATGGATCCGGGAACCGACGCCCGGCGGACCTCGGACGCGGCCGAGCGGACGAGGCTGCAGCAAGGCCGACAACCTGGTCCTGGGATCGTGTGCCTGGCCCAGTTCATGGTCGTGCTCGACATCTCCATCGTCAATGTCGCCCTCCCGTCCATCCAGAAGGACCTGGGCTTCAGCGCGGCCAACCTCCAATGGGTGGTGACCGCCTACTCGCTCACCTTCGGGGGCCTCCTGTTGCTGGGGGGCAGGCTGGCCGACCTGTTCGGGCGACGTCGCATCCTGCTCGTCGGGCTCGTCCTCTTCACCGGGGCCAGCCTCGTCGGCGGCTTCTCCCAGAACCAGGGGACCCTGATCGCAGCCCGGTCGCTGCAGGGGGTGGGCGCAGCCGTGCTGTCCCCGGCCACCCTGACCATCCTGACCGTCACCTTCACCGAGCAGCGGGCCCGGGCCAAGGCCCTCGGGGTGTGGAGCGCGGTGGCGGCCGGTGGCGGGGCCGCCGGTGCGCTGTTCGGGGGCATCCTGACCCAGTACCTCTCGTGGCGCTGGATCCTCTTCGTCAACGTGCCCATCGGGATCGTCCTCTTCTTCTTCGCCCGGATGTTCCTCGTCGAGTCCCGCGCCGAGGGTCCCCGCCGCCGGTTGGACGTGGTCGGCTCCATCACGGTCACCGGTGGGCTGTTGGCCCTGGTGTACACCATCGTGCACACCGACCAAGTGGCTTGGACATCGGCGTCGACGCTCATCACCGGGGCCATCGCCCTCGTGCTGCTCGGCGCCTTCGCCGCTCATCGAGGCCAGGCTGGCCGACCATCCGCTGGTTCCCCTCCGGCTGTTCCGCTCGCGGGCGCTCACCGCGGCCAATCTGGTCATGTTCTGCTTCGGGGTGGCCATGTTCGCCATGTGGTTCTTCCTCTCCCTCTACCTCCAGCAGGTCCTCGGCTACGACCCGGTGATCACCGGCCTCACCTTCATCCCCCAGACGGCGGCCATCGCCGTCGGGGCCACCATCGCCGGGCGGATGGCACCGAGGCTCGGGCCCCGCAACGTGCTGATCGCCGGTGCGCTCCTGGCCGCCGGGGGCCTCTACTGGCTGTCGCACATCCAGGCCGGGGACACCTACTGGACGGGGGCGTGCGGCGGCGGGATCATGGCCACCTTCGGCATGGGCCTGGCCTTCACCCCCATCGCCCTGTCCGCCACCGGAGGGGTCCGTCGGGAAGAGGCCGGCCTGGCCTCGGGCCTGGTCAACAGCAGCCGGCAGATCGGGGCCTCCCTGGGGCTGGCCGTGCTCTCGACGGTGGCCGCCTCCGACATCTCCTCGCTGCTGGCCGGACGGCCGGTCACGCCCGAGCTCGAACGGGTGGCCATGACCGCCGGCTACGCCCGGGGGTTCCTCATCGCCTCGGTGGCCGCGCTGGCGGCCGCCTTGTTGGCCCTGATCATCCCCAGGAACGCCGCCGCGCTCACCCCGGCGCCGGCTGCGGCTCAGGCCTCGGCCGGGCTGGAGGTCCCCGGGGCGCGGCTGGCCGAGCCCTGATCAGCCTCGCTGCGCCACCGCTCTTCGCCGACGGCGGAGGCGGCGAATGGACCGGGGCCAGAGGTGCCGGGTCAGCACGACATTGAACTCGGCGGCATAGACCGTCACCATGGCACCGAGGGCGATCCACCAGATGAGCCCGAGGACGGTGGCGAAGGTGCCGTAGAGGCTCGAGAGGTGGCGCAGCTGGTGGTTCACGAGCAGCGCGCCGGTGAACTGCAGCACCGTCCATCCGACGCCCCCGATGACCGCCCCCGGCCACACCGCCCGTTCGTCCCTCGGGATCCGCACGATGATGGCGAACCCGCCCCAGTACATGAGGACGTTGACGGCCAACGACAGCACGAGGCCGACCCAGGCCGAAAAGGCTCCGAGCCGCCCGAAGGCCCCGAGCCCGGCCAGTGCCCCGCCGGCGATGAACCCGGCGCCCAGCACGGCCAGGAAGCCCGCCGCCCGCGGGATCCAGTGCCAGAAGTCGGGCAGCTCGTGCCGGCGGATCCCCCACACCACGGCCATCATCACCTGCGCGCTGCGGCTCAGTCTCATGCTCCCGTAGGCCAGCCAGAGGAGCCCGACGGTGAGGGCCAGCGCGTTCCCGGTGGACAGCTGGCGCACGTTGTCCTTGAGGTCGGAACCGACCACCGGGAATTGGCGCACGGCGGAGTTGATGATGTCGTCCTGCAGCGACGGGTGCCCGTGGAGGACGATGCCCACCACGGTGAACAGCACCAGCAGCAACGGGAAGACGGCGAGGAAGGCGGCGTGGGAGATCTGCGCGGTCAGCCGGCCGGCCTGGTCGTCGGAGTACTTGCGGGCCACGGCGCCGGCGACGGCGGTGACCCGATGCCGTTGCTGGAACCGGTCCGACCGTGGCCACCGCCCGCGAGGCCGAACCGGCCAGTCGCCCCCGTCTCCGATCGAACGCCGACGGCCGATCGTCGTCACCCACCGACAAGGCCTGCTCGACCGTGGCGGAGGTACTCGGCCCGCAGGCCCCGTCGGTCGTCCTCGTCCATGAGCACGTACGCCGACGTCGCCCCCTGACGGCGGTAGATCGGGTCGGCTCCCTCCCACCAGCCCGCGGCCCGGAGCGGGTCCTTGGTCACCTTGCCGCTGGCCGTCTGGGGAAGACCCGTGGTGATCCGGACGTACGAGGGGCTCCACTTGGTGCCCAGATCGGGTTGGGAGTCGAGGAAGGTGGCGAAGCCCTCGGGTTCGAACGCACGGCCCGGGAGCATCTCGAAGGCGGCCATCACCTGGTCGCCGGAGCGGGGGTCGGGCACCGAGTACACGGCCACGGTGGCGACGCCCTCGTGGCGGACCAGCACCCGCTCGATCGGGCCGGCGGTCAGGTTCTCGGAGTCCACCCGCATCCAGTCGCCGCGCCGACCGGCGAAGTAGAAGAAGCCGTCCTCGTCGCGGTAGGCCAGGTCCCCGGTCCAGTACCAGCCGTTCCGGGTTCGGGACGACGTGGCCTCCTCGTCGGCGTAGTACCCCTCGAACCCGCCGACGCCGTCACGATTGACGATCTCGCCGATGGCACGAGGCTCCGTTGAGCAACCTGCCGGTGGCGTCGAACCGGGCCGGCGGGCACTCCTCCTGCGTCTCGGGGTCCACGATGACGATGTCGCCCACCGGCCGGCCGAGCGAGCCCACCGGCGTGTCCGGGGTCCGGCTGATGGCCAGCCCCCCTTCACTCGAGCCGTACCCCTCGGTGAGCACGCATCCGAACCGGCGTTCGAACGCGGCGTGGTCGGCCACCGAGGCCTCGGTGCCGAACCCGCGCCGGAGGGTGATGGAGGCGTCCTCGGGTGACGGCGGGGTGGCCAGGACGTAGGCCAGGGCCTTGCCCACGTAGGTGAACGTGGTGGCCCCGTACCTGCGCACGTCGGCCACGAAACCCGACGCCGTGAACCGGCGGGCCAGGGCCACGGTGGCCCCGACCACCAGCGAGGGTCCCCACAGGACCATCAGCGCGTTCCCGTGGAACAGCGGCATGGTGCAGTAGGCCACGTCGTCACGGTCGAAGCCGTAGGCCCCGGCCGAGCGGACGGCGATCGACGCCAACCGGCCCTGTGTGCAGCGGACCGCCTTCGGGGCACCGGTGGTCCCCGAGGTGAACAGCAGGAGGTAGAGGTCGTCGCGGGTGGGAGTGCACGCGGCCACCAGGGACCGGCAGTCGGCTCCCGCGTGCGGCGCCAGGAGGTCGGGGTACCCGGCGCCGTCGATGCGGATGACCCGTTCGGGAGGCACGGGGAGGTCGAGCCCGTCGAGCAGGCGCGCGCCCTCGGCGTCGGTGACCACCACCGCACAGTCGGTGCGCCCGATGTCGCCGGCCAGGGCCTGGCCGCGGCGGGTCGGGTTGATCCCGACGACCACCGCGCCGGCCAGGGCCGCCGCACCCAACCAGAAGATGTACTCAGGGACGTTGCCGAGGAGCACGCCGACATGGAGGGGGTCGGGGCCGGCCACGGACCGGATCCACGAGGCGCGGGCGGCGCTGGCCGACACGACCTCCCGCCAGCTCCACCGCTCGTCTTCGAAACGGAGGCCGGGATGGTCGTCCTCGGCCCGGGCCACCAGAAGGTCGGCCACGCTGGGCCCGGGGTCGGCGGCCGTCGGGACCGCGGTCACGGTCGGACCTCGACCACGAGGTTCTGGACGGAGCGGCCGATCCGACCGACGCACATCCCAGAGTGCCGACTCGGCCGCTCCGATGCCCGGGGTCCCGAACCGGGTGCGGGCATCGAGGCAGATCCACTCCCCGACCGGCGGGCGGTGAACCGAGATGGTGAGATCGGGGTTGATGAACGAGCTCGACCCGAACCCGAGCTCCGCCGACACCCCGTTGCCGAAATCGGCCGCGGCCGCCACCCGCTGCCACGGCGACGGCGGCTCGCCCAGCACCACCGGGCACCGCAGCCGGAACCACACCGTGGCCGGACCCAGGTCGTTGGTGCGACCGTTCACGAACCGCATCTCCATCCCCTCGTTGTGGAAGGCCGTTCGGTCGCCGACCATCATCGGCGTCGAAGGGATCCGGTCGGGAGGTGCCGGAGGGTCGTCCTCGGGTACCGTCGGCTCCGCCCGCTGGTCGTCGGGGGCCCGGTGGATGCGGAGGGACCGCGACCACGCCACCTCGACACCGTCCGCCTCGACCACCGTGTCGACGAGCTGTGCCCGGCGGCCGGGCTTGACCAGCGAACTGGTCACGGCGAGCGGCGTCATCGGGACCGGCCGGAGCAGCTCGAGCGTGATCCTGACCAGCTGCAGCTCCTCCCCGCCGGGATGGGCTTCGGCGGCCCGGGCCACCACCGCGGCCACCGGGCCTCCGTGCAGCGCGTGCGGCGACCACGGCCCCCTGGCCCGTTCGGTCGGCACCAGGTGATCGCCGTCGGGAAGGAAGAGCGCGGCGCCGTCGTCGCCCGCGGGTGTGGAGAGCATGGGATCGACGCTACGGGGCCACCACCGGGTGTGCCAACGTCCCGACCTGGCCGGCGGGCGGCACCGCTCGCCCGCCATGCGGCACCACTCGCCCGCCATGCGGCACCGCTCACCCGCCATGCGGCACCACTCCCACCCGCCCGCGGAAGCACTTCCCGGCCGCGGCACCGCTCGCCTACCATCTGGGCAACACAGACCGCCGGGACGCACGTCATCGGGCTCCCGGCACGGCAGCGGACGAGGGGAGAACCATGGCCTCAGGCACGGCAGAGATCGACATCGACAGGCCGGCGGACAACGTATGGGCGGTGATCGGCGACTTCGGGGGCGTCGGCGGATGGATGCCGGGCATCGACTCGTGCCGGGTGGAGGGCGATGACCGGATCCTCGACACGATGGGGATGACCATCACCGAGCGCCTGGTGTCGAAGGACGACGCCGGACGGGCCCTGACCTACTCGATCGCCGACGGCGCCCCGGTGGAGAGCCACGAAGCGACCATCACGGTGATCCCCACCGGAGACACCAGCCACGTGACCTGGGTGGTGGAGGCGACCCCCGATGCCATGGCCGATCTCATGGCCACCGTCTACCAGCAGGCCCTCGAGGCGCTGAAGGCCCACCTCGAGGCATGAGCACGCCGGCCTCCGGTGCACCTCCGGGCCCGGAGGCACGGTGGTCGGTCCAGGCGCAAGCCCGGTCGACAGCCCCCGTCGACGAGGTGTGGCCGCTCATCGGGGAGGCCCGTCGCTGGAAGGAGTGGACGTTCCTCACGCAGTCGGATCTGGTCCGCGCCGGCGACCCCCCGCCGGACGGGATCGGAGCCGTCCGCCGGTTCACCAGGTTCGGTATCGGGTCACAGGAGGAGGTGGTGGCCTGGGAGCCTCCCCATCATCTCGGTTACACCATCTTGAAGGGCTTTCCGGTTCGCCACTACCGGGCCGATGTGCGTCCTCGCACCGGACGGCTCGGGCACCACCATCTCCTGGTCGGCGACGTTCGACACCAAGATCCCGTTCACCGGCCGTCTCATGGTGGCCGTGGTGACGAGGATGATCGGCGGGTTCGCCTCCGGGGCGGCCGCACACGCCGGGCTGCTCCACGACCGGGACCGGTGAACAAGGTGAGACGGTCGAGATCACCGATCGTGGACGCCCCGTGGCCAGGCTTGCGCCGCTCCCTGACGGGACCCCATTGAACAGATGCGGGCCGCCGGCGAGATCGACCCCTCCTCTGCTGGAATCGACGATCTTCCCGAGCCGATATCGCTCCCGGACGGCGTGGAGCCACCCGCTGTGGCCCTTCGACGTCTGCGCGACAACGAGCGCTGAGCACGTGGCGGCGACCTACTTGGACACCTCGGCCATTGTGAAATTGGCCGTCCGCGAGCCCGAGTCCGAAGCCCTCCGAAAGCACCTTCGACGACGACACCCCTTGGTCTCGAGCGGACTGGCACGGACAGAGGTGCTGCGCGCACTGCTGCCCGGAGGAGAACCGGACCCACCGCGCCAACGGGCCACCGTCTGTTCCGGCTCAGGCCACGGCCTGCTGGAGCCGCCGGGCCCGGGCCTCCACCTCGTCCCGGGCCCGGTCGACGTCGACGGTCGTGCACCGGCCGCCCTCGACCACCTGACGGCCGGCCACCCACACGTCGGTCACCAGCCGGGAGGATGCCGCCCAGACCAGGTGGTCGACCAGCTGGGCGTCCTCGAGCCAGGGAACGAACACCGGGTCGTCGAGGTCCACCACGATCATGTCGGCCCGTGCTCCCACGGCCAGCACGCCGAGGTCGGGGCGCCCGAGGGCCAGCCCCGCTCCCCTGGTGGCGAGATCGAGGGCAGCCGTGGCGGTGAGCGCGGCCGCGTCCAACTCGCGGGTGCGGGCCAGCAGGGCGGCGAACCGCATGTCCTCCCAGAGATCGAGATCGTTGTTCGATGCCGGACCGTCGGTCCCCAACCCGACCCTGATCCCACGGGCCAGGAACTCCGACAGCCGGGCCACCCCCGAGGCCAGCTTGGCGTTGCTCTGGGGGCAGTGGGCCACGGCCACGTCGTGGTCGCAGTAGAGGGTCATGTCCTCGGGCGACAGCCAGATGCTGTGGGCGGCCAGGACGCGCCCGCCGAAGACGCCGGCATCGGCCAGGGCCGCAGGCGCCGACCGCCCGTGCTCGGCCAGAAACCGGGTGCCCTCCTCTTCGGTCTCGGCCAGATGGATGTGGAACAGGGCATCGAGCTCCCGGGCCGCGGCGGCGATGTCGGAGAGCACGGGAAGGGGCACCGTGTAGGCGGCATGGGGGGCGAAGCCGACCTCGATCCGGTCGTGGTCCCCCTGGCGCCGGGCATGGAAGTCGACGATCTCCGCGACCCTCCTGTCCCACCACCGCTCATCGGACGGCGCACCGGGGAGCTGGAGGACCCCGGGCGTGACCAGGGCCCGCGACCCCGCGGCCACGACGGCGTCGGCCAGCGCGTCCTCGAAGAAGTAGGCCTCACAGGTGGTGGTCACGCCGAAGCGCAGGAGCTCGGCGGCGGCCAGGGTCATGCCCCAGAACACATCGTCCTCGGTGAGATGGGCCTCCTGCGGCCACAGCACCTGGTTGAGCCACTGGTGGAGGGGCAGACCCTCCCCCGAACCCCGGAACAGGGTCATCGGCGAGTGGCAGTGCACGTTGACCAGTCCGGGGAGGAGGGCACCGCGGACACGGACCTCCCGGGGCGGACTCGCATGGTCCTGCGATCCGGCCGTGCCCACGTGGGTGATGGCTCCGCCCGACACCTCGACCACGCCGGGCCGCAGGACCGGGTCCGGACCGTCACACGGCACCACGGCATCGGCCAGGTAGCGGACGGTCGGGTCAGGGCGGGCGGGACCGGTGGCCGAATCGTCCGAACCGGTCACGTCGCCGGTCGGCCCGCCGGACCCGGGCCGGGGTCACCGCACTCCTCGGCCTCGATCACCGCGATCTCCTCGATGCGGGCCACGTGCCGGCCCCCCTCGAAGGCCGTGGCCACGAACACGTCGACGATGTCCAGGGCCAATTCGGTGGCCACCACCCGGGCACCCAGCGACAGCACGTTGGCGTCGTTGTGGAGACGGGCGAACCGCGAGGTGTACTCGTCGTGGCACAACGCGGCCCTGGCGCCGTGGACCTTGTTGGCCGAGATGGCCTCGCCCTGGCCACTGCCACCGATGACGACGCCCAGGTCGCCGCGTCCGTCGACCACGGCCCGGGCCACGGCGGCACAGATGGGCGGGTAGTCCACCGGATCCGTGGAGTACGTCCCGATGTCCTCCACCTGGTGACCACCGTCGCGGAGGTGGGCGACGACCGCACCCTTCAGGATGAAGCCGGCATGGTCGGAGCCGATGACGAAATGCATGGTCCCACCATAGGCATCCCCCACGCCGGCGAGCGAGGGTCCGGCCAGGGCCCCCCGGGTCAACCGGCGCAGTCGCTCACCTCGATGCCCGGCTGTCCCACCGGCCGGTACGGGTCCGGGGCCACGATCCCCGAGAACCGGTCGGAGATCCAGTGGACCATGTCGGCCATCGACACCGGGATGACCCCGGCGTGGCTCTGGCCCGGATAGACCCAGCGCTCGACGTCCTGGCCGATGGAGCACTCGTGGGTCTCGAGAAGCTTGGTCGTGGGCACCGGGATCTGCTCGTCAGCTCCCCCGTGATCAGGAGCGGTGCCCGGCTGGAGGTGGTGAGGTCGCCGGGGTCGTTGGCCAGTGAGGAGTCCTCTCATCCGCCGGCACGCTGAAGGGATCGGCCTTCACGATGTCGGCCAGCGCATAGCCGTTGGTCGTCCTTCGGCGATGTCGTCGGCGCACCAGCCCAGCACCGGGAGGAGGGAGATTCCCTTGGCCGTGAGGACCTGGCCCAGCGGCGCGCGGCGTTGCCGTAGGCGACGTTGAACCCGGCCCCGGCCTGAACAGGTGGAGTAACGAGTCCGACTCCGAGGCCACCTTGAAGGAGCGGTGCCTCAAGGGCAAGGTAGATGTACTGGAACGGGGACGGTGGTGGCCCGCCACCACCCGGTGGAGACCGGGTGCGTAGGAGCTTCGCCGATGGCCAGGGGCCTTCCGCATCCTGGCGGTCCTGGCCCCCGAGGCCGGGACCGGGGTGCTTGCCGCCCTGGAGGCGGAGACCGACCGGCGGTCGAGCGGCCGCACCGAGGCCGCCACCACACCGACCAGGCTACGGGAGCAGGCCCGGGGGGCCCTCCCCCTGGTACGCTGGCGGCACCCCCCACCCCTAGCAGTTGGTTCAACGGCAACGGGTCGGCTGGAGGGACGGCGTGCACTGGTCGGCCATCCCGTTGGTGCCGTGGCCCCAGAGGCCCACGCCGGGGCCGGCGGGTCGGGGACCGCTGGAGATCACCGGGGTGCCCGGTGCTCACCACCCGTGGGCTTGTTGTAGACGCTCTCGGAGAGGTACTATGACCCAGGTACGACGTGACCCGTCTCCGCCGATGCCGTCCGGGGCGATCTGCTCGGACTTGATCAGGGTGCCGGGCGCAGTGGAGGGAAGGGTGGCCGGGATCGAGTAGAAGCCGGGCAGGCCGGCTGGGGCCGGGGTGGCCGGGCGGTCCGGGCGGTCCGGGTTGGTCGCGGAGGCGGATCCACAGCCTCCGACGGCCAGGCCCACGGCCAACGCCACCACCACGGCCAACGCCGCGCCGGTCCCTCGGGTCCGAATCGTCACCGACATTCCCCACTCCCCAGTTCCCCCGGTCGGTGCTCCGACCACGAGGAGATGGTCCCACACGGCGGCGGGGTCCCACACGGCGGTGGGGTCCCGCCTACCTGATGGCGCCTGCCCACCCGTCTACTTGATGATGATCGAGAGCTTCTTGGTGGCCGAAGTCTGTGGTGTGACCGCGGTCTTGGTGCCCACCACCTTGACCACGAACGTCTCGGTGCCGGCCGCGGTGGCCTTGCCCGAGATCACACCGGTCGAGCTCAGGGTGAGCCCGCTCGGGAGCTTCCCCGACTTGAGGGACCACCGGTAGGGCGTGACGCCGCCGGATGCCTTGAGCGTCGCCGAGTACACGGACTTGCCCGTTCGATAGACCGAGCCGGTGCGCAGCGATGTGGTGGTGATCGTCACCGGCACCGCGGCCTTGACCGTGAGGGTCGCCGCGGCGGTGGTGGTCGAGCCGACCGGGTTGGTGAACACCGCCCGGTACTCACGGTGGTTCTCGGCCGCCGACGTGGTGAACGAATAGGTGGTGCCGGTGGCCTTGGCGATGGCGGAGAAGCTGGTGCCGCCGTTGGTGGACACCTGCCACTGCACGCCTGGTGTGGGGTAGCTGCTGGCTGCCGCGGTGAAGGTGGCCACGGCCCGCTCGTGTACCGACGCGCTCGTGGGCTGGGTGGTGACGATGGGCAGGGTCCGAAGCGTCAAGGTGGCCGGAGTGGAGTCCACCGTGCCCACCCCGTTGGTGAACGCCGCCTGGTACTGATTCCCGTTGTCCCCGGCAGCCGTGGTGAAGGTGTAGGTGCCCGACGTGGCCCCGGGGATGTCGGTGAAGGTCGTCCCGCCATTGGTGGACACCTGCCACTGGACCGTCGGGGCCGGCGTGCCGTGGCCCGCCGCGGTGAAGGTGGCCGGCAGGCCCTGGTTGACGGTCTCACTCACCGGGTTGGTGGTGACGACCGGCAGGGAGTCCACCGTCAGGGAGGCAGGGTCGGTGTCTGCGGCGCCCACCGAGTTGGTGAACACGGCCTGGTACTCGTTCCCGCTCTCGGTGGGCTCGGCGGTCACCGTGTAGGTGGTCGAGGTGGCTCCCAGGATGTCGGCGAACGTCGTCCCGCCATTGGTGGACACCTGCCACTGGACCGCCGGTACGGGGTTGCCGGACGCGGCGACGGTGAAGGTGGCCGACTTACCGGCGTCGACCGTCTGACCGGTGGGTTGGGTGGTGACGCTCGGGACCGAGCCGACGAAGCCGTAGAACGCCACCGTCACCGCCGCCGACGCGGACGTGGTGGCGAAGGTGGCGCCCGAGCCGTTGACGATCCAGGAGGAGCCTGCCCCACCGCCTCCACCCGAGCCGCCGTCCTCCGCGGTGTCGTCGGTGCTGCCGGCCCCGCCGACATACCCGCCGCCTCCGCCTCCGTTGGCGGCTGACTCACCGGCCGAGACGGTGTCCGAGCCGTTGCCGCCGGCCCCTCCGCCGGCACTGTCCCCGGTGCTGTTCACACCCCCGGCCCCACCGGTGTTGCCGGTGTCGATGTCGGTGGCCCCGGTTGCGCCGGTGGCCCCACTGGGCCCGGCCCCGGTCAGATCGGCCGACGATGTCGATGACCCGGAGCCCGCGGCGCCGCCTGCACCACCATCCGATCCCGACAACGTCGACTCACCGCCGCCACCACCGCCGCCGGCCACGACCAGCGGGGTCACGCCGGCCTCGCAACTGGTGCCGGAGCACAGGGCGCTCGAACCGCCGCCGCCGCCGCCGCTCCCATCGGCGCCACCCTCCCCGACGCATTCGCCCTCGATGTTGGCGCCGAGGCAGTAGTAGCCGTCGCCTCCGGCGCCGCCGTTACTGAAGCCGGCCCCGCCCGCGCCCCCGGTGGCGGCCACGTCGGCGTCGTCCGGAGCGGTGGCCCCGGCACAGCCGGTGACGGCGGTGAGCTTCTGGCCGCCGGTGACCGGGACGGTCCCCGTGACCGAGGACGCCGACCCGCCGGCACCGCCGGAGGTGCTGTACAACGCTCCGCCGCCACCGCCACCGACCCCACCGACGACGGTGAGCGTGGCCGCGCTGGCCAAGGCCGGGGCCGAGGTGGTCGACGAGACGCCGCAGGCCTGGGTGTCGGTCCAGCTCGACAACTTGGTGAGCACCGGGGTGCCGAAGGTGAATTGGTCCGGTCGGCTCGGAACGGTGGTGCCGCTCGGGGTGGTCACCGTGACGTCCACGGTGCCGGTGCCGGCCGGCGAGGTGGCGGTGACCGAGGTGGACGAATCGGCGGTGATGGTTCCGGGGTTGCCGGGTCCGAAGTCCACCGCGGTGGCGTCGCCCAGGTTGTCACCGGTCACGGTCACGCTGGTGCCGCCGGTCACCGGGCCGCCGGAAGGGCTCACCGCGGACAGGGTGGGTGGGGGGACGGACAGCGCGTAGCTGTACTGGTCGGCCGACGAGGTGGCCGAGGTGCCGTCGGGGGTGGTGACGGTGATGTCGACGGTGCCGGTGCCGGGTGGCGAGGTGGCGGTGATCGAGGTGGCTGAATCGGCGGTGACGGTGGCCGGGATCCCCCCGAAGTCGACCGCCGAGGCGTTGGCCAGATCGGAGCCGGTGATGACCACGCTCGTGCCACCGGCCGGTGTGCCCGACTTGGGATCGACGCCGGTGACGGTGGGGGCCGGGGTGATGGTGGTCGTGGCCTGGGGGACCGGCGCGGCATAGGTCGGGCTGCTGCCCGATCCGCAGCTGGCGCACGAGGGGTAGCCGTCGAAGGTCACCGCGCCCACCAAGGACACCGTGGTGGTGGTCACGAACTCGGTGAAGTGCACCGGGACGACCGTCCCCGCCGATCCGGTGGCCGTGAACTTGGCCGCCAAGGTGGGCATGGTGAGGTTGTCCCCGCCGGCGACGGTGGTGTTGGGGTTCAGGTAGGTCTGGAGGTAGGGGTAGACCGTCTTGTAGTCGCCGCTGTCGATGTGCGCGCTGCAGGCGTCGCTGACCGGTGCCGTGCAGTAGGTGGCGGCGACGTTGCCCGAGGTGGTGGCGTCCCCCCCGGTGACCTCGACCGAACCGGGCACGTAGGTCAGCCCGCTCGGCACCGGCACGATCAGCGAGAACTGACCGGCACTCTCCACGGTGACGGTGATCCCGTCACCGGACTCGGACGACGGGATGCTGGTCGCCACCGGAGCCACGGTCATGGACAGGTTCGATCCGTGGACCACGGTCGACGGGACGGAGACGGCGGTCTGGATCTCCTCGACGACGCTGGTGCCCTCCACCTCGTCACCGAACCACTGGCCGGTCGACGGCCGGTAGGTCATGGTGGCCGTGGTGCAGTTGCCGGCGCTCGGATAGGTGTCGCCCGGCGCGCAGTAGGCGAAGGTCAGGGTCTGTACCCCGGTGGTGGCCGTCGCCGGTGTGTAGGTGATGATGCCCGAGGTGGCCGTGGTGGTGACGGTGGCCGCTCCACTGGCCGGTTGGGAGACCACCGTCAGCGACGAGGGGTTGACAGCCGAGGCCCCTCCGGTGACCAGGGTGAGCACGTTGAACTGGTTGGGTGGCGAGGTGGTTCCCGGCGTGTAGCCCGCGGTGCCGTCACTGATGAGCGGAGCGCTCGAGGCACCGGCCGGCGTGGCCACGACCACGGCCGTGCCGGCCAGGGCGACGAACGCCACCGATGCCACCTTGACCACATTCTGGAACCGACGTGACAGCATCCGAAGCCCGGTCACCGTGTTCCCCCTCCCTGTCTTCCCCCGGGCCACCCGCGGACCCTGGCCCCCACATACCCGGTTACCGGACCCCGTAAACGGAAAAAATCGGCCTTCTAGCATGCCCACTCGGAGGACCCCTGAAACGACAAAGATCGACGGCGACGGCTCCGACAGAGCGGGCCGGATCTCGCCGGGCGGGCATGGCTGTGCCCACGCGGACGGACGCAAGCCGTGACGCTGACGGGTCGGGTGGGAGCCGGGTGCAGGCGCAACCGGCGCCGACCCGGCTCAGCTGTCGAAGGTGACCACGCCGCGGACGTTGATGCCCGCGGCCAGATCGTCGTACCCGTTCTGGACCTGGTCGAGGGTGTACTCCTGGGTGATCAGCCCGTCCACCTCGAGCAGGCCGGCCTGATAGAGGCGGAGCAGGTTCGGGATCTGGACCCGGGGGCTGCACGAGCCGAACACCGTTCCCAGCAGGGACATGTTGAACATGGCCGTGTTGAACAGGTTGAGGGTGACCTCGTTCTGGTTGAACGGGGAGATGGCGGTGGCCACCACCCGGGCGTCCTTGGACCCCAGCGCCATGGCCGGGCCCAGCAGGTCGCCGGTGAGGACCCCGGGCGTGAGGATCACGACATCGGCCATCCGGCCCTCGGTCAGCTCGGGCAGCATCAGGTTGGCCTCGAGGATGGAGGCGGCGCCGTGGGTGGCCCCGATCTGGGTGGCCTTGTCCACCTTGAAGGGCAGCGGATCGACGGCGACGATCTGCCTGGCCCCGGCGAGCCTCGCCCCCTGGATGGCTCCCGACCCGACGCCGCCACAGCCCACGACCACCACCGTCTCGCCCGGCTTCACCTTGGCCCGGTCCACGGCGGAGCCGAAGCCGGTGGAGATGCCGCAGCTGATGAGGGCGGCGGCCCGCAGGGACACGTTGGGGTCGATCTTGACCAGCGAGGCTTCGTGGGCCAGGACCGACTCGGAGAACGTGCCCAGCTGGGTCATCCGGTTCACCTTCCGCCCGTCGAGGTGATAGCGCCACTGCCCGTCGCTCATCATCGGGCCGGCCAGGATGGCCATGCCCATGTCGCACAGGTACTGCCGCCCGGACGCGCACCAGAAGCACCTGCCGCAGGCGGGTATGAACGAGGCGGCCACGTGATCGCCCTCGGCCAGCGACTCCACCGCGGGCCCGACCTCGGTCACGATCCCCGCCCCCTCGTGCCCTCCGATCATCGGGAACATCGAGTCGACCCCGAAGATCCCGAGGACCTCGGGCGGGGCGCTCATGTCTCCGGTGCGCAGGTGCTCATCGGAGTGGCACATGCCGGCGTAGGCCATCTGCACCACCACCTCGTGCGGACCGGGAGGATCGACGTCGACCTCTTCGATCTTCCACGGCTCGTGGAGTCCGGAGCAGACAGCGGCACGGATCTTCATGTGGACGGACCTCCCCGGCCTCGACACCACGCATGCCGGGCCCTGGTGCCAGCATCGCGCCGTCGACCGATGTGCGTCGAGCGAGTGACCGTGCCGGTCAACCGGGCAGCCGGTCCTCCTCGAACCCGGTGGCCAGCAGTCGAAAGGCCCGGTCCACCTCTCCGACCAGGTCGTCGCCCCCGTGCCGGGCCCAGTAGGTGAACGCGGCGGTGGCCGCCCCGAGGGCGGCCCGGGCCACGGTCTGGGGAGCCAGGTCCTCGGGGGATCCTCCGATCCGTGCGGCCACGAAGCCGGCCACCACCTCGCACCACTCCGCATAGCGGACCGCCGAGTGGGCGACCAGGGTCGGGACCGAACTGGTCAGGCCGATCCGGATGCGGAGCTCGTCGAGCTCCGCGGCGCCGAAGCGGTTGGTGTCCATGACCGCCCGCCGGAGCACGTCCATCATGGGCTCGCCGCGGGGCGCCTCCTCCAGCCGGGCCCGCAACCGGATGAGCTCGGCATCGAACTCGCCCCACACCACCTCGCGCTTCGATTCGTAGTAGCGGAAGAACGTGCGCCGGCTGACCCCCACCGCGGCGGCGATCTCATCGATGCTGGTCTCGTCGTATCCCTGGCGCGCGAAGAGGTCGAGCGCGGCCCGGGCCACGTCCCGGCGCGAGGTGCTCGGTCGCCGGCCCCGGGCCACCTCCGGCGGACCTCCGGTCTCCCCCGTCGCCGATGTGGTCATCAGGCTTCCATTTTGGCATCGAGTGCTATAAATTGGAACCACCGTCCGCCAGCCCGGCTTCGGCCGGCACGATCACCGGAGGATCCATGACCGTCACCACCGAGGACAACCCGACCCCGAGCGCCGGAGCGACCCCGGCGCCAGGGAGCGCCGACAGGGTGTCAGACACTCCGGCGACGGCGGGTAGCCGGCCGGTCGGGGCGCTGCCCGAGGACCTGGTCGAAGAGGACCTGGTCGAAGAGGACCTGCTGGTCGAGGACGTGTCCATCGACGGCATGTGCGGCGTCTACTAGTCCGCCACCGGACCAGCCGATACACCGACCAGCCGATACGCCGGACCAGTCGACACACCCATGCCACCGACGCCGCCCGGTGCCGTGACCACCCGGTTCGACCCGTCGCGCCCGTGGACCCTCCATCCCCAGGTCTCCCTGCGGCCCGAGGCCTTCGGCGCCCTGGCGTACCACTTCGGCACCCGCCGGCTGTCCTTCCTCAAGAGCAGGACCCTCCTGGCCGTGGTCGAATCACTCGGAGGCCAGCCGTCGGGCCGCCTGGCCTGCTTGGCCGCGGGCGTCGGACCGGCCGAGCTCGAGACCTACGAACGGGCCCTGGCCACCCTGGCCGAGTCCGGGATGATCTGCCCGCGGGACACACCGTGACCGTGGTCGACCGACCGGCCGGACCGGTCGGACGGCCGGCCGGTTGGTCGACCGGTTCGAACGGGGACTGGACGCGCCCATCTGCCTCACCTGGGAGCTGACCTACGCCTGCAACCTGGCCTGTGTGCACTGCCTCTCGAGCTCGGGGCGACGCGACCCGGACGAGCTCACCACCGAGGAGTGCAAGGCGGTGATCGACGAATTCGAGCGCATGCAGATCTTCTACGTGAACATCGGGGGCGGCGAGCCCACGGTGCGGGCCGACTTCTGGGAGCTGGTCGAGTACGCCACGGCCCACCATGTCGGGGTCAAGTTCTCGACCAACGGATCGCGCATCACCACCGCAGTGGCGGAGCGACTGGCCGCCAGTGACTACATCGACGTGCAGATCTCCCTCGACGGCGCCACGGCCGACGTCAACGACGCCGTGCGCGGCGCAGGCTCGTTCGCCACCGCGGTCACCGCCATGGAGCGGCTGGCCGCCGCCGGTTTCGCAGGTTTCAAGCTCTCGGTGGTGGTCACCCGCCACAACGTCCCACAGCTCGATGCCTTCAAGTCCCTGGCCGATCGGTACGGGGCCCAGCTGCGCCTCACCCGTCTGCGGCCATCGGGCCGGGGGGCGGACGTGTGGGACCAGCTCCATCCCACCGCCGGACAGCAGCGCATCCTCTACGACTGGTTGGTGGCCCACGGTGAAGAGGTCCTGACCGGCGACTCGTTCTTCCATCTGGCCGGGTACGGCGAGCCGCTGCCCGGCCTCAACCTCTGTGGTGCGGGCCGGGTGGTCTGCCTGGTGGACCCGGTCGGCGACGTCTACGCCTGCCCGTTCGCCATCCACGAGGAGTTCCTGGCCGGCAATGTGCGCTCGCCCGGCGGTTTCACCGAGGTGTGGCGCCACTCGGATCTCTTCGGCGAGCTGCGCCGGCCGCAGAGCGCGGGCGCGTGCGGGTCGTGCGGGCACTACGACGCCTGCCGGGGTGGGTGCATGGCGGCCAAGTTCTTCACCGGTCTCCCGCTCGACGGTCCCGATCCCGAGTGCGTGCTCGGACACGGTGAGCACTCGCTGGCCACCCGCGGGGACGCCGAGCCGCCCAGGCCGGCGCTCGACCACTCGCGCCGTCCGACACGGGCACCGGTCGCCCTCCTGCCCCGCCGTCCCGCCCGCGCCTGCGACGAGAGCCCCCTCACCCCCCTCGAGCCCAGCACCCGCGCCAACTGAGCCATGGCAGGCCTGGTCGAACCGGTGGAGGTGGCCGGACGCACGGCGCCCTCACGGGTGGTCTTCGGCCCGCATGAGACCAACCTCGGCCGCGGACGCGCCATCAGCGACCGCCATGTCGCCTACTACGAGGCCCGGGCGGCCGGCGGTGCCGGCATCGTGGTGACCGAGACGGCCTCGGTCCACCCGTCCGACTGGCCCTACGAGCGGGCCCCGTTGGCCGGCGTGTGCGGGCCCGGGTGGACCGTCGGTGGCCGAGGCCTGCCGGCCGCACGGCACCCTGGTCCTCGCCGGGCTGGGCCACTGCGGCAGCCAGGGGTCGAGCGCCTACTCCCAGTCGGTGATGTGGGCCCCGTCGCGGGTGGCCGACGTGGTCAGCCGCGAGATGCCGGTGGAGATGGAGCAGCCGGACATCGACGAGCTGGTCGCCGGCTTCGCCGCCTCCAGCCGTCAGGCCGTGGCGTCGGGGCTCGACGGCGTGGAGATCGATGCCGGCTACTGCTCGCTCCTGCGCCAGTTCCACTCGGGGCTCACCAATCTGCGATCGGATGCCTACGGGTCCGATCGTCTCCTCCTGACCACCGACGTGCTGAGCGCCGTCCGTTCCGCCCTCGGCCCCGACCGTGTGCTGTCGCTCCGGCTCTGCTGTGACGAGCTCGCCCCGTGGGCCGGGGTGACGCCCGACCAGGCCCGGGACCACGTCGCCGTTCTGGCCGGGCTGGT
Organism: uncultured Acidimicrobiaceae bacterium; assembly: GCA_963745955.1. Classification (GTDB taxonomy): domain Bacteria; phylum Actinomycetota; class Acidimicrobiia; order Acidimicrobiales; family RAAP-2; genus Bog-756. The sequence goes on along the minus strand of CAVUZI010000008.1, from coordinate 278,878 downwards.
CGACCTCATCGTGGTGGTCCGCGGCGGACCGTACTCGACCTCGGCCTACCGCCCCGACAGCCACACCGAGGCCGCCTTCAACCTCGGACTGTGCCGCCAGATGCGGGAGGCGGCGGCCGGTCGGGCCGCCGTCGTGCTGCAGGGCAGCGTCGTCGACCCCGGGGTGGCCGACTCCGCCGTGGACGACGGCACGGCCGACCTGGTCGAGATGACCCGGGCCCAGATCGCCGAGCCGCGCCTGGTGGTGCTGGTGCGCGGCGGCGAGGGCGCCCGGGTGCGGCCCTGCATCCTCTGCAATCAGGCCTGCCACGTCCGGGACAACCGCAACCCGGTCGTGAGCTGCGTGGGAGAGCCCCGCAGCGGCCACGAGACGCTCGAGCCCCCGGTGGACGGGACCGATGCGGTCGAGCGGGACGTGCTCGTCGTGGGGGCCGGCGTGGCCGGCCTCGAATGCGCCCGGGTGCTGTCGGCGCGGGGGCACCGCGCCCGGGTGCGTGGAGACGGTCCGACCGCACCGGCGGCGCCCTGCGGGCCGCGGCGGTGGGCCCCGGACGCGAGCGCCTGCGCCGGGCTGGCCGAGTGGCTGACGGCAGAGTGTCGCGCCCAGGGGGTCGTGATCGAGACGGGCGTCGAGGCCTCGACGTCCGACCTCGACGCGGCCCGCGACGCGGGCGTCGAGGTGGTGCTGGCCACCGGGTCCGCCGCGGCGCCGCCGGCCGTCCCGGTGGACGAGTCGTGCCCGGTGCTCGATCCGCTGGTGCTGCTCGCCGAGGGCACCGACCTCCTTCCCGACGGGCCGGTGGTCGTGCACGACCCGGTGGGCGGACCGGTCGGTGTGGGGGTGGCCGAATGGCTGGCCGGTGCCGGTCGCCAGGTGGCCCTGGTCACGCCCGACCAGATCGCCGGAACCCTGCTGTCCCTCACCGGCGACCTGGCCGACGCCAACACCCGCCTGCAGCGGGCCGGTGTCCGCCGCGAGCTGCGAGCGGTGGTGCGGGCCGCCCGGGACGGCCAGGTCCGGCTCGAGGACGTGTGGACCGGCGAACAGCGCTCCATCGACGCGGCGGCCATCGTCGACTGCGGCCACCGGCTCCCCGAGGAGTCCCTCTACCTGTCGAGGCCGGGCACACTGCGCGCCGGCGACTGCGTGGCGCCGAGGGGCGTGCTCGACGCCGTGCTGGAAGGCCGGCGCCTGGCCATGGCCATCGGTGGCGGCGCCACGGCCACGAGGATCCCGGCGGCCGCGGGCGCGGTCCCGTGAGCGCCGGGCCGACGGCGCCCCCGGGCCGGGTGGCGGGAAAGGTGGCGCTGATCACCGGCGCGGCCCGCGGCCAGGGCCGGAGCCACGCCCTGCGGCTGGCCGGCGAGGGGGCCGACATCATCGGGATCGACCTCTGCGGCGATCTCGAGGCGATCCCCTACCCGCTGGCCACGCCGGCCGACCTCGACGAGACCGTCCGGCTGGTGACCGAGACCGGGGCCCGCATGGTCACGGCCGTGGTCGACGTGCGGGATGCCGAGGCCCTGTCGGCCGCGGTGGGCGCCGGCGTCGACCTGCTCGGCCGGCTCGACATCGTCGTGGCCAACGCCGGGGTCTGCACCATCCAGCGCTGGGACGAGCTCACCGCCGCCGTCTGGGACACGGTGATCGGGATCAACCTGACGGGGACGTGGAACACCTGTGTGGCCGCCATCCCCCACCTGATCGGGTCGGGCGGCGGTTCGGTCGTCCTCATCAGCTCGGTCGCCGGGCTCAAGGGCCAGCCGTTCCTGGCCCCGTACGTGGCCTCCAAGCACGGGATGGTCGGGGTCATGCGCACGCTGGCCAACGAGCTCGCCGCCCAGGGCATCCGGGTCAACTCCGTCCACCCCACCGGCGTCGACACCCCCATGCTGGTGGGACTGTCCGGACTGACCGAGCGCATCGCGGCCAGCCCGGACACCGGCTCGATCTTCCTCAATTCACTGCCCGTGGACGTCATCGCCCCCGGTGACGTGAGCGAGGCGGTGCTGTATCTCTCGTCCGAGGAGTCACGGTACGTGACCGGCCTCACCCTGACCGTCGATGCCGGCTCGTCGGCCCGCTGAGCGCCGGACGGGTCGATGAGCGCAGGCACCGGCTACCGCCACCTGTTCACCCCCCTGCGCATCGGGCCGGTCACCGTCCCCAACCGGATCGTCTTCTCGGCCCACCTGACCAACTACGCCGCCGACGGTCTCCCCACCGAGCAGCACGCGGCCTACTACGGGGCCAGGGCGGCCGGGGGTGCCGGCCTCATCATCACCGAGGAGCATTCGACCCACCCGACCGACTGGCCCTACGAGAAGCTCATCCACGGGTTCAACCCCGAGGTCATCGGCGGGTACAAGCGGATCACCGAGCGGGTCCACGCCCACGACGTCCCCGTCTTCGCCCAGATCAACCACAACGGCGGCCAGGCCTCGAGCATGTACTCACGCCTGCCGGTGTGGGCGCCGAGCCCGGTCGCCGACCCCCTGTTCCGCGAGGTGCCGAAGGCGGTCGAGCTCCACGAGATCGCAGAGATCGTCGACGGGTACGCCACCGTGGCCGGACACTGCGTCGAAGGCGGTTTCGACGGGGTCGAGCTGCAGTGCTCCCACTCGTCGATCGTGCGCGGGTTCCTCTCCCCGGCCACCAACCGGCGGACCGACGAGTACGGGGGCACGTTGGTCAACCGCTCACGCCTCCTGCTGGAGATCGTCGAGGCGGTGCGTGAGGTCATCGGCGGCGGCCGGGCCCTCGGGGTGCGCCTGTGCGGGGACGAGCTCATCGAGGGCGGCACCGACATCGGGGATGCGGTGGCCGTGGCCCGGCTGGTCGACGCCACCGGTCGGGTCGACTACATCAACACGTCGATCGGCGTGGCCACCGCCACCTTGTACATGATCGAGGCCAGCATGCAGATCCCGCCCGGGTACGCCATGTTCATCCCGAGCGCCATACGGGCCGCGGTCGGCGTGCCGGTCGTCGGGGTGGGCCGGTTCAAGGACCCGAGACAGGCCGACCGCGCCCTCGACGACGGGCTCTGCGACCTGGTCGGCGTGGTCCGGGGCCAGATCGCCGATCCCGACTTCGCGGCCAAGGCCCGTTCGGGCCACGCCACCGACATCCGCACCTGCCTCTCCTGCAACCAGGAGTGCGTCGGTCGGATGGGCCTCAACCGCTGGCTCGGCTGTATCGAGAACCCGAGGACCGGCCGCGAGTCGACCATGCTCGCGGCACCCGGCCGCCGCCGGAAGGTGGTGGTGGTCGGCGGCGGGCCCGGCGGGCTGCAGGCCGCGGTGTCGGCGGCCGAGCGGGGGCACCGGGTGACCCTGTTCGAGCGGCGCGACCGCCTCGGCGGCCAGGTGCAGGTGGCCGCGACCGTCCCCAGCCGGGCGGAGTTCCTCGACATCACCCGCAACCTCGTGGTGGCCGCACGGCGTCTGGGCGTGGACCTGGTCACCTCGACCACGGCCACCCGGGCCGAGGTCGAGGCCGTCCACCCCGACGCGGTGATCGTGGCCACCGGGGCCCGGCCGGCCCGGCCGTGGTGGGCCGGAGACAACCCCCGGGTGGTCGACGTCCGCGACGTCCTCGAGGGCAGGGCCGATCCCGCGGGCCGGGTGGTCGTGGTCGACGAGCTCGGGTTCCACCAGGCCACCTCGACCGCCGAGCTGCTGGCCGACCGGGGCTGCCAGGTGGACATCGTGACCAACGGGATGGTGGTGGCCCAGGACCTCGGCATCACCCTGGACATGGAGACGTGGAACGTGAAGGCCCACGCCAAGGGGATCGGGCAGCGGGTCGACCTGGTGCCCATGGGCGTGCACCCGGACCCGGACGGTGCCGTTGCCGGCGACGGGGCAGGTCCGGTCGTGCTCAGCCTGCAGCACCACCCGACCGGCACCGATCACCAACTCGTGTGCGACTGGGTGGTCTGCTCCGTGCACCAGGAGCCCGAGGACGACCTGTGGCGGGCCCTCAGGGACGGCCCCTTCCCGGTGTACCGCATCGGCGACTGCCTGGCTCCCCGGCGCGCGCATGCCGCCGTGATCGAAGGCCACCGGGTGGCGGTGTCGCTGTGAGCGCCACCGGTGGTGACCCCGTGCCGGGCCCGGGCGGCGACGGCCCCGCCGCGGAGGCACTGGCCGTGGTGGTGGTGCGCGACGGCCGGCTGCCGGGCGGAGCCGACGACGCGGTGGCCGAAGCCGGGGGTGCGGCCGTCGTGGTCGGATCGGGGTCGGAGGCCGGGGCCCGTGCCCTGGTGGGCGCCCGTCGGGTCCGATGGGCCGAGACCGGCGTGGGCCTGCGGCCCGCCTCCCTGGCCCTCCGGCTGGCCCCGGTGCTCGACCATGTGCCGCTGGTGATCATGCCGGCGTCGCCCGACGGGCGTGACCTCGCCCCGCGCCTGGCCGCCTCGCTGGGCCGCCATCTGGTGGCCCATGCCGTGAGCACCGGCTGCCGGCCCGGCCCGCACGGCGGGTACCAGGTGTGGGCCACGGTGTCCCGACTCGACGACCGGGTCCTGGTGCCGGTCGAGGTGGACGGGCCCGCGGTGGTCACCCTGGTCCCCGGGGGTCGCACCGTGCACCCGCCGGACAGCGGGTGCACGGTGGACGAGCTGGTGGGCCTGGCACCGGACCCGGGTGGCGCACGGCCCGGGCCGCCCGACCCGGAGGTCACCGCCGTCCTCGAGCCGGACGTGCACACGATGGACCTGGCCGACGCCACCCGGGTCATGGCCGGAGGTGCCGGGCTGGTGGCGGGCTGCGACGACCACCGAGCCACCGAGGTGTTCGAGCTGCTGGTGCAGGTGGCGGCAGCCATCGGGGGGTCGGCCGGTGCCACCCGGGTGGCCACCGACGCCGGGTGGACGGGCTACGAGCGTCAGATCGGCACCACCGGGGTGACCATCGATCCCGACCTCTACATCGCCCTCGGGGTGTCGGGGGCGGCACAGCACGTGGGCGGGATCGGGGCTCCCCGGCACATCGTGAGCGTCAACACCGACCCGTCGGCGCCGATGACGACCATGGCCGACCTCGGGCTGGTCACGGACGCCCAGGCCCTGCTGGTCGAGCTGGGCCGTCGCTTCGGGGTGGGCCATGTCTGAGGACCGCCCGGACGATGCGGCCTCCTTCGATGCCGTCGTGGTGGGAGCCGGTCCGGCCGGGTCCGCCGCCGCCCTGGCGCTGGCCCGGGCCGGCCGGTCGGTGGTCATGGTCGAGCGCGGCCCGTTCCCCGGATCGAAGAACGTCTACGGCGGCGTCGTCTACGGGCGGGTGCTCGACGCCATCGTCCCCGGGTGGTGGGAGGAGGTGCCGGTCGAGCGGTGGGTGGTCCGGCGGTCGACCCTCATGATGACCGGGACCCAGTCCCTGTCCATCGACTACCGGTCGGAGGCCTGGGGTACCGCGCCCTTCAACGGCATGACCACCGTGCGCTCGCACTTCGACTCGTGGCTGGCGGCCAAGGCCACCGACGCCGGGGCCCGGTTGCTGACCTCCACCGTGGCCCTCGGTCTGGTGACGGACGGGCGCGGCCGGGTGGTGGGCGTCCGCACCGACCGGGACGGCGCGGAGCTCCGGGCCAGGGTGGTCATCGCCTGTGACGGGGTGAACTCCTTCCTGGCCAAGGAGGCCGGCCTGATGGCGCGCGCCGAGGCCTCCCATCACACCCTCGGTGTGAAGGAGGTGCTCGATCTCCCTCCGGAGACGATCAACGAGCGCTTCGGGGTGCAGGGACACGAGGGGGTGGACATCGAGATGCTGGGCTGCACCGGCGACGTGCCCGGAGGCGGCTTCCTCTACACCAACGCGGCCACGGTGAGCGTGGGCGTGGTCGTGTCGCTCCCCCACCTGGCCGCGTCCGGCATCCGCCCCGAGGCGCTCATCGCCGACCTCAAGGACCATCCCTCGATCGCTCCCTACCTGCGCGGCTCCACCCTCCGTGAGTATGCGGCCCACCTCATCCCCGAAGGCGGATACGACACCATGCCCGCCCTGGCCACCGACGGCATGGTCATCGCCGGCGACGCCGCGGCCATGACCCTGGCCGCCGGCATGTGGCTGGAAGGAGTCAACTTCGCCATCGGATCGGGGTACGCGGCCGGCCGGGCGGCCGACCGCGCCATGGCCGCAGGGGACTGCTCGGCCCGCGGCCTGGCCTCGTACCGCGCCGACCTCGAGCGGCAGTTCGTCCTGGCCGACCACAAGCGGCTGCGCAAGGCTCCGGCCCTGGTGCTGTCCGATCGGGTCCAGCGCCGTTACCCCGGGCTCCTCTGCGACATCGCCGACGGGATGTTCACCGTGACCAATCCCACTCCCAAGCCGGGCGGTCTCCGGCTCACCCGAGCCGCGGCGGCCAGACACGGCGTCAAGCTGCGCGAGCTGGCCGCCGACACCCTGCGGGGCCTGAGGATCTTCGGATGAGCCCGCCCGACGAGGTCGGCGGGGGCGCCGTCGAGCGCGGCGGCGAGCGCTGGCGCGGCGTCTCCTTCGAGGACCGCATGGCCACGGTGGACTTCCGGGTCGGCGAGCGGGCCCACATCACCGTCGACTCCGACGTCTGCCGCTCGTGCACCACCCGGGCCTGTGTGACCGCGTGCCCGGCCGACCTGTTCGCACCCACCTCCGACGGGGGCATCCTCTTCAACTACGAGGAGTGCTTCGAGTGCGGGACCTGCTACATGGTCTGCAACGAGGAGGGCGCCATCACCTGGACCTATCCCGACGGCGGTCACGGCGTCGTCTTCCACCACGGATGAGTGCACCGGTGGGCGACCGGGACAGCCCCCTGGTGGTGGCCTGCCTCAGGATCACCGACCTGCGGCCGGAGGTCGATCCGCTCACCGGTTCGGTGCGCCGGGACGCGTGGGGCATCGGCCTCTCCGCCGCCGACCAGGCCGCACTCGAGCACGCGCTGCGCATCCGCGACGCGTGGTCGGGCCGGCTGTTGGCCGTGGCCGCCGGGCCCGACACGGTCGAGCCGGTGCTGCGCGACGTGGCCGCCCTCGGCGCCTCGGTGTTGCGGATCCCGACGCCCGACTTCGGGATCGAGCACGGGTACGCGCGGGAATTGGGGGCCGACGAGCACGAGCTGGCCCGCACGCTGGCCGCCGCCATCAGACCATGGGGTCGAGCCTTCCCTGGTGCTCTGCGGCGACCGCTCGGTCGATCGGGGCACCGGTGCCCTCCCCGCATTCCTCGCTCACGAGCTGGGCGCGGCACAGGCCCTCGGACTGGTGGCGCTCGAAGCGGGCCCGGCCGGCGACGGGGTGCTGGCGGCCGAGCGCCGGCTCGACGGCGGCTGGCGCGAGCAGCTGCGGGTGCCACTCCCCGCCGTGTGCTCGGTGGAAGGGGCCGGGACCCGGTTGCGGCGGGCCTCCCTGGCCGGCGCCCTGGCCGCGGAGGGGATGACGGTCCCGGTGGAGAACATTCGGCCCCCCGAGACGGTCGAAACCGCGGGCGGGCGGGGTCCGGTCCAGGTGGGCCCGAGCCGGGCCTTCACGCCCCGGGCCCGGGTACTGCCGGGTCCCGAGGGGGCCGATCCGCGGCTCCGGCTGCTGGCCCTGACCGGCGCACTGGTTTCCCACGATCCGCCGACCGTCGTCGGGCCGGTGGGGAGCGTCGAGGCGGCCGACGTGCTGGTCGGCTTCCTGGTGCGCCACGGCTACCTCGACCGGCCGCCGGATCCGGACGGTACCGCGGCCGAGGTCGGACCGTGAACCGGCTCGAGGGGTTGACCTGGCCGGAGGTGGCCCGGCGCGCCGGATCGGGCCGGACGCTCCTCCTCCCGGTGGGCTCGACCGAGCAGCACGGACCTCATCTTCCGCTCACCACCGATACCGACATCGCGGTGGCCGTGGCCGACGCGGCCGCCCGGCGCCACGGCCACCTGCTGGTGGCCCCGCCGCTGGCCTACGGATCGAGCGGCGAACACCAGGACTTTCCCGGAACCCTGTCCATCGGGGCGCGACGCCGCGGAGCTCGTCCTCGTCGAGCTGGGCCGATCGGCCGCAGTCGACTTCACCGCCCTCATCCTGGTGTCGACCCACGGCGGCAATGCCGTACCCGTGGCCCGGGCCGTGGCCCGGCTCGGGACCGAGGGCCACCCCGTCGTGGCATGGTCCCCGAGCTGGCCCGGCGACCTGCACGCCGGCCGGACCGAGACCTCTGTGATGCTGGCCGTCGCGCCCGAGCGGGTGCACCTCGACCGGGCCGAGGCCGGCGACCGGCGACCCATCGGCACGCTGCTCCCCATCCTCCGCCGGCGGGGGGTGCGGGCCGTGAGCGCGAACGGGGTCCTCGGCGACCCGGCCGGTGCCACCCCCGAGGAGGGGCACCGGCTGCTGGCCGGCGCCGTCGACGAGCTCATCGGTGTGGCCCGAGGCATGGAGACGACCCGACGATGCAGGTGAGCCGATGAACAGGGATGAACAGGGTGGTGGGCCGATGAACAGGGTGGCAGTGGTGACGGGGGCGGCGCGCGGCATCGGTGCGGCCACCGTCCGGGCGCTGGCCGCGGCCGGCTGGTCGGTGGTGGCCGTGGACCGGGCCGGGGACGACCCGCGGCTCCCCTACCCCATGGGCACCCGGGCCCAGCTCGACGCGGTGGTGGCCTCGGCCCTGGCCCTCCCGGCCCGATGCATCCGGCGCCCACGGGACCGACCGGGTGGTGGCCCGGGTGGCCGACACCACCGATCCCGAGGCACTGGGCCAGGCCGTGTCCGATGGCCGAGGACCGGTTCGGCGGACTCGATGCCATGGTGGCGGTGGCCGGGGTCATCGCCGGGGGCGTGCCGCTGTGGGAGATGCCCGGTGATCAGCTGGGCGCCGTGCTCGGGGTGGACCTGGGTGGCCCGATCACCGCGGCCCGGGTCGGCATCCCCGCACTGCTCCGTCGCCCCGCCCCCCGCCAGGGCCGGTTCCTCGCCGTCGCCTCGGCCGCGGCCACCCGGGGTCTGCCCAGGCTGGCCGCCTACGGCGCGGCCAAGGCGGGGGTGGCCGGACTGGTCCGGGGCCTGGCCGCCGAGCTCGCCGGCACCGGGATCACCGCCAACGCGGTCAGCCCGGGCTCGACGGCCACCGCCATGCTGGACGAGAGTGCCCGCCTCTACGGCCTCGACGACACCCGATCGTTTGCCGACCAGCAACCGGTCGGCCGCCTGCTCGCCCCCGAGGAGGTGGCGGCGGCATTGGTGTGGCTGGCCGGGATGGACAGCGGGGCCCTGACCGGGGCGGTGATCCCGGTGGACGGCGGTCTCTCGTTGTGACCCCGCTGCCGGAGGGATTCGGACTGGTGCTCGACCGGTCGGTGCGGACCTTCCGGAACGGCACCGTCCTGGTCGGCGGACATCCCGGGCGGCTGATCACGCTGACGGCCGGGGGTGTGACCGCGCTGTCCTCGTTGCTGGCCGGAGAACCGGCCGGCGACAGCTCCCGGCGGCTCGGCCGTCAGCTGGTCGATGCCGGGATGGCCCACCCGTGGTCGACGACGGTGACGCCCACCGGGGACGGCGGGCCGGACCGCGGCGTGGGCCTGACCGTGGTGGTGCCGGTGCACAACGCCGGCCCGTCACTCGACCGTTGCCTCGGTTCGCTGGGGGCGGGGGTGGCGGTGGTGGTGGTCGACGATGGGTCCGATGACCCGGACGCGGTGGTCCGGGTGTGCCGGCGCCACGGGGCCCGGTTGATCCGCCGGACGACCAACGGGGGTCCGGCGGCGGCGCGCAACCAGGCACTGGAGGTGGTGGGCACCGATCTGGTGGCCTTCGTGGACAGCGACTGCAGGGTGACCGACGGGTGGCTCGGACACCTGGTCTGGATGTTCGACGATCCCGACCTCGGCGCGATCGCTCCGCGGGTCCGACCCGATCACTCCGGCGGGAAGGCCGCCCGGCGCGTGCTGACACGGTTCGCCGACGCGCACTCCGCCCTCGACATGGGACCGGAGCCGGGCGAGGTCGGCCCGGACAAGGCGGTCCGCTACGTGCCCACCGCGGCCCTGGTGGCGCGGCGGGAGGCGCTGGCCGCGGGCTTCGACCCCGCCCTCCGGGTGGGCGAGGACGTGGACCTGGTGTGGCGCCTGGTCGACCGCGGCTGGCACGTCCGGTACGAGCCGTCGGCGACCGTGTTCCACGAGGAGCCGTCGACGTGGCCCCGGACGTTGGCCCGGCGCTTCCGGTACGGCACGTCGGCCGGTCCGCTGTCGAAGCGGCACCCGGGCCGGCTGTCCCCGGTGGAGCTCCGGCCCTGGCCGACAGCGGCCGCCGTTGCCCTCCTGACCGGCCGACGTCGTACCGCCGCCGTGGTCGTGTTGGCGTCGGCCGCCCTCCTGGCCCGGCGGGTCCGTGACCGCGGCGTCCCCGCCTCGATCTGCGTTCGCTGGAGTGCAGAGGCGACGGCGTGGACGGTGGTGGGAGCGGGGCGAGCCGCCACGATGCTGGCCGCCCCGGTGTTGGTGGCGGCCCTGCTCCGCGGCAGGCGTGCCGCGGCACTGCTGCTTCTCGCGCCGGCGTTGGTCGAATGGTGGCGACGCCGTCCCGACCTCGATCCGGTCCGGTGGACACTGGCATCCATCGCCGACGACGTGGCCTACGGGGCAGGCGTCTGGGCCGGGTGCGTGCGGTGGCGATCGTTCGGGCCACTGGCCCCCACGCTCCCGATCAGGTCCGGGGGCCGGGGGCCCTCACCGGGGGAGGATTCCGACCCGCCTGCGGTCGGAACGGAACCTACGGTGAGTGATCCGCGCCCCTAAGGGCTCCACCGCGCGATCCCGAAGAATTTTCTGCGATCCATGAGCAGCAACGGCGCCAGCTCGTGACTTCGACAGAAGTCGGCGAAGGCATAGGACGCATCGACGTCATCCGAGGCCATCAGACCGCCCGGCCGTAGTCGCTCGGCCGCCATGCCCAGCTCGGTGGTCTGCCAGCGGAAGGTGTGCAGACTGTCGTGGATGAAGAGGTCGAGAGGCGGTAGCCGACGTGCGTACTCCAGCAGTGATCCGGCCGCCCTGGTCCGGTCGATCACATGCAGATCCCAGGCTTCCCGTTCCTCCGGATGCACCAGTGCCCCGACGTCAGAAGCGATGTCGGTGCTGTGGAGGGTGCCCGACCCGTTGCGCTCGAGGGCTTTGAGAATTATGAGGCTCGAAACCCCATTGGCGACTCCTGTCTCCCAGATGTGGTCCGGCGCGCCGGCGCGGACGATGCCGTAGAGCAGCCGTGCCGTCCCCTCCTCGACGGCGTAATTGGCGGGGTACACCAACCCCACGGTCCGTCGGGATTCCAACGTGGCCAGAATCTCAGCGAACTCCTCTCGGTAGGACGAGACGGATGCATCTGGGAACAGCTTCAAGAGGAGGTCGTCCGCCTCCGTGTGGACCTCACCGGCTTCATTGACGAGCTGGCCGAGCATGGGGGTCCCAAAGCGGTGCTCGATTCGGTCCCAGAGTCCGTGTCGAATGACACCGGCCCGTTGGCGAGCAAGCTGGGATGCCCTGCCGAATCGAATTGATTCGGCTGTTCGGTTCAAGGTGCCCACGCCCGTTGGAGGATAGCTGGCGCGAAGCCTGCATCGCGGTTCGGATGGCTCCGCCGCCGAACCTGCGAGCCTCCGGTGTGGTCCCGCCGTGGCCGCCGGAGCGTGGGGCTCTATGCTCGCCTGCCTCCTCGGAAACATGTGAGTTCCTTGGAAACATCCGAGGTCAGCATGCGATACTTGATGACTGGTGACCACGGGCGGCAGGGAGAGTGGGATGGGAGTGATCACGGAGAACCTCCCGTTGGGGGCTTCGCCCGCAACGGGTTCGGACAAGGCCGCCGTGCGCCAAAGGGCGTCGAGTACGGACGAGGCTGAGTCCGGTTCGGCGTCACACCACGGCCGGCGGGCGCTGCTCTTCGCCGGACTTGCGTACCTCGGTCTCTCGGTCTTCATCTGGTCGAACGTATGGACGAGTCATCCGACGTCCGTCACCACCTGCGGCTGCGGGGACCCGTCCCAGTTCATCTGGTTCATCGAATGGCCGGCGTACGCCATCTCCCATGGACTGGATCCGACCTTCTCGACGGCCCTGCACTACCCCGTCGGCGTCAATATGTTGGCTTTCGTCAGCGTGTTCGCCATCGGTGTGCCTCTGGCTCCGATCACCTGGGTCTTCGGCCCGGTGGCCAGCCTGAACGTGGCGGTGACCCTCGCCCCGGTTCTGTCGGCGCTGGCCATGTTCGTGCTTCTTCGCCGGTGGGTCACCTGGATGCCGGCGGCGTTCTTCGGTGGCCTGTTCTACGGTTTCTCTCCTTTCGTCGTGGTCAGCCTGACCAATTCCGATCTGAATCTCGGGATGCTGGTGGTCCCTCCGTTGTTCCTTGCGTGTCTGGACGAATTACTGGTCCGGCAGCGACGGCGACCGGTGGTGATCGGGGTCGCGCTCGGCCTGCTCGTGACGGTGCAGTTCTTCATCGCCACCGAAGTGCTGGCCATCACGGTGATCATGGGGGCCGTCGGCGTCGCCATCCTGGTCGGCTACGCCGCCTGGCGTCACCGCGATGCCGTCCGCAGCCGGGCCCGGCACGCCATCGTGGGCCTGACCGCCGGCGCGGCCACGGCCGTGGTGCTCCTGGCCGTCCCGACATGGGTCGCCCTGGCCGGACCGGCCCACTTCACCGGCCCGATCTGGCCGTACGGCAAGTATGACGACCTGCGGAACAAACCTACCTACCTCGGCTACTACGTCCACGGGTGGCCGGCTTCGTTCACACACCTCCTGACCACCCTTGCCCATACGTCCGTGGGTGGGAATCAGGGACCCGTTCTGTCATTCCAGTATTTCGGGTACGGGGTGATCATCGTGGTGATCGGTGGCCTGATCGCCTGGCGCCGCGACCGACGTCTGTGGCTGTTCGGGGCGATCGTCGCGGTCTCTGTCATCGTGTCCTTGGGTGTGGGCAGAAGTCTGGCCGACAAGCTGCCGCAAATGGAGAACCTCGTTCCCTACCGGTTCGTCCTCATCACCTATCTCGCCGTCGCGGTCATGTTGGGGCTGATCCTCGAGCACGTCTATGTGGCCGTGAACCGGTTTGCCGAACACGCGCGACGAACGATCGCCGGGGCATCCGACAGCTGGCGCACGGCCCTGGTGGCAACGACGGGCAGGGGCCGCGGTTGCGCTCGTCGTGGCGGCGATCGCCATCGTCCCACCCGCCGTCTACCTCGCACCCGCAATTCCCATCACCACCCAGCCGGTGCACGTTCCCACCTGGTTCCGAACCGTTGCCCCGCACTTGCAGGGGCATCAGATCCTCCTCGTACTTCCGGCGCCGTTCCTTGCCCCCGATAACGCCATGACGTGGCAGGCGATGAGCGGAATGCACTTCTCCATGGTCGGGTCGAGTGGTCCCGCCGGGATACTCCAACGGGTCGTGAAAGAGCAAGCCGGTGCGGCAATCCTGTCCGACGTCTCAGAACCCGTCGGCGCGCCCCGAGGCCAACAGCGCAATCGAGACCATTCAAGTTCACAACACCATCAAGCCGGACTACATCCTCGAGCTCCGACAGGCCCTCGAGGAGTGGGGGGTCACGATGGTGGTCATACCGGATCAACGCGATCTTCCCGCTCTACGACCAGATGCCGTCCGTCACCTTCGCCGCCGCTTTGGTTTCGGCGTCTACGGGGCAGCGACCGCTCCACCAAGCGAATGCCTGGGTCTGGACCGGAGTGGATCACGCGCCACCACCGGTGACCTCGTCGAGCGCGCATTTTTCGACCTGCATCAAAGGTCTGGCGCCCCATGGTGTGGCCGCCGTGGTCGCAGCGACGGAGTGCATGCTCCATGCCGCTCCACCGCCCTTAACCCGTCGCCCTGAATCCGGACCACTCTCCGTCACGCGAATGCCACCCCGGGTCAGCAGGCGAGACTCCGCGGACTGCACCCCGCCTTCGAAATTTACCGATACTGTGCAATACTTTTCCTATGGAAACCTCGGGGGCCAGAGGTGGGGGGCACATCTCGTCGCGCCAGGATGGGACTGGCCGTGGCCGGCGCCATGCTGCTGTTCACGCTGGCCCTCACCCTCACCGGCATCGCGCCCGCCAGCGCCGCCAGCTGCGTCCCCGGCGCCGGCGCCAACCTCACGAGCTGCAACCTCTCCAAAGCCAATCTCTACGGAGCCAACCTGACCGGCGCCAACCTGACCGATGCCAACCTCACCGGCGCCAACCTGACCAACGCCAATCTCACCAACGCCAACCTGACGAGGGCCATCGGCACCGGCGCCGACCTGCAGGGCGCCCTCATCTCCAACGCGACCCTGACCGGTACCAGCATGAAGAACGCCCTCTTGAACGGGGCCACCTTCTCGGCTCGAGGTCGCCGGCGCCACTTTCTCGGGGTCGGACTTCACCGGTCTGGTGTCCGGTGGCGACACCGGCAGCGGCACGCTCCCCAGCAACTGGAGCCTGGTCGGCGGGTACCTGGTCGGGCCGGCCGCCAACCTCACCGGCGCCACACTTCACCAGCGCCAACCTCAACACGGCCAACCTCACCGGCGCCAACCTCACCGATGCCGACGTCGACCGGCGCCGACCTCACCAGTACCATGCTCTCCGGGGTCGTCTCGGTCGGCCTCATCGGCACCCCGACTCTCGCCGGCCAACTGGTCGGTGGTGAGCGGGTACCTGTCGGGCCCGGCGCATTCCTCTACGGTGCCAACCTCGCAGACGCCGACCTCGCCGGAGCCGACCTCGCCGGGGCCAACCTCGAAGGGGCCATCCTCACCGGCGCCGACCTCACCGGCGCCAATCTGAGCAACGTGGACGCCATGGAGGTCGTGCTGTCCGGCACCGACCTGTCCGGCACCGACCTCGCCGGGGCCAATCTCGTAGATGTGACGTCGGGGGGCATCACGGGCATACCCGGCACCTTGCCCACCGCCACGCCGACGAACTGGCAGACTCGTCGACGGCTACCTCGTGGGGCCCTATGCCAACCTGACCGACGCCGAATTGGCCGGCGCCGTACTTGGCGAGCAGCAACCTCGTGAGGGCCAACCTCACCGACGCCGACCTGAGTGGCGAGCAACCTCACCAATGCCTACGTCATCTTCACCAGGGTGACCGGCACCAACCTGACCCACGCCACTCTCACCGGCAACACGTCCTTTGACATCGAGGGCACCCCCGCGTCCCTTCCACCCGGCTGGGTGCTCGTGGACGGGGTCCTGAAGGCAACCTCGATACCGTTGGCATCCCGTTCCGCAGCCAGTACCACCAGCAGTTCGGTGGTTGCCGCCCCCAAGGTGGCGGCCGCCCCCAAACTGACAGCCAGTCCCCGGGCGGCGGCCACAGCCACACCGGTGACCATTCCCCAGCGTGGAATCGACGTCTATGCAACGGACAGCTGTGACTCGGCCACCGTCTGGCAGGCCAACGCGACAAACGAGATGAAAAGCATCAAATCGCTGGGGGCGAACAGCGTAGAAATCGTATTCCCGTTCTACACCACGGCCCCCACTGCGACCACTGTCTTCTCCGCCGACCTGTGCGGCGAACCAGAGGCGGCCCCGTGCCGCTCCAGTCGCCCAGTCCGGCACGTCTGGCCGTTCTCGTACGTGCAGCCCAATTGGCCGGGCTGCAGGTCCTGCTCCGACCCTTGCTGGATCAGTCCAATATCTACATCTTCGGCGACTGGCGAGGGAGCATCGCTCCGACAAGTCAAAGCGCTTGGATCACGAGCTACGAAAGCTGTCCTCAAGCCGTACCTGGAGATGGCGCAAGCGAACAGGGTGACCCGATTCGCCATCTCGTCGGAACTGAACAGCCTCTCGTCGAGCTCTGCAGTGGCCATCGGCGATCGCCGCGGCCAAGCAAGCTCTTCTCCGGCCAGTTGACCTTCGACTCGAGTTGGGTCGATCCGACTGGCCGGCGCTGTCCATCCGGGAACCGCTCTCGCACAAGACGCCTATCCGACGCTCCAAACAGCGACCCCGAGCGCATCGGTGGCCAGCTCCTGACCGGCCTGGTACACGTACCTCGCAGCACATCCGCTTGCCGCCGCAGCCGCCCACGAGACGTTTGAAGAGGTGGGTATCGCGGCATTCGATGGCTCCTACGCCGAGCCGAATGTCAATCCGCCCCCAGGTGAGACCTTCAACCAGGCGATTCAGGCCAACTGGTTCACAGCGGCTTGTGAGTTCGTCAAGAACCACAGGGTCGGAGGTCTCTACTTCTGGGGTCCGCAGCTGTACTTCAACTTCGGGAACCTGATCACCAACCCGATCCCAACCAACCGACAGAGCTGCAACCGGCGGCCCAAGCCGCCATCCGCAAGTGCTTCGCATGAAGCTCCGGCGCATCGCGTTTCGCCGGCCACTCGCCTCACCGGCCGTAGACCTTCGTCGTAGCCGTCGCGAAGATGATCGGGCGGGTCTGGTCATAGAATTCCTGGGGGAACACAAAGATCCTCACGTCCCCGTTCGTCGAGCTTCGGGCACGACCGTCGACGATGTTGTCCGGTGACGCGTAGATCCACGATTGAACGAAGGCACCGGTGGGGGCAACCGTGTAAAACGTTGCGTACCGTCTTCCTCCGGTGAAGTCTGCCACGGCGAGCTGGCGCGAAGGCATCGGCCTGAATTACCTGCCCACTGCCGGCATGGTGCACGATCCAACTCGCGGTGTAGAGGCCGGGGGTCGTCACAACGAATCGTTCGACATTCTCACCCGAGGGAGACAGGCTGGCGAGCGGAGCGCCTCCGAATGCGATGACCGACAACCCGGTGGTCCCTGCCAGCTCGATGATCACCAGCACGATCACACTGGCTCTCAGTGCCCGGGTCGGCAACCGGGTGGCCGACGCGACCACCACTGCCAGGGGCACCAGGAGAAGCACGCCCAATTGAACCTCCACGCGCCCGGGACCGAACTTCTGTGCAATCGTTCCCGATTCCCGCGCCACTCCGTCGATGAGAACGGCGGCGACAGCCATGCCGACGAGCTCAGCCGGAAGAAGGGGCCGCCCTCGGACGAGCATCACGGTCGAGATGATTACTGCGACCACCGCGGCCACGATGAGCAGCTCGTTGGCCAGCAACAGCAGGTGCGATGAGGTGGGGCCGATGACCGGCACGATCGGCCGCCTGGGCGCTGACGCACTGGGGAGATGGACGGCAAGCGCACGAGGGTCGACCCGCATCCACGACGGGGGCTTGGGCTCCGCTTGGCTGCCACCCTGCACCACGCTGGTAAGCAGCTTGGCTTTGGGCGTCGAGTCCGAACCCTCGAACTGTCCGGGCAGAACATCCCCACCAGAGAGCATGCCCAGGCCCTTCGTCTCAATCGAATGCCTCAGTTGCGAAAGTTGGGAGCCGGTGCCGGCGATGACCAGATCCCACACTGCCGCGGCAAGGACGGTGACGCCGACGACGGGAGCTGTCAGCACCGTGCGGCTTCGACCGACCACAGGCCCGAGTCCGATGCGCAACGACCGGACCCGCCGAAGGTCACCACCCTCGGCAGACCTCCCGGCGAAGGAACGGCCGAAGATCCATCCGATGACGAGCACCGGCAAGGCGATGTACGCCGTCGAGTAATGCGAACAGGCCATGGCAACGCCAAGGCCGGCGGCAAGAATTCGGGACCTCTTGATCGGCTGCGGTGCGAGCACGATCAGGAAGACCATCGCCTCGAACATGAGAAGGCCGTAACACTGCCTGGTCACTGCCGGCAGTTCGGTTATCAGCGCCGTGTTCACCCCGGCGAACAGCAATGTGAACCCCACGGCCAGCCCTTCGGAGACCAGCGAGCGAAAGATGCACAGTGCACCGACGACCACGAGGGCAAGGACAACAGCCGGCAGCAACTGAAGCATGATGTCCACCGACGCCGAGCTCAGCGCGTGCAACTGTGCCGGAAGCACCGTCAAGGACAGCATGGCCTGGTACGGATCGCTATGGGTGGCGAGCGAGAACTGTCCCGTTCGCGCCGCACCATTGGCAACGAAGAACTCGTGCTGGATATCGCTTCCGAAGAGCCACTCCCCCCTGCTCGAGACCTGCCATGCGAGGGCAACGACAGCCATGAATATGGTGGGGCCCGCGGGCACGACATTCCTACCCCAGAGCGCCGACACGAGAACGACCACCAACACCCCGACGCTCACCGCGCACGCGCCGACAGCCAGGGCGGCGCCGTGCCCCGCGTTCAGTCGGCCGGCTCCGAGCAGTGCAAGGGCCGGAAGGACACCGAGCCCGATGAGCCAGAGGCCATGCCGGCGGGTCACGTCGCTGAACAGCCATCGCACCGGGTCCTTCTCGAGACGTGCGGGTAGGACAACGGATGCAACCAGCACGACCATCCACACGACCAGCATCGGTCCCCGGGTGAGCGGATGGTCGACGCCGAGTGGTTTCAACACCAAGGCGCACAGAAGACCCACGGCCAGAAGGAGGGCGATCCCCACTACCAGCGTGAGGAACACACGCTGGGCCGGACCGCTGAGTGTGAGCCCGGTCATCGCGGTTGCCGTGGCCCCGGGCACGAGAACGACGCCCAGGATGGCCAGGCCCTTGGCACCGGGTCCGAGCGGAAGGACAATGGCTACGGCGGTGAGAAATGCGGCGGCGATCGTCCAGGTCGGCACCGACCAACGTCGCTGTCGGCGCCTCCGATCCCCTTCAGGGTGAGCGCTACCTCGTGACGGGACGCCTACCTCTGTCTGCATCTGTGAGCCGTCTTCATCAGCTGACCACGATGACCCTGATCACGATGGACGTGCCGTCCAATCGGACCGAAAACCGTTGGCCGAGGAGCGCATGTTCGGTTTGAACGACAAATGTCCTGGTCGACCCCTTCGGCACGTAGATCGAACCGTGTTGGAGCGCCACATCAGAAGTCGAAGTCGAAGTCGACCAATGCAGCGTCTGCGCGCCTCGTGTCTGGTTCGAGACGGCGACGTCGAGCGCGGTACCTCGGGGGACGGGTCGAGCCGCGACCGCTGGGTTGGCAAACCACAGGGCATCAAAGGATGTATTGGGTCGGGCGCCGGCTGCATCGGCGACGCCGTTCACGATCCGACCCGAGAAGAGCCCATAGGCCACGACCAGGATGGCGAGACATATCCCGACGACGGCAAGGATTCGATGCCGGGCAAGCCACCCTGACGGCCTCGCGGCCGTGAGGTCCCGGTCAACCTTCTGATCGCCCATCCCGCACCCCACACCCGATCACTAGTGCTTCAGCCCCTAGATCCACACTCGGCGGCGGTGAAACGCTAGCAGGTCCGATTCCGATCGAGAGGCGCGCGCCGGTGCCCTCCCGGAGTACGAGACCCACGGCCGGCAGCACGGCCGTCCCTCGGGGTCTGCAGTGTCCGCATCCATGCCCGCGAATGCGCGATTTCCGATAGAGAACAGGTTGACGGTAACGATCCAAGGTCACATGCAATACTTTTGGCCATGGAACCCTCAGAGGGGTGGGGATGGCTTCCACCAGGGCGGTGACAACGACAATGTCAATTGCCGCTGTCGGGCAGTGGGCACCGACGTTCGCCGGCACCGTGCCCGAGAATGCCGCCGACTTCGGGCTCAGTCCATGTGCCATCACCGGCACCTGGGGCGCGGGCCGCAGCACCGGGTTGCCAACAATCGGCCTCGCCCGCGAAGCGCACCGGCCCAGGTAGAAGGAGAGTCGCATCATGGCCGTTGCTGGACGTCGCCGGTTCTATTACGGCCTGGCGGTCGTCGTGCTTCTCGCCGTCATCGGCCTTCTTGTCGCGACGGTACTGACCACGTCAACGAGCAGCGGCGCACCGTCACCCCAGTACGGGGTCAATGTCTACGTCACCGACAACTGCCAGACCCCGGCGGCATGGCACGAGAATGCGGTCAACCAGATGAAGGGCATCAAGTCCTTGGGGGCCAACGCGGTCGCCATCGCGTTCCCGTTCTACACGGCGGGCCTCAACGCGAGCAGCGTGTTCACCGCCAACCAGTGCAACGGGCCCGATCAGCCCGCCATCGACCCGCAATCGCCCAGTCCGGCACGTGTGGCCGTTCTCGTGCGGGCGGCCCAAGCGCAGGGTCTTCAAGTCCTGCTCCGCCCCCTCCTGCAGGAGAACAATTTCCACGGCGAATGGCGAGGCGACATCCAACCGGCCAGCAGACCGGCATGGTTCGTAAGTTACAAGAGCGTGATGAAGCCGTATCTGGAAATGGCGCAAGCCAACAAAGTGGCCCGTTTCACCATCTCACTCGAGCTGGCCAGTCTGTCGAAATCCGACCAATGGCTGTCAGTCATCCCGTTCGCCCGGAAGCTCTACACCGGCCAGCTTGTCTTCGCGACGAGTTGGAGGGCCAGCCTCCCGCACGGCGGCGGCGAAGTCCACAAGCACACCTCGGTCGCTATCGACGCCTATCCGGGCATCCCGAATGCCGCGCCCACCGCTTCGGTGGCCCAGCTCCTCTCAGGATGGGACTCGTATCTCGCCGCCCGACCGTTCGGAACTGCGGACCGCAACGTCACGATCGACGAGGCGGGCATCGAGGCCACCGATGGTTCCTATGCAACCCCCTATCTCTACGTCAGTGGGGCATTCGATCAGACGATTCAGGCCGACTGGTTCGCGGCAGCCTGCCAGTTCTCCAAAGACCACAAACTTGGCGGTATCTATTTCTGGGGCCCGCTATTCGACTACAACTCCGGGAACCTCATGAGGCAGCCCGATCCATCGCAGCGCTCGGAGCTGCAACCGGCCACGCAAGCCGCCATCCGTGCGTGCTTCAAATAACCCCGGGCACTCAGAGCCCCCCCGATGAGCTGTTCTGGAACACGTAGAGTTGGTAGCCATCATAGGGGGCGGGAGGGCCATTTTGCTGCTTGAATCTCTCAACCAGCCGTGTAAGCGGGAGTTGGGGCACAGGGTGCCCCTGGTCCCAGCCCGCCCACAACTTCGGATTGTCAAGGACGCAGAACCGAGTTCGATCGTGCTCTTCAACCTGATGGACGACCTCCGTTTGCAGGGGAGCACCCGCCGAATAGAACCATGAATTCAGCCAGTCATCAGTCGGAGGGCTTTCTCCGGTCCAGAAGTAGAAGCTGTTCAATTCCGGCACGGCGACGAATGTGGAACACTGCATCCGGATCGCGTCCGTCAGCGCAGACAAGGTCGCGGCCTGGCTATATGGGATGTGTATGAGATGTGACCCTGGCAACCTGAGGGGCGTGCTGGTGTGGTACTGCTTCGATTCGATGGCCAGGTTCCCGTGCCAATATGATGCCAACCACCCGCATCCCACGACAACGACAACTACTGGGAGCAGGCCGGTGACGGCGTGACGCCCGAGCCGCCGGACTACAGCGACATCGGGATGCAGCTGGTGTATGCCGTCATGGAGGCAGAGCATGCCGACCGGCACGACGAGGACTGTCGACCACCGTATCTGGGCCCCAGCGACGGGATACGCTACGAAGGCCTCGAGTATGGCGAGGGCTACCACTCCCACCCGAGCCACGCGCTCCGAATCCGTGGCTCCCACCGGCGGGATTGCAGCAAAAAAGAGGAGGGGCAGTGCCACAGTGAAGCTGACGGGGAACAAGACGGCGAAGTAGGCGACCGTAGCCTGCTGTAGGGCGAAGTAGAGGATCAGGAGTCCGACGCCGACGTGCGCCCAGACGTCGAGCAGGCCCGCCGGGGAATTGCGACGCCGGTACCGGCGATACAAGAAGGCTCCGCCGAGACAGACAACTGCCCACGCTTCCTGCCACCACGATTGCGAAAGGGGAACGCTGAATTTCGCGAAGAGGGCCGGGTTGGGGACCACGCCGCGGACGAGGTCGAGCGGTTGCGTCCCCGTCAGGACAGCGATGACGACGACGAGGGCACCCATGACACCACCACCAAGGAGGAATCGGTAGGCGTCGCGGCTGTGAACGAGCCCCTGAAGGTCGCGGTCCAGTGTCACCACCACAACTGCCGCGGCACTCATGGTCACGATCAGCACATACTTGGCCACCCAGGAGTCGGTGATCTGGCCCCGAGAAGCCAACACGATCAGAAGTGGGGTAGCTATGAACAACGCCGCCGCCGCTGCCCGTAGAAGGCGCATCCCCCGAACCGGTGGGGCCAGTGCCAGCCCGGTAAACAAGAAGGCGATCGCGGCGAATGCCCCCACATTCACTATTGTCAGTGCCAACGCAGCCAAGGTGGCTCCGAGCAGCATGCAGCCCGTGGACCGCTGACCACGCGCCACCAGGGCGAGGGCAATGAGCGCCACGGCAAGCAGAAACGACACCACCAGGGTGGGATGCATGGACTCACCTACGAAGGACAGGATCAACACCATGAAGGTACCGGCCTGAGTGGCGATGCCGGCGATCACACTTCGGGTCATCATCTTGATCGCCACACCAAACCCGAGGCTGGTGAGGAGCGTCAGCACAAGCGTGGTCAGGCGTCCGACGTCGAGATTGAGAGGCAACCACGAAAAGACCGCCGAAAGGACTTCGAAATAGACAGGCCCGAAGGGGCTGGAGACATGGGTGTACAGCCCCCCGTGTTGGGCGTACACCTTCAGGGCGCTGAGTAAGGTACCTTCGTCGTCCCACGCTCCGAAGGAGTCGAACGTGACGTAGAACCCCATCCACGCACATAACGCCGCAACGGAGGCGAAGCTCGCTATCGACACCAACAGCCCCGGCGACACCAATCGTGACCTCGATCGCGGCACCGAAGGAGCCTCGATCGCAGGATCATCCTGTCGCACTTCGAGCAACCCGGTCATGAAGTGTGGAGACCCGGCGGCCCAGGGCCCAAGATCCGTGGAGGCAACTGGAACGTGGGCCACTCTGCAGGGGCCCGCTCCGGAGTGTGAGCCTCGCCACTTCGAGGCCCGTCCGTGTCGACATCGGGGAGCGGAGCCTTGATGTGAACGCCAGTCACCCTCGAATACCCCCAAAAGCGATGCCCCAGCGATGACTCGCTCGTACCAGCCCCGCCCACAGATACATGGCTGGAAGCATAGATCACGCTTTGCGACCTTCGCAATGGATGCTGCCACTCCCGCCGTTCTGAGTTGAACGTCCCTCCTTGCCCGCTATTCGCCTATCGTTTGGCTTGCTATTATCGCAGTTTTGCTCAGGCGGGAGGGGCGCTGATAATCATCAGGCCCGAGGCCCAGAGGCGACCGAGTTCCTTTGCACGCGAGTCGGTAATAGGCCACATTGTCCTCCTCGCGACGGTGACTGGCCGACAATAGATTAAGGCTGGACGTCTGGGAGCTGACTGCGGCACCTGAGCTCGAACGGGCCCCGGTGAATGGTCCAGTGGCCATACCGCAATGGCTGGCTTCGGCTAGTCCAGGCCTCAGCGAATTCATTCGGTGCGAGGTTGCAGCGGAGTTCCCGAAGTGACTACTCAGCCTCGTGCATGCGATTGGCTTCCGGAGGTGACTCCTGTTGCGACGAAGGCCGCAGCACCCGCGTGTCCAGCGATCCTATAGTATTCGCCCGTGCCGAAGATCCCCATTGAACGTTTGGATTCCAACAATTGGGCACCTCCGTGGACCCGACGCGAGCACGAAGCGCGATATGAGTTCGCCAGCAAGTTTGTCAAAGACAAGGTTGTCGTTGACTGCGCCTGTGGTGATGGCACATCATCCACGATCTTCGGGAGTTCGGCTCGGAGCGTGAACGGATTCGACGTTTCCAGCGAAGCAATAGCAAGTGCCGTGGAGCGCAATAATCTACCGTCGGTCGTTTTCCAAACTGCCGTCGCAACGGCGCTGCCCATGAACGACGGATCGGCAGATGTGTTCGTCTCGCTCGAAACAATTGAGCATATCGACGCAGACCAAGCCTTTCTCGATGAAGTCGTGCGGGTCCTCAAGGACGACGGGGCTTTTGTATGTTCGACCCCCGATCGCGATGTACATAGTCCTGGCAATACATCAACAGACAAGCCGTGGACACCGTTCCACGTCCGCGAGTATGACGCCGAAGAATTTGCTCGAATGCTGGAGAAGCGGTTCAATTCGGTGACGTTTTATGGTCAGAACCCAGAATCCGTCGGAATGACGAAAGTCAAATGCTGGATCGGCCGTTCGATTTCAAGGAATCTCGTTCTTCGCTTGGCACAGGCTGCAAAGTTGACCTGGTTCATCGGGCTGAAATCTGCTCGCCACGATGTGGTCCCTGTTCGGGCAGACCGCAAATATGAGTACCTCGTCGCAGTGTGCACAGACGTTATCCGGGCCAGTCCTTAGCCTGTCCTCCATTGGTCGCTGCTCGACGCGATATTTCGACGATGCTCCGCCTTAAGAACTTGTCTTCAGGGCCACGTCTAACCAAACTCGCCACCAACCCGCCCGAACACATTCCAGCCGTGAACAGCCTGACCCCTGCGTACACAATAGGATCCCGACTCACACGACAGGAAGAGCAACAATTGCCCGACGTAGCTTGGAGAGCCACTGCAGCCAACTAGCAGACAACGCTAGGATTCAACGATGGTGCTCGCCGAATTCTTGCGAAGGCATACGTAATCTTGGATTGCTTCGGAACCATCAAATCCCATTTTGGACGGCGCGTCTTGCTCAACGTCCGTCCGCCCGGTGACGAACGTTACGATGAAACTGGGCAATGCAGCGTTTGCGGGGCGAACTCAAAGCTTGTGTTCAACTCCTGGGTCGTTGGGCAATTTGCGGACACCGACGATCCCGTCGTATCCCTGGCATACGCACGCCGAGAGAGTCTGTTCTGCAAATCTTGCTGTTCGAGCGCGAGAGTGCGGGGCATAGCAAGCGTGCTGTTGCAACTCTACGGAGATGACTCCGACTCTTTTGCTGCATTGGTGAGGCAAGATGCATTCAGGATGCTCGACGTGGCAGAAATCAACACAATCGGCTCCGCGGGCTCGCTCCATTTCTATCTGGCTCAACTGCCCCGTCTCGCCTTCTCGGAATACCGCGGAGCGGAACATCTCGGAGAGGTGATCGGTAAGACCCGAAACGAGGATATCTGCCAACTCACGTACAAAGACGAATCCTTCGATCTTGTGCTCTCGTCCGATACGCTCGAGCACGTTCCGGATTTTCGAGAAGCGCTCCGAGAGACCCGGCGGGTACTTCGGCCAGGTGGGCGGCACGTGTTTACAGTTCCAATCATTGCATCCAGGGCAACGACGTTGGCGCGTGCGGAGATCGGCGGCGATGGGCACCCGATCCACCTGCAACCACCGCTCTATCATGGCCGCGGCGGGGGTCTGTACCGCTTCATTCCGGTCGGCGACGACCTGCTGACCTTCACAGAATTCGGGCGTGATCTAACCGACCACATCAGGGACGCTGGCTTCGAGCCAGAAATTCTGCGCGGCGCTGACGACTACGATCAAACGGGAGCGACAATGGTCTTTTCGGGTAGGGTTCCAGGGTAGTCCGGCGGAGCCAACTCGGACGAGGCAAGGCCGTTAGCAGTTCTTTGTCCTCTTTCAGCGCGGTGTGACCGTGCTGTCTGGCGCCCGGACTGGGGCGGATTCTCTACCATGACCCGTCAGCCCATGCAGCAACGCGAAGAAAAGGCACTTCAGATCTGAGCGATGTGCGTGCGATCGGAGCGTAGCGGAACGCATGCCTATTTTTCGCGCGCCCCGCGAAGGATCGCAGCCCATGCCTCGTACGTCTTTGCGTACTGCTGAAGAAAGTAGGGGGGGCCTAGAGGTGCACCCCATTCGTTCAGAATGATGTCGGCCCGCGTTATGGGCCCCGCGGCGGTACTTGCGGCCCAAGCTATGAGCGAGGGACTGACGCCGTTTAAGTGTTGGTCAGGAAAGGCGGCCCGTACGGCGGGGTTCGATGAATAGACGGCGCTCAGCACACTCCATGCCTTGCGTCCGTCTGCTCCGCTTGCCACCTCCCGGCGGAGAGCTGCAGGAATTGGCAAAGGCTCTGAAGCAACCCCACCGGGAACGATTCCAAGCGAGCGATAGCCCGCCAGAGTCTTCCGGTCGCTAAAGACGTTGACCCCGGACTCCTCAACGGTTCGAACTCCGGCGCTCATTCCGGAACAGTACGACGGTGATGGTAAAGCTGCGCAAGGAGGCAGGATGTAAGGTGCCGCGAGTGACAAGGGCGTTCCCGAATAGTTCGCCAATATGTCGGCAGTTGTCGTGCGGACCGTCCGCGTGATCCTGCCTTGCTCAACGCCGACGTACGAGGCCACCACAACCTGAGCGACCACCAAGAGCGCAAGCGAAGCTCGGAGGACCCGGACCGGTACTGGGTAATACCGTGCATCTCGTGCCCAGAGAATCGCATACGCGTAAAGGCCGACGATCATCGGCCAGTTGAACGTGGCATATCGAGATGCGGTCCCCGCCGTGACCGAGCCAACGATCCGTGCGGGAACCAATAAGACGTCGAATGCCAGTGTCAGGACAATGAGGGCTACACAGAACGCCTTTGCCCCGGCTGGTCTCCCCTCCCTCCACCAGGCCCGCGCCACGATGATGCTCGCGATCAAGAGAAGTGCCCCGATCAGCTCGGACAGACCATTTCCCGAGATCCCAGCAGTAATAGTAGGGATCACGCTGCCGAGCGAGATGAGGAGGCCCTTTACCACCAGGGGCAGGTTGGCGAGTATCTGGTGGAGCGACGCCGTTCCACTCTCACCGTAGTTGAAGCCCACAAAGTACAGAGGGATGGCGACGATCGCCGCCGCCGACCACAAAATGAACGAACGCCGAGTCTGCCCCCGTGATGCAAGGAGGATGAGGCCAGCCGGCCAGACCAACAGACCCTGCAAGGAGGAGTAGGAGGCTACAAAGCCCAGCGCAATGGCCAGCCCCATCTGGAGCATCGACGGCCGTACGTTACGGAGGAGTACCAGGGCTCCCACTAATGCAACCAATACCACGGACCACGCAATCTGAAACGCCCACAGTGTGTTCTGATACTGGGCGAGCGTCAGGACAAGGAAGGGCAGTGGGATCCACCAACCGGGGCTTCGCAGTATCTCGTCCCAAAAGACGCGCACGATGAGCAGCAGAGTTATGAACATGAAGGCCGCCGCCACAAAGTAGAACGCGAAGTCGTTCCAGTTCGTGGTGTTGACCAAGGCGGCGGCGAGGATGGTTGGAAAGAAAATCCGATCCTCGTTGTGTTGAACCCAAAACGAGCTTATTGTCAGATGGGACGCATGAAAAAGCGGTGTCCACGACCATTCATCCCAGAAAATGACGTTCACCCCGTATCGGGCAATGTAGAAGCAATAGCCGGCCATCGCACCGATCAGAGAGGCTGCGAACAAACCAAACCAAAAGCGGTGGCTCTGGACTCGGGCGATCATCAACTCATTATCCCATATCAGACCGGACATTGGCTTGGCGGCTGGACGACATTTTCGGAGGTCCGCACCTATACGCTTTGTTCCTCTTGACGTCTTTTTCATAGACCGTGGGCACGAGCTCTGACAATGCACGCCAGGAATGACAGAGGCGTGAAATCGGCAATAGAAGCGCTCAGATCACATCGTCCTCACTCCGGCATCAGCGAACCGGTCTTGGTGAATGGTCTTCACGAAGATGCCCCGGTCATGGACGCGGACCGTCGCATGCAGAACGAGAAGGTCCGGAATTCGACTCTCCTCAACCTCGATCACCGGTGCCCTGAGCGCGAGCCTTCGGGATCACGCCAGCGTGCGATGGCGGAACGCATCCGCATCTGCCGGTAGATCATCCTTCGCGCCAGCGCCAGCAGGTGCGCCCTGCGCGTTCCCAGGCGAACGTCGGGAGCCGACACTTGCTCCGGATACCGACGCTCCAGGTCCGAGAAAAAAGCTTGCAACTCTCGCGCTTGAGTTGAGCCGAGGTCCGCACTCAACTGACGGTGGCTCACCCGGAAACAGCAGATGACCCGGCTGTCGAGGACTGCACCCCGGCGCTGCAGACAGCGCAGGTAGAAGTCGATGTCGATGGCATAGTGCCAGCGGGGATCGAACAGGGGCTCGGGAAGCACGCGGCGTCGAATGAGCACGCTCGCCGGCTCGCCCAGAAGGTTGGCGCCGGCTCGAGTGCAGGCACGAGCCAGTGCACCGCCCTCAATCACCTGGGTTCCCCCCGGCTTTGTCAGGCCGCCCAGTCCCCGCGCTTTGATGAGCACGTCGTCCTTGTCATCGATGATACGGCGGCGCCCGCTTGCGAGGACTGCAGACGGGTGCCGCAACAACAATTCTGTCTGAATCGCCAGGCAGTCGGGTAGCAGAAGGTCGTCTTGGCAGACGATCTTCACAAGGTCGCCCTTCGCGACTGCGAGGCCTCGCGCCCAGTTGTCGTGCAGGGTGAGCTGATCGACGGGATTGGCCAAGAGGTTGACTCGGGGGTCGTCGAAGGATCGGATGATCCCGGCCGAGCCGTCCGTCGATGAAGCGTCCGAAACGACGATCTCGATCTTCCGGTAGGACTGCCCGAGGATGGAGGCCATGCACGCCTCGAGATGGTTCTCACCGTTCAGAACTGGGATGACCACCGACACCAGTGGCTCAGTATTCAACGTGGCTCCGATCGATGCTCGCTCCACCACCACGCACAGCCCGGGCCGCGGCTCGCGCCAATTCGCGAATGATACATCGCCCAGCTTTGCGATACCAGAATCAGAAAGCGATCACGCTGGGTCAACGGACGCGGAGGGTGTCGACATCGAGTCGCCCTTCGCCCGCGATCTGCAAGATGCGGCTGAGTACCGACTGCATGCCCGCACTGAGCGGGGTCAGTGGATGCTGATCGAGCTCGGGCCACACGGTCGAGACCATTCGGAGGTCGCGGGCGTGGCGAGCGGCGAGCGGCGAGGCCGCGATGCTCACACTCACTGGGCGCTTCGTCACCCACCTGAGCTGGGCAAGGACGGTTGAAACTGTTGCTGGCTGCTGCGACGCGAGAATCTTTACGACAGCAGGTGTTTCGTCGGACCGCGTGTCGAGACGTAGGCGGGCAAGCCCGTGGGCGATCAGCCGCCCCGCATCCTCGGCGAACAGATAATCGCGGATCGTGTCGAGTGGAACGTAGAGAACCAAAGGCTGACGAGCCACTACACGCAGGCACATCTGGGTGATCAGGCCCTGGGCCTTCGAGAGATTCTGGCCAGGACCGTAGAGGTTGGACAACCGCCCGATGAGAAGTGGAGTCGCTGTCTCCATGCTCCACTGACGAGCCAGCGATTCCTGTTCGAGCTTGTTCCAACCATATGGCGCCAACGGTGCGACCGGAGAATCTTCACGGAACGGAGGTGTTCCGACCCCCGCGTAGACGCCACCTGCGGACGATGCAAGGAACAACGCACCTCGGCTTCTCTCTGGAGCGCAGAGTACCTCGGTGATCCCGGTCAGCAGGCCAGCGAACGCGAGGGTCTCCTTTTCAAGGTCCGCGGGTCCAGAACCGACCACACCAGCTCCGGCGCACCAAACAATCTGCCATGGCGATTCGCCAACCTCAGCGGCGAAGTCCCGGCAGGCGATCGACAGCTCGCGGACGACTGCGCTCGGATCAGCCCAGTTGAAAGGATGACGCGGATGCCAGGTGGCTCCCTGCGCCCCGAGGGCAAGTTCGACGCTTCGACCGAGCAGACCCCCTCGGCCGATCACCCACGAGATCACATCACTCGATCGCAGAAGGGTCGGCCAGGCTCGTGGCATCACGATGCAGCGGACCCGTGGATGGGTCCGAAGTGATCAGGTACAGGGGTTTGCCCATCGCCATTCGGACTGCGGCGCCGACATACTCGGCCACGACCCCGATGGCCAAGAGGTTCACGCCGCCCAAGAGCAAGACGATCACAGTCAGGGACGTCCAACCCGGCACGTTCTCCCGGCCAACGAGCTTCTCGATGATCACGATCAGAGCCAGTACCACTCCCGCGAATCCGGCGAGGACGCCGGCAAAGGAGACAAGACGAAGCGGACGCGGACCCATGGTGATCACGAGCTGCCAGAAATGGGACAGCAGCTTCCGGAACGAATACCCGGAGGGACGATCGGAGCCCTGCCTGAACTGGACCGGGCACGAGGCAGCACTTCCAAACGCCCAGCTCAGAGCGGCGTCGAGATAGACGCCTGGACCAACGTAGGCGGCAACACCGCGGCCGATCTCTCCCAGCATGAGCCGGAAACTCGTGAATTTCACAAGGCTCTCGTCTGCCAACAGGAGTCTCGCAGCGCCCTTCGCCGTGCGGGACGAGAGGTTGCGGAGAAAACCGTGAGGAGGTTTCTTCGCGGTGCCGTACACCAGCTGTGCACCGTCCCCGAGGGCGACATCGAGCAGGCGGCCAATGTCGTCGGGGGCGAACTGGCCGTCCTCGTCCATCGTCACTATCCACTCAGAGCCGGTCGACGACATTCCCGCGATCGTCGCCGCATGCTGTCCGAAGTTCCGCGAAAGCCACACGGGGCGAACGAATGGGGTCGTCGACACCAGCCGCCGGATCACCTCATCCGACCGGTCAGGCCCGGCGTCATGGACGAGGACGACCTCTGCGACACGCATCAGACGCCCTTCTGGAGTCTGGCAACCCTTGGTCAGGGGAGCGAGCTCCTCAATCAACGCGTCCAAGGTTCGTTCGCCCTGATAAACGGGCACCACGACCGAGATCGTGTGCTCAGCCACGATCCGCTCGTCGACTGCAGGCACAGCTCGAAGGATAGCCGAGTAGCTCGTACGCAGTCGAGCATGGGACGACTTGCGCATCGGTCACGAGAGGGATGGGGCTGGGCGAGTCCCGGACACGAACGGCCGACGAGAAGCGAGGCCGCAGCCGGCCCTCGAGGCTGCCGGGTGGAGATGCGCGGACGATTCGCGAAGACCGCCCTACCCCGCTACCCGTTGTGGACCGCTCAAAGCCGCCGAGGGGCGGGGGTGGAGCCCGGCCGCGGTGTAGAGGGCGTCCACGACCTTCATGTTGGCAACCGAGTCGGACAGCGGGGTGAGGATGGGCTCCCCCCGCAGGACCGCGGCACAGAAGGCGTCGAGCTGGAACTCGTAGGTCGACCGGTGGGTGAACGTCTCTCTCCGGGTCCCACTTGCCGTGGTGACCGACAGGTGGTTCCACATCTGCGGTCCCAGGGGGTTGAGAAGTCTGATGCGCCCTTCCGAGCCCCACACCCGAGCCGTACTGCGCAGTACCGACGAGGACCAGATGGATGCGGTCACCTTCCCCGGGTACCCGCCCGGGAACAGGAGTTCTCCGGTCATCGCCCGGTCGACCTCCTCGGCATGCAGCTTGGCCCTGGCGGACACCACAAGGGGCTCACCCTGGCCGAAGGTGCGGGCCATGTGGATGGCATCGCAACCGGCGTCCATGGTGGCTCCTCCCGCCAGATAGAGCTGGTAACGGATGCCCGCGAAGCGGGGAAGGGGGAAGCAGAAGGCTGTCTCAACCCGTTCGATCGCGCCGATCTCGCCGCCGGAGATGATCTCGACGGCCCGCTTGGTCATTGGGTGATAGCGGTAGTGCATGGCCTCCATGACGACCAACCCAGACCGATCGGCTTCGGCCGCCACCGCTTCGGCCTCGGCAGCGTTGGAGGTAAAGGGCTTTTCGCACAATACGTGCTTGCCAGCGGCGATAGCCCTGAGGGTCCACTCCGCATGCAGCGCGTTCGGCAGCGGGTTGTAGATCGCATCGATCGCCGGGTCGTCGATGACGGCCTGGTAGGAATCGGCAACCCGTGGCACCCCGTTCTTGGCCGCGAACGCCTTCGCCCTGCTCCGGTCCCGGGCGGCCACCACCACCACTTCGGCCTCGCGAGAATACTGGGCCGGGCGGATTACCCCATTGGGGGCGATGCGGGCTGCCCCGAGAATGCCGATGCGTACGGTGCTCACGTCTTCTCCTTTGGCCACCACGGTTCCTTCTTCCTGCACCTCGTCACCGACCGTGCTTCAATCCCACCGACTGTGTAGCGGTAGATGCCCTTCAACGACAACGGCCTCAGCGCCCTTGCAGTCGGATCATCGTCCGGAGTGTTCGGGCGATGATCCGAGCGTCCAACAACGGGCCTTGGTGGCGGAGGTAGAAGAACTCGTACTGGAGCTTCTCCAGAGCGTCATGGACGCTCGCGCCGTAGCCGAACTTCACCTGTGCCCAACCCGTGAGTCCCGGGTTCACCAGGTGGCGTACTTCGTAGAAGGGGATCTTCTCTGTGAGCTCGGCCACGTACTTTGGCTGTTCGGGTCGCGGCCCGACCAGCGAGAGTTCCCCGCGCAGGATGTTTATCGCCTGGGGTAGCTCGTCGAGGTGCACGCGGCGCATCCACCTCCCCACCACACCCAGGCGAAGGTCCTCGACCGTCGTCCAGTCGCTGTCGTTCAAACTTGCCGGCATGGTTCTGAACTTCACAATCGTGAATTCACGGCCTCCCTTGCCCACCCGCGGCTGTCGGAAGAAGAGGGTCCCCCGATTGCCGACAAGATTCAGCAACAGGACCAGCGCACACGCAGGAACCAGGACGAGGACGCCGACGAGTCCGGAGAGCAGGTCGACCAGACGCTTTATTCGCGCGTAACGAGGAACGTGCAACTCCTGGATGTCGAAGAACAGAGAGCTGCGTTCGAGCTCGCCCAAAGGGAGCTTTCCCAACCACTCGTCATAGAAGAAGGCCAAAGAGCGCACTCGGATCCCGCTGGCGTGCAGAGTGGCCGCCTGGGCTACTACCGACTCGTCGGCTTGCGCTTCTCGTCCGAGAACCAACACCGTTGCCCTGCAATGGCCGGCCTCGTGTATGAGCCCCCCGATGGTTCCTCTCGCCAGACCCGACGCTCTGGAGGGATCCAGGACACCAACCAGCTTGGCTGGACGTTCGGCCTCGTGTTTCAGATCTTCCTCGAGCGCCGCGGCGTCGTCTGCTCCAACAACGGCCAATACCCGGTCGTCACCCGCGCCCCTCCGATCAGCGTCGCGGGCGAGCATGGTGAGTGCGAGAAAAATCGGAAACAGCACCAGCGCCGAACCCAGGACCACGACCCGAGGGAGTAGCGGCGTGCCTCCGGAGAGCTGGATGAGAGATATGACGGCGGCACCGCCGATCGCAGCGCCGAGCGAGGACAAGGCGGCTGCCCACGGCGCCTCCGAGACGTCGGGAATGCCGGCCAGATAGGCGGCCAGTTCGAGCAGCAGGATGTAACCGATGACCCAACCGAAGCGAGCTGTCCCGGTGAAGCTGTAGTGGCCGATGAAGTGGGCGTGCAGCTCTCCGAACAACACAACGACGATCGGTGGCGCGGCCAGGACGGCCCAGCGGGGGAAAGACCTACTGAAAAGAATCCGCGTTGATCGCTCGAGCGGCAACTGCTTTTCGTGACTCCCCGGCCTAATCACGGTCCCATTTCCCCGGTTCCCAAGATATCAGGCCTCCTTCCAGATGGCAAAGGCCGGACCTGGCGCGAAATTCGAGGCCGCTGGCACGTCTGGTGAGGCGCGGGCCTGAAGGAAGTGTCGGGGGACGCCGTCACGAATCCGACTGCGGGGCTCGGGCTCCCCCATCGTGCCACTCAAGGAGGCGGTCGGCGGTCACGGCTCGATCCGGCCACGGTCCGCTGCTGCGGTCATCCCGGCGGTGGACGGCCAGGAGAACGCGACGTTCGGATCGAGGAACCTCCGACATATTCGGAGCGCCTTGCCGAGCACCTGGGTCCATCCGGCGCTGCCCACCTCGAGAACACCATCGATCCTCTCGGGCCAGGCATCGATCAGGCGCCCGGGGTAGGGACTCTGAGGCTCCCGGGTAGGTCTCGGCACGCGTCCTTGCGCTGAAAGTAGTCCCAGCTCTCGGATCCGCTGAACAGTCCCGCGAGCCCCTCACCGATCATGACGCGAACGTAGCGCGACTGCACGGTTTGGGATGACCTGTCAGCTCAACCGCGGTCGACGCCTGCCACCCGCCGGCGGCCAATCGGCCGCATGAAGCACAGCGTCACCAGGCAATGTCTGAGTGGTAGCTTGTGCATTTCGGGTATTCATGAAGGAGCCCAAAGTGTCGAACGCGGCTCGGATTACACGGCTTACGCGGTCAGGCCGCTGCGCACACAGGACCGCCCGTCCTAACCGATGACGGCCCTTCGGGCACCATGAAGGCGGCGGGAGTCCGCACGTCTGCCATCTGGCATCCGACCGGTGGCTGGGGGCGGGTGCGACGACTCGTTCCGAAATGATCCCGACGTCGCCCGGCGATCCCGGCGAGCTTCCTCCCGTCTCGATACTCCTGCCGGTACTGAACGAACGGCATTACCTCCGCGACTGCCTGGACTCTCTGGCAAGGCAGGACTACCCGAACATCCTCGAGGTCCTGGTACTCGACGGAGCATCCAGCGACGGCAGCGTGGCGATCGCGACATGCTCCGGCGATCCTCGGGTCCGAGTCGTCGAAAACCCTCGCGTCACGGCAGCGGCCGCCATGAACGTAGGGATCGAGGTGGCGAAAGGGCAGATCATCTGCCGCG
Source organism: uncultured Acidimicrobiaceae bacterium (assembly GCA_963745955.1). GTDB lineage: Bacteria > Actinomycetota > Acidimicrobiia > Acidimicrobiales > RAAP-2 > Bog-756. The sequence continues at coordinate 244,406 of CAVUZI010000008.1, read as the reverse complement.
CCGACGCCCACACGCTGTACGCGCCCGACTACGTTCGCCGGTGCGTCATGACACTGCTCGAGACCGGGGCCGAGAACGTCGGCGGCCCGATGCGTGCGGTGGGTACGACGAACTTTGGACGGGCCGTGGCGAGCGCGACTTCGTCGCGTTGGGGCATCGGGCCCGGGGTGTTCCACTACGCGGAACGCCGCGTCGAGGTGGACACCGTCTACCTCGGTTGCTGGTGGCGCGCCACGCTGGACGATCTCGGAGGATACGACGAGACTCTGCTGCAGTGGGCCGCCGAAGACCAGGAACTGAACTTCCGGATCCGTAATGCCGGCGGAAGGGTGATCGTGGATCCGGGCATCCGATCGTGGTACTTCCCCCGAGAGACACCACGTGCTCTGGCCCGCCAGTACCGTAACTACGGCCTGGCAAAGGCCTCGACTCTGGCCAAGCACGGCCGGCTCCCCACGTGGCGGCCCCTGGCACCGGCGGCTCTGGTACTTGCATCGGTGACGGCCGCCACAGTGGGGCGTCGCTGGAGGCGGGTAGCGATCCCGGTAAGCCATGGACTGTTGTGCGCGGCGGTGGCGTTGAGGTCGGGGGACGATCCGGGGGTCGCGCCGCATCGGGTGTTCGCCGCCTTCGAGATCTGTCACTGGTCGTATGGCGTGGGGTTCTGGGCCGGCGTGTGGCGATTTGTCACCGGGCAAGGATTCGACAGTCGACCAGCGGGCCACCGATGAGTCCTCTGCCGCGAAAGGACCAACTCGGTACGTACGCACTCAAAGGCCTGCACCTGGGTCTCCGCCAAGCAAAGCTGGCGCCCGAGCAGGTGGTGGCCCGACAACTGCGTCGGCAGGCCATGGCCCTCGGGCCACGTACTGGAAAGCGGGTCGCAATCCTCACCCCGCGCGACTGGGCCGCCCACGTCCAATGGGAGGCGATCATCGGCCAGGCGCTGCGCGTCAGAGGCGCGCAGACGACCTTCATCACCTGCGGCGGGGGGCTGGAGCAGTGTGACCGGGTCAACGTCTACGAGGGGCCGCCCATGCCGTGTGCAACGTGCAGCCGCTATGTCGACGGATCGGTCGATTCACACGGCTTTCCCCGTGTCCGAATTCGTGAAGGCTGGGCGGTCGACGATCCGGGCGACTGGCCGGACCTGGACGGCATGTCGCTCGACGAGTTGTTCGACGTGGAGGATGAGGGACTTCCGCTCGGCGCACTGGTCAGCATCCCCGTTCGGTGGTTTCTGTTGGCCTCGCGGATCGAGGATGATCCGCTGGCTGCGCTCACCGCGCGTCGCTTCCTGCGGTCGGCCCGCCGTGTGGTGCGTGGACTCGGCGCGGCGCTGGACGATATCCAGCCGGAAATTGTCCTTCATGTTGAACGGCCGCTTCTTCTTCGAGTCGATCGCCAACGCCATCTGTCGCTCCCGTGGAATCGATGTCGTCATCTACGAACGTGGCTTCATCCTCGACACCTTGATCTTTCACCGCCGTCGGCCGGACCTCCTGCTCGATGTGGCAGACGACCGGCCCGAGTGGGATCAGAGGCCGCTCAGCCCGGAGGAGAGTGAGGACCTCGACCGCTACCTGATGGACCGGGCCCTCGGGGCCCGGGCCATCGTCCAGTACTGGACCGGCGCCGAGTTCGTCGATCCGCAGCGTCCGGCAACCGGTAGGTTGGCCGTTCTCTTCACGAACCTCACCTGGGACTCGGCCGTCCTCGGCAAGGAGGTCGCCTTCCCGGGCATCCACGAATGGCTGTTGGCGGCGGTGGACACCTTCGCGCATCGTCCGAACGACCAACTCCTGATCAGGGTCCATCCTGCCGAGGTCAAGCTCCCGGGCAAGAAGACCCGCGAGCCGCTCGGTGCCTACGCTGCGGCAGCAGTACCGCGACTTGCCGCCGAACGTCCGGATCGTCGAGGCGGACGATCCGCTGAGCTCGTACCCGCTCATGGCGACGGCGGACGTGGGCCTCGTGTACACCTCGACCACGGGGCTCGAAATGGCCCTGCACGGCAAGCCCGTCATCGTCGCGGGACGGACCCACTATCGAGCGAAGGGCTTCACCCTCGACGTGTCCTCCCCGACCGAATTCAGCGAGACGTTGGAACGAGCACTGGACGACCCGGCAGGGGTGGCCCCGGATCTTGACCGCGCCCGTCGCTACGCTCATCTCTTCTTTTTCCAGGCCCCCTTCGACGCCCCTGGCGTGAAGGAACATGTCCCCGGTCTGGCCCGGCTCACTGTTCGCTCCTTGAACGACCTATTGCCAGGCCGGAGTGCTGCGGTCGACCGGATCTGCGATGAGATCCTTGGGGGCGGCGCACGGGACCAGACGACACCGAGCCAAGCTTCATGAAAGGCGTGGGCAGCCTCGCGGGCACGGACACTTCCGGCCAAGGCGTGCATGAGTAGACAAGGGCTCCTCATCCGCACGGACGCCTCGCGGATGCCGGGAGGCGTCGGCTTGGGGCACGCGATGAGGTGCCTTGCCCTGGCTAGGAGCTGGCTCGGCCGCGGTGGCGATGTATGGGTACTCGCGCTCGACCTTCCGGACGAGGTCGAGAAGAGCTACGCGGCCGCCGGGGTGGCAGTTGAGCGGATTCCCTCGACTACCTGGCCCGGGACCAAGCAGGATGCCGATCTTACGAGGGTGATGCTGGAGCGCCTTGGTGCCTCGTGGCTCGTGCTGGACGGATACGGATTTGACGGCGCCTATCAGCGACTGGTTGCCGGCTCGGCGCGGATGCTCGTCGTCGACGACCACGGCCACGCCGGTCGATACGAGGCGCAAGTGATCCTCGACCAGAACGAGGGCGCCGAGCCCGATGCCTACGCCGAACGGCCGGTGGGTTCCGTACTACTGCTAGGACCTAGGTTCACACTCATCGCACCGGAATTCAGATCGGTCGCGAGAAGGGAGCGACTGGGTCCCCTTCGCCGGATCGCCATTATGCTCGGGGGAGCGCCGAGCGAGGACGTCACGAAGATGGCCGCTGCTGCGGGCTCGGCGCTCGTCTCATCCGGTATGGAGGTGACAGTCGTGGGTGGCAATCCGTCGGCCGACTGCGGGTTCGAGTGGCTGTCATCGACGCTTGCGGTCCCCGAGCTAATGCGTGATGCGGACCTGTGCATTGCCGCGGCGGGAATCACGGCATGGGAGTGCTGTTGTGCCGGGCTACCGGCTTTGCTGTTCGCTGCTGCACCGAATCAGGAGGCAGTGGCCGAGGCAGCCTCGAAGGCTGGGGCCGCGATCAACCTGGGGCGGGCGAACGACATCGACTTTCGCCGAATCGTTCTCGCGGTGCAAGAACTCGCAGGTGATGCTGACGCCCTCCGTGCCATGTCGCTCGCAGGGCAATCGCTGGTCGACGGTGCCGGCCCCGATCGGGTAGTGGACGAAATGTGGCCGAGGCTCAACCTCCGACCCGCCCAACGGGAGGACGCGCGGCTGCTTTGGAACTGGTCCAATGATCCGACGGTGCGGCAGGCATCGTTCTCGGAGGGCGCCATCGGCTGGGATCAACACGTCCATTGGCTCGACGACTGCCTATCCGATCCGGACACGCGGCTGTTCCTCGTAATGTCCACGAGCGATCGGCCCGTGGGTCAGATCCGATTCGACCGCGACCGCTCCGAGGCGCTCGTCAGTTTCAGCCTCGAGGCTGGGGCACGCGGGTCGGGCCTCAGTTCAGCAGCCATCCGGCTCGGTGTATCGGCAATACTCGACGTGTGGCCCGACGTGTCAGAGGTGGTCGCGCTCGTGAGAGTTGAGAACACGCCCTCCATCCGGGCGTTCCGCAGTGCGGGGTTCCACCGGCCCGACGAGGTGCTCGTCGGGCAGAAGAGGGCCTGGAAGTTCAAGCTTCGCCGTGACGAGTTTGATGTGCGGCGCTGACAGATCCAGGCCGACCGGGCCGCGGCTGCTCATGACTACCGGTGCGACGCCAGGGCCGATCGTTTCGATGGGATCGACGAGGAGAGAGGAGTGATCCAGCCGATGAAACCACCGCAACGTCCGCCCGAAGTCCACATCGGCGAGCGGGTCTTGGGAGTTGGACACCCTGTCTACGTCATCGCGGAGATCTCAGCGAACCATCACCAAAGCTACGACAAGGCGCTTGCGTTGATCGAGGCGGCAGCTGCCGCCGATGCTGATGCGGTAAAGCTACAGACGTACACACCCGAGTCGATGACGCTCGACAGTGATGCCCCTCCGTTCCGTGTCGGCCCGGGGACGTCATGGGAGGGGCGGCGCCTGTTCGACCTTTACCAGGAGGCGATGACTCCATGGGAATGGCAGTCGGAGCTCAAGGTGGCGGCAGAAGATCTCGGAATGCAGTGCTTCTCGACACCTTTCGACGAGGCTGCCATCAACTTTCTTGTCGGACTCGGGGTCCCTGCCCTGAAGATCGCCTCGTTCGAACTCATCGATCTCGAGTTGGTCGAGAGGATCGGAAAGACCAACCTCCCGGTGTTGATGTCCACTGGCATGGCGTCAATCGCAGAGATCGATGCCGCGGTGGCCACCGTCCGAAGCGCCGGAACCGAAGAGCTGCTGCTGTTTCGCTGCAACAGCGCGTATCCTGCTTCTCCCTCCGAGATGGACCTGCTGACGATTCCCCACATGGCCGCGACATGGGGCGTTCCGGTTGGTCTGTCGGACCACACGCTCGGGGTGACTGCTGCGGTGGCCGCGGTCGCCCTCGGCGCCTGCGCCATCGAGAAACACCTGACCCTCACCCGTGACGAGCCAGGACCGGACTCCGCCTTCTCGCTCGAACCAGAGGAGTTCGCGACCCTGGTGCGCTCGGTGCACGAGGCCGAGGAGGCATTGGGCCGAATCCGCTACGGCCCGTCTGCCAGTGAGATCCCAAGCCTCGCGTTCCGCCGGTCTCTGTTTGTTGTGGCCACTGTGGCGAAAGGCGAGGCATTCACCGCGGAGAACGTTCGCAGCATCAGGCCCGGCAATGGGCTACCACCCGAGTCGCTTCCGCTTGTCCTGGGACGCCGCGCAGCGAAAGAAGTGGAAGCGGGGACGCCGCTGACGTGGGACATGATCGGCGCACCCGGAATCGCCTAGGCCGATCTACGCTGCCGGCGTCGGTCCCAGACCTCGTCGGTGCCCTCCGAGTGGTAGCCGGCAGCACGCAGAACGCTGGTGTCGTCGGCACCCAGAGGCCCTCGTAGGAGGAGCCGGCAAATTTGCTGATCCGAGTTCAGCGCGGCCTGCAGAGATTCCCCGACTACGGAAAGCGAAACGCTTCCGTGTCTGGCGAGAAGCAGACCGATGTCGCCGACGCAGTCATCGACGATGACGAAGAGCGCTCCCGCCAACCGCTCTCCCGTCAGAACGATCCAGGCACGGACGGCCGGGTCGTCCAGCGAGCGCTCCAGAAGCGAACGCAGCGAGCGCGGCTCGCTCGTTGTGTCCTCCGGCTCGCAGCGGATCCTGACCCGCGAGAGCCACAACCTCCTCGATGTCTCGGGCCCGGAGTATCCGCAACGGCGACGCGGGAGATGGTGAAGGGCCTAAGACGTCGAGGATTTCCTGCCAACTCGGATCCGTCCTTGGCCCCAGCTGTGTCGACCATTCGGCGAACACGGTCAAGGTCGGCGGCAGTGTCGACCGTCCACCGTTCGTGGCCCAGCAGTCGGTCCTGGCGCAGTGCGGCCAGCCGGAAGCGGGCGGGTCTGCGGTAGATGAACGGTGTGACGTGCTCGCGCTCGACCGGGTCCGTCGCCTCGCGGTCGGCCGTCTCCAGCGCCACGGCGGTCAGGACTTCGGCATCGAGCCCGACAGGATAGGTCCGCACCAGCGTGTTCGAAGCGTAATCGACGCCGGTCCGGCGGAAGAGCACGATCAACTGGTTGACGACCTCCGGGTCGATGAGTGGACAGTCGGCGGTCAGCCGTACAACGGTATCTGCCGGATTGCTCCGCAGCGCAAGAGCAAAGCGGGCCAGCACGTCCTGTTCCGGTCCCCTCACGCATACCACCCCGGCGGCCTGTGCGACGGCCTCGACCCGATCGTCTTCCGGGTAGTCGGACGTGGCGACGACCAGCCTGTCGACCTTCAGACTCTCGAGCCTCTCCAGCATGAACCGCAGCATGGGCCTACCACCCACGTCGGCGAGAACCTTTCCTGGAAGTCGCTTCGAACCGGTCCGGGCCTGGACGACGGCCAGAACGGTCACAGGGGTTCGCTGCCAGTCAGCGCGGCGGCGCCGCTGATCAGATCCGCCAAGCGGGCAGGGCGCAGGCTCGTGGGGTCGTCGACCGGGGGCCGAACGCGATCCCGAATCCAGTCGACGAACGCGGAGGCCTCGCGCTCGTACGACCCCGCCACCAGTGCATCGGCAGGTTCCAGAAACAGCTCGATCGGCACCCGGCCAGCGCCGCGCAGGAGAACTTTGACGGTGTCCTCGACATCGAAGTCGATCCCACCGACGCGATCGACGAAGGCGGCAATCACCTGAAGCTCATCGGGGCGCCAGTGCGACACCACCATTCCTGTGATCGGTTCAACCTCACAACGCCTCTTTGAGTGCTGATACCACCAGGTCCTGGTCAGAGTCGCCAAGAGCAGGGAAGAGCGGAAGCGATAGGAGATGCTCGTACGCATCTTCTGTCGCCGGAAAATCAACCGGCTCCGATCCGGCAGCGCGGTAGATCGGGTGGCGGTAGATGGGAATGTAATGTACCTGGACCCAGATGCCAGCCGCTCTCAGCTTGTCGAATACGCAGTGTCGATCGCTCGACGCGGACGGGAAAGAGGTGATAAGCGTGGGACCAGCCCGGTTCCGGTCGAGGCGGCAGCTTGATAGGTAGCCCAGTCAGCAAGGCGCGGTATCGCTCGGCAAGTCGCTGTCGCTCAGCTACGAACCGCCCGAGCTTCGACAGCTGACTGATACCAAGTGCCGCCTGAATATCAGTGAGCCGGTAGTTGAAACCCAACTCGGCGATCTCGTAGTACCAGCCACCGACATCCGGCTTCCGCTCGATTCCATGGTTCCGGAATGAGCGGAGGCGTTCTGCGAGCTGGGGTGAGTTGGTGGTGACTGCACCACCTTCGCCCGTGGTGACCACCTTTACCGGATGGAACGAGAACGCCGTCATATCGGAATTGGCGCAGTTTCCGACCGGTCCATGAGGAGTGACCGCTCCCAGGGCATGCGCCGCGTCCTCGATGATGATCCTCGGTCGCTCACGTAGACTCGTCAGGTCGACGGGCAGGCCTGCGTAATGGACTGCGATCAGCGCATCGGTACCGGCGGGAACACGCTCGGGTGCGAGATTGAGGGTGTCGGGATCGATGTCTACGAACCGGACGGAAGCCCCCACATAGCGGGCGCAGTTCGCGCTCGCTGCGAAGGACAGAGGGGATGTGACTGCGACGTCACCCGGGCCCAGGCCCCCAGCGGCGCAGGCTGCATGGAGAGCCGCGGTGCCGTTGGCGAAGGCCACAGCGAACCGGGCGCCTGTGGCGCCGGCGAGCGCGTCTTCGAACTGTTCGATGGCGGGCCCCTGCGTCAGCCACTCGCCTCTCAACACCCCTATGACCGCGGCGACGTCGTCATCGTCTATCGACTGATGACCGTAGGGGATCACGGCAGGAGCTCGGTGATCGCGGCCTCATCTCAGCCACTGATCATTGCTATCGCTGGAGTAAACGAAACCGTCGGCAAGCGGCTTGCCCTCCATCCATCGAGGGCTCGCCACCCACCACGGGTGCTCAGGCAGCACCACATACACCTCACCTGCATCGATGCTGTGACGAGCATCGTCAGCGGTGAGGAGGACTTCATGGATCTTCTCGCCTGGGCGGATGCCGGTGACATCCACCTCGGCGTCCGGGGCGATCGCGCGGGCGAGATCAGAGATCCGCATTGACGGGATCTTCGGGATGAACACCTCACCACCCACCATGTGTTCGAGCGCGTAGAGGACGAGCTCCACAGCTTGATCGAGTGAGATCCAAAAACGAGTCATCCGCGTATCAGTGATCGTGAGACGGCCAGTTTCCGACTGCTGGCGGAACAATGGAACGACTGAGCCACGAGATCCGACGACATTTCCGTAGCGAACACAGGAAAGACATGTTCGCGACTGGGCTGCATAGGCGTTTCCCTGGACGACGATCTTCTCAGCGCAGAGCTTCGTCGCCCCGTAAAGATTCACGGGATTCACCGCCTTGTCGGTCGAGAGGGCGAGGACTCTCGCGACGCCGCTGTCGATGGCCGCGTCGACAACGTTCTGGGCGCCCAAGACGTTGGTCTGGATGGCCTCGAACGGGTTGTATTCGCATGCGGGTACCTGCTTCATCGCCGCGGCATGAACGATGATGTCCGCTCCGCTCGCCGCCCGCACCAGGCGATCTCGGTCGCGGACGTCGCCTACGAAGTAGCGGACGCCTCGATCGCCGAACTGCTCATGGAGCTGCCACTGTTTCAGCTCGTCCCGTGAGTAGATGCGGACGACTGCGTCCGGCCACGTCGTCGTCACCTGGCGCAGAAATGCCTGACCGAAGGAACCGGTCCCGCCTGTGAGAAGGATTGTCTTACCCGAGAGGTCAATCACAGCCCTATTCTTGCTCGTCAGGCGAGGGGTAGTGGGTCACATTGATTCCAAGGGTCCGGTTTCGACGTCCCCAGACCGAGCGGACGTGATCAGCCGCCCCCGGCAGCCATGTCCGAAAAGCCGTTTGTGACCCCGGTGAACCAGGCAAACCCCCGTCCGCATAGTAAGTTTCCGCCGTTCGACGTAAGCAGGCGCGATCAGGCGAGATCCCTAATTTATAGTCGCAATGCGAGGCTCGACGCCGGCGCATTCCCGTGCATCTTGATCCGCGGCGCGAAGTCTGTGCGGCCCGCCCCGAACAGGCGTTCCGATGACCGCCAAGTAGGAGACCACGCCATCCGGGATGAGCTGGACCCGGCCAGGCCGGAGTCGGACCGAAGATGAGCCAGGAAGGTGTAGCAATCCCGATCGTCGCTGCTCGGATTCTCCCCCATGTTAGGCTCACGTCGCCGAATTCGGGCTCTTCGAGGAAGGACGCTGTGTGGCACCCTTGCAACTCCGGGCAGCTTCGGGGAACCGTCATCGTGCGAATGACCAGGCGAGACGTCCCGCGGATAGGTCGCCGCTGACGGAGAAGCTTGCGAGGGCTCCTTGAGCGCCCGTTCGATGTCGTTCTGGGTCCGAATGAGCCCATCTTCCGATCGCTCCGGAGCTAACAACCGACAACGTACAGAAACGCATAGTAGGGAGGGGTTCCATCAAAGCTAAGACGACCTCCGACGGGGTAGCGTCGGCGGTAACGGCAAGAGAGCAATCTGATACTGCGATTGCTGGTCGCCCCTTTTTTGGGATTGCTTCAATTCCAACCCCAGTGCTTATTGGCATCTTGGGGTTCCTGCTGGTGCTCGTACTGCGGCTCTCCGGGCTGATCGTCGGACCGACAGCCGTTGTTGTGGCGGTGATCTGTTTTCTTCTTTCGCCTGGACCTCGACGTCTGTCCGACCGCTTCATCCTCTTCTTCGCCATCGGGTTCGGCTGGATGACGTTGCTCGGTTGGATCCCCCGACTCGAAGCACATGTCGATGTGCCAGGGATCTTGCTTGCAGTCGCTTTTGGTGCCGCTGCCGCCAATCAGTTCCACAATCGCCGCCTCCGATTCTCTCTACGACAGTGGCCGCTGGCGACCGAAGTCGCCGCCATAGCCATCGGAACAGGGGCGACCCTGTGGTTTGCCGTCCCCTTGCTGCGACTGAATCTGAGCGGACGGCTCAATGCCCTCTTTCCCGGGTGGGACAATTCCTCATTCTTCGACCTGTTCAGGCAGATCCTGCTCCACGGAGGCTTCAGCTCGATTCGCTTTCCTGGACCTGGTGAGGGTCTACCCCAGTCCTTGGCACTCCTCGTGAGGCTGTGGAGCCCGCATCCCCCGACGGCAACGCCCTGGGTGCTGAACGCCTACGTAGCCGCCCTCCTTGTGACATTCGGGGCAATCGTGACGCTCGGGTGCATGAGCGTCGCACGCCTGTGCGGGCGCGATGTTTGGGTGGCGCTTCCTGCCATGGCCGCCGTTGTCCAGATTTTCGTCGTCGGGCGCCTCTGGATCCTCAACGGCTATCCGACGTTTGATCTGCCGATCGCCGCCGCAACCGCCGCCGTCCTCCTGTCATGGCGGCCAAGTTTGAGCCCACGGCTCCAGTTCCTCACAGTTGCCGGGCTGACACTCGTGGCCGCGTACACGTGGTACCCGATCATTGTGCTGTGTGCACCAGCTCTCATTGCGGCAGCGCTGCGATTGATCAAGGCATCCTCCCGGCGCTCTCTCAGCACCTGTGCCTTGGCCGGCGCGGGAATCGCATTGGTAGCTCCCCTCGTCCATTTCGGAAACGAAACACACAAGTTCTCCCTTTCCTATGCGGCACACGGCAGCGACTACGCCGCCACCTTCACTCCTGGGACTCCTTGGGTGCTGGTCGGACTGTCAATTGCCGGTCTTCTTCTTTTTGTCACCGTCAGGCGATTCAGGGACGAGGACGGAGGCCTGGGGCTCCTGCTCCTGGCCGCTCCGGCCGTATTGGGTGCCTTGGGGGTTCTATTTTTGGTGGCTTCGGAGTACTCGGTGTCCAACCGTGTCTCCTACTACGGTCACAAATTTGCCACCGGCGTCTACGGAATGTGCCTCGTCGTTCTCATCACCGCGCTCGTTACTTCGTTCGCCACCAGCAAGCTCCGTCGACGCTTGCCGACGGTGGCCGTGGCAGCGTTGGCCTGCCTTGCCAGCATCGCCCTGCTCGAAATCGACGGATACGTGGGCCCGTTCGCAAATCCCAATGCTATCTACCCAACACAGGCAAAATCGGGGTTCCAGGCACACGAAGTTATCGATGCACCGCCTGTGGATTCCGGTGAAGCTGACGAGCTCATCGCATCGGCGCAATGGGCCCGGGATCGGCCCACGATGGGTACCCGCTGGGCTTTTGTCTATCCCGATGGTTCGCTGGATTGCGTCCAGGCGGACGAGTGGTTCTTTGGACTCAGCGGTGAGTTCTCGGTCACCGGCCGGTATGGGGAATGGAACGAGCTTCCGTGCGTGACGGGAGCAGGAGACGCGGTGACGGCAGCATACGTCGTAAGCCATTTCCGAAATCCCGTAGCGTCGCATATTCACCTCTTCGTCTCAGCCTCGCTTGCCCAAGCAATAATTGCCCGCGACAAGGCTTGGAGCTCACCGGGCGTCCTGTACCTCCCGCGAACTTGATCCAATGTTGGCCCTTGGTCAGTGGGATTGACTCCCCCGAGCCGCCCCGACGTCGACCGCGTGATTGGGGTTCGTTGCCAGGCTCGCCGCAACCGGGCCGGGCAGGGACACCCTCCGGGTACGGAATGGCCGGGCTGCGCATCCCCGTGGGCAATCTCCACAACGACGGCTTCGAAATCATCTGCCCGAGGAGAAGGGAATCGAGGCCAGTGCCGGGGAGCGGCGAGAGCTAACCTCCGGTCAGCCCAAACCGGCACCATATGCGCCCTTGGCTCGCGCGGCGGAGGGTCGGTAACCTTGGTCCATGAACTTAGTGGACCGCTGGAAGGGCGGGTTCGGGGACGCGTACACAGAGCGGAACCGGCCCACCGAGGAAGTCATCGCCCAGACTGCGGCTGCGCTCGCCGGCATCTGGCAGCACATGACCCCGCCGCCAGGCACGGTGCTCGAAGTCGGCGCCAACGCCGGCCGGAACATCCGCGCTCTGCAGAGGATCACCACCGCCCGCCTGCACGCGGTCGAGCCGAACCCGACCGCACGGAAGGAGCTGGCGGACCTGCTCAGCGCTGTCCATGATGCCACCGCCGCGGCTCTCCCCTTCGCCGACGAGAGCATGGACTTGGTGTTCACGTCGGGCGTGCTCATCCATATCCCCGATGACGAGCTCGGCCAGGCTCTTGACGAGATCCACCGGGTCGCCCGCCGCTGGGTCCTGAGTATCGAGTATTTCAGCCCCACGCCGCAGACGATCGACTACCGAGGCCACGGCGACATGCTATTCAAACGGGATTACGGCTCCCTATTGCTGGACCGCTTCGGCGATCTGGAGCACGTCGCCAACGGCTTTCAGTGGCGGCGAACGACCGGGCAGGACAACAACAACTGGTGGCTGTTCCGCAAGGTCCTGATAGGTGACGACCGTTCCCGTGGGAGTGCAACAGATCACTGACCGAACACAACATGAACGTCCGGCCTGACCCGGCCCTGTCGCGTTCCGACCCCGCGTCGCGTTCGGACCCATAGTCTCCTAAAGGCAGCTGTTACTCGTCCCCATCCTGTGGACTTATCGCTCAGTCACCCGTGGTGAAATGCGAATGGACCGCCCCGGTAACGGGTCAGGATGTACGGCTTCCCGTTCGGAGTGTTGAGCCCCTCGGCGCGCAGCTGCACATGGGTGACCGACTCTGGAACCGTGTCGAGATCCTTGGCCGTCAGCCGGACCCGAGAGACACCCAGCCCCGCCGTCGACACCGTGTGCTCGGCGACGAGGTGGTGTCCGGGGTGACCTTCCCAGCGAATCAGAGTCCTGCCCCGGCGTGGACGGTAGTTCACGAAGTAGGCGTCAGCGGTCTCGAGGCCGGTCACGGGGATCAGTCGGCGGCTCTCCCAAGGTGCGCTACTCCGGGCCCAGGCAGCCCACGCCGAGGAAGAGGGCCACGGAACCCCGTAGGCATGGCCATATCGCTGGTCGATCGAGTGCACATACCCGATGCTGCCGTCTTCCCCCAAGACACTCATCCAAAAAGGCGTTCGGGCCCAGGTTTCTGGTGCGAGCGCCACAAGGGCTGCCGCCGTCCGAGGACCCGGCTCGAAGTCGGCCTCGACCGACCCGAACGGCTCACTCGAACCGAACTCACCCAACAGGTCGGTGACCGGGACGAGAGACAGTGGCGAACGGCTCGATAGTCCTGGTCGTCGTCCCGATCACTGCGCCCTCTGCATCTCGGAGGGAGAGGTGAGCGTGACCGGCCTCATCGAGATCCGGCAGGAACAGGGAGTAGAAATGGTGGAGATGCAGGCGGCTCTGGATGCCGCGCTCCTGGATGAAACAGTGCATGTAACTGCGCCGGGGCAACGCGTTGGCGGGTCTGACCGCGGAGCGGACCCTGAGGCCGACTCGACGCGCAGGGCTCCCGACGGTCATCAGCTGAGCAATTCCGGCTGCTTGCGGCCGAAGAGAACGGCCCGGAGCCGGGTGTTGGCCGCCTTCTTGATCTCGCCCCCCCACCACGGCAAGTAGTAGATGGGAGGCAGCGTGTGGTCGCACGCCAGCCCTTTCGATCTGTCACTCCTCGTCACTGAGATGGGTACGATCGTCCCCGAGACCGATGATCCGACGGCCATGCCGAACCCACCGAGGTCGACGAAATGTTCGAAGGCTCCTTCATTCCTGAGCAGATCCCGCATGCTCAAGCGCCGGAACCCATTGGGGGGGACCAAGATCTCAACGGTGGCCAGTCGAACACCGTCGGCTGCCAGTAGGGCGAGGTCGAACGCCAACGACCGGTCGTATCCGGGTTCCGTCGACACGTTCAACAGAAGTAGATGGGTGTCGAGATCGTCATCCACCAGCACTTTCGGCGACTGCATCAGCGTCGAACGGGTACCCCCGAACCGCGAGTCGTTGACGGGGTGCGACTGGTAGGCAAGTCCGCTGGCGACATTCCATCGCTCGCTTGAGTACTCAATGTACTCGTCGGACACCGACACGTGGCCAATGACTTCGGCAGCCGATACATCGATCGCGTCCACACCGCGGTAGCGGGCAGGACGCAGCCGAATCGTGGCGAGCACGTCGCGGGACGTTTCGACACCTTGCAGGTCGAGCTCACGACTGAGGTCGACGACAGCGTACTCCCCAGGAACGATCGACATCAGGTCCCTGGCGAAAATTGGATCACCCTCCGGGTCGCGGACTTCGAGCGACACGTCCACGTCGTCGCGAGGAACTCTTCCACCGGTGAATCCGTTGGCCACCGTGACCGTCGTCCGGTAGCCCAGATCGGCCAGAGTAGCCACATGGCACATCTTCAAGTCCCGGGGATCGAAACCCTTGATCTCCATGCAGCCTCCGAACAGGGATGTTCACCGTCGGGCGCCCCACCACCCCTCGCACGAGAACCCGAAAAACCCTACCGCTCGGAACGTACGTTCATTTCACTAACTCCGCAGCATTCTATCCGACCGGGTCCGCCGCCGCACGCCCCCGAGTCACCTCGAGTCAGTCCCGTGTTGGAGAGGAGCGACTCACGATCCGCCGGTGCTACTGTGCCAGCTGTCGAGCGTGGTCCCATCATCAGGGAGGTCCGTGATCGAATAGACGCTGGCAAGTCGACAGGAGTGGCAGGCCCTGATCCAGAGCTACCAGGATCAGGCAGGACGCGTCTTCCACTACGTCCACTTGCCCAACCCGGGGGCACGAACACTGGTCGTGCACTGGACGCATTAGTTGATAATCCTGGTTTCTTCGGCGACCAGGGGGACAAGAACGACCGGCGAAGAGGAGGCGATTGTGTACCGACTCGGACCAGGGAAAGTTTGGCGCGCTCTCAAGCGCCAAAGACCCGTCAAGACCCTAAAAGAGGGTACCCTCGTAGCGTTCCCATGGGAGATCGGCCTTGTCCGATTCCTTTGGCTCACACGATTCGGAGCCCGTCCTGTGCGTGAGTGGGAGAACCCATCCTCTGAGACGCAGGAAGCCGATTACTCAAGATCCTTCATGAGGGCCTACGGTCCGGATCGCCGAGTGCGATTGACGATGTTCCTGCTCGCGTCCATACCGGATTGTCCGCATGATTCACTCCTGGTTATCGGTCCTAGATACGAACCTGAAATCCTTATGGCACGAGGGCTTGGCTGGGAAGCCACTTCTGTTCGTGGCCTCGACACGTTTTCATACAGCCCCCTCATCGACGTTGGGGACATGCACCAGTTGCCGTACAAGGACGAAAGCTACGGCGCCGTGACCTGTGCGTGGACCCTTTCATATTCAACAGCACCGCAGCGCGCAGCGAAAGAGATGATGAGGGTAGTACGTCGGGGCGGGTACCTTATCGTTTCGATGCACAAAGTCCCGGTTGATTACGAGGGATCGTTGTCGAATGTTCTCAAAGGCGATGAGCGAATTCAAACATTGAGCCAGCTCGATGCCCTGTTCCAGGGCCTGGTCCGAGTGGCCGGCTTCGAACAGGATCTTGCTCGTGGAGAGGAAGGGCAGACAATAGCTGCCTACAAAAAGCCTTGAGCCCCTATGCAGATCGGCGGCGCCAACGCCTTTCCAAACCGTCGACATCCGGTCGAGTGCCCAGGGCCACAGGTCCGTGGTGATTCCGAACGTGTGCGAGTCGATGCCGAAGGAGTGGATCACGCCATCGGTGACTTGAACGAACACGTCGAGTTAGCAAGTGGCTTGGAGCACGTGGGCCGCGATCCTGACTCCTTGGGGGTAGAGGTCTGAACGTCACAATCGCACCGTCAATCTGCTTGCCAGAGCCGCGAGGAAGACTGGGTTCGTGCCTCGGTTCCCACGGAACGATGACCGACAGTTCGATTTGGCGTTCAGCTCCCAGGACGAGTTCTTGGTTGTGGAATTCAACTCGATCACGCCGCCGAACGAGGAGAGACAGTTTCGACTGGGGTTCGGGTAACTTGTCCGCTATCGCCAGGTCGTCCGAGATGCGGGCATCAAGCCTCGGCCCGTTGTGGCGATCGAGGCACATCCGTACACGATGAATCCTGGATCGGCCTTTGTAATGAGAGAGCTAGGTACGTCGCCCTCGGTCAGGTGGTGCATCCACAAGTTTTGGTTATAAGCAGATATGGGCCGTGCGGCCCACCCTCGAGAGATGGAATGCTGGCTGCGGGCTGGGTGATGGCAGACATCGATCGAGATTGACGCTTTGAGCCCGTTTATAACGTGATGCGAGGAGCCTGAGGGACCCTTGAGTGCCGCTACGAGCGCGTATCCCAACTTCTTGTACCTGGGTCCTTGCCATCGCCCAGCCCGGTCAACCATCAGAAGACGAAAGGGTTGGGTGATACATGCAACAGCAGCGTGATCGAGTGGCAGGTCTTGACGTTCACCGGGACACCGTCGTCGCCTGCATACGGATAGGCACAGGCGACGAACCTCAATTGCGCCGCAAACGGTTCTCCACGACGAGCGCCGGTGTGAGCGAATTGGCCGCCTGGATGGCTGACTTCGAGGTGACTCGGGTGGTGATGGAGTCGACCGGGGTCTATTGGAAGCCGGTGTACTACCCGTTGGAGGATCTCTTCGACGAGTTGTGGTTGGTGAACGCCGGTCACGTGAGGAACGTACCTGGTCGAAAGACTGACATCGCCGACGCCGAGTGGTTGGCCGACGTCGCCGCCCACGGCATGGTCCGCCCGAGTTTCGTCCCTCCGTTGCCGGTGCGTGAACTTCGCGAGCTCACCCGCTATCGCAAGACTCAGATCGTGATGCGAGCCCAGGAGATTCAGCGCTTGGACAAGGTTCTCCAGGATGCCGGGATCAAGATCTCGTCGGTCGCTTCCACCGTCTTGGGAAAGTCGACCCGAGCCATGATCGAAGCGCTCATCGCCGGCGAGCGGGACCCAATGGTGCTGGCCGAAATGGCGAAGGCTCGGATGCGTTCGAAGATCCCAGCGCTGGCCGAGGCACTGGGCGGGCGCTTTGCTGCCCACCATGGAGCGGTGGCCCGCGTCATTCTCGATCATATCGACTTCCTTGATTTCGCCATCGCTCGTCTCGATTCCGAAGTGGCCAGCCGTCTCGGCGCATTTCAAAGAGCGGTAGATCTCCTGGAGACCATCCCCGGCGTCGGGCGTAAAGCTGCCGAGACCATCGTGGCCGAGACCGGTGCCGACATGACCCGATTCCCGACCGCCATGCAGCTGTGTGCGTGGGCCGGAGTGGCGCCCGCAAACCATGAATCGGCTGGAAAGCACCGGCCCGCAGGCACCCGCCAAGGCGCCAGCTGGCTCAGGCGAGCCCTGATCGAGTCAGCCAAGGCGGCCAGCCGCACCAAAGACACCTACCTCGCCGCCCAATACCGCCAGATCGCCGGCCGCCGCGGGCCGAACAAAGCCACCGTCGCCGTCGCCCACTCCATCTTGTTCGCCGCCTGGCACATGCTCAGCACGGGGCAGACCTACGACGACCTCGGCGCCGACTACCTGTCCCCTCGGAACACCCAGGTCGAGACCCGACGCCTCGTCAAGCGGCTCGAAGCACTCGGACACTCCGTCGTGCTCAGCCAAGTCGCGTAGCGCTTACGCACCACAGCCCGGACCACACCTGGCGGGGCTTCGCCCCGCCCGCTTCGCGCGCGCCGCCATCCGCGGCCCCAGGAAGGTATTCCATCCCAACTCGAAGTCGCAGGGCACGGCGCTACACATGCCTGTCGTCCGCTCGGGTCTCCCTGTCCGGCTACTACGAGCGGCATGATCACTAAAACCAAGCTGTACGTCGAACCGGATCAGCCCAAGTCTTCTCAAGACGTGGAACGCCCTTTCTCCTGCGCCGCCTGTTGCGTCCCATGCTTCGTCTGATCCCGAAAGGAGATTTAGGTCCGGCGATCATCGCCACGTCTGGGGGTCGATCGAGCCGCCCGTCGGCGATGCCGCTGCGCTCCGCCTCACCAGGCGAAGAAGGCCGGCACGCTGACCGGGCGGAGAACACAGCAGAAAGAAGAGCCCGCTGACCATCACGCTGGCAGCGCATACCGCACCGACCTGCCACAATTTGTGGAGCTGGTCGCACCACGTCACGGTGGCCAGTGCGAAGGCGATCTGAGCGACAGCACCTGGGGCATTTGGCAGGATGATCTCCTTGAGGAACCGCCGCGCCGAAGAGCCGAATTCCTTGGCGAAGAGCACAAGATACGTCACGTTCGCCGGGATGAATGCAATCAACGTTCCCAGAATCACTCCGGTGATGCCCAGTGTCGGAGCCAGCAGCACTGACAGAATGAGGTTGATCCCTGTCGCCACGACATTGACGATCAGTATCGGCCTGATTCGGCCAATGCCGACGAACATGCTTAGTCCCACGGTACTGAACATTGGGATCAGGAGGGTGAGGACAAACAGGCGACTGGCTCCCGAAAGGTACACGTACGTTGGACCGACCCAGGTGGCGATGATGGCGTGGGTGTAGACGAGAGTCGCGATCAAGATGGGCATGCAGATGGCTACTGCATAGCGCGTTCCTACAAGGTAGATGGCACGCTCCGTATTCTGATCGCCGGATGCCCTGACCTGTGCCGAAGCAGGCACGACGGCCGATGCGGAGACCGAGAGTGCGAGGAGAACCACTGACTGCAACAGATATGCGATCTGGTAGTGGGCGACCGCCGCAGTCGAGACAAGCAGGGCGATCACGATACGGTCACTCTGGTTCCACAGGATCGACACGATTCGCATGCCCAGGACTGACGAGCCATAACCGAGGAGTCGTCTCAATATCCGGCGGTTGACCAGCCGGAGCCGGAGCCGCAACTCGCGATCGACCACAAAGGCGAGCACGACCGAGGCGACGAGCTCCACGAACGCCACTGCGAACGCCACCAAGGCCAGGCCGAGAATCCCATGCCCGGCGTGCACGACGGCGAAGGCACCAACGACCCAAGCGACCGTTCCGCCCACCTGGATCGCCTGGTAGGCCCCATATCGTTGCAGCCCCTGCAGCACGGCCTGAAAGGCAGCGGCAGGAAGGTCGAACACCACCTGGGCGCCCGCCAGTGCGAAAACCCAGACACTCACCTGAGCGAGGTCCGACCGGATCCCGAAGAGATCGACAAAGGTGCTGGCCAGCAGGACGAGGAGTCCGCCGAGAACGAAGCCCAGGGGAACGTAAAGCACGAGCAGCGATGAGACGATGCCGCCGATCTCACTTTCAGCGCCCCTGGCCCGCGCTTCAGCGATGAAGCGAATCGCCGCAACGGGCAGTCCGGCGTCTCCGAAAGAGAGGAACCCGCTGGAGAACGTGACCGTCAGGGCCAGGAGCCAGATGCCATACCTCTCCGCCCCGAGATGGTGAAGAAGGTACGGCGTGAGGAGGACGGTGCCAAGCGCGGCGGCTACGCGGCTCACGCCGTTGATGACAGTGTTCCGAGCAACCTTTCGGCCCGCGGGTGTCGGATCGGTCAAGGTCGGGGACCGGAATGGATTGCGCTGTGCCTTGCGAGGACCTGGGCCCGCGCTCTGACATCGACAGGCCGAGCACCGCAGAGGCAGCCGAATGACGCAGCCAGACGACCCAGCTGCAGACCCTTTAGATCACCGAATTCCGGCGGCTCGAGCAGCGCCGGAAGGTGTAGCCGATTTGTCACCGAGCGGCTGGAAGCCCAAGCCTCGCGATGACATACCCGCAGATCGGGCTGACCATAGCTCCACCGTCGGATCCTCTCGACAGGAAGCATCCGACCGGGGCTGCCACGCAGTGCTCGGTGCGCCTCTGGTCCTGTGGGAGCACCGCGAGGCGGTCGGGGCTAGCATTCGGGCCGTGTGCGACCCCGTCCCGTCCGTGCGTATGCGCGACGACCCGACGCCAACCCACTCGGAGCCCGGACCGCTGCGGATCGTTGCGGTCGACCACTTCTTCGGACAGGATCTCGACACCCTCAGGTCTCGACTGGGAGAACTTGACCAGTGCACCGTCCTTCCTTATCAGCGGATCCGTCGGATCGCACAACGGCACTTCCCAAAGGAGGCCTTCGAGGGGGTGGCCACCGCGTTCGACCCCCGCTTTGAAAGCTGTTGGACCTCATATCGGCATTCGATCGCTCGCTTCACCAGGTGGATTTTATCGGCTTACCGTCCCAATGTCCTGCTGCTGCCCAGCGACTCGATCTTCTACCTGCGGCCCGTCATCGAACAGTTTCGGAACTTCGGTGTCCGAGTGGCAGTTGTCCAGAAGGAGACGACGATCTCGCCGATGACCATGGCGAACCACGCCGCAACGATCCGGCGGTTCGTACCGTTCACGAGCGACATCACTACGGTTTGCAGCCAACGACACCGTCTATTCCAGATCGAATGTGGCACACCGGAGCGGTCTCATCGTTGTCACTGGCCAGCCTCGCTTCGACGTCTATCGGGCACCCGCAGTTCACCGGAGCCGAGTGCGACGGGACTCCCGCACCTTCTCTACCTCTCCTATGACGACCGGGCGTACCTTCCGCTCGATTCGGGTTGCAGCTGGCAGGAGCTTCGCCGCCAGACCGAGCTCGTCATCTCCGAGGCGGCACGGTCGGGCCGATGGCGGGTCACGGCGAAGCGGCACCCTCAGCAGCGCCCAGGCGCGGACTGGCTCGACCCTGCCGTGGAGGTCGCCAACCAGAGCGTCGACACCCGCCAGTTGCTGCTCGAAGCCGATGTCGTCGTTGGCTTCCAGACCACGGCGCTTCTCGAAGCGGCGGCGGCACGGCGGCCCGTGCTCTACGCCGCCTGGGGTCCTGTCTTCGACGCCAACCATGCCCAGCTGATCCCTTACGACAAGCACCCCGAATGCGTAACTCACGCCGCGGGACCTGAGCACTTGGCGGAGCTGTTGGGTCGTGGCCCGGAGGCGCTGGCCCGGCCCACTACCGACGCCGATCCATTCATCGGCGAGCACCTCGGAGTCATCGACGGTGGGGCCTCCGAACGGGTGATCCACGTGTTGCGATCGTTGGCCGCCTCGGCCCGGCCGACGGCGGAGGCCGGCGTGCCGGCGTCCCTCTTCCTCGAGAGCGTTGGGATGGCGGTGGCTCTTCCCTTTCTGGCCGGCGCCGGCGCCGTCCTCAGGCGGCTGGGGCGGGCTGCCACCGCCTCGTCGGTCTCCTCCCGGCGCACCCAGTGGCGCCAACAGGTGCACGAGGCGGCGAGCCAGATGGACGTCGCCGGGCGCCACGGGTCGCCGGGACCAACCAGGTGACGAAAGGATCGGTCGGCGAATTCGGCCGGCTCCAGGGCGCGACGCTGTGAGGAGTGGCCTCGGTGCGCGACGGAGTCACGGCGGTCCCTACGGTTGTCGCCCCGAGGTCCTGAGATCGCGAGAGGTCACCTGTGACGGACTCCTCGGTCGGAGGGAAGAGCACGGTGGCCTCCAGCCTCCGCCGTCTGGTGAGCGGGCGCTCAGCTTGGCGCTGTGCGCCTCAACGATCTGCGTTTGACCGCCGCCATCACCGGCTTCCACCTGATGCTCGTCTTGTGTGAATCAAGATCCCAAACGGCAGCGCGTGATGGACGAGAACGGCAGCACTGTGTTTGTCTGAGGGGGATCACGGCAGGAGCTCGGTGATCGCGGCCTCATTCAGCCACTGATCATTGCTATCGCTGGAGTAAACGAAACCATCGGCAAGCGGCTTGCCCTCCATCCATCGAGGGCTCGCCACCCACCACGGGTGCTCGGGCAGCACCACATACACGTCACCTGCATCGATGCTGTGACGAGCATCGTCAGCGGTGAGGAGGACCTCATGGATCTTCTCGCCTGGGCGGATGCCGGTGATATCCACCTCGGCGTCCGGGGCGATCGCGCGGGCGAGATCAGAGATCCGCATTGACGGGATCTTCGGGATGAACACCTCACCACCCACCATGTGTTCGAGCGCGTAGAGGACGAGCTCCACGGCTTGATCGAGTGAGATCCAAAAACGAGTCATCCGCGTATCAGTGATCGTGAGACGTCCAGTTTCCGACTGCTGGCGGAACAATGGAACGACTGAGCCACGAGATCCGACGACATTTCCGTAGCGAACACAGGAAAGACACGTTCGCGACTGGGCTGCATAGGCGTTTCCCTGGACGACGATCTTCTCAGCGCAGAGCTTCGTCGCCCCGTAAAGATTCACGGGATTCACCGCCTTGTCGGTCGAGAGGGCGAGGACTCTCGCGACGCCGCTGTCGATGGCCGCGTCGACAACGTTCTGGGCGCCCAAGACGTTGGTCTGGATGGCCTCGAACGGGTTGTATTCGCATGCGGGTACTTGCTTCATCGCCGCGGCATGAACGATGATGTCCGCTCCGCTCGCCGCCCGCACCAGGCGATCTCGGTCGCGGACGTCGCCTACGAAGTAGCGGACGCCTCGATCGCCGAACTGCTCATGGAGCTGCCACTGTTTCAGCTCGTCCCGTGAGTAGATGCGGACGACTGCGTCCGGCCACGTCGTCGTCACCTGGCGCAGAAATGCCTGACCAAAGGAACCGGTCCCGCCTGTGAGAAGGATTGTCTTACCCGAGAGGTCAATCACAGCCCTATTCTTGCTCGTCGGACGAGGGGTAGTGGGTCACATTGACTCCAAAGGTCCGGTTTCGACGCGAGAGGGATCCCGATCCTCTGCCATGATCAAGGCTCGCGCCGGCGGCGCCGTATCTGGGAAGTCGCAGCCGGAGTCATCGGCCGGATCTCGCTAACGTTGGATCCTCAGCTGTGACGTTGCCCCTGTCCGTCTCATTCCTTGGTGGCGATGACCAAGAATTGCTTGCCGAGGATGTGCCACGCCAGCGGCACGCGCAGGTAGGCGGCGGTCAGGCTGCGTGAGGCAGGGAGAATACCGCTGAACGAGTAAGGCAGAAAGCGGCTCCTGGCTTTGGTCACGCGGAAACCGGACGCGCTGAGGTGCTCGATCACGGCCAAGTGGCTCAGGGCGAGGACGTGATCGGCGTAATCGAAGTATGAGCGGACGCAATGGCGGAAGTTCGGACCGATGATGGTGATTCGCCCACCCGTCTTCATGGCGGAGCGCATTTGGGCCAGCAGGTCGGCGATTTCGTCTTGGTTACTTAGGTGTTCGAGGAAATTCGAGATGAACACGCCGTCGAAATATTCCTCGGGCAACTGGACATCGCCGATGTTGGCCGTGATCGCTTTGATCATAGGGTCGCGGTGGACTGCATAGCTCGCAGCGTCCACACCCCATCGTTCGCGTGCGGGTGTGGCGTTCAGGTACTCATAGTTGCCGGCAGCGGGGTCCAGCACCACTTCGGGGCGATCCATCGCCACGTAGATATAGGCCGCGATTGCGTTCCAAACCTTCTGACGCTTCTCCAAGTCGATGTGCCTGATCCGGTACTTGTAGAGGCGTGCGTAGTCGATGCCGGCCATTGTGGACACACATGGTACTAGGAACCACGCCCGAAAGACCCAAGCCCTTGCGGAGGCGCCTCGACGACACCCCGGCCGATCCTCCCTATTTGGCGGGTGCTCCCCTGCCGGGCTCGGCATGACCCGGCAGGCAGGTGGACGACATGGCACTGAAACAGTCGCAGCGGACCAAGCTCGCCTCACTGGGGCTACCGTCTCCGGGTTACACTTTTTCATTCTTCCCAGCGAGAACCCAACCAAGACCGTCAGTCACTGCTCGCCCTGCGTGCTCCCGCGCCACCACCCGGCCGCGCCGACCTGCCACACCGTGTCCATGTCTAGCGGAGTACGAACTTCCGCGGTTGAGTGGGCTCCGGTTCCCGCCACAGAGCACGGACCTTTCCGAGTCGACGAGACCACACCAGCGCACCGTCTGCGCACCAATTCTCCGATCTCGGGCCGGTGAAGGGGTACCAGAGCGGGCTCGACATCGCCCAGATCGTCCCCTACTACCCGCCGCATCTGGGAGGGATGGAGGCCGTGGCTGCGTTTCTGGCCGAAGGCCTCGCCGTGAACAACCGTGTCCGTGTCCTCACATCACGGGTCGGGGCGAGCAGAGGATCGACACTCGAAACCCCGAACCTGACGGTTCACCGCTTTCCGGCATTTGAAATGGCCAACATTCCCGTATTTCCGACGGCTCTCGCCTCCATTCTGACCTTGCCTCGGGACACCATCTTGCACGTCCATGCCATTCAGGCGTTTGCACCGGAGTTGGCCACACTGGGCTCCCTTCTCGGGAGGCGCCCCCTGGTGGCCCACTACCACTTCGATGTGAATCCCACCTCCCGCCCGAGACTTCTCACTGCGTACAAACGTCATGTTCTGGCCCCGATCCTTCGGCGCGCCGACCGGGTCATCGTGCTCGATGATGTTCAGGCTTCCGAGGTCCATGACTGGTATCGCGTGCCCACTGATCGGATCAGAGTGCTGGCCAATGGGGTGCACTCCCGGTTCTTCTCGAATAGGGAACCCGAGGAGATCAAGGATCGGCCATACCGGCTTCTTTTCGTAGGGCGCCTCAGCAGCCAGAAGAACGTCAACCGGCTCCTCGATGCGGTCAACCTCCTGGGCCGTCCGTTCGAACTTGTGATCGCTGGTGACGGAGGGCAGGGTGAGGAGCTCAAGCGTCGGGTTGCCGCCTCGGGCTCGCCAGGCATACGGTTCGTCGGCCACCAGACGGGCGATGAACTGGTCAATTGGTACCTCTGGGCTGATGTCCTCGTGTCCTCTTCCAATAGGGAAGGCATGCCCCTCGTATTTCTGGAAGCCATGGCATCTGGGGTTCCGATCGTCGGCACCGACGTGCCCGGCTCCCGCGAGACGTTGGCGGGCGTGGGCCTGGTCGTACCGCCAAATCCATCCGCGCTGGCGGAAGCGCTTCGGTCGCTCGCCGATGACGTGGCTCGGCGAAGGGAGATGGCGACAGCCGGTCGACTCCGAGTAGCCGGACGGAGCTGGGCCTCCGTCTCGGATCGGCTTGAGGTCATCTACCGTGAGCTGGTCTGAAGGGCGGCCAGGCGCCTGAGTGGCGGAGACCCATCCATTCGATGGCCAACGCTGGCCGACGGAGCTGAGGCACCCTGATGGACCAGGTCAGGGCCGATGGACACTGGCGGCTTATCCATGCCATAATTCGCGAGCTGGAGACGTCGGGGGGCCAGATTGGCGTTCGATTCCAGGGTCAGGCAGATACTGGCGGCATTCGTGACACCGTGGAGTATCTCGGGCACGCTGCGTCGCCTCCAACCGGCTGGGAACTCATGAATGGGAGCGTAAATACCATGACTCTTGTCCGAACTCGCCGGTCATCTCTCGTGATTCCGGTTGTCGTGCTTGTCGCCGCCATCGGTCTGCTGACGACACTGACGGCCACGCCCGGAAGTGCCGCCACACTCCCCTCCGGATCGACGCCCGCCCAGCATGGAGTCAATGTCTATGTCACGGACAACTGTCAGTCAACGACAGTCTGGCAGACCTATGCAACCAATGAGATGAAAGGCATCAAATCGCTGGGCGCGAACGCGGTCGCCATCGCATTCCCGTTCTACACAGCGGGAATCAATGCGAACAGCGTCTTCACTGCCGACCAGTGCAACGGGGCCGAACAATCGCCCAGTCCGACGCGCATAGGCGTTCTCGTGCACTGGGCCCAACTCGAAGGTCTCCACGTCTTGCTCCGTCCCCTCCTCAACCAGAGCAGCCTCGGTAACACGTGGCGAGGTGAGCTCCAGCCGACAAACCGGCCAGACTGGTTCAATAGCTACTCGAGCATGATGGCGCCCTATCTGCGAATGGCTCAAACGGACAAAGTGACCAGTTTCACCATCTCGCTCGAGCTCGCCAGTCTCACCAAGGCCACGGAATGGTCGTCAGTCATCTCACAAGCTCGGAGTCTGTACAAGGGCCAGCTCGTCTTCGCGACGAGTTGGAGGGCGAGCCCCAGCAACGGTGCCGGCGAAGTACACACGGGCACCTCGGTCGGTATCGACGCCTATCCGGGCCTCCCCTCCAGTTACACGTCCAGCTCTTCGGTGGCCAAACTGGTTTCGGGGTGGAACACGTTCCTCGGACAACATCACTTCGGAACCGCAGACAGCAAGGTCACGATCGACGAGGTCGGCATCGATGCCACGGACGGCGCCTACCAAACCCCCTATGAGTACGTGAGCGGGCCATTCGACCAGAAGATCCAGGCCAACTGGTTCACAGCTGCCTGCCAGTTTTCGAAGGATCACAAACTCGGTGGTATCTATTTCTGGGGCCCGCAATTCAACTACAACTCCGGGAAGCTCATGACTTCACCCCAGTCATCGCAGCCGACAGAGCTGCAGCCGAGCGCGCAAACCGCCATCAAGACGTGCTTCAAATGACCGTGACGCGCACTATCTCGTCGCCTCCAGAACCTCGGTAGCTCGGCTCTACCACCAGCCATTTCGCTGGCCCACCGGGATCGCTCTCGAGCCTGAACCGAAACCTCCCTGGGCTGCGGACCAACTGCCGGCGCGGGATCGTCCGGATCACAGTCGAGGACCCGGGGATCTCTGAGCGCAAGACGCCTCTAGGGGCGGTGCAACGCACCCCGGCGAACGGACCCGATTGTCCTCCGCACGCTGCCGGCCGGGAAGAGGCCGAAATCCGCCGGACGGCGCGAACCTAATATACTCAATCGATGTCAGCGTTCCATAGGGGCAACGCCGAAACTAGGTGGCGACGATGACAATGGGGGGAAGCAGGGAGCGAGACGCCGGGTCCTGTGCTGAACCGCGCCCTGTGTCGATGTCGCGCCGTGGAAGCCATTGACTGACGCGATGATCAATCACAATGAAGCTGGTCGGGCCTCCATCGTAATTGTCAATAGGAACGACCGAAGAATCACCGATACCCTCCTGGCACTGGCCGCCCTCTCCAGTCCGATTTCATTCGAGGTTGTCGTCGTCGACGCTTCTGCGGGCAGGCTCGATTACGTAAAGGAAATGTTTCCATCGGTCAAATGGTTTTCGCTTTCGCCTCCCGTGCCCGAAAAAAGGACTATCGCAGAACAGAGAAACCTCGGCATTCGGCACTGCGAGAACGAAATAATCGTGTTCCTGGACGCCAATTGCATTCCGGGCACCGATTGGTTGCTCAACCTCGTGTCTCCAATCGTGCAGGAGGGCGAATGCATCGCGGCCGGGAGGATCACGTCGACCAGCGGACAATCGATGTACGACTCTGCGGCGATAGGAGACGACTCTGCTGCGCCGGTCGCCGGGAAGCACTACCTCGAGGAAGCCGCGACGATGAACATGGCCGTTCACCGCACGGTATTCGAAACGATCGGGGATTTCGACGAACTTCTGGGCTACGCAGAAGACATTGATTTTTGCTGGAGAGCAACTGATACCGGGTACAGACTCCGATACATCCCCGAAGCCGAGGTGATTCACAATTGGGGTGACACGAGAGAAGACCTGAGGCGGACATACCGTTATGGCATCGGGAGAGCCAAGCTGTACCGAAAGCACCGCGATCGCTGGAGGAACCTCTTCAAGAACGACATCATGGTCGTCTCCTATCCCGTCTACGTACTCGGGCTTCCCCTCACGCTTTTCTTTTGGCCATATCCTTTGCTCATCCTCATCCCCATCATTCGAAACATCGACAAACGGCCGTTTCGGACGGTTGGCTACCATGTTGTCTACGGACTGGGAGTCTTGAGAGGCTTACGGAAGCCATGAAAGTGCTGGCATTTCCAAAGGATCCCAATCCGTATCAGGAACTGCTCTATGACCCTATGAGGGAGAAATTCAGCGATATCTCCATCGACTATTTGACAGGTCCCTCGAAGTACCAGACCATCAACGTGATGTTGCTACCCTTCGTCCTCCTTCTGAAACGCCTGAAGGGTTATGACCTTTTCCATCTCCACTGGACCTATTCGTTCAGGATCCCGCGGCTCAACCGATCGCTCTCCCGATTTCTCATGCAGTATTACTCCATTGCGACGGTCTGTTGGATAAAACTACTGGGTTACCGTCTGGTGTGGACTGTCCATGACCATCTGCCACATGCGGACAATTTTCGAAGCGCTCGTACTGTCAACAAGTGCATCAGTGGGTTAGCCGACGCAGTTATCGTTCATTCCGAACAGACGATATTGCAGATGCAGGAGATCGGGCTCCGCACGAGCAGAGCGGTTGTGATTCCTATCGGCTCCTACGGGAATATCTACGTGAGCAATCTGGACGATGCGCAGGCCCGAGAGCAATTGCAGATAGGGGAAGGGGAGTTCGTCTTTCTGTTCTTTGGGCTGATCCGCCGGTACAAGGGCGTCGACCAGTTGATCGATGCCTTCCTCGAGTTGGATCGTCCAGACACTCGGTTGCTCATTGCCGGTGAATGCACCGAGAATTCCCTCGAAGCATCCTTGTGCAGCGCCCGCAAGCACTCCGGAATCTCGATCCATGAGGGATTCATCCCCAATGATGAAGTGGCGACGTACTTTCAGGCGTCGAACGTGGTCTGCTTGCCCTTTCGCGAAACCACAACGTCCAGCACGGCATTGTTGGCCTTATCATTCGGCCGCCCGCTTCTTGCCCCCAGCTTGGGAATAATTCGGGAACTGCCGGCGGAGACCGGCTTCTATTACGATCCCCTTCTGCCCAATGGGCTGCTCGACAGCATGCGGAACTCACTCACCGAGAGGGCTGACCTTCCCAGACGAGGAGAAGCCGGCAAGAAGTACTCGGACGGCTTATCCTGGGATGCAATTGCCGCAGCAACCCATCAATTGTACGTGGCTCTGTCCGATTGACCTGATTGACGGTCCTCTGGACAAGTCTGGGCACAGCCGGCCAGACGCCAAAGACGTCGATGCCAGGCGCCACGATCGCCGAAGGCGACGCTTCTCGGTGTATCGCTGCCGTGGAATCAACCAATCGATTCAACGGCATTGCCCTGGGTCGGCTCCCCCGCTGCGGAATGGGACAGGCTTGAGGCACAATGCCAGAGAATCAATCCGAGAGGAGCGTGGACCGTGAAGATTCTGGTGATTCCCTACCTGCCGTCGGCGGTCAGAGCAACACCCATTGCCAAAACGCTCAGCGAGACCGGGCACGACGTCCACATGATCACCTGGAGCATGCCCTACCCTCTCAGCCTTCCGGGCATTGTCGAAAGCTTCGGACATTCGTGGAAAGAGTCCGAGTACAAGGACGAACAGGTGACGATGCACAAGGTGAGACGCATCCCCTTGTTCTTCCCACCAATCAACAGGCGGTGGTTCAAACGTCAAGTCCGGTCGATATTTGAGAGATGCCAGCTGGACTTCATCTTCTCCGAAACATATTTCAGCGAGACAGAGCCACCTCTCGATCTGCCCCTCTTTTACGATCTGTCCGACGATCACGAGGCATTTCCTGAAATATACGGCTCGCCTGCGTACAAGTTTGCCTTCAAGACTTCTCGCCGTGCATTCGACGATCGTCCATCAAATCCAAGCCAGCAGGGCAGTCTTCGCTGTTTCGGACGAGCTCGTGGCCTACGCCAAGGAGTACCGCGACGACGATGCCATCTTCAAGCTCACGAATGGGGTGGAGGACTGGGTACTGTCACTGCCCTACTCGCCGGGCAAGAAGCATTCCCTCGTCTATGTGACGAACTATGGAAAATGGTCGCAAGTCGTGCCGTTGATCAAAGTGGTGGGAGAACTCGAGGCATCCATTCCTGACATCTCGCTCACCCTGGTCGGAGACGGACCGGAGATACCCGCAGCGGAACAATACGTGGAAGACAACGAACTGGAACATCTCGTGACATTCACGGGCCGGATCCGCGACCGAAGGCAGCTGATGGATCAGGTGAACTTGCACGAAGCTCTGCCTCAACATCTCGGAGAAGAACCGCTTCCGTGACGCAGCCAGTCCGATGAAGGTGTTCGAATACTCCGCTCTGGCCAAGAAGGTCGTTTCCAGCGAGCTCAACGGGGTGAAGGAGCTGGGGTTCGACAATATCTATTTCTTCGACAACGAACTGTGGGCCGAGAGCTTGAAGAAGGCCATTCAGGAAGCATTCGGTTCAGAAGTCGATGCCACCGCCGTTCGCAAGCAGGTGGCGAAATACGTGTGGACGGCTCTACTCGGAGGGGCAGAGGAGGTCTTCGAGTCGAGGATGAAGCCCTCGGGAGCCACGAGGTAGCCAAATGATCGAGCCCACCCATGCGGCACCCGACCTCGGAGCTCAGGATCACGACGGGGCAACCGTCGAGATGATACCGGTCGCCGCGATGGCGGCGGAGGATCACCAGCGAGCATGATATCGCCCCATAGGCTGCTTGGCCCACCACCCAGGCCCACCCCATAGCGGTCGGGGAACCCGGTATGACGGCGATGACTGCTCCGAGGCAAGCGCAGCTGCCCAGCACGTTTGCCCAGGCGTATCCCGAAACATCACGTCGGACGTTGAGCACGGTATCGGCGAGGAAATTCGGGGCCGAGATGAATGCCGAAAGCGCCAGCAGCCGAAGCAGCGTCGTCGAGTGCGCCGCGTAGGCAGGACCGAACCATCCCAGAACGAACGGGGCCGCGATGGCGACGACTCCTGAAGATACCGCGGTAAGGCCCAGCGACCGCGGGAGGACCCGCCAGAAGAGGTGATTGAGGTGAGCGGGTGACTTCGACGCTTCAGCGAAAAGACTCCGGGCCAGCAGCGCCGGGATTGCCGTGAGCAGCGGGACCGTCAACGAGCGGGATCGCCACCCAGGTCGCCGCCCTGGCACCTTGGCTGGTGGCCACCAGGAGAGGGGTTACCGCTGGTGTCAACGAGCGATGCCATACCCGAGACCCAATTGCTGGCCGCGAACGCTTGAACCCGGGGGACCCGTACCGCACCGCTCGTTCGGAAGCCCAGTAGCCGGAAGACAACGAAAAGACTGACGAGAACACCGGCAACCGCCGCCAGACGACCAACTGAGAAGAAGTCCGAGCGCGCCGAGCGAAACGAAGGCGATGGCCGAGAGACGCAGCAGCCCGCCCACCGTGTTTTCGAACAACAGCAACGCAGGACGACGGGCAGCGATGATGGCGCCGTCGGTGACCACGTTCACTGTCACTGCAACCGCGGACCCACAGAGGATGCCCAACTCGAGCCATGGGCCAATCCCCTCTGACCGCAGAAGGCGATGGGTCAGGACCCACCACACGACCCCGCCCACCAGACCAGCCAGGCCTACCAACAGACAATTCCTGGCCACGAAACGTCGCTGGTTCTCGACTCCCTCCAGATGCCGGATCGTGGTCTCCACGAGGCCCAGGGCGGCGGCCGTGGCAATGAAATTCGACACGGCCACGGTTGCCGCCACAGCTCCGACCTCGCGCGGAGGGTAAAAGTGGGCGGCGATGACCCATCCGAGCAGTCCCAAACAGGAGGACAGACCGACGTTCACCCACATCCAGCCGGCATTCCGCACCAGCCGGTCCGCGGCGGTGGAACGCAGCGGGGCCAACGCCCGGTCGAGAACGGAACGAGCCGAACTCATGCGAGGTCGAGGTCAACAGTCATCGAACAAATGCCCCCTGGTGGTTGGCGAGCGAGGGACTCATCTCTACGCGGAACCGAACCTCTAGCGTTTCACATGCCTCGTTCTTGCGAGAGCCGGCAACGGAAGCGTGCCACCCTACCTTCTTCCTCCATTTCAGCTGCGAATCGTCGGGGAATCAAGGCATTGGCATCCTCGGTGTCGCTTCCCGGTCCGAAGGAAGCGCCCCGTTCGCACCGGCGATCTCCGATGGAGCACCGGCGACACGGGAGGTCCCACAGCGTCGGTGACCGAGCGCTGTTCGGCGATTCAGGATGCCAACGTTGCCCGCGGCAGCTGTTCGGGAGGCTGAGGGATCGATAACACCTGCTCGAAGGCTCTGGCCACGTTGTGCCAGTCGAAGTCATCTGCCCTCCGGCGCAGCGACACTGAATCAAGGAGATCGATCCGGTCACCGAGGACCGTTCGAACCTTCTCGGCGATATCCACCGGATCCGGCGAGCACAGGAGTCCGTTCCGACCAGGCTCGATCAGGTCGCGCGCAGCATTTTCGGGATGGTTCACCGTGATGACAGGAGTGCCGCAGGCATTTGCCTCAATCACCACCAAGCCGAATCCCTCTCTCACCGAAGGCAACACGAACACGCCGGCCGATTTCATCAGACCGTAGAGGTCGGAGGAGGAGGGAAGAAACGGTCGGAGCGAGACGCTGTCGGCGAGGTCGAGGCTCTCCACGAGGCCTTCCAGCCGCTCCTGCTCGGGCCCTTCGCCGACGATCACGCATCGGACCTCCGGAGATCCCTCACGGAGCAGTGCGATTGCCTCAATGAGCAAATCGACGTTCTTGTTCTCGAGAAGCCGCCCCGCAAACAACACGTCGATCGGTTCGGGCGAGGGCTCAGCGTCGTCGACGGCACGCAGGTCGACTCCGAGCGGAACGGTCACAACACACCGTGCCGCGGCACCCGACGCGAGGCGCCGTGTCGTATGGTCCGAAATGGACACCACCTTGTCAGGGCACCAACTGGCCATCCTCTCCAGACGAGTGCCGATGGAGGCAGCGGGACCCGGAAGGTAGGCCTTCCAATAGGACGCCCCCCAGAACTCGTACCACATAGTGGTCAGCTCTTTCCTACGTATCCAAGCGACCAACCGACCGGCGAGCAGCGGCAAGAACGGAATACTGTCCACATAGAGGAGATCGAAGGATTGAGCGACCATCTTCGTCGTTGCCAACGCGAAGAAACACGCTTGTCGAAGGGACCGACGCCCCGCCGGCGTATACAGCGGGTAGAGGGCTGACAGTGCGTGAAAAGTGATGCCATCACGGCTCGGAGTGTCAGCCCCATCCCACCAGTGCATCGTATAGAAGTCCACTTGGTGGCCGTTGGCGACCAAGTGCCTGGCTATCTCATAGAGCGCCCGCTCCTTCCCTCCGGTGTTGAAGGGATAGACAGCGTCGGACACCATGGCAATGCGCTGTCGACTCAGCGTTGCAGTGCCTGTCAATGCGAATTTCTTGGGAAATCCGCTGCCGTGACCCCCGGCGACAGCAGCATCCGCTTCACTTCCCTCTGGCGGCGGCCGACAGAATCGAGCACGAGACCGGCGAGAAGAGCGATACCAGCCAGGGCGGCACATCCCGCCACGGCGAATGTGGCTGGCGTCCAAGCATGGAGATCACCGTGTCCGCTCCAGGCGAAAGCCACGGCGGCAATGGCAGCCAGACAGGCGATGAGCCCGAAGAACTTCATCGGCCGGTGATCTTTCCACATCAGAAGAATGAACCGTGTGATTCGGAGGCCATCTCGAACAGTGCGCAGCTTGCTGACCGAGTCATGCGTGCGTTGGCGGTACTCGGTCGCCACCTCCTCAAAGGGAAGTTGCATCTCCACCGCGTGTATGGTCATCTCGGTTTCCGTCTCGAATCCACACGAGAGTGCGGGAAATGACCTGACGTACCTCCGTGAGAGGACGCGGTAGCCGGACAACATATCGACGCTACCGTCCCCGAAGAGCCAATGGACCGACCGGGTCAGAACTCGGTTGCCCAGCCGGTGCCCCAATCGGACTTTGGTATCCACGCTCGTCACCCGAGCCCCGACCACCATATCGAGGCCCCGATCCACGAGTCGCTCGACAAGATAGGGAGATGCTTTCGCATCGTAGGTGTCATCCCCGTCGGTGAGCACGTACACATCGGCGTCGATCTCCGAAAACATTCTTCGAATGACGTTGCCCTTGCCCCTGGTGGGCACGGCTCGAACGACTGCCCCGACCGAACGAGCAATTGCGCCCGTGCCGTCCGTCGATGCATTGTCATAGACATAGATGGTCGCCGTTGGGAGCGCCAACTGAAAATCGGTGACGACCTTGGCGACCGTTGTCGCCTCGTTGTGGCATGGCAACAGGACGGCGATACGCGGACTGTCGGCCTTGAGGCCGGACACGTGCAGTTCTTCTGCTGGTTCCGACCATGTGGAAGCAGCCAGAGCCTCCAAGCCGTCCTCCCCGACACCCTCCGTCACATTCAGATCGTGGAGCACATTTTCGCCGCCATCGAGTCTGCTCTCCAACACCGCCCGTCCCCTTTTCAAGAATGCCGCTTGCCCGTTCCCCGTGGCGCACGCCTGACGCTCATCAGCCAAGCACCCATTCCTCCGCGACAGCCCGATCACTCGAATCCACTTCCTTCGCGATCAAGCCGGAGATGAGCGACCGGTTGTCCCCTGATCAGTCCAATTCGATCAACCGAGACAGCGCAATCGACTTAAATCCTTCGCGGCATTTTCTCCATAATACCAGTGAGCTACCCTCTCTTTTGGCAATTATTATGAGTCAACGATTAGCGCAACCAGGACAAGGTTCTCACTTGGATCAACGCCCAGAGGACGTTCCGTTCAACCTTTGAATGCCTCGTCCCCCGTCGCCAAAGCTCCTTGCCCCTCCCCCAAACCGCAAGTGAACACGCCACGAGCGGCGCGTTATCGTCTTGCTCGAACAATATCGGTCTGTGCCTCCTATTTCAAGGGAGACGAACACGGACCTCGAGGACCCTCACAGAGCGCGTCCAGCCCATCCCTGACCGTGAATCTGTCGCTCCTCGCCATATTCCAGATGGGCTCTGGCGCAAGACTTCCGGAGGTGACGGGCTTGGTAGAAGTCAGGTGTCCTGTTCCTGAAAGCGGTTGGTCGCCGACCGGCAAGTCGAGGGGCAAGCACCCGGTAGTGTGCCCATTTCCTACATTATCTCTCTCTCCTACATGGTTGACCATTTGAGACTTTGTGGCGCTGCATTCAGCGACACGGTGGATGGCCAACGGAGGCGATGCCCCCTCGTCGTCATCGAATCTCGTCAGATTTGGCGATGACGGAGATCGCGCAATTTCTATAGGCTCGGATACTGGATCACAAAGGCCCAGGACAGAGGAGCGTGGGGGGCTCCGCAGCCGAGGTGCCCGTTGGTGTCGACCTCGAGCGAAAGACCGGATGGGGAGGCTGACGCACGGTTCGATCCCCATCCCGCTTCGCCAGAGACCCTTCGGGTCGGGTTCGACCGGTCACAGAACCGGGTTGGTGACCCAGGGCAGAGCACACTGCCAGGGGGAGAAGGGAGGGGTGGGGCTCCGGTCCCGCCTCTCCCTTCGGCAATTCCGGCCTCCTGTGAACAGACCGCCGGTCACGCACGCCGGCGGTGTCGCGCCTGTCCCGCGACCCCCACTCGCGCCGGCGTCGACCAACCGAGCCACCGCGTCCCGCGGGCGGGCCTTCCAACGAGCCATAACGTGGCGGCGACTTATCAATCAACAAGATGGTAGATAACTCCTAAAGAGATTCTCCCTAAAATTGCGGTAAGAGCCCCTGTAGATTCTGTGGATATTGCCTATTTTATCGCCCTTATGCCCAGGTGAGAGCTGTTTTTCTAGTTGCTGCACAAGATTAATGTGGAGCTTCGGCTATAGTGAACAAAGGGCATCGACGCCGAGCTGACTCCAACAGAGATCGGGGCGTCCTACCGGGAACCGGATACCACCGGCTACGGGTAGCACCGCAGCGTGCACCAAGCTCACCGCTTGGCTCGGCGCGCCCTCGTGGCACAGGGGCCACCGGCACATCCGAACCTGACCATTGACTGACGACGAAAAGTGTGGTGTCACCACGACGCAATCCTGGGCATAACCAAACCGGCCGCACACCCTGTGGCGTGACGCCAGGACGGACGAAGCCTTCCCGCTCGCCGTCCGGGGAACGAATGCAAAGGCCGGAGCCCGCCAACACCAAGCAGAGGAAGGCGCCTTTTCGCGCCCTACGAAGGGAGGTGCCATGCGGACCCGCATTGCACTCGTGGCGATCGTTCCGGTCGCACTCATTACCGTCAGTACCTGTACCCAGGCCGCCCTGGCAGAGCCTGTCCGAGCTGTTCCGAATTCATCCCGCCCGACCACCGTGAGCGGTGTTCCCATGGCGCCGGTCGATTCGGTTGTCCATCGCAGGACCGTGCCGCACCTTCCGACGAAGGGAGAAGCCGCCCTGCCGTTCATCACCTCCGCGCCGCTGGTCAGGCGCATCGTCACCACCGCGGGCACGACCACGCCGAACACCATCGCCCTCGCCGCGCTGGCTCGGGCTTCGGCACCGCCGACGCCCGAGCCGGTTGGTCCGATCGACACCGTGACTCCCGACCAGCGGGCGGCCTGGGAGCAGGTGGCCATGTGCGAAGAAGGGGGCGACTGGAGCTCCGACGGATCCTCGTTCAGCGGTGGGCTCGGTATCACCCGAGCCAACTGGGATGCCTACGGTGGGCTCGAATTCGCACCCGAAGGTGCCGAGGCCTCCGAGGACCAACAGATCATGGTGGCCGAACGCATCCAGCCCACTCCGCCGGATCAGGGCGGATGCCGTGGATGGTAAGGCCGGGGAGGGAGCCCCGAGAGATTTCGCCACGATGCCGGCACCACTGCCTCGAGTGGTTGCCGGCATCTTGGGGATGTCGACCCGGCGGCTACGGTCGGTAGACCGGCCGCCGGGTCGGCACCCGGAGAGACTGAGTCAGATCTTGCGGACCTGGCTCGCCTGCAGGCCCTTTTGGCCCTGCTTGGTCTCGAATTCCACACGCTGGCCTTCTGCGAGGTCGCGGAAGCCCTCCATCTGGATCTCGGACTGGTGAACGAAGAGGTCATCCCCGCCGCCGTCAGGCGTAATGAAACCAAAGCCCTTTTCGGCGTTGAACCACTTAACTGCACCTACACCCATAACTGTCACTCCTTGAAATTCACGCACGGTAACGCGGGGATCCATTTGTGAAGCCCTACATCCATCGGCCCGCGTGATTGGGTCGATGACCCCTTCACCCTAGGCGCAAAAGGCGGGGCTGCGCTGCAAATCCCGGTTCTTCGAGCCCGTTCTGGCCCGATCCACGACCGGATGGCCTTCCCCGCAGCTCTAGCGCTCGGACGACATTCGTGCTCCGTCGAGGTCGCCCCCGGTCCCACGGGCCGGTGGCCTGCCCTCGGCCGGTGGGCCCTGCGCCAACCCCTCCACACCGTCGGCTCGCGCCAAAACCCGCGCCGACCAGCTCATGGGGGCAGCTCCCCTACCTGCTGGTTCGAAGACCTCGGCCAGCAGCATGGCCGAGAAGGAAATGAAGAAGATGGGCTCGACGAACGTCCCCAACCGGTCGGTGAGATAGACCACTCCGAGGACCGGGTAACTGACGGCCAGCACCTTGACGATCCCCGCATAGACGTGGGACATCCGGGTCCCGTCATTCCGTGTGCGAAGCATGGCGATCACCGCGGCGGTGGTCAGGGTGCCGAACTCCGCGATTCCGGCCACGACGTGGATGTAGTGGTGCGGCGGCAGCTGCAGGTGCCACTCGAGGGACCGACAGGTGGCACTGAGCCCTTCGGAACAGGCGTACGGGAACCGGCCTCCTATCGCTCCGGCCACCGCGAAGGCCACCATCCACTTCCACTCCCTGCGGACGCCGTGGCGGGCGACCGGACCCCGGAGGAGCAGGGCCGCCAGCATCAACACCCCGGCGGCCATGTCCGCGTCCGACATCTGCGCCGCGTGCGGCCGGCCGGCCACCTCGAGATCGGAGAAGAACCCGTTCACCGACGGCATCAGACCGGGCACGAAGGGCACCACCACCCACCAGTTGTAGGCCACCGCCCCGGCCACGGCCGCCGCCTTGGCCGCCACGACGGTCGCCGAGCTGTGGTCGGCCGAACGGGGCGACCTGATCCGCGAATGGAGGGACACCACCTGCACAGGCAACACAACCCGCCCGCCCCGGCAATCATTCCCGGACGTCGGGGCCAGGCCCAGGGAAGACGCCACCTGTGGCCGAGAGCCCGCTGCTACGTTCGCGCCCGATGACACCGCGTGGCCGACACCGTCGACTGGCTTCCTGGTTGGGCGTCGGCCTGTTGGTCACGGTCTGTGCCAGTTGTTCCAGCTCCCCGACCGGCCCGGCCGGCAGCGGCCGCCCCCGCTACGTCGATCCCCACCAACTCGGCGCTGCCGGCCCTGCCCCCGCCCGCACCCATCGTGTGGTCGACCTGCCCGACGGAGCCGACCGTCCAGTGCGGCACCGTCTCGGTCCCGCTCGACTACGACCACCCCCGAGGCGCCTCCATCCCGGTGGCCGTGACCCGCGCCCCGGCCCTCGACGCCTCCCACCCGACCGGCGTGCTGGTGTTCAACCCGGGCGGGCCGGGCGAGAGCGGGAACCAGATCCTTCCCGTGGCCCTGGTCGACCTGCCCCCGGCCATCAGGCAGCACTTCGACATCGTGTCCTTCGATCCGAGGGGGACCGGGGCCAGCGATCCCCTCCGGTGCGGCACCTCACCCTCGGGCGCCGTCAGTGTGGGCGTCGTCCCTTCGTCGTCCGGTCAGCCGTTGCCCGGAGCACCGTTCTTCACCGCCATGGCCCGGGCCTGCCAGGCCCGGGCGGCCGCCACCGAGCCGTTCATCGACACGGTCAACACGGCGCGGGACATGGACCGGATCCGCCAGGCCCTGGGCGTGTCGAAGATCAGCTACTACGGCCTCTCCTACGGGACGGTCCTCGGAGCGGTCTACGCCGACCTCTTCCCCCACCGGGTGGCCACCATGGTCCTCGACGGGGCGGTGGACGTGAACGCCTCGCTCACCCGGCAGGCCGAGGAGGCGGCGCCGGCGGAAGAGCAGTCCCTCCTCCATCTGTTCGCCACCTGCCTGCAGCAGGCCCCGTGCCCGCTCGGGAGCGATCCGAAGGCCTTCTTCACCGGGCTGGCCGCCTCCCTGACCGACCATCCGCTGCCGGCGCCCGGACACGGCGACACCTATCCGGTGACCGTCGGGGACCTGGACACGGCCACCCTGTTCGAGCTCAGCGTGGTCCAGAGCCCGCACTCGTACTACTCCGCCCTGCTCGCCGCCCAGCACGGCGACGGGGCGCCACTGCGGACGCTGTCGCTCGTCTTCGACACCGATATCGACGGAGCCCCGCTGGTCGATCCGCTGTGGGCCATCACCTGCAACGACGCCGCCGACCATCCCGGGCCCATCGCCGCCGGCGACCTGGCCCGGACCCTCGACGCCCGCTATCCCCTGATCGGGGCGTACGCGGTGACCTACACGATGGGTGGTTGCGTCTCGTGGCCGTCGGCCACACAGCCGGTGACGGATCTCCACCCGAAGGGGACGCCGCCGATCATGGTCATCGGCAACACCGGCGATCCCAAC
This sequence comes from uncultured Acidimicrobiaceae bacterium, assembly GCA_963745955.1. GTDB lineage: Bacteria > Actinomycetota > Acidimicrobiia > Acidimicrobiales > RAAP-2 > Bog-756. The sequence continues at coordinate 205,473 of CAVUZI010000008.1, read as the reverse complement.
ACCCCGATCATCGGGGCCGAGCACCTGGCCGCCATCTTCCCCGACCGCCGGCATGGTGACGTGGCAAGGGTGGGGCCATACCTGGTTGCTCAGCGGTTCGACCGACCCGTGCATGCGGGCGTTGGTCACCACCTACCTCTCCGGCGGCGGTCTCCCCCGTTCCGGCACCGTCTGCGACTGACCGGCTGTCCTGGCTGTTGCCATCGCTACCGGGCCACCGTCACCTCTTCGAGGAGCAGGGCCCGTCGCGGGCATTCGGCGGCGGCCCGGGTAGCCAGGCCGACCAGCTCGGCGTCGACCGGCGTCCCGTCGACCATGGGGTAGCCCCACTCGTCGAGGGTGATCCGCTCCGGGAGCAATTCGGCGCAGAAGCCGTAGGCGTCACAGGCCACCGGATCCACCCGCAGACGGAGCCCGACCCGGCGGCGGGCTGTCACGACGCCCTCCGGCCGGCCGGAGCACGGACCGGCGCGGTGAGAACCGACGCGGCCATGGACCCGGGGCATGGATGCCCACGAGCATGATCGTGGGCATCGGCCGCGAACACGCGCATGGCGCTCCGCACCAACCGCACCACGCCGTCGGGATGGCGGCATGCCCCTCTGCCGTCGACCTGGCGCGCCCGGTGCTCGATCCGCTCGAGCACCCGTTCGTCACACCGACCGGCCCACAGGAGCTCGAGGTCGTCGGCCAGTGCGGGCAGACCGAAGACGCAGGGGCCGCACTGTCCGGCGCTCTCACCGGCCATGTAGCGCGCCATCCGTGCCGTCTCGGCGATTCCGCACGATGTCGACGGCAGGGCGATGACGACGCCGACGCCGAGGGTGGCCCCCACGGCGGCCAGCGGGGCCGGGCGCGTAGGGCGTGGACAATCGTGAAGCGTCCAGCCACGCCCCTCCGTACCCTCCCACCAGGACGGCGGACAGCTCGACATCCACGCCGGCCCGGCTCACGATGTCGGCCACCGGTGTGCCCAGCTCCACCTCGACCACGCCCGGAACCACCACCGCTCCGCTGACGGTGACCAGCGTCGACCCGGGAGCATCCGGCCTTCCCAGCCGGCGGAACCACTCGGGGCCGTGGCGGGCGATGAGGGCTACCTGGGCCAGCGTCTCGGCGTTGTGCACCAGCACCGGACGACGCCCCACGCTCAGGGGGACCGACTTGTCGATGCGGAAGACGGGAAGGGCACGACGCTTGTCGAGCCAGCCGACCAGAGCCGACTCCTCTCCGGCGACGTAGCGGCCAGGAGGTCGCTGCACGGAGACGCGGGCACGGCGCGGGCCGGCGCTCCGCCGCTGGGCGATGGCGGCTTCGATCGAGGCGGCCGCCGACCCGGCGTGGTCGGGCACGCAGACGACGATCTCCGAGGCGCCGACGACCGCGGCGGCAACCTCCGCACCGTCGAGCACCAGGTGGGGCGCGTCGGTGAGCAGCACCCTGTCCTTGGCGCTGGCCGGTTCGCCCTCCATGGCGTTGACCACCACCATCGGCGAGCGGGCGCCGCGCGCCACGGCGCGCCATTTCACGGAGGAAGGAAAGCCGGCGCCACCCCGTCCGAGCAACCCCGACTCGTCGATGGCGGCCAGGGTGGCCGCCCTCCAGTCCGGTTCGTCACCGACCGGGATGTGCAAGACGCCATGGACGGCCAGATGAGCGGTCAGGTCCGCAGCCGACCCGGGTCGTGCTCCCGACGCCAGGAGCCGCTGACCGGAATCGAGGGTCGTGGCGTTCATGGCCGATCCTTGGTCAAGAGGTCGGTGGCGCTGGGCTGGCGTCGTCCGGACCGGGAGCCGCCCGCCGCCCACCCCGGTGGAGCCGGGGGTGCCGCGGGCCGGTCGGGCACCGCCCGGGTGCCGGCCCCGACCCGGCGCGCCCGTTCGCTGCTCGTCCGGTGTTCGACGATGCGCCACCCGAGCGCGGCCCCGACGGCGACGGTGCACAGCCCGGCCAGGACGTCCATCCACAGCTTGAAGCCGTCGGTGCCTTCTCCGAGCGCGTGGGCCATGGCCAGAGGCCAGCTGCCATAGGCCAGCCAGTGGATGCCCCGCCAGGTCCGGGCACTGATGCGCTGGCGCAGTGCGCTCGACACGGCGACGGCGAGCATGAGGTCGAGCGCCACCGCCCCGAGCCCGGTCCACAGGGGCTCGTAGGAGGACGAGAACGGCACCACGATCGAAGCCCAGCCGAGGTGGACATAGGTGTCGAGCACGGCGGTCAGGACATGGATCGAGAGGAACACCATGGCCAGGATCGAGACCCGCTTGTGGAGATCCGCCTGGGCGAAGGCAGGCCACGATCGGGATTTCGCCCGCCCCGCAGTCAGGATTCCGAAGACGAGGGCCAGGGTCAACAGGACCAGCGAGACGATGCCGGTGGCCCGAGTGGCGTACCACAGGGTCGTCGAGGAGGTGGCAAGCATCACTGCCCCGTCCGGAGCTCGGCGCCGACGGGACGGCCGTGGTGGCCGGTCGGTGTCCGGCGGCCAGCCACCGACGTAGGTGATCCCACCGGAGGTGTCCACGAGCCTCGCCGGTACACCGGCGTCGGTGAGCGCCCCCACCGCGTCGTCGCCCCAGACCACGGCGGCGGTGCTCCACGCGTTGGCCTCCACGCAGCTCGGGGCGGTCGTCGAGACCAGGGACCACACCGGCCGCGCCGGTTCACCGGTCCAGGGGTCGATGATGTGGTGCACGACGCGACCGTCGCGGACCCACGTGCGCGCCGTGGTCCCCGAGGTGGCCAGTCCTCCGGCGTGGACCGCCACCACCTGGTCGACCGAGTCGAGTGGGGTGGTGCACCGCGGTGCGATCCCGACGGCCCACCCCCCGGTCGGGGTGGTGCCCGCCACCGCCACATCGCCGCCCAGGTTGACCAGGGCGCCGCACCCGAGGTTCGAGGCAAGACGACCGGCGGACCGGTCCGCGGCCAGGGCCTTGGCGGTGGCGCCCGACGTCGAGGTGGACTCCTGCCGGGATGGCCAGGGTGTGGTCTTCCCGGTCGAGCCTGACCTGCCACCAGCCGGGGGCGGGCGCCGGCGTGAACCCGGTGGCCATGCCGTGGCCCGCCACGTCGTCGAAGTCGCGGTCGTAGCCCAGCTCGACGAGGGCGGAGCCGACGGTCGGGTCGACGATGCCCGCGGTCTGCACCGCGACCACGCAGGCCACCTCGACGACGTCGAAGAGCAGTGGGCTGACCACGACGGGCCGTCCCTCGCTGACTCCCTCGAGCCACCGGAGCTCCGAGTCGGGTCGGAACCGGCTACACGTGTCGTCGAGGGCCCGGAGATCCTCCGCCAGCAGCGCCAGTGCCTCGTCGGCGCAATCGGCATCGGTGACGGCAACCGCGGCGGTGGTGCCGATGGCCCGCATGGAACGGAGGGCGATCGGGGTGTCGTGGTCGAGATCGGTGCCGGTCCCGGTCAGGGCGGGGGTCATGACTGGCCCGACGTCGTGGTCGCCCGACCGGCCGACGAGGTCGTCGGGGCCGCGGTCGTCGCCGTGGTGGCCGTGGTGGCCGTGCGTGGCCGTGGTGGCCGTGCCCGGGTCGGCGGTCGTCGCCGTGGTGGCCGCGCCCTTGACAGCGGTCGTGGGCGTGGTGCTCGGGGCCGACGCCGACGTCGAGGTGGCCCTCCCGGTGGTGGCGTCGGCCGAGTGCGCCGTGGTGTCCGAGGCAGCCAGCACCCCGAGGCCGACGGCGGCGGTGGTGGCGGCGACACCGATCAGGGCGGTGGTCCGGCGGACCCGGACCCGGGCCGTGTCCCTCGCCCGGCGGGCCCGAGGGCCGATCTGATCCGATTGCCGGTGGTGCGGTGCCATGTCGTTGCCTTTCGTGGAGGCTCGTCGTGAGCTCTGTGTGCGGTGGGACAGGTGTTCGGTTCGTCCCGGCCATTGGACACGGCCGACTCAAGTGCCAGCTTGATCCCACCTGAGAGCTGTCTGTGAATCCCGGACGACCCCGCGGATGGGCTCACAGGCAACTCACAGGTGGATCACATGTCACGTCCAAGACCAGGTGCGATGCTGGTGCGGTACCCAGATCCATGCCCCATACGGACCTCCAGGAGGAGCGAGCACGTGGTGCCGACCCGCAGTCAGCGAATTCTGGTCGTCGACGATGAGCCCTCGATCGTCGACGCCGTGTCCACCTCCCTCCGCTACGAGGGGTTCGGAGTGGACGAGGCCGTCAACGGACGGCTGGCTCTGGCCGCGGCACAGGAGCACCCACCCGATCTCATCGTGTTGGATGTCATGCTCCCCGACCTCGACGGCCTCGAGGTCACCCGGAGACTGCGGGCCGACGGCATCCGCGTCCCGATCCTCTTCCTGACCGCTCGCGACGCCGTCGAAGACAAGGTGGCCGGTCTCACCGTGGGGGGCGACGACTACGTGACCAAGCCCTTCGCGCTGGCCGAGATCGTGGCCCGCGTGCACGCCATCCTGCGCCGGGTCGGGAGCGAGCCCGAGGACGAGGGGTTGCTCCGGTTCGCCGACATCGAGATGGACGAGAGCGCCCACGAGGTCACCCGGGCCGGACAACCGATCGCGCTCACGGCCACGGAATTCAATCTGCTCCGGTTCTTCCTCCTCAACCCCCGCCACGTGCTGTCCAAGGCCCAGATCCTCGACCATGTGTGGCACTACGACTTCGGCGGGGACGGCAACGTGGTCGAGACCTATGTCAGTTATCTCCGCAAGAAGCTCGAGGCCGTCGGTCCACCGGTCATCCACACGGTGCGACTGGTGGGCTACGCACTGCGTGAGCCGGTAGCGACGTAAGCCAGTGTCCCTGCGGACCCGACTGCTGATCGCCATCGGCGTCATTGCCATGCTGGCCCTGGCCATCGCCGACGTGGTCACCTACTCGGCGCTCGAGTCGTTCCTCTATCAGCGGATAGACCAACAGCTCGAGGCGTCCCACGCAGAGTACGAGAGCTGGGTCGACAGTGGCCGGCTTCTCTCCTGCTATGCCGTCTCGGGCATCGCCCCCGGCCCGGGCCTACCCGGTGGAGGTGCGGGTGGTGGTGGTGGTGGCGGTGGCGGTGGTGGTGGTGACGACTCGGTGCCGCCCGTCAACGCCGTCGAGGTGCAGGCGGTGGAGGTACGGGCCCCTTCCGGAGGCGTCGTCGATTCACAGCGCTGTGCGGCCAATGTCGGCGGCGTCAACTACATGCCGCAGATCCCCCAGACCGTGACCGGGTTCGCCACCCAGTCGAACGGCGAGAAGGTCACGTACTTCACCGCGCCGGCCACCAAGAGCGGCGGTCCGACCTTTCGGGTACGCGCCTCGGTCCTCGACAACGGGGACCTCCTCATCGTGGCCCAGCCGCTGGGGGACATCGTCGGCACCCTCCACCAATTGCTGATCATCGAGCTTGCCGTCACCGGCGCTGCCGTCCTGCTCGCCCTGGTCGGCGGCTTCTACCTGGTGCGGATCGGCCTGCGGCCCTTGCGCGACATGGAGCGGACGGCCGAGTCCATCGCCGACGGCAACCTCACCGAGCGTGTTCCCGGTGAGAACGAGACCACCGAGGTCGGTCGGCTGGCTCGCACCCTCAATGTCATGCTCACCCGCATCGAGTCCGCCTTCAGTGCCCGACTCGCTTCGGAGCGCCGCCTCCGCGCCTCGGAGCAGCAGCTGCGCCGGTTCGTGGCCGACGCGTCGCACGAGCTCCGCACCCCCATCGCCGCCATCTCCGCCTACGCCGAGCTGTTCGGACGCGGCGCCTCCGAGCAGAAGGCCGATCTCGAGCGGCTGATGGGCGGGATCCGGACGGAGACGACCAGGATGGAGCATCTGGTCGCCGACCTGCTGCTGCTGGCCCGTCTGGACGAGGGCCGTCCGATGGAGCAACGGTCGGTCGACCTGGTGGCCATGTGTGCGGAGGCGGTCCACACCGCCTCCACGGTGGGGCCGGAATGGCCGGTCACCTTCGAGGCGTCCCGGCCGATCGAGGTGATGGGTGACCCCACCAGCCTCCGCCAGGTGGTCGACAACCTGCTCGGGAACGTCCGGGCCCACACCCCACCGGGCACCGAAGCCCGGGTCACCGTGGACGGCGACGATGCCGGCGCCACGATCACGGTGGCAGACAACGGGCCGGGCATGGATCCCGAGCAGGCCGAGCACGTGTTCGAGCGGTTCTATCGCTCCGATCCGTCGCGCTCTCGAGCACACGGGGGCGCAGGCCTCGGGCTCTCGATCGTGAGCGCCATCGTCGCCGCCCATGGGGGCACGGTTTCCGCGCAGGCTCAGATCGGTGCCGGTACCACCTTCGTCGTGTACCTCCCCATCACACCGATGACCTCGGCGAAACCCACCGCACCGGCCCCAGTGGCCGGCCGGGTGAACGACACTGATCTTCCTCGCGGCACCGCGGTCTCTTAGCGTGGTGGGCACCCGCATCCAGAGCCCCTCTCTCCTTCGCGTCACACCCCCCTGCCATCCTGTGACATGGCCGTGATCGCCCCACAGACCGAGCAGTCGCAGACCGAGCAGACCGGTTCGGAACAGACCGGTTCCGACCAGACCGAACCCCAGGGCCTGTTCGCCCTTCTCGACGCCGCCGACGCTGCCCTCGACGCCTTCGACCCGGCGTGCTGTTCGACAGAGGACGCAGCCCGTGTGGTGAGCCGGCTCACCCGCCACGAGCGGGTGGTGCAGGCCCACAAGACCGGGTTGGCCGCCCGCCTGGCCCAGGGCAGCCACTTCGCCCGCACCGGCCACCGCTCGGCGGCCGAGTTCTTGTCCGCCACCACCGGGGACTCGCTGGCCGAGGCGAAGGACCAGATCCGTCTGGGGGAGGCCCTCACCGGCCAGCCCGGGCTGGCCGAGTCGTTCCGGGCCGGGAAGCTGTCCCGCCGACGGGCCGCCCGGGTGTCCGACGCCTTGAAGGTCAACCCGGCGAAAGAGGCCGAACTGGTCGGCAGTGCCGAGTCCGACTCCGAGGCCACCCTGAAAGAGCGGTGCCAGCGGGCCAAGGTGGCCGGACGCTCGCACGAGGCCGAGGCCCGCCACTTCGAGAAGCTGCACCAGGACCGCAGGTGTCTGACCTGGACCGACGACGACGGGGCCTTCCGCCTCCTCGCCGTGCTGGCCCCCGAGGCCGGGGCCGGCCTGGTGGCCGCCTTGGAGGCAGAGACCGACCGGCAGTTCGACCGGGCCCGCCGGGAGGGCCGCTTCGAGACCCCAGACGCCTACCGGGCCGATGCCCTGGTGGCCCTCACCGGACAGGGGATCCTGACCCAGCACGGGGACGGAGACGGCACGGCACCGCACAGACCCACCCCCGACCCCAGCGCCACCGTCTCGGTGGTGGTGGACCTGGAGGCCCTGCGCCGGGGCTCGGTGGGCGACCAGGAGCGTTGTGAGATCCCCGGGGTGGGCCCGGTGGCCGTCCGGTACGCCCGGGAGCTGTTGGGCCAGGCCCTGGTGGAGGTGCTCGTGGCCAAGGGCACCGACGTCACCACCGTCTACTCGGCCGGACGCCACGTGCCCAAGCGGATCCGGTCGGCCCTCCTCCTCCGGGACCCGAGGTGTGTGGTGCCCCGCTGTGACGCCCGCCTGGGACTGGAGAACGACCACTGGGTCACCGACTTCGCCAACGGCGGCCTCACCGCCCTCGACAATTTGGCCAGGCTCTGTCACCGGCACCACCTGGACCGCACCCATCACGGGTTCGAGCTGACCAGGACCCCCGACGGGTGGGTGTGGACCGCCCCCGAGCACCCGGTCACCCCGAAGCGACCGAGACCCAAACGCAGGCCGAAGGCCAAGGCCCCGCCGCCGGGCACCGGCCCGCCGCCGTTCGACCAGCGGTTCGACCAGCCCCCGCTCGACCGCCGGGAGTGACCCCCGGGCCCGGGCGCGGGCCGGGCGCGGCTCAACCGACGGGAGTGATCCCCTGCTGGAGCGCGGGAGTGGCTCCAGCTGTAGGCCTGGAATTGAGCGTGTCGGTGCCGAAAGCCGTGCCGACCGCCACGTTCTCATCGAACTCACAGCCGATTCCCATCGGGACCCCATCTCGACCTGACATCGTCCGTGGCATGAGCGTCGTCCCCATCACCCGCAACCAATCCCCCGGCGCGCGGACAGCCCCGGACGTGGAGATCGTCATCCCCGTCTACAACGAGGCCGAGCAGCTGGCCCGGAGCATCACCGCGCTGCGGACCTACCTCGACACGTCGTTTCCGTTCGTCGCCACCATCACCATCGCCGACAACGCCAGCACCGACCGCACCTGGCCGATCGCCACGGAGTTGGCATCCACGATGGACGGCGTCGGTGCCATCCACCTCGACCAGAAGGGCCGCGGTCGAGCGCTGAGAGCGGCATGGTCGAAAAGCACCGCGTCGGTGGTTGCCTACATGGACGTCGACCTGGCCACCGGACTCGACGCCCTCCTCCCGCTGGTGGCTCCCCTCCTCTCGGGGCACAGCGACGTGGCCATCGGGACCAGGCTCGGCCCCGGATCCCATGTGGTCAGGGGCGCCCGTCGCGAGATGATCTCCCGTGCCTACAATCTGCTGCTCCGATCCGCACTTCGCAGCCCGTGCACCGACGCGCAGTGCGGATTCAAGGCGTTGCGCCGCGACGCGGCGGCCGAGGTGCTCCCACTGGTGGAGGACGACGAGTGGTTCTTCGACACCGAGGTCCTGGTCACCGCGCAGCGGGTCGGCTTGCGCATCCACGAGGTACCCGTCGACTGGGTCGACGACACGGACTCCCGCGTCGACGTGCTCCACACGGCGCTCGACGATCTACGAGGCGTGTGGCGGATGCTCGGACGGCGACCGGCGCCCGACGGCGCACCGCACCTGCGGCCGTCGATGTCGCGTCCCTATCGGAGCTCGTCGTCATCGACTGCGACCACCGGGTCCGTGTCGACCGGCAGGGAAGCCGGCGGCAGGCCGAACCTGACTGCCGTCGACACGACCCGACCGGCGGCAACCGGTGCACCGGGTGACACCGAGATCTTCGCCGACGAGCTGCTCCGGTCCGCCGGGGTGGGCGCCGTCAGCACCGTGGCCCACGCCGCCGCGTTCGCAGCCCTCGAACCCAGCCTGGGTGGCTACCTGGCCAACGCGGTGGCCATCATCGGCTGCAGCATGGGCAACACGGCCGCGCACCGGGGCATGGCCGGGTCGCCCGGCATCGGGCTCGACCGGAGCCGTCGGATGGGCACCGCGCCGGCCCTGACCGGAGTCAGCCTGGTCTTCACCACGGGCGCGTTGGCCGTCACCCGGGCCCTCGGATTGCGGTCGCTGGTCCCCGAGCTGTGCGCGGTGACCGTGGGCAATGCCGGTGCCGCCGTCATCCGCTTCGCCATCCTCCGCAACTGGGTGTTCCGACCGCAGTTCGGGACCCATCTGGCCACCGGTTCCGGGCCCTTCGGCCCGGGCACCTCCGGGCCCCTTTCCTCGACGGCGTGGAGGCCGTCGTGACCGGCACGCAACTCGACAACGACGGCACCACCGTCGGACCGACGGCGGTCACGACCGATCCGACCACCGCGCATCCCGGTGCCGCCGATCCAACCTCCCACCCGGCGCCGTACGGCTGGGCCCCCGACAGGCCGGTCGAGGAGGCCGGTGCCGGCGGGCCGGGCAACGGGGCACCAGCCACCGACCCGCCGACACCGGCTCCTCCCTCGGGTCGGCTGTCGCGACTGGTACGGGGTCGGCCGCAGGATCCGGCCTGGGTCCGCCCGGCCCTCGTCGTCCTGCTGGTCGGCACCGGGTTCCTCTACATCTGGGGCCTCGGCCGGTCGGGATGGGCCAACAGCTTCTACTCCGCGGCCGTGCAGGCGGGGACCAAGAGCTGGAAGGCCTTCTTCTTCGGCTCGTTCGACGCGTCCAACTTCATCACCGTCGACAAGCCGCCCGCCTCGTTGTGGGTGATGGAGATCTCCGCCCGTCTCTTCGGTGTCAATGCGTGGAGCATCCTCGTACCCCAGGCCCTGGAGGGAGTGGCCACCGTCGGGCTGCTCTTCGTCACCGTTCGCCGCTGGTTCTCACCGGGGGCAGCCCTGCTGGCCGGGGCGGTCCTGGCCCTCACCCCGGTGGCCACGTTGATGTTCCGGTACAACAATCCCGACGCCATGCTCACGCTCGTCCTGACCGCAGCGGCGTACGTCACCGTCAGGGCGATCGAGAGCGGGCGGAGCCGGTGGATGGTGTTCGCCGGGGCGCTCATCGGGTTCGGGTTCATCACCAAGATGCTCCAGGCCCTGATCATCCTGCCGGTACTGGCCCTCGTCTATCTGTTGGCCGGTCCACCGAAGCTCGGGCGCCGGATCGTGCAGCTGGTCTACGCCGGAGTGGCGCTCCTCCTGTCCGGCGGTTGGTGGGTGGCGGCCGTGCAACTGACCCCGGCCGCCGACCGGCCCTACGTCGGTGGTTCGACCAACAACTCGGAGCTCAACCTCATCTTCGGCTACAACGGGTTCGGCCGGCTGACCGGCAACGAGACGGGCAGCGTCGGTGGTCGTGGTGTCGCCGGGGAGCATGTGGGGCCCGACCGGGTGGAACCGCCTGTTCCTGTCGTCGATGGGCGGACAGATCTCGTGGTTGATCCCCGGCTCGCTGATCGGGCTCGTCGCCGTGCTGTGGCTGACCCGCCGGGCCCCGAGGACCGATCGGGTGCGAGCGGCCTTTCTCATCTTCGGTGGATGGCTGCTGCTGACCGGGGCCGTGTTCAGCTTCGCCCACGGCATCATCCATCCCTACTACACGGTGGCGCTGGCCCCGGCGATCGGGGCACTGGTGGGCATGGGGGCATCGACGCTGTGGCGACGGCGTCAGGAGCTCTTCCCCCGGCTGGCCCTGGCCGCGGCCATCCTGGCCAGCATCGCCTGGGCGTTCGTGGTCCTCGGATGGAGTCCCACCTGGTACCCGGCACTGCGCTGGGTCATCCTGGCCGTCGGCCTGGCCGCCGCGCTCGGTGTCGCCCTGGTCCCCCGGGCCCGCGGAGTGCTGGCTGCGGGCATCGCCGGCTTCGGCATCGCCTCGATCATCGCCGCCCCGGCGGCCTACTCGCTGAACACGGCGGCGACGCCGCACAGTGGAGCCATTCCCTCGGCCGGTCCGCCCGTCCAGGGCGGAGGCGGTCCCGGCGGTTTCGGCCGGCCGGTGGGTCCGGCGGTTTCGGCCGGGGTGGGTTCGGCGGTGGTGGTGGGTTCGGGGCGCGGCACCGGAACGGCATCACCCTGCCCAAGGGGTTCACGTTGCCCAACGGCACCAAGCTCCCCAACGGGCTCACCGTCCCCCCGGGCTCCTTCCCGCGGGCCTCGGCCGGCGGCTTCGGCGCCGGTGGTGCGCCGGGCGGCTTCGGCGCCGGTGGGGCGTCGGGTGCCGGGGCTCGGTGCCGGTGGGCGCCGGGCGGGTTCGGCGCCGGTGGCGGCGGCCGGGTGCCGGCGGGTGGTGCCGGTGGCCTCCTCAACGGCTCGACGCCGGGAAAGCAGCTCACCGCGCTGCTCAGGTCGAACGCCTCCCGGTACTCGTGGGTGGCGGCCACGACGGGATCGAACTCGGCATCGGGCTACCAGCTGGCCACCGGCGATCCGGTCATGGCCATCGGCGGGTTCAACGGGACCGACCCCGCCCCGACCCTGGCCGAGTTCGAACGGTACGTGGCCGACGGGAAGATCCACTACTACATCGGCGGCGGCAGCGGGTTCGGCGGCGGGTCGGGGGGAACCACGCCCGCATCCCAGATCGAGTCGTGGGTGACCAGCCACTTCACCGCCCGGACGGTCGACGGGGTGACCGTCTACGACCTCACCGCCGGATCCGGCTGACCTCCCCGGCGCCGCTTTGGCCAGTGGGGCCCGGGCCGGCAATCGCAGCGAACTGCACCTCGACCAGCCCCCCGTGCCCGGCTGGCGCCTGATCGTCGGGCGCCCGCCGGTGGGCCATTCATCCCGTGGCCGCCGGTGGGCCATGATGAGGGGGCCCCATCCCCAGATGCGACGAGGTGACCGCAGTGGCGATCAACGTGACGCCGATACCCGGCCTGGATCCTGCAATCAACGACATCCGCCGCCGAACCGCGGACTTCATCAACGCCGAGATCCTCCCGAACGAGGAGGTCCTGTGGCGGTCGCGCCGGGCCGCGGAGGTCAGCACCGACGACCAGGAGAAGAGCCGGCGCCGGAGCATCGAGATGCGGGAGGAGATCAAGAGCAAGGTCAACCTGGCCGGGTTGTGGGCGCCACATCTGCCCAAGGAGTACGGCGGCATGGGCCTCGACTTCCTCGCCCTGGCCTACATGTACGAGATCCTGGCCTACGCCGTCGGCGCCTCCACCCTGTTCGGCATCGCCGCGCCCAACTCGGGCAACGCCAGCATCCTGGTCAAGTACGGGACCGAGGAGCAGAAGCAGAAGTGGCTCCTGCCGCTGATCGACGGGACGATGGAGTCCGGCTTCTCGATGACCGAACCGGACCACGCCGGATCCGATCCACGCTCGATCGAGACCGAGGCGGTTCGCGACGGCGACCACTGGGTGATCAACGGGCACAAGTGGTTCACCTCCAACGGGATCGACGCCGACTTCTTCATCGTGATGTGCCGGGCCAACGATCCGACCGGCGAGCTCGGCGCACCGGGCCGCATGACCCAGATCATCGTTCCCACCGCCACCGCGGGCGTGAACATCATCCGTGGCATCGGCATCTTCGGGCACTCGACCTCCGATCACTGCGAGATCAGGTACGAGAACGTCCGCGTCCCCGTCGAGAACACCCTCGGCCTCGTGGGCCAGGGGCATCAGGCCGCGCAGGACCGGCTCGGGGCCGGACGGGTCTACCACTGCATGAACTCGGTCGGCCAGATGTGGCGGGCATTCGACCTGATGGTCGAGCGCACCTTGGTCCGTCAGGTGCACGGCGGCCTGCTCAAGGACAAGCAGTTCATCCAGGGATTCATCGCCGAGAGCTACATGGACGTGCAGTCGGCGCGCCTCATGACCATCAACGCAGCCGAGAAGGTGGCCAACGGCGACCCGGATGTACGCACCGCCATCTCGGCCATCAAGGTATTCGTGCCCGCGGCCTACCACCGGGTGGTCGACCGCGCCATACAGGTGTGGGGCGGAGCCGGTGTGAGCAACGACCTGCCGCTGGCCCAGATGTACCTCACCGCCCGGGTCCTCCGGCTGGCCGACGGCCCCGACGAGGTCCACAAGATCCTCATCGCCAAGAACATCATGCACCGTTACGAGGACGGGGGCAGTTGGAACTTCGGCAACTGACCGCACCGGCGCGGCCGGTCGCCGCGTGAAAGGCTGGGCGACGACCACGACCGCGACAACCACACCACCACGACCAAGGAGCCACCATGCCGACAAGGACCTCCTACGAGCCCGGAACACCCTCATGGGTCGACCTGGCCAGCCCCGATCTGGCCGCATCGGCCTCCTTCTACTCCTCGGTGTTCGGATGGGACGCCAAGGACCAGGGGCCTGAGTCCGGCCACTACCACATGATCGAGCTCCGAGGGATTCCGGTGGCCGGGGCCGGCCCGATCATGATGGAGGGCCAACCGCCGGCGTGGACCACCTACGTCTCGGTGGTGGACGCCGACGCCAGCATCGCCAAGGTCAAGGCGGCCGGAGGCACGGTCTTCGTCGAACCCATGGACGTGCTGGACGTCGGCCGGATGGCGGTGTTCGCCGATCCCACCGGGGCGGCGGCGGCCGTCTGGCAGCCGCGCCGCCATCTGGGCGCGGGACTGGTCAACGAGCCCGGCGCACTGGCGTGGAACGAACTGTCCACCCGCGACACCGCGGCGGCGAAGGCGTTCTACGGCGAGGTGTTCGGCTGGGACGCCGAGACCGCCGACATGGGCGGGATGGAGTACACCACGTGGAAGCTGAACGGGAACGACGTCGGCGGCATGATGGCCATGCCGGCAGAGGTGCCGCCCGAGGTGCCCTCCCACTGGCTGGCCTATTTCGGCACCGCCGACTGTGATGCCACGGTGGCCACCGCCACCGGGCTCGGGGCCACCCTCTTCGCCGGACCGGTCGACATCCCGGCCGGCCGGTTCGCGGTGCTGGCGGATCCGAACGGTGCGATGTTCGGGGTGATCGCCCTGGCCGCCGGCTGAGCAGGTCCTCCGCTACTGTCGACCAGGTGGGCACCTCGTTCATCAACCAGGCGCGGGCCGTGGTCACCGAGCTCCCGGGCCCGAACTCGCAGGCCCTCGAACGGCGGCGGGTCGCCGCCGTGGCCCCGGGTGTGAGCTCGGTCGTCCCCCTCTATGTCGAGGAGGCGTCGGGGGCCATCCTCGTCGACGTGGACGGCAACTCCCTGATCGACCTCGGTGCAGGGATCGCCGTGGTCAGCGTGGGCCACGCCGCCCCGGCCGTCGTCGAGGCCGTCCGGGACCAGGTGGCCCGGTTCTCGCACACCTGCTTCATGGTCAATCCGTACGAGTCGTACGTGGCGGTGTGCGAGGCCCTCAACGAGCTGGCCCCGGGAGACGGACCGAAGCGCTCCGTCCTGTTCAACTCCGGGGCCGAGGCCGTCGAGAACGCGGTCAAGATCGCCCGGCACGTCACCGGCCGCCAGGCCGTGGTCGTGTTCGACCACGCGTACCACGGGCGCACCAACCTGACCATGGCCCTCACCGCCAAGAACATGCCCTACCGGGACAAGTTCGGTCCCTTCGCCCCCGAGATCTACCGCGTGCCGATGTCGTACCCCTACCGCGATCCGGAGGGGATGACCGGGGAGCAGGCGGCGTGGCGGGCGCTCGAGCAGATCGACCGGCTCGTGGGTGCGGACAACGTGGCCTGCGTGCTCATCGAGCCCATCCAGGGGGAAGGCGGGTTCGTGGTGCCCGCTCCCGGGTTCCTGCCCGCCATTGCCGCCTGGTGCCGGGACCATGCGGTGCTGCTGGCCGCCGACGAGATCCAGACCGGCTTCTGCCGGACCGGCGACTGGTTCGCCTGCGAGGACGAAGGAGTGGTGCCCGATCTCATGACCACGGCCAAGGCCCTCGCCTCGGGATATCCCCTGGCCGCGGTCACCGGTCGGGCCGACCTCATGGAGGCGGTCCATCCCGGCGGGTTGGGTGGCACCTACGGCGGCAATCCGGTGGCCTGCGCCGCCGCCCTGGCGTCCATCGACATCATGAGGAGCGCCGGGCTGGCCGCAGTCGCACGCGGCATCGGCGAGGTGCATGTCGAAGACGCTCGGCCGGCTCCAGGCCTCCCACCCGGCCGTCGGCGATGTCCGGGGGCGGGGGGCGATGATGGCCATGGAGATCGTACGGCCCGGAACCTCGGACCCCGACCCCGTGGCCACCCGCCGGATCGCCCAGGCCTGCCACCAGGCGGGGGTGATCGTCCTCACCTGCGGCAGCTACGGCAACGTCATCCGCCTCCTGCCTCCGCTGGTCATCGAAGAGGCGCTCCTGGCCGATGGCCTGGCGGTGCTGGCCTCCGCCGTCGACGGGATCCTTTCCGAAGCCGCGTCCTGATCGGCCCCGGTCGGGTTGGCCCGGGGCGATCCTCAGCCGCGGGCGGGGTCGTCCTCAGCCGTGGCGGGGGACCTCGGCCGTGCTCGGGGTGGTCCTCAGCCGTGGCGAGGAGGCAGCGCCGCCCGGGCCGAGGCCAGGCCGGCATCGAGGCACTGGATCTCCTGATCGGCGTCACGGACCAGGTCGCGGACCCGCTGCCCGTTGGCATCGCTGGCCGAGGCCACCGCGGCCTTCTGGACGTCGGTCGCCGCCCGCACGACCTCGACGACCTGCTCCGCCACCTCGCGGGGCACCGTCCCACTCGATTCGACCCGGAGGACCCGATCGAGAGCCACGGCAACCTCGTGGAGGCGGTGGCAGAGCACGGGAAGCGACGCGGTCGGAGCACCGGCCTCGGTCGCGGCCCGCACCGCGGCCCTGGCCTGGTCGACCGCGCGCCAGAGCTCCTTGCGCACCTGTCGGGGTGTCCGCCGGTACACGTCCTCGGGCGTCACCGGTGCCCGACGCCTGAAGCCGTGCGCAGCCGTCGCCTCCCACAGTGCGACGGCTCCGACCACCGCCCCGTGGGAGTGGAAGGCGCGCCACTTGCGCCGGCCGTACCGCCACAGCAGGAAGGTCGCCACCACGACACCGGCCATGAGGAGGGTGGCGAAGACGAGAGCGCCGGCCAGGATGGGTTCCCACAACGCGGCGAGCACGGCACCAGTGTAGGCCGACGGCACGCCCCGGGAGCCCCCGCCGCCGGGGGTGGCCGGACGGACCCCGGCGCCCTCGACCTCTCCGGCCTCAGCCGGCCGGCTCGAGCAGCAGCTCCTCCATCCGGTCGAGGGCCTCCGGATCCACCCCGGCGTCGACGGCCCAGCCCCGGGCCCCACCGAACCGGACATCGAGCTCGCCGAGGAACCGGACCATGGTCTCCGCCTCCACGCCGAAGCGGGAAGCAGGCACGCCGGCCATCCGTTCGGCCAGGACGGGGTCGGAACGGTAGCGACCGAGGATCAGCTCCATCCGGCCGGCGGTGACCAGATAGTCGGCCACGATGACCTCATCGTCCACGTCCAGGATGTCGAGCACCAGCGCAGCCAGCACCCCGGTCCTGTCCTTGCCCGCCGCGCAGTGGAAGACGAGCGGCAGGCTGGCCGGCTCCGACACCAGCGCCAGGGCGTCGACCAGGGATTGGCGACCGACGTCGAGGTACCAGAGGTAGCGCTCGGAAAGCTCCTCCCCGCCCGGGGCCGGGGCGGCCATGGCCTCCCCCTCGCCGTCCCTGATCAGCGACAGGTGCCGATAGGCCATCGGCTCCGGGGCGAGCGGTCCCCGACCGGTGCGCTCGAGCTCCCGGGAGGTGCGGAGATCGATGATGGTGGCCAGGCCCAGCGACCGGAGCAGGGCGACATCGGCCTCGGTGAGCTCGTGCAGGGTGTCGCTACGGAACAGGGTCCCCCAGCGGGTGGGCCGCCCGTCCCTGCCCGGGTACCCGCCGAGGTCCCGGAAATTGAACGCCCCGGACAGCGGGACGAGGCGATCGCGGGGCTCCGTGCTCTTCATGGTCTCCATGATGGTCGACGCCGGCCCGGTCCACGTACTCGGCGGGCCACCGGTCGACGCCGGACCGCCCAGGTGCCGGGCAGTGGGTGGAGCCTGACGACCGGGGCGCCGTCGCGGCCGGTAGGGTGGCACGGATCCGATGCCGGGCCACGGCTGGTCCTCAAGGAACGAGGGAATTGGGTCGATTTACCGTTCATCGGGTTCTATCGACGAGAATGGTTCAGCAACTCTTGAAAGACCAGATACCCGTCAAACGCCCTCCGGCTCGCCCGAGCCCCGCAATTCGACCTCGACCCGAAACCCGAACTTGAGGAGTCACCGGCAATGAAGTCCCTTGCCACCTGGTGTGTCCGCCACCGCGTGATCGTGCTGTTGCTCTGGCTCACCGCGCTGGTCGGCATGACCGTCATCTCGGCTGCAGTGGGCACCGACTATTCCAACAGCTTCTCGCTGCCCAACACCCAGTCGACCCAGGCGCTCACGCTGTTGCAGCGGTCGGAGGCGAGCCTGTCGGGCGACCGCGAGCAGATCGTCTTCCACACCACCGGCGGCGCCAAGGTCACCGACCCGGAGGTGAAGTCCTCGGTGAACGCCATGTTGGCCAAGGTGGCGAAGGTGCCCAACGTCACCAACATCGTCAGTCCCTACGACCCCCTCGGTGCCGCCCAGATCAACAAGGACGGGACGACGGCGTTCGCCGCGGTCACCTTCGACCGTCTGGCCCAGAACATCTCCACCCCGGTGGCCAAGCAGCTGGTGTCGACGGCGCAGAGCGCGGCCGGACCGAATCTTCAGGTGGCGGTGGCCGGCCAGGTGGCCGAGGCCGCCGACAAGCAGTCCTTCGGGGGCACCGGGCTGGGTGTGATCCTGGCCGGCGTCGTGCTCCTCCTCGTGTTCGGCTCGGTCTTCGCCATGCTCCTCCCGCTGCTGTCGGCTCTCGCCTCGCTGGGTACGGCCATCGGTGTGATCGGGCTACTCAGCCACCTGCTCAAGATGCCCGTCTTCTCGACCGAGCTCGTCCTGCTGATCGGGCTCGGAGTGGGAGTCGACTACGCCCTGTTCATCGTGACCAGGCACCGTCAGGGCCTCGTGGCCGGCAACGACGTCGAGTCCTCGATCGTCAACGCGGTCAACACCTCGGGCCGCGCCGTCCTGTTCGCCGGGATCATCGTCTGCATCGCCCTGCTCGGGATGTTCGCCCTCGGGGTCACCTTCCTCTACGGGCTGGCCATCGCCGCCTCCATCGGCGTGCTCTTCACCATGATCGCCGCCCTCACCCTGCTCCCGGCCTTCCTCGGCTTCATCGGGCCGCGGGTGCTGAGCCGGCGCCAGAAGAAGGACCTGGCCGTCAACGGACCGAAGGTCATCGGCTCAGGGACCAAGGGCTTCTGGCCCCGGTGGGCCGGGTTCGTCCAGCGGCAGCCGGTCGTGCCGGCCCTGGTGGCCTTCGCGGTGATCGTGCTGGTTGCCCTCCCGTTCTTCTCGCTCCGTCTCGGCTCCTCCGACCAGGGCAACGATCCGACCGGCACCACCACCCGGACCGCCTACGACCTCCTGGCCAGCGGCTTCGGACCCGGCTTCAACGGTCCCCTGCTGCTGGTGACCCAGAACCCGGGCCCGGCCGACCAGCAGACCCTCGACAACCTGGCCGCCAAGGTGCAGTCGCAGCCCGGCGTGGCCAAGGTCACCGGACCCCTGGTCCTGCCGACCAAGGACGGCCAGACGGTCAGCCTGATCACCGCCTACCCGACCACATCGCCGGAGGCCTCCCAGACCACCGACCTGATCGACCACCTGAGACAGACGACCATCCCGGCCGTCGTGACCGGCACCGGGGTCAACGTCTACGTGGGAGGGAACACCGCGATCTTCGCCGATTTCGCCCGGGTGCTGGCCCACAAGCTCCCGCTCTTCATCGGGCTGGTGGTCGTCCTCTCCTTCCTGCTGCTGGCCATGGTCTTCCGCAGCCTCATCATCCCCCTGACCGCGGCAGTGATGAACCTCCTCTCCATCGGGGCGGCGTTCGGTGTCCTGGTGGCCGTGTTCCAGTGGGGATGGCTGGGTTCGGTCTTCCAGATCGGCAGCCCCGGGCCGATCGCCGCGTTCCTGCCGGTGATGCTCTTCGCCATCCTGTTCGGGCTGTCCATGGACTACGAGGTCTTCCTCATCACCCGGATACGCGAGGAGTACGTGAAGTCGGGCGACAACGCCACCGCCGTCCGGCGGGGACTGGCCGCCACCGGCAAGACCATCACCGCCGCCGCCCTGATCATGATCCTGGTGTTCGGGTCCTTCATCCTCGGGGGCCTGCTGGTCATCAAGCAGTTCGGGCTGGGCCTGGCCGCCGGCATCCTGATGGACGCCATCCTCATCCGGATGGCCATCGTTCCCTCGCTGATGTTCCTGATCGGGAAGGCCAACTGGTGGTTCCCGGGGTGGCTCGACCGGATCCTCCCCCACGTCTCGGTCGACCCCGAGCTCGAGCTGGACAGGCCGGAGGGCCCGGGTGGGCCGGCGGCACCGGCCGAGCCCGAGCCCGTCCCCGTCTGACCTCCGGTCGCCGCCCCACCCGGCGGCCGCCGCCCGCCGGGGCACCTGACGTCCTTGACAGTTAGGCTGCGAAGGGGCGTAGCCTCAGAGAGAACCTGACGAACGAGCACTGGGGGAAGACATGTCCGACTTCGTGATGACCATCGGAGGCGACACCGTACCGGCGGCAGAGTCGTTCGGTGTGGTGAACCCGGCCAACGGCGAGGTCTTCGCCCATGCCCCCGAATGCAGTCGCCAGCAGCTGGATGCCGCCTTCGACGCCGCCTCCAAAGCACAGCGGGACTGGAAGTCCGACGAGGATGTCCGGCGCCAGACCCTCTTGAAGATGGCCGACGTCCTCCTGGCCTCTTCGGCCGAGCTGGCCCCGGTGCTCACCGCGGAGCAGGGGAAGCCGCTCGGCGACGCCAACATCGAGGTCTTCGCGGCGGCCATCTGGTGTCAGTACTTCGCCAACATCGAAACGCCCCCACAGGTCATCCAGGACGACGCCGAGGCCCGGGTCGAAGTGGTCCGTCGCCCGGTGGGCGTGGTGGCCGCCATCACCCCCTGGAACTTCCCCCTCACCCTCGCCTTCTGGAAGATCGCGCCGGCACTGCTGGCCGGCAACACCCTCGTGCTCAAGCCCTCGCCGTTCACCCCCCTCACCACCCTGAAGGTGGCCGAGATCCTGCGTGACGTCATGCCCGCCGGCGTGATCAACGTGATCAGTGGTGGCGACGAGCTGGGCGCCTGGATGACCGGACATCCGGTGCCGCGCAAGGTCAGCTTCACCGGCTCCATCGAGACGGGCAAGAAGGTCGCCCTGTCGGCCGCCCCGGACCTCAAGCGTGTGACCCTCGAGCTCGGCGGCAACGATCCGGCCATCGTGTTGGACGACGCCGACCCGGCACTGGTCAGCAAGGCCATCTTCGCCGGTGCCTTCAACAACAACGGTCAGGTGTGCTCGGCCATCAAGCGGGTCTACGTGCCCGAGTCGATGTATGACGACGTGGTCGACGGGCTCGCGGCCCAAGCGGCGGCGATCAAGGTCGGCGACGGCACCGAGGAGGGTTCCAAGCTCGGGCCCATCAACAACAAGCCGCAGTACGAGCGGGTGAAGGAGCTGGTCGGCGACGCGCTGTCCCATGGGGCGAGGGCCGCAGTCGGTGGACATGCCATGGACCGGCCCGGCTACTTCTTCGAGCCGACGATCCTGGCCGGGCTCTCGGACGGCACCCGCATCGTGGACGAGGAGCAGTTCGGTCCGGCCCTGCCGGTGATCTCCTACCGGGACGTGGACGATGTGGTCGAGCGAGCCAACGCCACCCACTTCGGGCTGTCGGGCTCGGTGTGGGGCACCGACACCGACCGCGCCTCCGATGTCGCCGGACGGCTCGAGTGCGGGACGGCATGGGTCAACACCCATCTGGCCCTCGCCCCCCAGCAGCCCTTCGGTGGCTTCAAGTGGAGCGGGGTGGGCGTCGAGAACGGCCCGTGGGGTCTGGCCGAGTTCAGCGAGATCCAGGTCATGCACCGCTCCAAGAGCGCCGACGGGCTCAACCTCAACACCGGCGGGCTCGTCTCCTAGCTCGGCGGGCAGCCGGCCCGGACGACCCGGCCAACTCTGTTGCATGGCCACGGCGCAGGCGAGGGCGGCTGACGTCGGCCCGAAGACGACCATGAGCCCGTCGGCCAGGTTCTTGACCACGGTGCCATCCGCTTCGGTGACCGCTGGCCGGGTCATGGCACCGTGAGATAGTGCTGCAGGGCGTCGAGGCGGTCGTCCCAGGTGTGGGCGAGAGCGGCGAGAAACTGCTGGGCGATCTGCACGGGTGCGGACCTCAGTCGGTAGCGCACCCGGCGGCGTTCGCCCGGCTCGGGCGAGATGAGGCCGGCGTCGGCCATGAGGGCGAGGTGTTTGGCGATGGCTTGCCGTGTGATCGGAAGTCGAGCGGCCAGATCGGTGGCTGTGGACGGGCCGTCTGTGGCGAGGGCAGCGAGGATGGTCCGGCGGGTCGGGTCGGCGAGCGCGACGAAGACCTGCTCAGCAACAGCCTCGATGTCAGGTGCCATCGATGTGCTCCGCGAGCTCTGCCAGCTCGCGCGACCAGCCTTCACCGTGGGAGTCGTAGGTCTCGCGGCGGGTGTCGACGGGAAGCTGGGCGAATCCCGACTCGACGAGGCGCAGCAGGGTGCCGTCGCCGTCAGGCTCCAGGGTGAACTCGACGTATGTGCGGCGGGGGTCGGACTCGGGCAGGTCGGGCAGTCGCCACGTGTATGCGAACACCGTGGGCTCCTCGACACGCTCGACGCGCATATCGACAGTCGTGCCCCCGGCAAAGGTCATCGTGGCCGCGCCACCGAGGCGAAGATCTATTGTCGCCCGTTCGCCGAACCACGCGCTCAGACCGTCGGCGGTGGTGAGCGCCTTCCACACCTCGCTCGGCGCGCGGTTCAAGGTCACCGTCCGTTCGATGCGGTCGGGGAACGCCATGACTTCCTCCTTTGGGAGTGACTAGGAATTATGCCGAACATGGGTCGCCGACCCGGGGACCGCCCGGTCAGGCCGAGCAGTCCCCGGGGACCAGGATCAACTGTTCTCCTCGGCGGCGCGGCGGGCGAGGTCACGTGGGCTGCGGTTGGGAGCGCCGGTGCCGCTTTCGGCCAGTTCGCGGAGACTGGTACCGACGAAGTGATCCCAGCTGCGACTGCACATGTCCTTGCACTCGAGCTGGTCGTTCAGACCGCGGTGCTCGAAGTTGAGCTCGCAGGACCCGTTGTCGATCGGCGTGATGGTGAATGTCGGGTGGGTGCCCACCCAGTCCTCCATGAATGTGCACTCGGTCACGGTCCAGCGGACGGTCGTCGGGCGGGTTGCCTCATCAACGTGGATGAGAAGCGGCCGCTGCCCCGCCACCATGGGGAATCGCAGGTCGCCGTCGGTCACGCCCGACCCCGTCACCTGGCTCCACCAGGCGGTGAGTGCCTCGGTCGTGGTGACGGCGTCGAAGACGACGCCAGCTGGGGCGTTGATTCGGACGCTGATGCGGTAGTCGGTGCGGGTGGTCATCGAGGGGCCTCCTTGAGTGGTACGGGAACATTGCAACCTATCGGTTGCTACATTATGGCAACCAGTAGGTTGCGTCAAGTGGGTGACGCGGCGCGAGCCCAACGTTCCGGTGCACTTGGGAAATTCGAAGTGGCGGCCCGAGCTCGTTTGCCGGAACAGCAGCGACAGATCAGGAGCGCTTTGCGGTCGAGGGTGGATACCTTGCCCTGACGTAGGTCTCGCCTGACGGGGGGCGGGGGTGGGTTGCCGGGGTTCAATCGGGCGGTGGGCCACGGTGCTGGAGCCCGCGCCCCACGGCACCCGATGCTCGGCGAACGGACCACACCATTAGTTCGATAGTCTAATAATGTGAGTTCCAAAGCAACTACGGCGAGGACGCCCGACGTCGACGGTCACCGGAACATCGGAAGGGCGGCAGCCTGGCTGGGCAAGCAGGTGGAGATCGGCCTGGCCACCGCCGACCTGTCCGCGCCCCAATACCGGGTCCTGGGCCTGCTCGACGAACGGTCCGCCGTCTCCTCCGACCTGGCCGAGCGTCTGGCCGTGCGTCCGCCCAGCGTGACGGCCATCGTCGACGGCCTGGTCACCCGGGGCCTCGTCGAACGCAGGCATGTGGTCTCCGACCGCCGGCAGGTCGACCATGTCCTCACCGACAGCGGTCGCCAGGCCCTCGACCTGGCCGACGCCGCGGTGGCCGGCCGGCTGGCCGAGATCGCCGGTTGTCTCGACGACCCCGACGAGTCCAGGAAGGCATTCGACGGGCTGGTGGCATGGCGGAACGCCTTCGGGGCCTACCGTCTGGCGCGGAAGGCGGCCCGATGAAGGTCCCCCGGCTCCGGCCCCGTCCGTCGACGACACCCGAGGTGGGCACCGAGTTCGTCCCCATCGACGTGGTGGCCCGCAACGAGGCGCCCCGCGCCACCATCGACCCCGACAAGTCACTCACCTGGCTCCGCCGGGTCATGCCCATCATGGGCGCCCACAAGGGGATCTTCATCACCTCGCTGGTGGCCTCCTTCGTGGGGCTGGTCCTGCAGGTCCTGGTGCCCAACCTGATCAACCACGCCATCACCAACTCGATCCAGCTCCATACCGTCCCCCTCAGCCACTACGTCTGGCTCATCGTCGGGATCGGGCTGGTGGGCGGCGTCGCCGGCTACATCTCCCGCCTGTTCCTCTTCGAGACGGCCTACGACATCGAGTACGACCTGCGGAACATCATCTACGAGCACCTGACCAAGATGTCGTTCTCCTTCTACGACCGGGTGCAGTCCGGGCAGCTCATCTCGCGGGCCAACTCGGACATCCGGTCGGTCCAGATGTACATGACCTTCGCCCCGTCCATCCTGGTCCAGTGCTCCATCGCCATCGTGGCCTTCGGCTTCATGCTGTCCATCGACGTGCCGCTGGCCTTCATCGCCATGGCCACCATGCCCTTCGTCTACCTGGCCGGCGTGAAGATGCGGAAGTCGATGTTCCCGGTGTCGTGGATCATCCAGTCGCGGCTGGCCGACGTGGCCACCATCGTCGACGAGAACGTCAACGGCGTGCGGGTGGTCAAGTCCTTCGCCGCCGAGCAGCAGCAGCTCCGCTCGCTGTCCGGGGCGGCCGACAAGCTCCGGTGGAGCTACATCAAGGACGCCGACCTCCGGGCCCGCTTCTCCCCCCTGGTCCAGAACCTGCCCCAGGTGGGCCTGGCCCTCGTCCTGCTGTTCGGCGGGTACATGGTCATCCACGGGGGACTGAGCATCGGGGACATCTTCGCCTTCAACGCCTACCTGTTGATGCTCCAGGCCCCGTTCATGATGCTGGGCATGCTGATCATGATGGGTCAGCGGGCGGCGGCCTCGGCCGACCGCATCTACGAGATCATCGACGAGCAGCCCACGGTCACCGACGCACCCGACGCCGTCGATCTGGTCGACGTCAACGGGGACGTGCGGTTCAATCACGTCGACTTCGCCTACGCGGCCGACGCCGAGCAGCTGGTGCTGGCCGACTTCGACCTGCACATCACCCCGGGAGAGACGGTGGCGCTGGTCGGCCGGACCGGAGCCGGCAAGTCGACCGTGGCCCGCCTGCTGACCCGCTTCTACGACGTCAAGCACGGCTCGGTGCAGATCGACGGGCACGACGTCCGGGACGTGACCCAGGACAGCCTCCGGGCCAACGTGGGGGTGGTCCTCGACGAGCCCTTCCTCTTCTCGGTGTCCGTCCGGGACAACATCGCCTACGGCAAGCCGTCCGCCGACTTCGAGGACATCGTGGCCGCGGCCAAGGCGGCCGGCGCCCACGAGTTCATCACCCACCTGGCCGACGGCTACGACACGGTGGTGGGCGAGCGGGGCTACACCCTCTCCGGCGGGCAGCGGCAGCGGATCGCCATCGCCCGGACCCTGCTGGTCAACCCGCCCATCATGGTGCTCGATGACGCCACCAGCGCCATCGACGTCCAGGTCGAGCAGCGGATCCACGCCGGCTTGCGGGTCCAGATGGAGGGCCGCACCACCCTGATCATCGCCCACCGGCTGTCCACCATCTCGCTGGCCGACCGGGTGGTCCTGTTGGACCAGCACAAGATCGTGGCCGACGGGACCCACGCCGAGCTGCTCGAGACCACGCCCCTCTACGCCGAGGTGCTGGCCCAGGCGGGCGAGTTCGAACGGGAGGCCGACGCCGACGAGGCCGAACAGGAGGCCGGGTTGGGCACCGACGAGGCACCGGCCGAGCCCGACGGCCAGGCGCTGCGGGACCTGCTCGACTCGGCGCGGGGCGGAGGCCGGTCATGATGTTCGGTGGCGGCGGTGGAGGGGGCTTCGGTGGCCCGGGAGGGGCGCAAGCCTCGGCCGCCTCCGGCCTTCCCTTCGCCGGCATCCCCCACGAGCTCCAGGACGGCGTGGACAAGCTGCTGGCCACCGAGCCCGAGTACGCCGAGCCGGACATCGTCTTCAGCCAGACCAGCTCCGAGACCGAGCTCAAGCGGCTGAGCCTGTGGCGGCTGCTGACCAAGTACCCGCGGCATGCTGGCCCTGGCCGGGGTCCTGGTGGTGGTCATCGCCGTGGCCTCCCAGGTCGGGCCCAAGCTCACCGAGTACGCCATCAACGACGGGTTGGGAGGACTCCCGCCCATCACATCAACTTCGCCGTGGTGGTCGGCGCGGCCATCGCCTACCTGGTCTTCGTTGTCATCACCGCGTTGGCCCAGCGCTTCCAGGTCCAGGTCACCGGCCGTCTGGCCGCCTGGGTGATGAACGACCTCCGGGTCAAGGTCTTCGCCCACCTGCAGCGCCTCTCGCTCGGCTTCTTCACCGAGGAGAAGGCCGGCGTGGTCATGAGCCGGATGACCAGCGACATCGAGAACCTCCAGCAGCTCCTCCAGGACGGCCTGTCGCAGCTGGCCATCCAGGGCCTGACCATGGTGGTCATCACCGTCATCCTCTTCACCACCAACGTCCGGCTGGCCCTCATCACCGTCGTGCTGATCCTGCCCGCCCTCTTCGCCGCCTCGGTGTGGTTCAAGCGGGCCTCCGAGCGCGGCTACGACCGGGTGCGGGACGGCATCGCCAACGTGCTTGGCCGACCTGTCCGAGAGCCTGCACGGCGTACGCATCGTGACGGCCCACAACCGGCAGCGGCACAACGTGATCCACCATCGCAACGTGGTCGGCGACTACCGGGACGCCAACAACTACACGGCCCGGATCAACGCCATCTACGGCCCCGGCACCCAGCTGCTCGGCGTCCTCGGCCAGGCCGTCCTGCTGGCCATCGGCGGCTCCATGGTGGTCGACCACACCCTGTCCCTCGGCGCCCTGGTGGCCTTCTTCCTCTACCTCAACCGGTTCTTCCAGCCCATCCAGTTGCTGGTCCAGCAGTACAACACCTACCAGCAGGGACAGGCTTCGGTGAACAAGCTGCGGACCCTGGTGGACACCGAGCCCGAGGTCCGCGAGGCGCCCGACGCGGTGGAGCTTCCCCCGATCGAGGGAGAGATCGTCTTCGACCACCTCTCCTTCGGCTACGTGCCCGACCGGCTGGTCATCGAGGACGTGGACCTCCGGGTGGCCCCGGGCGAGACGGTGGCCTTCGTGGGCCCGACGGGCGCCGGCAAGTCGACCCTGGCCAAGCTGGTGACCCGGTTCTACGACCCCACCGTCGGGAGGGTCCTCATCGACGGGCACGACCTGCGTGACGTGACCATGCACTCGCTGCGCAGCCAGCTCGGGGTGGTCCCCCAGGAGCCGTTCCTCTTCGCCGGCACCATCGGGGACAACATCGCCTTCGCCCGTCCCGACGCCAGCGACGACGAGATCCACGAGGCCGTCGACAAGGTCGGCCTCACCGACGTGGTGGAGCGGATGCCCAACGGCCTCGACACCGTGGTCCACGAGCGGGGCCAGACCCTGTCGTCGGGGGAACGCCAGCTGCTCGCCCTGGCCCGGGCGTTCCTCGCCCATCCCCGGGTGCTGGTGCTCGACGAGGCCACGTCCAACCTCGACCTGCAGTCGGAGACGAAGATCGAGAACGCCCTCGACGTCCTGCTCGAGAACCGCACCGCCATCCTCATCGCCCACCGGCTGTCGACGGCCATGCGGGCCGACCGCATCGTGGTCGTCGACCTCGGTCGCATCATCGAGGTCGGCACCCACGACGAGCTGGTGGCGGCCGGCGGCCGCTACGCCGAGATGTACGCCACCTGGGTGCGCCAGTCCGAGCTGGACGAACACGCTCCGGCCGAAGCCGGGGCCTGAGCCGGTAGACCGGTGTCATGACGGGAGTCCGTTGATGGAGATCGGCGTGGTCCTGCCCCAGACCGAGATCGGCCCCGACGTGGGGGCCGTCCGCTCCTACGGACAGGGCGTGGAGGGTCTGGGCTTCCGGCATCTGATCGCCTACGACCACGTGGTCGGGGCGGATCCGGCGGTGCACCATGGTTGGGACGGGCCCTACGACATCGACACCCAGTTCCACGAGCCGTTCGTGCTGTTCGGCTACCTCGCCGCCTGCACCTCGCTCGAACTGGTCACCGGGATCACCATCCTCCCCCAGCGTCCGACCGCGCTGGTGGCCAAACAGGCGGCCGAAGTCGATCTGTTGACCGGTGGGAACTTCCGCCTCGGCGTGGGGATCGGGTGGAACCCGGTCGAGTACGAGGCCCTCGGCCAGGACTTCACCACCCGGGGCAGGAGGATCGAGGAGCAGGTCGACCTCCTGCGCCGGCTGTGGACCACCCGTTCGGTGACCATGGCCGGCCGCTTCGACACGGTGACCGGAGCCGGCATCGCCCCGCTGCCCGTCCAGCGTCCCATCCCATCTGGTTCGGTGGAGCCTCGCCCCGGGCCTATGCCCGCATGGGGAGGCTGGCCGACGGCTGGTTCCCCATGGTCCAACCCGGTCCCCACCTCGATGCCGCACGCGAGATCGTCGACGCGGCCGCCCGGGAGGCCGGTCGGGACCCGGGCACCATCGGCATGGAAGGCCGGGTCGAGTGGCGCGGAGACGTCGACGACCTGGTCAGGCGCGTCGAATGGTGGGGCGGGGTGGGCGCCACCCAGGTCTCGATCAACACCATGGGGGCGGGACTGGCCACCGTCGACGCCCACCTCGGCGCGCTGGCCGTCATCGCCGAGGCGCTCGGGCTCCACTGATCCGGCGGGCCCGGGCTGGGCTCGGGCTCCGCTGCGCTCGGCCGGACCGGCGCGCTCGGTCGGGCGCGGGCTGCGCCCGGCGACGCTGCGCTCGGCTACGCCGTCGGGTGCCGGCCGGACCAGGGATCGGCCTGTTCGAGGAAGGACGCCACCCGGACCAGCTGTGCCTCCCGCCAGGGTCCGGCCACGATCTGGACGCCGACCGGCAGACCGGAGGCGGCGACGTGCAACGGCAGGCTGATGGCCGGCTGGCCGGTGATGTTGAAGATGGCGGTGAACGCGGCCATGGCCACCACCTCGATGACCGGGGCCCCGGCGCCGGCATGGACGGCATCCAACAGCCCGACCTCGGGGGGCTCGATGCTCATGGTCGGAGTGACCAGGAGGTCGAACTCGGTGTCGAAGCGCTCCACGATCTTCCGTGACATGCGCTGCAGCTGGCCCAGCGAGCGCACGAACGTGAGGCTGTCGACCTCCCCGGCCGCGGCGTAGGCCGCCCGGTTGTGGGGTTCGACCCGCTCCCAGTCGATCCCGTCCGTCTCGGCCAGTCCGGCGTTGACCACGTGGAGGAACGGACCCAATCCCTCCGGATCGAACACGTCCGCGTCGAGCGTCGACACCTGGTGCCCGGCCGCCTCGAGCAGGCGACCGGTGTGCTCCACGGCGGCGATGGCTTCGTCGGCCACCGGCAGTCCGAGCGCCGACACGGTGCACAGCGCCACCCGGAGGCGCCCGGGATCGGCGCCCACCTCGTCGGCGAACGGACGGGCGGGCCGGGGCGCATTCGACCAGCCGAAGGGGTCGGGGGCGCTGATGACGTCGAGCACGGCGGCGCTGTCGGCCACCGTCCGGCTGAGGGCCCCTTCGGTGACCATGCCCTGCCAGCCGGGGACCGTCGAGGCCACCCTTCCCCGGCTGGGCTTGAGGCCGACCAGCCCGCAGCACGACGCCGGGATCCTGATGGATCCGCCACCATCGCTGGCGTGGGCCACAGGGAACATCCCGGCCGCCACCGCCGACCCCGCTCCCCCGCTCGAGCCGCCCGACGTGTGGTTCGGGTTCCACGGATTGCGGGTGGCTCCGAACAGACTGTTCTCGGTCACGGTGATCGACCCGAACTCCGGGGTGTTGGTCCGGCCGGTGAGGATGAAGCCGGCGGCCACGAACGCGTCGGCGACCGGCTCGCTCACAGCGCTCGACACCGGTCGGAGCTCCGCGCGATCCATAGGTCACCGGCTGCCCGGCCACCGGCAGGAGGTCCTTGATGGGGAGTGGCACCCCGGCGAACGGGGGGAGATCGTCGACCCCGACGGCGATCCTGTCCCCCAGCCTCTTGGCCTCGCCTCTGCGCGTCCTCGTCGTTCCGCCAGATCACCGCGTTGAGGGCGGGATTGCGTTCGTCGACGCGTTGCAGGCAGGCATCCAGGACCTCGAGCGGGCTCACATCCATGGCCCGAATGGCCGAGGCGATTTCGAGGGCAGTTGCGTATTCGTCCATCCGGCCAGGGTAGTGCCGGCCGGCGCGCCGGCCCCGGGGCATGCCCGGGCGCGCGCCGTTGACCCGGCACCGGGTGGCGGTTACCATCCTGTCGCCCCGAGGGCAGGCACGGTGGGTGTCGGCACCAACGCGGCCTGACCTGGGGATTCTCGGTCCAAAAGGGGGAACGTGCTCTTCGTCCACGAAGTCCACTCGGTGGTGGGAACGGGCGCGGCCCGCTTCGAGGATGCGTACCGGGACGGCTGGATGCCGCTGCTGGCCGAAGGCTCCGAGGCCCGGCTCCTGTGGTACTTCGATCACGCGCACGGCAGCGGGCCGGCCTATCGGGTCGTGACGATCACCGCGGTGCAAGACGGGGCAGCATGGCTCCGGCTGGCCGATCGGATGGCCAGGGGCGACCTGCAGTCGTGGGCCCGGCACCGCGACGGGCTCCAGCACGAGTCACGCGGGCGGATCCTGACCCCGCTCCAGTGGTCGCCGGGCATCGGCAGGCTGGCGGACGTACCCACGGAGCCCGCGCGTCCATGAGCCCACCATGTACATGGAGGACACCATGTGGCCGTTTCCGGGCAAGGTCCGCGAGTACATCGAGGCCGCGGGAACGGTCTACCGGCAAGCACTGGGCGCCGAGGGATCACAGGTGCACATGAGCATCGAGCTGGCCCTGCAATCCATGCCCGGAGCAGGGAGATACCCCGAGGTGACGCTGCTGCAGAAGCTGTCGAGCCTCCCGTTGCTGATCCGGCTGCTCACCAACGACCTCCCGCCGGAGGTCACCCGACCCGGGTCGTGGATGCACGAAGCACTCGACCTCCGTGATCAGTGGCAGAGCAAGCTCCTGCGCACCGCGGAATGGTCACCGCTCCAATGACACCGGCGGGGCCCCTGGCCGATGCGACAGACGAACGGGAGGTGTCGACCGTTGCTGTTCATGCATGAGACCCATCGCGTCATGGGCCGTCACGCCTCGGCCTTCGAGGACGTGTACCGGAACGAGTGGATGGGCGCCCTGGCCGCCGACCACGAGGCGCGGCTGGTGTGGTACCTCAACCACGCCATGGGCAGCGGGCCGGCCTATCAGGTGGTGACCATCACCGCCTGCGCGGACGGGGCCGCCTGGGAGCGGCTGGCGGGCCGGATGCTCACAGGGGATCTGAGCGACATCACCTCCCGGCTCGACACCTACCGTTAC
Source organism: uncultured Acidimicrobiaceae bacterium (assembly GCA_963745955.1). Lineage (GTDB taxonomy): Bacteria > Actinomycetota > Acidimicrobiia > Acidimicrobiales > RAAP-2 > Bog-756. The sequence continues at coordinate 174,503 of CAVUZI010000008.1, read as the reverse complement.
GAGGTGCAGGGGAAGATCCTGACCCCGGTCTCCTGGTCGGCGCTGCAGGAGGTCGATCTCGTGGCGGTGCCCACCGACGGACGCGAGCACGAGCTCTCGTTGTACATGCAGGACACCGGGTGGCCGCATGCGCCACTCGACGACTACATCGAGCTGTGGGACCGCGAGTACTGGCACTTCATGCGCCAGATCCCGCCCGACAAGATGCTCCTCGACATCGTGGCCTGCTTTCAGGTGGCACACGGTTCGGGCATCCGGCCCGAGGCCATCCTGATGCAGAAGATCATGAACTTCTCGACGCTGGGCCACCTCCTCACCAGTGTCGAGAAGCACGACCCCGACACCTGGCCCGGGTCCTACATGGCCAAGGGGCTCGAGGTCCGTGACCAGTGGGAGAGCAAGCTCCTGCGCACGAGCACCTGGTCGCCGCTGTGGTAGCGGGCCGGGGACCCCGCCCGTAGATTGAGCCGATGGACACCCCAGATGCCGATGGGCAGGCGACGGCACCGCGGACGGCCGCGGTCTTCCACGAGCTGATCGACGAACTGCACGCGCTGGAGGGTCGTCTCCACCTGCCCGAGGTGCCTCTCGACGAACTGAGCCTCCTCGAGGGGTACAAGTGGATCTTCACCATCCTCGCCGTGGGGCTCGATGCCCACGTATGGGCGGATCCGGCCCGGCCACGGTTCGTGGACATCGTCGGACCCAATCGGAAGTGGGGAGGCGACAACTCCGACGCCTTCTACCAGTACGCCCCCATCGACCCGCACCGGACCTACGTGGTCAACGGCCGCCGGGGCGACGCCGACTACCTGTCCCTGACCGTCTACGGCGGCCCGTCCGATGGCCGGTACTCGGAGCGCATCGTGGGAATCGTCAACGACCGCTCGCTCGACATCGCCGAAGACGGTACGTTCTCGATCGTTCTCAGCCCGGACGCGCACAGCGGGGCGTGGATCAAGCTCGAGCCCGACGCGGTGTGCGCCATCACCCGCGACTACCTCTCCGACCCCGACCGCGGTGCGCGGGCCCGGTGGGCCATCGAGGCGGTCGATCCGCCGCCCACCCGCCGGGAGGACGATGCGGACCTGGCCCGACGCCTTCAGGCCACACTCACCTGGGTACGCGACCAGGCCCGTATCGTCCCTATCCCCCTCGGGACCCCGAACACGGTCGACGAGCCGTACCCGGTGCCCAGCCAGACCTTCGGCTGGGCCGCCGGCGACGCCGCCTACGCCATGGGCAGCTTCGCGCTGGACAAGGACGAGGCGTTGGTGATCGAAGGTCGGTCCCCCCCGTGCGCCTTCTGGAACGTGTGCCTGTGGAACCAGTTCCTGCACACCTACGACTATGCCTACGAGCGGGTGACGCTCAACGGCTCCCAGGTGGTGTACGAGCCCGACGGTTCGTGGGCTCTGGTCATCGCCCACCGCGACCCGGGCCATGTCAACTGGATCTCGACCGCCGGTCACCCGAGGGGGAGGATCTGGTTCCGCTGGTTCCTCCCCGAGACCACGCCGGTCAAGCCCACCGCCCGGGTCATCCGCATCGCCGCCGGACCGGAATCGTCCGAGTCCGGATCCGAGAGGAGATCCGAGTCCGCATCCGGCGGGGGAACCGAGGGGGATCCGAGGGGGCAGCGCGACGTGACCGGGCGCCCGGCACCGGTGGTCCTCGACGACCTCGCCTGCCCCCGCTTCAGCCCCGAGATCGACCAGCTCCGGGCCAGCCTGGTGGACATCGCCCCCGGGTGCCCGCTCGAGCCCGACGCCCTGTGCCGAGGAGGCGGTGGAGCAGGCCGGGACCGGCCGACTTCGGCGACGGTGCATTCGGTGACCGGCTCGACGTGCTGTGTCGGGCGCTCCGTGAGGAGGCGGACCTCAGCGCCTCGGGCATCGTCAGCTGGTACAGCCAGCTGGTGCAGTTCCTCAAGAACCGCCTGCTCATCCAGGACCTGCTGACCAGGCACCCCGAGATCCACGAGATCCAGATCGAGCGGCCCATCATCATCTGCGGGCTCCCCCGCACCGGCACGACCCATCTCCACAACATGATCGGCTCCGACCCTGGCATCCGTTCCCTGCCGTACTGGGAGAGCCTCGAGCCCGTCCTCGCCGACAGCGAGCACCCCGCGACCGGCGAGCCCGATCCGCGGCCGGGCCGGGCCGGGATGGCGTTGGACGTGCTCGCCGCCGCGCTGCCCTACTTCAACCGGATGCACGAGATGACCGCCGACCACGTCCACGAGGAGATCCAGCTCCTGGCCATCGATGTCTCGACGATGCTGTTCGAGACCCAGGCCCTGATGCCGTCCTGGCGCGACTTCTTCAAGTCCGAGGACCAGACTCCCTCCTACGAGTACCTCCGCACGATCCTGAAGGTGCTCCAGTGGCTGCGGGGCGGTGAGCGCTGGGTGCTCAAGTCGCCACAGCACCTCGAGCAGTTCGGTCCGCTGGTGTCCACGTTCCCCGACGCCACGTTCGTGGTGACCCACCGGGACCCGTCCCCGGTGACCGTCTCCATGGCCACGATGGTGGCGTACACATCCCGGATGTCGGTCGAGCACGTCGATCCGTTGGCCATCGGCAGCTACTGGTCGGCGCGGATCGAGGACCTGTTCCGCGCCTGCGTGGAAGATCGGGAGGTCCTCCCGGCCGGGCGCTCGATCGACCTCGGGTTCCACGACTTCATGGAGGATGACATGGCCGCCATCGAACGGATCTACGACGTCGCCGGTCAACCCTTCGACGGCCGGTCACGCGCCGCCATGGAGGCGTTCGGTGCCAGCCATCCCCGCGGCCGGAACGGGACCGTCGTCTACCAGCCGGGCGTCCTCGGCATCGACCCGGCCGAACGCCATGAGGCCCTCGCCTTCTACCGGGAGCGCTTCGGCGTCGAGGACGAGGGTCCGGTCCGGGAATGAGCACCGTCATCCGTGCGGCCAGGGCGGACGACGTCGGTGCCGTGCTGGCCCTGTGGCGTCACGCCGACGCCGAACCGAGTCATACGGACGACGAGGAGAGCCTCGGGCGTCTCATCGCCCACGACGAGGGTGCGCTGATGGTGGCCGAGTCCGACCGGCAGATCGTCGGAACGGTCATCGCCGGGTGGGACGGCTGGCGCGGCTCCATCTACCGGCTGGTGGTGGCCCCCTCCCGCCGGCGTGCCGGCCTGGGCCGCCGGCTGGTCCGGGCCGCGGAAGACCGGTTGTCGACCGGCGGGGCATCGAGGCTCCAGGCCATTGTCGTGGAGACCGACGCGCAGGCCACCGGATTCTGGACGGCCAGCGGCTGGGAGCAACAGGCCGAGCGCCTCCGGTTCGTCAAGGGTTGAGCGCACCCCCGCGCCGTACCCCGCTGCACCCCGCGGACCGGGCCGACTACCGTGGCGGCGGGAATTCCGACCAGTGGGGGAACCGGTATGCAGGCGTTGCTGTGGGGTGTCCAGTCCGACGGGTGGGAATCCCCCGACCCGACCAACCCGTTGCTCGAGGGACTGGCCCGGGTGCCGATGCGGCTCGTCGAACAGGAGACCCCCCGGCCCGTCCGCCCCGACTGGGCGGTGGCCAGAACCCGGTTGACCGGCATCTGCGGGTCGGAGGCCAAGCAGGTCTTCGGCGAGTTCACCGATTCGTACTCCGACAGCGCATTGTCCGGGCTCTTCTCGCTACCCGATGGTGATGGGACACGAAGTTGTCGGCGAGGTGAGCGAGCTGGGTCCCGACGCACAGGGATTGGAGATCGGCCAACGGGTCGTCCTCAACCCCTGGCTCTCATGCCTCCCGAGGGGCATCGACCCCCCGTGCCCGTCGTGCGCCGCCGGTGACCTGAGCATCTGCTGGCACTTCACCGACGGCCCGCTGGCCGCAGGCATCCACACCGGGACGTGCAAGGATGCGCCGGGCGGCTTCGCCGACTACTTCCCGGCCCACGACTCCATGCTGATCCCGGTGCCGGATGACATCCCGGACGAGGTGGCCGTGCTTGCCGATCCCTTCTCGGTCTCGCTCCACTCGGTCACCCGCCATCCGCCACCGCCGGGCGGACGGGCCATGGTCTACGGGGCGGGGGCCCTCGGCACCACGGCCATTGCCATCCTCCGCGCCCTCTACCCCGACGTGGCCGTGCTGGTGGTCGCCGGCCACCCGGCCCAGGCCGCCCTGGCCCGCAGCCTCGGGGCCGAGGTCGTCGACTCCGAGCCGGCGGAATCGGTCATCGAGCAGGCGGCGGCGTGGTCGGGCGGTGTGCTGCAACCGACGCCGATGGGAATGCCGATGGCCCACCCGGGCGGCATCGACGTGGTGTACGACACCGTCGGCACCAGCGAGACCTCGGAGGTGGCCGTGCGGCTGCTCCGGACCCGTGGCACCCTGGTCAAGAGCGGCGTGAACCCACCGGCGCGCTGGGAGTGGTCGCCGCTGTACTTCAAGGAGATCTCCTGGGTGGGGTCCAACGCCTTCGGCACCGAGGCGGTGGGCGGTGTCCGTCAGCACGCCATGGCCCACTTCCTCCAGCTGGTGTCCGAGGGTCGGATCGACCTCTCCGGCATGCTCACCCACACCTACCGGCTTCCGGAATGGCGGGATGCGTTCGGCGCCCTGGCCACCCAGGACGAGTCGAACGCCATCAAGGTCGCCTTCGACTTCCGGTGACCGGTCGGCGCCCGACGCCGACCGGTCGAGGCGAGACGGGATCGGCGTCCGGTGCTCAGCCGGTCTGGACCTCGGTGATGTGCTGGAGCTCGATCTGCAGGGGGATCAGGAAGCTGATGTAGGCGTTGGTCAGGGTGAAGTCCGACGTGGAGCCGTGGGTGGTCATCTGGTCCAGGTCGATGATGGTGACCCGGTCGTCCTTCTCCCGGTAGGCCTTGGCCCGGTCGAGAATGGCCGTCAGCTCGTCGACCGACGAGATCTCCAGACCGAAGTGGTCGAGGTACGGAGCCCGGAGGAAGTCGTCGGCGGCGGGAAGCAAGTAGAGGTACTGACGCATCTCCCCGGTGTAGACGATGAGGGGATTGCCCTTCTCGGTGCTGTTGTCGCCCTCCGTCCAACCGAACACCTCGCCGTAGAAATCGAGCAGTGCGGCACGCCCGGCGGCGTCGAGCACACGGGCGTCGACACTGATGGCCACGTGGTTGATGATGGGCCGCACGTGTGGTCGGGTCGTCATGACACCTCCGGGTTCACAAGTACCTTTGCCGCGATCTCGCCCCGTGACAACCTCTGCATGGCATCCATCAGCCCGACGAGGGAGACGTCCTCGGCCTCGATGAGCCGATCGACCGGCAGGGCACCGCTGTCGAGCAGGTCGATGGCCGGCTGGAAGCCGTCGGCGCTGTAATTGAAGGCGCCCAGTGCCTCGAGCTCGAGGATGATCATCCGATTGTGGTTCACCGGTGTCGGCTCGGCTCCGGTTCCGACGAACACGAGGGTGCCGGCATAATCCAGCTGTCCGAGGGCGGCCTGGGCGGCATCGGCACGGCCCGAGCACTCGAAGGCCACGGCATAGGACCCCGACACCACGCCACCCGGCGCGGGGTCGACCAGGCTCTCGGGATCGAGGGCACGCGTGGCTCCGACGGCGAGGGCCAGATGACGCCGCGCCGCAACCGGCTCGCTGACCGAGATGTCGGTCACCCCCCGGGCCCGCAGCACGGCCAGGATGATGAGGCCCACCGGGCCGCCCCCGGTGATCAGGACGCGGTCATCGGGCCGCACGTCGGCCAGCTCGACGGCGTGGAGGGCGATCGCCGTCGGCTCGGCCAGCGCCGCCGCCCGCATGGTGAGCGAGTCGGGGATGCGCAGCGCGTTGGTCGGCGGACACCGTCAGGTACTGGGCGAAGGCGCCCCGCATGTCGCGGATGTCGCCCTGCTGGCGGCGGAGGCAGACCGAGGGCCGGCCCCGCCGGCAGGGTCGGCACCGACCGCACCCCGGTGTCGGGTTGAACACGACCCGCTCCCCGCCGGACCACCCCGGTCCGGTCTCCCCGGCCGACGCCACGATGCCCGACCACTCGTGACCGAGGATGGCGCCGGGCCTGGCGTAGCGGTCGAAGACGAGGTGGAGGTCGGAGCCGCAGATCCCGCACTCGGACACCTCGACCAGCAGCTCGCCCGGCCCGGGGTCGGGAGTGGGCACCTCCTCCACGGCCACCCGGCCGTCACCCACGTAGACGGCTGCCGTCATCAGCCCTTTCGGCACGGCGGTCATGCTACGGCAACGCGTCGGCCACCGCCGTCGGGCCTTCGGACCCGGGCTTCGGACCCGGGCCCGGTCCCGGTCCCGGCATCACTCACCGTCACTCAACGGATCACGAGGGCCAGGCCCAGCCCGATGGGAACGAAGACCCATCCCCACTGGGCCGCGACCATGACCACTCCCGACCGGTAGCCGTAGAGCACCGCCTGCTGGGGTGGGTTGAACGCCGGGGGGCCGAGCGCCGAAAGCACGGCGATGACAGCCACGGCGGTGGATCCGGTGGCCACGGCGACGATGGCCAGGTAGGCGATACGCACGCCGCAGAGGAACAGCCACCGCCGGTACTCCGACGTGGTCCGCGACACCGACGCGTTGTGCGGGTGGAGCACGGAGCCCGTGTACAGGGCCGCGCCCACGAAGGCCAGGAGCGGTCCGGACACGGTCAGGATCCATGCTGAAGCGGTGGGTGCCGGGCCGGCGGCGTGCAAGGCCAGGCCGAGGAAGACGGCCAGCACCATCGACTGGTCGAACCAGCCCGTCGAGCGACGTTGCCGGATGGGGGCGTCACGGCGCATCAGATGGATGCAGAGAGCGTTGGGCACGGCGTAGACGGCGTTGGTCAGGGCGGCGATCGCCGTGCCCTCGGGGCCGATCAGGGCGCCGGCGATGGGGAGGACCCAGAAGGTGCCGTTCGGGAACGCGGCCCAACCCTCGAGTTCGGCCAGCCCGCTACTCCGTCGGCCACGGGCGAGATGGGCGACCCCGAGAAGCAGTCCACCCACACAGGCGATCAGGATGGGGGCCACGATCTGGTGGGGCGCGGTCAACCGCCAGGCCGAGAACAGCCCGAGCAAGGCCGCCGTCGCCACCAGCTGGAAGCGGAGGTACACGGGCCAGCCCTGCCTGAGCCGCGGACCGCTGTGATGGACGGCCAGGCCCATCAGTGCACCGACCAGGTAGGCCCCGAAGGTGATCGCCAGGTTCAAGCGCCGACCCTAACCCAGCCACCCACAGGGCCGGGGCGGTCGACGACGACAACCCGACGACACCCGTCGCCCGGCCGGGGTTCCCGGTAGCGTCTGGGCGTGGCTGACAACGGCGCCAACCGGAGCATCGACGACTTCCTCCATTCGCTGGGCGCCACCGACGAGCAGATCGAGATCGCCCGGCGCGAATGCCATTTCGTCGGGCTCGCCGCCGACCTGGTGTTGTCCAAGGGCGCGGTGCTGACCGCCGCCGACCTGGCCGTCCGGGCCGGGGTGCCGGTGGAGGTGGTCCTGTCACTGTGGCGCACTCTCGGTGTCGTCGTGCCCGATGAGCACCGGCCGATGTTCTCCGATCGGGACGCCGACTTCACCTCGTTCATCCTGCAGACCAACCCCGTCGGGTCGCACGGTGACGAGCTCCTGCGGGTCCTCGGCAGTTCGCTCACCCGGGTGGCCGAGGCCGCTGTCGCCGTCTACGTGCAGACGGTCGAGCCGGAGATGGACCTACCGGATGTCGACATCGCGGTGTGGGCCAAGGACATGGCGGATGTGACCGCCGCGGCCCTGCGCCTCGGCGATTCGATGGGCACCATCTTCTCGCACCACATGCGGGACGCCATCCTCCGCCAACGGGCCGCCCAGACCGGGGTGGCCGACAGGTCCCTGCACCGGTTGGCGGTGGGGTTCATCGACCTCGTCGGCTTCACACCCCTCTCCCTGCGCACCTCGCCGGCCAAACTGCTCGGACTGATCAGCCAGTTCGAGGCCAAGGCGTTCGATGTGGCGTCCGGTCACAGCGGCCGGATCGTCAAGCACATCGGTGACGAAGTGATGTTCGTCGCCCTTGATGCCGACGCCGGATGCGCCATCGCCCGCGACATCACCGCTGCCTATTCGGAGGGCATCGAGCCACGCGGCGGAGTGGCCTACGGCGACGTGATCACGCGGCACGGCGACTACTACGGCACGGTAGTCAACCTGGCCTCCCGTCTGGCCGAGCTGGCGGTGCCCGGTGAGGTTCTGGTCAACGGGGCGGTGGCCACGTCGGCCACCGGCCGGTTCGCCTTCCGGCCGGCAGGGCGACGACTCCTGAAGGGCTTCGACGAGCCCATCGAGGTCTTCTCCCTCGACATGGCGCCGGCAGCCCCGCCGGGCCCCGCAGCCTCTGCTGACCGATCCGCCCCTCCGGGTTGACGCCGCCCGTCCGCTACCGCTCCGGCGACGAGGACAGCGGCCGTTGGCTCGGCTTTCCCTACCGGCAGGGCGACATCGTCATCAGCACGCGCTCCAAGAGCGGGACCACCTGGGTCCAGATGATCTGCGCCCTGCTCGTCTTCCAGACCCCCGTGCTGCCGGACACGCTGTTCCGACTGTCACCCTGGCTCGACTGGCTCGGCGCTCCTCGGAGCGAGGCGTACGCCCAACTCTCGGCCCAGCGGCACCGGAGGTTCATCAAGAGCCATACCCCGCTCGACGGAATCCCCCTCGACCCACGATGCACCTACATCGTCACGGCCAGGCATCCGCTCGACATGGCGGTGTCGCTCTACCACCAGGGGGAGAACCTCGACCGCTCCCGCATCCGACAGCTCCTCGGCCATCCCGAGCCCGAAGGACCGCCCCCCGTTCGGCCACCGCTGCACGAGTGGCTCGTGGCGTGGATCGACCAGGATGCCGACCCGCGGGACCAGCTGGATTCGCTGCCCGGCGTGATGTCGCACCTCACCGATGCCTGGCGCCGTCGGGACGATCCCAACATCGTGCTGGTCCGCTTCGACGACCTGTGCGCCGACCTCGGCGGTGAGATGCGCCGACTGGCGCGACTGCTCGGGATCGCCGTGCCCGAAGACCGCTGGCCGGAGCTCATCGGAGCGGCGACGTTCGAGGCCATGCGGGCGGACGCCGGTCGGATCGCACCGGATCCGTCGGGAATCTTGAAGGACAGCGCCGCCTTCTTCCGGCGGGGAGGCTCGGGGGCGGGCGTCGAACAGCTCACCGACGACGAGCTCGAGCGTTACCGGGCGCGGGTGGCCGAGCTGGCCCCACCCGATCTGTTGAAGTGGCTGCACCGGGACGCTTCCAACCGGCCGTGAGCCCACCCGGCGCGACGCGGCGCCGGGGAAATTCGACCGGCCGCGCGTGGACCGGTCATCAGGGCCACAGACGCGTGCCGAGTCCCGAGGCCCGCGCCACCGGCCGGTCGACGGCGGACCGGATCGACGACTCGCTCCCGACGATGGTCAGCTGATCCTTGGCCCTGGTCACCGCGGTGTAGAGCAGTTCGCGGGTGAGAATCGGGGACCCGGCCGGCGGCAACGACACGACCGCATGGGGGAACTCGGAACCCTGGCTCTTGTGGATGGTCATCGCCCACCAGCTCTCGACACGGTCGAGCCTCGAGGGCGCCAGCATGCGCACGCCGCCTTCGGACATCAGGGCCACCTCCATCCCGCCGTCGCTGCTGACCACGACCCCGACGTCGCCGTTGGCCACCCGGTTGACCTGATCGTTTCCCGTCACGATGACCGGCCGGCCGACGTACCACCGGCGGGCCCGCCTCAGTTGCGGCAGCCGGGCACCGACATCGGCTTCGATCCGGTCATCCCAGTCGTACAGCCCGAGCGGCCCGTGCCTGGTGGCGGCCAGGAGCTTGATCCGTCCGGCCGCGGCCAGAGCCTCGTCCACCTCGCCGCGGAGGGCCCTCGTGGCCAGGTCGACACCGGCCTCGACCAGCTCGCCGCGGATCCGGCCCACACCGGCGCCGTCGGTGTCGAGCACCCATCGGACGTCGGGACGCCCGGCGCCGAGGATGTCCATCGCCGCATCGCCATCCCCCAGACGGATCGATTCGGCCAGGGCCGCGATGCTCGACCCGGCGCCGAAGCGGTGCATCCGCCGGAGAACGGTGACCCGCCCGGCCAGTACCGACTCCCCGTGCCCGTCGGTGGTGCCCGGCTCCCCCGCCGGGCCGACCAGGTCCCCGAGGACCGTTCCCGCCTCGATGCTGGCCAGCTGGTAGGGGTCGCCCACCAGCACCAGCCGTGCCTCGGGCCGCAACCCGTCGAGCAGCCGGGCCATGAGCGGGAGCGACACCATCGAGGTCTCGTCGACGACCGCCAGATGGCACGGCAGCGGGTTCTGGCGGTTGTGGGTGAACCTCGGGCCCGGGAGCCACCCGAGGAGCCGGTGGATGGTGGTGGCGTCGGTGGCGGCCAGGGTCCGGGCCACCCCCTCGCTCACCGCGCCTGCGCCGACCAGGCCGGACACCTCGCCCCGCACGGCGTCCCTCATCCGTTGGGCCGCCTTGCCGGTCGGAGCGGCGAGCACCACGTCGAGGGTGCGGCCCTCGGCCTCCGCCAGCCGGTGGGCGACGGCCAGGAGTCGGGCCACGGTGTGGGTCTTGCCGGTGCCGGGACCCCCGGCGATGATCGACACCCCCGAGGTCATGGCCCGGCGGACGGCAGTCCGCTGCAGGTCGGGCTCGCCGGCCCCGGCCGGACCGAACAGATCGTCGAGGGCCGCCTCGAGGGCGTGGTCGTCCGTCCCGCGGTCCCCCGCCGAGCCGGCCCGGGACCGGTAGCTCAGGTCGGCGGCGACAGCCCGCTCGTCATGCCAGTAGCGCTGGAGGTAGAGGCGGTCGCCATCCCACACCAGTGGGCGGACCCGGTCGAGGGGCAGGGCGAGTGGATCCTGTACCAGTGGAGAACCCTTGAGGGCCCGCACCCAACGGGCCAACCGGGGCCACGGGAGCTCGCCGAAGGCCCGGGCCGATCCGTCCATGTCGACGACCTGCTCGGCCAGGCGGGACAGGTCGACGCACACATGCCCGAAGTGCGGTGCCCGTGCCGCCATCGCCAGCGCCAGGACGACCTCGTCAGCCACGTCGGGCTGGAGCCGGACCATGGTGGCGGCCAGGTGCACCTCGAAGGGCCCGAACACTCCGGCATCGACGAATGGCGCGAGAACGGCCACCCCGTCCGGGACGACCGGCTGGCTCACGACCACGGCCGACGGGCTCACGAGGCCAGCTCCGTCACAGCCCGACCATCGAGGAGATCGCTCAGGGCGGTCACCAGCGCCGGCGGGACGGCCCACTCGAACACGCCATGGGGCCGGCCGTCACTCACCGGGACCTCGGGCCCGGTCATACCTCGGACGAACAGGTACGCCACCCCGCCGAGATGGTCGGCCGGGCGGTAGCCGGACAACCTCCACCGGAGATAGCGGTGGAGGGCCACCGAATAGAGGAGCGCCTGCAGGGGGTAGTCGTGCTCGACCATGGCCTCGACCAACCGCGCCGGGCGATAGTCGCCAGATCCGGGTGCCCTCCCGCGGGGGGTCAGCACGTTGGTCTTGTAGTCGGCCACCACGAAACGCGGCACACCCCCGTCGGTGATGCGCAGGATCAGGTCGATCGATCCGGTCAGGTGACCGGCCAGCTCCACGTCGATGAGCCCGTCGGCCAACCCGCCCGCCCAGGTCCGCAGGGGATCGTGTCGGGTCGAGGTGGGCCAGCATGACCCGGCCCATCTCCGCCACGGTGGCACGGCGACCCGCCTCCCCCAGACGGAGGTCGAAGGACATCTCGTTGAGGCGGTCCCGAGGCCCGATATCGGCCAGGCACCGGCCGCGGCACAGGGAACCGAGCGGAGTCCGGAGGGCCATCCCGAGTCCGTCGATCAGAAGCTGACGCCCGAGCTCGGTGGTGCCGCCGGGTTCTCCGACCGGCGTGAGGTCCACCGGGTACTTCATCAACTGCCGATCGACGACGGCACCGAGCTCCCCGCCGGGTTCAGCTCTCTCCGCGCTGAAGTCGACGTGTTCGAACACGGCGTGGACGAGTGTGCCGAACACGGTGCCGGCGGGCAGCCGGACCAGGGGGCCGGTCCCATCGGGGTCGACCGAGGCAGGAGGCCGGGACACATCTCCGGCGGACCGGTCGCCTCCATCGGATCCGTCGAGATCGCCGGCATCCTTCGTCGGCGGCACCGCTGTCACCCAGCGACAGGTCGTAGGGATCTGACTCGGCCACGGCGGACTGATCGGCGATGGCGGTGAACGACCACCTCCGAGCGGCGCGGTCGGGGATGACAGTCACCCGGGCCGCCTCGAGCGGCGGGGGGTCAGGTGCCGGATCCCCATCGACCCAACGTGCGGTCGGCAAGGGCCCGTCGTCGATCGTGTCGATGCTGATGGTGTTCGCAGAGGCGTCGACCAGCGGTGACAGCGAGGAGACGATGCTGTCGTCCGCAGGGATGGGCACCGCGGCACCGAGGGGAGCACCGTCCGCCGGAGCGTCCTTCGAGGCGAAGAGCACACGGGCCAATGCGGTGCGGGCACTGTTCTGACCGTTCGCCCACCACACGATGGTGTGGTGCTGGGCGCGGGTCAGGGCGACGTAGAGGAGCCGGAGCTGCTCGCCGGCCGTCGCCGCCGCCGCCCATTCCTTCCTCCGCTTCGCCCCTGCGGCGTCGGGCCACGTCTTGCCCTTGCCCACGTCGAAGGCCTTTTGCCCGCTGTCCGGATCGACGTAGATCACCGGGTTCGGGCCACCGGTCCGGCGCCAGAGCGTGGGCAGGCAGACGATGGGGAACTCGAGTCCCTTGGCGGTCCACACGGTCATGACCTGGACCGCCTCGGCCTCGGACTCGATGCGCCGAGCGGTCACGTCTCCATCGACCTCGGTGTCGAGGTCGGCGCCCGGTGCGCTGTTGTCCAGGGTGGCCAGCAGCCCCGCCACGTTGGAGCGGCCGGTCGGGGTGGAACGGTGGAGGAGCTCGACCAGGTGATCGAGGTCGGTCATGTTCCGATCTCCATCCGGGGACGACAGCACATTGGCCACGACCCCGCTGGCCGACCAGACCCGGGCCAGTACGTCGGCCACCGGATGGGTGGCCAACCGCTCCGACCAGTCGCGGAGGTGTTCCTGGATGTCGGAGAGGTCGGTGTCGGATGCGACAGCCACCTCCTCCGCGCTCCAACCGCCGAACCAGGACAACGCGTAGGTGCGGGCCCGCCGTGGGTCGGAGGGGCGGGCCATGCCGTGGAGCAGCCACCGCATCTGATCTGCGGCCGGCGAGACCAACACGTTCCCCGCGTTGGCAACGACAGCGGGAACTCCCTGGCCCGTGAGCGCGGCCTGCACCGCATTGCACTGATCGTTGGTGGTGACCAGGACGGCGATGTCGTCGGGGCGCACCTTGCGGGCCTCAGCATTCTCTGTCTCCGGCGGCAGGCTGGCGTTGTCGAGGAGGTCGCGGACCCTGGCCACCAGGTCCTTCTCGATGGCGGCGGCCGCGGCATCGACGACGACCTCTTTCCGCTGCTTGACCCGGCCGATCCCCGCACCGACCGCCAGCCGCAGCGACAACGCCGGCATCGGCCCGTCCGCGTCGGAGATGTGGCGGTCCTGGCTCTCGCGGGCGGCGGTGACCGGTACGAAGCCGATCGACCGGTCACCGAACGTCACCCCGTCGAACAGCACGTCGAGGGCGGTGAGCATGGCGGTGTCCGACCGCCAATTGGAGCGCATCGATCGGCGCTCGATGCGTGCGTTCTCGCCCACGGCACGGATGTAGGTCTCGATGTCACCGCCCCGGAAGCCGTAGATGGCCTGCTTCGGGTCACCGACCAGCACGAGGGAGGTGCCACCCGCCTCCTGGCCGAAGAGCGTCTCGAAGATCCTCCACTGGACCGGGTCGGTGTCCTGGAACTCGTCGATCAACGCCACCTTGAACCGGCTCCGGAGCGTCTCGACCGCGGACATCGAGTGTGGGCCGGTGAGCGCATCGCACAGGTCGGTGAGCACACTGTCGAAGCTCAGGGCCCCGCTCATCCGCCGGCGCTCCCCCATCCGGGCAACCGACTCCACCACCAGGTTCCTCAGGACGACCTGGTCGCGGGAGGCACCCTGGTCCTCGGACCTGGGTTCGAGGACCAGATCCGGCCGGCCGGCTGCCTCCGCGGTGGCCTCGATCAGCTGGCTCAACTTCGGGAGGTCGTCGGGAGGATCCTCCCCCATGGCCGCGGCGGCCAGGACGTCGACACAGGTCTGCCTTCTCAGGTCATCGGCCTCCTCGACCAGCCGGGCGTCGGGGTCCACGCCCCCGGTCATCCCCAGCGCGTTGCGGACCTGCGCGGCGAAGCCGTGGATGGTGGTGATCGTGGCCGCGTCGAAATCGGCGATGGCCGCCCTGAGCCGTGCACGATGCCGAACCACATCGCCTGATGCCAGGTGGCGGGCGACCTTGTCGTCACCGACCTCGGAGTGCCCGGGTTCGAGCCGGTCGGCCACCTCGATCAGTCGCTCGCGGACCCGGGCCCGGAGCTCGTTGGTGGCAGCACGGGTGAAGGTGACGATCAGCAGTTCGGATGCCGAGATGTCCGACTCGGCCAGATACCGGGTGGCCAGGTCGGCGAGCGCATACGTCTTGCCGGTGCCCGCGCTGGCCTCGATGGCCAGGCACCGCTCGGGCAGTTCGTCGTCGACGGCGAACGCGACGTCGGGCGTGTCGGGCATGTCGGGCATGTCGGGCATGTCGGGCATGGTCGTCACTCGGGCCGGCTCGCTGCGCCGGCAGACGGAGCCGCCGACCACGTTGCGGTCGAGTCGTCCATGGCCCCGAAGAGGTAGTCGGCAAACCGGGAGACCCGGTGACCGGCATCGCCCGGATCGCCGGGTCGGGGCTCGAGGCTCATGACCTCGTTGAACGCGAGACGACCGTGAGCCAGCACGACCGATGGACTGCCCCCCTCCTGGTACGGATATTTCGTCGACCAGTCTCCCGGTGTGACGGTACCGCGGTACACCGCGTACGAGAGGCCGGGGAAGAACGGGATCGGTTCGCGCATGCCCTTCCGGAAGCAGTCGACGGCCACCGCCAGGGCGCCGAGAGCGGTTGACGACCAGGTGGAAGCGTCACCGGCGATCCCGATGTCGAGCACGTCGGCCGGCAGACCGGCTTTGTCGGCCCTGCCCATGGCCACCGATCGCCACCGCTCGGAGGGACAGGCGGCTCCGAGGCTCATGAGGTCGAGCCAGGCATGGATCCGGTACTCAGGCTTGAGATGGGAGAACCCCACTCGGGCGGGCCCGCGGGATGCGCCCCGGAGACGGAGCGGGACCGATCCCACCACTCGGGTGCCGTCGGCCAACTCGACGTCGATCTCGAACGGCTCGGCGGGTCCGTTTCCGACTCCCCGTGCGGCCGCCGCACCCACCAGTGCATCGACCTCGAGCTTCGATGGCCTCAACCGCCAGGTCCTCCAGTGAGCCGGGTGGCAGGGTTCCCCGCTTCCGCTCGACTGCTCTCCACCGGTCGGTGGTCACCCCGCCCATCCGGGCATCGAGCATCCTGGTGGCCACCTGCCAGCGCACCAATCCGATCAAGTCCACCGGGAGGAGCGACGAAGGTTCTTCCTCGGCCTCGGGCAGACGCGCCCCGAGACGCTGACCCACGAAGAAGGCGGAGGGATTCCGGAAGAACCGGCGGAGCTGGTCCAACTCGACGACGCCTTCATCGACCGGTCCGAGTGGTGCAGAAAGGAAGGGCGGCTGCCGCCCGGCTGGTTCTCGACGGGCCCGGGCCCCGTCCAGGCTCCTCGTGTCGAAGCCCCAGGGCATCCCGGGAACGAGGGCGTCCTTCTCGAAGCAACGTGGGTCGAACGGCTGACGGGGATGGTCGATCTCGAGTCGGCCGGCGAGCTCCGGTCGGTGATCAGGTGCGACCAGCGAGGTCACCGCATCGAAGAGCTCGGCCACGACCACGGCACGGGGGACCTCCTGATTGGTCCGCACATCGTGGCCGTCGCGCAGGACGACCAGATGGTCGCCCGCAGAGAGCACGGCCTCCAGCAACGACTGACGCATTTCGGCCCGGGGTTCGGGATCTCCCAGCTCGGGGGCGGCCGCGGCCAGGTCGTCGCCAGGGGCGGACATCGAACCGAACGCCGGCTGATCCATCCCGAGCAGACAGACGACCCGGAAAGGGATCCAGCGGAGCGGTGTCAGCGAACTCACGGTGATGCCGCCCCGGAAGTAGTCGGGGCGGCCGGGAAGCGACTCGAGTCGCTCGTCGATCAGCCTCCGGACATCGACGAAGTCGAGGGGCGTCGCCGACTGCTCGCCCTCGACGGTGGCGGAGTCGAGGATCCCGTCGAAGATCCGGTCGAGCGCGTCGGACTGCCACCGGCCATCGCGGTCGGTTGCGAACAAGGCCGCACACGTTTCCCGCAACACTCCGACCCACGACAGGAGTGACTGCGACGTGCGCGTCTCGACGACCATCCGCTGCAGGTGCCAGAGGGCCTCGGCCAGTCGACCGATGGTGTCGGTCGCCGATGGGTCCATCTCGTACGGCGCAACGTCGCCCACGGCGAGGAGGAGGTCGTCACCGTGAACGGTGGCTCCCACAAGGAGCCGGTCGAGGGCGGCCTGCCACGTGTTGGTCCGGATCTCCTCGGGGATCCCGAACCGACGCCGATGCGGGGGGTCGAGGCCCCATCGGACACTGGCTCCGTTGACCCAGTCGGCGATGTCGTTGAGCTCCTCGTCGTCGAACCGGAACCGCTCGCGGACCGGCCCGAGAGCCAGGAAGTCGAGGACGGCGGAGGCCTCGAACCGGCCACCGACCAACTCGATGAGCGCGACGGTGGCACTCAGCAGGGGGTTGGTGGACCGGATCGACTGGTCGGCGATCCGGTACCGCAGTGCGGGTGCACCGCGGGCCGATGACGATCCTTGCTGCGAAGGTGCCGACGACTCGGCTGAGGGGCCGAAGACCGCCTGGATCAGCGGGGCGAAGGCTTCGATGGCCGGACAGACCACCAAGATGTCGTCTTCGCAGAGATCGGAGCCGGGATCGTTCAGCAGGTGCAACAGCACGTCGCGCAACACCTCCACCTGGCGGGTCGCTCCGAAGCAGGCGTGGAACTGCACGGAGCGGTCGCCCGGGTCATACTGCTCGGCCTCCCCGGGCCCGGCGTTGGATCGGATGTCGCGTTGCAGGCGATCGAGGAGGCTGGCCCGGCGGGGCCCGTCTTCGGCCTCGACCCGTTCGGCCTCGACCCGTTCGGCCTCGACCCGTTCGGCCTCGGGAAGGCCTTCGGCCTCAGCGTGGGCCAGAAGCACCGCGGTCTCCCGGTGCAGCCGGCCCCACGAGCGCAGGAGGGGCTGTTCCACCATCACGGCGGTGGAGTCGTCGGCGCGGAGCCGCGGTCCGCCGTCGGGCGAATGGGAGCCGGTCCGACGCAGGTCGCCGGAGTCGAAACGGGACGGCTCGAGAAGGAAGAGGTGGACATCCCGGTGGCGGGCGACTGCCCGCGCCAAGTCGACGAACCCGCCCCCGGGCAGCAACGTGAACCCGAAGAACACGAGCCGTGGGGGAAGGTCGAGGACCAGATCACCCTCGGCCACCCGTTCCAGCAACCCGGGCCACCGCTCGGGCGGGCTGGGTTGGCCGACCTCGTGGCGAACCAGGCGCCAGAGGTATGGCTGCCAGGAAGCAGCGTCCGACACGCGGCGCCCGGATCCGTCAACGTCCTCGCCGGCCGACCACGATCGGACCATCTCCGGCCGGTGCAGGTGGTAGCGGTCGAAGAGGTCGGCCACCCGGCGGGCCTGTGCGTAACGGGACGCACCCGCCGGCAGCCGGTGGAGAGCAGCCAGCCCGGGGTCGTCCCCGGCCCGTCGGGTGACGGCCAGCACCGGCCAGACCAGGCGGTCGATGGTCCAGGAATCCCGATCCGGATCGTCCCGACCGGCGGCCAGAACGCAGCTCCCGAGGGTCCCCGGATAGGCGCGGACGAAGTTCGCGGCCACTCCATCTCCACGGCCCGGGCCACTCGCACCCAGATGCCGGGCCAGTTCCAGGGTCAACCACCTGCGCATCCCGTCCGACGGAACGGCCAGCCACTCGGGGGTCATCGGGTCGGCCGGTGGACCACTCAACACGTCGGCCACTCGGCCGACCAGCGGGAGCGCCCGGTCGGCCGAGTAGATGCGCATCATGATCCTGGACCCTACTCAGGGGGTGCGACACTCAGGGGGTGCGACACTCAGGGGTGCGACCCTCAGGGGTGCGACACTCGGGGGGTGCGACACTCGGGGGGTGCGGCGGTCCGGGGTGCGGCGTTCCGGGGCTGTCCGGCTGCCTCGGCGGCATCGGCGCCTCGTGGGGGCTGAGGTGATAGCAAGGATGCGGTAAGTCCCGTGCCGGGCCGATCGTACCGAAGGGGAGTGATGGGACACCTGTTGGCAGCAACCACCCAAGGAAATACCCACGTAAGAGGCGGATTCATCGCGGCCTCGATCATCTGGTTCCTCATCTACTACCTGTGCACGGCCCTCGGGATGTACGGGGCATTCGCGAAGGCGGGATCCTACGGCCACCCCAAGTGGGCGGCATTCATCCCGCTCTACCGCTTCATCATCATGCTGCGAGTCGCGGGCAGGCCGAGGGTCTGGGGTTGGTTCCTGCTCTTGTACCTTCTCGGTGCGATTCCGCTCATCGGGCTGCTGGCCAGCATCGGCCTCCTGATCGTCAGCATCTTCGTGCTCAACGATATTTCCAAGAGCTTCGGCCACGGCGCCGGCTTCACCGTCGGGCTCGTGCTGCTGCCGTTCATCTTCTGGCTGATCCTCTGGCTCGGTCAGAGCACCTATCGCGGGCCGGCCGGTCCGGAGGGCAGGGGCCAACCAGGTGGGGGCTACGGCGGTGGCTACGCCCCGGAACCCGGCTATCCCCCGCCCCCACCCGGCTATCCCCCGCAGGGCGGGTACCCCCCTCCGGCGCCGCCGCCCCCACCCATGCCCGGCTATCCACCGCCGCCACCCCGGGACGCACCGCCACCGCCCGGGCAGATGCCCCCGCCCCAGTAGTCGAGGTCGCGGCCCGCGGGCTCGTTCAGGCGTTCCGCTCCACCGGGCCCAGCAGGGTGGCGGGGACGGCCTCCAGGGTCTCGAGGATGGCTTCGGCCAGCGCCCGGGCCGATCGGGGATCGAGCTCGAGAGCCACCCTGGCACCAGCACCGCGTGCGGGATTGAGCAGATCGATGTTCAGGGTATGGTCAGCACTGGCATGGACCGGATGGTCGAAGTAGACGGTGGCGTCGGACACCGGAAACCACCCCTGTGCTCCCTTGCCGCTGCCCCGCACGCCCAGCGTGGTGGTCTGATATGTGCACATTGCGATCCTCCCTCAGCTCTTGCCCAGATGGCGCCCGAAGAACTCCCAGATCCGTTGCCAGCCCTCGCCGGCCGCCTCGGGTCGGTAACTGGGCCGATCGGTGGCGAAGAAGGCATGGCCGGCCCCTTCGTAGGTATGGAACTCGAACTCCTTGCCCGCGTCGGTGAGCGCCTTCTCGAGCTCGGCCACCTCCTCGGGTGACGGGTACTTGTCCTCGGCCCCGAACAGTCCGAGCAGAGGGCACGACAGGTTCTCGGCCAAGTGGACGATGGGCCGGACCTTGAGCGGCAGGCCCTCGGGTGCGGGAGCGACGACGAAGGCGCCATAGCAGTCGACAGCGGCATCGAGGTCAAGGCTGCAGGCGGCGAGGAACGATTGGCGGCCGCCGGAGCAGTACCCGATGGTGGCCACCTTGCCATTGGAACGTGCCTCTGACCGGAGGTGGGCGGCCGCCCCCCCGACGTCTCCGACCAGGCGCGGCATCCGGCACACCACCCTGGGCCCGGGCCGTGGCCGCGGCATCGTCGGGACTGGCCCCGGGAGCCTCGCGATCGTAGAGGTTGGGACAGATGGCGAGATAGCCATGGACGGCGAACTTCCTGGTGATCTCCTTGGTGGCCTCGTCGTATCCCGGCATGTGATGGATGACCACCACCCCTCCGGTGGACGGTCCGTCCAATGGCTGGGCCAGATAGGCCTCGATCTCGTCACCACCGTCACCGGTGATCCGGACCGTCTCTGCCCTCATCGCATCGCTCATCGAAGTGGAGCTCCTGTTCTGTCGGTGGGTCGATTCTGTCGGTGGGCATGAATCGTCAGAATTGGAAATCCGTTGGTGCCTCACGTCGCTTCTCGGAATTTCGAAATTGGCCGAATTATCGGCTACAGCCGATGGCTCATGCAACTGTTTCTATCGGCTGTAGCCGATAAAACGGGCAAATTCGGAAACTGACAACGGCACCCTGCTGAGGTGAAAAGCACCCGGCCGCCTCAGGAGGACCGGAGCACGGCCACAGGTCTTCCCCATCACCGAACGGGCGACCCTATCGGTCCGGCTCGTCGTCAACCTCGCGACGAGCCTCTCGTAACCGGATCGCCTTGGCCGCTCGCTCGTCCCTGAAGGCACCGATCCGAGCCAGTGTGTTGTCGAGGCGAACCAGGAGCTTGTCGTTGGCCTCGATTGCCTCGTCGAGCAGCTGCCGCCGGTGGTCGGAGTCCGCCTGGTGGTCGGGGCCCGGTTCGGCCCACCGGTACTCCGATCGCAAACGGTCGAGGACATCGATGTCCTCGGTGTCGAGGACCACCCGGACCTCGGCCAGTGAGAACCCCAGCAACTCCTGAAGGTCCCGGATCCGCGTCACCCGGGCCATGTCCGTCTGGGAGTAGAGGCGTTCCCCCTTCTCGCGGTAGCTGCTCGGCCGGATCAGCCCGAGCTCCTCCCAGTAGCGCAGCGTGCGGGTGGTCAGCCCGGTCAGCTTGGCGACCTCGCCGATACGCAGAACGGCAGGAGCCGGCTGCGTGGTGGCGTTCCTGGTGATCATCCGGCCTCCACCTGTGCGATCGACGCCGCCGAGATATCGTCCGTGGCACCAACGGGCAGCGGGACGCGGGGTTCGGCGAGTTCGGGTTCACCGGCCTCCTCCCGGGCGGGGCGGTCGTCGGGCTCGGAGTAGACGTACCGACCGCCCCTGAGCCACGAGGCCGCTGCCGCGAGCAGGCTGGCCACAATGGCGAAGTCGAGGGCGGCGTGCAGACCTGACCGGAACGGTGCGCTGATCAGGCTGGGGAAGAAGCCACGACCGGTCAGTATCGTGCTGTTGGGCCGCGGGCAGGTGGCCGAGCGTCTGCGCGCCGATCAGGTGCTGGATCGGGTCGTATCCGAGGAATGCGGCGAACAGCGTGGAGACCGGCGAGAGGTGGGCAACGTGTCCGGCCACAGCAGTCGGCACTCCGTGGGCAACCAGTCCGTGGAGCAGATTCTGGGGAAGCGATGACATCAGTCCGACGATCATGAGAGTGAAGAAGATCCCGATCGACAGCACCTGCGCCGAGTTCTGGAAGGTGGTGTTCATCCCCGAGCCGGCACCCCGGTGCTGGGCCGGCAGGCTGTTCATTACTCCAGCACGGTTGGGCGACCCGAACGCGGCCATGGTCAGCCCCGTCAGGAGGAGCACGATTGCGAACCCCCAGTAGGGGAAGTCGACGGGCAGGAACTCGAGCAGGGCCAAGCAGATCGCGGTGCCGAGCATGCCGCCGGTGGCGAACGGACGAGCCCCGAACCGGTCCGAGAGAATGCCCGACGTCGGCCCGGCGATCAGGAAGCCGAGGGTGAGCGGGAGCATGGCGATGCCCGCCCACAGGGGAGTCACGCTGAATGCATAGCCGTGAAGTGGCAACCAGATCCCCTGCAACCAGATGATCAGCATGAACATCAGTCCGCCCCGGCTCAATGCGGCCAGGAAGCTGGCCAGCACGCCGCTGGTGAAGGCGCGGATCTTGAAGAGCTGGAGGCGGAACATCGGTTGGGGAACCTTGGTCTCGATGAAACAGAAGGCGATCAGCAGCACCACGCCGACCGCGAGGGAGGAGAGCACCAACGGATTGGTCCACCCCATGACATGGTGGCCGTAGGGCTCGATCCCGTAGGTGATCCCCACCATCACCAGGATGAGTCCGAAGGCGAAGGTGATGTTGCCGGGCCAGTCGATGTGGGCCGGCCGGCGCGGGCTGGTCTCGTGGAGTTTGAGATAGCCGAAGACAGTGGCGAACAGTCCGATGGGGACCGAGACCAGAAAGATCAGTCTCCAGTTGATCGGGGCGAGCAGGCCGCCGAGGACCAGCCCGATGAACGTACCGCTGAACGCAGCCGCCTGGTTCACCCCGAGAGCCATCCCCCGCTGGTTGTCGGGGAACACATCGGTCAGGATGGCCGCCGAGTTGGCCATCAGCATGGCCGCCCCGACCCCCTGGAAGATGCGCATGGTGATGAGCCAGTCACCGGCCGCGTGACCGGTCATCCAGGTGATGCTCAACATCAGGGAGAAGAAGGTGAACACGGCGAAGCCGAGGTTGTAGGTGCTCACCCGCCCGTAGATGTCGCCCATGCGACCCAGGCTGACCACCAGCACGCTCGTGATGACCAGGAAACCCAGGATCATCCACAGGAGGTAGAAGGTGTTGCCGGGCTCCAGCGGATCCAGGCCGATGCCGCGGAAGATGTCGGGAAGGGCGATCAGGACGATCGAGCCGTCGATGGTCGCCATCAACATGCCCAGCGTCGAGATGAACAGGGCGATCCACTTGTAGTTGGCGGGCAGGTCCGCAAGCTTCCCGTCCGCGTTCTTCGTGCGGTGCGCCCGGCCGGCTTTCAATCCTTCGAGTACTGCCATCACTCACCTTGGATCCGAGATCTGGGTGGCTACCAACGTTCCCGGCACGTCATCATTTATTGACGCGCACGTTAACGTGATTATAACCAGGGTGAGCCCGGGTCGCGCCGACCTTCGGGCCCCACGGCTCCCGCTGGGTCAGGGGCCCTCGGCCGGGCGAGGGACGGTGTCCAGGTGTCACAAAAGCGATCCGACCGGCGTCATAGTGGCATGGGAACCGACAGTGGCAGCAGCGGCACGAGGAACGAATGGGACGTGATCGTGGTCGGGTGCGGCCTGGCCGGGATGTCCGCTGCGGCCACGGCCTCGCAGGCCGGAGCCCGCGTGCTCGTGCTGGAGGCCCACCGACCGGGAGGTCGGGCCCGCACCGCCGAGCGTGATGGCTTCACCCTCAACATGGGGGCCCACGCGCTGTACAAAGCCGGGCCCGGATCGAGGGTCCTCGGTTCTCTCGGGATCACGCCCGTCGGGGCTCCCCCGCCTCTCCGCCGGTACCGGGCCCTGACCGCCGGGGTCCAGCACGTCCTGCCCACCGGGCCCGGTTCACTCCTGCGCACCCGTGTCGTGAGCAACCGGAGCAAGGCCCAGTTGGCCGAGCTCCTCGTCCGGCTGCCTCGGATGAGTCCGGCGATGCTGGGCGAGACGTCGGTAGCGGACTGGCTGGCCTCGTGCGGGCTCCGCCAAGACGCCGAAGCGGTTGTGCGAGGCCTGATCCGCCTCGGCACCTATACGGCTGACGTCGACGAGTTCAGCGCCGATGCCGCCGTCTCGCAGCTGCAGGCGGCAGCCAGTGGTGGGGTGCTCTACCTGCACGGTGGCTGGAGGCAGCTCATCGATGCCCTCGTCGACATGCTCGAGGTCCGAACCGGCGCCGAGGTCACCGGAGTCGAACCGGTCGGCGGCCGGGTCGAGGTCCGGACCCGAGACGCCGTGCTGGTCGCCGACCACGTGGTCGTGGCCGCGGGTGGCCCGGCCTCGGTCCGGCGGCTTCTGCCGGCCGACCCGGGGTGGAGCGACCTCGGACCACCGGTGACCGCGGCATGTCTCGATCTCGGGGTCAGCCGGGCGCCGGACCCCGGCTATGTGCTCTCGCTCGACGATCCCCTCTACGTCAACGTGCAGTCACCCCCCGCTCGCCAAGCACCCGAAGGTCAGGCCGTGGTGGCGGCCATCCGCTATGGCGCCCGAAGCGCCAAGGAGGACCGCCCCCAGCTCGAGCAGCTGGTCCTCGACGCCGGCGTCCGACCGGACGAGGTGGTGACCAGCAGGTTCCTGGCCAATCTCTCGGTGACCGGGGCCTTTCCCCGGGCAGCGTCAGGGGGCCTGGCCGGGCGCCCCGGCGTCGGGGACACCGGTACACCGGGGGTCTCCATGGCCGGCGACTGGGTGGGGCCCGTCGGGCTCCTCGCCGATGCGTCGTTGGCCAGCGGCCAGGCCGCAGGCCGCCTGGCTGTGAGGAACCGGCCCAGCTCCACCAAGATGGTGACGTGAGCAGATGATGACGTGAGCAGATGGTGACGTGAGCAAGATGGTGACGTGAGCACAGAACCCGCGGATGGGGCCACCGACCTGTTCGAACGAGAGCGGCCCCGCCTGGTCGGGTTGGCCTACCGGATGCTCGGCACGCTCTCGGACGCCGAGGACGTGGTCCAAGAGGCCTGGCTCCGCTGGCAGACCGTTCGCCCCGGCGAGGTGGACCGGCCCGAGGCGTGGCTCACCACGGTGACCACCCGCCTCGCCCTCGACCACATCCGAACCGGTAGACGTCGTCGGGAGACCTACGTCGGGCCCTGGTTGCCCGAGCCGCTCGTCGCCGATGCCGGTCCCGACGAGGCCGCGGTGCTGGCCGACTCGCTCCGGCTCGGATTCCTCGCCGTACTCGACCGGCTCAAGCCGGTGGAGCGGGCCGTGTTCCTGCTGGCCGACGTGTTCAGCGTCCCGTTCGCCGAGATCGCAGAGACGGTGGGCAAGTCGGAGGCGGCATGCCGCCAGATCGCCAGCCGCGCCCGCTCGCGGGTCAGGCAGCCGAACGCCGACCGCGACCGGAGTTCCGAACGGGCGGTGGTCGACGCATTGACCGCGGCCATCGCCGTCGGTGACATCGACCTCGTACTCAGCCACCTGGCCCCCGACGTGGTGTGCGTCGCCGACGGTGGAGCGACGAGACGGGCTGCCCGGCGCCCGGTGGTCGGTGCCCCGAGGGTGGCCCGGCTCCTGGTCAACCTGGCCCATCGCTACTCCGGCGAGATCGGCGTGCGTCCGGTTGCCGTCAACGGGGACGCCGGTATCGTCATCTCCATTGCCGGTGCCGTCGACCTGGTCGCCGCCTTCGAAGTTCGCGACGCGCGGGTGGTGGCCATTCGGATGGTGCGCAATCCGTCCAAGCTCTCCCACGTGGAGCATCCGGTCGTGTTGCGATAGCGGGACCAAGACACCGTTTGGGACCGGCGGTGGCTTAACGTCTGTACCCGGTGAAGACAGAGACTTCCGCGGCGCAGCCGCGTCGGCGCCGGAAGGCCTCCCGTGAGGGCGTGGTCGCGGTCGCCATCGTGGTGGTCGGTGTGCTGGCGTCAGGCTGTGGGAGCTCGCTCATCGGCCCGGCCTCGACCACCCCACCGGCTGCCGACTCGGTCGGGACGTCGACCTCCACGACGACCACCGCGCCGCTCACCGGCGAGGTCGCCGTGGCCTTCCCCGTCGTCGCCTGCACCACCAGCTCGGGCCAGCCACTCGAGGCCGGGGGGTGGAGTCCCACCATCCTGCTGGCCCCGATTCCTACCGCCCTCGTGGGCAAGGTGGAGTTCTACTCCGATGGCGAGCACACCGTGCTCGGCCCCAGCGGGTGGACCTGCTCGCAGGAGACCGTGGACCAGGGAGACACCGGTCTGGTCGTCTATCCTCCCGGTACCGATCCACCGCCGGCGCTCCCGGCCGCTGGGACCGAAGGCGTCTTCGCCCTCTTCGACAGCACCGGTACGGTCCCCGGAATCTCACAGGTCTGCCCGTACTTCACCATTCCTTCCTGGCAGCAGAACGAGGCGCACTGTTCCGGCACCAAGCCGGCGGGCGAACAGACATCGAATCCGACGCCGGACGTCGTGGCGATCACCGACCCGCCCGATGTGGCCGGGACGCTCGAGGGTTCGGGTGGCGACCATGCGGTGAGCGGAGCGGTGATCTTCCCGCAATCGATGTCGGCGGTGACCTACGGTTCCAGCGTCGATATCGCCGTCGAGTCGTGCTCGCTGGTCGCCACCTCGCTGTGCCCGACCATCATCTCTGATTTCGAAGTCAGGGAGTTTCCGGTGCCGGTTCCCGCGAACTCGGACGCGCACCCGAAGCCGTAACCAGACCGACAACCGAACGCAGCCCTCACAGACGCTCCGACGGGCGCGCCACTCCGCGACGGCATCCGCACACGCTGCGCGGTGGTACGAGCGCGATCCGCGATCAGGTCGTCTATCTTCGTACGTAGTCACCGCCACAAGTCCGTTGCAGGCCGGACTGGCGGTGACTGCAGTCGACAGAGGGGCACTCGGTCCGAACCAGCTGGTTCCGTCCGTGACATAGATGTCGCGCCGTCGCGAGCCGGCGCGGTGCCCAACTGGAGGCAGGCCATGGTGAGCAAGAGAAGTTCGGATCCGTTGGTCGGAGGCACACCCCGACCGGAGCCGGATGTCCGGCGCCCGCGCCGCAGCGGCGGCAAGGCAACCGGTGACGGCACCGGGAACCAGGCGGGTTCTCTTTCGGCGCTGGGCGACAACAGCGTGGCTCGGATGGCCACCACCGATGTCGGCGCCCACCAACGACGGGCCCGAGCCACCAGGCTCCAACGCTTGTCGATGCTGCTGGCTCCGATCGCCGTGCTGCTGGTGCTGAAGGACGTGTTCGACCCGACGGCGACGATCCCCACCCCCCACTTCCCGGCGTCCCTCGAGCCCATGTTGCCGGCCATGGTCCTGATCACCATCCTGGCGCTGGTGATGGTGGTGCCCCTGCTGGCCGCGGGCCGCTCCCCCCACA
Source organism: uncultured Acidimicrobiaceae bacterium (assembly GCA_963745955.1). GTDB lineage: Bacteria > Actinomycetota > Acidimicrobiia > Acidimicrobiales > RAAP-2 > Bog-756. The sequence continues at coordinate 147,723 of CAVUZI010000008.1, read as the reverse complement.
TCCTCTACAGGCCCGACGAGCTGAAGATGAGCTTCGACGACGTGCGGGGCTCGGACGGTCTGGTCGAGGAGGTCACCAAGACCCTCAACCTGTTCCTCGCCCACCGGACGTTCGCCGAGCAGATGGGCGGCTCGCCCCGCAAAGCCATCCTGTTCGAAGGTCCGCCCGGAACCGGCAAGACCTACATGGCCAAGGCCATGGCCGCAGAGGCCGGGGTGCCGTTCCTCTTCGTCTCCTCCTCCGCATTCCAGTCGATGTTCTACGGCCAGACCAACAGGAAGATCCGGGCCTACTTCAAGGCGCTGCGCCGCCACGCCCGACGGGAGGGCGGCGCCATCGGGTTCATCGAGGAGCTCGACGCCATCGGTGCCGCCCGCGGCAACGGTCAGCGCCAAGGTGAAGGCATCCCCGGTGTGGTCAACGAGTTGCTCATCCAACTCCAGTCCTTCGAGCAGACACCGGCCTCGCTCCGCCTGAAGGGAATGTTCATCGACGCCATCAACACCTGGCTTCCCGGCCCAGAGGCGTCTGCGCAAGCCCCAGCACGTCCCGGCCAACATCCTTGTCATCGGGGCCACCAACCGGGCCAGCCGACCTCGACCCGGCGCTGTTGCGCCCGGGCCGATTCGACCGCAACATCTACTTCGGGTTGCCCAGCCGGTCGGGCCGGCGCGACATCATCGACTACTACCTGGGGAAGAAGGCGCACGACGCCGAGCTCGACGAACCGGCCAGACGGGAGACCCTGGCCGCCCTCACCGTGGGTTACTCACCGGTGATGATCGAGCACCTGATGGACGAATCGCTGGTGTGGGCATTGCGCCGCGGGGCGAGCAAGCTCTCGTGGAACGACTTGCAGCAAGCCAAGATGACCGAGGAGATCGGTCTGGCCCAACCCGTCGAGTACACCGAGGCCGAGCAGCGGACGATCGCCACCCACGAGGCCGGTCACGCCACCGTGGCCTGGCTGGTGGGCAAGGGTCGGAAACTCGAGGTGCTGACCATCATCAAGCGCAAGGACGCGCTCGGCCTTCTCAGCCACTCGGAAGAAGAGGAGCGGTTCACCAAGACGAAGTCGGAAGTGAGGGCCCTCATCGACATCGCCTTCGGCGGGATGGTGGCAGAGGAGCTCTTCTTCGGTGAAGCATCGACCGGAGTGGCCGGCGACCTCCAGGCGGCCACCCTCAACGCCTGCCAGATGATCGGGCTCATGGGCATGGGCACGACCTTGGTCTCGTCGGCCGCCATCGAGCACCCCGGCGGCATCGTCGCCAAGGTCCTGTCCACCGACGACGGGCGGTCCGAGGTCGAGGACCTCCTCGGAGCGGCCAAGGCGTCGGTGACCCGGATGCTCGAGGAGCACCGAAACGTGGTCGAGGCCCTCCGGGACGCACTGCTCGAGCGCCAGGAGCTCATCGGAGAGGACATCCTCGAGGTGATCAGGAGCTCGCAGCCCTCGCCCTCCGGTGGCTCCGCCACCCGACGGAAGTCAGTCGGCGGGGTGGGCGGGATCGCCCTCCCCTGACCTGCCGGCCCGCGGGCCGGGAGAGGTTCGAAGCCAAGTCGCGGTCGGTCGGTGACCTTCTGCCGCGCCCGGCGGCGCCAGCAGGGTGTGGGCCGGTGAAGAATTGTTCGAGATCCGCTGAACCAATCGTCACTGCCGTACGTATACCCGGGATGGAACGCAGCGTGCATTCCAGAACAGGAGGAGGTGGAGCATGACGACTTCACGGCATGAGAGTCGGCGCCAGCTCGGGCGGGGACGCATTGCGTGGACCGGGGCGGCTCTCGGCATGGTCGCCCTCGCCAGCTCAGCAGCTGTCGTGCCGATGGCCTCGGCGCAAGCGGCAGTCAGCAAGAGCGAGGCCGTCGTGAAGGTCGTCAATCGACCTCCGTTCGGAAAGATGCTGGCCACGGTTACGGGTGCCAGCCTCTACACGGCCTCGGGAGCTTGCACCGGAGGCTGCCTCCGGATCTGGCCCCCGCTTCTCATGGAGAAGGGCAAGACGACGCCGACCGGCGTGGCCGGTCTCGGAACGGCGGCACTGACGATCGGTGCAAGTCACGATGTCCAGGTCACCTATAAGGGGAAGCGGCTCTACAGGTTCTACCTCGACACGGGTACCCGCGTCACCGGAAACGGAGTGGGTGGATTCAAGGTGGCGAAGGTTGGCTGAGGCGGGAGACCGGACTTGACCGGGCGTGGTGGCCTCTTGCAGCCTGCCGGCGGCCACCACGCCACCGGAGAACGCCTGTCGACACAGAGTTCGGTCGGTCGAGTGGGCCTGCCCTAGCCCGAAAGAGACCTCGGCGGTGGAATGAGCGCTTCGGCGGGGCCGTTCTTCGACCCCGGGCCGGGTCGGGCTCGCACCGAGCGGACATCGACCGGCTCACCACACGACGAGCAGGTCGGCACGACCGTCGTCAGGTGCCCACATCCCCGGTGCTCGATCTCCAGCGGCGGACCCTCCTCCGCCTCCCATCGATCGCCCCACTCGCGCATGGCCGTCAGCACCAACCAGAGATCTCGGCCCTTCTCGGTCAGTCGGTAGTCGTGGCGCAGCGGGTGTTGCTGGTAGGGAACCCGGGTCAGGACCCCTTTGTCGACCAGATGGTCGAGCCGCTCGGCCAGGATGTTCCTCGAGATCCCCAACCGACGCTGGAAGTCGTCGAATCTCGTGATGCCGAGGAAGCTGTCCCGGATGATCAGCATGGTCCACCACTCCCCCACGACCTCGAGGGCTTGGGCCACGGAGCAGTTCATCCCTTCGAAGCTCTTGCGGCGCATGGCCCCATTGTACTGGGTTGCATGTTGCTATGCACTACGCACGCAGCTATCGGCCGTCTCGCACGCTGCCGGTACGGCTCGCAGCTACCAGAGTGAGTTCCAGTCCTCCGGCGCCAGGCGGCCCACCGGGACCTGCCCCGCCTCGCGGGGCACCCGAAGGGCCTCGACATCGATCCACGTCGGCCGGTCGAATCCGGCCCGCTTCCAGTGTCTGATCGGTACCGACTTCCAATCCCGGCTCTTGCTCCCTCCCTCGGAGTATCCCGGTCGCACCAGCAGGTCGGTCGGCGAACCGGCCACCACCACGCACCGGCGCGACTTGCCCTCGTGCCCGGACGGGTCGGGAACCCCAGGGTCGAACGGCACCCAGGCGAAGACGACGCCGCCGACCAGTGGATCGAGCCGATCGAACTCCTCTTCCTGCAGCGGCGTGAGCGTGGCCCGCCGGGTGACACGCGGGGCCGTGCTGGTGACCGGAGTCTCCTTGGGAACAGAGGCGACCGGCGTCGTGCGCTCCTTCTTCCTCTCCCGCCGGACCTGCTCCCCGGCCTTCCGGGCAGCTTCCATCTTCTTTCGCCGCTCTTCGGCATCCCGTTGCTTCTTCAGACGCCGAGCCTCGCGTTGTTCGGGCGAGACACCCTGCCGCGCCGTGGGTGCCTTCGGTCGTTCGGGGACGGCCGGGGCGGTGTCGGACGCCTCGGTGAGACCGAACCGCGGGTCGTCGGCCACGATCTCGAAGCACAGATCGGAGGCGGGCATGTCGTCGTCGGCCACGCTGGCCAGCATCACGGCGATCGTCGAGTCGTCGAACGAGCCACGGACCTGGTCGAGCGCGTCGAGCAATTGCTCCCTCGTCGGGTCCTCCGAGTGGTCGCCGAGCACCTCGATGGTACGGGTCAGACAGGCGTCGGCAATGGCCGCGGCCACAAAGGGCAGGGCGGCGCGGTACTGGGGCCTGGTGACCACGCCGGCCGGGTCGCGGTGCTTGCGCAGGGCATTGAGCGCGTTGGCAACCGCCTTGGGCGCCTGAAACCTCGGGTCGGCAGTCAGGTCAAGCGCCGTCTTCAGTTCGCTCCTGTCCACCTTGGCCACGGCGGCCCGCACCATGGCGATCCGGGCGCTGTCGGTGATGCCGGCCTCCATCCGCTGTCCTTTCGTCGTCGTGTCGGGCGTCACGGTCATGACCCGCTCGAGACGGGCTCCGTGGTGCTCATCATCGCAGAGGATCGGTCCTCGAACCGGCGGGCGCGGCGATACTGAACCGATGGACGATGAACGCCGGCTGTCGAGGGGCCTGGGACCCTTCGTCACCTTCATCGAGTACGAGCGGCCCGATGGGCTCGTGTCGCGATGGGACTCCCGGCGTCATCGCAAGCATGCAGACGACCGGACGGTGCCCGGTGGCACGTGGTGGGCCCCTGCGGCCCGGGGCTGGTGGATCGGCATCCTGTTCGCTGTCGGTTCAAGCCTCTTCGCCCTCGGTGCGGTACCCGGGTACGCCACTGCCGTCGGCGACCGGGCCGATTCGGCCACCTATTTCATCGGGTCCCTCTTCTTCACCTCGGCCGGCTTCCTCCAGTACCGCGAGTCGGTGGACGCTGCAGCTGATGGCCCCGCCCGCGGGTGGAAGCGGGTGTTCGGCCTACCGTCCCCGTCAGATCGACTGGTGGGCAACGGCGATCCAGCTGGCCGGCACGGTCTTCTTCAACGTCAGCACCGGCAACGCCCTCCGGATCGACCTGAGCAGCCAGGCGAGCCCATCAGCACATCTGGAGACCGGACGCCTTCGGTTCGGTGTGCTTCCTGGTGGCCAGCGGACTGGCGTGGTTCGAGGTGTGCCACGGGTGGCTGGCCTGGTCACCCCGGAGTCTGGCGTGGTGGATCACCCTGGCCAATCTGGTCGGGTCCGTCGCCTTCGGGATCTCCGCGGTCGCCGCCTATATCGTCCCGGCAACCGGCCAGGTGTGGAACGTCGAACTGTCCAATCTCGGCACCTTCGTCGGAGCCCTGTGCTTCCTCGGTGGCGCCGTCCTCCTCCTGCCCGAACGGACGGAACAGGAGCCCGTGCCCGATCGCGGCTCAGCCTCGCAGTGGGGCCGCTCCACCGAAGTGATCGTGAAGTACCGTCCGGGCCGCGTACACGCCGCACATCCCGTGCACCCCTCCCCCCGGAGCGGTGGATGCCGAGCACAGGTACAGGTCGTCGAGCGGGCGTCCGGTACGGGTTCCACTGGACCGTCGGACGGAATACCGTCTGGACCAGGCTGGATGCACCCCCGGCGATGTCACCGCCGACGTAGTTCGGATTGTGCCGCTCCTCATCGGCGGCGGTCGAGGACCGAGCGCGCCAGGACGAGATCCGAGAACCCCGGGGCGAAGCGCTCGATCTGGGCTTCGACGGCCGATGTCATGTCCACGTCCGATCCGGAGGGGACGTGGCAGTAGCCCCACAGGGCCTGCTGCCCGGCCGGTGCCCGACTGGGATCGGCCACCCCCGCCTGGACGATGATGCAGTAGGGACGGTGCGGGTGCCTTCCCGCCTTGACATCGGATTCGCTGGCCGCCACTTCGGCGAACGTGCCGCCGAGGTGCACGGTCCCGGCCCGGCGGCAGACCTCGGCGCTCCAGGGGACCGGTCCGGACAACGCCCAGTCGATCTTGCACACGCCCGCGCCGTAGCGAAATCGACGGAGCGCCTTGCGGTAGCGATCGGGAAGCGACGTTCCGGCGATGTCGACGAGGGTCTTGGGCGACGTGTCGAGCACCACCGCCGTCGAGGGCGGCAGCTCCGCGAGCGAGCCGACCCACTGCCCCGTGACGATCGTCCCGCCGAGCCTCTCGAGCTCGGCCACCTGCGCGTCGGTGATGGCCGAGCTACCGCCTTTGACGACGGGCCAACCCACGGCGTGTGCGGTCATGGTCAGAAGGGTCCCGAAGGCGCTGGTGAGGGGGGCGGTCAGGGACATGGAATGGGCCCCGACGCCGGCCAGCAGCGCCTTGGCCTCCTCCGATCGGAACCTGCGCACCATCCACTCCATGGGCATGAGACCGGGAAGGCCGAAGCGTGCCAACGCGACGGGGTGGCTGGGAACCGAGCGGAGCGGACCCAGCACGTCGTCGGCGATGACCTGGCAGTCGCGGACCAACGGCTCCATCAGACGCCGGTATGCCGGTCCGTCGGATCCGAGCGCGGCCACCGTCTCGTCCAGGGAGCGGAATGCAGCCACCGCGGCGTTCCCCTCGATGGGCTGGGCGAACGGCACCGGTGGGTGGCAGAGGGCGTCGCGGAGTCCCTGGAAGGCCGGCTGACGGAAGAATGGGGACACGAGCACCATGGGGTGGACCGCCGAGCACACATCGTGGTGGAAGCCGGGCACGGTCAGATCCTCGGTCCGGCATCCGCCACCGGCCCGGTCGGCGCCCTCCACCACCGTCACCGACAGCCCGGCACCGGCCAGCGTCACCGCGGCCGCCAATCCGTTGGGTCCCGACCCCACCACCACCACATCCACCGGGTTCACGGTCGGATCCCGTCAGTACCGAGGACGCTCATCCAAGAAGTTCTACCGCCGGATGTGCCGGGGACGCACATCAGTTGTGCCCGCAAGGGCCACAGCCGGTGGCCGGACCACCCCGATGAGCACGGTTTCTTCCGCGTCGGCCGCCCCGGAGGGCCGGCCCGGAACAGGTACGGCCATCCCGGCGTTGTATGCGGGCAGAGAAGGAGTCTCCGGGTCGGAGCCTTCGGATACGAGAACCGGGATAGGCATGATGAACGATATGGAAGGCGAAACGGTGAATGATGGTCAGGTGGACCAGGTGAGCTCCGAGCAGGTGGAGACCGATCAGAGCTCCGGGGGCGACGGCCGTACCCCCGGGGATGTCCTGCGGACCCTCCCCTCCGAAGCGCAACAGCGGGGGACACGGTACGTATCGGCCCAGGCCATGCAGGCCAAACTGTTCTCCGTCTACGACGCCGCGGCCGCGGCCGAGGATGCCCTGGCCCTGGTCCAACAGCAGCTCACGCTCACCCTGAACCGCAACTACTACGAGGCCGACGAGATCGAGAGCATGGCCGCCGAGCTGGACGCCCTCCTCATGCTGGAGTCGCTCGACCTGACCGAGGACGACCTGGTCTCGGAGGACTGAGACCTTCGGCGTGGAGTCGTAGGCAACGCCGCAGGTGGGAGCGGGCGGGCGGGGCTGTCTCTGCGGGCCGGGCGGGGCCGTCTCTGCGGGCCAGTGGAAAACCGGGCAGCCCCGGTACACAATGTGAACATGCGAATCGAGAGCTCGGTCACCTCACTCTCCTGGATTCCCTCGGAGGCGGTCCGGGGGCGACCCGGGTCGCCTTCGACGCCGGGTTCACCCACTACGACGACCCGCCGCCTGACGTCATCGAAGACCTCGAGGCGCTGCGGAAGGCGGACCGGTTCCGCTTCGCCAACCTGTTGGCGGCGTGGATGGAAGTCGACGGGGACGGCAAGGTCACCGGCTGCGGCTACTCCGGGGGCGGGTTGATGGGCTCGACCACTGCGGGAGTGGCCAGATTCAAGCGGGAGTTCGAGGCGGTGGCCCTGCCCGACATCAAGCTGGACCCCGAGGTCGGCGAGGGATGGGTCCGGTTCACGCAGACCGCGGGCGGGCGCACCGGCCTCCCCGCCCCGCGCCGGGTCCGGCGCAAGCCCTTCATCCAGTGGCAGGCACCACTGGTGTGGTCGACCCTGAGCCTCACGCTCCACGCCGACGGGCCCCCGGAGTTCGAGGTCCTCGGAGCCAGCCGGTTCCCCAGGCATTGGATCTTCGACGGCGAGGGCCGGCTGGCGGCCAAGTCGGGCCTGACCGACTTCCGCGACTGGTACCGAAGTCGTTCGGCAAGCACACCCCCTGGGGGGACCAGGACTCGCCGGCCCTGATCACCGTGGTGGAGACGGCGCTCGAGCGCACGCTCTCCGTGCACATGATGGACAACGCCAAGCCGAAGTTCCGAAAGCTGAAGGCCGGCGAGACGCTGGTCACCGAGGGGGAGGAAGGGACCGATGTCTTCCTCGTGCTCGACGGGGTCATGAGGGTCGAAAAAGGCGGCGAGCGGCTGGCCGAGTACGGACCGGGTGCGGTCCTGGGTGAGCGGGCCGGGATAGAGTCCGGAAAGCGCAACTCGACACTGGTCGCCGTGACGGGCTGCCGGGTGGCGGTCGTGGCCCACGAGCTCATGGACAAAGAGCAGCTGCGGGAGCTGGCCAAGGGCCACGGGGCCGAAGACTCATAGCGTCGGCGCCGGCGCCGGCCCGGCCCATGGGCGAGGGCCGGGCCCCTCGTTCAACCGATGAGCTGCTTGACCTTGGCCACGACGTCCACCGGGCGCTGGTCGCCGAGCGGGACGGGAATGACCTGGAGATGGGTCACGTCGGCCTCACGGAAGGCCTCTATCCGTTCGGCCACGTAGCTCTCGGGGCCGCACAGCGACGTGGCCTCGAGCAATTCGTCGGGCACCAGTGCCTCCGCCTCGGTCTTCTTGCCATCCAGATAGAGGTCCTGGATCTTCTCCGCCGCCTCCTCGAAGCCGTAGCGGCGCACCACGTCGTTGTAGAAATTCTTCCCCTTGGCCCCCATCCCCCCGACGTAAAGGGCGACCATGGGCCGGGCCAGATTGCGCAGTGCGGTCACCTCTTCACCTTCGCCGATGGCAACCAACCCGCCCACCGTGACCTGCAGCGGCCCGAGAGCCGGATCCCGCTTGGCCGCTCCGGCGTCGAGCGAGGCGCCCCACACCGACCGGGCCTTCTCCGGCATGAAGAGCATCGGGATCCACCCGTTCGCCACCTCGGCGGCCATGGCCACATTCTTCTCGCCCAGCGCGGCCACCCAGATGGGAACGGACGAGCGGACCGGGTGGGCGATGATCTTGAGTGCCTTACCGAGCCCGGTTCCCTCACCGGCCGGAAGCGGCATGTTGTAGTAGGTCCCCGCGTGCACCAGGGGCGCCTCACGCGCCCAGACCTGTCGGCAGACCTCGATGATCTCGCGGGTGCGGCCGATGGGCGCGGAGAAGGGCACGCCGTGCCAGCCCTCGATGACCTGCGGCCCGGACGAGCCCAGGCCCAGGTGGAACCGCCCCTCTGACAGGGTGTCGATACCGGCCGCGGTCATGGCGATCAGCGTGGGGGTCCTGGTGTAGATGGGGAGGATGGCTGAGCCGATCTCCACCCTGTCGGTGAGGGCGGCCAGGTATCCCATGAGGCTGGGCGAGTCCAGGCCATAGGCCTCGGCCACCCACACCAGGTCCAGGCCGGCCTTCTCCAGTTCGGCCACCTCGTCGGCGGCCTGCCGGAAGCCGCCCGAGTAGCTGAGCACGGTGCTGATCTTCATCGGTCCCTCTTTCCTGTCCGGTGACTGTCCCTAATCCCAGAAACGCACGCTCATCGACTGGCTGGCCGTGGCCAGCAGGGTGCCCTGCTCCGACCAGAGATAGGCGATGCCCTGCCCGTAACCACCGGCCAGCGCCTGGATGTGGATGTCACAGAGCACCCACTCGGTCGGGACCAGACGGACCACCCGCAGGGTGTTGTCGAGGCTCCGCGACATCACCCTGCGCCCGAGCGGCTGCGACACGGCCCCGGTGACGTAGTCGCCGATGATGGCCAGCGTCGCCGCCGAGGGCTCGAGATGGCCGGGCACGCGCGCCCACAACGCACTGGTCGGCTCGCCCGGAACTCCCAGCCCGGCACTGATCTCCTCGAAGGACCGGCCCGTGGCCTGGCGCACCTCGATGCGATCGAAGATCGAGGCGGACGCGAAGCCGGGGACGCAGGCGCGGGGAGCTCTCGTCGGGTGGAGGCACGTCCGGGGCGGTCACCCACACGCCCTCCGCGTCGAGCGTTCCGGGGGAGCCGACGGCGGCGTTGACGGTGAGGATCTCCGCGTCGCCGACCCGGCCCACCACCCGGCCCTGGGTGATGTGGCGACCCTCTGCGGCCAAGGTGACGGTCAGATCGAGGCTCGAGTGGGTCGGGGCATAGGAAAGGTACTGCGCCGTCGACCAGATCGTGGGGCGCTCCGCCGCCTTCTCCAGAGCCACGAGGGCGGCGCCCAGACCGCACCCTCCGAAGAGGAAATGGCCCGGGGTGCAGAGCTCGGGCACCACCTCGAGCCGCCAGTGCAGATCGTCGCCCACCGGCACCATGCCGAGGAACTGTTCGGCGTTGGTCACCCGGTCACCCGGACCCTGGTCACCCGGTCGGCGGCCGGACGCCGTCGGCCGCGGCGGAGCGGCGGGGCCGTCGCCGCGAGGACATCAGTTCCTCGGGACCTTCGACCACGGCATCTCCTTGTCGACCCGGACGTCGCCGGGCAGCCCGAGGATCCGTTCACCCAGGATGTTGCGCTGGATCTCGGAGGTCCCGCCCTCGATCGAGTTGGCCCGTGACCGGATGAACATCTTGCGGGCCGAACCCGCGGGTCCGACCAGGCCCAGCGCCTCCGTCCTCCGCATCGTGTAGTCGTAGCCGACCATCGCGTCGGCTCCCATGAGATCGGTGCACAGCTCATAGACGCGCTTGTTCACCTCTGCGAACATCAGTTTGGCGATGGAGCCCTCGGGCCCGGGGTTTCCGGCCCGGCGATTCTGGCTCGCCCGCAGGTTGGTCAGGCGCAGGACCTCGGCCTCGATCCACAACTGCATGAGCCGGTCGCGAGCCACCGGGGTCCGGTGGGAACCGTCGCTCCGCCAGATGCGCATCGCTTCGGCAATGGATCCCGAGCCTCGCACCGGCGGTCCGGTGCCTCCGCCGATGCTGGTCCGCTCGTTGGACAGCGTGGTCATCGCCACCCGCCACCCCTCGCCGACATCGCCGATGCGGTCCGCGTCGGGGACCCGCACCTCGGTGATGTAGACCTCGTTGAACTCGGCCTCCCCGGTCATCTGGCGAAGCGGGCGCACCTCGACACCGGGTGCGTGCATGTCCAGCGCGAAGTAGGTGAGGCCCTTGTGCTTGGGCAGGTCCGGGTCGGTGCGGGTCACCAGCATCCCCCGGTCGGCGATGTGGGCCAGCGTGTTCCACACCTTCTGCCCGGTGATGACCCATTCGTCGCCGTCACGGACGGCACGGGTGGCCAGGCCGGCCAGGTCCGAGCCGGATCCCGGCTCGCTGAACAGCTGGCACCACGACTCCTCGCCGGTGAACGTCCTGCGCAGCATCCGATCGCGCAGTTGGTCCGAGCCGTGGGTGACCACGGTGGGGCCGGCCATGGTCAGCCCGAAGAACTCCCGCGCCCCGGGCGGCCTGGCCCCGGCCTCGCCCAGGCGCCGGTCGACCTCGCGTTGGAGATTGGGGGGGAGGTTGAGCCCGCCGTACCCCTCGGGGAAGGAGACCCAGGCCAGACCGAGGTCGAATTGCCGGGAGCGGAACTCCTCCACCGTGGACCGTCTCGGGTCCATCTCCTCCAGCAGCTGGCTGGTCCGTTCGTGCACCAGCGTCGTCGCGTCGGCCATGCCAAGAACATACTCGCGGCGATTTCACCGGCCCCCGGGGGCGGCAGGAGACCCTGGCCGAGCCGGTCGGGACGGGCCCGGAAGCCACCCGGTCAGGGCTGGAGCCTGGCCATGCGCCACCCGCCGGGACCGGGCTCGTACCGGAGCCGGTCGTGGAGGCGGTCGTCGCGGTTCTGCCAGAATTCGTAGACCTCGGGCCGCACCCGGACCCCTCCCCACCATGGCGGCCGGGGAACCTCCCGACCTGCGAATTCAGCCTCTCGGGCGCTCACCTCGGCGTCGAGCAGCGACACGACTCCCGACGACCTCGCTCTGATGCGAGGCATAGGCCCCGATCTGGCCGCCCCGGGGCCGGGTGGCGAAGTAGGCGTCGGACTCCTCCTCGCTGGTGCGTTCCACCGCTCCCTCGATCCGCACCTGCCGGCCCATCGGCTCCCAGTAGAACAGCAGCGCGGCATGCGGGTCTTCGGCCAGCTCGCGCCCCTTCCGGCTGTCGTAGTTGGTGTGGAAGACGAACCCGTCCTCCCCCCACGACTTGAGGAGCACCATCCGCACCGACGGTCGGCCGTCCCGACCGACGGAGGCCACCGCCATCGCCTCCGGGTTCGGCACCACGACGGCTGCGTCGTCGAACCACCGTCCGAACTGCACCAGCGGATCCGGATCGGCGTGACTCTCGAGGAGTGGTTCGAAGGACTCCGGCACCCGTCCGACCCTACCGGGGATCGCCCCGATGCCCCGTTGGCGCTCCGCCGGTAGATTCGCTCCTCGTGACCGGAGCCATCGATTCCTCGTGACCGGACCATCGATGTCGAAGCCGAACGCGCCCTGACGCCGGGGTGCACCACGGTCACCCACCTCAACAACGCCGGAGCGGCCCTGGCCACCGCGTCCACCGTCGGGGCCATGGTCGAGCACCTGCGGCTGGAGTCGGAACGGGGAGGGTACGAGGCGGCGGCCATGGTGGCCGGGCGGCTGTCCTCGCTCCGCTCCTCGGCGGCCCGGCTGATCGGCGCCCGGGACGGTGACGTGGTGGTGACCGGCTCCGACACCCAGGGATGGGCCAAGGCCCTGTGGGGGTTCGCCCTGGGCGGCGGGATCGGCAAGGGCCAGCGCCTGCTGGCCGACCGGATCTCCTACGACAGCCACTACCTGGGACTGCTCCAGGTGTGCGAGCTGACCGGCGCCACCATCGAGGTGGTACCGAGTACCGGCGAGGGCACACTCGATCTCGACGGGCTGGCCGCCGCCCTCGGCCGGGGTGACGTCGCGCTCGCATCCCTGACCCACATCGGAACCCACCGCGGGCTGATCAACCCCGTGCGAAGAGGCGGGGGCGGCCTGCCGCCGGGCCGGTGTCCCCTTCTTCCTCGACGCCTGCCAGAGCATCGGCCAGATACCGGTCGACGTGGAGCGCATCGACTGCGACGTGGCCACGGCCACCGGTCGCAAGTGGTTACGCGGGCCCCGCGGCACCGGGCTGCTCTTCGTCAGGGCCGCGTTCGCCGAACGGCTCCGGCCTCCGGGCATCGGCTGGGCGGGGGCGCTGTGGGAGGACGCCGGCCACTACCGGCTGCGGCCCGGAGCCGAACGCCTGACCGAATTCGAGGTCCCGGTCGCCGCTCACATCGGGCTGGGCGTGGCCATCGACCATGCCCTGGCCCTCGGACTCGACGCCATCGCCGAACGGGTCGCCGGCCTGGGCGAACGGCTGCGGGCGGCTCTCGGTGCCATCGGGGGCGTGGAGGTCCATGACGGGGGCACGCAGCGCTCGGGCATCGTCACCTTCACCTCGGACCACGCCACACCGGCCACGGTGGCCGCGGCGGCGACGGCAGCCGGCATCAACGTCTCGGTGAGCGAGGCCCCGTGGGCCCGGCTGGACATGTCGGCGCCCAACCCGGCCTCGGTGGTGCGCGCCTCTCCCCACTACTACAACACCGAGGCGGAGCTCGATCGGCTGGTGGACGTCGTGACCGCGCTGCCGGCCCGCTGACCTCGGGCTCGGCCGCGGAGCGGCGCCGGAGGGCTCACCGCAGTGTGTCGAGCACGGTGAGGGCGGTCTCCTCGCCGGATCGGACAGCACCCTCCATGTACCCGTTCCACACGGAGGAGCACTCAGCTCCCGCCCAGTGGATCAGGCCGACCGGCTCGGTCAGGGACGCCCCGAAGTCGCCCCACACCCCGGGCGTGAAGTGGGCGCCGTAGCAGCCGCGGCTGAACTCCTCGGCCATCCAGTCCCGCTCGATGTACTCGATGGGGTGCGCCGCCTTCGGCCCGAAGTACCGGACGAAGCAGGACAGCGCGGCGGCGCGGCGCTCCTCGAGCGGCAGGCGGGCGGCGGCCCGGCCGTCGTTGGCCTCCATGAAGCCCATCAGCACCCCGGGGGTTCCGTCCGGAGGCGAGTTGTCGAAGGTCACCTTGACCGGCCCCCGATCGGAGGCGGCCTGGCCGGTGAGGCCGTCCGCCCGCCAGAACGGTTCCTCGTAGACGGCGTACAGCTTGATGACCGAGCCGGCGGGGAGTCGCTGGGTGAGCTGGTCCCTCCACGACGGGAGGGCGGGCGCGTACTCGAGACGCCCGGCGAGGGTGGGCGGAAGGGTGACGATGACCCGATCGGCCTCCGACCGCCTCACCGCCCCTCGTCGTCACCACCACGCCGGCCCCGGTCCTGCTCGATGCCGCGCACCGGGCTGTCGAGGGTGACCCGGTCACCGAGGGCCGCCGCCATGGACTCGCTCACCCTGATCGATCCTCCGACGATGCGGTCCTGTTGCGCGCCCTGATCGGTGCTCAACAGACCCTCGAGGTCGGTTCCGGAGTGGGCGTAGAAGAGGGCGTGGAGGGCGGAGAGGTTGCCGCTCTCGGCCGAGAACACCGCTTCGGTGGCCACCCTGAAGTACGTGCGACCGGTGGGCGTTCGGAGGTTCCGGACGATCCATGTCTCGAACGTCTGGTTGTCCAGGGCCTTCGCTCCCGGTGCCGTCCACGGCCGGTCGAGCGGCACCTTGTCGGCCAGGTTCTTGAACCGGGTCATGCCCTGGAAGAGATCGGCGAGCACGAACGGATTGAGCTTGGGCACGGCTCCCCGCTTGGACGCCATCCGGGTCTGCCGACCGCCCAGATCGATCACGTGCCGGCCCGTGTTGTACGTCGGGAACGTCTCGAGCCCGAGCTCCTCGACGAGGGCGTACATACGGGTCTGGGTCGGCCCCAGCCACTGCCCACCCAGCTCGACGGGTGTCCCGTCGGCGGTGGCGCCGCCCTCGGTCCGGCCCCCGACCCTCCCCCTCGCCTCGAGCACACGCACCTCGGCCCCGGCCGCCTGCAGCGTCCGGGCGGCAGCGAGGCCGGACAGACCGGCTCCGATGACGACGACCTGGGTGTCGGTCACGATGCGAGCTCCTTGTCGATATGGGCGGCACGGTCGACGGCCTTCCACGAACGCCGCACCCACGAGGGGCGGCCGTCGCCGAGGCGGGCCGCGGCCACATCCGCCAACCACCTGCGCTCGAGCTGGTCGGCTTCGGCGAAGGCCGACTCCGGCGTCGGGGGATCGGAGATCCAGCGGGCCTCGGTCCGGTCGCGGGCGTGCCGGTACCTGGCCAGCAGCGTTCCGTAGGCATGCATGGTGGTGCGGTGGAGGAGCTCGTGCCGCCACCACCGGGTCCGGACATCGAAGACGTCGGTGGGCGGGGGCCCGAGGTCGAGGGGCGCGCAGACGAGAGACCGGCTTGAAGAGCGACGTGCAGGGGGCCGACGTGGCCGTGGCCCAGTGATGGGGCCGTCCCCGCAGGTCCGACACCCACGAGGCGGTGGTCTGGCTCGACGCGAGCAGGCCACCGGCATGGACACAGGGGGCGCCGAGCCCACCGTGGACGAGGGACCACCGGGGAGCGGGTGAGCGGCCGTGGGCACGCAACGCCTGCATCAGATCGGCGGGACCGGTGGCGCGGCAGGCCGCGTTCTCGGTGATGCCGCGGCGGGTCGACGCCGACGCCACCCAGGTCCGGATCGGATCGCCGTGGGCCTTGGCGAACGATGGGATGGTGAACCCGTTGGAGATGCTCCGGCCGGGTCCGTGTACCGTCTCGGACGCCCAGTGCACGTCCGGCCGTCTCGAGCACGAACGCCCCGGAAGGATCGGCCACCAGGAAGCTGTTGTCGTAGGTGAAGTTCGGCCGCTCGTAGCTGCAGGGGCCACCCTGGCCGTGGCGTTCGAGCAGGTCGACCATCACCGAGACGGCACCCTCGGCCGTCGTCGCCCGCTCCAGTGCCAGCCTGACCAGGTCCATCCCCAAGAGGGCCTTGCTCGCCACCGCGGCCCTTGGTGAAGACGGCCTCGTTGCCGATCACGACCCCGTGCTCGTTGGCGCCCATCTCCGCCCCCCACATCCACCAGGGCCGGGAGATCACGACGGCGTGGGTGTGTTCCACCTGGGGCACGTCGACCCAGGTGCACGCCACCGTGTCGCCGGCCGGATGGTCGGCGGCGGCGATCCACTCGAGGGACTGGGACTCGTTGGGATCACGATCGCTGTTCTTGGCGAACATCACCCCGTCGTCGGTGATGGCCACAAACGAATCACACATCGGGTCTCCCCCGCGGGCGGCCTCGGCGGACGATTCTCCACCGTGCTTCGCCGGACCGGCTCCCGTGGAACTTACACCGGGACGGCGCCCGACCTGGTCGGGCCGCACACGACGACGGGTCACCGGTGCAATACATGACTATTCCTATTGACTTTCTAGATATTGGCCACATACGGTGACTCGCGTGACCCGATTCACGAGTCACATGTCCCCACAAACCAAGCAGCTCCCCCCGAAAGGTGGTACCCAACCATGCACACAACACCCTCGACAGACGCGCCCCGAAGGAGGCCTCGCGGTTGGAAACGGTTGGCCCTGGCCGCCTCCGCCGTCGCCGTGGGCACCGCACCGCTGGCCCTGGCCTTGTCAGGACCGGCCTCGGCGACGCCCACCCCGACGGCTCCACCCCCGTTGACCATCCTTTCCCACGGCACCAACCTCGGCGGTGGTGACTACTTCATCACCCCGACCGGCGACACCAGCACCTATGCCAACGGCCCGGAGATCGTCAACAGCGACGGCGACGTCATCTGGTTCCACGCCATCCCGGTCGGTCAGACCGCCGCCGACTTCAAGGCCCAGACCTATCGGGGTCAGACCGTGCTGACCTGGTGGCAGGGCACCGGCCTCGGTAGCCTGTCCAGCGGGACCGACTACATCTACAACACCCATTTCCACCAGATCGCCACGGTCAACGCCGGAAACGGGCACACGACCGACGGGCACGAGTTCCTGATCACCCCGCAGAACACCGCGCTCGATCACTGTCCTACGACACGGCCACGGCCAACCTGACCTCCATCGGAGGGCCGGCGGATCAGACGGTCATCGACGGGTCGTCCAGGAGAGTCGATATCGCCACCGGCAAGGTGCTGTTCCAGTGGAACAGCGCGGACCACGTGCCCTACAGCGACAGCGAGCAGCCGTTGCCCGCCTCGGCCAGCACGCCGTGGGACTGGTTCCACATCAACGCCGTGCACCTGGACAGCGACGGGAACCTGCTCATCGACTCGCGGGCCACCTGGACGGCCTACAAGGTCGACCGGAGGACGGGCGCCACCATCTGGCAGCTGGGAGGGAAGCACAGCAGCTTCACCGAGCAGGCCGCCCCCGGTCAGACCCTCGACAGTGCCGGTGAGATCTTCTCCTGGCAGCACGACCCGGAGGCCATCGGGAACAACGAGTACACCTTCTTCGACAACGACTCGGAAGGCACTCCCCTGCTCCCCTCCAGCCGGGAAGTGACCGTGCGTCTGAACGTCCGGGACCGCGTGGCCACACTGGTCTCCTCCGACAACCAGCCCGAGGGACTGTCGGCGGCATCGCAGGGCAACGCCCAAACGCTCCGCGACGGCGACATCGTGGTCGGGTGGGGCAGCCTGCCCTACTTCTCGGAGTTCGACACGCTCGGGACACCTCGTCTTCAATGCCGAGTTCCCCGCCGGGGTGAACACCTACCGGGCCTACCGGCTGCCGTTCAACGAGACCCCAGGATGGTGGAACCAGGGCCAACACCAGCACTGACACCCACCGCCCACACCGTGGCACGACGGAGCCGGACCCGAGCATCACGCGGGGACGGCTCCGTCGTGCCGGGCGCCGGCTCAGGTCCGTGCGGGCGGATCGGTCGGCTCAGGTCCGTGCGGGCGGATCGGTCGCGGCCGACCAGCCCGACAGCTCGGTGATGGTGAACACCGAGAGGTCGGCAAACGGTCGGTGCCGGTACTGGCGGTATTTCGCGGCCAACAGCGATCCGAGCTCTCGTCGGCGCTCGGCGTCCGTGACGATCCGGGTCACCGAGGTCCGCACCCACCACAGTCGCGACCAGTCGAGAGGATCCCAGTGATCGCACAGCAGCACGGCACGAGGATCGGCGTCGAGGTTTCGCTGCCTCTGCAGCACGGTCGAGGACTTGGGCTTGATCAGGTCGGTGGGAACGGCCACCTGCATCCCGTCGACCACGAAGCACACGGGCACGGCGTCGACGCCCCGGCCCTGGTGCAAGGTGGCCAGCACGGCGTGGTCCGAGGCGCGCAACAGATCCTGGCAACGCGACAGCGCCAGCTTCACCTGAGCGGGCGTCGCTTGCTCGGGCAGGTGACCAGGTGGTCGTCGACCACGCCCACCGCCTGGAGGAACGAGTAGACGATGGTCGATCCCACGAAGGTGAACCCCCGGCGCTTCAGGTCCTTGGCCACGCTGTCCGACAGCTCGGTCCGGGCCGGCAGGTCGGACACCTTCCGGGGCCTGTTGACCACGGGCACGCCATCGACCCAGCCCCACAGGTAGCGGGCGAACGATCCCTCCTCATCACAGATGGTGAGAAACGCCTCCGCATTTCGAACCGTGCCCCGCACCTTGAGCCGGTTACGCACGATCCCGGGGTCCTCCAGGAGCTCGGCGATCTTCCCTTCGCCGTAACGAGCGATCCGCCGCGGCTTGAAGCCGTCGAAGGCCCGTCGGTAGTTCTCCCGCTTGTTGAGGATGGTCGACCACGACAACCCGGCCTGGGCTCCTTCGAGGAGGAGCATCTCGAAGAGATGGGTGTCGTCGTGGGACGGAACACCCCACTCCTGGTCGTGGTACCGGCGCATCGCGTCCGAGCTCTCGGCCCAGTCGCAACGGCGACCGACCCCGGCACCGGAGGTGCTCACGTGCGCAGGGTCGCGGCCAGCGAGCGGGCCTGGCCCAGTGCCACCTCCAGCGTCTCGAGCAGGGAGGGGCCTGGAGCTCCATCGGTGAAGTCGGCCCCGGTGGCGTACACCACGGTCGGGACGGTCCAGCCTCCCAGGCTGGCCACGACGGCGCGCCCCCCGGTGTCGAGCGAGAGGAAATGGGCAGGTGACGCGGCAGTGGCGGCCAGGACGACTGCGGACCTGAGCAGCGCATCGGTCGGAAACCGGTCGAGGAACGCCTTCAGGGCACCGTTGAAGGTGGCCCGGTAGACCGGGGTGGCCAGGAGGAGGATGCCGGCTGACGAAGCCGCGGCCACCGCGTCGTCGACCAGCTCGTCCTGCCGACGTCCGAGGAGGGCGTCGGCCGGCAGTTCGACGAGGTCGACGAGTCGTCCGCCACCCCCGACCTCGATGGCCGCGTTGGCCAGGGCACGTGTCTTCGAGGTCGGTGAGTCGCTGCTGCTGACCACGACCAGGTCGATGTTCACGACGGGAACCGGTGCACGTGGACGCTCACAGGTCGCGCTCCTCTCCGTCGGCCGGCACCATGACCTCAGTCTACGAGTTCGATCGAATCGGGGGATCCGATCCGGGGGCTTCGGGGGATTCCGATCAAGGGGTTTCGGGGGATTCCGATCAACGGGTGCGCGTCCGAGCCCGCGATAGCATCGCCCATGGGCAACGCGGTCATGCTCGACATCGACGGAGTGCTGATCGTGTCGTGGGAGCCGCTGCCCGGTGCGGTCGAGACCGTCGAGTGGCTCCTCGGTCACGACATCCCCTTCCGGCTCGTGACCAATACGTCGTCCCGCACCCGCGGCCAGATCGCCCGGCGGCTGTCGGAGGCCGGCTTCCGCGTCGGCGTCGACCACGTCCTCACCGCCGTTACCAGCGCGGCCCGGTACCTCGCCGAGCACCACCCCGGTGCCCGCTGCCTGGTCGTCAACGAGGGCGACCTCAGTGAGGATCTCGAAGGCATCGAGCTCGCCGAGGCCGACTCGGCCGATGTGGTGCTCCTCGGGGGCGCGGGTCCGGCGGTCGGCTACGCCGAGCTCGATGCCGCGTTCAAGCTGGCCCTCGACGGCGTGCCGGTGGTGGCGCTGCACCGCAACACCCGCTTCCAGACGGTGCACGGGCCGGCCTTGGACATGGGCGCGTTCGTGATCGGCCTGGAGGCGGCGGCGGGCATCGAGATCGTCGTGGTGGGCAAGCCGGCACCCGCCTTCTTCGAAGGCGCGCTCGCCGACCTGGGCGTGGACGCGGAGAGCACCGTCATGGTGGGCGACGACCTGGTGTCCGACGTCCTCGGTGCCCAGGCCGTCGGGATGACCGGGGTGCTGGTCAGGACGGGCAAGTTCCGGCCCTCGGACCTCGACGAGGCACCGGGTCGCCCGGACAGGGTGATCGACGACATCGGCCAATTTCCCGAGCTGGTCGAGCGGCTGGCCGGAGCACGGTGAAAGAAGGGCCTGGCCGCGACCCGCCTCGAGCAGTGGTGACGACCGCTCCGCGCCTACGATGCCGACACATGCGCATCGCATCATCGGACGGCGTCGACCTCTACTACGAGAGGCGTGGGGTCGGCCCCCGGCTTCTTTTCCTCAACGGGTCGGGATCCACCATCGAGGGCTCGGGTCTGCTGCTCGGGGCATTCGCCGGGCCGTTCGACCTCGTCGCCTGGGACTACCGCGGCATGGGCCGCAGCGGCCTCCCCCCGGGTCCCTACGACATGTCGCAGTGCGCCCGTGATGCACTGGCGGTGTTGGACGCGGTGGGCTGGGACACGGCCCGGGTGCTGGGTATCAGCTTCGGAGGCATGGTCGCCCAGGAACTCGCCGTCACCGCACCGCGGCGCATCGAACGGCTCGCCCTCTTGTGCACGTCGGCGGGCGGCGAAGGCGGATCCTCCTACCCGTTGCACGAATTGGAGCGCATGAGCGAAGACGAGCGGAACCAGGCTCGCCGTCAGCTGATCGATACCCGCTTCGACCCGGAATGGTTGGCGTCCCACCCGTCGGATCGTGACCTGGTCGACGCCATGGAGCGCCGGGCATCCCGTCCCGCACCGGGAAGGGAACAGGGGAACCACTTCCAGCTCGAGGCGCGTCGCCACCACGACGTGTGGAGCCGGCTCCCCTCCATCACCTGCGCAACCTTCGTGGCGTGCGGCCGCTTCGACGGGATCGCTCCGCCGGGCAACAGTGCCGCGCTGGCCTCACGCATCGCCGGATCCCAGTTGCACACCTACGAGGGTGGCCACGCCTTCCTGGCCCAGGATCCCCGCAGCATCACCGACGTGATCGGATTCCTGCAAGGGGACTCCGGCCCCGTCCCGCCGGCCCCGACGAACGCGGCCGGGGCATGACCGGAGACGGCTCCGGTTACCGGACCAGTGTCAGCGTGAAGGACTGAGACACCGCTTCCGGCGACTTCTTCGTGCCGAAGACGGCCTCGAACACCAGCGGGTACTTGCCGGTGGCCAGTCGGGGGCCTGGTGTTCCCGACAGGGTGGCGGTTCCGTTCCCCAGGTTCTTGAACTTCAGCCCCGGGGGCGGCTTGGGGGAGACGGTGAACCTTCTCGGTACCCCGGTGGTCCGCACCGTGAAGGAGAAGCTCTTTCCGATCGTGGCCGTGGCGCTCGTGGCGCTGGTGATGGCCAGGTCGACCACCCAAGAGAAACCCACCGACGCGCCGGCGCCGGCGCCGTCGCGGACGGTCACGACCGGGGCATACCTGCCCTGGACGCTCGGCGTTCCGGTGATCCGGCCGCTGGCCGAGCCGATCCTCACGCCGGGCGGGAGCCCGATGGCCCGGTAGGTGAGCGTCTGGCCGACGCTGGAATCGGTGGCCTTGATCTGCAGGCTCACAGCCGCGGCCAGGTGGGTGCGCTGCCCGCCCGGATCCGTCACGGATACCGGGTCGGCGGGAGCGGCCGCACACAGGGCGCCAGGCAGCGCCGACACATTCGGCGTGCCGAGCCCGGTCGCCATGTCGTAGCCCGCGGTGGCTGGATACACCCCCTTCAATCTCCCGGTCAGGTCGTTGTCGCCCACGGTGACATCGTTGAACGCGGTGGGATCGGCCGCTGCGACCTGGTAGAGGATCGGATTGGCGAATCCGATGTCCTTCCCGCTGCAACTGGCGGACGCATTGGCGAGGGCGATGAGCGAGGCCCAGAGCGGGGCGGACAGGCTGGTACCGCCCCAGCTCCCCCACGTCCCACTCACGTAGTCGAGGTAGGGGTACGAGCCGGCCAGCGCCGAGACATCCGGCACCTCGCGGCAGTAGGCACCCGTGGCCGCTTTACAGACTGTGCCCGAGGAATCGGCGTTGATCACCCCGACGGCGCCGCTGTCGGCCTGGTAGGACGGCATGGCCCACAGTTTGGAGACGCCACCGCCCCCGGCCCCCCAGCAACAGGTCGGCCCATCGTTCCACGCCCGTTCGGTTGGCGGAGACCCCGATGCCGTCCACGACGTGCCGCCCACACCGGTGACGAAGGGCTGGCTGGCCGGATCGTCCACGGCCAGCCTGTCGTAGGTGTACTTGTTCCCGAGGCAGTCCTCGGATCCCTCGTCGCCCGCCGCGGCCACGACGGTCTGCCCCTGGACGGCAGCCTCCTCGAACAAGGTGTTCTCGGGCCGGGCCGTGACACTCCCGGCAAAGATCTCGCACAGGCCCCAGGACGTGGAGACCACCTTGGCCGCGTCCTGGGCGATGATCGAGCTGTAGGTGTCGTAGCCGCCGGCGCCGCTGTTGGGGCCCTGGTAGACAAGGACGTGAACGTCGGGGGCCAAGCTCGTCACCTGCTCGATGTCGACGTCGGCCTCGCCCACCCCCGAGCCGGCAGACGGCCCCCCGTCGACGTTCACGGTCGTCACCGGCGTCGTCGTCTTGAAACACGAGCGGTAGGTGGTGATGTCGGAGGCCCCGAAACCCTGAAGCTCATAGAGGGCGATGACCTGGCCCGAGCCCAGGTCACCCTGCCCGTAGAGATCGGGGAAGCCGTACGCCGTGCCCACCTGGTCGGCGGTGTGCGAGCCCTGTTCTTTCGCATCGACCGCTGCCGCCCTGCATGCCGTCGGTCCGCCGGTGCCCGAGCTCGGCCTGACCGCGGCCGGGACGCCTCCGACGCCCGACCTGCTGCCGGCCGGCTCGGCCAGACTCAGATCATCGAGTCCCGACCACCGACTGGATGGACGAGGCCACCGATCCGGGGAGCTGAGGGGCATCGGTGTTGGCATAGGCGATTCGTCCCCCGGCCACCCGGAAGCGCCTGAACCCGGTGGAGAAGGCAGAGGACAGCCCCGCCGCGGTGGCGCGGATCGGGATGCTCAGGTCGTTGCTGCTCACCGCGCCCGGGTGCAGCCCGGCACCGATGAGGGCCCGCCTGACTGACGCCACCGTTCCCCGTGTGGGGCCGAAGCGAGCCACGAATTGCGCCTCACTGAGGTAGCGGCGGTACTGGCCCGACCCCGGCGTCGACACCGCTTGGGCGTAGGAGGTGAGGGCGGCCGGGTTCCGAGGCTGGAGGACGACGTCCACACGGAGGATGGCGGCGGAGGTGAGGGGCGACGCCGCTGCAGCCCCGGAAGGGATCTCGGGGGCAAACCCGAGCCGGATCTTGGACGGCGCACCGGTTGCCCCGGCACTGCGTGCGACCACCGGTGAGAGAACCGCGGCCATGACCAATCCGGCGGCGATCAGGGCGGCCGACCGCGGTGCCCGGCGACGCCCGCCGGCACCTTGGGAGCAGTTCCTCCCCCTGCGATTGCCCATGATCCCCCGAATTTCGGAACGCAGTCGCCGTCCCGGAGATCGGGAGACGCGTCGGCCGCCCGTAGTTCGAGCCAGCGGCGTTACCGGTCAAGGTTAGACCCAGTGGGTGCCAGTTCGCCCTCGACTCCGGACAATTCCGACCGGTCGGCCGCCGGAGTCGGAATTTCCGGGTGATCCGGTGGCTCCGGGCAGGTGTGCGCCGGGTGTGGACGGCGCTTCGGGCAGGTCGGCACCTCTCGCCCGGCCCACCCTCCCGACCCGGAAGCAGGTGACGACCGGGGCGCGACTTCGTGTGCGTGGGCCGCCACTGTCGGCGATGATGCGGTGGTGACACCACAGCCACCGGGTGCCGACGTCGTGGTGATCGGAGGCGGGCTGGTCGGAGCATCGCTCGCCTACGAGCTGGTGACGGCCGGAGCCACCACCGTGCTGGTGGACCGGCGCGACCCGGGACGGGCGACGGACGCGGGGGCGGGCATCCTGTCGCCCGAGACCGGGCAGGATCCCGACCCGGACGCGTACGGTTTCGGGCTCGCCGCAGCCCACCACTACGAGTCGCTGGTCTCCCGCCTCCGGGACGACGGGGTGGCCGACGCCGGCTTCGCGGTCACCGGTTCGCTCCTCATCGCCGAACGGCCCGGCGACGACGAGTTCATGGAACGTGCCGCCGGGCTCATCGCAGGCCGTTCTCCCGGCGTCGTCGAGGAGATCGAACCAGCCGAGGCGTCCCGTTACTTCCCGCCGCTCGGACCCGTCCGACGCGCCCTGTTCAACCAGGCCGCACGACGAGTCGACGGCAGGGTCTTGAACCAGGCCCTCCGACAGGCGGCCGCCTCCCGGGGACTGCGGATGCTCGACGGCGGAGCCACCGGCCTCGAGGTCGACCGGAAGAACCGGACCGTCACTGCGGTGGCCACCAGCGAGGGGACCGTGACCGCCGGCGCGGTCGCCCTCACCGGAGGAGCATGGACGGCCGAGTTGGCACAGACGCTCGGGGTGGAGATCCCCGTGGCTCCCCTCAAGGGTCAGATCGTCCATCTGTCCCTTCCGTCGACGGACACCAGCGCCTGGCCTATCGTCCAGCCCGTGCTCGGCTACTACTTGGTGGCGTGGCCCGACGGAAGGGTGGCCTGCGGCGGGACCATGGAGGCCGAGGCCGGATTCGACCATCGGCCCACGGCGCACGGGGTCCACCAGCTCCTCCGGGAGTGCCTGCGCACGGCTCCGGGCCTGGCCCAGGCGACGCTGGTGGAGACGAGAGCAGGGTCGCGGCCGGCGACACCGGACGGTCGCGCCATCCTCGGTCGGATGCCCGGCTGGGCGAACGCGTACGTCGCCACCGGCCACGGCGCGGAGGGGCTCCTGCTCGGCCCCTACAGCGCGTTGACCGTGGCGCGCAGCATCCTCGGCATCGAAACATCCGGGGACCCGATCGAGCGAGCGCTCACCGCCCGGATCCTGGACAGGTTCGCTCCCGAACGCTTCAGCTCGGAGCAACCGGGCCCCGGCGGCAACAGGAGGACACCCCCTGCGATCACCAGCCGGTGGCCGCGATGACGGCGGCGTTGCCTCCAAGCAGCCGCTTCCTGCGCTCTCAGCTTCTTCTCAGGTTCATGGTCGACGATTGCTCCATGTCCCGAGCAGGCAAGGAGAGAGTCATCTGGCTGGTCCGCCATGGTGAGACCACATGGAACGCCATGGGATGGGTCCAGGGTCAGATCGACGGAGCCCGGCTGACCCGCAAGGGGCGGCTCCAGGCCCGGCAGGTCGCGGACCGTCTGGCCGAGGAGCCGATCCGTGCGGTGTACTCGAGCGATCTCTACCGGGCCCGCCGGATGGCCGTGGTCACCGCCCGGCGACTGGGTTGCCAGGTCCGCACCGATCATCGGCTGCGGGAGAGGTGCTTCGGGATAGCCGAAGGGGTGCCTTCGACGAGCATCTCGGCGGCGGTCACAGGGATCCAGGATGGCCAGGTGGTCGACGAACACGCCCGGCCGCCCGGCGGCGAATCGCTCTACGACGTCCATCAGCGCTGTTCGGCCTTCCTCCGCCACCTACTCGGGCAGCACGATGACGGTGACGCCGTGGTGGTGGCCCATGGTGGAAGCATCCGCATGCTTCGATCACTCGCCGCCGACACCGGGCTCAGGGGCCTGCCCTGGGAGACCGTCCCCAACGCCAGTATCTTCCGCCTGGGCCTTCCCCTGACCCGATCTGGCCGGTTCGACCCACTGACGGTTCTAAGTCTCGGGGACGATCCCCGCTCCCTTCAGCATCCGCCGCAAATCGATGACCATCTGCTCGTCCACGTCGTGACCGGCCGGCGCATCCAGCGTCTCGGTCTCAGTTCCCAACGTCACCCTGTACCGCCCGTCGTGGCGCTCGCTCACCTCGGCCACGCTCTCCAGGAGGGACAGCACGTCGTGCCATTGGATGTTGTGGCTGACCGGGTGCTGGAAGATCTTCTCGACCGTCACCCGATGATGCCCGTTGAGCTTGACGCCGTCAGCCACGTTCGTCTCCCATGCCTCTCCTGCGGACCGATCCCGCCCGACCGAGTGTAGACCTGGCCCGGGGGCTCGGGTGCAGGCTGCCTGGGAAGACGGAGGTCGAGGTCGTTCAAGTCCGGTGGGGAACGAGCCGATGCTCTCCCTATGAGCACGCACCCGAGAGACCTGGGTTGGACACAGAGCAGCGAACCCCTGCGGGTGGATGCGGATGGCGTCACCGACTACACGTTCTTCAGCGACGAGCAGCTCTTCGCCGAGCGTGACCGTCAGCAGGCCCAACTGGATGAGCTCAAGTTGCACTCCGGTGACTCCCTCGCCGTCCGTCAACTCCGCACCGGCATCGATCGCGAAGTCAACGCGAATGACGGACGAGCTCAGGCGCCGGGCCCGATCGAGGCACCCGTCGTCGCGCGCCCTGGGCGGTCGCCTACGAACGCTGCGGTCGCTGTCATGGCCACCGCACGCCGACTAAGAGGAGCGCGCCGCAGTAGAACGCGCCTTGCGAATGCGGGCCGCCCATGCCACCAGGACCAGCCCGATCACCAGCACGACGACACCGAGCAGGGTGTACTGCCCATGCCCGCTCATCAGTTTCGAGTTGCTGATCACGTCCGTGCCCTGCCCGATCCAGACGAGGCCGGTGAGACAGAGCACGATTCCGACGATGCCTCGAGCCCACATGGTCGACTCCGATCCAAACCAAAGGTGCCATACGCTGTTCCAGGCAACGTAGCGCCGATTCGTCAGAACCGGGCATCGGAGAGGCAGGTACCGGTATGCGGGTTCTGAGGGCCACCGGGAAGAGCCTGATGGCGGTGATCGTCGCGGTGCCCCTGTTGAGCGCATGCGGTGGTCAACCGGGTCTGATCGGCTCGGAGAGCTCGTATACCTACTGCGACAACGGTGGCATTGCCGAGACCCTCAACGTCTTCGAGCCGTCCGCGCCCTCGAGGTCGGCACCGGCCGTGGTGGACATCCACAGCGGAGGATGGGTGAGCGGCGACGCCAA
This sequence comes from uncultured Acidimicrobiaceae bacterium, assembly GCA_963745955.1. Classification (GTDB taxonomy): domain Bacteria; phylum Actinomycetota; class Acidimicrobiia; order Acidimicrobiales; family RAAP-2; genus Bog-756. The sequence continues at coordinate 120,878 of CAVUZI010000008.1, read as the reverse complement.
CCTCCAGCCCCAGACGGTGGACTGGGACGTCGAGCCGGCCCTGGTCGGCAAGGGTTGGGCGTTCGTGTCCATCAACTATCGGCTGGCCCCCTCCAGTCCTTGGCCGGCGCAGCTCGACGACGCCAAGTGCGCCATCCGCTTCCTCCGTGCGAACGCTCCGGCACTGCACATCGATCCCCGCCGGATCGGGGTCATCGGGTCCAGTGCCGGAGGTCAGCTGGCCAGCATGCTGGGGCTCACCGGCCAGCCATCCGAGGTGGGGCTCTTCGAGGAGGGAGGGCATCTCGGTGAGTCGAGCGCGGTGGAGGCCGTCGTGGACGAGTACGGCCCCACCGATCTGACCTCTCCGGACTGGTCGAGCTCCAAAGTCCTCGGGGTCCTCTCGAAGGAGACCTTCGGCGAGAAGGTGGGACAGACGTCGCCGACGCTGGTGGCGGCCAGTCCGGTGACCTACATCCATCCGGGTGCGCCGCCCTTCCTGGTCATCCAGGGAGCCGAGGACAAGATCGTTCCTCCGAGCCAGTCGACGCGAGCTCGTCCGTCGGCTCGAGAAGGCCGGTGACGTGGCCACGCTGGTGACGGTGCAACACGCCGGCCACGGACTGGTCCAGACCGGCCAGGGGCCGGTGACACCGGGCGTGGCGACGCTGGCCGCCGAGGTGGTGGCGTTCCTGACCCACCAGCTCTCCGCACCGCGTTGATCGCGGGCCTCAGCCCCTCAAAACCAGTGCAGCCAGGGGTGGTTGTGTCTCCATACGACAACGGTAACCTTGCCGATGATGTTCGAGACCGGAACGGTGCCCCACGAACGACTGTCGCTGGAGTCGCCCCGGCAGTCGCCCATCACGAAGTACTGCCCGGGCGGGATCCGGGTGGTGGGCACGTCGGCCGCCGACTGGTAGCAGATACCCGTGGCCTTCGGCAGCCAAGGCTCGGCCAGGGGTCTCCCGTCGATGAGGATCGTGTTCCCGACCGACGAGATGGTCTCGCCGGGCAGGCCGATCACCCTCTTCACCAGGTCGGCATATTCGGAGTCGTGATCGCCGGGGGCACGACGGAAGACGATGATGTCGCCCCGGTGGACCGTCGACGAGAGCTTGTCCACGATCAGACGGTCACCGATCTGCAGCGTCGGAAGCATCGACCCCGACGGCACCACGAACGCCTCTGCGGCGTAGGCGCGGACTCCGGTGGACAGCACCATGATGCCGACGAAGGTGGCAATCAACACGAGGGCGGTTCGGACCCCGGCCCGACGGGTGCCAGCTCTCGTCATTGGCAAAGCCTAGGTCCAGTGCGCCCTCCGGCGGGGGTCGGGGCGAGTGGCGGCCTCCACGGCCGACGGCCGGATGGCGCGGCTACGAGCCCTTCGGCCGCCGCCCCAACAGTCTCAGCACGTACGATCCGGCCCGTCCCGGCTTTCCCGCATGGTGACCGTCCGAGCTGTGCCCGACCCGGCCGAACGATCCTCCGGTGAACCCCTCGGCGCGATTGGGCTCTTCATACTTCGGCACCTTGTCCAGCTTGTGCCTTCGCTTGCGAGGCTTGCTTCCGTCTGATCCCATGCACCCATCATTGTCGACGGGCCCCCGTCGTGCTTCACGTCGCCGACGGGCCGGCCGGAGCGGGGACCGCCGGTCGTCGACGCGGCCGGCTCGACGTGCCACCGCCCGATACCGATCTATCGTTGAGATGCTGATGCCCGTCTCGACGAAGCCCTTGGCTCTCCACCAGGTCGCCCCACCGGTGAGGCACTGAGGTGCCCCGACTCACCGACCGTCGCCACCGGGGGCCGGTGGCGACGGCGACGGGAAACCTCGGTCCGACCCGCCGACACCCATGGTGAGCCCGGTCTCGACGGTCGTGCTGGTGGTGGCCGTTTTCGGCGCCAGTACCGTCGAGATGGTCGAGGCGCTGACCATCGTGGTGGCAGCCGGGGTCACCCGGGGGTGGCGCTCGGCGATCGAGGGCGCCGCAGCCGCAGTCGTCGTGCTCGGCGTCATCGTCCTGGTCGTCGGGGTGCCCCTCGTTCGCTACGTGCCCATCGATGCCCTGCGGATGGTGGTCGGGGCGCTGTTGCTCGTGCTCGGCCTCTCGTGGTTGCGAAAGGCCATCCTCCGCTCGGGCGGCCGGATACCCCTGCACGACGAGGACGCCATCTTTGCGTCCACCTCGGCCGAGCTCGCCGCCGACGCACCGGCTCCACCCTCGTCACCCGGGCGGGACGGTGTGGCCTTCGCCGTCGCGTTCAAAGGGGTCTTCCTCGAGGGGACGGAGATCGTGCTCATCGTGATCAGCCTCGGGGCCAGCCAACACCGGTTGGGAATTGCGGCAGCGACGGCCGGGGTCGCCATCGCCATCGTCACCGTCGTGGGCTTCCTGGTGGCCAGACAGCTGTCGCAGGTGCCCGAGAACACCATCAAGACGGCGGTGGGGATCATGCTGACCAGCTTCGGCCTCTTCTGGGTGGGCGAGGGGGCGGGCGTGCACTGGCCGGGGAGCGACGCGGCCATCGTGGGGTTCGTCGGGCTCTTCGCCCTGGTCACCCTGGGCTCGGTGACCTGGCTCCGAACCGTTCGGCCCCCCGGCCCCGCGCCGACGACCGCCGGTGCGGGAGACGAGGCGGCCCGATGAAGCTCCTCGGGCGCGGCGTACGTTCGTTCGGCAGGTTCTGGTGGGAGTTCCTGATCGGCGACACACCCGAGCTCTTCTTCGCCGTCCTCGCCATCGTGGCCGCTTCCCTTCTCCTGCGGCAACCACCACGTGGCCGCTGTGATCGTCCTTCCGGTCATGACGATCGCCTTCTTGCTGGCCAGCGTCGTTCGAGGTCGGGTCAAGCGCTGAGCTTCCGTACCCGGGTGTCGGATCGGCGGACCGACATGAACGTGGCCGCCCGAGATCGACGCCGATGCAGGCAGCGGCCCCGGGCACCGTATAGGGTCGAACCCGGAACTACACAAGAAGGGGGACCACCCGTGCTCGCTTACACCTATCCATTGCTCGACTTCTTGTGGACCTTGGTCGAGATCTTTCTGTTCGTCATCTGGATCTGGCTCGCCATCATGGTCTTCGTCGACATCTTCCGGAGCCATGACATGGGCGGACTGGCCAAGGCCCTCTGGGTCCTGTTCATCATCATCCTCCCGTTCATCGGCATCCTGGTGTACCTGATCGCACGGGGCGGCGGCATGCACGAACGGGCTGCGAATCAGGCGGCACGGGAGCAGAAGGCGTTCGATTCGTACATCAGGCAGACAGCCGGATCGTCAGGAAATGCGGACGAGCTGGCCAAATTGGCCGACCTCAAGGAAAAGGGTGTCATCACCGACGCCGAGTTCGACGCCCAGAAGGCAAAATTGCTCGCCTGAAAGACCCGGTCGGGGCCACTCGGTCGTGACCCTGGCCAAGGGGCGGGGCGGTGGGTCGGGCCGCACCCGGATGACCTCCAGACTGCGGCTGGAGCGGACAGGGTCCTGTGCGACCTATCGTAGGGCCGAGTGACGACAGCAGAAGGCGGGCTCGAAGAGAAGAAACGCAGCCTGGCGAGCCGGCTACGGCGGCGTTCCGAACCGCCCACGTGCCGGAAACGGTCTGCACCGGCATCGGTCGGTCTGCACCGTCGGACGCCGAGTCTGCACCGGCACCGGACAGCGCTGAGGCGTCTGCCGTCGAATCCGATGACGTCAGTTCCGTCCAGGTCCTGACCTCGCTCGATGAGCTGAAGGCCAAGGTGGAAGAGATCCGGGCCGCATGGGCCATCTCCGACGATGCCATGCGCGAGGTCTTCCAGAGCTTCACCATGGCACCGCCCACTGACATCCCGGCCGACCCCTACAGCGCCGAGTATTCGGACCGCCAGTTCGAGTTCTACCGATTCATCTCGGAGCAACCCGGATACCGGATAGAGAACGAGCGCTCCGATTTTCCGACAGATGCCAACCGTCCGTTCCCCTATTACACCGAGAGCCCCGAGACAGTCGGCCACCAGCTGATGGCCATCGGCTTCATCATCAAGACCATGGCCCTTCCCGCGGGATCGTCCATCCTCGAGCTCGGCCCGGGTTGGGGGAACACGACCATCGAATTGGCCCGGATGGGGTACGACGTGACGGCCGTCGATATCGACCCCTCCTTCGTCGCACTGATCAACGAGCGAGCCGACAAGTTCTCGCTCTCCGTCGACGTCCGAGAAGGTGCGTTCCTGGAGATCGACCAGTTGGACCGGACCTTCGATGCCGTGCTCTTCTTCGAGTCCTTCCACCACTGTTCCGATCATCGAGATCTCGTCCGGAAACTGAAACGCGTCGTCGCCCCGGGCGGGCGGGTCTTCTTCGCCGCTGAGCCGGTGGCCGAATCGTTCCCCATGCCGTGGGGTGTGCGTACCGACGGTGAGTCCCTCTGGGCCATCCAACACCTCGGGTGGCTCGAGCTCGGATATCAGGAGTCCTACTTCCTCCGGATGCTCGGCCACCTCGGGTGGATCGCCGACAAGCACGTGACCACGGGCACGCACCTCGGAGTCATCTTCGAGGCCCGGAGGGCCGACGGCGTCTACCACCTGTCGACCTTCGTGCTGCCTCCCGACGAGGAGACGACGTGGGCGGTCTCCGACGGGCCGGAGATCGTGCAGCGCTACACGACGGGCCGAAGCGTGATCTCACTCGAACAAGGGCGCGCCTGCTCCTCGATAGTGATCGAGGCTGTCAACCCATGCCCGAAGGAGGTGCCCTACCGAGTGCAGCACGGCCGCGAGGAAGTGGTGGCGAACGCGCCGCCGGAATGCATGTTCTCGATCCAGCTGCCTTACGATCCTCTGGCCGAATCGCTGGTGATCGAGGCTGAGGAGTGGCGACCGGTGGATGTCATGGACTCGGACGACATCCGCAAGCTCGGTCTCGCCGTGCGCACCATCTCGCTCCTGTGATCACAGGCCCGGAGATCACGGGCCCGGAAAGGTGGAGGTCGGGGGCACGACCGTGGTCGTCGTCGTCGTGCGGTGGCTCTGTCGTGGTCGACGTGGGTGGAGCCGCCACGGTCGTCGTCGTGACCGGCGGCGGGTGGGTCGTCGTCGTCGTCGGAGAACCCGAGGGCGGATCCACCGTGACTACGGCCGATGACGGACCCACATCGGCCGAGTCCGGTGAAGGATCGGCGGCAGCGGCGGCCGCGGCGGCAACGGCAGCGGCCGTCGGCGGTGCCGCAGACCCCGAGGGACGGGGTACGGCTGCCGCGTGGGACTTCGAAGGTGGGCGGGTTGTCGAGCGCTTTCTTCCGTGCGACACCGACGAGCTGGGCTTGGCGGTGTCGGGCAACGAAGCCCGCTCGATCTCACGGAGAGCGATCGTGTCGGGCTGCAGTGAAGCTCGTGACGGGATGACCTGCGGCGCCAAGGCCTCGTGGTGAACAACCGGTGGGCGCTCTCCACCGATGAGTTGGCCGCCGAAGTAGGTCAGCGCGACGAGGGCGGCGACGAGGGCGGCGGTGGCGACCGACCGTCGGCGCTCGACGACAGCCTCGACGGCAGCCAGACGGACATGCCCGACGGACTGGCGGCAGTGCGCGACGAACCGGCGCCACCTCCGCCGGGTCCGCCCGGGGGTCGGGGGAGCTCCGCCGCGGTAATACCAGTGTTCCTCCCTGTACCGCCGCCTCATGGCCGCGAGGATAGAGCGGGTCGGCCGGGGGCTCCAGTGGGTCCAGAACCGGGCCTGGGCGTGCGGTTGCTCGCCGGCCGCACCCGGCGAAGCGCACCGGCGCCACCGGCCGGAGGCCGGCCGGTCGAGCGTCCGGAGGAGCGACCCTGGGCTCAGCCGTGCCCCCGCCGTGCTCTCAAGAACTCCAGCGGCCTCGACAGTCCCAAAATCAAGAGAGGCCACAGCCCGAGGGTCGGCACGGCGACCACCAGCACGAACGCAGACGACATGAGGGCGACCAGGATCCCCGCGCCGTCGAGGGTGGCCTGGCCGCGGGTCGCCTCCCTCTGGAGCTCCGGCCATCGAACGATGGCCCAGCTCTGTACGAAGGCGGCGATCGAGGTGACCAGCATCGTACCGACGTAGATGGCGTGGCCGGCGGCGTCGACCCGGCTCGACGACCCGAGAAGCTCCGTCGGGAACGGGAGGAAGACGATGCTCAACAGCCAGATGAACATGCCCCAGACGACCACCGAATTGTAGCCACCCACGAATTCGAACAACTGGTGCTGTCCCCACCAGAAGAGGCCGATGACGGCGAAGCTCAACGCGAAGGCAAACAGCCGGGTGCGATTGGCATCGATGTACGTACCTGGGCCGACGTTGCCGATGGCGCTGGCCGAGTCCACCAGCGGCAGGACCAGCAAGGTGATGGCGATGGCGACCACCGCGTCGCTGAAGTTGACCAGTCGGTGAAACCCCCGCTCGCTGTGCATGGCTCATTGTCCCAGGTTCCGGGCCGGTCAGATCTGGCCGAGCAGCCGGTCGATGAACACGACCTGTCCGCGGACCAGCCGATCCCGGGCCCGGGCCGAGTCCACCCACTCGGCGCGGTCGACTTCCGGAAACGACTGCAGGGTGCCCGACGTGGGCGGCCACTCGATCTGGAACTCGTTGCTCACGAAGCCGGCGGGCGAGAACTCCTGTGCCCGCAGGGCCCAGACCCGCACCCGCTTTCCGCCGGATTGGCGGATCTCTCCCAAGTCCAGCCGCCGGCCGGCGGGGACCGGGAAGCCGAGCTCCTCGGCGAATTCGCGTTCGGCCGCCCGTTCGGCGCTCTCGTCGGGCTGATACTCGCCCTTCGGAACCGACCAGCTGTGGGCATCCTTGTTCTTCCAGAACGGGCCCCCGGGGTGGACGAGGAGCACGTCGACAGCGCCATCGTCCCCATGTCTGTACAGGAGGATCCCTGCGCTCAGCGTGGCCACGGACGGAGCCGGTGCTCGATCATCGGTCAGCCGATGCGATGGAGGTCATCGGGCCACGACGATACCGCCCGCCGACCGGGTCGGGCCGGCCCAGGTCCGCTCGGGCCGGGTCGGGTCCGCTATGCCTCGCGCACCACGTCGGACGCCGACTTGTCCGGGCGGAGGCCGCGCCACGTCGGGTGACGGAGCCGGCCGTCCCTGGTCCACTGGCTGAACCGGACCTCCCCCACCACCGACGGGGTCACCCACCGGGCCGCCGCGGCCTGCGACCGTGGCACATCATCGGCGAACGGAGAGGTCTTCCGGGCCAGGGGCTTGAGGAGACGTGCGAGCTCCTCCAGCGACTCGTCGCTGAAACCGGTGCCCACCTTTCCCACGTACTCCAACCCCCGGGCACCCGGAAGGCCCAGCAGGAGCGCCCCGATCGATGACGAACGGTGGCCGGAGCCTTCCGTCCATCCCCCGACGACGACCTCCTGGGTCCGCACAAGCTTGACCTTGATCCAGTCGGGCGACCGACGTCCGGGCTGATACGTGCTGTCGCGACGCTTGGCCACCACGCCTTCGAGACCGTGCTCCTTCGACACCTTCAGGACATCGGCACCGGCCACATCGGAAAATGAGGGTGGTGTCTGCCAACTCTGTCCCTTGAGATCCAGGCTGTCGAGCAGCCGACGGCGTTCGTCGTACGAGAGGGAGGTCGTCGGACTCCCATCCAGGTACATGACATCGAAGAGCAGGAATGTCACCGGCACCTCGCGGGACAACCGGCGAGCCCGCGACCGGTCGACCACCCCCATGCGCTGCTGGAGCAGGCCGAAGCTGGGCTGGGCTCCGTCGTAGGCCACCACCTCGCCATCGAGAACCATCGGCCGTGAGCCCACGCTCTCGGCCAGAGCTGACAGCTCGGGGTACGTGCCCGAGATGTCGTTGCCATTGCGGGTCGTGAGCCGGATCCGACCACCGTCGATGATGGCCACGACCCGCTCGCCGTCCCATTTGAACTCGTACGCCCAGCCTTGGTCGTCCCTCGGAAGGGAACCCGGGGTGCACAGCATGGGTGCCATCGTCGCCGGAGGTGGCGCCCAGCCGGGAGGAGGCGGGTCCATCCGGTGGATCATCCATCGGTTCTCTCCCGTCCGGAACAGGACGTAGTGGCCCTTGGCCTGTCCACTTCCATGGAGGCGGACCATGACCTCCCTGTCGGTCCACTTTTCGCAGTCGTAGGTACCCGAATCCCAGATGACCACCTCCCCCCCACCGTATTCGTCCTGCGGGATGACCCCCTGGAACGATCCGTACTCGAGTGGATGATCCTCTGTGGGCACAGCCAGATGGTTCTGACCCGGATCCAGCGGCAGTCCCTTCGGGAGCGCCCACGACACCAGCACGCCGTCCCGCTCCAGCCGGAAGTCCCAGTGGAGCGAGCTTGCATGGTGCTCCTGGATGACGAAGGACGGCGCCGCGGCCGCCCTGGCCGAACGAGCTCCCTCCGGCCTGTCCTCGGCCGGAATCGGCTCCGGTGTCCGTCCCTCACGCCGTTTCGAGCGATAGGTGCTCAAGTCGCGTTGGCGGGGTGGTACCACGTCGTCTCCTCGTCTTGCGGACGGTCAGACGGAAATTACCGGAGAAGGGCCGGCCACCGGCCGGCCTCGGTCCGGCCCGGGGCCCGGGGTCCGTCGGGGGGGAATCTGTCCTACGCTCATCGGCCATGAATCCGGGGGTCAGAACCATGGTCAAGGTTCCTGCGATAGGGGCGATGTTCTGGATCATCAAGCTCCTGAGCACGGCCATGGGCGAGGCGACATCGGACTACCTCGTGAACCGGATCGACCCGGTTGTCGCGGTCGGCCTCGGCGGAATCTGCTTGGTCGGCGCCCTCGTCATCCAGTTCCGGGCGCGGTGCTATGTGCCCTGGATCTACTGGTTGGCGGTCGTGATGGTTGCCATCACGGGAACCATGGCCGCAGATGTGCTGCACATCCAGTTCCGGGTGCCGTACGCCGCCTCCACGCCGTTCTTCGCCGTCGTCCTGGCCGCTGTGTTCATCGCCTGGCACCGGACCGAGGGGACGCTGTCGATACACAGCATCGACAGCCCCCGCCGCGAGGTCTTCTACTGGGCCACCGTGATGGCCACCTTTGCCATGGGCACGGCACTCGGAGACCTGACTGCGACCACCCTCCATCTCGGGTACCTGGTCTCCGCCGTCCTCTTCGCCGGGCTCATGGTCATCCCGGCCGCGGGATACCGGTTCTTGGGCATGAACGCGATCTTCGCCTTCTGGTTCGCCTATGTACTGACCCGGCCCCTCGGAGCGTCGATCGCGGATTGGCTGAGCAAGCCGCACGGTGTCGGTGGCCTCGCGCTCGGCGACGGTCCGGTCGCGCTCGGCTTCACCGTCCTGATCGTCGCCTGTGTCGGCTATCTCACCGTGCTCCGCAGACGGGCTCCCCGCACTGACGGGAGATGACGCTTCGACCGGCTCATATGCAATACTCCTTGTCGTCGAGGGGGCACAGCCGATGATCCACATAGCCACCGTCCATTACCGCTCCGACAAGTGGATCGATGTCCAGCTCGCCTACCTTCGGCGGCACGTGCACGAGCCGTATCGGGTCGTGGCCAACCTCGAGGCCGTCCCCGGTGACCATGACAGCAAGTTCGACCAGGTGGTCCCGGCCCGGGGAGGTCATCCCGGCAAGCTCAACCTGCTGGCCTCGATGATCGTGGCCGAAGCCCGGCCCGACGACCTGATCATGTTTCTCGACGGCGACGCATTCCCCGTCGCCGACCCCATGCCCGCGGCCCATCGCGCACTGGAGGAGACCGTGCTGTTCGCCGTGCGCAGAGAGGAGAACGACGGCGACCAACAGCCGCATCCGTGCTTTTGCGTCATCCGGGCGCAGGACTGGGACCGGCTACGCGGAGACTGGTCGGCCGGGTACTGCTGGACCAACCGGCGCGGCACGACGATCAGCGACGTCGGCGGCAACCTGCTCGGAATTCTGGAACGGTCCGATGAGCCCTGGACCCCGATCCTCCGGTCGAACCGGGTCAACCTCCACCCATTGTGGTTCGCCGTCTACGGCAGCACCGTCTACCACCACGGAGCCGGTTTCCGCGATCCCATGTCCCGCAGCATCGTGGCCACGCGGCCGGGGCGCGTCGACGGCGACCAGCGGTACCGGATCCTGCAGAGCGGATTGCGCCATCTCGACGCGGCCCGGAACAAGGTCTGGGGCTACCGCCAGATGATGGCCAACCGCCGACTGGGCGACGAGCTCTTCGAAAAGCTGGTGGCGGACCCGAAGTTCTACCTCGAGCTCGAATAGCCGCCGACGGCGGACCGGCGCCCGGCCGGAGCCGCCGACGGCGGACCGGCGCACGGCAAGGGGTCCGATGGCGGCCGATCCTGCGGATCGACCGGCACGACCGCTACCATTGGCCGGTCATGGTCGAAGGAAAGATGCACTTCCGGCGGATGGACGAGGGCACCGACGCCGACTTCGCGTTGCTGGCATCGGTGCACGAGGAGAACCTCAAGGCGCTGCCCGGCCTTCTCCTCGGCATGCTCACCGACCTCACCGCTGACAGCACCTATCCGGTCAACCGGATGGAGCACAGCATCCAGTGCGCCACCCGGGCCCTCCGAGACGGTCGGGACGAGGAGTACATCGTGTGCTGTCTCCTGCACGATGTGGGTGAGTCCCTCGGCCCCTTCAACCACGGAGAGGTGGTCGCTGCGGTGCTCCGGCCGTTCGTCTCCCCGGCGAACTACTGGATGCTGGCCCATCATCCGGTCTTCCAGATGTACTTCATCGGCCAACACCTCGGCATGGATCCGAACGAGCGCGACCAGTTCATCTCCAGCCCGTTCTACGACCAGACCGTCGAGTTCTGCGCCCTCTACGACGAGGTTTCCTTCGACCCCGACTACCGGAGTGAGCCGATCGACACCTTCGAGCCCATGGTCCGTCGCGTGCTCGACCTCGAGTGGTCGCCTCCCCGTGACCGGCCGCCCGCCGGTTTGCCGTCAGTTCGCCCGAGTGGGCCCCGGCGGGGCGGCTGAGCGATGAGTGCACGCCACAGGCCGTCTGCGGATCGTGAACGGATCGAATCTCGCCGACAGCTACGGGTTGCCCCTCCTCGAGTGGGCACCCATCGAATCCCGCCTCGAGCAAGGCGTGACCCAGGCGCCGCGCACAGGCGGCCCCAACCGGCATACGTGTTGGCTGGCCACCGTCAACGGGGACGGTAGCCCACACGTCACCGGGGTCGGAGCGCTGTGGGCGGACGGTACCTTCTGGTTCGAGACGGGCCAACGGACCCGCAAGGGGAGGAACCTCGCTCGGGACCCGCGATGCACGTTGAGCCTGGCCACCGATGATTTCGATCTCGTCGTGGAAGGCGAGGCCCACAAGGTCACCGACCCGGACACGGTCGCCGCCATGGCCGCGCAGTGGGCCGCCCAGGGGTGGCCGGCCCGGGTGGACGATACCGGGCTCGCTCTCACCGCCGATTACAGCGCACCGTCCGCCGGGCCACCCCCGTGGACCGTCTACCGGCTCACCGCCCGCACGGCGACCGCGCTCCAGACCGTGGAACCGGGCGGCGCCACCCGCTGGACATTCTCCGGGGAGTAACCGAGCAGGGACGCTTCGGCGATCTGGCACCGCACGATCGGCGCTGATAGGTTCAGCCCTCTCAGTACATGCAGCACGTTGGGGAAGCCGGTCGAAGTCCGGCGCTGGTCCGCAACCGTAGGTGACGACGCCATCAGTCCGTCACAAGCCGGGATACCACCGCACTGCACCAGTGAGTCCACAGCCGTCGAGAAACGCGGCAAGGACTCGGTCGGTCACGGGCCCTCGTGGGTGTTGCGGCTTCCGGGTCATTGCCCTGGAAGCGAGGAACCATCCAATGTCCACCAAGCACATCTTTGCCTCAGCAGCCCTCGGGGTCTGCCTGACGGTCGCCGTTGTCGCGGGACCGACAACGGCACATGCGGCCGGCACGCCGGCGACCACCCCCCTCCCGACGCTCCCCCAGGTCACCTCCGCCCTGGACGGGGCCGCCTGGTTGGCCCGGCAAGTCAACCGGGCAGGCTACGTCCCCGTCGGGTCCGCACCCGATCTCGCCGCCACCGCCAACGTGGTGCTCGCCCTGGCCAGCACGGGAACCGACTCCGGTGCTGCCCATCGGGCCCTCTCCTACCTCGAATCCCACGTGAACGAGTACGTCCACGTCGACGGCAGCGACGGACCCGGCCAGCTGGCCCTGCTCATCCTCGACGTCCATGCCCTGGGCGGGAACCCGAGGTCGTTCGGGGGGACCGATCTGGTCTCCCGCCTGCTGGCCACCGAGCGGAGGTCCGGTGCCGACAAGGGCCTGTTCGGAGCCCAGGACCCGACCTACGACGGTGCCTACCGTCAAGGTCTGGCTCTCGCCGCGTTGGCCGGTGCCGGCGTGACGAGCCAGGCGCAGGTGGGATCGGCGGAAAGCTGGCTCCTCGGACAACAGTGCCCTGACGGAGGATGGACCAGCTTCATCACCTCCGCCAATCCGTGCACCGGCAATCCCGCTGACTTCGAAGGTCCGGACACCAACTCGACGGCCCTCGCCGTCCAAGGCCTTTCGGCCCAGGGCGTCCTCGGGTCCACGGCCGCCGGCAAGGCGTCCACCTTCATACGAGGCGCCGAGGACAGCGACGGTGGCTGGGGATACGAACCCGGTACCGCCCGCGCTCCGGGCTCGACGGACCCGGATTCGACGGCACTGGTCATCCAGGCCATCCTGGCGCTGGGCCAGTCCCCGTCGGCCGTCACCTTCGACCGAGGAAAGGCCAACCCCATCTCGGCCCTGCTCACATTCCAGCTGACGTCGGGATCCGGCAAGGGCGCATTCCGCTACCCCGGCAGTACCGCCCCCAACCTCCTGGCCACCTATCAGGCCGGTCCGGCTGCGGCCTCGGTCAAGCTCCCGTTCAACCTCGCCGTCACGACGTCGTCACTCCGGAACGGTGCCGTCGGCGTCCCCTACTCGGCCACGCTGTCCGCCCGCGGCGGCAACGGTCCCCACACCTGGCAGTTGGTCAGTGGCTCGGCGCTGCCGGCAGGTCTGGCCCTCACCCGTGGTTCCGGTGTCATCTCGGGCAAGCCGAAGCACTCGGGAACGACGAGGTTCACGGTGGAGGTGGTCGACACCGAGACGACGACCGTTCCCCACACCCAGGACATCGCCTGGAAGGTGCTCTCGATCTCTGTTTGAACCCGTACCCGACCGGCGGTGGACCGGTCAGCGACCGTCGCAACGGAGTCGGCCGTGCGGCGTCCGATCCGAACCCGGTTCCGGGTGGGAGAGGTTCGGTCGCTGGCCGCCTGCCGGCGGTTCTCCGCACCGGCCCGGCGGCCGGGAGGTAGGTTGCAGGGCCATGGCCATCGCCCCCTACATTCAGCGGCTCCGCACGTTGGTCGGTCACGAGCTGCTGGTGCTTCCCGGGGCGGCTGCCCTTCCACGCGACGAGCAGGGCAGGATCCTCCTGGTCAGGATCACCGATACCTCGCAGTGGGCGGCCATCGGCGGAGCGATCGAGCCCGACGAGTCGCCGCAACAAGCCGCAATCCGGGAAGCCGAAGAGGAAGCCGGCGTCATCCTCCACGTCGGCCGCATACTTGGCGTGCTCGGCGGTCCCGAGTTCCGCATGCGCTACCCCAACGGCGATGAGACGTCGTATGTGACGACGGTGTTCGATGCGACCGTGGTGGGCGGCTCTCCGAGGCCCGACGGTGAGGAGACGAGCGCGGTGAAGTGGTGGGATGGCGACGCCCTTCCCTATGACGAGATGAGCGGCTTCACACGGGCACTGCTGCGAGATGCCGGTGTCGGGTCCCCCCGGTGGAGCGACTGAGCGGTCGGCTCGACAGAGCAACGCGGACCCGCCACGCCTGTCGGCCGACCGGACTTGACCATCCCCGGTGCCGGTCGTGAAGCTGGGCCCGGATCTCGTCGAAGGGAACGATGTGGCACGGATCGTGATGGTCCACGGGGCATTCAACGAATTGTGGGGGCCCAACGAGCTCAAGGCCCGGTGGATGCCCGCGCTCCGGGACGGTCTCTGGCACCACGGTGTGGAGATCGACGACACCGATGCCGAGGTGTGCTTCTACGGCGACCTCTTCCGGACGCGCACCGGGCACCGAGGAGGACCGGCGAATCGAGGAGTCACGAGCCGGCATCGCCGACGCACTCTCCGATCTGTCCGGGAACGAGATGATCCAGGCGCTGAGCCGGTTGGCGGGCGAAGCCGCCTTCGACCGCACCGTCGACCTGGTCACCATCATGGCCACGGAGCCGGACCTTCAAGCTCGGATGCGGGCCCGGATGGAGTCCCTGGTCGATCGGGACACCCGGGTGATCGTGGCGCACTCGCTCGGATCCGTTCTGTCGTACATCGCCCTCAGCAACCACCCCGACTGGACGGTCGACACCTACGTCACCCTGGGATCACCTCTGGCATCACCGATGTTGGACGGACTGGCGGGATCCTTCGTCGATGACTTCGGAGCCTGGCCCGGTTCCGTCAAGCGGTGGGTGAACGTCCGCGCCCTCGACGACAAGGCGTGCTCCGTTTCGCTGACGGAGAGATTCGGCCCGAAGGTGGAAGAGGTGGTGGTCGACAACGGACATCGGGCCCACGCGCCCGAGCCCTACCTCAATTCGGCGGTCACCGGAGGGGCCATCGCCGCCGCGCTCTCCTGAGTCGGTAGCCCGGTTTCCACCGCAGCCGGCGACACCGTGGTACCCCGGGCGGCGCCGCCCACCGGCGCTACTCCCGCCGGCACGAGACGCAGACGACGGCGGCGAACGGGGTCCAGAACCCCTCGTCGCCCAGAAGGGCCATCGCCGCCTCGAACGTCTCCCGGCTCACGGGGGAGCGCCGTCCACCCGGGCGACAGCGGGATCGGTCAGCCGATCCTCCACGGCACGGAACGTGTGGGCCCAGAACGCGGCCTCGCCAGACCCGCCTTGGAGCATGGACGTGTCGACGGTCACATCGAGATCGGTCACGGGCAGCCGGGAGAGCGTGGTGGGGATCGTGCGGGCCCATGTCCATCCGGACACCAGGGCCGCGGCGACCTCGGCCAGTGCCGGCGACGTCATGCCGGCCAGCGGGAAGTAGTCGGCCTCCTCCAAGAGCAGCACGCCACCCGGCCGAAGTGCGTCCACCAGCTTGGCGATGACGTCGTCGGCCCCGTCGAGGTGCATCAACGTGTTCCGGGTGTGGATGAGATCGACGGACGCCGGAGCGAAGTCGAGGTCCTCGATCGACGCCTCCACGATCTCCACGTTGGGCCGCCCGGCCAGATGCGTGGAGGAGGGTCACATCGCGGTCGACGGCCGACACGGTGCCGGTGTCACCGACACGCCGAGCCAGCCACGAGGCGATCGATCCGCCGCCGGCGCCCAACTCCGCACATCGCCATCCCTCCCCGACCCCAAGCTCGTCC
The DNA here is from genome assembly GCA_963745955.1 of uncultured Acidimicrobiaceae bacterium. Lineage (GTDB taxonomy): Bacteria > Actinomycetota > Acidimicrobiia > Acidimicrobiales > RAAP-2 > Bog-756. The sequence continues at coordinate 105,467 of CAVUZI010000008.1, read as the reverse complement.
AGGAGCCGGATGGACCTCGGGTCGGCCACAGCCTCGAGGAGACGGAGCCGATCTCCCTCGTCGGCGAGGGAGTTGTCGAACCAGTAGCGATCCTTCATGCTCGTCAGTTTCGCAGCTCGGCCGGGGACGCCACGGAGTCATCGGCGGAAGGCGGCCGGGTCCATCAGCCCGGCCGGCCCGGCGGGGTCGGGCCCGGAGGTCCGGACACCGGCTCTGGTACCATCGCTTTTTCCGACCGCAGCGGTCCCACCGGATGGCTCGGCGGTTCCGTCAACGCAGACAGAAAGGTCGACCGCGCAATGATCCGTCTCAGCGTGCTCTATCCGTCCACCGAGGGGGCCACCTTCGACCACGACTACTACCGCGACAAGCACGTACCGCTCGCGGTGAAGAACTGGGGGCTCGACGGCGCGGAGATCGACAAGGGGCTCGACGGTCCCTACGTCGCCGCGGTGCACTTCAAGTTCGAGTCGCCAGAGGCACTGGCAACGGCGATGGGCGCCCCCGGAACCGGCGACGTACTGGCCGATGTGGCCAACTACACCACGATCGCCCCGGTCCTCCAGACCAGCGAGATCGTGGGCTGACCGAAGGGCCGCGCCGGCCAGACGGGCCGGCCGGCCGGACCCGGGGTCCGAGGTCGGAATCCGGCCGATCATCTGAGGACGCGCGTCGGCCTGTCGCTATGGGTGGGCCACCCAGTTCCAGTGATCCGACAGCTGCTCGAGGAACTCGGAGAGGTCGAGCGGTCCGATGCCTTCCATGTCGAACAACCGCAGGCCCACATCCCGGCACAGGAGATCGAAGAGCTCCTCCGACATTCCGGTGCCGAGCCCGTGCTCGAAGGCGATGACCGGCTTGGCTCGTCGTAGGGTGTCGACCGCCCCCTCGAGCACCTGGAGCTCCGCCCCCTCGACGTCGATCTTCACGAAGTCGGGAAGCCACCCGTCGGGACAGTTGTCATCCAGGCGTTCCGTCGTGACCGTGATCGTCTCGGTGCGCACCCCCTTCGGGACGCCGGCCCGGCAAGTGCTCGGCCAGCCCGCTGAGGCCCTGGTAGCCCGCATCGAGGACATGGACGAACTCCATCTGGCCGTCCACGTTGGAGAGCGCACGCTGGCGGACCTCGATCTTCGGGAACTCGCGGGCCAGCTTCTCGCTCATGAGCGGAATGGGCTCGTAGGCGATGTGGTGGCCGGCCGGAGCGACCCGCTGGATGTCGCGCAGGAAGATGCCCTGATTCGCCCCGACCTCGAGGCAGTTCGAGTCGGCCCGCAGTCCGAATCGGAGCAACAGCTTCAGGTGATAGTCGTCTCTCCGGTTCCGTCGGACGACCCAGTCGCCGTGATCCCCCTGGAGGAGGAGGACGAGCCGATCCCTGCCCTGGGCCACTGCCCGGCGTGCGCCCACCTGGTCAGCCCATCGCCCCAGCTCGTGCCGCACGGGGCCAAGGCTACCGCCTGAGCGTTGTCGACCCGTAGGACCGACCGGGGGCGGTGCGTCCCGTCGCCGACAGCTCCTTCGGCTCGCGACCTTCTTCCCCGACACCGACGTTGGGGCCGGCCACGTCGACCCCGAGCCCGGCCGCGGTCGCCGGTGCGGAACAGGACGCGATCGAGCATCTGGTACTGCACCACCCACAGGGTTCCGTAGGCGGCGACGTTCGCCGTCAGCACGGCCACGGTGTGGCTCCAGTGACTCCACCCTGCGGTATGGCTCGCCGTCATTCCGACGGCCACGGTCGAAACCACGAGTCCGGTGCACGACAGTGCACAGAACGGCACGATCTGGCCGAACAGGGATCGCCGGCCGGTGGTGGCTCCACACCCATCTCCGATTGAGCTCGAACGACGGCACCGTGCCGACGGCGGTGGCGATCACGTTCGACCACGTGGCCGGAAGATCGACCAGGCCGACGAGAATGCCCAGGATCGACCAGGCTCGTGGCCGTGGCCACGACGGACACCGCGGAGTACTTCATCAACCGGATGACGGTGGCCCGGCGCACCGCCGGCATCCGGTCCACCGGTTCAGCTGGTCGCCCGATCACTTGGGTCGACGTGAGGTCGTAGACGCGTTTGGCCGCCGATCGTCTCCGTGGTGAAGTGGGCCTCGACCCAGCTGGTGATGGCCGCGTCGCCGTTTGCGCCTCCACCCGCCACCCGGAGCGCCACCGCCTCCGGAGCCGGAGGAGATGAAGTAGTGGATCTCTCCCTTGCCCACGTAGGCCTCGAAGGTGGCCAGGCTGATGTTCCCACCCTCGCCGTTGAAGCCGCCGATGGCCATCACCGGCTCGTCCGAGGCCAGCTCGAGCGTGGCCGCCGACTGCGACCCGAACGTGGCGGCCACCCACCGGTAGGAAGCGGCGTCGGATCGGAGAGCCGTGGTCAGTGCCGCGCCGGTCGTGGCCCTGCCGGTGGCCCACCGCGCCACCGGCCGCCTGACCACCGCCCGCACGGTCACTGTCCGTACCCGCCAGCGATCCTGCCGGCCCGGCCACCGAAGCCGCCGGCACCGGCGCCGGGCCGTGTGGCTCCGGACGGCCGTCCCACCCGATCCGGCGGGAGGCGGCGCCACCGACCAGGAGCCCACCCGGTCGCGGCCGCCCATCCGCGGTCGGGAACCGCGCCCGATCTGGCGGCACCGCCCGGGCACCGCCGCCCGCTGTCCAGCCACCGGCGCCAGGCCCACCCCCGGGCCGCCCGCCGCCGACCGTCGGCCCGGCGGACGGAATGCTCCCGGTGTGGGCGGTGGTCGACGGTGGTCGCGGAGTAGGCGAGCGGCCCGCTCAAGCCGGACCACCAGGCCGAGCCCGAGGGCCCCCACCGTCATCCGTACCGGTCAGTGCCGGCACAGCCGGTGCGGCCACGCAGGGCGGCGACGGCGAGGACTCCGAAGACCAGGACGAGCGGATCCGCAACCACGGGACGTAGGCCGGGGTGCGTTCGAGGAGGGAGAACGCCCACACCGCGGAGACGACGATGGCCACCGGCACCGACGACCCGAGCCGCCATCCGGTGCCGGTTCTGCCACAGCATGCCGGCACCCGATGCCCGACCAGGGCGGCGATGGCCGGAACCAGGGCGACCGTATAGTAGGTGTGGATCACACCCTTGGAGAAGCTGAAGACAGCCCCGGTCACGAGCAACCACCCACCCCACAGCAGCAGGGCGGCCCGGGCCCGGTCGGTACGCGGGCGCCCGCCCCGCGCCACACCAGACCGGCCACCAGGGTCACCAGGGCTGCCGGCAACAGCCACGAGGCCTGGCCGCCCATCAGGTCGTTGAACAGCCGGAACACCCCGGTGGCCCCACTGAACCCGGCCGCCGTTGCCGCCGGTCGCCACCGGACGAGTCGGCTGAGCCCGTTGTACCCGAAGATCAGGTTGAGGATGCTGTTGTCGGGCGACCCGTCGATCATCGGCCGCGAGCGCCACCGGCCACAGGGCCACGGCGGCCACCCACCATCCGGCGGACGACCACGATCGGCCACGCCCACCCAGCGCAGCTGCCGGACGCGCCGCCGCAGGCGCGGTCGGTGCAGCCAGCAGGTAGACGCCGGCGAAGGCGGGCAGGACGGTGAAGGCCTGGAGCATCTTGGCCAGGAAGGCGAACCCGATGCAGCGCCCCGGTGGCCACGATCCAGCCGGTGCCCGCCCTCTCGAGGGCACGAATCAGGGTGTAGGCGCGCGGCCACCAGCAACAGCACCATCAACGCGTCCGGGTTGTTGAACCGGAACATGAGGGCGGCCACCGGGGTGGATGGCCAACGCCACGCCGGCCACCAGCCCCGCCGCCGGGCCGAACCAGCGCCTGACGGCGGCATAGACCAGCCCGACGGCGGCGACCCCTTCGAGCACCTGGGGGACGAGCATGCTCCAGCGTGTTGAACCCGAACAGGCGCCCGGACAGCTCCATGACCCAGAGCGACCCCGGTGACTTGTCGACGGTGATGAAGTTCGACGAGTCGATCGAGCCGAAGAAGAACGCCTTCCAGCTCTTGGTGCCGGCCTGGACGGCGGCCGCATAGAAGCTGTTGGCGTAGCCCGAGAGCGCTGAGGTCCCACAGGTAGGCCCCGGCGGTCACCGACAGCAGGGCGATCAGCGCCGGGGCCATCCAACGTGGAGACGGCGGGACCGTCCGCCCACCCCGTGCCGCGGCGGCCGGAGGAGGGGCGGGTTCGGCCGCCATGAGCCGGGGCGGAGGGGAGACGGGCGGCGGCGACACGGTGATGGACATGACGGCATCCTCGGATCTGCTGCTGGGAGTGCGCTGGGGACGGGCTGGGTGGCGAGTAGGACCCGTCCGGTCCCGTCGACCCTGTGCCTGTCGTCGTGCAGGCAGCGTGGGGCCAGTGGTAAGCCGAGACCTCACCATCCACCGAAGAGGAGGCACCGTGCAGCGCGGACTGGTACTGGCCGGAGGGGGCGTCGCCGGCATCGCATGGGAGCTCGGCGTCCTCCGTGGCATCGGGGACGCGGACACCGAGTTGCAGTCGGGCGTCATCGCCGCCGACGTGATGGTGGGAACGTCGGCCGGCTCAGCTGTGGCGGCGCAGGTCACCAGTGGGACGGCCATCGAGGCCCTGTATGCGGCCCAGCTCGACGAGATCTCGAACGAGATCGAGGTCGATGTGGACCTCGAAGAGCTCATGACCCGATTCGTGGCCATCACCAGCGGGGCACAGGGCGCCGAGGACATGCGGCGGCGTATCGGTGCCCTTGCCCTCGATACGCCGACGGTCAGTGAGGCCGTTCGGCGCGCCGTCATCGCCGCCCGGCTGCCGGAACCATCGTGGCCGGATCGGACGCTCCTCGTGACGGCCGTCGACGCGCACTCGGGTGAACTGACCGTCTTCACCAAGGAGTCGGGCGTCGAACTGGCCGACGCGGTGGCGGCCAGCTGCGCCGTGCCCGGCGTCTGGCCACCGGTGACCATCGGTGGGCACCGCTACGTCGACGGAGGGGTTCGATCGGGCAGCAACGCCGACCTGGCCGTCGGCTGTGAGCGGGTGCTCGTGATCACCCCCTCGCGGGCCGATGCGCCGCAGCCCTGGGGCAACCTCGATGACGAGATCCGTCTACTGGGACCGGCGGTCGCCCACGTCATCTCCGCCGATGTGGCGTCGACCACCGCGTTCGGCACCAACCCGCTCTCACCGGCCGTCCGAGGGCCCTCCGCCCTCGCCGGGCGGGCCGTGGGCCGGGCCGCCGCAGCCGACCTCGCCGCCTTCTGGAGCTGATTGCCGCGCCGGGACGAGACATAGACAATCCGATATACTGAAGAGGTGGATCCAGCAGCTGTCATTCGAGCCGTCCGGCGTCGGCAGGGACTGACCCAGGCCGAACTGGCGCGCCGGGCGGGCACATCCCAGCCGGTCATCTCGGCATACGAGCACGGGCGTCGCGACCCCACCTACGAGACCTTGCGAAAACTGGTGGAAGCAGCCGGTGAGCGGCTGCGGGTGGATGCAGTGCTTCCCGGATCCGACGAACCACCACAGGCTGACGCCGAGGAACACGCACGCCGCCTGCTCGATGTGCTAACGCTGGCCGACGCCATTCCCGCTCGCCGACGCCCTCCTCTGCTGACGGCGCCTCGGCTCTTGTCCCGGTGACCCCGCTGACCCTGGCCCAGCGGGTGCTGGCCATCGAATCGTCCCTGTCCGACCTTCCGCACGCCTTCGGCGGTGCATTGGCGCTTGCCTACTACGCCGAACCTCGGGCGACGATCGACATCGACCTCAATGTGTTCGTCCCGACCGATCGGTTTGCGGAGGTCGCCGGACCCCTGGTCCGGCTGGGCGCCCCGGCCGACGATCCTGACGTCGAAGCGATCGTCCGACGCGATGGTCAGGTGCGGGTGATGTGGGATGCCACACCCGTCGACCTCTTCTTCTCGTACGACCCGTTCCACGATGCCGCCAGCGCGGCCCGCCATTCGGTGCCGTTCGGCGACGGCACCATCCCCATCCTCGCCGCCGACCATCTCGTGGTGTGCAAGGCGGTCTTCAACCGTCCGAAGGATTGGGTCGACATCGACGCCATGCTGGCCGCCGGGGCCGACGTCGACGCCGCCGAGGTCCTCCGATGGGTGGCCCGTATCGCCGGCGATGAGGACCCGCGCTACAACCGGGTCGCAGCCCTCCTCACCCGCCGTTGACCGCCAGCTGGTGATGACCCGAACCGGGGCCCGGCCCGCTCACCGGGCCCATCCGACACTTCCGGCGAGCCGAGAGCTCGGCATCGGCATGCCGGTCATACAGGAGTCGGAGGGCACGTCCTCGTCGACGGCCCCGGTCGTGTCCATCCCCCTCCGACGAGCCTGCCGCTAGCCCGGTCGCCGGAACACGATCATCTCCGCAGTGGCCCGGCGGACGCCGTCGGTGGCCGGCAACGCCCGAAGGGCCTCGATGGCGGGCCTGGTGACCTCCTCGACGGCATCCTCGTCCAGCTCGCGCAGCGCCGGCCACGTGCGGTTGGCGATGGCCGCCAGCTCGTGGTCGGGTGATGCGTGCCACTGGCGCTCCAGCCGGTGGACGGTGCCGGCAAAGCCGGCGTTCCCGCCCCAGACGAGTACTTCGTCAACGGACACCCCGCGTGGACGCGGCGCCCCCCGGCGGGCGTCGATTCGGGCGCCCATGTCCGAGATGATCGCGCCCACCCGGTCGTCAGCCGACGGGCACTGGGTTGCGCAGACCACGTAGCTGCCCCCGGGGCGGATCACCCTGGCCGCCTCCTGGAAGAGCGCCATCGGCTCCGCCACCGAGTGGACCACCCACACCGACACGGCGTGGGCGACACTGCCGGTGGCCAGAGACATCCTCATCGCGTCGGACAGGACGACGACCGGGCCGAGCCGCAACCGGGCGCGGGACAGCATGGGTGCCGAAAGGTCCAGGCCGATCACGCGCCGGCCCCGGCGCCGCAGGCCCAGAGCCACAACGCCCGTACCCACTCCTATCTCGAGTATCGGGCCGTCCCCTGCGGGTAGGTGGGCGTCCACGTCGCCGGCGTACTCGTCGCCCCGCTGCTCACCTCCGCGGGTCTCGTCGTAGTGCTCGGCCAGTTGGTCGTACTCGGTCATCTCCCGATGTTGACACCGCAACCGCCCCCGGCCGGGCGATGCGACCGGGACCGCGCCCACGGGCGGATCATCGGCCCGGACCGACCCATCTCTCAGCTATGGGTGATCTTCGCTTCCAGGGCGTCGATCCGGTCGGCGAGATCCTTCAGACCACCCTGGGTGTGGACGTCGAGCCGATCGAGGATCTCCACCGTATCGTCATAGGTGTGCTGCGATCGGAGATCGCTCGCCTGACTTTGCACATTCTGTCCCACCATGATGACCGAGAGCAGTACCAACTGGAGGAACGTCTGGGCAATCCACGCGATGATCCCCTCCCCTCCGGGCTTGAGTGCCGGTCCGAGCCCGAGCAGCGCGATCCCCCCGAACACGTAGGCGCACCACATCGAGCCGACGATATTGGTGAGGAACACCGCAATTTTTGCGTTCACACCATCTGCCCGCCGGACGTCACCACGCAGACCGCGGATGCTGATCGCCTGTTTGATCAGATGATGTGCTTTTACCGGTTTCGGTATCTGGATTCCGTCGCTCATCGTTCCTCCTTGCTGGGTCTGCAAAGCATCTCACTGTGCCGGAGGGATGCCGCTGACCCACAGCTACCGGAGGGGCCACCGAGCAGCCGGGGACGGTCTCCCGGTGCTCCGCGGGGAGCGTCCGTCGACGCGATCACGACCGGGCGATCCGGTCAATCGGACAACCTGCTCGTTGGTTGTTGCCGACGTGTCGGGGGGTGGCACGGGCACTGTCATGCAACCCCTCCTTCCGTCCGGGAGGTCGCAGACGCCATGCCCTTGATCATCTCGATCACCTCGTCGGTGCCATACCCGTGGTGTCGGGCGAAGTCGACCAGCTCGTTGACCTTGCGGAGCACGGCGCTTTGCTCAGGGGTGCCCACGACGGTGATCCCCCGACCGCGGCGGAACTCCAGGAGCCCTTCGTCCCGGAGGATGTGCATGGCCCGCAGGACAGTGTTCTTGTTCACACCCAGGACGGCGGCGATGTCTTTGACCAGGGGCAGGCGATCGCCGGGAGCAGCCTCACCGTCGGCGATGGCCCGACGGATGTCGGCGGCAACTTGGTCGTGCAGGGGAATCGGTCCCGTACGGTCGATCTGGAGCAGGTGCATAGTACTAGTGACTATAGATCCATTTTGTCCGGAGGCAAAGATCTCAGCCGGCCGGGGCGTACCGGGACGTCGTCGTTCCCCCGTCTGTCAGCGGCGGATCCCCCGGTCGTCCGGTGATCGACGGATACTCATTGGGCGATCGACGAATGGCCCGGACTGCGAATCGCGATTGCATCCCGCCCACCCCGTTTGACCTGATACAGAGCGAAGTCGGCATCGTCCAACAGGTGCTCGACGGTGGGAGCCGAATGATCGAGGCCGCCGACGCCGACACTGAGGGTCACGGCAACCTCGACTGCGGCGGACAGATCCTGACGGATCCGTTCGGCAACCTCTGCGGCTCCGGCGACGTCCGTATCCGGAAGGAGGAGGGCGAATTCGTCGCCACCGAATCGACTGGCGAGATCGAAGGATCGACTGTTCCGGCGAAGGACGGACCCGGTGCTGGCCAGCACATGGTCACCGACGACGTGACCGTAGGCGTCGTTCACCGCCTTGAACTGATCCACGTCGATCATCAGGAGGCTGAGGGGGCTTCGATTGCGGACTGATCGGGCGATCTCCACCTCCATCCGCTGGCGAAGGACACGCCGGACGGCGCATCCCGTGAGCTCGTCGATGGAGGCCATGTCAGCCAGCGCGGCCTGGAGGCGTGTCCCATGCTGCTCGATCCGGGTGCGATTGACCGAGGCGGCAACGGTGAGTGCCGAGGCGCCGGCGAGGGCTGCGAAAAGCAGAAAGGCACGGCCCGGAGAGCTGTCGAGGCGGCCATCGGCGAGGGGCACGAGCGCCACCGCCACCATGGTGGAAAGACCACAGATGGCCGCCGCCTTCGGTGTGAACATGAGGGTGCCGAAGATCAAGGGAAGGAAGAGCAGGACGAGGAGAGGGCTGTTCAAGCCGAGGTCGAGCATGGCCACGGCGCCGACCCCGAAGGCGGACAGTGCCGTCCACGTCACGGAATAGGTGGCACACCACGGCTTCGACGCCACGGTGGGCGCCACGGCCATGCCGATGAGGGCCAGAAAGAGCCATATGCCGACCACCACCCAGAGGATGCCGCGATGTGGGCCATCGGGTGTCAGGGCCAGATAGCCGACGACGACGAATGTCTCGGCCAGGAAGATGCCGAAGCCGATGCGAATGTGGGTGAGCCAGAAGCTCCGCCATGCGACCTGATCCGCGTCCCCGCGCAGCGCGCCGTCGAGCAGGTTCACGTCGTTCGAATCCATGGCACCTGCCCTTCACCAGTATCGTCTCCTTGTCACATCGACCAACTCGGGTTCGGGCTTTACGGTTTTCGTCGCCAGCGACGGATTTCTCAGGCGGGGATCCGGTTGCCCCGCTCCCGCGTATGCCGACGATCGGGAATTCACCTGAATGTGTCATCAGTGTGAACTCTCCTCACGGAACCGGCCGACGACGGACCCCTCCGGCGCATCGTGGGAGTTCCCGCGCCCCGACACCGGAACAGAAGTGCGGAAGGCGGGACAAGAGGGTGGCCACGAACGGCTACCGTGAGCCCGGTGGAGCGAGGTCCCCGAACAGCAGTGATGTCCGTCGTCCACGGCGAATCTGCCGTTGGGCCCGCTGTCCTCAGCGGTGCCGTCGTGGCGGCTGCCTCGTACCTGATCGGGTCGAAGAGGGGCGACGTCCGGGTGGACGTCGCGCTCGCCAGCATCGCCAGCTTCCTCTTCGGAATTCTCCTGGCCTTCACGATCGTCCGCACACGTGAGCGGCTGGCCCTGGTGCAGGACCTCGTGAGCAAGGGGAACGCCTCCTTGCTGGCAATCCATAATCTGATGGAGGTCTTCCCAGAGGATGTGCGCTCCACCATCCGCGACCTCATCGACCATCAGCTGACCGACCAGATCGACTACCGGCTGGTGGACAATTATCTGTCGACACCTTCCCATCTCGCGCTCACACAAGCTGTCATCTCCCTCGAACCGTGCACCCCACAACAGGAGATCGTCTACAAGGAAGCAGTTGAGATCTGCATCGACATGGGGTCGAACCGGGCACTGATAGAGGCGGCCAGCGGCCAGTCCCTCTCGCCGATCGAATGGACCGGACTCCTGCTCCTGCTCCTGTTGCTCATGGCCCTCATCGCGGTGTTGCCCGGGGGGACCCTGTGGGGCGCCCTGGTCGCCGGCCTCATGGCGGGCACGCTGGTCACGCTCCTCATCATTCTGCGCAAGCTGGATCGGCTGCGATGGCACGAGCGGACCTCGATCTGGGAGCCCACCGCCCGGCTCTTCCGCAGCATGGGGAGGGACCCGTACGTGCCTCGCGAGGCCATCGACAGCGGCCGCTACCGGCCCACCGGACGCGTCCGGGTGGCCGACTACCCCGAACCGTACCCGAACCGGGCCGGCAAGATCGTCACGGTGGAGGACTTCGACCACACCATCGCCCGGCGCGATACCACCCGGGCCATGAGCATGGATGCGGCCGACAGCAGCCCGAACTGAGGAGTTGAGAGGAGAGCCCCGTGGACCTGACAGTCATCGGGACCGGATTCATCGGTACGACTCTCGGACGGGCACTCACAGACTCCGGGAACCACGTCACGTTCGGCTCCCGACACCCCGGTGACGAACAGGTGGCGATACCCGGCGCACGCATCGCCTCCATCGGTGACGCGATCTCCGGGTCGGACGTCATCATCCTGGCCATTCCCGGTGCGGCGGTCGACGACCTTTCGTCCCGGTACGGGGAGGATCTTGCCGGCAAGCTCGTCATCGACGCCACCAATCGGATGGGAGAACCGGTCGCCAACAGTCGCACCATGCTGCCGTCCACCGTCCGCTATGCCCGTGCGTTCAACACGCTCGGCGGTGAGAACTTCGCCGACCCCGTCTTTTCCGAAGGGAGAGCGGACATGTTCTTTTCGGCTCCCGAGGATGACCGTCGGCTGGTGGAGGAGGTCATCGAAGGCGTGGGTCTGCGTCCCGTGTACGTCGGCGAGGACCAGGAGGCGATCATCGATGCCCTGTTCCAGCTCTGGATCGCTCTCGCCCTGAAGCAAGGTCGCGGAAGACGGATCGCTCTTCGTTTGATGGAGAACTGACGCCCCACTGCCCAGAGGAATGGACGTGGGACTGCGATCGGCCGGTCTGGCCCCGACGGCCTGACCGGTCCTCCGGCGAGCGCCGAAGAGGAGAGGGCAGCGGGTCCATCGCCGTTAGCATCGGGGCCTCATGCCGATTCTGGAGACCACATGACAGACATTTCGGGGCCGGGGCTCTCCGTCCCAAGCCGGCTCGGGGTTGCGGCGCGGTTCGAGGACGATCAGCTCATCCTCGAGCTCAGGCCGCAGCGGGAGACGCTGCACCACGGCATCGTGCGGGCAAGTGTCCTCTCGTTCGTCATCGATGTGGTGGCGGGGATCCCCCTGGATCGGGACCCCGGCGTGTGGACGCTCACCTCGGACATGTCGGTCCGGATGCGGCCGATACCCGCGCCCGAGCGCATCGATGCCACCAGCACGATCCTGCGCCAGGGCCGGCGATCGGCCACCAGCCTGGTCGAGCTCAGAACCGACGAAGGGGCGCCGATCGCCACCGGTGCCATCGGCTTCGTGAACATCCCCCGCAAGGCGACCGACCCGCCAAAGCCGAACGTGCCGCTCGGGCAGATCCCTTCGATCTTCCGCGATCCCGGCACGCTCGCTCGACCGCTCCGCGAGGAAGCCGGCATCAGGGTGGTCGATGCGGCGGAGGGCGTGGTGCAGGTCGACGTCACCCCGGAGCTCCGCAATCCCGCGGGGACGCTGCAGGGCGCGATGGTCGCACTTCTGGCCGAAGCCGCGGCCGAAGACCTCATGGCGACACGTTTCGAGTCGCCCGTCGTGGTGACCGACCTCGACCTCCGATATCTCAGGAGGACGGAGGTGGGCCCGGTGCGCACCCGGAGCAGGCTCTTGGGCACCGGGCCGGACGCGCCCGTCCAGATCGAGCTCATCGACACGTCCACAGATCTGATCACGACGTTGGTCTTTGCCACGACAGTCACCGTCTCCTGACGCCTGGTCGGCGCGTCGAGGCCCACCGAAGCGCCATCCCTGAAGCCTTGTCCCGCGCCTTGTCGCATTTCAGCAGTTCAGGGTGGTCACGAGGGAAGCCCTCGAGCCCGTGGCCGGTTGGTTCTCCCAGCCACCTTCTTCGGCCGACGACCGAGAAGGTACAGTGACCGGCCGTGGATGGAACCGATGCCGAGCGACCTGAGATCAGCTTCCCCGAGGGCTTTGTCTGGGGCACGGCGACCGCGGCCCACCAGATAGAGGGCGGCAACGTCAACAATGACTGGTGGGCCTGGGAGCACAATCCCAATTCGGGATGTGCCGAGTCGAGCGGCGACGCCTGTGATTCGCTCCACCGATGGGCCGAAGATGTCCAGCTCGTCGCGGACATGGGGCTCCAGGCGTATCGGTTCTCCCTCGAGTGGAGTCGCATCGAGCCCGCCGAGGGCGAGTTCTCCATCGCTGCGCTCGACTACTACCGCCGCATCTGTGCGGCCTGCCGCGAGCGCGGCATCTCCCCGGTCGTGACGTTCCATCACTTCACGACCCCGACCTGGCTGGCCGATCGAGGAGGGTGGGAGGCTGCGGACGCTGCCGATGTCTTCGCCCGTTTCGTCTCTCGGGCGGCAGCCCATCTCGGGGATCTGATCGGTTGGGCCTGCACGATCAACGAGCTCAACCTCATCGGCGTCATGGGCTACGCCCTCGGGTCGTCTCCGCCAGGGGTGAAAGACGACTTTGTCCGACATCTCGCCGTGAACGAGACCATCGTTCGGGCACATCGGCTCGCCGTCGACACCCTTCGATCCGGCCCGGGGAGCTATCCCGTGGGCCTGACGCTGTCGATGGACGAGATGGTGGCCGACCCGGGCGGAGAGGAAGTACTCGAAGCCGCCCAGGAGATTCTCGAGGACCGGTTCATGCGGGGATCCGAGGGTGACGACTTCATCGGGGTCCAGTGCTATTCGCGGGTGCACTTCGGACCGGAAGGCCAAGCCCCCAACGAACCCGGAGTCCCTGTCACCCAAATGGGTTATGAGTACTGGCCGCAAGGAGTTGAACACTGTGCCCGGCGGGCCTCGGCAGTATCCGGGCTCCCCGTCCTCCTGACCGAGAGTGGGATCGCCACCGAGGACGACACCGAGCGCATTGCCTACATCTCCGAGGCTCTTCGGGGCGTCCGGCGCGCCCTCGATGACGGCGTGGACATTCGCGGGTACTTCGTCTGGAGCCTGCTCGACAACTTCGAATGGTCGAACGGATTTGCACCCAGGTTCGGCCTCCACAGTGTCGATCACACGACCTTCGCCAGGCATCCCAAGCCCAGCGCATCGTGGTACGGCGCGGTGGCCAGAGCAAACGGCTTGCCGGCACCCCCGACCTGAGGGCGCACTCGTAGCCCGGTGCAACGAGACGGCGATCCCTGCGCCGCACCGAGACGGACAGAAGCCGGGCCTACACGGGCCTCGCGCCGGCAGTGTGGGAGTGGTGGCGTGAACAACGTCCATCCCCGTCATGGTGCCCGGACAGAGCGTTAGCATCGGTCCACCACCAGGTCCCCACTCGGGCTCGATCGAGTCGAGGACCGACGCCGGGGTTCGGGAGGAACCTTCATGAGCGATCCATTGGCACCAACGCCCGAACACCATTTCACGTTCGGACTCTGGACCGTCGGCAATCCGGGTCGTGACCCGTTCGGTCATGAGGTCCGAGCGCCGCTCGATCCCGTGGTTATCGTGCATCACCTGGCCGAGCTGGGCGCCTACGGCGTGAGCTTCCACGACGACGACCTCGTGCCCTACGGGTCCTCGGCGGCCGAGCGGCAGGTCGTTCTCAAGCGCTTCACCCAGGCGCTCGACGAGACGGGGCTGAAGGTCCCGATGGTCACGACCAACCTCTTTTCCCGACCGATCTTCAAAGAGGGCGCATTCACAGCCAATGATCCGCGGATTCGCCGATTCGCCATCAGAAAGGCGTGCGAGGCGATCGATCTCGGCGCCGAGTTCGGCGCCGAGGTCTTCGTGCTGTGGGGGGGTCGAGAGGGAGTCGAGGCCGATGCGGCCAAGGATGTCCGGGCCGCACTGGATCGATACAAGGAGGCAGTGGACCTCTGCTGCGAGTACATCCGCGATCAGGGTCTGACCATGCGCATCGCCATGGAGCCCAAGCCGAACGAACCTCGAGGGGATATCTTTCTTCCGACGGTCGGGCACGTCCTGGCCTTCATCGGAGCATTGGAATGGCCGGACATGGTGGGGGTCAATCCCGAGTTCGCCCACGAGACGATGAGCGGCCTGTCCTTCTCCCACGCCGTGGCGCAGGTCCTGTGGCACAAGAAGCTCTTCCACATCGATCTCAATGCCCAGCGGATCGGGAAGTTCGACCAGGATTTCCGCTTCGGCTCCGAGGGGATCCGGGACGCCTTCTACCTGGTGAAGGTGCTCGAGGACGCCCGCTGGGACGGCATGAGGCACTTCGATGCGCACCCCTACCGGACCGAGGACACCGCCGGTGTCTGGGAGTTTGCCCGGGGCTGCATCCGCACCTACCTGATTCTGGCGGAGAAGGTCCGCCGCTTCGGGGAGGACAGAGAGATCCAGGATGCCCTGCGTGTGGCCAAGGTCTCCGATCTGGACGAGAGGACCGCATCGGGTGGTGGGCTTGCCGATATCCGCAAAGGGCTCCTATGACGAGGATGCGCTCGCCTCTCAGGGCTACGGCCATGAACGCCTCGACCAGCTGGTGACGGAGCTGCTGCTCGGGGTGCGGTAGTGCCACTGGTCGTCGGCGTCGACTCCTCGACGACGTCGTGCAAGGTCCATGTCCGCGATGCCGACTCCGGCGCGCTCGTTGCCTCGGGACGGGCCCCTCATCCCCCGACCACACCACCCCGCAGCGAGCAGGACCCCCACGCCTGGGAGGTGGCGTTCTCCCGGGCCGGTGCCATGGCCGGCATGAATGGCATCCGGCCTGCCGCCATATCGTTTGCCGCACAACAGCACGGTGCCGTCATCCTCGACGGTCACGGGGACGTCGTGCGCCCCGCCAAGTTGTGGAACGACACCGAGTCGGCGTCGGACGCGCAGGAGCTTCTGGATGAGCTCCCGGGCGGGGCAGGCGCATGGGCGCAAGCGTGTGGAAGCGTTCCCCTGGCCAGCTTCACCATCAGCAAGCTTCGCTGGCTGCGGCGCTGCGAGCCCGAATCGTTCCGCCGCATGAGCTCTGTGCTCCTCCCCCACGACTGGCTCACCTTTCGGCTGACCGGAGAAATGACGACGGACCGGGGAGATGCCTCCGGAACCGGCTACTGGTCACCGGCGGAGGGTCGCTATCGATCTGACCTGCTGAGCCTGGTGGACGACGGCGTCGACTGGGACTCCATGCTCCCGGTGGTGCTCGGCCCCAGGGCCACAGCCGGGAAGTGGGGAGATGCCGGGTCGACCGTCGGGCCGGGGACGGGCGACAACATGGCCGGTGCCCTGGGCCTCGGCCTGCGTCCCGGCGACCTCTCCCTCAGCTTCGGAACGAGCGGAGTGGCCTGCACGGTCACCGAGGAACCACGTGCTGATCCTTCCGGGACGGTGGCCGGGTTCGCCGACGCCACCGGCCGGTTCCTCCCCCTCGTCTGCACCCTCAACGCCACCAAGGTGACCGACTCGGTGGCTCGGCTCCTCGGCGTCACCCTCGAGGAGTTCGATGCACTGGCGCTGTCAGCGCCTGCCGGTGCCGGCGGTTTGGTACTCGTTCCTCATTTCGACGGGGAGCGAACACCGAACCGACCGGCGGCGACCGGCACACTGGTCGGCATCAGGAACGACGTATCCGCGGCCAACCTGGCCAGGGCCGCCGTGGAAGGGGTGGTCTGCAACCTCCTTGGCGGGCGTCGACTCCCTGGTCACGGGTGATCGGACGAGCGGACAGCGGGTGTTCCTCGTCGGAGGTGGGGCCCGGAGCGCTGCGTACCGGCAGATCGTGGCGGACCTCCTGGGCTCTCCGGTGATCGTGCCGTCGGAGACCGACCTGGTGGCCGCCGGCGCAGCCGTCCAGGCGGCTGCGGTGCTCCACGGGTGCGACTTCGACACGCTGGCCGAGGCGTGGGACCTCGGGGCGGGCGATGTCGTCGAGCCCGACGACGCAGCGGATCGTGCGGCCGTCCGTGCGGCATTCACGCAAGCGACGGATAGAGCGGCACGATGAACTCCGAGAATCCCCTCATTCGGACCCGATCCTGAACCCGGCCCGTGCTGCGACCGAAATCGCCATCACCTGGTGATGGGCCTGCTCAACGAAGCGGGCCGGCAGCCACGGACGCGAGCTCGAGCCCGGCTCCGGCCTTGCCGTGCAACAGGTCGACTTCGGCCACCTCGAGCAGGTGGACCGCGATGTCGCCGTCCCCTGATCTTCCACACGTGCAGAGAAACCATGGGGCACAACTGCCATCATCGGACGACAGCGGGGGAACTGGCATCGGTTCATGGTGATCCATAGGTGTGCTTCTTACCCCGGAGTCGCTGTCTTCAACCGGAATTTCGACGCCACCCCGAGGAATTCCACCCTTCCACCACCGGGATCCGGACCAGAGGGCCGGAATTGATCCGCAGACGGCGCCAGCCCCGTCCGCCCGGAGAGGGGACGCGCCGGTCCCTTGCTGTGGAAGGGACCGGCGCACAAGCCCATGTCAGAAAGGAAAGCGGCATCCTTCTCTTCCGAAAGGGCCATCGAGCGATACCCGGAGCCACAGGTCCCAAACATCAAATCTCACTTCGAGCGTCGGGGCGCCTCATGGCCGGATCGATCGACAAAGAGGTTTGCCGGGTCCTGACCCCGGGTATTGGCATTGGGTGCCCATGCACTCGTGTTCAAACGCTGGTTCGGATTCCACTCCCGGCTCGGAGGTGTGTCCAGCTTGCCTCTGTGCCGGCACCCTCCCACGCTGCCGACGGGTAGGACGGACGCCAGCCAGGTCTCGTCGCCACGCATGGGCTTCTGCTGTCCGGCCGGTCGAGCCAGGTCCCGCCGCCTGGCTCCCGGCCTGGCCCGCACCCCCTGTTGCAGCAGGACCCCGATCGGTCCCCACGTGAATTCGATGGGCTCGGCGAACTCGGAGTTCATAGGTGTGACGCAGAGATACGTCGATCCGCCTGCGGCTGAGGCACAGCCGGGGCGCAGCGAGCAAGACAGCGAACATCGGAGGAGACCATGAGGGTGCGGTTGCAGGCGATCGCAATTGGTTGTGTCCTATTCATTGCGCTCTTCTCATCGATCGCGGCGTCAACGTCCGTGGCCACTGCTGCAACCTCGAATAGCAGCGGCGATCTCTATCCGATCGATTACGTCGTCAAGGCGACGACCACGCTGGCGAAGCTGAAGGAAACGGTCACGGTGCCCCCGGGCACCTTCAAGGGATCTCTCAATCTCGACAACTTCGTCCTGCGCGGAGTGTTGAGCCTCCCGCCTGCGTCCACCACGGTGAGCCTGGGGGGAATCGGTCTGGCCACGGCGACCTTCAAGCTGGCTGAGACAAAGCCCGTCACCGGAAAGGTGAACCTCTCGGCATTGAAAGTCACCGCGACATCAACCTTCAACGTCCTGGTCACCTCCGTGAAGCCGCTCGGGCTTCCGGTGAACCTGGTGGGCAACGACTGCGGAACGTCGACGCCGGTGTCGGTGACCTTCAGTGGGAAGTTCTCATTCAGCGGAGCCTCGAAATTCTCCGGCACGTACACCATCCCGCCCCTCCAGAATTGCGGGTTGGCGACGACGGTCCTCAACGAGGTGATCCCAGGACCGGGAAACGTGTTCAGCGCTTCGTTTGCGCCGAAGACCTGAGGCAGAGCCTGGTCCACCGGTTCCGCGGTTCACCGGTTCCGCTCAGCCGACGGCGGAGCGGTTCGGAGATCCCCCGCATCTCGAGCGGGCCCCGTCGGAGATCCCGGCAAACGGGACCGGTCCCCACTGCCCCCAGCCGATTCCGACCAGTCGGCTCCGACAGCGCCCTCTGCTGTGGGAGCCGAACACGGACAGGTTGCCCCACTTCTGGGTCTGGGGCTCCCGCCCGGGGTCGGGAGTCGAGATGAACTGGGCGCCCCCGCAATCTGCGGCGCCGGCGAAACGCGCCTGACCTGATGTGGGACCCGTTTCCGAGCGGTCCACAGCGCAGTATTCTCTGAAGTACGTTTGAGGGCCAGGTGACCTGCGGTTTTACTGAGATTGGGTCTGCGAGGGACATGCGGGCCCGGTTCCGACCAGAAGAGAGGGCACATGGAACACACATTCACCGTTTCGGTTGAGAGTGGCGAGCAGTATTCCGTGGTCTCGGTGGTCGGCGAGATAGACAGTGCAACGGCCCCCGAACTCCGCGACGGCCTGCACGAAGCCACTGCCTCGGGGCCGTCGTTGCTGGTGGTGGACCTCCTCCAGGTCACATTCATCGACTCAACGGCTCTGGGAGTGCTGATCGAGGCATCGAATCGGGCCGAAACCGAGGGGCAGATGATGCGAATCGTTGTCTCTGAGCCGAGGATCCTCAAAGTCTTCAAGATCACCGGCCTCACCGAGATCTTCGCAATCCGAACCTCCCGCGAGGAAGCGCTCGCTGGATAAGCGAACCGGTTACAGGAGTGGATGGGGTGACCCGATGACAGACATTGTGGAACTGAGCTTTCCGGTCATGGCGGACCTGGTGGTGCTGGCCCGACTGGCGGCGTCGACGGTGGCCACCCGCGCCGGCTTCGACGTCGAGGAGATCGAGGACCTCAAACTGGCGGTCGACGAGCTGTGCATCTCACTGGTCCACGAGCGCACCAATGGCACGCTGGCTCTCCGGTTCACCCAGGACGACGACACGGTTGAGGTGTCGTGCACGTATCAGCCGATCCCAGGTGGCACCGTCGAAGAACAATCGGTTCCTCCGACTGAAGGCCTATCCGAGCGGATCCTCGATGCACTCGTCGACGAACACGGCAACGATCACCGAGACGGTCTGCCGCGGGCCTGGTTGCGCAAGCGGCGGGCCCGCCAACGAGCCTGATGAGCCCACCGGAGCGGCCCCCAAGGTCGACTCGGGAAGAGTTCGTCGAATTCGCCCATACACGCGACGAGCGGCTCCGCAACGAGCTGGTGGAATCCCATCTGGGGTTGGCGCATCAGTTGGCCCGCCGATTCGTCAGTCGTGGGGAACCCTATGACGATCTCGTCCAGGTGGCTTCCCTGGCTCTTGTCAAGTCAGTCGATCGCTTCGATCCTGACCGCGGCGTCGAGTTCAGCAGCTTCGCCACCCGCACGGTTGTCGGTGAGCTCAAACGCCACTTTCGGGACCGCGGCTGGGCCATCCGGGCACCCCGTCGCATCCAGGAGCTCTACCTCGAAATTGGACCGGCCATCGAATCCCTCGCCCATGACCTGGGCAGACCGCCCACCATCACCGAAATGGCAGCGTCGATCGGCGTCACCGAGGAGGCCGTCCTCGAAGCGCTCGAGGCTGGAAAGAGCTACCACCTCACTTCGATAGATGCGCAAGATCGCAAAGAGGGCACCATCCTCGACCGCCTGGGCGATGTCGATGCCGGCTTCGATGGGGCCGAGGACCGACTGGCACTGGCGATATCGCTTGCCGACCTGTCCGAAAGACAGCGAACAATTCTCAGCCTCCGGTTCGTAGACGGACTCACCCAATCGGAGATCGCGGATCGCGTCGGGGTGAGCCAGATGCATGTGTCGCGGCTACTGGCCGACAGTCTGGCCGCGCTGAGGAAGGCATTCGAATGAGAGCCCGGTTGCCCAACAGGGGCGTGAGCTACTATGTCAATTGTGCCGGAAAGTATCCACTGCCTCTGGTGAGCGAAGGAAGAGGCGGTTCGGCGGAGTTGGCTCCCAAGAGATCCCTAGACGACAAGTCCATCCTGGGGCAGCAATGACGGAACTAGATGACAGCGTGACGGCCTCGGTCAATGGCACCCTTGATCCCACCGGTGGGCTCACGCTCTTCCTCGCCGGGGAGCTCGACATCGGCAGTGTCGATGGCGTGAAGGAGTTCATCTCCGAGCTCTTCGCCAGCAATCCACGGCGGGTGGTGTTCGATCTGGAACGTCTGACCTTCATGGACAGTTCGGGGATCGCCTTGATGCTGCAGGTGTCGAGGCGGGTGGATTCTGTCGAGGTTGTCAATGCCACGCCGATCGTACGCAGGGTGATCGAAGCGACGGGGCTCGATCAGATACTCGGGCTCCAGCCATGACCCTTCGGCGATCGTTCAGCATGGATCCGACCTCGGTAGCCGCGAGTAGGCGATTCGTCGGGGATACCCTGACCGACCTCCCCACCGATATACAGGAAGCAGCTGTCTTGATGGTGTCCGAGCTGGCCACCAATGCCATCGTGCATGCCACCACCGGATTCGAAGTCACCATCGAGCGAACGAAGTCGAAACTGCGCGTTGAGGTGGCCGACCTCGGAGGGGGTGAGCCGGAACTGCAAATGCCTTCGGTCAGTGAGCCCCACGGCAGAGGACTCCAGATCGTCAGGGAGCTGTCCGACGAGTGGGGCATCATCGACAGAGACGATGACAGGGGCAAGACCGTCTGGTACGAGGTCCGCGTGGGTCCGGCCAGGTTGCTCGACAGCGACGATCCCACGACCCCGGAAGCGACCCGCCGGAAGGCACACCAGCGGTCCGGGCAGGCGTCGCCCACCAGCCCGACCATGCGTCAAGAATCTGATCCATCCGGCTGCGCGGGTGCGGATGCAGCGCCCGACGGGTACCCCGGCCAGGCGGCGGCGGGCCACGAGCATCCGTGTTCCTGCAGCTGGATACGACCCTCGGTGGCCTGAACCCCACGGCCCTCTGTTGGATCGGGGCTCCGCAACAAGGAAGTTTCGTCCGGGAGAGCCGGGGTATAGAGGGGGCAAGCGAATCCGCTGACAGGCTCCGACACCTCGAGCCGGATTCGATGCCACTGAGCACCTGCCCCTCGGCTCAGCGGCAACCCTCTCTCTTAGCGGAGTAGAGGGCCGCCCTTGGGTCCGATATCGGGGGCTCAGGGATTGCCGGCTGCGAATCGGGGTCCACGATCGATTTCTTTCGGCCCCTGGACCAGGAACTTCTCACCATTTGAGTGTGGCCGAACGCGCACAGTGATGACGCTTGAAAGTCGGATCCAGTTGAACCAGTCTGACTGGCGGAAGATGGCGGGCCTGCTCCAAACCGAATGCCCCCGAGGAGAGTTATGCCGATCAAGACCAGAATCGTCCAAGGAATCGCCGCGGTCGGGTTGGCCACCGCGGCAATCGCCGTCGTAGCCGCACCGGCGGAGGCCCACACCCATGGGGGCGGTGGTGGCGGCTTCACTCAGACCCTGGTTGTTTCGAATCAGCCCGCCCAGTCGTCGTCCGCTCATGGTCACAATCACGGTGGCGGGGGCTGGGGCATTGGCAAGAGATGGAATTGCCGGCGCGCCCAGTACACGACCATCGACTCAGCGGTCGCGGCCGCCAACCCCGGCGACAAGGTGGTCGTCTGCCCAGGCACCTATACCGAAGACGTGGTCATCACGAAGGCGTTGACGCTCATCGGCCAGAGCGCCGTCATCAACGCCAGCGGACTTCCCGGAGCTCCCACCGGGGCCATCCTCGGTCAAGCACCCTACAACGGCATCACGATCGAGTCCTCCAACGTGACGGTCGAGGGATTCACCGTGGAAGGCGCCGAAGGCGAAGGGATCTTGGCCGTCAATCCGGATCCGGTGGCTGCAACGGTCGGCGGGATGGCGCTTCACACCGGCACGCCGATCACCAATGTCACGATCGCGAACAATGACGTCACCGGGAACGACCTCGGATTCAACAATGAGGCCTCCCCCTACCTCTCGTGCACACCGAACGGCGGATCCGATTGTGGCGAGGGAATCCACCTCATGAGCGTTGCCTACTCAAAGGTCATCGACAACAAGTCGGTCGCCAATGCAGGTGGGATCCTTCTGACCGACGAATTCGGACCGAACCACGACAATCTCGTGCAGGGAAACTATGTCGCCGACAACACCAAGGACTGCGGTATCACCATCCCGAGCCATAACCTCGGATTGAATCCGGCCACCGGAGACCTCGACCCGTCGTTCGGCGGCGTCTACAACAACAAGATCATCGACAACCGGTCGATCGACAACGGAGTTGAAGGGTACGGAGCCGGAATCGGGGTCTTCGCACCGGAAAGCTATACCGCTTCCTACGACAATCTCGTGGCCGGCAACTTCATCGAAGGGAACGGGCTCTCTGGGATCTCAGTGCACAGCCACCAGGCGAACGCCTATGTCAACGGCAATGTGTTCGTGCACAACACCATCGGCGAGAACAATGTCGACCTCGCCGATGGCACTGATACGACCCCGATTTCCGATGAGACGACGGGGATCCTCATCTGGTCAGATGCCACCCCGTACAGTTTCGTCGTCGCCCACAACAAGATTTTCGACAACACATACGGCGTGTGGTTGACCCCCAGCACGGTCACTGTCTCCGGATTGAACACCAACCACTTCATCCGAGTGACGACGCCAGTGTTCGATGCGTCATGACAGTTTGAACCTCCTCTGTTGGCCGCTTCAACGTGCATCGCTCTGGGCGGCTGGCACGAAGCCGCCCGGTGAGTCAGAGTCCGCCTGATCACGGCGGTGGCGAGGCGGCCAACAGAGGGTGGGTCAGCGGCCAAGTAGACTGTCTGTCGGGCGCTTCGGGGGTACAGCAGGACGGGGAGGCAGGAATGAGTGCGTTGGCGGGACCAAACCATCCCAAACGACGCCTGGCGTCGAGCCTGTGCGCCGTCGGACTGCTGCTGACCGGCGTCCTTTCCCTTTCAGCGCTGGCACTGCCCACCCAAGAGGCCGGGGCGGCGACCGACGTGGTCACGAACTGCTCCGGTGATCCCAGCACGTCCGGTTCCTTGCCCAACGAGATAGCGAGCGCAGGAGCGGGAGACACCATCACGTTCGCGCTGTCGCCGTCCTGTTCGACGATAGACCTCACGTCGACGATCGTGATCTCGCAGGACCTGACGCTCACCGGCCCTGGACAGACCAGCCTGGCGGTCGATGGCGGAGAAACCACGGAGCCTTTCGATGTCTCGAGCGGCACCGTGACCATTTCCGGCCTGACCATTCAGCACGGGAGCGGAAACGATGGTGGTGCCATCAACAACAGCGGCACCCTCACGGTGAGCAACAGCGCGCTGGCCACCAACTCGGCCAGCGATGGCGGTGCCGTCTACAACAGCGGCACCCTCACGGTGACCAGCTCAACCCTGTCGGGGAACTCGGCGACGACCGGCGGAGGTGCCATCGACAACCAGGGTACCGTCACGGTTGAAGACAGCACCTTGTCGGCCAACACGGCTGGGCAGAACGGCGGTGGCCTCGAGAGCGCCGACGCCACCATGACTGTCGACAACTCCACGGTGTCGGGCAACAGCTCCTCCAGCGATGGTGGCGGCATCGACATCGAGGACCAATCGAGCGAGGGAACGTCCACGATCGACAACAGCACGGTGACGGGCGACGGCGCACCCTTCGGCGGTGGGATCCAGGACGATCAAGGTCCACTGACCATCGGGGCCACCATCGTGGCCGACAGCTCCTCGGGCAACGCCTGTTCCCTGGAAGGTGTCACGTCGTTTACCGACCAGGGATACAACGTCGGCGACGATACTTCCTGTGGGTTCACATCCCCCAGCGTCAGCGGCTCGGGCACGGTTGACAGCCACCTCGGGTCGCTGGCCAACAACGGGGGACCCACCCAGACCGTCGCCCTCGAGCCGGGGAGCCCCGCCATCGGCCTGGTGACCGACGGAATTCTGTGCCCGAGCACCGACCAGCGGGATGCGGCGAGGGCCAACCCGTGTGATGCCGGTGCATATGACACCAACGGAGCCTCCTTCGACCCCTCCATCTCCACCGTCACCGTCGGGGGGAGCCTGACCGCTCCGACGATGACCGTCACCGGTTCAGGATTCGGCAACGAGGCAGACCTCGGGGTACCGGCGTCCTCGACCTTCTGCTCGAGCCTCGACACCGGCTCGGACTATGACAACTTCTCCTTCTCCGATCTGACCGATGGGTGGGAGGCAGGACAGATGGGCAACTGCACCGGAGTCTCCATCTCGTCGTACACGGCCACTCAGGTGACCTTCACCTTCGGAGGCGGTTACGGGAACGACGACAACAACTTCCAGTACGGCTCCCTCAGTTACGGCGACAGCTTCCAGATGAACGTGCTGGGCTCCACGTACAACGGCTCGATTCCCCCCTACTCCCGACGCCGACCATCTCCTCGGTCACCATCACCGGGGCCCTGACCAACCCGACCGTGACCGTGTCGGGGTCCGGGTTCGGCGTCCAGGCCGACCTCCTGCCACCGGTCCCTGCAGGCTGTTCGCTCACCGGTTCGGACTATGCCAACAACTTCTACGTTATCGATGGGTGGGGAGCTGGACAAGGGTCCGTGGGACCCAATGACTGCACCGGGGTGATCATCTCTGCGTACTCCGACACCCAGGTCACCTTCACCTTCGGCAACGGCTACGGGACCGGCGCCGGCCAGTACGGCGTCTTCACCCCCGGCGACAGCTTCCAGATGACCGTGCTCGGCACCACCTACAACGGCACCGTCCCGTTCTCCGAGACGCCCACCATCGACGGGGTCACCTTCGGGGGCAACCCCACCAACCCGACGGTGACCGTGTCGGGGACCGGATTCGGCACCGCTGGCCGACCTCGGGACGCGGAACCCCCGCCACCTCCTGCTCCCCCACGGACACCGGGGACGACTACGGCAACTACTTCTCCTTCTCCGACAGCACCCGCTCGTGGCAGGCCGGACAGGGAACCAGCTGCATCGGGCTGCTCATCTCGTCGTACTCGGCCACCCAGATCACCTTCACCTTCGGCAGCGAGTACCACCCGTTCGGCTCGATCTCGAATGGCGACAGCTATTCGGTGTCGTTGTTCGGGGTCACCCACCACGGCACGGCCTCGCTCGGCACCGGCTACACCTGTGACGTCTCCGGTTTCGGGGCGGCCAGCTTCCCGGCGGTGGTGTCCGAATCGCCGGCTCCCCCCTCGAGCATCGACGCCGGGGGGACCTTCCAGACCGCCCCGGCCGCCCAGCTCACCATCCCCGCCTCGGTGATCAACGACTTCATCGGGGAAGGGGCCACCTCGCTCACCATCGCCTCCCAGACCACCGCCATCGACGGCCTCACCTCGGTCGGGGGGTCGCCGAGCGGGGCGGTCAGCCCCCACACCGAGTCGGCCTCGGCCTCGGACCTGCCCCTCCACGCCAGCCTGGCGGCCAACACCCCGTTCACCTACGACACCACCTACAACCCGGTCACCTTCCAGACCGGTCCGGGGACCGGGCCGGTCTTCCTCACCCCCGGGGCCATCTCAGCCGAGGTCACCGTGGTCGGTTCGACCACGGCCCCCGAGTCCATCTCCTGTACGCCCCCCTCCGGGGTGGCCGCCCTCGGCTCGGTCACGGTCAAGCCGGCCCCGGCCGCCCCCACCTTCCAGGTGCCCCCGTCCACCCCGGCGCTCGAGAACCAGGTCAGCGCGGGCACCGACGGCGGGTGGGGGGCCACCATCGCCAACACCTCCAAGGCCTCGGTCACCGGCCTGGCGGCCAGCGTGCGGGTCACCGACGGCCACGGCACCCCCACCTTCGACCTCACCGGCATGGCCGCCTCGGGCACCACCTGTGCCA
This sequence comes from uncultured Acidimicrobiaceae bacterium, assembly GCA_963745955.1. Taxonomy (GTDB): domain Bacteria; phylum Actinomycetota; class Acidimicrobiia; order Acidimicrobiales; family RAAP-2; genus Bog-756. The sequence goes on along the minus strand of CAVUZI010000008.1, from coordinate 79,479 downwards.
ACGCCGGGTCGGGCAAGCTGACCTGTTCGATCGGGACCCTGGCCGCCGGGGCCTCGGCCACCCTCGACGTGCTGGTGGGCACCAACGGACTGCCCAATGGCGCCACCATCACCGGCTCGGCCACGGTGAGCTCGTCCAATGCCGGGACCGAGGCCACCACCCTCGGGGGCATCAAGGTGGTGGTGGTCGAGAGCGGCAACGGCACGAAGGCGGTGGCCGCCCCCGGGATCGCCCTCGTGAGCACCAAGAAGACCCTGAAGAAGGCCAAGGCCTCGGTGTCGCTCACCCTGCCCACGGCCAAGATCAAGGTCAAGAAGCGGGCGGGGGCACTGGCTGGGACCGGCCCCTTCGCCTCGGGCACCATCACCATCAGCCCCCCGCCGGTGGCGGTGACCCTCGAGAGCCTGGCCCCCTCGGCCGAGCCGGCCCTGTGCCCGCCCACCGGGTCGACCAAGTGCGAGGGCAACATCATCCAGGTGTTCGGCAACTTCTCGCTCTACACCAGCAAGCTCAACCCCATCGTGGCCACCGTCAAGTTCTTCTACGGCACGAAGGTCCCGACGGGCACGGTCTACTTCTTGAAGCCCAACGGCAAGACCGTCGACAAGCTGTCCGCCTGCAAGAAGACGGCCGCCGGCTACGACACCCCCTGTCTGTCCGGCACCGAGAAGGACCTCGGGACCACGGGCAACAAGTACGCCCAGGACACCGTCTACTTCACCGGCAAGGACCCGGCCATGGGGCGGCGGTGAGGGAGCACTGGCCTCCGGGAAAGGCGGAGGAATGAAGCGGAGAGGGCAGAACCGTAGTCAATTGCCCTGTCCTTCCCCACCGGACGCCGTACACGCACGAGGATCCCAGGGCGATGTGGGCTCGACCGAGGATGTCGGCGCACTGAACTCCTGAGTGGATGGAGAAGCAGTGGTGGTGGTGGTGGTGGTGGACGGAGTGCTCGCGGCGGTGCTTGAGCCAGCACCGGGAGTCGTCGTCGTGGGGGCAGGCGTGGCCGGAGGATTCACCGAATAGTCAGTACCCGTTGTGACCGTGACCTGGGCTCCGTCGGTTGTCGGTCCGTAGGCAAGGATCACCGCGCCTGACATCGAATCAGCAACAGCCTGAGCTGCCGCTTCATCCGTCGGGGTCAACTGATCGTAGGTCACCAGTGTTTCGGCTTGTTGGCCGACGGGCTCTTTGTCGCCGGTCCCCACGATATGGAAACCGAGCTCGCCAAGCCCCAAGGCGGTGATACCGGCTTGGTTGTACACGCCCGAGCCGTCGAGCACCGAAACCGTCACGCTGCTTGGCGCCGGGAGCGGTCCCCCGCTCATGGTGTCGGTCGTTGGCGATATCCCAAGGAATTGGTCGACTACCTGCTTGTCCTCGGGCTGGACGGGGAACTCGATGTCTCCGTAGTCGCTTCCGTCGTAGTAGTAGTCGCCGAACTGGTCGACCTGGACCGGCAGCGTGAGTTGCGGCGCGTTCTGAATGTCGACCCGGTGGTAGGTGAGAACCAGATCCACCATGTCCGAAAGGTTGAATCCGCTATCCACGGTCAATTGGCCGACGACTCCGGAGACAAGCTGCTCATCGGTGATGGGATTGCCGAGGCCGCGTTTGGACACTGCGGTTGCCAGCACCCGGAGGAACTCATGATCCCGTTGAATGCGGGCCAGGTCGCTCTGCGCCTCCTGAGGCCAGTCACTCGCATTCGGATCGGTATCGCCCGGAGGCTGGTACTGCAGATGGCGGGCCCGGACCACCTGGAGCGCCTCCCATCCGTTGAGGTAGCGGCAACCGGTGGTGGTGACGTCGAGGTCCGAGTATGAATCGAACACGGGCTCGGGAAAGTACATGTAGATCCCACCGAGGGCGTTGACGATGTTCCCGAAGCTGTCGAAGTTCAGCTCGACATAGTGCTGAATGGGGATTCCGAAGTCCTCTTCGACAGCCGCGACGAGCTGGCTCGGTCCCTCCTCGAGAGCGGCGTCGATCTTGTAGGCGCCCTCAACCCGAGCATTGGGGATGAAGAGGTCGCGGGGAATCGAGAGGATGGACACGCTCGGGATATTCGGGTTGAGGTGGAGGACCATGACGACATCACTGTTGACACCGTCGACGCCCTGAGAGCAGAGTCCGTACGCGGTGGCTTGCACTGTCAGGGCACAGCGGGAGGTCGAACCGACCAGAAGGATGTTCTCGGTTCCGAGGTCGGCTCCTTTGACAGGGGCCTTGGCGAGCCCCTTCACTGCGATCCGGGTGATCTTGTGATTGAGGTACCACGCATATCCGGCACCGCTGGTAGCAAGCACCACCACGAGTACGGCGACGACGATCAGAGCCCGCTTGGTCTTCTTGAAGCGCCGGGTCTTGGCATCGTCGGCACGACCGTCGGTTCCGGGGGTCAGGGTATCTTCCGAGCCGTCGACGTCGAGAGGATCCGGGTCGGGCTCCGAACGGGCCATGAGCGACGGTATCAGTATTGGCCACCGTCCAGTAGGTCCTCGGCGAACCCGCTCTGAGCTGGGCCTTCCGTCAGCAGGCCCAAAGGCTGCACCTCGAGAGGGCGGACTGGTTCGACACAACGGTTCGACCACTCCGGGCCATCACCCGGCGCACCCGGGAAGATGCCGAATCCGGGTCGTTGCGCCAAGGAGCCACCCTGACGAAATGGATCACCACTCGACGCCGGTCGAGACACAGAATTCGTTGTTCTCAGGATCTGCCATCGTCACCCAGCGAGTCGGCCCGAAGCTCCGGAGGCCACCGTGGAGCCGCCGTGCGCCGAGCGCCTCCAACCGGTCGACCTCGACCTCGACCTCCTCGGTGACGATGTCCACGTGCAAGCGGTTCTTCCCGGCTTTCGGCTCGGGTACCCGCTGGAGAAGGAGCGGAGAACCATTCATGTCGTCGGGCACGAGGACCGCCAACGATGGTTCTGAGTAGTGCACGCGGTAGCCCAGGGCGTCCCGCCAGAACCCCATCAGCTTCTCCGGGTCGGAACAGTCAAGGACCACCTCCAGCGTCGCTCTTCGGCCCATTCCCCACCTCCTCGTGGCGCCGCCCGGTGCATCAGACCTTGTGTAACTGACATACGCCCGAAGCGCCAGCCCGGGAGCGGGAGTACCAACCCCGAAGCTTGCTCGGTCGCACGCGCCCACCTCCTGTCGACGGTCCTCAGGGACATACCGACCACCGCCCCTGCACGGTGTCTATCACGCGCACGGTGTGCCCGGCTCCGCCAACCTGGGCGGTCCTCTCGGCCGGGCCGGGGTGGCATAGACGACGAAGATAGACCCTTGTGCTGAGCAGTCGACCCGTGCCACGATTGACGAAGCAGCACGGATCGCACCGAACCAACTTCACATTCCCAATGAGTGTCGGGAACGCTTCTCAAGAGTGCGAGCCTCGAACATTTGGGACTTTGGATATTGAAAAGGGCCCGCACGGTGGCCCGCGGTGGAGATCTCGGGCAGGAGTGCGGTGGAAGGGGCTTCGATGTCAATTTTTCGTTCCGTTCTTGTCCGCGCTGCGGCATTTGGGCTTGGGGCCTTCGTTGTCTTCGGCCTGATTGCCATGCCGGCCGGGGCGAATGCCGCCAAGCCGGCACATGATTCGGCCCGTGCGCCGGACTCGTCGCCCGTCACCAAATATGCGATCGCCGTGCCGGTCTGCCCACCGCCATCTGCGGGTCATGTGCAGTGTTTGGCGATGCGCAAGGTCTACGTGCCGAAAGGTACTCCCGGAGCGGTTCCTGTCAAGATCGGAGACGGCGTCGCCACCGCCCACGTCGCCGGGGCGGGAGCCGAAGCAACCATTGGGCCGGCCGGGGGTCTCACGCCGAGCGATCTGGCGACCGCCTACGGCTTCAACGCGACCGGGTCGGGCGCCAGCCAGACGGTTGGGATCATCGACTGGGGCAATGATCCGACGATTGCGGCCGACCTCAATGCGTTCGACAATGAGTATCACCTCAGCGCCTGCACGACGACGGACGGTTGCTTGCGCATACTCAACCAGCTCGGGCAAACCTCACCCCTACCAACGGATCAGGGCGCCGCCGGCGAGATTTCGCTCGACGTCGAGTCGGTCCACTCTGTGTGTCGGCTGTGCAAGATCAACCTCATCGAGGTCACCAGCAACTCGTTCTCCGACACCGGGTCCGGCGTCAACGAATCCGTGAAATTGGGTGCGACGGAGGTCAGCAACTCCTATGGCGGACCTGACACGACGGGGGGAGCCTTGGCGTACGCGGCCGACTACAACCATCCGGGCGTCGTCATCGCTGCCTCCAGTGGTGACCACGGCTACTACGGATTCGACTACTGGCCGGATACGCCGTCCGGTGGTCCAGCGGCCACGCAGCAAGGGCCGGAGTTCCCTGCAGAACTGGCAACGGTGGTGTCTGTTGGTGGCACCTCGCTGTACCTGAACCAGAATGGAACCCGGCAGTCCGAAACGGTGTGGAACGAGGACGGCGCAAAGGACCACGTCGAGGAACTCGCGGGTGCCCCGCTCGGTGCATCTGGTGGTGGCTGCAGCCTGTTCGTAACCGCCCAAGCATGGCAGCGGAATCTCACGGCCTGGTCGAAGACGGCCTGCGGCACGAAGCGGTTGGATAACGACGTTTCGGCAGTCGCTGACCCGTACACCGGGTTCGATACTTACAACACGAGCGACGGCGGAACGGGTTGGGGGACAATCGGCGGGACCTCGCTGGCCTCACCGGTCATCGCCGCGATGTACGCCCTCGCTGGTGGCGCCAACGGTGTGACGTACCCTGCACTGACGCTCTACGGTCACCTCGGAACCCCCTCCCTCTACAACGTGACGGCCCTCGGCAACGGGTTCTGCGGCGGCGAAGGCGCAGCCCAGTGCGGAAACGTCAATGACCTCGAGTTCGATGGCGTTGCCCTTGGCGCGATGGACTGTGACTACCCGACGAGCGGGAGCACGCCGAGTGCCGGTGACCTCGCCTGTGATGCGGCCCCGGGTTACAACGGCCCGAGCGGCGTCGGTACGCCGAACGGCCTCGGCTCGTTCACCAAAGCCGGGCCGAGAGCCACCGTCTCCGGGCCTACCTCGGTTGTCCATGGGGTGACTCACACGTGGACGGCGACCACGTCCGATCCGTTCCCCCGCGGTGTCGGCAAGAGTTACTCGTGGAACTGGGGCGATGGCAGCGCAGCCACTGTGACATCGAGCGGCTCGGCATCGCACCACTACACAACGGCAGGGGAACACCATACGATCACCCTGACCGTGACGGATACCTATGGGCAAAAGGGCAGCGCGACCCGCACCGTAGCGGTGAGCTAGCCGGGGATACCCGGAGTCGGTCGACGGTCGACGACCTGTTGGCCCCTTTCGGCCCACCCGGTTGGGATCAGATGGAGGCACCGCTGGCAGTGCTGTGGCACGCCCCATACTGCGTTCCAGCGGGTGCCGCGATTGCGGACAAGGCCTTGACCGGCGAGGAGTCCCAGGCTCCGGGTAATCCCGCCCCGCCGGTATGAGACGGTTGACCGTCGCTTCCGATGATCGAGCCGGTGACGCCGTCCGCCCTTGAGCGGCGCCCCACGGCGGCACCGGTGGAAAGTGCCGCCGTGGGGCAGGTCGGATGCTGTCAGTGGATCTTCTGGCGATCGGCCGGAGGTCAGGACGCCGGTGGGTAGAGCGCCACAGCCGAGGCATCCAGTGCGCCCGACGAGTTGGTGCCGATGACCGACGCCTTGCCACCAACGCAGACGTTGGCAAACGACGGCGAAGCCACGCCGTTCTCCACGAACGGGGTCGTGGCCGCAACACTGACCGTGGTGTTGATCGTAGAGGGCGGAATCGAATGGTTGTCCGTCCACGTCACGACGAAGAACCCTGCCATGTCGGCAACGCCGCAAGTGCCAGTCGTCGAAAGGCCGTTGACGGATGTGACTTGGCCCTTGACGTGGAGCGGTGTTGGCGTCTTCGGCGGTGTCACCACGACGACGGCGGCGAGGATGGTATTCCCGATGATCGGGCCCTCGGCTGCCGCGTTGTCACCCACGCAGACGTCGGCGAAGGTCGCCCCAGCCAGCTTGGGATCACGGAACTTGGTGGCCCGGTACACGACGACCGTGTCGATAACGGTGGACTTCCCGACCTTGAAGTTCAACTTGAACGTCCCCCTGGCACCGGCCGTTCCGCAGGCGCCGGGTGTCGGCGAGCCGTCCACCGCGGTGACCTGGCCGAAGCGGTTCACTGCCGCGGGGGCGGCAATCCGGACAGCCAGGGCATTCATCGAATGAGCCGTGTTGTTCCCGATGGCCGTTGCCTGGAAACCTACGCAGACGTTTGCGAACGACGGGGTTGAGACGCCCTTCTCGACGAAGGAGGTCGATGCCGTTACGTTCACCGTGGTGAGGTGGGTCTTGCCGGAGATCGACTTCAGGATGAAGTTACCTGTGGCCCCAGCGGTGCCGCAGGTGCCAACCGTCACATCCCCGTTCACTGCGATCACCTTGCCGGTGACCGACGGCGCTTCGCCGCTTGACGCGCTGTGGACGGTTGCTCCGGCCACACCGCCAGTCAAAGCAAGGACCGCAACTGTCGACGCGGTGGCCACTGCCACCTTCAGGGCGGATATCATGCCGCTGCCTCCTCATGTAGGGGTCTACGTCGCCGGGAACATCCGTACAGGACGCCCTTCGACATTTCATATCCGGTGACCACGCACACGAGGTGCCCGTCACGCATCTCTAGCAACGATGCCGAAACCTGGGCGTTACAGAGCCTTGTTTGTGATGCCCCGGATCACCGCCGACCGGGTATCTCCTTTGGCGACGACGTCGGTCAACCTGGAGCCAGCTGGCAGCATCGGCACCATGACACAGGCGGACACGGGATCCCGCCCGTCTATGCCCGATTCGAACTACATGGATCCGACACCCTCAGCCATCGACGGTCAGTTGGCTCGTCCTTCGAAGAGAGCGGTCAGATCGAGCGAAGGTACGTGCTCACTCGTTGCCAGAGCTACCCACGAACGGGCCAGGGCGTCCTTCCCCGTGCCGAGAACGGTACCGATCAGCCCAGCTGAATCGAGTAACTCGTCGGTCGGAAGCGGGGCGATGACGACGCGCCAGATCGCCTCCTCCAGCACGTTGAAGGCAGTCTGCACCTCGGCGATACTGAATCCGGCATTGAAGCGTTCCTCTGCGACGCTGTTGGCATACTCGGTGATCGGGTCGAGGGTGCGCTTGGCCAGACACTCGACGACCAGATCGAAGAGGTCCGTGAGGCGGCGGCCAGACTCCTCCGAACCAGAGGCCTCGTAGTGGGCGAGGTGGCCGCGGGCCAGGGATGCCGACGCCGCTTCCAGGACGTCATCCCGAGCGGCGCTCATAGCCTCTGTCAAACCCATATCGCCACCCTACTCCGCCCAGGTTGGGCCTACCGTGGGAGTGCCCGCCATGGCCTCGACGCGATTGCCCTTCCTGTACCACGCGCTGAATAATTCAAACTCCCTCGCCGTTCCATGGGATTTCCGGAGGCGGTGCTGTCGCACCGCGATGCTCGGCTCCAACCCTGTTGGGCTGACGTCCGATCGCGTTTTTGGAGCGCTGCAATCCGGATCACTGATCCCGGTCGACCGAGGGCGGCTGTTCACGAGAAGCATGCGATGGCAACGCCACGAGCACGAGGATCGAAGCGGCGAGGGCAACGATTGCGCCAACGGTGAGCGCCACCTCGGTACCGCTCATGAAGGCGATGCGAGCCGCGTGGGCCAGCTCGACCCCGGTCGAGCCCCCGACGCGTGCCGCCACGGCCAGGGCGGCGCCCAGGGACCCGAGGATGGTCGCGGCGACGGATGGGGGCACTTGCCGGCCCACCAACGCTGCGGCCAGATGGCCCTGGTAGCGGGTCAACATCACGCTGCCGATGACGGCAACACCCAGCGCTCCGCCGACTTGGAGCGCCACGGTGTTGCTGGCGGACCCCATCCCCGAGTCGCCCTGGGGGACCGACCCGATGACGGAGTTCGTGGCGGTCGGCAGCATGAGCCCGGCGCCGAGGCCGATCAGGAGCAGTCCCAGGACCACATCGCCGTACGTCGTGTCGAACCGCGACGAAGCCGAGACCTGCCACAGGCCGGCCGCGATCGACAGGAGGCCGGCCACCACCGTGAGCTTGACGCCCGCCAGCCGGGCGATCACCGGGGACGCGGCGGCCCCGACGACAACCATGCCGGCGATCGGCAGGATCCGAAGGCCGGCCTGGAGGGGTGAGTACCCGAGGTCGAATTGAAGGAACTGCGTCGACAGGAACAGCGCGCCCATCAGCCCGAAGACCGCCAGACACTCTGCGGCGAGGGCAACGGAGAAACGGCGTTCCCGGAAGAACTCGAGCTTGAGCATGGGATGCGTACTGCGGGACTCCCAGACGACGAAACCTCCGAGTACCACGAGGCTGGCCAACGCGGTCCCCACCACGATCCCCGAGGTCCACCCCCGGGTCGGTCCCTCGATGATCGCCCATAGCAGCAGTCCCAGGCCGGCGATCGACAACGCCGCGCCGGCGGGGTCGGGACGCTGCACGTGCGGGTTCTTCGAGTCGGGAACCACCAGCGCGGCCCCGAGGAAGCCGACGCACGCGATCGGGACGTTCACGAGGAAGATCGACCCCCACCAGAACCTCGACAGCAACAGCCCGCCGGCGATAGGACCGATGGCGATCCCGAGGCCGATCGTGCCGGCCCAGACACCGATGGCACGGGCACGCTCGCCCGGATCACGGAACATGTCGTTGATGATCGCCAGCGACGTCGGGATCGTGAGCGCGGCGCCGGCTCCCATGAGGGCCCGGAATCCGATGAGCGTCGGAACCGAGCTCGACAGCGCCGCGCCGATCGACCCCGCAGCGAACACGGTGAGCCCGATGAGAAAGACCCGCTTGCGGCCGAACCGGTCGGCGAGTGTCCCTCCGACGAGGAGCAGCCCAGCGAACACCATGGCGTAGGAGTCGACGATCCACTGGAGCTGGCTCGACGTCGCATGCAGGTCCCGGACAAGCGTCGGAAGTGCGACGTTGAGGATGGTGTTGTCGACATTGATGATCAGCGCCGCGAGACACACGATGACCAGGGCCAGCCGCCGGCGTCTGTCCCGCTGACCGGGCGTCGCCTGGTCGGCTGGCGTCAGCAGGCTCATTGATCCAGTCAAGCGGCGGGAACACCGTGAGGCTAGGGCCAAAGGTCATCAGGTGACCAAGGGTGCGTCCCTGCTTGCTCTGCTCCTAGCCGGCTTTGGCTCCCGTCACCAGTCGCTCCCGATCGAACATCCCGGAGACGAAATGCAAGAGGAGCGCATCGACCACGAGCAACCCGACGGCAAATGCGAGCGCCACGAGGAACGTCGGGCTGACCACGCCGACCGCCAGCAGAATGATCACGCCCACTGGAGGAAAGCTGGCCAGAAGGCTCAGCTGTTGCGCGACCCGCGCTTCGTTCGCCCTGACCGAGCCGGCCATGCCAACCACAATGCCCCAGCCGGCGAGGTATAGAGCCACTGTACACCGGGTGCCGGACGGCCCAGGCTGGGACACATCCCAGTTCCCAGTTCCAAGAAGTGTCCAAGTTCGTGCCACATCAGGCCTTCAACGATCGCCGCTCCCGGCCCCCACTCGACCTCCCCGGTGGCGTAGGAGCAGCCATCCGGCACGACCTCGACGTCCACCGTCCCGGGGACAGCCACAATCCCGGCCCCTCCTGCGTGCGCTGTGGGTGAGGTGAAAATCGGAGTACGGTCGCAGGAGGGAAAGGGGGCTGACATGTCCGACAAGTCTCCCCGCAAGACCGCCTCAAAGAAGTCCGGCAAGTCACTCAAAGAGAAGCGCCAGGCGAAAAAGGCCAAGGAGCAAACCCACAAGCCGTTGGCTCGCTGAGGGCGCGATCCCGAAGACCGCTTCAATGGGTCGGCGGGCAAAGCAAGTTTGACCAAGCCGGCAGTGGTGTCTACGCGTCCGGAGGTTGATTGCGGGCTTTGAACAGAAGGGTTTGGTCGGTCGGCTCTTCGAAGCCGTTACCGAGACGGCGGCCGAACGATACGTCCGACTCGAAGCAGAGGGATACAAGCGACGGGCAGAAGCGGCTGACTGAGCTCGGCTCTCTCTCTGGATTGTCGTCACCCTCCATTCCATCCGGTACCGAAGCCCAGAGTAGATAGAATCGATCACGATGGTGGGAACCGTGACTGGTAGTCAAGAGTGGGCACCTGCACCCCTGAAGACGCGATCCCTGGTGTGGCGGTGGGTATTCCTTGCAACCGGTGCCCTGTGGTCACTGGCGTTTGCGACTTTCATCTTCAGCTACCACCTAGATGAGCCGCGTGGGGTGCTCACGATCACGACTGGCGGCCGCACCTTCACTGGCAACCCGCCCGCGTTGACCCTGTACGAACGGAGTGGAGTGGTTTGGGTGATTGCACTCTTCATCGTTGGGTTCGTGATCCTGTGCGGAACCGCCGATCTCCTCTATCGCACCGTCCGCCGCCAGACCAGGCCGGGGCTCGTTGCCATCGTTGCGGGCGGGCTCCTCGTTGCCTACTCCCTGTTCGGACTTCTCTATGGCCTGCTCGGGGTTGGAACCATCGGCGCATTGGTGATCCTCACGGGACTACCGATGAGGACGAGCCAGACAGAGGCTGGACCTGTACCAATCAGCGCCACCTAGCGGCGACTTGCGAATTTGGTGATCTGATCGATACATCGCGGTGCGCTGCAGCGACGGTACTGTTGCGAAATGCGACCCCTTCGGTACTCCATCAATGTCACATTGGACGGGTGCTGCGATCATCGTGCAATCCCCGCGGACGAAGACTTGCATCGCCACGCGATCGAGAACCTCAACCAGGCCGATGCCCTACTCTTCGGGCGGGTGACCTATGAAATGATGGAGTCAGCGTGGCGGCTCTCAGAGCCGACGGGGGCGAGACCTGATTGGATGGAACCCTTCGCCCAGACGATCAACCCGGCAAAGAAGTACGTTGTGTCGAGCACCCTCGAGCAGGTCGATTGGAATGCGGAACTCGTGCGCGGGGATCTGGGCAAGGCCATTCAGCAACTCAAGCGGGGACCTGGCAAGGGACTGCTGGTGGGAGGTGTGAAGCTCCCACTGGCGTTGACGGAGCTGGGATTGATCGATGAGTACGAGTTCGTAGTGCACCCCCGGCTCGCGGGTCACGGGCCGACGTTGTTCGCGGGGCTGTCGAAGCATATCGACTTGAAGCTCGTGAGCCGGCTGGAGTTCGGCTCGGGGGCAGTGTCGATGCGGTACGAGCCGAGGAGGTAGCGCCTGGGCTCGCCAGCCCGGTCCCTGGCACGTACGCGGCCCACCGCAGCGGTTCCCGCTAGGCGTTAGTCGGAATCCGCCGCAAGCAGTCGCTCGGACAGCAGTTCCAGTGCCTGGCGTGCGTAGCCACGCCACATCAAGGCGATTGGGCGCATGACGTAGGCACCAAGGCCCTTTGGATGTAGGGCCCACCGCCAGGTGATCAACGTGCCTGTGCCCCGCGTAGCGAACTCCCAGCGTCCGTCGATACTGTCGACCAGTGGCCGCCTCGGGCCGGAGATGTCGCTCAGGAGGTAGCTGAACGAGTGCGGGGCATCGACTTCCGTCAGTAGCTCGCGCATCGTGCCGCCATCAGTGGTGACGACAGTGCGCGACTGCCCCACCTGACCCCAGGCCCCGTCTTGCCCGCGGATCTCTTTGACTGGAGGCAGGAGGCCGTAACGCCTGGAGAAGACCGCGGTCAGCGGCATAGGCAGCGTGCCGTAGAAGGCTCGCTCGAGTTCGATCGGGATCGCACGCGACTGTTCGACAATGGTCGTGTCCATGACGCGAGGCTAGCGCCGAGGTGGTGGACCGGTGATCGTCTCTCGACGACAGAAGCCGCTACCAGAGCCCACGAAGACCAACGTCGACTGACTTGCTGACCGGCAGCGATGCCGCCGGCATGGGATGATCGATGCGGCTACGTACTGCCCGCATCTCCATGAGGCCGTCGAGCTCCGGAGGAAGAAAGCGGGTTCGTTGGGCATAGCTGTGCTTGTCGGTCCACCCGGCAGGATCGCCATGGTGATATCGCAGCGGTGCATAGATGTGCAGGTGGCTCCGAGCCCGAGTCAGAGCCACATAGAACAGTCGTCGTTCCTCATCGACGCCCTCCGCAGTGCCAGTCGCCATGTCGGAAGGAAACGCACCGTCGGCGGCGTGGATGAGGTGCACCACGTCCCATTCCCCACCCTTCGCCGAGTGGACCGTCGACAGTGTGAGCCAGTCGTCGTCCAACGAAGGTTTCCCGGCCAGATCGCCTGTCGAACTGGGCGGATCAAGGGTCAGGTCGGCGAGAAAGGTGTCGAGGTTGGGATAATCGGCCGCCAACCCGGCCAGGGCGTCGAAATCGGCCAGGCGGGGCTCGGGATGATCATAGATTCGCCTGATCGTTGGCTCGAGAACGTCACAGAGGAGCTCCACCCGGGCCCCCAGAGGCAGACTCTGGTCCCGGCATCCAGCCAGTCCATCGGCGATCCCGCGGAGCTCGATGCCCGAACGGTGGTCCGGCCGATCGACCGTAGGATCGGAGCAGAACCTGTCTAGTGGATTCGGTACGGCAAAGCCAATGTCCCGTACTCCGAGCTCTTGCATCATACGGCTCGCCGACTTCGGACCGACTCCGTCCGCCAGCTGGAGCACCCGCAGCCAGGCCAACTCGTCCCACGGGTTCTCCACCAGTCGCAGTCCAGCGAGCAGATCGCGGATGTGCGCGGCCTCCAGGAATTTGAGTCCCCCGTACTTGACGAAGGGAACGCCCCGCCGGCCAAGCTCGACCTCGAGGAGGTCGCTGTGGTGAGAAGTCCGGAACAGCACGACCTGGTCCTTCAGCGCCTTGCCCGACTCGTGGTGCTCGAGGATCGTTGTGCACACCGCTTCCGCCTGACACTGCTGGTCCTCACACGTGGCCAGGACGGGGCGCACTCCCCCACCCTGATCGGTCCACAGCGCCTTCCCATAGCCCTCGGTGGCATCGGCGATCACGGCATTTGCCAGTGCGAGGATGGGCCCGGTGGACCGGTAGTTGTGCTCCAACGTGACGGTCGTCGAACCAGAGAAGTGTTCCGGAAAGTCCAGAATGTTGCGGACCGAGGCCGCCCGAAACGAGTAGATCGCCTGAGCGTCGTCCCCGACGACAGTGAGCCTGGCATCCAGCGAGCGGAGTGCCCGAAGGATATCGGCTTGAACAATGCTGGTGTCCTGGTACTCGTCAACGAGCACGTGGTCGAACATCGAGGCCAGGACGGGGCCGACGTTCGGATCCTTGGCCGCAGCTCGCCAGAAAAGCAGAAGGTCGTCGAAATCCAGCAGCTGTTGGGCCCGTTTCCGTTCGGTATAGGCCGTAAAGATCGACTTGAGCCCATCGATCTCCTCTGCGCACCACGGGAAGTCACGGGCGACCGTCTCTTCCACGCCCACCTGAGAACTGACCACCCTTGCGTACACTGCCGCCACGGTCGAGGCCTTCGGAAATCGACGGCGCCGATCCGCGGCTATCGGCGTTCGGAGGAGGGCGAACAGATCGACCACGTCTCCCTGGTCCATGACCGTGAACCCTTCGGGTAGGTCGAGCGACGAGCTGTAGCGACGCAGGATCCGATGGGCTACGGAGTGAAAGGTTCCCGCTTCGACGCGTTTGGCAATCCTGGGATCCACCAGCTGGCAGGACCGTCTGATGAGCTCGGAGGCTGCCCGGCGACTGAAGGTGACGAGCAGAACCCGCTCGGGAGGTGTCCCGTCCTGGAGTAGGCGGGCCAGCCGGCTCACCAGGGTCCGGGTCTTGCCGGTGCCTGCACCGGCGATGATGCGGAGCGGGCCGCCATCATGGTCGACAGCTCTCAGCTGCTCGGCATTCAGTCCGAGGGCCCATCCAGGTGACGACTCGAGTGACGCGACCACTGCGCCAGGCTAATCCAGATTACGAACACCTGTTTGCATTCCCCCGGAGCAACGGACCCTCATCCGGAGAAGTTTGGCCAGGACAATGGAGTTGCTCCCTGTTCCGGTGCCGACCGGCAACGGAACAGGGAGAAACCAAACAGCACAGACGAACCGTGTCTCGATGGTGATGGGGATGTCCTCAGGATTCGAGCTCGTCGACATGTGGGATACCTAAGGTCGTGATGGCTCGTCCCGGGAAAGCAGAGTTTGCAGGGCTGCGAGCACGGGCAGCCACGTGTTCTCGGCCTCCTCTTCGGTGTCTGCGCACTCGGCCCGATCAACTTGGAGATGCACCGCGGAGCCACCGGGACAGGGCCGGAGCTGCCAGGTGAGGTAGGTGCACGGGTCCGCCGGCCCGGACCTCAGGAAATAGGACAGCCGACGATTGGGCAGAGCGCAGAGCACTCGACCGGCCAACATGGATTGACTTTCTGGCTGGAGTGGAGTGGCTCGGAAATGAATAGGAGCGTCTGCGCACCACGATGAGTCGGCGACGAGCCCGTGAAGGTAGCTGTCGGTTCCTTGACCGTCCGTAAGAGCAATCCAGACTCTGGACGTATCAGCCGGAGCGAAGCATCGGAACTTGTGTGTCCCGCTTGACATCAGGTTCATCTCCCAAGCCACCATTGCGGTTGGTTCCCAGGCGGTCGGTACGTTGTCTGCTTCTCCGCGGCGGCGTCCAGCTGATCGGCACTCAGCAGCACAACGGTCCGCGCTCGGGCTCCACCCCCGGCGCCTACCCTGACCCCATCGAGGGTGTGGTCGATTTCAACCAGGTACTCAGTCAATGGGTCCCCTCAACGGCTGGATCTGGCCAGCGTTCATTCGTTCTCAAATCCATTTTCGGTGAGCCCTGTTACAGCAGCGCGTCACCTCTCCAGAGAGGGCAATCAGGCTGTCGGTCCGACCTGGCCAGGACCTTGACCTCTAATTAGCACATTAGCTAATATAGGAATATGGAGGACGATGCCGGGGTATTCAAGGCTCTTGCTGACCCTACCCGTCGGCAGATACTGCAAGACCTCCAAGCTGGCGAACTGAGTGCCGGAGAGATCGCATCCCACTTCTCCATCAGTGCCCCGTCAATCTCACGCCACCTCGGCGTCCTGAGGTCGTCGGGCCTCATCGTCGAGCGCCGGGATGCGAATCGTATCTTCTACTCACTCGTAGAGGATCGGCTGGCGCTTTGCGTTGGGCAGTTTCTTTCCACGGTCTGTCCCGAACAGGTCGTCCTCCGCAAGCGCCGAAAGCGCCGAGCTGGTCCGGCTCAACCAGCCGCGGAATAGGGCCCCGTGATCATGAAGCCGGACTATCGCAGCATCGATCCCCACTTCGACCGCCGTCGTGTCCCTCTCGTGGTTGTCCAGTGGCTCTTGCTCATCGCCGCCACGTTCGTCGCAGGCTGTCTCGCGTTTACCCTACAGCCTCGTGATCAGGCAACGGTATTCGTCATCGGTGTCTTCATCAATGTGGCCATGGCAATCGGCGTCGGGGTCGTGCTGGCTTGGAGAGGCATCCCCAAGCGGTTGATTTGCGCCGCCTGTTTGGGAGCCGTCGTAACGGTCATTGGATATGACTTCCTCTCGGTTACACAAACTGAGATCCACGGCGAGGGAGGATTCGGGGTCATTCTGTTTGATGCCTTCTTCCTTCCATTAGCTCTCTCCGGAATGGCGTTTCTCCTCGGCGTAGGTGCCGCTCTCGGCGGAATCGGACGGCTGCTCAGCAGTCGATGTCCGTGCGGGAGGTGACTTCCGCGGCTCGGGTCACCCATTCCGTGGCTGCCTCACCCGACCAGTGTTCCTGGGCAGGCGATCCCTCCCCCTCCGGCACGAGCAACAGCCGCCTGTTGCGACCACCGGCACGGCCGGGGACCTGCGGCCAGAATCCGGCGACGGGAGACACATCCGTTCCCTCGACAACCTTTTCCTGATGCCGTGCGTCATACTGAGCTGTGAGCCACGTTCGAGCCCGGATCGGCGTCGCCATCCTCGGGGCAGCGCTCCTCGCATCTTGTTCGAACGGGTCAACGACCGGGAAGGCGGGAACCTCCGCTGGAATCACGCTGTCGGCGACCAGCACGGCGACCAGGTCCTGCGGACGTGTCCACGTTGGGGAGGACCTGACTGCTGAGACCCAGTCGGGCGAGGTTGTCCAGATCGAACCCCGCAGCCTCACGGGCCACATCGTCGCCAGGGGGGCTCGCCCTCAGGGAGGCGTGGCGCAACGAGCAGAGTCGAACCAGCTCTTCGTCACGGCAGACGGTACGAAGGGGCTTCCTTCGATCTGGGAGATTCCGATCGCAACGTGCAGGCCCCGGGCTCGGCTCGTCGAGGCTCGGGCCGAGCTGCCGTCAGTGAGCCCCGATGGCGGCTACCTCGGCTTCGTGACGGTTGACGGGCGTGGCCGCCAGACAGGCGTCTCGATCGTGGGACTGGACGACAGCGGAAGACCGACAGGTGCCGTCCGGCGGCTCGATGCGGTCACCGTGCCTCCGCCCCTTCCGATCCAAGGAATCGCCGTTGATGTAGCGGATCGCCAACTCGCGGTCTGGGGTGGGTTCGTCGACCCCTACCTCGGTCGTCACCGCCCCACCGTTGGGACCCTCGAACCCTCCGCCGCCCGATCTCTGCGCTCGCTCGAACCGGTCTTTGACGGCTCGGGTGTCTCGCTGCCGGTAGGTGTGCGGGCGGCAAAGGCGTGGCAGGCGGCACCGTCCTACCTGGCCAACGGGGAGTTCCTCGTGTGGACCGTTGACGGCGAGGTCGTCATGCCTTTCAAGGTGTCGACCCCTGGCGTACACGGCGGGGGCGCCCGCAACATTGAACGACTTCCCGGTGCGGTCGTGTCACTGGCTGCTGGTCCGGACGGCTCGCTTGCCTCGGTCGGACCAGGTGGCGTCCTTGAGATCTCCCGGGACGCAATCGACCTTCCGTTCGGACCGGCGGCGGACTGGCCGGTCCCACCAAAGACTCCAGTCAAGAGCAAGGTGAAGGGTGTCTACACTGCTGTGGCCTGGAGCACTGGCACATCGCTGCAATCGACAAAGCCACCACCGGTGTTCAGGATCATCGAACACTTGCCGAGCGTGGTCGGGCTCACCGAGGCGAAGGCTGAGATGGTCATGGCACATCTTGAGCTACCGGCGTTCGTCGGTCATACCGTGCAGGACCCGAACGTACCTTCCGGCACGGTGCTTGCCCAAGATCCGGCGGCCGGAACAGGCGTTGCCTGTCAGTGCGACATCGCGCTGACCGTGTCGACCAAGGACTGAAGGTGGTCCCAGCTGCGTAGATGATGAGCACGCTCATCATGGTGATCGTGGCGTAGACGATGCGGTCAACAAGGACCGGTCAATGAGGACGCTTCAGCCCCTCTTCAGCACCTGGAGGCAAGGTCACACCAGTTCGAACTCACCGGGTCGCCACGTCTGGTCGAACCACGGTTCGAGAGGCCCGTAGAGGCGGAGGAGAGTGAACCAGCCCTTCCCGGGCACTGTCTGGGTCCAGTTCGATTCGCACCCCTCAGGTGCCTCAGGCCCGAAGTAGAGGTCGATCGAACCATCGGGGTTCTCCTCGAGGTCACCTGCCTGGTTGTTCTTGCTCGGGTACGGCTGGCTCGTCTGCAGCTCAGATCGGGTCTGGGGGTCATAGACCACTACGGACCAGAAGTTCTTCGCCGGGACGTTCGGTGGGAGCGTCAATCGGTACGACTTGCCCCCATCGAGGTAGGCACCGGAACTGTCCCGATCACCCCACGCATACTGAGAGCCGGCACCGATCATCTTCATCGTCATTGCCGGGGTGTTCAGCGTCGCCATGTAGAACACGGCGGTGCGAGCATCAAGGTTCCGCTCGCTCTCCCCGTCCAGCAGGAATCGGTAGTCCCGACCGAAGAAGCCGCGCTTCCAGTAGCTGCCCTCGTATAAGAAGTTGTCCGGGACGTTGGTCTGGAAGAACAAGGTGCGGGCGGTGCCGTTGGCGACGGCGACGGCGTCAACTAGCAGCTCTCGCAGGCGCCGATCCGGCTCAAAGGGATGGCCTTTGCGGATTCCGATGCTGGCGATCAAGCCCCTGGTCTCCGGGTCGACGATGTCGACCGGCTCGCGATCGATGACCCGGTGCAGCTCCTCGTAGAACTCGTAGGTATTGGCATGGATCGTATTGAAGACCCGACCCGATCCGTTGATGAACTCCATTGGGGGTGGATCGTCCTTCCGATCGAGCGGGTAGATCTTCACCCCATTGCGGAACATCAGCGATGCAGATTTCGTACTGCCGTCGACCACGAACCCACGCAGGCAGATCAAGTTGACATAGCTCGTCGACTGCGCCAAGAAGTAGCCCTCGGGCACTGATTCCTCGTGGCCCGGGGGCAGGATCAAGTACCTCCCGCCCTCACCCCGATCAGGGCCGGGTGCACCCATGTCCACCACGAAGCGGAACCACGCATCATCGACGGTTCCGGGCCCACAACCCGGAGGAATCTCCACGACCGTAGGGCCGTCCCGGTCGAGGTCGAGCACGCCGAGGGCGTAGACGGTGTCGGTGTTGCCGGTGAGGAAGAGGGAGTTGGAGTCCATCAGATCGTCGTAGATCACGACCTGGTTAGCCGCCGTTGCGCCGATCTCTCCCAGACCGATCCGCACTGCTTCGAGCGAAGCCACCTGGACGGTATTCAAGAAGACCTCCACCCCTCGCAAGAAGGTCAGATGATCGAGCAAAGTGGATGCCGTAGCGTCGGTTGGCATCCCGTCGAAGAACTCCAAGGTGCCGAGCCGGGTTGACACCCGGTCCGGTGTCATGACCTTTTCCGGAATGACCGTGTTGAAGTTCGGCGTGTGCGCGGACATGGGCCTTTCCATCTCTGATCGATCAGCTCGGAGGTTGCCCTCCTGCGCCGCCAAGGGGCAGCATCCGAGAAGAATATGCTCTTTGGGCACAGCCATCAGCTAGTTCTTGCGACACTCGGCGTCGGCACACCGACTCGGCTCATCGCCGAGTTCGCCGAGCAGCCGGGCGCTGAGGACGGTCCCAAGTCCTGGAAGGGATCGGATGGCCTCGGTGGTGATCTGGACCCTCCGGTGGAGCGACCCCGTCATGTCAGTTTAGGTTGACAACTGGGGATGTCAGTCTATACTGACAGGCATGGACATCGAGAACCTCAGCGTGAATCTCTCGTCGGACGACCCGGCAATGGGGCTTCGCGCCTCGTTGGCGCTCCATCGCCTGGCTGAGAGGGTCGAAGCGAACCACGTCGCGTCGGCCCGGGAAAAGGGCTGGTCGTGGCAGCAGATCGGAGATGCTTTGGGCGTCACCCGCCAATCCGTGCACACCAAATACAACAAGGAGTCATCATGACCGCAGAATCCGCTGTGCCAGAGGTGCTTCACCCTTGGGCCATCTATCTGCGGGCCAGTGAGGAGGCTCGTCGCCGAGGTGATCGCCGAACGGGCACCGATCACGTCTTGCTCGCCTTGTTCGAGGATCCCTCGATCGAAGCCGTGTTGGGCGTAAGCCTGCAGCAAGCTCGCCAGGCCCTCGAGTCGCTCGATCAGGAAGCTCTGGCCGCCCTGGGCCTGGGGTCCGGCGCCGACGCTCCCCCACTGCCGATGCGCGCCGTGCCGAAGAAGCCGAGGTTCAGAGACGTCGCGCAAAAAGATCGCCTCCGCATGACGCCCGCGGCAAAGAAGGTGCTCGAAGAAGCGGTCAGGCCCAACCGCCGGAAGAGCCAGGTCACGGCCCAGCAGATGCTGGCCCAGATCCTCACTCTCCAACCACCAGATCCGGCAGCGGTGCTGCTGGGCGCTCTCGGCGTGAACGCGTCAGAAGTTCGGCGCCGATTGGATGCGGTGACGCCCGACAGCTGAGTCCCGAGCGACATCCACGACTTCGAGCGAAGGTCTCCGGATCGGGCCGTCCTCGGCAGGCCACAGTCGCGAGCACCGGGCTCCCCGTCGAGTGGCCTGCATCGCCCAGGGCCACTACCGTTTGACCTCCTATCCAGTGGCCCAGGAGGAACGTTGACCCAGAGTAGAGCAGGGACACCGGGACCTGTGGAGTTCTACGCAGAGGTATTCGACGCGGTCACGACCAACGTCGCTCGAGTGCTCGAGGGCAAGGACGAACCGGTCCGTTTGACCCTGATGTGCATGGCTGCGGGCGGACACGTCCTCCTCGAGGATGTCCCCGGCGTCGGCAAGACGACTCTGGCCAAGGCCCTGGCCCATTCGCTCGGTCTCGAATGGCACCGGATCCAGTTCACGCCCGATCTGCTTCCCTCCGATGTCACCGGCGTCAACATTTTCGAGCGCGACCAGGGCAGCTTCCGGTTTCGGCCTGGAGGTGTGTTCGCCAACATCCTTCTCGGCGACGAAATCAACCGGGCTTCCCCGAAGACTCAGGCCGCGCTCCTCGAGGCCATGCAGGAAGGGCAGGTCACCGTGGACAGCACGTCCCATGCCCTTCCTTCGCCATTTCTGGTCATCGCCACCCAGAACCCCGTCGAGCATGCGGGCACCTACCCGCTCCCCGAGGCCCAGCTCGACCGATTCCTGCTCCGTATCGGCATCGGATACCCCGCACACGATGCTGAGGTCGCCATGTTGGCCCGTCACGGAACGGGTCCAGACGCCGACCATCTACCGGCCGTCGTAGAGCCCACCGCGGTGCTCACGCTCATGCGGGTGACCTCGCAGATCCACGTGGCCGACCACATCAAGCACTACATCGTCCACCTGGCGGAGGCAACCCGCACCCATCCGTCGCTGGTGCTCGGTATGTCCCCACGCGCCGCACTGGCCCTTCAGCAGGTAGCCCGCGCCCGGGCCGCCTCCCTCGGTCGGACATATGTGATCCCCGACGACATCAAGGCACTCGGTGAACCCGTGCTCGGCCACCGGCTCAAGCTGACACCGGCAGCAAGAGCAACAGGTACAACCGTGTCCAATGCGATTGACGACGTCTTCCATTCGGTGCAGACCCCGACAGGTGACGGCTTTCGGTGACCAAGACGTGGACCGTCCGGCGAGTGTCCCGCGCTTTGCCCGGCCCGACGCGACGAGGCTGGGCGGTGGTGGTCGCGCTGGCGCTTCTCGGTGCCGTTGGTCTTGCCGGGTCCAACGAACTCCTTGCCCTGTCCGGGGCGGCAGGAGCGTTGCTGCTCTACTCGACCCTGTGGGTGTGGAGACGCTCTCCTTCCCTGGAAGTGCAGATCGAGGCGTTGCCCCGACGAGTGTCGGCCGGATCCCGTGGAACGGTCTCTGTTGTCATGCGCAATACCGACCGACGGCGTTCGCCCATCATGACGGTCCGCCGATCGGTCCCTGCCCTCGTCGGAGGTCACCACCCGGTGCCGGTTCTCACCGTGCCGTCGATGGCCCCGGGGCAGTCACGATGGTCGGAGGCGTCACTCCGCTGGGTCAAGCGGGGTGTCTACGAACTCGGCCCGGCACTCGTCGACGTGAGCGACCCATTCGGCGTGATGCACAAGATGCGTACGTCACCCCAACAAGATCAGGTGGTGGTCGTTCCGTTCGTCGTGTCACTCTGGGCGCTCCCTCCGCCATTCGGTCCGGCAGCACCAGAGGCGAACGAGCTCACCCAGATCGGCTTCGACGGTGACGAGTTCCACGCCATCCGTGACTACGAGCCGGGCGACGACCTCCGGAAGGTTCACTGGACGCTGACCGCACGGACCGGGTCCCTGATGATCCGCGAGGACCATCCCTCGGCCAGGGCCCGGCTCACCGTGCTAATCGACCTACGACTCGGCGAAAGGAACGAACCCGCCTTCGAGCTGGCGTGCTCGGTCGCCGCCAGCGTCGCAGTCGCTGCTGTTTCCGAAGGTCGTTCGGTGCGCCTGGTCACCTCGGATGGTGTGCCCACGGACTTCGGCCACACGCAAGAACACGCCGACCAACTGCTCGACCTACTGGCACGGGTCGAACCCCGTGCGGGTGAAGGGGTCGTCGATCGGCCCGGGGACCTGGCCGCCTTTCACGCCGGCGGCAGCCTGGTGGTGGTGAGTGCGGCGGCTGTCACGTCGACAGACGTCGTCATCCTGGCGCCGCTGGCCCCTCCCGAGTCGGTGACCTTGGTCGCGATCGACCCCGCACTCGGACGTCAAACAAAGAACCTGGGCACGCAGCCCGTTGGCCCCCCAGAGTCCTCGCTCCCCTTCGTCGTGATCGACATTGTCGATCTCCAGACATTTCAAACGGCCTGGAATACCGCCTTCGCCACCTGAGCCGATGAAGAAGCGCGGTTATCCCCTGACAACAGCGATACTGGCACTTGCGACGGTGGCGGCCGCGGCGGGGTTTTGGCGGGTGTTCACCGGCAATACGTGGATCGTCCCCCTCCTCGCCATGGTGCTCAGTATCCATCTGTTGGGCTGGTGGTTCCGCCGGACCAACGCCCCCTTATCGCTCGCAGTCATCGCAACCATCATGGTGATTGCCCTGGTGTCGGTTTGGGCGGTTCTGCCCTCTTCCACCGCTCACGGCGTACCGTGGACCACGACTTGGGACGCGGTGCGGAGCGCTCTCGATCATCTCGGGAACGGTGTTCCCCATCCGCCTGTGCACCCGGATGCCGGCTACATGCTGGAGGCCCTGTGGTTGGTGGGCATGGGCGCGGCTCTCGCTGACTGGTTGGCATTTCGGGTGGGCTCAACATTGCAAGGCATCGCTCCGGCCGTCGGAATATTCGCTCTCTGCCAGGTGCTGGGTGGATCCATCCACGGTACGGTCTTGATCGCCGGCCTGACCGGAGCCTCGACCGCCTACCTGCTCGCCCATCGGGCAACCGTGGGCAGGGCAGGGGCTACTTGGCTGGGCGGATCGCCGAGCGGATATCTCCGGAGTGTCATCAGAGCGGGTGCAATCGGTGTCGTAGCCACCACCGCCGTCGCCATCGGTATCGGGTTGCAACTCCCGAGTTCGGCGGCATTGGGCGCCGATCGGCAGACGCCCGTCCGACCCCATTCCGGAGCACCGCCTCCACCACATGCCGCCGAGAAGACTGTGCCGGCTCCGTCGACTTCGACAAGCATCGTCCAACCGAAGCCACAGACGGCGCCGACAGCGCTTCCCACGTCCCGAAACGGACCGGGGAGGGGCGACCACATGAGTCCCAATGTCCCCCAGCACGGCCGCCCAGTGTGGCCGTTCGCCGTACTGGCGGCCCTCGTCGCCTTGGGCGGCTGGATCACCCTCAACGCCGGGTATCGACAGATGCGTTGGCGACACAGGCGCCGCGGCGACGGACATCCCACACCGGCCTACTCGGTACGAGTGGCTTGGGCGGAACTGACTGAGACCCTGGCCTTGTGGGACCTCCATCGCGATCGTGCCGAGACTCGTGCTGAGTTCGGCCAACGGGTGGGGGCGTCACTGGCCATCCAATTCCGAACCACATCGCGCCGACATTCGCACGATCGTGAAAGCGCGGAACTTCTCAGGATCGAACCTCCCCGAGTTGCGGCGATCGCCGACCGGGTCGCGTTCTCCGACGACCCAATTCCTCCAGACCTTGCCTGGTCGGCAGTGCTGACGACCGAACAGATCGTCAGCACGCTGCGAGCGCGGGCATCCTTCGGAGCCAAGATCGTCGGCCTCCTTGTTCCCCGCCGGAGTTGGGTCGTGGGTCGAGTCGATTAACTCGTGTCCTGCCGAAGAGAGGACCGAGCCGGCACCGTGCCGCTTTCTCGCTGTGGGCCTTCCCTCACTGCCATGGCGCACCGGGAGTCGGGTCACCTTGCGGCCAGGAGTGTCAGGGCCTGGATAACGCCCGCGCCGTGATCGGGGATAGTCCGCCGGACGGCTCACCGTGCGATGTATCGACGACTAACTTCGTATTTCAAATGATCAGAGAAGTGAGCTCAGGCTTGTGCTGAAGGTCGTCATCGGAGAGATCCTTCCTCTTGCACTGGTAGTGACGATATCTCCGCTGAACATCATCCCGGCGATTCTCCTCCTCTTCACTAGTAAGCCATTGCTGAATGCCCTGAGCTTTCTGGCGGGTTTCGCGGGAGGCGTCGCCGTGGTCCTCGGGCTGCTCATCTCTCTCGGGGGAACGGTCAACCTCTCGACGGATTCGAACCATTCGACTTGGGCGGGGATACTGAAACTGGGCCTTGGCGTGTACCTCCTCTTCGCAGCGGTCAAGAAGTTTCGTGGTCGCCCAAGAGCTGGCCAGGAAGGTTCGCTCCCGAAGTGGATGGATGGAATCGCCGGATACTCCTCGACGAAGGCGCTCGGTGCCGGCGCAGCTCTCGGGGCTCTGAATCCCAAGAACCTCGTGGTCGGCTTGGCAAGTGCCGCCGCGATCTCGGAGGGAGGGCTCTCCACCACTCAGCAAGTGGTGGCAGGTGCCGTCTACCTCGTGGTCGCTGTCCTCGGAGTCGTGGCACCCATTGTTGTGATGCTCTCGCTCGGAAATAGGTCGCATGAGGTGCTCGAAAGTTGGAATACGTGGCTCAGACAGAACAATGCCACTGTCATGTCGGTCCTCTTCGTTGTGTTTGGCGCAGTGTTGATTGGGCAAGGCATCGCCGGCGTCTAGATAGAGCCAGCCGGGAAGGCCGGTCGGTGGCAGTTGGCGGAGCGCGAGCACCGATCGCGTCCCATCGGAGGAAGGCAGGGCTGCGTCGCCGGAACGGTGTGCCAGTGGGGCCCGGTGGACACGGGTATCCGGTTCGGGCACCGTCCGACGCCGGTGAACACCGCTGTCCTGTTGCCCTTCAGGCTGGACATGCCCAAATTGCCGTTCGGGCCGAGCGACGGGCCGGTCGGCGGGGCTGAGGGCCAACAATGCCCCACCGCGGGCGGGTCGGCTCGCTTTGACTTGACCTCCCTGCTGACAGTCACCAATCTGTTGCCGTGCCCATTCACCCTCCCCCGACAGCCGGCTGACCGACCAATGGGTGTCCTCGACGGCGTCAAGGTAATCGAGGCCGGATTGCTGGTGCAGGGCCCGCAAGCGTCTCTGACCATGCTTGAGTGGGGTGCCGAGGTCATCAAAGTCGAACTCCCCGGGTTCGGTGACCAGAGCCGGTGGTTGCCGATCAGCCGGGAAGACCGGCGCTCGGCTTTCTTTACCGCCTATAACCGGGGCAAGCGAAGCGTGACGATCGACCTGCGTGTATCCACGGGTCGCGAGGTCTTCCTTCGACTGCTCGAGGGGGCCGACGTCGTGATCACGAACTTCAAGCCCGGGACGATGGAGAGCTGGGGCCTGGGCTATGCCGAAGCGGCGGCGCGCAACGAGAGGATCGTCTACGCCATGGGGTCGTCGTTCGGTCCCGAAGGTCCCGACGCCGGCCGGGAAGGAGCCGACCTCAGCGGGCAGGCCGCCGGTGGCCTGATCAGCACGACTGGTGGAAGAGGGGCCGACCCGAGTTCGATCGGGGCTACGGTGGCCGACCACATCGCGAGCCAGAATCTTCTCGCCGGGATACTCGGAGCTCTGTATGCACGAGAGCGGACGGGCCAGGGACAGCTAATCGAAACCTCGCTGCTCGGTGGACAGATCTGGGCCCAGGCTGGCGAGTACACGCGCTATCTCATGTCCGGGTCGGTCTCGGGGCCGAGCGGCCGCGGTCACCCGATGATTCCGGGCATCTACGGTGTCTTCCCGACATCTGACGGCTGGATCGCCATCGTGGGCGTCGCCGGGCCGGCCCGCGATCTCTTCTACCGAACCATCGGTCGGCCTGATCTGATTGCGCAGTTCGATCAGCTCCTGTACTTCGAGGAGGACCGGACCGCTTTGTGGCCCATCCTCGACGAGGTATTCGCACAGAAGCCGACCGCCGAATGGTGCCGCTTGCTGGGGGATGTCGGTCTGCGTTTCGCCCCGGTGCGCGATCACGCCGAGGTGGCGTCTGACCCCGGCGTCCGGGCGAACGGCTACATCACCCGGGTCACCGGATCCGGCAAAGCCACAGCTCAGCGGGAAATCGTACGTGCCCCAGTTCGCTTCGCGGGTCAGGTGTCGCCGGCCGTCGCCGAGGTCCCCGAGCTCGGTGAGCACACCGAAGAGGTTCTTCTCGAGAACGGATACTCCTGGAACGACATCGGGGCCCTGTCGGGGGACGGTGCCATCTAAAGCCGGGCGGATCGGCTGCCCTTCTGAGGAAGGGTTGGCGTCGCTTGGTCTCGGGAGGGAGTGAACCGGTTTCGGTCATCGGTGATCGGGCACCCGTTCGGCGATCTCCGACGGGTGGACATGGAGGGATGACGGAGGTGTGGCAAATGACCTGGAAGCTACGCTTGTGACTCCGGCGTGAACGGGGGATCGTGTGACACGCGAAATACCTACTTTGCAAGCCTCTCGGACAGAACTCGATGCCATCGACGCATCACTCGTGCGACTCCTTGCTCGGAGGTCCCAGGTCATTCTCGACGTGATCCGATACAAGAGGGCCAACTCGATGGCCGTCGTCGATCGAGATCGTGAGGACCGGATGTTGGCCAGCATTGAGGACCTGGCGAGTTCAGAGGGTGTCGATCCCAGAATCGCCCGACAGGTTCTGAGATCGGTCATCGACGCCTTCACGCTGCTCGAGGTCGAAGACCTTGGGCCCGATCCCACCTGACTGGCGGCGGTCGATTCCGCTCACCAAAGTATCTCCCAGTCCCGCTGCTGTGCATGAGGCGTGAACATGGAGCCGACCGGACTCAGGCGGTCGGGAAGCTGACCCGCTTCTCCAACGGGGTCTATCGTGGATGGGGGCCCCGTAACGAAAAGGGCTATGGGCTCGTTTGAGTCAGAGACAAGGCGCGAGGGTCGGCTTGAGCCTGCCCAGAAGCCCGAACGGGGGACAATAGATGAGAGATCGCTTGACAAAGCTCAGCATCCTGGTGGCCGGTGTCGTCATGGTTCCGGCGTCGTTTGGGTGATGGCATTGTCTGGCAGCGACTTTCGGCCCAGATTGGACTCGGATATCCACTGGCGAGACTCCTCCGAAATTGATGATTCCCACGTTTAGAGCGATATGTTGAAAGGGTATAGAGCTTCGATGGCGCCTACTCGACGAACCCGCAGGCCCGTTGCCGTCATTCCGATTGCCGTGTTCCTCACCGCGGCCGGATTTCTCACTTCGATGGTGCTGGCCACGCCCGGAAGTGCCGCCGCAATCTCCTCCGGATCGACGACGGCCCAGCACGGGGTCAACGTCTATGTTGAGGAGAACGGTGAGGCGGCGAAGCAGTGGCAGGCCGACGCGACCAACGAGATGAAAGGCATCAAGTCCCTGGACGCGAACGCCGTTGCCATCGCGATCCCGTTCTACACGCCCTCACTCCATGCGAACTGCGTCTACGCCTACACCGCGAACCACTGCAGCGGAGGACCCACTTCAAACTCGCCGGCGCCTGGCCGGGTGGCCGTTCTCGTCAAGGCGGCCCAGCTCGCAGGTCTGCACGTCCTCCTCCGACCCCTCATGAACGAGACCAATCTGAGACCCGATTGGCGAGGTGACATCGACCCGGCGAACCGAGCGGCGTGGTTCACAAGCTACGCGGACATGTTGGCACCGTATCTGATCATGGCCCAATCGGACGGGGTGACCGATTTCACCATCTCGCTCGAGCTCGCCAGTCTCTCGACGGCCACACAATGGTCGTCACTGATCACATGGGCCAAGAAGATCTACCACCGCCAATTGGTCTTCGCCACGAGTTGGAGGGCCAGCCTCCCGGGCGGCAAAGGCGAGGTCCACGCGGGCACCTCCGTCGGCATGGACTCATATCCAGGCCTTACCAAGGCCACCCCCACCTGGTCGGTGGCCCAACTACTTGCCGGGTGGAACTCGTATCTCAAATCCAAGCCGTACGGGACTGCCGACAGCAATGTCACGATCGACGAGGTCGGCATCGAGGCCGTGGACGGTGCCTACAAGACCCCCTACACCGCCGTCAACGGGAAGTTCAACCAGTCGATTCAGGCCAACTGGTTCGACGCTGCCTGCCAGTTCTACAAGGCTCACAAGCAGAACGGTATCTATTTCTGGGGCCCGGATTTCACCTTCAACGATGGAAAGCTCACGTCCGCGCCCGTTCCCGGCCAACCCGAACAGCTGCAACCAGCCGGCTGGGCCGCCATCAAGGCGTGCTTCAAATAACAGCGAGCTGACCTTTCCCTCACCTACCGGGCCTCAGTAACGCCACTCCCTCCGACCCCGAGTCGGGCACGCCTGATTGGCGGTCAACCAATCGGCAAGCACCGGTCTCTCGACACGCGCCCAAAGCCGGCATCGTTGGGGGACATCCGTGAGCAAGTTGTGCACCCCAGTTGGTGGGGATGTTCCAGGCTGGCGGCAGATATTGGGGTTGGGGTCATGGCCTCTGCCTTCAAGACGAATCCCCCCACTCAACACGTGCAGCCGTGAGTCGTGCTTGCGTTGTGGGCAGTCGTCAGCCGGTGCCGGCGGCCAGGTCATCGCTACGAGTAGTCACCTTATGGTGACCTCGGCAAGCAGGGCGTCGATCTGGGACATACACACCTTCATGCCTTCGGCCGCGCCCATGGCGATCGCTTGCTCCATGCCTTCGAGCGAGTCGAAATGCGTGGTGAGGATCATGCGCGTCGTGTCGCCCACCGCTTTGATGTCGATCTCCATCCGAGTCATGGAATTGCCGTCGCTTGGCGTTCCGTCGTCTTCGACAATGGCATCTTCGACCACGAGCCTGATCGGTGCGTCGACCTCGATCACATTCCAGGTGCCGTCGAACCTTTCGTCGCCGTCGGGTCCGGACATGAAGTAGGTGATCGTGCCGCCCGGCGTGAGGTCATGATGCTCGAAGGTGGCCGGGAATCCTGGCGGACCCCACCACCGCTCGAGTAGGCGCGGGTCGGCCCACAGCAGCCACACGTTTGTGATGGGCGTCTTGAACTCCGCCGTGATGACCATTGTCTTGGCCTCTGCGTTCTTGTCGACATTCCATACGGTCATTGGCTTTCCTTCCCAGTGGTTTCGTTGAGGACGACCTCGAAGCGTTCGAGACGGGCCCGCCACACCGTCTCGAGCTCATCGAGGAGCCCGTGCGCGCGGCGAAGTTGGTTGACCTCGCCGCGCACGAGTTGTTCCCGTCCGCTCCGATGCTTTGAGACCAGACCGGCGTTGACCAGGACCTCGACGTGCTTCTGCACCGCGGTGAGGCTGATTGGATACAGCCGGCCGAGCTCGCTGACAGAGCGCTCACGGTCGAGAGTCTTCGTGACGATGTCGCGCCGTGTTCCATCGCTGAGCGCGAAAAACAACCGGTCGGTCTGGTTCTCGCACTCAAGAGGATCTACAACCATTTGGTTGTAGATTACTCCTCCCTCAGACGATGTCAATGGGGCAGCGCTGACGGCGTTCGCCGGGGAGGGTTGTCCCGGGAGGCGTGCCGCAGCGGTCCGTGACCGACGGTGGTATCGCACCTCCGGCCGGGACGGCGGATAGGACTCTCATGGTGCCGGTCAAGGCTCCTATCAGGCTCACGTTCGTCCGACCGGCCGGTGCGCGTCCACTGGCTGGAACTGGGTCGTCAGATCAGCTGCAAGGCACCCAGACCAAGTCACACAAATGGAGTCAGGCCCAGTCCCAAACCGAGGACATCCCCAGTATGAGAATCACAGTTAGCGGAGCGCGAGTGTCCGCGGCCGGTTTCCAGTCCGCGGTTTTGGCCACCAGATGTCCGCACCCTTCGCGGTGATGTTCAACTCTAGGTGAGCTTCGGGGCACCTCCTCTTTGGCGGGCCTCCTTCAACCGGAACGACTCCCCGGAGGTGGCGACGACGACACCGTGGTGGAGGAGGCGGTCGAGCAGGCTGACGGCCGTGGTGTGCTCGGGCAGGAACCGTCCCCAGTCCTCGAACGGCCAGTGCGAGCCGATGCCGAGGGAGCGGCGTTCGTAGGCGGCAGCCACGATCCGGAAGAACAGCTGGGCCCCCGTGTCGTCCATCGGTGCGAAGCCGATCTCGTCGATCAGGATCAGGTCCGCCTTCAGGATCTGCTCGACCACCCGGCCGACGGAGTTGTCGGCAAGACCCCGGTAGAGGGTCTCGACCAGTTCGGTGGCGGTGAAGTAGCGGACCCGCCGTCCGGCCTCGACGGCGTGGTGCCCGAGGGCGACGAGCAGATGGCTCTTGCCCGTGCCCGCCGGTCCGACGAGGCAGAGGTTCTCCTTGGCTCCGATCCACTCGAGGCTGACCAGATAGTCGAAGGTGGCCCGGGGCACCGAGGAGGCCTCCACGTCGAACTCGTCGAGTTGTTTGTTCACCGGGAAGGCGGCTGCCTTCAGGCGACCCCGGGCGTTGGAGGCGTCCCGTGAGGCGATCTCGGCCTCGACCAACGTGCGGAGGAACTCCTCGGGCTTCCAGCGCTGGGTCTTGGCCACCACCAACAGCTCGGGCGACAGGGCGCGCATGGCCCCGAGACGGAGGCGACGGAGGCCGGCCTCCAAGTCGATGGGCAGCGGCGGTGGCGTGGTGGTGCTCACGACTCACCTCCGAAGGCGTAGTCGTCGAGCGAGCGCGTCTCGACGACCGGGAGGTCGACGATGAGGGCGTCGCCGGGTCCCCTCGGGCGTGGGACCCCACTCCCCGCGGCGAGGATCGATCGCACGTCCCTGGCCCGAAACCGGCCGAACTCGACGGCCCGCCCGATGGCGGCCACGAGCGCCTCTTTGCCGTGGGCCGCCTCCAGGTCGCACAGCTCGACGAGGTCGGCGGCCAGGGTGGTCACGCCCCGGGCGGCCGCACCCTTGATGAACGCCTCGGCCACCGGCCCCAGGGCACAGAACGCCACCTCGGCCGGGGTCTTGGCCCTGACCGCCCGGGTGGCCTCGGGCCTGGGCCCTCCGTAGTGGTCGTCGCACACAGCCGTCTCACCAGGAGAAACGAGATCGTGGCGAGCGATGATCTCGCCCAGGAAGACGATGGTCACCGTGCCGTTGGCCACCACCAGCTCGACCTGGCGGCCGATGTGGGCCATAGGCACCGAGTAGCGGGCCGAGCCGAACCGGACACAGCTCAGCCGGTCGACCTTCCGGAGGACGACCTTGCCGATCCGGGCACGGAGGGACGGCAGATTGCCGAACAGCTCCCGTTCGGTCACCAGCCGAACGGCGGGGACGGCAGCGATCTCGGAGTGCACCTGGGCGTTGACCTCGGTGCACCAGGCCGCCCCTTGGCGTTGGCGCCGGCGAGGTCGGTGACGCTCAGCTCCTCTGGGATCATGAGGTCGGACTTCACGTAGCCGACCAGGTTCTCGACGATGCCCTTGGACTCGGGGTCGGCTCCCTGACAGAAGTCCGGCCTGGTCTCATAGTGGGTGACGAAGCGCACGTAGTCCGGCGTCGGGATCACCAGCCCGGCCACCGTGCCGCCCTTCAGGCACCCCATGCGGTCGGTGAGGAGAGTCTTCGGCACTCCGCCGATGGTCTCCATGCACTGGGCCAGTGCGGCCATGGTCGTCTCGGCCCGAAGGTTGTCGGCGAAGTAGACGAAGCGGAACCGGCTCCAGGCCAGCACGGCGCAGAAGACGAACAGCGGGCCGATCTCCCCCCAGTCGAACACCAGCATGTCGCCCGGTGCCCACACCCCGGGCCGGCGGCCCCGGTGGTGGTCGATCCGCCACGTGGCCTTGGCCTCGGCCACGGCCCGGCGGAGGTTCCTGGCCGACCCCGCATAGCCGGCGGCCCGGACGACGGGCAGGAGGCGCTTGGCCGAGATGCGGCCCCCGGTCTTCGCCACCCGCTCGGCGATGATGCCCACCACTGGGTCGTAGTTGTGGGCGACCATTGCCCCGTCCGCTCCGGTCGTCTCGTCCGCCCGGGCCCTCGCAACGGCCCGCTTGACGGTCTTGTCGGTGGTGCCGCAGATCTCCGCTGCGGCCCGGTAGGAGCCCACCTCTTGGTAGGCGGCATGCATGTCCATTCGTTCCCTCGCTGATTTCATGGAGGAGTCCCTTCGGTCGGAGCGGCGGTTGGCTAGCACCGCCACCGTGACCGGCCGAAGGGGCCCTCAAGTGGATGCTTCAGCGAAGGGTGCGGACATCTGGTGGCCAAAACTGCGGACTTCTCATGGCCACAGGTGCGGACTTCTCATGGCCAAAACTGCGGACTTTCCCGTGGCCACGGACAGCGAGCACGGGTCGCGTCCGAGCGCAGAGAACGCGACCCGCTCCCGGTATTGGGGGATGGCCGTGCAGCGTCGGATAGCA
Organism: uncultured Acidimicrobiaceae bacterium; assembly: GCA_963745955.1. Classification (GTDB taxonomy): domain Bacteria; phylum Actinomycetota; class Acidimicrobiia; order Acidimicrobiales; family RAAP-2; genus Bog-756. The sequence goes on along the minus strand of CAVUZI010000008.1, from coordinate 47,246 downwards.
GTCGGATACTCCGCCCGTCCTAGCCCCGAGGTGCGAAGAACTCGAGTGCGATGTTGTCGGGGTCTCGAAATGACAATGCCGAGTAGGAAGGTGCGTCCACGATGCCACCGTTTGGGATGCCGAGCTTGTTCAGGCGGATTTCCCACGCTTTTAGCTCATCGCGGTTGGCACAGCCGAAAGCCAGATGATCGAGACCCGGCCGGCGCTCGTTGAACGGCTGAGTGCTGTTCAAATCAGGGAACTGAGTTAGACCGACGATTGTGCCGCTCGTAAGCCAAGCGACACGCTTGAAAGGACCCGTGTCCTCGTCAAGGATCGGGTCCGAGCCGAACAGAGCCTTGTACCAAGGCACACTCCGTTCGAGGCTCGTAACCGTTAGCGCCACGTGAGTAATCGCAGGGAACTCTGGCATGTCTTTTCGGCACCTCGTGAAGGCAGCGAATGCTGCGTCTTTTGGCTGGCAACCCTCTGGGAGTAGAAGCTATCTGACAGCACAAGTCCCCGCGCTGATTGAGGCCCCGGTTCCGGTGATTGGGGACGGACTGTTCAGTCCAGTTGCTCGGATGTCAGAAGCGAGATTACAGAGCAGGCGGCCCGGTCCAACTGAGGGTGAGTGCCGTGGTGTGAATGCTGATCGAAACGGCACACGTTCCGCCAGGTCGCCGACATGCGTTGCCGGTGCTTCGCCAGATGAAACAGCTGTTGCAATCTTCAGTTGCATCCCAGAGGGTCGATGCAGGAAGATATCAGTGATTTGCGGGAATACCGCAAGAGGCCGGGCGCTATCTGGGGCGGACCAGATAGCGTCGGGTCCGTTGCGGCTCAACAGATGCCTGAAGAGGCCCCCACGCCATATGCAGGTGTCGATCATGAGTCAGCCAGGCCCCAACCAAACCCTCATCCAAGCAGCGCGAGACATGGCGGAAGCCAACGAGGTCTATGGATCGGCACTAGTCACCAACGCCAACCTCCTTCTTGAGATGGTCATTCGGCTTGAAGGGGGTGAGGACGTGATCGAGATCGTGAGATCTACGCCAGGTGCCCCTGGTCGACTTGCCGCAAGAGATGCAGAAATAGCGCTTGATGCCGCAAGGTTTCGATTTCGTTCAGCGTTGGCATTGGCCTGTGTAGAGCGCGGGATGGCGAGAAAAGAGATCGCCTACAGCCTGGGGTGCTCGGTTCAGCTCGTGTCGAGATACTTGGCTTCTTCTCACGGGACCTGCTAGCTCGTCAACAGGGGCAGCGGACGCCCTGGGATATGCCGAAGTCACCGTGACCGGTAACCGCATCGAACAACGGTCAACTTGTGGGTGGTCCCACACACTTGATTCGGCCGGTCGCTGAGACGGCCGTGTGCGAAGCGCACGCTACACCCCACGTATTGCGGCTTTGCCGCAACCGTACGCCCGATCTGCCGGGTCCGCAATAGACTTCGGCATTCCCTTGGTCAACCCATCTGGATTGAGCTGGCGTGTGGAGACAGCTCCGTTGGCCTCGGCCCGAGAGCTTGTGAGAGCTGGTGAAACGATGGTCTCCGAGGACGATCTTTGGCTCTGGATGAGCAAGCTGGCGGCGGCAGTGACTCCACTCGAGGTTGCCGTCGCCGTCGCGGACGTAGGTGCAGACGCGGCGGGTGCGGCATTCGCGAATCTGGCTCTGCTCGACCCCGAGCAAAGATGGGTCCGGGTTGTGCACGGCTCGTCGCTAGATCCGGACATCGCCGCCCGTTGGGTCGAATTCCCATTGAGTGCCCAGACCCCATTGTGTGAGGCGATTCAGACTGGGAGGCCTGTCCTGCTCGGCTCCCCCGAGGCGATCGGCGAACGCTATCCCAACCTGCTCGCTGACACGCTCGCAGCATCGCTCACGGCAACTGCCTCGATGCCCCTGCGTGCCGCCAATGACGATTCGCTGGGTGCAGCCGGGTTCGCGTGGACGCGCCCTCAAGCCTTTGAGCCCGAACAGGTGAACAGACTCGACCTTGTTTCCCGTCTAGCCGCCCAGGCGCTTGACCGGGCATTGCTATACGAACGTAGTCGAGGCAGAGAATCAGCTGAGAAGGGCGATCTGGCAGACCACCACCTGACGACAGACCACCACCTGATGAAGCGTGAACGTGAAGTACTGCAGCTAATCGCAGTTGGGTACACCAACCCGGAGATAGCGAACCTCCTCGGCGTGTCCCTTCGCACTGTCGAGTCGACTCGGTCGCAGCTTCGTCAGAAGCTAGGACTTCGGACCCGTGCCCAGCTCGTGCGGTTCGCGTTCGAGCAAGGACTAGCGAACCCGTGAAGGCTGAAGCAGCGACTCTGGGTCCCCCGTCGGACCCCGCGTCGGGACGTGCGGCACCTGCCTCCCGGACCGAATCACCGAGGCGCATCTCTCCGAGCACCCGATTGCCTCGACGATGGCGGCCAGTTTCGTCAAGGCCATGGAACCAAGTTTGCTGTTCCCCAGTCCCCGGGTCCGCCGAGCACGCCCCTATGTGCGATCCGGGTCAGTTAGCACTGAGCAATCACAGGGGCCTGGATATCGCCCCCCGGCCGGCGATAGGAGACTCCCGATCACTACCTTCGATGCTCACACTCGGGTTAGCAAAATGCGAGCAGGCATTGGATCGGCGGGTTCCGGCAACCTGGGTCAAGGTGCCGAGGATGTGTCAAAGTCTTTGGGGGAGACGCTGGATTCATCGCACCAGCTCAGTGTCGTCGATCGCTTCCATGGTCCCACCGATGGTCTCCAGGGACGGCGCGTTGAAACCGGGATCGGGCTCGATGAGTCGGTGCGCCAAGGCTTCCAAGCCCGCCCCAAATAGCGTCCACTCCTGATCCTCGCCATTCCGTCCGGTCGGAAGGACGAACTTCTCGATGCCTCCATCGACATGTTCTCGTAGGGAGTACCCATCGGTCAACGCGGTAACGGCAACGGTGAACTGACGAATGGTTCTCGGCTCACGCATCCTCAAGCCGAGGAAGTCGATGAGCCAGCCGTAGATACCTTCCCAAAATTCGGTGGCTGATTCGTAGCCCTCCGCCAACGCCGCCCTGATTCGTTCCCGCTGGTCCAGATTGGAGGTCGTGGCGGCAATGGTCAGGACGCTGATCCACAACGACCAACTCGGCGAGCCGGCAATCGTGTCGCTGCTTGCCTCTCCTCCGACCCGGCACAGTTCCTGGAGGGCGTACAGCCGGGACTCAACGGTCGTGAGATCGACCTCGCTCAGAACCGCCCTTACCGCTTGGAGAGTCAGATCGACCTCGGGTCGCTCCTCATCCTGAGCGATGGCCACAAGCACATCGGCCTGGAATTCCGCCTGGTTCTCCCATATGCGTCGAATGACCGATGCATTGGTCAAACGTCGACCGGTCGTGAACTCGACGCGTTCGAACACCTGCTTGAACGTTAGATTGCTGGGGGCAGTTTCGATTCCTTCTTGCTGGACAACCTCCCGCCCCGCATTCAATAGGAGGCCATGCAACTCCCCTCGTGGCTGTCTCGTTTTCCCGTTCTCGCCCTTCGAAGAACGTGCAGACCCGTCATCCCCAGCTTCTCCGCCCACCAACTTCACATTCCAATCCTGTGCTTCACCCCGTTGAATGTCCAGTCAACGCACGGACCAGACTGGCAGAGATTGCTGCACCTCCGGGTCTGTGGAGGGAGCTCCGGTCGACCTGCAGCTGGCGACGGTGGACTCTGGTAGGGATCACGGATTACTCCCCAGACTCGATCACCGAAATTCCCCAGTAGTCGAGCGAGGCGGCGAGCTTGTGGCGAGTGTAGGTCAGTCGGTGGCGACCACCTCCTCTCCGTGCTGACAGGCATGCAGGATGAGCCGATCAGACTCGACCCAGTCATTGCAGCGGCTGCACCTGTGCATAACGTTCCAGCTCTCCGGCAGCAGACCCAGTGGGGTTGCCGGACTGTGGAGGACGAACGTGTAGTACGTGATCATCGGGCGACCGCCTTCCGGCTGGCCTCGGCCCGGGCCCGGTGGCTGCGCATCCGATAGCTGTCGCCGTCGATGTTGAGCACGACGCTTCGGTGGAGGAGCCGGTCCAACATGGCACCGGCCACCATGGGGTCGTCGTTGAAGACCTTCCCCCAGCTGGCGATCCCGAGGTTGGTGGTGAGGGCGATGCGACCCTTCAGGTAGCGCTGGCTGACCACCTGGAACAGAGCAGCGGCCGCTTCGGCGGGGAGGGGCAGGTAGCCCACCTCGTCGATGATCAAGAGCCGTGGCCCGGCATAGAAGCGCATGGTCGTCGCCCACCGACCCTCGAGTGCCGCCCGGTGACACCGGGCGGCCAGTTCGGCGGCCGTCGTGTAATAGGTACGCATCCCCGCAGCCACGGCCGCATGTCCGAGTCCGACGGCCAGCATCGTCTTGCCCACCCCCGGCGGTCCGATCAGGAGCACGTTGGTGGCGTCCTCGACGAAGCGCAGGGTGGCCAGCTCATCGATGATCTTCTTGTCCACCGACGGCTGGGCCGAGAAGTCGAAGTCGGCCAGAGTGAACGGGGAGGGCAGGGAGGCGAACCGGGCCAGGCTGGCCCGCCGTCGCTCGTCGACCGCGGCCACCTCGACCGACAGCAGGCGCTCCAAGAAGTCCTGATGGCTGAGCTTGGCCGCCCTGGCCTCGTCGAGTGCTCGCTGGCAGTGCTTCGGCCGCCGCCGCCATCCGCAGGAAGGCCAGATGGGCTCGGAGTTGCTGGTACTTGGAGTTCTCGCTCATGCCGACACCTCCCCGGCCTCGGTCGCTCCGGGAAAGGCCAGGGCGATGATCTCGGCCATGGCCTCAAGATCGACGCTCGGTTCCGCCGTGCCTGCGTCCTCGGACCAAGCGTTCCCGTTCGGCCAAGGCGGCTTCGCCGGGGGGCTTGTTGGCCTTGCGGTCACAGGGACGCGGGGTGGAGAACTGGGAGAGCACCACCGCTTCGAGGGCCGCCCGGTGGGCCTCGGTGCGCACCATGGCACCGGCACCGGCTTGGGCGAGAGCGTGGGACACCAGTTCGACGCCCGAGGGGCATAGACCTCGAGGCTGCCGGTGCCCAAACGGTGCCGGAGGGTGAGCTCGGCCCCGCCCATCCCCGGGGGCACGGAGTAGCGGTTGCCCCGGAAGGCCACGCTGGCCTTGTCATCGACGACCTTGTGCACTTCGATGGTGGCCGGGTAGGGAACCGCCGGCAGGGCCATCAGCTCCTCGGCGTCGGCCAGCTCACCGACGGTCGGCCACCTCGGACGGCCTTCCTCGTCGGCCAGCTCGTCGGGATCGAGATAGCGCCCCGGCGGCCGCAGACGGGCGTCGCCGGTGGTCGACCAGAAGTGGTCCATGCTCACCTGGGCGTCGGCCAGGGTGGTGGCCGTCATGGTCCGCCACCAGCGGCCGCAGCAGAACTTCACCCCGCACTCGACCGCCCCTTTGCGGTTGCCCCGCCGGGGCGGGCACGGGGTCACGATGGCCCCGTAATGCTTGGCCACGGGGGCGAAGCTGGCCTGCACGTCGGCGGTGCCGGGCACGATGACCGTGGCCAGGCGGTCGGTGCGCCACGTCCGGGCCGTGCCGCCCAGGCGCCGCATCACCTGGTCCATGGCCTCGATGAGGTGGGCCTGGTCCATGGACTCGGCCAGCACCCCCGGGTGCGTCCCGAGTGGGACAGCGTGCCGAGGAGTCCATAGGCGGTCGCTCCCCACGGAGCCTTCCGCCGTTCGAACCAGTCCCACTGGATCTCCTCGCCGGTCGGATGGTCGATCTCGATGGTCTCTCGGCCCTTCACCCCCGAGCACGCCTCGCAGTGCGGGCGCAGATGACGGCGGCCATGTGAAACTCCCCATAGACGGCCACTGAATCTCCCCGCGGACGGACACGCGAAAGTCCCCGCGGACGGCCATCAGAATTCCCCACGGACGGACATCGACCCTCCCCGCGAGGGTCCACCACGTTCGAGGTTCCCCCCTGGCATCGATGGAGTCGCCAAGACACCCATCGACACCAAGGAGGAACACCTGATGTTGCCAAAGGAGAAGCAGATGGAAGTACTCGAGGCCTTCGACCTCACCAAGTCCTATCGGGCCGCCGGCCAGCTGACCGGCGTCGACCACCACACCGTGGCCCGGGCCGTGGCCGCCCGGGCGCTCGGCCATGGCGATCGGGGAGGCAGTCCTCGCCGCCCGACGGTGGCCGAGGCCTTCTGCGACAAGATCACCGAGTGGATCGAGCGCTCCGGCGGTCGGGTCCGCGCCGACGTCGTCCACGACAAGCTCGGTGGCCATGGGCTACACCGGCTCGGAGCGCACCACCAGGCGGGTGGTCGCGGCCCTGAAGGCGACCACCGGCGCCGGGAACCACCGCATCTACAAGCCCTGGATCACCGAGCCGGGCATGTGGCTGCAATACGACTTCGGCGCCGGGCCGGTGATCGCGGGCGTGAAGGTGGTGCTGTTCTGTGCCTGGCTGGCCTGGAGCCGGTTCCGGGTGATCATCCCGCTCGGCGACCGCTCGCTGCCCTCGGTGATCGCCGCGCTCGACCAGACCTTCCGCCTGATCGGCGGCGTGCCCACCTACGTGCTGACCGACAACGAGAAGACGGTCACCGACCACCACCTCTCCGGCATCGCCGTGCGCAACGCCACGGCCGTCGACGTCTCCCGCTACTACGGGGTCACCATCGTCACCTGCGTGCCCTTCGACCCCGAGTCCAAGGGAGGCTCGGAGTCCTCGGTGAAGCTGGCCAAGGCCGACCTGGTGCCGACCGAGTACAACCTGCTCGAGGACTACAGACTCCTTCGCCGCCCTCGAAGTGGCGTGCACCGAGCTCATGGCCGAGCTCAACGCCCGGCCCCACTCGGTCACCCGCCGGGCCCCGGCCGAGATGCTCGATGTGGAACGAGCCAAGCTGCACCCGGTGCCCGACGTGCCCTACACCGCCGCCTTCGGGGAGTCCCGGTCGGTCGGGTGGTCCTCGGTCGTGTCGTTCCGGGGAGCGCGCTACTCGGTGCCCCACACCCTGGCCGGTGGCCTGGTCTGGGTCCGGGCCACCGCCGGCGAGGTGGTGATCGTGGCCGGGGTGGGATCGAGCCACCGAGGTGGCCCGCCACGACCAGGTGGCGGCCGGTCAGGCCTCGATCAACGACGAGCACTACCCCGAGCGCTCGAACCACCCCCTCGAGCGGGCACCGAGGCCGACCAAGGCGTCCGAGGCGGCGTTCCTGGCCCTGGGCGAGGGAGCCAAGCGCTACCTGGTCGAAGCGGCCGCCGTCGGCGCCCGGCGCCTCGAGAAGAAGATGGCCGAGGCCGTCACCCTGGCCGCCCTGCACGGCGCCGACGCGTCGACCGGGCGCTCGGCATCGCGGCCATGGCCGGGCGCTTTGCCGAAGGCGACCTCGAGTCGATCATCGTGCACGCCTCGGGCGAGACCCGGGGGGCTGCGGTGCCCCCGGCCGAGCACTCCTCGCCGCCGGCACCGCCGGGTGGTCGGTGCGTCGGGCCACCGAGGAGGTGGAGCCATGACCGCGTCAGTCCAACTTCTGGCCGACGACGGCATCGAGCTCGTCGAGCTGCTCTGCATGGTCATCGACCTCTGCGAGCGCTACCCGAGTGTCATGGGCGACATGCTCCGGGACTACCTGGGCACCAACGTCGGGCTATGGCACCGAGGGCCTGCGCATGGACGCGGCCCGGATCGCCGACGAGCTGGCCGTGGCCATGGGGTTCGCCGACGCCTCGATGGAGGCACGTGCGGTGAGCCGCCCGGCGAGCACCGCACCGGCCGAGGCCACCCTCGACGAGGTGGTGACCCTGTGTCGCCGGCTCCGGCTCAAGTACGTGCGCGAGCAGGTCGCAGAGGTCGTGCTCACCGCCCGGGCCCAGCGCTGGGACCCGACCGAGCTGCTCCGGAACCTCCTTCTGGCCGAGGCCGAGGGCCGGGACCGCTCCACCATCGAGGCCAAACGCAGAAAGGCCCACTTCCCCGCCGGCAAGACCTTCGACAGCTGGATCGAGAGCCGCTCGTCGATCCCGGCGGCCGCCCAGCGGGCACTGCGCAGCCTCGAGTGGACGCAACGGGCGGAGAACCTGGTCGTGGCCGGGCCGTCGGGGCACGGGCAAGTCCCATCTGCTCGAGGCCATCGGCCATGAGGCCGTGGACCAGGGACTGACGCGTGGCCTGGTTCAGCGTCGAGGACCTCGGCGCCATCGTCCGGCGCCACCGGGTCGACGACACCGTGTCCAAGGCCTTCGCCGCCTTGGGGCGGTGACCCTGACCGTGGTCGACGACATCGGGCTGCTGCCGATCTCCCAGGACGCCGCCGAGGGCCTCTATCGCCTGGTCGACGCCGCCTATGAGCGGCGCTCGTTGGCCCTGTCGTCGAACCTGCACCCCTCGGGGTTCGACCAGCTCATGGACAAGACCATCGCCTCGGCGCTGGTCGACCGGCTCATGCACCACGCCCACGTGATCGTCACCGACGGCGAGTCCGTGCGCCTGGCCGACGCCATCTCGGGCAAGGGGGTGGTGCCCTTCACCGACTAGCGATCAGGCCGCCCGCGGGGAGTTCCCGTGGCCGTCCGTGGGGAGAAACCATGGCCGTCCGTGGGGACTTTTCGTGGCCGTCCCTGGGGAATTGTGGTGTCCGTCCCTGGGGAATTCCGATGGCCGCCTGTGGGGAGTTCGCGATGGCCGTTGACACACAGACCGGCCAGACGGATCTGGCGGGCGAAGCTCACATAGGACGACCGATACCCGAGGGCCACCACCTCGTCGAAGAGAGCCGAGGCCCACAGGTGGGGGTCGTCGGCGAACCGGGCGACCACATAAGCCCGGTACTCATCGAGCGGGTCGGGCATGTCGGACCGGCGGACACCGGGTGTCCGTTCGCCTGACAAATAGGAACGGATCGTCTTGCGGTCACGACCCAGGTGACGGGCGATGGCCGAGACGGTCCACCCCCGTTTGAACAGTGCATCTGCTTCCACGTCTTCTCCCACTGAGAACATGGCAGGGGGCTCCTCGGGCTGGTCGGCTGGATACCGCCAGCTTCGAGGGGCCCTCCACCGGTTTGGCGGACCCTTCAAGTGGCCCGCCACCCTGCTCGGGGGTGGGGAATTTCAGTGATCGAGGGTGGGGAATTTCAGTGATCCGCAGCAAGAGCACCGATCGCTTCCAAACGGAAAATAACGCCCCGCTCATTGGTAGGGGGCAGTCCATCAGTCTGCGATGATCTTGTCCATGCGACAGACCTGGTTGAAGTGGCGGAGATTGGCGTGGTGCCTCTCTTTGGTGGCGGTGGCGGGCATCGGCGTGACCTCCTGTTCCACCAACGGAAGTGGCCAGAGCGGGGCAGCCGCAAATGAAGGTGCCAAAGCCTGCGCCAAGTATTCGGCGGTGAGCAAGGAGGCCATTGGATCTTTGGACTCCTCGAAGTGGGAAGCAGCCATTCAGTCGGGTCCGCAATCTACAGATTCCACCCTGCGAGCTGCCTCCGAAAAGGCACAATCGGCAATCAAGGATCACGATCTCTCAGCATTGGTTTCAGTGCTGCAAAAGATCCCCCGGATCTGCTCGACACTCACCAAGGCGTCATAGGCACATACCCAGTCACCGCTGTGGGGCAGGTCGCTGGGACGACTGATACCAGGGCCCGGCGCTATCTGGTCCGCCCCAGAAGCGCCGAGCACTGTGCCTCATCTTGCCGGATCGGCGAGCTCGTTGCAACCGAGAGTTGCAACAGGTGTAGAGGCGGTCACACCGCCAGTTGCCTGATCAAGTCAAGCCGCTGCCTCGCAAGGGGTGGATGGAAGCCGTCCTGTGCTCGAACATGACAGCAGCGGATCCAGAAGTCATCGAGGCAGGATGGGAAGTCATCGGGGCATTCGAAGATATGCAGGCGGCACTAGCCAAGAGTGCGGCGCTTCTGCGCGAGTCCGTCAAGCGGCTCGAGGAGGGTGAGGACATCGTCGAGATTCTGAGATCTGTTCCTGTGGCGCCTATCCGGTCCAGCGGCAAGTCGGCCGACGATGCATTGAACGAGGCGAGGATTCGATTCCGCTCGCGTGTGTTTACAGCCTGCCTGACGGGAGGTATGTCGAGAAAGGAGATTGCCAACAGGATGGGCGTTTCGCCTCAACTCGTATCGAGGCACCTCAAATCAGTTCGGGAAGCCGACTAGCGACCCTTCGAACTCCAAAGTCCTGTCAGGCTTTGAGGGTGGATGAGTACGAACTCGTTACATCCGGTCGATATGGCCCCAAACCACGGTGGATCGGGGACAAGGAGCGGATCAGCGACTACGCCGACAATCACCCCGAGACCTTGGCCGGTTGGTGGATCGAGCACGAGGGGCAGTCTCGAAATGGGGGACGACAGGCACCTCCGGTCTCTCCGTTCGTGATTGCGTTCACCAGGGACATCGAAGGTCACTCTGAAGCTCTGTGCGCTCTGCTGTTTGCTCCTGAGAAGGTGAAGGTGATCCAAATGCGATACACCTACCGGCACCTTTTGGACATTGCCAAACAGATACCCGCGATCCTCGGTGTGGACATGGATGGGGTCACGGGATGGGGCCCCGACACAAAGAAGAATGTGGTCAAGGTTGGTGTTCTTCCTGAACGGCTAGATGCCGTACGGGACATATTGATGAACACCAATCCTGACGATGTCCGAGTTGTGCCCGGTTCACCGGCCGTTGCGACCTAAGGACGGGGCATCGCGCCGAACCGGCAGGATCACTCCAGCACCGGGTCCGATTGTTGATCAGAGATGCCAACCTGACTCAATCAGTGCCATGCTTTGCCATGCACAAGTTGGCGTTGTCAGCAGCAGCCGCGGCTTCGGCGGCCTTTCTGCTGGCAGCGTGTGGATCTACACCTGTGTCAACCGGGAAAGTCATCTGCCCTAGCGCCGACAAGTTCAGTTGCTACTACTCACGAAGCGATTTGCCAGTCCGAGGTCCTCGCACCATCGAGGGCTACCGGGTGGTTGGAGTCCTACCAAGGTACTGCACGCAGAAATCCAAGCGATGTACCCCTGGAGCCGCAGTGGTCACCTTCTACGACAGCAAGGTAGTCAAGGATTCGTATCCCTCAGGTGAGTATTTGGAGTGGACCATTCGGGATGGTGGAGTCGACAAGATGGTAGCGACCTATGTGACGCTGGCAGAGGAGCGGACTGGTGACTTCGGTCAGTTACCCGTTGGTGAAGTCAGCCTCCCTTGGCGGTGACGTACTGGGTCACCTTGCCTGATGGTTCACCGGACTGGATCTGGCGAGAGGACGTGATGAGCGACCTCCTTCAGGCTTACGGCGTCGGAGCCTTTTCGTCGCTCGATGCAAGACGAACCAAGGACAGTTCTATGGAGAATTCGACCACGTCGTACTGCTCAGCGCACCGGTCGATGTGCTCTTCACGAGGATCGCAGGTCGCATTGACAACCCGTACGGAAAGACGGTCGCAGATCGAAAGATGATTCTTCACCATGTCGAAGAGGTGGAGCCTCGCCTGCGTGCATCGGCCACGGTTGAGATCGACGCATCTGTTCCTCTTGAAGACGTAGTCAATCAACTTGAGCAGCTCGGCTGAGGCGGGTTATCCACTCGCACGGATGTGCCTGGCGGTGGCAGTTCGCGGACCGCGAGCACGGGTCGCTTCTCAACGCAGATAACGCGACCCCCAGCCGGCGTTGCAGGTCACTTTTGGGACAGGACAGCAAGGGCATCGCACAACGCCTAATTTCGGCTTGGGCCTATCGACCATCCCGCCCGAGAAGGGAGCTGCCATGCAAGCCATCACCGTTCGAGACCGCCATGCCGGCGTCGGTGGACTCTCCTTGACCGATGTGCCCTACCCCCACGCGGCCGAGAACGACGTCATCGTACGGGTACACGCCGCCGGGTTCACCCCCGGCGAGCTGGACTGGTCGTCGACCTGGGTCGACCGCGCCGGGCGTGACCGGACGCCGAGCGTGCCCGGACACGAGCTGTCGGGAGTCGTCGTCGAGTTGGGGTACGGAACCACCGGCCTCAGTGTGGGCCAGCGGGTATTCGGCCTGAGCGACTGGACCCGCAACGGCTCCCTGGCCGAATACTGCGCAGTAGAGGCCCGCAACCTCGCTCCCCTTCCGGCTGACATCGACCACACCGTGGCCGGCGCCCTGCCGATCTCCGGGCTGACGGCATGGCAGGCGCTCATCGACCACGCTCACCTCACGACAGGCCAGACCGTCTTGATCCACGGCGCCGCGGGCGGTGTCGGTTCGATTGCCGTGCAGCTCGCCCACGAAGTCGGAGCCGTCGTGATTGGCACTGGACGGGCAACGGACCGCGAAACCGCCCTCGGATTGGGAGTGCATACCTTCTTGGACCTGGAGGCCGACAAGCTGGAGGATGTTGGCGAAGTTGACGTGGTGTTCGACGTGATCGGCGGCGAGATCCTCGACCGCTCGGCTGCGCTGGTGCGTGCCGGCGGCACGCTCGTCACCACCATCAGGGAGCCCACGGTTCAGCCCAAGGACGGCCGCGCCATCTTCTTCGTCGTCGAAGCCGACCGGTCCAGGCTCACGGATCTCGCCCAGCGGATCAGGGACGGACGGCTTACACCTATCGTCGGGGCAGTACGGCCGCTCGCCGAAGCGCCTGCCGCGTTCGCCCCCGAGGGGCGCATCCCCGGCAAGACGATCATCCGGATCACCGAAGGCGGATAGCAGGCCAGAGGGCTCTCGTCGAGCGACTGGTCGTTACGGGCAAGGCGCGCCTGTTGCTCGAGCGGGCCCGTTCGGTGGCGGAGGCCCAGGGGTACCTGGTGGTGCAACGACATGCTGCGGCGGCGATCCACACCCTGAGCTGAACAACTCCTCCAGCTCCGAGGTCGTCCCCGCTGATGCGGGTGCCCTGGGTGCCCCATACCGCCCGCAAAGATGCCTCCGGGCGCATGGCCGAAGTGATGCCGGTCGGTGGCCGGAGATAACGCACCCACACCCGGTGGCCAGGCGTGGCCGGACTTCCCTCCCTGCGGCGCGGCGGTCGCCAGGTAAGCACTGCAGGATCTAGTCTCCACATCACAAACTGAGAAAGGTCGTCGATATGTGGGCACAGATGATCACCATGCGATTGAAGCCAGGCAGGGAAGACGATCTGCCGAAGGTGGCTGCTCAGTTGCGGGCAGCTGAACAGCCCGGTTCAGGTCTCGTGCACACGACAACAACCAGAGACAGGAATGATCCGAGCCGCGTAATCACACTCGTAGTCTTCGAGAGCGAAGAGAAGGCTCGGGAGCGCGAGAACGACCCCCGACGCCAGGAGGGTCTTCAGGCCGCTAGGGAAACAATGAGGGAGATCTTCGAAAGCGCTCCAGAGTTCACCGACCTGACAGTCGTCGACGACTGGGTGCTGTGAATACCGGGTGTTCATGGACGATCAGAGGCGGCAAGCACCCGTCGCTGCATAGTGTCGCCCCGACCCGGTGAGCGGCGAGACCCGGACTACCTCGCGGCACTTCTGCGCTAGCTGCGAGTACCGACCTGGATCCAGCCAGTGACGTTGCCGTCCTCATCCACCACATTGGCCTTGCGCCCGGCGCCGCCGACGGCCTCGATCGGCCCGGCGTTGATCCCCCGGCTGGCGAGATCGGCGACGTACTGATCTAGATCGCCGACCGATATGGTCACGACGGTCCGTCCAGCGCGCTCGGGGTCCTCGATCACACAGAGCCAGCCGTTGCCAGCTACGCACCACATGACCTCGTTCTCATTGGGCACGATGTCGGCGGCCCGTCCGAAGAGCTGCTCATACCAGACCACCGCCGCCTGTAGGTCGGCTACCGGGAGACTGGCGAAGAGAACCTCCATGGTCACCACAGCAGCCTGCCGCTTGCCGACGGGTCGTGTCGACCCGGCGGGCCTCCCCCGTCGATGTGCCTCTGAGCCACGGTCGAACCATCACCGTCTCGGAGTGCCCGGGGCTGGTGATCAAGATGAGGAACAACGGGACGAGTCCCGATGGGACGCCGATCACGGACAAGATGATCAGGGGATGGACGACGCAGCCGAGCGTGGCTACGACGACGACAGCTTTCTGCCGCAGGCAAAGGCGGGCTGCCGGCGACGGGATCCCACCATCATCGGTCGGGTCGTTGCGCCCTGATCCCGAGCTGAAACCTGGTCTCGACCGTCAGGCCCCCGGTGTCCCCGGCATGGCAGTGACCGGCACCGGGTCCTTGGGGTTCTTGTTCACGCAGACGAACACCTGCTTCCCCTGGCCGAAGACCGGTACGTACTTGCCCCTTTGGACCTGTATGTAGGCACTGCAGTCGGGCCAGGTGGTGCCGGTATGGCTCACCGCCCAGTCGACCGGCGCCGAGACACCTCCGGCGGTGAAGTTGGTGATCTTGTTGGTGGCGGCGATGACACTGGCCTGGGTGGGATTCTTGCCGGCGGCCTTCACGCCGGCCGCGATGAGGGCCGCCGACTGCCACCCCTGAAAGGCCACTCCGTTGTAAATGAAGCTGGGCTCGTACCTGGCCATGGCGGCCAGGTAGGCGAGCATGCCGGGGTACGTGTCGCCATAGCGGGACTTGTCGCCGGCCTGAAAGGGTACACCTCCGACGTTGTCGACATAGACCCCCTCCATCAGGCTGCCGTACTGGTCGAGGAGGGCCTGGTCGTATCCGTTCAACCAGAACTGCTTGATCTTAAGGCCGTACTGCTGGATGTCCCGGGCCAGAGTGATGTTGTCCGAGGCCTGCATGCAGGTGACCACCAGTTGGGCACCGGACTGCTGCAGCCGCTGCACGTCGGAGCTGTAACTCCCCCCGAGCTGGGCCCCGACGTCGGCCAGCACCACATTGAATCCCGCCTGTTTCATTCCTGTGGCATAGGAGCTGCACGCGTCGTACGACGAAGCGATGGCCGGCCCGTAGCTGATGAAGGCGACCGACTTGGCCGCCACCTTTTTGATGAAGTACGCCATGCTGGAGTACCCGTTGGCATACACCTGGGTGGAACCACCTACGGCGTAGAGGTTGGGGGCGCCTTGCCAGTTGGCGCTCACGTTGTACCCGTAGGTCGGGGTCTTCGTGGTCACGAAGTAGTTCGGGGTGAACCAGGCCGACGCCACCCCGATGGCGAACACGTGGTCCTGGTCGATGAGGGTATGGGCGTCCTGGATGAACTGGGTCGGCGAGCCGCCGTCGTCCAGATTGTTGGTGAGCACGATATGGCGCCCGTTGATCCCACCGTTGGCGTTGAGGGTGTTGAAGTAGGCGATCATGCCGGGGGCGATCCCATCGAAATAGCCAGCCAGTTCCCCGGTCTTCGACGAGATGGCTCCGATGTTGATCTGTGTTGTCGAGACCCCGGGCGACGTGCCAATGGTCTTCCCACCGGACGTGGTCGAAACCGACGCGGCCGTTGTTGTCGTCGTGCTCGACGCCGAACTTCCAGACGAACAGCCCGCGGCGATGACGACTATTCCAAACACCAGAGTTCCCGGCCACGTCCATGCAGTACGGCCCTTACCCATATCTCACTTCCCCCTAACTGAGTGGAGCCATCGGATCGTCACCGATGCCGTCAGCCGCAGGTTGCCGAAATCACTTCCCTGCGGAGGCCAATCCGGAGTGACCCTAGGCCAGGCCGTTCCCGGGGAGCAAGGGACGGCGACGCCTTCGGTCCGGAGTCCGAAGGCGGATGTGGCAGGGGCAGCGTGAAAGACCTGTTCGGCAT
Organism: uncultured Acidimicrobiaceae bacterium; assembly: GCA_963745955.1. Classification (GTDB taxonomy): domain Bacteria; phylum Actinomycetota; class Acidimicrobiia; order Acidimicrobiales; family RAAP-2; genus Bog-756. The sequence goes on along the minus strand of CAVUZI010000008.1, from coordinate 31,535 downwards.
CCGTCCTCCGCCGCAGGGTGCCCGAGCGGACCGGCCAACAACCCGATGCGGGCGTCCACACCGGACTTCGACAGCCCATTCCCCATTCATTCGTGCGATTAATCCCGGGTCTTCCAGCCATATACCCTCAGACGCAGCTACCCACGGAGGTGACGATGGCCAACACGCGTTCTGAACGAGACCCGTCGCTTCGCCTTCCGGCCCTGCTCTCGTCGCTGCTGGTGGCCTTTACCATCGAGTTCGACAATGAGTTCGAGCATCGCATGCCACACCGGACGACTCGCCACGGGCGCACGGCGGGGGCAGGTCCTCGACCATGGTTGATCTCCATGGCCATGTGGGTCCACGTCATGCGTCTCGTACCGGAAGACGGTATCAGCGCCGGGGATCTGCTTCGACGGTCACAGCTCACGCCCAAGAGCATGCGGGTCCTGGTCAAGCGGGTCGGGCAATGGTGGGGTTATCTGGAGCTCGGGCCGGATCCCGCCGATGGGCGGGCCAGCCCGCCTGCTTCGGAATGGTTGGTCCGACCCACGAAGGCGGGTCGCGAGGCGCAGAGCATCTGGGCTCTGCTCACCGACGAAATCGAGGCACGGTGGAATGATCGATTTGGTCAAAAAGCGGTGGGCGATCTGCGGACCGCGCTGGCGGATGTGGTGGGGCGACTGGATGTGGACCTCCCCGACTATCCCCTGGGCGAACCGCGCCTACCACCCCGGCAGCCGACCGAGGGTGACACCCAGTTGCCGCTGACCGCCCTGCTCTCGAAGGTGCTGCTGGCGCTGGCGCTCGATTTCGACGACCACTCGAATCTGTCCCTCGAAATCTACACAGCAGGGGTGGGGTCCCGCCTGCCGATCTGCGCCAATGTCTTGCGCCTGATCGGCGACAATGGGGTCGTCGTGGCGAGGATCCCCGAACTGAGCGGCGTGGACAAGATGGCCATCGACAACTGGGTCCGCATTCTTGACAAACGAGGTTACATCGAGGTGGCGTCAGAGCCTGGCGGCCGGCGACGAGTGGCCCGGTTGACCCCCAAAGGGGTGCAGGCCCGCGACGCGTACTTCCAGTGGACGGAGTCACTCGAGGGTCGCTGGCCCGACGCCCGATCGTCGGGGGCGGTCCGGCGTCTACGGCGGGCCGCCCAGCAAATCGTCGGGGACCCCGCTCCGGGTTCGCCTCTCTGGAAAGGCATGGAGCCCTACCCGGACGGATGGCGGAGCGAGATACCGCCGCGACAAGTCCTGCCGCACTTCCCGGCGGTGACCGCCAAAGGTGGATTCCCGGACGGAAGCTGAGGCTGGAGCAAGCCGGCACCAGAGGTTCTCGGTATCAACGGGGAGGCGCCCGTGACACCCACCGCCCATTCCAGCGAGCCATGACACCTCGGTGCCGGCGTTGATGTGGGCAGCCAGCCTCAGGCCGGGCGAGAGATTCCATCAAACGTCAGGAACTCCTCCAGGACTTCTCCGATCCCCAGCTCAACTTGAAATTGGGGTTGCCACCCCCACTAATCCGGGTGCCGATGCCGATGGCAACCACCACTACTCCGATAACGATCCAGGGAATAAACGTCACTTGTTCCTTCCTTTCGTTTCGCTCAGGTCAGTCGTATTGCCCCACGCGTTTGGAGAACCCGATTGGCCCGCTTCCGAGCCCCACCGTCTTCACACCCCGTTGGCGGAGGTGCTGTTGACTCGCACCGTGCGGGAGCGGCCGTTGGCCACGTAGGCGTAAGGGATTGTCAAGCCAGCCGCTGGTGACGTTCCTGCCGGCGTTCAATACAACGGCGGCGAACCCGGCAGCATCGACCGTAGGAGCTGCCCTCATCGCCGACCGGGACAATCGATACCGAACGACCTGCTCCATGTCAATACCGCCTGTGCTGATGACCTCTGCGCGAGCTTACGACGACGAAGAATGCAAATCTAGGGGCGTTACCCCGGCGGACCGATCGGTACGTCGAACAGGGATCGAGAGCCATTGCGTTTCGATCATCCCGGTCTGTTGGAGGCACTCAATCGACTCGACGAGATCAATGCGGCCGTCAGAAGGTGTGCGGATCGGTTGGAGGCTCGCCAGGCAGTAGGAAGGCCGGCCGACTTGCATCGGTCACGATAATGAATGACTATTCAGTTTATGAAAGAAGGCCACGAGAGCAGCACGGCGGCCTACATGGCGCTGTTTCGTGCAGTCGAGTCAGCCCGACCCGAGGAGGGCCGCCTCTTCACCGATCCCCTGGCCAGGTCCCTCCTACCGACGTCGCTCCGGCTCGTGGCGGACGCTGCGAAACTTCCCGTCATCGGTCGGGCCGTGCCGGCAATCCTCGACCTGGGTTGGCCCCGCACGCGCAGTTCTGGAGTCGTCCGTACTCGCCTGATCGACACGATGGTGCAGGAAATGCTTGGCGATGGGGCAGCACAACTCGTCCTTCTCGGAGCCGGCTACGACAGCCGGGCATACAGGCTGCCGCTGGTTCAGAACGCCACCGTGTTCGAGGTCGACCACCCCTCGACCCAACACGCCAAACAGGCACGCCTCTGCGCCTCGGGTACGTCGGTCGACCACGTTCGGTTTGTAGGAGTCGACTTCGAGCTCGACAACGTCGCTGGCAGGCTGGCCGACCGCGGATTCGACGAGCGGGCTCGGTCGATTGTGGTGTGGGAAGGCGTGATCTCGTACCTGAGCGCGCAGGCCGTCGACAACAATTTCGAGCTTCTCTCAAGGATCTGTTCTCTTGGCAGTCGACTGGTCTTCACCTACGTGGATGGACGAGCGCTGGATGGCTCGGCCCACTTCGAAGAAGCAAAGCGGTGGAAGGGTTGGGTCCGCTTCAATGGGGAGCCGTTCATCTTCGGATTCCATCCAGACGATCTGGAGACGTACCTTGCCGAACGGGGATTCCGACTCGACTTCGACTGCACCACGGCTGAGGTGGCACGCGGCTACGCAGCGGAAATCGGGCGCGTAGAGCTCGGTTCCGACCTCTACCGAGTGGCCGAAGCCACAAGGGTGGCTCCGTGCCCAGGGTGACCGACGCGTACCGCGATTCGCGCCGTCGTCAGATCCTCGACGGATCGATTGAGTGCTTCGCTCGTGAAGGGTTCCATCGCACATCGATGCCGCAGATTGCATCCGAAGCCGGGGTCAGCCCCGGGACGATCTACCTCTACTTCACCAGCAAGGAGGAGATCATCGAAGCCATCGCCGAGGAGCGCCATGCCCTGGAGTCCGCTCTTGCAGCCACGGCGCTCGCCAATCCCGACGCCCGCCAAGGCCTTCACGACCTGGCCGATGGCTACCTGGACTGGCTCTCCGATCCCGTCGAGCAGAAACGGAGGCGGGTGACCGTTCAAGTGTGGGCCGAGGCCCTGCGGAGCGATCGTGTCGCGTCCATCGTGCGTGATGGAGTCGACCAACGCCTGCAGGTTGCCAACTTCTTACGGGAGCACCAACCAGGAGGTGATCTCATCGCCGGCGCCGAACCCGACGCCCTCTCCCGGGTGATGCTCTCACTGATCCTCGGGTTCGTCCTCCAGCAGGCGTGGGACCCCACTATGGACGTCCACGGCTACCGCATGGTTCTGCACGCCATGATCGATCAGCTCCTGTTCGTCGACGGGGGCCCGGGGTCGCCAGTCAGGCATCATCAGCCGAGGGGTCGGACACGAGCGAGGCAATGAACCTCTTGAAGAGATCTGTCCCGCCTACACCAGCCCACGCCCGCGATCGCTCGCAGTTTGCAAGCCGTCGGGCGCATCCCTGGTCTGCGTCAGATCCAGCCGTGGGTGGAGGTCCCATAAGATCGTTGGGAGATGCAATCCACACCGGCCCTAGTGCGCTCGCTGTTTTTCGTCACCGTAGTCATCTGGCTCGTCCTCGAAATCCGACAATCGCAGAATCATCGGGCCGAGGCGACCCCAGCCGACGCAGGGAGTCGCCCCGTCGTGCGCCTTGCCTATGTGGTCGGAGTCGTGGGTGCCATCATCGGACAGAGGGCCTTCCCGTCGGCTGTCATTGGGGCTCGATCTCTTACATCCTGGATTGGACTAGTGATCGTTTGGTGCGGCGTTGGCCTCCGGTTCTGGAGTTTTCGGACACTGGGGCGCTACTTCACGTTTACGGTTCAGACAAGTGCCGATCAACCGGTGATTTCCGCGGGTCCCTACCGAGTCATCAGACATCCCAGCTACGCCGGGGTGCTGCTTGCTGCTGTCGGCGTGGGACTCCTCATCAGCAACTGGGCATCACTCGCCTTCCTCGTCGCGTCGATCACGTGCGGACTCGCCTATCGGATCAACATCGAGGAGCGTGCCCTCTCCGAAGATCTCGGGGGTAGGTACCAGTCCTACGCCAAGAGCCGAAAACGCCTTGTCCCGTACGTCTGGTGATTGGTCTGGGGGCGCAGCGTTCACACAGTCGTGGATAACTCCATAGGCGTGCGTCTGCCCTGGCAGCCCGAAATGGTGGTGCATTCCCGGTCTTGTAGGATAAGTATGGGTCCGCTCGGTATGCGCTCATTTCGCCAGGGTGACGTGGAAACATGAACATCGGCATCGCCCCGATCGCGAGCGTGGCCGGCATGCCTCCTCAACTGGGCCGCCGATCGCCAGACCCGTGAAGCAACCCCCGTTCAGTCTTTCGGCTACTTGCCGCGAAAGGGTGTCGGTGGCCACCAGCGAGAACATCACGTTGGTCCTTACCGATCTGGTGGGTTCGACTGAGCTCGCCTCTTCGCTGACCCCTCAAGCGGGCGACGAGGTGCGCCAAAAGCACATCCGGCCCTCCGGGAGGCCATTGCCACCTCCGGTGGCGTTCGAACGTAGTCCCATCACTTCCGTCACCGACATTGCGGTGGGTCCCGCAGCACCCGAATTCGGCCCCGATTCAGACTTTCGCCACGCATTACCCCAGGTCAGCAGCCAGGGGGAGTTCGAACATAGGTCCCACGACCTCCACTCGAAGATCGCAGGTCGCGGCCGGTTCCTGGTGACGCGGGCCGGCCGTCGAGCTGTCGGGACGACGAGCCGGCTACTTGGAGGTCATCACCCAGATGCCGTTCCAGTCGGCAGGGGGGTTCTCCTTCAGGACGAGGCACCGGTCGATGTACGTCTCCGCGAGGGTGTCGTCGGGGTTCGCCCGGAGCGTCTCACGAAACGCGTTGACTGCGCTCTCCCAGTTGCCGCTTCGGTACTTCTCGATCCCGTCCCGGAAGTGGTTCACCGCGTCCATGAGGTTCGGGAACGTCTCCGGGGTGTGGTAGTCGAGGACCTCGTACACGGCCACGGGTTGGGTCTTGCCCTTGACCACCACGTGGTCGACTTCGCGTGTCCGGTACACCCCGTTGAGCTGCCCCAGGGTGTACTCGCTGATGAGGATCCTTGCGCTGTACTGCTTGCAGGCGCTCTCCAGTCGCGACGCGAGGTTCACGCCGTCGCCGATCATGGTGAAGTCCATGCGCTTTGGACTCCCGATATTGCCAGCGACCACGGTCCCGGTGTTGATGCCGATACCCATGTCGATCGGACGACGACCGTCCTGCATCCGCTCCTTGTTCCACTCGAAGAGCGACGAGATCATGGAGATCGCAGACTGCACGGCGCGGTCGGCGTCGTCCCCGTGGGCGACCGGCAGCCCGAATGCCGCCATGATCGCATCGCCGATGAACTTGTCGAGCATGCCCCCCTGCTCCTGGATGCGCTCGACCATGATGGTGAAGTAGTCGTTCAGGAGCGTGACGGTCGCCTGTGGTCCGAGTTCCTCGGCGAGCGAGGTGAAGCTCCGCACGTCGGAGAACAGGACGCTCGCTTCCACGCTCCGTCCGCCGAGGATGTCCTCGTCCCCCCGGACGAGCTGGTCGGCCAGGGCAGGGTCCATGTACCGGGCCATGGTGGCGCGGACCCGCTTTTCGCCGCTGATGTCCTCCATCACGACCATCGTCCCCAAGTGCTCGCCGATGCCGCCGATCAGGGGGAGCACGCTCACGTTCGCCGACAGCACGGCGCTTGTGGCACCCGAGCCCCCCGTGTCGAGTCGCTGGATGTCGACGTCCATCGCCATCTCCGGTGTGCGGATGGCGTCGTCCGCGACCCGCGCCACCATCGCTCCGATGATCTCCTCAGCGCTACCGAAGACCTCCGAGTAGTGGGACCCGACGAGCGATGATGCGTCGGCACCCAGGATACGTCCGCCCGCATCGTTGCACGTCGCTACCGTGCCCGCCATGTCGAGGGTGATGACCCCGTTGGACATGCTGGCCAGCATCGCTTCGCTGTAATTGCGCATGTTCTGGACGTCGTCGAAGAGCTTCGCGTTCTGCAGTGCGATGGACACCTGTGCCGTGAACGCTTTGAGTCGCTGCTCGTCCTCAGGGGTGAACTGACCACCTCGGCGGTTCAGCACCTGGGTCACGCCGATGATGTGACCGTCGTTGCTGATCACGGGAACGCACAGGATCGACCGGGTGAAGAACCCGGTTCGCCGGTCGAGTTCGGGGTTGAACCGCAGATCGGCATAGGCGTGGGCGATGTTGATGCTCTCCCCCGAGCTGAACACCGTGCCGGCAATGCCCTCGGTTGCCGGGAACCGGATCTCGCCGACGGAGTCGCCCTCGGCGACCCGGGCGAACAGCTCGCCGGTACGTTCGTCGAGGAGGAACAGCGTCGAACGCTCCGCACGTAGCATCCGCGTGGCCTCGGCCATCACCCGCTGGAGGAGCGCGTCGAGGTCGAGCTCGGCCGTGATGTCCGACACCAGACGGAGAAACTCCATCTCCTCCGAACGTCGCACGTCGACGTCCTCGAGATGGGACGCGCTGACCAGCGCCGCCGATGCCTGGCTGGTCATGGCTTCGAGCAGCGCGAGATCGTCGAGGTCGTAGTCGCCCGTGCGCCTGTTCAGGACCTGGGCAACGCCGATCACGACGCCGCGAGCGGTGGTGATGGGTGCGCACACGAGGTTGCGCGTCTCGTACCCGGTGAGCTCGTCCACCTGCCGGTTGAACCGCGGATCCGCATAGGCGTCGTTGATTATGAGGGACTCGTGCGTGGTGAAGACCCGGCCGGCGATGCCGACATCGTTGAGCAGGCGGATCTCGAGCGTCTGCTCGCCCTGCAGCACCCGCGAGTACAGCTCACCCGTGGCAGGATCGTTCAGGAACAAGGTCCCCCGGTCGGAATCGGTCTCGAGGACGGTCATCTCGATGAGCGCCGCGAGCACGTCGTCGAGCGTCTCCATGGCCGAGACGGTCCGCGACACGTGCAGGAGGGTCTCGGCGAAGTGAAGGCGCTTGGCCTGGTCTGTGACGTTGGTCGTGTCGGACATATCAGTTGCCATCAGTCGTCTCCATCCGGGTGCGCAGCGCAGAAATGGTCCCCTGTAGCTGCTCCCGCTCCTCGCGGAACCTGCGGTCGAGCACGTCGCGCTCCCGCTTCGCTTCCGCCTGCACCGATACGAGGGTGCTACGCAGCTCGTCGACCGTCGCCCTGAGCTGCGCCACCTCGTCCGCCGACTGCATCGCCGCCGCCTGCACCGCCGCGTTCCGTTCGAGGACCGACGATTCGAGTTCGACCCGCAGGGCTTCGACCACGTCGCGGGCCTGCAGCCGATCGGCCTCTCGCTCGACCGCCCAGCGCTGCCGCTCGGAGGCCAGGAGCGCGGCACTTTCTTCGAGCTCACTGCGCAACTGGTCCACCAGGCTGCGCAGGTAGCTGCCCTCGGCCCCCGCCTGGCCGCGCTCGCCGCCGATCCCCGCTGACGCCATCCGTCCTGCCTACCACCGATCGCCTACCCGGGGAAGGCTACGCCGTTCCCGAAGGGATTCGTGGTCGCACGCCAGGCACGCCGCCAACATAGCGGAGGCGCACGGGCGGCTCAGGGTATCTCCTAGGTGCCGGCAGCGATCTGGGGCACCCCCAAGAAGGTCGGGGAGGGACCAGGATGCCATCCGATCTGGGCGTGGGTACGGAGGATCCGTGGAGGGGTCACGCGACAAGCAGTCGGAGGCCAAGCTCTGCCGCCTCGAGATCGACGAGGTCACGATTACGTTCGACCCACCGACCGGATGCGAGGTCATTGCGGAGGTTGTGCACCGCCCGCTGTTCGGCTTCCCGTCCGACTTTGGCCCAGACAGATACCCCACGACGCACATGATCATCCAGATATTCCTCGGGCCGCCGCCAGTAGGCCTCGAAGAACCCGTCGGCGCAATCCCACGGGATCGGCACCGGCTCCACGTTGGCTCCGATCGCGCGAGCCTGCTCGGTCAGCGGAGGTCTACCGACTAGGAGTTCAGCGACCTCGGGCAGGTAGTCGCGAGTAAGCCAAAACCGACGAAGCCATCCTGCGTCAGTGCCGTCAAACGTGAACACCACCACCCGCTGAGCGACTCGGCGCATCTCACGCAGGCCCGCGATCGGGTCCTGCCAGTGATGGACGGTGGAAAAAGCCATCGCAGCGTCGAAGGACTGGTCCTCAAACGGAAGGCTCTCTGCGGCGGCAGCCACGCACGGTGCTGCGTCTATGGGACGCTGTGCACGCATGAGCGCTGACGGTTCCACAGCGGTTACTTCGCGGTCGGGAGGCTCGTAGGAGCCGGTGCCGGCCCCGACATTCAAGACGGTCTGCGAGTCGCCGAGGGCAGCCCAGACTTTGCTTGCGATCCGCAGCTCGGTGCGTCGAGTCACCGCATAAGTGACTCCGATGGTGTCATACAACTGCTCGCTGGGCATGCAGCTGACCTTTCTGGTTGTCACCATCCCCACGCCTCGCACATCGGCTGGCAGCCCGGCCCCATGACTGCGGGAACTCGCGCACCATCTCACCACACTGAACGGATGGCGTTGAGGGGTGGTCAGACAATGAGATCTGCGGTTATCCACACGCCCGGATGTGCCTGATCAAGGTCAGTTCGCTCACAGCAAGCAGACCCAGTCAATAACCGCCGCCGAGCCGGTGTTCCTGGTCACCCCCCAGCCCATGCTGGACCGAAGAACCAACACCCTCCGGGCTGAGACGGCCAATCTCAGCAACAACGGTTGCCGAGAGTGACTATCGGTGTTAGCCAGGTGGCCAGGCGGGTGCGGTAACCGGCGGCACCCCAAGGCGAAGGGGTTCGATCAATTGGGTATTACTCGTGGGAGAAGTCTGCGGGCCGTGCTGGCTGGCTCGCTGGTGTTCGGGAGCGTGGTGCTCGGCTTGGTGATCGGCGGTGGGGTGCCCGCCTCGGCCATTACTCCAACAACCGTGAACTGCAACGCGGGCGGCAACTTGCAGACAGCCATCGGTGCCGCATTGCCAGGCGCGACGCTCGTCGTGCACGGGACCTGCACCGGGAACTTCACCATCTCACAGAGCTTGACCCTGCAAGGCTCTGGCACTTTGAGCGGGACCGGGTTCGGAGGAGAGTCGGTGTTGACCATCAGCGCCGGGACCGTCTTCTTGAACAACTTGACGATTGAGAACGGCAACACCAGCGGCGAAGGCGGCGGCATTGCGAACAGCGGCACACTGACCGTCACGAACAGCACTGTCTCGCACAACAGCGCCAACGACGGCGGCGGCATCTGGAACGAAGGCACGCTGACCGTCACGAACAGCACTGTGACGAACAACAACGCGAGCGAATGGGGCGGCGGCATCCGCAATCACTTCAATTCAGTGTCGACCACTATCACGAACAGCACTGTGTCGGACAACACCGCTGGCGGCTACGGCGGGGGGGTTTCGAACGGTCAAAGCATCGTGACCGTCACGAACAGCACTGTGATCGGCAACAGCTCCCCCAACGGTGGCGGCTTCGACAGCGACGCCACGACCACCATCACGAACAGCACTGTGTCGGGCAACACCGCTGCCAACGGCGGTGGCATCTTCAACAACAACCTCGGCACGACGACCCTTGCCAATGATTCCGTCAACCACAACATCGCAACCAGCGGTGGCGGTGGCATCGATATCGTCGCTGGAGGCACGGTCACCCAGCTCCCCTCCGACAGAGGCGGGGTGAGCATCAACAACAACACCGCCAGCGGCAACGGCGGCGGCATCGACAACGAGGGCGGCGCGGGCACCTTCTACAATGCAACCGTCTACAACAACAACGCCGTGAACGGAGGCGGCGTCTACAACGACGCCGGCAGCACGTTCACCATCAGTGACACCTCTGTCAACCACAACACCGCCACCAGCGAGGGTGGCGGCATCTACAACAACGGAGGCGCGGTGAGTCTCACCGCCTCGGTGAGTGTGAACTCCAACACTGCTGTCTCTGGCGGCGGGGTCTACAGCACCGTCGTGCTCTCCATCCCCGCAGGTGACGTTCTACACAACGTCCCCAACAACATCGTCGGCTAACTCGACTCAGAAGAGAGGAGGCCCGCCGCTCTGGCGGGCCTCCTCTCCCGATTCGCTCGTCTGGCTTCGCCAGTCGGGGATGGGTGTCCACAGGGGCCGGTCGGTGGCAGCTCGCGGACCGCGAGCACCGGTCGCTCCTGAAGAGAAAATAACCGCCCCGGGCCTGATGGTATGGGCAGGGACCGGAGGAGGCCAACCCGCCTCTCTCAATCTCTTGGCCCAGTCAACTGGCTGCCCTCGAAGGGGGCGACCACCTTCCCGGGGACGCCGTCCATATCCTAAGCCCGACGCCACCTTTTTGGGTACGGCTAGTGTCATAAGGACCCGAGCCCGAGGAGGTGTCTCAGATGCGAACGATGGCACGCATATCGATTCCGGTTGAGGCTGGCAACGCTGGGATCAAGAGCGGCAACCTGCCAAAGACGATTCAGCAAATGGCCGAGCGCTGGACGCCAGAAGCCATGTATTTCACAACCTTCGATGGGAAGCGAACGGCGTATGTCGTCTTCGACATGCCGGACGCGTCGGCCATCCCGAGTTTCGCTGAGCCGTTCTTCATGGAACTCAACGCTGAGGTGACGTTCGCGCCAGCCATGAACGCCGAAGACCTACAGAAAGGGCTTTCGGGGATCAGCTGACGGGCTAGTCAGGATCGCTTCTGTCTACTCGCCCGAATACGATCGAGCGCTGGACGAAATGTGCGACCCTCAGCAGGCGTTCGGGGATGGTCCTTCCAAGTCATCCCGGGCCGTCGGTTCAGACCACCCAGGCCCCGTTACGCATGACGGTGCGCCCGGCCAGGTCCTCGGCTTCCCGCCAGACCTGGATGCGCTCTGGTCCGAGCACCAGGTAGACGTAGTCGCTGCCGTCGGTCTGTGGGTCCCAGCCGGCTTGGGCCGCATATCCCGCTGCCAGCGCAGCCGGTGCCTCGTCCTTGGGGACGGTCTCGGCCAGGACGGCATCGATCATGACCACGTCTCGTGTCTCGCCCAAGGCGAGACAAACTCGCGGGTTGGCAGTGACATTGGCCACCGTGCGCGACTCCGGCTCGGTGGCCAGAATGATCTGGTTGCCGTTCCAGGTGTGGGACACCGGCACCAGGTGGACAGCTCCGCTGGACGAAGCGGACGCCACCCAGACGTTCGCATCAACCGCCGTCAGCTTCGCCAGGGCATCCGCCTTACGCTCCTCGGGTGATCGGCTCACCATACTCAGAGCATGGCACGGTCGCAGCCGGGTCGCGAGGCGAAAGCAATGTCGGGTCGCGTCCGGGACTCAGACAGCCGGTCCCTTTGTCGGACCGGGCGCAACGACCTCCGACGAACCCCCTGGCGAGAGCAGGCAACTGACCGTTCAGAACGATAGAGGGCACCCAGGCTGTTCGGTTAGGTATTGGCTGCGTCAGTGTTGACGATAAGCAGACTGCACGGACAGTGATGGGCCAACTTGTTGGAAACACTCCCGAGCAAGATGCGCATGGCTCCTCTCATGCCTCGGTTCCCAACCACCACAAGGTCTGCCTCAGTTGATTCGGCAATCGAGATCAGTACGTCGGCTGGATGACCGTCAGCACTGTGCATCTCGGCGGACACTCCTTCGCGAGCTGCCTCCTCGAGAGCTTGCGCACAGATATGGTCACCCCGGTCATACGTCCGGTTGGCTTCGGCAACAGCAATTGCGGCAGGATCCAGCACGCTTCCCGTCATGGCATCGGGGCGAGCAGCGTGGACGACATGCAACTTGGCCCCACTCATCTTGGCGAGGGCGATGGCTTGAGCGACGGCAATCCCCGCTCGGTCAGAGCCATCTGTTCCTACAACAATCACCTCGTACATCGTGGCCTCCAGCCGGTCGAACGGCCGATCATAAACGACGTGCAGTGCCCGACCAGGGGGCGATGTGTGGGCTTGATCCGGTTCGACGGACAGGTTGCTTGTGTTGATTATGCCGCCAGACGGTCGGCGTTGCGGTGGATAGTTTCCCATTCGGCGGGACTGCAGTAGTCGAGCGAGCTGTGCAGCCGACGCACGTTGTACCAACCCTCGATGTAATCGAAGACGTCCCGGTGTAGTCCCGCTCGAGTCGGCCAGGCCCGGGTGTCGATGAGCTCCCGCTTGATGGTGGCAAAGAAGCTTTCGGCTACTGCATTGTCCCAGCACTCGCCCTTGCGCCCGACCGAGAGCACGACACCGTTCTCCCGAGCGAGCTTCCCGTAGTCCGCGCTCGTGTACTGGCATCCTCGGTCCGAGTGGAAGATCAGCCCTTCTTCCGGATTGCGATTGTGAAATGCCATGGTCAGCGCATCGGAGACAAGCTCGGTGCGCATGTGGTCGGCCAGGGCCCACCCGACCACCCTTCGGGACGAGAGGTCGATGACCGTGGCCAGATAGACCCACCCCTCCCAAGTGGCGATGTAGGTGATGTCGCCCACGTAGCGGCGGTCGACCTCGGCCCCGGGGCCGAAGTGGCGTTGGATGAGGTCGAGGGCTTGCTCGGCGTCGGGATCGGCCACGGTCGTCTTGCGCCACCGCTTCTTGCAACGTCCTTCCAGACCGGCCTGGTGCATGAGTCGGCGAACCCGGCGCTTGCCGCACCCGATGCCCTGTTTGCGCAGCGCCCGATGCACCCTCGGTGACCCATAGGTCCCCTTGGATTCGGAGTGGATGGCGTTGATCCTGTCCGTGAGCTCGGCGTCGGTGACGGCTCGGGCCGAGGGGATGGCTTTCTTGCGTTGGTAATAGGCGGCACGGGAGACCTCGAGCAGGTGGCAAGCGTTCATCACGCTGTGGCCTGCGGCTTCTTCCGCCTCGATGAACGGATCAACGCTCATCGGGTCTCCCTGGCGAAGAAAGCCGTCGCTCGCTTGAGCGTGTCATTGTCCTCACGCAGGCGCCGGTTCTCCCGACGCAGCTGGCTGAGCTCAGCCCGCTCCTCGGTCGTCAGACCGGGCCGTTCGCCGGCGTCAGTCTCGGCTTGGTTCACCCACGCGCGCACCGCCGTCTCACCGAGGTCGAAGTCCCTGGCCACCTGGCCGATGCTGCGATCGCCGCGCTTACAGCGCTCGACGATCTCAGCCTTGAACTCCGGGGTGAACGACCGGCGGGCACGGGGCTTCTTCCGTTCCATGGTCTCCATTGTGGACATCCTTTCCGGGGCAGTGCCCCTGATGGTGGATGTCCGTCAAACCGGAGGAAGCCCAGTGGCGACAAGCTTCGCCATGCTTCGCCCTCCTGGCGAGCTATCCACAAGCACGATTGGATCGGTCGGACGTGGTCAATGACGCACCCCGTGATGTCGTGGGGCAGCAGCGGGCTGCCACATGCGCTTAGTTACTCAGGCATTTGTCCAACGAGGCATCCAGGCAGGTCGATAGCTACTCTCATGGGCAGGAGATGGAGTTCGGACGGAGGTACTGAACCAAACATGCCCTCAATGGCATTGCAGGAGTCCTTGGGCTCTGTCCCAGCCGGAAGAAAGACGATCCGTGCTGTCTGCCCTAGAGGAGCCAGGATCTGCTGCGTCTGTCCCACCGGAGAGTTTTGCCACGCTGTATCGGTCAAGAATGAGCATGCGGCGTGATCCGAGTTGAGGCAGGCGCCCTTGCCGTGGTGGACGGATCTGTAGGTTGCCGTGGATGAACCGCTGGTCGCACATCCCGCAACCATCAGGACTGGCAAGACAGGGTGTTGCCGGATTTCTCCGTACCTTCTCTCCAGTCGAACAGGTTTGATCACGAATACCCAAGCTGCATCTAGCCAGATCAGGGACAATCCGACGATGCAGGCGGTATTCCGCCACCTCAAACCTGGAAGGTGAATCCAACCGGTCGAGTCTGAGGGACCAGACGACCATCCGGTCTTTTTGGTTCACCAAAGCGGCATCTTCGTCCATCGGGCGGCCCGATTCTGCGCCGTAAAGAGGGGATCGCTGCATACCCTGACCAGCTGCCTCCGCCAGACATGCTCCAGTAGGTGCCGATCGATCCCCCGGCCACGAAGATCACATATCCGTCACGGAGCCGAGGAACCTCTGACTAGTCCCCGCAATGCCGGCTGCCGCTCCCCTATTTGCGTGGTGTGACCAATGGCTCTAGCGGTCCTGAGTCCGGGCGCTCATGCTGCCTTCTGTGGTCGTGAGCACGCGTGCCCCCGACAGGCAGTTAGATCTCGCCGACGCCGCCGGCCTTGCGCCCGACGAGGTGCTCTCGCGTCTAGGGAGTAGCCCAGACGGTCTGTCCTCCGACCAGGCGACCGAGCGACTCATACAGTTTGGGCCAAACGCGCTCGGCACGCATCGGGTACGGGCCACCGCCGTCCTCTTCCGCCAGCTCCGTAACCCGATCCTGATCCTGCTGCTTGTCGCCGCCCTGATATCGGGGTTAACCGGAGGCGGTACGAACGCGGTGATCATCACCGTGATCGTCGCCTTGAGTGTCGGCTTGGGCTTTTTCAACGAGTACCGGGCGGAGGTGGCGATGGCTTCTCTCCGCGCCAAGATCCGACAGGAGGCCGAAGTTCGCAGGGACGGGCGGGAGAGCCGGGTCGTAGTCACGAGTCTCGTACCCGGTGACGTGGTGTCACTCCGCATCGGTGTTCTGGTGCCGGCCGACATCCGTCTACTGGAGGTCGACGAGCTCGAGTGTGACGAAGGCGTGCTGACCGGCGAGTCGATGCCAGTGGCGAAGTCGGTGGCGCCCGCCACCGGCCGCCAGCCGCTGGACCAGCCGGGGTGCGCCTTCATGGGGACGATCGTTCATCAGGGATCGGCCCTTGGCGTCGTGGTCCGGACCGGAGCCGGTACTGCCTTCGGGCAGATCGCTGCCGGTCTTTCCGAGAAGCAGGGTCAGACTGCCTTCGAAGCGGGCCTGTCCCGGTTCTCCCGCTTCTTGTTTGGCGTGGCCGCAATCCTGACTGCGTTCATCTTCATCGTCAACGTGGCGCTGGATCGGCCCTTCATCGAGGCATTGCTCTTCTCACTGGCCATCGCCGTGGGCATCGCCCCCGAGATGATGCCGGCCATCGTCACGGTGAGCCTCTCCGCCGGTTCGAGAGCGCTTGCAGCGAAGAAGGTCCTCGTGAAACGGCTCGTGGCCATCGAGGACCTGGGCAATATCGAGATCCTCTTCACCGACAAGACGGGCACCCTCACCGAAGGGGTCATTACCTTCGAGCGGGCGTTGGACGCCAATGGGCGCGCCAGCGATCGCCCGCTACTTCTCGGGCTCGTGTGCAACGAGGCAACCGTCACCGACGGGAAGCCGGTCGGCGGGAACGCACTGGACCAAGCATGTTGGTCGGCCCCCGATGCGGCTTCCGGAGAAGATGTCGCCACGAGCACCGCTGCCTATCAGAGGCTCGGCGTCCTTCCCTTCGACCACGAGCGGCAGATGGCCTCGATGCTGGTGAAGGATCCCGATGGGCAGCCGCTCATGATCACCAAAGGCGCCCCCGAGGTGGTGCTGGACCGGTGTGCGCTCGTCCCCGACGGCGCTCGCCCAGCACTGGAGGCATTGTTCTCCGAAGGGGCCCGGGTGGTGGCCGTGGCCACCCGGCCCGCCGAGGGCATCGAGGCGCTCACCGCCGAGGACGAGCAGGGGCTCGCGTTGGAGGGCTTCTTGACCTTCGCCGATCGCCCGAAGGCCGATGCCGGCTCCTCCATCGCCAAACTCGAACAGCTGGGAGTGGAGGTGAAGATCATCACCGGGGACAACGGCCTGGTGGCAGCCAAAGTCTGTTCGGACATCGGGGTCGACTGCGCGGGGGTGCTCGCTGGCACCGAGGTCGAGTCGCTCGACGACGACCACCTCGAAGCGGCGATCCTGACCACAACGGTGTTCGCTCGGATCAGCCCCGATCAGAAGTCGCGGATCATCAAGGTGGCCCGCCGCACCGGAAAGGATGTGGCGTTCCTCGGCGACGGGGTCAACGACGCGGTGGCTCTGCACCATGCCGACGTCGGGATCTCCGTGGACTCAGGCACCGACGTGGCCAAGGACGCGGCTGACGTGGTGCTGCTCGAGAAGGATCTCGGGGTGTTGGCCGAAGGTGTGATGGAGGGCCGCCGCATCTTCGCCAACACCATGAAGTACGTCCTCATGGCCACGTCCTCGAACTTCGGCAACATGTTCAGTGCGGCCGGTGCCTCGATGTTCCTGACATTCCTGCCCATGCTGCCGTCGCAGATCCTCCTCAACAACCTGCTCTACAACGCCGGTCAGCTGGTGATCCCGACAGACCGGGTGGACCCTGAGGCCCTCGCCCGGCCGGCAGCATGGGACATGAAGTTCATCCGACGTTTCATGGTCGTGTTCGGTCCCGTGAGCTCGATCTTCGACTTCATCACCTTCTGGGTCATGCTCTCGCTGCTCCACGCCGGTCACGTCGAGTTCAGGACCGGCTGGTTTGTCGAATCGATCGCTACCCAGACCCTCGTCGTCTACGTGATCCGGACCCGGCGGGTCCCGTTCTTCAAGAGCAGGCCCAGTCTGCCCATGATTCTCGTGCCAACCGGGGCCGCCCTGGTCGGTGCGATCCTTCCGTACACGGGACTGGCCAACCTGCTGGGCTTCACGCCGCTGCCTGGGCAGTTCTTCCTCATCCTGTTTGGGATGGTGGTCGTCTACCTGTTGCTGGTCGAGCTGGCGAAGACCCGGTTCTACCGGGCCCCCCATGCCAAGAGCCCCCGCATCGCATCGACTCACATCGAACGGCTGGAGCGACGAATCAAGCGCCGGGCGTTCCGCTTCATTCACCACCCGAATCAGCGGTCAGCGAACGAGGTTGGAGGAAGCCTTCCGGCGTCGCGGAGCGCTGTTGGCAACTGAACCAGAGTCCGCAGTCCGTTCGGTACTACCTGTGGATTCCGCTTGAGTACGGGTGCAGCCGGAGGGGTCCGCTTTCCCGGTGGTATTGGTTTACCGTCATCGGGTCCCAAACACGCCACTTGGTGGATCACCAAGTGGGCACCACCAACAAATGTCCGATCGCCCGCCCATTGACCTGCCGCTCGCCGTCCCCGTCCACCGGCGACGGCGATCGCCGCAGCGATGATGATCCAAAGTCGCCCGTAGTTCGCTGCGTTCGAAATCCAGGTGATCGGCACGTCCAACCTTGGGGTCGGGGTTTTCGCCACCGCGTTGTAGACGGCCTGGTCGAGGGCGTGAACCTCATCGACGAGTCGACGGCCCATCCAGTCAGAGCCTCGTGACGGCTCGGTCTCTTCAGCGGGATCGTCGGGATTGGCAGGATTCTTCACCCTTCTCTTTCCTTCCGGATGGTGGCGACAATACCGCTCGGCCGACCACACACGACGCGCCCGAGGCCTGCGAGAGTGGAGAATCCCACCGGTGCCGAGAAGAAGGCTGGCGAAGCTCCTCGTTGCCCGGGAGCGATGCGGATTCGAAGCGCGCCCGGCCGAATCGTGAAGTGGAGCGGACGCACCCATGTGCCCGCTTCACCGTCGGCTGCAGCGGCCAATGGGACCGGTCCTCGCACTTCGAGTTCGCGAGTCGTCCACTGGCGCCAACCTTCATAACGTTCAGGATGACCGGCTGCCTCGAGGGCGACCAGGCGGTTGACGTCGATCGGTCGGTTGATCGTAAGTGTCGCCACCCCCAGCGCACCGGAATTCAGCGAAGGGCGGGATCCGAAGCCACTCAGGCTGGACAGTCGATAGGGATTGTTGGATACCTGGATGACTTGCGCTCCCGCGATGGGGCCTTCCGGGCCGTCGACGACGAGCCCAAGTGGCGCAGCATCTGGTCCCAACAAATCCGGCAGCATCTCGGCTACGGTTCGGCGCTTGGCCTCGCGATACTTCTTGGAGGCCACGATCCGCGCATAGAGCCCGAGCGATACGTTGTTAACAAACACCTTGCCGTTCACTTCGCCCAGGTCGATCGCGGTTTCGCGAGCCGGACCGAAGGCATCGAGCGCGGTGACGGGTTCGTCACGGTTGATCCCTAGGTCGAGGGCGAGATGGTTTCGCGTGCCGGCCGGGATGCAGACGAAAGGGAGCTTGTGGTTGGCGGCCACGGCGGCCACAACCGCTTGTGATCCGTCACCTCCTGCCATTCCCAGGGCATCAGCACCTCGGGCCACCGCTGCCTCGGCGAGCTCGCCCAAGTCATCGCCGGCCTCGACTAGTACTGCCTCGATGCCGCGGCGACGAGCCTCGCTGACCAGATTGAACCGGGCGACCTTGCCGTCTCCGGACTTGGGGTTCATGATGACTATGCCATGGCGAGTGGCCGGGGCAGAGTGCCATCGCTGGGCCAGGGCCCGGCGGAGCTCCCAACGCAGTGCCGCCATCCCAAGCAGCCAGGCAGCACCAATGCAGACGATCGCGACTGCGACCGCAACTATGCCTCTCCCGGCGGCGAACAAGATTACAACTGCAGCTCCGACCAAGAGCACGGCCGAGGACGCGGCCCACCATCGGTACCTACGGTTGGTGGCGGCAATCCAGAGCGCCGAGATCCCCAGGGCACCGGCCAGCACAGAGCCAGAAATGTAGAGCAGATTCTTGGCCGCGAAGGCCGCCAGGACAATGAGCGCGCCAATCGAGAAGGCTAGTGCCGCGCCTGCAGCGGCCCTCGACCCAAAGGGTGGAGCGTCTGTTGGATGCTGACGGGTCAACCCGGTGCTCCCTCCTGACGGCGGTGGCTGTCTCACAGCAATTCAGCCAGTCAGTCTCGCGCCCGCGTTTCCGATGCGCAGCGAAGTGTTGCCGAGCACCATCGTGGGCCAGAAGCCTCAACCGCCCGGCGCAGGTCCGACGTCATCCAAGCTAGTGAGCTGAACGGGCCGGTAGCCTCGACGGAACAGCGCCGGGCGGTGGTTGGAAACGAAGCCAGATCGAGGAACAATGGACAACGCAGGCAAGACGATGAATACGGCATTCAGGGCGCGAGGCCAGCCAGCACGAGCATCTCGCTAAGGCCATACCGAGGCTCGAGCGACCCTTTCATCGCCCTGTCGACTCCATCGTTCGCTCACTGCTTCCGACAGAGCAAAACCGGCTGACACTGGGGTCAACTGTGCGCATTGGACCTGTCCAATTGCCCTGGCGTCCGTCACCCGTTCGTGAATGTCAGCTTCCTGCCCGAGTTCGGTAGAGCGTTTGTGGGGATCCCCATCTTGCTGTTCGCGTTCGGCGCGGGAGTGGTCATCACAGCCGTCTTCCGGCGTACGCGTTCATCGAGAATCGCATCTTGAACCCGGTGGTCGTGAGTCAGACCGTGACGGAAGAGGTGAGTATGGTGTGATCGCATCGTGGACGAGAGAGCGGATCGCCTCGATCTCGGATAGGAGTCTGACTTGCCGAATGTGACAATCGAACGAACAGAGGCCATCCCTGCCTACCTGGCAAAGCCCGAGGGGGCAGGACCGTGGCCCGGTGTCGTTGTCATCCACGACGTGTTCGGTATGAGCTTGGACCTCAGGCACCAAGCCGACTGGCTGGCATCAGAGGGTTTCATCGCACTTGCTCCCGACCTCTACCACTTCGGTAAGAGAGGCACCTGCATGCGTTCGGTAATGCGAGACGCCTTGGCTCGCAGGGGACGGACTTTCGACGACCTCGATGCAGCTCGTGCCTGGCTTGCCGGAAATGCCGACTGCACCGGTCGGATCGGGGTCATCGGCTTCTGCATGGGTGGCGGCTTTGCACTTCTTCTGGCGCCGAGGCACGGCTACTCTGCGGCAAGTGTCAACTACGGCGGTGTCCCGAGGGGTGCCGACCAACTGCTCCAAGGGGCGTGCCCAGTCATCGGCAGCTACGGCGCCAAGGACTGGTCGCAGCGCAGAGCACCTGCGAAGTTGAAGGCCGCTCTACAGCGCAATGGAGTGGTTCACGATGTCAAGGTCTATGCCGACGCTGGCCATTCGTTCCTCAACGACCACGACCCAGCAGAGGTATCCGCAATATTCAAGGTTCTTGCTCGACTCGCACGAGCCGAATTACACGAACCGTCGGCTCGTGACGCCCGAATGCGAATCGTGGAGTTCTTCGGCGAGCACTTGAAGGCTTCAGAAGCAGGCCAACCAGGGTAGGTGCCGCCACGGTCTGATGGGTCAGGGATTGGAGCGCTTCCGCCCCTGATCGGGTTGGAGGTAGATCCAGAATCTCACGGTGTGCAGACCGAACAGCGCCCCAACGGCAAGGCGGCGGGCTATCTCGACGGGTCCCGGATCCGCACGAGCACGCTTTCGGAATTCATCGTCGACTGCGGACTGGAGTCCCAGGGCACTTGCGGCAACCGCTACCGTCAACTCCATCCACAGAAGAATGGACGGCCCTAGGCGAAGGCGGCTGGGAACGCCGGCCACGACCATGGCTGTATCACGGACGGACAGTCCGCAACAGGCCACCTCGGTAATGACGGCGCCTCGCCGACCAAATCGTCGGATGGCGAGCTCCGTGAGAGGATAACCCGCTGCGCTCAGGCACAGCACGACCTTGCCAACTTTGGGATTCATCCTGAACCCTCCATCTCAGATCACTCAGCCAAGTTACTGGGGACATCGCCAGCCTGACATGCCGGAACCGGTCACCTAGACCGGCCAGCACGGGTCGGCTGACATGCCCCACCGATTGGTGTTTAGGGATAGGCAGGGGCTGAAGGTCAGTCGTGCTCCCGGATGAAGCTGCTCGTAAGTCGGATCGGTGGCCTCCCATGCGGCCGGTATGAAGCTGGCCGTCGTGGAAAACAGTCTGCGCCTTATCACTCAAATGTCACTTGGGGTCCTCCGATAGTTAAGACGCGCGATGTAAGATGGTCTGGTGGAGGCCAGCCGAGATGAGCTCGCGCGATTCTTCGAGGTGGTTCAGCCTCATCTGAACGAACTCCAACGCCGGGTGGTGGCCGGCGCCATGGCCGAGGCGCTCGGACGCGGTGGCAAGACAGCGGTGGCCGACTGCTCGGGCATGAGCCGCAACACGGTGATCAAGGCAGAACGCGAAGTGGGCGAAGGGATAGAGCCCTCGGATCGGCAGCGGGCGCCCGGTGGTGGTGACATCAAGTCTGAGGACAAGCAGCCCGGACTGGCAGAAGCCCTCGATGAGCTGGTCCATCCCGAGACTCGGGGCAATCCGATGTCGTACATGCGCTGGACGTCGAAGTCGACGGGCAAGCTGGCCACCGAGTTGGTGCGCCAGGGCTACAAGATCACCGATGACACGGTCGGGCGGATCCTCAAGTCGCTCGGCTACTCGCTCCAGGCTCCCTCCAAGCAGAAGGAGGGTACCGCCCATCCCGATCGAGACCTCCAGTTCGTCTACCTCAACAAACAGATCGGCCGGTTCATGAAGCAGGATCAACCGGTGATCTCCGTGGACACCAAGAAGAAAGAGCTGGTGGGCGAGTTCTCCAACGGCGGAAGCGAGCTCCACCCCGCCGGCGAGCCGACCCGCACCAAGACCCATGACTTCGTCGACAAGGAACTGGGCCGGGCCGTCCCCTACGGGGTCTACGACCTGGCCCATGACGAGGGCTGGGTCTCGGTCGGCGACACGGCCGACACGGCGTCCTTCGCGGTCGAAGCCATCCGGCGCTGGTGGTACTCCATGGGAAAGCCCCGGTTCCCTGACGCCACCAAGCTCTTGATCACCGCCGACGCCGGTGGTTCCAACGGCTATCGGGTCAAGCTCTGGAAGGTCGAGCTGGCCAAGTTGGCCAAAGAGACCGGACTCGAGATCACCGTCTGCCATTATCCACCGGGAACGTCGAAGTGGAACAAGATCGAGCACCGCATGTTCAGCTTCATCTCCATGAACTGGCGCTGTCGCCCCCTCGTCTCGTATCGGACCATCGTCGAGCTGATCTCGAACACGACGACAGCCAAGGGACTCAAGATCCGAGCCGAGGAAGACGTGAACTACTACGAGACCGGCACCAAGGTAAGTGCCGCCGAACTCGCTGCTGTGCCCCTTACGCTCCACAAGTTCCACGGAGATTGGAACTACACGATTGCGCAATCAGTCAATCGGTGAGCCCTTGGGGGATGAAACGGTGAATGGCCTCGTTGGCGTGGTCCTGAAAGGACGGGTTGGCCAAGTCCGGGAAGATCTCCGCTTGGTCGACCATGGGACCCTTCAACTTGCCGGCCGCGCTGGCGTAGAACACGCCACTCGAAAGCTTCGGGTCGGTGACACCGTCAACGAGTCGCTTCGAGCCCACGTCAAGTTCGTGGGAAATACCGAGGTGGGGCATGATGTGTTTGGCCGCAAAGCGTAGCGGTGGCGCCGCGCCTGCGGCGGCTTCAGTGCCCGTGGTGTTGCCGGGGCTCACAGTGATAAAGCGGAAGTCGGGGAATTGGCGTGCCAAGTGGGCCATCCATAAGGCCCCGATGTACTTGACCTGACCGAAGGCGAGGTTCTGATCATATTTTCTCTGAGCGAAGTAGCTGCCGTCGATGACGGTAGTGAGTTCATCGGTAGAGGTTGAGACAAAGGTTGGCCGTTTGAACCCCAACTTCGGAATTCCCCTGGCTGCTTCACTTGCGGCGAACACCGCTACCTCGCTAAGTCGGTTCTGGGTCAGGAGCCCTTCGAGGAGAACGGCGTGACCCAGAACGTTCGTTGCAAACAGTGTGGTGACCCCGTCAGCAGTCAATTCCATCAAGGTCTTATTGCCGATTACACCAGCGTTCATGACCAGCGCGTCGAGGGACCCGTCGATGGCCGCTAGGCCAGCGCGGACCGAACCGAGATCGGCGACGTCCATGAGAATGATGTCAAAGATGTGTCGGCCGGTGACGGCTTCGAGATCGGCCTTTGCCGTTGACGCTCGATCTTGGTTCCGACAGGCCAGATAGATGCGGCCGATCTCAGGACGTAGCGCCAGCTGCCGGGCCACATCCTTGCCGATCCCGACATTGGCGCCCGTAATGAGCACCGTCTTCCCTGAGGGCGTGCTCACGCTGATTCCCTCTCAACCTCTGTGGACGTAGGTAGGCCGTCGAGCAAGCTGAAACGGACATCCATCGCGATACCTCGGACTTCGATCAGCTGCTGATATTCAGGCGAGTTGTACCACTTGAGGGCCGTCTCACGGTCAGTAAACCGCACGAGTGCTCCCGAGGTGAGCGAGCCATCGCCGTGCAGGACTTCCCGGTTACCGGCGGCGATTACCTCACCTCCGTACTCCTTCGCGGTCTTTCCAGCGTTGCCGGCGTACTTCTCACGGTAAACATCTGGGTCCTTAACTGTGAATTCGACAATTACATATGCACTCATATGGATACTCCCTAGCTGTGAGTTGTTATTGGCTCCCTGGGGCTTCGCTCTCAAACGTCACTGCCGACAGCGTCACGTGGCGACCCGGCCTCCATCGACTGCAAGAGTGACGCCGTGGACGAAGCTGGCATCATCGCTGGCGAGAAAGACGATTGCGGAAGCGAGCTCCTCTGGCTCGGCGACGCGACCTGCTGGTGCGAGTGCTGCGAGCTGATTCACCATCTCTTCGGGGACTGCTTCCATCATCCGGGTGCGCGTCGGGCCGGGGGAGACGGCGTTGACCCGAACGCCACTCGGGCCGTATTCGGCGGCCCAAGCCTTGGTCAACAGTTCGAGGGCTGCCCGGCTGGCGCCATAGAGAGCCATGCCCGCCTGCCCAAAGCTGGCGACCATCGTGGAGATGTTGACGATCGAACCCCATCCGCGTTCGGCCATAGCGGGCGCCAGTGACGCGACCAGGAAGAACGGAATCTTGACGTTCAGTGCAAAGGTCTCGTCGAACTCAGCTTCGGAAGCTGCGTTGCTTGGTCCGAGCAAGGCGACGCCAGCGTTGTTGATGAGGATGTCGACGTGACCGTCGCCTGCCTCAGTGGCCCACTCGACCAGCTCCTGGGCAGATTGCAGATCGCTCAACGTCGTGAGCTTGAACGATGCGCGACCGCCGCCACCCTCGATCTCGGCGACAACGCCCTTGGCTCGTTGTTCGTTGCGTCCGACTACGAGTACGTGAGCGCCCCGGGCGGCCAAGGCGATGGCCGTTGCCTGGCCGATCCCGCTCGTCGACCCCGTAACCAGAGCAGTCCTGCCTGTCAGATCAGTCATGCGATGCGTCGTCCTCTCGTTTGAAAATGGGTTGCATAACTCACTCTGACAGTTAGGAACTGGGTTGTCAAACTCAGAATCCTGCTAACGTTCGTGCATGGTCAACGAGACGAGTGACCGGCCGAAGCTCACCCCCAAGGGAGCACGCGTCCGGGCCCGAATAGTGGAAGAGGCGGCCGCCCTGATCCATGAGCGTGGGGTGGCGGGTACCACCTTGGATGACGTCAAGGTGGCGGCAGAAGTCAGCGGCTCGCAGATGTACCACTACTTTCCCGACAAGAACGAACTCGTGCAGGCAGTCATCGACTACCAAGCCGAGACCATCGTCAATCGCCAGCGGCACGCGTTCAGCGGAGCGAACGGAGTCGAAGCCTGGCGGAACATGGTGATCACCGCAGCGAAGCGAACCAAAGCACAGGGGGGCTGCCAACTTGGCTCGCTGGTTGGTCAACTCGCCGAGAGTGACCCCGAGGCCCGAGCGCTCATCGCGGCAGGGTTCGATCAGTGGGCAGCCGCCATCGGCGATGGACTCAGATCCCTTCATGCCGACGGGAAGCTCCCGTCGGGCATCGACCCGGACGACCTCGCCACTACTTTGCTCGCCACGCTCCAAGGAGGACTGCTACTCGCGCAGGTTGAACGGAGTACCCGCCCGTTCGAGACTGCCGTAAATACCCTTCTTGCCCTTGCCCTCAACAGATGAAGCCAAACCGGGGTCGATCACAGCCATTGCCGAGGTCGGCCCACGGCCCTTGGATGAAGTACGTGAATTCAGACGATGCGTTTGCGGACTGGCTGCCGGGCCTGATGAAGGAGGCCTCGTCACTCCCCGTGCGTTGCTCAGGTCTGGATTTCCGAGAGCTACGTCAGCCGCCCCAGACTGCTCGTATCTCTCCGACATCGACCGGCCTCGTCAGGATGATCGACATCTCGTGACAGCTCCTCGCGTGGGGGACACGTTCCACCTCAACCTCGACGGGACGGCAATCGCCGGCCGCTACATCGAAGTAGATCCCCCTCACCGCATGCTGCTGAGATGGGATCGTCAAGGAACCGACACAACGACCCCGACACCCACCTTCATTGAAATCACGCTCACCCCGACGGGTGACGGCACAGATGTGAAGGTGCAATTCTCCGGCCTAATTGCGGAGGATGCCGCGTTCTATCCACAACTCTGGGCGCGTCACCTTGACCGGATCGCTAGTGCTTTGGCTGGCGCCGAGCCCGCGAACGGCAACTAAGGCAGGAACCGCCTCCTCTGCAGGCAATGATCGGCGGTCGCGACTGATATCAAGCCACGATCCAGTACGAGAAACCGACCCTCGATGCCCTCTCGGTCGGTGATTTCGACAGCCTAAGCAGGCCTACCGGGGGTGCCCTCGAAGTGCCGTTCGGGGCGAGGGTGCAACCGCAGGAGGCAGCCTCTACTTCACGTTCAGCCTCTCACGATCACCCCGGTGCCTAGTCGGCTCGTGGCGGGTAGTACATCAGATGGGCTCATGATGGCTAACTGCCGGAACTTCGTGACGCCATCCTCCTCCGTGATCTTCCCCTCGATCCGGTAACCCCGCACCTCCACGAAGGCGATCTCACCCTCTACTGTGTACGCCCTCGTCACGCCGTCCGGGCACACCGCCATCTTCATCGTCATGACTCTCGCTCCACGACGAGTCCACTGCGTTCGAGGCAGGCTTCGTACTGAACACCCAGCCCTCGGATCTCATGGACAAGGGACCAGAGGGCAGCCTGCCAAGTCCAGATCTGGCCATGCCTGGCTCTCGGCAGGAAGACCGACTCCTCTTGGAGATCGGCCCAGTCATCGGCTACGAGTTGGTCTTCGCACTCGACAACGAGGTGGCCAACTGAGCCACCATCGTTGGACGACAGAGGTGTGACCCGCAGCCGAAGCCTCGGATCGGAGGAGTTCACAGCTTCGATCCACCTGTTACTCGGGACCACCTCCCATTGGCTGGGCGTGCTGGCCAACACCTTGTCGAGAGCGTGGCCATCGCTCATGGCAGACATGAACCCCGCTGCCCTGGTGACGAAGTCGTCCCCAGTCTCATTCGGTCGCTGCCTCACGAACAGCTTGCGCCGTCCTTCGGGCGTGACGTAACGATCCATCGACTACCCTGTCATGTTGCCTCCTATTGTCTCGCAGCTTAGCACCGTGCCTCTTCGGTCAGTTGCTAGGTCGTCATCGGGCTACGTCCCTCGGACCTTCTGAATGACGGTCCCAGGTACAGGTCGATGTGCCGTTGAGGAAAGGGCGTCGCCTCGTCCTCGGACTAGCACCTACCGGTTCGAGGCAAGCGCCGACCCTGTACTGGCCGTAGGAGACCGATGGAAAGGGCGTCCCATGGGGACCGGGCATCCCGTGGATGGGGTGCTCGATCGTGGAGACCCAGTTCGGTTGGGGGACAACCTGGGGCTGAGGGAGCACCGGCTCGCTCGGGACGCATGGCCATCAGTTCTTGCTCGAACTCGTCGTGGTAGTGGCGGATGCCTTGGAAGCGGGAGGACTCGGATTCGGCCCCCACTTCAGGGCGCACCTTGCCCATGGCTATCTGCACCACTTGGCGCTTCGTCAGTCCGAACTGCTGGCCGATCTCGTCTTCGTCGCTGCCGAGGGAATCGAGAAGGCGAATCCGTTCGATGTCGCTAGCGGGAAGTTGGCGGACCCTTCCTCTCTTGGCCCTCCGTGGCTTCGGCTTCCAACCTCCGGTGGGCTTCGTCCACCAGTGAGACGCTTTACAGCACGACAGGTTCCCGCACAGGTTCCGCAGATACTTCGGAAGCTCGCCGGTGCTCAAGGAAGTAGGCGACCCGGTGTGCGCAGCACGTAGCGATTGTTCCCACCGTCCTTGGCTTTCCACAAGTAGCGTCCGGCACCGCTGCTGTGGCGAGGACCCAGCCAGGGCCAGCACCCATCGCCGGACTGGTCCACGAGAAGGAAGAATCAGACCTGAAGTTCTCCAACTCGTCCCTGATAGTGACACTTCGTCAACTTCACGACATCACCTCGTTGCAACTCTTTGACCCGATGAGCAAGTCCTTGGGAACATCCGGTCACTTCTTACGCAGGACTCAGTCCTCGGAGCACAGGACTGACAGGATCCCATCTGCCTGCGAGGGGCAGTACCGAGGTATTCGCCGTGTATATCCGCCGCCGAGCCTTCGTAGTGCACCAGCCCGACATCGAGCGCCAGCGCATCGGTACAATGCCGTCAGCACCCTCACACGGGCAAACTGAGGCCCTCAATCGCCCGGCCCGGTGGTTGGGGGAGTGCTTGAGCTTCAGCGCCCAAATCGGGCTTCTGCGGCACCCTTACCGAGGTATTCCTTACCGAGGTAACGGCAAGAAGTACCCGATCCACCACCCGAGTTGTCCTCGCTCAGGTGGCCGGAGCGCATCAGCCAGTTGGAGTTGCACAAGACCGTCAGCAAGCTCCGTGGCATCGGCAAGCCATCTCTCCATACCGAGGTAAGCCATCGCCCAGCCGAGTTGGCACGACGAGATGGCAGTGCAAGTTGTAGATCGGCATGTGCACTTGGACAGCCCTTCGATGCCCTGAACACTGGCTGGGGAACAAACTGGGACCCTCAAACTGTAGGAACGTGGATTTGGTGCCCAATCGGCTCCCAGGGCCTTCTAGGCCGGATTGTCGAAGGTCTTCACTCGCAACCGAGGACGTGGCCAAAGAATCGGGATCATTGGACACGAGCCGAGATCGTGAATCCTCGTAGAACTCCCTACGTATTCACAGTTAGGGGGGTGTGGTGGTGGGCATGAATACAGAAGTCCCTACGTATACTCCCTCTAAGGCGGGGGACGATAGGGAGTTGAAGATCAGGGAGTGGACTTGGTGTCCTATAGAGCCATCAAGGGCTTGGGAGGGTCACCTGAGGTCTCAGTATCGGGACCGAGCAGGAGATCGAAGGTCCCTTCGGCAAGGGCAGGGGAGGACAAGCGTGTCTCCCTGACCTCGGGGTCAAGGATCAGGCTGTAGATGTCAGCACCAAAGACACCGGTCTTGACGTTCAAGCTCCAACCAGCCGAGCACTTCGAGACCACCGAGCGCTTTTCGAACCGTCTTGGTGTCCTTCTTGGTCATCTCCGCGATCAACTTCTGGCTCAGCATCGGTTCGGTCGTCGTGTACTGGCAAGCCAGTTCGAGCGCGGCATCCAGACACCAGCTTCATCGAAGTAGAGCGCACTCGATGGAAATCGCCTAGCCGTGCTCGGTACCTTACGGTCTTCGGCCACTCGTAGTGCGTTACTTCCTCCTTGAGTTGATCGACCATCGCAAGCTGAGTCGCCCGGTGACGTTGAGCCGCCTCCCAGGTGATGGCGAACCAATCGATGGCTCGCTTAGGCCCATTCGTCTCGATCTCCTGTCTCAAGTCGGAGACCACCACGGTTGGCGGGGTCCTCCAAGAGTTTGAAGAGCCCGGTGAAGTCAAACCGAACTGCACTGCGCCGAGGCAGATGTCGTAGATGAGTTCGCTCTGATCGCCAGGACGCCCCTCGGTGATCAACTTCAAGGTGTTCTCAGTGAGGATGGCCTCCGGGTCGATCTGGCGGGATAGTTCCTTCGCTCTAGCCTCGATGTCTGGATCGACCTTCCTTTCGGATTTGGCTCTGGTGGAAGCCGACTTCGGTGGCCTCAGCCGTTCGTGGCTCCTTCGTCTTGGTCGTGCCGTGGAAGGGTCCGGGCGTGTTGTACAGCCACTCGGGTGCGACAGCAGGTTCGATCTCATTTTTCCACTGGTACCTGTCGCCACTCTTGTGGAGGCTAGGCGCCACCACAATGAGTCCGCCTCCTCCTCTCTGGTCGATGTGGCTCGCCCCGCTCAGTGCTGGAAGCAGCGAACCACCAGATTCGTATCCCGGTGGTTCCCGATAATGAGATGGATGCCACCTGAGCCAGTCCGTGCAGTCCGAGTCTCGGGAGCCAGTCCGCAGTGCTCTTGAATCCTCTCCCACTCTTCTAGACCGTTGAGACCCTCTCGCCGGGCTTGAGGAGGTCGAGGTCAATGGTGATGAGTCCACCGCCCATGAGGAAGCCGATGTTCGCATTGGGGTGCTCGTCCCACCACTGGCCGACTACGGCCTCATCGTTGGACGCTGAGCTTGTCCACCCATAGTCGATAGGGTGCTTACCACTTTTGGCGCACTTGTAACCAGCGCCGCAATCGCAGATGAGGTTGCCGTTCTTCGACGAGGTGTACACCATAGAGGCGCAGGACCCTCCACCCCTCGGCGGCGTAGGCGAGCGCAGCTTTTCGGCGCTCTTCCGCCATCTGCCGTAACTCGACCCTGTCCAAGTCGGCCTGTCCTGGTGTGATTCGAACGATGCGACGATGTCCTTGCACTTCCGCTCGACAGACCGTCAGTCGCCAAAAGCAGACGCATTCGAGCGCTTAGTCGTTCATCGGCACAGACCAGTCGCCACATGAGCCGAAGCACCAGGTTCAGCCCCGACCGATGGCCCGAAGCCTCTGAGCGCAGACTCAGGGAGTATCTGACGCCTTCTCGTGTCATCCAGTACCCGGTCTCGGTGATTACCGCCTACCACGGGCGCCGGGGACCGAGTCGATTGGGCATCAACTCCTCGCTGTTCCGCCACTGCTCTGCGATCTCATCGTCCATCGGGTCGGATGGCACGTATCCCGTATAGCCAGTCGATGCTGATGCGCTTTGTGTCGAACGTGTGACCACCAGGCCTGCCCTTGCCGATTAGACCCGGCGAACGTACTGCCGTAGCCATGCCCGTCTGACGGCCATGTCGCTCGACTGAGACTCCTGACTTCCCCATCGAGCGAACCCCGGCGAGCGTTGCACCCGCACATTGAGGTGAGCTTGCTTCGCTAGTAGCTGATCGAGGTTCGCTTGACACTGACTGATGGCCGGGTCAAACGTCTTCCGCTCATCGAGGTCCTTCGTCTTGTACTTGTCGGCTCGGAGTTCGGCAAGGTCTGCACGCTCTTGCTCGATGGCCCGTGTGATCCGATGTAGCTCTTCAGCGTCTCGGTCGACCGCATTGAACGGCTCGGAGTGTTGCTCGGCGTAGTCGACGGCGCACTCGAACACGAAGTCATCGGCCTTCGTTACGACAACGCTGCGAGCGCACTTGAACTCGTTCGATTCCTGTCGGCAGACATACCGGAAGTCTTCCCCTGCTTGCCGTGAGCCGGGTACATCCGTCCGTCACACTGCGAGCAATAGATCAAGCCAGACAGGAGATAGCGGTTCTTCATCCTGTTCGGTGAGGACCGGAAGCCACTTCCGTGGTCCGCACGGTCCAGTGCTGCGAACTGCTCTTCGGCTTTCAGGATCGGCTTCCACAGATCACTAGGAATCGTCTCGCCGTGATAGATGCGCTCACCACGCAACTTCGGTGACGAGATCATCTGCTTCACGCTCTGGTGCGTCCACCTACGACCCGTCGTGGTCGTGTGGTCTTCCGAGTTAAGCCACTTGGCCACTTCACGAAGCGAAGCACCTGCGGTGAGCTTCTTGACGATCTTCTTGATGACCTTCGCCTCATCGGGAACGACGATGAGCTTCTTCGCTTCTTTGTCCCACCGATAGCCGTAGCTCCGATTCCCTCCCCCATGCGGCTTGCCGTCGCTGGCCCGTTGCTTCTCTGCGGCTGCGACCGAGACTGGTGTTCTCGGACTCCTGGGCGCCCTGAGCGATGATGAATCCAAGAATCGCTTCACCTGTAGGAGTGGTTGTGTCGACATTGCTATCTGTGACCGATATGAGCTTGGCGCCCGCACCGGAGATCTTCTCAAGGATGGGCGACAGTTCACGCATCTGCCGGGTGAGCCGATCGAGTTTCCAGACGCAGACTCCGGCGAACTCACCGGCCTCGACCCGTTCCATCATGGCCACGAAGTCATCCCGGACGACGGTCCGTTTCGAGGCTGACTTGCCTCGATCCTCGAACACATGCCCCACCTTCAGCCCACGTTGTTCCAGGTGTGCCTTGCAGAGTTTCGCCTTGCCTGTCTGGTGATGGCGACTTCTCGTCCCTCTCGTCGCTGATCCTCGTGTACACGGCGTAACTGCGCTGGTCCTCCCTCATAGATGAGATTGTACTGTTCGGCCCGTC